>NZ_CP110774.1:0-3735595 GCF_027626035.1 Acidocella sp. MX-AZ03 | reverse complement strand
GTCTCGTCATCAAGGGTAAAATCCAGGCCTTCCCTGGGATTGCTACGGGTTAACCTTTCGAAAGCCACGTTTTTTGCACCGCAGCAGAATAGTTATGCGTTTTATGCATGGCTCAAAAAGCCTTAAAACCGCCCCACCAGCACGCAAAACCCGGCCAATTCCGCCAGATTTTGCACCGCTCCCAGCACGTCCCCGGTGAAGCCGCCAATTTGCTGACGCGCCAACGCCCCCATCCCGGCACTCACCAGCGCCATCGCGAGCACCACCGCGCCCAGATGCGGCAGCGCGCAGAGCCCCGCCAGCAGCAAGCCCAGCACCAGCCCGGCCAGCGCCGGGCCGCGCCGCAACGCCCCGCCTGCCGCCTGGCCCAGCCCGCTTTCGCGCGCGCTTGGCAAAGCCAGCATCACCATCGGCAGCGCAGCACGGCTCAACGCCCCCAAACCGGCCAGGCTCAACCATGCCCCGGCCGGCGGCAAAGCGGCCAGACAGGCCGCCTTCATCCCCAGCGCCAAAATCAGCGCCAGCACGCCATAACTGCCGATCCGGCTGTCGCGCATGATCTCCAGCTTGGCAGCGCGCGTCGCACCGCCGCCAAAGCCATCGGCCAGATCCGCCAGCCCATCCTCATGCATCGCCCCGGTGAGCAGCGCGCTGGTCCCCAGCGCCAGCAACGCCCCGGCCAGCGGCGGCAGCCCCAGCCGCGCCGCCAACGCAAACACCAGCCCCGTCCCCCCGCCAACCACCGCGCCCACCAGCGGATAAGCCCAAACACAGTCCGAAAGCGCAGGTGCCCGCGCCAATGTTCCCATCGGCAACCGGCTCAGCAGCATGAAGGCCAGCCGCAGCTCATCCAGGCGGGCGCGCGGCCTCATGCGTCGGAGACACCGGCCTCGGCGAAGGTGGACATGCCATTATGCGCCTCCAGCGCCGCGCGCACGACGCTGAGCGCCACCGCCGCCCCGCTGCCCTCGCCCAGCCGCATCCCCAGCGCCAGCAGCGGCTCTTTGCCCAACGCCGCCAGCAAGCGCCGATGCCCCGGCTCCGCGCCGACATGCCCGGCCAGACAATGATCCAGCGCGCCCTTGGCCTCCGCCTCCAGCACCCCGGCCGCCGCGGTGCAGATGAAGCCATCCAGCAGCACGGGTATCCGCAACGCCCGCGCCTGCAAAATCGCCCCGCAGATCGCCGCCTGCTCGCGCCCGCCAAACGCCACCAGCGCGGCCAGCCCGCGCGCCCCCTGGTGCCGCGCCAGCCCGGCCTCGATCGCGCTGATCTTGCGGCCCATCCCGGCATGGTCCGACCCCGTACCCGGCCCCGCCCAATCCTGCGCCACCCCGCCGAAGCAAGATGCCGCCAGCGCCGCCGCGACGGTGGAATTGCCGATTCCCATCTCGCCCAGCAGCAGAATATCCGCTTGCGCATTCACCGCGTCCGCGCCTTGCGCCATCGCCGCCAGCACTTCGGCCTCGCTCATCGCCTCCCCTTGGGTGAAATCCCCGGTCGGGCGCTCCAACTCCAACGCCACCACCGACAAATCCGCCCCGGCGGCCCGGCAAAGCTGGTTGATCGCCGCCCCGCCCGCCTGGAACGTCGCCACCATCTGCACGGTGACCTCCTGCGGATACGGATTCACCCCCTGCGCGCACACGCCATGATTCCCCGCGAACACCACAGCCTGTGCCTTGCCAATCCGCGGCCGCGCGCTGCCGCGCCACCCGGCCAGGAAAATCGCCACCTCCTCCAGCCGCCCCAGCGCGCCGGGCGGCTTGAGCAGGCTGTTCTGATGGGCCAGGGCGGCGGCGGCGGCGGCCTCGTCATAACGCGGCAACGCCGCCAGACGGGCGCGCATTTCAGCAAAGGAGCCAGCGGGAAACAGAGCGTGCGACATCATCATCCAATCAACTTCAAAAACCGGTCCGGAAAACCTTACTTCACCCGCAGCGTATAGCCACACACCGCCAGCCGCACCTCGTCGGCCGCCTGCGCCACGCGCTGGTTCAGCCGCCCCTGCGCATCGCGAAACCGCCGCGCCAGCGCGTTCTCGGGCACGATGCCCTGCCCCACCTCATTGGTCACCAGCGCGACCTCACCGCCGCGCGCCGCCAGCGCCGCGCACAGCGCCTCGGTCTGCGCCTCGATATCCCGCTCGGCGAACATCAGATTGGAGAGCCACAGCGTCAGGCAATCCACCAGCACCGGCCCGGCCGGCGCCGCTTGCAGCGCCTGGGGCAGTTCCAGCGGCGCCTCCACATCCAGCCAACCTGGCCCGCGCCGTGCCTTATGCGCCGCGATCCGCGCCGCCATCTCCGCATCGAAGGCTTGCGCCGTGGCGATGTAAACCGGCGTGCCGGCGCAGTCCCGGATGCGGGTTTCGGCGTACAGGCTCTTGCCGGAGCGCGCCCCGCCAGTGACGAGTAGGATCATGGCTGAAATCCCAAACACCAAATGCCAGACTTGAAAAGCCCGCCCACCCCTGCGACACGCCAGACCATGCCGCGCCTGCTGCTGATCCGCCACACCGCCATCACCACACCCGCCCTGCTCGCCGGGCGCACGGACCTGCCCGCCACCCTGCCCGGCCCCGACTCGATCGCCCGCGCCCAGGCGCGTCTGGCCGCCCTCGCGCCTGACGCGGCGCTGATCTCCAGCCCGCTGCAACGCTGCACCCAGACCGCCGGCGCGCTGTTCCCTGGCCGCGCCCCGCAGCTGGAGCCCCGCCTGCAGGAACAAGATTTCGGCGCCTGGGACGGCCAGCCTCTGGCCGCGCTGCCGGATCTCGGCCCCCTGCCCCGTGCGGCGCTTGCCGCGCACTGCCCGCCCGGCGGCGAATCCTTCCTGGAGCTCGCTGCCCGCGCCCGCCCGGCGCTGCTGGCCCTCACCCAGGACACGCTCATTTTCACCCATGCCGGCATCATCCGCGCTAGCCTCGGCCTGGCATTGGGCGACATCCCGCAAGGCCTCGCCTTTGCCATCGCCCCCTTCTCCCTCACCGTGCTGGAGGCCCTGCCGGGTGGCGATTTCGCCATCACCTGCACCAATCTGGACCTGGCCTCATGACCCTGCATCCCCTCGCCATGGCGTTGGCTTTGGGGCTGGATGCCGCCATCGGCTGGCCGGATGCGGTGTTCCGCGCCATCGGCCACCCGGTCACCTGGTGCGGGGCACTGATCTCAGCGCTGGAGGCGCGGCTGAATCACGGCCCGGCCCAGCGGCTGAAAGGTGTCGCCACCGCGCTGCTGGTCATCGCCATCGCCATCTTCTTCGGCGTGGCGCTGCAGGCGCTCTCCGGCACGCTGCTCACCGCGCTCCTCGCCTGGCCGCTGCTCGCCGCCCGCTCGCTGCATGAGCATGTCGCCCGCGTCGCCAAACCGCTCGCCGCGCAGGACCTTCCCGCCGCGCGCCAGGCGGTCTCGATGATCGTCGGGCGCGACCCGGAGCGGCTGAACGCCCGCGGCATCGCCCGCGCTGCCCTGGAGAGCCTGGCGGAAAACAGCTCGGACGGCATCATCGCGCCGCTATTCTGGGGCGCTTTGTTCGGCCTGCCCGGCATCGCGGCTTACAAAGCGATCAACACGCTCGATTCCATGCTCGGCCACCGCACCCCGCGCTATGAGGCCTTCGGCTGGGCCTCGGCGCGCATCGATGATCTCGCCAATCTCCTCCCCGCCCGCCTCACCGCCCTGCTCTTCATCATCACCGCCCCCAACCGCGCCGCTGCCTGGATCGTCACAAGCAACGACGCACGCCATCACCGCTCCCCCAATGGCGGCTGGCCGGAAGCGGCGATGGCAGGGGCGCTGGGGCTGCGCTTGTCCGGCCCCCGCATTTACGGCAACGAGGCGGCGAACGAACCCTGGATCAACGCCAATGGCCGCGACCCGGGCCCGGAAGATATCTACGCGGCCCTCGCCCTCTACCGGCGGGCGCTGATCTTGGCGGCGGCCCTGCTGGGGCTCAGCGCTGCAATGTGGGGGATGAAATGAAACGCGACCATGGCGGCAATCTGGATTGGGCGGTCGGCCAGTATGGCGGCACGAAAGCAGACTGGATCGACCTCTCCACCGGCATCAACCGCGTCCCCTACCCGGTCCCGGCGATCAGCCCGGCCGCCTGGAGCGCCCTGCCCACCGCCAGCGCCACCGCGACCCTCATCGACGCCGCGCGCGTGGCCTTCAACACCAGCGGCGCGGTGCTGCCTTTGGCCGGGGCGCAGGCGGCGATCCAGCTGATGCCGCTGCTCTCCGCACCCGGCACCGCGAAAATCATGTCCCCCACCTATAATGAGCACGCGGCGGCGCTGCGCGCTCTGGGCTGGCAGGTGGTGGAAGCCGCCACGGCGGAGGACACCGCAGGGGCCGACCTCGCCGTGGTGGTGAACCCCAACAACCCGGATGGCCGGCATTACGAGCCCGCCGCCCTGCTGGCGCTGCTGCCCAAGGTCGGGCGGCTGGTGGTGGATGAAAGCTTTGGCGATCCCTACCCGGCAAACTCCCTCGTCCCGCAGGCCGGGCGCGACGGTCTGGTGGTGCTGCGCTCCTTCGGCAAATTCTACGGCCTGGCCGGCATGCGGCTCGGCTTCGCCTTGGGCAGCGAGGCGGACATCGCCACCCTCTCCCAGCTCGCCGGCCCCTGGCCGGTCTGCGGCCCGGCTTTGGAGCTGGGCGCCTTGGCCCTGGCCGACAAAGCCTGGGCAACCGCCACCACCAACCGGCTGATGTCCGAAATCCCCCGCATGGACGAGCTGGCCGCCGCCGCCGGCTGGAACGTGGTCGGCGGCACCTGCCTGTTCCGGCTCTATGACACGCCGAATGCCCAGGACACCCAGGCGAAGCTGGCGCGCGCCCATATCTGGTCGCGCATCTTCCCTTATTCCGATCGCTGGATCCGCCTCGGCATGCCCGGCAATGACGCCGAATGGGCGCGGCTCGCAGCCGCCTTGCGCGGCTGATGGAGTTCACCCACCAAGACGCGGCCATTCTGGAGCGCATCATGCTCTGGCGCCGCGATGTCCGGCATTTCCGCCCCGACCCGGTGCCGGAGGATGTGCTGGCCCGGCTGCGCGCGGCGATGGACCACGCCCCCTCCGTCGGCAATGCCCGCCCCTGGCGGGTGATCCGGGTGGAAGACCCGGCCCTGCGCGCCGCCGTGCGCGCCGAATTCACCCGCTGCAACGACAACGCCGCCGCCAGCTACGAAGGTGAGCAGGCGCAGGCCTATGGCAAACTGAAACTCGCCGGGCTGGACGCCGCCCCGGTGCAGTTGGCCGTGTTCACCGAGACCGACCCCGAGGCCGGCCACCGCCTCGGCCGCGCCACCATGGAACTCACCCTGCAGCAATCCACCGCGATGGCGATCTTCGCGCTCTGGCTGGCCGCCCGGGCGGAAAATCTCGGCCTCGGCGCGGTCTCCATCCTGGAGCCTTCGGTGATCGAGCGGCTCTTCGCCGTCCCCGCCCATTGGGAGTTCGCCGGCTATCTCTGCCTCGGTCACCCCGCCTTCATGGACGATACCCCGCTGCTGCACCGTGCGGACTGGCAACAAAATGCGCCGACCCTCTGGGAGACCCGTTAAAACGCCGCAATCTCCTGCTTATATGTATCCCGCGGCGTTCCGCCGCCGATAATCCAGGAGACCAGTCCCATGTTCATGCCCTCTCGCGCCAGCCTTGCCGGCGCCGCAGCGCTTCTGCTCGCCGCCGCCCCGCTCGCGCACGCCAAAACCGTGTCCATCTCCGGCCAGTTCGCCGCCGAAGGCAGCGCCACCAGCCAGCCGACCGGCCATGTCACCGGCAGCTTCGACACCGTCACCCGCAAGCTGACCTATAAGATCACCTATCACGGCCTCAGCGGCCCGGTGAAAGCCGCGCATTTCCACGGCCCCGCCGCCCCCGGCCAGACTGCCGGCGTGCTGCTGCCGATCCCCGGCCCCTACCATACCGGCATGCACGGCACCCTGACCGCGAACGATGCCACCACCAAGGCGCTGCTCGCCGGCCAGACCTATGTGAATCTGCACACCGCCAAATACCCGATGGGCGAAGCCCGCGCGCAGATCAGCGTCGGGCAGTAAAAAGTTTTTTGGGGCCGCCCCTTTTTTACAAAAAAGGGGCGGAAACGTTGGGGCGTTGGCAACGACATTGCCAACGCCCCAAAGATTTTGCAGCCTTTTTTGAAAAAAGGGCTGCACCCCAAAAACTTTTGCGACTTCAGGCCCCGGGCAGACCCAGCAGCCCGGCTACATCCAGATGCACTTCCAGATGCGCCGCCAGCCCATCTAACGCCGCCTCCACCGCGGCGCCATGGTCCCGCTCGGCAACCGGCGCCCCCAGCCCGCGCAGAAACGCTGTCCTGAACCCATCCGCCTGAAACAGCCCATGCAGATAGCTGCCCATCACCAGCCCATCCGCTGAAACCGCCCCCTCCGGCCGCCCCGCTATCCTTGCGAACGGCCGCGCACAATCCGCCCCCGCGCTGCGGCCGAGATGGATTTCATACCCCTCCACCGCCAGCCCGCTGGCCACATGCTCCGCCCGCACCAGCCCGAGCTGCTTCTGCCGGTCCATGCGCGTGGCAACCTGAAGAAACCCAAGCCCCTGCATCGTCCCCGCCGGCCCCTCCAACCCGTCCGGATCGGCAATCTCCTCGCCCAGCATCTGATAGCCGCCGCACAGCCCCAGAATCCGCCCGCCCCGCCGGCGATGCGCCGCCAGATCGATCTCCCAGCCCTGCGCCCGCAAAAACGCCAGATCCCCGCGCGTGGATTTGCTCCCCGGAACAATCACCAGCACCGCATCGCCGGGAATCGCCTGGCCCGGCTCCACCAGCACCAGCTCCACCCCGGGCTCGGCCCGCAGCGGATCGAGATCGTCGAAATTCGCAATCCGTGAGAGCACCAGGCAGGCGATCTTCACTGCCCCCGCCCCCTCCGCCACCGGCCGGGCGCGGCGCAGATCCTGCGCATCCTCGCCCGGCAGAATCGCAGCGTTCGAAAACCAGGGCAGCACCCCAAACCCGCGCCAGCCGGTATGGTTTTGGATGAATTCATAACCGGAATCGAACAATCGCGGATCGCCACGAAACTTGTTGACGATGAACCCCTTCACCAAAGCCGCATCCTCCGGCGCCAGCACCGCCTGGGTGCCGACGATCTGCGCGATCACCCCACCCCGGTCGATATCCCCCACCAGCACCACCGGCACCCGCGCCGCCTGGGCAAAACCCATATTGGCGATGTCGCCCGCCCGCAGATTAACCTCCGCCGGGCTCCCTGCCCCCTCAACGATCACCACATCATAAGCCGCCCGCAGCCGCTCGAAACTCTCCAGCACCGCCGGCATCAGCGTCGGCTTATAAGCCCCGTAATCCCGCGCCTTCAGCGTCGCCACGCGCTGGCCCTGCACGATGATCTGCGACCCGCTCTCGGATTCCGGCTTCAGCAGCACCGGGTTCATGTCCGTATGCGGCGCAAGCCCGCAGGCCAGCGCCTGCAATGCCTGCGCCCGGCCGATCTCGCCGCCATCCGCCGTCACCGCGGCATTGTTGGACATGTTCTGCGGCTTGAACGGCGCCACGCTGAGCCCCCGCCGCCGCACCGCCCGGCACAGCCCCGCCACCAGCAGCGATTTGCCGACATTCGAACCGGTGCCCTGCAGCATCACCGCCACCATCATGAGTTCCTTTCAAAATTCGCCAGGCCGAGCCGGATGGTGGTGTTTTGCGAGCACCGGAGCGGAGCGTACGTTAAGTACGTGAGCACCGGCGCGTAGCAAAGCGCCGCCAGCCGGCCGGCATCGCGGATTTGGGAAGGAACTCTAAAATTCCACGCCCTTCTGCGCCTTGATTCCCTCTTTAAAGGGATGCTTCACCGAAGCGATCTCGCTGACCAGATCCGCCGCCTCGATCAGCCCTGGCGGCGCATTGCGCCCGGTCAGCACCACATGGGTCATCGCCGGCTTCTGCGTCAGCAGAAATTCCACCACCTCATCCGCATCCAGATAGCCATAGCGCAAAGCGATATTGATCTCATCCAGCAGCACCAGCCTGATGCGCTCATCCAATATCAGCGCCTTGGCCTTCTCCCACCCCGCCTTGGCCGCCGCGATGTCCCGTGCCTTATCCTGCGTCTCCCAGGTGAACCCCTCGCCCATCGCGTAAAACTGGCAGAGCCCGGCAAAATGCGTGGTCAGCAGCCGCCGCTCCCCGGTATCCCACGCCCCTTTGATGAATTGCACCACCGCGCAGGGCATCCCGTGCGCGATGCAGCGCAGCACCATGCCGAATCCGGAGGAGGATTTGCCCTTGCCCGGCCCGGTATGGACGATGATCAGCCCCTTTTCCCCAGTCTTGCCCGCCATCATTTTCGCCCTTGCCGCCTTGATCCGCGCCATCTTCTCGGCATGGCGGGTGGCGTCTTCGGGGGTGAGGGACATGGCTTCTCTCCTTGACTCTGCCCCCAACTGCGGCCTTTTGCGGGGGATCGTACTGGTGCCTGGCCGGGAGGCTCATCAAAACAGCTTCTTATGTCAGGCCAAAAGGGAATGCGATAGGGCTCACCCCCGAAGCGCAGCCGCCCCCGCGACCGTGACCGGAGAGGGATGCGATGCCACTGGCGCAAGCTGGGAAGGCTGCACCCCGGAGGGTTTGCCCAAACCCCTATCCGCAAGCCGGGAGACCTGCCAGCACGGATGTTTCACGAGCGGACGGGGTGTGCCGCGGCAGGTGATTTGCGCTTGCGCGCGTCCCTATGCCATCGCCCCGCCGCAGCTTTGAGGGTTGCATGGGCGTTATTCTGCATGTCTGCACCACCTGCCGGGCCGGCCAGCCATTGGTCGAGGGCGAACCTTGCGCCGGGGCGCGGATGGGGGCGGCCATCGGCGCGCTGGCGGTGCCTGAGGGCGTCACCATAAAGCCGGTGGAATGTCTCTCCGCCTGTAAATTCGGCCCCACCATCGCCCTCTCCGGGCCGGATCGCTGGTCCTATCTCTATGGCCCGGTCACCGAGGACGATGCAGCGCTGATCCTGGATTACGCCGCCGCCTTCGCCGCCACGCCGGATGGCATCGTGCCCTGGCGCGAGCGGCCCTCTCTGTTCCGCAAAAACGTCATCGCCCGCCTGCCCGCCCCGGAGACCACGACATGAGCGAAATTTTGAACCGTGATTTGGCCAAAATCCCCGTCACCATCGTCACCGGCTTTCTCGGCGCCGGCAAGACCACGCTGATCCGCCATCTCCTCGCCAACCCGGGCGGCAAGCGCCTGGCGGTGCTGGTGAATGAGTTCGGCGCCATGGGCGTCGATGGCGAGATCTTGCGCGGCTGCGCGGATGAGAACTGCCCGGAAGAGGCGATCCTGGAGCTGGCCAATGGCTGCATCTGCTGCACCGTGGCGGATGAATTCATCCCGACCATGGAAAAGCTGCTGGCGCTGGAGAAAAAGCCCGACCATATCCTCATCGAAACCTCGGGCCTGGCTTTGCCCAAGCCGCTCTTGAAAGCCTTCGACTGGCCGGCCATCCGCTCGCGCGTCACCGTCGACGGGGTGGTGGCGATGGCGGATGCGGAGAGCGTCGCCGCCGGGCAGTTCGCTCCGGATGAAGGCCGCAATGGCCGCACCCACGACACCCCGCTCTCGGAAGTGTTCGGCGACCAGATGGCCTGCGCCGATCTGATCCTGCTCTCCAAGGCCGATCTGGCGGGTGCGGAAAAAATCGAAGCCGCCCGCGCGATGGTGACGAAAACCCTGCCGCGCCCGGTGCCGATGCTGCCCATCACCGATGGCATCATCGACGCCAAAATCCTGCTGGGCCTTGACGCCAGGGCGGAGGATGATGTCGCCCAACGCCCCTCCCATCATGACGGCCAGGCGGCGCATGAGCATGATGATTTCGCCACCATCATCATCGATCTGCCCGAGCAGGACGAGGCTGCGCCCTTGCTGGCGAAGATCGAAGCGCTGGCGCGGGCGCAGAAGATTTTGCGGATGAAGGGCCATGTCGCGATCAAGGGCAAGCCGCTACGCCTGCTGGTGCAGGCGGTGGGCGCGCGGGTGCGTTGCCAGTTTGATCAGGCCTGGGGCGACGCGCCCCGCGCCTCGCGGCTGGTGGTGATCGCCGAGCGCGGCGATCTGCGCGCGGCGAAATTGCGCGCCGCTCTGGGGGCATAACGCGCCGCCATGCATATCGTCTTCCGCGAAAGCCACGGGCTGGAAGAGGCGGAGACCCCGCAGGATCTCGGGCAGTCGCCGGCTGAGATCGCGGTGCTCTCCTTCTCGGACAGTGATCTGGGCGCCTTCGCGGCGGGCTGGCGCGGGGCGCGGGCGCGGGGCCTGCGCCTGCCCCAGCTGCGCCTGGCCAATCTGGCCCGGCTGCGCCACCCGGTTTCGGTGGATGTATATCTGGAAAATACCCTGGCCAGCGCGAAAGCCGTGCTGGTGCGGCTGATCGGCGGCGCGGGCTATTGGGCTTACGGGCTCGAAGGGCTGCGGGATCTGGCAACGCGCACCGGCCTGAAGCTGGCGGTGCTGCCCGGCGATGGCCGGCCGGATGCGACACTCACAGACTGTTCCACAGTCTCGGCCGAAACCCTGGCCGCGCTGGGCCGGCTTTGCGAGGCCGGCGGGCCGGAGGCGGCGCTGGGTGCGCTCATGCTGCTGGGGCGCGAAGCCGGGCTGGACGCGCAGGATGCTCCACCGCCCCCGCCTTTGCCGGCGCATGGGCTCTATCACCCCGCAACCGGCATCATACCGGAAATCGCGCCGGGCGGCCTGCCGCGCGTGCCGGTGCTGTTCTATCGTTCCTATCTCGCGGCGGGGGACATGGCGGCTGTGGATGGGATGATCGCGGCGCTGGACGCCGAAGGCTTGGACGCCTACGGCATCTTCGTGCCCTCGCTCAAAGCGCCGGCGGCGGCACGCTTCGTCGCCGCGCATCTGCGCGACACGGCCCCCGCCGCCATCGTCAACGCCACCGCCTTTTCGGCTGCCGGAGAGGATGGCGCCACGGCGCTGGATGGGCCAGGCGTGCCGGTATTCCAGGTGGCGCTCTCCACCGCCAGGCGGGAGGATTGGGCAGGCTCCGCGCGCGGCCTCTCCCCGGCGGATCTCGCCATGCATGTCGCGCTGCCGGAGATTGACGGGCGGATGTTCCTCGGCGTGATCAGTTTCAAAGCCGCCAGCGTCTATGACGAGGAATTGCAATTCGCCCGGATGCTGCACCAGCCGGACGCAGCGCGCCTGCAGGCCGCCGCCGCGCGGGTGGCGGCCTGGGTGCGGCTGGCGCGCAAACCAGCCGATGACAAGAGATTGGCGCTGATCCTCTCCACCTATCCTGGCCGGCCGGAGCAGATGGCGCATGCGGTCGGGCTGGATGCGCTGCAAAGTTCTTCTGAAATCCTAGGTATTTTGCAAGAGGCCGGATATGACACCGCGCCTTTGGCGCATCTGCCCTGGCGGCTGAAGGCCAGCGCCATAAGCTGGCCACTCAGCGCCTATAAGGCAGCCTTGCAGGCGCTGCCTGAAACGTTGCGAACCGCCCTCAACGCAGCCTGGGGCGCGCCGGAAGATGATGCCCTGGCGCAAAACGGCGCCTTTCAATTCTCCTTGCTGCAATCCGGCAACATCCTCATCACCCTGCAGCCCGAGCGCGGCAGCACACAAGGGCGCGAGGACGACTATCACGACCTTTCCGCCCTCCCCTGCCATTCCTACGTCGCCTTCTATCTCTGGCTGCGCGCCCAGAACATCGACGCGCTGCTCCATCTCGGCGCGCATGGCACGCTGGAATGGCTGCCGGGCAAAAGTGTCGCGCTCTCGGATGAATGCTGGCCGGAGGCGCTGACCGGCGCACTTCCGATCATCTACCCGTTCATCGTCAACGACCCTGGCGAGGCGGCACAGGCGAAGCGGCGTATCGGCGCGGTCACACTCGGGCATCTGCCCCCGCCTCTGGCGCAGGCTCTGGTGCCGGAACATCTCGCCCGGCTGGAGACGCTGCTGGATGAATACGCCACCGCCGAAGGGCTGGACCCGGCCAGGCGCGCCCGGCTGATCACCGCCATCCGCAGCGAAGCCCAGGCGCGCGGGGTGGAGCGCGATCTCGGCCTGGCCGAGGATGCCTCTTTGGCCGAGGCGATCACCCGGATCGACCGGTTTGTCTGCGACCTGAAGGAGAGCCGCTTCGGCGAGGGGCTGCATGTGTTCGGCACTGGCGGCTGCGGGGCGCAGGAGCGCGCCGGGCTGCTCGCCGCCCTGGCCGGGGCCCGGGTGGCGCCCGGCCCGTCCGGCTCGCCGGCGCGCGGCCGGGCGGATGTGCTGCCCACCGGCCGCAACATGTTCGCGCTGGACCCGCGCGCCGTGCCCACCCGCGCCGCCCACGCGCAAGGGGTGAAGCTGGCGGAGGAAATCCTGCGCCGGCATCTGCAGGAGCAAGGCGACTGGCCGAAGAGCCTGTTGGTGGATCTCTGGGGCTCGGCCACCATGCGCACCGCCGGCGAGGAATTCGCCATGGCGCTGCATCTGGCCGGCCTCGCCCCGCTTTGGGAGGAAAGCGGCCGGGTCTCCGGCTTTGAGATTTTGCCCCCGGCGCTGCTGGGCCGCCCGCGCATCGATGTGACGCTGCGCCTCTCCGGCCTGTTCCGGGATGTGTTCGCCCACCTCGCCCAGCTCTTCGCCGCCGGGGCGCAGGCACTGGCCGCGCGCGAGGAAGCCCCAGGCGAAAACCCCTATATCACCCAGGCCCCGCGCATCTTCGCCCCGCGCCCCGGCCAGTACGGGCTGCAGATGGGCGAGGCCCCGACCATCTTCACCGACGAAGCCCGCGCCGCCGCCGGGGAAGCCTGGCTGGCGGGGGCGAGCTGGTCGATCGGCACGGATGGCGTTGCCCAGGAAACGCCCGAGGCGCTGCGCGCGCGCCTGGCGGGCACGGATGGCTTCGTACACGCCCAGGACCTGCCGGAGACGGACCTGCTGCTCGCGGCCGATTACGCCACTCAGGAAGGCGGCATCGTCGCCGCCTTGGCGCAAATGGGGCTGAACGCGCCGCCGCTCTATCATCTGGACAGCACCCGTCCCGAGGCCCCGCGCGCCCGGCTGCTGGGCGAGGAAATCGCCCGGGTGGTGCGCGCCCGTGCCGCCAACCCGGCCTGGGTGGCGGGGATGCGGCGCCACGGCTTTCGCGGCGGGGCGGAGCTGGCGGCGACCCTCGACCATCTGGCCGCCTTCGCCAACCTCACCCGCGACGTGCCGGGGCATCTGTTCGACCTCTATTTCGCCGCCACGCTGGGCGAGCCGGAGGTGGTGGCGTTTCTGCAAGCGCAAAACCCCGCCGCCCTGGCGCGGCTGCGCGATGTCTTTTCCCGTCTGCGCGAGGCCGGGCTATGGGCGACGCGCAATAACGAAATCCTGGCGTCCTTATGAGCGGGCCGGTGAAAGGCTGGTGCCCCGGCGCGCATCGGCCGATGCAGGCGGCGGACGGGTTGATCCTGCGCATCCGCCCGAAGCTGGGGCGGCTGACGGCGGCGCTGGCGCAAGGTCTGGCGGCGCTGGCGCAGGCCGAGGGGCAGAGCCATCTGGCACTGACCTCGCGGGCCAATCTGCAATGGCGCGGGGTGAAATCGCAGCGCTACGAAACCATCATGGCGGGTCTGGACGCGCTGGGTCTGCTGGATGCGGACGCCGCCCAGGAGCAGGCGCGCAACATGCTGCTCACCCCGTTCTGGGCAGAGGGCGACGGCACGCTGGAACTGGCCGAAGCGCTGACCGCCGCCTTGCCCAACTTCCCCGCCCTGCCGGGCAAGTTCGGCTTCGCCCTCGATACCGGCCCGGCCCCCGTGCTGGCTGAGATCTCCGCCGATATCCGGCTGGAGCGTGACGCTGCCGGCGGGCTGCTGGTGCGGGCCGATGGCGCAATGCTCGGCGAATCGGTGACGGCGCAAACCGCAATTCCGGCCATAAGGAAATTGGCGGACTGGTTTCTGGCCCAGGGCGGCGCGCCGGGCGGGCGCGGGCGGATGCGCGGGCTGACCCGCGCCGGCGCCCTGCCGCGAGGACTGAACGCCTCCCCCGCCGCAAAAACGGGCCAAACGCCCCCTCTCGCCAGCTTTGCCTTTGGCGAGTTGCCGGTGGAGAGCCTCGCCGCTCTGGCCGGGCTGGGCACAGAGCTGCGACTCACCCCCTGGCGTGCTCTCTATCTGCCGGGGCTCACCGGCTTGCCCGCTTTGCCGGGGCTGATCGGCGCGGAGGATCCCTTACAGCGCACCTTCGCCTGCACCGGCGCGCCAGGCTGTGCCGAGGGCTTCGCCCCCACCCGCGCGCTGGCAACCGCGCTCGCCGCGCACCTGCCGGCGGGCAAAACCCTGCATGTCTCGGGCTGCGGCAAGCTCTGCGCGCATCCGGGCCGGTGTGATGTCACCCTCATCGCTGCCCCTGACGGGTTTCACCTGAATGACGGCCCAGGGCTTGACCCGGCGGCGCTGCTCAGCCACCCCCGGCGGGTCTTTGGAACGCCGTAATGCCGCATCTCTATGAAACCGATGGCGCCGCCATCTACCGCCAATCCTTCGCCACCATCCGGGCGGAGGCGGATCTCGCCCGTTTCTCCCCCGCCGAGGAAGGCGTGGTGGTGCGGATGATCCATGCGCTGGGGCTGGTCGGGCTGGAGGCGCATGTGGCGTTTACCCCCGGCATGGTCGAGGCGGCGCGGGCGGCATTGGCCCAGGGCGCGCCGATTCTCTGCGATGCGCGCATGGTCAGCGAGGGCATCACCCGCCCGCGTTTGCCCGCCAAGAACCGCATCATCTGCACCCTGCACGACCCAAGCGTGCCGGCGCTGGCCCAACAGATGGGCACCACCCGCAGCGCCGCGGCGCTCGAACTCTGGCGGCCGGATCTGGCCGGCGCGGTGGTGGCGATCGGCAATGCGCCGACGGCTCTGTTTCACCTGCTCAACATGCTGGAAGACCCATCCTGCCCGCGCCCGGCGGCGATCATCGGCTGCCCGGTCGGCTTCGTCGGCGCCGCCGAATCCAAGGCGGCGTTGATGGCCGCCCCGCCCTGCCCGGCGCTGTCGGTCGCCGGGCGGCTCGGCGGCTCGGCGGTCAGCGTGGCGGCGATCAACGCCATCGCCAGCACGGCGGAATAATCCATGGGCAAGATCATCTGCGCCGGGCTGGGGCCGGGCGATCCGGATTTGATGAGCCTGCGCGCTGCCCGCGCGGTGCAGGGGGCAGCCCATATCGCCTATTTCCGCAAGGCCGGCCGGCCCGGCCAGGCCCGGCGCATCGTGCAGGGCCTGCTGGCCCCGGGCTGCGTGGAATATGCGATGGAATATCCCGTCACCACCGAGCTGCCCGCCGACAGCCCCGAATACATCGCCGCCTTGCACGAATTTTACGAGGATTGGGCGGCGCGGCTGGAGGTGCTGGCGCGGGATCGCGACATCGTCGTGCTGTGCGAGGGCGATCCGTTTTTCTATGGCTCCTTCATGCATCTGCATGTGCGGCTGCAAGGCAAGGTGGAGATCGAGGTGATCCCCGGCATCACCGGCATGTCCGGCTGCTGGACCGCCACCGGCACGCCGATCACCTGGGGCAATGACATTCTCACCATCCTCCCCGGCACGCTCCCCCAAGCCGAGCTGGCGCGGCGCATGGGCGAGAGCGATGCCTTCGTGGTGATGAAGACCGGCCGCAATTTGCCGAAAATCCGCGCGGCTCTGGCGCAGGCCGGGCGGCTGGAGCAGGCGGTGCTGGTCGCGCACGGCACCAGCGCGCAGCAGCGCATCGTCCGGGTGGCGGAGATGCCGGAGGGGGACTGCCCCTATTTCGCGATCGTCCTCGCCCATGGCGGGCGCAACCGGGCATGAGCGGCTGGCTGGCCATTGCCGGGCTGGGGCCGGGGGATGACGCGCTGATCACCCCCGAGGTGAGCGCCGCGCTGGCGCAGGCCAGCGATGTACTGGGCTATATCCCTTACGTCGCGCGCATCGCCCCGCGCCCAGGGCTGGCCCTGCACCCTTCCGATAACCGCGAGGAGCTGGACCGGGCCCGCCACGCGCTGCGCCGGACGCAGGCGGGGGCAAGGTGGTGATTGTCTCCTCCGGTGATCCCGGTGTGTTCGCGATGGCGGCGGCTGTGTTCGAGGTGCTGGAAGAGGAGCCGGGCTGGGCGGAGCTGGACATCCGGGTGCTGCCCGGCATCACCGCCATGCTCGCCGCCGCCGCCAGGGCCGGCGCGCCGCTGGGGCATGATTTCTGCGCCATCAATCTCTCCGATAATCTGAAGCCCTGGCCGGTGATCGAAAAGCGCCTGCGGATGGCCGCCCAGGCGGATTTCGCCATGGGCTTCTATAATCCGCGCTCGAAATCCCGGCCCGAGGGATTTGGCCGGGTGCTTTCGGTGCTGCGGGAGGAATGCGCGCCGGGGCGGCTGGTGATCTTCGCCCGCGCGGTGAGCACGCCGGAAGAGCGGATCAGCGTGGTGACGCTCTCCGAGGCGACGCCGGAGATGGCCGATATGCGCACCATCGTGCTGCTCGGCAACAGCCAGACGAGGCGCGTGGGCCGCTTCGTCTATACCCCGCGTTCGGCGCCATGAGCGAGCCAGGCCAGCACCGCCTCCGGGCTTTGCACAATGCGGCGCGCCGGCAGCGCCGGGCGCTCGACCATCAATATCTTCACCCCCAGCGCCCGCGCCGCCGCCAGCTTGGCCGCCGCGCCGATCCCGCCGGCATTCTTGGCGACGAGATGGGTGATGCGATGGGCGCGCAGCAGCGCCAGATCATTTTCCAGGCTGAACGGGCCACGATCGACCACCCAGGCCGCATCCCGGAAAGGCAAGGGCGCAACAGGCGCATCCACCAGCCGGAGCAGATAGAAATGGTCCTGGCGGGCGGCGAAAAGATCGAGATTTTGTTTGCCGATGGCCAGGAACACGCGCGCGGGGCGTTCCGGCAGCGCGGCGGCGGCCTCCTCCAGCGTGGCGAGGCTCTGCCAGTCATCGCTGTGCTCAGCCTGCCAGGCCGGGCGTTCCAGGGCGATCAGCTTCACCCCGGTTGCCGCACAAGCTTCGATGGCGTTGCGGCTCATTTGCGCGGCGAACGGGTGGGTGGCGTCGATCAAGTGCGTGATGCCATGGGCGCGCAGATAATCCGCCAGCCCCGCCACCCCGCCAAAGCCGCCGATGCGGGTGGGGAGCGGCTGCGGCCTCGGCGCCTCGGTGCGGCCGGCATAGGAGAAAACCGCGCGCAGCCCGGACTCGGCCAGCGCCCTTGCCATCTGGCTGGATTCACTGGTGCCGCCGAGCAGCAATATAATCGGGCCGTGCATGGCCGGGTTTGTGCCGCGTCCCACGGCCAGGAGGCAAGGGGATGAGCGCCTGGCTGACGATCATCGGGCTGAATGAGGACGGCCCCAGCCCCGCCGCGCGCGAGGCGCTGGCGCGGGCGGAGGTGATTTTCGGCGGGGCGCGGCATCTGGAACTGACGCAGGCGGGGGCGCGTGGACGACCCTGGCCGGTGCCGTTTTCCATCGCGCCGCTGCTGGCCTGCCGGGGGATGCAAGTGGTGGCCTTGTGCTCGGGCGATCCGTTCTGGTTCGGGGCGGGGAGCCTGCTGGCCGAGGCGTTGGCGCCGGAGGAGTGGGTGGCGCTGCCCGCCCCCTCGAACTTCGCTTTGGCGGCGGCAAAGCTGGGCTGGCGGCTGGAAGACACAATCTGCCTCGGCCTGCACGCCGCCCCTTTCGCGCAAGCGCGGGCGCATCTGCATGACGGGGCGCGGCTGCTCTGCCTGTTGCGCGGCGGCGAAGCGGTGGCACCGTTCGCGGCCTATTTAACCGAGCTGGGCTTCGGCGCCTCGCGCCTCTGGCGGCTGGAAGCTCTGGGCGGGGTGCGGGAGCGTATCACCCAGGCCAGCGCGGCGGAGATGGCGGTGCTGGGACCGGGCCTCTCGCCGGTCGCCGTGGCGGTGGAGGTGGCGGGGGCGTTGGGCCTGCCGCGCACACCGGGGCTGGCGGATTCGCTCTTCGCCCATGACGGGCAGATCACCAAGCGCCCGGTGCGCGCCCTCACATTATCCGCCCTGGCCCCCCGGCCCGGCGAGCATCTCTGGGATATCGGGCTGGGCGCGGGGTCGATTTCGATTGAATGGCTCCTGGCCGCCCCCGCACCAGCGCCAGCGGGGTGGAGGCGGATGCCGCCCGCGCCGCACGGGCGCTGGAGAACGCCGCTGGCTTCGGCGTCGCCCAGCGCCTGCATGTTCTGGAGCGCCGCGCCCCGGACGGGCTGGAGACTCTGGCGCGGCCGGATGCCATCTTCATCGGCGGCGGCGCCAGCCAGGCGCTGCTGGAACGGCTCTGGGCGCTGGCCCCGCCGGCACCAGGCTGGTGGCGAATGCGGTGACATTGGAGAGCGAGGCGCTGCTCACCGCCTGGTCCGCAGAGAAAGGCGGTGCGCTGCTGCGTCTGGAGCTGGCCGAGGCCGCAGCTTTGGGGGCAAGCGCGGCTGGGTGCCGGCCAGGCCGATCGTGCAATGGAGTGTCACGTTATGAGGGTGGCGGGGTTTGGCCTGCGTGCCGCGGTGCGCACGGAGTCGCTGCGCGCCGCGCTGGCGGCGGCGGGGGGCGAGGTGCAGGCCCTGGCCGGGATCCGGCCCGAGGCGCTGGCGGAGCTGGCGGCGGAGCTGGGGGTGCCGGTGATCGCCCTCACCCCGGCGGCGCTGGCCGGCATCGAAACACTGAGCCGCTCCGCCCGGGCGCTGGCGCGCTACGGTGTGGGCAGCCTGGCGGAAGCCTGCGCGCTGCACGCCGCCGGGCCGGGGCGAGGCTGCTCGGCCCGCGTGTCGCCTCGCCCGACAGGCTGGCAATGGTGGCGATTGCGGAAAGGAACGACCCATGATCGTGCATTTCATCGGCGCCGGGCCGGGGGCCGCGGATCTGCTGACATTGCGCGGGCGGGATCTGATCGCCGCCTCGCCGGTCTGCCTCTATGCCGGCTCGCTGGTGCCCGAAGGGGTGCTGGCGCATTGCCCGCCCGGGGCGCGGATCGTGAACACCGCAAGGCTCTCGCTGGACGAGATCATCGCCGAGATCCAGGACGCCGCCGCCAGGGGGCTGGATGTGGCGCGGCTGCATTCGGGGGATCTCTCGGTCTGGTCGGCCATGGGTGAGCAGCTGCAAAGGCTGCGGGCGCTTGGCATCGCCTATGATGTCACCCCCGGCGTGCCCGCTTTCGCCGCCGCCGCCGCCAGCCTGGGGGCGGAGCTGACGCTGCCGGGCATCGCGCAATCCCTGGTGCTCACCCGCCTGGGCGGCCGCGCCTCGCCGATGCCGGATGGCGAGCGTCTGGCCGCCTTCGCCGCCACCGGGGCGACCTTGGCGCTGCATCTCTCCATCCATCGCCTGGCGGATGTGGTCGCCGAACTCACCCCGTTTTACGGGGCGGATTGCCCGGTGGCGGTGATCTGGCGCGCCTCCTGGCCGGATCAGCGCGTGCTGCGCGGCACGCTGGCGGATATCGAGGCCAGGATGGAGCCAGAGATTGACCGCACGGCGCTGATCCTGGTCGGGCGGGTGCTGGGGGCGGAGGGGTTTGAGCGCTCGCGCCTCTACGCCCCGGATTATGACCGCCGCTACCGCCCCACCGGCCCCGCGCCGAGATTCCCCGAATGAAGGGGCTGCTGATCGCCGCCGCTGCCTCCGGCGCGGGCAAGACCACGCTGAGCCTGGGCCTCGCCCGCGCCTTCACCCGCCGGGGTGTCACCGTGCAGCCCTACAAATCCGGCCCGGATTATATCGACCCCGCCTTTCTCGCCGCCGCCACCGGCCGGCCCTGCTTCAACCTGGATAGCTGGGCGATGGGGGCGGGGGAGATCGGCGCGCTGGTGGGGCGCGCGGAGGGGGCCGAGCTGGCGCTGGCTGAGGGCTCGATGGGGCTGTTCGACGGGGTGGCGAGTCGCGGCGCCAGCGGCCATGGCGCCTCCGCCGAGATCGCCGCGCTGACCGGCTGGCCGGTGCTGCTGGTGCTGGATGTGCGCGGCCAGGCGCAGACGGCGGCCGCCATCGCCTCCGGGCTGGCGCGCTTCCGGCCGGGTTTGCCGGTGGCGGGCGTGGTGCTCAACCGTGTCGCCAGCCCGCGCCATGAAAAACTGCTGCGCGCCGGCATGGCGCAAGCCGGGTTGCGCGTGTTCGGGGCACTGCCGCGCCAGGAGGATGTAAAGGTGCCGGAGCGCCATCTCGGGCTGGTGCAGGCGCAGGAGCTGCCGAAGCTGGCGGCGCTGCTGGACAAAGCCGCCGATCTGGTCGGCCAGTATTGTGATCTGGACGGGTTGCTGGAGGCCGCCGCCGGGCAGGCTTTGCCGGCCAGCGCCCCCCTGCCCGCCCGCCTGGCCAGCGCATCGCCCTGGCGCGGGATGCGGCGTTTTCCTTTCTCTACCCGCATCTGCTGGAGGGCTGGCGGGCGGCGGGGCGGAGATTCTGCCCTTCTCGCCGCTGGCCGACGAAGCCCCGGATGAAAGCGCCGACATCTGCTGGCTGCCCGGCGGCTATCCCGAGCTGCATGCCGGGCCCCTGGCGGCGGCCGGGCGGTTCCTGGCCGGCTTGCGGGATTTCGCGCAGACCCGGCCGGTGCATGGCGAATGCGGCGGCTATATGGTGCTGGGCGAAACGCTGGAGGATGCGCAAGGCCAGCGCCACGCCATGGCCGGGCTGCTCGGCCTTGCCACCAGCTTCGCCAAACGCAAGATGCATCTCGGCTATCGCCGCGCCCGGCTGCTGGCCCCGATGCCGGGGCAGGAAGCGGGCGCGGATCTCGCCGGGCATGAATTCCACTACGCCTCCATCCTCGCCCAGCCCGACGCGCCGCTGGCGCAGGTGCGCGATGCTGAGGGCGCGCCGGTGCCCGAAACCGGCTCCCGCCGGGGCCATGTCAGCGGCAGCTTCTTCCACCTGATCTCCCGGCTGGAGAGCTGATGCACAGCCTTGTTTTGATCGGCATCGGCACCGGCAACCCGGATCATCTCACCTTGCAGGCGATCAAGGCGCTGAACGCGGCCGACATCGTGATGATCCCGCGCAAGGGGGCGCAGAAGGCGGATCTGGCGGCGCTGCGCCGGCGGATCTGTGACGAGGTGATCACCAACCAAGCCACCCGGCTGGTGGAGTTCGACCTGCCGGTGCGCGACGAGGCGACGCCGGATTACCGCGCCCGCGTCGAGGACTGGCATGACGAGATCGCCCGGCGCTGGCGGCAGGTGCTGGAGCGCGCCTTGCCGCAAGGTGGGCGGGCGGCGCTGCTGGTCTGGGGTGATCCCTCGCTCTATGATTCCACCCTGCGCATCGCCGGGCGGCTGGCGCTGCCGGTGGAGGTGATCCCCGGCATCACCTCGATCCAGGCGCTCACCGCCGCGCACGCCATGGTGCTCAACGAGATCGGCGCGCCCTTTCTCGTCACCACCGGGCGGCAATTGCGTGACCATGGCTGGCCGCCCGGGGTGGATACGCTGGTGGTGATGCTCGATGGCGGCTGCGCCTTTCAGAGCCTGGACCCGGCGGGAATTTGGATCTGGTGGGGCGCCTATCTGGGCATGCCAGAGCAGATCATCCGCCAGGGCGCGCTGGCACGGATCGGGCCGGAGATCATCGCCACCCGGGCGGCGGCCAGGGCGGCGCATGGCTGGATCATGGATGTGTATCTGCTGAGGAAGACCGCCGGGTAAACAAAACGGGGCGTTCCTTGCGGAAACGCCCCGTTTGGTTGGTCTCGGTCTCCTCGGCGTGGCCACCGAAGAGCGGCAGGCTCTAGCCGCGCAGCGCCTTCGGCAGCGCGGTGATCGCATGGTCGATCAGCGCCGCATCACTGTCGTTGCTGACGCTATCGCGCAGCAAGGCGGTGGAGGCGGCGGTGGCGATGTCGATCGCGGCGGCGCGAACCTCCTTCACCGCGGCGGATTCGGCGGCCTGGATGCGTTCCAGCGCCATCTTCTCGCGCCGCTGCGCCGTGGCCTGCGCCTCGGCCGCCAGCTCGGCCGCCAGACGCTGCGCCTCGGCATGCGCCGTGGCCAGGATGTGGCGGGCATCTTCCTGGGCCTGGGCCTGCTTCTGCTTGGCCTCCGCCAGCATCGCCTCGGCCTCGGCCTTCAGCTGCGCGGCTTCGTCCAGCGCCGCCTGCACCGCCTTGGTGCGGGCGTCCAGCAGGCCGCCAATGCCCTGCAGCACCTTGCGGCCGGCAATGACCGCGAAGATGACGATGGCAATGAAGACCCAGAAGGTTCCGTGCGCCCAGAAATGGGCGTTGAGAGCGTCATACTGCATGGCTTAGGCCGCCTTGCGGGCCGCCAGCGCGTCTTCGACACGCTGCGACAGCTCGCTCTGTTCCGGCACGGCGCCGGTGAGTTTGAGCAGGATCTCGGATGCCGCTTGCGCCGCCACCGGCTTGATCGCCGCCATGGCAGAGGCACGCGCCGCCTCGATCCGGGCTTCGGACTCGGCGAGCTTGGCCTCCAGCTCCGCGTTCAGCGCCGCTGCCTTGCTGGCAGCCTGCGCCTTCGCATCCGCGACCGCCTTCGCCACCTCGGCCTGGGCATTGGCCCGGGCGGACGCCAGCGTGGCGGTCAACAGCGCCACCGCCCGGTCTGCATCCTGCTTGGCGGCACGGGCCGCCGCCAGGTCGCGGGCGATGATGGCGGCGCGGTTTTCCAGAACCTTGCCCATCTGCGGCAGGCCCCAGCGCGAAAGCAGGAGGTAAAGCACCACCAAGATGACCGCCATCCAGCCCACCTGATCAAGGGTGAGCGGGTTGGAGAAATCCATCTGCGGCATCTTGCCCTCGGCCAGCGCGGCGGAGGGGGCAAGGGCCAGCAGCAGAGCGGTGCTGATCCGGCGCATCTTAGGTGAACAGAATGACCAGCGCGATGACCAGCGCGTACAGCGCCACCGCTTCCGTCAGCGCGAAGCCGAGCAGAACGTCGCGGAACATCGCATCGCGGGCGGCCGGGTTGCGGCCGACGGAGGAGACGAACGAGCCGAACAGGTTACCGATACCAACGCCGGCACCGGCGACACCGATGGTGGCGAGACCCGCGCCAACGTCCTTGGCGAGCAGAGCGGCAGACTGAGGATCCATGTAATTTTTTCCTTTTTAGCAGAAACTTATAGGCGAAACGGGAGGAACCGGACCGGCCTTAATGCATATGCACGGCGTCGTGCAGATACAGGCAGGTCAGGATGGCGAAAACATAGGCCTGCAGCCCGGCCACCAGCAGCTCCAAAGCGGCCAGGGCGACATTGAGGCCCAGCGGCACGACAGAGGCGATGGCGCCGAACACGCCGAACCCGGCGGTGAGCAGCAGCATGAAGCCGGCGAAGACTTCCCACATCACATGCCCGGCGGTCATGTTCGCGAACAGACGCACAGACAGCGACACCGGGCGGGAGAGATAGGAGATGATCTCGATCGGCACCAGCAGCGGCAGCAGCCAGCCCGGCACCCCGGCGGGGACGAAGAATTTCAGGAAGCCGAAGCCGTGAATATAGAAGCCCACCGCGGTCGAGAACACGAACACGAACAAGGCCAGCGCCAGCGTCACCGCGATATGCGAGGTGAAGGCGAAGAAATAGGGGAACAGCCCGATCAAATTGCCGAGCAGGATGAAGCTGAAAATGGTGAAGACCAGCGGGAAGAATTTGCGGCCTTCCTCGCCGATCGTGTCCACGCACATATGATGCACGAACTCATACAGCACCTCGACCAGCGCCTGGATGCGGCCGGGCACCAGCGCCTTGGCCTTCAGCCCGATGGCGAACATGCCGACGATGATGATGGCGGCCGCCAACATCGCCTCGTTGGAGTTGGTGAAATTGACCGCGCGCCCGATGGCCCCCAGACCGGTGGTCAGGTCGAATTGTCCCAGCGCGTCGATCGATGGTCCCGCCATGTGTTCTACCCTGCCTGAAGCCGTACTTTTGCCGCTTGCGCGGAGGTTTATCCCAACGTGCCGCTGGCGCGGCACTTAACCGACCCGCCGCTCGCGCGGCGTTTAAACTGTTTTCGCCCCGATTGATACCGGCGCGACTTACCGCCCGCGATCGGCCCGCAAAAGATTGCGCATGCCGGCCGCCAGACCCACCGGGACCATGAGGATCATCAGCCATGGCTTGGTGTGCAAGAGCCTGTCCAGCCCCACCCGATCACCACGGCGATGACCATCGCGGCCACCATCTCAACCCCCAGCCGCATCGCCAGCTCGATGGCGCGTTGCGCCGAGCCGGCATCGCTCTGCCCTGGCGCCTTGCGCTTGGGACCCTGGGCCGCGTCTTCCGCCGCCGCCAGCCTGTCCTCGAACCCTGGTTTCTCCGGGCCGTCGCTCATGCACCTGCTCCTCGCGGATATCCGCCGGAAGGTTGGGCGGTTGCTATCCTTACCCCCCGGACTGTCAAGAACGAAGAGGCGTTATAGTGCATGTGCGGCTTTTGTGCCAAAATCGCACAGACCAGACGGTTGACGCGGTTACGACCGGCCCGCCACTTATTCACGAGTCGATTAGTTTTGGGGTCCGCCTTGCCTGTGGAAATGCTGCGCGAATTGCCGCTGGATCAGATCTTGCTCGGTGATGCCGGGACGATGTTGCGCATGCTGCCGGATGCGTCGATCAACTGCGTCTTCGCCGATCCGCCTTATAACTTGCAGCTGCGCGGCGAATTGCGCCGTCCGGATGACAGTCTGGTGGACGGGGTGGATGACGATTGGGATAAATTTACCGATTTCGCCGCCTATGACGCCTTCACCCGGGACTGGCTCTCCGAATGCCACCGTGTGCTGAACAAGGACGGGACGATCTGGGTGATCGGCTCCTATCATAATATCTTCCGCATCGGGGCGATGATGCAGGATCTGGGGTTCTGGATCCTCAACGACGTGATCTGGCGCAAGACCAACCCGATGCCGAATTTCCGCGGCCGGCGCTTCACCAACGCCCATGAAACCATGATCTGGGCGGCGCGCAGCCAGCAGAGCCGGTATAAGTTCAATTACCAGTCGATGAAGGCGCTGAACGACGATCTGCAGATGCGCTCGGACTGGACGCTGCCGCTCTGCACCGGGAATGAGCGGCTGAAGAATAATCACGGGCTGAAGCTGCACCCGACCCAGAAGCCCGAGGCGCTGCTGCACCGCGTCATCATGGCCTCGACCAGCCCGGGGGATGTGATTGTCGACCCGTTCCTGGGCACCGGCACCACGGCGGCGGTGGCCAAGCGGCTGCACCGGCATTTCATCGGCATTGAGCGGCATCCGGCCTATGTGGAGGCGGCCTGGGGGCGGCTGGCGGCGGAGGCCCCGGCCTCGCGCATGGCGGTGGTGGCCCCGCCTCCGGCCGCGCGGCGCCGCGAATCGCCTTTGGCAGCTTCGTGGAGCGCGGCATCATCCGCACCGGGACCAAGGTGATGGACAAGCAGCGCCGGGTGGAGGCGGAGGTGACGGCCGAGGGCGGGCTGGTGAGCGGGGGCATCGCGGCTCGATCCATCAGGTCGGCGCGGCGGTGCAGAACGCGCCCTCCTGCAATGGCTGGACCTTCTGGCATTTCGAGCGCGACGGGCAGCTTCTGCCGCTGGATGCGCTGCGCAAGGAAAGCCCCGAGGCGTAATCTGTTCCCGAAATGTTCCACGTGGAACATGAATTTTAACATCGCGTTAGATATAATCGCGCCGGCTATATTTCAGGGTTGTATTTCAGGGTCAAGCCAGGCGGGCGCGGCGGCGCTATGCTCTTTGCAGTGTTCAAAGAGGAAGCCATGCCCGAATTTCTGAAATTCTATATCGACGGCGCCTGGGTTGACCCGGTGGCGGCCAAGCGGATTGCGGTGATCGACCCCTCCACGGAAGAGGTGTTCACCGAGATTTCCGGCGGCGCCGAGGCGGATGTGAACAAGGCGGTGGCGGCGGCGAAGAGGGCCTTCAAGGGCTTCTCGCATAGCACCGTGAAGGAGCGGCTGGAGCTGCTGGAGAGCTGCCTCGCGGTCTATAATAAGCGCTTCGAGGATATCGCGCAGGCTTGTGCGCGGGAGATGGGGGCGCCGATCGGCTTTGCCAGGGAGGCGCAGGCCTGGGTGGGGCAGCAGCATTTCATGGCCACCATCGAGCGCTTCAAGAGCTTCGCCTTCACCGAAAAGCGCGGCAGCACGCTGGTGGTGAAGGAGCCGATCGGGGTGTGCGGGTTGATCACGCCCTGGAACTGGCCGCTGAACCAGATTGTCTGCAAGGTGGCGCCGGCCTTGGCGACGGGCTGCACCATGGTGCTGAAGCCCTCCGAGATTGCCCCGGTGAATGCGCTGATCTTCGCCGAGGTGATGCATGAGGCCGGGGTGCCGGCCGGCGTGTTCAATCTGGTGAACGGCACCGGGCCGGAGGTGGGCCAGGTGCTGGCGGCGCATCCGGATGTGGACATGATGAGCTTTACCGGCTCGACCCGGGCGGGGACCATCGTGGCGCGGGAAGCCGCGGCGACGGTGAAGCGCGTCTGCCAGGAGCTGGGGGGCAAGTCCGCCAATATCCTGCTGGAGGATGTGGATCTGGACAGCGCGGTGCGCCAGGGCATCGGCGCCTGCTTCATCAATACCGGGCAGAGCTGCGACGCGGCGACCCGCATGCTGGTGCCAGCCCACCTGCATGACGAGGCGGTGCGGATCGCGGTGGATGAGGCGAACAAGCAGACCCCCGGCCCGGCCTTTGCCGAGGGCACGGTGCTGGGGCCGCTGGTGAGCCAGATGCAGTGGGACAAGGTGCAAAGGCTGATCCAGGCCGGAATCGATGACGGGGCGACGCTCGCCTGCGGCGGGCTGGGCAAGCCGGACGGGCTGGAGCGGGGCTATTTCGTGAAGCCGACGGTGTTCGCCAATGTGAAGCCGGGCATGACCATCGAGAAGGAGGAGATTTTCGGGCCGGTGCTCTCGATCATTCCCTATGAGGGGCTAGAGCAGGCCATCGAGATCGCCAATGACACGGTGTATGGTCTGGCGGCCTATGTGCAGGGCAAGGATATGGACAAGGTGCGCCATGTGGCGGCGGAAATGCGGGCGGGGTCGGTTTATCTGAACTACCCGGATTCGGATTTTTGCTCGTCGTTCGGCGGGTATAAGCAGAGCGGCAATGGGCGCGAATATGCCGATTGGGCGATGCATGATTTCTTGGAGATCAAGAGCGTGTTGGGGTACGGGGGTAGGACGCAAACTGCGCTGGCTCAGAAAACTGAGCCAGCGTTATTTATTTTAGAGGCATCTGATGAAATGCGAGTTATCAACGAACAATTCCATCATATTCCCTGCAATTCAAAAGTTATTCCGAGGCTAGACAACTTATCTCTGATGAGATCTCTAAAATCTGCACTCGCGCTAACCTGCAAATTTTTCCTCTGTACCCCAAAGACTCAGGAAGCAATTTGTTCAAAGTTTTGATAAACCCCTTGCCATAAATATTATTCCAATTCAGCGTTTGATCGTCGCCCCACAATTCTTGCGTAGTAGGCCCACCTCCGTCGCGCCAAAATTTTTGAATTGCCTCTCGTCGTTTCTCACGAAACTTGGTTTTCAACTCTTCCAGCGTCTCGGAAAATGCTTTCTCAACAAGCTCTTCTGCTTTTTGCTTTGAAATTTCATAAACTTTAGCAACTTGCTCAATCGAACAATGATACGTTTCGACATCGCATAAAGGCGGAGAAAATATCGTCATATCTCTGCTAATGTAATCGGCTCCCCACTTCAGAACTTCCGCTTCAGTTAAAAAATCGCGGTCACGATGAATAACAATTTTTGGTGACTGAGGAAGTAAATCACACATCGCTTTTATTGCGACTGCAGAACCTGCGTTGTTAATGCCGTTATAGGAAATGACCTTCACCCTGTCGGAAAGCAATAATTGATTGATTGCGCTTTCAATAACACCCTTTCCTCTATCTTCTGTACAAATAATACACTCAGCTCCCTTTGAATCGAGCTGGTCGAGGGCACCCAAATCCATTAACAGTTTGCTGAAAAACTCCTGGCGGCCGGGATTATGATGTGATTCACTTTGGCTGGCAGGTTTTGTGAGGCGTGGGGTGCGGGGTTCTTTTCGAGATCAGGGCGGGATGTTTTCGTATGTTTCACCAGAAACACGGGTTCCGGCGACCCATCCGTTGCGAGCGATCCGTGCTTTGGTGCGGGATGTTCTGCATGAGATGAGCCGCAGCTTTGCCTGGCTGTATTCCAGGGAAGGCCGGCCCTCGGTGCCGCCTGAACAATTGCTGAGCGCGCTGCTGATCCAGGTGCTGTACGGGATTCGCTCGGAACGGCAGTTGATGGAGCAACTGGATTATAATCTCCTGTACCGCTGGTTTGTGGGCTTATCCCCGGATGATCCGGTCTGGAACCCGACCACGTTTAGCAAGAACCGCGAGCGCCTGCAGAACGGCGATATATTCCAGAAATTCATGAGCCGGCTGCTGAACCACCCGCGGGTGACGCCGCTACTATCGGATGAGCATTTCTCGGTGGACGGCACGCTGATCGAGGCGTGGGCGTCGCAGAAGAGCTTCCGGCCGAAGGATGGCAGCGACGATGATGGTTCGGATTTCCACGGTCAGAAGCGTAAGAACGATACCCATGCCAGCACCACCGACCCGGAAAGCCGGCTGTACCGCAAGGCCGCTGGGCGGGAGGCAAAGCTTTCGTATATGGGGCACGCGCTGATGGACAACCGGCACGGCTTGGCGGTGGGTGGCCGAGTGACCCAGGCCACAGGCACGGCTGAGCGTGAAGCCTCGGAAGCGATGTTGAAAGCCAAAGCCAAGTCGGCCGCCGGGCGGATCACCGTAGGCGAAGACAAGGCTTACGATACCGCCGATCATGTCGCCAATCTGCGCGACGCCGGCGTGACACCGCATGTCACACAAAACAACGGTGAGACCAAAACCGGCAGGCACCGCCGCAGCGCGATTGACGGACGCACCACGCGCCATCCCGGTTATGCGATGTCGCAGACCCGCCGGGCGATGATCGAGTGCATATTCGGCTGGGGCAAGCAGCACGGCACGATGCGCAAGACCAAGCTGCGCGGCGTTGCGCGGGTCGCCGGCACCTTCATGCTCAACCTGATCGCCTATAATCTGGTACGCATTCCAAAAATGGTGGCAATATAAGGGACGAGTCTGTCCGCTGGACGAAAAAAGTCCAGAAACCGGCAAGAAACTTCAATCACTTGAACCAAAATCCAGGCCCCAAAGCTAAATCAGAAAAAATAAAACCAAGTTTCGGGGTTTTTCAGCAAACTGTTAGGATCGTTGCAAGATCTCGGCAGTCCTCAGATTCAACAAGCCCATCTTTCATCCAAATTATCTTTGCATTCGTATCGGCAGAAGCCAGCAAATGCCGACTGTGCGTCGACACAACAATGGTCGCACCATAATCATTTGAAATTTTGTTAAACGCTTTTGACAAAAGTGACTGGCGCGATGGATGCAAGTGGCTGTCGGGTTCATCGATCAGCAGTAGCGTAGGCTCAAAAAGAGCAACATACGATACGATCTGTAAAATTTGTAGGACACCGGTACCCGCTAGATCCAGGGGCACAAACTTTGATGAATCTAGTGATACTTCAACTTTCAAATAAGTGTCGACGAGTTGGTCGTGATTCAGCCTGATATTAAAGTTACCAACCAAATCAGCCATTAGATCTTCAACTTTAGTTAAAAGATCACGCTCCTGAAGCAGGCGAATCACGTTTCGAAAAACTAGATTTGCATCTCCACCGGCAACTTTTTGAAAAACACTAGCATAGCTCTTGTACTCTTCTCTATGAGGTATACCTGAAATACCCGGAACATACACCGAAAAAAGTTTTTTCGGATCAACAACTATCTGACCGAAATTTGGATAGACTCCTGTTCGATCGACGCCAACACTTCCATAGTTTCTTCCTTTGTATATCTCTATTTTATAACTTGCAGTCGTTTCATCTGACGTAGTGCCAAAGAACTCAACCCGTCCCCTTGAGCCCAGTTTACTGTTTTCATAGGGAGCAAAGTGTCCGAGCGACGTAAATTCTGAGGTGGGGGAGTATCTGACCTCTGACTCGGGAATTACAGCCTCCCCTCGCTGGACTGATAATTTTGCGCATGAGACCGCCATATGAACGGCCTGCAACACGCTACTTTTTCCCGCGTTATTGCCGCCAACCAAGTAATTAACCGCACCCAACGCTAATTCGACACTATCGATTTTTTTGAAGTTGCTAATTTTTATACGTTCGATCTTCATGTCAAAAGCCACCTAGAGTTTAGTTAACTTTTGTTTAAATATAACAGAAGTCAAGATTGTCTCATTTTTTTTTTGGGAATATTGCCCCCCACCCCCAACCCGGCCTAACCTCCCCCTCAGGAGAAACGCCCACCACGGCCCTATTGGGGTGGCGGGAGGAGGCGCAGAAAAATGGGGTTGGGTGCGGGTGGGGTGCCGCGGGTGGCGTTGTGTGCCACGGCGGGGCTATTGCCGTTATTGCAGGATTTGGGAACGGATGCGGACCGGGTGTTCGGGCCGGCCGGGGTGGATGCGTCTGGCTTGCGGGCGGATAGCGAGGGGGGGCTCGCTTTGTCCTCTTATGTCGAGGTGATGGAGCGCGCCGCGCTGCTGTCCGGCCGGGCGGATTTCGGGCTGCTTTATGGGCGGGATTTTCCGGCCTCCAGCCATGGGCTGGTGGGGGATCTGGCGTTGGCCGCCCCAGCATCGGCACGGCGTTGCGGCAGTTGACGGATCTGTTTCCCCTGCACCAGCAGGCCAGCGAGGCGCGGCTGGTGGCGGAAGGCGGGTTGCTGCGGCTGGAATACCGGATTGTCGATTGGCGGATTTTCGAGCGCCGGCAGGATGCGGAGCTGACCATCGCGATGTTCCAGAACATCCTGCGCACCGCCTATGGGCCGGGGTTCCGGGCGGAGGAGGTGCAGTTTGAGCACCCGGCCCCGGGCGATGCGCGGGCGCATGAGGCGGTGTTCGGGGCGCCGGTGTTTTTCGGGCAGCGCACGAATGCGATTATTTTCCGCCCTGGCGATTTGACGCGCCGGATGCCCGGCGCGGATGCCGGGCGGTTCGCGGCCTTGGCGGCACAGGTTTATCAGCGCCGGCTGCCGGGCAAGATCGTACCGCTGGAGGCCAGGGTGCGGGCGGAAATCCGCTCGCGCCTGCCCGAGGGGGCGCCGCCGGTGGCGGAGGTGGCGCAGGCTTTGGGGCTGGCGCGCTGGACCTTGCAGCGCCGGCTGGCGGAGAACGGGCTGACCTACGCGCAGGCGGTGCAGGATGTGCGCCGGGCGCTGGCGGCGAGCTATCTGGGCCAGGCGCATCTGCCGATCTCGGGCGTGGCGCAGCTGCTGGGCTATGCCGAGCTGAGCCCGTTCTCGCGCGCCTGCAAGCGCTGGTTTGGCGCCGCGCCGGAGCGGATCCGGGCGCGGACGCTGCAGGCGTGAGACGGCTCAGGGCTGGGCGGCGGTGATCTCCAGCTCGTCATAGCGCTTGAATTTATAGACCAGGGTGGAGACGACCCAGCTCAGGATGAAAATCCCGATGATGATATAGCCGATGGCGCCGAACTGGTCGTTAAGGGCGCTGACATGGTCCCAGAACCAGCCGCCGAGGGCGAATTCCGAGGCGATGAGCCCCAGCCCCTCGATGCCGCCAATGACCAGCGCCACCAGGGCGGAGACCAAGGTGATGGTGAGGTTGTAATAGAGCTTGCGCACCGGCTTGACGAAGGCCCAACCATAGGCGCCGAGCATCAGGATGCCGTCGGTGGTGTCGATGAGCGACATGCCGGCGGCGAAGAGCAGCGGGAAGGTGAGCAGCGGCCAGAGCGACATGCCGTGCAGCGCCTGGGTGGAGGCGATGCCGAGGAGGGTGACCTCGGTGGCGGTGTCAAACCCCAGCCCGAACAGGACACCCAACGCCAGCATGTGCCAGCTGCGACTCACCAGCCGGAAGAGCGGCTGGAACAGCCGGGCCAGCAGGCCGCGCTTGTTCAGCAGCAGGTCGAAATCCTCCTCCACATAGGCGCCGCCGCGCTGGACATGGCGGAAGCTGCGATAGACGGCGAAGGCGATGAGCAGGTTCATCAACGCGATCAGCAGCAGGAAGAGGGTGGAGACCAGCGTGCCGATGGTGCCGGCGATTTCGTTGTAATTATTGAAGCTGTCGGCAAGAGTGACGGTCATTGCCGCGATGACGACGACGCCGATGAGCAGCACCGCGGAATGGCCGATGGAGAAGAAGAAGCCGACGCCGACCGGGCGTTGGCCCTGCTGCATCAGCTTGCGGGTGACATTGTCGATGGCGGCGATGTGGTCGGCATCGACCGCGTGGCGCAGCCCGAAGATGTAGGCCAGCAGAGCGGTGCCGAGCAGCACCGGGTGGTGGCGGAAAGAGAGCAGCGCCCAGAGCCAGGCGCCGATATTGAAGGCGAAGAGGAAGAGATAGATCCCGATCACCTTGGCGCGCAGGCCGGCGCCGGGGGCGCGTAAAGACAGCATGGTTTGCCTCGTTCAACAGCGTTGCCACCGCGAACAAGGCGGGCCCGGCAAAAGACCCACCCACCAGGACACCCCGCCCGATGCGTTCACGCTGACGCTCTCGATGGCAGGTCTCCTGGCTCACGCGTCTCTGCCGGATGCGCCGCCTTCCCGGTTTCCCAGTGGCATGTGGCGCGCGGCTCTGCGCTTACAGTTGCGGGGACAGCCGGGGATTTGCACCCGCGTTCCCTTTTCATCCTCCGGGGAGGAACCATCGGCGCCAGGGTAACGCGGTTGCGGCGGGGTGGGAAGGTGGAGGCTCAGCCGGGGGCGATTTCGATGAGATGGCCGTCCGGGTCGCGCTGCAAGGCGGGGTGCGGGCCTTTGAAGACCAGCCGGTCGGCGGCGAGGTCCGGCGGGTGCGGCGGCGCGTAGGGGGCGGTGTGGCTGTAGGCGAGCAGCTCCACTCCCGGCCCTCGGCGCCGCGCAAGGTGAGGATGCGCGCGCTGGCGCCGGGCACGCCATCCAGCCGCGCCTGCTCGGGGCCCTGGTTGAGCTGTTCGGCCTGGAGATGCAGGCCGAGCGCGGCATAGACAGGCAGGGACGCATCCGGGCGGGTGGCGACGATGCCGGAATGGTCATAGCCGGGCGGGGCGTCGCGTTGCAGATATTCCAGAGGATGCCCGTCCGGGTCGCGGAATTTCCAGGCGGTCACGCCGCCGGACTCGGGCGGCAGCCGCACCGGGCCGCCGTGCGAGATGGGTTGCGCGCCGGCGGCCAAAGCGCGGGGGGCGGCGGCATGGATATCGGGCGTGAGCAGCGCGATATGCTGAAACAGGCTGGCATTGCCGGGAGCGTTGGCCGGGTAGGCCGCGCCGACCGGCAGGCATGCGGTGAGATCCAGCGTCTGCGCGCCCAGGCGCAGGCGCTGGCGGCGCAGCGCCGAAACACCGAGCAGGTTGGCCAGCGGCACATCCGCCTCGGCGCCGCCTTGCGGTTCAAAGCCCAGCGCGATGTAGAAAGCGGTGAGCCGGTCGAGATCCGAGACATTGCGGGCGACGCGCAGCAGGCTCATGCGGCGCCTCTGCTGTTGGTGTGGAGGGCGAGCAGCCTGGTACCGGCGCAGATGAACAGGCGCGAGAGATGCCGGCCGCCAAAGCAGAGATTGGAGACGGTGTCGCCGATGACGATCTTGCCCAGCATCTCGCCTTCGGGCGAGAGGCAATGCACGCCATCGCCCGCACTGCACCAGAGATTGCCATCGACATCGCATTTGATGCCATCCGCATAGCCGGGGCTGATCCGTGCGAAGATGCGGCCATTGGAAAGCTTGCCGTCCTGCACATCGAAGACGCGGATATGGCGGTCTGTATGCGGGTCGAACTGGTCGCCGGTTTCGGTGACGTAGAGGCGGGTTTCGTCCGGCGAAAAGGCGAGGCCGTTGGGGCCGGTGAAATCGTCCGAGGCGATGCTGAGCGTGCCGTTCGCATCCAGCCGGTAGAGAGCTGGTGGACGTTCGGGGCCTGCTTGCCGCCTTCGTAATCGGTCATGATGCCATAGACGGGATCGCTGAACCAGATCGCGCCGGTGCCGCGCTGGATGGTGACATCGTTCGGGGCATTCAGCCTTTTGCCGTCATATTCATCGGCAAGGATGCTGGCGCGGCCATCAAGCTCGCGCCTTGTGATGGCGCGGCGATGATGCAGGCAGGAGATCAGCCGCCCTTCATTGTCGCGCGCATGGCCGTTGGCGAAATCCGATGGGGATTGGTAGGTGGTGACGACATTCTCGCACCAGCGCAGCACGCGGTTATTGGGAATATCGGAAAACAGCAGCAACTCCTGATCCGCGAACCAGACCGGGCCTTCGAGCCAGCGGCAGCCATCCGCCAAGGTTTCGAGCTGGGCGTTGCCGAGGGTGAGATGGTTGAAGCGCGGATCCTGGATGTCGTACAGGCTCACTTGAAGTGCCCCGGTTGTTTTTGCGGCTTGGCGTCGATCTGCACGCACATCAGCACGCAGGGCACATCGCCGATGGTGCCGGAGCGGTGGCCGCGCTTGCCGTTCGAGTCCCGGCAATTCTGGTCTTCGCCGAACTGCACATCGCCGGGGCCGAATTCGCGGCGCGTGCCGTCCATCGCCTCCACCCACCAGCGCCCGGAGATCGGCACGATCCATTGCGGCTTGGGATTTTCATGCCATTCGCCGACCCAGCCGACCGGCTGTTCGGTGAAGACGATGGCGCTCTGGCCGGTGAAGAGCTTGTTGTTCCATTGCGGGTCGGCACCGCCGACGCCTTCGAAGCTGAAATTCTCCAGCACGGCCTGGGAGAAATGGCTGATGCCATCTACATCCGTCCAGAGATGCCAATAGGGAACATGCGGCATGGTCGCTCCTTTCAGGGGGATGGCGGCGCGCTATAGGGCGCATTGGAAAGCGGGTGGGTCACGACAGCGCCCAGCCCTACCGGACCGGCGCTGATCACCAGCAGGCCCAGCCCGCCGGCGAGGCAAAGATTCTTGAAGAAATCCAGAAATGCTGGCGGCCATCGCCGGCATCGCGCCAGAAATGCGGATATTTCCAGAAGGGATGGAAGAGGATGGCGGTGACGACGCAGAAGCCGGCCAGGATGAAGGCGGCGAGACGGTCATGCCAGCCAAAGACGATGCAGAGCGGGGTGAGGGCCTCGATGGCGATGGCAACCACCATCAGCGCCTCGGGAAAGGGCAAGGGCTCGGTTTCCTCCTGCGCCATCGCCTCCCGCCAATGCACGATCTTATCGTAGGCGGAGAGCGGAAACATGCAGACCAGCAGCACCCTGGCGAGGATGTCGGGGGCGGTGTGGAGCAGGAAATTCATGCCAGACGCGCCTCGACATGGGCGGCGACGCGCAGCGCGTTGGCGATGATGGTCAAAGTCGGGTTCACCGCGCCGATGGAAGGAAAGAAGCTGGCATCGGTGACGTAGAGATTATCCAGCTCATGCGCCTTGCAATTGATGTCCAGCACGGCGCTGGCGGGATCGGTGCCGAAGCGCATGGTGCCGGCCTGATGCGAAGTCGCCTCCAGCCCCATCGGCAGCGAGAAATAGGCCAGACGCTCCGACCCCCATTTATAGCTCTTGCTCAAGACCCGCTTTAATTCCTGGCGCAGGCGGCGATGTTCGTTGGCGTTGGTTTCGGTGAAATCCAGCTGCACCTTGCCGTCTTTGTAGGCGATGCGGTTTTCCGGCTTCGGAATATCTTCGCTGGAGAGCCAGAAATCGATGGCGTGGCGGGCCATCATGTCGAAGGGCAGTTTCGGCAGCCAATGCAGCCAGGAGGGCACGGCCTCGCCGAGAATCTGCCCGGTATGCACCTTCGCGCACATCTGCACCAGCCCGAGCGGTGATGGCGTCTCCGGCGTGCCGAAATAGAAATCCGACAGGCCCAATGTTTTCTGGAACACATCGTCATTCGGGGTGCGCATCAGCGCCATCAGGATCGACTGATTATGGCGCATATAATTGCGGCCGACCTGATCCGAGCGGTTGGCGAGGCCATTGGGATGCGCATCGCTGAAGGAGCGCAGGAACAACAGCGCGGAGGAGAGCGCGCCGCAGGCGACGACGACGATATCCGCGCTGAGCCGAGAGGTCTCGCCATCCTGCTCGACCTCGATTGTGCTGATGGCGCGGCCATTCGCGCTGGCGTGCAGGCGCTTTACGTAGGTATTGGTGCGCAGCTCCAGATTCGGGAATTTCGCCAGCGCCGGGTCGACGCATATCACCTGCGCATCCGCCTTGCCGTTGAGCAGGCAGGGAAAGCCATCGAAGGCATCGCAGCGTATGCACACGCTCTCAGGCGTGGGCTTGCCATGCGCCTCGGTCAGCTTGATGCCCAGCGGCATATGGAACGGATGCAGATTCTGCCTGGAGAGACGCGCGGCGAGGTCGCCGATCACCGGCTCGTGCGAGACCGGCGGGTGCGGAAAGGCGCCACGCGGCGGCTCGGTCGGGTCTTCGCCGGCCTGGCCATGGATGCTGAACAGCGCCTCCGCCTCGTCATACCAAGGGGCGAAATCCTGGTAGCTCAGCGGCCAGGCGGGGGATGGGCCGTCCTCATGCGCGAGCAGGCCGAAATCGCGCTCGCGCAGGCGGAACAGAGCCGCGCCATAGACCTTGGAATTGCCGCCGACGAAATAATGCAGGCCGGGATGGAAGATTTTCCCGTCCTTATCCCGCCAATCCTCCCGCGCCTGGTAGGCGCCTTGCATGAACACGGTTTTCGCATCCCAGTTGGCGCGCGCGCGCGGCAGATAATCGCCGCGCTCCAGCATCAGGATTTTCTTGCCGGTGCGCGCCAGACGCTGCGCGAAACTGGCGCCACCTGGGCCGCTGCCAATGACGATGACATCGTAATGCTCAGCCATATCAGACCGCCTCCGAGGATGTCACCGGCGCCGCCGCGCCATCGCCGTCGGCGCGTTTGGCCGCCGGGCCGTTGGCGCGGGTGAGGTTGTAGGCGGAGTTGATCAGGCCGATATGCGAGAAAGCCTGCGGGAAATTGCCGACCTGCCGCTTCGCCCTGGCGTCATACTCCTCCGCCAGCAAGCCGAGATCGTTGCGCAGGGACAGGAGTTTTTCAAACAATTCCTCCGCCTCCTGGAAGCGGCCGAGCAGCACGTAATTATCAACGAGCCAGAAGCTGCAGGCGAGGAACGCGCCTTCATTGCCGGAGAGCCCGTCCGTCCCGGCCTCGGTGCGGTAGCGCAGCACGAAACCTTCGCTGAGCAAATCTTCCTCGATCGCCTTCACCGTGCCGGCGACACGCGGATCATCCGCCGGCAGGAAGCCGGTGAGCGCGATCAGCAGCAAGGAGGCATCAACCTCCTTCGCGCCGTAATATTGCACGAAGCAATTACGGGATTTATCGAAGCCTTTGGCACAGACCTCCTCGTGAATCGCCTTTCGGATGCGCCGCCATTCGCCGACCGGCCCTTCATGGCCATAGTCCTCGACCAGGCGCACCGCGCGGTCGAACGCCACCCAGGCCATCACCTTGGAATGGGTGAAATGCCTTCGCCCGCCGCGCATTTCCCAGATGCCATCATCCGGCTGGTCCCAGATCTTCGCCAGCCGCTCCAGCAATTCCAGAACGAGATTCCATACGCCCTCTTCCTGCGGCAGATTCTGCTTGCGGGCGAAATAGAGCGCGTCCAGCACCTCGCCATAGATATCGAGCTGCACCTGGCCGGAGGCGGCATTGCCGATGCGCACCGGCTTGGAGTTTTCATAGCCGGGGAGCCAGTCCAGCTCATATTCATCGAGCCGGCGCGCGCCATCCAGCCGGTACATGATCTGCAATTGCTCGGCACTGCCGGCGATGGCGCGCGAGAGCCAATGGCGCCAGCGCTTCGCCTCCTCCACATAATTGGATTCGAGCAAGGCGTAGAGGGTCAGCGTCGCATCGCGCAGCCAGCAGAAGCGGTAATCCCAGTTGCGCTCGCCGCCGAGCTGCTCGGGCAGCGAGGTGGTGACGGCCGCGACGATCCCACCGGTTTCGAAATGCGCCAGCGATTTCAGCGTGATCAGCGAGCGCTGCACTTCATCGCTATATTTGCCCGCACCGGGGAAGCGCGCCGCCCATCCGGTCCAGAAATCCTCTGTCTCCGCCAGCGCCGCCTGCAAATCAACCGGCGGCGGTTCGTCGCGGTAGGAGAGCGTCCAGCCCAGAGCGAAATCCATGATCTCGCCTTGTTTGACGGTGAAATGCAGCTGGTCACGAATGGCGCCGTCGGCCGGGCGGATGCTCGATTGCAGCACCAGCTGGTCCGGCCCGACGACGAATTTCAGCCGCCCATCCCCCAGCTGCGTCACCCAGGGGATGGAGGCGCCGTAATCGAAACGCACGCACAAAGCGGCATTCATTTCGATTGTGCCGGAAATCCCCTCCACCCGCCGGCAGAGATAAGAACGCCCTTCCTCACGCGCCATGAAATCGATGAGCTTGGCGCTGCCGCCATCGGTTTCATAGAACGTCTCCAGGATCAGCGTCTTGCCCCGGTAGGCGCGGTGCGAGCGGTGCGCGCCGCTGGGGGCGATGCGCCAACGGCCATTGCTTTCATCGCCGAGCAGAGCCGCGAAACAGGCCGCGCTGTCGAAGCGCGGCATGCACAGCCAGTCCACCGAGCCGTCGCGGCAGACCAAAGCCGCCGTCTCGCCATTGCCGATAACGGCATAATCCTCGATTTTCGCCGCCATGATGTTATCCCCGTGCGCGAAGCCGGGATACAGCGTCATGCCGCCATCGACGAACAAAGTGGCGCCGGTGACGTAGTCGGACTCATCCGAAAGCAGCCAGGTGACAGCGCGGGAAATATCGTCCGGCTCGCCGATGCGGTTATAGGGCACCAGCTTCATCAGATTATCGTAGGCCTCCTGCGTCGCCCAGGCATCATGGTTGATCGGCGTGCGGATCGCCCCCGGCGCCACCGCATTCACCCGCACCCGCATCGGCGCCACTTCCTGGGCGATGCTGCGCATCATCATGTTGATGCCGCCTTTCGAGGCCGCGTAATTCACGTGGCCGGCCCAGGGAATTTGCTGATGCACCGAGCTCATGCAGACGATCTTGCCCAGCGCCGCCGAGACCTCCGGCTGCGGGCCGCGGCGTTTATATTCGCGCACCGCCGCGCGCACGGTGAGGAACTGGCCGGTGAGGTTGACGCCGATCACCGCGTTCCACTGTTCCAGCGTCATGTCCAGCAAAGCCGCGTCGCGCTGGATGCCGGCATTGCTCAGCACCGCGTGCAGCGTGCCATATTCCTTCACCCCGGCGGCGAACAGCGCCTCCACATCCTCTTCCTTGGAGACATCCGCCTGCACGGTGATGGCGCGCCTTCCCAGCGCTTCGATCTCATGCGCCAGCTCGTCAGCCGCCTCCGGGCTGCCATTATAATCGATCACCAGATCCGCCCCGGCGCGGGCCATGCCGAGGGCCGAGGCACGGCCAAGGCCGGAGCTGGCGCCCGTCACCAGGGCCTTGTGGCCGACCATCGTCTGCGCGTAGGGACGTTTGGCCAGCTGATCCACAATCTGGCGTTGATCGTCGGGCATGATGTGCTCCTTTTTGGACAATGCTGAAAAAGAGGTGGGGCGGTTACAGGCGGGATCAACGCAAAAGCCCCGGCTGTAACCCAACGGAAACATGTAAACCCTGTCAGCTTATGGACATGCGGCGGTCCTCCGCAGAGGGGCCCGGGTTTGACAAGCCGCCCCCTTCTGCCGGTAGGATCGCCGCAAATTCATGACGCGGAGCGTTTTTATGAGCCATAATATGCAGTTCTTCATCGATGGGGCGTGGGTGGACCCGATCACCCCGCAGGCGATCGAGGTGATCGACCCCTCGACCGAAGAGGCCTTCACCACCATTTCCGGCGGCTCCGCTGGCGATGTGGACAAGGCGGTGGCGGCGGCGAAGGCGGCCTTCGAGAGCTTCTCGCGCACCAGCCCGAGGGAGCGGCTGCAGCTGCTGGAGTCGGTGCTGGCGGAATATGACAAGCGCTATGAGGATATCGCCCAGGCCTGCAGCCAGGAGATGGGCGCCCCGCTGGCCTTCGCCCGCGACGCGCAGGCCTGGATCGGCCAGGCGCATCTGCGCGAGATCGTGCGGGTGATGAAAGAGTATAAATTCGCCTGGATGGAAGGCGACATGCAGATCGTCAAAGAGCCGATCGGCGTGGTGGGGATGATCACCCCGTGGAACTGGCCGCTGAACCAGATCACCTGCAAGGTCGGCCCGGCGCTGGCGGCGGGCTGCACCATGGTGCTGAAGCCTTCCGAGGTGGCGCCGCTCACCGGCATCATCTTCGCCGAGGTGATGGAAAAAGCCGGCGTGCCCAAGGGCGTGTTCAACCTGGTGAATGGCGATGGCGCCAGCGTCGGCGCGGCGCTCTCCGCGCATCCGGATGTGGATATGATGAGCTTCACCGGCTCCACCCGGGCGGGCATTCTCGTCGCCAAGGCGGCGGCGGACACGGTGAAGCGCGTGCACCAGGAGTTGGGCGGCAAATCCCCCAATATCCTGCTGCCGGAGGCGGATTTCGCCAAGGCGGTGCCGCAGGGTGTGGCCAATCTATTCTCCAATAGCGGCCAGAGCTGCAACGCGCCCTCGCGCATGCTGGTGCCGCGCGCCCGCCATGAGGAGGTGGTGGAGCTGGCCCGGGCCGCCGCGGCGAATTTCGTGGTGGGCGATCCGCGCTCGGAGAACTCCAATCTCGGCCCGGTGGTGAGCAAGATCCAGTTCGATAAGATCCAGGGGCTGATCGAGGCGGGGATCGCCGAGGGGGCGACGCTGGTGGCCGGCGGGCCAGGCCGGCCGGAGGGGCTGAGCCGGGGCTATTATGTGCGCCCGACCGTGTTCGCCGGGGTGACGCCGGAGATGCGCATCGCCCGGGAAGAGATTTTCGGGCCGGTGCTCGCGATCATGCCCTATGACAGCGAGGAAGCCGCGATCGCCGAGGCGAACAACACGGTGTACGGGCTGGCCGCCTATATCCAGTCCGAGGATCTGGCCAAGGCACGGGCGGTGGCGAGCCGGATGCGCGCCGGGACGGTCTATATCAACGCCCCGCCGACGAAGATTTCCGCCCCCTTCGGCGGCTTCAAGCAATCCGGCAATGGCCGCGAATGGTCGCATTGGGGGCTGGATGAGTTCCTGGAGATCAAAGGCGTGGTTGGGTACGGGGCCTGAGGGGAGCTATCGATGAAGCTCGACGCCACCACCATCGCCACGCTGGAGGGCATTTCCACTGCCACCCTGACCACGGTGCTGCTGAAGAAAGGGCTGCGCAATGTCTGGCTGCGCGGCACAAAGCCGCTGAAGGCGGGGCAGACGCGCCTGGTCGGCCCAGCCTTCACCCTGCGCTTCGTGCCGGCGCGTGAGGATCTGGCCACCCCGGCCTCCTGGGCCTCGCCGATCTCCACCCGTGCCGCCATCGAGGCGATGCCGGAGGGCTGCATCGCCGTCGTCGATGCGATGGGCGTCACCGATGCCGGGATTTTCGGTGACATACTCTGCCGGCGCATGCGCCTGCGCGGTGTCGCCGCGCTGGTGACGGACGGGGTGGTGCGCGATGCCGCCGGGGTGCTGGCGAGCGAGCTGCCGGTCTGGTGCGCCGGCATCGCCGCCCCGCCTTCCGTCGCCGGGCTTACCTTCGTCGGCTGGCAGGAGCCGGTGGGCTGCGGCGGCGTCGCGGTGTTCCCGAACGACGTCATCGTCGTGGACGATGACGGCGCGGTGGTGATCCCGCAGGCGCTGCTGGCGGAGGTGGTCGCCATCGCCGTCGAGCAGGAGCGCCAGGAAAGCTGGATCTATGCCCAGATCGAGGCCGGGGCGGCGCTGCCCGGGCTGTACCCGCCGAACGAGGAAAACAAGGCGCGCTATGAGGCGTTCAAGGCGGCGCAGGGGACGTAAAGCCAGCCCAGCACTGCCGGCGAGGGCGCAGGACGCCGCGCCGGCAGCCCTACATGACAAGTAGGCCATACAAGTAGGCCATCCGGCCTCCTCCCATATCGCCCGAAAACGCCAAGAAGCCGCCTGCGGTTTTCCACCCGCCGCGAAAATGTCCGAATTTTTTTCAGGCCTCCTGAAAAAAATCCCTCACCGCCCCTGGCGCGGCCAAAAAACATATCGTTTTCAAACAGATAAAGCATGCGGGCCGGGGCGCTCCCGGTCCCGTTCCGGGCCTTGTTTGTCCCGGGTCTTCACCGCCCCTCCACAGCCTTATCCACAATGTTATCCCGGACGCTGTGGATAAATCATTGCCATTCCTTAAGACTTTCTCGGTAGGGTTGATGTAGGCGGTCTCACTTTAAAAAATTAACTAAAAACTTAGACTTGCATGTCTATATTTTTTTGCATACCCGTAAAGCACGGATTTGCAGTTTCGATAAAGAACCTATATCGTTACCAAAACATAATGGCTGCTGGCAAAAGCTGCCAGACTATGAGCCGGACCGAGAAGGACAAGGAAAGATGGCACGCAGACCCAGCTATGAGCGGCGGCCGACTCAAAAGGAGCGCCGGGATATTGTCGAACAGGCCCCCACCGTTCGGGACGTGATCGAAGCGTTCGGCGGGGTGAAGGATGTGGCGGATACGGTGGGCATCGCGCATCCGTCGGTCTGCCAATGGGTGCGTGAAAACCGCATTCCGCCAGGCCGGGTGAGCGAGCTGGCGAAACATTACCGCGTCACCCGCACCGCCTTGTCGCGTTTCGTGGCGTTGCGCTGAGGGGTTAAGAGACCCGCCAAAAGCTGCTTTTGGGGGATTCGACCGCACCCTGCTGCCTTGCCAAAGCGGCTTAATCCTCGGTCACGCGCCGCCGGCCCGGCACGGTGATCTCGCCGCTGCCCGGTTTGGGCGGTTGCGGGCGCTCACCGCCGCGCGCCCGCCAGGCCTGCAGGCGCCAGACATAGGCCAGCACCTCGGCGCAGGCGCGGTAGAGGGCCACCGGCACATGCTCGTCCGGCTCCACATAGCGATAGACCGCGCGCGCCAGCGGCGGGGCCTCCACCAGCGGGATGCCGAAGGCGCGGGCCCGGGAGATGATCTCCTCCGCCTGCAGCCCGCGCCTTTCGCCAGCAGCAAGGGCGCGCGGTCCGCGCCCTTCCGGTAGCGTATGGCGCAGGCATAATGGGTCGGGTTGGTGACGATGACGCTGGCCTCGGGGATGCGCTGCATCTGCCGGGCCCGGGCCATCTTGCGGGCGAGCCGGCGCTGCTGGGATTTCACATGCGGATTGCCGGCGACATCCTTCATCTCCTCACGCATCTCGCTGTCGGACATGCGCAGGCTGCGCCGGTGCAGCCAGATCTGTAAGGCCAGATCCCCCGCCCCAGCACCAGCACCGCCAGGCCGGAGGCGCCCAGCACCTGCAGCACCAGCAGCAGCACGGTCTCAGGGTCCGGCCGCAGCGGCCCGGCGAGGCCCGCGAATTCGTCGTGATGCAGCAGGATCATCAGCCCCCCTGCCCCGCCGATCACCGCGACTTTCAGCAGATTCTTGGCGTTCTCGATCAAGCCGGTGGTGGAGAAGATCTGCGAGAGGCCGCGATCGGGCATCAGCGCCGCGAAATCCGGCATCAGCGGGTTGAGGGTGAAGACGAAGCCGCCGGAGGCGAAGCTGGCCGCCACCGCCAGCAAAGCCAGCAACAGCAGCAGCGGCGCGATATCGTGCAGCATCGCCGCTTCCCAGCCGCTGGCCGCACCCAGCGATGCGGTGCCGGCCTGGGCCAGGCAGCCCGCCATGTCCGCCGCCAGCCGCCCGCCCAAGCCCCCCGCGGCGGTGAGCCCGGCGATGATGATGGCGATGATGATGGCGGCGCGCGGGAAATCCTGCGAGCGGCGGATATTGCCCTTCTCCTGCGCCTGGGCGAGGCGGCGCGCGGTGGGGGCATGTTTCTTGTCTTCCGCGCCGCCCTCAGCCATGGATCAGCCCGCCGAGAGTCTGCATCCCGGCCTGCAGCATGAAGCGCAGCGCGTGGCCGATATAGAACACCGATTCCGTCATCACCCAGAGCCCGCCCAGGATCAGCAGCGGAAAACCGATGGAAAGCAGATTGAGCTGCGGCGCGAACACGGTGGTGAGGCCAATGGTGAGATTGATGCAGAGTGCCACGGCGATCACCGGCAGCGACAGCGCCACCGCGCTGCCGATCAGCATATTGCCGAGCTGCGCATAACCGCCCCAGACGCCGAGATTGGGCAGGCCAACCCCGTGATCGAAGGAATTGAACAGCGCGCTGAACAGCCATTCCACCCCGCCCGCCGCCATGAAGCCGACCAGCCCGGCCCAGCTCATGATGTCATAGAGCACCGGGGTGTCGCCGCTGGCGCCCAGCATCTGCAATTCCGCGAAGCTGAGGCTCATCGACAGCCCGGCGATCTCGCCGACACTGGCGATGGCCTGGACGATCAGCTGCATCACCATGCCGATGGCCGCCCCGAAAGCGATCTGGGTGAGGCCGAGGCCGATCGCGGTGAACGGGTCCGCCGGGTAGGGCGGCAGATGCGGCAGCCAGCCGGCCATGGCCAGGGCGAAGGCGGCAGCGATGATCGCCTTCACCATCGCCGGCATCATCGCCGAGCTGAGCAGCGGGGCGGTGAGCATCAGCCCGGTCAGGCGCAGGAAGGGCCAGAGGAACTGGCCCAGCCACTGCATCACCAGCGCCTGGCTCAGCGCCATCTCAGCCCCAGCTCAGCCGCACCAGCTGCGGCGCATGCGCGATCCAGCTGGTGGCGAAGCGCTCCAGCAGCGGCAATATGCCGAAGGCGCCGGTGAGGCTGAGCCCAATCATCGCCAGCAGCTTGGGCATCAGCGAAAGTGTGGCATCCTCAAGCTGGGTCGCGGCCTGCAGATACCCGATGACAAAGCCCATCGCCAGGATGATGCCGATCACCGGCAGCAGCACCATCAGCTCGGTGGCCAGCGCCTGGTGCAGCAGGCGCAGATAAAGCGGCGCCATCAATGGCCCGGCACCGCGAAACTGTTGGCCAGCGTGCCGAGGATCAGCACCCAGCCATGGATGGAGACGAACATCAGCAGCTTCAGCGGCAGCGAGATCAGCGTCGGCGAGACCATGATCATGCCGAGCGACATCAGCACCGAGGCGACGGCGAGGTCGATCAGCACGAAGGGGATATAGATCAGAAAGCCGATCTGAAACGCCGTCTCCAGCTCCGAGGTGGCGAAGGCCGGGACCAGCACGGTGAAGGGCACGGATTGCGGGCTGGCATAATGGTTGCCGGAGAGATCGACGAAGAGATGCAGCGGCTCGGCGCGGGTCTGGCCGAGCATGAAGGCCTGCAAGGGCGGCTGCGCCGCCTGCACCGCCTGCTCGAAGGTGAGTTTGCCGTCCAGATAGGGCTGCAGGGCGTCCGTTTGTTCCTGCTGGATCACCCCGCGCATCACGAACACGGTGAGCGCCAGAGAGAGCGCGATCAGCACCATGTTCGGCGGCGTGGTCTGCAGCCCCAGCGCCTGGCGCAGGATGGAGAGCACGATGATGATGCGGGTGAAGGCGGTCATCAGCAGAATGATGCCGGGCAGGAAGGCGAGCGCGGTGATGACCAGCAGCGCCTGAATGTCGAGCGAGTAGGTGGCACCCTGCTTGCCATTGACCGACTGCACCAAGGCCAGGCCGGAGGCCGGGCTGGCGGCCGGGCTGGCGGCCGGGCTGGCGGCCGACGTGGCAGCATGGGCGAGGGCGACGCCGCCAATGGCCAGCAGCATGAGCCCGGCGAGGAGCGGCTTAAGCCTCATCATCGTCTCGATCATCTGGCCGATCCAGCCGGCCGATGCGCGTCACCCCGTCCCGGCCGATGCCGATGAGAAAACGCTGCCCCTCGATCTCCGCCACCGCCAGCATATTGCGCCCGCCCAGCGACCGCACATGGCTGAGATTGATCTTCTGCGCGGCACTTGCACGCTGGCCGAAGCGCCCGCGCTGCAAGGCCCGCGCCACCCACCAGGCCAGGCCCAGCAGCGCGAAGATCACCAGCAGCGAGGTGAGCGAGGAGGCCCAGAGCGAGGCAGGCGGCATCAAAGACTAATCCTGCACCACGAGATTGGTGATGAAGGCGGCGGTGAAGGGGGCGGTTTGCGCGTAATGGCGGCTCTGCAGCGCGGCATTCACCACCTCCAGGCTCTGCTGCTCGATCTGCTGGCGCACCGCCGGGTCGCTCAGCGTTTTCGCCGATTGGCGCATCAGGATGCCGATGAGCTGGGAACGGATGATCGGCTCGATGGTGGAGAAATTCGCCAGCTGGTCTTCCTTGCCGGTCTGGAATTGCAGCGTCACATCGACGAAATCCGCCGGCGGGTCGCCCGCCTGGTCGGGAATGCTGACGACGAGATCCGCCAGCTGCGCGAAGAAAATCGGGGAGGGTTTGGCGGGCCTGGCGGCTTGCTTGCCGGGCTTGGCGGTCAGGGTCAGGTAGGCATAGGCGCCGCCACCGCCCAGCGCCAGCAGCACGACCGCGCCGAGCGCGATGAAGACCGCCTTTTTCATGCCCCCACCGCCGTCATCAGCGAGGAGAACATGCTGCGGGCGACGCTGATCACCTGCGCCGAGGCCTGGTAGGCCTGCTCGTAATTGCTCAGCAGCACCGCCTGCTGGTCGGAATTCACCCCGCTCTGCGTCTGCAGATTGGCGGTGGCGCTGGTGACGAGATCGGCATTGTCAGTGGCGCTGGTCTGCGCCGCCTGGGCGCCGACGCCGAGATTGGCGCTCAGATCGACCACGCTCTGCTCCAGCGTGCCGGAGGATGTGGTGCCGGCGGCGGTGAAGAGGGCGGCCATGCGGGTGGCGTTGGAGCCGCTCTGGGCGCCGCCCGGGGTCAGGCTCAGCGTGTCGCCGGCGGCGGGGGTGCCGGTGATCGGCAATTGCCAGTAGCTGCCCGCGGCGGCGCTGTTCGACGGATAGGCCACGGCGATGCTGCCCCCCGCCGTGCTGGAGAAGCTGCCGGAGGCGATCACGGTATTCGGCGCGCTGGCGGTGGCGATGCTGTAGGCGGTGGGCGAGGTGAAGGTGACGATGAGGCTCTGCCCGTAATCCGCCGCCGGCACGAGGGCGGCGTTGCTGTTGGGCGTGGTCACCACCGTATCGGTGCCCGGGGTGATGCTGCCGGCATTGTTGTCGACGATGGCGCCGCTGGCTTGCAGCGTGCCCGCACTGGCCACGTATGGGTCGGCGGCGGCGATGTCCTGCGGGGTGGTGGCGGTTACCGCGATGGCGCTGGCGGCATCCGGGGCGGGGTTCAGCGTCCAGCTATCGCCGGTGGCGGGGGTGCCGGTGACCGCCAGCGTCATGCCCGCCACGCTGGGCGGGGTGCCGGTGACGCTGAGGCTCTGGCCGGTGGCCTGGTTCACCGCGCTCCAGCCGCTGCTGCTATAGGTGAGGGTGAAGGGGCCGCCATTGGTGGGCAAGGCGGCGGCGTTCAGCGCGCTGACACTCACCGTGGCGGCGCCGCTATTGCTTTGCGATACGGTGGCGGTGGCGGCCGGCACGCTGAACAAAGCCCCGCCCTGGGCGCCGCTGCTGGTCAGCCCTTGCGCCTGGGCGGTGTTCATGGCGCTGGCGAACACCGTGGCCAGCGCGTTCAGCCCCTGTTGCGCCTGGGCACCGGCCTGGTAGCTGTAAAGCGCGCCGCCGATCGCGCCATCCTCCTCGCCGGCGGTGAGGGTGGTGCCGTCATTGCCGACCAGCACGGTCGGCCCGCCTTTCGCCGTGGTGCCAACGCTCAAGGTTTTCGCCCCGGCCTGGGTGAGCAGCATGGTGCCGCCGGCACTCACCACCACCCCGCCATCCGCCTGCGCGGTGACGGTGACGCCGACCAGGCTGGAAAGCGAATTCAACGCCGCCTGCTGCTGGTCGAGCAGGCTGGAATCATTCGGCGCGCCCTGCAGGGATTTATTGATCGCGGCGAGCTGGGTGAGCAGCCCGTTGGCGCTGGTGACATCGGTGCTCAGCGTCGCGCTCGACTGCGCCATCACGCTCTGGATCGAGCCGCCGGCACTCTGGAAGGCGCTGGTGACACCGCCCGCGGCCGAGAGCACGGTGGCGGCCTGGGCATCGCTGGTCGGCTCCGAGGCCAAGGTGGAGAGATCGCCGAACAAGGTGCTCATCGCGCTCTGCACATTGCCATTGCCGGTGAGCGCGTTGGAGAGCGCGGTGAGCTGGGTGGAGAGCAGGCTGGAGGCGCCGGCGCCGGTATTGGCGGTGCGCAGCTGCTGGGCGGCGAAGGCGCTGCTGGCGCGCGTCACGTTGGGGGCGAGCACGCCCGCCCCGGCCTGGCCGGCACCGGCCGTGGCCTCGGCGGCGCTGACACTCTCCACCGCATAGCCGGCGGTGCTGGCATTGGTGAGGTTGTTGGAGACCGTCTCGATCCCGGCCTCGAACAAAGCCAGCCCGGAGGCGGCGGTGGACAAAGCGCTGCTGATGCCGCTCATGGGGAGGCTACCTTCTGCGTTGCGGTGACGCCCAGCGCATCAAGCACCTGCGCCATCATCGGGGATTGGGAAATGCTGACGATTTTCGCCGCGTAATGGCTGTCGGTCGCGTAGCCGCCCTGCTGCAGGGCGGTGGCGAAGCCATCCACGCTGTCCTGCCCGGCCGCGCCGGGAAACACATCCTGCACGCGGCGGACATAATCCTGCACGCTGGCGCTGGGCGTGGCGTAATCCTTGAAGGCGGCGCTGGTTTGGGTCAGCACGCCATCCACCATCTCGCTGGTGGCCCGGGTGGTGGCTTCATCGCCCGGGGCGGCTTTCATGCCGAAGAGATTATGGCCGGGGGCAGCCGCGCCCCAGCCGGTTTCCAGCGCCGCCTGCGCGAGAATGCCGACCGGCGGCACCCCCAGAGTCTGCGCCGCCTGCTCCACCGCCGGCCAGATCTGCTTGGCGAAGCTCTTGGCCTGGCCGATGAGATCGGAGGCCGCGCCAGACTCGGCCTCCGCCTGCGGGGCCGCCAGCGGGCTTTCGCTGACCGGCGCCATGCTTGCCCCCGGCGCCGCGCTCAGCAGCGACTCCAGCGCGCCGGGGGCAGCTGCGAGAGGGCCGGGGTGGCGCTCTGCGGCAGCGCGCTGGCCTCGCCATATTGGCGCAACGCCGCCTGCACCATCTGCCCGTCCAGCCCGCCGAAATCATTCTGCGCGATATTCCACAGGAACATGCTCTGAAATTCAGAACCACCGGGGCCGAGGCTGGATGCATCCATGCCGGTCTCGTTCATCGAGGACAGCACCTGGTACCACAGCATGCCGGTCATTTTCTCGACCTGCTGGGTGATCGCCTGGCGCGAGGGCGGGGCATGGCCGGTGGGCGGGATCAGGCTCATCTCAGATCACCTTGATCCGGCCCTTGATCGCCCCGGCCTCTTTCAGCGCCTCGATGATGGCGATGAGATCCTGCGGGCTGGCCCCCACCGCATTCAGCGCCGCCGCCACCTGCTGCAAGGTTGCCGCATGCGGCAGCATGATCACCTGCGCCTTGGATTGCTTGGCGCTGACCGCGGTGTTGCGCACGCCAACCGTGGTGCCGTTGGAGAACGGCCCAGGCTGGCTCACGGCATTCTGCGTCTGGATGCTTACCGTGAGGTCGCCATGGCTGACCACGGCGGGGCCGAGTGTCACACCTTCATTCATCACGATGGTGCCGCTCTGCGCATCGACGATGATCAGCGGCTCGGGCTGCGGCGCGGTGATCGGCAGGGCGAGCAGATCCGCCATGAAGCCGACCGGGCTGGCGCCGGCGGCGGCGGTGACATCCACCTCGCCCGGCGAGACCGCATTGGCGGTGTTGGGGCCGAAGGCGCGGTTGATGGTATCGGCGATGCGCTGCGCGGTCTGGAAGCTGGGATCATCCACCAGCAGCGCGGACATGCCGTTGACGGCGAAGTTCGCGGGAATGCTGCTGGCCAGGATGGCCCCGCCCGGCAGCGTGCCGGTGGTGGGCACGTTCACTTTCGTACTGGTGCCGCCTGCACCCGCGGCAAAACCGGAGACCAGCAGCGGGCCCTGCGCCTGGGCGTAGATATTGCCGTTGCCGCCGCGCAGCGGGGTGGGCAGCAGCACGCCGCCGGCGAGCGAGGCGGCATTGCCAACGGCGGAGACGGTCACGTCGATCTTCTGGCCCTGATGCGCGAAGGCCGGCACTTCCGCGGTGACCATCACCGAAGCGACATCCTGCGGCATCATCGTGCTGACATTGTTCATCGCCACACCCATGTTGCGCAGCATGTTGAGAATGGCCTGCTGGGTGTAGGGCACCTGGGTGGTCTGGTCGCCGGTGCCGGGCAAGCCGACGACGAGGCCGTAGCCGAAAAGCTGGTTCGGCGGCGCGCCCTGCACGCTGACCAGCTCGCCGATCGTCGTCTGCGCCCACGCGGCCGGAGCCAACGCCAAAAGCCCAAGCAGGAGCAGGACGTTCTTCAAAACGGCGAAACCTTGGAGAGAACGCGCTGCAGCCAGGGCACGGTATGCGCATCATTGATCGGCCCGTTGCCGACATATTGCACATTCATGTTGGCGATATTGTCCGAGGAGATGGTGGCGTTGGCGGCGATGTCGTCCGGACTGGCATAGCCGGTGACGACGATGCTGGTGACGTTGCCGTTGATGTTGACATTGGTGCGGCCCTGGATGGCCAGCGTGCCGTTCGGGTCCACCCCGGTCACCACCGCCTCGACCGCGCCGGTAATGTCGTTGGCGGCAACATCCGAGCCGGTGCCGGTATATTGCTGATCCGAGCTGGCGCCGATGGAAGGCGAGAGGCTGCCGCCATTGATATGGCCGAAGCTCATCGGGATGCCCATGAAATTGGTCATCGAATCATTGATGCTGCCCTTGCGGGTCAGCCCGGCATTGTCGCTGTTGCTGGCGGTGGAGCTGGTGACGATGTCGATGGTGATCAGATCGCCGATCTTCCAGTCCCGGCGCGGCGCGTAGAGCGAGCCGGCGGTGCCGCCGGAAAACACCGAGCCGTTCACCGCTTCCGGCTGGGGCTGCACATCCACCGGAAACGGGGCGGGCTTGACCAGCTGCGTCTGCGTCGGCGGGTGGGTGGCGCAGCCGGCCAGCAGCGCCAGCAGCGCCAGAGGCAGCCTAGGATTCATGCGCCCTGCGCGGCGTTGGCCAGATAGCCAAGCTCGGAGCCGACGGAGGTGGCGACCTGGGTGCCGAGCTGGTAGGTGCGCTCGGCCGAGATCATGCTCACCATCTGCTGCACGACATCGACATTCGAGCTTTCCAGATAATCCTGGTTGATCGAACCGAGCCCGTTGGTCTGCGGCGCGCCGACGGTGGGGGCTCCCGAAGAGGTGGTCTGGGCGTAGAGATTATTGCCCAGCGGCTGCAGCCCCTGGGCATTGATGAAGTTGGCGAGCTGGATCTGCCCGACCTGGGTGGAGGTGCTGGAATTCGCCTCCGTCACCGAGACCGTGCCATCCGTGCCGACGGTGACCGAGGTAGCGTTGGAGGGGATGGTGATCGCCGGGATCAGCTGGTCGCCATTGGCGGTGACCAGCTGGCCGCTCTGATTGACCTGGAAGGAGCCATCGCGCGTGTAGGCGGTCTGGCCGGAGGGCAGCTGCACCTGGAAATAACCGGCGCCGTTGATCGCCAGATCATACGGGTTGCTGGTGCTGGTCAGCGTGCCTTGGGTTTCGATCTGCTTGATCGAGGCCACCTTCACGCCGGTGCCCAGCTCCAGCCCGGAGGGGTATTGCGTCTGCCCGGTGGCATCGGCACCCGGCTGCGTCTGGTTCTGATAGAGCAGCGTCTGGAATTCCGGCGTCTCGGATTTGTAGGCGGTGGTGTTCGCGTTCGCCAGATTATCGGCGATCGTGTCCATCATCGTCTGGCTGGCTTCGAGCCCGCTGGCGACAGTGTCGAGGGTCGGGTTCATGCTCTTATCCTTGCGCGAGGAGGGTGTTCAGATCGCTGCTCGCACTGCTCTGGCTTTTCGTCAGCTGTGCCTGCAACTCATAGGATTTGCTGTCATCGATCATCTGCATCATCGCCATCGTCGGATCGACATTGCTGCCGTTGAGATAGCCCTGATGCAAAGCACCATCGGCGGAGGGTACCAGCGGGGCGCCGGGCTGCGCCTGGTAGAGGGAGTTGCCCAGCGGGGTGAGGCTGCCGCTCGGGCTCGCGACCATGGCGATCTGCCCGAAGGCCTGCGCCAGCGATCCGCCGGAGCCGGCGACGACACCGGAGATGGTGCCATCCGCTCCGATCTTGATGCTGGAGAGCTGCGGCAGGCTGATCGGCGTGCCGCCCAGGCCCAGCACCGGGTTGCCGGAGCTGTCGGTGAGCAGGCCGGCATTGGAGATGGAGAGCGCGCCGTCGCGGGTCAGCGCGGTGCCGTTGGCGGTCTGCACCGTCAGCCAGCTATCGCCGGAGAGGCCGACATCGAGATCATCCCCGGTATGGGTCATGCTGCCCTGTTTGAGGTCCGGCCCCGGGAGGGTGGCGACCACCGCCCCGCCCGGCGGCGCGTTCGCCCCCGTGTAGGTCGCGGTTTCCGCCTGCGCCTGCACCGCCGCGTAGCCTGGCGTGTTGGCGTTGGCGATGTTGGCCGAGACCGCCTGCAGCTGCGCGTCGATATCCTCAAGCCCGGACATCGCGGTGAAGAGCGAACTGGTCTGCATCGCGGCCTCTCTAACCTACCGTCAGATCTGCACGAGGCGCTGGGCGTCCTGCTGCTCGGTCTGCAGCACGGAGGTATCGGCCTGGTAGGCCTGCTGATACTGGATCAGCGAGACCAGGAGCGAGGAGGTGGAAGCGTTGGAGGCTTCCAGATAGCCGCCCTCGACCGTGCCGGACTGGCCGTTGCCGGGCGCGTTCACCACCGCCACACCGGAGCTGTTGGTGCTGGCGTAGAGATTGCCGGAGACATCCTGCAGCCCTTCCGGATTGATGAAATTGGCCAGCGCGAGGGTGCCGTTGGTGATGGTCTGCCCGTTGGAGTAGGTGGAGACGAGCTGGCCGGAGGAATTGACCGAGCTGCCGCTATAGGTGCCCGCGGCGTAGCCGTCATTGGTCAGCCCGGCCACGGCGAAATTCTGCGCCGCCAGGCTGGTGCCGGCGAAGTTGAAGCTCAGCGCGGAATTGGCGGCGCCATTGCCCCAGTTCACATTCAGCGTCGCCGGGCTGCCGCTGGCCAGGGTGCCATCGGTGTTGAAGTTCAGCGTGGTGAGCTGCTGCGCGCTGCCGACATTGGTGCCGGCCGAGGTCGCCGGCTGGGCATAGACCGTCCAGCTCGGCGTGGCGCCGCCCGTGGCCTGGTTCTGCACCATATAGAGCTTCACCGTATTGGCGTTGCCCAGCGAATCGTAGGCGACGGTGGAGGTGCTTTCGCTGTAGGTGCTGCGATCCGCCGCGTTGAAGGCGGTGGTGGCGGGGATCTGGGTGTCGCCGGAATTCAGGTCGAGATCAACACCGAGATTGGCGCTGGCGGTGGCCTTCATGGCGCCGGTGGAAACGCTCAGCGCGCTGAGCGTGCCGGAGGTGGCGGCCCCGGTATAGCCCATCACCGAAGACCCGGTGAGGGTTTGCAGCGTGCCGTCGCTGCTGAGCTTGAAGGCGCCATCGCGGGTATATTGCTGGGTGCCGTTATTGGAGACGACGAAATAGCCATTGCCCTGAATCGCCGCATCCAGCCCGTTGCCGGTGCTGGTCAGGCCGCCCTGGGAGATGTTGGTATCCATGCCCTCCGTCGCCGCGCCATAGCCGGGAACGCCGGTTTCGCCGGTCGGGTAGACATCCTCGAACAAGGAGGTCTGGCTCTTGAACGCCGTGGTGCTGGCATTGGCGAGATCGTTGGAGACGGTGTTGAGCCCGGTCTGGGCGGCATCGAGGCCGGAAAGGGCGGTCTGCAAGGACATCAGGAAGCTCCCAGAACGGTGGAAACGGAGGACACAGCCAGCGGCGTGGTGCTGCCAGCGACATTCAAGGTCGGCGAGGAGGAAGAGAGATTCACACCCTCGACCGTGTAGACCGCGTAGGTTGTCGCCTGCACCGCATTGTTCGTGCTGTCATGCGCGGAAATGCTGTAGGTATATTGCTTGCCGGCACTCCCGCCGGTCCAGTGGAAGCTCTGCTGACCGGCCCCAGCGCGCCCAGATCCATGGTGCCGGCGACCGAACCATTGGCGTTCAGGATGGTGGCGGTAACGTCGCTCGCGGCACTCGGCAAAGTGAAGGCGCCGGTGGCGCTGCCGGATGAATTGGCGGTGATGGTATCGCCCGGCACCGCCACCTGCTTGCCGACCAGATCCGCCGCCTGGCCCATCTGGCTGGCGGCGGTGACGCTTTGCAGCGTGCTCACCTGGGTATTGAGCTTGTTCACCCCATCGACGGTGGCGATCTGCGCGAATTCCGAGGCCATCTGCGTCGGGTCGGCCGGGTTCATCGGGCTTTGATATTGCAATTGCGCTGTCAGCAGCTTGAGAAAATCATTCTGCGTCAGCGCGCCGGCGGCCGAGCCGGAGCCGGAGGAGGCGCTGGTGCTGGCGGTGGTCGAGGCCGCGACGGAGGCGGCGTTGACGCTGCCGGTGGCGCTGGTGGCGAGCGAGGTCATGGTCAGGACACCTGGAAGGATTGGATCATCTGCTGGTCGATCCGGCTGGCCTGCTCCAGCACCGCGACCGAGGCGGAATAGCTGTTGGAGCTGTCGATCATGTTGACCATCTCCTGGGCACGATCGACATTCGACCCGGTGACATAGCCTTGCGCATTCGCGTAGGGGCTGGAGGGATCGTAGGTCTGGTGCGGGGCGGCGGCACTATGGTCAACACCCAGAACGCTCACCCCCAGCGCGGCGCCGCTGCCCGCATCCACCACAGGTGCGGCCTCGAACACCGGCTCCTCGGCGCGGTAAGGCTGCGCGCCGGGCGCGGTGGCGGTATCGGCATTGGCGAGGTTGGAGGCCACCGCCGACATGCGCAGATTCTGGGCATCCAGCGCGGAGCCGACGATGCTGAAAATTCCGGTCATGCGCGCTCTCCTTTAAAGCTCAGGTGCCGTTGGGGTTGGGCCGCAACGCGGTGATCAGATCGGCCGTGGATTGGCGCAGGAAGGTCGAAGCACCCTGCATCATCTCGCCATTCTGCGCATCCTCGACGCGCTCGGCATCGAGATCGACATCATTGCCGTTGAGGCCGACCGTGGCATCGGCGCGGTACTGCGCCTGCGGCGTGGCCCCGGGGCTCTCCAGCTGCTGCGCCAGGGAGGCGGTGAAATCCACGTCCGCCGCCTTGAATCCGGGCGTGTCCGCGTTCGCGATATTATTCGCGATCAAATTCTGGCGATCCTGCGCGACATTCAGGACGGCGCCGTAGAAGGAGAGAAATCCGGGCTGCATCTCGCCCGAAACCTTCACGAAATGTTAGAATTTAGCAAGACAAAAAGCGGTGACAAATGCCGTATTCCACAGAAATCTATTTGGTGTGTTCACAAAGCATTTTGGCCTACCTACACGAGACACAAAACATAATATCATTTATTCGACAAAACAGCCTCAAAAAACTAATAAATCTACAAACCAAATGTAGGCTGAATGATTTGTGTGGATAGAACCTACATTAATCCGTGAAGTCGGCAGATAATCCTTGCCCTGGGCACGCGGCTAAATTATCCAACAGACCGTTATCTAACGATTCAGTTAGTTTTGGGTAAGGATCGTTATCCATGAGCATCGGTGCCATTCTGCCTGTTACCGCCGGCCTCGCCACGGCCGGCGCCTCACAGCCCGCGACGGGGGCGGATGGCAGCTTTCTCGACCTCGCCAATGCGGCGTTGCAGGAGGTTTCGGGCGCGCAGGCGCAGGCCGGCACCGCTGAGGCCAGCTATGCCGCGGGGGTGCCCGGCGCCAGCCTGGCGCAGGCGCTGGTGGCCAGCGACAAGGCGGAGACCGCCTGGAGTGCCACCGTCGCGGTGCGCAACGAAGCCGTCTCGGCCTACCAATCGATCATGAATATGCAGTTCTGAGCCGATGGCCGATTGGCGCACGCAGCTCGTTCGGGTGCGTACCCAGGCCGCGCAGGCGCCGCGCCTGCTGCTGGCGGGCGGGGCTGTCATCGCCGCCTCGGCGGCGCTGGTCGGCTGGCTGGAATTCTCCTCGCCGCCCTACGCGGTGCTGCAGGAGGGATTGAGCCCGGCCGAGGGCGGCAAGGTGATCGCGACGCTGCAGAAGCTCGGCATACCCTATCAATTGCGCGAGGCCGGGGATGTGATCCTGGTGCCGGCCCCGCAGCTGGCGCAGGCCCGGCTGCAGCTCGGCGCCGCGCAGGTGCCGGGCGATGATGTGAATAATGCCTGGACGCAGGTGGAAAACGCGCCGATGACCGCCTCCGACCAGGCGCAGCAGGCGATGGGCAACCAGGCGCTGGAACTCTCGCTGCAGCATTCCATCGAAGGGCTGCAGGGCGTGCGCGCGGCGCAGGTCTTTCTGGCGATCCCGGCGCAGACGCCGTTCCTGGCCGACCAGCCGAAACCCTCCGCCTCGGTGGTGATCGACGCCGCGCCCGCCGCCGCGCAGGCGCAGGGTGTGGCGATCGCCGGGCTGGTCGCCGGCGCGGTGCCGGGGATGACGCCGGAGCAGATCACGGTCGAGACCACCGCCGGCGCCACGGTGTTTCCGCAGACCGGGGCGGCCGGCAACGCCGCCCAGCTCGCCACCACTGGCGATATCGAGGCGCAGGCCGCGGCGCGCGTCGCGGATATTCTAACCCCGCTGGTCGGCGCTGGGAATTTTCGCACCGGCATCAGCGCGGATGTGGATTTCACCCAGGTCCGCACGCATCAGACGCTCTATGGTCCCGGCCATCTGGTGCAGCACGCGGTGCAGGACAGCTCCCAGCAGAGCGGCGCCACCCAGGAAGCCGCCATCGGCATTCCCGGCGCGCTCTCCAACCAGCCGCCGGCCGCCACCACCGCCAATCCGGCGCCGGTGCCAACCCAAGCCGGCGGCGCCCCGGCAACCAGCCCCGCCACTACCGCCAGCGCCCAAGGCGCGCAAAGCCCGCAGCAGGTCAGCAGCCAGCAGGACCAGACCTACCAGAACGATGTCAGCGACAGCGACATCACCCATCCGGATTGGGCGGTGAAGGGCATCGCGGTCTCGGTGGTGCTCAACCAGGCGGCGCTGGGCCAGCTTTCCACCGCGCAGGTGAAGAGCGCCATCGCCAGCGCCTTCTCCTATCCCGCCGTCAGCGTGAATGTGCTGGCCGCGCCCTTCCATGCGCAGCCGATCGGCAGCGGCGCGGTGCTGGGAGAGTCCAGCGGCGCCCTCACCCATGCGGCGCTGGAGCTGTTGGCGGCCTTGTTCGTGCTGTTGGGCCTGGCGCTGCCGCTCTCGCGCCGGCTGAAGAGTGTGGATCTGAAAGCCATCCTCACCCCGCCGCTACCGCCACCGCCGCCAGCACCGCCGCCGGTGCTGCGGCCGGAGATGATCACCCCGGCGGTGAATTTCACCCCGCTGCGTGAACAGGTGGCGCAGAATCCGCGCGGGGTCGCCAGCCTGCTGCAAAGCTGGGCCGATGATACGGAGGGGAAGGAGCGATGAGCGTTACCGCCTCCAAACCTACCGTTAAACTGGCTCCGATGCCGCCGGCGGATCCGCTGAGCGGCGTCGAGCGTGTGGCGGTGGTGCTGCAGGAGCTGGGCGAAGAGGCCGCGGCACTGGTGCTGCGCGAGATGGACGACGCGCTGGTGACCAAGATCTCGACCGCGATGACGGCGATGCGCAACGTGCCCTTTGGCCTGCGCAACCAGGTGATGCAGCGTTTCGTCGCGGATATGGGCGAGCAGGGCCTGAGCGGCCCGGCGCTGAAATTCCTGCACCGCACGCTGATCAACGCCTTCGGCGAAGCGCAGGCGCGTGAGATTTTGCGTAGGCTGGCCCGCCAGAACGCCACCCGCGCCTTCCAGCTGCCGGCGCAATGCGACCGCAGACCCTGGCGGTGCAGATGGCGAATGAGCGGCCGCAGACCATCGCGCTGCTGCTGGCGCATATTCCGCAGGAAATCGCCGCCGAGATGCTCACCTTCCTGCCCGAGGAGCTGGCGGCGGAAGCGCTGTATCGCTTCTCCATCCTGGATGTGGTCTCGCCCAACGCGGTGCTGGAATTGCAGCAGATGGTCGATGAGATGATGCAGGCGGCGGCCTCCGGTGGCAAGCGCGTCGCCAATCTCGGCGGGCCGAAGCTGGCGGCGGAAATCCTCAACCAGCTGCAGGCGGATAAGATGCAGCAGGTGCTGGGCGGCATCGAGGCGCATGACAGCCCGACGGCGGAAAAGATCCGCGAGAATTTGTTCACCTTCCCGGATCTGGTGCGCCTGCCGGATGCGGCGTTGCGGATGCTGCTGCGCGAGATCTCGCCGGAGCTGCTGGCCCCGGCGCTGCGGCTGGCGGATACGGAGCTGAAGGAGCGCTTCTTCGCCAATATCTCGGCGCGCCAGCGCGAGGTGCTGAACGAGGAGCTGACCGGCGGCCCCGGCCTGCGCCGCGCCGATGTGCTGGCGGCGCAAGCGGAAATCGTCGCGGTGGCGCTGCGGCTGGCGGAAGAAGGCAAGATCGCGGTGCGCGCCAGCGAGGAGCTGCTCTGATGCAGGCGCTCCCGCCCAGCAACGCGATGCCGGCCGAGAGCGGCTATAATATGCAGAGCGCTGGCATCCAGAGCGTCTCCCCGCAGAACGCCACTTTCTACATGCAGAGCGCGCCGGCCGACGCCGCGCAAAATGCCGGTGGCGCGTCCGATGACTGGAGCAGCGCCTTGCAGACGGCCCAGCAAAGCAGCACGCCGCCTGCCCCGCAGCCTGCCGCCGAGAGCCGTGACGTCACACAGAGCCGCGACAGCGCGCCGCCGACCGACCAGCCCGCCACCGGCCAGACGCCCGCCAGCCCCACCGACTCGACGACTCACGCCGCCGCCCCCACCGCCAGCGACGCCAGCCAGAGCGCTGGCCCGCATAAGCATGAGGATGGCAGCGACAATAACGGCCTCGGCGCGCTCGCCGCTTTGGTGCTGGGGGTGGCGAGCGGCCAGAGCCAGCCCGCCGCCCCACCCAGCAAGACCGAGAGCAAGGCGGACAGCAAAACCGCCAGCAGCGCCGCCGGCAAGAGCGAAGTCAGCGCGCCCGCAACCGGCAACGCCGCCAGCAGCGGGACCGCCAAATCCAGCCCCACCCTCACCGCCGACGCGCCCGCCTCCACATCCCCCGCCAGTGATCAGGCCCCGACGCCGCCCGCAGCGGCCACCGCGAAGGATGCCGCGCAGGACGTGGCCCAGCCCAGCGTCAGCGCCCCGCAGCCCGCCCCGCGCGCGGCCAGCGCCCCCGCTTCCGCCACCGCCTCCACCAGCGCCGCCGCCCCTGCCCGGCGGCCAGCGCCGCACCCGCCGCCGCCCTTGCCGTCACCGCCAGTGTGAAAGGCAAAGACAGCGCCCTGCCCGGCACCGCCAGCCTGCCCACCACCAGCACCACCGCCCCGCTGCCTGCCGCCCTGGCCATGGCCGCCCCTGGCGGCGCCCAGGCCAATGCCACCACCACCCAGGCTGCCACCACCACGCCCGTCACCGCCAGCACCGGGATGGAGGCGACCTCGCTCGCCCCCGCCGCCCTCGCCGCGACGGTCTCGGCTTTGCACCAGCACGGCCAGTCCCAGGCGACGCTGCGGCTCGACCCGCCGGATCTCGGCCAGCTCACCATCAATCTCGGCCTTAGCGCCACCGGGCAGCTCAACGTCACCTTCATCCCCAGCACCGCCCATGCCGCGCAGGCGCTGCATAACGGCATGGACGGGTTCCGCCAGGCGGTGGGCAATGCCGGGCTCAGCCTCGGCCAGGCGGATGTGAGTTCCGGCGGCCAGGGCCAGCAGGCCCCCGCCCAGCCGCAAGTCCAGCGCCCGGCGCAGAGCGCCAGCGCCGCGCCGGCCTCCGCGCCTGTGACCACCGATACCGGGGTGCGCGCCTATGCTTGACGCCCCCAGCGCCTTGCTGCGCGACCCAACCGACATCAAACCGCTGGACCTGCTCAACCATGTCCGCGCCCCGGGGCTGCGGCCGGGGCTGATGGAGACGCTCTCGGCGCGCTTCATGCGCCAGATCGCGCTGGCTTTGTTCAAGACCACCCGCAGCCCGGTCTCGCTGCTCTCCAGCAAAACCGGCATCGCCCCGCATGAGGCGGTGCTGGAGCGGCTGCCGGATGTGCTGCTGGCCGGCCATGCGGATCTCGCCCCCTTGCGCGGGCGCGCGCTGCTGGCGCTGGACGGGGCTTTGCTGGGCGCCATCGTCGATGGCATGTGCGGCGCCTCCATCCCCTCCAGCGCCCCGGCGCATGATCTTTCAGCGATGGAGCTGCGCATCGGCCGGCAGTTGATCGAGGCGGTGTATAAATCCGCCTCCGACTCCCTCGCCCCGCTCGGCATCGCGCCGCTGCTCGCCTCCAGCTACGAGACCGCGCATGCGATGCTGGGCGTCGCCGAGGCGCAGGACTGGATGATCGAGATCACCGGCCAGTTCGAAACCGCGCTCGGCCAGGGGCGCATCACCATCGCCCTGCCCTTCGCCCCGCTGGATGCGCTGGAGCAGAAGCTGCTGGCGCAGAGCGGCGCGAATGCCCGCAACGCCGCCGATGAGGGCTGGGCCGCGCGCCTGGCCGCCAGCAGCGAGGCGGTGAAGCTGCCGCTCTGTTTCGAAATCGCCCGCGGGCATCTGCCGATGTCGCTGGTCAGCGCGCTGCGGCCGGGCGCGCTGCTGCCGCTCAGCCTGCTGCCGGAAGCCATCGCCGTCTCCGGCGGGGTGGATCTTTTCCGGGCCGAATATGGCCAGTTCGAAGGCGCCATCGCCTGCCGGGTGAGCCCCGGCCAGGACCTCCAGAAGGGACAGACCATGACCGACACCCCCCCGAGATCGCGCTTGAACCGCTGAGCCCGTTGCCCGGCCAGGGCCACGCGCTGGATGGCAGCAAGCTGCTCGACCGCGTGCAGGTGGCCATCGCCGTGGAGCTGGGCCGCGCGGCGCTCAGCGTGAAGGAGATGCGGGCCTTGCGCCAGGGCCAGGTGATCGCGCTGGACCAGCGCGTCGGCGAGCCGCTGGTGATTTACGCCAACGGGCTGAAGCTGGCGCATGGCGAGGTTGTCGCCATCGGCGATGGCGAGCGCTACGGCATTCGCATCACCGGCCTGGCCGGCGAGGCCGAAGCCGAAACCGAGCCGCAGCAAGAGGCGGCCGAATGACCAATAGCGATGTCGATGCCGGCGCCTGGATCGCCTTTGCGGAGCTGGCGGGGCCGATCCTGCTGCTGCTGCTGGTGATCGGCGTTGTCACCGGCGCGCTGCAGACCGCGACGCAGGTGAAGGAAGCCTCGGTGCCCTTCGTGTTGAAGCTGGCCGGGGTGGCGGTGCTCACCTCGCTCGCCGGGCCGATGATGCTGGGCGGGGTGGAGCATTACGCGTTGCATCTGTTCGGCGCGATTCCGGGGCTGGTGCATGGCTGAGGCCGCCGCCCTCTCCGGTTTTCCCAAGCTGAACGCGGCGCAGTTCGCGGGGCCGATCCTGGTCCTGCTGATCCTCGTCATGCTGGTGGTGCCGCTGCCGCCGGCGGCGATCTCGCTGCTCTTTGCCATCAATATCTCCGCTGGCCTGGTGATCCTGGGCGCCTCGCTCTACATCGCCTCGCCGGCTGAATTCTCGGCCTTCCCCTCGATCTTGCTGGCGACGACACTGATGCGCCTGGCGCTGAATGTCGCCACCGCGCGCGCCATTCTGCTCAACGGCGCCAGCGGGCCGGGCGCGGCGGGGCATGTGATCGAGGCCTTCGGGCAATTCGCCGTGGGCGGCAACTATGTCGTCGGCGGCATCATCTTTGTGATTTTGATCATCATCAATTTCGTGGTGGTGACCAAGGGCGCCTCGCGCGTCGCGGAAGTCTCGGCCCGCTTCATGCTGGACAGCCTGCCTGGGCGGCAGATGGCGATCGACGCCGAGATCAATGCCGGTGTGCTCACCCCGCAGGCGGCGGAGCGCCGGCGCGACATGCTGCGCCGGGAGGCGGATTTTTTCGGGGCCATGGATGGCGCCTCGAAATTCGTGCGCGGCGACGTGATCGCGGCGATGATCATCCTGGCAATCAACATGCTGGGCGGGCTGATCATCGGCACGCTGCAGGCCGGGCTGCCTTTGGGCGATGCCGCGCGCACCTACACGCTGCTGACGGTGGGCGACGGCTTGGCGGCACAGATCCCGTCTCTGACCATCTCGGTGGCGGCGGGTCTGGTGGTGACGCGCGTTGCCACCGGCGAGGATATCGGCGCGCAGATCAAATCCCAGCTCTGGAAATATCCGCAGGCGCTGGCGCTGGCGGCGGCGATCACCATCGCCATCGGGCTGATGCCGGACATGGCGCATCTGCCCTTCTTCGCGCTGGGTGGGGCGCTGGGATTCGCCGCCTGGCGGGCCGCGCGCCAGGCGCGCGAGGCGTTGGCCCAGCCGGAAGCCGCCGGGGCCGCCAAGGGGGCCAAAGCCGAAGCCAAGCCGGACGCGCTGGCGGATGTCACCGGCGTCGATCCGCTGGGCATGAGCATCGGCTTTGCCCTGGCGCCTTTGGTGGCGGCTGGCGAAGGCAAGCTGCTCGGCCGCCTCACCGCCGTGCGCCAGCGCTATGGCCGCGCCATGGGATTTTTGATCCCCGCCGTGCATATCAGGGATTCCTCGGACCTGCCGCCGAATGCCTACCGCTTCACATTGCGCGGGGCAGCGATTGGCGGCGGCGAGGCCTGGCCCAATCAATGGCTGGCGATTGAAGGCAATCTGGTCATCGACAGGCTGAAAATCGGCCGGCATGTGAAAGACCCCGCCTTCGGCCAGCCGGCGGTGTGGATTCCGCAAACCGCCATCGCCCAGGCCGAGGAGCTTGGCTACACGGTGGTGGATGCCTCCTCCGCCATCGCCACGCATTTCGCCGAGGTGCTGAAGCGCTATGGCGCCGAGCTGCTGGGCCGCCCGCAGGTGGAAGGCTTGCTCACCAAACTTGCTGAAACCACGCCGCGCCTCGCCGAAGACCTACGCGCCGCGATGGCCGCCGGGCTGGTGCGCCAGGTGCTGCAAGGGCTGCTGGCGGAAGAGGTGCCGGTGCGCGATTTCGAGCGCATCGCCGAGGCGATGGTGGAATCCGCCGATACCGGCATCAAAGATCCGGAGCGGCTGCTGGCTGCCGTGCGCATGCGCCTCGGCCGCTTCATCGTCGCCCAGGCCGCCGGGCAGGAGAGCGTGCTGAAAGTCGCGGTGCTGCCGCAGCGGCTGGAGGAGCTGGTTTCGAAATCCCTGCGCGCCGGCAAGGACACGGCCGCCGCCGGCGAGATTGAGCCGGAAAGTGCCGCGCATCTGCGCCAGGCCGCCGAGGCCGCGAATGCCGCGATGAAGGCGAAAGGGCTGCGTCCGGTGCTGGTGACGCAAGCCCCGCTGCGCCGCGCCGTGGCGCGGGTGATCGCCGGAACGCTGCCGGTGCTCTCGCTGGATGAAATTCCGCCCAGCATGCCGATGCAGGTGGTGCAGGTGGCCGAGCCGGGCGCCGCCCATGGCTGAGATCTGCGCCGCCGACATGCCAACCTACGGCAACTGGATCAAGCGCACCGCCTTGCTGCTGAAATCCCGCATGCCCTGGGCGGAGCTGGATGATCTGCTGCAATGGGGTGCGGTCGGCCTGCTGGAGGCGCATGGCCGGTTCGAGGACGCCTACGGCGTCACCTTCCAGACCTACGCGATGCGGCGCATCAAGGGCGCGATGCTGGACGGGCTGCGCCGCTCGAAAAGCTTCCGTTTCACGCAAGGCACGGATGAGACGATGATCGATCTGCATGCCGAGGAAAACGGCATGCTGCCGGAAGATCCGCTGAGCCTGATGCTGCAGAGCGAGCGCCAGGGCGTGCTGGTGGAAGCGCTGCGCGAGCTGGAGCCTGAGGAATATCAGATGCTGGCGCTGCATTTTTTTGAAGAGTTGAATAACCGTGAAATCGCCCTGGTGCTGGATGTCAGCGACAGCTACGCCTCCAAGCTGCGCGCCCGGGCGCTGGCGCGGCTCTCTACCCTGGTGCGCGCCAAGCTTGAAGGAGTTCCCGCCACATGACCAGCGTTCTCGGCCTCATCTGCGGAATTCTCGTTGTCGTGCTCGGTGCGATCTCGGATAACGACCCGCTCTCCTCGCTGTTCAGCCTCACCGCCTGCATCATCGTGCTGGGCGGCACGCTGGCGGCGTTGATGGTGCAGTTCGGGGTAGGCGGTCTGCTGAAAGGCATCAAGGGCGCGGGCTGGCTGGTGAAACCGCCGAAGGTGGATCTGCATGAATTCGTCGTGCGCATCACCGAATGGGCCGCCTTGTCACGCCAACAGGGCACGCTGGCGCTGGAACCCTTCATCGAGCAGCAGAAAGACCCGTTGCAGGCCAAGGCTTTGCAGCTGATCGTCGATAACACCCCGGCGCCGGCCTTGCGCGAGAAGCTGACGGTGATGGTGGAAACACTCGGCGCGGCGGAGCATCTGCCGGCAAAATTCTGGGAATCCGCCGGCGGATTTTCGCCGACCATCGGGGTGATGGGCGCGGTGTTGGGGCTGATCCATGTGATGATGGAGCTGAACCATCCGGAACTGCTGGGTGCTGGCATCGCCACCGCCTTCATCGCCACCGTATATGGCGTGGGCACCGCCAATCTGTTCTACCTCCCGATGGGCGCGCGCCTGGCCGCCATCGCCGAGGAGACCGAACATGCCCGCTTCATCCTCGTCGATGGTTTCGTCATGCTGGCCCAGCAGAAGCCAGCCTCGGTGATCCGCGACGAACTGCTCACAGTCATCCCCGGCAAGCCGAAGGACATCGCCCCCGCCGCCGCCGCCGAGGCTGAGACGCCCGCGGCCGAGATGGAAGCCGCCTGATGTCCGACGCGCCCGCCCCGCGCCGGAAAAAACGCAAGGAGAGCCATGGCAATCATGAGCGCTGGGTGATCTCCTACGCGGATTTCATCACGCTGCTGCTGGCGTTTTTCGTGGTGCTCTATGCGTCCTCGGTGCGTGACAAGCACAAGATGGACGAGGAGGCGCAAAGCTTCCTGAAGGCCTTCCACGCCCCGCCAGGCATGATCAAAGCCGAAAGCTCGGCGGATCGCGGCGTGATGAATCACCAGCCCTCGCCTGTGCCCAAACCGGTGGAATCGCCGGCCTCCGCCAACACGCCGGTGCAGAAGCAGATGATCCATCAGCTGACGCAGGATATGCTGCAATTGCAGAATGCCCAGAACCAGCTCTCGAAAATGCTGCAGCCGATGATCGGCGCGCATCAGGTCGGCATGCAGAGTGACCCGCTGACGCTAACCATCCGGCTGAATGATTCCGTACTGTTCTCCTCCGGCCAGTCGACACTGACTCCCTCCGCGCAGACGCTGCTGAAACAGATTGCCGCGAGCCTGACCAGCCTGCCGCCGAAATTCAAGATTTTCGTTGGCGGCTACACGGATAATCAGCCGATTCATGATGCGCAATTCTCCTCTAACTGGGCGCTCTCGGCGGCGCGCGCGGTGAGCGTGGTGGAGCTGTTCCAGAATGCCGGCATCGGCGGCGAGCAACTGGCGGCGCAGGGCTATGGCGAGTTCGATCCCATCGCCAGCAACGACAATGCCGATGGACGCGAGCAGAACCGGCGTGTCGTTATCGTCATTCACGCGCCGGACCCCGGCAGCAAGGCCGCGCCGGCGGCGGCGAAGTAGGGCAGGATCATGGCAAAAGCGAAGAAATCTTCAGGAAAATCCGGCGGCCTGCCGTTGAAGCCGGGGCTCGTCGTCATCGCCATCATGTGTCTGCGCGCCGCCGCCACGCAGCCCTCCTGGTTCAGCCTTCCGTCCATCGCGGTGTGGCTGGCCGGGGCGCTGGCCACAGGCCTCGTCGCCTACGCGGTGCTGGCGCTGGCGCTGCCGGTGGGGGCCATCCTGCTCGCCTACATACGGCGCGGCCTCACACGCCTTAGCCGGCCGGCGGGCGAAGGCTGATGGTATTCCGCCGCATCAACAGCAGCGTGCCTGCATCGCCGCCACCGCCCAACCCGGCGGCACAGGAGGCGGAGATTGACGCGCGCGTGCGCGCGGCGCTGGCAATGCTGCGGGATGAGGCGCAAGCGCAAGGCCTGGCCAAAGGCGAAGCCGAAGGCCGCGCTTCCTACACGGCGAAAACCCAGGCGCTGGACGACGCGGCGAAGGCGTTGCGCGCCGCCGCCGCGCAGCTCGCCGCCCCGCTGGCACAGAAGGAAACCGAACTCGCGGAGCTGGCCACCAATCTCGCGATGATCATCGCCCGGCATGTGATCGGCGTGGAAGCCATCGCCCGGCCGGAGGGTCTGGCCCGGCTGGTGGCGCAATTGCTGGAGGAAGCCGCCGCCGAGCGCGCCCCGCGGCAAAGCCTGGTGCTGACTTTGCATCCGGAAGATGCCAAGCCCGTACAGGAACTTCTCGATCTACAGACGGTCACGCTACGCCATGACGCGGCAATTGAGCGCGGCGGCGCGCGCGTCGAGCTGCTCTGGCCCGATGGCGATCCGGTCAACCGCACCGAGTGGGATGCGACGCTGCCCAGCCGGCTCGCGGCGGTGGCGGCCTCGCTCGGCCTGCCGGAAACACCCGCCCAGCCGATGAGTTTGCCGAAGAGGAGGCATCATGAGCCTCAACATGGCGAATGTGCAGGCGCAGGCGCGCGCGCGGCTCGACGGTCTGGGTGGCGTCGCCCAGGCTCGACGCTATGGCCGTATTGTGCGCGCCAATGGCGAGATTTTGCATGTCAGCGGCGTCCGCGCGCCGGTGGGCGCGCGCTGTCTGATCGAAGGGGACAGTGCCAGCCTACCGGCCGAGGTGGTCGGCTTCGAGGCTGACGGGCTGTTGGTGATGGCCGAACAGGGTACGCGCGGCATCGCCCGCGGCGCGCGGGTGCATGTGGATGCCACCGGCACCGCGCCTCTGGTTGGCGAGGCGCTGCTGGGCCGGGTGCTGGATGGGCACGGCGCGCCTTTGGACGGGCTGGCGCCGCCCGCGCTGACCGCCAGCTGGCCCTTGCGCGGGCGCCCGGTGAATCCGATGCATCGTGCCCGCATCGAAGAGGTTTTCGAATCCGGCGTGCGCGCCATCGATGCGCTGAACACGATGGGCCAGGGCATGCGCATCGGCCTGTTCGCCGGCTCGGGCGTTGGCAAGACCACTTTGCTCGGCATGATGGCGCGCAACGCCAAGGCCGATGTGGTGGTGGTGGCGATGATCGGCGAGCGCGGGCGCGAGATTCGCGAATTCATCGAGGATCATCTCGGCGCGGCGCGGTCGCGTTGCGTCGTCGTCGCCTCGCCGGCGGATGATACCGCGCTGGGGCGGGTGCATGGCGCCTACCGGGCGGCGGCAATGGCGGAATATTTCCGCGCGCAAGGGCAGAATGTGCTGCTGGTGGTGGACAGCCTGACGCGCCTGGCGATGGCGCTGCGTGAGATCGGCCTCGCGGCGGGCGAGCCGCCGGCGGTGAAGGGGTATCCGCCTTCGGCCTTCGGCGCGCTTTCCGCCTACGTGGAACGAGCCGGCAATGGCGGCCCCGGCCAGGGCTCGATCACCGCGATCTACACCGTTCTCGTCGAAGGCGACGATCATGTCGGCGATCCGATCGCCGATACCGCCCGCGCGGTGCTGGATGGGCATATCGTACTCTCGCGAAAACTCGTTGAAGCCGCGATGTATCCGCCAATCGACATCTCCGCCTCGCTCTCGCGGGTGATGCCGGGGCTGATCGGCGAGGAGCACAAGGCGCTGGCATCGCGCTACCGCGCGCTCTGGGCGCGCCGGGCGGAGAAGCAGGACATCATCGATCTCGGTGCCTACGCGCCGGGGCGCGACAAGCTGCTGGACGAGGCGCTGAAGCGCGCCCCGGCGATGGAGGATGTGATCCGCCAGGGCGTCACCGAAGCCGCCACCTACCCGCAGAGCCTGGCCGCGCTGCGCACCGCGCTGATAGAGGCCAGCTCGTGAAATCCTCATTGCTGAGCAAGCTGGAAGTGCTGGCCGCGGCCGAGGAGGCGAAGCGCGCCGAGACGCTGCGCCGCGCCCAGGCCGCTTTGGCGCAGGCGCAAGGCCAGCAGCAGGTGCTGCATGCCTACCGCGCCCGGCTCGCCGCCAGCGTGCAAACCGGCCAGACCGTGAGTGCCGCGCAGATCCGCAGCGCCGGGCTGTTCGCCGAGGCCGGGTTGAGCGCGCTGGAGCAGGTCGGCCAGAGCGCCGTCCGCGCCGAGGCCAGCATCGCCACCGCCCGCGCGCAATTGCTGGAAGCCCAGGCGCAGCGCCGCAAATTGGCCAGCGCCACCGACACCGCCCGGCGCCGCGACGCGCTGGAAGCCGAAACCCGGGCCGAACGCGCCCTCCCCTCGCCCGCCGCAAGGAGCGTTGAAAATGGATCTCTCTCTCTACACCAATTTCAGCAATTCGCTGGCCAAGCAGGAATCGCAGATCAGTCTGCTGCAGCAGGAAATCTCCACCGGCCTCGCGGTGCAAACGCCCGACCAGAACCCGGCCGCCTACGCCGCCGCCGCCATCGGCCAGGATCAGGTGGCCTCGCTCGCCAGCGACAACACCAATCAGGCCGCGATCCAGTCCCAGCTTGGCACCGTTTCGGATACCTACGGCTCCGTCAGCGCCTTGCTGAATTCGGTGCAATCGGTGGTCGAGCAAGCGCTGAACGCCACCACCAACCCGCAGGACATGGCCTCCCTCGCCACCCAGGTGCAGGTGGACCAGCAGCAGATGCTCTCGCTCGCCAACACGCAAGGCACCAGCGGCTCCTACGTGTTCGCCGGCACGCGCGGCTCCATCGAGCCCTTCCAGCGCGACCCGACCACCGGCCAGATCGTCTATCTCGGCGATGGCGGCAGCAGCCAGGCTTCGATTTCGCCCAGCGCCCAGGCCTCGGCGGTGACCAATGGCGAGGTCTTCGTCTCCGGCCTGTCGGGTGATGGCACCGCCAGCATCGCCGCCGCCAGCAGCAATACCGGCACCGCCACGCTGATCTCCGAAGGTGTGGCCAACAGCGCCCAGGCCAGCGCCTTCCAGCAGGGCAGCGGCAACATCACCATCGCCTTCGCGCAAGGCACCAGCGGCATGACCTACAGCGCCACGGATGCCAGCGGCAATGTGGTGGCCAGCGGCACCGTCTCCAGCGCGGCTGACAGCACCACCAGCATCCAGGTCGCCGGCTCCAGCTACCAGATCCAGGGCAGCCCGGCGGCTGGCGACAGCTTCACCCTCTCCCCCTCGCGCCCGCAAAGCGTGTTCACGCTGCTGCAGAATCTCGTCAGCACACTGAGCACCGCGGGCGGCGGCGCCGCCGGCGCGGCGCAGACGCGCCAGGCGCTGAACCAGAGCCTGGCCGGGCTGGCGCAATACCAGTCCGACGTGCTCACCGCCCAGGCGCAGACCGGCGTGACGCTGCAGGCGGTGCAGACCGCCAGCACCAGCAACGCCACCGCCTCCGCCACCATCCAGACCGCGGACAACGCGGCAACGGCGGTGGATATGCCGACGGCCTTGACCAATCTGGACCAGAGCATGACGGCGATGGAGGCGGCGATGAAAAGCTTCGCCGCCGTGCAGGGCCTCAGCCTGTTTCAGTATCTCTAAGGATTTCCCAGCGTGTCTGATGTGATCTTCATCGTCGGCTATTATCGCAGCGGCACCTCCGGCCTTTCGGGCGCGCTCACCAAGCTCGGCGTCGAGATCCAGAGCGAAGCCGCCGCCAACGAGCATAATCCGCTCGGCTTCTACGAAGTTCCGGAGCTGATCCAGTTCGATGTGGAGCTGATGAACAGCCTCGGCATGCAATGGGGCGATGTCGCGGCGCTGCCGGAGGGCTGGCATACGCGCCCGGAGCTGGCGCGCTTCACCGCCCGGCTGGACCAGATTTTGCGCCGCCGCTTTCCGCCCGCGACCAAGCTCTGGGGCATCAAGCATCCGCATCTCTGCCATTTGCTGCCGCTTTACGAAAACGCCGTGCGCCAGGCCGGGCACACCCCGCATGTGGTGCATATTTTCCGCGACCCCGCGACCTCCGCCGCCAGCCAGCTGCTGAAAAACGGGCTCTCGCGCGCGCATGCGCTGCTGCTCTGGCTGGGCTACGCCACCGCGGCGGAGCGCAATGCCAGGCATCTGAAGCGCAGCTGGCTGACTTATGGCCATTTGCTGGCGCATCCCGAGGCCTGCTTCCGGCAGCTGGAGGCGGATCTCGGCCTGCCGCTGACCAGGCTGCGCCCGGATGGCATGGCGCAGGCGAAAGCCTATCTCACCGGCGAGCTGAACCGCAGCAAGGCGCTGCCGGCGGAAGGGCTGTACCCGCCGCTGGAGCGGCTGGTGGCGCGGCTGTGGGAGGCGATCGAGGCTGGCGATCACAGCCCGGCCTTGTGGGATGAAATCGGCACCCAGACCGCCGAAATCGCCAGCTTCCTGGCGGAAATCCGCGATAGCCGGCTGCGCGCCCTGCCCGGCCTTGGCGGCCCGGTGGAGCTGCCGGCGGCCAATGCCCCCGCCCCGGCGGCGGCGCTGCGCCCGCCCGAGCGGCTGGACGATGCCGCCCAGGCCCGGCTGGCGCGCCTCTGCGCCGAACAGACCATCCTGCCGCGCATCGCCGTGGTCATCGCCGCCCCCGGCGGGCGCGCGAGCGCCATCGGCGAGACGCTGGCGACGCTGCAAGGCCAATGGCGCCAGGCGGAGCTGATCCGGCTGGTCTCGGTCGATCCGGCAACGGTGGAAGGCATCGAGACCATCGAGGCCCCGGCCGTCCCGGGCGGGGTGAGTGCCACGCTCTGCGCCACGCTGAACGCGCTGGCCCGCGACTATGATTATGTCGCGGCGCTGAATGCCGGCGACAGGCTCGACCCCGACGCGCTGCAGCGCTTCGCCCTGGAAGCGGCGCGCGCCGGGATGCCGGATCTGCTTTATTGCGACGAGATCGTGCCCAGCGCGGACGCCCCCTGGGTGCGCTACAAGCCGGGCTGGGATGTCACCCGGCTGCGCCAATCCGCCTATCTGGGGACTGGGTCTGGTACAAGGGCGCCACACTGACGCGGCTTGGCGGGTTCGATAGCAGCCGCGCCGGGGCTGAGGAATATGATTACCAGCTGCGCCTGAGCGAGACCGCGCCGCGCGTCGTGCGCCTGCCCGAGGCGCTGTTCGTGCGCGACAATGCGGCCCGGCGCGACGATATCGCGGTGGAGGATTTCGTCGCCGCCGCTGAAGCGGCGCTGGCCAGCCATCTCGCCCGGCTGGGCATGCCGGCCGCCATCGGCAAGCGGCAATTTGTCGGGCTGTTCCGGCATGAGCGGAAGGTCGCCGATCCCGGCACCGCCCTCCTGCTGCTGTGCGATGGCGCGGATGTCGCCAGCGTCAATCAGCGCCTCACCGCGCTGCTGGAGCCGCCGGTGGCAAGGCTGCCGATCATCCTGGCCGCCTTCGCGCCGCGCCCGGACGTGGCGGATTATTTCGCGCAGATCGACGCGCAGCGCGCCGGGCTGGGGCAGAGCGTGCGGGCGATCACCGCCACCGGCGCGGCCGCCTTCGCCGCCGCGCTGGCGCTGGTGGAGGCGCCGCATCTCGCCATTCTGGATGCCCGCGCCACCCCCGCCACGCCGGACTGGCTGTCCGTGCTGCGCACCAAGCTGGCGGATCCAGGCGTGGCGATGGCCGGTGGGCGCACGCTGGTGCCCGGTGCCGGCGGCACCAGCCAGCCAATGCTGCAAGGGCCCATCGTCATCGGCGCGCCGGTGCGGCTTGGCCATGGTTACGCGCCGGACTCCGGGCGCATGGGGGCCTGGCTGCTGGTGGACCAGGAAGCCAGCGCCATCACCCCGCCCGGCCTGCTGGCCCGCACCGAGCTGCTGCGCGGCTGCGCCCTGGCCGAGCTCTCCGGCGATGCGTTCTGGATCGATCTCTGCGCCCAGCTGCGCGCTGGCGGCCAGCGTCTGGTCTGGACCCCGGATGCCAGCTTCGAGGCGGCAACGCCGATCTTCGAGATCGACCAGGAGGGGCGCTTTCGCACCGGCAGCCCGGCTGCCGCCGCGCTGCCCTGGCGCGATGACTACCACCACCCCGCCCTCTCGCTACGCGAGGATCTGCTGGTGCCGGAAACCCGCACCGGCTTCATCGCCCCAACACCGGAGGATGCGACCTCGGTGCTGTTCACCGGCCCGGGGCCGGGGCGGAGCCGATCCTCGCCGCCGCCCGCGCCTTGCGCGCCACCGCCCGGCTGGATGCCGGCTGGGGCCCGGAACCGGTGACCGCCGCCGAGCTTGGCCGGCGCGATGCCGCCAGCTGGGTGCGGGTGAACCCGGACGGCACCGCGCCTCTGGCCGATGCGCCCTACACCGCCTTGTTCTCGGCGCCGCTCCGGCCGGGGGCGGAGCTGGCGGCGCAGCGGGCCCAGGCGGTCTATGCCACCTCCCCGGCCCTGGTCGGCGCGCTGCGGGCTTTGGGCGCGCCCGCCCCGCAGCTCTGGCGCCCGGCCCTGCGCCGCGCCAACTGGGAGAGCCTGACCCTGGGCACCGGCATGAACACCCGCCCGCGCGTACTCTGGTTCGACGAGGGCGATACCCCGTCCTGGTTCACGGCCCTGGTCAACGAGACCGCCGAGGAGGTGAGCTGGATCATCGTCGAGCAGCCAGGTGCGAGCTATGAGGGCGAGGTGACGCGCCTGCCCCGGCATCTGGACGAGGCGCTCTGGGCGCGGGATCTGGCCGGGCTGGCCCCGCATGTGCTGCTGCGCCCGGCGGGCAAGGCGGCGTTGGGGGATTGCTATTTCACCCTGCTCGCCGCCGCCGCCGGGGCGCATCTGATCCTCGACCAGCGGCTGGACACCCCCGCCAGCCTGCCCGCCGAGCGGCTGGGCCAGGCGGCGTCGCTCTGGAAGAGCCGGCTGCTCTGCGCGGTGAAGGATCTGCGCGGCACGCTGGCCTCCGGCAAAGCCACGAGGGAGGCCGCGCTGGCGCTGCCTTCGGTGGAGGAGCTGCCCACGCCCTGGGCGCAGCCGCAGGCCCTGTTGGAGGCGGCGCAATGAAGCGGATTTTGCTCCTGGCCCTGGCTGGCCCCGCGCTTGGCGTGATGGCGCGACCCGCCCTTGCCGACAGCGCGCATGAAAACCCGGATGATGTGGTGGCGGCGGCGAAGCAGGCCGCCCTCGCCCTCGCCCCGCCAGGCGCGCAGGTCACCATCTCGCAAGCCAAGGCCGCCGCCTACATGCCGGCCTGCACCGCGCCGCTCAGCGTCGCCATCACCGGCAACGCCCCCTACCAGGAGGCGGCGGTGCACTGCCCCGCCCCGGTCTGGGTGCTGTATCTCACCGCCAATGTCGCCGCGCAGCAGCTGGTGGAGGTCGCGGCCCGGCCCATCCAAGCCGGGCAGACGCTGAGCGAAGATGATGTCAGCCTCGCCGAAAAACCCGTCAGCCTGTTCGCCGGCCGGCAGACCTTCGCCGGGGCGCAGCAGCTGATCGGCGCGCAGGCCAGGCTCTCGCTGCAGCCGGGGCGGTGATCACCAGCGATGCGGTGGCACAGCCGGTGGTGGTGAGCACCGGGCAGACGGTGGCGGTGCAGGTGAAGGATGGCGGCGTCGTGGTCAGCGTCAATGCCGTGGCGGACCAGACCGGGCGCATCGGCGATACCATCCTGATGACCAACCCTGGCTCCGGCCGGCGCTTCTCCGCGCTGCTGACCGCGAGCGGACCGGTTGTGGATCTCGGCTCGTGAACAGCCTACATCATGTAGGCTGTTCACACCGGCGCGGCGCGTTTGCCGGGTTTGCAGGCATTGATTCAAAAAAAATCACGCCAGCCTACATTTTTTTGGTAGGTTCCAGGAAATCTTCGCAACCTCGTGGCGATAATAGCGTACGGCAACCGCAACCATGGAGGTATTTATGTCGGCCGTAGGTTCCATTGTGACGAATACCGGCGCGCTCACCGCGCTGAATTCGCTGACCAACACCACCAGCACCACCAATAATCTCGAAAACCAGCTCTCCACCGGTCTGTCGATCAATTCTCCGGCCGACAATCCCGCGGGCTACATCACCGCGCAGGGCTTCACCTCGCAGATCAACGGCCTCACCCAGGCTGTCTCCAACGCCAACCAGGGTGTGTCCCTGCTGCAGACCGCCGACGGCGCGCTGACCCAGCAGGTCGGCATCGTGCAGCAGCTGAACACGATCGCCGTGCAGGCCGCCAACGGCACCCAGACCTCGGCGGAATCGCAGTCCCTGCAGTCCGAAACCAGCCAGCTGGTCAGCCAGGTTTCCACCATCGCCGGGCAGACCCAGTTCAACGATGTCAATCTGCTCAACGGCACCTTCCAGGGCGTGCAGCTGCAGGTCGGCGCCAATGAAGGCCAGACGATGAGCCTGTCCATCGGCAGCACGATGGCGAGCGCGATTGGCATGTGGGCAACCAAGGCGGCGTCCGGCACCTACAAGTCCGGCGCCAACGCCTCCAGCGGTGAAGTCACCACCGGCGGCACCGGCGCCTTCACCGCCGGCAGCCTGTCGATCACCGGTTCCAATGGCGCGACCTCGACGCTGTCCGGTATCACCGCAACGGAATCCGCTGCCAGCCTCGCCACCGCCGTGAACGACACCTCGTCCACCACCGGCGTACAGGCCCAGGCCACCAACACCATCACCCTGAAGGCTGCTGCCGGTGGCGGTTCTGGCAACTACTCCTTCAAAATCGGCGCTGCCACGGGTGCAGGCACCTCCTCCGCCTCCGCCGTCGGCAAGGCGGTGACGGTGAATGCCTCCAGCCTCTCCGAGCTGGTCTCGCAGATCAATGGCGGCACCACCACCAACGGCATCTCCGCGACGCTGAACTCCGCCGGCAGCGCGGTGACGCTGACCCAGGCGAATGGCGACAACATCGCCATCACCGCTGCCGCCACCAGCGCCACCTCCAAGGGGCTGACCACCACGGGGGCCACGGCGGCCGTCATCGGCGGTTCGACCGGTACCGCCTCTGCCCTCGCCCAAGGCCAGGTGCAGCTGCAATCTTCCGGTGCCTTCTCCACCTCCGGCACCGCCAATATCGGCCAGACCACGACCTCCAAGCTGGACTCGCTGGCCAATATCAATGTCAGCACCACCTCCGGCGCTAATGACGCGATGAACGTCATCAAATACGCGCTGGCCGGTCTGAACAACCAGGGTGGCCAGCTCGGCGCGGTGCAGCAGAGCCTCACCGCCAACATCAACAACATGAACACCACCAGCACCAATCTGAACTCGGCGCTGGGCGTGGTGCAGGATGCCAACATCCCGAGCGTCAGCACCAAGCTGACGGAAGCGCAGATCCAGGCGCAGTCCGGCGTGGCCGCGCTGAAATCCTCCACCCAGCTGCAACAGGCTTATGTGAGCCTGCTGCCGTAATCCAAACGGGCTGGCCGGTAACCCCGGCCAGCCGCCTTCCCTCCCTCACATCCGAGAAGCGGTCCCGGCCCATGACCTCGTCAATCTCCTCGCTCAGTTCAGCAACCATCCAGACGCAGGTGGCGAGCTATGAAAAGACGCTGGAGCTGCCGGTCACCGCGCTGAAAAACGAAATCACCACCGACAAGGCGGAAATTTCCGCCTGGGGTCGATCCAGAGTTCGGTTTCCACTCTGTCGAGCGCCCTCTCCGGCATCAAGGATGTCGCCAGCATCAATAACCGCACCGCCACCAGCGCGCAGACCACCATCGCCACCGCCAGCGCCACCAACAGTGCCGCCACCGGCACCTACACGCTCTCCAACATCAAGCTCGCCACTGGGCAATCCATCTATTCCGCGCTGCAGGGCTCGGCCGGCGCCACGCTCTCCGGCGGCGCGGGCTCGATGACCTTCACGATGAAAGGCGGTGCCACCGAGACCGTCGCGGTCAGCTCCGCCAGCATGACGCTGACCGGCATCGCCGCCGCCATCAACAAACAGGCGGGCGGGGTGAAAGCCAACATCGTCACCGCCGCCTCCGGCACCCGGCTGGTGCTGCAGAGCAGCGCCACCGGCAGCGCCGGGGCCTTCTCCGTTACCGGCACCGGCGCGCTCTCGCGCTTCTCCTACAGCGCCGCGTCCCCCGGCAGCGAAACGCTGACGCAGAGTGCGAAGGATGCCAGCCTGTCGCTGAATGGCGTGCCGATCACCAGCGCCAGCAATACACTCAGCAACGCGGTCAACGGGTTGACGGTGAAGCTCGCCGCCTCCGGCAGCACCAGCATCAGCGTCGCCTCCTCGCCCTCCAGCCTGTCCACCGCACTCTCGCAGGTCTCCACCGATCTCAACAAGGCGATCTCGACCATCGCCGGCCAGATCAAATATGTCTCCTCCGCCTCGGCGGCGAAGGCCAGCGCCGCCAGCGCCTCGGCCTCGACAAAGAGCGGCCCGCTGCTTGGCAATTTCACCGCGACCGATCTTTCCAGCCAGTTGATGAGTTCGGTCAGCGAGGCCCAGGCCAGCGGCATCAGCGCCGCCTCGATCGGCCTGAAGGTCGGCACCTCGGGTGCCATCAGCTTCGATTCCACCAGCTTCGCCAGCGCCTACGCGAAGAATCCGAAAGCGGTGCAGACGCTGGTTTCGCAGATTTACACCAGCCTTTCCACCGTGACCAAGGCGGCGATCGGCTCCGGCTCAGCCTCCACCGGCACCATCGGCGCGGCCACCGCCGGCTTGACCACCACCGATAATTCGATCACCACCCAGATTACCCAGATGACCAAGATCGATACCGCACTGATCAATAATTTGCTGAACCAATATGCCACTGCGGAAAGCTCGCAGACCAGCGCCTCGATTTCGCAGGCCTACCTTTCCGTGTTCCTGAGCAGCAACAGCTCGAGCTCCGGTTAATCGATAGGACATGTCCATGAGCAGCTCCACCACCTACCGCACCAGCATGTTCGATGGTCCCGCCGCGATGGATTGGCTCGCCCCCGGCTGGCGCGCGCTGCGCCTCTATGGCAAGCGCGCCCGCCAGGCGATCGAGGCCGGCGATGGCCCGACCAAGATCGACATGATCATGCGCGCGCAAACCCTGCTTGGCACCATGTCCGGCATCGCCCAGTCCGGCGAGGAGGCGCAGCTGGGCGCGGCGCTGCAGACCATCTATACCGCGCTGATGTTCTGCCTGCTGCGTGCCAATGCGCAAAACAATGCCGCCGCCTTGGAGGATTATGACCGCGCGCTGGCGCAGCTGGACCGTGACATGCGCAGCAATCTGCCGACACAGGATGCGGCATGACCAACTCGATCGGCTCCCTGCCCGGCCCGTCCGGTCCCGCCTACGCGCAACAGGCGAACAGCACCGGCGCTGCCGGCGGCGCGAGCGCCAGCCCCCAGGGCGCTGAGACGGACGCCGTCACCCTCAGCGCCGCCGCCGCCGGTGCCGGGCATCTGGTGAGCGCGGCCCAGGCCAGCGACGGGGTGGACGAGGCGGCGGTGGCGCAGATCAAAAACGCGCTGGCCGCCGGCACCTACAGTGTCGAGCCGGAGGATCTGGCGAAGGCCATCGCCACCGTGCTGAAGGGCACACGCTGATGGAAACCCCGCCCTTCCCGGATGCCGGACGGCTGGAGGCCATCGCCGGCACGCTCGCGGATGCGCTGGGGGTGGTGCGGGATTTGAACGAGCGGCTGAACCGGCTGGACCGGCTGATGCTGAGCGGCCAGCCGCACGAGATCCAGAGCGAAGCCGGCGAGATCGAGCAGCGCATGCAGGAGGCGCAGCCGGTCTTCTCCGCCATCACCGCGGCGATGACGCAGATGCAGGCCCGCTCCTTCGACGACGCCGCCGCCCGGCTGCGCGAGAACGAGGCCCTGCCCGCCGCCCGCCTGGCCGAGGAGCTGCGCGCCGCCCTGGCGCAATTCTCCCGCAAATCCGGCAGCGCCTCGCGCCGCGCGAGCCAGCTGCATCGCGGCCTCAACCTGTCGCTGCGGGCGCTGCAGAGCCTGGGCATGCATGAAAGCGGCCGGCTGATCGCCGAGGCCTGATTTATCCACAAGAGGCTTGATAAGCTTGTGGATATCTATGTGGATTGCAGTGCAACAACCGGGATAAGCCCCGCGCCCGCCACGGCGGCGCAATAATCGGCCCGCTCGCGACAGCAATCCAGCAACCCTTTGATTTAAAACACAAAAACATCGGCCAAGCAAATCGCTCTGGTCTCAAAACCCCCAACCAAGCCCTTGATTCCACACCATAAGGCGGCGGTGGAAAACTCAAAGGCGCCGCAGATGCGCCAACATCGTTCCGGCATCGGAGACGCTGACCCCCACCCCGTCCGGATCGTCGCGAAATCCCGGCTCGGCGAACAAAGCGGTGATCGCGCCATCCTCCACCAGCATGGAATAGCGCCAGCTGCGCAGCCCCATGCCGTGGCGCCGGCGGTCCACCAGCATGCCCATCAGCCGGGTGAAATCCGCGTTGCCGTCGGGCAGCATGCGCAGTTTTTCGATGTTGCGGCTCTTCGCCCAGTTGAACATCACGAAGGCGTCGTTGACCGAGAGGCAAACCACCTCATCCACACCCAAGGCGCGGAATTCGTCATAGCCCTGCTCATAGCCCGGCAAATGGCTGTCCGAACAAGAGGGGGTGAAGGCGCCCGGCAGCGCGAACAGCACCACGCGCTTGCCGGCGAACACATCCTGGCTGCCGATCTCTTTCCACTCATACGGGTTGGGCCGCCCAGGGCCGCGTTGCGCACGCGGGTGTGGAAACGGGTCTCGGGCACACGGGTCGGGTTCATCCACGCCTCCTGTTTTGTGCGGCGGGGCGCGCTTTGCCGTGTGGCGGGGCGCCCCGTCCGGTATCCTCAGCCGTGGGTGGTGGTTTGCACGTCCACGCTGGCCTTGATGGCGTTGGAATAAGGGCAGATCCCGTGCGTCACGTCCACCAGTTTGCGCGCCTCATCCGCGGCGAGGCCGGGCAGCTTCACATCCAGCGCGGCGGTGATGCCAAAGCCGCCGTCCGAACGCGGGCCGATGCCGATGGTGGCGGTGACTTCGGTGCCCTCGGGGATTTTGATGTTGGTCTGGCCGGCGGCGACGCGCATCGCGCCCAGGAAGCAGGCGGAATAGCCCAGCGCGAAGAGTTTTTCCGGGTTGGCGCCGTCGCCGCCCGGGCCACCCAGCTCCTTGGGCACGCTCAGCTGCAGCGCCATGGTGCCATCGGCCAGGCTGGTCTTGCCATCGCGCCCGCCGCCGGTTGCGGTGGCTGTGGTTTTGTATTTCGCGTCAACGCTCATGGTCTGATCCTTTCAATTTAAGTTATTCACGATTTAATCGTGTACGATTCATCTACAGCCCATGATCCACCCCGTCAAGCGAATTGAGTCGTGCGCGATTTATGTTTCCGGCGCGACGGGGAGCAGCCTGCCATAGACCAGCCCGAGAAAGGCCAGCAGCGTCGCCGTGCTGCCGAGATCGAGCCGGAACAAGGCGGCCTCCTGCGCCGGGCTGAAGCCGAGCAGCCCCGTGCCGTAGACAGGTGAGAGCGCCAGATGTGCCGCCATCGGCAGCCCGATCAGCCCCCAGCGCCAGAGTGTCTCACTGGGCCGCAAGGAAAGACCAGCGATGACGATGCAGGGCAGCAGCAGCAATTCCACGCCCGAGGCCGGGCCGATCAGCTTTGCGCACCAGAGCGTGTTGAGCGTGCCAAAAAGCGGCAGCGCGATGCGCCCGGCCAGGCCGTTACGCCGGGCCAAAGCCGGGATGGCGAGAAAGACCGGGCTGGCGGCCATGGTGATGAACAGCCAGGCGCCAGGCCGGCCGATCAGCGCCATCGCGTAAAGCGGATAAAACGGCCCATTCGCCCCGACCACGAAGGCGACCAGATTGACCGTCGCGGCCAATGGATCCGGATGGTCGAGATAGGCGCGCAGGCGGGCGGAGAGGGTCATCCGCTTCATACGCAGGCGCGGCGGGATGGGATCAGGCGATGAGAACGGTGACACCCGGCAAGGCGCGAAACGGCGCCAGCTGCGCGGCGCTGGCGCGGGCATCGGTGATCAGCGTCCAGCTTGCCGGCAGCGGCGTCCAGCTCGGCGAGATGGCGCGGCCGAGCTTATCGGCATCGGCCAGCACGTAAACCTCCTGGCCCTGCGCCACCATCAGCTCCTTCAGCGCGGATTGGGCGTCCGTTGCCTCGCAGATTCCGCGCCCGGCGACGACGCCATCCGCCCCCAGAAAGGTGCGCCGGGCGGTGAGGCGGCGCAGCGCGTGCTCGGCGGCGGGCCGACGGTGCCGAGGCTGATCTGGCGCAGCTGCCCGCCGAGCACGCTCAGCTCCACGCCCGGCTTGCCAGCCAAAGCGTTGAGGGCGGTGAGGCCATTGGTGATGACATGCAGCCCTTGCATCCCGGCCAGTTCGGCGGCCAGGGCGCCGGTGGTGGTGCCGGCATCCAGCAGCAGGGTTTCGCCTTGTTGCACGAAGCTGGCGGCAAGCCGGGCGATGGCGCGTTTCTGCTCCATATTCACCCCGGCGCGGACCTGCAAAGATTGTTCGGGCACGGCGGCGCCGCCATAGGTGCGCAGCACCTGGCCGCCGGCCGCGAGGCGGGCGAGATCGCGCCGGATGGTGGAGGCGGAAACCCCCAGCTCAGCGCTCAGCGCCTCGACATCAAGGGCACCGGCGCGCAGCCGGGCGAGAATGGTCTGGCGGCGCTGGCCGGCGAGTCTCAAAAGCGTCCCTCCCTCATCCCCCTGGCGTAGCCTGGGGTCGAAGCCCCGGCAAGCGCCAAACCCCCGCACCTAAAGTGGCAAAAGTTTTGGGGTGTGGGGGCTTTTTTCAAAAAGCCCCCACGAAGGCCGGGGGTTGGCAACGTCGTTGCCACCGCCCCAGACGTTTTCGCCGCTTTTTTGAAAAAAAGCGGCACCAAAAAACTTTTGCTCTTTAGCGTGCCGCCAGGTCGATGGCGGCGCGGATCGCTTCCAGCATCGAGCGCTCATCGACGATGCCCTTGCCGGCAATGTCGAAGGCTGTGCCGTGATCGACCGAGGTGCGGATCACCGGCAGGCCGACCGTGATATTCACCCCGGCTTCCAGCCCCAGCACCTTCACCGGGCCATGGCCCTGGTCGTGATACATTGCCACCACCATGTCGAAATCCCCGCGCCCGGCGCGGAAGAACAAAGTGTCCGCCGGCAGCGGGCCCTCCACGTCCCAGCCCTTGGCGCGGCAGGCCTTCACCGCGGGGACGATTTTCTGCTCCTCCTCGCCATAACCGAACAGCCCGTTCTCACCCGCATGCGGGTTGATGCCGCAGACACCGATCTTCTTGCGCGGCAGCTTGGCTTTCTCCAGCACCTCGTAGCCACGGGTAATCACCCGCTCCACCAGCCCCGGCTCGATCTTCTTGATCGCATCGATGATGCCGATATGGGTGGTGACATGAATCACGCGCAGCTTCGGCGCGGTCAGCATCATCGAAACTTCCGGCGTGTTGGTCAGCGCCGCCAGCATCTCGGTATGGCCGGGATATTTATGCCCACCCGCATGCAAGGCTTCCTTGTTCAGCGGCGCGGTACAGATCGCCTGCACCTTGCCCGCCATCGCCAGCCCGGTCGCGGTCTTGATGAACTGATAGGCGGCATCGCCCGCCACCGGGGAGAGCTTGCCCCAGGGCATGTCGGCCGGGATCAGCCCGAGATCGATGCAATCCACGCTGCCCGGGGCAAAGAGGGCCTTGTCCTCCTCACCCGGGCCAGCCTGTTCACCTTCAGCGCGGCGCCGACGATCCTGCCGGCCACCTCCAGCCGCGCCGCATCGCCGATGACCAGCGGCCGGCACTTCGCCAACAGGTCCGGATGGGTGAAGCTCTTCATGATGATTTCCGGGCCGACGCCGGCGGCGTCCCCCATGGTGATGGCGATCACGGGCTTAGACATAAAGAGGCATCCTTTTCAGGCGTTACGATAAGAAGCGTGCAGCAGCGCGGGCCGGCGCAGCACGGCGCGGCAACGGACCATGGTCTCCGGCTGCCCGAAGGCGCCGGCCTTGGTGATCACCGCCAGGCCGTGCGGCCCGCTGGCGCCCCCTCGGTGACCGAGAGCGGCACCCCGGGTTCGATCTCGCCGACCAGCCGCAGCCCGGCGGCGCCAAACGCCACCAGCACGGCCCGCGCGGTCTCGCCGCCGGTGGAAAACAGCCCGCCAATGCGTGCCGCGAAGGGGGCGACCAGCCGCGCCAGAGCGTGGCAAAGCAGCAGCCCCTCGCCGACATTCACCTGCTCTTCGAGCCCGAGCTGCACCGCGACATCCTGGCCGGCATCCAAGGCCGCCGCCAGCGCCGCCTGCGCCGCCCGCCAGCCTTCGCTGCCCTCGCCCTCGCGCAGAATTTGCGGGGCGATCGGCAGGTTGAGCACGCTCTCATCCTCGATCAGCCGCGCCACCTGCTGGTGGGAGACGCCGGACATGCTGCCGACGACGAACAAAATCGGCCCTTCGACCGGCGCCATTGCGGCCTCCTCCACCGCGCCGCTCAAGCCCAGGGCCAGCGGCAGCTGCCGGGCCAGCCCGGCGGCACCGGCCCACAAGGCCGGCCGGCCCAAGCCAGCGGCGGCCTGCGCGATGGCGCGCAGATCCTCATCGCTCTCCGCATCGCAAACCACGGCATCATGGCTCTCGGCGGCGCGGGCCAGGGCGGCGCGGAGCGCCTGGGGGCCGGCGCGCACGCTCTCCAGCCCGACCACATCGGTCCTCAGCCCGGCCTCTTCCAGCAGGCTCGGCATATGGGCGCGCCCGGTAATGCCTTCGCGCTTCCAGACCTCGGTCTCTTCCACCTTCACACCGTGCAGATATTGCTGCCCGCCGCGCGTCTGCCGGCCGGTGGCCGGGAAGGCGGGGCGATGAGGGCGAAGGCCTCCGGCGCGAAGCCGCGCTGCGCCGCCAAGGCGGCGGCCAGCTCGGCGCCGATATTGCCGCGCAGGGTCGAGTCGAATTTCTTGAACCAGAGCTGGCCGGCCGCGCCGAGATCGGCCAGCAGCGCGCTGGTCCGCGCCGCGGCCTCATGCGGGCCAGGCGGCGCGTATCCGCATCGAGCGACAGCACCTCCGCCGCTGGCGCGGCGGCGGCGGTCTCGCCCAGCGTCACCAGCGTCTTCAACCCGGCGGCGACGCAGGGAATGGCGCAATCCGCCGCGCCGGAAAGATCGTCCGCGACGATCAGCAATTTGCGGCGGGGCAGGCTCATGCCCCCGCCTTCGCCGCCACGCGCCGCGCCCACCAGGCGGTCATCGGCGGGTGAGGATGGAGGTGACGATCACCGCCGCCGCCACCAGCACCGTGGCCGGCGCCGCCGCCGCCGCATAGGCATGGTTGGCGCTGGCCACCAGGGTCGGCACCGCGGCGGCATTGCCGGCGGTGGAGGCCGCGGCCAACCCGGCCGTGCCTTTGCCTCCGGTCGCCTTATCCGCCAGCAGCATGACGATGCCGGAGACCACCAGCACGAACAGCCCGAGGCAGAGCCCCAGCAGCCCCGCCGCCCAGACCTTGTGCAGGTCGAGCGAGGCACCGAGCGCAAAGGCGAAGAAGGGGATCATCACCGGAGTGGCGCGGCCAAGGAAATCGCGCATCTCACGGTCGAGATTGCCGATGATGATGCCCGCCGCCAGCGGCAGGATGGCACCCACCAGCGTCTGCCAGGGGAAGGCGGAGAGCCCGGCGGCACCCAGCGTCACCATCGTCAGGAACGGGCCGGATTCCAGCGACATCACGGAATAGGCGGCGGCCTCGTCGGCGGTGCCGTACTGGCCCATCAGCGCCATATAGAGCCCGCCATTGGTGTCATTGATGGCGGCGACCACGGCCAGGGTGGACAGACCGGCGAACCAGCCGGACGTGATCGGCCCTTCACCCAGGAAATGCCCAAGCACCACGCCGCAGACGATGCCGAGCAGGATTTTCGCCACCAGCAGCACCCCCCCTTGCCGGCGACCATCGGCAGCGTGCGGACGCTGATCGAGCTGCCCATGCAGACATAGAACACCGCCAGAATCGGCAGCGCGCCGGAGAACAGCGCCCCGGTGAAGGAGCCGAAGAAATGCGGCGTGCCTGGCGCGAAGCTGTTGAACAAGCAGCCAATGGCCAACGGCACGATCATCATGCCGCCAGGCACGGCCTCGATCATTTTTTTCAGGGGCAATTGCATGGGCGTTCTCCAATTTTAATTTTACTGACTGATTTGAGCGAATGAAGGGCGGGATAACAGCACGACATGCGCGCATCAACCAAAAATTTGCTCAAAATACGCAATTAAGCATATAGCCAGCCGAAATCGCCCCGCTCGCCGGCGGGCGTCGTCATCGAAAATCAGGCCTTATCAACGCAATGAGAGGTCGAGCATCCGCCCATCGAACAGCCGGTCGCGCGAGGCGCGCAGATGCGCGGCCATCAGTGTGCGCGCCGCCTCCGGCTGGCGAGATCTGATCGCCTCGGCGATGCGCCGATGCTCCTCCAGCACGTAATCCAGCCCTTGTTTCGGCCCCATCAGCGAGATGCCGTGAATATGCATCCCCACCGCGATATGCGGCTGCAGCGCCTGCAGCGACTGGTGGTAGTAATGATTGTTGGAGGCCTCGGCGATGGCGAGATGGAAGGCGAAATCCACATCGTCGCGATGCTGCCCCTGGCGGGTGGCCTGCGCCATCGTCTCCAGCGCCGCCTCGATCTTCGCCATGGCGCTCTGGTTATAGCGCAGCGCGGCGAAGCTGGCGGCTTCCGGCTCCAGCGTCAGCCGGTATTCATAGCAGCGCTGAATATCGGCGATATTCTCCACCGGCGCGAAGCCCAGCGGCGGCTGCACGGCGGGCGGGCGGACAAAGCTGCCGGCGCCCTGGCGGGAGACGATGAATTTTTCCTGCTTGAGCCGCGCCAAAGCGGTGCGCACCACCGGCCGCGAGACATCGAATTGGCTGGCGAGCTGATGCTCACTCGGCAGGCGGCTATGAGGCGCGTAGGCGCCGTTCTGAATGCCCGAGAGAATGCTGTGATAGACTTGGTCAGCCAGACCCGAGGTCTGGCTCTCTTGCGGCTTCATCGCGGCTTCGGGTTTTTCCAACACGCTGCGGTCCTAACAAATGTTAGCGCTATCGGCAAACCATCCGCCACGCCTCAGCCCCCCAGCGCGCCCTGGGTGTTGACGTAGACGGCATAGAGGCTGGTGCTGGCCGCGATGAACAGCCGGTTGCGATGCCGGCCGCCAAAGCAGAGATTGGCCGCGCGCTCCGGCAGATGGATATGGCCGATCGCCTCGCCCGCCGGGTTATAAATCCGCACCCCGTCCAGCCCCTCGCCCATGCCCCAGCCGCACCAGAGATTGCCGTCCACATCCACCCGGAATCCGTCCGGCCGCTCGCCCTGCTGGCAGGCGATGAAGATACGGCCTTTGGTCAGCGTCCTGCCATCGGCGGCCAGCTCATAAACCCGCATCCGCCTGGGCGCGATACCGGTTTCCGCGACGTAAAGCAGTTTCTCATCCGGCGAGAAGGCCAGGCCGTTCGGGCCCTCGATATCGTCGGCGGCAACGCTCAGTTCACCGGTCTGGCCGTCGATCCGGTAGAGATAGGTCGGCAGCTCCGGCGCGGCTTTCTCGCCCTCATAGAAGCCGCGAATGCCAAAGGTCGGATCGGAAAACCAGATCGAGCCGTCGGATTTCACCACGATATCGTTGGGCGCGTTCAGGCGCTTGCCGTTGAAGCTGTCCGCCAGCACGGTGGTGCTGCCATCATGCTCCAACCGCATCACCCGCCGGTGCAGATGCTCGCACCACAGCACCCTTCCCTCGCGGTCGCGGGTGGCGCCGTTGGTGAAGTCGGACGGGCGGCGGAATTCGTCCACGCTCCCGTTCGTCTCGTGCCAGCGCAGCACCCGGTTATTCGGAATATCCGACCAGAGCAGATAACGCCCGGCCGGCACCCAGACCGGCCCTTCCCCCAGCGCGTCCCGGTATAAAGCCGCTCCACCGCCGCCGCATCCAGCCGGTAGCGGACGAAGGATTGATCCAGGATCTCGAAAGCGGGATCGGGATAACGGGTCTGGCCGGGCCAGCGGGGATCGGTCTGCGTCAAACTCAGCTCTCCAGGCAAGAGCGAGATGGGTTTACACCCACTCGCTCTACTCATGTTTTGGCGAGCAATTTCATGCATTTAGGGTGACGCTGCCGCGTCAACCTAAATGCATATTGCTCTATAGGCGGCGGCGCGCCCGGCTTCTACCTCGCCCTCCACCAGCCATTTCTGCGTCGGGAAGCCAGAAATGATCGCCGAGAGCACCGCGCCGGCAATGATGAACACGGTCATCGCCACCGGCAAGCCCCAGCTCGCCTTGAAGCGCGCGATCAACCCGGCACCGATGCGATGCCGGCGCCGCTTGCCCGCGCCCGCATGTTCAAACCCCTTCAGCCCTTCACGAACAGGCGCTGCGCCAGCACCTCGCCATTCAGGAAGGCCATCACATTGCGCACGCTCATCAGCGAGACCTCACGCCGCGCCTCCGGCGTCACCCCGCCGCAATGCGAGGAGACGATGACATTCTCCAGCCCCCAGAGCGGGTTGTCGGCGGCGGGCGGCTCCTGGGCGAAGCTGTCCAGCCCGGCCCCGGCGATGCGCCCTCCGGTCAGCGCCGCCAGCAAGGCCGGCTCGTCCACCACCTCGCCGCGGGCGGTGTTGATCAGGAAGGCGCTGGGCTTCATCAGCGCCAGCGTCTGCGCATTGATCAGCCCGCGCGTGGCCTCGGTCAGCGGGCAATGCAGGCTGACAATATCGCTCTGGCGCAGCAGGCTCTCCAGGCTGTCGGTCCGCTCGATGCCCTCGCCCAGCGATCCGGTCGGGGCGTAGGGTCGTAGCACAGCACCGAAAGCCCCAGCGCGCGCGCCATGCCGGCCACCAGCCGGCCGATCATCCCCGCCCCGATCAGCCCCAGCACGCTGCCGCGCAGCTCGCGGCCCTTGTAGAATGTTTTGTCCCAGCCGCCCTGGCGCACGAAAGCATCCTGGTTGCGCATATCCTTGGCCAGCCCCAGCATCAGCGCGATCGTATGCTCGGCGACGGAATGGGCATTGGCGCCGACCGCGGCGATCACCGGGATGTTCAGCGCGCCGGCGGCGGCGACATCGATATCATTGGTGCCGGCACCATGTTTGGCGATGATCTTGAGCTTGGGCGAAGCCCGCATGATCTCGGCATCCAGCCTGTCCACCAGCCGCACCACCACCGCATCGGCCTGGGTTTGCGCGAGCAGGGCGATCACCTCGTCCTTGCCGGGATAAGGCTGGGTGGAGACGCTCTTGATCCCGGCCTGCGCCAGCAGCGCCTCACCCTCCGGCGCCAGCGCACCGCCCAATGTCACGACAGTCAAACCCAAGGCATCTCTCCTCAAACAAAATAGGGGGCCGCACGCGACGCCCCCCGTTTCAGCCCGCCGGTCTCAGACCGCGATCGGCTTCACCTTGCCCAGCAGGAAGGCATAGATCAGGATCCCCACCAGACCGATCAGCGCGGAGGCGAACAGAGCCGCGTTGAAGGAGCCGGTGCTGGCGACGATGAAGCCGGTGACGATCGGCCCGACGACACCGCCGAAATTCGACACCATGTTCTGCAACCCCGCCAGCGTGCTGGTCATGCTGCGCGGCGCCACGTCAGCCGGCAGCGCCCAGACCTGCGAGGCGGAGATGGTGGTGCCGGCCTTGGCCAGGCAGAGCAAGGCGACGATGGCGACGACATTATGCGTCAGCGGCGCCAGGCCGATGGACATGGCCAGAACCAGCCCGAAGATCAGGAAGAATTTGCGCACGGCGGTGAGGCTGTAACGGCCGGATTCCAGCGCCCGGTCCGAGGCCCAGCCGGCCGCGACCTCGATGAGCATGCCCACCAGCAGCGGCAGCATGGCGACGAAGCCCATCTTCAGCATCGTCATATGCTCCTGTTTCACCAGATAGGTCGGCAGCCAGGTGATGAAGAAGTAGGAGATATAGTTGATGGTGAAAAAGCCCAGGCACATCGCCCAGACATTGCGGTGGCGCAGCAGCGCGTACCAGGGCAGCGGCGCCTTGCCTTCAGTGGCATGCTGGGCCTGGCCCTCGCGGATATAAGCCAGCTCAGCCGCGTTCACGCCGGGATGCTGCTCCGGCGTCTCGCGGAAGAAGCCGAACCAGGCGATGCTCCAGACCACGCCCATGGCGCCGATGATCAGGAAGGTCATGCGCCAGCCATAGGCGGCGATCAGCCAGACAATCAGCGGCATCGCCACCGCGCCGCCGAATTTGGAGGCGCTGTCGAACAGCCCGGCGATGGTGGCGCGCTCGCGCAGCGGGAACCATTTCGCGGTGATGCCGGCATTGCTCGGATAGGCCCCGGCCTCGCCGATGCCCAGGCCCAGACGCATCGCGAACAGCGAGGCAAAGCCGCTCACCATGCTGGTGGCGGAGGTGGCGACCGACCAGAGCAGCACGGCGAAGCCCAGCCCCTTTTTCTGCCCGAACTTGTCGCTGAACCAGCCGGCCGGCATCTGCATCAGCGCGTAGGACCAGAAGAAGGCGGACAGCACGATGCCCATCATGTCGACCGGGATCGACAGCGTCTTGATCAGCGTGGGGGCGGCGGCGGCCAGCACGGTGCGGTCGATATAATTGATCGCGATGGCGAACCACATGAAGGTGGCCACACCCCAGCGGATGCGCGAGGCGCGCTGATCCGGATTGCGCGCGGGCGCGCGCTGGCCGACATTCAAAGAGGCGGCGCCGGCCTCAGAGCGGGCGGGGTCTAGATCCATAGGACAGGTTCCCTTGTTGAAGCGCCGCATTGCCGCGCAGCGCAAGACTTGTTGTAAATTTGTAACTTGCCCCATAATGGCCGCCGAAAGAATCGTCAAGCCTGAATCGCGATGCGGACAAGCTAAATCCAAAGCAAGCCGACCCTCTCCGCCCCACCACCCAGACTTGACGCTGCCTGAACCCGCCGCTAGGGAATGAACAAATTTACAACAAGTGACGTCCAGCTTTGCCCTTACGGGATTGACGGCCCGGCCCACCAGGCAGAGCCTGGGGCGCGCTCGCCACCGCAAAGGGATTGTTTGAGATGAAGCTTCAACCTGTCGCGCTGCACGCACCGATCGAGCTGCTGCAGCCCGCCGAAATCGCCTTCGGCGCCGGCGCCCTGGCGCGGCTGGCGCGCTTCGCGGCCCGGCACGGCCTCACCCGCACTTTGGTGGTGGCGGATGCCTTCAATGCTACCCGCATCAATCTGCTCGGCCTGGAAGGCGAGGTCGCGGTGTTTGGCGAGGTGAAGCCCGAGCCGGACGTGCACAACCTCAACGCCGCGCTGAAGCTGGCGGAAGAGTTCAAGCCGGATTTCGTCATCGGCTTCGGCGGCGGCAGCGCCATGGATCTGGCCAAGCTGGTCGCGGTGCTGCCCGGCAGCGGCGAGAGCATCCATGATGTCGTCGGCCCGGACAAAGCCCCGCCCGCAAGGTGAAGCTCGCGCAGATCAGCACCACGTCGGGCACCGGCAGCGAGGCCGGCATCCGCGCGCTGGTGACGGACCCGGCCACCCGCAACAAGCTGGCGGTGCAGAGTGCCAACATGCTGGCCGACCTCGCCATCATCGACCCCGAGTTGACGATGAGCGTGCCCGCCGCCATCACCGCCGCCACCGGCGTCGATGCGCTGGCCCATTGCGTGGAAGCCTATACCAGCCGCAAGGCGCACCCGCTGATCGACACCTACGCGCTGACCGGCGCGCAGCTGGTCGGCCGCTATCTGCCCCGCGCCGTGGCGGATGGGTCGGATAAAGAAGCCCGCGCCGGCCTGGCTCTGGCCTCGCTCTATGGCGGTTTCTGCCTTGGCCCGGTGAACACCACCGCGGGCCATGCCGTCGCCTACCCGCTGGGCAGCCGCCATAATCTGCCGCATGGCCTGGCCTGCGCGCTGATCTTCCCGCATACGCTGGCCTTCAACGCCCCCGCCTGCCCGGACAAGACCAACGCCGTGCTGGAGGCCCTCGGCCTGCCCGCCAGCACCGACCCGGAGACGATCCGCCAGAGCACCAGGGAATGGTGCGCGAAGCTCGGCATGGATATGCGCCTCTCCGCCAACCGCGTGCCGGAGGATGATCTGGCGGCGATGGCGCAGGAAGCCCACGCCATCCGCCGCCTGCTGGACAACAACCCCCGCGATATGAGTGTCGCCGATATCCTCAGCCTCTATCGCACCGCCTTCTGACCTCAAGGGAGATGATACCCACAATGGCCACCCCAACCAAACCGCGCGGCGTATTCTGCGCGGCGCTGACCCCCGTCCATGACGATCTGAGCCCCAACCATGCGGCCTTCACCAAGCATTGCCAGGCGCTGCTGAATGACGGGCTGACCGGCATCGCGCTGCTCGGCACCACCGGCGAAGCCAACTCCTTCTCCACCGCCGAGCGCCAGGGCCTGCTGGAAGCCGCACTGAAGGCCGGCATCGCGCCGGAAAAGCTGCTGCCGGGCACCGGTGTCACCGCCCTCACCGAGACGGTGGCGCTCACCCGCCACGCCCTCTCCGTCGGCGTCACCAATGTCGTGATGCTGCCGCCTTTCTACTACAAGAACGTCACCGATGAGGGGCTGTTCGCCTCTTATGCCGAGGTCGCAGAGCGCGTTGGCGATTCCCGCCTTGGCATCGTGCTCTATCACATCCCGCAATTCTCCGCCGTGCCCATCCCGCATGACGTGATCGAGCGGCTGATGACGCGCTATCCCGGCACCTTCGTCGGCATCAAGGATTCCGCCGGCGACATCAAGAACATGCTGGCCATGGTCGAGCGCTTCCCGGATTTCTCCGTGCTCGCCGGCGCCGACCCGCTGATGCTCCCCTGTTGCAGCAGGGCGGTGCGGGGGCGATCACCGCCACCACCAACCTGCTCGGCGCGGATCTGGCCTTCATCTACAAACATTTCAACGATGCGAGCCGCAAGGACGAGGTCGAGGCGGCGCAGGCCCGCGTCGTCGCCGGGCGCAACCGCGCCTCCACCTACGCGCAGATGGCCTCGCTGAAAGCGCTCGTCGCCGAGCGCCATGGCGACCAGGGCTGGCTGAATATGCGCCCGCCTCTGGTGAAGCTGACCGAGGAAGAACGCGCCGCGCTGCTGGCGAGCTAAAAAAGTTTTTTGGTGCAGCTATTTTTCAAAAAAGCTGCACCAACGCTCGGGCTTTGGCACAGGCAGTGCCAAGGCCCAGAACTTTTTGAAGCCCTTTTTGAAAAAAGGGCTGCATCCCAAAAACTTTTGCGACTTATTGTCCGAGGATTGCCGCGTAGGCCTCAGGCGTATCGACATCCTGCAGCACACCGGGCGCAGTTACCGTAATCCGCTGCAATCTTTTAGGCTGCGCCAGCAGGCGTTTCGCCCCTTGATCCCCTTGCAGCCCCATCATCGCGCCAAAATGCGCCCTGCCCCACAGCACCGGATTGCCTGGCCGCCCTTCAAACACCGGCTGCACAATATCGAACGGCGGCGCGAACGCCCCGCCAGCTCCCGCAGCACCGCGCTCGACACAAACGGCATGTCGCCCAGACAAACAACCGCCCCGGCACAATCCTCCGGCACCGCCGCAATCCCGGCCCGCAGACTCGCCGCCATGCCCTCCTCATGCTCAGCCGCATGCACGCACTGCACCGCCAGCCCCTCGGCCTCACCCGCCACCCGCGCCGCCTCATGCCCGGTCACCAGCAGCACCGGCCCAATCTGCGCCGCCACCGCGCGCTCCAGCACCGTGCGCAAAATGCTCTGTCCTGAAGCCAGCGCCAGCAGCAGCTTGTTCTGCGCCCCCATCCGCCGCGACGCCCCGGCCGCCAGCACCAGCACGGCAAAGCGCATCAGGCCAGCGCCATCCGCCGGCCCGCCCGCAGCGAGGCCAGCAACACCAGAGCCGCCACCACCCCCATCGCCCCGGCGGCGACGAAGGCCGGCGTGTAGCTGCCGGTCTGCTGGCGGATCAGCCCGGCGCCGAACGCCGCCGTCGCTGCCCCCAGCTGATGCCCGGCCAGCACCCAGCCGAACACGATCGGCGCATCCTGCTCGCCAAAGGCCTGGTTGCAGAGCTTCGCCGTCGGCGGCACCGTGGCGATCCAGTCCAGCCCGTAAAACACCGCGAAAATGGTGAGATTGACCGTATCGAAGGACAGAAACGGCAGCGCCATCAGCGAGAGCCCGCGCAGCCCGTAATAGACGATCAACAGCGCCCGGCTGTCATGCCGGTCGGTCAGCCAGCCCGAGGCGGTGGTGCCGATCAGATCGAACACCCCCATCATCGACAGCAAGCCCGCCGCCGCCACCGGCGCCACCCATGGTCGCCGCAAAACGCGATCATATGGGTGCCGATCAGCCCGTTGGTGGTCAGCCCGCAGACGAAGAAGGTGCCGAACAGCAGCCAGAAAATCGGCCGCTTCGCCGCCATCGCCAGCACGCTGAAGGCCAACCCCACCGTGCGCCGGCGTGCGGGTTTCGCCGGCGCGCTGCCGTCAATTTCGCCAAAACGCTGGGTTCCGATATCGCCCGGATGCTCCGGCAGCACCAAAGCCACGATCGGCACCAGCACCAGGCAGGCCAGGCTCACCGTCAGCACCACCGGCCGCCAAGTATATTGCGCCGAAAGCCAGGCCAGGAAGGGCAGGAACACCAGCGCCCCGGTGGCGGTGCTGGCACTCAGCAGCCCCATCACCAGCCCCTGGCGCGTCGCGAACCACCGGTTCACCACCGCCGCCCCCAGCACCGAGGCCACCGCCCCGGTGCCGATCCCTGAAAACACGCCCCAGCTGAGGATATATTCCAGCGGGGTGCGCATCCACAGGCTGGCGAACGTCGCCGCCGCCATCAGCCCAGCCCGCCCAGCATGGTGCGCCTGATGCCGACACTCTGCATCAGCGCCGCCGCGAACGGCCCGACCAGCCCGTACAGGAAAATCCCGATGGCGGCGCCGAGTGAGATCGTCGCCCGGTCCCAGCCAAATTGCAGCTGCAAGGGCAGCAGCAACACGCCCGGCGTCGCCCGCACCCCGGCCGAGACCAGCAGCGAGAGGAAGGTCACGGCCACCACCGCGAAAATATGCGCCTTCGGCGAAAGCAGCCCGGAGCGATGCAACAGCCGGCTCATGCGCTCAGCCCCCGCTCAGCGCCACCAGCCGGGCCAGCCCGGCCTGCATCCGCGCCCACTCCGCCGCGCCATAGCCGCCCAGCAGCCGCGCCTGCGCGCCGCGCCAGGCGTCCGTCGCGGCCCGCAACGCCGCCTCCCCCGCCGGCGTCAGCGCCACATGCTTGGCCCGGCCGGCCGCATCGCTCAGCGCCACCCAGCCGCGCTGCTCCAGCGGTTTCAGCGCGCGGTACAGCGTGGTGCGGTCCATCACCAGCTTTTCCGCCAGCCGCATCAGCTCCGGCTGCCCCTCGCGGGCGATGTGGCGCAGCACGGAAAACTGCACGATGGACATGAAGCTCCCCGCCAGCGCCTCGTCATAAAGCCGGGTGACGGCGCGCGAGGCCTTGCGCAAAGCGGTGCAGGCGCAGATCGGGTCGAGGATCAGCTCGTCGGTATGATGCATATGCATCAATTACCATATTCGCCCGCCGCGTCAATTTTTTCACCGGACATGAAAAAGGCGGCGGGAGCTGGAGGCCCCCGCCGCCTGCACCGCATGCGCGACCTTACGCGGAGCGGTAGAGCTTGGTCATCACGAACTCACGATGGCCCAGCGCCTCGGCCGCCGTCAGCCGCCCATTCGCCACCCGCCCGATCATCCCGATCAGCGCATCGCCCGCCTGGTCGATGGTCATCTCCCGGCGCAGAATCCCCGACACGTCGAGATCCACATGCTCGGACATGGTGCGCACCGTGCGCGGGTTGCCGGTAATCTTGATGACAGGCACGATGGGATTGCCGATGACATTGCCCTGCCCGGTCGGGAAGGTATGGATCACGTAACCACCCGCCGCCATCAGCGTGATGCATTCCGCCGCCGCCGAGGAGGTATCCATATAATACAGCCCGGGCCTTTCGCCGGTGCTTCCGCCGGCTGCAGCGCGTCGATGAACTTGCACTCATGGCCGATCTTTTCCAGATTGCCGAGCGCCTTTTCCTCGATGGTGGTGAGGCCACCGAGAATATTGCCCTTGGTCGGCTGGCTGTCAGAGAGGTCGTCGGTCTTGTGCGCCTCGATCACCTCCTCCTGGTAGGCTTTCCACATCTTGTACCATTTTTCCTCGATCTCCGGGGAGATGGCCCGCTTGCGCGCCAGATGCTCCGCCCCGGTGATCTCGGAGGTTTCGCCGAACACGCCGTAAATCCCTTGCGGGATCAGCTTGTCATACATATTGCCGACGGTCGGGCAGGAAGCCAGGCCGGTGGTGGTGTCGCTCTCACCGCATTTGGTGGAGACCCAGAGATCCTTCACCTCCACCGGCTCGCGCTGCAATTCCGAGGCCCATTGCACGAACTCCTTGGCCTTGCGGGAGACGGCGGCGATGGTGTTGATATCGCCATGCTGCTCGATCCAGTAGCCTTCCACCGGCTTGCCGGTCTTGGCGATGCCGTCGACCACCACCTTGGTCCAGGACGGCTCGATGCCGACGACGATCACCGCGGCGACATTCGGGTTGCTCCCGGTGCCGATCAGCGTGCGAAAATGCACCGCCAGATCCTCGCCAAACTGCAAACGCCCATAGGCATGCGGGATCGCCAGCGTGCCTTTGATATTGTTCGCCACCGCTTCGCAGACGGCGTTGGAGAGATCATCCAGCGGCAGGATCACGACATGGTTGCGCACGCCCACGCGGCCATTCTCACGGCGCCAGCCGGTCAGTTTCATTTCGCTCATCACAATATTCCTTACCAGCGCTTGGTCTTCAGATTCTGCGTATGCACATGCCCGCCCTTTTTGGCCGGGCCGATCATCTTGCCGATATCCTCGCCATATTTGATCGCGGTATCGCCGGCGCTGAGATCCTTCAGCGCCACCTTGTGCCCGATCGGCACATCGTCGATCGCGGTCAGACGAAAGGAGGAATTATCCAGCGTCACCACGCACAGCATATCCGTGCCGGCCTTCAGATCCTCCACTACCACAACGCCGACATTATCCTCCGGATTGTGAACCAGTAACTGCGGTATGCTCATCAGCCTGTTTCCTCTTTTTTGGTAATTCTTCTATCTTATACAAGACTCAGCCTGTCAAGCCTTTGGCGTGACGCCGCCAGCGCGCACCGGCCCTGCGCCGCCGGAATAATTGTATCTTTATACATATAGCTTTATTCTGCGCCTCTGACCTCATCTTGACGGACCCCATGGCGACACTCCCGGCGAAGGCCGAACAAAGCACCTCCTTCCAGCCGCTCTACGCGCAGGTCTACGCGCTGATGACCGAGCGCATCGGCTCCGGCCAATGGCAGCCCGGCGCGCTGCTGCCCAACGAGTTCCAGCTCGCCGCCGAATTCAAGGTCAGCCAGGGCACGGTGCGCAAGGCGCTGATGGCGCTAGAAGCGAACAAACTGATCGTCCGCCGCCAGGGCCACGGCACCTATGTGGCCCGGCACACCGCCCAGCAGGCCTTATTCCAGTTCTTCCGCATCGTCGATCTCGACGGCACCCGCCTCACCCCGGCCAGCCGCGCCTTCGCGCAGAAGAGCGCCAAGGCGACGCGCGCCCAGGCGCAGGCGCTGGGGCTGAAACCCGGCGCCGCCCTGCACAGCATCACCCGTGTGCGCTCCTTCGAGGAGGATGCGGCGATTTTCGAAACCATCATGGTGCCGGCGGCATTGATGCCGGGGCTCTCGGTGATCCTGAACCAGGAAATGCCGGAGGAAATGTATGTGATCTACCAGCAGCATTTCGGCATCACCATCACCCGCGCGGACGAAACATTGGCGGCGGTGGCGGCCGACGCGCAGGATGCGGCGCATCTGCAGGTGCCGGAGGGCACGCCGCTGCTGGAAATCACCCGCATCGCCTCGGACCTCAACGGCAAGAAGGTGGAGCTGCGCGTCAGCCGCTGCAAAACCAGCGCCTACCGTTACGCGGCGGAGATCACCTGAGGCCGACGCCGATAATTTTTGCTAAACCCCGGCCAGCTCTTTCCGGCGCCGTTCCAGCTCCTCGCTATAGCGGCGCAGCGCATATTGCTCCGAAAGCACGCCGATGACCTTGCGGCTCGCCGCATTCTCCAGCACCACCAGCGCATCGGCCTCCGCGCGCTCAAACAGCGCCAGCGCCTCCTTCACGCTCATCCCCGGCAGCAGATACGCATCGCGGTGATGCAGAAACCCCTCCAGCCCCGCCCCGTCCAGATTGGCCGCATGCAGCTCCGCCGGCAGCACGATGCCGCTATATTTGCCCTGCGCATCCAGCACCACCAGCCGCTTCACCTCGCCGGGGCGGCCTCCCGGCGCAGCACCTCCGGCTCCGCCTCATGCACCATCCGCACATCGCCGCTGCGCATCAGCCGGCCCACCGTGAGGCTGGCGATCCAGCCAATATCCGCGCCGCTGCGGATCGGCGTGCCGCGCAGATGGAACCGCCAGGTGGAGAAGGAATAGCCGAACACACGCTTGACCGTGATCGAGGCCGCGATCGCCGCCGCCAGCACGCAGATGGTGATGGAAAACTGCCCGGTGCTCTCCAGCGCCAGGAAGGTCATCGTCATCGGCCCGCCGACGATGGCCACCGCCATCGCGCTCATCCCCACCACCGCGTAGAACCCCACCGGCATCGCCGCCAGCCCGGGCACCACCAGCGCCACATCGGCAAACAACTTCCCGAACAGCGAACCCAGAAACAGCGAGGCGAAGAACAAGCCGCCGCGAAACCCGGCGCCGATGGAAATCGAGGACGCCACCGCCTTGCCCAGAAACAGCACCAGCGCCGTCAGCAATGGCAACGACAGCCCGATCTGCGCATGCAGCGCCGCATGGCCGGAACTCAGCGTCGCCGGCGAGACCATGCCCAGCGGCCCGAGCAGCAGCCCGCCCACCACCGGGCGCAGCCAGACCGGCATTTTCGAGCGCCGGAACCCGGCCTCGATCGCCGTCACCCCGCGCATGATCGCAATCGCCACCATCCCGGCGGAAATCCCGACCAGGATCGCCATCGGGTAGGCGGAAAGCGGCAGCATTTGCGGCAGCGCCACATTCAGCGGGCTGAGCCGGCATGCAGCTGCCCAGTTACCAGCGTGCCGGCCAGCGCCGCGATGATGATGAACGGCAGTGTTGCCAGCGAATAATTCGCCAGGATCAGCTCCACCCCGTAAAACACCCCGCAAAGCGGCGCGCTGAAGGCCCCGCCGATCGCCGCCGCCGCCCCGCACCCCACCAGCAGCCGCAAATCCGAGCGCCGCAGCCGCAGCTTCGCCCCGCCCCATGAGGCAAGGCCAGCGCCCAGCTGCGCATAGCCCGCCTCCAGCCCCACCGAGCCGCCAATACCGTTGGACCAGACCGTCTGCACCGCGACGATGACGCTATCGCGCAGCGACATCCGCCCGCCATAAAGCGCGTTCGCCTCGACCGGATCGATGATGCCTTTCGGGCGGAATTTCGCCACCAGCCAGGCGCCAAGCCCCAGCACCAGCCCGCCGAGCACCGGTACCGCCAGCAGCCGCGCCGTCTCCACATAGGGCGCATCGGACAGCCCCTGCCCGCCGGCAGGTTGAACAGCAGGCGATGCAGCGCATGGGTGACGCCGTTCATCGCCGCCACCCCGGCCCCGGCTAGCCCGCCGACCAGCGCCGCGAACCCCGCCAGCCATAATTCATCCACCCGCACCAGCAGCCGCACACGCTGCCAGGCAGCGTCCAGCCTGGGAAAATGCGCGGTCTTAACGTCCGTAATAGAGGGTTGCGACATGGGTGGCTTCGGCAAAGAACAGCCAGCGCTCTATGAACAGCCCCATGGCCGTCAGCAGCGTGGCGAGGATGATGAGCGGCGCCGGCACCAGCCCCAGCCCGGCCAGCAGCGCCAGCAAGGAAGGCAGCAGGAAGGCGGTGGCAAGGGTGATGCGGCGCAGCTTGGCGGCATGTTTGCGGGCGATCTGATAGCCCATCTCACGCAGCACGTAGTTTTCGGTGAAATGCGGCGCATCCAGCGGCCGCACCTCGCCATATCGGGTCAGCCCGGTGGCGCTGGCCAGCGTGGCCAGCGGTTTCTGGGTGTCGATGAAGCGCCAATAGGCCAGCTTGGCCGCCGCCGCGAGCAGCCCGGCCAGCAGCACCAGCAGCCCGGCCAACCCGGCCTGCCCAGTCCAGCAGGCCAGCAGCAGCGCCATCAGCATGGCGCCGGAGAACAAGGCCAGCAGCATATAGTTCGGCGCGGTATGCTTGTTGTTCCACTGCCGGATCGGCTTCAGGCTGGCATAGATCATCGCCGTGCAATAGACCGTGACCAGCCCCAGCGCCCCGGCGATTAGGCCGATGATCACCGTCACCGGCCCCGGCCCCATCACCCACCACAAAACCGCAAAGCCAAGAGCCGGCGGAAAGGTGACCAGCGACGCCACCCCCTCGCGCGACAGCCAGGAGGAGCGCCATTGGCTGAAAGCCCGCCAGGCCCGCTCCGGCCGCCCGAGATGCAGCATGGAGGCGATGAGCCCCGACGCCGCGAAGCCGAGCGCCACCACCACTCCCACCGGCATGAACCAGCGCGAGCCCGGCAGCAGCCCGAGCAGCGCGAATACCGCGAGCCAGGCCAGCAGCCCATAGCCAAAGCCGGTCAAGGTGGTGAGCAGCAGAACCGAAGCGGCAGGCTTCATCGGGAGAGCACCTTGTCCAGCAGTCGCAACAGCTTGTTGCCGCCCTCGGCGGCGCGCTCGCGCGGCGCGGTTTGGATCTGCGCCTGGCGCGGCGGCAGATATCTGTTCACCGGCTTATAGCCCAGCTCCGGCATCAGCTCGACGCCGCCGCGCTGCGCCACCAGCTTGGAAACCTTGCTCTCCGGGTCATTGAAATCGCCAAAATGCCGGGCCCGCGAGGGGCAGGTGGCGACACAGGCCGGCTCGCGCTCTTCCGCGGGCAAGGTCTCGTTATAGATGCGGTCGATGCAGAGCGTGCATTTTTTCATCACCCCGGCCAGCTCATCGAATTCCCGCGCCCCGTAGGGGCAGGCCCAGGAGCACAGCTTGCAGCCGATGCATTTATCCATATCCACCAGCACGATGCCGTCTTCCACCCGCTTATAGGAGGCGCCGGTGGGGCAGACGGTGACGCATTGCGGATTTTCACAATGCAGGCAGGAGCGCGGAAAATTCACCGTGCGGCTGGCCTCGCCACACCCGCCTCGTAGGAATGGATGCGATTGAACCAGACGCCATCAGGCTCCTTGCCGTAGGGGTCGTAATCGGGCAGCGGCGCGGCATGGCCGCCGGTATTCCATTCCTTGCAATTCACCGCGCAGGCATGGCAGCCGACACAAGTATCCAGATCGATCACCAGGCCGAGCTTCTTTGCCGCCGGATCCGGGGTGGGTAGGCTGGTCATTCGGCGGCCTCCATCTTGGCGCCGTAGCGCAGATTTTCGGGGTTATGTACGGCAAAAGGGGCGTGCACTGTGCCGGGATGCGGCGCGGTCTGCCCTGCCTCGGCGGCGCTGGCCTTGCGCACCCGCACGGTGAGATCGAACCAAGCTGCCTGGCCGGTGACCGGGTCCGAGTTGGAGGCGCGATGCCCGCTTTCGTCCGCCGGCAGATATTCCGAAATCAGATGGTTGAGCAGAAATCCCCTCTCGGATTCAGGGGCTTTCTGATCCAGCGTCCAGGCGCCGGAGCGCTTGCCGATCGCATTCCAGGTCCACACAGAGTTCGGGTTCAGCCCCTCCATCAGCCGCGCCTGGCAGGTGAGCGCGCCGTTGCGGCTTTCCACCACCACCCAGTCCTCATCCGCGATCCCCAGCGCCCCGGCGGTCTCCCGGTTCATATAGAGCCGGTTTTCAGACATGATCTGCCGCAGCCAGGCATTTTGCGAACCCCAGGAATGGTACATCGCCATCGGCCGCTGGGTGAGCGCGTGCAGCGGGTACTCTTGCCGGTTCACCATCGTCGCCTCAATCGGCTCATACCAGATCGGCAACGGGTCCATCACCGCCTCCAGCCGGGCGCGCAGCCGCTCAGGGGGCTGATGCGCCCCGTGCCCCTGTGCGGCCAGACGGAATGTCTGCAGGATTTCGCAGTAGAGATGCAGCGTGATCTGTTCGTCCTTGTCGATCAGCCCCATCGCCTTGGCGGTGCTGAGATAGGCCTGGTTGGAATGTTTGAAGTAAAGCTGCTCATCGGGCAAATGATGCCGCCAGAAGCTGCCATTCTCGATATAGCGCTTGAGCTGGTCGCCATTCACCTCGCCCTTGCCGATGGCCTGCCCATCCGCGCCGCGGAATCCGGCCAGCGGGCCGATACCGGGCTTGCGCTGATGCCTCACCATGTAGTCAGCGTACGATGCATAAAGCGGCGCGCCGCCTTCATCAGCGAAATTCGGCAATTTCAGCCGTCCTGCAATGTCGATCAGCACATCCTGGAAGGGGCGCACATCGCGGTCGGGCTTGAGCACTGGAATCCGGATCGCATCCGCCGGCCCATGCGCCGAGCCAATCGGCCGGTCCAGCAGCGAGATGCAGTCATAGCGCTCAAGATAGGTCGTGTCCGGCAATACGATGTCCGCATAGGGCACGGTTTCGGAGAAGAACGCATCGGCCAGGATGAAAAATGGAATCCTGTAGCTGCCATCGGCGTTCTTGTCGGTGAGCATGCGCATCGCCTCACCCGGATTCATCGCCGAATTCCAGGCGACATTGGCCATATAGACCATCAGCGTGTCGATCGGATAACGATCCTGCTTATGCGCCTCGGCGATGGACATATGCATCATCCCGTGCACGCCCAGCGGCGCCTCCCAGGAAAACGCCCGGTCCAGCCGCAGCGCCTCGCCATTGTCATCCACCAGAAAATCCTGCGGCCCGGCGGGGAATCCCAAAGGCAGCCCGGCCAGCGCGCCGTTTTCCAAAAACGCCTTGCCCCCGGCGCCGGCCCCGCCGGAATCGGCTTCGGGTAGGGCGATTTATAGCGCCAGGAGCCCGGCGTATCGACCGCGCCCAGCAGCATCTGCAGCATATGAACGGCGCGGCAGGTCTGAAACCCGTTGGAATGAGCGGAGATGCCGCGCATCGCATGGATCGCGACCGGACGCCCCAGCATCGTTTCATGCCGGCGGCCGGATGTATCCGTCCAGGGCACGTTCAGCGTCACTGGCTGGTTGAAGGCAATCTCCGCCAGCTCCGCCGCCAGCCTACGTATGGTGGCAGCCGGCACCCCGCAGCGCGCCGCCACCGCCTCCGGCGCGTAGGCGGCATCGCTATAGCGCGCCGCCAGCAGCGCGAAGGCGGGGCGCGCCGCGCGCCCATCCGGCAATGTCACGCTGCCCAGCAAGGCCGGGTCCGCCCCCAGCGTCGAGGCTGGTTTGATCTGATGATCGGCCCGGTCCAGGCAGAGCGGCGCGCCGCTTTCATCACGCGCGAACAGCCCATCCTCCGCCGTGCCCGGCGCATCGATCACCAGATAATGCGCATTGGTATGGCGGATGAGAAACTCGGTATCAATCGCCCCTTCTTCCAACAGGCAATGCACCAAGGCCAACACGAACAGCCCATCCGTGCCCGGCGTGATGGCGACGAACTCATCCGCAATCGCCCCATAGCCGGTGCGCACCGGATTGATGGCGACGATCTTCGCCCCCGCTCCTTCAACCTGCCAAGCCCCAGCTTGATCGGGTTGGAATCATGGTCCTCGGCGACGCCGATCAGCAGGAAGATTTTCGCATGCTCCCAATCCGGCTCGCCAAACTCCCAGAACGCGCCGCCAACGGAATAAAGCCCCGCCGCCGCCATGTTGACGGTGCAGAACCCGCCATGCGCCGCGAAATTCAGCGTGCCAAACATCTGCGCGAAATAGCCGGTGAGGGATTGCGACTGATCCCGCCCGGTGAAGAACGCGAACTGCTTGGGATCATTGGCGCGGATTTTGGCGAGGCGCGCGGTGATGATGGACAGCGCTTCCTCCCACTCGATCTCCTCGAACTCGCCCGCCCCGCGCTCGCCTACACGCTTCAGCGGTTTGCGCAGCCGCGCCGGGGAGAGCACATTCATGATCCCCGCCGAGCCCTTGGCGCAGAGCACGCCGCGATTGACCGGATGCGCGCGATTGCCCTCAATATAACGAAGCTTGCCGTCCTTCAGATGCACTTTGATGCCGCAGCGGCAGGCGCACATATAGCAGGTCGTCTGCGCCACGCTGTCGCCAACCGGCGCGGAATACTCGATGGTTTCTTGCTTCGACACCACTCACTCCCAACGGCCTACCCAACAAGAAGGCCCGCCACGCCAGGGGCGCAGCCGATTCAATACGCGATGATAGGTCAGCTTCCTTGTATTGAATAACAGATTATTTTTGCCAAACTCATAAAACGAATTTATGAATCAAGCCGCAAACCAGCCCTCCTGCACCACCAGCCCCTCGGCCTCGGCACGGCGGCGGTTTTCGCTGCGGCGTGCCCCCGGCAGGCGCACCCCATCCGTCAGCGCCTCGGCAAAAAGCCGCTCCATATGTGAGATGTTGCCGCCAAAGCTGATCGGGTTCAGCGCGATCAGCAGCTGCCCGGTGCCCGGCGGCGGGCCTTGCGCGTCCAGAAAAGAGCTGGCCTCATAGGCATAATGGCTGCCGGTCAGCCCGGCGGCCAGCGCCTCCACCATCAGCGCCAAGGCCGCGCCCTTGGCCCCGCCCAAAGGCAGCATCGAGCCCGCCAGCGCCACCGCCGGGTCCTCGGTTTCCTGCCCCTGCGCATCCAACGCCCAATCTTTGGGAATTTTCGTGCCCTTCTGCTTCGCCGCGACGATCTGCCCGCGCGCGACCTTGGAGAGGGAGAGATCGATCACCACCGGCGCGCCGCGCGGGCGCGGGAAGGCACAGGCGATCGGGTTGGTGCCAAGCAACGGCCGCCGCCCGCCCCACACCGCCATCGCCGCCGGGGTATTGGCAAACATCAAGGCCACAAGCCCGTGATTGGCCAAACGCTCAACCACCAGCCCCATCGCCCCGCAATGGCTGGAACGGGTGATCGAGGCCGCCGCGACGCCTTGACGGAAGGTGAGCGCCAGTAACTCGTCGATCGCCATGTCGATCGCCGGGTAGGCAAAGCCGTTCGCGGCATCGAGGCTCACCCCGCTGCCGGTGCGCTGCTTCACCGCCGGGCGGGCCTGGCCGTCGATCTTGCCGCATTTCGCCTGCGCCGCGTAAAACGGCAAACGCATCAGCCCATGCCCGGCCAGCCCGTCCGCCTCCGCCAGCACCAAGGCATTGGCGACAGAACCCGCATTTTCCGGTGCGGTATCATTCGCCACCAGCATGGCCTCGGCCTTCTGCTTGGCCTCGGTGATGGAGAGTTTCAACATGCGTCAACCAATCTTCAAAGCGTTGAGAACAATCTCGGCAATCTTCCCGGAGACGCGGACATTTGATTCCATCGTCACCCCGGCAATATGCGGTGTTAGAATCAGATTCGGCACGCCAGCGAACAAGGCGCCATGGGGGCCATCCAGCGGCTCATGCTCGAACACATCCAGAGCCGCCCCGCCCAGCGCGCCGGCTTTCAACGCCGCCACCAGGGCCGCCTCATCCACCACCCCGCCCCGGGCCGCGTTGATCAGCACGGCATGGCTCTGCATCAAAGCGAGTTTTCCGGCATCGATCATATGGCGCGTCTGCGGTGTCAGCGGCACATGCAAGCTCACCACGTCACAGCTTGCGAACAAGTCCTCCAGGCTCATGCGCTGCGCCGTCCCCCAGGCCGCATGCCCCTCCGGCAATAACGGATCGTAAGCGGCGATGCGCATCCCCAAAGCCGCCAGCCGCGCCGCCGCCTGCCGCGCCGTGCCGCCGAACCCCACCATGCCCGCGCGCCGGCCGGAAATCTCCCGGCCGATCATCGCCTCACGCGGCCACAGCCCGGCCGCCACCTCGACACTGCGCAGAAAGCCGCGCCGCAACAGGCTCAGCGTGGCGCAGGCGACATATTCGGCGACGGCATCGTCATTCGCCCCCGTCGCCGGATAGACCGCGATCTTGCGCGCCTTGCAGGCCTCAAGATCGATATTATCGAGCCCGACGCCCAGCCGCCCGACCAGCTCCAGCTTCGGCGCCTGCGCCAACAGCGCGCCGCGCACCTGGGTGCGGTTTCTCACAATCAGCGCCTGGCAATCTTCCAACGCCGCCGCCAGCGCCTCGGGCTGATCGACCAGGTCAGGGCGATACAGCACCTGCCCCCGCGCCGCCAAGGCGCGCACCGCCTCGTCATCCATGAATTCGGTTATGACAATCTGCGCCATGCCGCCTACGCGCTCCAGTCCATGATCAATCTCCTCATTTAAGACACAGGGTTTTTCAGGCTATCCGGCAAATCCCGGGCCAGCGCGCCGCGCGGGGCGGCAATGACCTGGCGCCGGCGCCGGTGGTAGGCCGCGCCGAAGAACTCATCCAGAAAGCTGGAGGGCACTGGCTGCGTCGTCAGGCTGACGATGAAGAAGGTGACGCAATTGGCCAGCAAGGCGACGAAGCCGGCATTATAGCCCAGCACCGGATCATGGTGGGAGAGCAGGAAATACAAGCTCAACCCCCAGCCGACCACCAATCCCGCCGCCACCCCCGCCCGGTGGCGCGCCGCCAGAGCAGCCCACCAATGATCACCGCCGGCACCAGCTGGGCGATGAAATCATAGGCCACCAGCAGCACCGTGACGATCAACGAGTGCGCCACCACCGCCAGAATCAACGCCGCGAAGGTGACGACGAACACCAGCCAGCGGGTCATGTTGAACATCTGCCGGTCGGTCGTCTGCGGCACCAGCTTGGCATAGACGTTGCGCGCCAGCATGGTGCAGCTCATCATGATGATCGGTCCGGCCGGGACGATGGCGGAAAGCACCGCCGCCAGCGCAAAGATCGCCAGCGCCCAGGGCGGGAAGATCTGCTGGGCCAGGCGCAGCACCACCTCATTGCCGCCCACCTTCTGTGTGGCGAAAATCAGCACCGCGGCAAAGCCGATGGTGATCACGGCAACTTTCACCAGCTGGTAGAAGGGCATGAACACCGCCTGCAGCTTCAGCGTGCGCGGCCCCTTGGCGGAAAAGGCGACATTGAACCATTGCGGCCACATCCACTGACCAAAGCCGGTCAGGATCACCGTGGTCCAGAACCAGGACAGGGTCAGCTTATGCGTCGGCCCCGGCATGGTGAGATGCGATGGAATCTTCTGCATCATCTGGCTGAACATATCGCCGAAGCCGCCAAAATAGCGGTAGGGAATGGTGAAGAACAGCACCGCGATGGCGCCGAACATCAGCAGATCCTTGATCACCGACTGCCAGGCATTGCCCCTGATGCCGCCAAAGAACACCGCCAGCGACAGCACCGAGAAGCCGATAATGTCGGCGGAGAGAATGTTGAGCCGGTGATTTGTCAGCACGCTGAGCACCGCCCCAGCCCCTCGATATTCAGATCGATATAGGCGATCATGATGATCGCGGCGCAGAAGGAGACGATGATGCCCAGCCACTCATTCTGGTAGCGCCCGGCGATGAAGTCGGACTGCGTGACATAGCCGAATTTGCGCCCCAGCAGACCGATCGCCGGCAGCAGCATGAAGCCCAGCGCGTAGCCGACATCGTTGGTGGCGACATTATAGAACACGCCACCACCTTTGCTGTAGGCAAAGCCGGCGAGGCCGAGGAAGGTGAAGGCGGTGTAGATTTCCGTGCCGAGCAGAAACCAGGTGAGCCAGGGGCCCATCTGCCGGTCATTGACCAGCCAGCCTTCCATGGTGGTGGAGGCCTGGCGCCCGCCGCGAATGCCAACCCAGGTGACCAGCAGCACGCCGAGCCCGACGATACCGAGGATGAAAACCATATCGGACATCGCGCTCACTCCGTCAAATTGGAAAGTTCGTCGTCATCGCCAGGGTTTTCCGCCCGGTCGATCAGATAAAGCGCACCCAGGATCACCGGATTCAACAGCGGCACCAGGACGAACCAGAAATAAAGCGGCGGCATCCCCAGGATGGCGGGTGAGGCCGCGTTGAAGCCGAAGGCCGGGCCCAGCGTATACAGGCCGATAATCACCAGGACCGCAACAACCCATGCCAGCATCGACATTCGCATTGTTTCCCCCGAAATTTGTGTTCGATTTTTATATCTTATATAAGACTATACGGAGCCCGCGCCGCTTTTGTCAAGCGCGCGACCCGCGGGCGGCAAAATCGCAGGAAAAATGGGGGATGGGATGAAGTCTGGCCAATCTGGCGCGGATCTGCTGGTGAAAACATTACAGCTGGCGGGCGTGGAAAAAATTGTCTCGCTGTCAGGCAATCATATCATGCCGATCTATGACGCGCTGCGCGATACCGATATCGCGCTCTACCATGTTCGCCATGAAGGCGCGGCGGTGCATATGGCCGAGGGCTATGCGCGGCTTTCCGGCAAAATCGGGGTGGCGATGGTGACCGGCGGGCCGGGCCATGCCAACGCCATCGGCGCGCTCTACACCGCGCGGCAGAGCGAGACGCCGCTGCTGCTGCTCTCCGGCCATGCGCCGCTGCGTGAACTGGGGCGCGGGGCGTTCCAGGAAATGGACCAGGCCGGGCTGGCCGCGCCTTTATGCAAGGCCTCCTGGATGGTCGGCTCCGCTGAGGCGCTGGCGCAGGATGTGGGCCGCGCCATCGCCATCGCCCAATCCGGCCGGCCGGGGCCGGTGCATCTCAGCCTGCCCAGCGATGTGCTGGAAGCCACCGCCGCCACCGCCCCGCAGGTCCCCGCTCTGCCGACGCCAACCGGATTGAGCGAGACCGCGCTGGCGGCGCTGCGCGCGGCGCTGGCCAGCGCCCGCCGGCCGCTTTTCCTGCTGCCCCCAGCCCTCTGCACCCCGGCCGGGCAGGCGATGACGGCGCAGCTGCGCGCGCAGGGCTTCATCTGCCTACCGATGGAAAGCCCGCGCGGCGTCAACGACCCCGCCTTGGGCGCGGTGCAGGCTTTGCTGGCGGCCGCGGACTGCATCGTCTCGCTCGGAAAATTGGTCGATTTCACCTTGAAATTCGGCAATCTCGGCGCGGCGGAGTGGATCGTGATCGACCCTGACGAAGCGATGCTGGCCCGCGCCCGCGCGGCGCTGGGCGAGCGGCTGCGTCTGGGCGTGGTCGCGGATATACCGGCCGTGCTGGGCCAGCTCGCGCGGATCAAGCCGCAAAGCGCGCCAGGCTGGGTGGAGCGCGCGCACAGCGCCCTCACCCGCCGCGCCGCGCCGCCGCCCGCAACCGGCCTGAATAGTTTCTCGATGTGCCAGGCGCTGGCCGCCTTCATGCGGACCTTGGACAACCCGGTTTTCATCTGCGATGGCGGTGAGATCGGCCAATGGGCGCAGGCGGCGATCGACGTGCCGGCGCGGATCATCAACGGCGTCGCCGGGGCCATCGGCAGCGCCCTGCCCTTCGCCCTCGGCGCCAAGGCCGCCGCACCGGAACGGCCCGTGCTGGCGGTGATGGGCGATGGCACCTTCGGCTTTCACATGGCGGAGTTCGAAACCGCGCTGCGGCACAAACTGCCCTTCATCGCGGTGATCGGCAATGATGCGCGCTGGAATGCGGAATATCAGATCCAGGCGCGCGATTACGGGGCGGGGCGCGCCCATGGCTGCGACTTGCTGCCGGGCACGCGCTATGATGCGGCGGTGGCGGCTTTGGGCGGGCATGGGGAGCTGGTGACACGGGAAGAGGAGATCGCCCCGGCGCTGGCGCGGGCTTTTGCCAGCAACAAGCCGGCTTGCGTGAATATCATCATCGCCGGGCTGGCCGCGCCGATGCTGCATTAATCGTAGCGCTATTATTTTTTGAAACACTTACATAAAGCTACCTAAAAAGCGCATGGAGCCATGCTGCACCGCGACATTGACCGGCTAAAATCGTAACGCTACGAGACGGCAGCCTCTAACCCGCCTGGTTCCATGCCGCATCTCCAGCTTGCCCTTGTCGCGTTCTCCGCCTTCCTCGGCGCCACCACCCAGCGCGTCACCGGGCTGGGTTTTGCGCTGGTCGCCTCGCCGCTGCTGATTCTGGTGCTGGGGCCGTTCCAGGGGGTGCTGCTGGCCAACCTGCTGACGCTGGTGCTCAATGCCGTAGTACTGGCCGGCACCTGGCGGGCGGCGGAGCCGCGCCGGCTGGCGCTGCTGGTGCCGGCGGCTTTGGTCGCGGTGCAGCTGGGCGCGCCGGTGGCGCGGCTCATCCCCGCCGCCTGGCTGCTCACCATCATCGGCACGCTGGTGTTTCTGGCGCTGCTGAGCGTGCTGCTGCTCAAGAACGTGGCGCTGTTCAAGGGCAAGGCCGGGGCGCTGGCGGCAGGCGCGCTGAGCGGCTTCATGAATGTCACCGCCGGGGTCGGCGGGCCGGCGATCACGCTCTACGCCGTCGGCACCGCCTGGGACCAGGCGAAGTTCGTCGCCTCGATGCAGGTCTATTTCGGGGCCCTCAACCTGGCCTCGGTGGCGGAGAAAGGCCTGCCGCATCTGCCGCTGGCGGCGGTGCCGCTGCTGGGCGTGGCGCTGCTCACCGGGCTGGGGCTCGGGCAGATCCTGAACCGTCGCATCCCGGCCAGGCAGGCGCGCCAGGGCGTGTTGTTTCTCGCTTTGGCCGGTTCCGGCGCCACCATCGTCAAAGGCGCGCTGCTGCTCGCTCACTAACCCCGCGTTCCAACCGTAGGCCCAAACGCCTCTCAGCTGGTGCCGCGTCGCACCAGCTCGAACCCGACATCCACGGTTTTCTGCGCCACCGTCTCGCCATTCAGCGCCGCCAGCGCGAGCCGCGCCACCTCCTGGCCGATCCGCTCGCCCGGCGGACGGATGGTGGAGAGCGCCGGATAGGTTGCCGCGGCAAAAGGCAAATCCCCGAAGCCGATGATCTTCAGCCGCTCCGGCACCGCGATGCCGCGCTTCTGGCACTCGAACAGCACGCCGAGCGCGATCCAGTCATTCGAGCAGACCACCCCGTCGATTTTCGGGTCGCGCTCCAGCAGCTCCGCCAGCAACGCCTCGCCCACCGCCACCGAGGCCGGCTGCGGGGCGATCGCCTGGCGGGCACTCGCCCCCTCCTGCTGCAAGGCGGCGATGACTCCGCTGCCGCGCTGGGCGGCGCGCCGGTCCTCCTGCAGCCGGGCGCCGATGAAGGCGACATTCTTGCACCCGGCCGCGCGCAGATGCCGCGCCGCCGCCGCCCCCACGGCGCGATGGTCGAACCCCACCAGCATGTCCAGCGGGTTGGCGCCCAGCTCCCACATCTCGATCACCGGGGTGCCGCGCGAGAGCGCCATCTGCCGGGTGCCCGGCTATGCTCCAGCCCGGTGAGCACCAACGCCGCCGGCGACCAGGCGAGCGAGGCGCGCACCAGCGCCTCCTCCCGCGCCGGATCATATTCATTATGGCCGAGCAGCAGCTGCACCCCGGCCTGCGCCAGCGCCGCCTGCAGCGCATCCGCGGTGGCGGCGAAGAAGGCGTTGCGCAGCGAGGGCACGATCAAACTGACCACCCGCGTCGCCGCCGCCGCCGCCAGCCCCCAGCCATCATGTTCGGCACATAGCCCAGCCGCTCGATGGCGGCGGTGATCTTGGCGCCGGTCTTGCCCTTCACCAGATCCGGCTTGCGCAGGAACAGCGAGACGGTGGAGGTGGCGCAACCCGCCAGCCGCGCCACATCCTGCATGGTGACGCTGTCGGTCTTGCGGCGAAGGCGGGGGGCGGATTTGTCTGTCGGTGAGGCCATACGCAACACATATCATCGGAAACCGGATGGCAGGCAACCATGCCGAATGGTTGACAATCCCGGAATCGTAGCGCTACGATTTTGTGGAATAGAGGATAACGCCAATATGACTTCCCCTATGAAGACGTCACATACCGCTCCCTGCGCGGGGCGGGGGTGCTGATCACCGGCGGCGCTTCGGGCATCGGCGCCGCGATGGTCGAGGCTTTCACCGCCCAAGGGGCGCGGGTGGCGTTTCTCGATATTGACGAGGCGGCCGGTACGAAGCTGGCCCAGAGCCAGGCCGGCAGCGCCTTCCACGCCGTCGATCTGACTGATATCGCAGCGCTACGGAATTGCATCGACAGCATCGAGGCGACGCGCGGGCCGATCGATGTGCTGATCAACAACGCCGCGCGCGATAAAAGGCAGGATTTCTGGTCCTACGAGCCGCAGGATTGGAAGGACGCGCTCGCGGTCAATCTGGACCATCAATTCTTCGCCACCCAGGCCGTCGCCCGGCATATGCGCGCGCGTGGCCAGGGGGCGGTGATCATGACCGGCTCGGTCTCCTGGATGCGCGGGCGGCCGGGCATGGCCGGCTATACCTCCTCGAAAGCCGCGATCAACGGCCTCACCCGCACCCTGGCGCGCGAGCTGGGGCCGGCGGGGATCCGGGTGAACTGCATCGTCCCCGGCGCGATTTTGACCGAGCGCCAGCAGGCGCTCTGGCTCACCCCGGAGCTGGACCAGCAATTCAAGGATCTGCAGGCGCTGAAATTCCGGCTGGATGCGACGCATGTGGCGCGCATGGCGCTGTTTCTGGCCTCGGCCGAATCCGGCGGCTGCACGGGGGCGAATTTCCTGGTCGATGCCGGGCTGACGGCGAATTGAGGGGGCGCGGATGACCGAGACAAAATTGCGATCCGCCCGCTGGTATGAGGGCACCGACATACGCGGCTTCGCGCACCGCCAGCGCAGCCAGCAGATGGGGCTGCGCCGCGAGGAGTTTTTAGGCAAGCCGGTGATTGCCATCATCAACACCTGGAGCGAGCTGAGCCCCTGCCATATCCATCTGCGTGAGCGCGCCGAGGCGGTGAAGCGCGGCGTCTGGCAGGCCGGAGGCTATCCGGTGGAGCTGCCGGCCCTCTCGCTCGGCGAGGTGCTGGTGAAGCCGACCACCATGCTCTACCGCAACATGCTGGCGATGGAGGTGGAGGAGCTGCTGCGCTCGCTGCCGGTGGATGGCGCGGTGCTGATGGGCGGCTGCGACAAGACCACGCCGGGGCTGCTGATGGGGGCGATCTCGATGGATCTGCCGGCGATCTATTGCCCGGCCGGATTCATGTCCAACGGGCGCTGGCGGGGGCAGAGTGTCGGGGCCGGCACCCATACCAAGACCTTCTGGGACGAGAAGCGCGTCGGCAAGATCACCGAGGATGACTGGATCGAGCTGGAATCGAAGATGACCCGCTCGATCGGCACCTGCAACACGATGGGCACGGCGAGCACGATGACCGCCATCGCCGAGGCGATGGGCATGACGCTGCCCGGCGCCTCCTCCCTCCCCGCCGCGGATTCCGGCCATACCCGCATGGCGGCCGAATGCGGAGCGCGGGCGGTGGAGATGGTGCGCGAGGATTTGCGGCCCTCGCAGATCATCACCGCGGATGCGGTGATGAACGGGGTGAGCGCCTGCATGGCGCTGGGCGGCTCGACCAATGCGGCGATCCATACCATCGCCATGGCCAGGCGGGCCGGGGTGGCGCTGACGCTCGATGACCTCGGCGCGGTGGCGGCGAAAATCCCTGTCTGCGCCAACATCTTTCCATCGGGTGGTTATCTGATGGAGGATTTCTTCTTCGCCGGCGGGCTGCCGGCACTGCTGGCCAAGCTGGGCGATGCGATCATCCCCGGCTGCATGACTGTGAACGGGCGCACGCTGGATGAAAATATCGCAGGTGCCCGCTGCTGGGATGATGATGTGATCCGCGATCTGGACAAGGCCGTGGTGCCGCTTGCGAAAGGCTCCAGCCTGGCGGTGCTGCGCGGCAATCTCTGCCCGGATGGGGCGGTGATGAAAAGTTCCGCGGCCAGCCCGCATCTTCTGCAGCATACCGGCCCGGCCGTGGTGTTCGACAACCCGGCCGAGATGGCGGCGAAGCTGGATGATCCGGCGGTGGAGATCACCAAGGACAGCGTGCTGGTGCTGCGCAATGCCGGGCCGATCGGCGCGCCGGGGATGCCGGAATGGGGCAATCTGCCGATGCCCAAGCGGCTGCTGGAGCAAGGGGTGAAGGACATGGTGCGCATCTGCGACGGGCGGATGAGCGGCACCCATTACGGCACCTGCGTGCTGCATGTGGCGCCGGAATCCGCTGTTGGCGGGCCGCTGGCGCTGCTGAAAACCGGCGACATGGTGGCGCTGGATGTGCCAGCCGGGACGCTGAACATGCTGGTGGACGAGGCGGAGATTGCGGCAAGGCGCGCGGCCTGGGTGAAGCCGCCGGAACGCTTCGCGCGTTCTTATGCCCGGCTTTATGAACGCAGCGTCAGCCAGGCGCCGGAGGGGTGTGATTTCGATTTTCTGAGTGGAACCGAGAAGATTCCGGAACCGCCGATTTTCTGAAGGAGAGATCTATGGAAAACCAGTTTCGCGCGGCGCTTTCGCGCGGCGTGCCGTTGGGAACCTGGCTGATGAGCGGTACCCCGCCACCGCCGAGGCGCTGGGCCATGCCGGGTTCGATTTTCTGGTGCTGGATCTGGAGCATGTGCCGGTGGATGCGCCGCAGGCGATCGAGCATTTGCGCGCCATCGGTAACACCAAGGCGGCCCCGGTGGTGCGGCTGCCCTGGAATGATCTGGTCTGGATCAAGCGGATTCTGGATGCGGGCGGGCAGACCATCATGGTGCCGTTCGTGCAGAATGCCGAGGAAGCGAAGCGGGCGGTGGCGGCGGCGCGCTATGCGCCGGAGGGGATACGCGGTGTGGCCGCCGTGCATCGCGCCAGCCAGTATGGGGCGGATGCGACGTATCTGCGCAACGCCAATGCGCAAACCTACGTGATCGTGCAGTTGGAAACGCCGGAGGCGGTGGCGGCGGCGCCTGAGATTGCGGCGGTGAAGGGGGTGGATGCGCTGTTCCTGGGGCCGGGGATCTCTCGGCGGCGATGGGGCATATGGGGCAGATCGGCCATGAGGCGGTGCAGGCGAAAATCGCCGCGGCGGCGCGGGCGGCGAAGCAGGCCGGCAAGCCGATTGGCATTGTCGGGCCGAACCCGGAGATGGTGCAAAAATTTCTGAGCTATGGCTATGATTACGCCGCGATCGCTTCGGATATGGGGATGATGACCGGGCGGGCGAATGAGTTTCTCGGCGCGCTGAGAGGGCACGCCAAGCGCGAGACCACAGGCCCTTATTGATAAAAGTTTTTGGGGGTGTGGGGGCTTTTTTCAAAAAGCTCCCACGTCTTTCGCCGCTTTTTTGAAAAAAAGCGGCGCCAAAAAACTTTTATAACTTCGCGCAGGTGCCGAAGAGCGGTTCGTGCGCGCTGCCCGCGCGGTAATAGACCGGCGGCTCGCCGTAGGGTGTGGCGACGCTGACGGTTTGCCCCCCACATGGCGGCTGCCGGACCAGAGATGCACCCAGTCCGCGCCCTTCGGCAGATAGACATCCATCGTGAAACTCTGCGCGCTGATCACCGGGGCCACCAACAGATCCTCACCCAGCAGATAGCTGGTCTGGCTTTCATAATAGGCCGGGTCATCCTCGAAATGCAGGAAGAGCGGACGCTGCATCGGCAGCCCTGCCTCGGCCGCGACGGCGCGGCGATAAGGCGCCAATGCGGCGAAGATCCGCGTCATCCGGACGAAATGCGCCAGCACCTGCGCGTCTTCGTCAATCTGTAGATTTTCTCGCGGACGGTTGCCCTCATGGCTGCGCATCACCGCGGTGAAGGCCGCCATTTCGCTCCAGCGCATCAGCAGATCCGCATCGCGCACATTGCCGAACAGGCTGGTATAGCCACCAATATCGCTGTGATGATACGGGTTGCCGAGCAGGCCAGAGGAGAGCGCGCCGCAGATCACCGTCTGCAGCCCGTCATGCCGGGAGAAATCCACGCATTGATCGCCCGCCCAGAGCAGCCGGTTATGCGCCTGGATGCCGGTGAAGCCGGCACGCATGAAGAACAGCACCTCATCGGTTTTGCCGCGCAGGGCAAGGGCTTTTTCATTCACCTGCGCCCATAGCACCGGCCAGAGATTATGCGCCTCCAACCCCGGCAGGCCACTGGCCAGCACCGCATCCGTCGGCAGATATTCGCCGAAATCCGCCATCCAGCCGCCAAGACCGAGATCCAGCATCTCATTGCCGATCACCTTGTCGGCGAACCAGTCCGCCGCCTGCGGATTGGTGAAATCCAGGATGCCGCAATCGAATTCGCCGAAATCCATGACATACACGGCGCCTTCGGCGTTGCGCACGAGATAGTTATGCGCCTTCGCCTCGGGATAGAGCATGCCATCCACGGCGAGGTAGGGGTTGATATAGCCGAGGAAGCGCACGCCCTGCTCGCGCAGCGCCGCGATTTTTTCGCGCAGGCCGGGATAGCGCTTGTCATTCGCCCGCCAGTCCCAGAACAGCCGGGTGCCGAAGCTGGTTTCGCGCACGCCGCACCAATCCTCGCACCAGAGCCCGACGATCTTGGCGCCGGCCTCGGCAAACGCATTCATCCGGGTGAAGCTTTTCTCGCCCTCTTTCAGGCCGAGAATGGCGCCGTCATGCACCCAGTCCGGCAGGGCGGGCGGCTGGCCGAAGCGCTGCGCCATCTGGCGGACCAGACCGATATAGGTCGGGCTTTCGAAAAACTCCACGCTCTCGGGAATCGCCCAGGCTTCCAGCTCGTGGAACTCCGCGTGCCGGAAATCGAAGGCGCAATAGGCGGTGGTCTGCAGATGCGCGGCGTAGCGGCGCGAGGAGAGAAAAGTTGGCTGCGGGTAGTTGGTGTTGTAGTAATCCCCGCCGGCCTGGCCGGTGACATCGGCCTGGAAGGTGATCGGGCTGGTCTTGTCGCGGCCGACGCCGGGTTCGGAGGTGAAGAGCGGGAAATGCCGGCCCTTCATGTCGAAATAGGACATCTGCTCGCCCCCACCCCAGAGCTTTTCGCCGAGCCGCGCCGGCAGGCGGAGCCAGATGCGGTTCAGCGTTTCGTCATGCGCGGTGAAGGCGATGCGGGCCTGGTCCTTGGTGATTTCGAAGCTGAGCGAGAGCAGTGCGGCGGCGTGGGCGCCTGGGGCGAAATCCGCGACGATGCGGCCCGAAACTTCGCGCACGACACAATGGCTCAGCGCCTGACGTTCGCTGACATAATCCTCGATCTTGAAATTGCCGCGATAGCAGGCGATCTCCGGCTGGCCGCGCCCGACGAACAGGCAAGGCGCCCCCGGCCGGTGGGCGAACAGCAGGCCCGCCGCGCCAGAAAGCGAAAATCCAGAGGCGTCATGGTCAAGTTTCAGCAAAACAAATATCCTTCAGCCGTTCAATGATGCGCGATGCTGGGGATCGCCTCGCCCAGCAACTCATCCTCCATCTCGATGCGCTCGAGGCTCTTGCGCGCGGTCTCCTTCAGAATGAAGATGGTGAACAGCAGGGCCAGCACGCAGCCGCCGATGAACACGCCGAACACCAGCAGCGAACTCGTCGCCAGCAGCAGCGGAAAGGAGAAGGAGACAGCGAAATTCGAGGCCCAGTTGCAGAGCGTGGAAACCCCATGCCAGCCCCGCGGGCACGCAGCGGCAGCACTTCCGGCATGATCACCCAGACCAGCGGGCCCCAGCTGAAGGAGAAGGCCATCTTGTACACCGCCAGCGCGGTGACGGCGATGACATGGCCGGCGAGCGTGAAGGCGAGCGCGGTTTGCATGATGATGCCAATGGCGGCCAGGCTCATCCCCATCACGATGGCGCCGGCGATGAGCAGCGGCCGCCGGCCAGCCTTGTCCACCAGGCGCGAGGCGGTGAGGGTTGCCAGGATCGCCAAAAATTGCAGGCAGGCGGTGGTGAGAATGGCGCTTGAGGCGCCGAAGCCGATATTCTTCAAAATCGTCGGGGCGTAATAGATCACGGTGTTGATGCCGACGATCTGCTGCAGCACCGCCAGCGCGCAGGCCACCGCCAGCGGGCCGAGCAAGGCGCGGTCAGAGAACAAAGCCGCCAGCCCGACATGGCTGCTGGTGTGGGCCACTTTGCGGATCTCGGCCAGCTCCTGCGCGGCGCGCTCGGGCGGGCGGGATTGGCGCAGCACCGCCAGCGCTTCATCAAAGCGGCCACGATGGGCAAGCCAGCGCGGCGAATCCGGCGCGAAACACATGCCGATGATCAGCAGCAGCGACGGGATCACCGCGACGCCGAACATCCAGCGCCAGGCGCCATCGGCGGAAAAGCCATAATCGACGAAATAGGAGATCAGGATGCCGGTGGTGCCGGTCATCGGCGCCAGCGTGGCGAGCTGGCCGCGCGCCTCCGCCGGGGCGATTTCGCTGACATAGAGCATCACCTGCGCCGAGGCCGCGCCGACCGCGAGGCCGATGAAAAACCGTGCCGCCACCAGCATTTCAAAGCCGGTGCTGAGTGCCGCGCCCAGCGCGCCGAAGGTGAACAACACCCCCGCCGCGATCAGCAACCGGCGATGGCCGAAGCGTTCCACCAGCATGCCGGAGCCGATCGCCCCCAGCGTGGCACCGGCGAGCAGGATGCTGACCACCCAGGCGGTCATCGCCGGGGTCAGCGCCATTTCCTTTTTGATGAACAGCAACGCCCCGGCGATGACGCCGGTATCGTAGCCGAACAGCAGGAATCCCAACGCGCCGAGCGCGATGGCGTAGCGGATCATTTTCCGGTGCGAGGCCGCCATCCCGGCCATCTCTGTCTGAGTCATTATGTTTCCCCCTCAGCCTGCCGGCACAGCCTGTCCTGGCCAGCAAGCCGTTTGTTCTGGGCAACTTCGTAGCGCTATTATTTTTGCTCGTCAAACCAAATCGACGTCGGGGAAACGCCGGAATACGTCAGAGTCTTGTCTGTTTTTTTCATATATTTTTGTCAATCTTCTTCGCTGGACAGGCCGTTTTGAAAGTGATAGCCAATTTCGTAGCGCTACGAATTAAGCGCCCCGCGCGATGGCGCGACGAAAAACGATCCGAGGGAGCAGACAAGATGAAACGCGTTTCACGCAAAGCCTTGAAGGCGGGTACGCTGGCCGCCTGGGCGCTCACCGCCGCCAGTGCCGCGGCCCAGGTGCCGGGGCCGGGTAATTTCACCCCCGCCAACCCAACAGCACGCTGGCGAAGCTCGGGCAGAGATTGCTGAATAACGGCATTTATCTGCGCTCGAACTACACGGGCGACGCGGCGGGGAATGTCAGCGGCGGCCATAAGCAAGGGGCGGATTATGCCGATGAGCTCAATCTCGGCGCGGATATCAATATGCAGACGCTGGCGGGGATTCCCGGCGGGGCGCTGCATGTCACCGTCACCGGGCGCACCGGGCGGGATATTTCCATCGACACGGTGGGCAACAACGTGCTCGCCAACCAGATTTATGGCGGCCAGGGGATCAGGCTTTCCGAACTGACCTGGGACCAGAGCCTGCTGCAGGGGCGGCTGGATATCATCGCCGGGCGGATGAATGATGCGATTTTCGGCACCTCGCCGATCAACTGCAATTTCATGACCAACGCTTTTTGCGGCCATGTCGATTCGATGTTCCGCGCCGTCGGGCTGGTCGCCTACCCGTACGCGACCTGGGGGCAGCGCACCACGATCAAGCTCAACCGCACGCTCAACCTGATGATCGGCACCTCCGAGGTGAATCCGAAACAATCCGCCTATGGCCGGAATGATCTGAATTTCACCTTGCAGAACGATACCGGCGTGGTGGTGCCGGTGGAGCTGGATTACACGACGAATTTCCAGCAGAGCGCCTACCCCACCGCGATTCAGTTGGGCGGCTACTGGGACAGCTCGAAATATAACGACCCGCCTACAATACAGCCGGCCAGCCTTTGGCCAGCGCCGGCGGCAAGGCGGCGACGCATTGGGGCCGCACCGGGGTCTATGCCTTCTTCAACCAGGTGGTCTATCGGCCGGATCTCTCCAGCACCCGCAATCTGCGGATTTTCGGCGGCTTCACCCATAGCCTGGATACGCCTGAGGAAATCCAGTGGGGCGGGGATGTCGGCGCGCTCTATACCGGGCCCTTCGCCAGCCGGCCTTATGATACGATCGGCCTGCTTGGCACGGTAATGCATTTCGGCGGGCGCGAGCTGACCTACCTGAAGCAGGAGCGCGCCCTGGCCGGCGGCAGCGGCACCCGGCGGCGAATGAATATATTTTCGAGGTCAATTACGGCATCCAGGCGAATGACTGGCTGCGGGTGCTGCCGAATGTGCAATATGTGCTAAACCCGGATAACCTCGCTCATCCGAAACAGGCCAGCGCCACACCCAATGCGTTGATTTTCGGTGTGCAGCTATCCGTCAATCTGGTCCGGCTCGCCGGGCTACCGCAAAAGGTGTTCTCGCATTGATTTCACGCTTCGCCCCCTGCCCGGCACACAAGGCACGCTCACGGAAAGCCCGGTCTGGGATGCGCGGCGCCAGGCGCTGCTCTGGTGCGACATTCCGGAAGGGTTGATCCATGAGCTGACGCTGGGCAGCGGGGCGCGGCGGGTTTGGCAATTGCCGGGGCCGGTGGGGAGTTTCGGCCTGGCGCAAGGCGAGGCGCTGGTGGTGGCCTGCCGGCACGACATCATTCTGCTGGAGCGCGATAGCGGCGCGCAAAGCGTGCTGGCGCGGCTGCCGCCAGACCCGCGCACCCGCGCCAATGACGGCAAGATCGGCCCGGATGGCGCTTTCTGGGTCGGCACCATGGATGACACGCCGGCGAAGGAGCCGATTGGCGCCCTGTATCGCGTCACGCCGGAGGGGCGGGTGGAATGCCGGGTGGAAGGGCTCGTCACCTCCAACGGGCTGGCCTGGTCCGCGGATGGGCGGGTGCTGTTCCATTCCGATTCGCGCGCCCGCAAGCTGGATGTTTATGATTTCGATCCGGCGGACGGGGCGCTGCGCAATGGCGTCCGGCTGCGGGAGTTCGAAGACGAGACCGGCCGACCCGATGGCGCGGCGATGGATGTGCAGGGGCATTATTGGAGCGCCGGGGTTTCGGCCGGGCGGCTGAATGTGCTGACGCGTGAGGGGGGCTGGTGCAGAGCCTAGCCGCCCCGTCCCGCCCCCACCATGCCCTGCTTCGGCGGGCCGGATATGAAAACCTTGTTCCTCACCTCGCTGCGCCATGGATTGTCCGAGGCGCAGCTGGCGGCGGCTCCGGGCGCGGGCGGGCTGTTCCAGGCCCAGGCGGAGGTGGCGGGCGTGCCGGTGGGGCGCTTCGGCGGCTGACCCCTCGACATACTCACCCGGAGTATATTAGGGTAGCGCGCCATGCCGCACCACCCTGAGGAAAAGCGCAAAATTCTCGCCCGCATCCGCCGCGTTCAGGGGCAGATGACGGCGCTGGCGGGCGCGCTGGAGGAGGGGGCGGAGTGCGCGCCCATCCTGCAACAGCTCGCCGCCGTGCGCGGGGCGGTGAATGGCATCATGGTGAGCGTGCTGGAGAGCCATCTGCGCGAGGAATTCGCGGCCCTTGGCGACCCGCCGCCTGAACCGCCGGAGCCCGTGATGGCCCTGCTGCGCTCTTATCTCCGCTAGAAACCCGGAAGGATCCCCGCCGATGAAATCCCGCGCCGCCGTCGCCTTTGCCGCCGGACAGCCTCTGCAGATCGTGGAAATCGACGTCGCCCCGCCCAAGGCCGGCGAGGTGCTGGTGAAGATCACCCATACCGGCGTCTGCCATACCGATGCCTTCACCCTCTCCGGCGAAGATCCGGAAGGGCTGTTTCCGGCCGTGCTGGGGCATGAGGGGGCGGGGATTGTGGTCGAGGTCGGCGAAGGTGTGACCAGCGTGGCGCCGGGCGACCATGTGATCCCGCTTTACACCGCTGAATGTGGGGAGTGCCTGTTTTGCAAGAGCGGCAAGACCAATCTCTGCACCGCGGTGCGCGCCACCCAGGGCAAGGGGGTGATGCCGGATGGCACCACGCGCTTCAGCTATAATGGCCAGCCGATCTATCATTATATGGGCTGCTCGACCTTCAGCGAATATACCGTCGTCGCCGAGGTTTCACTGGCCAAGATCAACCCCGGCGCCAATCCCGAGCAGGTCTGCCTGCTGGGCTGCGGTGTCACCACCGGGCTGGGGGCGGTGAAGAATACCGCCAAGGTGCAGGAGGGCGATTCTGTCGCGGTGTTCGGGCTGGGCGGCATCGGGCTGGCGGTGATCCAGGGCGCGAAGCTGGCCAAGGCCGGGCGCATCATCGCCATCGACATGAATCCCGGCAAGTTCGAGCTGGCGAAACAGTTCGGCGCCACTGACTGCGTGAACCCGAAGGATCATGACAAGCCGATCCAGCAGGTGATCATCGAGATGACCGGCTGGGGGGTGGATCACAGCTTCGAGTGCATCGGCAATGTGAATGTGATGCGGGCGGCGCTGGAATGCGCGCATCGCGGCTGGGGGCAGTCGGTGATCATCGGCGTGGCCGGGGCCGGACAGGAGATTTCCACCCGGCCCTTCCAGCTCGTCACCGGGCGGCGCTGGCTGGGCACGGCCTTTGGCGGGGTGAAGGGGCGCTCGCAGCTGCCGGGAATGGTGGAGGAGGCGATGGAAGGCAAGATCCAGCTGGCGCCGTTTGTGACGCATAGGATGGGGCTGGCGGAGATCAATCAGGCGTTCGATCTCATGCATGAGGGGAAGTCGATCCGGTCGGTGGTGCGCTTCTCCTGCGAGGAAGTTTGACGGGTTTTGTGGGACTTTTTGAAAAAAGTCCCCACAAACCCAAAAACTTATGCGATTCAGGCGGCGGTGAGGCCGGAGCCCATCATGCCGCCATCGATGGCGAGCACATGGCCGGTGACGTAGCCGGCATCGTCCGAGCACAGGAAGACCGCGCCGCCGGTCATTTCCTCCGGGCTGGCATAGCGCGCCATCGGGGTGCGCTCGATCCAGCGCTTGCGGATGAAATCATTATGCATCTTGGCCACCAGCGGGGTTTCCACCGGGCCGGGGGAGAGCACGTTGACGCGCACATTCTGCGCCGCCAGATCCACCGCCATCACCTTGCTCAACACCACCACGCCGCCTTTCGAGGCGCCGTAGGCGGAGCGGCCGACATTGCCGGTCATGCCCGAGACGCTGGCAATGTTGCAGATGGCACCACCGCCAGTTTTCACCATCGCCCGCGCCGCCGCCTGGCCGACGATGAAGGTGCCGCGCAGATTGACCGCGATGATCTTGTCAAACAGCTCCAGCGGGGTGTCGAGGAAGGGAATGTCATTGCCAATGCCGGCGGAGTTCACCACGCAATCCAGCCGGCCATATTTGGCGATGATCTTGTCGATGCCGCTTTGCGTGCTGGCCTCATCCGCGACATTCATCTGCAGCGGCGCCATGTTCGAGTCATCGAGTTCGGTGGCCTCCGTGCTGAGATCAGCGGCGATGACCTGCGCGCCTTCGCGCACGAAACGCTCGGCGATGGCAAGGCCGATGCCCGAGAGCCCGCCCGTGACCAGCGCGATTTTTCCTTGCAACATTCCAGCCATATTCAATTTGCTCCGATGAGACAGGTGGTCAACCATGGCACCATGGCGACGATGACGATGCCGACGAGCAGCGCGCCCATATAAGGCCAGATGCGCCGCAGCCCGGCGTCAGGATTGATTTTTCCGATGGCGCAGGCGGCATAATAGCCAACGCCGAAGGGCGGGGAGAACAGCCCCAGCCCCATCGCCAGCACGATGGTGATGGCGTAATGCACCTCATTCACGCCGATGGATTGCGCGACGGGAAACAGCAGCGGCCCGAACAGCACCACGGCGGGAATCCCCTCCAGCACGCTGCCCAGCACCAGGAAGGCGAGGATGGAGACGACCATGAAGCCAACGCGCCCACCCGGCACCGCCTGCATCGCCACTGTCAAACTCTGCGAGAAACCCGATTGCGTCAGCGCCCAGCCCATCGCGCTGGCGGCGCCGATGATGAACAGGATGGCGCCGCTGAGCGAGGCGGTTTCGATCAGCAGCGGATAGATGCGCCGCCAGTCGAAACTGCGATAGACGAAGATCCCGACCAGCACCGCGTAGGCGATGCCGATGGTGGAAACCTCCGTTGCCGTGGCAACACCATCCACCACCGCGAAACGGATGACGAAGGGCAGAGCGAGTGCCGGCAGCGCCACCCAGAAGCGGCGGAGCTTTTCCTTGTTGGGGATTTTTTCGGCCATCTCCGGCTTGTCGCCGCCTGAGCGCCACCAGGCGATGACGCCGAGCGCCAGGGCCAGCACGAGTGCGGGGATGAGGCCGCCGGCGAACAAGGCCGCGATGGAAACGCCCGTGGCGGAGCCTATGGCGATGAGAACGATTGAGGGCGGCACGGTCTCGCTCATCGCCGCCGCGCTGGCCAGAACTGAGACCATCTCGCCCTCATTCATGCCGCGCTTTTTCATCTCCGGAAACAAGACCGGCGCCACCGCCGCCATGTCCGCCGCCTTGGCGCCGGAAATGCCGGAGACGAGATAGATGGCGCCGAGCAGAACATAGCTCAGCCCGCCGCGCACGGAGCCGAGAATGGCGGTGAGGAAGGCGATCATCGCCCGCGCCATTCCGGACATTTCCAAAAGTCCGCCCAGGAAGACGAACAAAGGCACCGCGAGCAGGATGAGCGAACTCATGCCCTGATCCATGGTGCTGAGCATGACACTGGGCGGGCGGCGTTGGTGGTGAGCAGGAAGCTGATCGTCGCCATGCCGAAGGAGAAGCCGACCGGCACACCCGCCAGCACGCCAAGCCCGAGCAAGCCAACGAAAAACAAGACAAGATTCCAGTTGCCGATGCCGATGATCAATGACTGCCCGGCCCATAGCAAGACGGCGATGGCGCCTAACAGCACCACCGCCAGCCCCAACGCGCGTAGGCTACCGCGCCCCAGGCGGATGACCGCCTGCAGCAGCATCAACATCGCGGCGACAGGGATGGCGCTGGTGCGGATCATGTCCGACAGGCCGAGTGCCGGCGAGAGGATCGGCGCCTGGTTGTTGGCGTAGCTCCAGGAGGGCGGGATCATCAGCAACAGGAACAAGGACGTGGCCGCCAGCGCGAAGCCTTCGAGGAAGGCGGCGACGCGGGCGGGGCGCGATTGACGATCGCGGTCATGCGCATATGCTGGCCGCGCTGCAACGCGATGACCGCGCCCAGCATCGCCAGCCAGAGAAACAAAATGCCCGCCAGCTCATCGGCCCAGACCAGCGGGCTGTCGAGCACGAAGCGATAAAAGACGCTGGCCGAGAGAATGAGAATCTCGACCAGGGCGAGGATGGCGGCGGGAATTTCCACCGCCACCCGCAGCCAGCGTTCCGCCATCTTCCAGACGGAATGCCCGCTATCTTCCAGCGCGCGCGCCTGCATATGCGACAGGCCGCTCATCCCAACGGTCCGGTGTAGCTTTCCAGCAGCGACCAGGGCTGAGCGCCGAACTGGCCTTTCCAGTATTTATAGAAACCGGCCTGCGCGAGCGCGTCACGGAAGGCGGCGGGATCGGTATTGTTGAAGACCAGCCCTTGCTTGGCGAGGCTGCTCTGCAGGCTGGAATTCAGCGCCGCCACATCCACACGCTGGCGCAAGGCCGCCGCGTTGAGCTCCTTGCGCACGATCGCCTGGAAATCCGCCGGCAGCTTGTTGAAGGCCGCCGGGTTGGCGAGCAGCCAGAAACCGTCCCACATATGATTGGTGAGGGAGCAATATTTTTGCACCTCATAAAGCTTCGCGGAATTGATGATAGCGAGCGGGTTTTCCTGCGCATCGACAATCTTGGTCTGCAGCGAGGTATAGACCTCGTTGAAGCTGATCGTCGTCGGCGCGGCGTCGAAATCCTTGAACATCGAGGTCCAGAGGGCGGCGGGCGGAACCCGGATGCGCAGCGCTTTCAGATCCGCCGGGGTGTTGATGGGGCGGTTGCTGGTGGTGATCTGGCGGAAGCCGTTATCGAAGATGTTTTCGAAGGCAATCAGGCCGCGCTTGGAAATTTCACCGCGCACATACTCGCCCAGCTTGCCATCCATCGCGGCGAAGGCGGTTTTCTCGTCCTTGAAGGCAAAACCTACGCCGTTGATGGCGGAGGCGGGCACCAGCGTGGATAGGATCAGTGGCGACAGGGTAAAAAACTGGATGGCGCCGGAGCGCACTTCGGAGAGCATCACCGGATCAGTGCCCAGCGTGCTGTTGGGAAACAGAGTGATGTCCAGCTTGCCGGCGGTCTGTTGCTTGATATTCGCCAGGGCTTCGCTGATTCGCACATTCAGCGGATGGGTCGGCGGCAGGTTGGTGGCCAGCTTATAGGAAAAATCCGCGGCGCGCGCCGGGCGCGACATCACCGAGACCAGCGGCAGAGCGGCGGCACCGGCAACAGCGGCGCGGCGCGACAATTTTATCATTCTCATTTCCTCCATTTATTTTTTGAAAGATCGTGTCGTCAGATCACCATGACGAAATTTAATGCGCCAACCAACCCTGGCGCCGAGACATTTTCGCTCAAAGGTTCATATTGTGAAACTTAAAATCTCCCGTGTGTATTATTTGGCGGAAACATAAGACATAGACATTATAAAAGCAAATATCTAAAATCAGATTCAGGGAAAGGTCCACAATATGGATTTGATTTTACAACTCGATCAGACGCGGCATTGCCGATGAGGCGCGCCAAGGAGGCTGGACCCGCGCGGCAGGAGGGGGCGGCACGCAGAGTCTGCAGCGCGCGCTGGCTGTACTGCGGCTGGTGGCGAGCCATTCCGGGCGGGGGATTCGGTTGGCGGACGTGGTCGAGCGATCGGGCCTGACCAAGCCGACGGCGCATCGTTTGCTGCAGGCGCTGGAGCAGGAGGGGTTTCTCGCCCAGGATGTGGCGAGCCGGCTTTATCATCTCGGTCCGGAAGCCTACGTGATTGGAACACTTGCCGGTGATCGCTATGGGTTTCGCCGCGCGGCGCTGCCCAGCCTGGCACGGCTGGCGGCTGCATCGGAAGATACCGCCTTCCTGACAATACGGCGGGATCTGCATGGCGTGTGCCTGCATCGCGAAGAGGGGAGCTTTCCGATCCGCTCTTACGTGTTGCAGGCGGGGGACCGGCATCCGCTTGGCGTAGGCGCCGGGAGCCTGGCCATTCTCGCCGCCCTGCCCTGCGATGAAGCCGAGGAGCTGATCGAGCGCAATAGCGAGGAGTTGCAGGCGCGCTATCCGGGCTTTCCGCCCTCGCTGCTGCGCCAACGCGTGGAGGAGGCGCGCATTGAGGGGCATGCGTTCAATCCTGGCCAGCTTTATGCCGGCAGCTGGGCGGTCGGCGTGGCGGTGATGGAGCGCAATGGGCAATGCGAAGGCGCGCTGTCCATCGCCGCGATCGAGAACCGGCTGCAGCCGGATCGGCGCACCTACCTGGTGCGACTGCTGCAGCAGGAGGTGGCGAAATTGACCGAATTGCAGGAACGCCCGGCGGGAGCGACCAATATCGTCGCGCAGGCCCGCAGATTGACGGCGAATTAGAAAAACCGAGAAGTGAACAAGACCATGTCAGACTCGTGCATTGTGGGCTGGGCCCATACGGAATTCGGAAAGCTGGCCGATCCCGATGTTGAAAGCCTGATCGAGCGTGTGGCCGCGGCCGCGATCGCGGATGCCGGGCTGGAGGCGCAGGAGATTGACGGCGTGTTTGTCGGTCTGTTCAATAACGGCTTTTCCAAACAGGATTTTCCTAGCTCGCTGAGCATGCAGAGCGTGCCGGGGCTGCGCTTCAAGCCGGCGTCGCGTTATGAGAATGCCTGCGCCTCGGGCTCCGCGGCACTTTATGCGGCACGCGATTTCATCGCCGCCAGGCGCGGGCGGTTGGCGTTGGTGATCGGCGTGGAGAAGATGACCACCCTACCCGGCCCGCAGATTGGCGATGTGCTGTTGGGCGCCTCCTACCGCAAGGAAGAGGGTGAGATTCCCGGTGGGTTCGCCGGTGTGTTCGGGCGCATCGCGGAGAATTATTTTCAGCGCTTCGGCGACCAATCCGACGCGTTGGCGATGATCGCGGCGAAGAACCACAAGAATGGCGTGGATAATCCCTACGCACAGATGCGCAAGGATCTCGGCTTTGAATTCTGCCGCCAGGAATCAGAGAAGAATCCGTATGTGGCGGGGCCGTTGAAGCGTACGGATTGCTCGTTGGTCAGCGATGGCGCGGCGGCGTTGATTCTGGCAGATGCAGAGACCGCGGCCGCCATGGCGAAATCGGTGAAATTCCGTGCGGGCGTGCAGGTGAATGATTATCTGCCGCTCTCGCGCCGGGACCCTACACGCTTTGAAGGCGGGGCCGCGGCCTGGAGCCGGGCGCTGGCGGAGGCGAAGCTGGCACTCAGCGATCTCTCTTTCGTGGAGACGCATGATTGCTTCACCATTGCCGAGCTGATCGAGTATGAGGCGATGGGTCTTGCCCCGCACGGCCAGGGGGCGCGCGTGATCAAGGACGGCGTGACCCAGCCTGGCGGTAGGCTGCCGGTGAACCGCTCCGGCGGGTTGAAGGCCAAGGGCCATCCGGTAGGTGCCACAGGCGTTTCCATGCATGTGATCAGCGCCATGCAGCTCACCGGCCAAGCCGGTGCGATGCAACTGCCGAAGGCGGAGTTGGCGGGGGTTTTCAATATGGGCGGCGCCGCTGTCGCCAATTACGTCTCGATTCTGGAGCGGCAGAAATGAATGTGATGTCCTCCATCGAGGCGGCGCCGCGCGGTGGAGTGGCGCCGTGCAGCAAGCGGGTGATGAATCTCTCGCATTTTCTGCGCCAGGCCGGGCGCCGGCATGGCGATGAAATCGGCTTCGTGCATGGCGCGCAGCATCTGACCTGGGCGCAGCTGGAGGTGCGGGTGGATGCGATGGCGCTGGCGCTGGCCGCGCGCGGTGTGGTGAAAGGCGACCGAATTCTGGTGCAGTCCAGGAACTGCAACCAGCTTTTCGAATCCATGTTCGCCTGTTTTCGCATCGGCGCGGTCTGGGTGCCGACCAATTACCGGCAAAGCCCGGCGGAGGTGGCCTACCTGGCGGAAGCCAGCGGCGCAAGCGTGATGATCTGCCAGGACGCCTTCCCCGCCCACGCGCAGGCGGTGCAGGAGGCGGTAGGCGGGCTCAAGCATCTGATCACCATTGGCGAGGGAGGCGAGAGCTACGAAGCGTTGGTGGCTGAACATCTCGGCCAGACCTGCGCGTTGGCGGATGTCACCTATGATGATCCGTGCTGGTTCTTCTTCACTTCCGGCACCACCGGGCGGCCGAAGGCGGGGGTACTGACGCATGGGCAGATGGGGTTTGTGATCACCAACCATCTTTGCGATCTGATGCCCGGCACCACGCATGAGGATGCCTCGCTGGTGGTGGCCCCGCTTTCGCACGGGGCGGGGATTCATCAGCTGGTGCAGGTGGCCCGCGCGGTGAAAACCGTGCTGCCCGCCAGCGACAAACTGGACCCGGACGAGGTCTGGGAGCTGGTGGCACGCTGGAAGATCACCAACATGTTCACGGTGCCGACCATCGTGAAGCTGCTGACCGAGCATAAGGCGGTGGATGAACATGATCATTCCTCGCTGCGCTATGTGATCTATGCCGGGGCGCCGATGTACCGGGAGGATCAGAAATTCGCCCTACGTAAACTTGGCCGCGTGCTGGTGCAGTATTTCGGGCTGGGCGAGGTGACCGGTAACATCACCGTGCTGCCGCCTTCCTTGCACGAGCCGGAGGATCATGCGGGGGCGCGCATCGGCACGTGCGGCATCGAGCGCACGGGCATGCAGGTTTCCATTCAGGACGAGCAGGGCAAGGAGATGCAGCCGGGCGAGACCGGAGAAATCTGCGTCTGCGGGCTCGCAGTGTTTGCCGGCTATTACAATAATCCCGAGGCCAATGCGAAAGCTTTCCGCAATGGCTGGTTTCGCACCGGGGATCTCGGCCATCTCGACCGGCAAGGGTTTCTGTTCATCACCGGCCGCGCTTCGGACATGTATATTTCCGGCGGCTCCAATGTGTATCCGCGCGAGGTGGAGGAGCTGCTGCTCACCCATCCGGCGGTGGCGGAGGTGGCGATTGTCGGCGTGCCGGACCGGATGTGGGGCGAGGTCGGCGTGGCGGTGCTGGTGACGCGCCCTGGCGCCAGCATCAGCGAAGCGGAGGTGATGGCGTTTCTGGACGGCAAGATCGCCCGCTACAAGATGCCCAAGCAGGTTTTCTTCTGGGATGAGCTGCCGAAATCCGGCTATGGCAAGATCACCAAGAAGATCGTCCGCGACGAGCTTTATGCCAGGGGCTGCCTGACGCAGGATGCCCCGTCTTCCGTATCCGCATGAGGAGATGAGCATGGCCCCCGCGCGCCTACACACCCCAGCGCCGCGTGCACGCACGATGATCCATCCCGGGCCGTTCAACCCGGTGCGGATTCAGAGCCAGCACGCGACGCATGGGCGCCATATACGCCTGGCGCTGGCGCCGGGGTTGAGCCTGTATGAGGGGCTGGTGAAGCCGTTGGCTGAGCTTGGCATCACCAGCGCCTCGATGACGATTCTGGGCGGCTATGCGGCGCGGCTGGAATATTGCGTCGCCCCGCCTGATAAGAGCAAGCGCGCGTTGATTGCCTACTCGACGCCGATTCCGCTGGGAGAGACCTACATCGTTTTCGGCAACGCGACGCTGGGGTTCGATGCCGCGGGGAAGCCGCTGGTGCATTGCCATGCGGCGATGCGCACCGACACGGGCGCGGTGCAAGGCGGGCATATCATCACCGAGGAGACGATCATCGGCCCCTGGCAGATTCCAGTGCTGGTGACCTCGCTGGAAGGCTTCGAGCTGCGCCAGACATTCGATCCGGAGATCAATATTTCCGTTCTCAAGCCGTTGAGGGAGCAAATGATATGAGCCAAGCCGTTGCTGAAAGCGGTGCGATGGGGCGGGTGGCGTATGCGCGCATCGCCCCGAATGAGGATCTGGTGCAGGGGGTGGAGAAGCTCTGCCTCGCCGAGGGGTTTCGCAATGCCTTCGTGCGCGGGGCGCTGGGGAGTTTGGTGGATGCGTGTCTGGGATTGCGCGATGGCGGCACGCAGCTGATCAAGGGCCCGGCGGTGGAGATTGTCAGTCTCGCGGGTGAGGTGCGCAGCACGGAGGATGGCGGGCTGCAGGCGGCGCTGACCGGCGTGGTGGCGGACCCGCAGGGACAAGTCTATGGCGGGCCGTTCATTGCCGGGGGCAACCCGATCTGCATGACGTTTGAGGTGACGCTGGAAGAATGGCTGCCTGAGGACTAAAAGTTTTTTGGTGCCGCTTTTTTTCAAAAAAGCGGCGAAAACGTTTGGGGTGTTGGCAACGAACGTGCCAACGCCCCAAACGTTTCTGGGGACTTTTTGAAAAAAGTCCCCAGACCCCCAAAAACTTTTGCTACCCGCCCTTCGGCTTGTACCCATCCGTCAGCGTCTTCAGGAACGCAACGATATCATTCACTTCCGCATCGCTCAGCGCCGGGGCGTCGCCCAGCTCGCGGTTCAGCGGCGGATCGGTCCTGTCGATATTCGCCTGATATTTCGCAGGCAGATCGTTGAATTTTTCCACCTTGCCGTCGGGGCCGGTGGGATAGATCCTGCCGGGCGCGACATCGCGTAGGTTATAGAACTCCACCACATCATGCAGATTATGGTAGACGCCGTTATGGAAAAACACCTTCCGCGTGGCGCTGTTGCGTAGCGTCGGGGTGAGGAACATGCCGCAATATTGCGTCAGGCTTTTCAAATCCTCGCGGATCGGCCCGCACAGCTCCATATCGAAATAATCCTGGTTGGCGTTGGCCGGGATGTGCGGGTTGCGCGGCACGCCGAGTGCTTCGTACTGGGTGTCAGTGAACAGAGGCGGGCGATGGTCGGGTGTGGGCTGATCAAGATGACAGGCGGCGCAATCGCCCTTGGCCGGGTCGTTGAACAGCTGGTAGCCGCGCATTTCCGCCTGGCTCATGCGGGCTTTGCCTTCCAGCCAATAATCATATTTGCTGGTGAAAGAATGGAAATCCTGGTCCTCCATCTCATAGCGCGCGATCGCGAACAGCGCCTCGGCAACCACGAAACGGGGGTTCTGGAAAATATCATCGCCGAACAAGGCGGTGAATTGCGCGGCGTAGGGGCTGGCCTGCAGCTTGGCGGCGATGGTGGCGTCGCTGCCGCCATCCATCTCGAAGGGGCTGGTGAGCGGGCCCTTCGCCTGCGCCATCAGCGTATCGGCGCGGCCATCCCAGAACAGCCCGCCCATCGGCACGAGATTGGCGGCGGCGCTGGCGGTGCTTTGCGCGGTCTTGGTGGCACGGGTGGCGGTGGCGGCGGCCGCGGCGAGCTGCGGCAAGGTGGCCGGGGTGTCGGTCTCGCCCTGCTCCGGGCCGATGGAGAAATTCGCCTGGGTGCTCAGATAATCCAGCGAGGGCACGGCGCGCAGGCCGGGGCTTTTCATCTCCGGGCCGCCATAGACCACGGGGCTGGCGCTCGGCGGGCCGTAATGGTTTTGCGGGTCGTGGCAGGAGGCGCAGGAGAGCTGGCCGGAGGCGGAGAGACTTTTATCGAAGAACAGGTTCTGGCCGAGCTGGGCCATGGCCGAATATTGCGCTGGCGCAACCGGGCGGACGAGCTGGATCGGGGCCGGGTTCCGGCCCTGCGCCAGCGCGAAACTGGCCAGCGGGGCGGAGGCCCAGTCGCTCAGCGGGAAGGGGCCGGAGAGGACCCATCCCGCGAAGATGCAGAGACAAAGGGCTGCGAGAAGCAGCAGGCTAGACCAGAGACGCATCTCGCAGGCACCCAGTGATGGTTATTCGGCGTGCGCGGCGGTGCCGGTATCGGCATCCAGCAGCATCACGTCGCTTCCCTTCGGCGCGGTCTTGAAATCGAACATATCCATGATCGAGCCGGCATTGGCATCGAAGGAGCCGCCGCCCAGGCGCGCGCCGCCCAGCCAGTTATCCTCGATGAATTTCACCACCGAAGCCTGGTTGATCAGCTGATGGGCGATGAAGCCTTTCTTCGCGTAGGGCGAGATCACCATGAAGGGGATGCGCGTGCCGGGGCCGCAGAGCCCGTGCACCGGCTTGCCGGCCAGGCCCATCGGCTCGGTGCCGGACCCGCAGACCTTCTTGCCGTTCAGCGCGTCCATCGGGCTGAAGGAGGAGGTGGTCGGGGTCACGAAGGCATGGTCGTACCAGCCATCGGAATCATCATAGGTGATGATGATGGCGGTGTTCTTCCAATCCGGCTGCTGCATCAGGAAGTTGATGACCTTGACCACGCCCTCCTGCTCGTCCAGCGGATCGGAATAGCCAGCATGGGCGTCCTGGGCCGCGATCAGCTTCAGGTAGGAGACGGCCGGGTAGACACCCTTGCTGACCGCTGCCTCGAAATCCTTCAGATCATATTCATGGTTGGCCGGATCGGGGCTGCCGGAGGGCGCGAAGCTGTAGCCGATATCGTCCAGCGCCGCCGGGCGGGCGTGGGTGTAGTTGGCGGTGGAGGCGTAATACTGGAACCAGTTATGGTGCGGGATATAGTCCGCGGTGGGGGCATCGACCGCGGTGGCGAAGCTGGAACGCTTGCAGCCGGTGGTGCCGTTGGGGTTGGTGAGGCCGAGATCGAAGCCGCCCATGAAGCCGCCCCAGGTGATCTTCTTCTGGTTCAGCAGATCGCCGATATTCTGGCCATCCATCTTGAAGGTGACGGTCTTGCTGGAGCAGACATCGTAGGCGGGGTCGATATCGCCATCATCGGTGAAGCCGCCCTGCCCGTCCGGGTTCAGGTTCGGGGAGGTGCCGACCACCGGCACCGCGCCGTTGGTCTGGCCGGAGACCACCGCCAGCGCGCCGGGGGTGGAGGGGCCGTAAGTGTCGGTCCAGGCATTGTCGCTCATCGCGTAGTGCTGGGCGTAATTCCAGAGGGCGGTGACGGTGTTGCCGTCGAAATAGCCCATCACCTGGCCCTTGGTGCCGAAGGCGCCGGCGCCGCCGGCGCTGGCCTTGCCGGTATATTTGGGGAACAGGTCCATCTTGCCGTTATCGTAGGCTTCCTGCTCGGGCTTGTAGGCGTGGTTCTGGTCGGCGGTGGCGGCCTGGGTGCGGTCCAGCCGGAACGGGTTGGCGGCACCGGCGCCGTTTTCCTTGTTGGTGAAGTTCGGGTTGTTGTTCAGCAGATTGGCAGTGACCAAATTATCAACCTTCTGGCCGTGCAGGCTGCCATGGAAGGCGGGCTCGCCGGCCGGGTTGGCGGCCTTCGGGTAGGTGGCGAAATAATGGTCGAAGGAGACGTTTTCGCCATAGATGATGACCAGATGCTTGATCGGCGTCGCGGTCGGTAGCGTGTCGGTGTAATGGGTCGCGGCGCTGGCGGAGGCCGGCGCGGTGGCGCCGAGGCTGGCGGTCTGCGCCGCCGCGGGGGTGATCGACGAGACCATCATGGAGGCGCACAAAAGAGCCCGGCGGATATTCATGGTTCACCTGCTTTGCAATATGACGAACTTACGGACTGTTAATCCGAAGCGGCGTGGTAATCCCGGCAGGCCAGTCTGCGTGTGACGTATTTATGATTTGTGACAGCCGGGCCGCGTTATGGCCCGGTCTGTCACAATCGTCTCAGAGAGTGTTTCAAAAGTCGCTCTGGTGAGTCGCCAAGTGGTGATTTGCGAGCACCGGAGCGGAGCGTACTTAAGGTACGTGAGCACCGGAGTGCAGCAAATCGCCGCTTGGCGGCCGCCAGAGTGGCTTTTGAAACAGCCTCTCAGCTATGCAGGCCGGGGGCTTCCTGGCCGGTGCGGGCGACATATTCGCTATAGCCGCCATCGTAGAAATGCACGCCCTCTTCCGTCAGCTCCAGCACCCGGTTGGAGAGGGCGGAGAGGAAATGCCGGTCATGCGAGACGAACAGCATCGTGCCCTCGTAATTGGCCAAGGCGGTGATCAGCATTTCCTTGGTGGCGAGGTCGAGATGGTTGGTCGGCTCGTCCAGCACCAGGAAATTCGGCGGGTCGAACAGCATCATCGCCATCACCAGCCGGGCTTTTTCGCCGCCGGAGAGCACGCGCACGCGCTTTTCCACCTCATCGCCGGAGAAGCCGAAGGCGCCCGCGAGGTTGCGCAGCACGCCCTGCCCGGCCTGCGGGAAGGCGGCATCCAGCGCCTCGAATATGGTGGCGGTGCCGTCCAGCAAATCCATCGCGTGCTGGGCGAAATAGCCCATCTTCACGCTGCCGCCGAGGGTGACGGTGCCGGCATCCGGCGCGGTGCTGCCGGTGACGAGCTTCAACAGCGTGGATTTGCCGGCGCCGTTGATGCCGAGCACGCAAGCCCGCTCCTTGCGGCGGATCAGCAAATCCAGATTGTCGTAGATCACCTTGGAGCCGTAAGCCTTTGAAACACCTCGCAGATTGGCGACATCCTCGCCCGAGCGCGGGGCCGGCTTGAATTCGAACTCGATGGTCTGGCGGCGCTTGGGCGGCTCCACCCGGTCGATCTTGTCCAGCTTCTTCACCCGGCTCTGCACCTGGGCGGCGTGGCTGGCGCGGGCCTTGAAGCGCTCGATGAAGGCGATCTCCTTGGCCAGCATCGCCTGCTGGCGCTCAAACTGCGCCTGCTGGTGCTTCTCGTTCAGCGCCGCCTGGCGGGCATAGAATTCGTAATCGCCGGAGAAGCTGGTCAGCGCCCCGGCATCGATCTCGATGACCTTGTTGATCACCCGGTTCATGAATTCGCGGTCGTGCGAGGTCATCAGCAAGGCGCCGTCATAGCCGGCGAGGAATTGCTCCAGCCAGATCAGGCTTTCCAGATCCAGATGGTTGGAGGGCTCATCGAGCAGCATCACGTCCGGGCGCATCAGCAGGATGCGGGCCAGGGCGACGCGCATTTTCCAGCCGCCGGAGAGGCGGGCGACATCGCCGTCCATCATCTCCTGGGAGAAGCCGAGCCCGTGCAGCACCTCGCGGGCCTTGGCGTCCAACGCGTAGCCGCCCAGCTCCTCGAAGCGGGACTGGACCTCGCCGAAGCGCTCCAGGATCTCTTCCATCTGCTCGAACTTGTCCGGGTCGGCGAGGTCGGCCTCCAGCTGGGCGAGCTCGGCGGCGACGCTGCTCACCGGCCCGGCGCCGTCCATCACCTCGGCGACGGCGCTGCGCCCGGCCATCTCGCCCACATCCTGGCTGAACAGCCCGATGGAGATGCCCTTATCGACCAGGATATGGCCTTCATCGGGCTGCTCCTGACCGGTGATGAGGCGGAACAGGGTGGATTTGCCCGCCCCGTTGGGGCCACCAGGCCGATCTTCTCGCCACGCTGCAGGGCGGCCGAGGCCTCGATGAAGATCAGGCGGGCGCCGTTCTGCTTGCTGATATTGTCCAGGCGGATCATGAAACCTCGGTGGTGGTCGGTGGTCGGATGGGCGGCTGGCTCTTACCCCAATGCTGCTCTGCCGCAAACCGCCCTTGCGCCGGCGGCTCTTATGCGCTTGAACCCGGCTCCCTCAGCGTTCACCCCAAGGCTCCCGCATGTCCCGCATCTTCGGCATCGATTTCGGCACCACCAATTCCGTGGTGGCGGAGCTGGCGGCGGATGGGCACGTGAGCAGCCGGGTGTTCACCCAGGACGGGATGAGCTTCGAGACCTTCCGCAGCGTGCTCTGCTTCTGGCAGGAGGAGACCAAAGGCCGCCCGGCTTTGCGCCATGCCGCCGGCCCGGCGGCGGTGGAGACCTATCTGGAGGATCCGCTGGAGGCCCGGCTGATCATGTCCATGAAGACCTATCTGGCGCAGAAGAGCTTTACCCAGACGCAGATTTTCGGCCGCTCCTTCACGCTGGAGGAGATGATCGCGCTGTTTTTGAAGGCGCTGCTGGGGGCGGATAAAGAGGCGCGGATCGTCGCCGGGCGGCCGGTGCGCTTTGCCGGAGAGTTCGCGGATGATGCGTTCGGCGAGGCGCGGCTGCGCGCCGCCTTCGCCGCCGCCGGGCTGCCCGAGATCGAGACCGCTTATGAGCCGGAGGCGGCGGGGTATCGCTTCATTCGCGCTCTGGCGCGCCCGGCGCATGTGCTGGTGGGGGATTTCGGCGGCGGCACGTCCGATTTCTCGATTTTGCGCTTCACCCCGGGGGCGGAGATGCCGATTGTGACGCTGGCCAATACCGGGGTGGGGATTGCCGGGGACAGTCTGGATTACCGGATCATCGACAACGCGATCTCGCCGCTTCTGGGCAAGGGCGATGAGTACCGGGTGCCGATGGGCAAGGATATGCCGATCCCGATCGAGTATTTCACCAGCTTCGCCAATTGGCACAAGCTCTCCTTGATGCGCAGCCCGAGGGTGCTGCGGGATATCGAGGAGGTGGCGAAGCTGGCGCATAAGCCGCAGAAGCTGCGCAACCTGCTGAGCCTGATCAAGGATGAGAGCGGGTATCATCTGTATCAGGCGGTGAGCCGGGCGAAGGCGGCGCTTTCGCGCGAGGCGGGGACCAGGCTGCGCTTTGAGCATGAGGATTTCACCCTGGACCAGGAGATCGCGCGTGAGGAGTTCGAGGGCTGGATCGCGCCGGAGCTGGGCAAATTGGATACGTGCATTCAGGCGGTGCTGGACCAGGCGGGGATGCAGGCGGGCGAGATCGACCGGGTGTTTCTGACTGGGGCACCTCGTTCGTGCCGGCGGTGCACGGCTTGTTTGAAACACGCTTCGGGGCGGAAAAGATGTCCGCCGGCGGCGAGTTTGTCTCTGTGGCTGAGGGGCTGGCGCTGATCGGCAGAGACCGCCAGGGCTGAGGTCATAAAAGCTTGGTAATTATATACTTGGCTAAGTTAGCCTTATAAATTCGCTCGACCGACAAATTGAGTTATGACAGTTATCTCTCATGCGGGATAGAATTCTATCGGAAATAAGGCGAATTTCTCAGGAAAATGGCGGAAAGCCGCCAGGGAAGAACTTGTTTGAAACCGAAACGGGCATAACGGAGGGGATATGGAGGGGTAGACTTTGGGCAAAGTGGAGCGACGCTATTATTGAAGCAGGCTTTGAGCCAAATGTTGTGCAACCTCGCCTTGATCCGAATTTTTTCTTCACGAAGCTTGCAAAGGCGTGTCTACATTATGGGAAAATGCCTTCCTTCGCAGAAATTGGTATGTTCGGAAAAATCGACCCTGAATTTCCGTCGCGAACGACATTTGAGAAAAAATATGGTTCAAAGTCGGCTCTCATTGAGCGATTTAATTCATGGCTGAGAGAGACGGGGAGTTTCCCGAAGTCCTAACTCTTATCGCCAGCATCACTATACCGCCACGACCTGACACACCTACTTCAGAGGGGTATGTTTACCTCATCCAATCAGGCGGATTTTACAAAATAGGGCGCAGCGACGATATCGAAAGACGAATAAAGGAAATAAGGATCGCGCTTCCAGATACGGCTAAGATCATCCACAACATCAAAACGGATGATCCCGCTGGTATTGAAGCGTATTGGCATCGTCGCTTCGCTAGTCGCAGAGCTAACGGAGAATGGTTTAAACTGTCCTCAGCAGAAATATCAGCGTTCAAAAAGCGCAAGTATCAATAGGTTTAGCTTAGCCAAGTATATAGTTACCAAAGCTTTTGGGTGCAGGCGCCACAAAACTTTTATTTATCTATGTAAATCGCCCGGAAATCATTCACGTTGGTATGGGTCGGCCCGGTGACGATGGCCGCATCCACCGCCTGGAAAAACCCGTGCCCGTCATGGCGCTTCAGCGCCTTCGCCGCATCCACCCCACGCGCCAGCGTGCCCGGCCGCCAGAGCGCGCCGGCGATTTCCTCGATGCCGTCGATGCCGTCCGTATCCGCCGCCAAAGCGGTGATCGCCGGATGGTCCTGCACCGCCAGGCCGAAGGCCAGCAGGAATTCCACATTGCGCCCGCCGCGCCCGGTCTCCTCGCCCTTGCGCAAGGTCACCGTAGTCTCGCCGCCGGAGAGCAACACGCAGGGCGGCGCGAAAGGCTGGCCGCGCGTGGCCACCTGCAGCGCAATGGCCGCCAGCACCGCGCCGGTATCCTTGGCCTCGCCCTCGATCCGGTCGCTCAGAATATGCGCCTTCACCCCCAACGCCTCGATCCGCTGTGCCGCCGCCTCAAGCGCTGCTTGCGGGGTGACGATCATGCGGGTTTCCACCTGCGCCAGCCGGGCATCGCCGGGCTTCACGCTCTCCGCCTCGGGGCGCTCCAGCGCCGCCTGGATGGAGGCGGGCAGCTCGATCTTGTAATGCGCCAGGATCGCCTTGGCGTCGGCGATGGTGGAGGCGTCCGCCACCACCGGGCCGGAGGCGATGGCCGCGGCGTCGTCTCCCGGCACGTCCGACATCAGCAGCCCCAGCACCGGGGCCGGATTCGCCGCCGCCGCCAGCCGGCCGCCCTGGCTGCGCGAGAGATGCCGGCGCACGCAGTTGAATTCGGAGATATTGGCGCCGCAGGCGAGCAGATCCTGATACAGAGCCTGGATCTCCGCCAGCGAGATGCCGGGCAGCGGCAAAGTCAGCAGCGCCGAGCCGCCGCCGGAGACCAAGGCCAGCAGCAGATCATCCGGCCCCAGCCCTTCGGCGATGTCCAGGCAGCGCTGGGCGGCTTCCAGCCCGGCCGCGTCCGGCACCGGGTGCGCGGCTTCCACCACCTCGATCCATTGCGTCGGCAGCGCATGGCCATAGCGTGTCACCACCAGCCCTTCCAGCGGGGCGCCGTAATGCGCCTCCACCGCCTGGGCCATGGACGCGGCGGCCTTGCCCGCCCCCAGCACCACCAGCCGGCCGCGCGGGCGCGGCGGCAGATGCGCGGCCAGGCTCAGCTTCGGGTCGGCGGCGTCCAGAGCGGCCTGGAAGGCCGCGCGCAGCAGCGCTTCCGGGGCCATCACGCCACCAGATTCCGCGGGATGCCAGCCAGGAAGGCCTCGATATTGCCGATCAGCTGCTCCGCCAGAGCCTGCATCGCCTCTTCCGAGGCCCAGGCGACATGCGGGGTGAGGATGAAATTCGGCAGCTCCATCAGCCCGAGCAGCGCATTATCCGGGTGCGGCGGCTCGGGGCTGGTGACATCGAACCCCGCCCCGGCGATCTGGCCGCTGCGCAGCGCCACCGCCAGCGCCGCCTCATCCACCAGCCCGCCCCGGCCGGTATTGATCAGCAGCGGCTTGCGGGCCATCTGCGCGAATTCGGCGGCACCGAGCAGGTTGCGGGTGAGCGGGGTGAGCGGGCAGTGCAGCGTGATCACGTCCGCCTGGGCCAGGAAGTCCGCGAACGGGGTGTAGCCCGGCTTGGCCTCCGGCTCGCCCTTGCGGCCGGCATAGATGATGTTCATGCCGAAGGCGTCGCCCAGCTTGGCCACCGCCCCGCCCAGCGCGCCGCCGCCGATGATGCCCAAAGTGGAGCCGGCGAGGTCGCGGATCGGGTAGTCGAAATAGCAGAACTGGCCGCTCTCCTGCCAGCGCCCGGCGGCGACCGAGTTATGGTAGGCCAACAGGCTTCGGCGCAACGCCAGCAGCAGCGCGAAAGTATGCTCGGGCACGGTGTTCACCGCATAGCCGCGAATATTGGTGACGGCGATGTCGCGGGCGGCGCAGACGGGGAGATCGACAATATCCGTGCCCGTCGCCGCCACCGCGATCAGCCGCAGCTTCGTCGCGGTGGCCAGGCTTTCGGCGCGCACCGGCACCTTGTTGGTGATCACGATATCGGCGTCAGCAATGCGCGCCGCGACCGCGCTGGCCGGGGTGGCATCATAGCTCACCAGCTCATGCGGCTGGGTCAGGCCGGGCAGCTTCACGCTGGGCCCCAGCGTGCCGCGATCCAGAAACACCACCCGCAATTTATCGTTGGACAAGGCCACTCCCCTTCTTGTTTCGCGCCGGCGCACCCTCAACGCACCAGCGCCAGAGTGATCCAGGGTACCGCCGCGATCAAGAGCAGCCCGGCGAACAGCGCCCCGACATAAGGCCAGATACGCTTCAGCCCGGCATCGGGGCTGATCCGCGCGATCGAGCAGGCGGCGTAATAGCCGAGGCCGAAAGGCGGGGCGAACAGGCCCAGACCCATCGAGAGCACCACCACCATGGCGTAATGCACCTCGCTGATGCCGAGCGATTTCGCCACCGGGAAGAGCAGCGGCCCGAACAGCACCATGGCGGGAATCCCCTCCAGCACGCTGCCCAGCACCACCATCACGATGATCGAGACCAGCAGGAAGCCATAGCGCCCGCCCGGCACGGACTGCATGAAATGCGCCACCGCCATGGAGAAATTGGACTGGGTCAGGGCCCAGCCCATCGCCGTGGCGGCGCCGATGATGAACATGATGGCGCCGGCCAGAGAGGCGGTTTGCACCAGCATCGGGAACAGCCGGTGCCATTCGAAATGCCGGTAGATCAGCAGCCCCGCCAGCACCGCATAGGCGATGCCTATGGTGGAGACCTCGGTGGCGGTGGCGATGCCGTCCACCACCGCGAAGCGGATGACGAAGGGCAGCGCCAGAGCCGGAATGGCGATGGCGAATTTGCGCCAGACCGCCCGCGCGGGCGGCCGCGCCGGCGCATTCGCCTGCGGTTTGGTGCGGAGGCGCGCCACCAAGGCCAGCGCCAGCGCCAGCACCACGCCCGGCAGCAGCCCGCCGGCGAACAAAGCCGAGATCGAGACGCCGGTGACGGAACCGATGATGATCAGCACGATGGAAGGCGGGATGGTCTCGGCCATGGCGCCGGAGGTGGCGAGCAGCGAGACGATCTCGCCCTCATCGATGCCGCGGCGCTTCATCTCCGGCACCAGCACCGGGGCGACAGCGGCGAGATCCGCCGTCTTCGCGCCGGAAATGCCGGAGACCAGCAGCACCGCGCCGAGCAGCACGTAATTCAGCCCGCCGCGCACATGCCCCAGCGCCGCCGCCAGGAATTCGACAATGACATGCGCCATGCGGGTGGTAACCAGTAGATGGCCGAGCAGGATGAAGAGCGGCACTGCCAGCAGGATCATCGCGCTCATGCCCTGATCCATCGAGCCTGGCACCACCGCCAGCGGCGCGCCGCCGGTGGTGAGCAGATAGGCCACCGTGCACAGCCCGAAACAGAAGGCGATGGGCACGCCCGCCAGCACGCAGAAGGCCAGCAGCCCGACGAAGAACACCAGCAGATTCCAGTTGCCGATACTGCCCAGCAGCGGCGCGGCGGCGGCGAACAGCAGCGCGCCGCAGACCAGCACGGCGGCGGCCACCACCAGCTCCCGCCAGCCATAACGCGCCAGGCGCAGCAGGCAGACCAGCAGCATCAGCCCCGCCCCACCGGCATCGCCCCGGCGCGGAAACTATCCGGCAGGCCCAGAGCCGGGGTTTGCACATACCATTGATTGGCCGCGTACTGGCAGGCGGGGCCGATCAGCAGCGCCAGCATCAGCGCCGGGGCCGCCACCCCGATGGCGTTCATCCGCGCCCGCCAGACCGGCGGCAGACGCGAGACCAAAGTGGTCATGCGCATATGGTCCTGCCGGCGCAGCGCATTCGCCGCGCCGAACATGGTCAGCCACAGGAACATCAGCCCGATGATCTCATCGCTCCAGACCAGCGGGGTGTTGAAGACCGAGCGTGCGATGACGCTGACCAGAATCAGCGCCACTTCCGCCAGGACCAGCACCGCGCAGGGAATATCGATGACCCAGCCGAGCAGCCGGTCTGCCTTGCGCAGCAGATGATGGCCGATCTCGGCTTCGGCTTCGATATGGCTGGCCGGCGCGGGCTGTCCCATCTTCATGGCGCTGGCCGACATCAGCCCAGTGTCCCGGACACGCTCTCCAGCAGGGACCAGGCCTGGTCGCCGAACTTGGCCTTCCAGTGCGGGTAGAAATCGGTCTTGGCCAAAGCGGTGCGGAAATTCGCCTTGTCGACATCGAGGAATTGCAGCCCCTTGGCGGACATGTCCGCCTGCAGGGATTTGCTCAGCGCGGCAATGTCCGTGCGTTCATCCTTGCCGGCCTGGTCGAACTCATGGATCACCATCGCCTTCATCTCCGCTGGCAGCCTGTTCAGCGCCGCCGGGTTGCCGAGGATGAGATAGCCATCCCAGACATGGCCGGTGAGGCTGCAATATTTCTGCACCTCGTAGAGCTTGGCGGTGGCGATGATCGGCAGCGGGTTTTCCTGGCCATCGACCAGATGCGTCTGCAAGGCGGTATAGACCTCGGAGAAATCGATCGGCGTCGGGCTGGCGCCGAGGGCCGCGAAGAGCGAGGTGAGGATCGGCGCGGGGGGCACGCGGATCTTGAAATTTTTCAGATCCTCCGGAGTCTTGATCGGCTTGGTCGAGGTGGTGATCTGGCGGAAACCATTATCCCAGCTGCGGCCGATCATGGTCAGCCCGGCCTTGTCGATGGACTGGCCGATATATTTGCCCAGAGCCCCATCCATCGCCTGCCAGACCTGGTCATAGCCGTTGAAGGCGAAGCCGGTATTCACCACGCCGGCGGCGGGGACATAGGTGGCCAGGACGGAAGAAGCCATGTTGATGAACTGCACGCCGCCGATGCGCACCTGCGAGATCAGCTGCGCATCGGTGCCGAGCTGGGCGGCGGGGAACAGGTCGATCTTGATGCGGCCATCGCTGTTCTTGGCGATGCGGTCGATCGCCTCCTGGGCGCGCTTGTTCACCGGATGCGAGGGGGCCTGGCCGGTGGCCATCTTGTAGGTGAATTCGGCGGCCTGGGCGCGGCGGGTGAGAATGCCGAACAGCGGCAGTGCGGCGCCACCGGCCAAGGCGGTGCGGCGGGTGAGCGTGAGCGCGTTATTGTTCTTCGTCATGGTCTGCATCCTCCAATGGTCGCTCGGTTTTTGTGCTTTTGAAGCTTGTATTTTTGAATACTCTTGGATCGAAACGCGGCCGGCGCGGCCCGTCGAAGCTTTGAAATCCGGGGCCTCCCGCCGAATGGGAGGCCCCGGCCAGGCGCGGCCGGTTGGACAGACCAGGCCGCGCGAGAGGGTTACAGCCAGCCCTTGATCTGCCGCGCCACCGCCTCGGCGGAAATGCCGTAGCGTTCATGCAGCGTCGGCAGCGCGCCAGCATCGAGGAACTCATCCGGCAGCGCGATCTGGCGGAAAACCGGATTGATGCCGTTGCGCAGCAGCAGCCCCGCCACCGCCTCGCCCAGCCCGCCGACGATGCTGTGATTCTCGGCAACCACGACGATGCGGCCGGGCTTGGCGGCCTCCTCGATAATCTTCGCCTCATCCAGTGGCTTGATCGTCGGCACATGCAGCACCGCCGCTCCCACCTTGTCCTTGGCCAGCAGATCGGCGGCTTCCAGCGCGCGCATGGTCATGAAGCCGGAGGAAATCACCAGCGCCTCGGCGCCGTCGCGCAGCAGCGCCGCCTTGCCGATCTGGAATTTATAGCCGTACTCATCCAGCACCAGCGGCACATTGCCGCGCAGCAGACGCATATAGACAGGGCCTTGATGCGCCGCGATCGCCGGCACCGCCTGCTCGATCTCATGCGCGTCGCACGGGTCGATGATGGTGAGGTTGGGGCAGCCGCGGAAGATGGCGATATCCTCCGTCGCCTGATGGCTCGGGCCGTAGCCGGTGGTCAGGCCGGGCAGCGCGCAGATGATTTTGACGTTGAGCTTTTCCTCGGCGATGGCAAGGCAGATGAAATCATAGGCGCGGCGCGCGGCGAACACCGCGTAGGTGGTGGCGAACGGGATCGCGCCTTCGCGCGCCAGCCCGGCGGCGGTGCTCATCAGAAGCTGCTCGGCCATGCCCATCTGGTAGAAACGCTCCGGAAAAGCCTTCGCGAAAATATGCAGATCGGTATATTTCGCGAGATCCGCCGAGAGCCCGACAATATCCGGATTCTGCGCGGCCAGGGCGGTCAGCGCATTGCCGAACGGGGCCGGCTTGGTGCGCTGGCCGGGGGCGGCCAGCGAGGCGATCATCGCCGAGGTGGTCAGGCGCGGCTTCGGCGCCGCGGTGGTGCTGCTCATGCGGGCTTCCCCTGGTCCAGAATTTCGAGCGCCTTCTGCCATTCATCCGCGTCAACGCGCAGAAAATGGTTCATCTCGCGCTCTTCGAGGAATTTCACCCCTTTCGCCATCTTGGTGTCACAGATGATGATGCGCGGCTTCGGTTCGCCAAGATTGCGTGCCGCATCGAAGGCTTTCACCACCGCGTCGATATCGTTGCCATCAACACGCTCGACATGCCAGCCGAAGGCGGTGAAGCGATCATGCAGCGGCTCGCGGCTGGACATGGCGGAGGACGGGCCATCGGCCTGCTGGTCGTTCACATCGACGATGGCGACGAGATTATCCAGCTTCCAATGGCTGGCGGCCATCGCCGCCTCCCAGGTCGAGCCCTCATTCAGCTCGCCATCCGAGAACAGGTTATAGACGAAGTTTTTCGAACTCTTCCGCTTCAGACCGAGGCAGAAGCCGACGGCGATGCCCAGACCATGGCCGAGCGAGCCACCGGTGATCTCCATCCCCGGCGTGTAGGCGGCCATGCCGGACATTGGCAGGCGGCTATCATCGGTGCCGTAGGTTTCCAGCTCATCCTCGGGATCACCCCGGCCTCGATCAGCGCCGCGTAGAGGGCGATGGCGTAATGGCCGATGGAGAGCAGGAAACGGTCGCGCCCTTCCCACTCGGGGTCTTCCGGGCGGTAGGTGAGCGCGTGGAAATAGGCCACCGCCAGCACATCGGCGATGCCGAGCGCCTGGGCGATATAGCCCTGGCCCTGCACCTCGCCCATCCGCAGCGCATTGCGCCTTATGCGCCAGGCGCGGGTGGGCAGGGAAACATTGGAGATCTGGTTCAATGGATGAGCATCCCGCCGTTAACGTCGATCACCGCCCCGGTGATGTAGGAGGAGATATCGGAGGCCAGGAACAGGAAGGCGCCGGCGACATCCTTGGCCTCGCCCAGACGGTTGAGCGGGATGCCTTTCAGGATGTCGGTGCGCATCTGATCCGTTAGCTTGCCGCCGGTGATCTCGGTCTGGATCAGGCCGGGGGTGACGCTGTTGACGCGAATGCCATCCGGCCCCAGCTCACGCGCCATCGCCTTGGCGAGGCCGAGCACCCCGGCTTTGGCGGCGGAATAATGCGGGCCGCCGAAAATGCCGCCGCCGCGCTGGGCGGAGACCGAGGACATGCAGGCAATAGAGCCCTGCTTGCGCGCACGCATATGCGGGATGAAGGCCTGGCTGAGATAGAGCACGCCGGTGAGATTCACATCCATCACCTTCTGCCAGTTCTCGCCGCCGATCTCCATCAGCTTCAAGGGCTGGGTGATGCCGGCATTATTGATGAGAATGTCCGCCTGGCCGAACACCTCCAGCACACGCTTGGCCGCCGCCTGGCAGGCCTGCGCATCCGTCACGTCGCAGGCGACACCCAGATGCGCGCCTTCAGGTACGGCCGGCAGGGTGGCGGCCGCTTCGGCGGCGGCTTCTTCGGTGAGGTCGAGAATCGCGATCCGCGCGCCCTGGCTGGCGAAAAGCCGCGCCGTGGCCAGGCCGATGCCGGCCTTGCTGGCCGCGCCCGAGATGATCGCCGTCTTGCCGCTGAGCAGCATGGTTCCTCCAATTTGGTTTTGTAAGGCTGAAGCTGCGCCGATACCGGGCCGCCGACAAACGCGATCTTTACATCCATGGATGAATTTGGTTCACATATAAAATGCTCAACAAAATCCCCCTTCCGGCGCTCAGAGCCTTTGAATCCGCCGGGCGGCTGGGCTCGTTCACCGCCGCGGCGGATGAGCTGGGCTTCACGCCGAGCGCGGTGAGCCACGCCATCCGCAATCTGGAAGCGGCGCTGGGGGTGAAGCTGTTCATCCGCCGCACCCGGGCGGTGGAGCTGAGCATGGAGGGGGCGGCGCTGATGCGCGCGGTGGAGCGCGGCTTTGAGGAGCTGCGCCGGGGGCTGGAGACGGTCTCGCGCCGCACCCCGGCTTCGCTGCGGCTGCATTGCGCGCCGAGCTTCGCCGCCCAGTTCCTGGCGCCGCGTTTGCCGCATTTTCTCAACGCGCATCCGGGCATCGAGGTGCGGCTGGCGGCTGGCACCGATTATACCCGCTTCACCGCCGATGAGTTCGACGCCGATATCACTTACGGCCCGGTGACGCTGCCGGGGGTGGAGATGATCCCGCTCGGGCCGGAGACAGTGACACCGCTTTGCGCCCCGCCTCTGGCGGCGCGGATCACCAGCATCGCGGATCTTGGCGAGCAGACGCTGATCCAGAGCGACAATAAGCAGGTGCGCTGGCCGGACTGGTTCGCCGGCAACGGCCTGCCGGCCCCGCCGCTACGGGGCTTGCGCTTCGACCGCAGCTTCCTGGCGATCGCGGCGGCGGTGGAGGGGCATGGGGTGGCGTTGGAATCAACCTTGCTGGCGGCGAAGGAGCTGGCCACGGGCAAGCTGGTGGCGCCATTGGCCGGGTGCTCGCGGAGTATTTCCTATGTCGGGCATCATTTCGTGTATCCGACGCGGCGGAAGAGTGCGCCGATGATCAGGGTTTTTTTGAATTGGCTGAATTCGGCGCTGGCTGAGGTGGAAAAAGGCTGAAAATCTAAATTTGCAAAAGTTTTTGGGGGTGTGGGGACTTTTTTCAAAAAGTCCCCACGAAGGTTTGGGGTGTTGACGACGCCGTTGCCTACGCCCCGGCGTTTTTGCCGCTTTTTTGAAAAAAAGCGGCACCAAAAAACTTTTGCACATTTAACAGTTTGCTGAAAAACCCCGAAACTTGGTTTTATTTTTTCTGATTTAGCTTTGGGGCCTGGATTTTGGTTCAAGTGATTGAAGTTTCTTGCCGGTTTCTGGACTTTTTTCGTCCAGCGGACAGACTCGTCCCTTATATTGCCACCATTTTTGGAATGCGTACCAGATTATAGGCGATCAGGTTGAGCATGAAGGTGCCGGCGACCCGCGCAACGCCGCGCAGCTTGGTCTTGCGCATCGTGCCGTGCTGCTTGCCCCAGCCGAATATGCACTCGATCATCGCCCGGCGGGTCTGCGACATCGCATAACCGGGATGGCGCGTGGTGCGTCCGTCAATCGCGCTGCGGCGGTGCCTGCCGGTTTTGGTCTCACCGTTGTTTTGTGTGACATGCGGTGTCACGCCGGCGTCGCGCAGATTGGCGACATGATCGGCGGTATCGTAAGCCTTGTCTTCGCCTACGGTGATCCGCCCGGCGGCCGACTTGGCTTTGGCTTTCAACATCGCTTCCGAGGCTTCACGCTCAGCCGTGCCTGTGGCCTGGGTCACTCGGCCACCCACCGCCAAGCCGTGCCGGTTGTCCATCAGCGCGTGCCCCATATACGAAAGCTTTGCCTCCCGCCCAGCGGCCTTGCGGTACAGCCGGCTTTCCGGGTCGGTGGTGCTGGCATGGGTATCGTTCTTACGCTTCTGACCGTGGAAATCCGAACCATCATCGTCGCTGCCATCCTTCGGCCGGAAGCTCTTCTGCGACGCCCACGCCTCGATCAGCGTGCCGTCCACCGAGAAATGCTCATCCGATAGTAGCGGCGTCACCCGCGGGTGGTTCAGCAGCCGGCTCATGAATTTCTGGAATATATCGCCGTTCTGCAGGCGCTCGCGGTTCTTGCTAAACGTGGTCGGGTTCCAGACCGGATCATCCGGGGATAAGCCCACAAACCAGCGGTACAGGAGATTATAATCCAGTTGCTCCATCAACTGCCGTTCCGAGCGAATCCCGTACAGCACCTGGATCAGCAGCGCGCTCAGCAATTGTTCAGGCGGCACCGAGGGCCGGCCTTCCCTGGAATACAGCCAGGCAAAGCTGCGGCTCATCTCATGCAGAACATCCCGCACCAAAGCACGGATCGCTCGCAACGGATGGGTCGCCGGAACCCGTGTTTCTGGTGAAACATACGAAAACATCCCGCCCTGATCTCGAAAAGAACCCCGCACCCCACGCCTCACAAAACCTGCCAGCCAAAGTGAATCACATCATAATCCCGGCCGCCAGGAGTTTTTCAGCAAACTGTTAAGCGTGGGTTTGAGCCAAACGCCTCACCGCCCGCAAATCCTGCAAAAACGCCGCCTCCGCCGCGCGGCGCGCCTGCTCATCCGGCAAACGCAGCAGATAAGATGGATGCGTGGTGACAAAAGCCGGCCAATCCCCCAGTTGCGCCGGGCCGCGCGCCTGGGTAACGCAGACCGGCTGGCCGCCGACCGCCAGCGCCGCACTCGCCCCAGTGCCACCACCAGACGCGGCCGCACCAGCTCCAACTCCTTCAGCAGCCACCAGCGATAATGCTTGATCTCCCCGGTGCTCGGCGATTGGTGCAGGCGATGTTTGCCGCGCTGCTCGAACTTGAAATGCTTGACCGCGTTGGTGATGTAGCATTCCGCCCGGTCGATCCCGGCCCGCGCCAGCATCGCATCCAGAAGCTGCCCGGCCGGGCCGACGAAGCAGCGCCCCTGCGCATCCTCCTCATCCCCAGGCTGCTCGCCGATGAAGGCGATGGCGGGCTCCATCGCCCCCTCGCCCAGCACCGCGCGCGTGCCGCCGGTCACGAAGGGCGGCGAGGCCATGATGATCTGGTTCAGCGCCGCTAATGTCGTGGGAGTTTGCGCCGCCATCGCCGCCACCGCCTTTTGCGGGTCGCGTTTGGCGCTCATCGCCGCCGCGCGGGCGATCATCTCCTCCACCCGCGCCGGGGCCTGCGCCACCAGCTCTGGGATCAGCCGCGCCTCCGGCAGATTGCGCCAATATTTGCGCGGCATTTCCTTCTGCATCATCGCGGTGTTCAGGCGCGCCGGGTTGAAAATGCTTTGGTAATAATCCAGCCAGCCGGATTCGACCTCATCACTCTCCGGCACATCGCCACGCTGGCCTGGCGGGCCGATTTCCAGCCGCGTGCCGTCCCAATGCAGCGTACCCTCGGGCGTGAGGATGGACCAGACCAGGCTGCGGAAGCGATTGACGAAAAACCCTGAAGTCGCCTCCAGAATATGATGATCCGGCTCGAACCAGGCGAGGAAGCGCTCGCCCTGCGCGTCCTCGACGCGGCGGAAGCGCACGAAGGCGTGCATCTTGTGCAGATCCCGCCGCACGGCTTTCGCCAGCATCTCCAGCCGGTGGGTCAGCTTGTCGTGGCGCATCTCCAGCAGATGCGGCTCGCCATGGCGCAGCCGCCAGATCATTTCATAAAGCAGCGCATGGCGGGCCGGGTCGCGATGGCAGATCACCAGCCCGATCAGCTCCGCCGCCGCGCGGGGCAGGCTGAAGGCCGGGCCGTCCTGCGGCGGGGCAGCGCCGAACAGGCTGGCGCCCGTCTCCCATAGCACCTCGCGCGGCTTCACGCCCCGCGCCACCAGCCCGCGCACCGCGGCGCGAAAGCCGGGCAGATCCGCTCCCGGCGCCAGCGCGATGCGGGTCTGCATCAGAACAGGCTCGGCTGCACCGCGAGGCGCTGGCGCAGATCCAGCCGGTCGGTCTGCGCCGGGCGGTGATCCTCGGTGATCAGGAAGGGCAGCATGCGTTTCAGCCCGGAGCTGAGCCGCGCCACATCCGCCAGCCGCAACCGCGAGAAGCGCCGCGCCGCGATGATCTTCTCCACCGCCCGCGCCCCCAGCCCCGGCACCCGCAGCAGCATCTCGCGCGGCGCCTGGTTCACATCCACCGGAAACTGGCCGCGATTCTTCAGCGCCCAGGCGAGCTTGGGGTCGATCTCCAGATCCAGCATCCCGCCCTCGCCGCCCTGGGCGATCTCGGTGGCGGTGAAGCCGTAATAGCGCAGCAGCCAATCCGCCTGATAGAGCCGGTTCTCGCGCTGCAAGGGCGGTGGCTTCGCCGGCAGCGCGGCGCTGACCGCCTGATGCGGGCTGTAGGCGGAATAATAGATCCGCCGCAGCTTGAAATCGCCGTACAGCGCCGCACTTTTCGCCAGCACCGCGGCATCGTCCGTGGCATCCGCGCCGACGATGATCTGGGTCGATTGCCCCGAAGGCGAGAAGCGCCGCCGCTCCGCCTTGGCCTCGACGATGCGCTGCTGCATCTGCCCCATCGCGGCGCTGATCGCCGGGGCCTGTTTCTCCGGGGCGAGCCGCGCCAGGCTGGTCTCGTTGGGGAGTTCCAGATTGATCGAAAGCCGATCCGCCCACAGCCCGGCCTGCTCGATCAGCCAGGGATTGGCCTCCGGGATCGCTTTCAGATGGATATAGCCGGCAAAGCCGTGATCCTGGCGCAGCGATTTCGCCACCAGCATCATCTGCTCCATCGTGTAATCCGGCGAGCGGATGATGCCCGAGGAGAGAAACAGCCCCTCGATATAGTTGCGCTTGTAGAAGGCCAAGGTAAGATCCACCACCTCTTGCACCGAGAAGCGGGCGCGCGGCACGTTGGAGGAGCGGCGATTGATGCAATAGGCGCAATCGAACAAGCAGTAATTGGTCAGCAGGATTTTCAACAGCGAGACGCAGCGCCCATCCGGCGTGTAGGAATGGCAGATGCCGGCCCCGGTGGTGGAGCCGAGCCCGCCTTTCCCCGCCGCGCGTTTCGGCGCGCCGGAGGAGGCGCAGGAGGCGTCATATTTCGCCGCATCGGCCAATATCCGGAGTTTCGCGGTCAGGGCTGGGTCGAGAAAGGCTGTCATGGCATCGTTCACGTTATGTTCTTGTAGCGCTCTTCGTCAAGTTCCGAATGAAGCGGGCGGCGGCGAGCGCCGCGCCTGTCACGAAGCGATTTGCCCAGGCTGGCCGATGGCGCTAACCACGCGCCATCCTCCGGGCGCTGACGACCCGGCGGCGGCGCGAGGAGCGGGCATTTGAGTTTCTACTGGGCCTGGATTGCCTTCCATTGGGTTTTCATCACGGTGACGCTGATCCTCTGCGTCGTCGCCTCGATGCCGACACGCGGCTGGATGCGCCTCGGCGCCTGGGTGAAAGGCCGGCTGACCCAGCGTACCCAGTCCCGGCTGGACGCCGCCCTCGCCGCCGCGCCGCAACCTTTCACCGCGCAGACCAGCTTTTTCGCCCGTGGCGGCGGGCTGGCGCTGGATGGCGGGCGGGGGCTGGTGTTTCTGGCCATACCGGAAGGCAAGGCGCTGCGCAGCCTGGTGGTGCCGGCCGCGCATGTGCGGGTCGGCGCGGTGCGCACATTGGTCGAGAACGGGTTTCAGCAGATCGTACTGGAGCTGCAGGTGGTGGGGGACGGGCTCTGGCGCCTGCCCTGCGCGGATATGGACCTAGCCCATGACATGCAGGCCGCCCTGGCCGGCTTCGCCATGGCCGGCGGCAGCGAACAGACGGCCTGAACCTCAGCGCGTCGCGTCGGTCCGCGCGCATCTTGCCACCTCAAGTCGTATGGTCTATAGGATGACCGTATATCAAACGGGTTGCCGCCCTGAATAATCTCGGACGGCGCTCATACCATTATCGGGATGATGGGGGTATGTCCGCGCCGATGAGTATTCTCTCTACCGACAATCCGCTGCCGCTCTACGCCCAACTCTCCGAATTACTGCGCCAACGCATCCTGCGCGGCATTTTCAAGCCCGGTGACAGGCTGCCCTCCGCCGAGGAGCTGGCGAAGGAGTTTTCCCTGGCACGGGTGACGGTGCGCCAGGCGATCGAGCTGCTGCAGCGCGACGGGCTGGTGGTGGCGCGGCAAGGGCGCGGCACCTTCGTGCAACGCAACCCGGCCGCCGAGACCAGGCTGAAAGTGCAGACCACGCTGCGCGATCTCGTCACCATGCTGAAGGGCGACGAGATCCAGCTGCTGAACATCTCCGAGGGCCAGGCGGCGCCGAACCTGACCGAGACGGACGGCAAGCCGGCCGCCCATTATGTGCATATGATGCGGGTGCATCTGCGCGAGGGCACGCCTTACTGCGTGATCTCCATCCATCTCGACGAGGCGATTTTCCGCCGCGCCCCGGAGCGGTTCCGCAGCGAGCTGATGATCCCGCTGCTCGCCGCCATGCCGGAGATCGAGATCGCCCGCGCCCACCAGACCCTGACCATCGGCAGCGCCGACCCGGAGGCCGCCGCCTTGTTGAAATTGCGGGTGAATGCGCCCGTTGCCAATGTCCGCCGGGTCTTCACGGCGCCGGATGGCACGGTGATCTATCTGGGCGAGGTGATCTATCGCGGGGATCTCGTGCAGCTGGAGATGGATCTGGTCTCGTGAGTGCTGCCCCCCGCATCGCCGCGCTGCGGGCCTTCGTCTATCGCTGCCCGATCGAACATCCGGTGACCACCTCCTTCGGGGTGATGCATGACCGGCCGATGGTGGTGGTGGAGGCGGAGGATGAGGAAGGCGCCATCGGCTGGGGCGAGATCTGGTGCAATTTCCCCGCCATCGGTGCCGAGCACCGGGCGCGGATGGTGGAGCGCGTGCTGGCGCCGCTGGCGGTCGGCCAGGAGGGCGTGCCGGAGGCCGTGTTCGCGCGGCTGAGTGCCCGCACCGCCGTGCTGGCGATCCAGTGCGGCGAGCCGGGGCCGGTTGCCCAGGCCATCGCCGGGTTGGATATCGCGCTATGGGATCTGCGGGCGCGCCGGGCCGGGCAGCCGCTCTGGCGGCTGCTGGGCGGCAGCGATCCGCGCCTTTCGGTCTATGCCAGCGGCATCAATCCGGACAAGGCGGTGGAGACGGCGCTGGCGCAGCGCCAGGCGGGCTTTACCGCCTTCAAGCTGAAGGTCGGGTTCGGGCAGGCGCGGGATCTGCGCAATCTGCGCGATCTGCGCGCGGCGCTGGGCGAGAGCGCGAAGCTGATGGTGGATGCCAACCAGGGCTGGAGCCTGGAGGAGGCGGCGCGGATGCTGCCGCATCTGGCCGGCTTCGGGCTGGGCTGGGTGGAGGAGCCGCTGCGCGCCGACCGGCCCTGGGCGGAGTGGCGGCACCTGGCCGGGCAGACCGGCATCCCCCTGGCGGCGGGGGAGAATCTGCTCGGGCAGGAGGGCTTCGCGGCCGCTCTGGCCTCCCGCGCTGTGGCGGTCATGCAGCCGGACATCGCCAAATGGGGCGGGTTTTCCGGGTGCCTGCCGGTGGCGCGCGCGGCGCTGGCGGCGGGGCTGATTTATTGCCCGCATTGGCTGGGCGGCGGGCTGGGGCTGCTGGCCTCGGCGCATCTGCTGGCGGCGGTAGGGGGTGAGGAATGCTGGAGATCGATTCCAACCCGAACGCGCTGCGCGAGATGAGCTGCGGCCCGCTGGCGCGGATCACCCAGGGCCACGCCACGCTGAGCGAGGCGCCGGGGCTGGGGATTGTCCCGGACCTGGCGGCATTGGGCGCGTACCGGGTGGGGCATTAAAACGCAACGAGCGGAGGGGTGTGGGGCGTTTTTGAAAAAACGCCCCACACCCCCAAAAACTTTTGCGCGGTTTCAGCTCGGGTGTTTCACAGCTTCAGCACCACCCGGCCATCGATGCCGCCCTGTTCCATGCGCTCGAAGATCTGGTTGATATTCTCCAGACTGTCCCAGGAGAAATGCGACGCCACCTTGCCCTCGCCGGCGAACTCCAACGCCTCTTCCAGATCCTGCCTGGTGCCGACGATGGAGCCGCGCACGGTGATGCGTTTGAGCACCGTCTCGAAGATCGGCAGGCTGAAGCGCCCCGGCGGCAGCCCCACCAGCGCCATGGTGCCGTGGGCGCGCAACAGCCCGTAAGCCTGCTCGAACGCCACCGGCGACACCGCGGTGACCAGCGCCCCATGAACGCCGCCGCTGCGCTGCGTGAAGCTGGCCAGCGCCTCGGCATCGCGCGCATCCAGCGTCACATCCGCGCCGAGCTGCCGGGCAAGGGCCAGCTTGTCCGGATGGATATCCACCGCCGCCACATGCATGCCCATCGCCTTGGCATATTGCACGGCCATGTGGCCGAGCCCGCCGACGCCCGAGATCAGCACCCATTCGCCGGGCTTCACCTCGGTTTCCTTCAGCCCTTTATAGGTCGTCACGCCGGCGCAGAGCACCGGGGCCGCCGGGCCATCCTCCAGCCCGGCCGGAATCCGGCCGACATAATTCGGGTCCGCCAGCGCGTATTCGGCGAAACTGCCATTCACCGAATAGCCGGAATTCTGCTGGTCGGCGCATAATGTCTCCCAGCCGGTACGGCAATGCGGGCAATAGCCGCAGGCGCTGTGCAGCCAGGGAATGCCGACCCGGTCGCCCTCCTTCACCCGCTTCACCCCGCGCCCGACCGCCGCGACCATCCCCACCCCCTCATGGCCGGGGATGAAAGGCGGGGTTGGGCGCACCGGCCAATCGCCCCGGGCGGCGTGCAGATCCGTATGGCACACCCCGGTTGCGGTCAGCCGCACCAGAATCTGCCCCTCCGCCGGGTCCGGCACCGGCCAGTCCTCGATCGTCAACGGTTTTGTGAAGTCCCGCACCACGGCGGCTTTCATCGTCTTGGCCACACCCTCTCTCCTTTGCGCTTGCAGCGAACGCCACTGAATCCCTGCTCGCGCCGGGGCGCCATGACCCAGATCAAGCCAGCCTTGCCCGCCCCTCCCCCGGGGCCGGTCCGAAAGCGATCTTGGCGCGTATCGAATTATTGAATAAATTCGATTACAGGTAGAATTGGGGCAGATCTTGAGATAGCTTCCAACCCTACCGAGAAGGGCAAGAGGGCATTCGGGAAATGAGTTGTCAGCATCTAAGAATAATGCCGTGCCCCGGCCGCCATTCGTGTGTCTCGGTTCGCCTGAAACCGTCTTGTGGGGCGCAACAGGTCCGGCACTGGACAGGCTGAGGCGATGCAGATTTCCCAGCCGACCATCCTGATCGTCGATGACAGCCCGACCAATCGCCGCATTTACGCCCGCCTGGCGCGCAATCTCGGGGTGGAGGCGCATGTCCGCACCTTCGAGAACGCCCAGCAGGTGATCGACTGGCTGCCCGGCAACCAGGCGGATCTGCTGATCACCGACTATAAAATGCCCTTCATGACCGGCGACAAGCTGGTCGCGCATATACGCTCCTACGACCCCAACCTGCCGGTGATCGTCGTCACCGCCTATCACGACCGCAATTACCGCGTCGCCTGCCTGGAAGCCGGGGCGACGGATTTTCTGCTGAGCCCGGTCGACCATGTGGAATTCGTCACCCGGGCCCGCAACCTGTTGAAATTGCGCGCCCAGCAGCAGAACACGCTGCGCCGGGCGGAGATGCTGGAGCGGCGGCTGGCCGCCGGCGTGCCGATGCGCGAGGATTTCGCCATCGATAGCCGCGAGGCGCTGGCGCAGGTGATCGACAATGTCCCGGCGATGATCAGCGCCGCCGACCGGCATGGCAATTGCCTGTTCGTCAACGCCGCCCAGGCCGCCGCCGCCGGCGAGTTGCCGGGCGAGCTGGTCGGCCAGCCGGTGGATCTGCTATTCGGCTGGGAGCGCGGCATTTCCAGCCGCCGGCTGGACAAGCTGGTGCTGGAAACCGGCCAGCCTTTGCCCGCCCGCGAGGAGGAGGTGATGACCGCCTCCGGCGACACGCTGGTGTACCTGACCAGCAAGGTGCCGCTGCGCGATGCCAATGGCGTGGCGCGCGCGGTGCTGACCACCTCGGTCGACATCACCGAGCGGCGCAATGCCGAGAAGCGGCTGGAATATCTGGCCAATCACGACCCACTGACCGGGCTGCCCAACCGTGCGCTGCTGCGCGACCGGATCCAGCGCGAATTCGCCCGCGGCCGCCGGGGGACCAGCATTTCGCCCTGCATTTCATCGATCTCGACCGGTTCAAATCGATCAATGACAGCCAGGGCCACGCCATGGGTGACCGGCTGCTGCGGCGCATCGCCGAGATGCTGGTCGAGCTGATCGGCGAGGAGGATACGGTGGCGCGCATCGGCGGGGATGAGTTCGCGGTGCTGCAATCCAACATCACCGGACCGGAGGATACCGCGCGGCTGGCGGATTTGATCATCGCCCGGCTGAATGAGAGCGAGCATGCGCCAGAGGCGCTGAATGTGGGGGCGAGCATCGGTATCTCGATGGCGCCGCAGGACGCGCAGGACGCGGAATCGCTGATGAAGAATGCCGACCAGGCGATGTATGCGGCGAAGCTGGCCGGCGGCAATATGTGGCGCGCCTTCGCCGCCGAGATGGGCACCAATTCCAGCCAGGTGGTCAATCTGGAGCGCGACCTGCTGAACGCCATCGCGCAGCGGGAATTCGTGCTGAACTACCAGCCGCAATTCGATCTGCGCACCGGCGCGCTGACCGGCGCGGAGGCGCTGCTGCGCTGGCGCCGGCCCGAGGCGGGGCTGGTGCCGCCGGGGCATTTCCTCAGCCTCGCCGAGGAAACCGGGCTGATCATGCCGATCAATGAATGGGTGATCCATGAGGCCTGCCGGCAGATCGGGGACTGGGCGCGCCAGGGCGTCACCGGCTTGCGGGTCGGCGTCAATCTCTCGCCGATTCAGTTCCGCCGCCGCGCCATCGCCAAGGTGGTTGCCGCCGCCCTGGCCGAGACCCGGATCGACCCGCGCGCGCTGGACCTGGAACTGACCGAGGGAATTTTGCTGCGCGATGTCGATGACATCATCCCGCAGCTCAACGCGCTGCGCAGCCTGGGGGTCAGCCTGTCGCTGGATGATTTCGGCACCGGCTATTCCTCGCTCGCCTATATGCAGAAATTCCCGCTCGACCGGCTGAAGATCGACCGCTCCTTCATCCAGGGGCTGGCCGAGAACAAGAACGACCTCGCGATCGCGCGCACGATCATCGAGCTGGGCCATATCCTCAATCTGCGCGTCGTCGCCGAGGGGATCGAGACCAACGCCCAGCTCGCTCTGCTGAAAGCCGAGGGCTGCGATGAGGGCCAGGGCTTCCTGCTCGGCCAGGCGCTGGCGCCGGATGTGTTCCTGAACGAGTTGGTCTGGCAGAAATCCCAGGCCTCCTTCCTCTGCGCGGCGCGGAGCGCGCGATGAGGACGCTGAACCGGGCGGGCGATGCGCTGCGCCGGCTGCTCGCCCCGCTGGCCCAGCGCCTGCGCGGGCGCCCGGACAGCGAACATGAGATGAGCTATAACCGGCTGGTCTTCGCCGCGCTCATCATCGCGATTCTGATCCTCGGCGGCTATTCCGAAACCGCCCTCTCCGCCTTCGTGGCAATGGCGATTTATCTGGTGCTGGCGCTGGCGGGGCTGGCGCATATCATCTGGCGGCCGGGCGTCTGCCAGGTCAGGCGCTTCTATGCGCTGCTGCTCGATTGCGGCTTTCTCTCCTGGCAGCTGCATCTGGGCGGTGAACGGGTGGCGTTGTTCTACCCGGTCTATCTCTGGGTGATTTTCGGCAATGGCTTTCGCTTCGGGCTGCGTTTTCTGGCGGTTTCCGTGCCGGTGGCAACACTCGGCTTCCTGGCGGTGGTGCTCTCCACCCCGTTCTGGCGCGCCATGCCGCATCTCTCGGCCGGGCTGGCGATCGGGCTGGTCATTCTGCCCGCTTATGCCGGCACGCTGATCAAGAAACTCTCCCAGGCGACCAAGGCCGCCGAGGAGGCGAGCAAGGCCAAGAGCATGTTCCTGGCCAGTGTCAGCCACGAGCTGCGCACCCCGCTGACCGCGATCATCGGCATGAACGAGCTGCTGCGCGCCAGCAGGCTCGATTCCGCGCAGGCGGAGATGGTCGAGACCGTCGGCGTCGCCAGCCATTCCTTACAGACGCTGATCAACCAGCTGCTGGATTTCTCCCGCATCGAGGCGGGGCGGATGACCAGCACGGTGGAGGAGTTCGACCTGCTGGCGCTGCTCGTCGATGTGCGGCGCATCGTCGAGAGCCAGGTGCGGGAGAAATCCATCGCCTTCAACCTCCATGTCACCCCGCGCACCCCGGTACGGATCAAGACCAGCCGGCTGCATCTGCAGGAAATCCTGATCAATCTCGTCGGCAACGCGGTGAAATTCACCTCCATTGGTGGCGTGGTGCTGGCGGTGGATACCCGCCCCGGCGGCGAGGGCGAGTTGATCCTGCAGGTCGAGGTTTCGGATACCGGCATCGGCATCGCGGCTGAGGCGCAGGCGAAGATTTTTGAGAGCTTCACCCAGGGCGATGCCTCAATTCTCAACCGGTTCGGCGGCACCGGTCTGGGCCTGGCCATCACCAAGCGGCTGGTCGGGCTGCTGGGGGGTGAGATCGCCGTGCAGAGCAAGCTTGGCGAAGGCAGCCAGTTCCGCTTCTTCATCAAGGCGTTGCGTGCCGAGCCCACGGAGGAAATCTGGCAGGCGCCGCCCGGCAAGATCGGCCTGCGGGTGCGCAATCCGCTGAAGCGCGCGCTGATGCGCACCAACCTCGCCGCCATGGGCGCGGAGGTGGAGCTGGTCAATCCCGGCACCATGGTGCCGGCGGATGTACGCATTCTGGTGGATTACAATAATGACGGCGAGCCGCCCTCCGCCCCGGTGAGCAGCCGCGGCGCCGCGCCGATGCTGATCCAGATCCAGCCCGTCGAGGGGCCGGGCCTGCCCGATCTTGCCACCCGGCAACGCTGCACCACCCTGCTCTCGGACGATTTTTCCGACCAGGAATTGCAGCAGGCCTTGCTGATCGCCGGCCGCTTCTGCGGCGTCGCGCCGCCGATCGCAACCAGCGACGAACTGCCTGCCGCCGCGCCGCGCGCCCTGGACGCCGAGCCTGAACCGGCGCCGCTGCCGGTCTCGCTGATCCGCCGCAATGTGCTGCTGGTGGATGATAACCGGGTCAATCAGCGCGTCTTCACCCGCATTCTGGAAGCGGCCGGGCATAATGTGACGGTGGCCGATAACGGCAATCTGGCAGTGGATATTCTGGAGCGCGAGGATGAGCGCTTCGATATCGTGCTGATGGATTTCAACATGCCCGGGCTGGACGGGCTGGAAGCCACCAAGCTCTACCGGGTGATGGCGCTGGGCCGGGACCGGCTGCCCATCGTCGGGCTGACGGCGGATGCCTTCGCGCAAATGAGCGGCGAATGGCGCAGCGCCGACATGGATGGCTGTCTGGTCAAGCCGGTGGCGCCGCAGGATCTGGTGGCGGCGGTGGAAAAGATGGCCCGCATGCGCGAGCCCTCATCGGTGATCGCCCGGCTGGAGGAATGGATCGAGCCGCCGGCGCCGGTGCTGGCCCGGCCCGCGCCCGAAGAATCGCCTTTGGATGATGCGATCATCGCCAATCTGCGGCTGCTCGGCGACAGCCAGTTCCTCAACGAGCTGCTCTCGGATTTCCTCTCCGATGCGAAGGATCTGATCGATCTGCTCTCCGCCGATGCGGAAAAGGGCGATGGGCAGGAGTTTCGCAACCATGCCCACGCGCTGCGCAGCTCGGCGGCGAATGTCGGGGCGAAGGCGCTGGGCAATCTCTGCACTCCCTGGGGCGGCTTACGCGGCAGTGAGCTGAAGGCCCAGGCGGGCGCGTTCACCAGCCGCGCCCACACTGAGTTGAAACGGACAAGACAAGCGGTGATGGCGCTTGGCACGATCCGCCGGGCGAACAATCAATGATCGTCGGCCCGGCCGGCATCGCCAAAGCTGCCCTCACTCGGCGGCCATGATCATCGAAGCCTGAGGCTGCAGCGCCGCCAGACGGCGGTCCTGCGCGGCGCAGAGCTTGTCCATCTTGCGCAGATCCGCCTCGGTCAGATTGACGGCCGCCTCGGCCCAGATATCGACGACATCGATCAGCTCTTCCAGCGTGATCGGGTTCACCCGGCGGCGGGCGCGCAGGGTGGCCATATGCGCATTGAACTTCCGGTTATGGCGGGCGATGTAATCCTGCGCCACGGCGGCACCCTGACCATCCTCGGCCAGCACATCGACCACGCCGATTTCATGCAGCTCCTCGGCGGTGTAGATGCGGCCCGAAAGGATCATTTCCTCGGCCTTCTTGCGATCGACCCGGCGCGACAGGAAGCTGTAGGCGCCCATGCCGGGGAACATGTTGAACAGGATTTCCGGCAGACCCATCTTGGCGCTGCGCTCGGCGACGATCATGTCGAAGGAGAGCGCATGCTCGAAACCGCCGCCCAGCGCGTCGCCCTGGACCAGCGCCATGGTGATCACCGGGCTATCGAAGGCGATGGTGTTGCGGTGGATCGCCTTGACAGCGACATGGCCGTAATGGCGCATGGAATCGAGGTCGCCCTGGCGGATGCGCTGAGCGAAATGGCCGAGATCACCACCAAGATTGTAAATCCCTGAACGGCGGAGGCCATCACGAACCAGGAGAAGGGGGTGTTTTCGCGGCGCGGGGCGCGGGAGAAGGAGGAGGTGATCAGCTCCTGCATCTCGCTGATATCCTGCATCAGCTCATGGGTGTAGGAGGGGCGGCCGGGCGGGGTCATGTGGCACCACAGCGTGCTGCTCGGCGCATCCAGATCCAGCTGGATGTTCTCAAACCGGCGGTTGAGAAGGGTCTGCAGCGCCAGGCCCTGGAAATCCTCGTTCTGAGAGGAGGTGGCGCTGTCGTTCTGCAGGCGGGCGGTGGTGGCGAAATTGACAAAGTTCATCTCAACTCTCCGTAGGTTCCATAAAAAAACCAACCGTGCGAAGCCCGAACTACGAGACTCCATCTCCCGGCTGTGGCCGCACTATGGACTGAAATTTTGAGTAGAGTTTAAAAAATTTTCCGATCTTTAAGTAGTTTTTATGGCGTGAAACGAAGTTTCGGCGGGCATCATAGCTTTAGCGGAACAAACAGCCCCCTGAGATTATTGCAAAAACAACCCATTTCGGGCGCGGGCTGGAGTTGGAGGCGTAAAGCCGTGGAAAAATTTTCTAACTTATCAAAGCATTAAAAATGCATATGGCGACGATTTTACGCCACGCGGCCACCGCCGGGCGATCGCCGCGCCAGGGAACGCGGCTGCCCCGTCCCGCCGCTAACGGCACTTCTGGCGCTTCGCGCGGTTTTGGCACCGGCTGAGTCGCAAAAACCCGCACCAGCGCCATAAAATATTCACAGACATCGCCCCGCCCGGCCGCGAAGCGGGCACAAAAAAGGGCGGCCGAAGCCGCCCTTTTCAGATGATGACCGCCGTCAGGCTCAGGCGACGCGGCGCCCCGCAGCCAGCAGGCGGGCGCGGGTCGCGGCCGGCACCTGGCGGGCGGATTTCGCCCGCGGGTAGGGCAGCTCGGCGATCGCGGTCTCCGGCGCGCTGCGCTCATCCCAGTTGTGGAAATGCATGCGCTCGATGTTATCGACGAAGCTTTCCGCCGCCACGCCTTCGGCCAGCAGCAGCTCATGGCTGGCCAGCTCGACATGGTAGTAGGTGAACTGGGCCGGGATGTCGCGCTCGCGCACGATGCTCTCGCCATTCACCAGCGCCCCTGCCTGGACCAGCACGCCGTCCAGGAAGATCGCATGGTCGGGCGAGACGCAGAGATCGCGCTTGGGCAGGTTTTCGCCCAGGGCGCCGGCCTTGATCCGCACCGGGTAGGAGCGGATCGGGTCGGCGAAGGCCTTGGCGACATGGCTCTGTCCCAGCCAGCGGATCGGCAGAGCGCGGCCATCCTGGGTCAGCACCAGGTCGCCCTCGCGCAGAGCCTCAACGGCAACCTCGCCGCTCGGCGTGGCAATGTTGGTGCCGGCGCAGAAGCAGAGAGTGACGACCAGCTGGCCGGAGGCATCGCTCACCTTGGCCCAGCTGGCGCTGTCGCCGGAGCTCAGGCTCAGCGCGATGGTCACGGCGGCGCCGTCAGTGGTGTCGCTCACCACCAGCGTGCCGTTATTATAGGTCTCGGTCAGCTTGTCGGCGCTGGAGCTGAGCGAGAAATTGGCAGCACCCAGCGTAATCGCGTCGGTGCTGCCGAAATTCGTCAGCGTCTCGTTCAGCACATGGTTGGTGACGTTGCTGCCGGTGAAATCCACCGCGCTGCCCGCACCATTGCCTTCCATGTTGATCGGCCCGGAGAGCGAGCCCGCCGCGATGATGGTGCCGTGATCATAGATCGCCGAGAAGCTGGAGCCGGAGGCCAGCGAGGCGGTGACACCGCTATCCACCGTCAGCGTGCCCGGGCCGGTGATGGCCTTGCTGTCGCTGAAATTGGAGGCGATGGTCACCTGCGCGCCGGAGGTCAGCGAGACCGCCGTGGCGTCGGTGCCGCCGAGCACCAGCGTGCCGCTATCGGTGATCGCGCCCAGCGTGGTGGCGCCGGTCAGGGTCGCGGAACCTGACACGGCCAGCGTGCCGGTGCCGGTCAGCGAACCGGCGTCGAGGAAGGCCGCACCGGAGGCGACGGTGATGAAGCCGTTATCCGTGACGCCGCTGCTGCTCACCGAGGCGGCATTGGCGCCGACGACCACTGTCTCCTTGGCGGAGATCACGTCGCCTGGGGCGACATTGCCGGAGAAATTATTCGCCTGCTCGAAATTCGAGCCATTTGCACCCGTGAAGGTGAAGGCGGTGGCAATGGTCGGGGCCAGCTCTATGGTGACGCTGTTGGTGCCGATCAGATTGACGAAGGAGCCGCTGGTCAGGGTGGTGCCGGAGACGCCGGCCAGAGACACGGTGTTCGTCCCCAGCGCGTTGCCGGAACTGTCGGTCAGGGTCTCGGTCAGCACGCCATTGGCGTAGCTGATGGTCAGCCCTTCGCCGGCCGGGATGGAGACGCCGGTGGCGACCAGCTCATCGGTGGTGCCGAAATTCGTCAGCGCGGGCACGGTATTTCCCAGCGCCATCTGCAGCACGCTGCCAGCGCCATTGCCTTCCATATTGACCGGGCCGGAGAGTGAACCGGCGGCAATGATGGTGCCGAAATCATTGATCGCGGCGAAGCTGGAACCGGAGGCCAGGGACGCGGTGACGCCCTTATTCACGGTCAGCGTGCCGAGGCCGGTGATGGCCTGGCTGTCGCTGAACGCGCCGGAGAGGGTCACCTGCGCGCCGGAGGCGAGCGAGATGGCGGCGGCATCGTTGCCGGCCAGCACCAGCGTGCCGCTATCGGTGATCGCGCCCAGCGTGGTGGCGCCGGTCAGTGTGGCGGAGCCCGCGACGGCCAGCGTGCCGGTGCCGCTCAGCGAACCGGCATCGATGAACTTCGCACCGGAAGCGACGGAGATCACGCCGTTATCGGTGACGCCGCTGGAGGTGACGGACGCGGTGTTGGTCGCGATGGTCACGCGCTCATTGGCGGAGAGCACATCGCCCGGGGCAACGCCGCCGGAGAAGTTCGAGTAGAGTTCGAAATTCGAATTGGTGGCGCCGGTGAAGACGTAGGAGGTGGCGGCGGTCGGCGCGGTTTCGACCAGCTCGCCATTGGCGCTGGAGAGCACCACGAAGGAAGAGGTGGAGAGGCCGGTGCCGGAGATGCTCAGCTTGGTGCTGGCCACGGTGGCGCCGTTGCTGCTGGTCTCGGCGATGGTGAGCGCGCCGTTGGCGTAGCTGTAGGAGATGCCCTCGCCGCTGGTCAGGGCCGGCAGCACGGAGGCGCCGAGATCGATCACATCATTGCCGGTGAAGCCGGTGATGGTGCCGCCGAAGCCGGCGCTGTTGTCATTGACGATCAGCTCGTTCGGGGAGCTGGCGGAACCCAGCGTGCCGAAGACGACGCTGAGCGAGCCGTCATTGCCGGCGGTGTTGTAGAGCCCGAAGGTGGCACCATTCTGGATGGTGATGGTGCCCGCACCGGTGATCGACTCGTTGCTGCTCAGCTGGGTGCCGGGGCCGCTGACGACCATGGTGCTGGCCGCGGTGACGGTGCCGTTGGCGCCAACCAGGGTGTTGGTGCCGCTGGAAATGGTGCTGGGCGCGGCGGAGATATACTCGGCCCCGGCGCTGTTGGTGCCGATCACCACCGGGCTGGCCAGGCTGCCGGCCAGGGTCAGGGTGGTGGCGGTGCCGCCGTTATGGGTGGTCAGCAGCGTGTTGCCGCCGGCGCTGGCGAAGGTGATGTTGGAGGCGCTGGTGAAACCGTCGATCTCCAGCGTGTCACCTGAGGTGAAGCCGGCGATGGTGCCGTTATTCAGCGTGCCCTGGGCAACCGAGAGGGTGTTGCCGCTGCCGGAGAAGGTCACTTCCTCCTGCGTGGCAAAGCCCGCGGAGAGGGTGGCGTTGCCGCCGTTCTCGATGACGATATAGCCATCGATGGTGGTGGAGGAGGAGGCGGTGTTGGCGCCGTCCAGCACGGTGGCCTCGATGTTCAGCTGGCCGCCATTATCGACGACCCAGCCGGCATTGTAGAAATTCGAGACAGTGGCGGTCTGCCCTGCCATGGTCCCGGCGGTGATGTCGATGAGACCCGTGCCGCTGACCGAGATCAGGCCGTAATTGATCAGGCCGTGCAGCGCCTGGGCATTGCCGCCGATGGTGTTGGCGATGCTCAGCGTGTCGCCGGAAGCGGCGTCGATCAGGCCGAAATTTTCGTTGATCGTCTCGACGGTCAGCGTGTCGGTGCCGCTGGCATAGACCGACATGTAAGAATCGTAGCGCGGCGTGGAGGAGAGCGCGCCATGCAGACCGGTCATCGTGGTGCCGGCGGCGGTGGTGCCGCTATTGCCGTAGAAAATACCCAGCGCTTCGCCGCCGATGGTCAGGTTGGCGCCGCTGGTCAGGGTGATGCTCTCACCCGCGACCTGGTTTTCTTGCAGGACATAATAGGTTGTGTTGTTGGTGGTCACGGTCTGGGCCACCATGATCACGCTGGCGTTATTGTCCGTCGGGGCCAGATAGGGCTGGGTGCTGTTGGTGCCGGAAATGACGATGGACTGGTTACCCGTCGCGGAGGAGGCCGGCGCATAACCGCTCCAGTTATAGTCGTTGTACCAGTTGCTCGAGTACGAGCCGTTCCACGTGTCAGACATTCCCAGCACTCCAATGAAGCCAGCCAGGACGGCTCCCGGCACGCGCGAAAGTTAAATTTGCGTATGCTAAACCATCAAAAATCGGATAAAAAAAGGCACATCAGCCAAATTTATCTACAAATTTCCGTGAGTGGCGATTAAAAACTGTATGTTACGTTTCTTTTTTTGTCTTGTTTTTAGTTATAACCACTGACAACGCTGGGTTCAGACCGCGCTTGGCGGACATTTCACACGTCTCACCCAGCGCTGCTTTTGTTGAATTCGATATTATGTTGATATCGTAACTTAATGAATAGACGCGTTGATGAATCGCGGAGTCACACGAATTGCCGCCTCTTCGCCGCCAGCTGTGAGGACGGCGCGGTCAACCGGGCGGCGGGACTCGCCCGCGCCGGGCGGTTCAGCCGCGCAAAATCTCGTCCATGGCGCTCAGCAGCCGCCCGGCCTCGGCCGGGCCAAAGACCAGAGGCGGGCGGATTTTCAGCACATTCGCATCCGGCCCGGTGGCGCTGATCAGGATGCGCCGGTCGCGCAGCCCGTTGACGATCTTCGCTGCCACTTCGGCGCTAGGCGCGCCGGTCCGCGCATCGCGCAGCGCCAGCCCGATAAACAGACCCGCCCCGCGCACCTCGCCGATCTCGCCATGGCGGGCGCCGAGGCCGCGCAAGCCCTTCATCAGCAAGGCGCCGGTGCTGCGGGCCTTCGCAATCAGCCCGTCCCGCTCGATCACATCCAGCACCGCCATGCCCACCGCGCAGGAGACCGGATTGCCGCCGAAGGTGTTGAAATAGCGCATCGCCTGGCCGAACGCGTCGGCCAAAGCGGGCTTCGCGAACAGCCCGGCCATCGGATGGCCATTGCCCATCGGCTTGCCACAGGTGACGATGTCCGGCACCACCCCATGCCGGGCAAAGCCCCACATGCCATCGCCGGTGCGCCCGAAGCCCGCCTGCACCTCATCGGCGATGAACAAGGCCCCCGCCGCGCGCGCCGCCTCCACCGCCGCGGCCAGGAAGCCCGGCGGGTCGGCATAGACGCCATCGGAGGAGAAAATCGTATCCACGATCAAGGCCGCCGGGCGGATGCCATGGCGGGCGAGGTCGGCGAAGGCGGCGGCGACATTGGCGGCAAAGCGCGGGCCGGGATTTTCGCCGGAAGGTGCCGGCACGGTGCGCACATGCGCCCCCAGCGGCGAGGCTTTGCCGAGTGAGGGCGAAAACGCCGCCACCGCCTCGGTGACGCCATGATAGGCCAGCTCGGTGACGACGATGCCGCTGCCGCCGGTGGCGTGGCGGGCGATGCGCATTGCCAGATCATTCGCCTCGCTGCCGGTGCAGGTGAACATCGCCCGGCCGATCTCGGCCGGCAATGTCGCCAGCAGCCGCTCGGCATAGGTGAGAATGGTCTCGTGCAGATAGCGCGTATGGGTGTTCAGCGTGGCGGCCTGGGCGGTGAGGGCCGCCACCACATGCGGATGGCAATGCCCGACCGAGGCGACATTGTTATAGACATCCAGATATTCATTCCCCTCCGCATCCCATAGGATACAGCCCAGCCCGCGCACCGGATGCACCGGGGTGCGGTAGAATAGCCGGTAGGCCGCCCCCAGCGCCGCCTGGCGGCGAGCGACCAAGGCGGCATCGGCAGCGGGCAGCAAAGCGGCATCCCGCGCCGAGAACGCGTTGACCATGCCGGCATTGGGGCCTGAGGCGGAGGGCGGAGCGTCGGTCATCTTGGGTCCTCGGATTACGGCGCGAAAAGCAGCGCGGCGGCCTCGTCCCCGCCGCGTCCAGGCGGGCAAGGGCGCGCGCGGCGCTGGGGGCGTTGCGCAAGATATAGTCCGCACGGTGCGGATTACGGGCGGCGCGCCAATTGGCAATGGTCAGGGTCAACGCCGCGCGCGCGCCGGTCAGAGCCGGGAGGAGCTGTTGCTCCAGCTTCGTCAGCGGCAACATGGCGCCATAGGCCCGCACGCAGGACGGGGCATGGCCCAGAGCGCCTTCGCCGCGCGGCACCAGATAGGCCAGCGCCACCGCCAGATCCTGCACCAAAGGGGCCTGCAGCATATCGCCGAAATCGATCACCCCGAGCCGGCCGGCTTCATCGCGCATGATGTTGTAGGGGTTGAAATCATTATGCACGATCTGCTGGCGCAGCGCCCCTGATGCGGCAGCGCCGCCGCGCGGTAGCGGGCCAGAGCGCGCCGTGCCAGCGCCTGATGCGCCGGATCGGCGATCATCTCCATCATCCCGGTATAATCGGGCAGCCGCCGATGGTCCCAAAGCAGGGTGCGCTGGGCGGCCTTGTGGGTGAAGCCGGCCAGGCCGCGATCGAGCCCGGCCAGCATGTTGCCGATGGCCGCCGCATCCGCCGCGTTCAACGCCTCACCGCCAATCTGTGCGCCGGGGACATAGGAGACCACGAGCATGATATGCGCCGCCCCCGCCTCGTCGTGGATACGGGGAAATACCTCCCCGGTCAGCGTCCGGCGCACGCGCGCGGTGCCCAGATCCGGCGCGGTGACGGCGAGATGGTCGAGTGCCGCCGCCTGCAGCGCCAGAGCCTCCGGCGGCTCGGCGATATTGGCGATTTTCACCACCCAGTCCCGCCCGGCGCCGGTATCCAGCCCGAAGGTGAGGTCCTTTTCGCTGGGCAGCCGCGTCAGCGTGCCGTGCAGCCCGTATTCACGCGCCAGAAACGCCAGGATTGGCGGCAGGGCGATATCGGGCGGCGGGGTTTCCAGAAGATCGAGCGCGGCTTGGTGGGACATGGTCTCGTACAGCTATGATCAGTGACTGCAAGACGAGACGACATCTCCCGTACAGTGCCAGAGCGGGGTAAAACGACCGACCAGAGGGATCAATAGACATCGCGCAGATAGCGCTTTTCGGCCGCCAGCTGGTCCAGATAGGCAGACGCCGCATCGGCTTCCATATCGCCGTGCGCGGCGATGATCTGGCCGAGGACCACATGCACATCCTTGGCCATGCGGGCGGCGTCACCACAGATATAGAGGCACGCTCCCTCCTGCAGCCAGGCCCAGAGCCGCGCTCCCTCCTCGTGCAGCCGGTCCTGGACGTAGATTTTCCGCGTCTGGTCGCGCGAGAAGGCGGTGGAGAGGCGGTGCAGAGACCCGGCTCGCGCCAGCGCCTCCAGCTCTTCGCGGTAATAGAAATCGCAGGCGGCGCGCTGCTCGCCGAAGACCAGCCAGTTGCGGCCGGGCGCGCCTCTTGCCTGGCGCTCCTGCAGGAAGCCGCGAAACGGGGCGATGCCGGTGCCGGGGCCGATCATGATGATCGGCACATCATCCGCCGGCAGGCGGAAATGCGGGCTGGGCTGGATGAACAAAGCCGCCGCCCGCGCCCGGTCCGCCAGGAAGCGCGAACACAGCCCGCCGCTTTGTCGCCCGGCGACCTCGTAGCGCAGGATATTCACGGTCAGATGGACCTGATCCGGATGCGCGGCGAGGCTGGAAGCGATCGAGTAGAGTCGGGGGGTGAGCGGCTTGAGCAGCGCCAGCCATTCCTCTGGGCTGGCCTTGACCGGATAATCCGCGAGCAGGTCGCGCAGCTGCCAGCCTTTGTGCCAGGGCGCTTGCGCATCCCGCGCTGGGCCGGTGGCCAGGGCCGGAGCGCGGGCGGCGCAGAATGCCAGCATCGCCGGGGTGAGGCGGGAGATATCCCGCCCGGCCAGCTGTTCGGGCGCCAGTCCGGTGAGCCGCGCCAGCTCCTCCAGCAGACGCGGGTCGTTTTCCGGCCAGACGCCCAGCGCATCGCCAGGCTGATAGGCGATGCCGGCGCCGGCGAGGTCGAAGATGATCTGCCTTGTGTCTTTCTCTGACCCGGCCTGGTTGAGCCGGTGATTGCCGATCAGCCGGGCGCGATACGGGCTGGTGCGAGTGACACCGGACGGCGCGGGCGCGGCGGGGGCAGCGCGGGCCCCCAGCGCCGGCAGGGCGGCATCGATCCAGGCTTGCGCCGCCGCCTCCTCGCCCGGCTCGCAATTGCGCCGGGGCAGCAGGGCGGTGGCGCCCAGCGCCAGCAGCCGCGCCTCCAGCGCCGCCGCGAAGCCGCAAAAGCGCGCATAGGCGGTATCGCCGAAGCCGAGAATGCCAAAGCGCAGCCCTTCCAGCCGGGGCGCGCCCGGCGCCGCCAGGGCCTGCCAGAAGCGGGCGGCATTGTCCGGCGCCTCGCCATCGCCGAAGCTGGCGGCGAAGAACAGCACGGTACCGGCAAGGGTTGCGGGGCTGGCCTCGTTCATCGGCCGGGCGATGAGGCCCAGACGCTGCGCCGCCGCCTGCGCCTGGGCCGCCGCGGTGCCGGTTTGCGAGGCGTAGAGGATGCTCACCGCGGCATCCTCCGGTGCAAGCCCGGCCAGCGTCTCTGGCACCTCCTGCCTCACCGCCGCGACGCGTTCCAGCGCCATCGCGCAGATCTTGAATTCCGGCTGCAGCGAGGCCGCATCCACCGCCGGGCTGGTGAGCTGGTTGATCGCCAGATCATCCCCGAACACGTCATTCCAATGAAAGGGCGCGAAGAGCTGGCCCGGCTGCACGCGCGGGCTGAGCAGGGCCGGCAGCACGGCGCGGCCACGCCTGGAGCGCAGCGCCAGGCTGTCACCTTCCTGCAGCCCCAGCGCGGCGGCATCCTGCGCATGGATCTCGACGAACGGGCCGGGATTGAGCCTGTTCAAGGCCGGGACTTTGCCGGTCTTGGTCAGGGTATGCCATTGATGCTGCACCCGGCCGGTATTGAGGATGAAGGGAAATGCCGCATCCGGCAGCTCCGCCGGGGGCAGGCAGGGGCGCGGGTGGAACATCGCCCGGCCGGAGACGGTGGGGAAAACCGGCGTGCCGCTGGCCATATAGCGCACCGGGTTGCGCGGGCCGGAATGCGGGCCGACCGGCCATTGCAGCGGGGTATCCGCCAGCCGCGCATGGCTGGCGCCGGAGATGTCGTAGCCGGTCTGCGGGTTAGAGAAACGCTTGATCTCCTCGAAGATTTCCGCCGCATTGGCATAGGCGAAGCCGGGATAGCCCATCGCGGTCGCCACCTGCGCGATCCAGCGCCAATCCGCCATCGCCGCGCCGGGCGGGGGTACGGCTTGCGGGGCGAGGGTCATGTTGCGTTCGGAATTCACCATCACCCCGTCCGCTTCCGCCCAGAGCGCGCCGGGGAGCAGGATATCCGCATAAGGGGCGGTTTCGGTGTCCAGGAAGGCATCCTGGACAATCACCAGCTCGGCCGCCTTCAGCCCGTCGATGGTGCGCCCGCGCGCCGGCATGCTGGCGACCGGGTTGGTGCAGATGATCCAGCAGGCCTTGATCTCGCCTTGCGCCATCGCATCGAACATCGCCACCGCGCCGCTGGCCGGGGCATCGCGCAGGCTGCCGGGGGGGAGGGTCCAGAGGGTTTCGGTGAAGGCGCGGTCGGCCGGGTTCTGGGTGCTGCGCTGGCCGGGCAGGCCCGGGCCCATATAACCCATCTCGCGCCCGCCCATGGCGTTGGGCTGGCCGGTGAGGGAGAACGGCCCGGCGCCTGGCCGGCAGATGGCGCCCAGCGCCAGATGCAGATTGCACAGCGCATTGCTGTTCCAGGTGCCGCGCACGCTCTGGTTCAGCCCCATCGTCCACAGGCTGACGAGTTTCTTGCTGCGCCCGATCCAGGCGGCGGCTTTTGCGATATCGGCGGCATCGAGGCCGGTGATGGCCGCCACTTGCGCCAGCCCGTAATCGGCCAGCAGCTTCCGCATCGCCTCCCAGCCTTCGGTATGCGCGGCGATAAAGGCTGTGTCGGTCTGGCCGGCCTCGTGCAGCAGGCGCAGCAGGCCGTTGATGAGGGCGATATCCGTGCCGGGCTTGAGTTGCAGGAACAGATCCGCCTTCTCCGCCGTGGCGCTGCGGCGCGGATCCACCACGATCAGCTTCGCGCCCTGCTTCACCCGGTCGAGCAGGCGCAGGAACAGGATCGGGTGGCAATCCGCCATGTTGGCGCCGATGACCAGGAATGTGTCGGCCTGGTCGAGATCGTCATAAGAGCCGGGCGGGGCGTCGGCGCCAAGGGACTGTTTGTAGCCGGTGGCGGCGCTGGCCATGCAGAGGCGGGAATTGGCCTCGATATGGCGGGTACGGATAAAGCCTTTCGCCAGCTTGTTGGCAAGATATTGCGCCTCCAGCGACATCTGGCCGGAGATATAAAAGCTGATCGCATCCGGGCCGTGCGCGTCCAGAATGGCGCGCAGCCGGGCGGCGGTTTGCGTCACGGCGGCCAAGGCGGGCAAAGGCTGCTGCCCATCGGCGCGGGCGGGGCGGATATAGGCGCTGTCCAGCCGCCCTTGGCTAAGCGGCAGATGGCAGCTCTGCCCCTTGGTGCAGAGCCGGCCGCGATTGGCGGGGTGGGATTTGTCCCCGCTGACCTTGGTGACGCGCCCCTGCTCCACCTGCATGACGATGCCGCACCCGACCCCGCAATAGGGGCAGACGGATTTGACCTGCTCTGCCACGCCAGCCCTCAGACGCAGGCGGCCAGAGGCAGGCGCACCGGCACGCGCCCGGCCATCGCCTCGCCGATCAGGATCAGCACCGGCCCCTCCCCCGCTTGCGCGCGCAGCCGCGCCGGCAGCGTGCCGATGCTGGCGGCGAGGACGCGCTCATCCGGGCGGGAGACGTTTTCGAACGCCAAGGCCGGGGTGGCCGGGTCCAGCCCCGCCTCCAGCAGATGCGCCGCGAAGCCACCCAGAGTTTGCGCGCCCATATAGAGGGCGAGCGTGCCGCCGCGCTGCGCCAGCCCCGCGAAATCATGCGCCGGGATATCGCCCTCGGCGGTGTGGCCGGCGACGAAATGCACCGCGCGCGAGACCATGCGCTGGGTGAGCGAGCGTTGCAGCGTCGCGGCGGCGGCCAGGGCGGCGGTGATGCCGGGGATGATCTCATATTCGATGCCGGCCTCCTCCAGCGCCGCCATCTCCTCGGTGGCGCGGCCGAAGATCATCGGATCACCCCCTTTCAGGCGCAGCACGATGCCGGGCGTGGCGCGCGCCTCGCGCACCAGCAGGGCGCAGATTTCCGCCTGGGTGGCGGAATGGCGAAAGCAGCGTTTGCCGACATCGATCAGCCGCGCCCGCGGGTGGGCCAGCGCCAGGATCTCGTCACTGACCAATGAATCATGCAGCACCACGCTGGCGGTTTGCAGCAGGCGCAGGGTTTTCACGGTGAGCAGATCCGGATCGCCCGGCCCGGCCCCGGCCAGCACCACCCGGCTCATGGCGTCACCGCCAGCAGGATCCGCCCATCCTGCAGCTTCACCTGGAAGCGGCTGGTGCAGCCGCTATCCGGCCCCTGCGCTTCGCCGGTTTCCAGCGAAATTACCCAGCCATGCAGCGGGCAGGTGACGGAGCTGCCGTGCACGATGCCCTGGCTGAGCGGCCCCTGCTTGTGCGGGCATTGGTCGCGCAGGGCGAAGACGCGGTCGTCATTGGTGCGGAAGACCGCGATGTCGCCGAAGGCGGTTTTCACGCAGCGCGCGCCCAGGCGCGGAATCTCGGTCAGCGCGCCGACATCGGTGAAGAGGGGAATGTTCATATCCATTAGACCAGCTCCGCCAGCGGCTGATAAGAGGTTTGGTTGGTCGCGGCTTCCTGCGCCCAGGGGTCGATCTGCGCGAATCTCTGCGCGTAGAGGAATTTCTCGTAGAGCGCGGCACGGTTTTGCGCATCGTCCACGATGCGTTCCTGCACATATTTCAGCCCGACCCGCTCGATCCAGGGGGCGGTGCGTTCCAGATAGCGGGCTTCCTGGCGGTAGAGTTGCAGGAAGGCGCCGCAATATTCCAGAACCTCCGCCTCGGTGGTGACCTTGCAGAGCAGCTCGGTGGCGCGCACCTTGATGCCGCCATTACCGCCGACATGCAGGTCCCACCCCGCTTCGGTGGCGACGACGCCGTAATCCTTGATCGTCGCTTCCGCGCAATTGCGCGGGCAGCCGGAGACCGCGAGCTTCACCTTATGCGGATGCCAGGAGCCCCAGGTCATTTTCTCCAGCGCGATGCCCATGGCGGTGGAATCCTGCGTGCCGAAGCGGCACCATTCCGAACCGACACAGGTTTTCACCGTGCGCAGCGCCTTGCCGTAGGCATGGCCGGAGACCATGCCGGCGGCGTTGAGATCCGCCCACACGGCGGGCAGGTCTTCCTTCTTCACCCCCAGCATATCGACGCGCTGGCCGCCGGTGATCTTCACCGTCGGGATGGCGAATTTATCGCAGACATCGGCGATGGCGCGCAGCTCGGCGGCGGAGGTGACACCGCCCCACATGCGCGGGATGACGGAGTAGGTGCCGTCCTTCTGGATGTTGGCGTGCATGCGCTCATTGACGAAGCGCGATTGCTGATCATCCTGATATTCGCCAGGCCATTCGCAGAGCAGGTAGAAATTCAGCGCCGGGCGGCAGGCGGCGCAGCCATCGGGCGTGGTCCATTCCAGCGCCTGCATCACGGCCGGGATGGTTTTCAGCTCCTGGCCGCGAATGCGGTGGCGGACCTCGTCATGTCCATGCGTGGTGCATTTGCACATCGGCTTGACACTGGCGGGTTTGAAGTCGGCGCCGAGGGTGAGCTTCAGCAACCCTTCCACCAGGCCGGTGCAGGAGCCGCAGGAGGCCGAGGCCTTGGTGCAGGCGCGCAGCTCGTCCAGAGAGGCACAGCCGCTCTCGATGGCGTTGACGATGCTGCCTTTCTTCACCCCGTTGCAGCCGCAGATCTCCGCGTCATCGCCCAGCAAAGCGAGACTCTCCAGCGGGTCGCCGGCGGCGGCGACCGGGCCGTAAATGACGGTATCGCGCAAATCACCGAGATCCGCGCCATCCTTCAGCAGTTGGAAATACCAGCTGGCATCCGAGGCATCGCCGAAGCAGACCACCCCGACGAGCTTGTCCCCGCGCAGCACCAGGCGTTTATAAATGCCGCGCGCGGCGTCGCGCAGCACCACATCCTCGGTGCTGGCATCGCCCAGGAATTCGCCGGCGGAGAACATCTCGATGCCGGAGACTTTCAGCCGCGTGCCGGTGGCGATGGGCATGAATGCGCTCTGCGCCACGCCGGTGAGATGATCGGCGGCGATTTTCGCCATCTCCCAGATCGGCGCGACCAGGCCGAAACATTGTTTGTCGAACTCCACGCATTCGCCGATGGCGAAGATGTTTTCATCCGATGTGCGCAAGGACGCATCGACCTTGATGCCGCGATCGCAGGCGAGGCCAACGGCGCGGCCAAGCCCGGCATTGGGGCGAATGCCCACCGCCATCACCACCAGATCCGCCTCGATGCGGGTGCCGTCCTTCAACAGCACGGCGCTCACCGGGCCGTCCTCGCCCTCGCCGTCAAAGGCTTCGGTATTGGCGCTGGTGAAGATGCGCATGCCACGCTGGCTGAGTTTCTGTTCGAGCAGATGCGCGGCCGAGGCATCGAGCTGGCGTTCCATCAGCGTCGGCATCAGATGCACGATGGCAACCTCCATGCCGCGCAGATTGAGCCCGTGCGCCGCTTCCAGCCCGAGCAGCCCGCCGCCGATGACCACGGCCTTCTTGCCGGGGGCGGCGATGGCCAGCATCTCCTCCACATCCGCCTTGGAGCGGAAGGTCATCACGCCGGGGCGGCCCACGCCGGGCAACGGCAAGGTGAAGGGATTGGAGCCTGTGGCCAGCAGCAATTTATCGTAGGCGCGCGTGGTGCCGTTGGCGCCGCGCACGATTTTGCGCGCGCGGTCGATCCAGTCCACATGCTCGCCGGCGATCAGCTCGATCTTGTTCTGCGCGTACCAGTCGAGCGGATTGATGACGATCTGCGCGAAGCTCTTCTCGCCCGCCAGCAGCGGGGAGAGCATGATGCGATCGTAATTCGGCTCCGGCTCGGCGCCGAACACGGTGATTTCATATTTGCCGGAATCACGCGCCAGGATTTCCTCCACGGTGCGCATCCCCGCCATGCCATTGCCGATGACAACCAGTTTTTCCTTGCCCATCGCGTCACTCCTTTTCCTTGAATTGCGCTTCAGATACGCACGGAGCCTTCCGCGTAGCCGCGGGAGAAGCTGATGCGCCATTCATTGCGGACGATGTTGATGCCAATGAAGGCGACCAAGGCGAGGCCAGCGAAGATCAGGAATCCCGCCTGGTAGGAGCCGGTCCATTGCTTGGCGAAGCCGAGCGAGGAGGCGAGGTAGAAGCCGCCAATGCCGCCGGCACAGCCGACGATGCCGGTCATCACGCCGATCTCCTTGATGTAGCGCACCGGCACCAGCTGGAACACCGCGCCATTGCCCATGCCCAGCGCCAGCATGGCGATGACGAAGCCGGCCAGCGCCATGGGCATGGTCGGCAGGCCGAAGCTCACCGCGACCAGCGCCAGCGCGGCGATCGGGTACATGAAGGAGAGCGCGTTGATGCCACCGAAGCGGTCCGCCAGGGCGCCGCCGAGCGGGCGCACCATGGAGCCGGCGAAGACGCAGGCGGCACTGGCATAGCCGGCATCCACCGGGGCCAGAGCGTACTGGGTGTGAAAATAGATCGGCAGCGAGGAGGCCAGCCCGACGAACCCGCCGAAGGTGACGCCATAGAACAGCATGAACCAGTAAGTATCCTTCATGCCGAGCACGCTGAGATAATCGCGCGCCGAGATTTTCGGCCCCTGGCCTGGCGCATCCTTGGCGAGGAGGATGAACAGCACCAGCACCACGCTCATCAGAATCGCGGTGAGGCCGAAGACGTTGGTCCAGCCAAAGGCCAGGCCAAGGGCGGGGGCGAAAAGCGCGGCCAGCACGGTGCCGGAATTGCCGGCCCGGCGATGCCCATCGCCTTGCCCTTATGCTCGACCGGATACCAGCGCGAGGCCAGCGGCAGCGCGATGGCGAAGGAGGCGCCGGCCATGCCCAGCACCACACCCAGCCCGAGCAAGGCGGAAAAGCCGGGAATGCCGAAGAACCAGGCGGCGGCGAGGCCGAGAATGACGATGCTCTGCGCGACGATGCCGGCCTTCTTGCCGCCGATGCGGTCCGCCATGGCGCCGTTGAACAGCCGCAGGATGGCGCCGGCCAGAACCGGGGTGGCGACCATCAGGCCCTTATGCGCGGGGTCGAGATGCAGGGCCTTGGCAATCTGGATGCCAAGCGGCCCCAGCAGCACCCAGCACATGAAGCTGAGATCGAAATACAGAAAGGCGGCCAGCAGCGTGGGGGTGTGGCCGGATTGCAGAAAGCTCTTGCTCTGGGCTTGAGACATTGGAAACCTCGAGGCAGCGCTTTGAAATCGCCGCACGCTGGCCGCCCTTGGCCCGCGAGTAGAATGAACGGGGGCAACCCCATCCGCCTGCCTGATCCTCTTTGACCCGGCGGCCTGCGGGCAACGCGCCGCATGAGCTATTAGACCAGAATGGCGCGCCGGGATTCAATCGGGATTTTGATTAAAAATGCACGCATGAAACGAGATTTGATTTTATTTCAGCAAATCATGGTGATAAAAAATTCTATCAGCCGATTTTTTAATCAAAATTGGCATTCGCAGGCGGTTCCGCGATGTCGCGCGCCTCGCCACCGGCGCGCAGAAACAGATCCGGGCGGTAGATCCGCGTGGCCACCCCTCCAGCCCAGCGGGGGCGCGGCCCCAGAGCTGCATTTGCCGCGCATACCATTGGCCGTAAGCCGGGGCCGGGTAAGGGGCGGTGAAAGCGGGGCCGCCTTGCGCCGGGTCCAGCGCCGCCAACAGCAACGGCGCCGGGAGGTCCAGATATTCCGGGCGGGCCAGCAGCTGGCTGAGGGCCTGGCGGCCGTCCGGCGCGGCGCAGAGGCGCTGGGCGTGCAGCAGCACGCCCAGCAGCGCCTCCAGCCGCGCTGGCTCGGCCGTGGCGAAATCGGCGCGCAGGGCCAGGCATTTTTCCGGATGGTCGGGCCAGATGTCGCGGCTGAGGGCGGCGGTGAAGCCCAGCCCGCCTTTGCCGCCACCAGCCCCCAGGGCGCGCCGGCGCAGAATCCGTCAATGGCGCCGGCGGCAAGCGCGCCGACCATTTCCGCTGGCGGCAGCACGGTGATGTCGACATCGCGTTCCGGCATCACGCCCTGCCCGCGAGCCAATGGCGCAGCAGCAGATCATGCGAGGAAAACCCGTGCACCACCGCCAGGCGCGGCCGCTTCGCCGCCGCCACCGCCGCGATGCCGCCCGCCGCGAAGGCGCTCTGCATGGACGCCGCCAAGGTGATGGCGTTGCCGTTGCTGGACAGACTCATCGGCACCGCGAGATCAATCTTCGCCCCGCGCAGCCCGCCGGCGCAGGCCAGCGCCAGCGGCGCCAGCATCACCGCCCCGTCCAGCAGGTTAAAGGCGAGCTTATCCGCGATATTCGCCCAGGAGGGCTCGACCGACAGTGCCACGTTGAGCCCGGCAGCGGCGAACAGCCCTCCTGCGCGGCGAGGATCACCGGGGCAGCGTCGCAGAGCCGCAGCAGGCCGAGACGGATCACATCATTCATGGTTTCTGCCCTTGCCGCGTCTGTGCGGCCAAATAATCCGCCGCGACATCCGCCAGGCGTTTCTGCTGGTCCATGGCGCGGCGTTGCAGGAAGCGATGCGCCGCCGGCTCGCTCATGCGCTCCTCCTTCATCAGCAGGCGCTTGGCGGCGTCGATGGCGCGGCGCTGCTCCGCCTGTTCCTCCACCTCCTGCAATTTCGCCGTCGCCTGCTGGTTGCGCTGAAAGAAGGCAACGGCGAGGCGCATCACCAGCTTGGCGGCGTCCGGCGCCACATCCTGGCCGTGATAGGAGCTGACGCCGGCGCTGATCGCCTCCTGCATGAAGGCGGGGTCGGAACCGTCCAGAAACATCACCACTGGCGGGGTGCCGCCCTGGGCAGGCAGGGAATCCAGCATGTCGCGATCCGGCCTTGCCATGTCCACCAGCACCACATCCGGGCGCAGCCGCTCCACCTCGGCCAGCAACGAGGCGTCATTCGCCAGGGCGATGATGGAAAATGCGGCATCGAGCCGGGTGAACTGGGCAGAGAGTGCCTCACGACGGGCCGCGTTGGAATCGGCGAGCAGGATTTTCATGGCGAGGCGCGGTCCATGCGCTCTGGCTGAGCAACTTTCCTGCCAAAGCGGCGCGCGGCGCTGGCCGCGCCGTTCGCCTGTTAGCGCAATATGCGTTGAGGTTGACGCGGCAGCGTCACCCTCAACGCATGAAATTGCTCGCTAAAACATGAGTAGAGCGCGTGGGTGTAAACCCATCTCGCGCTAAGTCCGGGATTCGGGGCCGCCGGAGGGGTTACGGCCCCGAGCTGGGCTGGAATTCGGTCTTGGTCGCGGCGGGAAGCTGCAGGGCTGGCGAGGGCAGCTGGGGCGACGCGGCGGCCGGCGGCGGGCTGGATGCGGCCGGGCCGGCTGGGCGGGGCGGCCGGCGCAGGCATCGGCGGCACCGGAGCCGGGGGCGGAGTGAGAGGGGTGGGTTGCGCCGCTTCAGGGTGAACCGGGGCGGGCGGGATGGCAGGGGCCGGGGACGGGTGCGGCGCCTCCTGCTGCACGGGCTTGCTGACGGCCTCATGCGGCGCCGGGGACGGCTTCGGGGTCGGCGCCGATGCTGTCGGCTTGGCGGGATGGGACGGCGCGGCGGGGTGCTTGGCGGCCGCCGCGGGCTTTTGCGGGTGCGGCGCGGGGCGCGCCGGCTTTGCGACATGGGGCTTGGGCGCGCGCGGGTGCGGCGGGCGATGATAGGCTCTGGCCCGCGCATGCGCCGGCGGCGGCAGCGGGAGGGGCGCGGAGGCGGGCGCGGGCAGCGGAATGGTGGATGCGGGCGGGGCGGCGGGGTGCGGGCTCACCGCCAGCATCGTCCAGTACACCGAGGTCTGCGCATCCTTGGGCACGCCTTCGCCGTTCAGATAGGCCTGGCCCAGGCTGGTCTGCGCCGCCTGGTTGCCCTGCGTGGCGGCGCGCCGCCACCAATAGACCGCCTGGGCCGGGCTGCGGGCCACGCCGGCCCGGCGGCGTAGGCATCGCCCAGCGCGTTCTGCGCGGCGGCGAGATTTTGCGCGGCGGCCTTGGCCAACCATTGCGCGGCCAGGCGCTGATCCTGGGTGACGCCGCGCCCCTGGGCGTAATTCTCGCCCAGCCGATATTCGGCCTGCGCGTCACCCTGGGCGGCAGCGGCGGCGAAATAGCTTTGCGCCTTGGCATCGTCATGCGGCACGCCCTGGCCGGCGGCGTAATATTGCCCCAGCGCCGCCTGCGCCTGGGCATCGCCGGCATCGGCGGCTTGTTCATACCAATGGCTGGCCTTGGCATCGTCGCGCGGCACGCCGATCCCTTGCGCATAGGCATTGCCCAGCGCCAGCGCCGCGCCGGCATGGCCCTGGGCCGCGGCCTTGGCGAACCAGTAGGCGGCGGCGGCCTCATCCTTCGGCACGCCCTGGCCAACCGCATACATGCGGGCGAGCCGGTCCTGCGCCGCCACATCCCCAGCTTCGCGGCGCGGCCATACCAGAAGGCGGCATTGGCGAAGCTCTGCGGCAGGCCGGTGCCGGCATAATAGGCATCGCCCAGGGCGCGGGCGGCGGCGGCGTTCAGCGGCGGCAGCGGCGCGGCTTGGGCGGGGGCGGCGGGCACCGCCGGTTGCGCCCGCGCGGCGCCCCCGAGCAGGCCCAGCGCCAAAGCCAGGGGGCAAGAAGCCGCGCGGTACGTCCATCAACCATCATCGTTCGACCTTTTCCGGCGCATCCGGCGGCAAGCGGGTTACGCCATCATTACGGCGCGTTCATGCAATGAGTGTGTATTCAATTCCGGGCCCTGTTGTATAGAGCAATATGTGTTGAGGTTGACGCGACAGCGTCAAGATAAATACATGAAATTGCTCGCCAAAACATAGGCAGAGCGAGGGGGTGTCAACCCATCTCGCTCTGCCGCCGGCAGCCAGATTCAGCAGCGCTACGGTCCGGCGGGCAGCTGCCCCGCCGCTGCCTGGGCCTGCGCGGCGGCGAGCGCGGCGGGCGCCATGCGCGCGGCCAGGGCATCGCGGGCAGTGGCCGCCTCCGCCTCGCCATGCGCGGCGGCCAGCGCCAGCCACACATAGGCCTTGGTGAAATCGACATTCACCCCTTCGCCATTCTGGTAGAGCAGCCCCAGGCTCAACTGCGCCTCGGCCGCGCCCTGGCGGGCCGCCTTGGCGAACCAGCTGGCGGCCTGCCCGGCATCCCGGGGGACGCCACGGCCGTAATAATACAGGATGGCGAGATTGGTCTGCGCCACCGGATCACCCGCCTGCGCCGCCTTCCGCGACCAATAGGCGGCCTTGCCGTAATCCTGCTTCACGCCGCGCCCGGCATCGTACATCACCGCCAGATCGGTCTGCGCCACTTCATCGCCCTGGGCGGCGGCTTTCTCGTACCAATAGGCGGCCTGGGCGGGATCCTGGCTGACGCCCTGGCCGCTGCTATAGAGCCCGCCCAACTGCTTCTCGGCATCCACCTCGCCCTGCGCCGCCGCCTTGGCGAACCAGCTCGCGGCCTCGGCATCATCCTTGGGCACGCCCTCGCCGGTGGCATAGAGCGTGCCCAGCTGGTCCTGGGTATAGGCATCGCCCTGATCAGCGGCCTTGCGGTACCATTGCGCCGCCAGCGCGGCATCGCGCGGCACGCCGTCGCCGGTGCGGTAATGGGTGCCGAGCCGGCTCTGCGCCACCGCATCGCCCTGGGCGGCGGCCTTGGCGTACCATTCCACCGCCTTCGCGGGGTCGCGGCGCACCCCCACCCCGGTATCATAGAGCTGCGCCAGATTGGTCTGCCCGGCCTGGTCGCCCAGGGCGGCGGCTTTCTCGAACCAGCGCGCGGCGCGGGCCGGGTCGCGCTTCACGCCGCGCCCGTCCTTGTAGTGAAACCCAGATTATTCTGCGCCGGGGCGAAATTCTGCGCCGCGGCCTTTTCGTACCAGGAGACGGCTTCGCGCGGGTCGGTCTTCACGCCCTGGCCGCGATCATAGGCCAGGCCGAGATAATATTGCGCCTGCTTGTTGTTCTGGCGGGCGGCGCGGCGCAGCCAGAGCAGCCCTGGGCCTCGTTTTTCGGCATGTCCTGGCCGGTCAGCTCATCCAGCCCGAGCAGGGTTTGCGCCACCGTGTTGCCGCGTTCGGCAAGCAAGCGGAGATCCTGCGGCGCATCGGCCCAGGCGGGCTGCGCGAGGGTCATCCCCATCAAGGCGATCGCCAAACACCGTCCGCGGCCCTTCATCTTTCCTCCCACACCCCGTCTGCGCCCCGGCCCAGCCGCCCAAGCTAGGCCGGAAAGAGCGCCTTGTTCAATAGCTTGGCGCGGCGGCGCGGTGCGTGCTTGATGGCACCTGCCCCGGCGCGTAGCCTCACGCCAAGCCGCGCGGTCGTTACACGTTAAGCACGAGTTCGGGAAGGATCATCAGTGAGCGCATCCATGCAGGGCCTGCTGCCCGAGGGGCTGAGCAAATGCCTGCGCCAGCCTGGGACAGCGCGCCCGACGCGGATTGAAAGTTTTCGATGCGCGCAACGGGTTTTCGATATCAGCCTGCAACCGGGCCTGACCCTGGCCGAGGCTGTCGGCGCGCAGGCGGCGCGCCATGGCATCACCGCCGGTGCGGTCACGCTGCAGGGCGCGGTGCTGGAGCCGATGCGCTTTGTGCTGCCGGCCTATGCCGAGACTGACCGGCACGTCGCCTATTACAGCGCCACGCACGCTCCTGAAGGCCCAGTGCGGCTGGAGGCGGCGACGGCGAGTTTCGGCTGCAAGGATGGCGCGGCCTTTCTGCATTGCCACGCGCTCTGGCGCGATGCGGCGGGGCGGGAGATGGCCGGGCATATTCTGCCAAACGAGGCCCGCCTGGCCGCACCGCTGCAGGCCCGCCTTACCGGCACCGACGAGGTGAGCCTGCAGGCGCGCTTCGACCCTGAGACCAATTTCACCTTGTTCCGGCCGGAAGCGGCGCCAGGCCATGGCGCGGCGGGCGGGCTGATCGTCGCGCAAATCGGCCCGAATGAGGATTTCATCAGCGCCATCGAGACGATCTGCCAGCGCCACGGGCTCCGGCAGGGGCGGATTTTGAGCGGGATTGGCAGCCTGATCGGGGTTAAGTTCGCGGATGGCCGGGAGATCCCGCGCAGCCGACCGAGCTTTTGGTGCTGGAAGGCGAGATCCGTCCGGGGCCGGAGGGGGCGGGTGTCGCGGAGATCGAGATCGTGCTGGTCGATGTGGCGGGGCGGCTGCACCGGGGCCGGCCGGCGAAGGGGCTGAATCCGGTGCTGATCTGCGCCGAGCTGTTCATCGCGGATCACGCCGGCGACCCGCCGGCGGAAATGGCGCGAAGCCTCACCCCACCGCGCTGAGAATGGCGGCGGTGATCGCATCGGTCTTATCCTGCCCCGGCCGGGTGCCGATGCCGCGCGCCGTCACCGCCTCCACCGCCCGCATCACCCGCTTCGCCGCCGCCGGCTCGCCCAGATGCTCCAACATCATCGCCCGGACCAGATCGAGGCGATCGGGTTGGCGATGCCCAGTGCCGCGATATCCGGCGCCGAGCCGTGGACCGGCTCGAACATCGAGGGCGAGGTGCGCGTCGGGTCGATATTGGCGGAGGCGGCGAAGCCCAGCCCGCCCTGAATCGCCGCCCCCAGATCGGTGAGGATATCGCCGAACAGGTTGGAGGCGACGACCACATCCAGGCTCTCCGGCGCCATCACCATCCGCGCCGCCATCGCGTCGATATGATAACGCGTCACCTCGACATCCGGATAGTCCGCCGCCAGCAGATCGGTGATCTCGTCCCAGAACACCATGCTGTATTTCTGCGCGTTGGATTTGGTGACAGAGGCGAGCTTGCCGCGCCGGGCGCGCGCCTGCTCGAAGCCGAAGCGCAGGATGCGTTCCACCCCGGCGCGGGTGAAGATCGAGGTTTCCACCGCCACCTCATTGGCGCTGCCCTGATGCACCCGCCCGCCGGCGCCGGCATATTCACCCTCGGTGTTCTCACGGATGCAGAGGATGTCAAACCCCTCGGCGCGCAGCGGCCCTTGCACCCCGGCAGCAGCCTATGCGGGCGGATATTGGCATATTGCACGAAGGCCTTGCGGATCGGCAGCAGCAGCCCGTGCAGGGAGACCGAATCCGGCACGGTTTGCGGCCAGCCAACGGCGCCCAGCAGGATCGCATCGAAGCCGCGCAGACTCTCGATTCCATCTTCCGGCATCATCCGGCCGGTTTCAAGATAATAGGCGCAGGACCAGGGGAAGCTCTCCGCCGCCAGGGTGAAGCCCTCCGCCTTCGCCGCCGCCTGCAGCACCGCCCAGGCCGCCGCGATCACCGGGCCGCCAATCCCGTCTCCAGGGATCAATGCGATACGATAGGATGCCATCTCTTTGTCTCCTCACCTTCCGGGCGCGAGCTTAGAGCCGGATGATGTGGTTGACCAAATGCCAGCAGCTTGCGCGCCCCCGGCATTTGGCAGCCGAAACGCTATGCAGACAAAAACCAGCCTGATCTCGAATTAGGCAAATGATGTGGGTTTTCGACCATACCCGCCCACAGGGGCGGCAGCCCTGAAACAGCGCGCCGGCAAAGCGCTTGAAATGACTGATTTGCCCGGTTTGTGGATTCTTTGGCATTGGCTTTGCAACAGCTCTCCCATCAGGCGGGTCGGGCATTCCGGCTCATGCGGATCAAGGAGAGCCTTTCATGAAGACGAAGACCGTTAGCCGACGCAATGCCTTGAAGCTGGGGGCCGGCGCCGCCGGCGTGCTGGCGATGCCGTTCTATGCCCGCAACGCGCTGGCGGAAACGCCGATCAAGCTCGGCAGCCTGCTGGATTCCACCGGCACCATCGGCCTCGAAGGCAGCCGCATGACGCAGACCACGCAATATGCCGTGGATGTGCTGAACAAGGCCGGCGGCCTGCTGGGCCGGCCGATCCAGCTGATCAGCTACGATACCCAATCCTCCATGCAGCTCTACTCGCAATATGCCCAGCAGCTGGTGCTGCAGGACAAGGTGGACGTGGTGCAGGGCGGCATCACCTCCGCCTCGCGCGAGGCCATCCGCCCGACGCTCGACCGTTTCAAGACGCTGTATTTCTACAACACCCAGTATGAAGGCGGCGTCTGCGACCATAATGTCTTCTGCACCGGCACCACCCCCTCGCAGACGGTGAGCCATGTGGTGGATTACGCCCTGAAGAACTGGGGCAAGAAATGCTACATCATCGCCGCCGATTATAATTACGGCCACATCACCGCGCAGTGGGTGCAGAAATATCTGAAGGATGGCGGCGCCAGCGCCGTCGCCACCGATTTCTTCCCGCTCGATGTCACCAATTTCGCCTCCGCGATCAGCCGTATCGAGCAGGCAAACCCGGATTTCGTCTTCTCCGCCTTGGTCGGCGCCAACCATTCCGGCTTCTACCGGCAGTGGGATGCCGCCGGGATGAAGAGCAAGATCCCGCTCGGCTCCTCGGTGTTTGGCCTCGGCGACGAGCTGGTGAGCATGGATACCTCCACCACCAACGGCATCGTCACCAGCTTTGGCTATTACAACGATCTCGACAACCCGCAGAACGCCGCCTTCCTGAAGGGGATGGACGCGAAATTCCCCGGCAGCAGCAAGGATCTCTCCGAGCTGGACAGTGCGACCTATGACGGCATCATGCTCTGGGCGGAAGGGGTGAAGAAGGCCGGCTCGGTGGACCACGCCAAGGTCATCAAGGCGCTGGAAAGCGGCATCTCGATCGACAGCCCGGCCGGGCATGTGACGCTGGACCCGCAGCTGCACGCCACCATCCGCACCGCCTACCTGGCCAAGCCGGTCGACCGCAAATGGGACATCATGGCGACCTTCCCGAACCAGACGCCGACCGATACCGGGACCCAATGCGATCTGATCAAGAACCCGCGCATGGCCAAGCAGTTCACGCCGAGCCTGTAAGCGCGACACTCACAGCCTACCCCGGGACCGCGCGGTCCCGGGTGCAACGCAAGCGAAGGAGGGCGGGCGATGGACCTGACCGGGCTTCTGGCCTTTAACGTTCTGAGCGGCATCGCGACATTCGTGCTGATCACGCTGGGGCTTGGCGTGATCTACGGGATGATGCGGATCATCAATCTCGCCCATGGCGAATTCATGATGCTCGGCGCCTATACCACGGTGAGCGCGGTGGGGCCGGGGTGAATATCTGGATCGCCATGCTGGTGCTGCCGCCGATCGTGGTGGGGCTGGTCGGGCTGGTGCTGGAACGCGCCCTCATCCGCTTTCTCTATGGCCGCATGATGGACATGATGCTCGCCACCTGGGGCGTCAGCCTCGGGCTGATCGGCATCAGCTCGACCATCTATGGCAATGTGGTGCGTGGCGTCACCGCGCCGCTGGGCGGGTTCAATATCGGCCGCTACGGCGCCAGCCTCTACAGCTTTGTCATCATCCTGGTCGCCATCGCCTGCCTGGTCGGGCTGTATGCGCTGCTGCGGCTGACCAAATTCGGGCTGATCCTGCGTGCCGCGATGCAGAATCCGCGCATGGCGGCGGCCCTCGGCATCAGCCCCTCCATCGTCTACATGGCCACCTTCACGCTGGGCGCCGCACTGGCGGGGCTGGCCGGCGGCGTGCTGGCGCCGATCTCGGGGATTTCCCCGAACATGGGCGCGGCCTACATCGCCAACGCCTTCATCACCGTGCTGGGCGGCGGCCCGGCGATCATCGCCGGCACCGGCATCGCCTCGGTGATTTTCGGCGCGATCAACCAGATCGTCTCCTTCGTCGCCAACCCCGTCCTGGCACGGTCTCCCTGCTGGTCTTCGCGGTGATCATGATCCGCATCCTGCCGCAGGGCATCACCGGCCGCTTCTTCCGGAACAGCCTATGAAATTCAATTCAGCCTGGGCGGGCTTCATCGCCGTTCTCATCGCCGGTCTCGTCGTGCTGTTCGCGGTGCCGCAGATCGTGAGCCTGTTCGGCATCGTGCAGATGACCGTGTTCGTCGCCATGGCGATGTATGCGCTGAGCCAGGGCTTTCTCTGGGGCTTTGGCGGCATCATGTGCTTTGGCCAGGCCAGCTTTCTGGGGCTGGGCGCCTATGCCTACGCGATCACCGCGATCAATCTCGGCGACACCAGCTGGGGGATGCTGGCGGGGGTCGCGGTGCCGGCAATCTTCGCGCTGCTGCTTGGCTATTTCATGTTCTACGGGCGGATTTCGGATGCCTATATCGGCGTCATCACCCTCACCGTCAGCGTGATCCTGTTCCAGCTGATCAACTCCACCTCCGGCGCGCAATATCATATCGGCCAGGCGGAGCTGGGCGGGTTCAACGGCATCCCCTCGGTGCCGACGCTGAACATGCCGGGCGATGTCTCCAACGTGCTGAGCCCGACCGGCATCTGGTATGTCTCGATGGCGCTGCTGATCATCGTCTATGCGCTTTTGCGCCTGGCCCTGGCCAGCCGCTTCGGGCGGGTGGTGATCGCCATTCGCGAAAACGAAACCCGCGCGATGCTGCTGGGCTATGATGCGCGGCTCTACAAGCTGCTGAGCTTCACCATCTCCGCCGCGATCGCCGGGCTGGCGGGCTGCATCTATGATAATTGGGGCGGCTTCATCAGCCCGACCATCTTCGGGCTGGCGATGTCGGCGGAGGTGATCATCTTCGTGCTGGTCGGCGGGCTGGGCACGCTGATCGGGCCGATCCTGGGCGGGGTCGGGCTGCAATATGTGATGAACCTGGCCGGCACGCAGCATAAGGTCGATCCCAATCTCGGGCTGGGCGTCGTCCTCGTCGCCTTCGTGCTGCTGGTGCCGCAAGGGGTGGTGCCGGTGATCCGCGACAAGGCCATGCAGCTTTTCATCCGGCGCGGCGCCAAGGCGGCGCGGATCCAGGAGACCAGCCCATGAGCGAGATCGTGCCGCTGCTCGAGGCCCGCAACGTGACGATGCGCTTTGGCGGCGTCACCGCCGTCGATGATGTCAGCCTGGTGCTAGGCGAGGTCGAGCTGCGCTGCCTGATCGGCCCGAACGGTGCCGGCAAGAGCACCTTTTTCAAAACCCTCACCGGCCAGCTGAACCCGACCGAAGGCAGGATCAAGCTGCGCGGCCAGGATGTGACCGGGCTGCTGCCCAACCAGATCGCCCGGCTGGGTGTTGGCATCAAGACGCAGATCCCCAACGTCTTCAACGGCCTCACCGCGTATGAGAATGTCCTTGTCGCGGCCCAGCGCGGGCGCAGTGCCGCAATGGCCAAGGCGATGGTGGAAAAAACCCTCGCCCGGTTGCGGCTGGAGCCTGTCGCCCGCCGCCAGGTCGGGCAGCTCGCCCATGGCCAGCGGCAATGGGTCGAAATCGCCACCGTGCTGGCGCAGGAGCCGGACCTGATCCTGCTCGACGAGCCGGCGGCGGGGATGACGCATGAGGAGGTCGAGCGCACCGCCGAGCTGATCAAGGAGATCAACCGCACCCAGGCGCTGGTGGTAGTCGAGCACGACATGCAGTTCATCCGCATGATCGCGCAGACGGTGACCGTGTTCAATCAGGGCAAGGTGCTGATGGAGGATCATGTCGACGCGGTGCTGGCGGACCAGCGTGTGCGCGATGTCTATATCGGAAAGGCGGCGGCATGAGCGCGGTTCTTGAGGTTTCGGGTCTGCGCGCCGGCTATGGCCGGGTGCCGATCCTGGGCGGCATCGGGCTGGCGGTGGAGGAGAACAGCTTCGTCGGCATTCTCGGCCATAACGGCATGGGCAAATCCACGCTGCTGCGCAGCTTGATGGGTTATCTGCCCGCCACCGGCGGCAAGGTGAGCTTTCAGGGCAAGGACATCACCAACCTCTCCACCACCGCGCGCGCCAAGGCCGGGCTCGGCTATGTGCCGCAGGGGCGCGAGATTTTCCCGGCCCTCTCGGTGATGGATAATCTGCGCATGGGCTGCCTTCTCGCCAAGGGCGAGGAGGCGCGGGTGATCGAGGAGATCCTTGAGGATTTCCCGCGGCTGCGCCGCTTGCTGGACCGCCCGGGTGGCGCGCTCTCCGGCGGCGAGCAGCAATTGCTGGCGCTGGCCCGCTGCCTGTGCGCCAGCCCAAGCCTGATCCTGCTGGATGAGCCGACGGAAGGCATCCAGCCCTCGATCATCGAGGAAATGGCGGAGACTTTGCATACGCTGCGCCGGCGCCGCCCCTTCGCGATGCTGCTGGTCGAGCAGAAGCTGAGCTTCATCCAGGCCTGCGCGGAGCGCATCCTGATTTTGCAGAAGGGCATGATCACCGGCGAAATTCCCCCGGAATCCATCGGCGATGCCAATGTCATCGCCGAATTCTCCGGCATGGCCTGAAAAAAACAGAAAGGAACAGAGGCATGTCAGCCACCATGGACACGACCCTCAGCGACGAGACGCTGATCGAGATGACGCTGGAAGACGCCGCCGCCGCCTTTGCGCGCGGCGTCACCGCCGAAGCGCTGACCCATGCGTTTCTGCGGCGCATCGAAGCCTATAATCCGCGCTATAACGCCATCATCACCATGAACCCCGAGGCGCTGGAGGAGGCCCGCGCGATCGACCGGCGGCGCGCCGCCGGCGAGGCGCTGGGCCCGCTGGCCGGGGTGCCGGTGGTGGTGAAGGATACGATGGATATGCAGGGCCTGCCGACCACGGCGGGCTGGCATTTCCTCTCCGCCCGGGCGGGCGGGGTGGATCTGATCCCGGAGACCGATTCACCGGTGGTGGCGCGGATGAAGGAAGCCGGCTGCGTCATTCTCGGCAAGACCAACGTGCCCATCCTCTCCGCCACCGGCACCCATGCCAGCAATAGCTGGGCCGGGCCGACGCTGAATGCCGCGGCACCCGACTACATGCCCGGCGGCAGCACCGCCGGCACCGCGACGGCGGTAGCCGCCAGCCTGGCCGTGCTCGGCCTGGCCGAGGAAACCGGCGGCTCGATCCAGAACCCCGCCTCGGCGCAGGGGCTGGTCGGCATCAAGCCAACCTTCGCGCTGGTGCCCAATAGCGGCGTGGTGCCGCTGGCCGGCTCCACCCGCGATGTCGTCGGCCCGATCGGCCGCACGGTGCGCGACGCGGCGCTGACGCTGGATGTCATTGCTGGCTATTGCTCTGAAGATCCGAAAACCGTCGCCGCCATCGGCAAGCTGCCGAAGGGCGGCTATGCCGCGAAGCTGAGCGAGACCGCGCTGCGGGGCAAGCGGATCGGGCTGTATGGCCCGGGCTGGCGCGCCAGCCCGCTTTCGCCGGAATGCACCAGCCTTTACGCCCGCGCCCAGCAGGAGCTGGCGGCGCGCGGCGCGGAGCTGCTGGACGACCCGTTCGCCGGCACCGGCTTCGCCGCGATCAGCAAGCCGATTTCCGAGACATACCAGTTCGATGCGCGCGGCATGGAATGCTGCCCGTATGACATGGAGCTGTATCTGCGCCGGCTCGGCCCCAGCGCCGCGATCCGGGATTACAACAGCCTGGCGGCGCTGACCAAGGCGGAAGACCCGTATGCCGAAGGCGGGGTGATGGCCTATATGAGCTATCTCGCGGAGACCGCCTTCTCGCTGGAAAACCCGACCCTGCCGCCGCCGCTGCATGATTTCCTCAGCGCCAAGGAGGCCTATCTCGAAGTCGTCGCCGAGGTGTTCGCGCGGCATAAGCTGGACGCGCTGGTCTTCCCGCAGATGCGTGACGAGCTGCCGAAGCTGCACAGCGACGGGGTGATCAACGAGACCACCGTGTGCGAGATCAACATTGCCGGGATGCCGGTGGTGACCCTCCCCGCCGGCTATTACGCCTCCGGGGCGCCGTTCAATCTGGTGTTTGTCGGCCAGCCCTGGAGCGAGGCCGAGCTGCTGGCCCTGGCGCATGATTACGAGCAGGCGACGAAACATCGCCGCGCGCCGGTGCTTTCCGTGTAAAGCCAGCCCAGAACGCCGGTACAAAGGCGAAACGGGAGGACCAGGATGCTGACCCATCATCGCCACCAGGAAATCATGGCCGCGCTGCATCAGGCGGGGCGGGTGGAGGTTGCCGGCATCGCCACGGTGCTGAGCGTGTCCGAGGAGACCATCCGGCGGGACATGAAGCTGCTGGAGGAGCAGGGGCTGCTGCGGCGCATCTATGGCGGCGCGGTCCTGCCCCGGCTGGACCAGGACCGGCCGCTGCTGGAACGCGGCAAGCTCAACGCCCGGGAAAAGGCCCGGGTGGGGCATCTGGCGCAGAAGCTGGTGCGCGATGGCATGTCGATCTTCATCGATAGCGGCACCAGCACCTTGGCCCTGGCGCGGGTGCTGGCCGGGCGCAGCATCAATGTCACCACCAACTCGATCAATGTGGCGCTGCTGCTGGGCGACGGGCCGGGGCGGGTCAATCTCACCCCGGCACCTTGCGGCCCAAGGACAATGCGCTGGTCGGGTACGAGACCGTGGATTACGCCAGACGGTTTTATTTCGACATCGCCTTCATGGGGATCAGCACCGTCGACATCAACCATGGCTGGATGGATTACGAGGAGCATGAATCCGTGCTGCGCCGGGCACTGAAAAGCCAGGCGCGGCGCGGCGTGATCCTGGTCGATTCCAGCAAATTCGGCCGCCAGGCCAATCTTCACACATTCGGGCTGCACGAGGCGCTGACCATCGTCACCGACCGGCCGCCGCCGCCCGCTTTCATGGAAGTTTTCAAACAGCATGACATCGAGCTCATCGCCACCCCTGACGCCTCGGCCCTGCTGGCGCTGCTGGACCGGTTTGCGGCCATCGGCGCGACCGCGGCGGGCGGGGTGACGCGGCTTTGCGGCTCAGCCGAGGATGGCCAGGCGCGCGCGCTGTTCCGCAGCGTCGCGCAGGCGGCGGGGGCGCGGGTGACGATTGATGAGGTCGGCAACCAGTTCGCGCTGTTCCCCCTGGCGCAGGGCGCGGCACCGGCGGTGATGATGGGCTCGCATCTGGACACCCAGATGCGCGCCGGCCGGTTCGATGGCACGCTGGGCGTCGCCACCGCCTTGTGCGTCGGCGAGGCGCTGCTGCAGGCGCGCCGGCAAGGGGCGGGCTTCAACGCCGATTTCATCGCGGTGAACTGGACCAATGAGGAAGGCGCGCGGTTCCGGCCGAGCCTGCTGGGCAGCGGCACCTATGCCGGCAGCTTCACTCCGGATTACGCGCTGACGCGCTGCGACGATCAGGGGGTGAGCCTGGGCGCGGCGCTGGACGCGATCGGGTCTCTCGGCACCGACCTGCCGCCCCTGCCCCGGCCTGCTATCTGGAGCTGCATATCGAGCAGGGCAGCGTGCTGGAGGAGGCGAAGGCGCGCATCGGCATCGTCACCGGCAATTGGAGCGCGCTGAAGCTGGAGGCGCTGTTTCTGGGCGAACAGGCCCATACCGGCCCGACCCCGATGGCCCGGCGGCGCGATGCGCTGCTCGGCGCGGCCTATGCCATCGCCGGCATTCGCGCGGTGGCGGAGCGCTGGCCGGGGGATGTTCACACCGCCGTCGCCCGGCTGCTGGTGGAGCCGAACTCCGCCAATGTGGTGCCGGCACGGGTCAGCCTGGCGGTGGAAGTGCGGGCCCGCAGCAATGAGATTCTGGAGCAGGCGGTGGCGGCGGCGGAGGCGGCGCTGCGGGCCGCCGCCGCGCAGGCCGGGGTGGGCTACGAGGTTGCGGCGCGGGCGCAACGCCCGGTGCAGCGCCTGCCGGAGGGCCCCGCCGCGCTGGTGCGGGCCTGCGCCCAGGCGGCGCGGCTGGAATGGCTGGAGATGAGCACGGTGGCCGGGCATGACGCGCTGAGCCTGCTCTCGATCTGCCCGGTGGGGTTGATGTTCGTGCCCAGCATCGGCGGCATCACCCATAACGAGGCGGAGGATACCGCCGCCCCGGATCTCGCGGCCGGGTTCGAGGTGGCGCTGCGCGCGGCCACCGGGCTGTGCCAGGCGAAGGCGGTGCCGGAAGCGGCATTGGCGTTGCACGCATGAGCGCGGCGGAGATGGGCATGGCGGAAACGGCGGATCTGCGCACGCGGTTGGCGCCCTTGTTCCCGGGACGCGAGATCAGCCTGCGGTCGGCGGCGGCCCCGGTGGCCTCGCCGCTGCATCGGGCGGTGGCCTCCGCCTGCGTGCTGGCGCAGCCGGACGGCGCGGACCCGCTATTCCTGAAGCTGGCGCACCCGGACATGCAGGATGATCTGCTGGATACGGATGGCGCCGCCGCCCGCCTGGCGGCGCGGGCCGGGGTGGCGCCGGCGCTGGTGCTGGCGCGGCCGGGTCTGCTCGGCTTCGCCTATCTCGCCCTGCCCTGGCGCTATGCCCGCACCGGCGATCTGCAGCCCCCCGCCACGCTTGCCGCCGTGCTCGCCGCCAAAAAACGCCTGCATGAGGGCGACAATCTGGGGCGGCGCTTTTGCCCGTTCACCCGGATCGCGCAGCTGCAGGCCCAGGCCGAGGCGGCGCAGGTGCCCCTGCCGGCGGAAACCGCGCCGCTGCTGCGCCAGGCCGCGCTGATCCAGCAGGCGCTGATCGCGTCGGGCATGGATCTTCGCTTCTGCCATAACCATGCCGCCGCCTCGAACATCATGCTGAACGGCAGCCAGATGATGCTGGTGGATTTCGATATCGGCGGCGATAACGACCCCTGGTACGATGTCGGCGCGCTGCTCAACGAGGTTTGCGATTTCGACGCGCCGCGTCGCGCCGCCATCGAAGCCTATGCCGGGCGCTGTGACGAGGCGCTGTTCGCCCGCTGCCGGCTTTACGGGGCGGTGGATGATCTGATGTGGGGGCTATGGGGGTTCACCCGCGCCGTGACCGCGCCACGCGACGGCATCGAGTTCTGGAAATACGGCACCTGGCGGCTGTTCCAGGCCCGCACCACGATGACGATGCGGGATTTTGAGCTCTGGCTGCGGACGGTATGAGGTGCTGGTGATGTGGAAACAGACAGGCGAGGCCAGCACCGAGGACGAGCACCGCATCGAGGCGGTGCTGGCCCAGGTTGACGCCTGGCGCGGCCAGACGATGCGCTACCGGCCGGTGGCGGGCGGCATCAGCAACCATAATTGGCGCGTCGCCGACGCGGCGGGTCAGGCTTTTTTTCTGAAAGTGCCAGGGCGCGGCACGGAGATGTTCGTCAGCCGCGAGGCCTCCAACGAAGCCAGCAGGCGCGCGCATGGCTGCGGCGTCGGGGTCGAGGTGGTCGAGTTTCTGCCGGCGGAGGGGGTGGAGATCTTCGCCTTCGCGCATGGCTACCGGGCCAGCTCCAACCTGGATTTCATGCGCGGAACGGTTCGCCATAACGCGGTGCGGGCCTTGCGCGCCTTCAATGATTCCCCCGCCTGTCCCTCACCAAGACGGTGTTCGAGGCGATCGATGAGCATCTGGCGCAGATCGCCCAGGTGGGCGCGCGGCTGCCCGAGGATATCGCGCAGATGCGCCGCTGCGTGGCGGACGCACAGGACGCCTTGCAGGCCGCCGGGATGGATCTGGTGCCGTGCATGAACGACACGCTGGCCGGGAATTTCATGATCAACGCGGCGGATGAGCTGCTGCTGGTCGATTTCGAATACGCCACCAACAATGAACGCGCCTATGAGCTGGCGCTGTGGTTCACGGAAATGGCCTTCCCGGTGGAGATCGAGCAGGAGATGATCGAAGCCTATTTCGGCCGGCTGGACCGCGCCGCGCAGGCGCGGGTGAATGTGCTGAAGGGGCTGGCCGACATTAAATGGGCGAGCTGGGCGATGGTGCAGGAAGCGGTCTCGACGCTCGATTTCGATTTTCACAAATACGGCACCTGGAAATATCGCCGCGCCCGCACCCAGATCTACCATCCCGACTGGCCGGTCTGGCTGCGGCATATGTAAGCTGACAGGCTGAAGAGGATGGCATGAAAGACCCTTATTTGCTGACCGCCACCGAACTGGCGGCGGCCTATCGCGCGCGCAGCCTGTCCCCCGTGGAGGCGGTGCAAAGCTGCCTGGCGCGGATCAAGGCGCTGGATGGGCATCTGCAGGCCTTCATCGAGCTGCATGAAACCGAAGCGCTGCTGGCGGCGCAGGCCGCGCACAAGGCGCTGCGGGCGGGATGTGATCTCGGGCCGCTGCATGGCGTGCCGGTGGGGTTGAAAGACCTCGTGGCGGTGCAAGGCAAGATCTGGACGGCGGGATCGAAGATCCATCTGCACCGGCGCGCGCCCTATACCGCCACGCTGGCGCAGAAGCTGATGGCGGCGGGCGCCATCTCGCTCGGCAAGCTGCACAGTGTGGAATTCGCCTTCGGCGCCTGGGGCACCAACCATCATCTCGGCACCCCGAAAAACCCCTGGAAGCCGCAGGGTCATTACACGCCGGGCGGCTCCTCTTCCGGCTCCGGCGTGGCGGTGGCGGCGCGGATGCTGCCGCTGGCGGTGGGCACGGATACTGGCGGCTCAGTCAGAATCCCCGCCGCCTTCAACGGCATCACCGGGCTGAAGGTGAGCTATGGGCGGATCAGCACGCAGGGGGTGGAAATGCTCTCGCCCTCGCTGGATACGCCCGGCCCGATGGCGCGCAGCGTCGAGGATGCGATGCTGATGTATCTCGCCATGCGCGGCCCGGATCCGCAGGATCCGGCGACGCTGGGCCTGCCGGTGGATGATCCGGCCGCCAGCCTGCATCTGGGGGTGCGCGATCTGCGGCTGGGCCGGATCGATCTGGGCGATTGCGGCTGCGCGGTCGATGCCGACATGGCGGCCGCCTACGAGGATGCGCTGCTCGGCTTCGCCCGGCTGGGGGCGAAGATCGTCACCGTGAAACTGCCGCAGACGCTGGCGGAGCTGGCCGCCTTGTCGCAGATCCTGGCCGGGGAGGCCTATGGCGCGCATGGCGATCTGGCGGAGGATCCGGACAGCCCGATGGGGCCGGCCACGCGCGCGCGCATTCTCTCCGGCCGCATATCGGTGAAGGAGTATCTGCAGCTGGTCTGGCGCCGGCAGGAGCTGACCGAGGCGTATCTGGCGGCGATCGAGCCGGTGGAGGCGCTGATCCTGCCGACCACCCCGCACCCGGCAATTCCGCTGGCCGATGTCGATGAAAGCGGCGGGCCGAGCATCTTGACCCGGCCGATCAATCTCTTCGGCGGCTGCGCGCTGGCCCTGCCGAGCGGGATGAACGGCGACGGGCTGCCGCTCTCGATCCAGATTTGCGGGCGGGCCTGTGCGGAGGCGCTGGTGCTGCGCATCGGCCAGGCCTTTCAGCGTGCCACCACCTGGCATGAGCTGACACCCCCGGAGCTGTGAGCGCCATGAGCCGGTCCGGGCGGCATGGGCAGCGCCTGCGTTGAGGTGGCCGGCGTGCTACGGGCGCGGGGCCTTGCGTGGGCGTCAGCCCAACCCGACCGCGGCGAGAATTTTGTCGACCTGACGCTCCGAGCCATAGCGATCATACACGTCGCTGGCCGCCTTTTCCGCGATCTCCGCGTAGGCTTCGGGCTTGCTGACAAGCTCGATGGCTTCCGCAAGCGCGAAATCCCATTCATGGGCCCGCGCCAGGCGCCCGGTCACGCCATCCTGGATCGCGTGGCGGAAGGGCAGTGTCGGGGTGGCGATGGTCCATGTGCCGACCGCCGCCGCTTCGAAGAATTTCAGCTCGCTTTTGCAGTTGGTGAACAGATTATCCTGCAGCGGGGCAATGTTGATTTCCACTTCGGCGATGACGCGCTGCAGGTTCAACGGGTCCTGCAACGGTAGGATTTCGACCCGATCCATGGAAGGCTGCAGCGCCTCCGAGGGCGGCGGAAACCCGACAATGCGCAGCCGCACCGAGCTGTTTTCAGCCATCAGACGCGCCAGAGCGGGGACGGCAATGGCAAAATCCTTATTATGCGTCGGCGTACCGCTGAAATATCCGATGGTGATATCACCCGTCCCCTGAAACCCGCGCTTGCGCTTGGCGGCCAGCAAGGCGCGCGAGACCTCTTCCTGATCTGGAGCAAAATAATTGGGAACGATATGCACCGGCAGATAAGGAAACGCTTGCGAGATGCGCGCCGCCAGAAACTCGTTCGTGGTGATCGCGGCTTCACACAAACGTGCCGTCGCCGCCATGCGGCCGAAATAGGCAAACCAGAAATCCCAATGCACTTCGGCATCGGTCGGCTGGTCCAGCGTGTCCAGCACCAGATGGACCTGGTTGATGTCGAACACCATATCGTCGCAGTCGAACAGCAATCTCGTACCAGCGCCGTTCGCCGCGACGATCAAGCGCGCCAACTCGGCATCGTAGCGGAACCGGCATATGACAAGCACGTCGATCCCGGACAGCTCCTTGATCAGGGCCGGAATATCCTGCCGCTCGAACCAGGCCGCGCCGATATCCGGGCGCATTTTTTCCAGCGTGGCGGGCGGGTTGAAGCAGCGATAGCGAAAGGTGCTGGTATCGCGTTTTTCATACAGCCAGGCGATCCTGGGCTTGCCACGGCGCAACGCATCGAGACGTGTGTCCAGGCTCTGATTGTCCCAGAGCATTTCTTTGGGCAAGGTTCCGTCGAGAAGATTATAGAACATCTCAGTTTGCGCGATTCAATTTTTGATCGATCAGAGACACAACGGCTTCAAGCGCCAGCGTCCAGTCGCGGTTGATATGATCGGCCTTGCGGTTTTCCTGAATGGCCGCTTCGTCCTCCGCCAGCGCCTCAAGCCGCTGCAACCCCGCCACCAAACCCTCGACGCTGGGCGAAACAGTTAAGATATTCCCTGAATAATTCAGCAAATCATACTTTCCGGGATGAGTATTGGTCAGAACCGGGACACCCGCAATGGCCATATCCAAAGGCGGATAAGAGGGGTGCGGCGTATCCATGAGCACGAATCCGGCACTCAGGCTCGCGATAAATTCCTGATAATCTCCCCAGGAGAGATGCGACACAACCTGCGGAACAACGCCACGAGCCAGCTTGAATTTCGGAATATCACGGCCTATCAGATGGATTTCCCAGCGATCCGGCGCGAAGGCGCCGACGGCAACAGCCTCGTCTAACGCCTCGATGCCACGCCAGAAAAGATTTCGCAGATTATTGGGGCGCGCATAAAAGAATAGCCGCCGCTTTACGGTGGATTTGCGCGCCTTCGCCCCGCCTGGAAAAGCCGGCTCGAACCATAACCCGTTTTCCTTGAGATTTTCGAAAGGCTCGGCGCCGGAGGTGAGATGCTGGAAAAGCCGCTCGGTGTTGATCACGGTCAGCAGCGCCGGATGGCCCATCGTCTCTGCGCAGAGCAACTGCTCGTCGCCACGCGCATAAAACAGGCGTTCATCTTCCTGAATCAGCGCGATGATACGTGACGCCGGCACAACTCCCAGTGTGGCTTTGGTCGTCCACCAGGAGGTGGTCAGAAAAATCTCATCTGCCGAAACCGGCAGTACCTTGCTTCCATCCAGCGGTGCCATCGCGGTTTCTAGCGGGCCGTGCAAACTAACATTATTGCGGCGTAGCACCTCATTGACCGCTGATGCGTCGGGCTCTTCCGTGCGCGTGACGATACGCAACGTCGCCTGGAATTTGTTGGCCAGCAACGCACCCAGGATGATGGCCGTGCCGACACCGCCGAACAGCGAGGACGGGCCGACGCTATCCGTGACCAGCGAGATACGTTTCTGCGCCGTTGCCGCCGGAAAACAATCGAATGGCTGCAGGGACGGAAACCGCGCCGCCAACAGGCTGGACACGCTCGGGAGCGACGAGGCGGGCTCGGCTGCCGGGGACAGCGCCGGGGCAATACCGGGCTCCGCCAATAATTCGATCGGCGCGGCGACAGACGCCGCTGTCCCCGGCTTGGCTTGCAGGAGGCTGTTTGGCCGGTAGAGGGCTTTGACCGCCCTTTTTAAACGCTGCCGGGCCGGAGCCGGCAATTGCGTGGCAATCCGGCGCAACGGATAGGTTGCACGCCAGCTCGTGGAATGAACGATCGCCTCTTTCTGTGCGACGGCGTCGGCCGCGATGGCGCGCAGCGCTTCAGCTTCTCCATGCTGGACCTGCAGCGCATTCGCCCGCTCGGTCATTTGCTGAAGCGATGCCCGTAGAGCCTGCAATTCATGGTCCTGGCGCGCCCTGGTCCGCCGCTCCTCGGCCAGGCCGGCTTGGCTGCGCCGCTCATGCGCGCGCTGTTCGGCCAGGTCACGCTTGGCTTTTTCAAGGGCGAGGTCGTTGGCGGCCAGCGCCGCTTTGGCGTCGTCGCCGACCTGCCGCGCATCCGAGAGCTGCCGGAATATGGCATCGACCGATTGTTCGTGCGCAAACACGCTGTCGGGCAGAGCAGGCAGTTCGGCATCCGATGCGACACCGATCAGATAGACGGCGCGCGCCAGCCCTGTCGTCGCCTCGATTGTCGTGGCATCGCGTTTCTCGTAGGTTCGCACCCCGGCGCGGCCTTCGAGGATGGCTGAGCCGATGAAGGTTCTTTGCGGCAGAACCCGCATGTTCTTGAAATGCGCCGCAAGGGCGGTTTCGAACTCGGCGCGCGAAAGTTCACGGATATGAAACGGGTTGACCCCCATGCCGATGCCGGAATGAACGAGCCTGTCGGGCGTGCTGACGATCAGAATGCCACCGGGCCGTAGAACGCGCCGGACTTCGGCCAGGAAGCGCTCGTGATCCCGAAGATGTTCCAATGTTTCGAACGAAACCACGACGTCGAAGGATGCGTCATCCAGTGGAATGGCGGTGGCGTCGCCGGAAATGAAGTTCAGATTCGATGCCGAATATTCTCTCTGCGCATGAAGATTCGCCTCCACGGCCAACTCCACGCCCACCACCTGGCGCGCAACCGTGGCCAGCATGGAACTGCCATAGCCCTCCCCGGATGCAATATCCAGCACATCGCGGTCCACGCAGAAATCGCGCGCGAAGCAATAGCGATGGAGGTGCTCAAGCTCAACCTGGCCACCGAAATCGGTGGTCAGGCGTTCACCTGAAAAGGGCAACGGGGAGGAGGGCTGCTTCAAGCGAAACATGCCATCGGGGCTACGTGCCAATTTAGAACTCCAATCACTCAGGCCGTCTCATTGGTATTGAGCAAACTAAACGATTAGTAAATAGGGCAGATAATCGTCCCAAATTTATTCGGTTTCGCACTTTATGCCCGGGTTTTGCACAGGCGAAGCCTCGGTTTTGCCGGTCTGGACGGCTCCACGCAATTCCGCTGTTCCATACCGAATCCACACCCCATTACGAAACAAGGCGCTGCGGCCGCGCTTCACTGCGCACATCTTCGGCGTCGTGGACAAGGCGGCGTCGTGGACAAGGCTTTCAAAAAACGCGAATAAAATCGTTGCGCCGTCGTTCAACCCTGCACCGCGGGGCACGCCCCGCGCCGCTCACGAGGCCTCCGCAGCCTGCGTCTCGAACCAGAACAGCCCCGCCTCATCGATGGCGATGCGATGCAGCCCCGGGCTGACCGGGAGCTGACAATAGCCGCTGAGGACCAGGCCTTCGCCGGGCAGGCGCCAGCGCACCAGGAAGCGGCCGGCCTCGAAGCTGGCGCTGAGCGCCTCCGCCGGGATGCCGGACTCGGCCGGGGCCAGGCGCACCGCCTCGCCGCGCCAGAACAGCCTGGCCTGGGTGCCGCGCGGCGCGGGGCCGCGGGGGGTGAAGGCGCGGCCGCCCAACACCAGCCTGGCCTGCTCCCCTTCGCGCCGGACCGACACGCAGACCCCGCCCAGCGCGCCCGTGAAGCGCGCGATATAGGGGGAGGCCGGGCTGCGCCAGAGATCGATCGGCGTGCCGTGCTGGCGGATCACCCCGGCTTCCAGCACCGCCACCTGGTCGGCCAGCTTCCAGCAATCCTCAGGGTCGTGGCTCACCAGAATCGCGGCAATGCCGGCGGCGCGCACGCTCTCGCGCAGCTCCTCGCGCAGCATCTCCCGGCTTTCCAGATCCAGGCTGGAGAGCGGCTCGTCCAGCAGCAGCAAACGCGGCCGGCTGGCCAGGGCACGGGCGATGCCGACCCGCTGCTGCTGGCCGCCGGAGAGCTCCGCCGGGCGGCGATGCGCCACATGCTCCACCCGCAGCCGCGCCAGCAACGCCTTTGCCGCATCGTTGCGTTTGGCCGTGCCCGCCGGCAGCGCCAGAGCGACATTCTCCAGGCAGCTCAGATGCGGCCAGAGCGCGAAATCCTGGAACACCATGCCCAGCCCCGGCGCTGCGCCGGCACAAAGCCGTGCCGGCCATCCTCCACCAGCGCGCCATTCAGGCTGATCCGCCCGGAATCGGGCCGGTCCAGCCCGGCGATCAGCCGCAGCAGCGTGGTTTTGCCGGAGCCGGACTCGCCGGCCAGCACCAGGAACTGGCCTTCCCCAAAGCCAGCTCGATGCCGCGCAGCACCTCCCGCCCGCCCAGGCGGCGGTTGAGCCCTGCGATGCTCAAACTCTGCTTCACGCAGCCTCCGGGGCGGGTTTTGTCTGGCCCAGCCGCAACGCCAGATTCAGCCCCAGCGCCAGCAGCGCCAGCGTGCCCATGCCGAGCAGCGCCAGCTGCGCGGCCTCATTGTAGCGCCCGCCCATATCGGCGGCGAGGATGGCGACACTGAGCGGCATCTGCCCCGGCACGTAGAGCAGCTCGGAGACCGGCAGCTCGAACATCACCGTCGCCACCACCAGCAGCCAGGCCTGCAGGCCGGGCGGGCCAGAAGAGCGGCTTCGATATCGATCAGCCTGGTCTGCGGCGACAGGGCGAAAATCCGCGCCGCCTCGTCCAGCCGCGCATCCAGCTGCGCCAGCGCCCCGCCGACGAGCCGGATCGCCATCGGCAGCGTCCCGGCGGCATAGGCGATGACCAGCAGCAGCACCGTGCCGTAGAGCGGGAAAATGTCATTATTGAAGGCAACGACATAGCCCGCCCGAGGACCAGCCCCGGCACCGCCATATTGGCGCTCAGCCCGGCCTGGAGCAGCGCGGCGAAGAGCGGATGCCGGCCGCGCTGCAGCTTCAGCAGCCCCATCGCCAGCCCCAGCGTCAGGCTGGCGGCGAGCGCGCCATAGCCGAGCGAGCGCGGGATCGCCGTGAACAGATCGGCCGGCGCGGCTTCGCCGAACAGCGCGACATCCGCCATCGCCAGCAGCGGCAGCGCCAGCCCCAGCCCCCAGAGCGCCAGCGCCGCCCCCACCAGCCCCGCGCGCGCCGCCCCGCGCGGCGCCTGGCGCAGGGCGCGGCGGGCCTTGCCATGCACCAGCACCGCCCGGTAGCGGCGCTGCACCGCCATCTGCAGCAGGCTCAGCATCGCCGCGGCGCCGATCAGCCACCAGCAGAGCTGCGCGGCGCCGGCGAAATCAGCCGGCGTGGTGTTGAGGCGTTGATAGATGCTGTAGGTGACCACGGGCACCTGACCGGTGACGCCGAGGGTCGCCGGAATCGAGAAATCCTGCATCGTCTCGATCGCGGCAATGGTGAAGCCAGCCGCCATCGCCGGCAGTGCCAGACGCAGGCCCAGCCCCAGCCGGCGCCAGCGCGGCAGCCGCAGCACCAGCGCCGCCTCCCGCAGCGAGGCCCCGGCCCCGGCATAGGTGGCGCGGGCGACGAACACCGAAAACGGCAGCGCCTTGACCAGATACAGGAAGGCCAGGCCGCCAGCGCCCAGGAAGGCGTGGCCAAAGGCAGAGTGGCGCATCTGCGGATGGCTGAACAGGATCAGCCAGCCGGTGGTCAGCACATAGCCGGGCATGATGAAGAGCAACCACAAGCCCAGCCCCAGCAGGCCGACCAGCCGGCCGGAGAACCGCTCCAGCGCCAGCGCCAGCGCCGCCCCGGCGGGGCCGCCACACACCCCGTCAGCACCGCCAGCCCACCCGAGTTCAGCAGCGGCCGCCAGCTCAGCGATGCCCCCTGCCCCACCCCCATCGCCAGCAAGCGGGCCAGGGGATAGACCAGCAGCAACCCAGGAGCGCGAGCAGCGCCCCGCGCAACAGCCTCATCGCGCCGACATCGTCTGGGCGAACCAGCCATTGACGGTGGTTTCCAGCTTGCCCCACACGACCGGGTCAATCGTCACGATATTCAGGCCGGAAAGCGCCGGCGCGCCCGGCAGCGGTGCCGGCGCGTCATTGGTGATCGGCCAGAAATTCCCATCCGGCCCGCCCTTTTCCTGGCGCAGCTTCTGGATGTCCGGACGCATGGCGAAGGCCAGGAACCGGGCGATTTCCTGGCGCTTGGCGGCCGAGACGCCCTTGGCTTCCACCATCACGTTCGGCAGCACATAGGCTGGGCTTGGAACGGTGATCTGATAGCCGGGATTATGCGCGGCGAAATAGAGCGCGGCGGAGGATTGCACGATGGCCAGGCTGATCGCCTGCGCCTTCAGTGCCGCCAGGGTGGCGCCGTTATCGTCGAACATATGCAGCCCGTTGGCCTTCAGCGCCTCGACATAAGCCTGCCCCTCCGGCCAGCCGCCGGCATGGGCGAGCATGCCCGCCAGCATCGGGTAGGTGGGGCCGGAAATCGAAGGATCGTTCATCCCGACCAGCCCCTGATAGGGCGCGTTGCGCAGCGCGTCCCAGCCGGTGGGCGGGCTCGCCAGCCGCGCCGGGGCGGAGATGAACACGCCCGCCAGGGTGAAGCCGGTGGGCGCAAAAGCACCATCGGCGGAAAGCAGGCTCTGGCCGGTGGCGGTGAGCTTGGAAGGGGCCGGCATGCCATGCGCCAGCAGGCCTTTCTCATCCAACGCGGCGGCGGCGGTGGCGCCGTCGAACCAGCCGATATCCCAATCCGGATGCCCGCCCTGCGCCACGATGCGCGCCAGCAGGCTGCCGGTGGAAAGCCTGATGGCGCTGACCTTGATGCCGGTCTCCTTGGTGAAGGCGGCGGCGACGGCGGGGCCGTAATCCAGCCCGCTATAGAGCACCAGACCAGGGCTGGAGGACGGCCATAGCAGCACACCGGCGATCACCAGGATGATGGCGGCAAAGCCAGCCGCGATAAGCTTGCGCATGGGAGGGGGCTACCTTGAGAGAAACAATCCGTCCGGTCAGTCGGCGTCGAAATCCTGACTGGCGCCGGGGCGGAAGATCACGACCACGGTGACGTCATAGACCCGGCCGGAAAAGCCCGCGGGCGGCGGCGGATAATGCGCGATGCGGGCGGCCTGCAGGGCCGCCTGGTCGAGCAGCGGAAAGCCGCTGGAATGTGCCAGGGCGATGTCACTCACCACACCGTTGCGATAGGTGAAGGTGATCTCGGGCGTGCCGCCTTCACGCGCCATCTGCGCGGCCTGCGGATAGACGCGGTTGGCCACCCCCTGAACGGCATTGCGCATCGCCAGGCGGAAGGCGTCCACCTCACCCTGGGACGGGGCGGGCGGCAAGGCGGGGGCCGGCGGCGCCGGCGGCGTCACCGGCTGCGGCGGTGGCGCCGGCTGCGGGCGCGGCTGTGGCGGCGCCACGTGATGCGGCACCACGTGATGCACCGGGCGCGGCGGCGGCGGCTTGGGCACGCTGGGGGCCGGCACCGGCTTGGGCGGCGGCGGGGGCGGCGCGGGGGTGGGCACCGGCGGCGGCGGTTGCGGCACCGGCGGCGGCGGCTTGGGCGCGGGCGGCGGCGGCTTGGGCGCGGGCGGCGGGGCGGCCTGGATGGTCACCTTCACCACCGCTGGCTGCTTGGCCGGCGGCGGTTGCTGATGCTGCATGGCCGGCAGCAACAGCCCCAGCGCCCCGGCCTCGAGCAGCAGCCCGGCGCCGATCGCCAGCAGGAAGCGGCGATTGGAATGCCCCTCCCCGCCCCATTCACCGGACATGCCAGCCATCATTGCGCCGCCTGCGGCTGCGCGGCGATGCCGATATCGGTCACCCCGGCCTTCTTGGCGGCGTCGATCACCGTCATGAAATGCTGGAAGGCGCTGGCCTTGTCAGCGGCGATGGTGACTTCCGTCTTGTCCGGGGCGCCATCGCCAGCGAACATGGCGCTGAGCTGGTCGGCGCTCATCACCTGGTCCTTCACCTTGATGGTGCCATCCGCCATCACATTCACGATGAATTTCGGATGCGGCAATTGCTGCGTCTGGGCGGCGTTGGGCAGCTGCATCGAAACCCCGGCATCGGGGATCATCTGCATCGTCACGATGATGAAAAACACAAGCAGGAACAGCATCACATCGATCATCGGGATGATCTCGATGCGCGCCTTGCGGCGTTCGAAATAGCGCATGGTGGGGGGTTCCGCTCAGGCCGTGGCGAACTTGGCGGCGGTGCTGGCGCCAGCACCGGTCTTGCCGGCTTGCACCACCGGGGCGCCGTCCATGCGGTTGACGATCAGCACCTTCAGCGAATCAAGCTGATGCACGACCAGCCGCACCTGGTTGGAGAGCGCATTGAACGCCGCCAGCCCCAACATGGCGATGAACAGGCCAAAGGCGGTGGCAACCAGCGCATCCGCCACGCCGCCGGTGACTTCCGCCGGGGCATGGCCGGGCGCGGCCAGCACGTTGAAGGCATGGAACATGCCGATGATGGTGCCAAACAGCCCCATCAGCGGCGCCAGGGTGATGATGGTATCCAGCAGCCAGAGCCGGCGGTCCAGGCCGGGGGCGATCAGCATCACCGCCTCATCGAGCCGGCTGTTCAGCGCCTCGGCATTGACCATGCCGGCATGGCGCAAGGCGGTATCCAGCAGCGCGGCTTCCGGCAGCTTGCCGGCGCGGTTGCGCAGCGCCACCAACTCGCCCTGACGCAAGGCCGTCTCCTGCGCGGTGGCGCGGATGACGCTCTCGCCACGCAGAATGGTGCTGCGCAGGAACCAGAAGCGGTCCAGAATCACCGCCAGCGCCAGCAGCAGCAGCACCGCCATCAGATAGAGAATCCCATCCGAATAGTTGGCCAGGTAGACGATATATTTGATGGACATGAAAAATTCTCCTTCTGCAGCGGCCGATACAACAAAGGCGATGCCAGGAAGTGTGACAAATTGGAGTCAAAACGGCGAAAAGCCCGCCGCCGCGCGGCGGGCTTCCCAGGGGAAACAATTTTAAAGCGAGGAGCCGAACCCAACCGGCACGCTCACCGAGGCGAAGGCCGAGAAGCCGGTCAGGCGCAGATAGAGCAGGTCGCCAGCGCCATTGGTGCCGTTATCGAAGATGATCTGCTTCTGGTTGGTGATGTTATCCAGGTTCAGCTTCACCTTGATCGGGTCCTTGTGGGGATTGTCGTGGTTGAAGGTGTAGCCCAGCGCGACATTCACGACATTGTACGGATCATACCAGCCGCCCGGGGACTTGCCGCCGCCGGCACTGCCCTCGGCCTGGCCGTTGGCGATGTTGGTGCCGTTATTGCCGCTATATTCGCCGCCGGTCCACTGGTCGAGCACCGAGGCGTAGATGCCGTTATGCTCGTAGATCACGCCGAAATTCGCGGTGCCTTGCGGCGCCTGGGTGATCTTCACCTCGCTCGAGGTCTTGAAGGCCTGGTTGTAGCCGGCATTGCCGAACAGCGTGATGCCATTGTCAAAACTGTAGGCCAGCTCGCCTTCGATGCCGCGATAGATCACGCCGCCCTGGTTATAATAATACTTCTGCTTGTTGATCGTCCGCGAGGCGATGTAGTTCTGGAAGTGGATATTATAGATATCCCCGCCAACCGCCCAATGCGCGTCCTGATAGGCCAGGCCGGTCTGGAAATTGATGGTGCTTTCCGGCTTCACGCTCTCGGTGGTCAGCGCCGTGGTGTAGAAGGTGTTCAGGTTCGGCGCCAGGAAGCCTTCCGCGCCCTGCACATAGCCGGTCAGGTTCGGCGAGAAGGCGTATTTCGCATCGAAGGAGGGCAGCAGCTTCGTGTAATCATGCGTGTAGCCGGTCGGCAGCTCGGTCTTCTGGTTCACCTGCGCGTTCAGCGCGCGGCGGAAATAGGCCCATTTCAGGCCGCCGGTGAGGGTCAGCTTATCGGTGACATGCCAATCCACCTGGCCGTAAGGCTGGAAGGTGTAGAGCTGGTTATGCTGCAGCCGCTCGATCGACCCATTGGCATTGTCATAACCGGGCAACTGCGCGCCAGTGGTGGTGTTGATGCCCTTGCCGCCATTGCTGTCCAGCGGATCGTAATTGACCGCGTTGGCGTTGGTCAGCGAGACATTCTGCACGAAGCGGCTATTCACCTGATGATCGAACCAGAAGCCGGTCTTGATGTCGCCCCAGCCAAAATCCTTCTGCAGGCGCTGGATGGTGCCGACGGAGCGGTAATCCATCATGAAGGTCTGGCCCGGAATCCCGGCCACCGCGGCACCGCCGGGGGTCAGCACCACCTCGTTGGGCACGGCGCCGGCGGAGACCGCCTGGGTAACGCCGTCGGCATTGGTGTCGTTGGTGTCGTCGCCGTTCAGGTCGTGATGGTAATAGGCGTAGGTGTAGATCTTGCCGTCATACAGGAAGCCGTCACCCAGCGCGGATTGCAGGTCGGCATATTCCATATCGGTGGTGATATGGTCGTTATTGAAGCGGTAATAGTTCTGCGAATTCGGATTGCCGCTGAGATTATAGTTCCAGCCCTGGGTCGCCATCTGCGAGAGCGTCGCGCCATAGACCGGGTTCTGATAGAGCTGGTTATGGTCGGCCATCAGGGTCAGGGTGGTGCGCGGGCTCAGCGGAATCACCACCTTGCCGAAGAAATTCGTGCGCTGCTGACCGGAATAGCTCAGCGCGCCATCGCTCTGCATATGCTCGGCCTCGAACACCGCCGAGGCGCCGTTGAGCGAGGAGATCGCGCCGGTATCCAGGCGCACGCTGTTATCGGAGGTGTTGTAGCTGCCATAGGAGCTGTTCAGCGTCGCGGTCGGCGTCGGCAGCGGGTTGATCGTGCGCAGCGAGATGGTGCCGCCGAAGGTGGCATCGCCCACCGTCTCCGCCTGGCCCGGGCCACGATCGACGATGGTCTGGCCGATCAGCGAATTGGTGAAGAAGGAGGTGGAGTGGTGGGTAAAGTCGTTGGAATCGCCGAAGGGGATGCCATCGAACGTGACGTTGTACTCACCATCCTGGAAGCCGCGGATGGTCGGGCCGGAGGTCTCGGAGAGGCCGGGACCGTTCGGATTGATGTTGCTGACGGAGGGCGTCAGCCGGGCGATGTCCGCGTAGCTCTCGGTGCCGGTGAGCAGATTATCCACCGTGTGCTTATCCACCAGCGAGGTCGGCTGGGTGGAGTTCAGCGGCGCCTTGGAGGGCGACTGATAGGGGGCCGTGCCCTTGGTGTTGACCAGATTGGCGGGATTGTCGGTGCCGGTGGCGAGCACCGAGCCGAGATCCAGATTGACCGGCGTGTTGGCGCTCTGCGCCATCGCACCCGGCGCGATCATTGCGCTTGCGGCAAGACCGATATAGAGGCTGCGCATGGAACAAAAGCCGCGCAGCGCCACGCGCGCCCGCGATCCCCAGAAGACAGACATCACAGAAACCTTCCTGTTGATTTTGATGTAGCGGCTACTACTAAATTTATCTGTTTGGTTGTTTTACTACTTCGTGATTCTTTTATTGCAGTTCAGCGACTCTTCAGCCGGTCGGCGCGCAGCCGCTCGCGCTGGTCGGTGAGCCGGAATATCGCGGCATAGACGGCGGTGAACGCCCCCAGGCAATTGCCGCCGACGATCAGGAACATCAGCAGAATCTGGTATTTCGCCGCGGAAATCGGGTCCATGCCGGCGAGCAGCTGGCCGGTCATGATGCCGGGCAGGGTGATGATGCCGGCGGCACTCATCACATTGATGGTGGGAATCAGCGCGGTGCGGATGGCGCGGCTGGAGGCCGCGTGCAGCGCCACGAACCGCCCCTCCCCCAGCGCCAGCCGGGCCTCGATGGAGGCGCGCTCGCGCCCCACCGTGCCGTAGAAACTGTTCAGCGCCAGCGACACCGCATTCATCACATTGCCCAGCAAAATGCCGATCAACGGCAAGGCCTCGCGCGCCGCATACCAGGGCGTGGGCCGCAGCGCGGTGGTGAGCGCCAGCACCGCGATGATCATCGAGGAGATGCCGATGGCGGTGCCGGTGGTGAGATATTGCCAGGGGCCGGGCATCCGGTAATCCTGCCGCGCCCCCACCTCGTAACTGGCGGCCGAGGCCATCACCAGCGCCGCCAGCAAGGTCAGCCAGGGGTTGGAGCGCTCGAACAGCAGCCGCAGCACGAAGCCGACCAGCATCAGCTGCACCACCATGCGCAGCGCCGCGATCAGCAAGGCGCGATGCACCCGCAAGGCGAGCAGCAGCGACAGCAGGGCGCAGATCAGGATCAGGCCGGAGGTGATGGCGAGGCTGGCCGGGGTCAGGTCGATCGGGTTCATAACGGGCGCTCGCACAGGCCGGTATTGCTCATCTCATAGCGCCGATGCGCGATGCGCCCCGCCTGCGCCTCATTATGCGTCACCACCAGCAGCCCCATGCCGCTGGCTGTCAGCTCAGCGAACAAGGCTTCCATCTTCAGCGCCGTGGCCTCATCCAGCGCCGAGGAGGGCTCATCGAGCAGCAGCACCCGGGGCTGGCGGATGATGGCGCGGATCAGCGCCATGCGCTGGCGCTCGCCGGTGGAAAGCTGGGTAACCGGCGCCTCCAGCAGCGCCTCGGCCAGGCCCAGGCGCGGCAGCAGCGCCAGGGCGGCCTCACGCGGGGCCATGTGCGCGCTCACCCGCTCCGCCCACCAGCCGGGCTCCGCCGGATTGTACATCACCTGGCGGCGCCAATGCGGGGCGGGCATCACCTCGCGGCTGACACCATCCAGGCTGAGCTGGCCCTCATTCGGGTCCAGATCCGCGATCATGCGCAAAAGCAGGCTCTTGCCGATCCCCGAGGCGCCCGAGATCACCACGCATTCGCCCCGCGCCAGGGTGAGCGCAAATGGCCCGCCGGCCAGGCCACGCAGCCCGTTGACGGCAAGCAAGGGGCCGCTCATGCCACGCCCGCTGACAAGGGCTGAGACGGAACTGTCACAGGCGAAAGGCTGGAAACAGGCCGGAAGATCAGGTAGGACATTCAGTAGCATTTGCTACATAACCACCACCCGCCTTGCAACCACTACAGAATTGACGTTTTGATGAAAGCCTCCCGCCCCCCCCGACATCCGCCCTAAACGCTCTGCCGGCCAATGATTTTTCCTCGAAGCTCGCCGCGCACGAGGCTGCCATGCCGCCCGCGATGCAACGCGTGGCCCACTACCTTGACCGCAACAAGGTCGCGGTCCTTGCCCATTCGGCGGCGGAGCTGGCGGCGATGATCGGCACCTCGGACGCCAGCGTCATCCGCACCGTGCAGGCGCTGGGCTTTCAGGGCATGGCGGAGCTGCGCCAGAGCATCGCCGCCGCCATCGGCAAATCCGCCGCCCCTTTGCAGCATATGCGCCAGACCTTCGAGGATCTGGAGGGCAAGGGCTCCTCGGCCGCGGATCTGGTCATCGACACCCATATGGAATCACTGGCGCAGCTGCAGGAACCGGCGGCGCGCGCGGAAATCCATGAGGCGATCGCGCTGCTGGGCGGGGTAGCGCGGATTGTCATCTATGCTGCCGGCCCGTCACGCCTGCTGGCGGAGTATCTGCGCCTGCTGATGGGCCGCCATGGCCAGGCCTGCAAGACCATCGGCCAGGGCGGGCTCGGCCTGGCCGATGAGCTGCTGGATCTTTCGGAACAGGACGGGCTGCTGATCCTCTCTTACGGCAAGCCCTATAAGGAAGTGTTGCTGGCGGCGAGCGAGGCGAACAAGGCGGGTGCCAAGATCGTGCTGGTGACCGACACCCCCAACACCAAACTGGCGAAGTTGGCGCAAGGGCTGATCACCGCCCGGCGCGGCCGCACCGAGCGGGTGGCGCTGCACGGCGCCACGCTGATCATTCTGGAAGCCTTGGTGATGGGGCTGGCGATTGCCAACCAGAACCGCACCATCCGGACGCTCGCCCGGCTTGGCACGCTGCGCGACGCGCTGGGGTAGAATTTTTGGTGCCGCTTTTTTTCAAAAGCGGCACCTGGAACAAAAGCTTTACGACGCCGGCTTGTAGACCAGCAGCCGCAGCGTCCCCGGCTCGAAATTATAGCGCGGCGCGAAGCCGGGATGTTTCACCTTGCCCTTGCCCTGCGGCGTGGCGGTCACCAGGAACACATCGCCATTCGCCTCATCCAGCGCCATCGTCCGCGCGCCGATCTGCGTCTTTACCGGCGCCAGCGCCTGGTAATGGTCGGCGTCGATCTCACGGATGACGGAGAGCGTGCCGGTGCTGTTGGCGCTGAACACCAGGTGCCGCTTGGCATCGAAGGCGGCGCTGTCTGAACCTTTGCCGATATTCAGCAGCGCCACCATGGCGCCGGTCTTGGCGTTCACAACCGCCAGCTTGCCGTTCTGGCAGCTGGCGAAAACCCGCATCGTGGCGGTATCCATCGCCATGCCGGTCGGCGCCGCGCAACCGGGCAGCGCGTCGCTGGTGACGAGTTTTTTCGCCTCGGTATCGACCACCGCGATCTGGTTCTTGTCATTCAGCGCCACGTAAAGCCGGCCCTGCCCATCGGCCACCAGATATTCCGGCTTGCCGGGCAGATCGATCTTGGTCTCCTGATCGGTGGCCGGGTCGAGCGCCAGCACCGCCTGGGAATCGCCCGCCGCAACGAAAATATCATGGCTGGCGGCGTCGAACACCATCCCGTCAGTATCCTCAAGCGACGGCAGCGTCTTCATAACCTTCAGCGTCGCCGGATCGAATTCTGACAGCGTCCTGGTGCCGGAGCTGTCGGTATAGCCGTCGCCGGTGGCGGGGTCGAAGGCGATGCCATGGGTATCGTCCAGCCCGGTCACGTTCCCCTGCACCTTGCCGGAGGCCATGTCCACCACGCTCACCGCCTTGCCATGGGCGATGAAAAGCTGCCCGGTGGCCGCGTGATAATGCAGATAATCCAATGTGCGGCGCCACCGAGCGGAATGCTCTGCGCCAGGCTGTAGGCGGGCGCGGCGGCATGGGCGATGGGCGCGCAGGCGGTCGAGAGGCACAGCGCCGCAAATCCGGCTTGCCAAAGATGTCGCATATCAAATCCTTTTGAGCGATGGAGAAATGAGCGCGCTATCTGTTTATCTTGAGGCTGGGGCGTCACGATCAACAGATGAGAAGGCTCGCCAAAGAAAAGCCAGAGCGGGCGGCTGTAAACCCATCTCGCTCTAATTTCATGGTTCTGAAATAAGTAGATTTCAGAACCACGATACGAGAGCAATATATGTTTATCCTGACGCGCCAGCATCAAGCTAAACACATATTGCTCTAGGCGCGGGCCTTGGTGAGTTTCAGCAGCAGCACTGGCAGCGCCAGCAGCACCAAGGGAAACTGCACCAGCAGCCCGGCGATGATGGCAATCGCCAGCGGCTGCTGCATCCCCGCCCCCTGGCCGAGATCCAGCGCCAGCGGCAGCAGCGTCAGAATCGCCGCCAGCGTCGTCATCGCGATCGGCCGCAGCCGGTTTGCCGCCGCCGTGGCGAAGGCCTCGCGGGGCGGCAGCGTCTCCAGCAGATGCTGCGCCTCGGAGACGAAGAAGATCGCCATCTCGGTGGCGATACCGACGATCATCACCATGCCCATCATCGCGGTGATGTTCAGCGGCACGCCGGTGAGGAACAGCCCGGTGAACACCGCGGTGGTGGAGAGCAGCGAGGTGCAGATGATCGCCGCCACCCAGGCGAAGCGCTCATAGAGCAGCAGCAGCAGCACGAACTCCGCCAGCAAGGCGGCGATGAACACCCGCACCAGACCGGCAAAGGCGATCTGCTGCTGCTTGTAGAGCCCGCCCAGCGTGTAGGTTACGCCGTTGCCGAGAATACCAGGCTGGGCCAGCGCCTTTTTCACTTCGGCGATGCCGGCGCCGAGCCCGGTGCCGTTGAGCCGGGCGGTGACATCCACCACCTGCTGCAAATCCTCGCGGGTGATCTCCGGCTGGCCGGAGGCGATGGAGAAGCTGGCGATGCTGGAGAGCGGCACCAGCGCGCCGGCCGGCGTCGGGATCGGCAATTGCCCCAGCTGCGTGGTGTTCAACCCCGCCGCGCCTTGCGCGCGCACGCGGATGCCGGTGAGCTGGTTGTTGCCCTCGAAGGTCGCGGCCACCGTGCCTGCCATCGCGGTCTGCAGAATCGCGGCGACCTTGCTTGGATCGAGCCCAGAGCCGCAGCGCGGGCCTGGTTGACATGGATCTCGATGGCATCGCCCGCCGGGACCACGCCGTCATCGATGGAATCCACCCCTGGATCTTGCCCAAAGCCGCCGCCACGCGCTGCGCCGCGCCTTCCAGCGCCGCCGGATCGGCCGCGGCGAGGCGCACATCGATCGGCTGCGGCGTGCCGGTCATGTCGCCCAGCTCGTCGGACATCAGCTGATGCGGATCGATCTGCACGCCCGGCACCTTCGCCGTCACCTCATTGGCGATGCGGTTCATCACCACATCGATATTGGCGCGCTGGCTGAGCGGGGTGAGGCGAATGACGAAATCGCCCTTGTTGGATTCCGCGAGATCGCCGCCAAACCCGGCGCCGGCGCGCATCGAATAGCTGGCGACGGCGGGGTCCTTGTGCAGGATCGCCTCGATCTCGCGCATCTCGCGCTCGGTCTCGGCCAGCGAGGTGCCGGGGGCGGTGAGATAATCCATCACGAACCCGCCTTCATCGAGCGAGGGCATGAAGCCGGTCTGCACGTGGCTGTAGGAGAGATAGCCCACCACCACCAGCCCCAGCACCGGCAAGGCGAGCAGGACCGGCCGGGTGAGGAAGCGGTTCAGCAGCCGCTCATGCGTGCGCCCGAGCCAGCCCTGGCCATTCTGGCCGGGGTCGGTCCAGCGGTCGAAATCCACCAGGGTCGCGGCCAGCAGCGGCACCACCAAAGCGGTGAGCAGCCAGGAGGCGAGCAGCGTGGAGGCCACGGTGATCGACAGCGCCTTGAAGAAGGCGCCGGTGACGCCGGAGAGAAAGGCCAGCGGCACGAAGACGATCAGCGTCGCCGCGGAGGAGCCGGTCAGCGGCCGCAAAAATGCGCTCCCCGCCTGCAACACCCAGAACCGCCCGGCGCCGCGCGCGGGATGGCCGCTGCGATGCGCGATGAACTCGATCATCACGATCACATCGTCGATCACCAGCCCGACCGAGGCCGCCAGACCGCCCAGCGTCATGATGTTGAAGCTGAGCCCGGCCATCGAGAGCACCATCACCGCCGCCGCCAGCGAGGCCGGCACGATGGTGATGGCCAGCAGCGTGATCCGGCCATTGCGCAGGAACAGATACAGCACCCCGGCGGCCAGCACGATGCCGATCAGGATCGCATCGCGCACGGAGCCTGCCGCGGCCAGCACCAGCGTGCTCTGGTCGTACCATTTGCTCACACTGACACCGGGCGGAATCTGCCCCTTGAACCCGGCCAGCGCCTTATCGACGGCCTTGGCGGTGGCGACCATGTCCGAGCCGGTCTGTTGGTAGAGCAGCAAGGTCACCGCCTGTTTGCCGTCGGCATCGACGCCGAGGAATTGCGGCACCACGCCCTGGCTCACCTGCGCCACGTCCCCCACATGCAGCACCCCGCCAGGGCCGGCGCGCAGCACGATATTCTTCACATCCCGCACGCCGCTGACGCTGTTATTGGTGAGCAGCAGATAGAGCAGCTGATGATCCTCGATCCGCCCGACCGATTGCAGGCTGGCCGCACCCGAGATCGCATTGACCAGATCGGTGAGGGTGAGATGCGCCGCCGCCAGCCGCGCCGGATCAGCCGAGACCTCGACCTCGCCGGTATCGCCGCCCTGGACCTGGACATGGGCGATGCCCTTCACCCCGGAGAGCAGCGGCACCAGCTGGTATTTCGCGAGGTTGCGCATTTTCACCAGGCCGACGCTGGGGGAGGTCAGCGCATAGGCCATGAACGGAAACACGTTCGGCAGCATCTGCAGAACATTGTAGCTCACCCCTGGCGGCAGGCTGGGCACGGTCTGCGCCAGGGCCGCGTTCACCCCCAGCATCGCGGTGGGCATGTTGGTGCCCCAGGCGAAATCCACCGTCAGCATCGCCGAGCCGCGCGAGGTGACGGATTTCACGTTGACCACGCCGGGCACCGCGCGCACCGCCTGCTCCACCGGTTGCGTCACCGCCAGCACCATCTGCGAGGCCGCCTGGCTGCCGGTATCGACAGTGACGCGCACGCGCGGGAAAGAGGCGTCGGGATACAGCCCGATCGGCAAGGAGATGGCGGCGCTCAGCCCGGCCAGCGCCAAGGCGGCGGCCAAAGTGAGAACGAAACGGCGATGCCGGTCCAGCCAGGCGCTGAACTTCACGAGCCAGCCCCCTGGGTGGCGGTCTGCATGCCGTCACTGAGCTGGTAGGCGCCCTGGGTGGCGATCTTCCAGGCGGGATTCAGCCCCTTGGCCGCCAGCACGCTGGTCCGGGCCCCCTGCTGCAGCAGCTCGACATCCGCCCGATGCGCGATCCCCTTGGCATCGAGCTGATACACATACAGCCCTTTCTCATCGCGCAGCACGGCCTCGTTGGGCACCTGCACGCCCTCCAGCTGCCCCGCCTGGATCTGCACCCGCACCGGTGCGCCCAGCGTCACCGGGGCGGCGGGGCGCAGCGTCACGTCGATCAGCCCGGTCTGCGCATCCAACCCGCCGGCAATGCCAACCACACGGGCGGCCACCGGGGCGCCGCCATTCAGCTTCGTCAGCGTCGCGTCATCGCCGGGCTGCAGCTGGGCGGCCTGGCTCTGCTCGAGTCCGATCTGCGCCACCAGCCCGCTTTGCGGCACGAATTTCACCAGCACGCTGCCCGCCGGCAGGCTGCCGCCCGGGGTGGCCGGCAGCGCGGTGATCAGGCCTGCCGCCGGGGCCTTCAGCGTATAGCTCTGCCCGGCGCCGGTGGCGCGCAGCGCCGCCAGGGCGCTGGCGGCGTCACGCTGCGCCTGGGTGGCGGCGGCGAGGTCGGACTTGGTGGCCAGATGCGCCGGCAGCAGCGCCGCGACATGCGCCCGCGCCGCGTTGGCGGCCGAGAGCGCATCCTGCGCCTTGGCCAGATTGGCGGCCTCGACCAGGTCCGGCCCCAGCTGGGCCAGCCCCTGGCCTTGCTGCACCGCCTCATTCGGCACCACCTGATAGCTCACCAGCACCCCGGCCGCCTTCAGCGCCAGGCTCTGCTCCGCCGTGCCGGCGATGATGCTGCCCGGCGCGTCGATCAGGCGCGGCAGGCTCTGGCTGCGAACCGCAACCGTGCTCACCGTGGCGACCGGGGTGGGGGTATTATCCGCCGGCGCGGCGGGGCTCAGAGCATACCAGGCCCCGAGCCCGGCAACGAGGATGACGGCGGCAATCAGATAGATCGGTTTCATGATGCGGGATGTTCCGTAAGCGGCTGCGTCAGGCCAAAGCCGAGCAGCGTGGCCAAAGAGAGTTCAGCGGTTTGCAACTGGGCGCGCAACGCGATGGCGCTGCGCTGCCGTTCCCCGGCCACAGCGGCGAGATTGGCGAACACCGGCCCGGCCAGCTGCCCGGCCTGGTAGAGGGACTGTGCCGAATCCGCCATCGCCCGGGCCTGCGCCGCCTGGGTTTGCGCGGTCCGCAGCTCGCTCTGCAGCAGCGCGATCTGGGCCGGCAGCGCGGCGGCGGCCCCGGCGGCATTGTCCAGCGCGCTCTGATATTGCGCCCGCAGCGCCGCCCTTGACGCCTCCGCCGCCTTGATCGCCGGACGGTTGCGGTTGAACAGCGGCAAGGTCAGGGTGAATTGCGGCCCGAAGCTCCAGACATTGGAGGTATCGCGCCCGCCCGCCCCGCCCAGGCTGAGCGGCAGGAACTGGCTGAGAATGGCGGCGCGCAATTTCTGGTCCGCCTGTTCATAGCCATAGCGCAAGGCCAGCAGATCCGGCCGGCGCTGCGCCAGGCTGGCCAGTGCCGCCTGCACCGCCGCCGGAGACGGGGCGACGATGGCGGGGGCGGCGATGGCAACCGGCGTATGCGGCTGCAGCCCCAGCAGCGCATCCAGCGCCACCTCATCCTGCTGCGCCGCCTGGGCGGTGGTGTTTTCGCTGGATTGCACACTCGCCAGCGCGCTCAGCGCCGTCACCCCCTCATTGCTGGTGAGGTTGCCGGCGGTGATCTGGGTTTGCGTCTCGCTGTTGATCCGGCTCAGCAGCGCATCGTCCTGGCGCAGGCTGGCCAGCGTCTCACGGTCGCCCGCCAGCGTCACCGCCAGCTGCTCCGCCTTCGCCGCCACCTGCCATTCCTGCCAGAGAATATCCTCATTCGTCTGTTTCAGCCCGGCGCGGGCGGCCGCCCGGTCGGCCGGGCCGGTGATCAGCGCGCCGAGATCCTGGGTGAAGGCGCCGGTCAGCGCCGGCATGCTGCCTGGCCCGCTGAGCAGGGCCGCGAACCCGCCAGTGATGCTGGGATCAGGCGGCGTCCCGGCGGCCAGCAGATTGGCCTCGCTGATCCCGCGCTGGGCCCGGGCGGCGACCAGATCCGGGTCGTTCAGCACCGCCAGCTTGGCCAGGGTTTGCGGGCTGAGCGCCCCGCTCACATCCAGCGCCGTGCCATCCGGCAGGCGGGTCCGCAGCCCGCTCACCCCGGCCCGCAGGTCCGGCGCGGCGGGCAGCGGGGCGGCATGATAGCTGGCGCACTGGGACAGGCCCAAAGCGAGCGGCAGGCACAGATAGTTCAGCAAACGGGGCTTCATGACCGCGCTCATAACCATGTCAATTTGTCCGCCGTCTATCGCCAACTATGCAGGAATTTAATTTTTGCCTTGGCCCCCGGCCGAATTGCCAGCCAGCCCGCGCGCGGCAGGCTGGGCGGCATGAAACTCCTGCTGATCGAGGATGACGCCCAGGCGGCGGCCAATCTGCGCGCCGGGCTGGCGCCGGAGGGCCACGAGATCGAACTGGCCGCCGATGGCCGGGCCGGACTGCTCGCCGCCGCCGCCGGCAGTTTCGATGTGCTGATCATCGACCGCATGCTCCCCGGGCTGGACGGGCTGGCCCTGCTGCAGACGCTGCGCGGGGCCGGCATCCACACCCCGGCTTTGTTTCTCACCGCCCTTGGCGGGCTGGATGACCGGCTGGAGGGGCTGCGCGCCGGCGGCGATGACTATATGGTCAAACCCTACGCCCTGCCGGAGCTGTCCGCCCGCCTCGGCGCGCTGGCCCGCCGCGCCCGCGCCCCTGCCCCGCCACAAGGCTGCAAATCGCGGATCTGGAGCTGGAGCGCACCACCCGCAGCGTCTGGCGGGCCGGGCAGCGGATCACGCTGAAGCCGCGCGAATATGAGGTGCTGGAATATCTGTTCCGGCATCGCGGCCAGGTGGTCACCAAAACCATGCTGCTGGAGGATGTCTGGGGCTTTCACTTCACCCCGCAGACCAGCATCGTCGAGGCGCAGATCAGCCGGCTGCGCGGCAAGATCGACCAGGGATTCTCGCCGCCTTTGATCCATACCTATCGCGGCGCCGGGTACAGGCTGGATGTGGCTTAACCGGGTCTGGCGGGTTCCGGGGATCAGGCTCGCCTGGGGCGTGGTGCTGGTCTGCCTGGCCGGGGCGCTGCTGGTGTTCGCCATCGTCCACCACGCCACCGAATCCAGCTGGCGCGACCAGATCGATGCGCGCGTCGCCGCCGCGCAAGCCGACATCTCTGCCGACATCGCCGCCAATCAGCTCGGCGTGGCCTGGAATGTCCGCGCCACGCTGGCCGAGGGCAGCGGCCTGCTTTATGCCGCGCTGGCGCCGGACGGCACCTGGCTGGCCGGCAATTTCCGCCCCGCCCCCGAAGTGGCGGCACACTGGACCGGGCCGAAGACGCTGCGCGGCGCGCCGGATCTCGGCCTGCCGCCGCATGTTCTGGCGATCCGCGGCACCGTGCTGAACCTGCCGCATGGCGAGCGCCTGTTCATCGCCGCCGACGCCAGCGCGCTGATGACGCTGAAAAGCCTGATCGCCCGCTCCTTCCTCGGCGTGTTCGGCACCATCATGGCGCTGGGGCTGATCATCAGCCTGCTGATCGGCCGGGCCACCACCCGCCGGCTCGATGGCTTCACCCGCACCCTGCACGATATCGTCGCCGGCGATCTCACCCAGCGCATCGCGCTGAGCCGGCATGAGGATGAATTCGACCGGCTGGCCAGGGAGGTGAACCAGGCGTTGGCGCGCATCCAGCAGCTGATGGAAAATCTGCGCCAGGTCACCAACGATATCAGCCATGATCTGCGCTCGCCTCTGGCGCGGCTGCGCGAGCATCTCGAACTTTCGCGCGCGCAGATGCAGGATGAGCGCTTCCGCGCCGTGTGCGATGAGGCGATCGCCCAGCTCGACCAGGCGCTGGCGATTTTCTCGGCCTTGCTGCGCCTGGCGGAAATCGAAGCCGGGGCGCGGCGGGCGCGGTTTCAAACGCTGGCGCTGACGTCTTTGCTGGAAACGCTCGTCGAAAGCTATGAGCCCGCCATGGCGGATGGCGGGCTGGCGCTGGAGGCACAGATCGAGCCGGGGCTGCAGCTGCTCGGCGACCGCGATCTGATCAACCAGGCCATCGCCAATCTTCTCGACAATATCCTGATCCATGCCGCCGGCGCGAAGACGGCGCGGCTCTCGGCACAGCGCCGCGACGGGCGGATCGACATCACCCTCAGCGATGATGGCCAGGGCATCCCGGCCGCGCAACGCGAGCGGGTGATGCTGCGCTTCGTCCAGCTCGACCCGACCCGGCAAGCCGGCGGCTATGGCCTCGGCCTGCCTCTGGTCAATGCGGTGGTGGCGTTGCATGGCGGCACGATGATGGTCGGGGCATCGGATGCCGGGGGCGTGAGGGTGAAGCTGAGCCTTCCCGGCGCTTAAAGACGTTTCAAGCCAACAGGTTGAAAAATTTATAAAAGTTTTTGGGGGTATGGGGGCTTTTTACAAAAAGCCCCCATGTCTCCTCACCGCTTTTTAAGAGGCGGCACCGAAAATTTTTTCGATTATGTCATTCAGCCAGGCGATGCGTCACCTGGCCGTCGCTCAATGTCAGCCGAAACGGCGCCGTCCCCAGCTCATCGACACCGGCATTGAGCGGATCGACCGAAAATCCGGTCAGATCCGCGTCATAGCCCGGCAGCACCGCGCCCAGCCTGGTCTCCTCCTGCACCACATAGGCGGTATGGCGGGTCAAACCGGCCAGCGCCGCGGCGCGCGAGAGGGTTTGCTCCGCGCCCACCGGCGCCAGCGCCCGCCCCGGCAGGCGGCGCGCCACCGCGCAGGCCAGGATCTCACGCGCATCATAGGGGGCGATCGGCCAATCAGAGCCGAGCACCAGGGGCACACCGGTCGCGGCGATGTCGGCGGTGCGCCATCCGCGCGCCGCGCGCACCGGCCCAGACGCTGCGACCACGGATCGCTCAGATCAGCGCTGGCATAGCGCACCGCGTGGGAAGGCTGCATCGAGGGCAACACCTGCAACGAAGCGAACCGGCCGATATCCTCATCCGGCAGGGTTTCGATATGCTCCACCCGGTGGCGCGCCGCCGCGCGGATCGGGGGCGGCAGGCTGGCCAGCGTATCCAGCACATGCCGCACCGCCTTGTCGCCGATCGCATGGGTGGCGGTATGCACCCCCCGCTCGCCGAAAAACCGCACCGCCTCGCTATAAGCCTCCGGGGAGGGCCAATGCGGCCCGGTGGAGCCGCCCTGCGTGTCCGGCTCATGCAGCCAGGCGGTGCCGGCATCGATGGTGCCGTCGATGAAGAATTTCGCCCCGCAGACCCGCCAGAGCCGGCCGGCGCGGCTCTGCAAGGCCAGAACCGCCTCCAGCTCCGCGCGCGTGGCGCCGGGATTCACCCAGGGCAGAATATGAAAGCGCAAGGGCAGCTTGGCTTGCGCCTCCAGTGCGGCAAAACAATCCAGGCTGTCGCCATTGGCGTCCATCACATGCATGCCGGTCAGGCCGGCGGCGGCCATCCGCTCGAACAAGGCGCGCATCGAGGCCAGGCGTGCCGCCTGCTCCAGGCGCGGCAGCACGGCGCGGACCAGCTCCACCGCCTCCGTCTCCAGCAAGGTGCCGGTGGGGCGGCCCGCCGCATCGCAGAGAATATCCGCCCCGCTGGCAAAGCCGCGCGGCCCGGTGATGCCGGCCCGGGCCAGCGCCGCGCGGCTGACCATGGCGCCATGATAATCGAAGAACAGCAGAAACACCGGCCGGCCGCCGGCCGCCGCCTCCAGCTCGTCCGCCGGATGGCCGGCTTGCGCCAGCAGCGAGGGGTCCAGCCCGTGGCCCTGCAGCCAGGCATCCGGCGGCAGGGCGGAAGCGGCTTGCGCCAGGGCGGCGCGCAGCTGCCCCATATCGCGCACCTCGGCCAGATCCAGCCCGATCTGCAGATCATGCCCCTGGATCGGGTGGGCATGGCCATCGACCAGGCCGGGGGTCAGATAGCCGCCGGCCAGATCGATCGTCTCGGTCCCCGGGCCGCGCCAGGCCGCCATCTCCGCCGCCCGCCCGAGCGCGCAAATCTTGCCGCCGGCCAGCGCCAGGCAATCCGCATCCTCGCGCCAGCCCAGCCCATCGGGGCGCAATATGTGGCTATTACGAATTATGATATCCGCGAAGCTGGTCATTACGCTTCATCCTCCGGGACGACATAGCCAAGCCGGTCGATCGCAGTTCCCCGCGTGGCTAATTTGTAGATTGTGGCGGCGAGCGCGAGCACGAAAATGCCGCCGATATAAATCCAGAACCGGTTGGCCGGCGGCGGTTGATAGGGCGAGACCGCCTGGTAGAGCCCGTTGCCGATGGTGACGACGCCGATCAGGGCCGGCAGGACATGCCGGAACAGCCCAAACCGCGTCCGGTCCGTCCGCCAGATGAACACGGGGCAGAGCAAGGCCATCAGGAAATAACCAACCGTGATCGGCGCGGCGCCGATGCCGGCCAGATAGCCGGTGCCGGTGACCGCATCGCCGTTGAACAGGAAATAGGCGGCGATCACGAAAAAGCCGATCAGCAGGTTCCAGATCAAAACCGACATCACGGGGACGCGGGAGATGGCGCTCACCCGCGCGAAGGGGGCTGGCAGCAAGCCGCCACGCGCGGCGGCATAGGTCCAGCGGGAAACCGCCGTCACCGCCGCGATATAGGAGCCGATGGCGCTGGTCAGGCCGATGAACACCATCACCCAATGGAACCAGGGCATGTAATGGTCGGTGAGCTCAATGAAGGGCGCCGCATTGGTGGGGTCGGCAAGGCGGGTCATGCCGGGGCCGGCCCCATGCCAGGCGGCATAGCCGGACACCGCCGCCCAGGTGACCAGAATATACAGCACGCCGATCATGGCGATGGAGCCGATCACCGCGATCGGCACGTTGCGGCGCGGATGGCGCAGCTCCTCGCCCAGGCTGCCGGAATTCTCCCAGCCGACATAGCTGAACAAGGCGGCGGTGAAGACGATGCCGTTGAGCCCGGCGAACCCGCCCGGCATGCCCCCCGCCGGATGCAATGGCGCGGCCAGGGCCGGACCGGACTGCGCCAGCACGACGATGGAAAACAGCACCAGCCCCACCGCCTCGACCAGGAACAGCACGAAGGCGACATGGGTTGAGGCGGCGATGCCGCGCAGCAAGACCGGCACGCTGAGGACGATCCCCGCCAGGGCGATGATCAGCCACCAGATGTTCGGCAAACCCAGCGCCGTCTGCACCCAGGAGCCCAGAAATACCGAGACCGAGGCCAGGGTGATCGGCCCGCCGAGAATGCCGAGATAGAAGGTCATGGCGCTGGTGAAGCGGCCATAGCCGGGGCGGATGGCGTTGCCGCCATGATAGATGAAGCCGATGAAGCTGCCGGCACTCGGCACCCGCACGGCGAATTCCGAGAGATTCCAGCCGGTGGCGGCGATGGCGAAGCCGGTGATGAGGAAGGTCCAGGGCGTGAAGCTGCCCATGAAGGCGGCGATCAGCCCAATCAGCGAGAAAATCGCCTCCGCGGGCGCGATATTCGCCAAGGTCGAGGCGAAGGCTTCCGCCAGGCCGATGGCGCCGCGCTTCAGCCCGGCATCGGATGTTGCAATCAGGATGGAGGGAGCCCCCGGCTCGACCTGCTCGATTATTTCACTCATGAACCCCGCCTCATTGTTATGTTTCCACGGATCAGAGGCCAAGCCTAACGCCGCCTGGCGCCGGGGGGAGCGGGAGGCCGCGCCAAAAACTTGTCAAAACACGCCAGCCTCCCCAGCCTCCATATTGCGTTTGCGCGCCGGGGGATAAGACGAAGGACCGGGAGAAAACACCATCCGCGGTTTACCGCAGGAAGGAATGATAAATTGTCCGCACCAAAACCAGCCGAATCGCGGATCCGCGCGATCACCTTGCAACCTTTCATGGAACACCCTCAGGTGCCGCCGGAATTGCGCCGGGCGCTGCTCGCGCGATATGGCATTGACCCTGCCATGATCAGCGACCCTTATCGTTGGATCAAGCTGGAAACCCCTCCTTATTGATCGAGCAGGCGGCGGCGCTGATTGGTGATCCTTGCCTGGGGGCGCGGATCGGGATGACCTATAAGGCGGAGCAGGCCGGGCCATTTGGCGCGCTGTTCAGCGCCAGTTCCAGCCTCGCGGATGTTTTCGCCCATTTTCCGAAATTCGCGCCGCTGATCCAGAGCCATACGCAGATGCGGGTGGAACAGCGCGACGGGCTGTGCGTGCTGAGCTACAGAATTCACGACCCCGCCGTGCCGATGCGCTGCCAGGATACCGAAATGACCACCGCCAGCGCGATCAGCTTCATCCGTGGTTTTCTGTCGCGCAACTGGAGCCCGCTGGAGGTGCAATTCGCCCATGCCGGCCAGGGGCGGGAGGCGGCCTTGCGGCAGATTTTCCGCGCGCCGGTGCATTTCGGCCTCTCGGAGAGCCGTATCATCATCGCCGCCGCCGACGTCACCCGCGCCAACCCGCTGGCCACCCCTTCCTTGCGGCCGGTGGTGTTGCGGCATCTGGAGGATTTGCTGGCGCGCGAAAGCCAGCCTTGCAGCCTGGGCGAGAGCCTGCGCGAGACGATCCGGCATTTGCTCGGGCGCGGGCCGGTGACGCTGCAGGATGTTGCCCTGGAGCTGGGATTTTCCGTGCGCACGCTGCAAAGGCGGCTGCAGGATGAGCGGCTGAATTTCCGCCTGTTGCTGGAGGAGGAGCGGCGCGGCATCGCCGAAACCATGCTGGATAATCCCGGCTTGCCGATGAAGCAGATCGCCGCGCGGCTCGGCTATAGCGAACTTTCCGGCTTCTCGCGCGCCTGCCGCGGCTGGACCGGCAAATCGCCCCGCGCCATGCGCCAGGCCGCGCAGCCCGGGCTGTAAGGTCCGCCTCTGGAAACGGGCAGCCTATCCGGGCAGCAGCGCCGACGCCGCGATGAAGCGGAGCAGATTGGACCAATATCGGTCGATCATGGCGCCGACCTCATGCGTTGAGGCCGGCTGTTGATCGCGTTTCGGTGCGCCGCCGCAACGCCTTCATGCGTTGCTGAAAACGCCTTCCTCCGTCAGAGAATTTCAAAAATCTTGATCAGGACATGATCGTGCCGGAAGGCGCCGCTGCCGATGAAGAGGCGCTCGCTCAGCCAGCCATGCGGCCCTTCCGGCGCTTCGAAGCGAGGCGCGCAGCGGAAATAATAGGCGGCCTCATCGACGCTCTCGCCCGCATCCAAACGCCGCAGCAGCGCCGCATCGGCGATGAACAGGCCTTGATTGCGGATATAGATCGGCGTGCCGTCCTCGGTCTGCAGCACGTAATGGGCGTCCAGCACCGAGCAGCCATTCGCGCGCACCCATTCATAATCCGCCCCGCCGGGCAGCACGCGCCCTTGCAGGCGCGGCCCGCGTACCCATCCGCCAGTAATCGGGTTGATGCGCCTATGCCCGTGGCGGCCGGGTCCGCCATCCAGCGGGGGGGCGAGCGCGGCGTTGATCTCGAAAGCGAATTCCAGGCGTGGATCGTTCATCAGTCCAGGTATCCTTGTGGTGAAGTTTACAAAGACATGCGGCGGGGCCGGCATGCGGCCCCGCCGGTGCGGCCCGTGTGAGTCGGATTTTGTTTGAGCGCGCGGCTTGATCCGATCAAACGACGAGGTTTGACCGGATGGTGCTCAAAACAAAATCCCCGCCTCAAGCAGGCCCTGCACCACGTCGCGCCCCCCGGCCTGATTGCCGAAGGCGCCAATCTGCCCGTTGCCGGCATAGGAGCCGTTGAGCAGATGCATGTAGCCGGCGGAGGCGCGGATGAAGAGATCCTTATGCTGCCAGCTTGGGGTGATGGCGAAGCCCGCCCCGCGCGCGCCTGGCGCGATGAACCATGTATCCGGCCCGTTGCTGGTGAAATATTCCGCAAATCCACCGATCTCGTACGGCGTGTTGGCAATCGGGTAATCCGCGAACAGGGCGGCGCCGAACATGCTGGAGAATTTGCCCATCGCGGCGGAGCCTGGCTGGACCAGCCGCGCATCCGCCTTGGCATATTGATACTGGATTTCCGGGGTAAGGCTCAGCGCGCCGTCGCTGAATGTATAATAGGCGCCGAACATCTGCGAATTGGCATAGTTCGCGCCGAAGGTGCCAACCGTGGCGAAATGCGCGGGATCTCCATAAGAGCCGGTGCCAGCATAGGTTTTCGCGTTCAGCCCCACCCGCCCGAGCGCCCCCGCATAATAGGCGGCGATGGATTGCCCGTGCGGCAGCTGGTAGGTGGCCACCGCCTGCACCGTGTTGAACACCCCCGTCTCGTAGCCATCCCCCAGGCGATCGTGGCATTCAGCGCCTTGCTGGCATAATTCAGCTCGGCGCCACGAAACATCGCGCTTTGGGTATAAAACAGCGCGCTGGTGAACAGATTGGAATTATACCAGTCCGTGCCGGCTTCGAATCCCTCCAGCGAGATCAGCTGTCCGGCGGAGAGTGTCACCGGGCTACCCGGCGGGGCAATGGTCAGATAGCCGTAATAAAGCGGTCCCGTCGCCAAGCTGTTGACGCTGGCCTGAATCGGCGCGCTGCCCAGCGGCATGGCGCCGGTATTGGCCCCGATGGCGAGGTTGAACTGCACCAGCCCGGCCGGTTTCTGCAGCTCGATCAACGCGTTCGCCAGCCTGGTGCCGGTGATGTTGTTGCCGTTAAAGGCCGCGTGGCTGGTGCCGCTCTGCACGAAGCCATACCCATCCGCGCCCCCGGAAAGAGTGAGATTTCCCAGCCAGGCGCCGTCAATTTCGATACCCGCCGGGGGGTGAGCGCCATCGCGCCACCGGCCATTGCCAGCCAGCCGCAAAGCCCGGCCACGCCAACCTTGTATAAATCCATTTTCGAGGCTCCCATTCTTTTCGTGCGCGGGATCTATCCGCGCTTTGTTTCGCTGAGGGCGGTGGGATGCGTCCCACTGCAGCGTGCAGAATGGCAGGGGCATGACGCGGGAATGAACACCGGCGCATGCCAAATTCTTGTCAAACAGCGCCAAACGCGCTGATCCTCCGCCCAGCTTTGTTTTGGCGGAATTTTTATGTGTTGATCGTGACGCTGCCGCGCCCGGCCAAACACGCGCTGCGCGCATTATCACCCGGCCGCGCCGTTGGGCGGCCGGGTGATGATGTCAAGGATTGTCGCCGGCTCAGGATTCGGCAGGCAGCAAGCCCATCGCCTGGCGTTCGAACAAGCGCCGATAGATGCCGCCCTCACGCGTCAGCAGCGCCTCGTGCGGCCCTTCCTCCGCCAGCCGGCCGCGATCGAACACCAGGATCCGATCCAGTGCGCGCACGGTGGAGAGGCGATGCGCGATGACGATGACGGTGCGGCCGGTCATCAGCCGTTCCATCGCTTCCTGAATCAAAGCCTCGGATTCGGAATCCAAGCTGGCCGTCGCCTCGTCCAGAATCAGGATCGGCGCATTCGCCAGGAAGGCGCGGGCGATGGCGACGCGCTGGCGCTCACCGCCGGAGAGCTTCACCCCGCGCTCGCCGACCAGGGTCTGGTAGCCGCGGGGCAGCCGGGCGATGAACTCATGCGCGTTGGCGAGCCAGGCGGCCTGCTCGATCTCCGCCAGGCTGGCGCCGGGCCGGGCATAGGCGATGTTATCCGCCAGCGAGCGATGAAACAGGATCGGCTCCTGCGCCACGATGGCGAGATTGGCGCGCAGGCTGGCCTGACGCACGGCGCGTATATCCTGCCCGTCGATCCTGATCGCGCCGGCGCTGACATCGTGCAGGCGCTGCAACAGCTTGACGAAGCTGGTCTTGCCCGAGCCGGAATGGCCGACCAGCCCGACACGCTCGCCCGCCGCGATGCGCAAGGAAAAATCCTCGAAAAACGGCAAGGCGTGCGGCCCGTAGCGGAACCCGACACGATCGAAAACGATCTCGCCATTGCCGATGCGGATGGGCCGCGCGTCGGGCGCATCCTCCACCCCCAGCCCTTGGCTGTGCAGCGCCACCAGCTCCTCCATATCGTTGACGCCGCGCTGCAGATTCGAGATGTGAAAGCCGATATCGCGCAGATAGCCGTGGATGACGAAGTAGGCGGTGAGCACCGTCGCGATGTCGCCGGGCGAGGCGCGGCCGCTCCACCAGAGCCAGACCGCGAGCGAGGTGACGCCGGTGCGCAGCAGCAGCAGCGCCACGCCCTGGATGGTGCCGGAATTGGTGCCGCGGATCCAGGTGCGGCGGGTGCGCGCGGCCCATTTCGCCAGCACACCGCGCAGAATTTCGTCCTCACGGGCTTCCGCGCCGAAGGCCTTCACCACCGCGTTGCAGGAAATCGCATCCGCGAGGGCGCCGCCGACCCTTGTATCCCAGCGATTGGAGAGTTGCGCCGCAGGCGCCACCCAGCCAACCGAGAGCGAGGTGGCCAGCACGATATAAAGCAAGGCGCCGCCGGCCAGCAGCCCGCCCATCACCGGCCAGCGCCAGCCTAGCACCGCGGCAGTGCCCCCAGCACGCACAAGGCCGGCAGCAGCGCCACCAGCAGCGTATCGTTCAGCATGTCGATCGCCCACATGCCGCGGGTGATCTTGCGCTGGACCGAGCCGGCGAAGCTGTTGGCGTGCCAGTCCGATGAGAAACGCTGCACGCGGTTAAAGGCCTCCTGCGCGGATTCAGCCATGTTGCGTAGGCTGAGCGCGACCACGCCGCGAAACACGATATTGCGCAGCAGCGTCTGCGAGGCGCCGAGCCCGGCCATGATGCCGACCGTCACCAGCGCCGCGTGCGCTTCGCGCAGGCGCGGCCCGGTGGCGGCGACATCGGTGACCAGCTTGCCGGCGAAAAGCGGCATCAGCACGTCCGTCAGCGTCGCGCCGATCATCGCCGCGACGATCATCGCGACGAGCCAGGCATGGCGGCGCCACAGACGCAGCAGAAATAACAGCACGCGGCCCATCGGGCGCGCGGAATTCTTATCGATGAGAGACACGGTTGCTCCCGGCCCTGAACGGACCGGCCTTCCGGCTGAATGAAATGAAAAAGAGAAAAAGGGCGGAGAAAAAGGCCGGCTATACGCCGGCGCGCGCGCCATGGGCGGAGGGATAGAGAATAAATGATTTCATCAGCCCCTCCTTTAAAAAATTCAAACGGGTTCGGTTGAGTAGCAGCGGGACACCGGCACTGTCCAGGATTTTTTTGCACCGCAACTAAATTTTTCCGGCGCCGTTGGTTTCAAAAAAGCCGAGGCAAAAATTGCAATAAATCTGAAACCACATATTTGGATTAAAATGTCGCGCGCGCCGCTGCCCGCGACCGATGATTTTTTCCGGCCGATGATCGACGGAATCATCCTCAAAACAACGTTAATTGGCCATGGCACTCTGCAACGTCGCGATGGCGGCGAGCAGCGTGGTGCGGGCCTGGATTTGCGACAGCGCCGCCTGCGCCGCCTGGGTCTGGGCGGTCAACACCGTGGTGTAATCCACCGCGCCCAGCCGGTATTGCGCGGCGGCGAGATGGTAGGCGCGATCCGCGGTTTGCGCGGCGGCGCTGGCGCGGGCCAGCGCGTCCTGGCCATTTTGCACCGCGCTCAACGCATCCGCCGCCTGGGCAAAGGCGTTGAGCACGGCGCCATGATAGGCGCTGAGCGCCCCGGCGAGCTGCGCTTGCGCCGCTTGCTTATGGGCGCGCAGCGTGCCGCCTTCGTAAAGCGGCGCCAGCAAATTGCCGGCGAGCAACCAGAAGGCCGAGCTGGTGTTGAACAGCGCGCTGGTAAGCTCGGCGGCATAGCCGCCCGTGGCCGAGAGGCTCAGATCCGGATACATATGCGCGACCGCGACGCCAAGCGCCGCGTGCTGCGCCGCCACCTGCGCCAGGGCGGCGCGGATATCCGGCCGGTTTTGCAGATAGGCGCTCGGCAACACCACCGGAATGTTCGCAGGCAACGCCAGCTCGGCGAGGCGCGGAACAGGCACTGTGAATGAGGCGGGCAGGCTCCCGGTGAGCACCGCCAGACGGTCGCGCTGCTGCTGCGCCTGGGTGCGCAGAGCCGGCAGGCTCGCCTGGGTGGCAAGGATGCTGCTCTGCTGCTGCAGGACATCGAGTTGCGGAATCGCGCCATCCGCATATTCGCCTTGCAGCAAGGTGAGCAGGCGCTGCTCACTGGCGATGATGCGGCTGGTGGTCTCGATCTGCGCCTCGTCCCCGCCAAAGCGATGGCGGCGGCGGCGATGTTGCCGGTGACGCTCTGGCGCGCCACGTCCAGCTCCGCCGCCTGGTAGGCGGCCAGCGCGGCGCCGTTGGCGAAGGTGAAATGCCGCGCCCCGAACAGCCCGGGATCGTAACTGATCTCGCCGGCCAGGGTGTAGATCGTATAAGGCGGATAGCCGTTCGGCCCGGTCGGGTAGGATTGCCGGGAGATGTCCGGATAACCGGATGGCCCCAGCACGAGCTGCGGCAGAAAGGCGCCATCGGCCGCCCGTGCATCGTCGCGCGCCGCCGCCAGGGCGGCGCCGGCCTGGGCGATATCGCTGTTGGCGCGCAGGCCGCTTTGCTCCAGCCGGTCCAAAGCGGGGTTGTCGAAGATTTGCCACCACGCGGTGGGCAGGGCGGCCACCTGCCCGCCCTGCCCGGCAGATAGGCGCTGACCTTCACCGTCACCTCCGGCGCCGGCAATTTCGGGGCGCATCCGGCCAGGGCCAGAGCGAGCAGCAGGAGGATGCGCTTAGCCCGCATGGCGCCGCCGGTGGAGCAGGCAATAGAGGGCCGGCACCGCGAACAAGGAGAGCAGGAAGCCCCCGCCCATGCCCGTCGCCAGCACTGCGCCGAGATCGTAGCGGATGGTGGCTTGCGGGCCGGAGGCCAGCAGCAGCGGCACCGCCCCGCCCAGCAGCGCCAGCGTGATCATCAGGATCGGCCGGAAGCGCAGCCGCGCCGCGCGCAGCGAAGCGGCGCGGGTGGGCAAGCCAAGCGCCGCGCCCTCATGCGCCACCTGCACGAACAAAATGCCCTGACGCGCGATCAGCCCCCAGACCGTCAGCAGCGCGATCTCGGTGACGATGTTCAATGTCGCCCCGCCCGCCAGGCACAAAATCAGCGGCCCCAAACTGGCCAGCGGCACGGTGGCGATGACCACGAACGGGTCGCGCAGGGAGCGGAATTGTGCTGCCAGCAGGAAGAACAGCCCGGCCAGGCCGAACGCGAACAGCTTGGCATTCTGCGCATTCGCCTCGCGATAGGTTTCCGACGGACCGCTATAGCCGAAGCTGAGATCGCGCGTGGGCTGCGCCGCGAAGGCGCGGCGCAGAGTCCCCAGCGCCCGGCTCATCGCCACCCCGGCATAGGGCTGCGCCTGGATATTGACGCTGGGCAGACCCTGCCAGGAGCCGAGCGCGTTCGGCAGCTCCTCCCCAACCAGCGATGCCACGGTGCCCAACGGCAGGCTGGTGCCCGCCGCCGTGGGCACCAGCAAGGCCAGCAAGGTGGCGGGCCGCAGCCGGTCGGGCAGCGCCAGCGTGACGTTCAACGCGTCGCCCCGCACCTCCACCTGGCCGAGCTGGGCATGCGAGAGCGCGGCGCTGACCACCTCGTCGATATCCGCCTCACGGATGCCGAGCCGGGCGGCGAGCAGCCGGTTGATCCGCAGCCGGTACTGATATTGCGGCTGGCCGGGCGAGATCTGCACGAAATCGAAATCGCCGCTGGCATAGGCGGCGCTTTGCATTTTGGCGGCGATGGCGAGCAGCCGCGCGGCGCTGGCCTGGCCGGAGATATTGACGGACACGGGCAGATCCTGCGCGCCGGGCAGGCCGGTATCTTGCGAGACATAGGCGGCCAGGCCCGGCAGGGCGGCGAGCGCGCCGGACAACCGGGCGACGGCCCGCGCCGCCTGGCCGGGTGTTGCGAAGGTGTAGCCGCCGAAAATCGCGTGCTGGGACTCCACCGCCACCAGCCAGTCCGGCATGCCGGGATAGAGCCGGTGCAGCAGCGCCTCCATGGTCAGCGCCTGGGCGTTGAGATAATCCTGCGAGGCGCCATTCGGCCCGGCGGCGTAGATATTCACATCCAGCCCATCGGGCGCGGGGTCGAGATTGCGCGGGGCGAATGCCGCCAGCACCGCGCAGCCTGCCACCGCCAGCAGCACCAGCGCCGCGACCAGCCCGGTTCTGTCCAGCAAGGGCGTGAGCCGGCGGACATAGGCATCGCGAAGTTTATCCAGCAGCCCAGCACCCGGCTTGTGCACATAAGTCCGGCTCGCCCACATCGCGATGCTGGGGACGATGCCCAGCGCCACCGCCAGCGAGACCAGGAAGGCCGAGATCAGTACCAGCGCGAACGGCCGGAACAAGGCGGCGGTGAGGCCGGAGAGAAAGCCCAGCGGCAGAAAGGCGACCACCAGCGTCGAGGAGATCGCCGCCAGCACCGGCGCGAGCCGGGTGATGGCCAGCTCCGCCGCCTCACGCGCCGGCGCGCCCTCGGCGGTGCGGCGGAAAATATCCTCGACGACGACGATGGCGTCATCCACCACCAACCCCACCGCCAGCACCAGCGCGATGATGGTGAAGAGATTGAAGCTCTGCCCGCAGACGCGCATCACCAGCCCGGCGCCGAGCAGGGACAGGAAGATGGCCAGGAACGGCGCCGCCGCCGCGCGCAGGCTGCCCAGCGCGGCGACGGTGATGGCGCCGACCAGCAGGATGGTGACCAGCAGCGTCATCGCCAGATCGCGCAGCGATTCCGAGACGCCGATCGATTGATCATAGCTGACGACGAGCTTGACCCCGGCGGCATCATCGGCTGCAGCGTGCCCACCAGCCGGCGCAGCTGCGCCGCGACCGTGATGATATTGCCGCCCGGCGCCACCCCGGCGGCGACGTAAACGCTCGGCACGCGGTCCCACCAGGCCATGCCGCCACTATCGGTAAAGCCGATCGCGGCCTTGGCGACATCGCCCAGCCGGGTGGTGCCGCCCGCCCCGGCTCCCAGCGGCAACGCCGCGAGAGCGCCCTGGCTGGTCAGATCGCCACCGGTATTCACCGGCATCGCGGCGGCGCCGTCGCGCAGCGTGCCGGCCGCGGCGACGGTGCTGGCCCGGCGAGGCTGCGCGCAACCTGCGCCGTGGTCAGGCCCTGCGCCAGCAGCCGCAGCGGATCGGCCGTGACCAGCAGCGCCGGGGGGGAGGAATAAAGCGTCACCGGGCCGATGCCCGGCACCGTCTCCAGACGCGGCACGATATTGCTGATGGTAAAGGCGGTGACCTCCGCCGCGCTCAGGCTCGGCGGAAACAGCACCGAGATGTTGAGTTCCTGATTGGCATTATCGTCACCGACGATTTTCAACGACGAGGGCTGCACCGCCGCCGGCAGATTATCCCGCGCGGCATTGGTGGCGGCGAGGATTTCCGCGAACACCGTATCCGCCACCGCGCCGGGGGCGAGGAAGGCGTTGATGTCGGCATTGCCCGGCTGGGTCGAGCCGGTGACATACTGCACCCCGGCAATGGCCGAGACCGCGTTTTCCAGCGGCAAGGTGACGAATTTATCCACCGTCGCCGCGTCGGCGCCGGGAAAATTGGTTGAGATATCGATATAGCGCGGCGGGATCACCGGGCTGGAGCGCACCGGCAGGCTGACCACGGAGGCCAGACCGAACAGCCCCAGCGCCGCCGCCGCCAGCCCGACCAGCACCGGCTGGCGCAGCAATTTCACCCAGATATTCAAGGCGTTTGCGGGCTCACGCGCTGGCCATCGGTAAGCCGGAAGCCGCCGAGTGCGACGATGCGCTGCCCGCTGCCGAGACCCGGCGCCTGAATGATGCTGTCATCCCCCACCCGGCCCAGGATTTTCACATAGAGGCTGTGCACCACGCTGCCGCCCTGGCCGGGCGAGAGCACGAAGACGTAAGGCCCCAGCATGGAATCAGTGAGCGCCGTGCTGGGCACCTGGAGCGCGGCAAGGGGCGCGCCGGTGGCGATCTCGACCACCCCATTCATGCCGGAGAGCAAGGACGGCGTCTCGCCATCCAGCCGCCCCTCGGCGGGCCGCGCATCGCTGGCGCCGTCAAGCGCCGGGCCCAAGGCCACCAGCCGCCCTGGCACGCTGAGTTGCGCGCCGCCGCCCAGCGGGGCGGTGAAGCGCAGCGCCTCACCCGGCGCCAGCCCGGCCTGCTCGGCCTGGGGGACGCTGAAATAGAGCTTGAGCGGCCCCGGCGCCGCCAGCGTCACCACGCTCTGCCCGGCCTGCAGATAATCGCCCGGGTCAATCTCGCGGATGCCGGCGATGCCGGCGAAGGGCGCGATGATCTCGCCCTGCGCCAGCGTCGCCTGGTCCAGCCGCAGCTGCGCCTGGTCCTCCGCCAGCACCGCCTGCGCCTGCTCCAGGGCGGATTGGCTGGCGCCGGAGATCGCCATCAGCTTTTCGGTGCGGGCGAGCGCGCGCGCGGCTTCGACCAGCTTCGCCTGGTCCAGCGCCAGCTGCGCCTGCTCGGGGCCACATCCAACACCACCAGCACCGCGCCGGCGGCAACCGCCTGGCCGGACTGGAAATTCACCTGGGTGACGACACCGCCGCGCCCTGGCGCCAGGACAGCCTGTTGCGCCGCCGCCAGATGCGCCGAAAACGTCGCCTGGTCGCGCCATTGCACTTTCATGGGCCGCGTGGTGGGCACAATGGTTTGCGCCGATGCCGCGCCGGGCAGCGCGGCGGCAAGGACCAGCCCGGAAAGAAAGATCACAACGCGAATGGAAAGCACCCCTGTCTGTCCATCGCCGCGCCGCAGACTCGGCGATGGTTTATATGTTTGTGCCGGACCGGTTGCGGACCGTGCAAGCCCGGACCGCAACCGCTTTATTCAAGATCCGTCGTGATTATCCGTGGCGATGCCGATATTGGTGATGCCGGCCTTGCGCACCAGATCCATCACGCTCATCAGCTGCTGCAGCTTGGTGCCCTTGTCCCCGGCGACGATCACATCGGTATCATGCCCGGCCTTCTCGCCTTCGAGATAGGTTTCCAGCTGGGAGTCGTCCATCACCTGGTCCTTCACATGCATCGCGCCTTGCTGGTCGATGATGATCACCACCTGGGTATGCGGCAAGGGCTGCGCCGTGGAGGCGCCGGGCAGATGCAGCGTGACACCCGAATCCGGGATCATGCGCAGCACGATCATCACGAAGAACACCAGCAGGAACATCATGATGTCGATCATCGGCACGATTTCGAGCCGGGGCTTCTCCCGCTCCAGCGGGTCGTGGCGGCGTCTGCGGGCCATGCGCTTAGCCCCCGCCGACAGGCGTACCGGACGCACCGGCTCGACCCGGGTCTCGCGACCTTGCATGCGGTTGATCAGCACCACCTTGATCAGCTCCAGCTGATGCATGATTTCACGCGACAAGGTGCTGTAGTAATTCACGAAATAAACCGCGATGATGGCGATGAGCAGGCCCGCGCCGGTGGAGACCAGCGCATCCGCGATGCCGCCAGTGACTTTCGAGGGACCGCCATTGGAGGAAAGCACGTTGAAGGCCTGGATCATGCCGACGATGGTGCCAAAGAGGCCAAGCAGCGGCGCGATGGTGACGGAGGTATCGAGCACCCAGAGCCGGCGCGTGATCTTCGGGCTGGCGGCGAGGATTTCCTCATCCAGCCGCAGATCCATGTCCTCGGCACTTTCGCCGCGAATGGCGATGGCGGTGCTGATCAGCCGGCTCTGCAGCGCATCGCTCGACGCCTCGACGATCGCCTGCAGCCCGTCCACATCGTTATCCGGAACCTTGCGCAGATTGCTGTGCGCATAGCGGCCCTGGCGCAGGATTTTCTTGAGGATATAAAACCGCTCCACCGCGACGGCGAGGGTGATGATCAGCAGCACCGGCATGATCGCCAGCAGGCCGCCGGTCAACATGACCAATCGAACAAATTCCAACATGATAAAAACTCCTAGGCTTGCATGGGTTGAAGTTGCGGGGCCGCGCCAATCAGCGCCCGCGTGTAGGCTGCGCGCGGCGCCGAGAGCAGCGCCGCGGTTTCGTTCATCTCGACGATCCGGCCGGCATTGAGCACGGCGATCCGGTCAGACATGTAGCTGACGACCGCGAAATCATGGCTGATGAGAATGTAGGACAGGGCATGCTTGAGGCTGAGATCCTTCAGCAGGTTCAGCAGCATCGCCTGGGTGGAGACATCGAGCGCCGAGGTCGGCTCATCGAGCACGATCAATTCCGGTTCCGCCGCCAGGGCGCGGGCGATGGCGATGCGCTGCGCCTGGCCGCCGGAGACATCGCCAGGATGGCGCGCCGCCATCTCGGGATTCAGGCCGACCTGGCCGAGCAGCGCCTCCACGCGCGCGCGGCGGGCGGCGTTGTTCAGGCCGCCGCGCAGCCGCAGCGGCTCGGCGATCACCTCGCCAATGGTCATGCGCGGATTCATGCTCTCCCGCGGATCCTGGAAAACAACCTGGATTTTCCGGCGCAAATCCCGCTTCGCGCGACCGGCCATGGCGTGGAAATCATGACCATCGAGCGCGACCTGGCCGTCATATTCGATCATTTGCAGCACCGCGCGGCCGAGGCTGGATTTGCCGGAGCCGCTCTCGCCGACCACGCCCAGACATTCGCCGCGCCCGAGCCTGAAGCTGACTTCGGCCAGCGACGGCGGCAGCCGGCGCGCCGCGCCGAACCAGCCGCCGGCACCGCGATAGCGCACGCCGAGATCCGTCACATCGAGCAGCGGCGCGAAGTTGCGCGCGGGGCGCGGGGCAAGGGTTTCAGCGAAGGCCGGCCTAGCGGTGCGCGGCAGCGGGTGAAAGCACGCGGCCAGCGTGGCCCCTTGCGCATCCGCCGGCGGGTAGGCGGTGGAACAAACCGCGCTGGCATAGGCGCAGCGCGGCGCGAACCGGCAGCCGGGCGGGCGCTGCTCCGGCTCGGGCAGATTGCCCGGAATATTGCGCAGCCGCGCCTGCCCCAGCCGCGCCACCGACCCCAGCAACGCCTCGGAATAAGGGTGACGCGGGTGCTGGAAAAACGCTGCCGCCGCCCCCCATTCCACCGAGCGCCCGGCATAGAGCACATGGATGGAGTCCGCATGCTCCTGCACCACCGAGAGATCATGCGTGACGAAGAGTACCGCCATGTCGCGCTCGCGGCGCAGCCGCGCGATCAAGGTCATGATCTGCTGCGCGATCAGCGGATCAAGCCCCGTGGTCGGTTCATCGGCGATCAGCAAATGCGGTGAGCAGGCCAGCGACATCGCGATCATCACGCGTTGGCGCATGCCGCCGGAAAACTGGTGCGGATAATCATTGAGCCGGTTTTTCGGATCGGGGATTCCGACTTCGTCCAAAAGCTCCAGCGCCCGGGCCCGGGCCTGCGCCGCGCTGCCGCCTTGATGGACCCGCCAGGCTTCGCCGATCTGCGCCGCGATGGTGCGGCTCGGGTTCAGCGCCGCGAGCGGATTCTGGAAGACCATGGCAACGGATTTGCCGCGGACCTGGCGCATGCGCGGCTCCACGGCGGCGGCGAGATTTTCGCCGTTCAGCAGAATTTCGCCGGTAATGGCGGCCCCTGGCGGCAAGAGACGCATGATGGCCAGGGCCGCGATGGTTTTACCGGAGCCGCTTTCGCCGACCAGCGCCTGCATTTCACCTGGCGCGATGCGCAGATTGAGCTGGTCGAGAATGGTCACATCGCGACCGCCGCGCTTCAGCGTGACGGATAAATTCTTGATCTCGAGCACGGCGTTCAACGCTTATTCCCCCAGATTTGCAACAGCCCCTGCCCCGTCAGCGACGCCGCCAGCAGCGCGCCGAAAATCAACAGGCCGGGCGGCAGGATCAGCCACCACGGATCGAGTGCCGCGATATCCAGCGCGCCTTGCAGCAAGCTGCCCCAGCTCTCCTGCGGCGGCTGCACGCCAAGCCCCAAAAAGGAAAGCGCGGAGGTTGCCAGAACCGAATCGCCAATCATGAAGGTGCCATTGACCACCAGGATCGGCGCGATCACGCGCAGCAGATGCACCCAGGCGAGGTAGGCTGACGACGCCCCGGATTGCCGGGCCGCCAGCATGAAGTCCCGGCCGCGCTGGGCCAACACCTCGTTGCGGACCAGCCGCGCCAGGCTCGGCCAGGAGATCAGGCCCAAGAGCAGGATGAGATTGAAATTGGATTGCGGCACCAGCGCCGCGAAGAACAGCAGCACGATGAGGCTGGGCAGCGCCAGCACCACATCGAGCAGGCGCATCAGCAAACGGTCGAGCCAGGCGGGGCCGAGACCGGAGAGGAAACCGTAGGTGACGCCGACAAAAAAAGCCAAGAGCGCCGCGGGCAGCGCCACGATCAAGGTGGTGAAGCCGCCGGAGAGCAGCAAGGCCAGCGCGTCCCGCCCCAGCTCATCCGTACCGAACAGGAACTGCCCGTTCGGCGCCTGCAAGGCGTGCGAAGGATGAATCGTGTAGGGGTTCACCGGATCGAGGAAGGGCGCCACGAAGCCGAGGAACAGGATCAACCCGCTCAGAACCAGGCCGGCCTTCAGCGTCGCGTTGCCGGCAAGCCGGCCGCCCAGCGACTTTGAGAGACTGAGCATCGCCGCCTCACTCATAGCTCGCCCTCGGATCCAGCAGGCCGTTGACGAGATCGGCCAGCAAATTGCCGAGCACGGTGAGCACGCCGATGACCAGGACAATCGCGATCAGGATCGGATAATCCTGCGACAAGGCCGAGCGCCACATGAGCCAGCCCAGGCCTGGATAGTTGAAAACGGATTCCACGATGACACCACCAGTGAAAATGTAGGGAAAGGAGAGTCCCAGGATGGTAATGAGGGGCCGCAGGGCATTGCGCATCACGTGCCGGAACAGAATCGACGTAAAGCTCACCCCTTTCGCCCGCGCCGTACGGACATAATCCTTCCCCAGCTCCTCATGCACCGCCTCGCCAAAATAGCGCGACAGGGAGGAGACGGTGAGCAGCGATACCGTGGTGACCGGCAGCACCAGATGCGCCGCGAAGCTGGCGATACCGGCGTGCGGATCGCGAAGATCGATGATACCGCTGGCGGGAAGCCAATGAACATCGACAGCGAACCAAAGGATCAGCATCGCGGCGACGAAAAAAGGCGGCAAAGCGTAGAAGCCGAGCTGGAACGCGCCGATCAGCTTAGCCGGCCAGCGGCCGAACCACACGCCCTGAATCAGCCCCAGAGCAATCGACAAGGCCGTACTGATGATAATGGAAACTGTATAGAAAACCAGGGTATTTCTCTCATATACCCAAAGCAGCTGTCCGACGGGGCGGTTGAGCAAATAGGAATAGCCAAGCTCGCCATGCAGCAAATGCCATATCCAGAGGCCGAACTGCTTGGGCAGGGGCTGGTCCAGCCCAAGGCGCTGGTTGAGCTGCGCCACCGATTCCGGCGTCGCTTTCTGCCCAAGGATTGAGTAGGCGGGGCCGCCGGGCGTGAGGTGCGCCAGAAAAAACACAAGTGCTACCAGGATGAACAGAGACAGGCAAGAGGACGCAAGGCGCCTGAGGATCATCTTCATCATCGCGCGGTCTTCCCTTGCGGTGCTTCGCAATATAATTTTTCGGGGTAGTAATTATAGAGCTGATCGACAAAACCTGCGGCGCCCTTGATCCGGTTATGGGCGAGCATCGCGACACCTTCGCGCTCCATGAAGAGTACCGGCTGCTGCGCGCTGGCGTAGGTCTCATAAGCGTAAAGGCCGCTTAGACCTGGTTGATTTGTGCTTTCATCGATCAGCTTGTCCATGGTTGGATCTGAATATCCACCTGAATTTTCAAAAGATCCCGTCTTGAAGCTGAGCTCGCCAGTAGGATAATCGCCAACGCCACCGCCCAATCCGGTCGCTTCCCAATCGGCATGTGGATCGTTCAGCAACGCCATAACCTGATTGAATTCCATTTCCCGTACCCGCATATCAATCCCGATCCGGCGCAGATAGGCCTGCGTCATCAGGGTGATCTGCTGCAGCAATACACTACCCGTGGTATCAAGGTAGGTGAATTCAAGCTTCTTTCCGTCTTTCTGCATGATTCCGTCAGCACCTGGGCTGTATCCCGCCTGCTCTAAAAGCTGCCGCGCATGTGCGGGGTCATAGCTTACCGGATAATGGCCAGCCTGCATCGCGGGTGTCAGGAATGTCGGTGGCTGCGTCGGAACGGGGCCCCAGTGCTCTGCACCTACGCCATGATCGATAAGCTGTATCATTTCCTGTTGATCAATCGCATCTTCCATGGCTTGGCGAACACGTACATCGCGGAAGAACGCCACCTTTGGATTGCGGAAATTCAGAAGCAAATCGTTATAGTCAAGCGGCATTGGAAGCCTGACCATATAAGCGCCAGGAACATGCTGCACGGCATTCCAGAGACCGAAGGGAATGTTGATCATATCCAGCTCGCCATCCTCAAATTGCTGGACAGTCTGGCCATCGGTATCCACGAATTTAAAAATAAATCTGTCGAAGTTTAGCTTCGCAAAGGGCCATTTTTGATTTGGGACCATTATCAGATCTTGCCCGACATGCAATGCCAGCGGTTTCAAAGGACCGTCCACGACCTGAAAAAACTTCACGTCGCTTTGGTGCTGATAGATTTCATCAGAGGTAAAATGTTTCCAGACATGTTCTGGCAAAGGCGACAGCTGGGACAAGCCGTTCATGATGAACCATTGCGGATTCACTTGCCGCTTCAGAACGACGCGGAACTCCTCGGGACCGATAATCTGCAACTGCTTGATGATATCGGGCATTCCCCACCACCGTAGCCCGCATATGTCGCGCCGAAGGCCTGGATCAAATGCCAAGTATAGGCAACATCGGCACTTGTCACCGGCACGCCATCAGACCAAACCCAAGGGCGCATCTTCACATCGAAACTTGTGCCCTGGTCCGGTGTCGTTACCGAGCTGGCAATGCTACGCGACCAGTCAATCTGAAGAGTCGCGCCGCTTATCCATAATAGCGGCTGAAACATCAAAGACGAGGCCTCCGCATTGTAAAGCGAATTCGTGAGCAGAGGGTTGAAGTTTGTGATATCCGCGCCAACACCAATGCCAATGCCGGTGGGGACAATGATGGTTCCACAATTTCCAGGAATTGAGCTTGATGTTCCGGCAATGGCCGGCGCATGCACGGCCAGCGCCACGGCGCCGGCGAGCAGATATTTCAATGCGCGGTGCAAAACAGCTTCTCCGGCGCCCACATACCTAGCGGGTTCATGAAATCCTGAACACCATGAACATTCTCTCTCGCAAGAACGGAATACTCCTCATTCGGCAAAAAGATCACCGGCTGTTGCGCCGAAGCATAATCCTGGTAGGCAAACAAAGCCTGCATGCCAGGCAGGTTGGTACTTTCGTCGATCAGTTGATCCATTGTTTTATCTGAATAACCATTATTGTTATAATAACCACCCGTTTTGAACAGATATTCTCCACTCGGGTAGGGCGACAGATCCTCCGCGATGAGGATGGCCTGCCAGCTTTGCGGCAGACTGACCATGGCTGTCAAAAGCTCGTTAAACTCGACCTGCTGCACTTTCATATCTATGCCAATTGCTTTCAGATCCTGCTGGATGAGCTCAGCGATTTCAATCCGTACATCCTGTCCGGCAGGAATCTGCAAAGTAAACTCCAGCCTCTGCCCGTCTTTCTGAAGAATACCATCCTTGCCCGGGGTGAAGCCGGCCGCCTTGAGCAGCATTCGCGCTTTCCCGGGGTTATATCCAACCGGATAATCGCCTTGCTTGGCCGATGGGGATAGAAAATTGGCGAGCACTGGCGGGACAGGATTATAGGTTTCAATACCGTGCCCATGAAAAGCGATCCGGATGATTTCTTTTTGGTTGATCGCGTCGGCCAGGGCCTGGCGGACACGGACATCCTTGAAGAATTCCGTTGATTTATTGAGCAGGTTCGGAATCAGCTCGTTCCAGGAATAGGAGGGCGGCATTGTCACCAGCCTTGTACCCGGCATTCCAGCGGCCTTGCTATAAAGATCGAACGGGACATTGCCCATATCTGTATCGCCAGATTGGACCGCCTGAAGCTCCTCGGACTCACTATTTTGAAACTTCATAAAAAATCGTTCAAAGTGCATTTTGGCGCCAGGGTAAAGCGGGTTCGGCACGAACTCCGCATATTGCCCGATCGCCAGCTTCTTTATTTTTAGCGGACCATCGACGACAGAAAAGAAGGCTGGATTCGATTGCTCATCCCAAATCTGATTATTTGTGTACTTTCCCCATATATGTTGCGGCAGCGGGGTGAATTGGGAAATGCCGTTGAGAATAAACCATTGCGGATTAACGGCAAGTTTGAGGACGATCCGCACATGCTCGGCATCCGGGGCCGTCATGCTCTGGATGAGCATCGGCACGCCGCCGCCACCATAGCTTGAATAATTCTGGCCGTAGCTCTGAATGAGCTTGTAGGTATAGAGAATATCGGCGCTGGTAACCGGAACACCATCTGACCATACCCAGGGCCGCAGCGTGATATCGAAGGTCTTGCCGTTATCGGGCGTGGATATTGAGCTTGCGATCGAACGTGCCCAGTCGATATCGTGATTGCGATTGATCCAGATGAGTTGCTCAAACATCATCCATATCGCCTCTTGATTATAAAGAGACGTTACGAAGAGCAGATTGAACGACGTTACATCCGCCCAGGGCCAATGCCCAGACCTGGCGGAATGACGATGGTGTGGCAGTCATTCTGAACGGCGCGCGCGGAAAATGGCATGGCGGCAAACCCAAGCATGCACGCGAAAACGAAGGCACGGACATTCATCACTATCATTTTTCGTTTTGGTCGGCATGCCAGGAGACGCATAAGCTTTAACTTCAAATTAGGCCGGAGGAGATCCCGGCGGCGAACCGCCGGGATCCTTGGTTCAGAACTTGGCGACAAGATCGAGCTGCAGGGAGCGCGGTGGGCCGATCAAGCCGGATTCATATTGCGGCAGGATCGAGTAGACACCACCCGATGCAAGCTCCGAGTTATACTTGTAGGTATAATAATGCACGTCGAAAATATTCAGCGCCGTGAAGATAACTTTCAGGCTCTTGATCCTGTGGGTATTCACCGGGATCTTGTAGCTCGCGTTGAAATTGAAGATGAAATTCGGATCGTTGGTATTTTGCAGATCCGTTGTCGTGGCGCCGGAGAGCATGCTTTGGGGATCGTTCGGCGTCAGAATATCATAGGTTTGATTTTCCCGGCCTGTATATTGCGCGGACAATTCCGCAGTCCACGGCCCCTTGTCATAATCCAGGGCGATATTGGCCAGGTAGGTTGGGGTGTTCGAGAATGGCGTACCCTTAAAGGCATAGCCAAACTGATCGTTGGCCAGGGTCACGAACTCGAAGGCGCTGTCGGTATAGTCGGTGTTATTATAGGAGAAGTTTCCGGAGAGCGTGACCGCCGGCGTCAGGCGTGCCTTGCCCGCGACCTCGACGCCGCGCACCAGAAAGCCGCCCTGGTTGGCGTAGTAGGAGGTGCCGGTGAGATAGTTTTCATAGAAGGAGAAGGCGTCGTTCACCTTTTGATAGAAATAGTCGGCGCTCAGATAAAGGTTGGGCGTATCATAGCGCAGCCCCGCCTCATACATATGCACGATTTCCGGGGTTGGCGCGGTTTCAGAGCCCGCAAGCGGATTTGAGCCCGAGCCGTAATCCGAGACAGGTGAGAACAGCGAGCCCTTGCCGTAGGTCGCATAAGGCGTCAGATGCAACGGTAGATCGTAAGAAATGCGATATAGGGTTCGCCGACTTTGGTGAAGTTCTGGTATTTCCCTGTGGCCGCGCTGAAATTCTGCTGCACGATGTTGCTGGTGTAGGCCGAGCTGACCCGGAAGGCCGGCTCGATATGCAGCTTGTTGTTGAGCAGATCGATCTTGTCCGAAATATAGCCGACATAGACGGAGCGCTGATAGCCGCCACCGAAAACGGAGGAATCATAGCCGTTGATCTGGTTCTGCTGCGCCAAATCGCCGCCGTAAATATATTGCGTCCCACTCGAAGTCTGCTTCGCGATCAGGCCGCCGATCGCGATCGTGTTGTGGGGCAGATGGATATTCAGCTGCGGCGTGAAACCGTAAGTGTTCCCCAATTATGGGTGAACTCAGACGATTCGCCGGCTTGCGGGCTGCCAAATGCCGCCGTTGGGTTGTAGTTGAAGGCGGAAGACTGGAAGTTCGATCCCGGCCCGACATCGCCGTAGAAATTATACGGGCATTGCACATTGACCGCGTAGGGCAGGCTGCCATCGGTCGTGGAGGGGGCGCAATAAGAATCAGTCTTCTGGTCCTGGTGGATATAGAATACCGAACCCTGGAAATCCAGATATTGGTTGATGTAGCTCTTATCGCTCAGGATCGTGGTCAGGAATTTTCCGGCCTGATTGTAATAGCCGAGATTGGTCGGGAAATTATAGTTCCAGCCATATTTGTCGATCAGCGCGGTCGGCGTCGGCTCACTTTGAATCGTGCCGTTACCCTGGTTGAAGATCACCAGCAACCCGACCTGGGTCAAGCCGTCGTCAAACGGCTTTACCGTATTGAACAGGAAATTATGATAATGCGCCGGAGTGTTGGCGACATAGCCGGCGGTTTCACTCTGATCATAAAGCAGCAGGGTCTTTGGCGCGTCGACGCCATCATACCATTTGCCGGTGTTGATGGTGAAACCGAAATGGGAGGTGTCGAAAGAGCCATAGCCCCCTTCGAGTTCAGCGTAGGGCTTGTCGGTCGGCGCCTTTGCCGTGTAGGCGATGGTGCCGCCGACGGTGCCGAAGCCTTGGCGCTCCGGCGGTGCCACGCCAGGATAGACCGTAGCTGAATCGATTTCCGGCAGCGTGATCGGCGCGCTGACATTGTTGGAGAGATAATCCCCAGCGCCACCCAACAGGCTGGTGATCGGCACGCCGTTCAGCGTTTCCGCCAGCTCGTCATTCTTCACACCACGAACGGCCAAAGTCGGCGCGCTCTGGCCGGGCCCCTGCGCGTAGGCGGTGACGGAAGGCGATTGTTTCAGCAAGGTCTGGATGGACCCCATGGTGGGGTTCACGCGTGCCACGCTCTTATCGTCGAGCACGGTGATGGAGCTGGGGAGATCCTTCTCCTTCAGAAGATTCTTCTTATAGAGGATGTGAACCTTTTGAATCTCGTACGCGCTGGAGCCGCTGGCGCTGCCAAGGCCCGGCACGATCACCGGATCTTCCGTCGTCGCGGCGCTCTGCGCATGCGCGACATGATCCATGGATGCGGCGCCGACAAAGCTGCACGCCGTAAACAGCAATAAATGCTTTCGAAGGTTGCTCGCCTTATTCTTCATTACGAAGCCTCTTGTTGTTGATCCCCATCTGCTCAACCCCTTATGCAAGGGGCCCAGCGAGACATTGGGACCTAAAGAGCAAGCATGATGCCAAGCCCACGCTTCGATTCAGCTTCGCGATAAAAATTAACGCAATTAATTATAAGATTTCCGAATGCACGCTTGCAGCATTGCGTTTATGTCTAGTGCATCACGTAATGAGTGGGAATATGTCTAAAACTGCAGTACATTGCATGCACCTAAAAGAGGCGACTTTCGGCGGCGCCATCGGCCAAAAGAAAATGCCCGCCCTGGTGAGGGCGGGCATTTGATCGAGTCTCTAAAAAATAGGCTCTTGCTGTTCAGATTTTAGGCTCGCCCGTCCGCGCGATAAGAAATTTTAGTCATCGCCACCATCGCCAGGGCTGATCTCAACCGGCACCTCGAAGGTCAAGGCGGAGCCCGGCATATTGCTGTTGAAAGCCGGGAAATGCGCCTCACGCGCATGGTCCAGCGCGGTCTTATCAATCAGCGGATTGCCGCTGGAGCGCACCAGGCTGACGGCGATGACCCGGCCGCTCGGATCGACCTCGATCTTGATCACCGCCGTTCCCGACAGCCCCATCTGAGAAATGCCTGGCGGCACGCTTTGATTGGCCTGGATGATCGCGTGCATGGTGGCGCCGTAGGGGCCGATGCCGCTGGTCGGCGCCGCGGCCGGAGGGGCCGGATGCGGGGGCGGCGGGGCCGGCGTGGCGCGCACGGCCGGCTGCGGCGGTTGCGGCTTTGGCGGCGCCGGGGTGTGATGCACCACCGGCCGCGGCGGCGGCGGCTTGATGACGTGATGCACCGGCGGGGGCGGTTTCGTCGCCACCACGATCTTGCTCGGCACCGGCGGCGGCTTCGGGATCACCGCCGGCACCGGCTTGGGCGGGGGCACGATTTTCGGCGGCGGCGGCGGTGGCGGCTTGGGTTGTGGCAGGCTGGTCAGGCTGGCCTGCGTCACCTGGATGGTTTGTGGAACGGTTTTCGGCTTTATGCCGAGCGTTACCCATAAAGCCGCCAGGGAGATCAAGGCCACCAGGAGGATGGCTATGATCGTGGCCTGGGGCAGGCCGAGTTCCGGCGCCTCCCAGTCTTGGCGGTGCCGATCAATCGCTGCGTGCAAGTCCGCGTCCTTATCTTTGTGAGGCCCTCCGGAGAAGGGCCGGGATTGGCAATAGGCAGCACGCCCAGGAAGAGCGATGGCCCGCGGCAATACAATGCAAATTTTGTGCCGCGCCTGCGCCCTTGCATCCGGTCTGTTCCAATCGAGCCTTGGCGGGCGGTGGAAACGGTAATGGCACCGCGCTGCGCCAGCGCCCACATGATATTGCCACGCCGCATCGCCCGGCCCATCCTGGCCCACGCCCAGCCGAAACAGGAGCCCTGAATGTCCGACCCGAAACCCGTTCTGCTGCTCACCGGCGCCAGCCGCGGCATTGGCCATGCCACGGTGAAGCTGTTTCAGGAGCGCGGCTGGCGTATCCTCACCGTCTCCCGCCAGCCTTTCTCACCGGAATGCCGTTGGCCAAATGCCAGAGAGAGCCATCTGCAAGCGGACCTTGAGGATCTGGGCAGCATTGCCGCCTTGGCCGAGGCGGTCCGCGCCCGGCTGGATGGCGGCAAGCTGCATGCTCTGGTGAATAATGCCGGCATCTCGCCGAAAGGCCCGGAGGGAGGGCGCATGGGGGTGATCGAGACGGATGCCGCGCTCTGGACCAAGGTGCTCAACGTCAACCTGGTCTCCACCGCCCTGCTCGCCCGGGCATTGTTGCCGGAGCTGGAGCGCGCCCGGGGCTCCATCGTCAATGTCACCTCCATCGCCGGGTCGCGGGTGCATCCGTTTGCCGGGGTCGCCTATGCCGCGTCCAAGGCGGCGTTGGCCGCGCTCACCCGCGAGATGGCGCACGAGTTCGGCAGCCGTGGGGTGCGCGCCAACGCCATCGCGCCCGGCGAGATCAGCACCGCCATCCTCTCCGAAGGCACGGATGAGCTGGTCGATGCGGAAGTGCCGATGAAACGGCTGGGCACCCCCACGGAAGTAGCGCAGACCATCCATTTCCTTTGCACCGATGCCTCCTCCTACGTGAATGGGGCTGAAATCCACATCAATGGCGGCCAGCATGTTTAGAGCAATATGTGTTTAGATTGACGCGGCAGCGTCAAGATAAACACATGAAATTGCTCGCCAACATCAAAATTAGAGCCTCAAGCTAAAAGCTTGAGGCTCTAGGCTACACGGGCTTGCACAAAAAACCCCGCCATTGGCGGGGTTTTTCATTCAGCGCTGGCTTTCAGCTCAGCCGCATTTCGACCAGCCGCATTGCACGCAGCTCAAACAGCCCGCTTCGCGTACCAGTCCGGGCTGGCTGCATTTGGGGCACAGGCTGCCCAGCGCGGTGCCGCTGGCTGGCGTCACCGCCTCGGCGCGCAGCTTGCCATAGGCCGGCTCGTCATCCGGCAGGGTCAGGAAACCGGTCTCAATCATATGCCGCTCGATCACATCACCAATCGCCGCCACCAGAGACGGCACATAGCGCCCCTGCGCCCACTGGCCGCCGCGCGGGTCGAAGACCTGCTTCAGCTCCTCGGCCACGAACGCCACCTCGCCGCCACGACGGAATACCGCCGAGATCATCCGGGTGAGCGCCACCACCCAGGCATAATGCTCCAGATTCTTGGAGTTCACGAACACCTCGAAGGGCCGGCGCACGCCGTCCTGCTCGATATCGTTGATGGTGACATACATCGCATGCTCGCTGTCGGGCCAGCGCAGCTTGTAGGTCGCGCCCAGCAGCCGGTCGGCGCGGTTGAGCAGGCCCAGCGGGTCGTCCAGTAGCTTCGGCGCGGCCGGCGTCGGGGCGGGAGCAGCCGCCGGGGTGGGCGCGGAAACCGAGAGTACCGAGCCGGTCACGTCGTTCGGCCGGTAGGTGGTGCAGCCTTTGCAGCCGCTGCGATAGGCATCGAGATACACCTCCTGGAAGGCCTCGAAGCTGATATCGGCCGGCACGTTCACGGTCTTGGAAATCGCGCTGTCCACATGCTTCTGCACGGCGGCCTGCATGCGCACATGCTCGGCCGGCTCCAGATCCTGCGCGGTGACGAAATAATCCGGCAGCACCGCCTCGGCGCCGAATTTCTGGCGGTAAAGGCGCAGCGCGTAATCCGTCACCTCTTCCTCGCGGCGCGAGCCATCGCGCTGCAGCACCTTGCGGGTATAGGCCAGGGCGAACACCGGCTCCACGCCGGAAGAGACGTTATCCGCCACCAGCGAGATCGTGCCCGTCGGCGCGATCGAGGTGAGCAGCGCGTTGCGGATGCCGTTCGCGGCGATGGTGTCGCGCACCTCTTCATCCAGCCCGGAAATCGTCTCGCCGGCCAGATATTTGGCCTCGTCATAAAGCGGGAAGGCGCCTTTCTCGGCGGCGAGATGGGCGGAGGCCAGATAGGCGGCGCGCTCCACCTGGCGGGCCCATTCGCTCGCCTGGGCGGCGGCTTTTTCAGTGCCGTAGCGCAGCCCGCACATCATCAGCGCGTCGGCCAGGCCGGTCATGCCCAGCCCGATGCGCCGCTTCGCCTCGGCCTCCTTCGCCTGCGCCTCCAGCGGGAAGCCCGAGGCGTCGATGGTGTTGTCCATCATCCGGATGGCGGTGCCGACCAGCTTGGCCAGCTCCGCCTCATCGATATGCGCGCCCGCTTCAAACGGGTTGCGCACCAGCTTGGCGAGATTGATCGAGCCCAGCAGGCAGGCGCCGTAAGGCGGCAGCGGCTGCTCGCCGCAGGGGTTGGTGGCGTTGATCGTCTCGCAATAATAGAGGTTATTGCGCTTATTGATCCGGTCGATGAAAATCACCCCCGGCTCGGCATAATCATAGGTGGCGCGGGTGATCTTGTCCCACAGCTCACGGGCCTGCACGGTGCGGTAGGTCTTGCCGTCGAATTTCAGGTCCCAGGGCGCATCCGCCTGCAATGCGGCCATGAAATCGTCGGTCACCAGCACGGAGCAGTTGAAATTGCGCAGCCGCCCAGGCTCGCGCTTAGCGGCAATGAAATCCTCCACATCCGGATGGTCGCAGCGCATCACCGCCATCATCGCGCCACGGCGGGCACCGGCGGACATGATGGTGCGGCACATCGAATCCCATACATCCATGAAGGAGAGCGGGCCGGAGGCGTCGGCGCCAACCCCGCGCACCAGCGCGCCTTTCGGGCGTAGCGAGGAGAAATCATAGCCGATGCCGCCGCCCTGCTGCATGGTCAGCGCCGCCTCGCGCAGATGCGAGAAGATCATGCCCAGATCATCCTCGATGCGGCCCATCACGAAGCAGTTGAACAGGGTCACGCGGCGCGCGGTGCCGGCCCCGGAGAGGATGCGCCCGGCGGGGATGAAGCGGAAATCCTGCAGCGCCTCGAAGAAAGGCTGCTCCCAGCGGGCCGGCTCTTTCTCGACTTCGGCCAGCGCCCGGGCAACACGGCGCCACATATCCTCGACCGTCAGGTCGATCGGTGTGCCGGTCTCATCCTTCAGCCGGTATTTGGAATCCCAGATCTGCGCGGAAATCGGTGCCATGCTCTCCAATATGGAACGCTTGCTGGTTTCTGACACCGTAAAATCCGCCGGAATATCCATGTCGCTTGCTCCCATCTGGCATATCCGCGCCGAGAGGCGGCGCGGAGACTCGCGTGAGGCCACACCATAGCTCGGCCTATATCGCGTCGCCAACACTAGATGTTGATTTTGCGGTAGAATTATCTGCGTCTGACTGCCCTTTTTAACTTGACGGCGACAACGCGGCGCGGAATAGAATTTTTGCCCGCGTAAGGGCTCGAGGCTTAGATCCTCGACCGCCGGTCCAGCTCCGGCGCCGTCGCGTAAAAGGCTCGTTTATCGGCATACATGGCGCTATCCGCGCGCTGAATCGCCGCCTCCAGCTTTTCGCCGGCCTTGCAAACCGCCATGCCGACGGAGAGAACCAGCCGAGTCTGGGTGGAATGGAACTGATTATTCAGCTCGGTCACCCGTGCCAGATCGCTCAGCACCGCCTGGGCCTCCGGCGCGCTCTTGCCCGGCAGCAGGATCACGAACTCATCCCCGCCAATGCGCGCCGCGCAGCCGGGCTTTTCCACCACCTGGGTCAGAATCTCACCGATCCGGCGCAGCATCGCATCCCCGGCGGCATGGCCGGATTCGTCATTCACCTGCTTCATGCCGTTGAGGTCGATCAGGATCACCGAGACCGGGAACGGCCCCTTGCGCTCCAGCCGGTTTACCTCATCCATATAGAAGCTGCGGTTATACAGACCGGTCAGCACGTCATGCTTGCCGAGATATTCGAGATAAGCCTCGGCCTTCTTGCGGGCGGTGATGTCGGTGAGCGAGACCAGCACTTTCGACCAGTCCTTCTCATGCCCCGGCATCACCGAGAATTGCAGAATCAGGTTCAGCGCCTCGCCATCCAGCCGGTAATTCAGCACCTCGCGCTCATGGCGCAGCCGGCCGTCCCACAACGCCACCAGCTGCTCGGCGAAAAACCCGCGCATCTCGTCGCGGAACACCTCATCCAGCCGCGCGAGCAGATCCGCCTTGTCGCGCGCCTGAAACAGCCTGAGCGTGTGAAGATTCACATCCAGCACATGGATATCCAGCATGCACATCTCGACGAAATCCGGATGCACATCGATGAAGGTGCGGAAATCGACGATGCCGCGATGCCGCAGCTCGTCCAGCCGGGCCTTGATCAGGCTGAAATTCTCAAACCAGAGCGAGACCGGCGAGTCATTGAACATCGCCCGCGCCTGCAGCTCGCTGGCCTCCAGCTCCCGGCGCGCATCCTCCTGGGCCGAGACATCCTCGATGGCGACGATCACCCGCGACCAGCTCTGCGTCTCATCCGGTAGAATCCGGCCATTCACGCGGATATCGATCCGTGTCCCATCCAGCCGGTAATTCATCGTGGTGGTGGTGAACCGCGTCTGGCCGCGCCAGATCTGCAGCAGCTCCTGGGCATAGGGGGCCAACGCATCGTCACGAATGATCACGGCGAGATGCGCCGTCAGCTCCGCAAGGGTTTTCGCCCCAGCATATCCAAAGCGCTTTGATTGACCCGCAAAATCTTGATCGAATGGGCGCAGCGCTTGACCTCATCAGGATGCGCGGCCAGGTAGGCTTCGAGATCCTCTATGCCCTCCCTGCGCCACGCCGCCATGATCAGCTTGAGGGCGCTGAGATCCTCCTCCCACAGCGCGACGGGCATCAATTCGAAATAATCGCCAGAATGGCGGTCGGGCAGCGCGGACATGGAAACTCATTCCCAAATTCCCGCGACAACGTCAAAGCCTGACAGCGACAGGAGGGCTGCCTCAGCTCCGCAGCAGCCATTGGCAGATCATGCACGCCACCGTGGCGGCGATCGCCGTGGCAAACGCCCCCCAGGCGAGATCGGCCAGGGTGATCACACTCGGCCAGCCCCGCATCGTCGCCTGATTGGTCAAATCGTAGGTGGCATAGGCGATCAGCCCGAAGACCGCGCCGCGCCACAGCGCCATCGCCGGGCGCGGCGAGGGCAGCACCGCGAAGATGACGATACCGGCGACATAGAGCCCGTAGAAGATGATCGCCGGCGCCGGCCGGACCTGCTCCGCCAGCAGCCCGCGCAGCAAGGGCTTGTAGAGCCTGGGCCCCATCTGGCTCAGCCAGACCGCATCCAGCCCAGAAACACCAACGCGCTCGTCAGATAAGCCAGACCGAAGACTTTCACCCGCGCCCCCTCTCAGCCCTGCAATTCATAAAGCCCGACATCGACGCTGCCGGTGAGAAATCCCGCCTCGCAATAGCAGAGGTAATAATCCCAGAGCCGGCGGAACCGCTCATCGAAGCCCTGCCCCTCCAGCGCCGGCCAGGCGGCGGTAAAGCGCTCCCGCCACGCCGCCAGCGTACGGGCATAGGAGGCGCCGAAATGCCGCACCCGGCCCGGCGCCAGCCCCGCCGCGCGCGCCTGCGCCGCGATCTGCGCCTTGGCCGGCAGCATGCCGCCGGGGAAAATATGGCTCTGGATGAAATCCGGACTGCGCCGATAGGCCGCGAAGCGTTCGGCGGCGATGCTGATCACCTGCAACACCGCCTTGCCGCCCGGCTTCAGGCGCTGGCGCAAGGTCTGGAAATAGCCGGGCCAATAGGCCTCGCCCACGGCCTCGAACATCTCCACCGAGACGATGCGGTCATAGCGCCCGGCCTCGTCGCGATAATCGCGCAGCACCAGCTCCACACGCTCCTCCAGCCCGGCATCGCGGATTACTTGCTGCCCCCAGGCCAGCTGCGCCGGGGAAATCGTCAGTCCGGTCACCTTCGCCCCCTGCTGGCCCAGATGCCGCGCCAGAGCGCCCCAGCCGCAGCCGATTTCCAGCACGCTCTGTCCCGGCTCAACCGCCAGCCACCCGGCGATCAGCGCCAGCTTCGCCGCCTGCGCCGCCTCCAGCGTCGCCGCGCCGCCCTCATACAGGCCGGATGAATAGAGCATGCTTTCATCCAGCCAGCGCGCGAAGAAGCCATTGCCGAGATCGTAATGCGCCATGATGTTGCGCCGCGCGCCGGCCTTGCTGTTGGCCCGGCGCTTATGGCGCCACCCTTGCAGCGCCCGCAGCGGCGCGGAGAGCGCGCCTTCCGCCTGGCCGCTGAAATTCAGATTGCAGATCTGCAGCAGCGCGCTGAGATCCGGGCTGCTCCAGCCGCCATCGATATAGGCATTGGCGAAGCCGGTATCGCCCTCAAGCGCCAAAGCCCGCAGCAGCCGCCAATCATGCAGCACCAGCCGCGCCTGCGGCCCGGGCAGATCCCCCTGCACCTCCAGCCTGTGCCCTTCGGGCGTCACGCAGACCAGCCCGCCATAGCGCAACCCCGCGATGGCACGGCGCAGCAAGGCGGTTCTCCAGCCGCGCCGGCTGTCGGCACGGATCATGGCGGGCTGAACGATGTCACTCATGCGCGTCTCCTGGAACGGCTATAGCCCTGGCTGATCTCGTCACGGGGCGCGGCCGGACGCGGCCGCAGCCCGATCCCCTTGCGCCAGATCTTCAACGCTTCCCAATGGATGGCGGCCAGCACCTTCAGCCCCGCCCAGGGCTGGGCCAGCACCAGCCGCAGCAGCGCGGCATCGCTCAGCGCCACCCGGCGCCCGGCCATGGTGGCGCGCAGCATCACCCCTTGCGCATCGGCCACGGCGATATGCAGCCCCAGCGCGGCGCCGGGCGGCTGCAAGGTGAAGCTGTAGCGCAGCCCCATCTCCATGAAGGGCGAGACGTAAAAAATCTTCTCCGCCCCTTGCCGGATGGCGCCGTCCTGCTCCGTCACCGGGCAGAGATAGCTATGGCGCTGGCCGAAGGTATTATTGACCTCATACAGCACCGCGCGCAGCGCTCCCTCAGAATCATGGCACAGAAACAGGCTCAGCGGGTTGAAGCCCAGCCCGAGGATGCGCGGCATCGCGAGCAGCGTAATCCGCGCCGCCCCCGCCTGCAGCCCGGCCGCGGCGAGATGGCGCTCCACCCAGCCCCGCAAATTCCTGGTGCCGTCGCCATGGTCGGTCTCGCGGAAGCTCACCAGATTGAAGCGTCCGCGCGAAAACAGGCGCAGGCGCGGCATCGCATCGATATCCAGCAGCAGATACGGCACCTGGTAGGCCAGGCTGTGCTGGCGCGGCCGGGTGCGGGTATGGGTGACCCAGACCGGATAGAGCGCGTTCACCTGGCCACCTCGAAGGCGGGCCGCAGCGCGATGCGGGCCGATTCGCCCTGCACGTTCCAGGGCCGGCGCGGCGCCCCCAGCGCTTCCGCCACCGCCAACCCCGCCTGCAGCCCGTCCTCGTGAAACCCCGCCCCCACCAGGCGCCGCAGAACCAGGTCCGGCGCAGCCCCTGTATCTCCCAGATCCGCGCCTGCGCACGCAGCGCCGCGACGTCGAAGACCGGGTGGGTGAAGATTTGCCGCAGCGCCACGTCGCGCAGGGCGCGGGTCGGGTTGAGGGTGACGAACCAGTCCCGCCCCGCCAGGCCCTGCAAGCGGTTCATCCAGTAGGTCACCGCCACATGCGCCTCGCCGCCCGTATAGTTCCAGGCGGCCCAGGCGGCGCGGCGGCGCGGCATTGCCGCCGCATCGCCATGCAGCACCACCTCGTTCGCCGTGGTGCGGAAACTGCCCAGGATCTGCGCCTCCGTGGCGCAGGGATCCGCCAGCAGGGCGAACGCCTCGTCCGCATGGCAGGCCAGCACCGCCTCGTCGAACCCCTCTTCCGATCCATCCGCCAGGCGCAGCACCACGCCGCCCGGCAGGCGCCGCAGCTGCGCCACGGCTTGCCCCGCCCGCACCTCGCCCGCGAACGCCGCCCGCAACTTGGCGACATAAGCCTGCGAGCCGCCCGCCACGCTGCGCCAGACCGGGCGGCCGGTGAGCTTCAACAGCCCATGATTTTCACAGAACCGGATGAAGGCACTGGCCGGCAGATCCCCCGCCGCCCCCGCCGGGCAGGACCAGACCGCCGCGATCATCGGGTAGAGATGGTCCTGCAGAAACGCCTCGCTATAGCCGCCATGGCGCAGATACTCGCCCAGGCTTACCCCGGCCAGGGCGGCGGCGTCTCCCGGCGCGCGCTTATAGAAGAGCAAAATCCCCCGCAACATCGACCAGAATCGCGGCCGCAGCGCATTGGCCGGTTGCGCGAACAGCCCGCGCAGATCCGTCCCCGCATATTCCAGCCCGCCTTCGCGCAGCGACACCGAGAAGGACATATCCGTCGCCCGCGTCTCAACCCCCAGATGCGCGAACAAGGCGGTGAGATTGGGGTAGGCCGGCTCATTATAGACGATGAAGCCGGTATCGATCTTCGTACCCTCGACCTCGACCGTATGGCTGTGCCCGCCCAGCCGGGGCAGCGCCTCGAACAAGGTGACATCATGCGCGCGCGACAGCGCCCAGGCGCAGGACAGGCCGGAAATCCCAGCCCCGATCACAGCGATACGCCGGCGCCCGGCAGGAGAAACAATCGCGTCCATGTTTTAAATACGCCGTCCGCGGGGTTTCGGATCAACCGGCTTGATCCAATTTAGACAACGTATCGTATAATGGTTTGTGAATGCTTTTGCTCCTCCTTCTGCTGCCCGCCGCGCCCCGCCGCAGGCCCTGCCGGTGAACCAGGCCGGCAGCCCCGCCCGGATGCGGCGACCTTGGCGGCCTTGATCCGCCGGGTCGCCACCGCGCGCGACAAACAGGCCTTCGCGGCTTTGTTCAAGCATTTCGCCCCCGGGTGAAATCCTTCCTGCGCCGCGCCGGCATGGAATCTGGCGCGGCCGAGGAGGTGGCGCAGGAGGTGATGATCCTGCTCTGGCGCAAGGCGGAGCATTTCGACCCCAGCCGCGCCGGCGCCGCCACCTGGGTATTCGCCATCGCCCGCAATGCGCGCATCGACCATGCCAGGCGCGCCAAGGGCCTGCCCCCGCAACCCGAGCCGGAGCCCGAAGCGGCGCCCTCGGCCGAAACCCTCACCCTCGCCGCCGAGCAGGCCGCCCGCCTGCGTGGCGCCATCGCCGAACTCGGCCCTGAACAGAAACAGATCGTGCAGCTCTTCTTCTTCTCCGATACCCCCCACGCCGCCATCGCCAGCGCGCTCGATCTGCCGCTGGGCACGGTGAAATCCCGTATCCGCCTGGCCATGGCCAAGCTGCGCTCCAGCCTGGGAGAGGTGCCGTGATCCTGCACCATCCCAGCCCGGAGACGCTGTTGGCCTACGCCGCCGGCAGCCTGCCCGCCGGCCAGTCCCTGGTGGTGGCGGCGCATGCCGAGGGTTGCCCGCATTGCCGCGCCGAAATCGCCCGGCTGGAGGCGCTCGGCGGTGAGATGCTGGAGGACATGCCGCCGGAGTCCCTGGCGTTGGATGCCTTCACCGACACGCTGGCGCGGCTGGACCAGCCCGCGCCACGCAGCCCGGCTTTGCCCCGCCAGGCGGATCTGCGCCTGCCTGCCGGCACCCTGCCGCGGATTCTGGCCAGTGCCGAGATCAGCCGCTGGCTCTGGGTGGCGCCGGGCGTGCGCTATAGCCGCGTGCGCCTGCCCTGGGCGCCGAAAGATAATGTCATGCTGCTGCGTGTGGCGGCGAATAAGCGCGTGCTCGCCCACAGCCATGGCGGCGCCGAATTCACCCAGGTGCTGCATGGCGATTTTCATGACGAAACCGACCGCTACGCCGCCGGCGACCTCATCGAGGAAGACGAACACACCAACCACCAGCCCCATGCCGGGGACCAAGGCTGCCTCTGCCTCGCCTCGCTGGACGGGGCTTGCGCCTACCCTGGCTCACCCGGCTGATCAGGAGATCCGCATGACCGCATTCGCCGCCCGCCTCTCCGCCCTTGCCGAGCGCGCGCCGCTGCCGGATGCGCTGATCGGTCTTGGCATCAACCGCCTGGTGGCGCGCACCAGACGGGCGCTGGACCAGGCCCCGCCGTCCGGCGCCAGCTTCGCCGCCGGCATGGCCGCCTTTCCCATCGCCGCCCATGCCAGCACCGCCAATGCCCAGCATTACGAGATCCCGGCCGAATTTTTCGCCCTCTTCCTCGGCGAACGGCGCAAATATTCGAGCTGCCTCTACCCGACCGGCCGCGAAACGCTGGACCAGGCCGAACTGCACGCGCTGGAGGAAACCATCGCCCATGCCGGCCTCGCCGACGGGCAGGAGATTCTGGAGCTGGGCTGCGGCTGGGGCTCGCTCAGCCTGTTCATGGCGCAGCGCTTTCCCGGCGCGCGCATCGTCGCCGTCTCCAACTCTGGCTCGCAGCGCCAATATATCGAAACCGAAGCCGCCGCGCGTGGGCTCGCCAATCTGCGCGTCATCACCGCCGACATGAACGAATTCTCCACCGATGCGCGCTTCGACCGCGTCGTCTCCGTGGAAATGTTCGAACATATGGCCAATTGGCGCGCCCTGCTCACCCGCGTGCGCGGCTGGCTGAAGCCAGAGGGACGGCTGTTCATCCATGTCTTCGCACATGAGCGCCAGCCTTACCGCTTCGACCATGAGGATGAGGCCGACTGGATCGCCCAGCATTTCTTCACCGGCGGCATCATGCCCAGCCATGATCTGATCACCCAGTTCCCGGATTTGTTCACGCTGGAGCGGGACTGGCGCTGGAATGGCAGGCATTACGCCCGCACCGCGAAACACTGGCTGCAAAATTATGATGCGCGGATCGGCGAGGTCCGGAAAATTCTCGCCGCCACCTACGGCGCCGAGGCGCCGCTCTGGGAACGCCGCTGGCGGCTCTTCTTCCTCGCCACCGCCGGGCTATTCGGCCATGCCGGCGGCAAGCCCTGGGCGGTGAGCCATTATCTGCTGGCGCCCACCGCATGATCCTCTGCCTCTATGCCGGGCTGGCGGTGACGCTGGCCATGGTGGCGGGGTGGTTTCTGCAACGGGCTTTGCACAATGCCGGCTGGGTGGATGTGGTCTGGACCTTTTCCACCGGCCTCGCCCTGGCCGGCGTGGCGCTGGCCGCCCCCGGCGCGCTCTGGCGCCATGCGCTGTTGGCCGGGCTGATGCTGGTCTGGTCCTTGCGGCTTGGGCTGCATGTGGCGCTGCGAGTCGCCAGCGGGCCAGAGGATGCGCGTTACGCGCAGATGCGCAAGGATGCTGGTGCAGGCTTCCAGAAACAGATGGCCTGGCTGATGGCCGGCCAGGGACCGGTCTCCGGCCTGCTCTCGATCAGCCTCTATCTCGCCGCTGCCCAGCCCGATCCAAGCGTGCGCCCCGGCGATGTACTGGGCGTGCTGATCCTGCTGCTCTGCCTTGGCGGCGAAGCTTTGGCCGATGCGCAGCTGCGCGCCTGGCGCGCCCGCCAGACCAGCCCTGGCGGCATCTGCGAGGAGGGTCTCTGGCGCCTCTGCCGGCATCCGAATTATTTGTTCGAGGCGCTGCTCTGGCTCGCCTTCCCGGCGATGGCGCTGAGCACCCGCCCGCTCTCCTGGCTTTCCTTCATCGCCCCGGTGCTGATGTTCCTGGTGCTGCGCTTTCTCACCGGCGTGCCGCCGCTGGAGGCCTCGATGCTGGCGCGGCGGGGGAGGCCTACAGAGCCTTTCAGGCGCGGACGACGGCGATGTGGCCGCGTCTTCCGTGGGGAGTATTTGAAAAAACTCCCCATACCCCAAAAACTTTTAAGACTTATAGGTGCCTACCGCGTCGCCGGCATTCAGAAACGCGCCCTCCTTGGCGATGCGCTGAAAGATGCCGTCGCGCGGCGCGGTGATCTGCACCTCCATCTTCATCGCTTCCATCACCGCCAGCAGCTCGCCTTCCTTCACATCGGCACCATCCTCAACCTTCCAGGCCTGGACGCTGCCGGCAATCGGCGCCGGCACTTCGTTGGCGGCACGCCCCGCTTCCTGCGGCGCGGCCGTACCCGGTTGCGCCATGCCGGCCAGAAAACTGCGCGGCAGGCCGATCTGATGGCGCTTGCCATCGATCTCCAGCGGCAGCCGCACCAGCTCTTCCTCCACCGGTGCCGGACGCGGCGCGGGCTCGAATTCGCCGGTGAAATCCGTCTCGATCCAGCGTGTATGCACGGCGAATCCGTCATCGCCGGCAAAATCCTCATGCGCCACCACGGCGCGATGGAAGGGCAGCACCGTCGCCACCCCCTCGATCTTGAATTCCGCCAGCGCCCGCCTTGCCCGTTTCAACGCCTCGGCGCGCGTCTTGCCGGTGACGATCAGCTTCGCCACCAGCGAATCATACTGGCCGGGGATGATCGAGCCCGAGACCACGCCGCTATCCAGCCGCACGCCCGGCCCGGAGGGCGGCAGGAAGGCGGTGATCTTGCCCGGCGTCGGCAAAAACCCTTTCGCCGGATCCTCGGCATTGATGCGAAACTCGAACGCATGGCCCCGCGGGCGCGGCGTTTCGGTAATGGACAGGTTTTTGCCCTCCGCCACGCGGAACTGCTCGATCACCAGATCCACCCCTGCGGTTTCCTCCGTCACCGGATGCTCCACCTGCAGGCGGGTATTCACCTCCAGAAAGGAAATCATCCCGTCCTGGCCAAGCAGAAACTCGACCGTACCGGCATTGGTATAGCCGGCGGCGGCGCAAACGCGCTTCGCCGCATCCTCGATGGTCGCACGCTGTTCATCGCTAATGAAGGGCGCCGGCGCTTCTTCCACCAGCTTCTGGTTGCGCCGCTGCAGCGAGCAATCGCGCGTGCCCAGCACCACCACATTGCCATGCGTGTCAGCGATGATCTGCGCCTCGATATGGCGAGGCTTATCCAGGAAGCGCTCCAGAAAACACTCGCCGCGCCCGAATGCCGCCACCGCCTCGCGCACGGCGGACTCGTAAAGCTCCTTCACCTCATCCAGCCTACGCGCCACCTTCATGCCGCGCCCGCCGCCGCCATAGGCCGCCTTGATCGCCATCGGCAAACCGTGCTGCTTGGCAAAGGCCAAGGCTTCATCGCCGCTTTCTACCGGCCCATCGCTGCCCGGCGCCAGCGGCGCGCCGACCGATTGCGCGATCCTGCGGGCTGAAACCTTATCGCCCAGCGCGTCGATCACCTCCGCCTCCGGGCCGATCCAGATCAGCCCCGCCGCCTTCACCGCGCGCGCGAATTCGGCCCGCTCGGAGAGGAAGCCGTAGCCCGGATGCACCGCATCCGCCCCGGCGCGCTTGGCAACCGCCAGCAGCTTTTCGATATCAAGATAGGTCTCAGCCGGCTTCGCCCCGCCCAGCGCGTAGGCTTCATCGGCCATGCCGACAAACAAAGCCTCCGCATCCGGGTCTGAATACACCGCAACGGAGCCCACACCATAATCCCGGCAAGCCCGGATGATGCGCACCGCGATTTCACCGCGATTGGCGATCAGGATTTTTTTCATGACTTTAGGCCCTCCGCCCATTCGGCGTGATTTCTGAAAATGCCTTCAACGGCTTGAAACGAATTTTTGCCCCTACCGGAACCTGCCCGGCGAGGTCGAGATGATAGTCAGCCACCGCGCCGATGACCGGGTAGCCGCCGGTCAGCGGATGATCGGCCAGGAACAAAAGCGGCTTGCCGTTGGCCGGCACCTCCACCGCCCCGGTCACCGTGCCTTCACTGGGCAATTCCTCGGTGCGGCAGCGCTCCAGCACAGCCTCACCATCCAGCCGGATGCCGACGCGGTTGGATTGCGGCGTTACCACCCAGGCCTCGGTGGCGAGCCTCTCCAGCGCCTCAGCCGTGAACCAATCCGGCCGCGGCCCCATCACCAGATCGAGCGTGACCTCATCCCCGGCTTTCGGAAATTCAAAGGCTGGTGCTTCATCCAGCGAAACCGCCCGCAGGCCGGAGGCTGGTTTCAGCTTCAGCGTCTGCCCCGCCTGCACGGGGCGGGGCCGACAATCGCCAGCGTATCCGTCGCCGCACTGCCGAGGATGGTCTCCACCTCAAACCCGCCGCGCACGGCGAGATAATAGCGCATCCCCGCGCCGGGGCGGCCAGGCTCACCACATCCCCCGGCTCCAGCGCGATCGGCGCATACGGGCTGGGCGAAAGCCCCTGACCGGCGGCTGTACGAATGGAAATCCCGCACGGCGCGCCGGTCAGCGCAATCACCGCCGCCTCTTGCACGCGGAAGGAAAATCCGCCCCCCATCAACTCCAGACAAACCGCGCTCTCATCATTGCCGACAACGCGATTGGCGGCCTTGAACGCGCCGCGATCCAGCGCGCCGGAAGCGGACACACCCTGCCCGGTCTGCCCGAAGCGCCCGAGATCCTGAAACAAAGGCGGCAGCGGTGCTGAGAGAATTTTGAAGGCGCCGCCTGCATCGACCGCAACAGCCTCGGCAACGGCCGCAACCTGAACCTGCGTCTTCACCTTCGCCAGATCGGTAAAGCGCACCTGATAGCCTGGCTGAAAATAGGCCGGCGGATTGCGGCCAATATCCCACATCTTCACCGGCGTGGTGCCGATGATCTGCCAGCCGCCAGGGCTGTTCTGCGGATACACGCCGGTGAAGGTCCCCGCCAGCGCCACCGACCCCGCCGGGATCCGCGTGCGCGGGCTCTTGCGCCGGGGCACCTGCAAGGCAGGATCGCCGCCAACCAGATAGCCGAACCCCGGCGCGAACCCGCAAAACGCCACCATGTAGGTGGCCGCGCTATGGCGGCGGATCACCTCCTCCACCGAAAGCCCGGTGATGGCGGCAACCTCTTCGAGATCCTCGCCATCGTAACGCACCGGCACCTCCACCAGCGTCGCCTCGCGCGCCAGCGGCGCCACCAGGTCGCGCGCCGCGACACCGGCGGCAATCTCCTCGGCGCTGGTCTCCTCCGGGGCGAAGCCGATCATCAGCGTGCGCGCCGCCGGCACCAGCTCCTTCATCCCCGGCAACGGCACGGCCTGCAGCGAGGCGAGCAGCGCCAGCGTCTCGTCCAGATCATTCAGCTCAACCAGCAGGGTGGTGAGATTAACGGGGAGAAATCGGATCATGGTCTCAGGCGTGGTAGGCTGAGTCGGGAATATCGGTGATGAACATGTGGCCGGGCGCGTGGGTGATGGCAAAGGGCACGCCAGAGGCCATGACCACCGCTTGCGGCGTAACCCCGCAGGCCCAGAACACCGGCACCTCCCCAGGCGCGATGCGCACCGCGTCACCGAAATCAGGCCGCGCAAGATCCGCGATGCCGATTGCCTCGGGCATGCCCACATGCACCGGCGCGCCATGCACGGCGGGGAAACGTCCGGAAATGGTGGCGGCCTCAGCAACCCGCCCCCCGGAATCGGCCGCATGGAGACCACCATATTCCCCCGCAACCGCCCGGCCGGGCGGCAGGGCTGGTTGGTGAGATACATCGGCACGTTGGTCTTGTCCGTCATGTGGCGGATCTCGATGCCGGCCTCCACCAGTGGCGTTTCAAAGGTGAAGCTGCAGCCGATGAGAAACGCGACAAGATCGTCCCGCTCCGCCCAGGCGCGGCTGGCATCCGGGGTTTCCTCGGCCAGCTTGCCGTCGCGCCAGATGCGGTAGAGCGGCAAATCCGTGCGCAAATCGGCGCCGGGGGCAAGCGCGGTTGTCGGCACGCCGGGGTCGGAGACATCCAGCACCGGGCAGGGCTTGGGGTTGCGCTGCGCGAAGAGCAGAAAGTCAAACGCCCAGTCGCGCGGCAGCACGATCATATTCGCCTGGGTGAACCCGGGGGCGACGCCGGAGGTCGGCGCCACCTGCCCGGCCCGGTAGGCGGCCCGTGCCTGGTGCGCGGCGCTTGCATCCGTATGTGACAAAAACGCTTCTGGGGTCATCATCGCGGCTCCTCAGGCGGTGCCGGCGAAGGCGCGGACGCCAATCGATTCGGCCTGGAAAAGGGTGCGGATTTCACGCGCCATCGTCACCGCCCCGGGGCTGTCGCCATGGACACAGATGGACTGCGCCTCGATGCGGATTTCAGTACCATCCTGCGCGGTGACGAGGCCGGTGCGCACGAAATTGAGCATACGCCGCGCCACCTGCGCCGCATCATGCAACACCGCGCCAGGCTCACGCCGGGAGACGAGCAGCCCCTCCCGCGTATAGCCGCGATCCGCGAAAACTTCGCCGACAACCTGCAACCCTTCGGATTTCGCCAACTCCAGAACCGGCGTCCCCGCCAGCCCCATCAGCACCAGCGCCGGGTCGATCAGCTTGATCGCCTTGATCACCGCCAGCGCCTGACGCTCATGGTTGGCGATATGGTTATAGAGCGCGCCATGCGGCTTCACATAGCGCACGCTGGTTCCCGCCGCTTTCGCAATCCCCTGCAGCGCGCCGATCTGATAGATCACATCGCCGATCAGCTCCTCAGAGGTCACATCCATATCGCGCCGGCCAAAGCCGACACGATCCGGGTAGGAGACATGCGCGCCGATCGCCACCTTCATCGCGGCGGCTGTCTGCACCGTCTTCAGCAGCCCCGCCGGATCGCCGGCGTGAAACCCGCAAGCGACATTGGCGCTGGAGACGATTTCGAGCATCGCCTGGTCATCACCCATCTTCCAGGCGCCATAGCCTTCGCCCAGATCACTGTTCAAATCGATGCTGACCATGCGTGTCTCCTGTAACGTTTTTACTTACCGAGGAAGGCGAAGATCGGCCCGACCGACTTGTAGGCCATATACCATGTCAGCAGGCAGACCAGCACGCCCAGCCCCAGCAGCCAGCGCGGATAGTGATAGCCGCCCATCAGCTTCTTGCAGGCCACGGCGGCGAACAGGAAGATGGAGAGGCCCACCGGCAGCACCAGCCCGTTCAACCCGCCGACGAACACCAGCATTGCCGCCGGCGTAGTCTTCATCAGCTCAAAGCAGAGCAGCGAGAACAGGATGAAGCCGACAGTGGCGAAATTGCGATGCCGCTCGGTCATGTCTTTCTTGAAGGCGGTCACGAAGGTGACGGAGGTATAGCCCGCCCCGATGATGCTGGTCATCGCGGAGGCCAGGAACACCGCGCCGAAAATGCGGTAGCCGATCGGCCCGCAGGAGGCGAGGAAGGCCTGGCCGGCGGGGTTGGCATCCTTGCCGGAGAAGGTGATGACGGTGCCCGTGGCCACCACGCCCAGCACCGCCAGGAACAGGATGTAGCGCATCACGCCGGTCACCAGAATGCCGGTGATCGCCGCCTTGTTCGCCTCGGCAATATGCTCGGGTCCGACAGCGCCTTTATCCAGCAGCCGATGCGCGCCGGCATAGGTGATATAGCCGCCCACCGTGCCGCCGACGATGGTGGTGATGGTAGCGAAATTAATGTGATCCGGCATGATGCTCTGGCGCAGCGCCTCACCCACCGGCGGCGCTGCAACCACGCAGGCATAGAGCACCAGCGCCAGCTTCACCGCACCGGCCACCAGCACCACGCGGTCCATGGCAATGCCGGCGCGCTTGGAGAGGAAGATGATAATCGCGACGATCGCCGCGGCCGCGCCGCCAATCTTCGGGTCCATATCCACCAGCGCGTTCAGGCCCAGCCCGGCGCCGGCGATATTGCCGATATTGAAGAACAGGCCACCGACGATGATCAGCACCGCGAGCAGATAGCCCGAGCCGGGAATGGCGGCATTGGCGATATCCGCCGCGCGCATGCGGGTGATCGTCACCATGCGCCAGATATTCGCCTGAATGACGAAATCGATGATGATGGAGGCCAGGATGGCGAAGGCGAAGGCCGCCCCCATCTTCGCGGTGAAGGTCGCGGTCTGGGTGATGAAGCCGGGCCCCACCGCCGACATCGCCATGATCATGATCGCCGCAATATAGCCCTTGCGCCGGGCTGCCGGGCTCAAGCCCGATTGTGGAATTGTCACCTGCGCCATCACACTCTCCCTTTATTTACGCCGCCCAGCCCAATGCTGTCCTACAAAACCTGCCGCAGGAAAGATCAAACCGTCAACATTGTTCAACAATTTTATTTGATCATCCTACGATATGGAGGAATAATTGGTCAACCATTGAATGTTTCTTGAACAAACCGCACGCTGCTGATGCAATTTCTTGCTGCACCGCAAAATCCTCGCCGCGCCGGCGTCTGGCGAGGCGCCGTGGCATCGGCTAAGCACAGCCCATGGAGAGGCGGCCACATCGCCGCCGCCAAAGGATAAAAGACCGGAAATGGACCAGGATCTCGCGCTGCCGCTGCCCCAGAAACTCGCCAATCAATTGCGCGAGGGGTTGATCGGCGGCGCCTTCACCCCCGGTCAGCGCCTCTCCGAACAGGCTTTGTGCGACGAGCTCGATGTCTCCCGCAACACGCTGCGCGAGGCTTTCCGGCTGCTCACCAAGGAGGGCTTGCTGGAGCACAAGGCCAATCGCGGCGTCTTCGTCACCACCCCCAGCATTGCCGCGGTGATCGATATTTATCGCGTGCGCCGGATGCTCGAATGCCCGGCTCTGGCGCACGCCTATCCCAACCATCCCGCCGCCGCGCGTATGCGCGCGGCCGTGCAGAGCGCGCGCGCCGCCCGCCAGCGTCTGGATTGGCGCGAGGTCGGCAGCGCCAATATGCGCTTTCACACCGCCATCGTTGAGCTGGCGGATAGCGAACGCCTCAGCGGCTTCTACGCCCAGGTCTCGGCGGAGCTGCGTCTGGCGTTTTTCCTGCTCGATGATCCCGAGCTGCTGCATGCGCCCTATGTCGATATGAACGAGGCGATCATATCCTTGCTGGAACAAGGCCGGCCGGCCGCCGCCGCCGCCTCGCTCGAGACCTATCTCAACCAGTCGGAGCGGACGATCCTGGCCGCCCTGGCCCGGCGCGCGGCGGCTTAATCCAACCGTGACCAGGGGGCGGCGCCGAAGGCCCGCGCCAGCTCCTCCAGCAGCACCCTTACCCGTGCCGGGCGCAGCGGCCCGGGCGGGGTGAGCAGGTTCAGCGCCACCGGCGCCACCTCCCACCCCGGCAGCATCTCTTCCAGGCGGCCCTGCGCGAGATCCTGCCAGACCATGAAATCCGGCTGCAGCGCCATGCCCTGCCCGGCCAGCAGCGCGCCGCTCAGCACATCCGCATTATTCGCCCGCAACCGCCCTTGCACCGGCACCGCATAGTCGCCCAGCCGCTCATGCTGAAACCGCCACAGCCCCGGCTGCGCGATATTCGTATAAAGCAGCGCCTGGTGCTGCTGCAGCTCACGCGGATGGCTGGGCCGGCCATAGCGGTCGAGATAGGCGGGGCTCGCCACCAGCGGCCGGCGCACCGTGCAAAGCCTGCGCCCCAGCAGCGACGAGTCGGACAAGGCCGCGATCCGCAGCGCCACATCGAAGCGCTCCGCCACCAGATCCACCTGGCTGTCACTGAGCGAAAGCTCGATCTCCAGCTGCGGATAGCGCGCCAGAATCTCCGGCAGCAACGGGGCAAGATGCCGCACCCCGAAGGACATCGGCGCCGCCAGGCGCACCAACCCGCGCGGCTGCTCGCTCTGCGCCGCCGCCTCGGCCTCCGCCGCCTCGCCCTCGGCCAGAATCCGCTGTGCCCGCGCCAGCGCCTCCTGCCCGGTCTGGGTGAGGGAGAGCCGGCGTGAGGTGCGATGGAACAAGCCCGTCCCCAGCCGCCGCTCCAGCCGGGCGATGGCCTTGGAGATGGTCGGGTGCGACAGCCCCAGCTCCCGCGCCGCGCCGCTGAAGGAGCCGCGCGCCGCCACCTTCGCGAAAATCGCCCAGGCCTCGAAATCCGGCATCGCCATATTGAAACTTTCGGAACAGATGATGTTCGATCATTTCTATTTTATCGAAATCTGTCCAGCTCTATCTCTCGCTCATACCAAAACGGGGCGCGGCCCCGAGGAGCACAACATGATCGAGCATCGTCCCTTCAAATCCCTTGGCGGCGCCAACCATGGCTGGCTGGACGCCAAGCATCATTTCTCTTTCGCCGGCTATCACGACAGCGCGCGCATGGGCTGGGGCCGGCTGCGGGTCTGGAATGACGACCATATCGAAGCCGGCGCCGGCTTTCCGCCGCATCCGCATGAGAACATGGAAATCATTACCTATGTCCGCAAAGGCGCCATCACCCATCGCGACAATCTCGGCAATCACGGCCGCACCGAGGCCGGGGATGTGCAGGTGATGTCGGCTGGCACCGGCATTACCCATAGCGAGTTCAATCTGGAAAACGAGGCCACGGAACTGTTCCAGATCTGGATCCTCCCTTCCAGCCGCGGCCATGCGCCGAGCTGGGGCACCCGGCCTTTCCCGAAGGATGGGCGCGAGGGCAAATTCGTCACCCTGGCCTCGGGCTTTGCCGAGGATGCGGAGGCGCTGAAAATCCACGCCGAGGCGCGGCTATCGGGCGGCACGCTGAAAAAAGGCGATCGCGTCAGCTATGATCTGACGCCCGAGCGCCACGCTTATCTGGTGCCGGCGACGGGTAAGGTGAGCGTGAATGGGCTGACGCTGAATGAGCGCGATGGCGCGGCGATCACCGGTGAGACCAGCATTACCATCGAGGCGCTGGAGGATGCGGAGCTGGTGTTGGTGGATGCCGCGTAAAAAGTTGGGGGCTTTGGCATGTGTTGCCAAAGCCCCAGCGGTCTGAAGCCCTTTTTGAAAAAAGGGCTTCACCCCAAAAACTTTTATTTCATCGTCGGCATGGCGTATTCCGCGCCTTTGCGGATGCCGGTCGGCCAGCGCGAGGTGATGGTCTTCAGCCTGGTATAAAACCGCACCCCCTCGCGGCCATGGATCGCATGGTCACCGAACAGGGAGCGCTTCCAGCCGCCGAAGGAATGGAACGCCATCGGCACCGGGACCGGCACATTCACCCCCACCATGCCGGCCAGAACGCCGGTGGTGAAGGCCCGCGCGGTATCGCCATCGGAGGTATAGATGACCGCGCCATTGCCGAACTCATGCTTGTTCACCAGATCCAGCGCCGCCGCGAAGCTGGGCTGGCGCACCACGCTGAGCACCGGGCCGAAAATCTCGTCCTTATAGACGCTCATCTCCGGCGTCACATGGTCGAGCAGCGTCGCGCCGGTGAAATAGCCCTGCTCATTGCCCTGCAAGGTCAGGCCGCGCCCATCCAGCACCGCCTTGGCGCCTTCCTCAAGGCCCTTGGCGATATAGCCCTCGACCTTCTCCTTGTGCTGCGCCGTGACCAGCGGGCCCATCTCGGCCTCCTTGTCGCTGCCCGGCCCGATCTTCAAGGACCGTGCCCGCTCGGCGATCTTCTGCACCAGCGGCTCGGCCACCGGGCCAACCGGCACGGCCACGGACACCGCCATGCAGCGCTCGCCGGCGGAACCGTAGGCCGCGCCCATCAGCGCATCCACCGCCTGGTCCAGATCCGCATCCGGCATCACCACCAGATGGTTCTTCGCCCCGCCCAGCGCCTGCACGCGCTTGCCGGCCTTGGTGCCGGTGGCATAGACATATTCGGCGATCGGCGTGGAGCCGACGAAGCTCACCGCCGCGATGCGCGGATCATGCAGCAGCTGCTCCACAACATCCTTGTCACCATTCACCACATTGAACACGCCATCCGGCAGGCCCGCCTGCTGCAACAGCTCGGCCATACGCAGCGCGGCGGAGGGCACCTTCTCCGAGACCTTCAGCACAAAGCTGTTCCCGCAGGCCAGCGCCACCGGGAACATCCAGAGCGGCACCATCGCCGGGAAGTTGAACGGGGTGATGCCCGCGCACACGCCGAGCGCCTGGCGCACGCTGTAGCTGTCGATATTGGTGCCGACATTCTCGGAATACTCGCCTTTCAGCAGATCCGGAATGCCGCAGGCGAACTCAACCACCTCAACGCCGCGCGTCACCTCGCCCAGCGCGTCGGAAAACACCTTGCCATGCTCGGAGGAGATCAGCTCCGCCAGCTCCTTGGCGTGGGTCTCCAACAGATCCTTGAACTTGAACATGATCCGCGCCCGGCGCAGCGGCGGCGTCGCGGCCCAGGCCGGGAAGGCGGCGGCGGCGGCGGCGATGGCGGCCTCCACCTCATCCTTGGTGGCGACGGCGACCTGCTTGCTCTGCGCCCCGGTAGCGGGGTTGAAAACCGGCAGGCTGCGGGACCCGGCGCCCGGAACGGGCTTGCCGTTGATAAAATGACCAAGCGTTTGCATCTGGCGCTCCTTTGTTGAGCCGGGGCTCATACGCCGCGGCCGTCCTTGATTGACGGCGAATATGAAACACCAATTCCATTTAATCCGCAAGAACAGAATTTAAATTCTGTTTGTATCTAGGGATTTTGAATTCTCCCTTCTAAAAATGGAATTTTCGTTCTACAAATCAGCTTCCATTCCATAATCGAGCCCGATGTCCGCTTCCTCCTCCGCCGCCCGCGCAGCTTCTCCGCCCTGCGTGAAACCTTGCTCACCCGCCAGCCCGGCCTGCCCAAGCGCCTGGCGCAGGTGGCCGCCTTTGCGCTGGAGAGGCCGGATGAGATGGCGCTGGGTACGGTGGCCGAACTCGCTGTCGCCGCCGGGGTGCAGCCCTCGGCGCTGATCCGTTTCGCGCAGACACTCGGCTATTCCGGCTTCTCGGAATTACAGCAGGTGCTGCGCGACCGGCTGCGCGAGCGCTGGCCGGATTACCAGGAGCGGCTGGTGAAATTGCAGGACGAGACCGGCCCCGGCTTTGATTCCGCGCCGATGCTCGGAAAACTCGTCGAGACATCCATACACTCGCTCAACCGCCTCGCCGGCTCGGTGGCGCCGGGCTCGTTCGACAAGGCGGTGGAGGGTCTGGCGCAGGCGCGGATGATCTATCTGCTCGCCCAGCGCCGCACCTTCCCGGTCGCCGCCTATCTCTCCTACATGCTCGGCAATCTCGGCGTGGCGCATATGCTGCTGGATAATGTCGGCGGCATGGTGGATGTGCAGGCCGCCAGCGCCGGTGCCGAGGATGTAATGCTGGCGATCAGCTTCACGCCCTACGCGCCAGCGACGGTGCAGATCGCCGCGCAGGCGGCGGGGCGCGGCGTGCCGATCGTCGCCATCACCGATTCCGCCTTCTCCCCCATCGCCGCCCTCGCGCAATCCTGGCTTGAAGTGGCGGAGGCCGATCTGGGCGCCTTCCGCACCCTCTCGGCGACGATGGCGCTCTCCATGGCGCTGGCCCTGGCCACGGCGGAGCGCAAGCGGGGTTAGCTGCTCTCGCGGATATTGAGGGTAAAGCCGAGATCCTCACAGCGCGTCGGCGGCTCGCGCCCGGCCATCAGCTCCAGCAGCATCGCGGCCGCCCGCCGCCCCACCTGCTCGCGCGGCGTCGCCACGCTGGTCAGTGCCGGGCTGGTCCAGGCCGAGGCCGGCAGATCGTTGAACCCGGCGATCGCCAGCCGCCCTGGCACCGCCAGGCCAAGGCGCTGCGCTTGAAACAACGCGCCCTGTGCCAAATCGTCATTGCAGAAAAACAACGCATCGAGCGCGGGGCGCGCCGCCAGCGCGTCCTGCAGCAGCTTTGCCCCCAACCCCACCGAGGAGCGCTCCGGCACCATCAGTTCATAAGGGGCGGCCTGCCCCGCCGCCAGCACGGCCTGGCGGAACCCGGCCCGCGGGCGATGGTCCGCGGGTCCAGCTGTGCCGCGACAAAGCCCAGCTTGCGATAGCCGCGCGCCAGGAAATGCCGGGCAATCGCGGCACCGCCCTGCTCCTGTGAAAATCCGACCGAGTAGGCGCCGGGCTGCCCGTTCAGCTCCATCATATGCACCGCCGGCAAGGCCTGGCTTTGCAGCAGCTGCAGCGTGGCGGGCTGATGATCGATGCCGGTCAGCAGCACCCCGTCGGGCCGGAAGGCCAACAGGCCGCGCAACAGCCGCAGCTCCTCGGCGGCGGAATAGAGCGTCGTGGCCATGATCATCTGATAGCCGTGTGGGGAGAGCACCTCGTCGATCCCCGCCAGCATTTCCACGAAGACGGTGTTGGTGATCGAAGGGATCAGCACCGCCACATTCATCGACCGGGCCGAGGCCAGGGCGCTCGCCGCGCGGTCCGGCACATAGCCGAGCTTGGCCGCGGCGGCCTCGATTCGGGCCCGCAAGGCGGGGCTGACCTGGCCGCCACTGCGGAAGACCCGCGAGACGCTGATCATACTGGTCCCGGCCTGCGCCGCCACATCCTGCATCGTCACACGCCCCGTCATCGTGGTGCGCGGTTTACGCCCGGCCATTTTTTCGTCTCCTGATTCCGAAGCGCATGACAGATTCTGCTTTACGAAGCCAGATGTTAGCGCTAGCAGCGACACACAACAAACCTTCCTGGAGGAAGCATGACCACCATCATCCCCGTCGCCGCTGGGTTATCGGCGGCCTGCTCGGCACCGGCGTGCTGATCAACTATATCGACCGGATCAATCTCTCCGTCGCCGCACCGCAGTTGAAGGCGGAGTTTCACCTCACCACCGCCGATATGGGGCTGCTGTTCAGCGCCTTCTTCTGGTCCTATGCGCTGACCCAGATTCCGGTGGGGATGATCCTGGATCGGTTCGGCGTCACCCGGATCGGGCGGTGGGGCACCTTCCTCTGGGCCATCGCCTCCGGTGCGGTGGCCTTCACCGGCGGGTTTGGCGGCATCTTCGTCGCGCGCATGCTGCTGGGCATCGCCGAGGCCCCGGGCTTTCCCGCCAGCGCCAAGGCCACGGGCTACTGGTTCCCGCGCCAGGAGCGCTCTGTTGCCACCGCCTTGTTTGACGCGGCGGCGAAATTCTCCAACGTCATCGGCGTGCCGCTGGTCGCCTTCGTCGTCGTCGGCTTTGGCTGGCGCTGGGCTTTGGCCTCACCGCCGCTCTCAGCTTCCTGTATTTCATCGCGTTCTACTTCATCTATCGCGACCCCTCGGCCGATCCGAAACTGAGCCGCGAAGAGCATGCCTACATACTCGAAGGCGGCGCCACGCCGGAAGGCCAGGCCGACACCAATGCCGGCGCGATGCTGGCCTATCTGCTGCGGCAGCCGAAAGTCTGGGGCTTGAGCCTGGGTTTCGCGGCCTATGGCTATAGTTTCTATCTCTTCCTCACCTGGCTGCCGGGCTATCTGGTGCAGGCGATGCATATGAGCATCATCAAATCCGCCGGCTTTGCCGCCATTCCCTGGGCCTGCGCCACCGCCGCCGACATTCTCTTCGGCGGGCTGCTGGTCGATCGTCTGGTCGCCAAAGGCTATGACGAGACCAAAGTGCGCAAGAGCGTGCTGATCATCGGCATGTTGTTCGGCCTGGCGGTGTTCGGCGCCACTCAGACCACCAATCCCGTCTGGGCGATTGTCTGGATTTCCATCGCACTGTCCGGCCTTGCCGCCTCCGCGCCGATCGGCTGGTCCATCCCCTCGCTGATCGCGCCCAAGGGCGGCACCGGCACCATTGGCGGCATCATGAATTTTCTCAACAACATGATGGGCGTCGTCGCCCCATCGTCACCGGCTTCATCGTCGGCGCCAGCAATAATTTCGAGCTGGCCTTCCTGGTGGCGGGGATTGTGCTGATCGTCGGCATCTTCTTCTATGTCGTGGTGCTGGGCCGGATCGAGCCGATCCAGGCCCCGGAGTAAGCGCATTGGCCTTCATCATTGTCATGGGTGTTTCGGGCTGCGGCAAATCCACTGTCGCCGCCATGCTGTCCGGCAGGCTGGGCTGGGATTTCACGGAAGGCGATGCGCTGCATCCGCCGGCCAATGTCGAGAAGATGCGTCAGGGCATCCCGCTGAGCGATGATGACCGCGAGCCCTGGCTGCGCGACATCGCCGCCACCATCGAGGGCTGGCGCCAGGCGGGGCAGAGCGGCATCATCGCCTGCTCGGCCCTGCGCCGGCGCTATCGCGAGATCATCGCGGCAGGGCATGATGATGTGCGCTTCGTCTATCTGCGCGGCAGCTTCACGCTGATTGAAAGCCGGCTGGCGGCGCGCCAGGGGCATTACATGCCCGTGAGCCTGCTGGACAGCCAGTTCGCCACGCTGGAAGAGCCGACAGCCGAAGAAAACGCCATCACCATCGATACCGGCGCGCCCGCGCCGGAGTTGGTGAATGAGGTGGTGGCAAGGCTGCATCTGGCCGCCTGAACAGAGGAGTGCGTAACATGCTTCACCCTGTCATTGCCGAGGTCACGGCCCGGATCATCGAGCGCAGCCGTGGGTCGCGCTCGCGCTACCTACAGCGCGTGGCGCAGGCCGCCAGCCACAAGCCCAAGCGCCATGCCTTGGGTTGCGCCAACCAGGCGCACGGCTTCGCCGGCTGCGGCGCGGGCGACAAGGCCGTGCTGCGCGACGGCGATGGCGGCAGCCTCGCCATCGTCACCGCTTATAACGACATGCTCTCGGCGCATCGCCCCTACGAAACCTACCCGGAGCAGATCCGCGAGGCGGCGCGCAAGGTTGGTGGCGTGGCGATGGTGGCGGGCGGCGTGCCGGCCATGTGCGATGGGGTGACGCAGGGCGAGGCCGGCATGGAGCTGTCGCTGTTCTCGCGGGACGTGATCGCGCTGGCAACCGGCGTGGCGCTCTCCCACAACACCTTCGATGCCGCTTGTTTCCTGGGGATTTGCGATAAGATCGTGCCCGGGCTGGTGATCGGCATGCTGAGCTTCGGGCATCTGCCCTCGGTGCTGATCCCCGCCGGACCGATGCCCTCCGGCCTGCCCAATTCCGAAAAAGCCAAGATCCGCCAGCTTTATGCGGAAGGCAAGATCGACCGCGCGGCGCTGCTGAAGGCGGAAGGCGAAGCCTACCACGCGCCGGGCACCTGCACCTTCTACGGCACCGCCAACACCAACCAGATGCTGGTCGAGATCATGGGGCTGCATGTGCCAGGCGCGGCCTTCGTGAATCCCGGCACGCCTTTGCGCGACGCGCTGACGGATTTCGCGGTGCAGCGTGTGATGAGCCAAACGGCACTGGGCGAGAATTTCCAGCCGGTGGGCCGGATGATCGATGAGCGCAGCTTCGTGAATGCGATCGTCGCGCTGCACGCCACCGGTGGGTCGACCAACCATACCATCCATCTGCTGCCGATGGCGGCGGCGGCGGGGATCACCATCACCTGGCAGGATCTTTCGGATCTGGCGGCGGTGACGCCTTTGCTGTGCCGCATCTATCCCAATGGCCAGGCCGATGTGAATCATTTCCACGCCGCCGGCGGCACCGGGTTTTTGATCCGCGAGCTGATCGAGGCCGGGCTGCTGCATGAGGATGTGGACACCATCATGGGCAAGGGGCTCTCCGCCTACATCAACGAGCCCTATCTGGAAGACGGCAAGCTCAACTGGCGCGAGGCGCCTGCATCCAGCGGGGATGAGAAAGTGCTGCGCCCGGCCGCCAACCCGTTCCAGCCGACCGGCGGGCTGAAGCTGCTCAGCGGCAATCTCGGCCAGGCGGTGGTGAAAACCTCCGCGGTGGCGGAGGAACGGCATGTGCTGGAGGCCCCCTGCCGGGTGTTCCACAGCCAGGAGGCGGTGCAGGCGGCGTTCAAGGCTGGGGAGCTGAACAAGGATGTTGTCGTGGTGGTGCGCTTCCAGGGCCGAAGGCGAATGGCATGCCGGAATTGCACAAGCTGATGCCGCCGCTTGGGGTGTTGCAGGATAAGGGCTTCAAGGTGGCGCTGGTCACCGATGGCCGAATGTCCGGCGCCTCGGGCAAGGTGCTCTCCGCCATCCACGCCACACCGGAGGCGCTGGCCGGCGGCCCGCTCGCCAAGCTGAAGGATGGCGACATCGTCCGCGTCGATGCCAAGGCCGGCACGTTGAGCGCGCTGGTGGATGCGGCTGAATGGGAGGCGCGCGCAGAGGCGCTGGCGGATCTCGATGACAGCCATCACGGCACCGGGCGGGAGCTGTTCGCCCCCTTCCGCCATCTGGTCAGCCGCGCCGATCTTGGCGCTAGCATTTTCGCCTACGAGGAGTCGCACGCATGATCCAGGAGGGTTTGGAAACCATCATGAAGCTCGCCCCGGTGATCCCGGTGGTGATCATCGATGATGTCGCGGATGCGGTGCCGCTGGCCCGCGCTTTGGTGCAAGGCGGGCTGAAGGCGATCGAAATCACGCTGCGCACGCCTGTAGCGTTGGAGGCGATCCGCGCTGTGGCGAATGAGGTTGAGGGGGCGGTGGCCGGGGTCGGCACCGTGCTCACCGCCAAGCATTACAAGCAGGCGGCGAAGGCCGGCGCGCAATTCGCCGTCTCGCCAGGGGCGACGCGCAAACTTCTGGATGCGGCGGAGGATGCGGATCTGGCGCCGCTGCCCGGCATCGCCAGCGCCTCGGAGGCGATGGTGCTGATCGAGCGCGGCTATCGGTTTGCGAAATTCTTTCCGGCCGAGGCGGCGGGCGGGGCGCCATTCCTCTCCTCCATCGCCTCGCCGCTGCCGCAGCTGCAATTCTGCCCGACCGGCGGCATCACCCCGGAGATCGCCCCGCGCTATCTGAAGCTGCCCAACGTGCTCTGCGTCGGCGGCTCCTGGATGGTGAAGAAGGAGCTGGTGGCGGCGAAGGATTGGGCCGCCATCACCAAGCTGGCGGCAGAGGCGGCCAAGCTGAAAGCTTAAAGGGGCACAGCGGATACCGCCTTTTCCAAGAAGACGGCGCCGCACCGACGCGTTGCTGCTGAACCAGACGTTGAAACTGAGCCGCCCTATCCCCCGCCTCGGCGCCGAGGCGGGACGGCAGATCGAGCATCATCCGCGCGCCCCTGCCGGGTTCACGCCGACGGGCCCGGCTTTCCGGTTGCCAGACTGGCTTTTTTACGTCATCGATTTGTCACAGAACTGTTATTGACCCGGCCGCCGGTTCAACTAACAGCAGACCCCGTTTAACCAGAAGGGTTGGATCGATGAAACGCCGTACACTCCTCGCCGCCGCGCCTGCCGGCGCCATGCTCGCCTCCGCCGCCAACGCCGCCAGCGCCCCCACCAGCATCGCGCTGTGGCACGCCATGGGCGGCGCGCTGGGCGATACCCTCCAGGCCAGCGTCGACAAATTCAACGCCAGCCAGAGCGATTATCAGGTCCAGGCCACCTATAAGGGCACCTATGCTGACCTGCTCACCGCCTCCATCGCCGCCTGGCGCGGCGGCAAGGCGCCGAGCATCGCGCAGGTGTTCGATGTCGGCACCGCCGACATGATGGCGGCCGGCCGCGCCGTGGTCGATGTGTACAAGCTCTCCGAGATGACCGGTGTCGCGATCGACCCGGCCACCTATATCCCGGCGGTGCGCGGCTATTACAGCCTCAATAACGGCAAAATGGGCGCCGCCCCTTCAACTCCTCCACCGCCGTGATGTGGATCAACAAGGACGCCTTCGCCAAGGCCGGGCTGGACCCCGAGGCGCCGCTCGCCACCTGGGACGACGTGATCAAGGCCGCGCGCGTGATCAAGGCGAAGAACGCCGCCGACATCCCGGTGATGACCTCCTGGCCGACCTGGAGCCAGTTCGAGCAGTTCGCCGCCATCCATAATGTCGAATATGCGACATTGAATGACGGCTTCGGCGGGCCGAAGCCGCAGCTGAAGATCGGCAGCGCGCCGTTCGTCAAGCAGCTGGACATGTTCCTCTCCATGCAAAAGGAAGGGCTGTTCTCCTATCAGGGCCGCGACGGCAAGCCGAGCCCGATCTTCTACGCTGGCAAGGCCGCGATCACCTTCGACAGCTCCTCGATCTACGGCCAGCTGGTGACGAGCGCCGCGTTCAAGTTCGCCGCCGCCCCCCTGCCCTACCACCAGGACATCATCAAGAGCCCGATCAACTCCATCATCGGCGGCGCGGCCTTCTGGGCGATGACCGCGCCGGGCCGCACCCCGGCAGAATACAAGGCGGCGGCCAGCTTCTTCAAATTCATCTCGCAGCCCGAGAATGACAGCGCCTGGGCCGAAAAAACCGGCTATGTGCCGGTCACCGTCGCCGGCAACCAGATGATCGAAAGCCAGGGCTTCTATGCCAAGAACCCGGGCAGCGACGTGGCAGTGAAACAGCTCACCCGCACCCAGCCCACCCCGCTCTCGCGCGGCATCCGCCTCGGCGGCATGCCGGAGGTCCGCGTGATCATCGAAGAGGAATGGGAAAAGGCGATCCAGAACGGCACCCCGGCGGCCACCGCCATGGAAACCGCGCAAAGCCGTGGCCAGGCCGTGATCAACCGTTTCGCGCAGACGCTCAAAGCCTGAGCGTGGAGCGGAAGACTCTCTTTCGCGGCTGGCTTCTGCCAGCCGCGCTTGTCGCCCCGCAATTGCTGATCACCTTCGTGTTCTTCTTCTGGCCCGCGGGCCAGGCGCTGGTGGAGAGCACGCAGGCGACGGACGCCTTCGGGCTCAGCACGATGTTTGTCGGGGCCTCGAATTTCCTCGCCCTGCTCACCGACCCGGATTATCACGCCGCGATTCTGCGCACGGCGTTTTTCTGTGTCGCCGTCACCATCCTGGCCATGGCCGCGGGACTGCTCTTCGCCAGCTTCGCCAACCGCGCCATCAAGGGCCGCTTTCTCTACCGCACCGCGCTGATCTGGCCCTACGCGATCGCGCCGGCGCTGAGCTCGGTGATCTTCGTCTTTCTGTTTCAGCCGCAAATCGGCATGATCACCAATCTGCTCGCCCGCTTCGGGGTGAATTTCAACTATACCGCCAATGGCAGTCAGGCGCTTGCCCTGGTCATCCTCATCGCCGCCTGGAAGCAGGTGAGCTATAATTTCATCTTCTATCTGGCCGCCCTGCAATCCGTGCCGCGCTCGATGCTGGAAGCCGCGACGCTGGACGGCGCGCGCGGGCTGCATCGCTTCCGCACCATGATCTGGCCGATGCTGATGCCAACCACTTTGTTCCTCAGCGTCACCAACATCGTCTATGCGGCGTTCGACACGTTCGACGTGATCTTCGCCCTCACCAGCGGCGGCCCCGGCACCTCCACCGACATGCTGGTGGTGAAGGTCTATCGCGATGGCGTGATCAATCTCGATCTCGGCGGCTCGGCCGCGCAATCGGTGTTGCTGATGGCGGGCATCATCGCGCTGACCGCCTTGCAGATGCGCCTGACCAGAGGCCGCACCACATGAAAAAACGTCCGGATTTTCTCGCCCATGCGGTTTTGCTGCTGGGCGTATTGTTGTTCATGTTCCCAATCTGGGTGGCCTTTGCCGGGGCCACGCAATCCGCCGCGGCGATCAATCGCGGGGCGATATCACTGGTGCCGGATTTCAGCAAGCTCGGCGTGTTCGTGCAGGCGCTCAGCTTCAGCAACGCCAACGCGCCGGTCTGGCACATGCTGCTGGTCAGTTTTTTCATGGCGCTCGCCATCGCCATCGGCAAGATCGTGATCTCGGCCCTCTCCGCCTTCGCCATCGCGTTCTTCCGCTTTCCGCTGCGCATGGTGGCGTTTTGGCTGATCTTCATCACGCTGATGCTGCCGATCGTGGTGCGCATCGTCCCCACCTACGCGGTGATGTCCGACCTGCATCTCATCGACACCTTCCCCGGCCTGACCCTGCCGCTGATCGCCTCGGCGACGGCGACCTTGCTGTTCCGGCAGATCTTCATCGCCGTGCCGGACGAGTTGGTGGAGGCCGCCAAGCTGGATGGCGCCGGGCCGATGCGGTTTTTCTGGGACGTGCTGCTGCCGGTCTCGCGCGCCAATATCGCGGCTTTGTTCGTGATCGAATTTGTTTATGGCTGGAACCAGTATCTCTGGCCGCTGCTGGTGACGACCAAAGGCGGGCTGAATACCATCGTCATCGGCATCGTTCAGATGATCACCGGCGACCAGCTCATTCCCTGGAATCTTGTAATGGCCACCACGATCCTTGCCCTGCTGCCGCCCATCCTGGTGGTGCTGGCAATGCAGCGCTGGTTCGTGGCCGGGCTGACGGAGGCGGATAAATAATGGCCACACTCGAACTGCAAGGCCTGGCCAAAAGCTTCGGCAACACCAAGGTGCTGCACGGGCTGGATGTGAAGTTGGACGATGGCGAGATGCTGGTGATCGTCGGCGGCTCGGGCTGTGGCAAATCCACGCTGCTGCGCCTGGTCGCGGGGCTGGAGAGCCCGACCGCCGGGCGCATCCTGCTGGACGGCAAGGACATCACCCATGTCGACCCCTCCAAGCGCGACGTGGCGATGGTGTTCCAGAATTACGCCCTCTATCCGCATATGAGCGTGTTCGAGAACATGGCCTACGGGCTGAAGCTGAAAGGGATGCCCAAGGTGGAGATCGCCAAGCGGGTGGAAGAGGCGGCGGACACGCTCTCGCTTTCCGCTCTGCTCGGCCGCAAGCCGGGACAGCTCTCCGGCGGTCAGCGCCAGCGCGTCGCCATGGGCCGCGCCATCGTGCGCGAACCGAAGCTGTTTCTGTTCGATGAGCCGCTCTCCAACCTGGATGCGAAGCTGCGCGTGCAGGTGCGCGCCGATATCCGCAAGCTGCAGAAGCGCCTCAACGTCACCAGCCTCTATGTCACCCACGACCAGGTGGAGGCGATGACGCTGGCGGACCGGCTGGCGGTGATGGAGCAGGGCGTGGCCGCACAGATCGCCACGCCTTTGGAAGTGTTCGCGCGCCCGGCGGACCAGTTCGTCGCCGGCTTCATCGGCGATCCGTCGATGAATTTCTGCAAGGCGGTGCTGTGCGCCGGCGGCCATGGCGCGAAGCTGGCGGCCGGGCCGGAGGTGGCGCTGCCGGGCGAGGCGTCCTGGGGCGCAGAGGGCATGGCGGTGATGCTGGGCATCCGCCCGCAGCACGTGGTCATCGAGCCCGGCACCGGGCCGCTGGGCTTTGCCGTGGCGCTGGAGGAGCCGCTGGGCTCGGAGGCGCTGCTGCACGGCACGCTGCCGGATGGCGAGGCCTTCCGCATCCGCGTCCCCTACCCTGCCCCGCAAGCGACGGCGTTGACCATCAGCCTGCCGGCGGCGCATCTGCATCTATTTGACGCGCAGACCGGCAAGCGCCTGGAAATCGCTTAAAAACAAGAGTTTTTTGGTGCCGCTTTTTTGCAAAAAAGCGGCGAAAACGTTTGGGTGTTGGCAACGCCGTTGCCAACACCCAAACGTTTGTGGGGACTTTTTGAAAAAAGTCCCCACACCCCCAAAAACTTTTGGAACTTCAACGCCGCAGCGCGGTCACGAACCCGGGCTGCGCCGGCTCCTCGCCGCGCGCATCGAGAATTTCCAAGGCCAGATCTGGAACATCGGTGATGATCCCATCCACGCCTAGATCCAGCATCCGCTCGAAATCGGCTGGCTCATTCACCGTCCATGGTATCACCGTCAGCCCCAGCGCCTTCGCCTCCGCCAACTGTGCTTCATCCAGCATCTCATGAAACGGCGCCCACACCACCGCTCCGGTGCTCGCCACCGCGCGCGGCACGCTATTGCCATGCGCCGCCAGGCTGGTGCCGCCAAACCAAAGATCGGCCGTCGCCACACTGCCCGGCTCGGTCAGGCAGCAGCGACGCAGCTCCGGCGCTTGTTTCTTGGCTTCCTCCAGCACCCGCCAATCGAAGCAATAAAGCACGCTGCGCTCAACCGCCCCCACCGCGCGTAAGCCGGCCAGCGTATGCGCCACCAATTCGGCGGGCGGCAGCATCGCCTCCGGACGATCCGGAAAGCTCTTGATCTCCACAAGCAAATCCAGCGGCTCGCAAACCTCAAGCACGGCATCGAAGCTCGGAATCCGCGTGCCGTCCCGCGCAATCTGCCCCGCAAACCGCGCCGCGTAGGCTGAGCCGTCCCGCAGCCGGCCGACATCGTAGCCTTGCAGCTCGGCGAAACTCAGATCCCGCAGCAAAGGCGCATCGGCGCCGACATAAGCGCCCTGCCTGTCCCGCGCCACATCCTGGTTCAGCCTTGGGTCATGATGCACCACCACCACGCCATCCTTGGTGACGCCGACATCAAACTCCACGCCGGTCAACTCCAGCGCATTCGCCAGCCCGAAGCCGGACAAGGCATTTTCCGGCAGCAGCCCACGCGCCCCGCGATGGCCAAAAATCGCAACCATGGTCTCACTCTCGATCTTGTTTGCGGCGAGACTAACCCAACAAGGCGCGGCTCAAAAGCCACGCTTCAGCGACATCACGGCTCAGCCGGGGGCGTGCGCGCTCCAGCCGGTGGCTTCGTCATAGGCCTGGCCGAGCCGCAGCACGCCCAGCTCATCGCGCGGGCGGCCGATCAGCTGCATGCCCATCGGCAGGCCCTGCGCGTTGAAGCCGACGGGCACGTTCAGCGCCGGCAGGCCGGCCAATGTTACGGGTGTCACCACCTGCATCCAGCGATGATAGCTGTCCATCGCCACGCCATTGATGGCGCGCGGCCAATGGGTTTCCACCGGGAAGGGAAAAGCTGCGCGCTCGGCAGCGCCAGATAGTCATAGCGCGCGAAAAGGTGCAGCGCCTGCTGCATCCAGAGTGTGCGCGTCTCGATATACCGCGCCACATCCAGCCCGGAGAGGCGCAAGCCCTGCTCGACCTCCCATTGCGCTTCGGATTTCAGCAGATCGCGCCGATAAGGATCGCGGATCACATCGTTGAAGCGATGCGCGATGCTCCAGGCCCGCAACCCCGCCCAGCTCTCCCAGATGCGCTCCGCATCGAAGCCAAGGGACGCCGCTTCCGCCACCAGCCCGCGCGGCTGCAACGCCTGCAAGCCGGCCTCGCACAGCGCCAGAATGCCGGGCTCCATCGGCAGCGCGCCGCCGAGATCACCAAGCCAGCCGATGCGCGCGCCGGTCAGGTCGGCTTGCAAAAGCTCATGATACGTACATGGCTTTTCCGGCCAGGTCACCGGGATTGCGGGGTCTGCCCCGGCCTGCACGGAGAGCAGCAGAGCCAGATCCGGCACATTGCGCGCCATCGGCCCCAATGTCGCCAGAGACAGGCTGAAGGCATCCGGGCTGGGATCGGGGATCAGCCCCGGGCTGGGGCGCAGGCCAAACACATTGTTGAAGGCGGCCGGGTTGCGCAGTGAGCCGCCATGGTCGCTGCCATCGGCCAGGGCCAGCATCCGTGCCGCCAGCGCCACCGCCGCCCCGCCGCTGGAGCCGCCGGCCGTCATCTCGGGCTTGTAGGCATTGCGGGTGGCGCCGAATAAAGGGTTGTAGGTTTGCGAGCCGAAGCCGAATTCCGGCACGTTGGTCTTGCCGATAATCAAAGCCCCGGCCTGGCGCAGCCTTGCCACCATCGGGCTGTCAGCTTCGGGAATGTTTTCCGCATAGAGCGGCGAACCATAGGTGGTGCGAATGCCGACAGTCTCTTCCAGATCCTTCACCGCGAAAGGCAGGCCGTGCAGCGCGCCCGGCTTTTCGCCCGCGGCCAGTTTTTCATCCGCCGCGCGTGCCAGCGCCAGCGCCTCCGCTTCCGGCAACAGGCTGACGACAGCATTGAGGCGGGGATTGACCAGCGCCAGGCGCTGGTAGGTGGCCTTCATCACCTCAACGGCGGATACCCGTTTTTCAGCGATGGCGGCAAGCAATTCACGGGCGGTCAGGCCCAATAGATCCGGCATGGTCGGCGCAAACCTCGTTCAAAGCTCGACAATGCTAGGCTAGGTCTTCGCATTTAATCAACCCGCCGAGCGACCGCTGAAAGGATCCACAGAAAAATGAAAGATCACGCCGTTTCTGACCAAATTTCGACGAGGCGCCACCTGATGTACAGTCGCCGCACCGTCGCCTACATTCCCGCACCTCTGAATTTTTACGGCGGTTCGATGAGTTTTCTGTTCAAGCATGAGAGCGAGCAGCGCGCGATCTGGGAAGCGGCCTTCGCCGCAGCGCTGCCGGCGCTCGAATTTCGCGCCTGGCCGGAATGCGGCGCGCCGGAAGAGATCCGCTATCTGCTCTTCTACAAGCCGATCGAAAATCTTCAGCAATTCCCTAATCTCGAGCTGGTCTTCACCACCAGCGCCGGCGCCGATCAGGCGCTCAAGCTGGACCTGCCCGCGCATGTGAAACTGGTGCGAATGATCGAACCGGCGCTGACCGGCGGCATGGTCGAGTATGTCGTCGGCTCAGTGCTGATGCAGCACAGACAGATGCCGGCCTATCTCAACGCGCAGGCGCAGCGGCGCTGGGCGCCGTTGGATGTGCCCCTGCCAGGCGCCCGGCGCGTCGGCATCATGGGGGCGGGTGTGCTCGGTCAGGCCTGCCTGGAGGCGCTGCGCCCGTTCGGTTTTCCGCTCTCCGTCTGGAGCCGTACGACGAAACACCTGGCCGGCGTGACATCCTACACCGGCCCGGATGAGCTGCCCGCCTTCCTGGCGCAGACGGATATCTTGATCTGCCTGCTACCGCTCACCCCGGCCACCACCGGCATCCTCAACCAGTCTCTGTTCGCGGCCCTGCCGCGCGGCGCCAGCCTGATCCATGTCGGGCGTGGCGGGCATCTGGTGGAGGCCGATCTGCTGGCGGCGCTGGAGGCCGGGCAGCTCAGCCACGCCATTCTGGACGTGCTGCCGCAGGAGCCGCTGCCGCACAGCTCCCCGCTCTGGGCGCATCCGCAGATCTGGATCACCCCGCATATCGCCAGCGACACCCAGGCGCAAAGCGGCGCTGTGGCGGTGATCGAGAACCTCAAGCGCCACTTTGCCGGGCAGGCGATGATCGGCGAGGTGGACCGCCAGACCGGCTATTGAGCTGCGCGCCCGCTCAGCGCATGCTTCATTCCGGGACCGGCGATAAGCCGGCCCGCAAACATGCACCAAGACCAGGGAGGTGCCGGCATGAGCCGCATTTTTGAAACCGACCTCGACCGCGATCCGGCGAATTTCGTGCCGCTCTCGCCGCTCAGCTTCCTGCGCCGGGCGGTGCGGATTTTCCCGGACAAGATCGCCGTCACCCATCACGACCGGGCCTATAGCTACACCCAGTTCGCCGACCGCGCGCGACGCTTCGCCAGCGCCATTATGGCGGCGGGCGTCAAGCCGGGCGAGGCGGTGGCGGTGCTCTCACCGAACGGGCCGGTGGCGCTGGAGGCGCATTATGCCGTGCCGCTGGCGGGCTGCGTGCTCTCGATGATCAACACGCTGCTGGACGCGCCAGCCATCGCCTTCATCCTGGAGCATGCCGAGGCGAAATTGCTGCTGGTGGACCGGGAATGGGCGCCGAAAGCGCAGGCCGCGCTGGCCCTGCTGGCCAACCCGCCGATCCTGGTGGAAATCGCGGACGAAGCCGCCCCGCCCGGCCTCACCCTCGGGGCGCCGGAATATGAGGACTGGATCGCCCCGCATCCCCGGCCCCCTGGCGTCTGCCAGCGGATGAGTGGGAGGCGATTGCGGTGAATTATACCTCCGGGACCACCGGCAATCCGAAGGGCGTGGTCTATCACCATCGCGGCGCCTATCTGGGGGCGCTCAGCGTCGCCTTCATGGTCAATCTGACGCAGGAGTCCGCCTATCTCTGGACGTTGCCGATGTTCCATTGCTCGGGCTGGACCTACACCTGGGCGGTCACCGCGTTGGGGGCACGCATGTCTGCCTGCGCAAAATCGATCCAGCGGCGATTTTCGAGAAAATCGAGCGTCATTACGTCACCCATATGTGCGGCGCGCCGATCGTGCTGGGGATGCTGATCAACGCGCCGGAGGGGGTGAAGCGGGTGCTGGCGCGGCAGGTGATCGTCGCCATCGCCGGGGCGGCGCCGCCGAGCGCGATCATCGAAGGCACCGAGCGGCTGGGGTTTTCGGTGCGGCATGTTTACGGGCTGACGGAAGTCTACGGCCCCTCGGCTTTGTGCGAGCCGCAGCCGGACTGGCAGGAACTGGACCTTACCGCCCGCGCCCGGCTCACCGCCCGCCAGGGCGTGCCCGGCATCACCCAGGAGGATTTGAGCGTGCTGGACCCGCAAGGCGCCACGGTGCCGGCGGATGGAAGAACCATCGGCGAGCTGGCCTTCAAGGGCAATGTGGTGATGAAGGGCTATCTGAAAAACCCGAAGGCCACGCGCGAGGCGTTCCGCAATGGCTGGTTCCTCACCGGAGATCTCGGCGTGCTGCATCCTGATGGCTATGTCGAGATCAAGGACCGCGCCAAGGACATCATCATTTCCGGTGGCGAGAATATTTCCTCGCTGGAGGTGGAGGAGGTGCTGTATCGCCACCCAGCGGTGCGCGAGGCGGCGGTGGTGGCGGTGCCGGACGAAAAATGGGGCGAGGTGCCGCTGGCGGTGATCGCGCTGAAGGAGGGGGCGCAGGTGAACGAGGCGGAGCTGACTTCATTCTGCCGCGCGCATCTGGCGGGGTTCAAAATCCCGAAGCTTTATCGCTTCGATGAATTGCCGAAAACCTCAACCGGCAAAATCCAAAAACACATTCTGCGCGCCAAAGCCCTTAAGTCTCTGGCCTGAAGTCGCAAAAGTTTTTGGGGGTTTGGGGACTTTTTTCAAAAAGTCCCCAAAAAACTTTTACCCCGTAATCCCCGCGGCCGCGAGCACGGCCAACGTCATCAGCTCGCTGGCATTCGCACTCATCGAGGCAATCTGCACCGGCTGTTCCATATTGATCAACAACGGCCCGATGATCCGCTCCCCGCCCAGCTCACGCAGGAGCTTGGCCGAGATGTTCGCCGATTGCAGCCCCGGCATCACCAGCACATTGGCCGGGCCGGAGAGGCGGCTGAACGGGTATTTCTTCATCGCGGCCGCGTTCAACGCCACTTCCGGCGTCATCTCGCCCTCATATTCGAACGCCACCTGGCGCTGATCCAGCTCCAGCACCGCCTCGCGGATATGCTCGATCCATTTGCCCTGCGGATTGCCGAAATTCGAGTAGGACATGAAGGCCACGCGTGGCTCATGCCCCATGCGGCGCGCCACCTCGGCGGTCTGGGTGGCAATGTCAGCCAGCTGGCTCGCCGTCGGGCGCTCATTCACCGTGGTGTCGGCCAGGAACACCGTATGGTTGCGCCCCACCATCAGATGGATGCCGAACGGCGTATGGCCGGGCTTCGGTCCGATCACCTTCATCACATCGATCATCGACTGGCGGAAGGGCCTCGTCAGGCCGGTCACCATCATATCCGCCTCGCCCAGCGCCACCAAAAGCGCGCCAAAAATATTGCGGTCACGGTTCACCAGCCGCTCCACGTCGCGGCGCAGGAAACCCTTGCGCTGCAGCTTGGCGTAGAGATGGTCCACCATCTGCGGCACCAGCTTGGAGTGGCGGCTATTATGCAGCTCGAAGCCGTTCGGATCGGCAACCCCGAGCTGGCGCAGCATCTCACGCGTCTCATCCACCCCCACCAGCACCGGGGTGCCATAACCGCCCTCCTTGAAGGCGATGGCGGCGCGCAGCACCACATCCTCTTCCGCCTCGGCGAAGACCACGCGCTTGGGCTTGGCCCGCGCCTTCTCATAGGCCGAAGCCAGCACCGCATCGGTCGGGTTGAGCCGGGCGCGCAGGCTTTCGCGATAGGCCTGCATGTCGGTGATCGGCTTGCGGGCGACACCGCTATCCATCGCCGCCTGCGCCACGGCGGGCGGCAAGGTCTCGATCAAACGCGGGTCGAAGGGGTGGGGATGATGTAGTCCGGGCCGAAATGATGCGTGACGCCATAAGCGGCGGCGACATCCTCATGCACCTGCTGGCGCGCCAGGTCCGCCAGCGCACGGGCGGCGGCCATCTTCATCTCTTCATTGATCGTGGTCGCCCGCACATCCAGCGCGCCACGGAAAATGAAGGGGAAACCAAGCACGTTATTCACCTGGTTGGCATAATCCGAACGGCCGGTGGCGATAATCGCATCCGGTGCCGCTTCCAGCGCATCCTCCGGTGTGATCTCCGGGTCCGGGTTGGCCATGGCGAAGATGATCGGCTGCTTCGCCATCTTCTTCACCATCTCCTTGGTCAGCGCGCCGGCGACGGAGAGGCCGTAAAACACGTCCGCCCCTTCGATCGCCTCGGCCAAAGTGCGTGCATCCGTCTCCGCCGCATGGGCGGATTTCCACTGATTCATCCCCTCGGTGCGGCCTTTATAGATCACGCCCTTGGAATCGCAGAGAATGACATTATTCGGCTTCACCCCCAGCGCCTTGGCCAGCTCGGTGCAGGAGATGGACGCCGCGCCGGCGCCATTCACGACGATCTTGATGTCCTTAATATCGCGCCCGGTCAGGTGGCAGGCATTGATCAGCCCGGCGGCGGAGATGATCGCGGTGCCATGCTGGTCGTCATGAAACACCGGGATGTTCATCTTCTCGCGCAACGTCTGCTCGATGACGAAGCATTCCGGCGCTTTGATGTCTTCCAGATTGATGCCGCCGAAGCTCGGCTCCATCAGCGCCACGGCGTCGATGATCCGGTCCACATCCTCGGAGGCCAGCTCAATGTCGATGGAGTCGATATCGGCGAAGCGCTTGAACAGCACCGCCTTGCCTTCCATCACCGGCTTGGAGGCGAGCGCGCCGAGATTGCCGAGGCCGAGAATGGCGGTGCCGTTGGAAATCACCGCCACCAGATTGCCCTTGGCGGTGTAGTCATAAGCCTTGTCGGGCTCGGCGGCGATGGCCTTCACCGGCACGGCCACACCCGGCGAATAGGCCAGCGCCAGGTCGCGCTGGGTCGCCATCGGCTTGGAGGCGATGATCTCGATCTTGCCGGGGCGGCCGATCTCGTGGAAATCCAGGGCTTCGCGCTCGGAAATATGCGGCCGGTTTGCCATGTCAGGCTCTCCTCTTATCGTTGGGGGCGGTGGCCCGGTCGAGTTTGATACCGGGGGCTCGCATCCGGCGCAACTGCGCCACCGCCCGGCGCTCAGCGGCGCCGCGCCTTGGCCTGGTAGAGGGCGGTATCGGCGGGCGCCAAAGCAGCATCGCAGCTGCGCGCCCCGGGGTCGATTCCGGCGATGCCGATGCTCACCTGATAGGGCAGCACGATCTGCGCCAGGCTTGCTGGGCTGGTGCTCACCGCTTGCTTCAGCCGCGCCGCCAGCATCACCGCCGCGGGCTCGTCCATCTCAGGCAGCAACACCGCGAATTCATCGCCGCCGAGGCGGCCGATGACATCGTCGGCACGCAGGTTCTTGCGCAACAGATCGGCGAAATGCCGGATCACCGCATCCCCTGCGGCATGGCCGGCGCTATCATTGATCGCCTTGAAGCGGTCGATATCGATCATCATCACACTGGCCTGCGCCAGCCGGCCCTGGCGCAGCTCGGCCAGCAGGGCGCTCATGCGGCTGCGGAAATGCCGGCGGTTGGGCAACTGGGTCAGATCATCCAGATCCGCCAGCACTTGCAGCTCCATCTCCACCTGCTTGCGGGCGGTGATGTCCGTCGTGGTGCCCACCATGCGCAGGGCGCGCCCGGCCGCGTCCCGGCTGATCACCCGGCCCCGGCTCAGCACCCATTTGAAGCTGCCATCCTTGCAGCGCAGCCGATGCTCGACCTCATAGAAAGCGGTGCGCGCCTCGAAATGCGCCTGCATCGTCGCCTGGACATAGGCCAGATCCTCAGGATGCACCCGCAAATAGGCGGTTTCGATCTGGTTGCTCAGTTCCCCGGGCGTATAGCCGAGGATGGCGTGCCAGCTGGCGGAGTACCAGATGTCACCGGTGACGATATTACGGTCCCACACACCGGTGCCGCTGCCCTCAATGGCGATTTCCCAGACATCCGGCGAGGGCGGCGTCATTGCCTGTCGATCACCTTCGCCCTCGGGCAAAGGCTGTGCGTCTGGGGTCTTGAACGCATGCGACAAGGCCGGCTCCTGCTCCTACTCACCCTTCACGCCCACCAGCTGCCACCGACGGTCCTGGCGCAGCGCGAGAGTTGGAGCCTAGCGCATTGGTTTTCAATCAGGAAGCGTGGAAATGCCGGCAGGGAGCGGCAAGCCGTCATTGGCCTCGGCATGGATGCGGATGGTCACGTCCACCGCCGCGCCATGGGTGGTCAGCAGATCCTGCAGCAGCGTCAGCAGCGTCTCGCGCGAAACATGCAGGTCCACGATCTGGCGGGGTGTGCATTCATAGATCAGATGCGAATGCGGGTGGGGGATCGTATCATATACCGGCTCCGTCGCCGCGCAGGGCACGCGGCCGATCAGTCTATGGCGGGCGAGACGCTGCAGATGGTGTTCCAGCTCCCGCTTCGGTGTGGCATCGCCCTCGCGCGCCAACGTGGCGGCGGTGATATGCGTCTCCTCCCTATTGCGCAGCGTCATCAAAAGCCGCGTCAGCGTGTCATCATCTGGCAAGCGGGCGCGACGCAGGGCGGCGCGGCAGTCGGATTTTGTCGTGGTTTTCATGCAAGGCCCCTTCGCAGACTCAGCGCCGGCCTCCAGCGCGCCTTGAACGGTCGGTCATGCCCGGCAACATGCCGGCCCAGACCCGACGTGAAGAAGGGCGACATGGGCCTGCAACAACGCGCGCGCGTTGACACAAGCCCATGAAGCCGCTCACCGACTAGAGCGTGTTCAGGCTGACCGTAAACGGTCAGCGCGCTCTAGCTCTGTGTTTTGGCGAGAAACTTTATAACCCTGACTGAGTCCAGTCAGGGTTATGTTGCTCTAGAACATCAAGCTTTTAGCTTGATGTTCTAGATTTTGTTTTAGCGAGCAATTTCATGTGTTTATCTTGACGCTACCGCGCCAACCTAAACACATATTGCTCTAGGCGACGTCGAAGCGGTCGGCGTTCATCACCTTGGTCCAGGCGGCGGCGAAGTCGCGCACGAAGGCTTCGGCGTTGTCGTCCTGGGCGTAGAGCTCGGCATAAGCGCGCAGGATGGCGTTGGAGCCGAAGACCAGATCGACCCGGGTGGCGGTGAACTTCACCGCGTTGCTGACGCGGTCACGCAGCTCGTAAACCCCGGCCCGGCGGGGACCCAGATATTGCCCATGTCGGTCAGGTTGACGAAGAAGTCGGTCGTCAACGCGCCTTCGCGGGCGGTGAACACGCCATGCTTGGCGCCGCCATGATTGGCGCCGATGACGCGCAGGCCGCCCAGCAAGGTAGTCATCTCCGGCGCGGTCAGGTTCATCAGCTGAGCGCGGTCGAGCAGCAGCTCTTCCGGCTTGGCCGCATAGTCGCGCTTCAGCCAGTTGCGGAAGCCGTCATGCACCGGCTCCAGCGACGCGAAGCTGTCGGCATCGGTCTGCGCCTCGGTGGCATCGCCGCGGCCCGGGGTGAAGGGCAGCTCGATGGCAACGCCGGCCGCCTTCGCCGCGCGCTCCACACCGACATTGCCGGCCAGCACGATGACATCGGCGAGGCTGACATTCGCCGCCTGGGCGATCGGCGCCAGCACGCCCAGCGTCCTGGCCAGGCGGGCCGGTTCATTGCCCTCCCAATCCTTCTGCGGGGCGAGGCGGATGCGCGCCCCGTTGGCGCCGCCGCGCAGATCCGAACCACGGAAAGTGCGGGCACTATCCCAGGCGACCACCACCAGATCGCTGGTGGACAGGCCGCTGGCCGCGATCGTCGCCTTCAGCCCGGCGACATCGTAATCCTTGCGGCCGGCCGGCACCGGGTCCTGCCAGATCAGCTCCTCGGCCGGCACGTCCGGGCCGAAATAACGGGCCTTCGGTCCCATGTCGCGATGGGTGAGCTTGAACCAGGCGCGGGCGAAGGTGTCCTGGAAATAGGCCGGGTCCTTCATGAACTTTTCGCAGATGCCGCGATAGATCGGGTCCACCTTCATCGCCATGTCGGCATCGGTCATGATCGGGTTACGGCGGATATTCGGGTCCGAGGCGTCGCGCGGCTTGTTCTCTTCCTTGATGTTCACCGGCTCCCATTGCTGGGCACCCGCCGGGCTGCGGCGCAGTTCCCATTCATGGCCGAACAGCATCTCGAAATAGCCCATGTCGAACTTCGTCGGGTCGCTGGTCCAGGCGCCCTCGATGCCGCTGCTCATCGCCTGGCTGGCCTTGCCGTGCTGGTCCGGATTGCTCCAGCCCATGCCTTGGGCGGTGATGTCGGCAGCTTCCGGTGCCGGGCCCAGCCGCGCCGCATCGCCATTGCCATGGCATTTGCCGACAGTATGGCCACCGGCGGTCAGCGCCGCCGTTTCCTCGTCATTCATCGCCATGCGCGCGAAGGTCTCGCGGATATGCAAGGCGGTGCGGGCCGGGTCCGGCTGGCCGTTCACACCTTCGGGGTTCACATAGATGAGGCCCATCTGCACCGCAGCCAGCGGGTTTTCCATGGTTTTCGGCGTGCCGACATCGGCATAGCGCGCATCGCTCGGGGCCAGCCATTCGGTCTCCGGGCCCCAGTAAACATCCATCTGCGGATGCCAGATATCCTCGCGGCCGAAAGAGAAGCCGAAGGTCTTCAAGCCCATCGATTCATAAGCGATGGTGCCGGCCAGAATGATCAGGTCGGCCCAGGAAACCTTGTTGCCGTATTTCTTCTTCAGCGGCCAAAGCAGCCGGCGCGCCTTGTCGAGGCTGACATTGTCGGGCCAGGAATTCAGCGGCGCGAAGCGCATATTGCCATGCCCGCCACCGCCGCGCCCATCGGCGATGCGGTAGGAGCCGGCGGAATGCCAGGCGAGACGGATCATCAGCCCGCCATAATGGCCCCAATCGGCCGGCCACCAGCTCTGGCTGTCGGTCAGCAGCGCATGCATGTCGCGCTTCAGCGCCTCGACATCGAGCTTTTTCAGCTCTTCGCGGTAATTAAAACCGCGCCCCAGCGGGTCGGTCTTGGTGTCGTGCTGGCTGAGAATGTCCAGATTGAGCGCCCCGGCCACCAGCCGGTCACGGAATTGGAACTGGTCGCGGTGTTGCCGCCATGCATGACGGGGCACTTGCCCGCCCCTGCCGGTTGATTGCCGTCCATGGGTATCCTCCTATGTCAATCGAATTTGCCCGCTCGCGCGGAAAGCCTCATCAAAACCGCTGGCCAGCTTTGGTTATGCTGGTGGAGCAGCCACATGCACCGTATTTGGCAAGGAAAGTCTTACCAGCCTAAATCAATCAGATAAACTTTTATTTTCTGATTAAACTGATAAGATAATCTGATGAACAATATCACTCTGCGGCAGATACGCTATGTCGATGCGCTGGCCCGCCACGGCCATTACCGCCGCGCCGCCGAGGCCTGCGCCATCTCGCAGCCGGCTTTGTCGATGCAGGTGAAGGAGCTGGAGGAGGGGCTGGGCATCGCCTTGTTCGAGCGCGGGCTGCGCCAACTCCGGCTCACCGCCTATGGCGAGCAATTCGTGCAGCGGGCGCGGGCGATCCTGGAGGCGGTGGATGAGCTGGCGGCCCTGGCCCGCGCCGCCAAGGGCACGTTGCGCGGCACCTTGCGGCTGGGGCTGATCCCCACCCTCGCCCCGTATCTGCTGCCGGCGCTGATCGGCGATCTGCGCCAGAGCCACCCGGAGCTCGACATTCAGCTGCGCGAGACGGTGACCACCCGGATCCTGGAGGAGCTGGAGGCCGGGCGGCTGGATGTCGCCATTGTTGCGCTGCCAGTCTCCGCCCCGGCGCTGGTCGAGCTGCCCTTATTCAGCGAGGATTTCGTGCTGGTCCGCCCTGAGGAGCAGCGTGCGGCGCCGGTGCCGGACCAGGAGGGGCTGGCCAAGATGCGCCTGCTGCTGCTGGAAGAGGGGCATTGCCTGCGCGACCAGGCTCTGGCCTTCTGCACCCGCGCGCCACGGCCCGGCCAGGAGACGCTGGATGGCAGCTCGCTCTCCACGCTGGTGCAGATGGTGGCGGCTGGTCTCGGGGTGACACTGATTCCGGAGATCGCGGTACCGGTGGAAACACGCTCGGCGCCGGTCGCCGTGCAGCATTTCCCCGCCCCGGCGCCGCAGCGGCAGATCGGTATGGTCTGGCGCCGCTCCAACCCGCTCGGCCCCAGCTTCGAGGCAATGGCGCCAACCATCCGCGCCGCCGCCCAGCGCTGCCGCGTCCACGTCCACGCCCAGGATCAAGGCAAGGGCCGAGGGCAGGAGCAGCCTGATCCGGCTCAGCCGGCCATCTGATACACACCCTTGGCCAGGGTCGCGGCGGCGCCGGCCAGGGCCAGAAAGATCGCCCCCCTGCGCGCCCCGTCCAGCGACACCAGACGCCCCAGCCAATGCCCGCCGGCAAAGCCCAGCGCCAGCGCTGCCACCACCACCAGCCCCACCGCCTGGCCGAGATGCGGCAGCCCCTTGGGCAGGAAGGACGCCAGGTTGAGCACCGCCAGATAAACCTGCATCGAGGCGTAAAAGCTCGCCTGCTCCCAGGAGATATTCATCGCATAGAGCGTGATCGCCGCACCGCCGACGCCGGAGGTGGCGTTCATGAAGCCGCTGATCGCCCCGGCCGCCAGCGCCCCGGTGCGGCCGTGGAACAGCCTCACATGGCGCATCGTCATCACCAGAATCAGCGCCCCCAGCACCAGCGCGCCGCTGATGGTCAGCATCCAGGCGGAAGGGATCAGCCGCCCCAGCGGCGCACCGGCCAGGGCGGCAAGGATGGCCGCGGGGACCAGCAGCGCCAACCGCCTTGGCTCCGCCCGGCGCCAGGTGACGAGGAACATCCCGAAGGTGAGCAGGAAGGTGAGGATATTCGCCAGCAGCACGCCCTCAAACGGCCCCAGCACCAGCGTCAGCAGCGGCGCCGCCACCATGGCGAAGCCAAGCCCGGTGAGACGCTGGATGACCGCGCCGGCGAACACCGCCACCCCGATCAGGCCAAGCTGCAGCATTGTCATGGTGCCAGCGCCGCGGTGAAGGCTGCGGTGAGCGCCGCAGCTGCCGGCATCTCCGGCGTGCCCAGCAGCACCAGGGCCGATTCCTCGCCGGCGAAGGCCTCCAGGCTCCAGCGCCGGCCAACCAGCTGCAGCAGCATCACCCGCCCATCGGTCAGACGCAGCACCCCTTGCCACGCCAGATGCTGGCCGGCAGCGCCTTGAGGCAGGCGCACAGCCGCATTTCGTCAAACCGGCCCGGGCTCTGCCAGCTCCAGCTACTGACGCCATGCTCGGGCGCATCGGCGATCAGGGCGCTGGCGTTCTCCTTGCGCCCTGGCACCAGCAGCGCCTGCGGCAACGCGCCATGGGCGATCTCCAGAACGCTGACACCAGGGCGGATCGCCTGCAGCGTGGCCTGCGCCGCCGCCAGGGTTCGCGCATCGGCGAGGTCGCATTTATTCAGCGCCACCAGATCGGCGCGGGCGATCTGCCGGGCCAGCGTGTCGCTGAGCCAGCGATCCTTGTGCTGCGCCGTCACATTCAACGCATCCGCCAGCACGATCACCGCCTCCAGCCGCACCTGCCGGTTCAGCTTCACCAGCTGGGCGATGCGCCACGGGTCCGACACGCCGCTCGCCTCGACGACGATGCGCTCCGGCGCCAAAGCCAGAATTTCGGACAAGCTGGCGCTGAAATCCGGGCCGATCGAGCAGCAGACGCAGCCATTGGCCAGCGGCACCAGATTATCCGCCCCTTGCAGCAGCGCCGCATCGATGTTCAGCGCGCCGAAATCATTCACCAGCACGGCGACGCGCTGGGTGGCGTGGCGGAGCATATGGTTGAGGGCGGTAGTCTTCCCCGCCCCCAGAAACCCGCCCAGGATCGTCACCGGAATGCTCATGCCGGGAAGAACACGCCCCCGCGCATCGTGCCCAGCACCTTGGTATCCTTCAGCGCCGCAGGCGGCGCTGCCAGCGGGTCGCTCCCCAGCACCGCGAAATCCGCCAGCTTGCCGACCTCGACGCTGCCGACCAGATGGTCGAGCTTCAGCGTGTAGGCGGCACCGATGGTGATCGCATAGAGCGCCTGCTCGACGCTGATCCGCTCATCCGCCCCCAGCACCCGGCCGGAGGAGGTTTCGCGCATCACCGCGCACCAGGCGGTGAAAAGCGGGTCCAGCGGGGTGATCGGCGCGTCGGAATGAATGGCCAGCGGGATGTTGTTGCGCAGCACCGTGCCGCAGGCATCCATGCGCTGCGCCCGCGCCAGCCCCATCGTCTCGGCGATATGCGCCTCGCCCAGTAATAGATATGGTTGGCGAACATGTTGCAGCAGAGCCCCAGCTTGGCGATGCGCCGGTACAGCGCCTGGTCCGGCATCTGGCAATGCTGCAGCGTGTGGCGATGGTCGGGCCTTGGATGCGCGATGATGGCGCGCTCCAGCATCTCCACCGTCAGCTCGCTCGCCTCGTCGCCATTGGTGTGCATGTGCAGCAGCGCGCCGGCGCGGTGATAGGCCTCGATGATGCCGCCCAGCTCGCTCGGCGCGATATACCAGAGCCCGTTCGGCGCGCCGTTATGATAGCCCGGCCAGCGCAGCCGCGCGGTGAAGCCCTGGATCGAGCCATCGACATGCAATTTCACCGCGCCGATGAACAGCCGCTCGGTGCTCTGCGCGCGCAGCCGCTCCAGCCGGGCGATGCCCTCTTCGATGCTGTAAAACCGCGCCGCCATCGCCGGGGCGATGCGCAGCGGAAAATCCTCGTCGGCGGTGACGGTCTTGTAAACCTCCAAGGTGTCATCAGCGAGATCGCTGACCAGATCGGTCGCCGTGGTCACCCCCACGCGCCGCGCCAGCTGGCCGAAGCGCTTCAGCCCCGCCACATCCAGCTTGCGCGAAAGGCCGCCGGCGGCGATGCGGTCGCGGATCAGCCCCATCAGCTCGAAGCCGAGCAGCTCGCCGGTCGGCTCACCCGCCGCGTCGCGCACCAGCCCGTCCAGATCCGTCTCGCGATCCACGCCGATGATGCGCAGCGCGACCGAATTGACATTCATGATATGGCCGGAGGCATGGGTGATGATCACCGGCAGCGTCGCGGAGACCTGATCCAGGTCCCCGACATTCATCCGCCGGCCTTCCATGTAGATCGGATCGAACCCCCAGGCGGAGAGGCTTTTCGCCCCCGCCGGCAGCGGATGGGCGCGCAGGGCCGCCACCACCGCCTCGATGGTCTTCAGCCCCGGCGAAATCTCGCCATCCGGGCCGCGCCGGTCGAAATAGCCGACATAGGGGTCGCTCCAGACCGCGCCTTCGAACAGATGGCAATGGCCTTCGACGAACCCCGGCATCAGCACCGCCTCGGCGAAGCGTTCATCGCGACGGGACTCGCCGAAGCCCTGCATCTCCGCCTCACCGCCGACGGCGAGGATCCTGCCATCCCGCACCGCGACATGGGTGGCAACCGGCTGGCCGGGATTCATGGTGAGAATCCGTCTGGCGCGGAAGATCGTGGTGGTGGCGTGCATCATTCCATCCTCTCTGGTCACGGCGCGTCGGGCTTCTCGTCGCGGCGCTGATACAGCTCATAGAGCATGCGTTGGCCGAGCCGGCGGAAGGGGGCGAACATATGGCCCTTCAGCGCCCCGGTATAGATCGGCAGCGGATGCGCGCGCGGCTTGCCCGCCGCCAGCTCCGCCAGCCGCCAGCCGGCCTGGGCGGAATAGCTGACCCCGTTGCCACCATAGCCGAGCCCGTAGAAAAGCGGCTCGCCCGGATGGGGCTGCACGATGCGCGGCATCATGTCGTGGCTGACATCCACCCAGCCCCACCAGGAATAATCGATCTGGATGCCGGCCAGCGCCGGGAATTTGCGCGCCAGCCCCTCGGTGAGCACCTGCAGATGTTTCGGGTTGGCGGCATCGCGCCCGGTGATGGCGCTGCGGCTGCCGATCTGCAGCCGGTTCTCGGGCAGCAACCGGTAATAATAGCGCAGCACCCTTGTATCTGTAATCACCTGGCGGGTGCGAAAGCCGGTGGCCTCGAGCTCGTCGGGTGTCAGCGGCCGGGTGACCATCGAGTTGGAGAGGATCGGCATGATCTTGCTGCGCAGGGTCTTGTGCAGACCCTGGCCGGTATAGCCGCCAGTGGCGATGACGACGGCGCGGGCGCGCACCGTGCCGCCGGGCGTGCGCACCCGAAACACGTTTCCCTGACGCTCGATATTCAAAACCGGGCTGGCCGGATGCACCTTCGCCCCGGCGGCGCGGGCGGCGCGCAGATAGCCGAAGGCGAGCTTGGCGGGATTAACCCCGGTGCCCAGCGGCTCATGCAGCGCCCCCACCGCCTCGGCCTCTCGCACCCATTCGGAGTCGAGCGTGGCGCGGTCAAGGATTTTGGTCTTGTAGCCGAAGACGCGGTTGCTGAGCTCGCACTCCGCGCGCAGCCGCTCCAGCGTGCGCTGGCGATGCGCGATATAGAGATGCCCGCCTGCTTGCGCGTCGCAATCGATCTCCTGGGTCAGCGCGGTGAAGCGCTCGAAGCCCTCGCGGATTTCCGCATGCAGCTGCAGCGCCGTCTCCTCCCCCCACCGCGCGATCCACTGGCCGCGCGTCAGCCGGCCGGAGGCATTCTGCCCCTGCCCGCCATTGCGGGTGCTGCAGCCCCAGGCGACGCGGTTGGCTTCCAGCACACTCGCCTTGATGCCATGCTCGCGGGCCAGAAACAGCGCGCAGGTGAGCCCGGTGAAGCCGGACCCGACGATGACCACATCGGCATCCAGATCCTGGGTGACCGGCCCGTCATCACCCGGCGGCTCACCGGCGGCGGCCAGCCAGAAGGTCGGCGCATAGCTGCGGCCAATGCCCGGATGCGCATCGCGCAGCGGGTCGTAGAGCGGATCATAGGCGTTGCGCGCCGGGGTGGAGAGGCTCTCCCGCATGGCGGACCTCAAACGCTCTGAAGCGGACGATCCTTGCGGAAGGCGCTCTTGGAGACAATCAGATCGCCCTCAAACCCGAACAGATCGACCCCTTCCACCTCGATACGCCCGCCGGCCGGCGCGGTGGCGGTGAACAGCCATTCGGTGACGGCGCGGTCAGCGAACACGGCATGGCGGCGCACCTGCCATTGCACATCCGGCATGCTGGTCCAGGTGCCGACGAAGGCGGCGCGCACGGCCTCCAGCCCGGTGATGCGCTTGCCCACCGCCTCCGGCCCGGCCGCCGCATCGAACACGATGCCAGGGGCGAAGCAGGCCATCACCGCCTCGGCATCATGCGCGTTGAACGCCGCGAACAGGGTTTCCAACAAAGCGAGCCGGGTTTTTTCCATGATATCAGATGATCCGTTGTAAAGGAGGGAGACGCCGCAGCGTTGGCACCAGATTACGCCGGGGACGGCGGCAAGAAAGGTCCAGTTACGGCAAATCATACAGCCAGTTGCATCTTTTCAAGCCGGGCCCGGCACGCCTATGCTAGCCGCTTGTTGGAAAATCATTTGTGCCCAGGGGCGAAATCATGAACCACCCGTTGCAGATGACGCCGCCCGCGCGCAAACAAGCGGCGGAACGCGCATGGAACCAGCTGTTCCAGCTGGACCCAGAGGGCGGCATCTCCTTGCAGGTGCAGATCCGCCGCGCCTTCGTCGCCGCGATCCTGGACCAGCGCCTGGCCGCCGGCAGCAAGCTGCCCTCCAGCCGGATGCTGGCGCAACAGCTTGGCGTGGCGCGCAACACGGTGAATGCCGCCTACCGGCAACTGGCGGATGACGGGCTGATTCTGGCGCAGCCGCGCAGCGGCTATCAGGTCGCCGCATTGCCGGAAGAGGCGACGCGCAGCAGCGCACCGCTGGCTGCACCGGCCAGCGCCAACGGCCCGCATTGGGCGGCGCGCATCGGCTCGCGCTATTCCACCATGCGCAATATCAGCAAGCCGGCGGACTGGCATCGCTACCCCTACCAGTTCATTTATGGCCAGCCGGATCCTGCCCTTTTCCCGATCGCGGAGTGGCGCGCCTGCTCCCGCGCCGCCCTGGCGGTGCTGGCGATCCGCGACTGGGCGGCGGATATGATCGATGGCGACGATGTTGCGCTGATCGAGCAGCTGCAGCGCCGGGTGCTGCCACGGCGCGGGATTTTCGCCTCGGCCGAGCAGATCATGATCACGGTGGGCACCCAGCACGCCTTGTTCATGTTGGCGGAGCTGCTGGCCTCGGCGCATAGCGTGGTGGGGGTGGAGGAGCCGGGCTATCCGGATGCGCGCAACATCTTCGCGCTGCGCGGGGCGGCGCTGCGGCCGCTGCCGGTGCGCGAGGACGGCATCGAGATCGCGGCGTTGCGCGGCTGCGATCTCGCCTATCTGACACCCAGCCATCAATGCCCGAGCTCGACGACGATGAGCCTGGCCGCCCGCCAGGCGGTGCTGGCGCATGCGCAGCGCCACGACCAGCTGATCATCGAGGATGATTATGATTCGGAGATGAGCTTCGCCGAAACCGCGCTGCCGGCGATGAAGAGTTTCGATGCCGAGGGCCGGGTGATCTATCTCGGCAGCCTCTCGAAAACCCTGGCGCCGGGCTTGCGGCTAGGCTTCATGGTGGCGGCCCTGAGCTGATCGCCGAGGCCCGGGTGCTGCGGCGGCTGATGCTGCGCCACCCGCCGGCGAACAACCAGCGCGCGACGGCCTTGTTCATCTCGCTCGGGCATTATGATTCGCTGCTGGGACGGGTGAAGAAAAGCCTGGCGGAGCGCGCGAAAATCCTGAATGCCGCGCTGCGCACGCACGCCCCGTCACTCAGCTTCACGCCGCTGCGCGGCGGCTCCTCCGCCTGGGTGCAGGGGCCGGCGGGGATGGATTCCGGCCTGCTGGCAAAACTTGCGGAAAAGCAGGGCATATTGATCGAGCCGGGGGAGCTGTTCTTCCATCAGCCACCCGTCCCTTGCCCTTATTTCCGCCTGGGCTTCGCCTCCACCCCGACAGATAAAATCGCCGAAGGCATTAAACGCCTGGCGCCGCTGGTGAACCAGGCCCGGCTTTGAAGGGGTGGGGGCTTTTCCAAGCCCCCACCCTCAAACTCAGCCTTTCTGCAATGCTCCCGAGAGCCTCGCGTAAATCACCGGCACAGGCGACTCCACCCGGCGGCTGATCAGGCTGCCAACGGCGACGATGACGATATTCACGATCAGGCAGACAAAGCCGATATTCCAGCCGTCCAGGCTCACCTTGCCCACCACCATGGCGATGGCCATGACATCGGCGACCAGAATCCCGGCGATGATCGCATAGGGGTTGATGCGGCGCAGGAACAAAATCGCGATGACGCCCGGGAAGAACTGGGTGATCCCGAAATAGGCGGTGTTCACCAGGGTCAGCATCAAGGAGGGCGTCACCAGGGTGAAGAAGATCGACAACGCCAGATAGATGACGATGGCGATCTGCGCCCCGCTGCGCTGGCGGATCTCGGGCAGATGGCCGAGCAGATTGCGCGAGATCAGCGGCCCCATCGCCAGGCTGATGCCGGCCAGAACGACGAGGCCGGAGAGTGCCGCCCCCGCCGCCACCATGCCCAGCAGCCAATGCGGCAGCAGCGCCACGGCCGCGGCCATGAAGGCCTGGTTCGGCGAGGCCAGATGCAGATTCTGCCCCAGGCTGAAATAGGCCGCCACCACCAGGAACGGATACATCAGCATGTAAAGCGGCATGAAGATCTGCGCCTTGCGGATGGTCTGCTCGCTGCGCGCGGTAAACAGGTTAGGGATGGCGAAGGGGAAGAGATAGAAGCCCAGCGACTGGAAGAAGATGGTGCTCATCGAGAAGCGCTCTTCCGTCGGGTTCATCTGGCTGTGCACGTGCTGGCTGGCGGCCTGAAAAATATGGCTGAGCCCGCCCGCCGAGGCGGCGGCGACACCGGTGACCACCAGCGCCAGCACCAGCAATATATCCTTGATGATGGAGACCATCGCTGGGGCACGGATGCCGGAGGCGGCGATGTAGGCGAAGGCGAGCACCGCCGCGATCAGCGACAGCGCCAGCGGGTTCAGATTCCAGCCCAGCCCGTGCAGGGCCACGATCAAGCCGGTAAATTGCAGCTGTCCCCACGGGATCATGAAGATGATCGCGGTGATGGTGACGGTCAGCTCCAGGGCACGGCTGTTGAAATGCCCCTTGAACAGATCCGGCAGGGTGAGCGCGTTATAGAGCTGCCCGGCGCGCCAGATCAGCGGATTGAGGAAATAGCCGAGCGGATAGCCGAGCAGAATATAACCCAGGAACCAGATGCCGTAGGTCGGCCCCTTGGCGTAAATGCCGCCGGGAAAGCCGATCATGGTGCCGATGGAGTAGATCTCACCCACCGCCAGGAAGAACAGCAGCGGCCCGCCAAACTGCCGGGAGGCAACCAGATATTCCTTGAGGTCGGAGGTGTTGTGCCCGCGCATGGCCGAGAAGGCCACGACCAGGGAGAACAGAATGATCGCGATGAAAACGAAACTGGCCATGTCTGGTCTCCTTATGCCGCGTCAGCGCGGTGACGGTCGAAACAGAACCAGCAGATCGCCAGGCACGCCGAGGTCAGGAAGAACCAGGCGAACACCCATAGATACAGGAAGGGGATATTCCACAGCGTCCAGGTGACGCTGTTGGCAAAGGGCAGCAGCCCGATCACGCCGAAATAGGGCACCACCAGCCCAATGAACACTCTCAACATCAACTATATGCCCCAAAACAAGCAGTTCATGGGCCACGTGACACACGGCGTTATTGGGGGCGGTCGCGCATTGAAAGATGCAAGACCGCCCCGATCGGTTATCCGATGCTGCTTACCCTAACCGAACCGGCGCTGGTCCACCAGCACCAGATCGCAATGGCGATAGGGCCAGTTCCCTGGCCCTCCCCGCGCCTCAGCCCTTGCGGATCTCGAAGCGCTTCAGCGGCCCGGCCAGCACCGCGAAGCAGAGCACCGCGACGAAAGCATGCGCGGCGATGAAGCCCAGCGCACCGTTGAAGGACCCGGTATCCTTGACGATGTAGCCGATGACGATCGGGGTGACGATGCCCGAGGCATTGCCGATCATGTTGAACACGCCGCCGGTAAGTCCGGTGATCTCACGCGGCGCGATATCCGCCATCACCGCCCAGCCCAACGCGCCAACGCCCTTGCCGAAGAAGGCGATGGCCATCACCGCGATCACCACGGCGTTGATGTTGGTGTAGTTCGCCGCCAGGATCGACATTGAGAGCAGCATGCCGCCAATGATCGGGATTTTGCGCGACAGGCTCAGCGACAGCCCCATACGCTGCAGCGCATCCGAGAGCACCCCGCCCAGCACGCCGCCGGCAAAGCCGCAAATGGCCGGAATGGCGGCGACGATGCCGACTTTCAGGATCGACATATGACGCGCCTGCACCAGATAAACCGGGAACCAGGAAATGAAGAAGTAGGTGAGCGCGTTGATGCAATATTGCGCCACGAACACGCTGACCATCATCCGCGAGGCGAACATCTGCTTCACCGCCTCGGCGCGAAAGCCAGGTGCCAGCGCGGCGCCGGGCTTCACCGTGTCGATCCGCACCAGCCCGCCGCCCTGCTCGATATACTCCAACTCGGCCTTGTTGATGGACGGGTGCGCGTCCGGGTTGTGGATCACCTTCAGCCAGAGCAAGGAGGCGAGGATGCCCGCTCCACCCATCACGAAAAACACTGACTGCCAGTTGATCGTATGGATCAGCCAACCCATCAGCGGCGCGAACATCACCGTGGCGAAATATTGCGCGGAATTGAAGATAGCCGCTGCGGTTCCGCGCTCATTGGCCGGGAACCAGGCGGCGACGATGCGGCTATTGCCAGGAAAGCTCGGCGCCTCCGCCAGGCCAACGAGGCAGCGCAGCAGCACCAGCGTGATGATGATCTCCGTCGTGCTGCTGAAAATGGTGACGAAGCCCTGCAGCGCCGTCACCACCGACCAGGAGAAGATACTCCAGAAATAGACCCGGCGCGAGCCGAACCGGTCCAGCAGCCAGCCGCCGGGGATCTGCGCGACGACATAGGCCCAGGAGAAGGCGGAGAAGATATAGCCCAGCCCGATAGGATCGATCCCCAGCTGCTTGGACATCGGCGCGCCGACCATCGACATGCTGGCGCGGTCGCCATAATTGATCGCCGTCACCAGGAACAGCATGGCGACGATCCCATATCTCACTTTGCTACGGCGCAGCGCCGCCGTGACCACCGACGAACTCATTGGGCTTGTTTCTCCTTCAATTCTTGGTCGTTCTTGTCATTGGGAGCGGCCAAGCTGGGTCATCTCCAAGGGATTTTTTTGACGTATAAACACTAATATATTAGAACGTCAATGCAGTTCCCACCTGCCGGCCTGATCGACCAACCTCTCCCTGGCAGAGCTATAATAACGATCAAGCTTGCTATATGACTGCGCATATCCGCCCTACCGCCTTACGGGACCGCCATGATGCCGACCGACACCGCCCGCGCCTTCGTCTTCGACCGCACCCGCCAGGCGGCGCCGCAAATCGCCGATTTTCTACGCGAGCAGATCCTCTCGCTGGAAATCGCGCCAGGCACCATCATGTCGCGCGCCGAACTGCAGGTGCAGTTCGGCGTCAGCCAGACGCCGGTGCGCGACGCGTTGCTGAAGCTGGAAGAGGAAGGGCTGGTCACTGTCTATCCGCAATATGCCACACTGGTCTCGAAGGTGAATCTGGCGCAGGCGAAGCAGGCGCATTTCATGCGCCGCGCGCTCGAAGCGGATATCGCCGGGCTGCTCGCCAGCCGCCCGACGCCTGCGATGGTAAATGATCTGCGCAAGGCCAATGCGCGGGTGAAGGTCGAGGCGCAGGCGCAGGACCTCACCGCCTTCCTCGTCGCCGACCGGGATTTTCACCGCCTGCTCTATCTCTATGCCGATATGATGCAGATCTTCGCGGTCATGCGCGCCCATAGCGGCCATCTCGACCGGCTGCGCCGGCTGAACATCAAGAATGTCGGCACCGAGAGGATCATTCGCCAGCATGAGGAAATGATCGACGCGATCGAGGCCGGCAAACCGGGGGAGGCCAATGCCAAGCTGCGTGAGCATTTGGCGAATACACTCGCGACATTGGAGCAGGTGGCGGCGGATTATCCGGAGTTTGTCGAGTAAGAACAGGGGAACTTTTTGGAAAAAGTTCCCTTAGAGCCTCAAGCTTTTAGCTTGAGGCTCTAAGTTTTGTTTTAACGAGCAATTTCATGTGTTTATCTTGACGCTGGCGCGTCAACCTAAACACATATTGCTCTAGCAGTTTGCTGAAAAACTCCTGGCGGCCGGGATTATGATGTGATTCACTTTGGCTGGCAGGTTTTGTGAGGCGTGGGGTGCGGGGTTCTTTTCGAGATCAGGGCGGGATGTTTTCGTATGTTTCACCAGAAACACGGGTTCCGGCGACCCATCCGTTGCGAGCGATCCGTGCTTTGGTGCGGGATGTTCTGCATGAGATGAGCCGCAGCTTTGCCTGGCTGTATTCCAGGGAAGGCCGGCCCTCGGTGCCGCCTGAACAATTGCTGAGCGCGCTGCTGATCCAGGTGCTGTACGGGATTCGCTCGGAACGGCAGTTGATGGAGCAACTGGATTATAATCTCCTGTACCGCTGGTTTGTGGGCTTATCCCCGGATGATCCGGTCTGGAACCCGACCACGTTTAGCAAGAACCGCGAGCGCCTGCAGAACGGCGATATATTCCAGAAATTCATGAGCCGGCTGCTGAACCACCCGCGGGTGACGCCGCTACTATCGGATGAGCATTTCTCGGTGGACGGCACGCTGATCGAGGCGTGGGCGTCGCAGAAGAGCTTCCGGCCGAAGGATGGCAGCGACGATGATGGTTCGGATTTCCACGGTCAGAAGCGTAAGAACGATACCCATGCCAGCACCACCGACCCGGAAAGCCGGCTGTACCGCAAGGCCGCTGGGCGGGAGGCAAAGCTTTCGTATATGGGGCACGCGCTGATGGACAACCGGCACGGCTTGGCGGTGGGTGGCCGAGTGACCCAGGCCACAGGCACGGCTGAGCGTGAAGCCTCGGAAGCGATGTTGAAAGCCAAAGCCAAGTCGGCCGCCGGGCGGATCACCGTAGGCGAAGACAAGGCTTACGATACCGCCGATCATGTCGCCAATCTGCGCGACGCCGGCGTGACACCGCATGTCACACAAAACAACGGTGAGACCAAAACCGGCAGGCACCGCCGCAGCGCGATTGACGGACGCACCACGCGCCATCCCGGTTATGCGATGTCGCAGACCCGCCGGGCGATGATCGAGTGCATATTCGGCTGGGGCAAGCAGCACGGCACGATGCGCAAGACCAAGCTGCGCGGCGTTGCGCGGGTCGCCGGCACCTTCATGCTCAACCTGATCGCCTATAATCTGGTACGCATTCCAAAAATGGTGGCAATATAAGGGACGAGTCTGTCCGCTGGACGAAAAAAGTCCAGAAACCGGCAAGAAACTTCAATCACTTGAACCAAAATCCAGGCCCCAAAGCTAAATCAGAAAAAATAAAACCAAGTTTCGGGGTTTTTCAGCAAACTGCTAGACCCTCAAAAACTTTTGCGACTTCAGAGCCGGGGGTTAGCGGCCGTTGGCCTTGCGCCAAGCTTCGTAGGCGGATTGGTTCTCGTCTTTCGTGCAGGGATAAAGCCCGATGATGCCGGCCCCCGCCTGCACCTGCTCCAGCACGAAATCCTCGAAACTTTCCATACCCATGCACTCATCGGCAATCTCATCGACGATCTCAGCCGGGATCACCATCACCCCATCCTTGTCGCCGACCAGCACATCCCCGGGAAATACCGGCGCGTCGCCGCAGGAGATCGGCACGTTGATGTCGATCGCCTCATGCAGCGTCAGGTTGGTCGGCGCTGAGGGCCTGGCGTAATAGGCCGGCATGTCCAGCTTGCCGATGCCCTCCGCATCGCGGAAGCCGCCATCAGAGACCACCCCCGCCGCACCGCGCAGCGCCAGGCGGGTGATCAGGATGGAGCCCGCCGTCGCCGCCCTGGCATCCTTCCTAGCATCCATCACCAGCACATGGCCGGGCGGGCAGGTCTCGATCGCCACGCGTTGCGGATGCTGCGGGCTGCGGAACACCGTCATCGGGTTGCGGTCCTCCCGCGCCACGATATAGCGCAGCGTGAAGGCGGGGCCAACCATGTTGCCCTCCTTCGGCGCCACCGGCACCACACCCTGGATGAACTGGTTGCGCAGGCCGCGCTTATAAAGCGCGCTGGCGATGGAGGCGGTGGAGACCTTGCGCAATTTCTCGCGCGTGGCGTCTGACAATGTCGGGTTGCTCATCATATCCTCAGAAAATATCCGGCTCGCCGGCGGCGGGGCCGAAATCGGATTGCAGGAAGTCGAAATCGCAGCCTTGGTCGGCCTGGGTCACATGGTTCTGGAACATGTAGCCATAGCCACGGGAATAGCGCGGCGCGGGGGCCACCCAGGCGGCTTTGCGGCGGGCGATCTCGTCCTCATCCACCAGCATATCCAAACGGCGATTGGGCAGATCCAGCTTCACGATGTCGCCGGTCTGCAGCAGCGCCAGCGGCCCGCCGATGAAACTCTCCGGGGCGACATGCAGCACGCAGGCGCCGTAGGAGGTGCCGGACATGCGCGCATCCGAAATCCGCAGCATATCCCTGTGGCCTTGCTTGATCAGCGCTTTCGGGATCGGCAGCATGCCCCATTCCGGAAAGCCCGGCCCGCCTTGCGGCCCGGCATTGCGCAGCACCAGCACATGGTCCGGGGTGATGTCGAGATTCTCATCATCGACCGCCTTCTTCATCTCCGGATAGCTGTCAAACACCAAGGCCGGGCCTTGATGCACGTGATATTTCGGATCGCACGCCGCGGGCTTGATCACCGCCCCATCCGGGCAGAGATTGCCGCGCAGCACCGCCAGCGAGCCTTCCTCATAGACCGGGTTGGAGAGCGGGCGGATCACGTCGTCATTATAAACCTTGGCCCCTTCCAGGTTTTCGCTGAGGCTCTTGCCGGTGACGGTGAGCGCATCGCCATCCAGCCGCGCCTCGATCTGCTTCATCAGCGCGCGCAGGCCGCCCGCGTAGAAGAAATCCTCCATCAGATACTCCTTGCCCGAAGGCCGGATATTGGCGATCAGCGGGGTGACGCGGCCCAGCGCGTCGAGATCATCCAGCGTCATGTTCACCTTGGCGCGCCGCGCCATCGCGATCAGATGCACCACCGCGTTGGTGGAACAGCCAGTCGCCATGGCGACAATCGCGGCGTTGCGGCAGGAGGCTTCGGTGATGATCTTCTCCGGGGTCAGATCCTCCCACACCATCTCGACAATCCGCCGGCCGCAGGCGGCGGACATGCGCTCATGCCCGGAATCCACCGCCGGGATGGAGGAGGCGCCGGGCAGGCACAGCCCCATCGCCTCGGCAATCGCCGTCATCGTGCTGGCGGTGCCCATGGTCATGCACACGCCCGGCGAACGGGCGATGCCGCCCTGGATGCCGCGCCATTCATCGTCCGAGATATTGCCGGCGCGGCGCTCATCCCAGTATTTCCAGGCATCGGAGCCCGAGCCCAGCCGCTTGCCGGCATAATTGCCGCTCAGCATCGGCCCGGCGGGCAGGAAGATCATCGGCACACCGGCCGAGATCGCCCCCATCACCAGCCCCGGCGTGGTCTTGTCGCAACCGCCCATCAGCACCACCCCGTCCAGCGGATGGCAGCGGATCATCTCCTCCGCCTCGATGGCGAGCAGATTGCGATAGAGCATCGAGGTCGGCTTGATGTAGCTCTCATCCACCGAGAGCGAGGGCAACTCCACCGGCAACCCGCCCGCCTGCAGCACGCCGCGCTTCACATCCTGCACCCGCTCGGGGAAATGCGAATGGCAGGTGTTCAGCTCCGACCAGGTATTGAGAATGCCGATCACCGGCTTGTCCTTGAAGTCCGGCTCATCGAAGCCGAGCTGCATCATCCGGGAGCGATGCCCGAAGCTGCGCAGATCATCCGGCGCGAACCAGCGCGCGGAGCGGAGTTGAGCGGGGGTTTTACGGCTCATGGACAAGGGCCTTTACGATAATGCCAAACCAACAGCGCCAAGCCGCGCGGGCCCACGATGCCGAGACACCCGGCATGACATGTTTCCTCCTGGCTCGTTTCACGCCTTGGAACCAAAAATGCACTAATATATTAGCCTGTCAAGCGCCCGACATAACCGGCGGCCATTTCACCCCCTGGAACCGCTTTTTCCGCATTGAGCTTTTATTTGGCGAGCCATTTCAAGGGGTTTTCCCGGCCAGCGCCTGGGCGATCAGCCCCAGCGGGTGGCGCAGTTGTTTGCCTGCGAGTCGCTCCGCCTGGCAGCGGCAGGAAAAACCGCTGGCCGCCATTTCTGCCTCCCCCTCCAGCTTCGCCCGCCAGGAAAGATCGAACAGACGCCGCGAGACACGCTGGTGGCGCTCCTGGTGCCCGAACAGCCCGGCCATACCGCAACAGCCGGTGGACGGCGTCTCCACCTCCAGCCCCAGCGCCTCATAAACCCGCCGCCACAGCGCCCCGGCGGCCGGCACGGCGGTGCTTTCCGTGCAATGGCTGAACAGCCGCATTGGCGCGCTGCCGGCGGCCTGCGGGAATACCCGCCCTGCCTCCAGCTCCCGCACCAGAAACTCCTGCGGCAAGGCCACAGACGGCGGGATGAGCCCGGCCTTCGGGTAATCCTGGCGCAGCTGCATCACCAAAGCCGGGTCCAGCCCGACCAACGGCACCCCAGCCGCGCCAGCGCCGCGAGCGCCGCGCATAGCCGCGTCGCCATCGCCATGAAGGCGGGCAGTGCCCCGAATGTCTGCGCCACCTTCCCCGCCGGATGCAGCTTGAGCAGCCAGGGGCGATAGCCCAGTGCCTCCAGCCCGGCGATGGCATCGCGCTGCGCGGCGCCGTCGAACAAGGCACTGAACCAGTCCTGCACCAGCACCACCGGGCGCGCGCCCAAAGCCGTGGCATCCTGCGGCAATTTGTCCAGCCGGTAGCGGCGCGGCGGCTTCGGCGCGTAATGCCTTGGCAGATCCAGCATCCCCAGCACCCCGCCGAGCTTCCCCAACACCGGCCAGAGCGGGCGCAGCACCGGCGCGCAGGCGGCCGAGGCGGGGCTCAGCCGCTCGCCCAGCAGCGCCAGCCGGTCGGCCAGCGGGCGGGCGTGGCGGGCGTAATAATCCGCATAGAAGGCGCTGCGCAGCCCCGGCACATCCACCTGCACCGGGCAGGTTGAGGCGCAGGCCTTGCAGCCCAGGCAGCCATCCAGCGTTGCCAGCAGCCCGGCCTCCAAAGCTGGGTCTGCTGGCCCGCTCTGGCGCTGGCGGTGCCAGTCCCGCAGCGCGTCCGCCCGGCCTTTCGGGCTCTGACGCAAATCCGCCGTCGCCTTGTAGGAGGGGCACATCGGCGTGCTCGCCTCATAGCTCAGACATTGCGCATTGCCGTTGCAGCGAAACGCCCCGGCCAGCGCATCGCCCTCCGGCGCGTTGAAGGGCCGGAACGGGGTGGTGAGAATGCCCAGCGCCCCTTCATCCCCGGTGACGAGCTTGCCAGGATTGAACCGCCCTTGCGGGTCGAACGCCGCCTTCACCTGGCGCAGCGCCGCATAAGCCTCCTCGCCGATCCACGCCCGCAGATAGGCACCGCGCACCCCCTTGCCGTGCTCGCCCCAGAACACCCCGCCATATTTACGGGTCAGCGCGAACACCGCATCCGAGACCGCGCCCAGCTTTTGCCGGTCCTCCGCGCTGTCGATATTCAGCGCCGGGCGCACATGCAGGCAGCCGACATCCACATGCCCGTAAATGCCGAATTCCAGCCCATGCCCCTCCAGCACCGCCAGGAATTCATCCAGGAAGGCCGGCAGGTTTTCCGGCGGCACCACGCAATCCTCGACGAAGGCCACCGGCCGCGCCACGCCCTGGATTTTGCCCAGCAGCCCGACGCCGGCGGAACGGATCGCCCAGAGCGCTTTGATCTCCGCCAGCCCCTGCGCCATATGCACCGCCCGCGCGCCCTCCAGCCCCTCCAGACAGGCCAGGCAGGCAGCCAGCCGCGCCTCCAGCGCCGGCCCGTCAGTGCCGTTGAACTCGATGAACACATAGGCCAGGCGCTGCCACGCCCCGGCGCGCAAGGCGGGCGGCAGACGCGCCAAGATCCCGGCCTCGCCGGCCAGGGCCTGAACCCGCTCATCCATCACCTCGATGGCGGTGGGCGCGAACGCCATCAGCGCCCCGGCGGCGGCCAAGGCCTGGCGGAACTGCGCAAAGCCCACCACCAGCAGCCGTTTCTCCGGCTCGATCCGCCGCAGCTTGACCCGGATGCGCGAAATCAGCCCCAGCGTGCCCTCCGCCCCCAGAAACAGCCGCCACCATTCGAACCCGCCCGCCTCCGGGCAGGCGCGCTCCAGGTCATAGCCGGTGAAGCGCCGGTTCAGGCGTGGCGTATGGGCGATGAAGGCCGCCCGCCCGGCCCGCGCCGCCGCCTCTGCCCGCGCCAGCATTCCGGTCGCCCAGTCCGGCGGCGCAGCGAGGCTGGAGAGCAGCCCTTCCGGGCGCGCCAGCTCCAGCCCGATGATATTGTCGCTGGTCTTGCCATAAACCCGCGAGCCCTTGCCCGAGGCATCGGTGCTGACCATGCCGCCGATGGTGCAGCGTGTAGAGGTCGAGGTTTCCGGCGCGAAAAACCAGCCGCTCGGGCGCAGCGCATCGTTCAACGCATCCAGCACCACGCCCGGTTCCACATCCGCCCAGCCTTCCTGCGCATCCACCGCCAGCACCCGGTTCATATGCCGCCTGGTATCGACGATGACGCCCCGGTTCAGGCTCTGCCCATTGGTGCCGGTGCCGCCGCCGCGCGCCGTCACCCCCAGGCTGTGAAACGCTGGCTGGTCCAGCACCGAAGCCAGCCGCGCCATGTCCGCGGCATCGCGCGGGGCGACGATGACATCCGGCATGATCTGATAAACGGAATTATCGGTGGACATCGCCACGCGCAGCGCAGCCTCGGTCTCGACCTCGCCGCCAAACCCGGCCTGGCGCAGGGCAGAGGCGAAGCGCGTCACCTGATCCATCTCCACACCCATGCCGTCCATACCCACCTCCCGTTTACAAGTCCCTTGAAACATGAACGGCGTGTTCGTAAAAATAGAAAAATATGAAGCTAAATTCAAATAATATGAACATAAGCCTGCGGCATCTGCGGGCGCTGCACGTAATCTGGGCGCAGGGCAGCTTCACCCGTGCCGCCGCGGCGCTGGGCATTGTGCCCTCCGCCCTCACCGAGACCATCCGCCAGTTGGAAGCGGAAGCCGGCGCGCCGTTGTTCGACCGCACCACCCGCCCGCCTGCCCCACCTTGCTCGGCCTCGCCTTCCTGCGCGAAACCGCGCCGCTGCTGGCCGGGCTCGATGATGCGGTGGAGAAACTGTGCGATCAGGCCCGGCTGCGAACCGGGCAGTTGGCCATCGGCGCCGCGCCCTCGGCCATCTCGCGCCGGGTCGCCCCGGCGCTGGCGCGGTTTCGCCAGCTCAATCCCGGCATCGCCTGCCAGCTGCATGACGATGTCGCCGAGGCGTTGGCGGATATGGTCTCTGATGGGCGGCTGGATCTGGCGATTGCCGGGCGGGCCAGATCATCGCCGGATCTGCGGCAGACGAAAATCGAGCGCGACCGCTTCGGGCTGGTCTGTGCCGCCGCGCATAAGCTGGCCGGGCGCGCGCAAGTACGGCTACAGGAGATCGACCCGGCCAGCCTGATCTCGCTCTCCGCCGCAACCGGCACCCAGCAATTGCTGCTGCATTGTCCGCAGCTGCCCGAAGCCTACCGGCAGACGACGCTGCTGGCCCATTCCACCATCGCCCAGCTCTGCATGATCCGCGCCGGGGTTGGGGTTTCGCTGATGCCCCAGAATGCCGCGTCCTTGTTCGAGGATCGCTCGATCCGCTTCGTGCCGATCGAGGATCTGGAGCTGTGGCGCACGCTCTATCTGCTGGAACCGGCCTTGCGCCTACCTTCGCCGGCCGCCGCCCAGTTCGCCGCCCTGCTCCTGCAGGATAGCGGCGCCGCGGACCGGCAAGCCCCTCACCCGTAACCGCGGCGGCGCATGGCCAAATCCCGTCAGGCCTGGCCGTGCTCGTCGCGCAGCGCCACCCCGGAGCGCCGGGCGGTGAGAGCGCTGACAATCCCCAGCGCGATCAAATTGACGATCAACGCGACGATGCCGACATTCAGATCCCGAACCATTTCCGGCAAGGCGGGGAAGAGCGTGCCCATCGTCTGATGCGCGAGGGAGAGATAGACCACGGTGGCGACACCGGCGGCGATGCCGGCAAAGGCGCCCCATTTTGTCACCGGGCTGTTCGGCAGCAGGCTGCTGACCAGTGCGGGAAACAGCTGGGTGACGAAGCTATAGCCCATCAGCAGCAACGCCACGATGGTGGAATTCCCGGCGATGGCGAAGAAGGCGCCGATCAGCGCGATCACCGGCACCAGGATTTTCGCCAGCAGCACCGTGGTCTCGTCGCTGATCTGCGGCCAGAGCGGCGCCACCACGTTACGCGCGCAAAGTGTCGCCGCGCTCATGATGATCAGCGAGCCCGGCACCAAAGCCGTCAACACCCCGGCGGCACCGACAATACCAACCACCGCCGGCGGAAAGCTGGCGACGACGATTTTCAGCAGCGCCGAATTCGTCGCCCCGCCTTTCAGCCCCGGCACCTGCAGAAACGCCGTGAACCCGACAAAGATGATGAACAGCATCACCAGCTGGTAGAGCGGCAGCACGATCGCGTTCTTGCGGAACACGTCGGCATTGCGCGCGGTGTAGCAGGCCCCCATGGCTTGCGGCCACATGAAGAAGCCAAGTGCTGTCAGCAACACCGTGGAGACGAACCAGGAGACGCTCTGCCCGCTGGCGGCAAAGGCCAGGAAGCCCGGCCGCGCCTTGTCCACCGCCTCGAACATATGCGTGATGCTGCCGTAATAATGGATCGGCAGGTAGAAGCCGAGAAAGGCGGCGACCGAGAGGATCATCACATCCTTCACCACCGCCGTCCAGGCGGTGCCGCGTACGCCGGAGGTGATCACATACAGCACCACCACCACCGCGCCGATCAGCACGGAGGCGGTCTTGTGAATGGAACCGTAACTCGCCGCCTCGACAATCACGCCGAGACCGACGAATTGCAGCACCAGATAGGGAATCAGCGCCACGATGCCGACCAGGGCGACGAAAATGCCCAGCGGCTTGCTCTTATATTTATGCGCGAAGAAATCCGGCTGCGAGACCAGATTATGCTCGCGCGCATAGGTCCAGACCGGCGGCAGGATGAAATACGAGATCACGTAGGCCAGCGTGCCGTAGGCGACGATGTAGTAGCAGGGCGCGCCGAACCCGTAGGCATAGCCGGCGGCGCCGAGGAAGGTGAAGGTGGTGTAGATCTCACCGGCCAGCAGCAGGAAGACGAACAAGGTGCCAAGCCCGCGCCCGGCTACCGTCCATTGCTGCAGCCCCATCTCATGGCCGCTGCGCGCGGAAACACCAAGCCCCAGCGCCACCAGGGCGGCCAGGGCCAGCAACAGCAGAGCGATGCTCATCGGCCAGCCCCCTCTTTGCGCGATTGCAGATGATGGATCAGCGCCATGATGGCGGAGGTGAGAAACACCCAGAGCACGATCCAGCCGAGGCTGAAGGGCATTCCCAAGATATAGGGTGTGACATTGTTATGGACGATCGGCCCAATTAACATGCCAATAAATGGAATAACAGCAAGCAGCCCGGGATGTTTCATCATCTCGCCCCGTTGAAAATTTTATTGATGACGCGGGCCGTGTTGCCAAGCGCTCCCCGCTGAGTGGCTCACACCATCAGCCTTCCTCGGCAAATTTAGTCTGCGGCGATTAGGGATGGGATGCAAGCCTTATTTCAACGGGATAAAGGCAATTGCTGGGGCCGAATCACAGCAGCCCCGCGCGCGGCGGCGGGGAAAGCAACCCTGCCGACGCCGCGATCCGACCAGAGAGAGCCCGGCAAAGATCGGCTGATTGGAGGTACTGCCCGAAATTGCCCGTCCCGCGCTTGCCCCGCGCGGGAGTGAACCGCGCCAGCTTTGCCGGAGGCGCCACCGCTTGAGAGATTTGAGTGGGCTAGCTTCCCAGATATAGCCGGGGCGGCGGTTCAGCATTAAGGCACGCACAGAATATCGCCGCGCCCCACAGCGCCAAGGAGACAAACACGGCCCAATGGCCCGTCCGGACTTCGTCGTTGGAGGCAAGCTGTGGCGAAAGATATCGCCTGTTGAACCAGATTGCGTTCGCAATACCAAGGGCAATGAATAGCAGCTTCGGCGTCAGCCAGTCATGGCTGCCAACCGCAACAGGATCGTAAAAGAACAATGTGAAGCCGGTTAGCAAGGCAAGTCCGAATGCCGCGTATACAACCGGCAACACCAAACGCAGCAATGGGCGAACTGGCAGGTCAGGCGCAAAACCCAGCAAACGCAGATCTAATATGCATAAGGCGCCAAAAAACACGCAAACCGCCGCCACATGCAGGGCCCGAATCAAGAACTGCCACGGCTGAAGCGCCACCGTGATATCGCGATTATACAACGCCACCAGCCAGTTGGCCGGAAACCGATAAGGATCGAGCGCGTTCGCAACCTCAACACCAAAAGTCATACTGCATTATCCCAGGATAATATTTGCTCTAGCCACTTGATAACGAGAATCGTTTTCAATAAGTAGCTCTTACAGCAATCGATAATTATTTGCAATTGATGGAGTGCGGCTCTCATGGCAAGCAAAGCCATTTATTTCAGGTGTCTGGCCGTTGGGGTTGTAGCATCGCTGTTGCCCGTGGCCGGCATGGCAGCACCGCTCAGCTTGGTGCTGGAGGCTCATCACTTCACGCCGGACCATATCGTCGTGCCGGCGGGCAGCCGGTTTAAACTGCTGGTGACCAGCCACGATACCACGCCGGATGAATTCGAAAGCCCGGATTTGCGGGTCGAGAAAATTCTCCTGCCTGGCCAAACCATCTCTGTGATGGCTGGGCCATTGAGCCCCGGGCGGTACAAATTCTACGATGATTACCACCCTGAAGCCGCGCACGGCATTGTGGAAGCCAAATAGATGCTGGCCAGCTTCATCATTGTGTTTCGTGAGGTCTTGGAAGCGGGGCTCATCGTTGGCATCGTCATGGCCGCGACAGCAGGGGTGCCGCGCCGGGGGCGCTATCTTTGGGGCGGATTGTTCGCCGGTCTGGCCGGAGCAGGATTGCTCGCAGCCCTACTGGGCGAGCTTACCCAGATGTTCGCCGGCAATGGACAGGACGTATTCGACGCGGCGATTCTGATTTTTGCCGTGCTGATGCTGGCCTGGCATGCGGCCTGGATGGCCCGGCACGGCCGGGAAATGGCCACGCAGATGCGCGACATGGGGGCTGAGGTGCTGGCTGGACAGCGCACCATGAAGGCCATGGCCGTGGTCATCGCCATCGCGATTTTGCGGGAAGGCTCGGAGGTGGCGCTCTTTCTGTACGGCATTGCCACGGCGGCGAACCTCAGTGCCGCGTCGCTCATCAGCGGCGGCATTCTGGGCGTTCTGGCGGGCGGGGCGGTGTCCTGGACGCTTTACCGGGGGCTGCTGGCCATCCCGTTGCGGCATCTGTTCGGTGTCACCTCCACGCTGATTTCCCTGCTCGCCGCGGGGATGGCGGGGCAGGCCGCCGCCCTCTTGGCCAATGACGATTATATTCCGGCGTTGGGCTATCAGCTGTGGAACAGTTCCCGGCTGCTCTCCACAGGCTCCATTGCCGGCAAGGCTGCCCAGGCCCTTCTTGGGTATTCAGACAGACCGATGGGGATACAGCTGCTGGCCTGGATTGTTACGCTTTGCGTGCTGCTCTGGCTGTCTCACCGGCCTTCAAAATCAAAACATTCTTCTGCAGGAAATTTGAATCATGCGTAAGCTTATCCCACTCGTCTCGCTGTTCAGTCTCGTCGCCATGGCTGCCCACGCCAAGGAATATTATATCGGCGGTCCTGACCACCAGGACGATATGGAAATCGTTTCATCCTATCTGCTCGGCGTGAAGATGGACCCGATGCCACCCGACATGCCGATGGGGCCGGATACGATTCATCTGGAAGTGGATCTGCACGCCACCGCGAATAATCGCTGGGGTTACGCTGATCAAGCTTGGATCCCCTACGTCAAGATAAGCTACACGCTCACAAAGGAGGGAACGAATTGGAGCCATAAGGGTGTGCTTCTGCCGATGTCCGCCGATGACGGGCCGCATTATGCGGATAGCCTGGCAATGGACGGCCCGGGAACATATCACGTTCTCTACAGCTTCGAGCCGCCCTCGGTGAACGGATATTACCGCCATACAGACGCCGCGACCGGTATTCCGCCCTGGTGGAAACCCTTCACGGAAAGCTTCAACTTTACCTATCCGGCCAAAGGCTGATCAGACCCAACGCCCCGCTTCGCCGGGGCGTTTTGGTATCGGTCCGACACCGGGGAGACGTTGGTCATTCCTTCGCGAATCAGTTCCGACGTCTCCCTACCCCACACTTTCAGAAAAAATTCAGGCGTGAAGCTCTTCGGCCCATAAGCCGTGGCCTTGAGGCGGTCAGTTGCCCAGAATATCGCGCTTTTTCTGCAGATATTCTTCGCGCTTGATTTCGTCGCGCGCGTAACGCTCATCGAGCGCGTGCAGGCCTGGCCCCCGGCGCCGGTGGAGCGCATTTGCTGATGCGGTGCATGCGCCATCCAGGTGAGTGCCCGGAAGATGAACAATAGAAGTGCCGCGATCAGAACAGCGGCAAAGATCATCATGAGCCATCCGCCGCCGCCCCAACCGCCATAGCCCATCATCGGCACACCACCGCCCCATCTGCCCATCATCCAAGGCCCTGGCCCGTAGCCGTTACAGCCTTGCCCTTGGAAGGCGACATTGGCGTCGGCCGCCATATTCGCGGCTGGAGAATCAGCCCACGCGATGGGCGCGGTGATGGCGAATGCCAAGACTGTGGCGCTCGCTTTCCGAAAGAAACCAGACATGTTTGGGTCCCATCTTTTGAAGGATTCAGGGCGTGAGTTCTATATCGCGCGACTAAAAGCCGCGCATTGATCTTGCTCAATGCGCGGCCCAATCGCCGTCGTGAGAATATCAAGCTCTTTGCTTCATGCTTGCCGCTTCGGCTTGCGCCCGGTGAGATACAGCGCCGGCAGCAGGTTGGTGCAGAGCAGCGCGCTCCAGAGAATGCCGCCGCCGATGACCACCGCCAGCCCCTGCTCAGGCGCGGCGCCTGTGCCGAAGCCCAAAGCGGTGGGCAGCATGCCGAGGATCGCAACGGCCGTGGTGAGGAAGATGGGGCGGAACCGCACCTTCAGCGCCTCGTCAATGGCCTCTTCCGGGCTCATTCCCGCCGCCTCGTTGCGCTGGGCGCGGTCCAGCAGCACGACGCCGTGATTCAGACTCACCCCCGCCAAGGCCAAAAAGCCGATCAACCCGATGCCGTTCAGCCCCAGCCCGCTCACCGCCAGGGCCAGCCCGCCGCCGGTCATCGCCAGTGGAATTTGCGCCAGCAGCAGCAACGGTACGCGCCGGCCAGAGAAGCGCAGAAACAGCACCCAGGCCAAAGCTGCGATGGCGGCGATGGCGGCTATGCCCAATCCCAGAGCGGCGCGCTCCAGCATCGGGTACAGCCCACCGAAAACGATCCGCTCGCCCGGCGGCAGCTTCAGCCCGGCCAAGGCGCGCCGCGCCTGGGCGATGGCGATATTGGGCGCTGTGGTGGGGGTGGCGAGAATTTCCAGCGCCCGTGCGCCATCAATATGCATGAACTGGTTGGGGCTGGTGGTGAGCGAGATATCCGCCAGCGCGCCCAGGGGCGTGGCGCTGTCTGGCCCCACCGGCAATGCCGCGAGCCCTTGCTGGGAGAGCAGGCGCGGATCTGGCAGGCGCAGATAAAGCGGCAGCGGCGCGGCGCCATCCGGCAGTTCCGCCACCACTTGTCCCGCCATCAGGGCGGAGACCGTATCGCTCAGCGTCGAGGGCGTCATCCCGGCCGCGGCGAGCGCCGCCGGGCGTGGCGTAATGCGCAACTGCGTTTCGGGATAGCCCTGGTCGTTGAACAGATCGCTCAACCCCGGCACGCGGCCAAGGCGCTGGGCGATGGCCTGGGCGGTAGCGGACATCTGGGAGAGATCATCGCCGTATAAATCCAGCGCAAAGGGCTGCGGCAGGCCGTTCAGGCTTTCGCCCAGCCGTTCGATGGTGGGCGTGTCAATGCCGGTTTGCAGCGAGGGATATTGCGTTTCCGCCTGCACGCGGTTGGCGATGGCATCCAGGCTGGCGCCACCCGCACCTGGCTTGAGCCGGATGGTGATCTCCCCGGCATAGGCAGGTTCGGTATAGGTGGAGCCCGCCGCCGAGCCGATGCGTGCCAGCACGTGCTCAACCGCCTTGTCTTTCGCCAGCCGGGCGGAGAGACGGCGCATCACCGCGTCCGAATCCGCAAGCGAGGTGCCGGGGGCGAGGGTAAAGGATTCCAGCAGTACACCCTCATTCGGCAAGGGCAGCACATTTACCGAGACCAGGCTCATCGCGCCGAGGCTCGCCAGCAGCAGCGCCACGCAGGCCAGCACGGCGCGTTTGGGGTAGGCCAAGGCGAGGCGGAACAGGCGGCGGTTCCAGCCCATCAGCCGGGTGAGCAGCGCATTGGCCGCGCGAGGTGAACGGACGGTGTGGCGCGGCAGCACCCCCAACCCCAGCGGAATCAGCGTCAGCGACACCAGCAGCGAGGCGCCGAGCGCGAAAATCATGGCCAGCGAGAAGGGCACACTGAACAGCCCCGCCAGCCCGCCGGTAAAGAGCAGCGGCACGAACACCAGCGCGGTGGTAAGCGTGCCGATCATGTCAGGCGCCATGATCTCCCTTAAGCCGCGCCAGATGCCAGGCCAGGTTGCGTCGCCCGCTTCCCAGCGGTGGAAAATGCTCTCCAGCACGATGATGGAATCATCCGCCACCAGCCCGAGCGCCACGATGATGGCGCCGAAGGTGAGCAGGTTGAGGCTCTGTCCGGTGGCGTACAGCCCGGCGATGCCCAGCAGCAGCGATGTCGGCAGAGACAAGGCCAGCAACCAAGCCCCGCTGCCTGCCCCCAGCACCGCGAGCAGCCCGGCAATAGCCAGCACGCCGCCAATGAGCAGATTGCGGCGCAAATCATCGCTCGTGGCCCGCACCAGATGGCCCTGGTCGTAAATCCGCAGCACGGAAACGCCGTCCGGCAGAGTCACGGATTTGATCGCCCGCGCGAGGGCTCGCGCCACCGGTAAGGTGGAGGCGCCCTGCTGCTTGAACACAACAAGCGCAATCGCGGGGGTTCCATCCAGCAATTCGCGCTGATGCACCGGTTCCGTGCTGTGCAGGACGCGCGCCAGCGCGCCCAGCGGAATCGGGCCGTGCGGCCCCATCACCGGCGTCTGCGCCAGCTTTGCCGCGCTCGGCGCATTGCCGAAAGTGATGAGGGAGTCGACATGGCCAAGGCTGAGCGTGCCGCCCGGCACCAGCATGGTTTGCCCAGCCAGCGCCTGTTGCAAGGCCTGCACGGAGACCCCGGCCTGTTCCATGGCGGTGAGGTTGGGTTGTACCCAAAGCGCCTCGCCCCCAACCCGGCGGAGGTGACAAGCTGCACCCCCGGCACCGCGCGCAAGGCCGGGACCAATTGCATCGCCACCGCGCGGGCCGCCCGCGCCTGTGATATGCCGGGGCAATGCGAACCGCATAATCCGCCACCTCATTGATGGCATTGCCCATGATCTGCGTGAACGGCTGCACGCCCGGCGGCAGGCTGGTCTGGGCCCGCTCGATGGCGCCGTTCACCGCCTGCAAATCCGCCTGGGCGTTGGTGGTGGCGGCAAAACGCAGATCGGTTTCCACCAGCCCATCGCTGATGGTGCTGCGGACATTCGAGACACCGGGTAAGCCGAGCAACACGCCTTCCAGCGGGGTGGCAACCATCGCCTCCATATCCGTGGCGGTGGTGCCGGGCAGATGCACCGTCACGCTGATCTCAGGATAGTTGAAGGCGGGCAGCACCTCTTCGGGGATATTGAACAGGGCGAGCAGCCCGTAGCCGAGCAAGGCGGCATAGATCATCAACCACAGAGCCGGGCGGCCCAGCAGGCGGCGTAAAGCGGCGGGCATGGCGTTAATCCGGCGGCTGGTAAAGGCCAGCGATGCCGCGATGATACAGCAAGGCGGCATCCTGGACGATGACCTGATCCCCGGCCTTGAGGCCGGAGAGAATAGGCGTTTCAGGGCCTTGCGTTGTGCCCGGCACGACCGGGGCGGCGTGGTCGCCCTGGGCGCCATGTAACATCACCCACCAGCGCCCGTTATCCAGCACCAGCGCTTCGCTGGGGACCAGCAGGACAGGGCGCAGCCGCAAGGAAAGACTGACCGCGCCGGATTCGCCGGGCTGAAGGCCATGGCCCGCGAAAGCAAGGACCAGCCCGCCATCGGACTGCGTGGCTTGCACCCCGCGCAGCGTGATCGGCATAGCCGGCGCGCCATCGGCGGGAGTGAACCGGGCCGCCATACCGGGGGCAAGCGTTTCCGCTTGCGCGCCATACAGCACCGCCTTCACCCATGCGCCGGCGGCGGGTTGTATCACGGCCACCTCCTGCCCCGGCACCAGGGCGGCGCCTGGCCCAACCGCGAGGCTTTGCACCTGCCCGGCCACCGGGCTTTGCAGGCGGGATGCGGCGCGCAGCGCCAGGAGGCTGGCCCGCGCTGAAACCGCCGCCGCGCGTGCCTGCACCACCGCGACTCTCGTCGCGAGATGGTCCGCGAACTTACCCTGTTCGGCCGCCAGGGCGGCATTGGCGGCGTTGCTGGCCCCTTGCGCTGTGGCGAGTGCCGCGGCGAGCTGCGCCCCGCCAAGCTGGCCTATGGGCTGGCCTGGATGCACGCTTTCGCCCGGCACCACGGCGAGGCTGGTGAGCACGCCGGCTTGCAGGGCGGTAATGGGGACCGGCGCGCCCGGTTGCACGCTGGCGAAACCGGAAAGAACCGGGGCGAATTGGCTGGTCCGTACTGTCACCCAGCCCCCAGGTGCCTGGGCGGTAAGCGCCAGCAGCGTCAGGACAAGGCCGAGCGGCGCGGATCGTAAGCGTCGAATCATCAGGCCTTGATAAACGCGCCCTCTGGACGAAACGGCGCCATTTCGATGATAATTTTATCATTTTCACGCCTCCATGGACGGAAACTGCAGGCTCACGCGTGTTCCATGCCCAGGCACGCTCTCGATCGTCACCCGCCCGCCATGCAGCTCCATGATCGAACGCACGATAGACAGCCCCAGCCCTGAACCTTGCGTTGCCTTGTGGCCCCGCGCCGGGTCGGTCTGGTAGAAGCGGTCGAACAGCCGGGGCAAATGTTCTGGCGCGATACCCGGCCCCTGGTCGGAAACAGAGATGTCCACGCCGCTGGCCGGGCTGCCCGAAATGGCCAGCACGATCTCCGAGCCCGGCGGCGCATGGCGCACGGCATTGGCCAACACATTGCCCAACGCCTGGCGGAGCAGCAGCGTATCCGCGTAGAACGTGGCCGCACCTGCGATGCGCAGGCGCAAATCCTTGGGGCGAGACTGAGCCTCATAGTGCGCCGCCACCCAGGCGCAGATTTCACTGGCCTCGCAACGCTCAAGGCGCAGCGCGTGTCTGGGGTTCTCCACCCGGGCCAGAAACAGCAAATTCTCGATCAGCCCGGTGAGGCGCTGCGCGTCCTCGATCGCGGAGGCAATGGCGGCGCGATATTCCGCCTCGTCACGGGGGCGGATGAGGCAGACCTCCAGACTCCCGGTGAGATTGGAAAGCGGGGTGCGCAGCTCATGCGCGATATCCGCCGAGAAACGGGAGAGACGCTCGAAACTGGATTCGAGATTATCCAGCATCTGGTTGAACACCTGCACCAGCCCGGTCAGCTCGCGCGGCCAGGGCGGGTCCTGCGGAATGCGCCGGGACAGCTGGGCGGGGGTAATGCTCTGCGCCACCTTGGCGATGCGCGTCAGCGGCGCCAGGGCATGGGTGGCGGCCAGCCGTCCGGCTCCCAGCAAAAGCGGCACCATCAGCAGGAAGAACACGGCCAGCGCGCGGTGAAAATCCGTCAGCAGCGCTTCATCCCGAGTGATGTCCAGCCCGATTTGAAGGCTGACATTCTGTGGCCCTTGCAGGGGCAGGCTGGTCAGCAGCCAGGAGCTGTTGCCGGTTTGGTCGCGGATGAGGGTCAGAGCCTGCACGCCACGCACGGCGGGAAATAAGCGCGCGGGCAGCGTGGTGGCCATGCCTGGCGTAGCACCTGCCAGCTTGCCCGCCACCAGCACCCTGGCCTCATAGGAACGCAGGCGCGCGCCGTCGGTTTCCTTCAAGACCTCATTGATGAGCAGGTCCGGCTCGCCGCCGCCATCATTCAGATCATCCTGAAACTCCGCCGCCTTGGCCTGGAGAAAATCCCGATGCGCGACAGTGAAATTCGCCTCCAGCTTCCAGTTTGCCAGCAACGCGAACAGCCCCACCGCGAGGAGCGCCCCCAGCGTGTAGAGCAATGCGAGCCGCCCGCTGATGGAGGTGGGGGGAAGGATGCGGCGCATCATGTATCCAGCACATAGCCGGTGCCGCGAATTGTGTGCAGCAAGGCCGTATCAAAAGGCGTGTCCAGCTTGGCGCGCAGGCGGCGGACCAGCGCGTCCACCGCGTTGGCTTGCTGGTCGTGGAACAAGCCCCAGATCGCCTCGGCGATGAGCGTGCGCGAGAGCACCCGCCCCTGGTTGCGCGCCAGCAACAGCAGCAGCGCATATTCCTTGGAGGTCAGCTGCAGCCCCACGCCGGCACGGCTGACACGGTGGCGCAACGTGTCGATCTCCAGATTCCCCACGGTCATTAGGCTGGAGCCGGGTGCCGCCTTGGGCAGACGCGCCAGATTACGCAGCCGGGCCAGCAATTCCGCGAAGGCAAAGGGTTTGATGAGATAGTCGTTGGCGCCGAGATCAAAGCCGCGCACCCGGTCCTCCACATGATCGCGCGCCGTCAGGAACAGCACCGGCGTGGCCCGCCCGGCGGCACGCAGACATTTGAGCACCTCCCAGCCATCGAGGCCGGGCATCATCACATCCAGGATGATCGCGTCAAATTCGCCGGCCAGCGCCAGGGCAAGCGCGTCCGCGCCATTGCTGACGGCGTCCACAACATGACCATCCTCACGCAACCCCTTGGTGAGGTAGTTGATCGTCTTCTGCTCATCCTCGGCTAATAGCAGCTGCATGGCCCGTTCCGTGAAAACATGGTGTCGTAAGCATACCAGCCCGCGCGCCCGTAGGAAGCAGGCGTGAACAAACCCCTATTTCAGCTAGCAGTTTGCTGAAAAACCCCGAAACTTGGTTTTATTTTTTCTGATTTAGCTTTGGGGCCTGGATTTTGGTTCAAGTGATTGAAGTTTCTTGCCGGTTTCTGGACTTTTTTCGTCCAGCGGACAGACTCGTCCCTTATATTGCCACCATTTTTGGAATGCGTACCAGATTATAGGCGATCAGGTTGAGCATGAAGGTGCCGGCGACCCGCGCAACGCCGCGCAGCTTGGTCTTGCGCATCGTGCCGTGCTGCTTGCCCCAGCCGAATATGCACTCGATCATCGCCCGGCGGGTCTGCGACATCGCATAACCGGGATGGCGCGTGGTGCGTCCGTCAATCGCGCTGCGGCGGTGCCTGCCGGTTTTGGTCTCACCGTTGTTTTGTGTGACATGCGGTGTCACGCCGGCGTCGCGCAGATTGGCGACATGATCGGCGGTATCGTAAGCCTTGTCTTCGCCTACGGTGATCCGCCCGGCGGCCGACTTGGCTTTGGCTTTCAACATCGCTTCCGAGGCTTCACGCTCAGCCGTGCCTGTGGCCTGGGTCACTCGGCCACCCACCGCCAAGCCGTGCCGGTTGTCCATCAGCGCGTGCCCCATATACGAAAGCTTTGCCTCCCGCCCAGCGGCCTTGCGGTACAGCCGGCTTTCCGGGTCGGTGGTGCTGGCATGGGTATCGTTCTTACGCTTCTGACCGTGGAAATCCGAACCATCATCGTCGCTGCCATCCTTCGGCCGGAAGCTCTTCTGCGACGCCCACGCCTCGATCAGCGTGCCGTCCACCGAGAAATGCTCATCCGATAGTAGCGGCGTCACCCGCGGGTGGTTCAGCAGCCGGCTCATGAATTTCTGGAATATATCGCCGTTCTGCAGGCGCTCGCGGTTCTTGCTAAACGTGGTCGGGTTCCAGACCGGATCATCCGGGGATAAGCCCACAAACCAGCGGTACAGGAGATTATAATCCAGTTGCTCCATCAACTGCCGTTCCGAGCGAATCCCGTACAGCACCTGGATCAGCAGCGCGCTCAGCAATTGTTCAGGCGGCACCGAGGGCCGGCCTTCCCTGGAATACAGCCAGGCAAAGCTGCGGCTCATCTCATGCAGAACATCCCGCACCAAAGCACGGATCGCTCGCAACGGATGGGTCGCCGGAACCCGTGTTTCTGGTGAAACATACGAAAACATCCCGCCCTGATCTCGAAAAGAACCCCGCACCCCACGCCTCACAAAACCTGCCAGCCAAAGTGAATCACATCATAATCCCGGCCGCCAGGAGTTTTTCAGCAAACTGCTAGAGCAATATGTATTGAGCTTGATGGTAATCCCCCTGAAATTAAGGGGCTTGATAAGTAGAATTTTCTCGGCAGATTACACGAGGAGATTTATATGAAGACGTCGAGATATAGCGAGCCCCAGATCCTTGCGATTTTGCGCCAGGCGGAGGGCGGTGTTCCGATTTCGGAACTGTGCCGCGAACATGGGATGAGCGATGCCTCCTTTTACAAATGGCGTGCCAAATATGGCGGGATGGATGCCTCGATGGTGTCGCAGATGAAGGCGATTGAGGACGAGAACCGGCGTTTGAAGAAGATGTTTGCGGAATTGAGCATGCAGAATGAGCTGCTCAAGGAGGCTTTGGGAAAAAAGTAGCGCGGCCATCTAAACGCCGCGAGATGGCCGAGGTGGCGGTGGCGAGGCGGGGGGTGAGCATCGCGCTGGCCTGCCGGACGTTTGGCGTGAGCGAGACCTGTTATCGCTATGCGCCAAAACTGGTTGGCGAGAACGAGGAGATCGCTGATCTGCTCGTGGGATTAACGAATGCCAAGCGCAATTGGGGTTTTGGCCTGTGCTTTTTGTATTTACGCAATGTGCAGGGCCGGCCATGGAACCATAAACGCGTCTATCGCATCTACCGGGAGCTGGAGCTGAACCTGCGGATCAAGCCTCGCAAACGGCTGCACCGGGACAAGCCTGATGCATTGGCTGTGCCTGAGGCGCCGAACGTCTCATGGTCGATGGATTTCATGGCGGATCGCTTGGAGGATGGCCGCGCATTCCGGCTGTTGAACGTGCTCGACGACTTCAATCGTGAAGGTTTAGGCATAGAAGTTGATTTCTCGTTGCCGGCTGAGCGTGTAATCCGCAGCCTGAACCGGATCATCGAATGGCGCGGCAAGCCCGTGAGCATTCGTGTTGATAACGGCCCCGAATATATCAGCGGAAAGCTGCTCGCATGGGCTGAGAAGTTGAAGATCAGCGTCCGCCATATTCAGCCGGGTAAGCCCCAGCAGAATGCCTATGTCGAGCGCTATAACAGGACCGTGCGGCATGAGTGGCTCGACCAGCACATCATTGAAAGTATCGAGGAGGCGCAACACCATGCCACAAAATGGCTCTGGACTTATAACAACGAGCGCCCCAACATGGGCATCGGTGGGATCACGCCCGCTCAAAAACTGAAACTCGCCGCGTGAATTCTACGAACATGCCCCGTTAAAAACGGGGGATTACTAGCCGGAGCAATATTCGAGCTGGTGCGGACTATGAAGCAAACTTGACTTGCTACTGTCTGGCTAATTTAGCCAATCGGCAATTTAGGATTATATTCCTAAATCAACTTCGCTAATGATCCACCCACCGAAGTCAGAATTTCCTCTCACCGTCTCTATAGTAGAAGGCTTGGGTACCGGATCGCCGTCTTCTACAGCAACCTCAATGGCGCAATTATCCATGCTGCTGGAGGGGATCGACTGGCGCGCGCCGGTGCGCAACTTTACACTGGAAACGGCCTGCTGATTCGTAAAAACTCTTGATATTTTCATGCGATTCGGCTAGATTAAAAGCCGATGGATGCCGCTGCCGAGATTGTCAGCCTGCGAGCCCAACTTGCCGAGCGCGCAGCAAAGCTGGCGACGGCGCACCTGCTTATCGAGCAGTATAAAGCGCAGTTGCACAAGCTGCGGCGCATGCAGTTCGGGCAATCGTCCGAGGCGCTGGACACGCAGATCGAGCAGTTGGAGTTGCAGCTCGAAGACCTTGAGGAAGCTGAAGCCGCACGGGTAGCAGCAACCCCGCAGCCACGTCCGGCCCGCTCACCGGCGGTGCGCAAACCTTTGCCGGTGCATCTGCCGCGTGAGGATGTGGTGTACCCAACTGCCGAGGTCTGCCCCAATTGTGGCGGCACGCATCTGGTCAAACTCGGCGAGGACATCACCGAGGTGCTGGAGAAAATCCCGGCCCGGCTGAAAGTCATCCGCCATGTGCGGCCGAAAAGTCATGGGCGCATCCTGGCAGCGCTGTCGGGTGCATTGGATGAGGAACGCGCTGTCCTATGTCCCGAAGGCCCAGCAGAACATGGCATCCGCCGCGTTGCGCCAGGCGTTCATCCAGCCTGACCGCGCCAATGCCAGCCAGACCCTGCGCCATGTCGCCGATCAGCTCCGCGGCAAGTGGCCAAAGCTCGGCACGTTTATCGATGACAGCGAGATCGACGTGCTGGCGCACATGGATTTTCCCGCCCAGCACAGGACCAAAATCCACAGCACCAACCCCTTGGAACGCTTGAACAAAGAGGTCAAACGCCGCGCCGATGTCGTAGGCATCTTTCCAAACGAGGCAGCGATCATCCGGCTGATCGGTGCCGTGCTGCTGGATGCAAACGATGAGTGGCAGACACAAAACCGGTATATGCAGATCGAGGGAATGGCTGAACTTACACCCCCGCTGATCAACGCTGAACCAAACCAGATTTCCACCGCAGCCGCATGATCGATGGCCACTTCAGCTACACCAGAATGTCCACCACATTGACGGACGCTACCCTCCTTTCTAAACCAGTTTGTCTCAGTTCAACTGGTTCAAAAATCCCCACGCAGGCCACTTATCTGAGTGAGCACAAGCCGGGCCGAGCTTGACTCTGGCAGCGCGCCAGCGCCGCCTCGGGCACGCGGGTCCAGGCAGCGGCACGGGCGAGGGTTGCGGGCCACAAAGCGGCGCCTGCGAACAGAACGGGGCCAAGCAGCGGGGCGCTCAGCGCGTGATGCAACGCCCCGGCACGAAACACCTGCCACCTTACATCGGTCCGCAACTGCTGGTGATACGTCTGCGCGCTCGCACCGGCGATGATTGCAGCCGCCGCCAGGGCTGCGCTATGCAGGGCGATCGCCAGCCCGTCCCCGGTGAAGGACTGGATGACCGCCGCCTGGTCGCCCAACCGGAACAAATCGGGCGGGTCCGCGGCGTGGGGCCGATGCAGGAAGCCGAACGGCATGCCAGCGATGGCGAGCGGCTCCGGCAGGCGGTCAGCCGCCTTGTCCAGCCTTGAAGCCAGATGCGGGATAGTGCGCTGCAGCCCGGCCAGCAGCGCCGGCCATTTATTGCCGGCCTCGCGCAGCACCGCCTTGTCGACCAGCAAAGAGAGGTTGGCGAGTCCGTCCTCAACCATCTGCAGACCGGCATAACCGCCGCGGAACATGATAAGCTCGACATGCTGCACGAGTTCTGACTGCGGACCGGCGGCCAGAGAGAAATAGGATTTGAGCCCGACCAGCCGGCCGGGCCGGGCCGGGCGCGCCGCGCCACGCACCTCATGCTTGCCGCTGGCCAGCACCAGCGTGGCAGGATGCAGAACCTCGCCGCCGACCTCAACGCTGATCCCGCCGCTGTCGATCCGCCGTACCGCCTGGCCGCGCCGCACACGCACCCCGCTTTGCTCGGCCACATCCAGCAGCGTCTCGTCCACGCCCCGGCGCCGCACGCCGCGCCCGGCGAAGGGCAGCGGCGCGGTGATGGTACGGCCGCCGCGCACCAGCCGCAGTCTGGTGATCGGCTGTCCGCCCAGCAGCGCCGGGGGCAGCCCGAGCCGGGTGAGGTAGGCCTGCGCCTCGGCGCTGACGAACTCGCCGCAGACCTTGTCGGTGGCGGCGGGTTCGCGCTCGATCAGCGTCACCGCCCGTCCGGCCTGCGCCAGGGCAATGGCACAGGCCGCTCCGGCCGGGCCGCCACCGACCACCAGGATCATGTCGACACCGCGTGGCGGAACAGCGGCTGCCAGGTAATGCGTGCTTGCACCCCAGCCCGCGCCAGCAACACCACCCACTCGGCCCTGGTGAAACCGCGGGCGATGGAAATCTGCCCGTCGACACGGACGATCGGGTGCCAGCCGAACAGCCGGGCGAGTAGTGGATAGCCGTGATAGGCGAACCAATGCCGGTGCAGGTCGGCAATATGCCAGCCTTGCGCGGCATGCGCCTCTAGCCAGCCGAGTAGCTGGACGATCTGGTCATCCGGCAGATGGTGGGTGAATTGCGAGGTGACGATGAAATCCGGCTTGCGCGGCGGCTGGAAGGCGAACACATCGCCGGTGAGGTATGTGATCTCCTCCCCCTCTCCGGCGGCGCGCGCCGACGCCGCGCTGCGCGGGTTCAGATCCAGCCCCATGAGGACGACGGGCCTCTGCCGACGCCGCGCCCAGTCAGCGATGGCGCGCAGTAGATCCCCCTGCCCGCAGCCGACATCCAGCACTGAGATTTCTCTCCCGCGCGGCAGGGCTCGGGTCTTGCCCGACAGCCAGCGCAGGGTCGCTCGATGGGTCAGCGTCACCCGGTTGACCCCCGCCAGATCCGCCAGGCAGCGCCGATACGCCGCCTCGTCCATGGCCGGATCATCCATGGCCTCACTTTGGGTCGAGCGCCGGGACAAATCCATCAGCGGGCGGTGAATCGGAAGGTTTCGGTGACCATGCCGGGGCCAAAGGCCATGGCCAGCCCGCGCTGGCCGGGTGGCGCGGTTTTCAGCATGCCGGCCAGGACAAACATGATGGTAGCCGAGGACATGTTGCCATGCGCGTCCAGCACCGCGCGCGACGGCGCCAGCGCCGTTTCCTCCAGACCGAAGGCGCCCTCCACCGCATCCAGCACGCTGCGCCCGCCGCCATGCACGGCCCAGAGCTGCAGCGCCTGCGTGCCTTCGCCGCGCAGGATGAAATCCGGAGCAGCGCGCAGCGCGGCGGCAATGCGCCCGGGTACCTGCCCGGAGAGATGCATGACGAACCCCTGGTCGCCGACATGCCAGGAGATGAAATCCTCGCTGTCCGGAATCAGGACGCTACGGAAATCCTCCAGCGCGAAGCCGTGCGGCTCAGCAGTAACCAGGGCCGCCGTGGCGCCGTCGCCGAACAGCAGGAAAGTCAGCGCCACCTCCAGCGCGTCGGTCTCCTGCATGTGCAGGGTACACAGCTCGAGATTGACCACCAGCACCCGCGCCGCCGGGTCTGCCAGCACTGCCGCCTGGGCGATGCGCAGCGCCGGCACCGCCGCCGCACAGCCCATGAAGCCGACCATGGTGCGCTGCAGATCCACGCGCAGCCCCAACCGGGCGGCGAGGATCTGGTCCAGCCCGGGGGCCATGAAGCCGGTGCAGGAGGCGACGACGAGATGCGTGATCTCCTGGGCCCGGCCCTGCAGGTCGAGCTGGCTGACAGCCTGTTCCGCCAATGCTGGGGCATGCGCGGCGTAGGTTCGCATGCGCGCCGCGGTGCCCGGAAAGGCGCCGCGGCGGTAGAAGCCCGGCGTCGGGGCGGCGGCCTCCACCATGCCGTCCTGGTGCAGCACGGAATAGCGGTGCGAAATCCCCGCCCGCCTGGCCATCCGGTGAAACAACGCCCGCTGCCGCTCATCGGGCAGACCGCGAGCGGTGTAATCCTGGAAAGCGGCGTGGACGTCATGAGGCGGCCGCGCCGTGCCGATCCTGTTGATATACGCCTGGGTCATTTCCTACTTCATTGTTGTTGGGAACCGCTTCTATAAGCAGGATCCGCGCACTGGTTTACGACCAGCACAATACGGATCGATCATCTCGCAGCATGAACCCTTCCCACAACCGAGTCCACCGGCGGCTAGACATGGGTGCCGTACAGCGCACCTTGGCCATCAGCTGGGTTGCCCCCTGCCGCGCCAGCACCTCGTCGAGCCCGCGCCGCATGTATGTAACACCCCAGGCTTTGGCTGGTTTTGGCTCAGGCGACACCCCGGTTTGCAGCCAGGCCGGCACGCGCCTCCAGCATGGCCCGCAGCCTCTTCGGAACCTGCCGGTAGGATTTCGCCCTTGGATAAGGCATTTCCACGATAGGCGCGGCAAGTGTGGCAGCCGCACGCTCATCCCAATTCTGAAAATGCATCCTGTCGACGTTATCCACGAAACTTTCAGTTGGTGCGCCTTCGGCGAGCAGCAATTCATGAGTTTCCAACTCGACGTGATAATAGGTGAAGTACTCTGGCACGTTTTCCTCGCGCAGAATGGTCAAGCCATTGATCAGTGCCCCAGCCTGTATGAGCACATCGTCCAAGAACATCACATGGTCCGGAGAAACCAGCAGGTCGCGCACCGGCAGGTTATCTGCCAGGGCGCCCGCCTTGATGCGGATCGGCAGGCTGCGCAGCGGGTCCGCGAAGCGCATGGAAACTTCTGAGCGTCCCACCCAACGTACGGGCAGCACGCGTCCGTCTGCAACGCGCAACATTGTGCCGGCTTTAACATCCTGCACTTCGATCTCGCCATCTTCGGCGGCAAGCCGCGTGCCTGGATAGAAGCAGAGGATGATGTCCACCGAGCCATCGCTGGCCTCAATGACGGCAAACCCTTGTGTATAGCTGCCTGCCATCTGCAAATCGTAGCTGTTGCTGCCATCGGTCACGGTCAAGACGTCTGTGCTCGCATTCAGCACCGCTGTTGCCCCTGAGACATAGGAGGCATAGGCGAGGTTAATCGTGCCACCGCTGATCAGGTCGGTACCGGTGATGCTGCCGCCAGAGATAACCTTGACGAGACCGCCGGAACTCACAGTTGTGCCGCTTGCCGTACCGCCAGACGAAACGATTTCGGTACCGCCATTGGACACTGTGGTGCCGGTGGCGACACCTGCGCCAAGAGTGACCGAAATAATCGTGCCCGGAGCGTAATCGTAGGTCGTAGAGCCACCAATCTGCTGTGTGCCACCACTGGTCACGGTCGTACCCGTCACCGTGGCGCCCGAGCCCACATACTGGGTGCCGCCGGCACTGATGACGGTGCCGGAGGCGATGCCGGTCAATGCCGCGCTACCCGAGAGCGTCGACGATTGAGTTCCACCAACGATCTGCACGCCGCCGCTGAGCGTCACATTGTCGGCGGTGCCACCGCTATTAACGGTTTCGACACCGCCGCTGCTCACCGTGGTGCCGCTGACAGTCCCGGCGCCCTGCTCCAGGCCGCCGCTGTTCACCACCGCGTCAATCGAGGAGCCGCCGGAGCCCACGGCTTGCACATTACCGGAGTCAATGATCGTGCCGCTCGCCACGCCGCCGGCGGACACACGCTGCACGGCGTAGCTTTCCAGAGTGGTATCGATGGCGGTGCCGCCGGAGCCGACGATCTGCGTCGTCTCGGTACCGCTGCCATGGGGCGCGCCGGCGCTAAGGATGGTGCCGGAGACGATACCGCCACTGAGATTGGTCGATATCGTCGACCCTGCCACCCCGGACGATACCTGGTAATAATAGCTCCATACCGTTGAACCGCCGACCTGCTGTGTGCCGCCGCTGGTGATGAGCTTGCCGCTCGCTGTGGCATCGAAGCCGACATATTCAGTGCCGCCGGAGTTGACGACGGTACCCGTTGCCGTACCGCCCGAGGTGGCCTGGGTGCCGAAAGCTGTTGACGATGTAACGGCGCCGATAACCTGTATGCCGCCGTTCAGCACCGCATTATTCACCACGGCGGTGTCATAGACCCACTGGGTACCTCCAGCCGATACTGTGGTGCCGGTATCCACGCTGGCAACGCCAAGCTGCTCCAGGCCGCGGCTCAACACCACCGTGTTGCTTACAGTACTGCTGCCCGCGAGGAGCGCGCCACCGGCTTCAATTGTTGTGGAGGACGCAACGCCACCGAGTACGACCTGTTCTTCACCATAGACGGTGGTGCCAATGGCCTTGCCGCCAGATGACACGAGCTGGTCACTAAATACTGAGAATTACGACACAGTTTTCGATTGTATTTTTCTGCATGAGGGCCCATCTAGGAGAAGGATATCTTGTTTATCCGGATGTTGTGTGCCCTTGAATGCGATGCTCATCTGGTGGCTTTCCTCTCTAGAGAACAATTCGATCCACACCATGTGGATGCCAACGTATGATGGAGATGCACCACGCCACAGGGTATAGTTAAATGGACCAATTTACAAAAAAGCCTTGGCTTTATTATGCTTGATGACAAATCAGAGGATGTGTTCGTCCATGTTTTCGTCGTCGAGCGTTCGGGTCTCGATCATTGGAATGACGGCCAGAAGATCACCTATCATCTGGAAGATAGTCAATATGGTAAAGTATCGGCAATTAACTCACAAGTTACCTGACTTCGGGTGTCTTGTTATTGAATCGGAACAGATTGAAAAGGTGATTATGACACAACATAAGTTCGCTATCGGGCAAACGGTCGACTTCAGGCCGGGGCCGCACGAACCAAACGCCAACCGTGGCCTCTATACCATTCGTCGTCAGATGCCTAGTGAAACACGTGATTTGCAATACCGCATCCAGAGCAATGAAAACGGACACGAGCGTATGGTTCGTGAAAGCCAATTAAGCGACACCGGCCCGCAGATATTCAGGACTGAGCGCGCGAAGGTCGACTGACATTCGGATCTTTCCAGCATGAATATGAACAACGGAGTACGCCGCAGCTTTTTTTGCGGCTCGTGTCTCCGTGAAGGACGAAATATCTCCTTGATCGACCTAAATGCTGCACACTCATGAACGGATCATGTTAAAGCTGGATTGTACCGCTCTGATCACGCAGTGATTTTTACGATGATCGCTGTGAGCTATGCACTTTTTGCATTTAATTCGATCACGGGATCTTGAGAGCGACTATTGTTCAGCAAGGTTAACCAATGATATTTTCAACGATCTCGCGGATCTCGGCTTGTGTAAGTTTGAACGCAGGTACTTTCCTGGTGTACTCGGTCTGAATATCCGGAACGGGTATTGCGCGGGTTATAATTGTACGGCTGACACGCATGTTCTGCGCTTGCGTACGAAAATTAGGGTAAAGCAGGTCGTCTTCCTTGGCCGGCGGTCAACCGACAGTTTATGGTGGGGCCATTCGTAAAGAAACGAATAGCAGATGTGCCACACTCTTCACGGTCAAATAATGAAGATGAGAATAAAAGGAGCTTATCGTGCGATGCACTTAAATTGCATGGCGCCGTCCAATCGACAGTATCGGGAGTCCGGAATCACGTCTTCACTAGGCAGAGAGCTTTATAGATAAGGCGGCATGGGCCGTCTTATCTATCCGGCGGGATGTACACAGCTTAGGCAATGGCTAAATTGCTGAAGCTTAGACAGCCGCCAGATTATCCACTGCTTTTTTACCGCTACGGTGGTCCGTGACGATTTCGAAGCTCAACTTCTGCCCTTCTGTGATGACGCGCATGCCAGCACGCTCTACAGCCGAAATATGTACGAAGACATCATCGCTTCCGTTATCGGGTTTGATAAAACCAAACCCCTTGGCCGTATTGAAGAATTTTACGGTTCCAATATTCATGACGATTCCTTTCAATCAGTCACACGGTTCAACCCGCGGCGCGGAATGCGCCACAAGCTATTCAGATCGACTTTGAGGAGGAAGATCGTCAACAACGCGATTAACGCGGGAAACAAAGTTCAGTAGCAAGATCGATAAATGGTAGTATGGGCCGCTCCGCTGTGAATTGCAAGACCGCGCCATGGTACCGTGGCATCAGACACAAACTCGGCCATGCCGGGTTTCAGAAAACGGCGACAATCCCATCAGGGCCCCGCGCGCACGGCTACGGCTCCACTGACGACGCATCCACCTCATACGTCCAGATCCGGAAAGATTTCAGCACATGCGGGCCGAAGGAGTTGATCAAGGGTACATCGGCCGCGTCCCTGCCTCGGGCAACAACGATCCGGCCGATCCTTGGAACATTATTGCGTGGATCGAAGCTATGCCATTTTCCACCGATAAACACTTCGATCCAAGCGCTGAAATCCATGGGATCAACCACCGGCACACCGATATCTCCCAGATGACCGTTCACATAGCGTGCGGGAATATTCAGGCAACGGCAGAAGGTAACCGCCAGATGCGCGAAGTCCCGGCACACCCCAACGCGCTCATTGAAGGCTTCCAGCGCCGTGCGGGTCGCGCGTGCCTGCATATAGTCGAACTTAATATGACCATGGACAAAGTCGCATATTGCCTGCACGCGCGCCCAGCCGGGCTGGATCTTGCCGAATAAGTCCCAAAGCCTGGTCTGGTGTCCCGCAGAACCGCGCCAGCGCCGCACTCATCTCATTCGCCAGCTCCTGGCTCGCGCAGCGCAGCCTCCAGCCGGCTGCCTGGCCGCTAATGCCGACATCCAGCACGAAATCCTGAAAGCCATTTTCCACCACGCAGCGCGCCTGCGCGGCTTCGATCAGCGCCGCAGGATAGATGGCGGACTGGACCGATAAGCCATCCATGGATGCCAGGAATACCAGCCCGCGGGGCGCATCGAACGCCAGCCCACCGCCGCGCGCGAAAAAGCTCTCGCTCTGCGAAAACCGCCCGGCGAAGGGCGCCAGGCTCGCTTGCAGCCGCTGGGATGTTGAGCGCGTCATCTGCTGCTGCAGCCATGCACCGGCCCCAGCCAGGCGCGGGTGGGCAGCGAGGCGACAACGCACAGCACCAGCGTCAGGCTGATGAAAACCCAGTGGAATGTGGTCGCGGCAAAACTGTAATGCATCTCACACCTCGAAATTGAATGGAAACAACATTCAGTCAATCACCGCCATTCACAATGTCTGACATAGGCCATCATTTGACAGAATAACAGTGAAAAGCTGGCGTTACTGCCATCAATTTCGAATTAAATGCATTCAATTTAAAGGTTAATACAGTCAATCAAACACGACTTGTACCGACAGCGCTTGGCGGATGATCTTGCCGGATTTCGTGCGCGGCAGCTCCTCCACCAGCACGATCCGTCGCAGCCCGACAAACGCCCCCAACCTCTCGCGCACCAGGGCGATGATCTCTGGCTGCAGCTTGGCTCCTGCCTCCGGATGCGGCACCACGAACCCGACCGGCTCCTCCCCTCGCAGCCGGTGCGGCGCGGCGATAACGGCGCAGGCCATAACCCCGGATGATCTGCGATGGCCGCCTCGATCTCTCCCGCCCCCAGGCGCCGACCGGCGATGTTCAACACGTCATCCGTACGGGAGAGGATGCTCACTCCCCCATCCGGCGCGATGACGCCGTAATCGAAACTGCGATAATAGCCGGAATAGGAGAAGCAGGTTGGCGTGGCGCCCCACATGCCGGTCAGGCAGCCCGGCGGCAGAGGCAAGCGCACGGCGATCTCCCCGGCATGACCCGGCGGCAGTTCCTGCCCCTGCACGTCCAGCGCGCAGAGCTCATAACCCGGCGCGGGGCGCAAGCTGCTGCCTGGCGCGGCATAATCACCCAGACCGGCGAAGCTTCCCGCCATGGCGCTGCCGGTTTCGGTCTGCCACCAATGGTCCAGCACCTTCACCCCGGTGGCATGCGCGGCCCAAGCGCTGTCGCCTGCATCCGCCCGCTCGCCCGCCAGAAAGATGCGCCGCAGCGGCGGCAAGGGCGGCGGCGCGGCCTTGGCAAGACGCAGAGCGCGCAGCACCGAAGGCGACGTAAACAGCACCGCCACCCGATGCCGCGCGCAGATATCCCACACCGCCCGGCCCACGGCGCCTTCGGCCAGCACGGTGGCGCAACCCGCCAGCAGCGGCGCATAGAGCCCGTAGGAATGCCCCACCACCCAGCCTGGATCTGCGGTGGTGAAGAACACCTCACCGGCCCCGAGTCCATAGACCGTGCGCATGGACTGCGCGAGCACCACGCCATGGCCGCCAGTATCGCGCACCACGCCTTTTGGCCGCCCCGTGGTGCCTGACGTGTGCAGGATATACAGCGGCGCAGTGGCGGGCATCGGCACCGGCACGATCGGTTCGGCGTACTCGAGCGTGGCGAAGTCGCTCTCTGCGGGGCCGAGCAGGGCCGGCGCGCCTGGGCGCTGCACCACGACCAGCTTGCGCTGCGTCGCCTCCCGCACGCCGGGAAGCAGCGGCGTGGCACGGCCGGCGCGGTAGGTGGCGCTGGCGGTGATCACCAGCTTCGGATCGACATCCTCGATCCGCCGCGCCAGCTCAGCCGGCGCGAACCCGGCGAAGACGACGACATGCACCGCCCCCAGCCGGGCGCAGGCCAGCATGGCGACGAAACATTCCGGAATCGGCGGCAGGCAGATCACCACCCTGTCCCCTGGCTCGACCCCGGCCGCGCGCAGCCCCCCGGCAAACCCGGCCACACGCGCCAGCAGCGCCGCGTAGGTGAACATATCACTGGCACCGCAGGCGGGACTCTCCCAGATCAAGGCGGCCTGCTCGCCGCGCCCGGCGGCGACATGCCGGTCCAGCGCATTGGCGCAGAGATTGAGCATGCCGCCGGGAAACCAACCGGCCTGGCCGTCCGGGCGCAGCACAAACCCTGCCTGAGGCGGGCGCACCCAGTCGAGCACCCGCGACTGCGCCATCCAATAGCCCTGCGGATCCTCCAACGAGGCTGCATATTCGGCTTCGTAGGTGCTTGGCCAAGCTGTGCCGTCCATCAGACGCTCGCCAGCGCGGTGACGATCTGCTGCACGATGAAGGCCGCATCCCGCGCCACGCCAGAGAAGCGCCCCGAGCCCCATGTATGCAGCCAGGGCAGGCCAAGGAAATACAGCCCCGGCTGCGCGGTAACCCCGCGCCGATGCGCCGGGCGCCCGGCGCCGTTGAACACCGGCGCATCCAGCCAGCCGAAATCGGGCTTGAAGCCGATGCACCAGATGATCGCCGCCAGCCCGTCGACGTTCAGCGCCTGAGGCTCAGCCTCGGGCCGCCATACCGGCTCGTAAACGGAGGCCGGCGGCGCCTCGATATTTTGCGCGGCGATGAATTTATCGATGGCGGCGTTGATGGAATTGTAGGTGGCGTCCGCCGCGTCCAGCGCCTGGGTCAGCCCGGGCTTGAAGCGCAGCGCGCCCTGCGCGAAACCGTCCAGCGCGCCGTAAAGCTGCATACCCTCGGCGGCGAATTTACGCAGATCGATATCCCGCCCGCCATCGCGCCCGGTGACATAATGGTTGGTGTTGTCGCGCACGCCTTCACGCAGCGGATGCTCTTCCACCGACATTTCGTAATAGCCCATATCCGCCAGCCAGGCGACGACATCGCGCCCCGGTAGAAGCGCGCACAGCGCGGCGCATTGCCCACCGCCAGATGCACGCGCTTTCCTGCCAGATGCAGATCCTCTGCGATCTGCGCGCCGGACTGGCCGGAGCCGACCACCAGCACCTCGCCCTCTGGAAGTTGCGCGGCATTCCGGTAATCCGCCGACTGGATCTGTAAAATCGACGCCGGCAGCCGCTCGGCGAAGCGGGGGATGATCGGCTCGCGGTAGCCACCACTGGCCACGACCACTTGGCTCGCCGCAAAGCGCCCCTCCGAGGTGACGATCTCAAACCCGCCCTGCGCGCGCGGCGCCACGCGCGTCACCTCCACCCCCTCACGCAAGGGAGGATCGAGCTTTTTCTTGAATGCTTCAAGATACTCGATGATTTCCGGCTTACGCATGAAGCCATCCGGGTCCGCCCCCCCATAGCCATGCCCCGGCAGCTGGCATTGCCAGTTGGGGGTTACGAGGCAGAAATTATCCCATCGCTGCGCCCGCCAGGCCTCCATCGCCTGTCCGCGCTCAAAGACGATATGAGAAATCCCCTGCTCTTTCAGATAATAGCTGGCGGAAAGCCCCGCCTGGCCGCCACCGATCACCGCGACGTCGATTTCATGCGGTTTATACTCGGTCATCCCCATCATCCTTTGTCCAGAAATTGCCGCACGCGCACCAGCGCGCCGGGCTGATGGTCAAAACTTTTCGCGCTCGCCTGCAGCCGTTCGATCTGCCCGAGCGCCCGGCTGCAGGGAAAGCCGTATTTCGCCTGCACCCTTGCGGAGGCCTCGCGCAGCGCCTCTTCTGCCCGCGCCATGAAGGCTGGCAACGCGTAGGCGGTATCCTCCGTCAGGCGCTCGCGGACGATCAAGGAGGGCGAATAGCAACGCTCCTCACGCCCATCCGGCCAGGAAATATCGAACCACATCTCAGGCATGGGCTGGCTCTCTTTGCTGTTGATAAATCGGCAGATGCGCCGCCGCGACATCCGCCCAGCGCCAGCGCGCCGCCACCTGCAGCCCGCTCGCGCGCAAAGCTGCCGCATGGCGCAGGCAAAATTGCATGGCGCCGGCAATGTCGCCCGCATCGCACCAGGCGGCGTCGGGCTCTGTGAGATAATCGGTGAAAGGCGGACAACGCGGCACCAGCACCGGGGTGCCGCTCGCCATCGCTTCCAGCACGGCCAGGCCAAACCCTTCATGCAGCGAGGGGAAGGCCAGCATATCCGCCAGGCGGTAGAGTGCCGGCATATCGCTCTGGGGGATTTTGCCGAGAACGCGCACCGCGCCGTCCGGCAGACCACTTTGCGCCAGGGCATCGAAAAATTCGCGTTGGTAAGCGCTATGGTCGAGCAGGCTCGCCCCGCCGGCGATCACCAGCACAGCTTGCGCATGGGCTGCGCGAAACGCTCGGAATCCTTGCAAAATCCCCAGCGTATTCTTGCGCTTTTCAACCCCGCCTAGGCTCAGCACCACCGGCCCCGAACCCAGCGTCAGGCGCGCGCGCAGCGCTGCATCCTGCGCATCCGGCATCGGTGAAAACCGCGCTGTATCAACGCCGTTGCCGATCAGCGTGGCATCGCGCCCGAACGAAGCCGCCAACGCCGCCCGTCCGGCCGGGCTTACCGCGAACAAGGTGCGTGCCGCGTTCACCCCGCGCGCCTGCAAAGCCGCCAGTTCCGGATCGGCGAAGTCATCGAGATGATGCACGGTGCGCAGATAGGCACCGATCCGCCCTGCATCCTGAAGATCCGCCAGGGCATTGGCGGAAATCGAATCCTGCGCATGAAACAGATCGAACCCCGCGCACAGATCCGGCGTGAACAGACACAACAATTCCGCCCGGCGCCGCGCCACCAGGGCCGCCACCTCGCGCGGCGCCGCAGCCGCGGGCCAGGGGCGGGTTTCGCAGGCGGCCGCACGGTAAAATCCTGCCCCCGTTGTATCCGGCGCGAACAATACCGGATGATGCCCGACCTGCGCCAACGCCTCGCACAGCTCCAGCGCATGCACCACCCCGCCGCGCGGATTGGTGGAATGGGTAAGCATGGCGATTCTCATGCCGCACATCCCATCAGCGCCTGCGCCGCGAAATCCCAGATCTCCTCGCAGGAAGCGCCATCATCGAGCAGGATTTTCTGATGCGCCTCGACCGCGCCGATCACCGCCGCGCCAATGCCGCGCCCGGCAAAGCGTGCCAGCAACGCCGGTGCATCCTCCGGCGTGGCGGTGAGCAGATAGCCATAGCTCGGGAAACTCTTCAACCAGCGCGCCAGCGTAACCCCTTCGGGCCGTGGCACCAGATGCGGGTTGATGCGCATGCCGACACCTGAGCATTCCGCGAACATCGCCGCCGTGCCCACCAGCCCGGCCTGGCTGATATCCTTCGCAGCACCGCTCAGCCCGGCCTCGGCAATTTCGGGCAACAATTCGAGATCGCCACGCAGCCGCTCAGGGGGGCATCGAGTGCCGCCTGGAAATTATCGAACACCGGCCGGTAGGCGCCGCGCAGATCAATCGCCGCGATCAACAGCTCGCCGGGTTTCGCCGCGAAGGAGCTGAGCAGTTTTTTCGCCCGCCCCATCACCGAAACCGCGAGCTGCCCCTGGGCGCTGCGGAAATTGCTGTGCCCGCCCGCCACCTGCACGCCGTAGGCACGCGCCGCCGCCGCCATGCCGGCCAGAACCGACTCCGCCCCCTTCTCGCCCTTCGCCCAGATCGCATCCGCCACCGCGATGGCGCGCCCGCCCATCGCCGCGATGTCCGAAAGATTGACCATCACCCCGCACCAGCCCGCGAACCAGGGATCCGCCTCGACGAACTGGGCGATGAAGCCTTCGATGGCGAAGAGCAGATGGTCCTCCCCATCCGGGATTGCCGCGCAATCATCCCCCAGCCCCGGCGCCTGGGCGCCGAGCAGCGCGCTCACCGCGGCGACATCGCGCTTCGCCGCCAGCCCGGCATGGGCACGCAACTCGCCAGCGAGTTCGTGCAGGCTCATGCCGCCTGCCTCGCCAGCGCGCGAAACCCCAGGGCAGGATCGCGAATGGCCGGGTAGGCGGCGAGATCTGCCTGCATCAGCGCGTGGTTGCGGCCGTGCAATTCCATCTCCTCCAGAGTGTGCCAATGCAGACGCTGGAACATTTTCACATTCTGCGCCTGCACATGCGCCAGAAAGCGCTTCGCACCGCGCCCATGCGCGCTGCCGACAGCCAGGCGGATCAACGCCGCCCCCAGCGCCCCGGCGCGGCGAAATTCCGGCGCCACCGCCAGGCGCGAGCCCCACCAGAGCCCGGGCTCGGCCTCATGGATGCGCACCGTCCCCGCCACCTCGCCGGCCGCGACGCCGAGCAGCGAGACGGCAACCAGCGGCAGGGCGACATCATCGATCGCATCGCGGTCATGCTGCTGGAAAATCCCTTGCTCCGCGCAGAAAACCTGGCGGCGAAGCCTGGCGGCGGCGCGGAATTCCCAGCCTTCGGTGGCCGCTTTCACCTGATATTCGCTAGGCAGGAAGGCGCGGAAGGGCTCGAACATCACAGCCTCCGTTCATAGGCGGAGAGCGCCGAGCAGGCACCGCATTTGCCGCACCCGGCTTTGATGTCTTCCGCCGCCAGCCCGCCTTTGCGGATGATCCCGGCCAGCGGCTCCAGCAGCGCGCGCATGAACTCCGGCCTGGGGGCTGGGTGGTTGGCCAGCGCCGTGCCGGAAACCGGCACGAAGGGCACCACGAACGGATAAACCCCCATCGCCGCCAGCGTCTCGGACATGTCCAGGATCGCTTCGCGCGTGTCGCCCAGCCCCGCCAGAATGTAGGTGGAAACCTGCCCGCGCCCGAACACCGGCACCGCGGCCTCGAAGGCCGACATATAGCGCGAAAGCGGCACCTGCGCCTTGCCGGGCATGATCCGCGCCCGAACTTCGGGCGTCACCGCCTCCAGATGCATGCCCAGCGCATCCGCGCCGGCCGCCTTCAGCCGCTCGAACCAGACATCTTCATCCGGCGGCTCGCATTGCACCTGGATCGGCAGATCCACCGCCGCCTTCACCGCGGCCGCACTCTCCGCCAGGATCGCCGCGCCGCGATCCTTGCCCGGCGGAGTTCCCGTTGTCATCACCATATGCTTCACCCCGTCCAGCGCGACCGCCGCCTTGGCGACTTCCGCGAGCTGGGCCGGGGTTTTGCGCTCGATGGTGCGCCCCGCCGCGAGCGAGGCGCCGATGGCGCAGAATTGGCAGCTTTTTTCCGCGCTGACATAGCGCACGCAGCTTTGCAGCACGGTGGTGGCCAGCACATCCTGCCCGTGCAGCACGGCGATCTTCGAGTAGGGCACGCCGTCCTGGGTGGTCAGGCCATAGAAGCGGGGCTGTTTAGGCAGGCGCACCAGCCCCGCCACCTCGCCTCCGCGCCGGAGGATGGCATTGCCGAATTCATCCGGCGTCTCCAGCAGGAACGGGCTCTGCGCGGCGGGGGCGGTATGCACCGGCACCATCACGCTCATGCCGCCCAGCACCATCGCCTTATGGTCGGTCGGCCCCGCTCCGCCTTTGCGGCTGGCAAGGCCGGTCTCAGCGCCTTGCAGCCTTACGCCGTGGCTTTGCAGATCGGCGATCAGATCGGCGTCAAATCTCTGCGTCAGCATTGTCCTGGCTCCATGGGATGGGGGGAAGGGGCTGCGCCGGGCGCATCGGCAGCGCCGGGCGATTATCGAGATTGAGGCTCAGAAGTTCGGGGCGCGCATAATGGCCGATACTGTCCATCATCCGCTTGCGCTTGAGGATCAGCCCGAGATCGAGATCCGCGACCAGGATGCCCTCGCCGCTGGTGAGCGGCGGGGCCGCATGCCGGCCTTCGGGCGTGATGATCGCGCTCATGCAGCCGCCGCGCAAAGCCGGGCGCAGCGCCTCATTGGGGCAGATTTTTTCCACCTGCGTATCAGTGAGCCAGCCGGTGGCGTTGACCACGAAGCAGCCGCTCTCCAACGCGTGATGGCGGATCGTCACCTCGATCTGCTCGGCGAAAATATCGCCGACCAGTGCGCCCGGGAATTGCGCCGCGTGGATTTCCTCATGCTGGGCCATCAACGCATAGCGCGCCAGCGGATTATAATGCTCCCAGCAGGCCAGCGCGCCGATCCGCCCGACGGCACTGGGTACAACCTGCAAGCCGGCGCCATCGCCCTGGCCCCAGATCATGCGCTCATGAAAAGTAGGCGTGATCTTACGGCGCTTGAGCAACAGCGCGCCGTCCGCATCGAAAATCAGCTGCGCGTTATAAAGCGTGCCGTGATCGCGCTCATTCACGCCAAGCACGATCACCATCCGGTATTTGCGCGCCGCCTCGGCGATGGCCTGGGTCACCGGCCCCGGTACCGTTACCGCCTGTTCGTAAAGCTTCAGATGCGACGCGCCGGTTTTCACCGGCGGGTCGATAAAAGAGAAATACGGATACCAGGGCAGGAAGGTCTCGGGAAAGACGATAAACTCCACGCCCCTCCCCGCCGCCTCCGCCAGAGCCGCCAGCACGCGCTCCAGCGTGCCGCCCGGCCGCTCCAGGTCGGGAGCGATCTGCACCGCGCCGGCGCGTAGGGAGGTGCGTGGCTGCATCATCGCCTCACAGCGTCCAGGTATCGAGGATGAAGGCGTTGTCGCGCCGGTGCAGCAGAATCACATCCAGCACGTCGGTCGGGTTGATCGGCCGGATGCCGGGGATCAGCGAGGGTTCGCCATGGCCATAGAGCGCCTGCAGCGCGAAGCGGCAGGCATAGACCTTGCCGCCCTCTTCCATGAATTTCGCGATCTGCTTGTTGAAATTCTGGTGGCCGGGGAAGGCTTCATCACCCAGCTTGGGAAAGCCGCGCTGCACGCCGAGCGTGACACCGGGGCCGTAGAGCAGCACCGAAGTCTCGAAGCCCTTGCGCTGCAGCCGGGTGGCCTGGAGCAGATTGACGAAGCCGATGGAGCCCTCAAACGCCACGGTGTGGAAGGTGACCAGCGCCTTTTCGCCAGGCGCCGCCTTCACATCCTCGAACACTTTCTCTTCGTAGTCGACATAGAATTCGCCGCTCTGATGCGCGGGGGCGGTCACGGTAGGCATAGGGGACACTCCTTGGCTGTTGGCCCCTCCGAAGGCGGGGGGACAAAGCGTCTTCAGCAAGGGCCGTGCCAAATGACTAGCGATAAGAATGCATCATTGAATCTATTCAATTTACATACTTAAATGTATTCAATTTTTAGTTTGACTGTGTTTATTGACTGCATCTTATATCGGCAAAGCAATGCCTGTATTTTAAATCTTCGCTTATTTACGAGGCGCATTTCCAGAAAATTCTGCAGGGTTTTGTTAAAACTTTATTCACGCCGCGGCGCGGGAGATGCAACAAGGTCCGGTCAATTGACTTTAGTTCGGCAAAAATCCATGCTTCCGGGCAGATTGACTGGACATCTCCGATGATTGACTGGGCCGCCACTATTCTGAAGAGCGACAAGCCGCTTTATCTCGCGATCGCGGATGCGATCGAGGAGGGGCTGGCGGCCGGCACGCTGGCGGCCGGAGACAAGCTGCCGCCGCAGCGCAAGCTGGCCGGCGCGCTGGGGTGGATTTCACGACCGTGGCGCGCGGCTATAGCGAGGCAGCGCGGCGGGGCGTGCTGGATTCCACCGTCGGGCGCGGCTCCTTTGTGCGCAGCCGCACCCGGACGGGCAGCAAGGCCAGCCTGCGCACCGCGCCGGTGGACCTGACCATGAACCTACCGCCGGATCCGGATGATCCGGCGCTGATCGAGCGCATGCAGGCGGGACTTGATGAGGTGGCGCGGGATCTGGTGCCGCTGCTGCATTACCAGGGCTTCGGTGGCTCGCCCCAGGCCAAGGATGCCGCATCCAGCTGGCTGGGACGGCGCGGGCTGGTGCCTTCGCAGGAACGGCTCTTCATCACCCCCGGCGCGCACCCTGCGCTTTCGGCGATCTTCAGCCTGCTGGTCCAGCCGGGCGATACGGTGTTGTGCGAGAGCATCACCTATCCCGGGTACGGGCCATCGCCGCGCAGCATAAGGCGCAGCTTTACGGCTTGGCGATGGATGAGCACGGCATCCTGCCCGAGGCGCTGGCGGATCTTTGCGCGCGGGCCCGGCCAAAGGCGCTGTATCTGAACCCGACCTTGCAGAACCCGACCACCCTGACCGTGCCCGCCAACCGGCGCGAGGCACTGACCGAGATTGCCCGCCGGCACCGCCTGCCGATTATCGAGGACGATGCCTATGGCTTCATCCCCGCCCATGCTCCGCCCCCTTTGCGGCCTTGGCGCCGGAGCTGACATGGCATGTCGCCGGCCTGGCCAAATGTTTCGGGGCGGGCTTGCGGATAGCTTATGTCATCGCCCCGGACGCCAAAGCGGGCTGGAATTTCGCGGCTTTGATGCGCGCCAATATCGTCATGGCATCGCCGCTCACTGCGGCATTGGCGACACGCTGGATCGAGGATGGCACGGGCGATTCCATTCTGCGCTTCATCCGCACCGAATCCGCCGCCCGGCAGAAGCTGGCGGCGGAGCTGCTGCCGCCAGGGCTGTGCCAGACCGACCCGCTCAGCTTCAATCTTTGGATGAACCTACCGGCTGGTTGGAGCCGGGCTGCCTTTGCGGGGCAGATGCGGGCGGTGGGCATCGGCGTGGTGACCTCCGACGCGTTCAGCGTCTCCTCCAACCCGCCGGAAGCGGCGCGGATCTGCCTGGGCGGGCCGACCAGCCGGGCGGAGCTCCAATCCGCCCTCACCTTCATGGCCCATAGCCTCGCCAACAGCCCGGCCGCGACCTCGGATATTTTTTAAGACCCTAAATTAGTCTCGGTAACTTATCCTCATAAAGGATCACATTCATCAAACGGGAAGCAGCGTCTTCCTGGATTACTCCGGCGGTCAATTCTAGCAGTTTGCTGAAAAACCCCGAAACTTGGTTTTATTTTTTCTGATTTAGCTTTGGGGCCTGGATTTTGGTTCAAGTGATTGAAGTTTCTTGCCGGTTTCTGGACTTTTTTCGTCCAGCGGACAGACTCGTCCCTTATATTGCCACCATTTTTGGAATGCGTACCAGATTATAGGCGATCAGGTTGAGCATGAAGGTGCCGGCGACCCGCGCAACGCCGCGCAGCTTGGTCTTGCGCATCGTGCCGTGCTGCTTGCCCCAGCCGAATATGCACTCGATCATCGCCCGGCGGGTCTGCGACATCGCATAACCGGGATGGCGCGTGGTGCGTCCGTCAATCGCGCTGCGGCGGTGCCTGCCGGTTTTGGTCTCACCGTTGTTTTGTGTGACATGCGGTGTCACGCCGGCGTCGCGCAGATTGGCGACATGATCGGCGGTATCGTAAGCCTTGTCTTCGCCTACGGTGATCCGCCCGGCGGCCGACTTGGCTTTGGCTTTCAACATCGCTTCCGAGGCTTCACGCTCAGCCGTGCCTGTGGCCTGGGTCACTCGGCCACCCACCGCCAAGCCGTGCCGGTTGTCCATCAGCGCGTGCCCCATATACGAAAGCTTTGCCTCCCGCCCAGCGGCCTTGCGGTACAGCCGGCTTTCCGGGTCGGTGGTGCTGGCATGGGTATCGTTCTTACGCTTCTGACCGTGGAAATCCGAACCATCATCGTCGCTGCCATCCTTCGGCCGGAAGCTCTTCTGCGACGCCCACGCCTCGATCAGCGTGCCGTCCACCGAGAAATGCTCATCCGATAGTAGCGGCGTCACCCGCGGGTGGTTCAGCAGCCGGCTCATGAATTTCTGGAATATATCGCCGTTCTGCAGGCGCTCGCGGTTCTTGCTAAACGTGGTCGAGTTCCAGACCGGATCATCCGGGATAAGCCCACAAACCAGCGGTACAGGAGATTATAATCCAGTTGCTCCATCAACTGCCGTTCCGAGCGAATCCCGTACAGCACCTGGATCAGCAGCGCGCTCAGCAATTGTTCAGGCGGCACCGAGGGCCGGCCTTCCCTGGAATACAGCCAGGCAAAGCTGCGGCTCATCTCATGCAGAACATCCCGCACCAAAGCACGGATCGCTCGCAACGGATGGGTCGCCGGAACCCGTGTTTCTGGTGAAACATACGAAAACATCCCGCCCTGATCTCGAAAAGAACCCCGCACCCCACGCCTCACAAAACCTGCCAGCCAAAGTGAATCACATCATAATCCGGCCGCCAGGAGTTTTTCAGCAAACTGCTAGATATTTTGAGACGATTTCAGCGTCCGCAAGCGGGTCTTCAGGGTCACCCTTTCGAGTCTTTTGGATATGAAAAATTTCCTTGCCGTCGAGCAATTTTACTACGAGCTTTGCCATTCTGCGCCGAGGATAGAGGGCTGTTAAATCGTCATCAGCCATAACCCGAATCTTGCTCATAAAGGTACGAATATCATGCCGAGCCATTGTCTCAGATGTAAACGCTCCTAATCGAACAACTCCGGTGTGGCTCTGGGCGGCAAGACAATATTGCAGGCTAAAGCGGGCATCTTGTGCTGATACAGGATGCGGCCTGTCACACATTTTCGCGGTGGCGGCATAGCCGGCAACACTAATGCTCGCTATTTGCTCCGGTTGAAGGTTTCGCTCAGCTAAGATCGTTCGCAGGCCATCGAGCGCAGGAAAAATATGCCCGCAGCAGCCATGGTTTTTGACCGTGACCCGGGCAATCGGGGTCCATTGCCCGATACCTTCAAAGGCTGCGGCCCAGTTGCCCGTCGACTCGCTTGTTGCTGCAGCAAAGCCCTTGATACCGTCCAGCACACCGGTTGCGGCGGTAAGCCCCGCCGCAGCCGCATAGGCGGCCAAGAGCCCGGCATCGGCAGCATGGCCTGGATGCATGGCCTTGGCCGCCCCCACCCCTTGAAGATTCTGCTGATGACCGCCGGCAAAACTGCTCGCCAATCCAATCGCATGACCGATGGCTTCTTCATCGCAATCAAGCAGCATGGCTCCTGCGACAGCAGCACCGATCGTGCCAATCGTCGATGTTGTATGCCAATATTCGTAGTGGCTCGGTTGGACCGCCAATGAAATCCGGCAACCAACCTCGTAACCGGCAATTAGGGCCCGCTGAAACATCTCCAGGGAAAGGTTACGGTCCTGCGCAACAGCCAACGCCGCGGCTACGGTTGGACTGCCAGGATGGTAACCCCCGTCCCGGAAAATGTCATCAAACTCAACAGTATGACTCGCGATCGCGTTGAGCAGCGCCGCATGCCGAGGGGTGGAAGACACTCCGTCGACATAGCATTGCGCGCGCCCGCTGCCTCGGTCGCACGCCAACGCCTTTGCAAGGACTGTCGCAGGCGCCAAGACGCAGCCAGGGAGCGTGGTGGCAAACCAATCAAGAACCGCGCGCCGGGCCGCTGTCTCGACCTCGGCCTCCAGCGTTTTGTGTCGCCAGCCTGCTGCGAGCGCGGCGAACTTTCTTGCGGCATCCATGACATTTCCCCTGAACTCTTTGGTTAACCCGGCCAATTACGCGTTAATCACCCGGGCTTCGCGCAAAGCCGCAATCTGCCCTTCCGTATATCCAAGTGCGCGCAGGACCTCACCCGTCTGCGCTCCCGCCTCTTGCGGCGGAGCGGTAAGGCCAGGGACACTTTCCGACATGGAAAACGCGGCTACCGGTACAGTTAGATTTTCAAACGCCGTACCGGCTGCGCTGTGGCGTTGTAAGACCCCTCTTTCCAACTGTTGAAGGTCTTTCAGAGACTCTTCAAGGCCACGCACGCGCGCAGCAGGTACTCGATGTCCCTTCAAAAAAAATTCCCATTCATCCGCCGGTCGCGTAAGAAAAATTTCCGCAAGCACGGCCTGTTCCTGCCCATGGGAATCCAGCCGCTGATTATTATCAGACTTTATCTGATCCGGCCGCCCGAGCGCTAGCCAGAGGCGAGCCTGCTGACGAAGGTTCGAGGCGCTCAGCATCAGCAATCCGTCTTCCGTCTCGTAACAGCCGATTGTAGCGAAAGGATAGGTATTACCTTTTGGCTTCGGGATACTGCTATTCCAGAAATGCGCCGTGACATAGGGGCTGCAAAGCATTGTAGCCACGTCAAGCATCGAAACATCGATAAACTGCCCACGCCCACCCGCGCGCTCGCGCTGGAACAATGCTGCTGCGATGGCAAACGCCGCCGTTGTACCGGTTGCATAATCGACCACGGGTGCACCACATTTCAGCGGACCGACTGCGCTGGTGCCGGTCATCGCCATCATACCCGAAAAGGCTTGGATGACTCCATCGTAAGCCGTTTCCTCACGGCGCTGACCGGTTTGCCCGAAGGCCGAGATGGAGCAATAAATCAGCCTGGGATTGAGATTTGAAAAAGCATTATATCCCAAGCCAAGTGCCTCGAGCGCTCCAGGACGATAATTCTCTACAAATACATCTGCAGTTTCAACAAGGCGTTTGAGTATCTCACACCCTTCGATGGTTTTAAGGTCAAGGCATACGCTCTTCTTGTTCGAGGCTTGCGCTAGATAGGAAGTACCCATACCGGCGTTGTTCAGGTTTCGGTCCACCCCCTGCCAACGCGCCTGATCAGGGTCATGGGGGGATTCAACCTTGATCACCTCTGCGCCTAAAACGGCAAGTTGGTACGTCGCAAAGGGACCCGCGAGAACATGGGTTGTATCGATAATACGCAGGCCGCGTAATGCTGCTGTCAACGGTTGGTCCTCCAATAAGCAAGATCCGCCTCCCTGCCCTATCCAGGCCAGCCCGATATTTTCCGGCGCATGGCGCAGAAGGGGCTTGATGTTCGTGCCGCCTGGATGCGGGGATAAACGGACGTCGTAATGCCGGGTTTTTCTTACAAAGCGCTGTAGTCTGTCGGTTATCTTCAGTCACTGAAGTTCGGGACGGAAGAGCCAACTTGCGCCGCCGTATCGGTTGAAGCAAGGTTCTTGGAGCGGGGCAGCATAAGCGTCGCGCAGATCCCACACAGCGCCGCAAATGTCAGCCAATATCCCGGCGAGGCCTTATCGGCGGTTGTGTGAATCAGCCATGTCGAGATCATTGGCGTAAATCCGCCAAAGAGTGCCACTGCAACGCTAAAGGCAAATGCCAGGCTGACCGTTCTGACCCGCGCCGGCATGATTTCCGTCAACGTGACCATCGCCGCGCCATTATACATGGCATATAACAGGGCAAACCAGATTTCGGTAAGGACCAGATGATAGAAGGTGATGTTGCTGACCAGCCAGAGCAGCACGGGGTAGGACGTCGCCATCGCCAGAATCGTTGCCGCAATGAGCAGGGGCCGACGCCCTATCCGGTCCGACAGTGCACCCATCGCGGGGACAGCGAACAATGCTACGAGACCAACCGCGAAGGAGGTGAGCAGGCTGTCGCTTGCACTCAGATGCAGAACCACCCGGCCGAAAGTCGGCGTATAGATCTCCGAGAGATAAAACGCAACCGTTGTCATCGAAATCAGCAAAGCACCAACAATGATGATTCTATAGTTCAGGATCATGGATCGCATGATCTCAGAAAATTCCGGATGCTTGCGTTGCGCGAGGAAAGCATCGGTTTCACGCATCGTTGTTCTGAGTACCAGCAGCAGAGGAACGATGAGCGCGCCGATGAAAAATGGAATCCGCCATCCCCAGGCTTGTATCGTGTCCGGCATCATGACGCTGTTGAGTAAATAGCCAATACCTGCGGCCGTCATCGTGGCAAGCTGAAGGCTGGATGACTGCCAAGCGACAAAAAAGCCACGATGACGGGCTGGTGCGATTTCCGAAAGATAGACGGATGCGCCGCCAACCTCGACCCCTGCGGAAAAGCCCTGCAAAAGCCTGCCAAGAACGACCAGCAGGGGGCCAGAAGACCGATTGATTCGTATGTCGGAACGATAGCGATGGAGATTGTACCAATGGCCATTATTGCAAGTGTGAGCATCAGCCCCTTGCGCCGCCCCTCCCGGTCGATATAGCCACCAAGGATAATCGCGCCGATCGGACGCATCAAAAATCCCGCCGCGAAGGTCGAGAAGGTGACCATCAGGGAGATATACTGGTTGTGAGCCGGGAAAAAGGCTTTCGCGATATATTGCGCGTAAAACCCATATATGAAGAAGTCGTACATTTCCAGAAAGTTTCCCGACGCCGCCTGGAATATCGACTTCACATAGTCTGCTTTTGATAAGGACATTTTTCGCTCCGTTTCGGCATTTTTTATTTGGCCAGCCCGCTTGCTGCGATATGGCTATTTTCTCTATTTCATCGGCACTCCATGGGGGTTAGCAAAGAGTGCTTCGCTCAGAATCCCCGATAGTTTGGACTACGCTTTTCCAAAAAAGCCGCCATGCCCTCCTTCTGGTCGGCCGTATCAAACAATGCGATGAACGCTTGACGCTCGGCCCGCAACGCATCGGCCAGGAGCAGATCTTCGCCTTTGCGCAGAGCCGATTTAGCTGCACGCACTGCGAGGGGAGGAAGCTTTGAAATCTGTACGGCCCGCTTTCGCGCGGCCTCCAAGGCGCCGCCCTCGCCGGCGAGTTCTGACACTATGCCCATGACGAAAGCGGTCTTCGCATCCACAGCTTCGCCGGTCAGCACCATCCAGGCTGCTTGGTATCGTCCTATGGCACGCAGCAAATGCTGGCTCCCTCCACCGCCAGGCATGATGCCGACACGGATTTCAGGTTGCGCGAATTTGGCGTTCTCCCCGCAATGATGAGATCGCAGCTCAACGCCAGCTCGCAGCCGCCGCCCAGCGCGTAACCTTCCACCGCCGCGATCACCGGTTTCGGGCAATTCCGCAGTACAGAAAACACTTTTCCACCATCCGCCGCCTCTTGGTCCGCTGCAGTGAGCGTCGCCATTTCGGCGATGTCGCTGCCCGCCGCGAAAACGCCATTAGCCCCGTCAGAATGATGGCGCTGACGGCATCGTCCTGAATCGCGGCCTCCAGCGCCACGATCAGCTCGCTCTTGACCTGCTGATTCAGCGCGTTGCGACGCTCTGGGCGGTCGATGATAAGGGTGGCGACCCGCCCGTCACACTGGCTGGTGACGGTTTTTACCCGCTGATCACGCATGCCAAACGCCCCGGGACTCAGGTCCTTGATAACCAGCCACAGTCTTGCCGGGTGCTGAGTAAGCCTTCATTGCGTGATATCTCCCCAAACAGGCATGGTATCCGGGCTGAGCGCCCAACGGCGCAGCAGCGGCGCGACACGATAGCGACCATCCCCATAGCACGCGGCTAAATGCTCGATTGTCCTGGCCAGCAGGTCGGGCCCGAGGGCCTTGATCCAGGCGAGCGGGCCGCGAGGATAATTTACGCCCTTCACCATGGCCAAATCGATATCCTGCGGCGTTGCCAGCTTTTGCTGCACAGCCTCGGCCGCTTCATTGGCGATCATCGCGACGGTGCGAAGAACGATCAAACCCGGCGCATCATCGATGATGGCAACATTTTTGCCGGTCATCTGCAGAAATCCCACCGCCAAATCATATGCGCCCGGGCGCAATTGATCGGCCGGGCTCATAGCCAGCCATTTCGTGGCGCCAAAGTCCATCGCCAAATCGAGAAGAACCATGGCCCGGCCGGTTTCCGCCATGCGCTGCGTGGCTGTGCGCCCATCGCTGAGAGCCAGGCAAACATCGCCGATTGAGAACGCTTCGGCCGGATGTTCACGGCTAACGGGCCGATGCTCCACACGCAGGCCGGCAGCCTCCGCCGCGGCGATCAGGGGGCCAGCAGGCGGGGGGTGCCATGCACCAGAATGTGCTCGGGGCCGGTGCGGCGGGCGCAGCCACCGGCCCGGGATGGTCCTGACTCGCGTAGTCGTAAATGCCACGTCCGGTCTTGCGGCCCAACAGCCCGGCCTCAACCAAGCTCTTCTGGATCAAGGACGGGCGGTATCTGGGGTCGTGATACATCGCCTTCCACACGCTCTCGGTCACTGCGTAATTCACGTCATGCCCGATCAAGTCCATCAACTCGAAGGGGCCCATGCGAAAGCCCCCGGCATGGCGCAAAACGGCATCAATCGTGGTGGGCTTGGCCGCGTGCTCAGAGACCAACTGCAATGCCTCGCCATAAAACGGTCTGGCGATGCGGTTGACGATGAAGCCCGGGGTGGAGCGACAGAGAACCGGAACCTTCCCCCAACAGGCGGCAATGGCTACCACACGCGCCAGCACCTCGTCATCCGAGACATGGCCGGCGACAATTTCCACGAGGGGCATGGCCGGCGCCGGGTTGAAGAAATGCATGCCGACCAGGCGCCCGGGACGGCGGAGCCTGGCCCCGATCGCCGTCACCGAGATTGAGGACGTATTCGTGGCTAAAATCGCCTCATCGCCGACCACCCGCTCGACCGCTCCGAATAGATCGGCCTTCACCTCGAGCCGCTCGGTCACAGCCTCAATGATCAATCCGGCCGCTGCCAGATCGGCAAGTCCGGCCGCCGGCTTCAGCCGTCGCAGCCGTGTTTCGCGCGCTTGCGCGCTGAGCTTGCCGCGCCGCACGAGTGCATCTAGATCCTTCGCGAGCCGCTCCAGGGCACGCGACACGGCGCCCTCTATGGCGTCATACAATAAGACCTCATGCCCCGCCGTGGCGGCGACAAGCGCAATGCCGGCCCCCATGGCCCCCGCCCCCAGAACGGCGACTTGCATCGAGCGGTCAATCTCCACCGCCTGGCTCACGCCTCCGCCTCCGGCTTGGTCAACACTGCCAGCCCATCCGCCGCTACAACGCCTTGCCCTTCCGGCAAAATGAAAAGTGGGTTGATCTCCGCCTCCTGTAGATGCGGACCGAGTTGTTCACCCATCCGCGAGAAGGCTAGGATTGCCTCGATCAATGCGTCGACATCGCGCCGCGGGGCGCCACGATAGCCTTCCAGCAGCGGCGCGGATTTCAGCTCGTCGATCATCGAAACCGCATCCTCCCTACTCAGCGGCAAAAGGCGGATCGCAGTATCCTTGAACAGCTCCGCCGCGACGCCGCCGGCTCCGAGCAGCAAGGCCAGGCCAAGCTGCGGATCTCGGGTTAGGCCTAGGATGAATTCGATGCCGCCGGACACCATTTCCTGAATCAGGAAGCCCTCCACGGGCAGGCCCTGCCGCGCCAAATCACTCTGCATTCGGGCGGCGACCTCCGCGACCTCGTCCCGCGCGACCCCAAGCCGCACTCCCCCGACATCGCTCTTATGCGCGATCTGCCGAGAGAGGATTTTCACGACGAGGCGCCCTGCCAACCCCTGTGCCAGCTGCCCCGCCTCTTCCGGCGACGCGGCGACGAGTTCGCGGGCCGACGTAATACCGAAGGCGGCAAAGAGGCGCTTGCTCTCGGCCTCATCGAGGGGGCCGCCCATGGCGGGGAGGGGCGCGTGCGGAACCGGCGCCTGTGCAGGGGCAGGTGGCGACATCGTGGCCGGCTGGGCCAACGCCGTCAGCACGGCAGCACAGCCATCCGGCTGGGTTAGCGTCGGAATGCCCTTGCTGTTCAATAGCTTGACGATATCCGGCGCATGTGGACTGACATAAGCGATCAGCGGCTTGTCGCTACGCGCCTGACAGGCGACCGCGGCATCCGCGACCAGGTTGGGCTGGGCCAGCGCGGAGGAGCCGACAACCACCACGGCAGCGTCGAAACTTTCACTCGCCAACAATCCAGACATGGCGGCGCTCAGAATCTGCGGCTGCAATCCGGCCAGCGTGAGATCCACCGGGTTCTGCACGGAGCTGCCCTCCATACCTTGCAGCGCCGCGAGGTTTTGCGCCGTCTCGGCATCGGGGGCTGGCACGTCCAGCCCCGCAAGGCCGCAACTATCGGCCACCAGCGTGCCCGCGCCGCCGGTTGAGGTGAGGATGGCCACCCGCTTGCCGCGCATCCGCCGCCCAGGCACCAGGGCCGCCGGAATGTCGAGCAGATCACTGAAGCTTTGCGCGCGGATGACGCCAAGCTGTTTAAACAACGCATCATACATCGCATCGGCACCGGCCAGGGCGCCGGTATGCGAGACAGCGGCACGCGCGCCTGATTCTGAACGACCGACCTTGAACACGACGATCGGCTTTCCCAGCGCCGCAGCGCGGTAAGCCACCCTGCGAAAGGCCTCAGGCCGGCGCAGTCCCTCCATATATACTGCGAGAACCTTCGTCTGCTCATCCTCAACCAGATGTGCGAGCAGATCGGAACTATCGAGATCGCCCTCATTGCCGGTGGAAACCAGCTTGGCAAAACCGATGCCCCGATCCGCCGCCCGTGAAAGCAGCGCGCCCAATATGCCGCCGCTTTGCGAAACCAGGGAGACATGGCCCACCGGAAGGTTGCCTACCTCTAGCGCACCGCTGGCGGAGAGCATGACACGGTCTGAGAGATTGACGAGGCCGATCGTGTTCGGCCCGAGTACCCGCATGGCGCCAGCCGCCTCGCGAAGCTCAGCCTGGCGCTTCGCGCCTTCCGCGCCGGATTCCCCAAAGCCGCTGGCAAGCACAATGGCGGCGCCCGCGCCGCGCTGAGCCAGCGCGCGCACAGCTTGGCTCGCCCGCTCCGCACCTAGCAGCACAAGCCCGACATCCGGCGCCACCGGCAGGGATTGAATATCGGGATAACAGGTCAAATCGTCGATTTTCTCAAGCCTGGGATTCACCGGCAGCACTGTGCCGGTGAATCCATATTTACGCAGATAGTTCACCGGACGGCCGGTAAGCTTGCCCGGATCACCTGAAGCGCCAATAATCGCGACATGGCGCGGTCGGAGCAGGCGATCGACGCTGCTGATCGGTTCGATATCCATCAGCGCTTTTCCTTTCCTGCAGATTGGGCAAGAAAAGTCTGCACACTCTCGAGATGGTCGCGGGTGCTGTAGCAGATCGCCTGTGCCTGACTGCCCATGCCGAAGACTTGCTCGGCTGTGAGCTCAAAACTTTGATTCAAGACCGACTTCGCCAAAGCGACGGCGGCAGGCGCGCCTTGCGCCATCTCAGCCGCCCAGTCTTGCGCTTCCCGCACGAGACGGTCCACAGTGGCGATACGGTCGATCATCCCCAGGGCCAGCGCCTCTTGCGGCTTTACTGTGCGGCCGGTGAAAATCAGCTCCTTGGCACGGGCGAGGCCGACCCGCCGCGGCAGAAAATACATTCCTCCACCGTCCGGAATGAGACCGCGCAGAACATACGTCATCGCCATCGTCGACGCTTCCGAAGCAATGACAAAATCGCACGCCAGAGCAAGGTCACAGCCCAGCCCGGTGGCAGCGCCATTCACCGCGGCAATGGTTGGCTTTGGCAGATCGTGCAATGCTGAAATGAGATGATGTGTGCGCTGCTGCCGACGCCAGCCATTGAAGGCGATATCACCCGGTGGAACCTGCAGACGCTGTTTCATGCTCTTGATGTCACCGCCAGAGCAAAATCCTTTACCATTGCCGGTGATGACCAACGCCCTGATCGATTCATCACGCGCCACACGGTCAATCAAACCAATCAGCCCCGCACGCATGTCGTCGTCAATGGCATTGCGAACATCCGGCCGGTTCAGGCGCAGCGTCGCGACCGCCTGCTCCACCTCAAATTCGATGCTCGATGGCAGGGCTTTGTCCTCGTCCATGTTTCTTCCTCTTTTTTGGCTATTCGTGAGACCCTTTTAGGAGGTCGCATCAAACGCGCCGTGGCCGACCTGGCGGCTGAAACCGGGATGGAGTTTTAGTGCCGGCAGGCAAACCCCCAGTGGCCTAACGAACCATCCCGACGCCTTATCGTTACCCAGCATCCTGCGCAGGACCGGCTATGCTCCTCAACCAACAATGCGTGGCTTCTAGACAAACTTAAAGTTAGGCAAATCCGCGCCTCTCACTTGGTTTTGGGCGGCTGAACCGCGCGCTTGAATCGTTTTCAAGGCGATTTGCCTAACTATAAGTTGGCCATACCGGCATCAAAAGTCGGGTGCATCCCGGTGTGATAGTGCCAAAGCTTACGCCACAAAAATTGCATAAGCTGCGTGCTTCGGGAGAAGACAAACCATGAACAGAACGGACCGCGTCGAAATCTCCGACGGCTTTGAACAATCCAATGTCGACATAGCCGGGTTGATTGCCAAACGTCGGACGGCGGTGCTGGCCAGCATGGTTGGTACCTCGATCGAATGGTATGATTTCATCCTCTACAGCATCGCCAGCGGCCTCATTTTCCCAAGCTTGTATTTCGCTAAATCCGATCCGTTGTCGGCTACGCTCAGCTCCTACGGCATATTCGCATTGGGCTTCGTCGCGCGCCCGCTGGGGGCACTCATCTTCGGCCATTACGGGGACCGTATCGGACGCAAGGGGACTTTGATCGCGACACTCATCATGATGGGTCTCGGCACCTTCAGCGTCGCGCTGGTGCCAACATATGTGCAAATTGGTATCGCGGGTGCGGTCACGCTCACGGTTCTGCGGTTCATCCAGGGCGTTGGCGTGGGTGGCGAATGGGCTGGCTCCGTTCTGGTCGCGATGGAGTGGGCCCGGCCCGAGCGGCGCGGCTTTGCCGCCAGCTGGCCGCAAATCGGCGTGCCACTGGGTCTTGTTCTCGCCAACCTCGCCTTCGCCGCCGCCAGCTTCGCGACCGGCTCGGCCTTCATGAGCTGGGGCTGGCGACTGCCCTTTGCCGCCAGCATTCTTCTCGTCGGGCTGGGCTTTCTGATCCGCCGCGCGGTGGAAGAGACGCCGGTCTTCCGGACAATCGCACAGGAAAACCGCATCCAGCAACAACCAGTTGCGCGCGTGATCAAGCATCACTACCGCAAAATCTTGATCATCGCCTTCATGCGGATTGTTGAGATGGCGTTTTTCCAGGTCATGACCGTCTTCATCTACACTTTCAGTCTGCAGCGCCTGCATCTCGGCCATGATACGATTTTGCAGACATTGCTCGTTGCCGCATGTGTTTGTACGGTCGCGATTCCGGTGTTCGGCAATTTGTCTGATCGAGTTGGCCGCAAACGCCTGTTCATTATAGGTACGATCGCGGCACCGGCGTTTGCGTTCGCCTATTTTGCGCTCCTCAGCGCCGGGTCTCTGACGCTCTCATTGATCATGATCGCGCTTTCCCTGATCCCGTTTGCGATGATGTATGGCTCGGAATCCGTGCTTATCGCTAATAATTTTTCGCCGGAGCTGCGCTATAGCGGCTCCTCCATCGGCTACCAGCTTTCCGCCATCATCGGCGGCGGGCCGACTCCAATCATCGTCACCCTGTTGTTCCACCACGACCATACCGGCTTTGCGATCGCCGGCTATATCCTGGTTTGCGCCATCATCAGTCTAATTGCCGTTTCCTTCTTGAAAGAGCGCCATGAGGCGTCTGGCCAGGACTGAGGGGGGCGATGCCTTTCGGCGCCATATGGCAAGGCGTATCGTAAACACCCGTTAGTCAAGTTCGGGGAGATGGGGAGAGCCTTTCACTGGCCCCCTTCACGGCACGATTTCTTTCTCCATCTGCCTGAGCAACCACGCGTGGAATAGCCTTAATCCCCGCGAGGGCTTGCGGTTTTTTGGCCAGATCAAATAGTAGCCCTCGTCCAGAACATGGCGTTTGCTGAAGGGGGCCACCAATGCGCCGTCTTTCAGATTGCTATTGACGAGAACCTCAATCCCTATGGCAACGCCCAACCCCTGCAATGCAGCCTCGTAGGCAAGCGCGGAACTCTCGAACTTCAACCCCCGCGTGGGCTCTATTCCCTCAACCTTGGCGGCCTTTAGCCAAGCCGCCCAGTCGTTGGGGCGGGCTAGCGAATGCAGTAACGTGACACCGGCCAGATCTTGCGGCTGCCGTAACTTGTGGTGGCGCAGGAAGGTTGGACTTGCCACCGGCAGCAAGGTCAGGCCAGTGAGCTTGTCGACGCCCACATCCTTCCAGTCGCCGCGCCCGGAACGGATCGCGGCGTCGATTGCACGCCCCTGAAAGTCAACGGGATCGGTCGAGGTTGTCAGTCGCACCTCGATGTCTGGATGTTCTTCCTGGAACACTGGTAACCGCGGAATCAGCCAGCGTTGTGAGAAGGTTGTATAGGATTGCAACGACATCACATCGTTACGACCACGGCGCGACACTCTCTTTACCGCATTATCGATATCATCGAAGGCCGTAACCAAGCCCTGCAATAGCTGTGTCCCCTCACGCGTAATTTCGATCTTACGGTGCCTACGGGTAAATAGAGATACTTCCAGATAAGCCTCCAACTGCCGAACCTGACGGCTGACCGCGACTTGTGAAACACCAAGCTCATTCGCGGCCAGGGTCAGGCTGCCCAAACATCCAGCCGCCTCAAACGAGCGCAGGGCGGCGAAAGATGGAAGTCTACGGTTCATTGTTTGGCCATTTTTAATGAGTTAGTCTAATCTTGGATCTTTGACAAAGCAACCCGATGCGGATTGGGTACGAAGCCCCAGGCTTTTTGCATGCCGTCGAGAATATCGCCTGCACCGACTGGGGCATTGGTGCTGTCAAACAAAGTGAAATCGTTGATCATGAGATTTATCTGTCGAGGTTTGAAAACAGGCGAACAGGTTGATGCGCGAGGCCGGCGGTCACAGCTGAGTCCGGCCGACAGGCGCGCCGCGATCGACATGCAAGATCTGGCCGGTGATAATGTCGGCTTCGCTGGAAAGCGGGAACGCGATGGCGGCGATCTCATCCGGTTCATCTTAACGCACCTGCATGCGCTAGCATTCCTTGGTCTGTTGTAGCCGCATAAGATATTACCACACGAAACCTGCGAGATTAGAGATCAGGATTGAGCTTGGGGATAAGATTAGAATTGAGCTCAGTTTTGAGACCAGGAACAAGCATAGGAATCAGCACAGGAAAAGGCTTTGGATTGGGCTGGGACACGAGCTCAGCGCTTGTCAAGATTCCGATTCGGAAGATTGTCCGCCCCGTCAAAAATAGCGAAACTCCGTGCCGCTATTTTTGAAAGCCCGTGTTCATGTCGCGCAAACGCATTCACACCGAGGCCGAGATCGAAAGCTTGGCGGAGATGCTCCGCCCGCTCTGGCGACAGGGCGATGTGGTGCGGCCCTGGCTACGCCAACATTACGGCATGTTGTTGGAGCTTGTGCATGGCGACTGGTCCTGGGCGGCGATCGCACGCGCGATGACGCTGGCTGGCATCACCTACAGCACCGGCAAAGCGTGGGATGCCGACTGGCTGCAAAGCGAGGTCTATCGCGCCCGCCGCCCCCTGAAAGGCTACCAGCGCAAGACCGCCACCGGACCGCCGCAGAGGACGGCGCAGCAGGCAGAGACGGCGTTTGCGGCACCGGCGCCGGTGCCGGAAGCGGTACCGGTCGGGGCGCGGGACAGCCAATCAGATCCGCCCGATGCTTCAGACACCGTCGAATTTCAGCCGGCGCGCTTTATCGATTGGGACACCAGGCCCGCAGAATTTGATGCGCCGCCACCGGCTGAACCGGCAAAGCCCCTCATCCGGCCGCCCCTCTCAACCTACGACGAGGTCATGGCGCACCAGTAATCCCTCCGTTTTTAACGGGGCATGTTCGTAGAATTCACGCGGCGAGTTTCAGTTTCTGAGCGGGCGTGATCCCACCGATGCCCATGTTGGGGCGCTCGTTGTTATAAGTCCAGAGCCATTTTGTGGCGTGGTGTTGCGCCTCCTCGATACTTTCAATGATGTGCTGGTCGAGCCACTCATGCCGCACGGTCCTGTTATAGCGCTCGACATAGGCATTCTGCTGGGGCTTACCCGGCTGAATATGGCGGATGCTGATCTTCAACTTCTCAGCCCATGCGAGCAGCTTTCCGCTGATATATTCGGGCCGTTATCAACACGAATGCTCCCAGGCTTGCCGCGCCATTCGATGATCCGGTTCAGGCTGCGGATTACACGCTCAGCCGGCAACGAGAAATCAACTTCTATGCCTAAACCTTCACGATTGAAGTCGTCGAGCACGTTCAACAGCCGGAATGCGCGGCCATCCTCCAAGCGATCCGCCATGAAATCCATCGACCATGAGACGTTCGGCGCCTCAGGCACAGCCAATGCATCAGGCTTGTCCCGGTGCAGCCGTTTGCGAGGCTTGATCCGCAGGTTCAGCTCCAGCTCCCGGTAGATGCGATAGACGCGTTTATGGTTCCATGGCCGGCCCTGCACATTGCGTAAATACAAAAAGCACAGGCCAAAACCCCAATTGCGCTTGGCATTCGTTAATCCCACGAGCAGATCAGCGATCTCCTCGTTCTCGCCAACCAGTTTTGGCGCATAGCGATAACAGGTCTCGCTCACGCCAAACGTCCGGCAGGCCAGCGCGATGCTCACCCCCGCCTCGCCACCGCCACCTCGGCCATCTCGCGGCGTTTAGATGGCCGCGCTACTTTTTTCCCAAAGCCTCCTTGAGCAGCTCATTCTGCATGCTCAATTCCGCAAACATCTTCTTCAAACGCCGGTTCTCGTCCTCAATCGCCTTCATCTGCGACACCATCGAGGCATCCATCCCGCCATATTTGGCACGCCATTTGTAAAAGGAGGCATCGCTCATCCCATGTTCGCGGCACAGTTCCGAAATCGGAACACCGCCCTCCGCCTGGCGCAAAATCGCAAGGATCTGGGGCTCGCTATATCTCGACGTCTTCATACAAATCTCCTCGTGTAATCTGCCGAGAAAATTCTACTTATCAAGCCCCTTAATTTCAGGGGGGATTACCGTCCAGCACCATCGCCGCCGCGCGGTTCAGGTCCGGCCATGAGATCAGAATGTGGCGTGCCCTGGCCACCGGAAACAAATGCAGAGATGCTCGCGAAGATCCCTCGGATGTTGCGGAACCCCATGTTTTGCAAGATAGCCTGGCGCTGCAACGGCTATTTGCCGCAGTTCAGAGTGCAGAGGAAAGACGATTTATCCGATCAAACGAATCCGTTTGATCGGATGTTGCTCTAACCGGCGGCTTTTATCCGACACAGGGCCTCCCCCCCCCCCCCGCATAAGCGGGCCAATTCCGGAAGCGCCGATCAAGAAGCCAACAGGGCCGTATTGTGCGAAAAGCCGCTTGCCCACAGTTCGAGGAATCCCTGGCGGTGAGGCCGGTGGCGGCCGGCGATTTTGTCGGGCAGGCAATCTGCACATCAGGGGCGCGCGCCGCGCGCACGCCCGGTCTTTGCTTACACGATGCCGCCACCGCCCCCCGCCTTGGCCGGGCGGATGCGCGCCACCGCGGCGCGGTAACCGCTCGCCCGGTAGGCGCTCAACGGCTCGATCGCCGCGCCGGCGCGGGCACGGGCCATGCCCAGGATCGGCTGCACATCCGTCAGGAAGGCGCGCTTGAGCGTCTGGCTGGCCATCAGCGCGTCATTCTGCGCCTGGAAGCCGGCCAGCGCGGCGCGGTCCACCAGCAATGCCTGGGCAAAGGCCCGCTGCACCTCGATGGCGCTGGTGATCAGGCTTTCGATCGGGTCGGTCACGTTGTGCGATTGGTCGAGCATATAAGCCGGCGCGAACCCCGGCGCCTGACGCGCCTGGGCGCCGACCAGCTCGTTGAACACCAGGAACAGCCGGTACGGGTCGATCGCCCCGGCATCCAGGTCGTCATCGCCATATTTGGAATCGTTGAAGTGAAACCCCGCCAGTTTGCGCGCATGCACGAGCCGGGCGACGATCATTTCGATATTCACATTCGGCGCGTGATGCCCCAGATCAACCAGGCACAGGCAGCGCTCGCCCACCGCCTGCGCGGCCAGCAGGGAAGATCCCCAATCCTGGATCACCGTGGCATAGAAGGCCGGCTCGTACATCTTGTGTTCGAGGAACAGCGCGAAATCCGCCGGCAGCGCGCCATACACCGCCTGCACGCTCTCGATATAACGCTCGAACGCGGCGGTGAAATCCTGCTGGCCGGGGAAATTCGCGCCATCGCCGACCCAGATGGTCAGCGCCCGGGCGCCCAGTTTGGCCCCCAGCGCGGCGCAGGCGATGTTGTGCGCCACCGCCTGCGCGCGCACCGCCGCATCCGCATGGGTGAGGCTGCCGAACTTGTAGGAGAGAGGATGCGCCGGATTGCCCGGGTGGTCCTGAAACGTGTTGGAATTCACGGCATCAAAACCCAGCCCCAAGGCCGCGGCGTGCTCCTTCAGGGCCGCCACGTCACTCACCTCATCCCATGGGAAATGCAGCGAGACGGTCGGCGTGGCGGCGGTGAGGCGGTGGATCACCGCGCAATCCTCCAGCTTGTCGAACACGTTGCGCGGCTCGCCGGGCATGGGGAAGCGGGCAAAGCGGGTGCCCCCGGTGCCCACCGCCCAGCTCGGCGTGGCCACGCCAAAGCTGGCCACGGCGCGGGTGACCGCCTCGATATCGATCCCGCGCCGCGCCAGCCCCCGGCCCAGCGCCTCGTAATCCTCCTGCAGGGCCGCCAGCAAGGGCGCATTCTGCGCGGCCAGCGCCGCCTGGTCCAGTTGCGGTGTCACGAACTTGTCCATCTGGTTCACCGGGTGAAAGCGTTGGCGTTGCCGGCATCGACATTCAGGATGTTGCCGGTGGATTTGGCGGAGATCTCTGAGGCGAAGAAGGCGATGCCCTCGGCGATATCCTCCGGGTAGACGCTGCGTTTGAGCAGCGAGCGCTGGCGATAGACATCGTCCAGCTCCTCCAGCGAAGCCTTCTGGTAAGAAGCCGCGCGCTGCTCCCCCAATCGCCCTGCCAGATGCGGCTGCCGCGCAGCACCGCATCCGGGTTGACCACGTTGGCGCGGATGCCGTGCGGCGCCCCCTCCAGTGCCAAGCAGCGCGAGAGATGCAGCTCTGAGGCCTTGGCCGTGCAATAGGCCGCCGCCCCGGCGAGGCGACAAGTGCGTTCTTGCTCGCCACCATGATGATCGAACCGCCCAGCTTCTGGGTGAGCAGCATCCGATAGGCCTCGCGCGAGGTCAGGAAATAGCCGGTGGCGAGTATGTCGATATTCTTCTGCCACAGCGCCAGGCTGGTCTCCTCCAGCGGCGCCGCGGAGGCGATGCCGGCATTGCACACACAGATATCCAACCCGCCAAAGGCCAGGGCGGTTTCCGTGAAGGCGGCGGCCAGCGCCTCCTCGCGCGTCACATCCGCCCACACCGCCGCCACTTGGTCGGCGCCATGGGATTTGGCCAGCGCCGCACGCGTGCCCTCCAGCGCCTCGCGGTCGATATCGCACAGCACCACGCAGGCACCATCCTGCAGCAGCCGCCGCGCGGTGGCCGCGCCGATGCCTCCGGCCCCGCCGGTGATGAAGGCGATGCGCCCGGCCAGCGCGCGCGGCCTTGGCAGGCGCTGCAGCTTCGCCTCCTCAAGCAGCCAGTATTCGATGTTGAACGCCTCCTGCTCGGGCAGGCCGCGATATTCGGAAACCGTGCTGGCGCCGCGCATCACATTGATGGCGTTGCGGTAGAACTCGCCGGAAATCCGTGCCGTGGCCTTGTCGGCGGCAAAGGTGAGCATGCCGATGCCGGGGATGAGATAGACCACGGGGTTGGGATCGCGCATCGCCGGGCTGTCGGGGTGTTTGCAGCGTTGGTAGTAGGCGGCGTAGCCAGCGCGGTAGGCGGCTAGCGCGTCCTCCAGGCCGGGCAGCAAATCCGCCGCCTGCTGCGTCGCCGGATCGAACGCCAGCACCAGCGGCGCGATCTTGGTGCGCAGGAAATGGTCCGGGCAGGAGGTGCCCAGCGGCGCCAGACTGTCCAGCGCGTGACTGCCGACAAATTCAAGCACCTCGGGCGCGTCATCGAAATGCCCGACCTTGCGCGGCCCCTCCTGGCTGATCAGCCCGCGGATCACCGGCATCAGCGTCGCGGCCACGGCGCGGCGCGTGGGCGCGGGAGCCGGCTGCACGCGCACCCCCCAAAGGCGGCGCGCCCTTGCGCCCGCGCTGCCAGAAAGCTGATGGCGCGGTTGATCACCGCCAGCGTCGTCTCATAGCACTCTTTCTGCGTGTCACCCCAGGTGAACAGCCCGTGCGCGCCCAGCACCACGCCTTTGGCCTGCGGGTGCGTCTCGGCAAAGCGCCGCAGCCATAGCCCCAGCTCGAACCCCGGCCGCCGCCAGGGCAGCCAGCCGATCTCGTCACCAAAAATCTCCTGTGTCAGCGCCTCGCCTTGCGCCGCCGCGGCGATGGCGATGATCGCATCCGGATGCACATGGTCCACATGCGGGCGGTCGATGAAGGCGTGCAGCGGCGTATCGATGGAGGTGGCACGCGGGTTAAGGTTGAAGGTGCAGTGATTATACAGCCCCACCATCGCATCCTCCTGCGCCGGGCCGTGATAGATCCCGCGCAGCGCGTGCAGCTTGTCCATGTACAGCGTGGCGAAGCCATCCTGCGTGATGCTGCCTATATCGCCGCCCGAGCCCTTGACCCACAGCACCTGGACCGGGGCGCCGGTCAGCGGATCCGCCATCTCGATTTTCGAGGAGGTGTTGCCGCCGCCGTAATTGGTGATGCGCTTGTCCGCGCCCAGCAGATTGGAGCGATAGACGAGCAGCGCCGCCGGCGTCAGCGTTGCCGCATGCGCCTCGTCCCAGCGAGTCTCAAGCAAAGATGGTGACGTGATGGCGTCCATTGGTTCCTCCCGTGCGGCCGCTTGGTGCCCCCTGGCGTCTTGCGTCATTTTGAGGGGCGATAGCCTTTCCTAGAACACGAAACGATCACAATCAACCAAATTCGATTAATATTGCGTTGCAATATGCGCGATTTTGCTTGACGACTATCAAAAACCGGCGTTTTCTTGCAGAAACAACCAATGAGGACGCCCCGGATGCTCGAACGTGAGCGCCACCACCTGATCCGCAAACTCGTCGAGGATCGTTCCGTCGTCGCCGTGGCCGACCTTGTCGAGCTGCTCGGCGCCTCGGAGGCGACGATCCGGCGTGATATTGGAGCGATGGCCGATCGCGGCGAGCTGCGCCGTGTGCGCGGCGGGGCGGAGGCGCTGCGCCCGCGCCACCAGCCGCAACTCGGCGCCGCGCATTTCAGCGCCGAGGAGCCGGTGGCTCTGGCGGAAAAACAGGCCATCGCCAAAGCCGCCGCCGCCATGCTGGAGGATGGCGACAGCGTCGTCATCAACGGCGGCACCACCACCTATCGCCTGGCCGGGTTCCTGGCGGAGCGGCGGCTCGATGTGCTGACCAACTCCTTCCCCCTCGCGGCTTCGCTGATGCGCAGCCCCAAGCTGCGCGTGACCATCCCCGGCGGCACCATCTATCCCCAGCAGAACATCGTGCTCAGCCCCTTCGGCCACGACATGATGAAGCATTTCTGCGGTCGCCTGCTGTTCACCGGCTGCCATGGGCTGAACGGCTTCGGGCTGATGGAGACCGATCCGCTGATCGCGCAATCGCTGATGTCGCTGCTGGGATGCGCGGAGACGCTGGTGGTGCTGGCCGACAGCCGCAAGCTGCGCCAACGCTCCTCGATGATCGTTGCCCCACTGTCGCGCATCACCACGGTGATCACTGATCGCGGCGCCACCGCCGAGGAGCTCGACATGCTGCGCGCCGCCGGGGTTGAAACCATTGTCGTCGACCCTGAGCCGCTGCAGGCACAGGCGGGAGGATTGCAGGACGTTGCGTGAAGGCGGGCGCCGTGATCGGGGAGAAGCCACCCCGGCCCGGAACAACCCGCGGACGGACGAGAGCGATATGTGTTTGGAGTGACGCGCCAGCATCAAGATAAACACAAGAAATTGCTCGCTAATACCAAAATTAGAGCCTCAAGCTGAATCAAAAACAAGGGAGAACCAAGGATGCAAAGGCGTCAATTGATCAGGAGCGGCGCGCTCTTCGCGGGTGCGGCCACGCTCACCGCGGGGCTTGGGCGCAGCGCCCGGGCGGCCGGGGAAATCCGTGTCGGGCTGGTTGCCAAATCACTCGGCAACGGCTTTTTCGTGGCGGTGGACAAGGGCGCCCAGCAGGCCGCCGCGCAGCTCGGCGATGTCAAGGTGATCTTCACCGGTCCCACCACCACCAGCGCCGCCGGGCAGATCAACGTGATCCAGTCACTGATCGACCAGCATGTCGATGCCATCGCCATCTCCGCGAACGACCCGGACGCGTTGGTGCCGATCTGCAAGCGCGCCATGCAGCGCGGGATCAAGGTCATCTCATATGACAGCGGCATCGACCAGGCCGGGCGTATCGTGCATGTCGCCCCCTCCTCCAACGCCCTGATCGGCGCGGCCCTGGACAAGCTGGCGGCGCAGAACGCGCCCGACGGCAAGGGTCAGATCGCCATTCTCTCCGCCACCCCCACCGCCACCAACCAGAATGCCTGGATCGATGTGATGAAGGCACAGCTTGGGAATTATCCCGGCCTGCAGCTCGTCGCCACGGTTTACGGCAACGACCTCGCGGATGACAGCTACCGCCAGACCACCGCGCTGTTGCAGAAATATCCGCAGCTGAAGGTCATCGTGGCGCCCACCTCGGTCGGCATCGTCGCCGCCGCCAAGGCGGTGGAGGATGCCGGCAAGGTCGGCAAGGTCTATGTCACCGGTCTGGGCCTGCCCTCCGAATGCGCCGGCCATGTGCAAGCCGGCTCGATCCGTGATTTCGCCATCTGGAATCCCATCGACCTCGGCTACACCACGATTTATGTCGCAGTGGATCTGGTCAAGGGGGCCCGCGGCCCAGGCGCTACATTGCCCATCGGCCGCATGGGCAGCATCAGCTTCGGCGCGGATGGCGTCGGCGCCATGGCCGCGCCCTTCACCTACGACAAATCCAACGTCGAGGCCTTCGCCAAGATCTTCTGATCGCGGCGCGGCGGGGCCTTGCCCCGCCGCCTCAGCCGGAGAGAGCCAGCCTTATGACCATCCCCCTGCTCAGCCTGTCGGGCATCAGCAAATCCTTCGCCGGCGTGCAGGCGCTGTGCGGCGTCGATCTCGCGCTCTATCCCGGTGAAGTCACCGCGCTGATCGGCGAGAACGGTGCTGGCAAATCGACGCTGGTGAAAATCCTCACCGGCGTTCATCAGGCCGATGCCGGGGAGGTGCGCCTGCAAGGCGCGCCGGTCCATATCGGTTCGGCCGACCAGGCCGGGCGGCTTGGCATCGGCGCCATCCACCAGGAAGCGGTGGTGTTCGATGATCTGTCCGTCGCCGAGAACATCTTCATCACCGACCGCCCGCGCCGCCACGGCTTTATCGACTGGACCCGGATGCGCGAACGCGCCCGGCTGATCCTGGCGGAGCTGGATCCGCGCATCGACCCGCGCACGCCCATGCGCCAGCTCAGCGTGGCGCAGAAGCACTTGGTGCAGATCGCCAGGGCACTGTCCAACGAGGCCCGGGTGGTGATCATGGACGAGCCCACCGCGGCCCTCTCGCACCGCGAGGTGGAGGAACTGTTCGTCATCGTCGAGCGGCTGAAACGGGCCGGGCGCGCCATCCTGTTCATCAGCCATAAATTCGAGGAAATCTTCGCCCTGGCGGACCGCTATGCGGTGTTCCGCGACGGCCATGCCGTCGGCCAGGGGCTGATCAGCGAGGTCGATCGCGACCGGCTGATCGCGATGATGGTCGGGCGCGCCGTGCAGCAAGCCTATCCCAAGGCAGAAATCGAGATCGGCGCGGAGCTGTTCCGGGTCGAGGGGCTGGGGCGCGGCAGCGAGTTCGCGGATATCAGCTTCAACCTGCATCGCGGCGAGATCCTTGGCGTGTACGGGCTGGTCGGCGCCGGGCGCAGCGAGGTGATGCAGGCGCTGGCGGGCATCACCCGCCCTGACCAGGGGCAGGTGACACTGGCCGGGGCGCGGTTGCACGCCGCCACCCCGCAAGCCGCCATCCAGGCCGGCATCGCCTATGTGCCGGAGGACCGGCAGGTCCAGGGCGGCATCCTCGGTGCCTCCATCGCCCGCAATGTCGCCCTGCCCTCGCTCGCGCATCTTTCGCACCGCGGCTTCATCCGCCGGCGTGATGAGGACAGCCTGGCGCAGACCTATGTCCGGCAATTACAGATCAAGACCGCCGGGGTCGGGCAGCGCCTGGAGGAACTCTCCGGCGGCAACCAGCAAAAAGTGGTGATCGGCAAATGGCTGGCCACCGGCCCCTCGGTGCTGATCCTGGATGAGCCGACCAAGGGCATCGATATCGGCGCCAAGACCGCGGTTTACCGGCTGATGGCCGAGATGGTGGAAAAGGGCCTTGGCATCATCATGGTTTCATCCGAACTGCCGGAGGTGCTGGGGCTGGCGGACCGCATCCTGGTGATGCGCCGCGGCCGCCTACGCGCCAGTTTCAACCGGGCGCAGGCCAGCGCCGAAGCCATCGTGAAAGCCGCCACCGATGCGTAAAGTCGGCCGCCTCAAACCCCTGCCGCACGAGGCCGGGCTCGGCCTGCTCACCCTCGCCCTGCTGGCGCTGGTCACCTTGCTGTTCCCGCAGTTCCTCGCCCCGGACAATGTGAAGTCACTGCTCGACGACACCGCCCTGCTGATCATGATGGCGGTGGGTGAGATGTTCGTGCTGCTCACCCGGGGGGTGGATCTCTCGGTCGCGGCCAATGCCGCCCTCACCGGCATGGTGGTGGCGCAGTTCAATGCCGCGCATCCGCAGGCCGGGGTGGTGCCGGTGCTGCTCATCGCCCTGGCGATGGGGGCGGGGCTGGGGCTGTTCAACGGGCTGCTGGTCTGGCGGCTGCGCCTGCCCTCCATCGTCGTCACGCTGGGCACGCTCTCCATCTATCGCGGTTGCGTCTATCTGGTCTCCGGCGGCGCCTGGGTGAATAGCGGGCAGATGTCGCCCGCCTTTCTGGATTTCGTACGGCTGCCGGTGCTCGGCCTGTCCATGCTCAGCTGGATCGGCTTTGGCACGGCCGGGCTCGGCTGGCTGTTCCTGCGCTACAGCAATGCCGGGCGCAACCTATATGCCGCCGGCAACAATCCGGAAGCGGCCGCCTATGCGGGGATCGATGTCGGGCGGATGCAGTGCCTCGCCTTCCTGCTCTCGGGCACCATCTCTGGCCTGGCCGGGTATCTGTGGACGGCGCGCTTCGGCGTGGCCTACACGGATGTGGCCAGCGGGTTCGAGTTGCAGGTGATCGCCGCCTGCGTCATCGGCGGCGTCTCCATCACCGGCGGGGTTGGCGGCATCGCTGGGGTGGTGCTGGGCGGGCTGTTTCTCGGCATCATCAAAACCGCCTTGCCGGTGGTCGGCATCTCGCCCTTCTTCCAACTCGCCGTCAGCGGCCTGGTGATCACCGTGGCGGTGATCCTCAACAGCACCGTCCAGCGCAAGACCCATGGCCGCAAGATCCTCGAACCGGCGGAGGCCGCATCGTGAAATCTCTCCCCACCTCCCTGACCCCCGGCGTGGCCGCGCGGCGCGGCTTCACCTGGCGCGTGCTGCGCCGCTGGGAGAGCCTGCTGGCCCTGACCGTACTGGCGGATGTCTTCCTCAACACACGGCTCTCGCCGTATTTCCTCAACCCCTGGACCCTTTCGGACGCCAGCTTCAATTTCACCGAGCGCGGGATCATGGCGCTGCCCATGGCGCTGCTGATCATCGCCGGGGAGATCGACATCTCGGTGGGCAGCACCATGGCCATGTCGTCGGTGTTCATGGGGCTGGTGGCGCAGGCGGGCGGAAACACCGCTCTGGTCTGCCTCACCGGGCTGCTCGCCGGGGCACTGGCGGGGGCGGGCAATGGCCTGCTGGTGACCTATTTCCGCGTCCCCTCCATCGTCGCCACCATCGGCACGCTCAGCCTCTATCGCGGCATCGCCTACGCCATTCTGGGTGATGGCGTGCTCAAATCCTACAGCAACGCGTTCGCCTGGTTCGGCCAGGGCTATGTGTGGGGGCCGGTGTCCTTTGAGCTGGTGCTGTTCCTGGGGCTGGCGGTGATCTTTGGCATCGTCCTGCATTTCACCGTACTCGGCCGGCGCATCTATGCCATCGGCGCCAATGCGGTGGCGGCACGGCTCGCCGGGGTGCAGGTGGGGCGGACGAAATTCGGCCTGTTTGTGCTGCTGGGCACCTGCGCCGGGCTGGCCTCCATCCTGCTCACCTCGCGCCAGGGCTCAACCCGCCCCTCGCTGGGGCTGGGCTGGGAGCTTGATGTCATCACCATGGTCATCCTCGGCGGCGTCGCCATCGATGGCGGGCAAGGCAGCATCATCGGCGTGGTGCTGGCGGCGTTGCTGATCGGCATGGTCACCTTCGGGCTGTCGCTGCTCAACGTGCCGGGGATTGTGCTGGCCATCATCACCGGGGGCATGCTGCTGGGGGTCGTCGCCCTCTCCGCGCAGCTCGGCCCGGCGCGGCGGCGGCGATGAGCGCGGCCGGGACGCCGGAACAGGTGGCTTGGCGCATGCGCCTCACGCCGGGCCAGGCGGCTGAATATCGCCGCCGGCATGACGAGATCTGGCCAGAGCTGCTCACCTTGCTGCGCGAGGCCGGGATCAGCGATTATTCGATCTTCCTTGACCCGGAGAGCAATGCCTTGTTCGCCGTGCTGCGCCGCCGCGCGGAACATGCCATGGACGCTCTGCCGGCACAGGCGGTCATGCAGCGCTGGTGGGCGTACATGGCCGACATCATGCAGACCGGGCCGGACAATGCGCCCCTCGCCGTGCCCCTGGCGCTGATGTTCCACATGCCATGAGCGGGCTTATCGTCGTCCTGGATATCGGCAAGACCAACGCCAAGCTGTTGCTGCTGGATGCGGCCGGGAGCTGCCTCTGGTCGGCCGAGCGGGCCAGCCCGGCGCTGCCCGCCCCGGACATGGCCCGCTCACCCGCCAGCTGGATGTCGCCGGGATCGAGGATTGGGCCCTGGCGACGCTGGCCACCATGCCCGGGCGGAAGGCTGTGCGCGCCATCGTCCCCATCGCCCATGGCGCGGCGATGGTGCTGCTCGACGCCGCCGGCACCAGGCTGCTCGCCCCCGATTACGAGGACCCGGCCTTCACCCAGACCCAGCCCGCCTACCGCGCCCAGCGTCCGCCCTTCGCGGAAACCCTGTCCCCGCCCTGCCGGCCGGGCTCAATCTCGGGGCGCAGATTTTCTTCGTGCAGCAGCGATTGCCGGCACTGTTCGCGCGCACCAGCCGCTTGCTCACCTACCCCCAATACTGGTCCTGGCGGTTCAGCGGCATGGCCGCTTCGGAGGTCACCTCGCTAGGTTGCCACACGGATCTCTGGGCGCCGCAACAGGGCGAATATTCCCGGCTGGTAGCCGCCCAGGGCTGGGAGGGGCTGCTCGCTCCGCTGCGCCCCGCCGCCACCCCGCTCGGCCGGCTGCGCCCAGCGCTGGCCGCATCGCTGGGCTTGCCCGCGACGTGCCAGGTGATCTGCGGGATCCATGATTCCAACGCCTCCTACCTCGCCCATCGCATCGGGCGACCGCCGGCGGCGCCGTTCTGCGTATTATCCTCGGGCACTTGGTGCGTCATCCTGGCCAGCGGCGCCAAGCTCGACGGGCTGGATGAAGCGGCGGACATGCTGGCCAATGTGGACGCGCTGGGCGTGCCCACCGCCACCGCCCGCTTCATGGGCGGCCGGGAATATGCCGCCATCGCCGGAACAGAGACGCCGCCGACCCTCGCCGGGCTTGACGAAATGCTGACCGCCGGCGCCATGGCGCTGCCCGGCTTTGCCCTGGGCGGCCCGTTTCCTGGCCGGGCCGGCCGGCTGCTGGCGGCAGACGCCCTCTCCCCGCCGGCCCGTGCCGCCCTGGCCAGCCTGTATTGCGCGCTGATGGCCGATTACATTCTGGAACGGCTGCAGGGCCAGGGCCCGGTGCTGGTCGACGGCCCCTTCGCCGCCAACCCGCTCTTTCCCGCCCTGCTGCAGGCTCTGCGCCCGCAATCCCCGGTGGAGGCGCGGGCCGCACGCGGCGGGCTGGCGGCGGCCGCTTTGTGGCTTGCCGGCTCCCCGCCACCGCCCGCGCCGCCGGTGCCCCCGCCGCCCGCCCTGCCCCAGGCACACGCCCTGCGCGCTCACCGCACAGCCTGGCGCGCCAGCCTCTCCCCAAGGCTGATGGGGGCCGATGCTACCTGATTAAATCCGGGTCCGCGACAATCAACCAGCACTGTGTTGATTTCCGCTGAGATCTGCCCCTGGAAGGCCGGATTTTTCCACTGAGATTTGACCCATGTTTGACTGTTTCCCCGCCTGGAACTGGCGGGGGCGAACGGAGTGTTGGACATGGCGTTTTTGAGCATTATCCGCCGGTGGCATAAGCGTGAGCATGTGCCGATCCCGGAGATTTCCCGCCCTAGGTCGTGTCTGCATTCATCGTAGCCAAATCATGGCGCAAGCGAGATGTACGAAGCCCATGAAGGCTTTGATGGTTTTTTCGCATCTGAGGGCGATTCTGCGGAAGCGTTTGAGTTTATTGAAGAAGCACTCGACCTGATGGCGCTCCTTGTAGAGCCTCCAGTCGATTGGGGGGCTTATGGCGCGGCTGGGATTAGCCTTGATCTGAGCGGTTGCACCGAGATCATTGGCAATGAAAGCGCGTAGGGGATCTGCGTCGTAGGCAGCGTCAGCGATGACATGACCAACACCCTGCAACCCATCCAGCAGGGCTTCCGCCTGTGGGCAATCGCCGTGATGTCCCGGCGTCGGGTGGATGCGCAGCGGCAAGCCAAGTGCATCGACCGCGGCATGGAGCTTGGTCGTCAGTCCGCCGCGTGAACGCCCAATGGCGGCAGCTTCAGCCCCCCTTTTGCCCCTGCCGCATCGGCATGGACTTTCGAGATGGTGCTATCAATCAGGACGTATTCAAAATCCGGCGTATCCGCCAGGGTTTTGAATAGCGCTTCCCAAACGCCCGCATGAGACCAACGCCGGAACCGCGCATGTACCGCCGTCCATTTGCCAAACATCTCCGGCAAATCTCGCCAACGCGCCGCATTGCCAGCCATCCATAAGATCGCATCAACAAAAAGTCGGTTGTCCACCCCGCTTCGGCCAGGGGTGCCAACACGGCCAGGCAAGTGACCCTCAATGCGGTTCCATTGTTCGTCCGTCAGTGTCCGTCTGCTCAAGGCAAGAACCCTCCTCAAGCCTTGAATCAGAAATCACAAACAAAGGGAATCTATGAATGCAGACACGACCTAGAGTCTCTTTCCTCTCACTTGAATCGTTTTTGGGATTCCGGCGCGGGCTGATTTCTGATTCAAGCTGACTGCTGGGTTGGAGGTCAGCTTGGAATGGGTCGGCATTATTCGAACGATCTAAGGGAACGAGTGGCGGCGGCGGTTTTATCTGGCCGTTCGTGCCGTGAGGTTGCGGCGCTGTTTTCTGTAAGTCCTGCAAGTGCGGTGAAGTGGTCGCAGCGGTTGCGGGAGACGGGTAGTGCTGCGGCCAAACCGCAAGGCCGGCGGCCGCCTCGGGCTTTGGCGCCGCATTTGAGCTGGATACTGGCCCGGCTGGACGAGAAGCCGGATTTGACGATGCGCGCCTTGGCGCTGGAACTTGGCGCGCGCGGCGTTGCCACAAGTGAGGTTTCGGTGTGGCGCCTGGTGCGTGACGCCCGGCTCAGTTTCAAAAAAAACGCTGTTCGCCGCCGAGCAAGATCGTCCCGACGTGGCGCGCAAACGCCGGTTCTGGAAGAAGCATCAGGCAAAACTGGCGCCTGAGCGGCTGGTTTTTCTGGACGAAACCTGCGCCAAGACGAATATGACGCGCCTGCGCGGCTGGTCACCGCGCGGTCAGCCCCTACAGGCAAAGGTGCCACATGGTCACTGGAAAACCCTGACCTTCCTGGCCGCCTTGCGCTCAGATCGCATCGACGCCCCCTTCGTTCTGGACGGGCCAATCAACGGCAAAACATTCACCGCCTATGTCCGCCAGATGCTGGTGCCGACTTTGTCCCCCGGAGACATCGTCATCATGGACAATCTCGGCAGCCATAAAGGCCCCGCCGTGCGCAAGGCCATTCGAGACGCAGGTGCCAAACTCCTCTTCCTGCCGCCCTACAGCCCCGATCTCAACCCCATCGAGCAGGTCTTCGCCAAACTCAAAACCCTGCTCCGAAAAGCCGCAGAAAGAACCGTCGAAGCCACATGGATGAATAGCCCCTAGATTTATGGACGCCTTCGATCCTAATTTTGAGGACTGGAGGCGATGATGGGGAAGCCCAATTTCAGCGATGAGTTCAAGCGTGATGCGGTGGCTCAGATCACCGAACGAGGGTATCCGGTAGCGGAGGTTTCGCAGCGGCTTGGCGTCAGTCAACATTCGCTCTACGCCTGGAAGCGGCAGCTGGCGAAGGTGGGGTCTGGCGATGCCGGCAAGGATGCCGAGATCCGCCAGCTGAAGCGAGAGCTGGCCCAGGTGACCGAGGAGCGTGACATCCTAAAAAAGCCACGGCGTATTTCGCTCGAGATGCAAAGTGAGATACGCGTTCATTGCCGAGCATCGCGATCGCTTCGGCGTGTGTGCAATGTGCCGGTGCCTCGCCGTGCAGCCCAGAGGCTACTATGCTTGGCAGAAGAGCCCGCTGAGCCAGCGGGCTCGGGAAGATGCTCGGCAGACGGAGCTGATCCGACAAGCCTGGAACGATAGCGGCAAAGTCTATGGCTATCGCAAGCTGCACGATGACCTGCTGGATCACGGCGAGACCTGTTGCCCAAACCGCGTTGCCCGGTTGACCAAGCTGGCGGGGATCAAGGCACAGATCGGCTACAAGCGCCGACCCGGCCTTCTCCGCGCCATTAAGAACGCAAATGACCTGAGCCGCCGGGTAAGCAAGCCTCGGGGCCGAGATCCTCAAGGATAAAGACAAAATCGAGCCGCCTTTTCCTGTGCGGCTCGATTGGCAGGTGACTATATGCTCATCTGGTCAGATGATCCCGGAGGATTTCAGCGCCGCCCTGATTTCATCATCGGCTTCCTTGGACAGGTCCAGCAACGGTGAGCGGACGGTTGCATTCTTGAGAATGCCACGGGCGACCAGCGCCAGCTTCAGCGCCACGGTGCCTTCCATATGCGAGCCGCGGTGATAGATGGTCTTGGTCACCGGCAACAGCCTGTCGTGGATTTCACGCGCCTTGACGTAGTCCTTCGCCTTGCCCGCCGTGATGAACTGCACGAGCAACTCGGGCGCCACGTTGCCGTAGCCGACCAGTGCGCCGTCCACGTCAAACATCGTGTGCAGCAAATACTCATCATGGCAGGTAAGAATCTGCAGTTCCGGAAATTCATTGCGCAAAACAGGGATTTCGGTGTCCCAGCGCTTCATGTTGCGCACGCCATTCTTGGTGGCAACCACGCCCGGCTGTGCGGCGATTTCAAGCTGCGTCTTGAGGTTATAGGTGGCCTTGGTCACATCCGGGTACTGGAACAGAATGCATTGCAGGCCGGACGCCTCGTGAATCGCCTTATAGCGATCCTGCGGGGCGCCATCCTGATAACCAAAGCGCAGCCAGCCGTGAGAGGGATAGACCAGCGCCCCGGTAGCGCCAGCCTTGGCCGCGCGCTTCGCCTCCTGGGCGGCGACTTCCGTGCCCTCGCAGGTGATACCGGCAATGATGGGAACTTCGCCATTCACGGCTTCTGTCAGTGTCTCGATAAGCTTTACCTGCTCGTCCTGGGTGAGGAACGTGCCTTCGCCGGCATGGCCAAGACAGACGAGGCTCTTCACCCCTTCAACAGAAACAAGCCATTTCGCGAGTTCGGCATTGGCTTTCCAGTCGACAGCGCCATCGGTGTTGAAGGCAGTGACCGGGGCAGGGCTGAGGCCGCGCAGGTCCATGACGGGCTTGCCGCCAACGAGCTTCACGGATTTCGGATCATAATGGTTCATGACGGTCTCCTTATTGGTGGACTTGGCGTTCGCCGTTGTATAGGATCGTTTGCGGGAACGTTCCCATATAATTGCGGAACAGGGCTGGAGTCAAGCGCCGCGTTACGGCATTTAGGACGCGGCGGCAGCTCTGAGCCGCGTCAGCTTTAGGCGAAAGAGAAAAGGCAAAATGACGGAGGCAACCCCAAAGTTCCCCCATGGCCGCGTGACGCTGCATGGCGTCGCCGCCGCGGCCGGTGTTTCCAAATCCACCGTGTCCCGCATTCTGGACGAACGTTTGCCGCAGTCGGATAGCGACACCGCCCGGCGCGTACGCCAGGTTGCCGCCGAACTTGGCTATGTGCGCGATATCTCCGCCGCCAATCTGCGGCGTGGCCATACGGGAACGGTGGGGGTGATTGTTCCACGCCTCACCGATATGGCCATGGCTATATTGTATGAGGCCCTGTCGAAAGCCTGCCAGAGGAGCGGCCAATTCGCCATTGTGGCCACCACCGACGAAACGCCGGCCGGTGTACGGGCAGCGGCGGACACGCTGCTGAGCCGCGGTGTGGACGGCCTTGTATTGGCCACCGCTCGCAACGACGATGACTTTCCCGCCGAGCTTACGAAACGCGGCGTCGCCTATGTGCTGGCGCTGCGTACGGATGGGCAAAGCCTGTCCGCCGTGGGTGATGATGTGCTGGGCGGCTATCTCGCCACGCGCCACCTGCTCGACCTCGGCCATCGGCGCATCGGGTTGATCTCCGGCCCGCATTACGCCTCCAGCGTGAGGGGACGGGCCACCGGTTACTTGCAGGCCCTGCGCGAGGCGGCCATCGAGCCAAGCGCGGCCTGGACGGTGGAAGCCGGTTTCGGCATCGAGTCCGGTGTAGAGGCGACCCTGCGTTTGATGGATCGTGCCACGCGCCCTAGTGCGATATTTGCCGTTGAAGATAATATCGCTGTCGGTGCGCTCTCCGCTCTGGCTCAGCTGGGGCTGTCGGTACCTGGCGATATCTCGCTGGTCGGTTACAACGACATCCCCCTTGTCGGCCATCTGCCAACCCCCCTGACCAGTCTGCGCGTGCCGTTCGAGCAGATTGCCCTGGCAGCACTGGATTTGCTCTTGCGGGGCCCAGAATCGGAACAGGACCGGGTAAGGTTGTTTGCGCCCACCCTCATCCCTCGCAAATCGACCGCGCCTTTCGGCGCGGTCCTGGGGATTTAAGCGCTGCGCGCTTATTGCCATGTCGGCATGCCAAGCAGCATGCCCGGATTAATTGTCAACCTTACGCCAAAGGCCAGAATGTCACGGCTAGCATGTTTAGCTGAAGGCTCAAGAATATTATCGGGATTCAACACCACCTGAACGTTCGGGTTCAGCCGGATGCCGCGGTAGAGGTTGAAACCGTAATTGAGCTCAAAAATCTCCTCATGATTGGCAACACCACCGCTGCCGTGCGCCGCCGCCCGCGCGGCACGCAGATAATCGACCTCCTGTGACCCCAAGGTCAGATATGTGCCGGCAAGGCCGAGCGTGTCGGTCGGCCGGCTGGCGAAGGGACCGGTGACCAGCACGCCAAATAAAGTCTGGCTGGTAAAGGTCAGATAATCCCGGTTCGCTATAAGCGTCCCGCCAAAAAATGTAACATTTCGGGTTCCGGACAGATTAAGATGCGCGACATCCACATCCCCCATCACATAAAACGCGCTTTGCCCCCCTCATGCGTTAGCGCCTTGCCTTTGGATTTAACCAAAGAGAGCCCATGGATGTTGAGATAAGGGTCAGACACCGGCGCACCATTATTGTAACCGCCGGCTCTAAGATGAAACGCGTAAGGATCAGTCCAGGATGGCGACTGAATGCCTATCTCGGCCGCAGTCTCAATGCCGGTGGCATGGTTGGAGGACCATTCAAATCCGTCCGTCGGAATTAGCGCCGGGTCCGACTGGAAGGCACCAGCCTGCACATAGAACCAAGGCGAAGGAGAGAGCTTAACCCGTCCACCCCAAGTGCCGTATGGATAGAAGGACAAACCTTTGTCTGTGATCGGCACGACGGCCGGATTGAAACAGAACGCATTATTCTCGAAATTACAATAGATTTTAGAAGTATTGAAATAGCTGAGCGCGGAAACTCGCCCGCCCGAAACATCCAGCTTGTCATTGAATAGTTTCTGCTCGAAGGTCAGCTCTGCCAAACGCGCATTATGGTATGTTTTATACTTGGACTGAAAACTGACCTGATTCTCTGTGTAGCCTGCGGCAAGCGACTCGCCGACCGATTTGTTGAAGGTGACGTGCACCGATCCACCATCCCACCCCATGAGCTGACCAAGATCCAGATCACCGCCGAATGCAACGGCGAAGCTATTGGCCGCGCCTTGCTTCTGCCCGCCGGTTACGTTTGCCGCTGCTTCATCCACGCCGGTTGCCCGCAGATAAATACCATGTTCGGCAAGCAGCTTTCCTTCTGGCGCCAAGGGACCTTTGGCTGTTGGCAGTTTCACGTGCGGTGTGGCGAGGGCATTCGGCGTTGAAACAATCTGCATCGCGGGTTGAGCTACGGCAAAGCTAGCCGGTGCCCAGGCCAGTATGGCCGTGAGCTTCAACAAATTAGACGATTTCATTTTTAGTCTCTCCCTATGGACCTGATTTTGTGGCCCGGTTTGTTAAAAGGTTTGTCTCTACGGAGAAATGTCCTCTAACCGCTTGCCGCTGGTTTCCGGTGCCCAGCGCAGACAGATTGCTCCGGTGACCGAGGCGATGATGGCGAATGCCAGAAAAACCGGGGCAATGGAACCGCGTGTGGCGACAGCACCAATGATCCACGGCCCCACCATTGACCCAAGCCGCAGCCAGGCACTACCAAAACCGGCGCCAATGGCGCGCAGGCGGGTCGGATAAAGTTCGGCCGAGTAAAGATAGAGCGAATAAGTGACGGTTTGCAGCGTGGCGTAGCAGATCGTGGCGAAGATAAACACGGTCTGCACCGTGGTAGCCCCTGTTCCCCACAGGCAGAACAGCGCCGCTGCGCCAACGATCAACGCCGTGCCATACCAGCGGCGGCGGCCGACTTTGTCGATGGCCAACGCGCAAACGAAGGCGGCGCAAACGGCAACGCCCGTCATAGCAAATCCAAGCCCTATAGCATGCCCAACCGTGACACCAAAAACCATGTGATAGAGAGTAGGCAACCAAGTCACGAGACCGTTATTGATGGCGTACACGCCGAACCATAGTACCCAGAGCAGTAATGTACGCGGTGCATAAAGCGGGCTGAACAACTCGCGCCAACTACCACTGCGCGTTCCTGCCGGGGCAGGCTTGTGAGGCACAGGCACATCCAAAGCCCCGCCACGTTTCATGACGCTTTGTTCTAGCTTCTCGATGACCGCCTCGGCCCGCTTGGTTTTTCCATGCTCCAGAAGCCAACGAGGGCTTTCGGGCAAACTGAAACTAAGCGGAGCTACCAGCAGGACAGGAACGACACCGACAATGAACATCGCCTTCCAGCCGAAAGTTGGAACCAGCGCATATCCAATGAGGCCGGAAAAAACGAGGCCAACCAGAAACAACAATTCATAGAGCAGGAAAAAGCGTCCGCGTCCCCGCGCGCCGATGAACTCGTTCACATAGGCGCTGGCCACCGGCACCTCCCGCCCGTACCGATGCCTTGCAGAAAACGGAACCAAATCAGCGATTGTGCGTTCCAAGCGAAGATGCAAGCGCAGCTCATCACCGCGAAAATTGCGATCGTGACAATGAGCACGGGCAGGCGGCCGACGCGCTCAGCCAGCCACCCGAACAGCAGCGCACCAATGAGCTGGCCAAAATAGCCGGAAGAGATGATCAGCGCGGTGGTGCTCTTCTCCAAATGCCAACTATGGGCCAAGATTGGCAGCGCATAAGCAATTGCAAGTGTTGTATAGCCATCAAAAAATGTGGCCATACCGACGATGCCGCGCGCCCAGAGCAGAGGCCTGGATACCGGTAACCGCTCCAGCCGGGCCAACAGCATCGCGGCACTGGCCGAACCTGCTTCGTGAATCGCCGCTTCGCGCATTCTCATCATTGGACAAAACTCCTCCCGCCACGGCCTAATAGGATCGTGGTGTTGCCGTATCTTGTTAAATATTTCAGGCGTCTGGCTAGATTTTCCTACCCATCAAGTATGGATGAAGAGTAACAGGCGCCTCCCTTCTTGCCGCGCGTTCATTTATCCGTCGCGTCTCAAGGCGAAGATCCGATACTGCCGTCCGCCTCTAGCGAGCGGGCAATTTCATGTGCGGCTTGTTTGGCAGCGCCAAGCGCTGTCTCCAGCACCTCGAGCGGATGGCGTGTCATCGGTGCGGCAATGCTTATGGCCCCAATCGGCAAACCATCATTGTCCAGAACCGGTATGGCAAGCAGGCTAAGGCCCTCGGTCAACGTCGACGGGCCGAGCAGATACCCCCGCTCCCGAACGATGGCCAATATGGGCGCGACATCTTCAACAGTTCTCTGGTCACGAAATGAGTGCCGCACAGTACGGCTTGCGGTAGCGTATACCGCAAACTCCGTTTCTGGTAAGAAAGCCAAAATGCACTGCCCGATCACGCTGATGTGCGCGGGAATGGTCGTGCCAATTCTGATATCAACGCCAAGCCGTACCAAACCGGCACGCACGCGCTCGATATAGAGCACATCAGTACCTTCCAACACCGCGAGGCTCACTGCCTCACCAACATTCGCCACCAGCCTGCGCAGAACCGGACGGGCGATGGCGCGTATGTCCCGACGGCCGATTGCATGAAAGCCCAGATCCAGAATCTTCAGCGTCAGCGAAAACCGGCGCGTGCGCGCGTCGCGCCGGATATAGCCCAGTGCTACCAAGGTGTTCAGCAAACGGAAAGTGGTTCCAGCGTCCAGCCCGGTAAGCTCTGCTATTTCGCTGAGCGTCAGGTCCTCATATTCGTCTGTAAACGCCTCAAGCACGCGGAAGCCCTTTGCCAGAGACTGCACAACGCTCTTCGCGGCTTGAGCCTGCTCCGCGATATCACCCTCACCTGCTTGCCGCCTGGACACCTTGGGACCTTCCTCTTCGCCAATTTTCGGATAGCGAAAAATTTTTTTGTAAATCGATCAGGTTTAAAATTAGTGCCCAGAGGAAGTCAAGAAAATTTTGTAACCTCGGAAACAGGCTCTGCAAAGGTACTTGCCTACCGCATATCTACCGAGGGACAAAATTGGAGCTTGGTCACGTCACTTACATAGCTATCAGCCGTGTGATCTGCTGCCCCACTTATCCGCATGCGCTAGCATTCCTTGGTCTGTTGTAGCCGCATAAGATATTACCACACAGGACCTGCGAGATTAGAGATCAGGATTGAGCGTGGGGATAAGATTGGAATTGAGCTCAGTTTTGAGATCAGGAACAAGCATAGGAATCAGCACAGGAAAAGGCTTTGGATTGGGCTGGGACACAAGCTCAGCGCTTGTCAAGATTCCGATTCGGAAGATTGCGCGCTTAGTCAAAAATAGTGAAACTCCATGCCGCTATTTTTGAAAGCCCGTGTTCATGTCGCGCAAACGCATTCACACCGAGGCCGAGATCGAAAGCTTGGCGGAAATGCTCCGCCCGCTCTGGCGACAGAGCGATGTCGTGCGGCCCTGGCTGCGCCAACATTACGGCATGTTGTTGGAGCTTGTGCATGGCGACTGGTCCTGGGCTGCAATCGCACGCGCGATGACGCTGGCTGGCATCACCTACAGCACCGGCAAAGCGTGGGATGCCGACTGGCTGCAAAGCGAGGTCTATCGCGCCCGCCGCCCCTGAAAGGCTACCAGCGCAAGACCGCCACCGGCTGAACCGGCAAAGCCCCTCATCCGGCCGCCCCTCTCAACCTATGACGAGGTCATGGCGCGCCTGCTCGGTAAAAAATCGCCGCCATAAGCCCCAGCCATCCTTTCCCAGAATGGAGCCAAACGATGCCTGAACCCAAAGACAACACGCCGGAATTGCTGCGCTTTCCCAATGCGACGGGCGGACGTGCACCCACCTCAGGTACCACACCGCCGGAATTTACCTTCAGGCCGGATGAAGACGCCGCCCCACCGGAGATGGAGTTGGGCACCGCTGCCAGCCCGGCGGTACCCGCTGCCAGCCCAACGCCTTTGACCGGCATCGATTTAAGCGGGCGGCACAAAGTCATTTTCTGGGTGGGGCGAGGCAAAACCGGCAAGACCACCGGCATACGCTGGCTGGCCGAGAAAACCCTGATGAACGGCACGCCTCTGCTAATGGCGGATCTGGACACGACCAACGACACCTTCTCCCGCTATATCGACAAAGTGGCCCGCCCCCGGAGACCGCCGACCCCAGCCTGTCCCTGAAATGGCTGGATCGCCTGTTACAGCATAGCCTGGCTCAGAAAATATCGGCGCTGGTCGATCTGGGCGGCGGCGATACCACGCTGCGCCGCCTCGCTGTCGAATTACCCGACCTGGTCGCCTTGTTCGAAGCCCAGAGCTTCGCGGTGGTGCTGTTCCATACGGTGGGGCCGCAAGAAGAGGATTTATCACCCTTGGCCACCTTGCAGCGGCTGGGGTTCAAGCCGACTGCCTCGTCCATCATTTTGAACGAGGCCATGATGGATGTCGGCGAGACCCGCGATACAGGCTTCGCGCGCATTTTGCGGCATAGCGTCGTCCGTCAGGCGATTGGTGAGGGGGCCGTGCCGGTATTCATGCCGAAACTCTTCGCCGCCCAACAGGTGGAAATCCGCCGGCTGAAATTCCATGATGCCGTCGCGGGTAAGACCGGCCGGGCCGACACGCCGCTCGGGCCGTTCGACCGGGCCCGGGTCAGGCTATGGCTGGAGGCCATGGACAGCAATTTTGCGGGGATCAGCTCATGGCTGCCATGAACGAGCCCCGGGAAGAGTTCGACCTGCGGCGCTACAGCGAAATCCTTGGCCGCGAGATCGCCCAGATGCAGGAGGAGCTGGAGCGGCTCATTCAGGTCACCGGGCTCAAAAACGACCCGTTATTGCCGCTGATTAAGGTCCTGTCCTCCTCGCTGCGCTTGCAATGGCGCCTGCATAACCAGGCCGTGCGCTATTTCCACGATGCCAGCGACCGGCTGGACCGCGAATACCATGACACCCTCAAGAAGACGGCGCTGGCCGTCCAGCAAGCCGAGGCGGTGTTGCAAACCAAACAGGCCGGCATTGTCGAGCAGCTGACGCCCAAGCTCGCGGATAATGTGCGCTATGCCGTGTATCAGCACGGCAAGACTTTGAAATACAAAACCCTCGGGATCTGGGCGGTCGCGGTGCTGGCGCTGGGTGCCATCCCCTGCCTCTTCACCTACGCTGCCGGGCTGAATGCCGGGCGGTTTCAGGGGGAGGTCGCCTCACATCTGATCTCGGTTGCCATGAAGGCCGGGCCGGCCGAGGCCATCGCCTGGGGCCAGCTGATGCAGGATAATGACGGTGCCGTCGCCATGGCGACCTGCCGCAAGAGCCTTCAGCAGGATGCCGACGGGCGGCATTATTGTTTCATGCCGGTCTGGACAGATCCGAACCCTACCGCCCTACCCATGGCGTCCGGCCAATAGCGTGGACGGAACCATCCAGGCTACGCCGAGAGAAAGGAAACCACCCTGGCCTATTTCACTGATCGGCGAACACGGCGCGGATGGTCTCAATCGGCATCATCAGCACCTTCTCGCCCAACGGCGAGGCCAAAAAGCCGTGCCGCCGATAGAACGCCATGGCGGTCTCATCGATCGCGTGGGTGACCACCGCCCTGACGCCCGCCACCTCGGACACGGCGAGGCAACGCTTCAATGCATCCGCCAATAAGTCGGTGCCCAGGCCAATGCCATGGTAACGCTGGTCCACCGCCAAGCGGCCGATTAGCATCAGCGGTATCTGCTCGGGCATTCCGCGCCGCAGCTTGGCGCTGGGCAGGGACAAGCGCTGCTCCATGGCCGTGGTGATCGCATAATAGCCGACGACGAGATGTGGCGGCTCGCCAGCGCGTACAACATAGGTTCTCGCTGATAGCCCCTCACTGACCAATGCCCGGTCCCGCAGCCATTCGTCCAAGGACGGGTGGCGGCCATTCTGGAAGCCTGAGACATCGTGTGCTGCGGTCAGGCGTTCCGGCGGCAACAACCGACGTCTCACTGGCTTGGCCTCAACTGCCCTCTTCCCGCCAGTTTTGGCCATTAACGGTCCCAGACTGGCGGCTTGGTCAGCCGCGCCCGCAGTTCCGCCACGTCCTGTGCCGGCGCATCCAGCATCGCCAGAAACGCCTCATGCGCATCGGGCGCCAGGAAGAACACACGCTGATCCAGGATCGTGTCCTCGGCCTGGCGGCGGGCGCTGTCCAGCATGAATTCCGACAGCTTCTGCCCCGCAGCGCCGCGGCGCGGGTCAGGATTGCCTTGGTCTCAGCCGAGGCTCGGATCTGAATGACATCGTCCTTACGGGCCGGACCGGCAGGGGCTGGCTGGGCCATATCTTATCTCTATTGCAGGCGTGGACAATCGCACAACGTACATACAACGTCAATACATTTTATCTAACTGTCCCCAGCTAAACGGCGCGGTCTTCGGAAAGAGGCTTTGGCCGGCAAGAGCAAGACTTAACCAAATGAGAGGGGGTATGTTGCCCGCTGCCAAGCCTGACGCCGATCTTGGCAGCCCAATGCGCATCGCTCAAACTTCCCGCATGGTCCCTTTCAAGCCGATCCCTGGCGATGAACCTGCGCTGGCGTATGCGCCGATCCTCAAGGCGGCGCTGCTGACCTTCGACTATGTCGACCAGCACGGCCAATCGGCTTGACGCCCGCCAAAGCCCTGAAACGATATTTTGTGCAATGGGCGGCCGAAGCTTTCGCATGGCCACGTTACACCGCGAAGGAACTCTACGTCGTCAACAAGGTCTTGAACGAGGCGGACTTTCCGCCTCTGACCGTGTTGCATGACGTCTTGCTCGCCGCCAGGCTCGCGAGGCACGACAATGGCACTTTGCGACTGACGGCCAATGCCAAGCGCTTACGGGACAAACCCGGCGAATTATGGGGATGCTTGGCCACCACGCTGCTCTATGGTCTCGATCATCGCCAATATACCCGCTTCGGTGATGTCATGATCGGCAACTGGGACGTCTTCCTGAATGTCATTAATATCGAGGCGGACCATGCGGTGAGCGAGGAGCGGCTGTTTACCGTGCTGTTCGGTGGCACGGAAACCGATATTTGGACCGCACATTACCGGCTGGCTTCCACCTTCTATCTTCATGTCCTGCGGCCCTTATGCTGGGCCGGCTTGTTGGCCGAGCATGAGGTTGGCGAAGGCTTCGCGAAACGATCGGTCTTCACCAAAACGCCCTTATGGGCAGTTGCCTTCACGCTGGAAACGGACCGGCATTTGCAGCCACCTACACGGCATTGAGCTCGGCCACAGGAGCAATCGGCAGGCCGGTTGTGGGCTAAAGGGGGCCGATAGCGGACTGGCTGTTTCCGGTTCGTGATGGGTCAAAGCGGCCATTCCCCGATGCCGTTCGCCCTCTGACTGTCGAAAAATGACAGCGGCCACTCCGAGGCGCGTTGGGCATTCATCGGCCAATACACCGGAATCCTTCCTTGACCACTTTCCTGCAATCGTTGCTAGAATCGGTGCGCCGCGATACGTTGGCTCAAATCGCCACGCACGTTGAATGATAGGTAAAAATGTTCCGAATTTCATTCGTTTCTGTGGCCATATGCGCTTCATCCATAATTCCGAACAAAGTGACGCGCGAATTCCCCAGGCTTGTCAGAAGCGCGGTGATTATAGCAGGCGGAACTCTCAGTTTTGTGTTGACTGCATTACCAGCTACTGCGGCACCACCCTGCGGGCAGAACGAGCTTCCCTATTATGCTTCATATCCTATTCCTGGCGTACCTGCGTCTAGTTGGGGCAGCTTCCTTAACATTCATTGGTCCAATGCGCAGATCAGTAACCCTCCCTGGTTTGATGCAAACGCCATGCTTGCGGCTGCAAAAGCGGCGCCAGACGGAAGCTGGGGGCAGAATCCCGTGGACCAACCAGTGGACCCGTACTTATACCTACAGACGAAGACATTTGTTCCACTGACACCAGCCTCACCAGCCCAAACTGCCCAATATCAGCAAGGGGCAGCGGCCTTCCACGCGGACAACTACGATGCCGCGATCGCGTCATTTGACAAAGTCGCTGCAGATCAGACGTCGCCATATCACGCCGCGGCCGCATACTCTGCGGCCCGGGCCGCCTTGAGCAACGGAAATTATGCGGGCGGTTTCCAGCGCATCGCTGCCCTACTGAGCAACCCCGCAATGCAGGAATTCTACAGTGCTACCTACGATTTAACGGGCACTCTGGCTTGGCAGCAACCCGACGCTAGACTTCTTGCAGCGCGCTTGGCGGAAATATCGCATCTGTTGACTGCCCCGCATGACCTGGTTTGCCAGGAACCGGAACTTACTACTCTTCAACAGAATGCAAGCGACGATATGCTGGTGCTAACCCGCATTACATCACGCACTGTCATGGATCAGATACGAGTCAATAATCCATTTGCTGATTTGGCTTGGACAATTGCCCAGCCCACTTCCTACACCCAGCCACAAAACTGGGCTCATGGCATGCCTCCCAGATGGTTGCCTTTCCGGGCTTCGAGGCTTCGGGCGCCAAGCTGCCACCAGATGTAGAGGCCGCCTACCCTGGACTAACCCAGCACGCCCGTGAGGAGTGGCTCGCTACGAAAAACCCACTTTGGGCCTATGCCTTGGCTATCCGCACAACTAATCCGTCCGACGTCGCGCTGCTGCAAAACGCCCGCGATATCTTGCCAAGTTATGCAAGTGATCCAGTTCTTAACGCAGAGAGCTGGAATGTGCCGTCCGCTCTTTCCAGCCTGGATGCAGCGCTTTTTGAGCAGCAGGTGCGTATTTTGCTGATGAACGGCCAGCCCGGCGCAGCGATCGCTCTCATGCAATCGGGGCTAACACCAACAGCCCCTGCCCTGCCAGATAAGTTGCTTTCCTCCACGCCGGGTCGCCGAAACGGTGACTTTTACGCATTTATCGTCAATGGTGGGATTCGTTATTACGTGTCACATCAAGATTTGAGTGGGGCTCGGGCTTGGCTTTCGCAAGTCAAATCCGTCTTTCGCAACCAAGGAGTCACGTTTTTTGGATTTCAGCATGGAACATTTGAAACTCGCGAGGTTGACCCTGGACTAAGATTGATGCTCGCCCAGAGCTGGCCGGAATTCATGGCCGATGAGGTATCGATTTCAGACGACCAATACTACACTAGTAACGTCGGCCATTTAGAAGACGCCGCAGCCTTTGACTTGTTACCCGCTGACGAACTTATCAAGTTGAGCCGCTTTCCGGGTCTTAATGGACCCCAACGCCGGACGCTGCTAGGAGCGGGGTGGATACGCCTCTACATGCTGGGTCGTTGGCCGGAGTTTTTTGCGCTCATGCCCGAGGTGAGAGATAATTTTCCGGAACTTGATACCGATATCGATAATATCGAGGCTTCCTGGACAATGCGAACGCGCAAGCATCTGACTCTAAAAATGCTGCTGCATTTTCCAGGTCTGAGCCCACATCCGCAATGGATGGATCAGTATTCAAATGGTCAACTAACTCTCCGTAACACGCCCGATCTAACAGCCATCGACCCTTACGACCATAATGATGGTAATTGGTGGTGCTCGTTCGATATCCCGCGCACCGAACTGGATGTGGCTGGGACGTTCTTTGTTAACCCTGTTCAAGATAATCAAGTTGGTTTCGACTATGACTACCGTAACTTATCCGGTGGATATGTTTATTGGCCAACGGGCACTTTCGCGCCACCCCAAGGCAACCAAAATACAGACGCTGATTATGATTACGCTGTCGCGCAATCTCTCTCTCTAATCAAAGGCGACCCTCTGTTCGGCAATATCGACTACAAGGAGCTCGCGCAGCTTGCAGCTACCCAAAGCGGCCCCGAGGCACTAACCGAACACGCCGTTAAATGGGCCAAGCAATCATACTGGTTTACGCGTTTGCTTGGCATGGACAATGCTCTGCCGGAGACGCTGCATCTTGCGGTACGATCTACGCGCTATGGCTGCCATTTGGGTCCAAATTGGGGGGATGATTCTCAGTCGGCTTACACTCAGCTGCAGACGCTTTATCCCCATTCAATATGGACCGACAAAACCCCTTACTGGTTCACTCCTGATTCTCTCTCCCGATAAAGTCTCTATCGGCGGGTGGGGGCTGGGGCGGAAGTCTGCTTTTGGGAAAAGCCGTACAATTGTCCGCGTGCCCGCTGTGGGCGCAACATTTTCGTTGCGCGGCCTGGTAATCCCTCCGTTTTTAACGGGGCCTGTTCGTAGAATTCAGGCGGCGAGTTTCAGTTTCTGAGCGGGCGTGATCCCACCGAAGCCCATGTTGGGGCGCTCGTTGTTATAAGTCCAGAGCCATTTTGTGGCGTGGTGTTGCGCCTCCTCGATACTTTCAATGATGTGCTGGTCGAGCCACTCATGCCGCACGGTCCTGTTATAGCGCTCGACATAGGCATTCTGCTGGGGCTTACCCGGCTGAATATGGCGGATGCTGATCTTCAACTTCTCAGCCCATGCGAGCAGCTTTCCGCTGATATATTCGGGGCCGTTATCAACACGAATGCTCCCAGGCTTGCCGCGCCATTCGATGATCCGGTTCAGGCTGCGGATTACACGCTCAGCCGGCAACGAGAAATCAACTTCTATGCCTAAACCTTCACGATTGAAGTCGTCGAGCACGTTCAACAGCCGGAATGCGCGGCCATCCTCCAAGCGATCCGCCATGAAATCCATCGACCATGAGACGTTCGGCGCCTCAGGCACAGCCAATGCATCAGGCTTGTCCCGGTGCAGCCGTTTGCGAGGCTTGATCCGCAGGTTCAGCTCCAGCTCCCGGTAGATGCGATAGACGAGTTTATGGTTCCATGGCCGGCCCTGCACATTGCGTAAATACAAAAAGCACAGGCCAAAACCCCAATTGCGCTTGGCATTCGTTAACCCCACGAGCAGATCAGCGATCTCCTCGTTCTCGCCAACCAGTTTTGGCGCATAGCGATAACAGGTCTCGCTCACGCCAAACGTCCGGCAGGCCAGCGCGATGCTCACCCCCGCCTCGCCACCGCCACCTCGGCCATCTCGCGGCGTTTAGATGGCCGCGCTACTTTTTTCCCAAAGCCTCCTTGAGCAGCTCATTCTGCATGCTCAATTCCGCAAACATCTTCTTCAAACGCCGGTTCTCGTCCTCAATCGCCTTCATCTGCGACACCATCGAGGCATCCATCCCGCCATATTTGGCACGCCATTTGTAAAAGGAGGCATCGCTCATCCCATGTTCGCGGCACAGTTCCGAAACCGGAACACCGCCCTCCGCCTGGCGCAAAATCGCAAGGATCTGGGGCTCGCTATATCTCGACGTCTTCATACAAATCTCCTCGTGTAATCTGCCGAGAAAATTCTACTTATCAAGCCCCTTAATTTCAGGGGGATTACCGGCTGAAGGATGTCGCTTCGCAAAATGCCCGTGAACATGTGTGGCCCTTGTTTGCTTCCGCCCTCTTCAGCATTCCTTCACCCGAAAAACCCCTCCCGTCCCTGCATCGCGGATCAGATCAACGCGGGCCCCATCCCAGTGATAATCAAGATGGCGCCCTTGCACGGGCGGCGAGACTAGATCCGGGTAAAACAGCCCCACGCAAACACCGTCAGGATCGCGCCTGCTGGGGTAAACCAGCCCCTCAGATCCACGGCCCCGCAAGGCCGCTGCCAATTGTTGCGCCATGGTGTAATCATCTGGGTCCAATACGGGCATGAGCGCGGCGGGCCCGCCCCGCAGATCATGCAGCGAGGCCTGGATATCCAGCACAAGCTCCCGAAACTGCGATGTCCAGCCAGACGGTTGTCCGGTCTGTGCCATGAAGCGTGCGTGGTGGTGAATGGTTTCAAGCAGGGCCGTCTCATATGTCCGCGCGGCGTACAGCACGCCATAAGCCCCTGTGCTGAACCGGCTCGGCCGCTCAGGGCTGACATGCGTGAACGGGGCCATGAGATAACTCGCTCCCGGCCCGGAAACGCGCCGCGACACCGGCACCAGATCAAGTGCGCCGATCGTTTCCATGAGGCGCGGATTGGTCTTCTGCTCCGCGGCGATCAACAAGGGCCAATCTTCTGGATCGGCAATATCTTCGAACAAATCGACAGGCGGATACAGGCTGCGGATGATCCGCCTGGCACCAACCCAATGAACCGGCGAGATGGGGACGATCGACGGGTCGATCACCAGCCGCCACGCTCCGCATCCAGATAATGCCGCACACGCATGAGGTCGGTTAGTTCACCCTGGAGCATGACCTCCAAAGCCGAGCGGCCGCCAAAAGCCGCATTCGGGGCTTTGATCCAGCCATAGCCGCGCGCCGGCTCCTTGAAAATGATCCGCAAGGCTTTGTGGATCCCCATGAGGTTGGAGAGCCTGGCCTTGCCGTCACGGCCAATCCGGCCAAGCTCGCCAGCTTTCCAACGGGCAAAGGTACGGCGCGGCAAGTCGAGGATGATCGCGGCCTGGTCGTCTGTCACCCCCCATAGGCGGAAAAGGTTCAATGCCGCACGGAACATGGCGCCTGCCTCTTCATCGGTGATCGGGTCAGGTGAAAAGGGCTTCGGCGCAACGGTGATCTGGCTAAGCACAGACATGGGAAGCTCCTGTCATGTGGCTATATATACGCCATGTATTGCCATATGGCAATAACCATACTGGGCGGCCGCGCTTAGCCATGCACTACCATTCAATTCTCCTAAAATTTGGATCCGCTCGCGCGTTCGCGTATAGCCTCTTGTTTGGCTCGGCCCCTTCGCCCAAGCTGGTCATATGCGGGTATTGCTGATCGAGGATGATGCGCTGATCGGCGCGGGTTTGCTCGCCGCCTTGAAATCAGCGGGCATGATGGTGGACTGGGTCCGTGACGGGGTGACGGCGGAGGCGGCATTGCGCGACAATGCCTATGCCATCGCCTTGCTTGATCTCGGCCTGCCGGGCCTGGACGGGCTGAGCGTGCTAAAAGCCGCGCGGCAGAAAGGGGTGGAAACGCCTGTGCTGGTGATCACCGCCCGCGATGCGGTGGAGAGCCGCGTCGCTGGGTTGGATCTTGGGGCAGATGATTATCTGGTGAAGCCGTTTGCAGTGCCTGAGTTGCTCGCGCGCATCCGGGCCCTGATCCGCCGCCACGCCGGGCGGGTAACCGCGCGGCTGGAAACCAGCGAGGCGGCGCTTGACATGGCAAGCCACGAATTTTCCTATGGCGGCCGCACCGAGCGCCTTTCCGCGCGGGAATACGCGCTGATGCAGGCGCTGATGAGCCGGCCGGGACGGATTTTATCCCGCGCCGAGATTGAGGAGCGCCTCTATGGCTGGGGCGACGAGGTGGAAAGTAATGCCGTGGAGGTATTAATCCATTCCATCCGGCGTAAATTCGGAAAGCAGGTCATTCTGAACATACGCGGCGCTGGCTGGATGGTGGAAAAATGAGCCCCGCCCTCTCATTGCGCCGAACCGCTTTGGTGTGGGTCACCTTCCTGCTGGTGGGGGCCGGGCTCATCGCGGCGGGCGCGGCGTATCTGTATAGCAAGAGCGAGACCGCGGATTTTCTGGACGGGCAACTTCGCCAGATCGCTTTGAACGCCGGGCGCGGCCCCGGCACCGCCAACGCGCCCCAGCACCCGACCAGGATGCCGAGGACCGCTTTGCCGTGACAATCTGGAATGCGCAGGGAAGCATGCTGCATCAAACCATACCCGGCATGTTTACGTCACCTCCGCGCCAGGCTGGCTTTTCCACGGCGCGGATCGGCGGCGAAGCCTGGCGGGTCTATGTATTGCGCGGCGTGGACCGCACCGTGGCGGTCGCGCAGCGTGAGATCGTCCGCGACGAAATCGCCAGCAATGCCGCTATCGGCGCGGCCTTGCCGGCGGCGCTGCTGATCCCTTTCTCCTGGCTGCTGGTCTGGCTCACCCTGCATCGCACTTTGCGACGGCTCGACCTCTTGGCCGCGGACCTCGCCACACGCGGCACCATGGCTACCGAGCCCTTGCCGCTGCATGGCATCCCTCAAGAATTGACGCCGCTGATCACCAGCATGAACGGTCTCATCGTCAGGCTTCAGGCCGCGCTTTCCGCGCAGAAGCGCTTCCTGGCCGATGCCGCGCACACGCTGCGCACGCCGATCGCCGCGATGCAGATCGAGATCGATAATCTCGTCGCCGGGGCACCGCTCGCTTTACCGCGCCTGGCCGCTCTCGCAGCGGGGGCGCGCCGCAGCGCGCAGCTGACCGACCGGCTCCTGCGCCTGGCCCGGCTCGACGAACCGCCGGCGCTGCCCGCCACCCGTTTCGATGCCGCACGGCTTCTGCTTGATTGCGTTGCGGATCACGCTGCACTCGCCGCGCGCAAACACATCGAGCTGAGCGCGACCATCCCGCCCCGATTCCTGGTGACTGGCGCCGAGGACGACGTGCGCACGCTCTTCGGCAATTTAATCGAAAACGCCGTTACTTACACGCAGGCCGGCGGAACCGTGGACATTTCCTTGCGCCGAAGCCAGGCCGGCGGCTGCGCCGAAGTGCGCGATAACGGTCCTGGCCTTCCCGAAGGCGCGCAAGCGCGGATTTTCGAACGCTTCTTTCGCGCCACGCCGGAGGTGGCGGAGGGCACAGGGCTAGGGCTCGCCATCGCCCGCCGCATAGCTGAGCGCCATGGCTTTGGGCTGGAGGTCACAAACCGCACCGACGCTGTCCGCGGTGTTATGGCGACGGTGACGATGCCGGGCAGTTGGGCCTAAGTTTCAGCTAAGTCTGCACCGCTAAACCAGAGTCAAGGCGCCCGGCGTGGCCGGCGCCGAACGTAGATGAACTATGGAGTTTGACGATGAAATTTGCGTATCCTGCCCGTACTCTGGGCGCTCTGGCGATCCTCGCCGGTTTAGCGGCGCCGGCTCTAGCCTACACAGGCGAAAACCTCTCAGGAGGCGCCAAGATCAGCCTCGAAGCGGCGCGAAACATCGCTCTGAAGGCGCAGCCTGGCAAAATCGCGGATGAAGAGCTGGAGAAGGAAGCTGGTGGCAGCGGCTTGCGCTACTCATTCGACATCAAATCCGGCGCGAAAACGAATGAGGTCGGGGTAGATGCCGTGACCGGTGCCGTTCTTGAGAACAGCGTGGAGGGGGCCAACGCGGATTAGGGCAAACTGATACCCGGGCGAGCGGCGCTCCCGCCCGGAGGATAAATGGATGACCACCAGTCTCGCCAACCATGAGGATCGCGAGGCTGGTGGTTTATCGATGCGTCACCCCCACGGCGACGGGGCTAACGCATCAACTTCGATAATCATGCCGCGATGAAAGCCTGCGGTCCCGCGGCAATATCGTCGCGGACGTCAAAGACGATAATGTACGCCGAACAGAATACGTTGCCCGTAATATTCGCGCTGAATGGGATAAAATCTGTTGGAGCCCTGCGTGATATATAGGCGGTAATTGGTCAGGTTGGCACCTTGGGCATAGAAGGTCCAGTGCGGAGTCAGCTGATAAGACGCGCTTACATCCAGCATGAAAGTCGGCTGGGTGTAAGTGCTGCTCCCCGGGCTGCTGCCGGCGGCGAAGAGATTGCGTGAAGTGTAGTTTTCGCTGATCTCGAAATCGAACGGGCCTTTTTTATAAGTTTCGGCGATATTGGCGGTCAGCGGATAGGTCTCTGGCAGGATGGAACGCCCCTGACCGGGGAAGATTTTACCCGTGCCATCCACGTAGGTCAGATTGGCATCGATCCCCAGACCATCGAGCGGATGTGGCAGGAAATAGAAACGCTGAATGGCCTCGAGCTGGACGCCGCGCACCTGGGCGCCGCTGATATTCTTGAACGTCTGATAGGTGTTGCCGTTCGCATTATAGTTGGTCGCAATGATATAATTGTCGATATTTTTGAGGAAGCCATCAACCATATAAACGCCGTCATTATGCGTGTAATAGGCCAGCGCGACATCGAATGTCCGGCCGGTTTGCGGCTTCAAATTCGGGTTGCCGGTCGAGATCAAGGACCCACTGCCACTGCCCAGGGCTGCGTTCGCGGTCGTGGAAATCGCCGGGCTGACTTGCTGGAAGCCGGGACGGGCGATACCTGTCGAATAGGCAAAGCGCCCCTGCAACTCTGGCGTGAAATCATATTTCAGCTGCACTGTCGGGAAGATGTTGTTGTAATTCTGGGGCTTCGTAATCTGCCCCCGATCGTGGTATTGCCGTTAGCATCAGTGGTGGAAGCGTAGCCGGAATATGCGGCATCTGTCGCCTCGAACCGGAGGCCCGCAAGAACCTCAAGCTTGTTCCATTGCAAATCTTCTTGCGCGAAACCCGCATATATATTCTCACGATCATGCTGGTAGGATTGCGCGGCAGAAATCGGATCGGCCGAGGTCGTGTAGCCTTGACCAAAGAGCTGACCGTAATTCAGATTTGGGCCGAGCGGATAGCGGCCATAGGTCGTTAGGTTGGACATGCCGCCCGTAACGCTGGCCAGCGAATAGCCGCCATTCACCGGCGTATAGGAAATGGTGGAGGCCATGCTGTTGCGCGAGCGCAGGCTGAAATCCGCGCCAACTTTGAACGAGCCGAGGGTATTGAGGAAGCTGGTCGGCACCGCGAAAGAGGCGCCGTTGTCATAAATCCTGTCTGTGGCGCTGATCGGAAGATTGGTTAAATCGCTGAAGCTGTAATTATTTGGGTTGGTGGGATCATACGCCGCACCGGACGCAGTTGCGATGCTGTACGACCGGAAATTCCGGTTACTGGTATCGTAATCGATTGTCAAATTCTGATCGTTGCTGCCAAAATTCGAGACAAAATCATGGTTGAAACGATCGAACCCTCGGCATAGCCGCTGTGGAAAGTCACGTTCACCAGGTTGGCGACCATGAAATTGCCGCCCGCCTTGAGCACTGTCATGCCGTCGGTTTCGGAGCTGTTCTCATAATATTTGTTCAGATTAGCGCCTGTCGCCGTGAAGTTGTTGTTGCCATTATCGACAGAGGACGCATCGAGATTTTGAAGGTAAAGTTCGTCTTTTTGAATGGTCTCATTCATGGACGAGAACATACCGAGCACGTAGAGATGCGTTTGCGGGTTCGGATCGAAATCGATCTCGCCAGTATACCCCTTCGAGATGCGCTGGTTGTTATATCGGCGCAGCTGAAGATTATTAATCTGAGCCGGCATGCCCGCAGTGGTGGTGCCGTTCGTATACCCCTCTTCCATATCGAAAATACCCGGGGAAGTATTAATATACCCGAAGCTCCCAAGCACCGTGAACGGCTTGGCATTTTCGAACTTCAACCCTGGAATGGCGAAGCGCTTTCCGGCGGTAACGCTAACCTGACCCATGGCATTGTGCTGCAAGAGCGTTGTGCCGCCGCCGGCATTTATATCAAGCATGGTATCTTTATCCGCGGGCATGCTCGGCGGCAGCAAATCGATCACACCACCAAGACCGGTGGCGGCGATATCGGGAGTGAGGGTTGGTATCACTTTCGCCCCCCGATAATGCCGGGGGGTAAAAAGTCCAACGCCACGGCGCGGCCGCCGCCGGTCGGGCTGGCATTGGTATTGGTGCCGGGAAGCTCAAGCCCTGCATAGCGCGTAGAATTCAAATCCTCTGACAAGCCGCGTACCATCACGTAGCGGCTGAATCCGGAATCAGTCGCGGTGCTAATGCCAGGAACATGCTTCAGGTTTTCAGCAACGTTTGAATCCGGAAGCTTCTGCATCACGGATTCAGGTTGCACATAAATAATGTTCGGGGCTAATTTCTGTTCCTTAACCGCTTGCTTTTGAGAGCCCGTTGAGCTCGGCGCCACGGCTGCACCGCTATTGGTATAATTAGAGCCGTTGCGGTCACGGTCCCAAGATCAAGGTTAATGGGAGAGGTTGGCGCGCTCGATTGGGCACTTGCCCGTGCGAGTGGCAACGCCGATAGTGCCGTTGAGGCAAAAAGAAAAATCACGCGAGAGCGTCTCAAGCCGTACATAATGCGTCTCCAATTTCACGGGTTTTGGATATCGACAGCGGTCAGTCGGGATTCATATCCTACGACGTCATCTCAAAAATCACTTCGACGGTGACGTCGTAGCTACGTCCTGCGAAGCCCGGCGGCGGAGCTGGATAATGCGCGATGCGGGCGGCCTGCAGGGCCGCCTGGTCGAGCAGCGGAAAGCCGCTGGAATGTGCCAGGGCGATGTCGCTCACCACACCGTTGCGATAGGTGAAGGTGATCTCGGGCGTGCCGCCTTCACGCGCCATCTGCGCGGCCTGCGGATAGACGCGGTTGGCCACCCCCTGAACGGCATTGCGCATCGCCAGGCGGAAGGCGTCCACCTCACCCTGGGACGGGGCGGGCGGCAAGGCGGGGGCCGGCGGCGCCGGCGGCGTCACCGGCTGCGGCGGTGGCGCCGGCTGCGGGCGCGGCTGTGGCGGCGCCACGTGATGCGGCACCACGTGATGCACCGGGCGCGGCGGCGGCGGCTTGGGCACGCTGGGGGCCGGCACCGGCTTGGGCGGCGGCGGGGGCGGCGCGGGGGTCGGCACCGGCGGCGGCGGCTTGGGCGCGGGCGGCGGGGCGGCCTGGATGGTCACCTTCACCACCGCTGGCTGCTTGGCCGGCGGCGGTTGCTGATGCTGCATGGCCGGCAGCAACAGCCCCAGCGCCCCGGCCTCGAGCAGCAGCCCGGCGCCGATCGCCAGCAGGAAGCGGCGATTGGAATGCCCCTCCCCGCCCCATTCACCGGACATGCCAGCCATCATTGCGCCGCCTGCGGCTGCGCGGCGATGCCGATATCGGTCACCCCGGCCTTCTTGGCGGCGTCGATCACCGTCATGAAATGCTGGAAGGCGCTGGCCTTGTCAGCGGCGATGGTGACTTCCGTCTTGTCCGGGGCGCCATCGCCAGCGAACATGGCGCTGAGCTGGTCGGCGCTCATCACCTGGTCCTTCACCTTGATGGTGCCATCCGCCATCACATTCACGATGAATTTCGGATGCGGCAATTGCTGCGTCTGGGCGGCGTTGGGCAGCTGCATCGAAACCCCGGCATCGGGGATCATCTGCATCGTCACGATGATGAAAAACACAAGCAGGAACAGCATCACATCGATCATCGGGATGATCTCGATGCGCGCCTTGCGGCGTTCGAAATAGCGCATGGTGGGGGGTTCCGCTCAGGCCGTGGCGAACTTGGCGGCGGTGCTGGCGCCAGCACCGGTCTTGCCGGCTTGCACCACCGGGGCGCCGTCCATGCGGTTGACGATCAGCACCTTCAGCGAATCAAGCTGATGCACGACCAGCCGCACCTGGTTGGAGAGCGCATTGAACGCCGCCAGCCCCAACATGGCGATGAACAGGCCAAAGGCGGTGGCAACCAGCGCATCCGCCACGCCGCCGGTGACTTCCGCCGGGGCATGGCCGGGCGCGGCCAGCACGTTGAAGGCATGGAACATGCCGATGATGGTGCCAAACAGCCCCATCAGCGGCGCCAGGGTGATGATGGTATCCAGCAGCCAGAGCCGGCGGTCCAGGCCGGGGGCGATCAGCATCACCGCCTCATCGAGCCGGCTGTTCAGCGCCTCGGCATTGACCATGCCGGCATGGCGCAAGGCGGTATCCAGCAGCGCGGCTTCCGGCAGCTTGCCGGCGCGGTTGCGCAGCGCCACCAACTCGCCCTGACGCAAGGCCGTCTCCTGCGCGGTGGCGCGGATGACGCTCTCGCCACGCAGAATGGTGCTGCGCAGGAACCAGAAGCGGTCCAGAATCACCGCCAGCGCCAGCAGCAGCAGCACCGCCATCAGATAGAGAATCCCATCCGAATAGTTGGCGAGATAAACAATGTATTTGACGGACAAATTACAGCTCCTCAATTAGCTGAGAGTGGCCAAACCGTAGCGTTGAACGCCACAGGAATTGTCTCAAGGCGGACCAGCACGCCGCCACTAGCGCACGGCAAAACGGCTTGCCGCTTGTGGCGTGCAAGAGATCCATCTACCGGAAATAGAGAAAATTATAGATTTTAACTAAAACATCTCTGCGTTAGACTGGCGTAATAACATTATTCTATGTTCCCGCTCAAACTCGCTTTGCTCATCATCTCGGCCTCTATAATATCAGTCTGTACACTCCGGGGCCGGCTTGTAACGAAATATGTGTTCATCTTTGATGATGGTTTGATTGCAGATTGATGATCCTGCGCCGATAATTATACAATCCGTTAATGATGCAAAGGCTATACAAAAAATTCAATATTTTACTAATATCTTCGACTTCGTCTCAGTATTTTGATATTTCCGTTCGCGGGGCGCGGTTCTGTGGAAGTATAATCTCCACTTGAAGTCCAGGATTTGCGTCTTTCAGCGTTAATTTACCGCCGTGAAGCTCGGCGATAGCCACCGCGATCGGTAAGCCCAGACCAGCGCCGGGCGCCGTACGGGCTATATCGATCCGTCCGAAACGCCGAAGCGCCATGCCATGTAAGTGGCTTGGTATGCCTAGTCCATTGTCGGCGATGGCTATCGCGACGTTTTGCGCCGCGCGAGTCGCAGATATATGGATAAGGCATCCCGGCGGCGTATGTTTTATCGCATTCAAGATCAGATTGCCAAAAAGCTGGTTCAGCAAGACGACATCACCGTATAAGCTGAGTTCCGACTGAATGTTGAATATGAGCGTCCGGCCAGACTCGTCGACCGCGGGCGCGAAGGTGTCGATCAGAGAGCCCAGAAGATAGGAAAGATCAATCCAAGAAAATGCCTTCCGACGCGCCCCGCTTTCAATCTGCGCCAGCCGTAAAAGTGCTGAAAAAATCTCTAGCAGTTTGCTGAAAAACCCCGAAACTTGGTTTTATTTTTTCTGATTTAGCTTTGGGGCCTGGATTTTGGTTCAAGTGATTGAAGTTTCTTGCCGGTTTCTGGACTTTTTTCGTCCAGCGGACAGACTCGTCCCTTATATTGCCACCATTTTTGGAATGCGTACCAGATTATAGGCGATCAGGTTGAGCATGAAGGTGCCGGCGACCCGCGCAACGCCGCGCAGCTTGGTCTTGCGCATCGTGCCGTGCTGCTTGCCCCAGCCGAATATGCACTCGATCATCGCCCGGCGGGTCTGCGACATCGCATAACCGGGATGGCGCGTGGTGCGTCCGTCAATCGCGCTGCGGCGGTGCCTGCCGGTTTTGGTCTCACCGTTGTTTTGTGTGACATGCGGTGTCACGCCGGCGTCGCGCAGATTGGCGACATGATCGGCGGTATCGTAAGCCTTGTCTTCGCCTACGGTGATCCGCCCGGCGGCCGACTTGGCTTTGGCTTTCAACATCGCTTCCGAGGCTTCACGCTCAGCCGTGCCTGTGGCCTGGGTCACTCGGCCACCCACCGCCAAGCCGTGCCGGTTGTCCATCAGCGCGTGCCCCATATACGAAAGCTTTGCCTCCCGCCCAGCGGCCTTGCGGTACAGCCGGCTTTCCGGGTCGGTGGTGCTGGCATGGGTATCGTTCTTACGCTTCTGACCGTGGAAATCCGAACCATCATCGTCGCTGCCATCCTTCGGCCGGAAGCTCTTCTGCGACGCCCACGCCTCGATCAGCGTGCCGTCCACCGAGAAATGCTCATCCGATAGTAGCGGCGTCACCCGCGGGTGGTTCAGCAGCCGGCTCATGAATTTCTGGAATATATCGCCGTTCTGCAGGCGCTCGCGGTTCTTGCTAAACGTGGTCGGGTTCCAGACCGGATCATCCGGGGATAAGCCCACAAACCAGCGGTACAGGAGATTATAATCCAGTTGCTCCATCAACTGCCGTTCCGAGCGAATCCCGTACAGCACCTGGATCAGCAGCGCGCTCAGCAATTGTTCAGGCGGCACCGAGGGCCGGCCTTCCCTGGAATACAGCCAGGCAAAGCTGCGGCTCATCTCATGCAGAACATCCCGCACCAAAGCACGGATCGCTCGCAACGGATGGGTCGCCGGAACCCGTGTTTCTGGTGAAACATACGAAAACATCCCGCCCTGATCTCGAAAAGAACCCCGCACCCCACGCCTCACAAAACCTGCCAGCCAAAGTGAATCACATCATAATCCCGGCCGCCAGGAGTTTTTCAGCAAACTGCTAGCAGTTTGCTGAAAAACCCCGAAACTTGGTTTTATTTTTTCTGATTTAGCTTTGGGGCCTGGATTTTGGTTCAAGTGATTGAAGTTTCTTGCCGGTTTCTGGACTTTTTTCGTCCAGCGGACAGACTCGTCCCTTATATTGCCACCATTTTTGGAATGCGTACCAGATTATAGGCGATCAGGTTGAGCATGAAGGTGCCGGCGACCCGCGCAACGCCGCGCAGCTTGGTCTTGCGCATCGTGCCGTGCTGCTTGCCCCAGCCGAATATGCACTCGATCATCGCCCGGCGGGTCTGCGACATCGCATAACCGGGATGGCGCGTGGTGCGTCCGTCAATCGCGCTGCGGCGGTGCCTGCCGGTTTTGGTCTCACCGTTGTTTTGTGTGACATGCGGTGTCACGCCGGCGTCGCGCAGATTGGCGACATGATCGGCGGTATCGTAAGCCTTGTCTTCGCCTACGGTGATCCGCCCGGCGGCCGACTTGGCTTTGGCTTTCAACATCGCTTCCGAGGCTTCACGCTCAGCCGTGCCTGTGGCCTGGGTCACTCGGCCACCCACCGCCAAGCCGTGCCGGTTGTCCATCAGCGCGTGCCCCATATACGAAAGCTTTGCCTCCCGCCCAGCGGCCTTGCGGTACAGCCGGCTTTCCGGGTCGGTGGTGCTGGCATGGGTATCGTTCTTACGCTTCTGACCGTGGAAATCCGAACCATCATCGTCGCTGCCATCCTTCGGCCGGAAGCTCTTCTGCGACGCCCACGCCTCGATCAGCGTGCCGTCCACCGAGAAATGCTCATCCGATAGTAGCGGCGTCACCCGCGGGTGGTTCAGCAGCCGGCTCATGAATTTCTGGAATATATCGCCGTTCTGCAGGCGCTCGCGGTTCTTGCTAAACGTGGTCGGGTTCCAGACCGGATCATCCGGGATAAGCCCACAAACCAGCGGTACAGGAGATTATAATCCAGTTGCTCCATCAACTGCCGTTCCGAGCGAATCCCGTACAGCACCTGGATCAGCAGCGCGCTCAGCAATTGTTCAGGCGGCACCGAGGGCCGGCCTTCCCTGGAATACAGCCAGGCAAAGCTGCGGCTCATCTCATGCAGAACATCCCGCACCAAAGCACGGATCGCTCGCAACGGATGGGTCGCCGGAACCCGTGTTTCTGGTGAAACATACGAAAACATCCCGCCCTGATCTCGAAAAGAACCCCGCACCCCACGCCTCACAAAACCTGCCAGCCAAAGTGAATCACATCATAATCCCGGCCGCCAGGAGTTTTTCAGCAAACTGCTAGAATCGAATCAGTTTCTGAAATCGCCCAGGGGATTACGCTACGGGACAATGTCTCATCATTGCCAAGTTGCGCGAGTTCCAACCCCTCACGCAAACGAGCGAGCGGGGAGCGTAAATCATGTGCGATCTCATTTCCAACCTGTCTCAGATTTTCCATGAGGAATTCAATCCGATCCAGCATAAGATTGACGCTTACAGCCAGATCATCAAGTTCGTTTCTGTAGCTGGACCTCGTCAATCTTCGACTAAAATCGCCTCCCATGATTGATTCGAGTGTCGCGTTGATATCCTTTATACGCGAAACCGCGTTCTGACCCAACACGATTCCGGCCCCCAACCCGAGCGCCAGCAGAATACTAAAACCAATAAAAAAGCTTCGAACCAGACGTTGCCTCAGCTCTACAAGGGCGGTCGCGTCTTCGCCAACCACCAGCAAGCCACCATCTGCCAACCGAATTCCCAGATTTCGTGTCGTCATGATGTGAGATGCTGGATGCATAACGATAAGATTATGCCAACTCCAACCTTGCATGCGTGAAGGATCGGCGAGATTTGTCGCAACGACATGCCCCTGAGGGTCGATCAATGTGACAAAGGTGCCGTGTACCACCTCACTTTGCGCCTCGCGTACAGCTTCCATCGCAACCGCCGTACGTAAGATTTCTCCGGGATCGACAATTTCCGCTGCTTCATTACCGATTTGGCGATCCAGAGTGCGGACCATCGCGCCGGCAGTTCCATAATAGATGACCAAAAAAACAAGTCCGGCGCCAAGGGAGGCTAAAATTGCGCCGCAAGCGGCAAGCCTGAAACTGGTTGTACGGATTAGGCTTGGCGATCGCGCCTGCCGCGCGCTTCCAGGACTTTGTTCAATTTGCATCGACACCCAATCGATATCCGACACCGCGTAGCGTATGCAATATCTTCACGGAAAAATCCGATTCGATCTTGACGCGCAAGCGCGATACGTGACTCGCGACAACGCTGGTTCCGGGGTCAAAATCATAATCCCAGACTTTTTCGAGTAGCATTTTGTATGTCGTTATTTTCCCCTGGTTGAGCAACAAAGCCTCAAGAATTTTGAATTCGATCTGGGTTAGAGAAATTTCCCAACCGGCACGTGTGGCAATGTGCTTGCGGCGGTCGAGCCATAGATCGGTGTACGACAGAATGGAGCGCCTAGATGGTGCTGGGCAGCGGCGAATCAGAGCTTCAACGCGTGCGCAGAGTTCTGCAAATGCAAATGGCTTTATCAAATAATCGTCGCCACCGGCACGCAGCCCTTCTACCCTATCGTCAATGCCATCGAGCGCGGTGAGAAACAGCACTGGCACCTCGACACGGGTCTTGCGCAGGGCCTGCACAAGCTTTAGGCCATCATATCCCGGCAACATCCGGTCGACAATCAGCAAGTCCCAGGGGTCAACGCTCGCCCGTAACAGACCGTCATTTGCTGTGGCAACCGTCGTCACCTGATGCGCCTTAAGGGTGAGAGCCTGGCAAACAAGCGCGGCGGCCTGGTGGTCATCTTCTATAAGCAGGATTTTAAAGCCGGTCATCCGGACTTAGCTTTAACGTCCGCTTATATGTTCGCAAGTGATCTTTTTATAACAATGCGCATTGCATTTTCTACGGCAGCGGTTGGTTTCAGGCGGGCCAGTATAACTGGTATCCATCGATACGCTAGGATTAGGCTAACGAACTTATCTTAGCCAGCGCAAATATATTATCGAGCTTAAAAACCACCTTCGACTAATATTAAAATGCCCTCGCGGCATCGTCGGTGATAACCAATTAAATCGAGATTAAGAAAGCTATTTATGCCTCTTGGCATCGCTATATCCGCATGCGCTAGCATTCCTTGGTCTGTTGTAGCCGCATAAGATACTACCACACGGGACCTACGAGATTAGAGATCAGGATTGAGCTTGGGAATGAGATTAGAATTGAGCTCAGTTTTGAGATCAGGAACAAGCATAGGAATCAGCACAGGAAAAGGCTTTGGATTGGGCTGGGACACAAGCTCAGCGCTTGTCAAGATTCCGATTCGGAAGATTGCGCGCTTAGTCAAAAATAGTGAAACTCCATGCCGCTATTTTTGAAAGCCCGTGTTCATGTCGCGCAAACGCATTCACACCGAGGCCGAGATCGAAAGCTTGGCGGAAATGCTCCGCCCGCTCTGGCGACAGAGCGATGTCGTGCGGCCCTGGCTGCGCCAACATTACGGCATGTTGTTGGAGCTTGTGCATGGCGACTGGTCCTGGGCTGCAATCGCACGCGCGATGACGCTGGCTGGCATCACCTACAGCACCGGCAAAGCGTGGGATGCCGACTGGCTGCAAAGCGAGGTCTATCGCGCCCGCCGCCCCTGAAAGGCTACCAGCGCAAGACCGCCACCGGCTGAACCGGCAAAGCCCCTCATCCGGCCGCCCCTCTCAACCTATGACGAGGTCATGGCGCGCCTGCTCGGTAAAAAATCGCCGCCATAAGCCCCAGCCATCCTTTCCCCAGAATGGAGCCAAACGATGCCTGAACCCAAAGACAACACGCCGGAATTGCTGCGCTTTCCCAATGCGACGGGCGGACGTGCACCCACCTCAGGTACCACACCGCCGGAATTTACCTTCAGGCCGGATGAAGACGCCGCCCCACCGGAGATGGAGTTGGGCACCGCTGCCAGCCCGGCGGTACCCGCTGCCAGCCCAACGCCTTTGACCGGCATCGATTTAAGCGGGCGGCACAAAGTCATTTTCTGGGTGGGGCGAGGCAAAACCGGCAAGACCACCGGCATACGCTGGCTGGCCGAGAAAACCCTGATGAACGGCACGCCTCTGCTAATGGCGGATCTGGACACGACCAACGACACCTTCTCCCGCTATATCGACAAAGTGGCCCGCCCCCGGAGACCGCCGACCCCAGCCTGTCCCTGAAATGGCTGGATCGCCTGTTACAGCATAGCCTGGCTCAGAAAATATCGGCGCTGGTCGATCTGGGCGGCGGCGATACCACGCTGCGCCGCCTCGCTGTCGAATTACCCGACCTGGTCGCCTTGTTCGAAGCCCAGAGCTTCGCGGTGGTGCTGTTCCATACGGTGGGGCCGCAAGAAGAGGATTTATCACCCTTGGCCACCTTGCAGCGGCTGGGGTTCAAGCCGACTGCCTCGTCCATCATTTTGAACGAGGCCATGATGGATGTCGGCGAGACCCGCGATACAGGCTTCGCGCGCATTTTGCGGCATAGCGTCGTCCGTCAGGCGATTGGTGAGGGGGCCGTGCCGGTATTCATGCCGAAACTCTTCGCCGCCCAACAGGTGGAAATCCGCCGGCTGAAATTCCATGATGCCGTCGCGGGTAAGACCGGCCGGGCCGACACGCCGCTCGGGCCGTTCGACCGGGCCCGGGTCAGGCTATGGCTGGAGGCCATGGACAGCAATTTTGCGGGGATCAGCTCATGGCTGCCATGAACGAGCCCGGGAAGAGTTCGACCTGCGGCGCTACAGCGAAATCCTTGGCCGCGAGATCGCCCAGATGCAGGAGGAGCTGGAGCGGCTCATTCAGGTCACCGGGCTCAAAAACGACCCGTTATTGCCGCTGATTAAGGTCCTGTCCTCCTCGCTGCGCTTGCAATGGCGCCTGCATAACCAGGCCGTGCGCTATTTCCACGATGCCAGCGACCGGCTGGACCGCGAATACCATGACACCCTCAAGAAGACGGCGCTGGCCGTCCAGCAAGCCGAGGCGGTGTTGCAAACCAAACAGGCCGGCATTGTCGAGCAGCTGACGCCCAAGCTCGCGGATAATGTGCGCTATGCCGTGTATCAGCACGGCAAGACTTTGAAATACAAAACCCTCGGGATCTGGGCGGTCGCGGTGCTGGCGCTGGGTGCCATCCCCTGCCTCTTCACCTACGCTGCCGGGCTGAATGCCGGGCGGTTTCAGGGGGAGGTCGCCTCACATCTGATCTCGGTTGCCATGAAGGCCGGGCCGGCCGAGGCCATCGCCTGGGGCCAGCTGATGCAGGATAATGACGGTGCCGTCGCCATGGCGACCTGCCGCAAGAGCCTTCAGCAGGATGCCGACGGGCGGCATTATTGTTTCATGCCGGTCTGGACAGATCCGAACCCTACCGCCCTACCTGCGGCATCCAGCCAAGAGCCTGGACGGGACCGTCCAGGCGAAGCCAAGAAAAGAGCCTGGGACCGGGCAAAACGACGCTTAACTGCATGAGAGAGGGGTATAATGGTAACTGCCAAGCCTGACGCCGTAACCGCTACAGCGTACCGGCCTCTTTCGCCAACCGGCCGGTCAGCCTGCGGGTCTATCCCAACAGGCTGGTGGTGGCGGCGCAAGGGCAGATCATCTGCGAGCATCCGCGCATCATCGACCGGACGCATAATGGCCCCGGGCGCACCATCTATGACTGGCGGCATTATCTGGCGGTGATCCAGCGCAAGCCGGGCGCCTTGCGCAACGGCGCGCCCTTCCTGGAATTGCCCGATGCCTTCAAACAGCTGCAACAGCCTCTTCTGCGCCGCCCCGGCGGTGACCGGGAGATGGTGGAGATCCTGGCCCTGGTGCTGCACCATGACGAGCAGGCGGTGCTGGCGGCGGTGGAACTGGCTCTGGAGGATGGCGTGCCGGCCAAGACGCATATCCTCAACCGGCTCCACCGGCTGATCGACGGCACACCCGCCACCCCGCCAGCGGTAACCGCGCCGCAGGCGCTGAGCTTGGCCAATGAGCCCAGGGCCGATGTCGAACGCTACGACAGCTTGCGCCAAACCAAGGAGACCCGCCATGCGTCATGATCCCGCCGCCGGCGCGCTTGTCATCATGCTGCGCAGCCTGAAGATGCACGGCATGGCACAAGCGGTCGACGAACTGGCGCAGCAGGGCGCGCCAGCCTTCGAGGCCGCCATCCCGGTGCTCTCTCAACTGCTGAAGGCCGAGACCGCCGAGCGCGAGGTCCGCTCCATGGCTTACCAGCTCAAGGCGGCGCGCTTCCCGGCCTACCGCGACCTCGCCGGCTTCGACTTCGCCAGCAGCGAGGTCAATGAGGCCCTGGTCAGGCAGTTGCATCGCTGCGACTTCATCGAGCCCGCGGACAATGTTGTGCTCGTCGGCGGGCCGGGCACCGGCAAGACCCACATCGCCACCGCACTCGGCGTGCAGGCCGTCGAGCATCACAAAAAGCGTGTCCGCTTCTTCTCAACCGTCGAACTGGTCAACGCCCTGGAACAGGAAAAAGCCCAGGGGCGGAGCGGCCAGATCACCGGCCGCCTGATCCATGCCGATCTCGTTATCCTCGATGAGCTCGGCTATCTGCCCTTCAGCGCCTCGGGCGGGGCCTTGCTGTTCCACCTGCTCAGCAGGCTCTACGAGCGTACCAGCGTCGTTATCACCACTAATCTGAGCTTCAGCGAATGGTCCGCCGTCTTCGGCGACGCCAAGATGACCACCGCCCTCCTCGATCGCCTCACCCACCACTGCCACATCCTCGAGACCGGCAATGACAGCTTCAGGTTCAAGCACAGCTCGGTGCAGAAAAACCAAAAACGAAAGGAGAAAAATCAGGCCTTGACCCCATCTTGAAACCCAAACCATAACCAAGAGGCGGGTCAATTCTCGGTGGAATTCCAGGGTCAGATCTCAGCGGAAATCAACACAACGTCCTCTGCGCGTAGCACTGAGGGCGTTCCTGACTTGTTCATGAGTTCGGTATTGGTGGTTGCGGGACCCAGCAACCAACTTGACTTGCTACTCTCTGTCTAGAGTCTGCAATTAGGATGCTTAAATTCAACTGTTATCAGCCACCTAGCATTACAGTCGTGATTTTTATCTTGCGAAACGTCTGTAAGTCCGAATCAATGGGCAACCATGATTCGACAGTCATGGACGCGTTTTGCATCGATTGAGACGACGCTCGAGTTGTGGGCGTAATCACTGCGCGATGTGAAAGGACGAATGCGACCTGTGTTCGCGCAGGAGCGTTCGGCGGTGAATGCTGCGTTGTTTCTGGATGGGTTGCTGAGCGAGGAACGGCGCAAGACGGGATGGATGCGCGCGGAGGCTGCTGGCGATCCTGGCCCTTGGCGGCAGCAGGAACTTCTTGGGCGGGACCGCTGGGATGCGGATGCGCTGCGTGATCTTGTGCGCGAGTATGTCGTCGAACATCTGGCAGACGATGATGCGGTGCTGGTGATCGATGAAACTGGCTTTCTCAAGCAGGGCAAGGCATCCTGTGGGGTGGCGCGGCAGTACACGGGATCCGCGGGCAAGATCACGAATTGCCAGATCGGCGTGTTTGCGGCCTATGTATCGCCCAAGGGCTATGCCTTTATCGATCGGGCACTCTATTTGCCGAAGGCTTGGACCGACGACTCGGTCCGGTGCAAGGCGGCACATGTGCCAAGCGACACCGGCTTTGCAACCAAGCGGCAACTTGCGGCTCGGATGATTGCGCGCGCCATCACGAGTGGTGTGCCGTTCCGTTGGGTCGCGGCCGATACCGTCTACGGTGTCGGCGATATCAAGCGTGATTTGCGGCGGGCTACCAAGGGGTATGTGCTTGGGGTTGATGCGGCTCATGTCTTCCGGTCGTGGGACAAACCCCGACGCATCGCCGCTACAGCCAAGGGCATTGCCGAGGCGCTTGAGCGTCCGACTGGAAGCGTCTGTCCGCTGGAGCCGGAACCAAGGGGCCGCGGTTGCATGACTGGGGACTGTCCTGAATTTTGTGCTTGGCCATAGACTTGGGCATGGAGGCCCGACGACATTGCACCCGTCATTATCAATACAAATGCGGGGGGGGGCAGACAATCTCAATTGCGGTTTGATACGTTCGTTCCGATGTCTTCGGCTAGCAAAGGGGCAAGCAGTGCTAATTCCTCGATGCTCAGCCGAAAGGCATCAGCGCTTATCAAACTGTCGAATCAACTTGGCCGGCGCGATCCAACGCTGTCTCCCGTTATTGCTGGCTGCTGCAGCGCCTCGGCGACAGCTACCGCAGCTGGCGTGAAGCTATGTAGGTTACCAGTGCAGCACCAAAGCCAAATCTGGCTCAGCCTTGGCTCACCGAGGCGCCGACTTCCGCTAATTCATCTCCAACGCCGGAGCGGTGTTGAACGCGAACGCTGGCAACCTCATAGAAATACTACTGGATAGAATTACACAGTCTCGACTTGCAGATCGAGCAGCCGTGCCGCGTTGGTCGATACCATGAGACGAATCTGGTCATCGTTGTAGCCAAGTTCAATGCAGGTTTTGATGCCGTAGCGGAAGCCATCCAGCGGGCTCATCGAGCCGAGCTGGCCGAGGTCCGAGCATAGGATCGTCTGCTCAACGCCACCGGCCTCGATCTGCTGGCGCAAATCCTCCTCAGTCTTCGTCTTGAACTTGCTGCCAGGCAGGAACATTGCCAGCGAATGCTCGATGAACGCGCCCATGGCGGCAATGCCCTTCACGTCGTTCAGCGAGGCGCCGACAATGTCCTCCGGATGGGTAAAGACCAATCGCGTAACGCCGCGCCGCTTCGCCTCCTCAAAGATCAGCCAAGTCTCGCTGACATGTAAATGGCCGCTGGCCAACACCATGTCATTACGGGCCACGATATCGAGGATCTGTTTTAAATCGTCGCGAACTTTTTTGTCCGGGGTAAGCACTGGCACAGCCGTGGCGTGGCGCATCTTGGTGGTCGCAGCCGGGTGGACAAAGCTGGAATTCTTCTCCCAGGCCAAATGGTTTTCCGCCGCCAAAGTCGGCAACCAGACGATCCTGCCTCCCATCGCAGCGGTGTGCTCGACAGCGTAGGGATTGAGCCCTCCGACAACATTGTTGAGCACGATGGAGGAGAATATCTTCGTCTTCAGCTCGGGGAAATTATCGGTGATCAGCCGTGCCGTGGCAACGCCGGCATAGTCATGATCCTTGGTGACCACTGCAGCGATGCCGGCGGCCGAAGCGTCGCGGACCAGTTCCAGATGATCAAGCCCGCGCGCGGCGATGGAAGGACCGCTGTGCACATGTGTGTCAACGGCACCCTTCAGAAGGTTGGTGATCCGCTGCTCAATGTCGGTATTTAGATTTATGTTGTGGTCCATTTTTTCCTCACTCTCGCGACTTGGTTGGCCGAGCCGCTGTTAGAAATTGACGTTGTGTCCGCCCTTGGTATCCATCATCGCCCGTGCCTCCGCCGGGGTGGCGATCTCGAGGCTGAGCTCAGTCAGGATATTGCGGATTTTCTGCACCTGCTCGGCATTAGAGACGGCAAGCTTGCCCCGTCCGGCGAACAGGCTGTCCTCCAGCCCGACGCGGACATTGCCGCCGGCGATGGCGTTCAGCGTGGCAAAGCGCATCTGGTGGCGCCCCGCCCCCAAGACGGAGAGGTAGTAATCGTCGCCGAACAGCCGGTCGGCGGTGGCGCGGACATGCATGAGGTTTTCTAGATCCGGCCCCATGCCGCCGAGGATACCGAAAATGCCCTGCACGAAGAAAGGCGGCTTGACGATGCCGCGATCAACGAAATGTGCCAAATTATAGAGATGGCCGAGGTCATAGCACTCAAATTCAAAGCGCGTGCCGTTATCGCCGAGCGAACGGATGCCATGCTCGATCTGCCCGAAGGTATTAGAGAGGATGAAATCCTTGGTGCCTTCGAGATAGGGGCGCTCCCATTCATGCTGGAACTGCGTGATCCGACCGGCCGCACCGGAGATATTGAAGTTGAGGGAGCCCATGTTCATCGAGGCCACCTCCGGCTTTGCCTCCAGCGCCGGAGCCAGCCGTTCCTCCAGCGACATGCCGAGACCGCCACCCGTGGTGATGTTGATGATCGCATCCGTCTGCTGCTTGATCCGCGGCAGGAACTCCATGTATCGCCGCGGCGTCTGGTCGGGCTGGCCGGTTAGCGGATCGCGCGCATGCAGATGGATCATCGCCGCCCCAGCCTGGGCCGCGGCAATCGCTTCGGCGGCGATCTGGTCCGGCGTGATCGGCAAATGCGGGGACATTGACGGCGTGTGGATGCTGCCGGTGATCGCGCAAGTGATGATGACTTTATCGGCACGCTTCATGGCTATCGACTAACCTTTGTTAGGAAGAAGTTTTAGATTTTGGGCGAAGAGATGCGGGATGTATCTGCGGTCTCCCGGGGAGGCATGTGCTCACCCGCGGTACGGCGGCGCCCGTCCAGGAACAGCTGGTCCTCCTGTTCTCGGGTCTCAAGTTTCAACGCGGTGGTTTCCGGCAGCAGGAAGGCACACAGGCAGACCAGCACGTAGCAGGCGCCGGAGAAAGCGACGATGGAGTGAGCCAGCCCAAGGGTCAGGCTAAGGAAGCCAACCACCGCCGGCAGCACTGCGCCAATCCCCCGCCCGAAATTATAGCAGAAGCCCTGGCCGGCACCGCGCAGGCGTGTGGGGTAGAGCTCCGTCAGCAGCGGCCCCAGGCCGCTATAGATGCCCAGCATGAAAAATCCGAGCGGAAAGCCGAGGAGCATCATCATGCCGTTGGTAATTGGCAGGCTTAGGTAACTGACCACGATGACCAGGGCGCCAGCCGCGAACAACATAATTTTTATCCGCCGGCCGATGAGATCGCTCAAGTACGCGGCGCCGAGGTAGCCGCAGAAGGAACCGGCGACATACACGCTCAGATAGCCGGTGGTGTGGAGAACCGAGAGATGGCGTGTTTGCTGCAAGAAGGTCGGCAGCCACACGGTTAGGCTGTAGCCGCCGCCCTGGATGCCAAGGCACATCAGCGAGGCGATGGCAGTGCGGGAGAAATACGGGCCGCGGAAAATATCCAGAGGCTGGTCGAAACGGACGCCTGTTGGTGGGCGCGGCGGGCGATGTCCATGCGCGCCAGATAATCGGCCGGCAGCTTCATACGCATCCGCATCACGAACAGCGGGAAGCCAAGCAGGCCGGCGATAACGAACAAATAGCGCCACGCGTCCGGACCGGAAAACAGGCTGAACACGGAGGAGAACAGAAGCAATGCAACAGCCCAGCCGATGGCATAAGCGCTTTGCACCGCGCCGACGACCTTGCCACGCAGTTCGCTGCGGATGATCTCACCCATCAGTACCGCGCCGACGGCCCACTCACCGCCGAAGCCGAAGCCTTGTAGGATGCGGAAGATCAGAAAAGTGGTGTAACCATGTACTAGGCCGCAGATGATGGTGGCGATTGAGAACCAGGCGATGGTCCAGCGTAGCACAACGAGGCGGCCGACCCTGTCGGAGATGATCCCGCCGAGCCAGCCGCCGAAGGCGGAGGAAATCAGCGCCGCGGTGGCAAGAATGCCGACATTACCACGGCCAATGGCAAAGGCGGCTAGCAGGCTAGGGATGACGAGACTGAAGATGCAAATATCCATCGCATCAAGCCCCCACCCGCCGGCGGAGCTGTAGAATATTTTCCGTTCGTCTGCCGTCAGATAGCTCTTGGCACTCGACATTGTTTCCTCCGCTTCTTTGTATTTTTGATTTTACCCGGCCCTTTCTGGATAGCCGGTCATGCGGCCAGCCTCTGCTAGGCGCTGCGCGCCATGGGCAGGCCGATTTCGTGCATCCCAGCGAGGGCGGCTTTGGCGGCGTCGCGCATCAGCCCCTGGTCGGATGACATGATGAAGGCGGTGACGCCGAGCCGGTGCAGCGCCTCGGCTTCGCGCGCACTGCCGACGAAGGCCGCCACCGGCTTACCGACTTTGCCTGCCGCCTCGATAACTTTGGCGCAAGCCTGCTTTACCTCTTCGGCGTCTGGCGACGTCGCCCCCATGGCGACCGAGAGATCCCCACGTCCGAGAAACAGCGCGTCGATGCCGTCCGTGGCGGCGATGGCGTCGATTTCGTCGAGCGCTTCCGGATCCTCGATCTGCGCGATGACCGTGACCAGCTGGTCCTGGGCTTCGACATGCGCCCACATCGGCACCGCGCCATACCCGCCAGCGCGCGGTGAGCCGGAGAAGCCGCGCTTGCCGCCCTGGTAGCGGGAAGCCGCGGCTATCTCCCGGGCGCGGGCGGCGGTGGCGACATGAGGTGCCAGGATGCCGGTGGCGCCGCTGTCCAGCACTGACAGAATGTTGGAGGCCGAGGGCGATGCGATGCGCACGAAAGCGGCGGTGCTGGAGGCACGGGCGGCAAGGATAGCCTGGTCGATGGACCCACGGTCAAACGGAGAATGCTCCTCGTCAATGACCACAAAATCATAGCCGAGTGCACCAAATATCTCGATGGCATGGCCGGTCGGGGTCTTAATGAAGGTCCCGGTGAGCAGGTCGCGCTGCGCCAGGCGCGTGCGAAATTCCATGATGGCCGGCGTGCTGGTCTGGTCCTGCGAGCTGGAAGTTGGCAAGAGAGTCTCCTTTGGAGATTGACTTTTGGACGATCTCGTTGTTCTGTTGATCAGAACGATTGGTCTATTGACAAGAACATGTTCACGTTGGCGTCGATTGTCAAGCGCGTTTTGGCGGCGTTGGTGCACGGCGGGGCATGTTTGTGGACGACATACCGCAGCTGGCTTGGCCTAACAGGCTGATTTGTTTGAGATTATTGTGGAGGAATTATGCCGCGCATTACCGGACAGACGAACAATGATGGTGTTCAGGCGGTCTCGCTGAGTCTGCAGATTCTCGAACGTCTTGCGCAGCAGGGCAGTGGTGTCGGCGTGACCGCGCTGGCCGAGAGCTTCGGCACCTCGAAGAGCCGCGTGCACCGGCATCTGCAGACGCTCGTGGCGCAGGGCTATGTGGTCCAGCTGGAGACATCGGAAAAATACACGATCGGCGCGCGGCTGATCCTGCTTGGCCGACGGATCGCGGAGTCGTTCGACCTGGCGCAGATCAGCCGTGGCATCATGCAGGGTCTGCGCGAGAAGCTGGGCTATTCGGTGGTAATCTCGCAGCTGGATATAGAAGGAAATCGCGTGCTGGCGACGATCGCCGGCAAATCGGCGATCGAGATCAGCGTCAAGCCTGGTTCGATCCTGCCGTTTCATTGCAGCGCACAAGGGAAGATCTCTCTGACCTTCGCCGGGCCGGCGTTGCGCGAGCGGGTGCTGGCGGCACCGCTCAACATCATGACCGCGGCGACCAATACCAATCCCGAATCTTTACGCGCGGAGCTGGCATTGATCCAGCAGCGCGGCTGGGCGGTGGCGCCGAACGAGGCGCTAACGGGTATCAACACCTTGGCCGCCCCCATTCGCGATGGCGCCGGCACTCTAGTCGGCAGCCTCGCCATTGTGGATTCAGTACAGCATATCCAGCCGGCGCCGACAGATGAGCAGATTGCCGCGCTGACCGGCTCCGCGGCGGCGATTTCCCAGCTTCTGGGCTATCACGGCTGACAGCGATGTTCCTATAAACAGAACAAAAAAATATATTGATCTTATGATCAGAACACCATAAACCTCCTCCAACGCCAATGAGGCGGTGTGAAAGACACCTACGCGATCAAACAAATCGCTGCACCGCGCCTCGAAATAACTTGGAGGGAAAATGTACGATAACAGCGATCCGAGATCCGGCATGGCACAAGCGACAGTGCCAGCGATCAAGCCCGGCAGCTTTTCTTCAGCCAGCTACGTCAAGTTCTACGAGCAGCCGGCAGTTGAGCAGACGCCGAGTTTCAAGCAATGGTTTGCGCGCGGGCAGAATTTCATTCTTGCCTATGCCGAGTTGGGCGCTGGGGCCGAGACCGGCGCGCTGTTGAAGCGGACCAAGCAGGCGGATGAGTATATCGTGCTGCTGCCAGATGCCGAGAGCCGGGCGGAGATCGTCACCCGGGATGAGCGTGTGCCGGTGAATGGGTTCTCCTTGATCATCGTGCCACCGGGGGAAAGCGAGATCGTGATGCGCACGCCGGGGCGCATCGTCCGGCTGTTCACTACCAGGGCCAAGGAGCTACTGGAAAAATGCGCCAACAACACGCATTACGATCCTCCCAATCCACGAGTGGCGCCGCTGGTCCCCTGGCCGGCGCCGCCGAGCGGTTTTAAGATCCGCGCCTACAGTCTGGATGTTCCGCCGACTCCAGGGCGCTTCGGCCGGATTTTTCGCTGCACGACCTTCATGGTAAATTTTCTTGACCCGAATGACGGGCCGCGCGATCCGCAGAAAATGTCGCCGCATCACCACGACGATTTCGAGCAGGGCTCGCTGGCGCTGGCCGGGACCTTCACCCATCACCTTCGCTGGCCATGGACCACGGACATGACGCAGTGGCGGGGTGATGAGCACGAGGTCTGCGCGACGCCCTCCCTCGCCGTGATCCCGGCGCCGGCCATTCATACCACCGAGGCGCGGGGGGCCGGCATCAACCAGCTGGTTGATATTTTCTGCGGACCACGCATGGATTTCTCCAAGCAGCCCGGATGGGTACTGAATGCGGAGGAGTATCCGCTTCCCGGCTGAAGCGGCCAGCCAGACGTCCAAGTCAAACAATCAACACGATAAAAATAACAACTGGGAGCAACAATGTCCTTTCGCTTCGTGAGGATGTCAGTCCTTTTTTGTGCCTTGCCCGCCGCGCACGCGCTGGCCAGCACCGTGCCGTTCAGTGAGAGCCTGGCGACCACACCGCCCCCTCCCCCACCGCAGCCTACCTTGATCGACATTCCGCCGCTCAAACAGGCGGCTAAGACGCTCGACCAGCATGGCATCCGCATCAACCTTACCTTTGTCGATGATTTCATCGCCAATCCCGGCAGCGGTATCATCGAGAACCAGACCGGGAATCTCGGGCTGTTCGGGATCAATGCGGATTTCGATCTTGGCAAGATGATCGGGCTGAAGGGCGGCACGATCCACGAGGCGACGACGATCTATGGTCTACGCAGCAACTCCCATATGCTGACCAATGATGGCGGCATATTGGGCACGATCAATTACCTGAAATATCATGAACCCATCGTGCTCAACATGCTGACCTATGAGCAGAAGATTGGCCGGTTCAGTGCCGAGGCCGGACGGACCAATGTACTGCGCTATTTCTGGACGCAGAATTGCGACAATCCGTTCGATTGCGAACCAGCGCTGATCGCCGGCGACACGCCGCTGATGCCGTTGCGTTATGCCACTTGGGGCGGCCTGGCGCGGTTTCAGGTGACGCCCGCCTGGTATGTGCAGGCCGGCGGGTTCGAGGATAATACATACAACCTCAACACCAACGGGCTGCATTTCAGCACCAATCATGACACCGGCACGCTGGGCGTCGGTGAAGCCGGATACACCACGACTTTCGCCACCGCCGCTCTGCCCGCGCATTACGAGTTCGGGCTGTGGGGCGATACAACACCGCACACCAACCCGTATCTCTCAGCTAACGGCCGGCTGGTGCAGGTTTATACCAAGGACGCCAAGGACGCCGAACCGGATCCGGTCGGCGTGTTCGCCGAAGGGCGACAGGTGGTGTGGGTGGGGAAGAAATTGCCTGCTTTCGGCGCTCAGCCGAAGAATTTTGCTATCACCTGGGGATTGTTCGCGCCGATGAATGGCGGGCAGAATTTTGATGTGGAAGCCTGGTTGGGCGGGATCTTCACCGGGGTGATTCCCGGCCGGCCGCTCGATCATTTCGGCATGCGGATTCATTATCTGCAGCTCGGCGCGGATTATGCGCACTCGGAGACCGAAGCCCGCATTCTCGCTGGCGGCAATGCCAGCCCGCAGCCGCGCAATGAATATGCCTTCGAGGCCAGCTATACGCTGCAGGTCGCACCAGGGATCATGTTCGAGCCAACAGCGCAGTACGTGGTAAACCAGGACACGTACTATATCCCGAAGACGCGGATCGCGCCACGGAATGGGTTTGTCGTCAGCGCCTTCCTAGTGGTCTCACTCGACCACATGCTGGGCCTGCCGGCACCGCGCCCTTGAGCAGGTAAAGGACCACCGACATGCGTGCCTTGATTGTTCATGCCCACCCGGAGCCGCAATCCTTCAACGCCGCGCTCACCATAGAGGCCGTTGCCGCTTTACAGGCGGCGGGCCACAGCGTCGAGGTTTCGGATCTCTATACGCAACGCTTCAACCCTGTCGCCGGACGGAGAGATTTCCAAAACATCGCCGATCCTGGCATTTTCCATTACCAAGCCGAGCAGTTGCATGCGGCACGAGGCGGTGGGTTTGCCGCGGATCTGCGGCGCGAGCAGGAGCGGTTGTTGCAGGCGGATCTGCTGATCCTGCAATTTCCGCTATGGTGGGGCGGGGTACCGGCGATCCTGAAAGGTTGGATCGACCGTGTCCTTGCCTACGGATTTGCCTATGTCGATGGGGCGCGGTTCGAGTCAGGGCTGTTCAAGGGCAAGCATGCGCTGCTGGGCGTGACCACCGGCGGCACCGCCGCGCGCTTCTCCGCCGCCGGTGGTTACGGCGAGATCGATCTGGTACTGCGGCCGATCCAGCATCTAGCAGTTTGCTGAAAAACCCCGAAACTTGGTTTTATTTTTTCTGATTTAGCTTTGGGGCCTGGATTTTGGTTCAAGTGATTGAAGTTTCTTGCCGGTTTCTGGACTTTTTTCGTCCAGCGGACAGACTCGTCCCTTATATTGCCACCATTTTTGGAATGCGTACCAGATTATAGGCGATCAGGTTGAGCATGAAGGTGCCGGCGACCCGCGCAACGCCGCGCAGCTTGGTCTTGCGCATCGTGCCGTGCTGCTTGCCCCAGCCGAATATGCACTCGATCATCGCCCGGCGGGTCTGCGACATCGCATAACCGGGATGGCGCGTGGTGCGTCCGTCAATCGCGCTGCGGCGGTGCCTGCCGGTTTTGGTCTCACCGTTGTTTTGTGTGACATGCGGTGTCACGCCGGCGTCGCGCAGATTGGCGACATGATCGGCGGTATCGTAAGCCTTGTCTTCGCCTACGGTGATCCGCCCGGCGGCCGACTTGGCTTTGGCTTTCAACATCGCTTCCGAGGCTTCACGCTCAGCCGTGCCTGTGGCCTGGGTCACTCGGCCACCCACCGCCAAGCCGTGCCGGTTGTCCATCAGCGCGTGCCCCATATACGAAAGCTTTGCCTCCCGCCCAGCGGCCTTGCGGTACAGCCGGCTTTCCGGGTCGGTGGTGCTGGCATGGGTATCGTTCTTACGCTTCTGACCGTGGAAATCCGAACCATCATCGTCGCTGCCATCCTTCGGCCGGAAGCTCTTCTGCGACGCCCACGCCTCGATCAGCGTGCCGTCCACCGAGAAATGCTCATCCGATAGTAGCGGCGTCACCCGCGGGTGGTTCAGCAGCCGGCTCATGAATTTCTGGAATATATCGCCGTTCTGCAGGCGCTCGCGGTTCTTGCTAAACGTGGTCGGGTTCCAGACCGGATCATCCGGGGATAAGCCCACAAACCAGCGGTACAGGAGATTATAATCCAGTTGCTCCATCAACTGCCGTTCCGAGCGAATCCCGTACAGCACCTGGATCAGCAGCGCGCTCAGCAATTGTTCAGGCGGCACCGAGGGCCGGCCTTCCCTGGAATACAGCCAGGCAAAGCTGCGGCTCATCTCATGCAGAACATCCCGCACCAAAGCACGGATCGCTCGCAACGGATGGGTCGCCGGAACCCGTGTTTCTGGTGAAACATACGAAAACATCCCGCCCTGATCTCGAAAAGAACCCCGCACCCCACGCCTCACAAAACCTGCCAGCCAAAGTGAATCACATCATAATCCCGGCCGCCAGGAGTTTTTCAGCAAACTGCTAGTCCTCGGCTATATGGGGTTTCACACCCATGCGCCGTTTGTCTCCTATGCCGCTCCACGGGTAGAGGCGGCGGTCCGCGCAGAATATCTACGACAGTGGCGCGGCCAGGTCTGTGCCGCAATGAATGCGATACAGGATACCGCACCGCCCGCCGCGCGGAAACTGGAGGCAACGCGGGACTGGCGCTCGCAGGGCTAGCCCCGGCACGATCGCGCGAAGGAGAAGAGATGGAAGCCGATTCAGCCCGTGGCGCCCCTGCCCCGCAAAGGCAGCATTTTACCCGGTTCGTCAGCATCAGCTCACGCTGGATGGATAACGACGTATACGGACATATTAACAATGTCGTATATTACTCGTTCTTTGATACGGCGGTGAATGGCCTGATGCTCGAGGCCGAGCTGCTCGATCCAAAGGAAGGCCCGGTGATCGCCCTAGTGGTGGAAACACAATGCACCTACCGTCGGTCGCTGTCCTTTCCCGAGCTTATCGAGGTCGGTGTGCGAGTGGCGCATCTGGGCACCACAAGCATTCGCTACGAGATCGGCGTGTTTGCTGCCGGCTCTGCGGACTGTGCGGCGAACGGGCAGTTCGTGCATGTGTATGTGGATGCGGTCACCCGGCGCCCGGCGCCGATCCCGCCTGCCTGCCGGGCCTTCTTGGACGGGCTGCGCGGCCCATCCAGCACCTAGCGCCGGTTCAGGTCAGGCGCAACCCATCTGCCATCGGGGCGAACAGCGCGTCGATCTGCGCGGCGGTGACGTCGCCGAGGTCTGCCGGCTGCCAGCGCGGCTGCTGGTCCTTGTCGACCAGGATGGCGCGCACGCCCTCGGCGAAATCATGCGCGCCGGCCATGCGTACGCCCAGACGATAATCGTCTTCCAGTACCCGACCGATTGACTGGCCCGGCCCGTCCAACATCCTCCGCCAAGTGACAAGCAGGCTGGTTGGCGCGGCGCGGCGCAAGGTTGCCTGTGCCTGCTCGGCCCAGGCGGAAGTGGGCGCCTTGGCATCGAGGCTGGCGAGGACAGCATTCAGATCATCCTTGCCAAACACTGAATCGATTTCCGAATGCGCAGCCAGCGTGCCGCCTTCGGCGGGCCTGGCGTGGGCGGCGATGATATCGTCCACGGCGGCCTTGTCGAGTTGTGGCGCGGCGGCAAGGGCGGCGGTGAGGGCCGGAAAATCAGCGGCTGGGACGTGGTGTGTGGCAAGGCCCACAGCGAGCGCGTCGGCAGCATCTAGATGCGGGCCAACCAGCGCCAGATAACGCCCCAGCGCCCCGAGGGTGTTACTGAGGAACCAGGTGGCGCCGACATCCGGGAACAGCCCGAGCACCGTCTCCGGCATGGCCATGCGCAGCGTCTCGCTAACCACTCGATGCGAGCCATGGATGGACAGGCCCATGCCCCCGCCCATGGCCACGCCGTTGATCAGCGCGACATAGGGTTTGGGAAACTGGTTGATCCGGTAGTTGAGCCCGTATTCCGCCTGGAAGAAGCGCCGGGCCGCAGCACGCCGCCCCTCCGGCGCCGCGATGGTGCCCAGGGCCCGGACATCGCCGCCGGCGCAGAAGGCGCGCTCCCCGGCGCCACGGATAAGCACCGCCTGCACCGCTGGGTTGACCGCCCAGTCCGCCAGAGTGGCGCCCAGGAATTCGGCCATCTCGACGGTGAGGGCGTTGAGCGCTTTCGGGCGGTTGAGGGTGATGATCCCGAGCCGCCCCTCGATCTGCAGAGCAACATCCGGCATGACCTCGACATCCGACATTCCTGGCCTCCTTGCTTGAGCTTAGATTTAATCGGCCAGGGCGGTCAGGCCCCGGCCTCCTGATAGAGGGACTCAATCTCCTGCACGTCCGGGATGCGGGGATTATTGCCCGGCGAGCCGGACGTCAGCGCCTGCCCGGCTATCAGCGGCAGCAGGATCCTGGGCATTTTTTCTTCCCTTTTCTCAATCCGCAAACATCGCTGCCCGAGTCACCCGACATTGGCACTGCGCCGGCCATTGCATCACCCCGCGTCAAGCCCGTTCACATCAGGCGTTGAGTGTTTTGCACACAAGAACAAAAAATATATTTGATCTGACTATAAGAACATAATAGCCTCTTCGTCAAACCACAATGCGTGCACCGGCCGTTGCCGGTACGGGAAGGAGAAATTGATGCTGCATAGGGCCGACCGACTAGCGGTGACGATTGGCGCGCTGGAGCTGAAAAACCCGATCATCGCGGCTGCAGCGGAACATATGATCGAGGCCGATGGCGTGCGGGCCGCGCTTGCCGCCGGCGCCGGGGCAGTCGTCGTCAAATCCACCAATGAATCATCTGCGGCGAAGGATCAGTTGCAGCGCGCTGAATATTTGGCGATTGATAGCGGCTGGAATCCGGTGAAATGGGACGCGAGCGCGCCGCCGGAGGTGACACTGGCGACGCGCTCAGGCTTGAGCCCGCTTGGCTTTGCCGAATGGCTAGACGAGGTGGTACATCTGGACCGTGAGGCCCGTGCACGCAGTGCGCTTCTGGTGCCAAGCCTTGTGCTGAGCCAACTGGAACCGGCGCTGGCCATGGCCCGGCAGATAGAGCAGGCGGGGCTAAGGGTGCTGGAATTCAATATCGGCACGCCCTATGGCAGCCAAGCGGCGCAGCAGGCGGTGGCAACGGAGCTTGACCCGGCGCGCGTCGGCGAGATCGTGAGGGCGATGCGCGAGACGGTCAGTCTTCCCCTATGGATCAAGCTAACTGGGCAGAGCGAACGGGTACCCGCCCTCGCCGAAGCCGCATTTGACGCCGGCGCGCAATCCGTGGTTATGGCCGGGCGGCTTCTCGGGCTGATCCCGGACCTGGACAGCATGGCACCGCTGCTCGGGACTTCACTGGGCGTTGGCGGCTACTGGAACTTGCCTCTGACTTGCCAATGGCTGGCACTCACCCGCCAGCACCTCGGGGTCGAAGCGCCGTTAATCGGGATCAACGGCGTACGCGACGGACGGGACGCGGCTCGGGTGATGCTGGCCGGCGCCAGCGCCGTTGGCATGGCCTCATCCGTGATGCTGCGCGGGCCGGGGTGCTCACGCAGGCGTTGGAGCAACTCGATGCCTATCTGGACGCGAAGGGGATTGCCGCGCGCGACCTTATCGGCCGCGCCGCCGACAGACGGCGCAGCTTTCATGAGATGGAACTTCGCACCGATCATTGGCAGGATTTTGTTATCCGCTAGAGAAGCACTCCGCATCTTGCCGCCCCCCCATGATCAAGGCGTCGTCGCCATGGTGGCCCACGCGCCAACGCCGCAAACCATACCTTATGCCGGAACTAAAGCCCTTAACCAACATTTTCACTCAGACCGTAAGACGTCACGCCAGCAAGCTGTTTTAGCTGAGTCAGGGCGTCCCTCACCTTCTGGGCGTCGAGAGCGACAAAATCCGCGATGGTAGCGACACCAAGCCACTTCAGCTTCAGCGCAGACTAACCGCCGATGCCCCAAACTGTTTCGATTGGGGTATCGGCATAAAAGACATCCCCCAGCACTGCGAAGCTCAAAGCCCCCCTCCATTGAAGGCCGCTCCTTGGCCAGCCTATTCGCCAACTTGGCGATGGTCTTGGTGGCCCCCAACCGATGCAGGTTGGAATTTTGGCCAGGCGTCGCACCTCGTCGCGGACGCGCCGGAAGTCCGGGTGCCGCAAGTGGCCGACAAATGATCACCTCGTAATGAATGGCGTTATTTACGCGCGCCAACAGCCCGCCTAGGTTGCGCTTGGTTCTATCGAGGGGCGAATGAATGGCCGGGAAGCCAGCGGCGCGATTGACGGACATGCACACCTGCCCGGCCAGCAACGGCCCCGTGCCGCATGTCGGCGGGCCCGTCTCCGGTCCCGGCTGCCCGACCGTGCTGGTCGGGGGCCTTCCCGCAGCGCGCGTCTCCGACATGGCGGTGTGCGTCGGCCCGCCGGATACGGTGGCGATGGGCTCCTCCACAGTGCTGATCGGCGGCATGCCGGCGGCGCGGATGGGCGACCAGATGTCACATGGCGGCGTCATCGCGCTGGGCTGCTTCACGGTGCTGATCGGCGAGAGCGGCGGCAGCGGTGGCGGCGGCAATGCCGGGGCGGTGGGCGCCGGGCCGGCTGCCCCGCCCTGCCCGCGCCAGGCCGCGGCGGCGGGCGCGCCCTTCATGAGCATGGGGTAGCATGGCGGCCGGTCTTGCCGACATTCTGGTGGAATGGCCGCGCCCAGTCTTCGCCGTGCTGGATGGCGCGAAGTACGATGACCTCCCCGCCCTGCTGCGGCAGGTGGACGTGGCAGCGCGCGCGCTGTTCCTAGAATATCGCGGCAATGCCGGGGTCGTGCGCGCCGGCCCGCACCTAGCGCTGCTGAACGAGCGGCGGCTGCGCAACCTGCTGCGCACCGAGGGCATCGAGGGTGCGGCCGTGTTCTGGCGGGTAGAGGAACCGGACGAGCCCGCCTTCTACCGGCATCTGCGCACGCTGAACCTGGTGGAGATTCCGGCCCCGCCGCCAGCCCAAGATGCTGCGCCGGACCCGTTCGCCACGGCGCAGCGGACGGTGATGTTCCGCCATTGGGACCCGGGCGTGCTGGCGATGATCCTGCCGGTGCTGACCCCAGCACAGCGCGCCCGGCTGTTCGGCCCGGCGGCGGCGCTGGCGATCGCGGCGCCGGAAGGGGCGTTGCAGGCCAAGCGCCGGGCGGACTGGCCGGCGCCCGCGCACGGGCGGCTGGTGCTGAGCGAGGCGCAGATGCAGGCCCTCTCCGGGGCGATGACGGCGCGCTCGCACCGGGCCATAGCCTCCTATCTGCGCGATGCCGCACCGGAGCAGACCAGGGACATGGACGAGGCCGGGCTGCTGGGCTTCGTGGCGCGGAGCGAGGCGCAGGGCCGCGCCTGGGGGTTGAAAACGGAGGCGGGGCTGGGGCGCTTCGCCTATCTGATGCTGTTGACCAAGGGGCAATTGAGCAGCAAGCCCGAACTGCAGACTGCACTCGCGCAAGGCGCGGGCGGCCCGGACGAGGCTATAAAATCAATGATGCAGGCCATGGCCTATATCCTGTCGCGCGAGGGGCGTTCCTGATGAGCACGTTTGCAGGTGCTGAAGCGGGCGGAGAAATCGGTGCAGTTGGTGGGCCGATTGGGATTGCGGCCGGTATCGTTGTTGGTGCGGTCGTTGGAACGGCGCTTGGCTACGGGGCGGCAAAGCTGGGCCAGGCCATTCATAACGCCAATGAGAAGGCTGACGAGCAGCTCAAGACATCCGACGCTTCGGAGCCTTGCGTTGAATGCAATGAAGACCCCTGCGCGCATTTGCGCAAGGGGACTGGCCAAGGAAAATACCATGGAGGTGCTCACGGGGAGACCAAGGGGCCCAAAGGTGATGGGCTGGATTCTCATCATATGCCAGCCGCTCAGGCCAACGAGGCAGGAGGTGGGCCAGCGCGGGATGATGGACCGGCAATTCAGATGGAACCGGAGGACCACAAAGATACGATGAGCAATGGCTCGGGCGAAGACGCGAAACTCTATAGAGCCAAGCAGGCGCAATTGGTCAGGGAAGGAAAGCTTCTGGATGCAGCCAAAATGGATATTGAGGATGTCAAAAAAATTGCCGCCGAATCTGGAGAACCCGAAAAATATGACCAAGCGTTGAAGGAAATGCAAGATTATGCAGAATGCCTGCAAAATCAAATCGACAAGAAAAAATCTTAATTTAAAACAGAAGGAATTGAAGATGCAGTGGATAATCGATCCGTATAGAGGAGCCGGTAAGATCCAATTTGGAATGAGCGTATCGGACATTGAGACGATATGCGGCAGCTTCAGGAAAAAGACCGAAAGGCCTTCTGGAATTCTGTCTTGCTCTTTCAAAGAGATCGAATATCCTACGTTGAATTTTCGGAGTGATGCCCTTGTTCATATGGACTTCGGGTGGAGAACGGAAGCCGTTTACGTCGGTGGATTAGATTATTTCCATGCTAATCCGGAAATATTTTTAGAGGAGATTCGAAAGCAAGATTCAGAGCTTTGGATCGATATAGAAAATTCTTTTTTGTCCCCCAAATATGGAATAGCGTTTGATCGAATTGGTCTTGAGGAAAGCGACAAAGTCATCGGTGCTTTTTCACGGATGGAGATGGAGTCAATGATCAAGAAGTTTGGCGTCAGGCAGTTTTGATTGTCCATTTTAGAACGCCTTTCAAAACCTCTGATGTAAAGCTCGCAGGCATATCAATGAGCAAGCCAATTTTGTGAGGGCGAGATGGATGTCTTGGCGGCGCTCGTAGCGGATTGTCAGCCGGCGGAAGCGATTGAGCCAGGCGAATGCCCGTTCGACAAGCCAGCGATGGCGCCCGAGCTTTTCCTTGCTCTCGACGCCTTTTCGCGCGATGCGGGGCAAGATGCTACGCCGGCGGCACGCCTTTCGGCAGCGTGGATAATCATAGCCTTTGTCGGCGTGGAGCTTCTTTGGCCGTTGAAGGGGACGGCCCGGCCTGCCGCGAATCGCGGGCATGGCATCGAGCATTGGTTCGAGCATGGTGCTGTCGTGGACATTTGCGCCGGTCAGTTTCACTGCGAGAGGAATGCCGAGCCGGTCGGTCACAAGATGCCGTTTCGTCCCCGGCTTGCCGCGATCCGTTGGATTTGGGCCCGTGGCAGAGCCCCTTTTTTTGCCGGAATCGAGGATGAATCCAGGCAGACCCGGCCGAAATCTATCCTGTTCGCGCCAAGCAGACGGCGCAGCACCTCATGGTGCAGCCGCTCCCAGACACCCGCCTCCTGCCAGTCGCGCAGACGCCGCCAACAGGTGACACCCTAGCCGCAGCCAAGCTCCGGCGGCAAATCCTCCCACGCGATACCGCTGCGCAAGACAAACAGAATGCCGCTGAGCGCGGCCCTATCGGAAATGCGGGGCCGGCCACCGCGGGGCTTGGCCATGGGCGACGGAAGCAGCTATTCAAAGGTCGGCCAGAGGCCTTCGGGAATCAGAACAGAGGACATTCCCCTCTATGAACCAGCCGTTTCGCGTCGCGCAAGAGTTTTGAAAGGCGTTCTAAATCCGGTGACCCGCAAAAATATGATGAAGCCATAAAAGAAATGCAGCGTTACGTGGAGTGCCTACAAAACCAGATCAACCAAAACCGCCCCTGAACTGACCGAAAGGAAAACTGATGAAGTGGACAATTTCTCCAGATGAAGGAGTTTATCAAGACGGACATCACGTCATTAAATTCGGCATGAATTCTCTACAGGCGGAACGTGCACTCTGTCCGTACGAAAGCAAAATCGAACGGTGGTCCGAATATTTTAACGCTTATTTTCCTGGCCTTGAAACACCGATTTTTGGATTCAAAAATGACAGCCTCATTGATAGTGGCTTTGGCTGGCGAACCGAGGCTGTATTTGTTTGCGGAATGGATTATTTTCATACTCTCCCCAGTTTTTTCCTGGAGGAAATCGGTCGCAATGACAAAGATCTGAAGACCGATGACGGCTATGGGATCTTTTCCCCCAAATTTGGCATTGCGTTCGATCTTCTCGATTTAGACGAAAGTGACAAGACAATATGGGCGTATTCGCGTGAAGAGCTGGAGCGGATTTTGGTGAAGTGCAAGCCCTTCACGGACTTCTGACTGTTACATCGACAGCAGCAAGCGGTCGCCTGGCCGCCGAGAGCAATGCCAACCGTGTTCAGGAGCAAAAGCGGAATAGCTCCTGTCCGACAAAAGCTGGGCAAGGCAGCCATTCCGCGTCCAGTGACTTTATGCAGAATGACGCCGCAAATTAGTGAGCCTGAAAGAAGCGGAGAAGAGCATCAGCTGTTCCGCAGCGAGACGCGCTCGAACGAGACCCATGCCTCAACCACTGACCCGGATGCCAGGCTGTACCGCAAGAGCCAAGGCCAGCCAGCAAGGTTGTGCTATATGGGGCATGTGCTGATGGAGAACCGTAACGGCCTGGTCGTGGACAGTACCCTCACCCACGCCACCGGCACCGCCGAGCGCGAGGCTGCCCTGACCATGCTGGACCGCCGTGCCGGCAACAGGCGCATCACGCTGGGGGCCGATAAAGCCTACGATGTTGCGGACTTCATCGGTGAATTGCGCGCCCGCAAGGTGACACCGCATATCGCCGTCAACGGCACGGTCTATAAAACAGGCACACGGCGCAAGAGCGCCATCGACGGCCGCACCACGCGCCATTCAGGCTACGAGATCAGCCTGCGATGCCGAAAACGCATCGAGGAGGTCTTCGGCTGGGCCAAATCCAGCGCCGGACTGACCAGGTTCAAGGTCAAAGGCATCGCCAGAACCACCGCCATCTTCAGCTTCTTCGCCGCAGCCTACAACCTCATCAGACTGCCAAAACTACTCAGCCAACAGCCCGCCTGATCCGCAGAACAGAATAAAACCAAGCCTCAACCTGACCAGCACCACCAAACCATAGGCTCAAAACAGAGAAAAGAAAGCTATCTCATAGCGTTTTGCAGCGGCCTGCTAGGGGAATATCTTCGTTTGAGATGGAAGCTTCCCGACGTACCAGCTCGGGGAAGGAAGGTTGTCGGATCTGAGTTCCGTGACCAGCTCGGTGCTTCTTCCGTCGACCAGTTCGCATTCGGCGATGGCGTGAGCCTGGATGAATGGCCTCACACCAAGGCATTTGGCGATGGCAGGCTGCCCGTGCCGCTGCAACCGGCCCTCCTTGTCCAGGATGGACAACTCCACCGCCCGCGCAAGGGTCATCTGCGCGAGACCGCCATCTCGTTCCTCGTGGAGCACGAAACCATCTGAACTCGGCGCGCGCACGGCGAAGCCCAGGACCGGCAGGAAATCCCAGGCCATGTCCGTCACTGTGTGTCGGTTGGCTTCCCAGCCAATGACCACGTGGGCGGCGACGGGCCGATCTGGAGCCTCCAGCGGGTGCATGTCCACCACATCGGCGACCATGGCGGCTGCGGGTGCGGCGCTGTCCTTGAGGTTCTCTTCGGCGGCGGAAATTTCCGCCGCGCGTTCGGCGTCGATCTCGGTGAGCTTCCACGAGCGGCGCAAGGTGCCGATCTGGTGGCGGGTGCCGGCGATGACCAGTGAGGCCGGCCGACGGTCCAGGATGTAGAGTTGAACGCCCATGTGGCTCTTGTACTCCATCGTGATGAGGATTTCATGATGCGGCGGTGCCGATCTGGCGTATGATATGCAGGTGGAAAGTGTCGCTTTCCACTTGACGTAAAGTCGAGGGCGGGTGCTAGGAGCTTTGGCATGAACGCGGCGGTGCATCCAGGTCAATTCTTGCGCGTCGAGGTTGTGGACCGCCACGGCCTCACGGTCGGCGAGGCCGCCGATGTGCTCGGCGTGACCCGCCAGGCCCTTTCGGCGGTGCTGAACGGCCGCGCATCCCTGACGCCGGACATGGCGCTGCGCTTCGAGAAAGCGTTCGGCACCCCGCTGGACCGTCTGCTGATGATGCAGACCCAGCACGACATCGCCCTCACGCGGTCGCGCGCGGCCGATCTCCGCGTTTCCGCCTTCCGGCCTAAGCAGCCGCCGCAGCAACAGCCGAACCTGTTATGATGGGGGCCCAAAAATCATCTCCGGACACGCTGACGCCCGCCGAGCGAAGCGCGCGGATGGCGTTGGTGCGCAACAAGGACACTCTGCCGGAGTTGCTGGTCCGGCGCCTCGTTCACGGCATGGGCTACAGGTACCGCCTGCACGCCGCTGATCTGCTCGGCCATCCCGATCTGGTCTTCCGCCCGCGCCGCAAGATCATCTTCGTGCACGGCTGCTTCTGGCACCGGCATGATGACCCGGATTGCAAGCTCGCCCGGCTTCCGCGCTCGCGCGCGGATTTTTGGCTGCCGAAGCTGGAGGGCAACCGCGCCAGAGACCTGCGGGTGGTGGGGGAGCTTGAGGGCAAGGGCTGGAAGGTGCTCACAATCTGGGAGTGCCAGACGAAATCAAAAGCCTCCTTGGAGGCGAGAATCAGGGAGTTTCTGGAGGCATGAGGTCGATTGAGCTTTTCGCCGGTGCCGGCGGCCTAGGCATGGGTCTTCACGAGGCGGGCTTCCACCCGGAGCGCGTCATCGAATGGGACAACAACGCCTGCGACACCCTGCGCGAGAACCAGGCCCGCGGTCAGGGCTTGGTGCGCGATTGGCCGCTGGTCGAGGGGGACGTGCGCGACGTGCTCTTCACGGAGCTTGAGGGCAAGGTCGATCTGGTCTCGGGCGGTCCGCCCTGCCAACCCTTCTCCCTGGGGGGAAAGCACAAGGCGCACGGGGACTTGCGCGACATGTTTCCCGAGGCGATCCGCGCCGTGCGCGAGGCGCGCCCCAAGGCCTTCGTGTTCGAGAACGTGAAGGGCCTGACGCGCGCCGCCTTCAGGAATTATTTCGAGTACATCCGCCTGCAGTTGGAGCATCCGGAGCTGAAGGCTAAGGCGAATGAGGATTGGGCGGATCATCTCGCCCGCCTGGAGAAGCACCACACGCGCGGGCGCAGAAGCGGTCTGCACTATCAGGTGGTGACACGCGTCTTGAACGCTGCCAACCACGGGGTGCCGCAGAAGCGCGAGCGTGTCGTCTTCGTCGGGTTCAGGGATGATCTCCATGTCTCGTGGAGCTTTCCGGACCAGACGCATTCCCTGGAGGCGCTGCTCTGGGACCAGCTGCACGGCGATTATTGGGACAGGCACCAGGTGGCGCGCCGGGAGAGGGTTTTGTCCGATCGCCTGACGCCGCGCGCCAAGGCCCTCAAGGAGAAGCCCGCCACCGCCGCCTGGCGCACGGTGCGCGACGCGATCGCCGATCTTCCCGACCCGGAGAACCGGAAGGCGGCGGGCAAGGTGCCCAATCACAATTTCCAGGCCGGCGCGCGGTCCTATGCCGGCCACACCGGCAGCCCATACGACGAGCCGGCCAAGACCTTGAAGGCCGGGGTGCATGGCGTGCCCGGCGGCGAGAACATGCTGGCGCGGTCGGACGGCACGGTGCGCTACTTCACCGTGCGCGAGAGCGCGCGGCTTCAGACATTCCCCGACGATTTCGTCTTCCACGGCTCTTGGACCGAGAGCATGCGCCAGATCGGCAACGCCGTGCCGGTGCTCATGGCGAAGGTGATCGGCGAGAACGTCGCCAGCCTGCTGAGGGCGCGCGCGTGAGCCCGTTCGAGGAAGTCGCGCCCGTGGCGCCGGGATACAAGGATTTCGAGTTCGATCTGCCGGGCGCCTTGCTGGACCATTTGGTGCGGGCGCTGGATGGCATGGGTGCCGCGCCGCTCAGCGCGGAAAGCCTCCGGGCGGTGCCCGAGGTCCAAGGCGTCTACCAACTATTCCTCGATGGTGAGCTGGTCTACATCGGCAAGACAGACGCGGAATCAGGGCTGCATCAGCGCCTGGCCAGGCACTCCCGCAAGATTCACCATCGCAAGGGGCTTGATCCGGCGCGGGTGACATTCAAGGCGATCCGCATCTTCGTCTTCACGGCCATGGACCTGGAGACCCAGCTCATCAAGCATTATGGCGGCGTGAAGGGCACCAAGTGGAACGGAAGCGGGTTCGGCGCCAATGACCCGGGGCGGAACCGCGACTACTCCAAGCCCGGCGAATTCGACCAGGAATTCCCGATCGACATCGATTGCGAGCTGGGCGAGGACTTCTCCGGCCAGCACACGGCGGCGGCGGTCGTCGCGAAGTTGAAGACCCTTCTGCCGTATACGTTTCGCTTCGAGACGCAGGCGCGGTCGCGGGTCCCGCATGCGGACCTGCTGGACACGAAGGTCACCATCTCGCCCGGGCCGATGACGGCGCGGAGGCTGATCGAGGAATTGGTGCGCCAGCTTCCACCGGGCTGGCAAGCGACGGCTTTGTCCGCACTTTTAATCTTGTACAAGGAGAATACCAATACATACCCGCAGGCGACGGTCCTGGCTCGTTCCTGACTTCAGGGGAGCGCTGGGCTGAGTGGCTCGCCGTTCTCGGCCTATATATGGTCGAGGACCCAAACTTGCTGGGGGTTGCGGAGTGATTAGGTCAGTGAACAGCATCTGTATCAGGACACGGTGAGAATGAACGATGAGTTGATGACGGCAGCTCTGTGTTGGGAGTTGGATGGGAAGACTTCAGCCGTGTTTGCTCACCGACAGCCTTCTCTTAGGTATTATTGCCCCGATGAGATTTGTTTAGCTCGCGTTGTTCCCGCCAAATTAAAGAATCACTTTTTTAGAGCACCTGATAGACATGTAGTTGGCTGCAGAAACGAGAAGGAAATATCAGAATCGTCCCTCGTTCCGGGTCTTTCTCATCCAAAAGTATCTCCTTTGCTGGCTCCGAACATTCCGACCCATCTTGGGCCTATTCCTATATGTCCCCCGTCAGCGCCCATGAGACAGAACTGGCATCTTGAATAAGGGAGGATTTCTGGCTCATCGTAACGACGAAGGAGCGTAGATGAGCCAGAAATCCTCGACTTCCAAGCCTTCCGCCGAGGCGGTTGTGCGCGACATCCGCCGGGCGACACGGCGGCATTATTCGGCGGAGGACAAGATCCGCATCGTATTGGAGGGCCTGCGCGGCGAGTACAGCATTGCCGAGCTGTGTCGGCGTGAGGGTATTGCCGAGAGCATGTATTATTCCTGGTCGAAAGACTTTCTCGAAGCCGGCAAGCGCCGTCTGGCGGGGGACACGGCGCGGGAAGCCAGTTCGGGCGAGGTGAAGGCGCTGCGCCACGAGGCTCAGGCCCTCAAAGAGGTGGTGGCTGAGCAGGCCCTTGAGCTGCGCCTGCTCAAAAAAAGCATGATCGGGGCTGGGGGCTGCCAAGAATGAGGTATCGCGCTCCTGAGAAGCTGGAGATCATCCGCCTCGTCGAGCAATCGCATCTGCCGGTGCGCCAGACGCTGGACCATCTCGGCATTCCCCGTCCGACATTTTATCGCTGGTATGAGCTTTATCGCGCCGGTGGCCCCGAGGCATTGCACGACCGCCCCTCAAAACCAGACCGCGTGTGGAACCGCATTGACGATGACACGCGCAAGCAGATCGTCGAATTGGCCCTGGAACGGCCAACGCTGAGCCCTCGCGAACTGGCCGTGACGTTTACCGACACCAACAGCTATTTTGTCTCCGAGGCATCCGTCTATCGCCTGCTCAAGGCGCATGATCTGATTAACTCGCCGGCCTTCATCATCGTTAAAGCGGCTGATGAATTCAAAGTCAAAACCACTGCCCCAACCAACTTTGGCAGACAGACTTTACATATTTGAAAGTCATCGGCTGGGGGTGGATGTATCTCTCAACCATCCTCGACGATTATTCCTGTTACGTCATCGCCTGGAAGCTGTGTACCACCATGCAGGCCGAGGATGTTACCGATACGTTAAACCTCGCTCTCGAAGCCTCAGGCTATGCCTCAGCCAAGGTCCAGCACAAGCCGCGCCTGCTCTCAGATAACGGGCCTTGTTATATCGCAGGCGACCTTGCTAAATGGCTGGGACGGCGAAATATCGAACATATTCGTGGTGCACCTTGCCATCCACAAACTCAAGGTAAAATTGAGCGCTGGCATCAGACTTTGAAAAATCGCATCCTGCTCGAAAACTATAACCTGCCCGGCGACCTCGAACGCCAGATCGCCGCCTTCATCGAGCATTACAATAACTGCAGATACCATGAGAGCCTGGGCAACGTTACGCCGGCCGACGTCTATCATGGACGGGCAGCGGAAATCCTACAGCAGCGCCAACAAATAAAACGCCAAACCATCCAGGCCAGGCGCTTGCGGCATAATCAAATAGCAGCTTAAACTTTAACCCAGAAGGTGAGCCAAACCATCTCTTAAATCAGGCAGCCAACTGTCTCAAAGCATTCGACGACGGACAGGGAGACCTGCTTGACCAAGGATACCTTTCGGAGATTACGCCATGACTAGAAAAACATACCCCGATCTTCCTAATTGGACCTTCGAGATAGATGAAGTCTCTGCTGGAGTTTATGAGGTTGTGGCTAGGGACCATATTGGCCATGAAGTGTCAGAAAAAGGTATCGATGTTGCCGCAATTATAGAACTGTGCAGGCAACGAGCAGCAAAGCTCGTCAACTAGCGGTGATTATTTGCCGCAGAGGATGCAGCCGACGGAGGAAGCTTTCTCTACCGAGGTGTAAGCTCTGATCATCCAAACTTTGAAAGCTATTCGAATGGGGATATTGTTCCTGGGGACGTGAATGGGACGATTACACCCGAAGAGCACAATATGTTTGGCGATGATCCCTTCGTACAGGCACAAAGTCCATATACCTCATGGACAACTGATCCCGGTCTTGCTGCATCGCGCGCGGGAGACGGTGGTGTCGTTCTTCAACTACCGACTGGTGCGCCGCCCCCAGGTGCAACTTGGTCATGGGTATGGTCGCCGGATGCTTTCGGCGAAAACGAGATATTATTACAGGGGGCCAGGTCTGGAGCAACGGTGATAGGGCCATGAGTTTGACAAAACAAGACATCTTGAACGGTATTCGAACCCTTCCGCGGTCCAAGGATTTTGGAGTGGCGGAGGAATTTCTTCGCTCTCCAGAGACGGAGCCTTACAACCCGCCAATTGGAGGGAAGTTGTCGCGCGAGCGAACTGTAAAGCGTTCCGATATAATCGGTACGTGGACTTCCCGGCTGGCTAATTCCATAAAAAAGAACAAAGATCTTTATGGGTGCGCGGATTTTGTAAAAAGCTTAAACGAAATGCCCGGTGAGGCTAGACTATTCAGCCTTTCCTTCAAAAACCAAAGGAAGATCGGTACGTTCTGGTTCACGGTCGAGACTGAGAAACCCGTCGGGTTTGTTGTCGTCGAAAAAGATGGGCAGACTTGAGGCTCTCAAAGGCCACGTTTAGGTAAGAGTTGCCGCAGAGGAAGCAGGCGGTGCGCTCAATTTCTCCCAGACTGTTGATTTCCGCTGAGATCTGACCCTGGAAGGCCGGATTTTTCCATTGAGATTTGACCCATGTTTGACTGTTTCCCCGTCTGGAACTGGCGGGGGCGAACGGAGTGTTGGACATGGCATTTTTGAGCATTATCCGCCGGTGGCATAAGCGTGAGCATGTGCCGATCCGGGAGATTTCCCGGCGGCTTGGGGTGTCGCGGAACACGATCCGCAAATATCTTCGATCTGATCTGGTGGAACCGAGATTTCAGGTGCCGGATCGGCCGAGCAAGCTGGACCCGTACGCGGAGAAGCTGGCGGCATGGCTGCGACGTGAGGCGAGCCGGCCGCGCAAGCAGCGGCGGACGGTGAAGCAGCTGTACGGCGACCTTGTCAGCCTTGGCTATGACGGTTCCTACAACCGTGTATCGGCCTTTGCCCGGGCCTGGAAGGAGGAGTGCCAGCGTCTGCAGCAGACCGCCGGGCGTGGCACTTTCGTGCCGTTGGCGTTTGCGCCAGGCGAAGCGTTCCAGTTCGATTGGAGCGAGGATTTCGCGGTCATCGGGGGTGTCCGCCTGAAGCTGCAGGTGGCGCATACCAAGCTGTCATACAGCCGCGCCTTCATCATCCGAGCCTATCTGCTGCAGACACATGAGATGCTGTTTGACGCGCATACCCACGCCTTCCGGGCGCTTGGCGGTGTGCCGCGGCGCGGCATTTACGACAATATGAGCACTGCCGTGGACAAGGTCGGCCGCGGCAAGGAGCGCAGCGTCAATCTGCGTTTCCAGGCGATGACCAGCCATTATCTTTTTGAACCTGATTTCTGCAATCGTGCGGCAGGTTGGGAGAAGGGGCAGGTTGAGAAGAACGTCCAGGATGCCCGCCACCGGCTGTGGCAGTCCATGCCGCCCTTCGAGACCCTCGACGCCCTCAATGATTGGCTGGAGCAGCGCTGCCGGGAGTTGTGGGCGCAAACCGCGCATGGTGGCGAGCCGGGGAGTATTGCCGATGTCTGGGCGAGCGAGGTCGAGAGCCTCATGCCGATGGGGCGGCCGTTCGATGGGTTCGTGGAACACACCAAGCGGGTCTCCTCGACCTGCCTGATCCATTTTGAGCGTAACCGCTACAGCGTACCGGCCTCTTTCGCCAACCGGCCGGTCAGCCTGCGGGTCTATCCCAACAGGCTGGTGGTGGCGGCGCAAGGGCAGATCATCTGCGAACATCCGCGCATCATCGACCGGACGCATAATGGCCCGGGGCGCACCATCTATGACTGGCGGCATTATCTGGCGGTGATCCAGCGCAAGCCGGGCGCCTTGCGTAACGGCGCGCCCTTCCTGGAATTGCCCGACGCCTTCAAACAGCTGCAACAGCCTCTTCTGCGCCGCCCCGGCGGTGACCGGGAGATGGTGGAGATCCTGGCCCTGGTGCTGCACCATGATGAGCAGGCGGTGCTGGCGGCGGTGGAACTGGCTCTGGAGGATGGCGTGCCGGCCAAGACGCATATCCTCAACCGGCTCCACCGGCTGATCGACGGCACACCCGCCACCCCGCCAGCGGTAACCGCGCCGCAGGCGCTGAGCTTGGCCAATGAGCCCAGGGCCGATGTCGAACGCTACGACAGCTTGCGCCAACCCAAGGAGACCCGCCATGCGTCATGATCCCGCCGCCGGCGCGCTTGTCATCATGCTGCGCAGCCTGAAGATGCACGGCATGGCACAAGCGGTCGACGAACTGGCGCAGCAGGGCGCGCCAGCCTTCGAGGCCGCCATCCCGGTGCTCTCTCAACTGCTGAAGGCCGAGACCGCCGAGCGCGAGGTCCGCTCCATGGCTTACCAGCTCAAGGCGGCGCGCTTCCCGGCCTACCGCGACCTCGCCGGCTTCGACTTCGCCAGCAGCGAGGTCAACGAGGCCCTGGTCAGGCAGTTGCATCGCTGCGACTTCATCGAGCCCGCGGACAATGTTGTGCTCGTCGGCGGGCCGGGCACCGGCAAGACCCACATCGCCACCGCACTCGGCGTGCAGGCCGTCGAGCATCACAAAAAGCGTGTCCGCCTCTTCTCAACCGTCGAACTGGTCAACGCCCTGGAACAGGAAAAAGCCCAGGGGCGGAGCGGCCAGATCGCCGGCCGCCTGATCCATGCCGATCTCGTTATCCTCGATGAGCTCGGCTATCTGCCCTTCAGCGCCTCGGGCGGGGCCTTGCTGTTCCACCTGCTCAGCAGGCTCTACGAGCGTACCAGCGTCGTTATCACCACTAATCTGAGCTTCAGCGAATGGTCCGCCGTCTTCGGCGACGCCAAGATGACCACCGCCCTCCTCGATCGCCTCACCCACCACTGCCACATCCTCGAGACCGGCAATGACAGCTTCAGGTTCAAGCACAGCTCGGTGCAGAAAAACCAAAAACGAAAGGAGAAAAATCAGGCCTTGACCCCATCTTGAAACCCAAACCATAACCAAGAGGCAGGTCAATTCTCGGTGGAATTCCAGGGTCAGATCTCAGCGGAAATCAACACTCATACCGAGAAAGAGGATGAATATGGCGCTTGCCCCTATAGCTGAATCGGATGTTTTGGCGGAAGCACTGGCGGGTATTTCTCACGTCGTGGAGGGCCAGCTCGACGCTCTGTTGCCCGTGCCGGAAAGTGTGGAAGCCAGACTGGTCGAGGCCATGCGATACGCGGTCCTGAATGGCGGCAAACGGATACGCGCGCTGCTGGTGGTGGAGGTCGCCAACTTGTTCTCCGCCGACCGGATTTGCGCAGCGCGCGTAGCGGCTTCGGTGGAAATGTTGCACGCTTACTCGCTGGTGCATGACGATCTACCCGCTATGGACGATGATGATCTGCGCCGCGGGCAGCCCAGTTGCCACAAGAAGTTTGATGAAGCCACAGCTATTCTAGCTGGTAACGCGCTGCTGACACGGGCGTTTGAGGTGTTAGTTGAAGCAGATACTGATGCCGATACTGATGTGCGCTGCGAGTTGGTGCTGGCTCTGGCTGCGGCGTCGGGCATGTGCGGCATGGTTGGCGGGCAGATGATCGACATCGAATCCGAGGGTAAAGCGCTCTCCGTCTCGGAAATCATGCGTCTCCAAGCACTCAAGACCGGCCGTCTCATCCAGTATGCCGCCGAGGCTGGGGCCATTCTCGGTCGCGCCAATGCTTCGCAAAGGCTCGCTATTGCCAATTATGGTCGCGATCTGGGCACTGCATTCCGGATCTATGATGATATACTTGATGTGAATTCGGATACTGCCACCTTGGGTAAGACTGCTGGTAAGGATGCTGCGCAGGGTAAAGCCACTACAGTTAGCATTTTGGGCCTCGAACAAGCGAAAGCCGAAGCCAAACACTTTTCGGGAAAGGCGATCAGTCATTTGGAGAGCTTCGGAGATCGTGCGGAAATCCTCCGGGCTCTTGTGCGCTTCACAATCACACGAAGAAGCTGAAGCCTCTAGCAAAGTATTGTCCGCCCCAACCGCTTTGCATTCCCTTTGTGCACTATAGTCTGTTTGGGTAGTTGCGGCCTCGTGACTGATGGACCGGATTGTCTGTACCCCATTGGCGACGTCCGCTTTCTGGTGTGGGTTTTCCGATCATCAATGGCTTAATTGGGCGCTGAGCCGACCTGGCGCACCAAAACTGTTTTAGCTTTTAGACCACCCAAAACCGCATTTTCGGCACTGCGCGCCACTACCCAGAGATCATCGGCATTATCTAAACCTACGCGTTCTGCATTGAAGTCGTCTAAGCCGTTATCTAAAGCAAAGCGGGTTTCTTCATCTGGTGCGTTTTCCAGAGCGAAAGATATTTGCAATGACCAACTCCCCACAGAGAATGTCTGCTCATAGTTTTAGTGCTGGCAGTGCTAAATAGCCATATAGGGTCGTCTGCCGATGAGACCATCGACCGCCAACGGCAGCTTTCTTTCGTGCACCGCATCCGGCTCAGCCCGTCCAAAATATTAGACAGAAAGAACGCGCCCAGGTTGATCATTCGCGGGGCTGGGTCCTATCCCCGAAAGAAGCCGGCCTCCCAAAAGCAGCACGTAAGTGTCGCTAATTTTGTCGTGTGTCAGACGGCTTCTGCAGCAAAACCGCACGACAAACGAATCAAAGGAAAAACAATGGGTTGCAGCTCGCCGCAGCCGATCGACAATTTACAAGTTATACGACTTTGATGTAATCCAGGGTTGTTATGGATTGAGCAATGGGTTGCGCTCATGGTACGTTTTCGTCATGAGCGCATATGCCGGGCAAGATCAGAGAAGAAAAGCTCTCAACCATTTCCCGCCGCATCCGTTTCTGACGATCCGGTTGCACACCGGGACGTTGCTGATTCTCCCGCAAAACCATGAGTCCTTCGACATGCGAAGGTTTCAAATCTATTGGGAATGGCATCCTAGCCGTGGCGCGGGAGCTTATGAACTCGAAAAACTCATTCAACTAGATTGGCATATCGCCGCTCAAATTAAGGATTTCTACAACAGCTTGCTGGGCGGTGGCGCCAACCGCCTGACTGACCAACAAATACTGGACTGGCTACGGGGCGAGGTGCAAAGCACCGCGCTCGCGGCATTCTGGCTTCAGGATGAGTGGATGCTAGGCGGGGCAATCTCGGCCCCGGCGGCTTCTCTCTCCTCGCCTCCGGCAACGCTGCCCGTTGCGCAATGGACCGCCAAGCACAAGATCGAAGCGATGTTCGAGGCCATACCGGGCCATCTGGGGCCGGCGGCGAGGGAACAGTTCAATGCCTTTCTCACGCCGCAGAACCTCGCCATTATGGTTGAATTTCTGGCGGCAGGATTAGCCATCCAAGCAATTCCCATCGCGGACGCGGTGGCCGATGCGATCATCGCCGCCTTGGCCTATGCCATGTATGGTTGGGCCGGGCTGGTGGCTGGGTATGAGTTTACCAAGGCGGTGATCCAGGCCGGAAGGGCGCAGAGCCAGCCTGATATCGACCATGCAGCACAAAAAGCAGCGGATGCTTTGATTACGCTTGGGGTGCTGTTCCTGGCTAAGCTTGTTGAAAAGGTTAAGGTCGATAGCGGGAAAAAGCCAAAGAAACCCACCAAGACCGAGCCGTCGAATAAACCGGCGCGCGGCTCGACCGACGATATCATGCAACGCTACAACAGAGGGAGTGATGGCGTTACCTATCCACGTGTCAATAATCAATTTACACCGGACAGCATTTATGACCAGAACAACCCGACCGCTGATCAGGAACTTGCGAAAGAACAATTACAAGACCAGCTCGATTCAAGTGGAAACCCAGCATGGGATGACGACAAGATCGACCAAGTTTTGAATAGCGGTTCCAACTTTGGCACCAAAGACTATTCTGTAGGCGATAACATCTACAAACTCCAGAATCTTGGCTACAATCCTGATACACCTAGTCCCTATATTCTGGATCAGAACGGCATGAACCAGTTGATCAATCAAGGATATGTTGATGAAAATTTGAACGTGACAAACGCAGCCGGGGTCAAGCAATATCTGGCTTTGCCATGCTACAATATGGCCCAAACAGTATTCCAAGGGCAGGTCACGGCACCAACAACAGGCGTCACGTCACAGATCAATTCCGCCTCGGAATTGTTCAATCTCGATAATGGAGCGGGTGGCGTGGATGAAGGAAAGCTGCTCATGACTGGCGGCGGCTCTCAAGTTTCATTGCCGCCGTCAGCGGTCAGCTTTGGTAAATAGAGGAACATTTCCATGATCCCCATCACCCTTGAGATCATCGGCCCTGGCATCGAAGAAGAATATGCAGATGCGATGGACCGCATCGCCTTCCTGCTCGACGCCTTCAAGGATTACCCCGCCTCGAATGACACTGCCCATGGCCGTGTGGTCTATCAGCTCCGCTGGCTCAAACAGGAGGTCGACGCGCAGCGCTTGCCTGTTCCCGTTCATAAGAGCTGGATCGGCACACTCTGCTACGTCGTCGGTTCCTGCGAAGTGGACGATACCAAGGAGATCGCCAAAGCCTTGGGGAGCTAAAGCGTATCCTGCAAGGCCCCGGCTTGCTTAAGCCTCGGCATTTCCCGGTTATCGCGTCGCAGATCGACGATCTGGTGGCTGATATTCATCTCTTTGGAGATCCGCTGACACCAGATGAAACGCAACTTGTCGCTGATCTGGAAGAAGTCGCTAAGGGAATTCGATCCGGTCAAATTATTCCTCCGCTGACTGTGCCAAAAGGCATTCACCCTCTGAGGTTGGCTTTGATGCACGCCAACAGGTTAAAAGAGGTTTTTCCACCACATCCCGATCTGCGCCGCTTCAGACGACAATCAGACCATTTGCAGCTCCCACTATTTGAAAACTGGCGTCCTTACGTGGCACAAAAACCACCCTTAGCAGCCCCTAACCCTGGGCTGGGACCAGAAGCGCCGGATTTCACGCTCGTTCGTGATCTGGTGAAAACCAACGTAACGAAAACATAAGTCTCGCCAGCTCCTATTTGACAAGACTTTTGGAAGCCTGACTGTTGATTTCCACTGAGAAGTGACCCGGGAAGTTCCGACAAATCTTCGCCCCCGATTCCGGGATATTCTCGCCCGGGTAGACGGGGGTGAGGTCATCCTCGCTGGCTGAGTTTAAGTTCGCCTCTTTGGTTGTTGCCGAGGAGGGGATTGATGCCGGCGGGGAGGGTTTGCATGCGCCATGTCGACAGGATGAGCGGCGATCCGAGCAAGAACATATGACCGAAACGTGCCAAACGGTGTCCTGCCCATAATTTTGGCGTCATTCCAGTTCTTCTCAGCTGATCCGAACGAATGTAACCGATGCGAGTCCGCCACCTCGCGGCGCGGTTTGATTTACTGGACAGTATGCCCCTGAATTTGTGTGGGGCGATATTGTGGATAATGACGGTCCTAAAGCCAGACATCAGCACAGTCATGAGGACAATGGCTACCATCGTGTTGAGCTGATCACCGGGCGGCGTCGGCGGCGGGATTGGACGCGGGAGGAGAAGGCGGAGATTCTTGCCGCGAGTGCTGCGCCTGGTGCCGTGGTTACGCAGGTTGCGCGCCGTTATGGGGTGAGCCGGGGCTTACTTTGGACATGGCGTCGCCAGGCGATGAATGATTTGGCGATGGCGGGGGATTTTGTTCCGTTGCGCATTGTGGATGATGTGGCTGGTTGCCCTATGGCTGAACCGGCTGGACCGCCCTCGGCCCGGGATCAAGCCGTGGGATCGATTGAGATAGAGATCGGGCGTACCCGGATCCGGGTGGAAGGCGCGGTTGACCAGGCTGTTTTGCGGCAGGTGCTTGGTCTGATCGGGCCAGCCCGATGATCCTGGGCATTCCGGCCCGGCCGGGGTTAAGGGTGATGGTGGCGTCCAAGCCGGTCGACTTTCGTAAAGGCATGGATGGTCTTGTTGCCCTGGTGGCGCAAGTTTTGGCGGCCGATCCATTTGCGGGCGATGTCTTCGTGTTCCGGGCCAAGCGCGCGGACCGGCTTAAACTGCTGCTTTGGGATGGCACGGGGCTTTGCCTGGTGACCAAACGATTGGAGGCAGGCGGATTTACCTGGCCGCCGGTGCAGGACGGGGCCGTCACACTGAGCCCCGCGCAGATACGCCTGCTGTTTGCTGGCATGGATTGGACGCAGATTGCAGCACGCTCTCCGGCGCTGGTGAGGCCCTCGATCCCGGCGGAAAATTCGCAGAAATTGCTGTAATTTGCTGGCGGCACAGCGGGCCTGTTTGGTAGCTTGCGTGCATGTCGGATGACCAACATTCCCCGCATGATCCAGCGCATCTGCTGGCATTGAATACAGCCCTGCGGGCGGAGAACGAGAACCTCCGGGCCGTTGTGGCGGCTTTGAAGCGGGCCTTGTTTGGTGCACGATCCGAGAAACAAGTTGAGCCCGAGGCCCAGTTACCGCTCGCTTTGGATGACCTTTCCGGCACGCCGGTGGAACTCGCCAAACCGCCAACGCCGGCGAACGCAAACCGGCCGCCGCAGCGAAAGGCGGCGCGCAATATTGGCGGGCTGCCGGTGCATCTGCCGCGGGTGGACATCACGATCGAGCCGGAGCGCAAGGCTTGCCCTTGCTGTCAGGGCAAGCTGCATGTGATCGGCGAGGATGTCAGCGAAATGCTCGACGTGGTTCCGGCAGTGTTACGCGTAAAACGCATTCACCGGCCGCGCTATGGCTGCCGCTCTTGTGAAGGGGCAGTGGTGCAGGCCAAGGCGCCGCCGCGACCGGTCGATGGCGGGCTGCCGACCCCGGCGCTGCTCGTGCATGTGGCGGTGATGAAATTCGCCTGGCACATGCCGCTGAACCGGCAGGCGCAGATGCTGGCCGGCCAGGGGATCATGCTCGACCGCTCGACTTTGGTGCATTGGGTCGCCCGGCTGGCTTGGTGGTGCAAGCCATTGCATGAATTGCTGAGCGCCATCGTTTTGAGCGCGCCAAAACTATTCTGCGATGACACGCCCTTGCCGGTTCAGGATCGCACCCGCAAACGAACGCGCATCGCAAGGATCTGGGCCTATGCGATCGATGACCGCCCCTGGGGCGGAGCACTGCCGCCGGCGGTGGTGTATTTATATGCAGAGGATCGCAAAGGTCAGCATGTCGAGGAACATCTCGCGGGCAAAGCTTGCGTGCTGCAGGTTGACGGCTATGCCGGATATAATCGGTTGACCCGGCGCGGCCGTGCCGGCGGCCCTGTGACGCTGGCTTTTTGCCTGGCACATGCACGGCGAAAGTTTTTTGAGGTGCATAAGGCAACGGATTGTCCGGTCGCCGCCGAAGCGTTGCTGCGCATTGCTGAAATCTACCGCATCGAGAAGCGTATCCGCGGCACCAGCCCCGAAGCACGCGTGGCCGTGCGCCAGGCGGAAACCCTGCCGCTGTTCGAGACGTTCAAGCCTTGGCTGCTCGACAGGCTGGCGGAAACTTCGGCCAAATCCACGCTGGCCAAGGCGATCCGCTACACGCTGGGTCATTGGGCCGGGCTGTGCGTGTTCCTGAACGATGGCCGGGTGGAGGTGGACAGCAACATCGTTGAGCGCAGCATCAGGCCCATTGCCTTGGGCAGAAAAAATTCTCTCTTCGCCGGCAGCGCCGGCGGCGGTGAGAGCTGGGCGATATTGGCCTCTCTCATCAACACGGCAAAATTGCACGATCTCGATCCGCAGACCTATCTCACCGATGTGCTGGAGCGGATGGTCTCGGGCACGACGAAGGCAAATGCGTTGGGCGAATTATTGCCGTGGAACTGGAAGGCGGCGCAGACCCAAAAGGCCATTGCGGCATGAGGCAGGCTGGCACCCGAACCGCGCAGGCTGACAGTGCGATGGATATGGAAATGCTCGACGCCTGGCTGGAGAAACAGAACCGCGTCATCGATGGCGTCTCGATGCTCGACGGCTATCTCGCCGCCATTGTCGTTGGTCCCTCCTCGATCTCCCCAGATGAATGGTTCTTTGATCTGCTTGGACCCAAGGGCAATATCGCCACCGCGCATAGCAAAACACTCAAGGCCATTATGGCGATCGTCGCCAGGCATAACGCCATCAGCGAAACCCTCTCGACCGCGCCACAAACATACGCACCAATCTTCCAACGCACCGACGCCGGCGTCGTATTCGCCGGACCATGGTGCCTGGGATTTGCCCATGCCATGAAGCTGCGATGGAGCGCCTGGGCGCCGCTGCGCGAGGCACGCGGTATCGAATGCGGCCTCATGTTACCGATCATGCTCTATTGTGCCGACCAGATCGGCGCGCCAATCAACCCACCGCCAAACGGCATCAATACAAAAGACTACCTCAAAACCGCCTACCACGACATCCCGCTCGTTATCCCCGCAATCAGAGAATTCTGGATGCCACAGCGCGTCGCCGAAGCCTCACGGTAGATCACAGCATAGCCCGTGGGGGCTCACATCGGTTACGAACGAATGTCCGCTAGTGAAGCCTGGTTACTTCAAAGCCGCCGGGCAGTTCTCGACCCCAATCGTCCAAAATATTCGACGGAAAGAACGCGCCCATTATCGTCGTTCCCTGAGACCAAACGTCTTCTCGAATGCAGCCATTCGCGTCGCCCGGCTAAGTAAGCGACGCGGAACGGTTACGAGCGAACGTCTTATAGCGGCAAGCAGTAGACCTTCCGCTTGCGCCTTATTTTGGTCTATTCACGTAAACAGTGTAGCCGACGATTTATGGGCAACGCACGCGTCTCAGGGAGAGTTTTATTATGAGGATGCAAGGGAGTAGCGACATTTTCTTAATGGGAGATCAAGGCGATAGCTTCGCTATGATCCACGGCTATGAAGACCTCGTTCGACAGGAAGTCAAGAAATTTCCGGCTAACCAGGTGCTTGCCACTCCAGAAGATGACTTGCTCGCCTACTTGATCGAAAAATATACGCTTCATGTTCCTGCGTTGAACGCCGATGACGCTTATATCGAGCGACAGGGCGAAACTCAGATCGACGTCAGTCACCGTTTTGACTATGGCTACCCTGGCGGGCGAGGTAAGCAGCAAGTCCCGGTCATGAAGTGGTGATCGCTGTCCCACATTCCGGCGATCCTGATCTCTTTCACGTTCGAGCATCGACGTTTACAATGAGTCCGCCTCGAATTTCCGTGAGGAATGGTAACGTTTACGTCCATTTTGCAGACGTGGATCTTAACGGTGAACGCATCAAGACTGAGATAAACCGGCTCATCACTGCCATAGACGAGCATCTAGCAGTTTGCTGAAAAACCCCGAAACTTGGTTTTATTTTTTCTGATTTAGCTTTGGGGCCTGGATTTTGGTTCAAGTGATTGAAGTTTCTTGCCGGTTTCTGGACTTTTTTCGTCCAGCGGACAGACTCGTCCCTTATATTGCCACCATTTTTGGAATGCGTACCAGATTATAGGCGATCAGGTTGAGCATGAAGGTGCCGGCGACCCGCGCAACGCCGCGCAGCTTGGTCTTGCGCATCGTGCCGTGCTGCTTGCCCCAGCCGAATATGCACTCGATCATCGCCCGGCGGGTCTGCGACATCGCATAACCGGGATGGCGCGTGGTGCGTCCGTCAATCGCGCTGCGGCGGTGCCTGCCGGTTTTGGTCTCACCGTTGTTTTGTGTGACATGCGGTGTCACGCCGGCGTCGCGCAGATTGGCGACATGATCGGCGGTATCGTAAGCCTTGTCTTCGCCTACGGTGATCCGCCCGGCGGCCGACTTGGCTTTGGCTTTCAACATCGCTTCCGAGGCTTCACGCTCAGCCGTGCCTGTGGCCTGGGTCACTCGGCCACCCACCGCCAAGCCGTGCCGGTTGTCCATCAGCGCGTGCCCCATATACGAAAGCTTTGCCTCCCGCCCAGCGGCCTTGCGGTACAGCCGGCTTTCCGGGTCGGTGGTGCTGGCATGGGTATCGTTCTTACGCTTCTGACCGTGGAAATCCGAACCATCATCGTCGCTGCCATCCTTCGGCCGGAAGCTCTTCTGCGACGCCCACGCCTCGATCAGCGTGCCGTCCACCGAGAAATGCTCATCCGATAGTAGCGGCGTCACCCGCGGGTGGTTCAGCAGCCGGCTCATGAATTTCTGGAATATATCGCCGTTCTGCAGGCGCTCGCGGTTCTTGCTAAACGTGGTCGGGTTCCAGACCGGATCATCCGGGGATAAGCCCACAAACCAGCGGTACAGGAGATTATAATCCAGTTGCTCCATCAACTGCCGTTCCGAGCGAATCCCGTACAGCACCTGGATCAGCAGCGCGCTCAGCAATTGTTCAGGCGGCACCGAGGGCCGGCCTTCCCTGGAATACAGCCAGGCAAAGCTGCGGCTCATCTCATGCAGAACATCCCGCACCAAAGCACGGATCGCTCGCAACGGATGGGTCGCCGGAACCCGTGTTTCTGGTGAAACATACGAAAACATCCCGCCCTGATCTCGAAAAGAACCCCGCACCCCACGCCTCACAAAACCTGCCAGCCAAAGTGAATCACATCATAATCCCGGCCGCCAGGAGTTTTTCAGCAAACTGCTAGGATGGTTACGCCGAGATTTCGATGCCTGGAATCAGAGACTGCCCTCTTTTGCGCGGCAGGCTTTAGTGGATAGAAAACAGCGACTCATGGCTCAGAATAATGTCGTGGCAAGCATTGGTTTGCCGATGAAGCGTCGTGCGGACGACGCGCTAACTTATGCGGCTCCCGAAGTCCGCCGAAAGATAAGCCTCGCTCCACCCCGTTACCAAAGCAAACGTTTAAGCCCGAACCTGCTCTTGATGCAGCTGAATTTGATCATATACTTAACATCATTGGGAAGGTGGCCGTTGTATTCGAGCGCAATCCCTCAACCTTCTCCAAGCTGGGCGAAGAAGCGCTTCGCGACAACATCCTGGTGCATCTGAATGGCCATTATGAGTCAGCAACCGGAGAGACCTTTAATGCGGCTGGTAAGACCGATATATTGATCCGGTCTGGAGAGAAAAACGTCTTTATCGGTGAATGCAAGTTCTGGCACGGCCAGAAAGGCTATATGGAGACCATCGACCAACTGCTATCTTACTTAACTTGGCGTGATACCAAAGCTGCTGTCATCATCTTTAATAGAAACAAAAATTTTTCCGAGGTCCTATCTACAATCCGCGAGATCACCGAGAAACACCAAAACTTCAAGCGTGCCCTACCGCCTTCAGAGGAGACATCGTTCCGATATATTTTCCGTCAGAACGGCGACGAGTCGCGTGAACTTCACCTGGCGGTGTTGGCCTTCGACATTCCGACACCTTAGGAAGACAATGGCTGTTATCATATATTTTAGCTGAAAGAGCTCTGTCCGCTGCCGGCTCAGGTTGTCTAAAATATTAGCCGGAAAGAACGCGCCCATTGTCGCTGTTCCGGCCAATTTTCGGCGTGACCGAAAGTGGACACGCGATGAAAGGGCGGACAACGCCCGCCGTCCATTCCAGAGTTTGTTTTACAAAAAAAACGTTAACACGCTGATGGCGGGCATTGCCCGCACTACGTTCGCTAGAGCCCGGTCCGGGACTCTGCCATGATTGAGCCCCCTACCTTCCGACCTCGGAATAGTGGGACTAAGCTCAGAGAAATACTGTCCGTCACTAAAGTCCCAGCTAATCTTAAACTAGAACAAGGTAAATATGTCCGTCACAATAACAGATCCCGCTATGGAGATTGCTGAACTGATCGACCATCTTCGGAACTTTGCGCCACCGAATCATAACCCCAACTCCCCTCCGCCGGTCTGGATGGCCTTGGCCAACGGCACCAATTTGCGACCAGAGTCGGCGGAAATTATGGAGCTTCTGGCGATAGTCAGGAACAGGTTGGCAAAACTAGCGATTCATGTAAACGAATTTACGGGGCCGGAAATTACGAAGGACATAAAAGACCTTGTGACGGCAGCAATTCACCGGCTTTCTGACGTTTTAAGTCTGCCAAAGCTTGGTTCTGCATGGAAGGATGCCTTGGCCAATTCGATAAAAGCAGAGGATGCAACTGCATTTCGCATGTTCAGTTTCGCTATGCGAAATTATATCCCGCTCAAGAGACTATCAGATGAGGAACGCGAAACCGCGATATTGTCTGTCCGGGAGGCCCTGACTGAGATTGCAGAGAGTGGTGATCTAAAAGTCTGGGAAAAGCAGGCATTATTGGAAGGATACCAAAGAGTCGAGTTCATTCTGAAATATTTTGAGTTTTTTGGCCATGAAGGTCTATCTCGACAGATGATTGTAACAGCAACGGCGACAAAAGTTGTGGCCCAAGGCGCGCTAAAGGCCGGACGATTGAAGAAGGTCGCAACAGCGCTTGCGGTTGTTACAGCGCTTTTGGAAGCCGTGTCGGCACCTAGTGATGCCTGGCATGCGGCAATAGATTACGAGCGATGGGCGCGTACAGGGTTAGCTTCGATGCATGACACGCATAAGCCGGAGCAATTTCTCTTGTCTGCGCCGGAGCAGGCCAGTGGTGCAACGGCGAACACATCGGAAAAGGCGGAAGGCGGGTAAAGCGTCTGAGCGGAGGTGTTGTGGTCCGTAAGGAAGCAAGAATAACTTGCAGACTGGAGTTCCCTTGGGTGGATAAAATAAGCAGGATAATCAACCCTGGATCTCTATATCTGATAATGTCTGTTGATTTCCGCTGAGATCTGACCCTGGAATTCCACCGAGAATTGACCCGCCTCTTGGTTATGGTTTGGGTTTCAAGATGGGGTCAAGGCCTGATTTTTCTCCTTTCGTTTTTGGTTTTTCTGCACCGAGCTGTGCTTGAACCTGAAGCTGTCATTGCCGGTCTCGAGGATGTGGCAGTGGTGGGTGAGGCGATCGAGGAGGGCGGTGGTCATCTTGGCGTCGCCGAAGACGGCGGACCATTCGCTGAAGCTCAGATTAGTGGTGATAACGACGCTGGTACGCTCGTAGAGCCTGCTGAGCAGGTGGAACAGCAAGGCCCCGCCCGAGGCGCTGAAGGGCAGATAGCCGAGCTCATCGAGGATAACGAGATCGGCATGGATCAGGCGGCCGGCGATCTGGCCGCTCCGCCCCTGGGCTTTTTCCTGTTCCAGGGCGTTGACCAGTTCGACGGTTGAGAAGAAGCGGACACGCTTTTTGTGATGCTCGACGGCCTGCACGCCGAGTGCGGTGGCGATGTGGGTCTTGCCGGTGCCCGGCCCGCCGACGAGCACAACATTGTCCGCGGGCTCGATGAAGTCGCAGCGATGCAACTGCCTGACCAGGGCCTCATTGACCTCGCTGCTGGCGAAGTCGAAGCCGGCGAGGTCGCGGTAGGCCGGGAAGCGCGCCGCCTTGATCTGGTAAGCCATGGAGCGGACCTCGCGCTCGGCGGTCTCGGCCTTCAGCAGTTGAGAGAGCACCGGGATGGCGGCCTCGAAGGCTGGCGCGCCCTGCTGCGCCAGTTCGTCGACCGCTTGTGCCATGCCGTGCATCTTCAGGCTGCGCAGCATGATGACAAGCGCGCCGGCGGCGGGATCATGACGCATGGCGGGTCTCCTTGGTTTGGCGCAAGCTGTCGTAGCGTTCGACATCGGCCCTGGGCTCATTGGCCAAGCTCAGCGCCTGCGGCGCGGTTACCGCTGGCGGGGTGGCGGGTGTGCCGTCGATCAGCCGGTGGAGCCGGTTGAGGATATGCGTCTTGGCCGGCACGCCATCCTCCAGAGCCAGTTCCACCGCCGCCAGCACCGCCTGCTCGTCATGGTGCAGCACCAGGGCCAGGATCTCCACCATCTCCCGGTCACCGCCGGGGCGGCGCAGAAGAGGCTGTTGCAGCTGTTTGAAGGCGTCGGGCAATTCCAGGAAGGGCGCGCCGTTACGCAAGGCGCCCGGCTTGCGCTGGATCACCGCCAGATAATGCCGCCAGTCATAGATGGTGCGCCCCGGGCCATTATGCGTCCGGTCGATGATGCGCGGATGTTCGCAGATGATCTGCCCTTGCGCCGCCACCACCAGCCTGTTGGGATAGACCCGCAGGCTGACCGGCCGGTTGGCGAAAGAGGCCGGTACGCTGTAGCGGTTACGCTCAAAATGGATCAGGCAGGTCGAGGAGACCCGCTTGGTGTGTTCCACGAACCCATCGAACGGCCGCCCCATCGGCATGAGGCTCTCGACCTCGCTCGCCCAGACATCGGCGATCGTTCCCGGCTCGCCACCATGCGCGGTTTGCGCCCACAGCTCCCGGCAGCGCTGCTCCAGCCAATCATTGAGGGCGTCGAGGGTCTCGAAGGGCGGCATGGACTGCCACAGCCGATGCCGGGCATCCTGGACGTTCTTCTCAACCTGCCCCTTCTCCCAACCTGCCGCACGATTGCAGAAATCAGGTTCAAAAAGATAATGGCTGGTCATCGCCTGGAAACGCAGATTGACGCTGCGCTCCTTGCCGCGGCCGACCTTGTCCACGGCAGTGCTCATATTGTCGTAAATGCCGCGCCGCGGCACACCGCCAAGCGCCCGGAAGGCGTGGGTATGCGCGTCAAACAGCATCTCATGTGTCTGCAGCAGATAGGCTCGGATGATGAAGGCGCGGCTGTATGACAGCTTGGTATGCGCCACCTGCAGCTTCAGGCGGACACCCCCGATGACCGCGAAATCCTCGCTCCAATCGAACTGGAACGCTTCGCCTGGCGCAAACGCCAACGGCACGAAAGTGCCACGCCCGGCGGTCTGCTGCAGACGCTGGCACTCCTCCTTCCAGGCCCGGGCAAAGGCCGATACACGGTTGTAGGAACCGTCATAGCCAAGGCTGACAAGGTCGCCGTACAGCTGCTTCACCGTCCGCCGCTGCTTGCGCGGCCGGCTCGCCTCACGTCGCAGCCATGCCGCCAGCTTCTCCGCGTACGGGTCCAGCTTGCTCGGCCGATCCGGCACCTGAAATCTCGGTTCCACCAGATCAGATCGAAGATATTTGCGGATCGTGTTCCGCGACACCCCAAGCCGCCGGGAAATCTCCCGGATCGGCACATGCTCACGCTTATGCCACCGGCGGATAATGCTCAAAAATGCCATGTCCAACACTCCGTTCGCCCCCGCCAGTTCCAGACGGGGAAACAGTCAAACATGGGTCAAATCTCAGTGGAAAAATCCGGCCTTCCAGGGTCAGATCTCAGCGGAAATCAACACCGGGCCGTCATCGCGCTCCGACACCAGCACCTCGACGAGCACCGGCTCCACGGGTTTGCCGTTGAGATCGACCTTGAGACCCCATTGGAGGAACATGGTGAAGTGTTCGGAGATGGCGGTGCGGACCTCGTTCTCGAACGACTCGTTGGCGAAGTGCCGGGAAACGCCCTCATACAATTCATGCACGCGGATCACGGTGCCGGGTTCGGCGAGCTTTTCGTCGGCCTCGGTCGGTTCGTTGATGGGGAGAGGCTCCCATCCCTTGGCGTCGAGCCAAGCCGAAGTGATCGGCACCTCGAAGGTGTCGTCGCCGTAGCGGGTCCGCACCAGCGCCTCGCGCCCCATCTTGAAGATGGCACGCTTCATGCCGACGCCATACATGCCGATAGTCTCGGTCTCGGAGTCACGGTCGTCATCGGGCTCGCGGCCCATCTTGAAGGCGTAGTTCTTGGCGACGTCGCGCGGGATACCGCCGCAATTGTCTTCGATCGAGAAGTGATCGGCAGCGAGTTCGATCTTCACGAAATGCTGTGCGTAATCGACATTGCCGCCGTCCGCGAGCCGGAGCGCACCATCGAGGCAGTTGTCGAGAAGGTCGAGGATCGCATCGGCGAGGTTGATGTCGCGCGTGAGCATCGACACGAAGAACCGTTTGGTGGGGCTGGCCTCTGCCTGATCAGCAGTGGGTTTCGTCATTGAGGCGGCCTCCATGCAGGAATGGTCGTCGTTGAAATCGGTACGGTCTCGGTTTCGTTCGTGCTCAGCTCACCATTGAGCAGACTTGCTTGTTCAAAAGACTGGCGTCGATTCCGCGCGCGCCTCGAAGCTGGTTCAATAAAGCTTGGACCTCGTTTCCCGATGGTCTCGCTTTTAGCAGTTTGCTGAAAAACTCCTGGCGGCCGGGATTATGATGTGATTCACTTTGGCTGGCAGGTTTTGTGAGGCGTGGGGTGCGGGGTTCTTTTCGAGATCAGGGCGGGATGTTTTCGTATGTTTCACCAGAAACACGGGTTCCGGCGACCCATCCGTTGCGAGCGATCCGTGCTTTGGTGCGGGATGTTCTGCATGAGATGAGCCGCAGCTTTGCCTGGCTGTATTCCAGGGAAGGCCGGCCCTCGGTGCCGCCTGAACAATTGCTGAGCGCGCTGCTGATCCAGGTGCTGTACGGGATTCGCTCGGAACGGCAGTTGATGGAGCAACTGGATTATAATCTCCTGTACCGCTGGTTTGTGGGCTTATCCCCGGATGATCCGGTCTGGAACCCGACCACGTTTAGCAAGAACCGCGAGCGCCTGCAGAACGGCGATATATTCCAGAAATTCATGAGCCGGCTGCTGAACCACCCGCGGGTGACGCCGCTACTATCGGATGAGCATTTCTCGGTGGACGGCACGCTGATCGAGGCGTGGGCGTCGCAGAAGAGCTTCCGGCCGAAGGATGGCAGCGACGATGATGGTTCGGATTTCCACGGTCAGAAGCGTAAGAACGATACCCATGCCAGCACCACCGACCCGGAAAGCCGGCTGTACCGCAAGGCCGCTGGGCGGGAGGCAAAGCTTTCGTATATGGGGCACGCGCTGATGGACAACCGGCACGGCTTGGCGGTGGGTGGCCGAGTGACCCAGGCCACAGGCACGGCTGAGCGTGAAGCCTCGGAAGCGATGTTGAAAGCCAAAGCCAAGTCGGCCGCCGGGCGGATCACCGTAGGCGAAGACAAGGCTTACGATACCGCCGATCATGTCGCCAATCTGCGCGACGCCGGCGTGACACCGCATGTCACACAAAACAACGGTGAGACCAAAACCGGCAGGCACCGCCGCAGCGCGATTGACGGACGCACCACGCGCCATCCCGGTTATGCGATGTCGCAGACCCGCCGGGCGATGATCGAGTGCATATTCGGCTGGGGCAAGCAGCACGGCACGATGCGCAAGACCAAGCTGCGCGGCGTTGCGCGGGTCGCCGGCACCTTCATGCTCAACCTGATCGCCTATAATCTGGTACGCATTCCAAAAATGGTGGCAATATAAGGGACGAGTCTGTCCGCTGGACGAAAAAAGTCCAGAAACCGGCAAGAAACTTCAATCACTTGAACCAAAATCCAGGCCCCAAAGCTAAATCAGAAAAAATAAAACCAAGTTTCGGGGTTTTTCAGCAAACTGCTAAAGAAAGCCGCTGATTTGATCCCCCTGGGGGCGGGGAGCCAGTGACGATCGAGGCCCTGCCGACCAAAATCTTTGATATACTCTCAAGGACACAAATTAGCCTTTCTTCAAAGTCCGGCGCGCGCATTCCGATTACCCGTCACGGCAACGGCGCACAAAGCCTTGCAGTGATCTGCCTATTCGACGCATTCCTGCAAAGCCGGTTGGAATCGTCATACGGTGAACATGCCGAACCATTACTGGCGCTGGAAGAGCCGGAGGCTCATCTGCACCCGTCTGCCGCGAAAGCAGTAGGTACGATGCTGCAGACGCTATCGGGCCAAAAGATCATCACGACCCACTCGGGCGATCTGCTTGCCGGAGTACCGCTCACCAAGATTCGGCGGCTATCTCGCCGAAACGGTGAAATCCGTGTCCATCAGATCGGCGAAGGCGTCTTCACAAAGGAAGAGCTCCGCAAGCTCGATTACCAAGTCAGATTGTCGCGGGAAGCTTACTATTTTCCCGCTGCTGGCTGCTTGTCGAAGGCGAGACAGAAGGCACTTTGCTGCCGGAATGCGCTCGAATCCTGGGCTGCGACTTGGACGCCGAGGGAATTTCGTGCATCGAGTTTTCTCAGGTCGGGGTTGAGAAAATTATTAAATTGGCTGATCAACTCGGAATTGCATGGTTTGTGGTGGCTGATAATGATCAAGCTGGCTTGAGCTATGAAACGTCGGCAAAGTCCCAGCTCGACGGCCGGCCTGCATCCGATCATATTAAGGTTCTCGATCATGGTGACATGGAAGTATTTCTCTGCATTGAAGGGTTCGGGTCGATCTATGAGGCCAGTGTTGCTTCGCAGAAATCGTCACAGGTGAAAGCAACCAAGGGAACGTCGTTGTATTGGAAACAAGTCACCGACGCGCAGAGTAAGAATGCTAAGCCACGAAACGCGCTGGCTGTGGTCGATGAGATGGCGAAGCAGGGAAAAGCCGGCGTTCCCACTCTTTTGTCCAACATAATTGGCCAGACTCAAACCCTTGCGCGGAGCAACGGCTGATGGCGCTCAATCTCCACACGCTCAACGAAAACCAGCTTGCCGCAGTCCAGTGGCAGGAGGGTCCGCTTCTGGTGCTTGCTGGCCCTGGGTCCGGAAAAACGCGTGTCCTGACTTTCCGTATTGCCCGGTTGATCGAATCTTCTCCCGGTAGACATTTCAAAATCCTCGGCCTGACGTTCACCAATAAGGCCGCCGCAGAGATGCGGGAACGGATCGAGATTCTCGTGCCCGATGCGAGCGAACGCACGCAGCTCACTACCTTTCATTCGTTTGCAGCCGACATTCTACGCCAGCACGGTCACCACCTCGGTCTAAGGCCGGATTTTACGCTTCTTTCGCAGGATACGGATCGCCACTCCCTGCTAGATGAGGCGATTTCTGATGTGGACCTATCGCAATCGCGGTTGAACGTCACCGGCGAAAGACTGCTGCCCCTCGTGAATCGGTTGATTGAGAATGACATCGCACCGGATATGGCGGCGGATGCACTGTCGCGTGGCTCGCTGGATGAGCCTGAAACGCTGGCTGCGATATACGCGAAATACCGATCGCTCATGATTGCTAACAACACGTTGGATTTCGCAGGCTTGATCGCAGAGGCGCTCAATCTCTTTCGTTCAAGGAGCGGCGTTCAACGGCAGATTCAACGTGTTTATGCCTATATCTGCGTCGATGAATTTCAGGATACTAACCTGACGCAGGCGAAGATATTGCAGCTGCTGGTTAATCCGACGACAAAAAATTTGTTTGTTGTCGCCGACGACGACCAGATTATTTACCAGTGGAATGGCGCCAGCCCTGAGAGGCTTTGGGCACTGCGTTGCGAGTTCGACATGCAGCTGCTGCAGCTGCCGCAAAATTATCGTTGCCCACCGGCGGTTGTGGAATTGGCCAACAAACTAATTGCGCATAATTTCAGTCGTTCGTCCGAGAAAATGGCACTTGTAGCTCACAAGACTACGGTTTCTGGTGACATGATACGCGTGCGTCAATTCGATATGGTGGATGAAGAAATTGTGTGGATTGCTTCCGATATTGCTGCCCGGCCGGCGCCGGCCCGTTCGCGTTGTGTGATACTGGCGCGAACGCGCAAGCTGCTCGATCTCGCTGTCGAAGCTCTGACAGCCAGTGGCCTACCAGGATTTCTTGCGATACGGAAAACAGAATTTGAAAGCGCATCGCTTCGATGGCTTCATGCCATTCTGCGGCTCGCGAACGCCCCAAGCAGCCGCGAGCAGCTTAGCCGGGTCTGTAAGAGTTTCTATTCTTTGGAAGGTATCAACATCGCCGCTAGCGATGTCGTCGCGCATGCCAGCGCGGGAGATGGAAATTATCTTCGCGGCTGGGCGGATGTCGTGCTGGCACGGGAAGGGCTGTCCTCTGATGCTCGTATCCTCGTCAAAGACCTGATCAGCAAGCTCGTTGATCGCCTGGACTTCTGGGCGTTCCTTAAGGATGCGTTCGCTTGGCTAGACGGGTTACCGGACACGAAACCTGACCCGGATGGCGTATTTAACGAATACCACGAAGAGAAGGCGACCTGGCATGACCTCGTGGGAGATGTGTGCGCCCAATACGGGCGCCCAGAAGTGACATTGCATCTGCTGTTGCAGGAATTCGACCTGCGCTCAAAGTCGCCGCCGCCGCCGATGAATGGTATCCCCTGCTATACGATCCATTCCGCTAAGGGCATGGAATTCCACCACGTCTACGTCATGGGCTTAGTCGAGGACCAGTTGCCGAGTTGGGCTGCAATCAAGAAGGGAGATGACAGCCGCGATATGCAGGAAGAGCGCCGGAACTGTTTCGTCGCAATTACGCGTTCGCAAGAAACTCTGACGTTAACTTACTCTCGTAGGGTCAGCGGCTGGGCAAAAACCCCATCCAGGTTCCTTCGTGAAATGCAGCTTATTTGAGGCGCCACTCAGAAGCCAATATCCATCAATTTTGTGTCGCTGAACAATCGCATGTTTCGTCTATCCGCGCTGTTAATCCCAAAGGAGACAGTCTACTTTCGGCCTATCCTGCCTATAATCGAAATCATTGATGGGAGCCGACGAATCGCAGATGTCAATAAGAAAGCAGCTATTTTTTGAATCGCCGCGAATAGATAAATCATTTACGACTGATAATGGGCGCGAATATTCGTAAACTCTGTCAGAAGGCAGCTCCAACATAGCCAACCCTCTCTGATTATTCAAAAGTTTTTGGTGCAGCTTTTTTCAAAAAGCTGCGTTTGTTGTTTCGAAATTTTTTCCTCCCGATATCGACATTTCCCAAAAGTTCCCACCAATTTACATAACAAACCCCGCCCGGCATCGCCGGGCGGGGTTCATCACGTTTGTTACTCCCCGTTTTGCTTACGGCTACGGGACCAGATGAGTGTGTAACCATCGCCGCTTTCATCGTCGAAGAGGTTGGCGTAGATCGGCGCGCTGAAGCTCGGGTCATCCAGCTTGACCGAGATATAATCGCGTCCCTCGGCGGAACGTTTTGACCATCCAGCACCCAGCTCCGCCCTGCCGCAGAATATACGATGGCTAGGTGCGTTGTCGTTGCTGCGGTTGGTTTCAGGCACGATGCGGACATTCTTCGTCTGTACGCTCAAGGTCACAATCTCGCCGTGGATTTCATTGCCGGCTTTCTTGAAGGTTCCGATGGTAGCCATGTCAAATCTCCTGTGCTGTTTCGAGCCCGCGACCATCGCAGCCTCGATGGCGATCTATTGACCGGGGGCACGATCGGCCTGCACCGTGTTCGGCCGTAGCAAAGCGAAGGATGGCGGGGTCTGGCTTTTTTTGAGCGCAGCGTCCGCGAGGAGGCAGCATCGCTGCCGGGGAAAAAAGCCGGAGGCCGCCATTGCAGGAAGGCGATCGTCCTTCGGTCAGATCAGCCAATGAGAGGCCGCGTGGCGCGGCTTGGGACAGGCATTCAGGAGATGTTTGGCGACACTCGAGGTTCTCATCAAAGCGGCATCATCCATGGTGGATGCACGAGACCTGTCTTGCAGACGCAGTTGCGCCATCATGCCGCGTATAACCGGCTGCGTCACCACTGCCCCTGCCCTCGCATCAATGGACAAGCGGATTGGTCGGCACATGGTCATGCGTTTTGCCGTGGAGCGATCATTCTGGCCAAGCGATGAGTCGAGATGCACACCCGACCCTGCCAATCCACGATAATGCCGCGCGAGGGCAACGACTTTTGCGTTCATTCGATACGAAAAACCGGATACACACCGCGACAAACCCCGCCGGTGATGCCGCGCGGGCGAGCATCATGCCGCGGTGAGCGTCTCAATCAGCGGGCAGGCGGCATCGGTTCCCGCATCGCAGCGCTTCACCGCATCCGCCAGCACGCGCTCCATGGCCCGCAAATCAGCAATCCGCGCCCGCACATCTTTCAAATGCGCGGCGGCAAGCTCCCGCACATCTGCGCATGCGTCAGCCCCGGCACCTGACAGGCGCAGCAATTGCCGCACCTCCTCCAGCGTAAACCCCAGCTCCCGCGCGCGCCGCACGAACACAAGGCGGCCGATATCGGCGGTCTCGTACAGCCGGTAACGGCCCCGCCGGCGCGGCTTCGGCAGGATGGCGATTTTCTCATAGAAGCGGATCGTCTCGATCGCACAGCCCGTACGCCGCGCGAATTCCCCGATCGGCATGGCATCTTGCATCACTTGGCGCACGGCAATCTCCATCAGCCCTTGAGTCTGTAGTTACTACAGATGTTAGGAGAGCGGGTAGCCCTTATCGGCGCAATCAGGAGATCACCCGCATGCCGCCAAATTTGAACGAACCAAGCCCGGCCACTGCCGCCCGCCCCTTCGCGATACAGGGGCCACCTTGCTCACTTTAAGCGGCTTTGCGGCGGCATTCGGGGTCGCCTCCTGCTGCGGTTTGCCTTTCCTGCTGGCGACAATGGGAATCGGCTCCGCCTGGCTGTTCGGTATCGCCTCCCTGGCCGCCCGCACAGGGGCTCACTACTCGTAGCCGGGGCCATCTGCCTTGCGGGAGGTGCCGCGCTGTTTTGGCGCCGACGGGCGGTTGCTGACGCCTGCGCCCCTGGCGGGCTGTGCGCCAAACCGGCCATGCGCGGCATGACGCTGGTCGCGCTGCTGGCCGGGTTCGCCCTGCTGACGATCGGCTATCTCTATGCGTGAAACATCTGTGATTCTGGAATCAACGCTCACCTGTCCGAATTGCGGCTTCCAGGCGACCGAAACAATGCCGACCGATGCCTGCCAGTATTTCTATGAATGCAAAGGCTGTGGCGTACTGCTGCGCCCCAACCATGGCGATTGCTGCGTGTTCTGCTCCTTCGGCACGGTGCCCTGCCCGCCCATCCAGGCAGCTGACGGTAAAGGCGGGTGCTGCACTCCAGCTTGATGCCACCCAGGCTCGCCTGACGCATCCCGATGGTCACCGCCGTGACGATCGTGGCAATGACCATCATGATAACCATGGATGGAATGGGATAGGTTGAGGCTATCCGCCCCCATTCCCAAAGCTCCACACCGGAATGCCGAGCTTCTTGGCCTTGTCGGCGAGGTTCTCCTGGATGCCGGTGCCGGGAAACGCCATCACGCCAATCGGCAATGCATCCAGCAGCGCGTCATTGCGCCGGAACGGGGCGGCCTTGGCGTGCCTTGTCCAGTCGGGGCGGTAGGCAATCTGCGTGACCTTGCGCGCATCGGCCCAGGCGGCGGCAATGCGCTCGGCACCCTTCGGGCTGCCGCCATGCAGCAGCACCATATCCGGGTGCTTGGCGTGTGCTTTGTCGAGCTTGTCCCAGATCAGGATGTGGTCATTGCATTCCATCCCGCCGGTGAAGGCGATTTTGGGGCCGCAGGGTAGCAACGGAGCAATCTGTGCCTGGCGCTTGGCGGCAATAAAATCCCGGCTATCGATGAGGGACGCGGTCAGCGCCCGGTGGTTGACCATTGAGCCTGAGCGTGGGCGCCAGGCGTTGCGTGTATGGCGTTCAAACTGCTCGGCGGCCTGATCGCGGAAGAATTCCAGGCAATCACGCCGCTCCAGCAATGTCTGCCCCTCCGCCGTCAGCCGTTCAAGTTCGACGGAGCGTATCTCCGAGCCGTCCTGCTCCTTCTGGCTGCGTTTCTGCGCCTGCTCGTTATCGTCGAGCTGCCGCTCGATCCGCCCACCTGCGCGGTGGAACAAATTGACCGTGGCCCAGAGCAGTTCCTCCAGGTCAGGCTCCAGGCGGGTGTCACTCAAGGTAGCGACAAAGGCATCAAAGATGTCGGCGACAGCGCCTGCAATCAGCGGCGCTTCTGGCAAGGGCCGCGGGTCGGGCTCTTCCTGGCCAGGATGGTAGCCATAAAGTTGCAACTCGTTGAGAATATGCGCGGTGGGTGAGGATGCGTGCGGTGGCTCATAGCCGGTATCGTCATAATCGCGGGTCATGGAATGCTCCTGTTTGCCGGAAGCCCGCGCCCATCGCGGCCTTCCATGGCGATCCAGGCCGTGGGCGGCGGCGGCCCGCACCCACCCGGGGTCCCCATTGCGCCTGCGCAATGGGGTGGGCCTTGAGGCCGTAGCGAAGCGGAGGATGGCGGCGGGGCCGCTATTTTGCTTCGCGATGCAAAGCCCCGGGTTTGGCTCATCACAATCAGTGTTGTCGATCATTCCCCTGGGCGGCGGAAAATAGCGGCCCCGCCGCCATTGCGGGCCGCCGCCGCCCACGGCACAGAGCGCCCTCTCGGAAGGCCGCTGGCGCGGCCACCCGGCGGGAAGGGGATGCCGTACCCAGCGGCGGCGATGATCCCGGCGTTGGCGGGCCATCACCTGCCAATCCGCCAGGTAAAATCTCAAGGTGTCGCCACGAAGCGCACAGCATCCTCCGGCGCCAGTTGCACCCGCAAGTTTGCCCGCAATTCCGCGAGGCCAAGTTCGCGGAGGTCATCGTTGAAATCGCCATGCCGGGGCGAGAGCGTGATCGCCTCGACCCCGGCGGCAATTGCGCGTTGGGTCAAACCTGCCACGGCGCGGTCACCGGCCGGATCAGCATCGCGGGCGATATAGAGCCGGCGCAGCCCAGCAGGGAGCATGAGGGCTGCAAGATGCACGGCTGAGAGTGCGGCCGCCATAGGGATGGCGGACAGCACACAGCGCAACGACAGCACGGTTTCGATGCCCTCGCCCGCCACAAGCAAGCCGTTCACCGGTTCGCCTTCCAGCCCTGGGGTGGTGGCGCCAAACCGCGCCGCATGGCCCAGCAGCAGCCCCAGCGCCCGGCGTGGAGTTACCAGTGGCGCCTTACCCAACTGGATAGGATCGAGGGGCTCAAACCCGTCAGGATCAAGCCAGGTGCGCTGAATACCAGTGATGGTGCCATCGAGATTGGTGACCGCCGCGATCAGTGCCGGCCAGGGTTCCGGCCGAGCATCGGGTGTCGCGCGGTAGAAACAGCGCGGATGGAAGCGCAACGCGCCTATGCCGGTCAGTGCCGCCGCCGTGATACCGCGCCGGTGCAGATAGGTTTGCCCAAGCGTGCCCGAGAGGGGCTGCGCGTTGCCGAACAACCGCTTGGCGGCGCGTTGGGCATTGGTGGCATCAGAGGCGGGATCAGCGCTATCATCCGCCTGCGGCTCGGGAACAGCACAAGCACCCCGTAAACTCGGCACGTGGCCCTGGAGGTGGCAGCTACGGTGTTTGTCGCCCGCAGCATGACCATCGCCAGCCAGTCCCAAAAACCGCCTTGCCTCCTCAGCCACATCCCGGAATTCCGTCAGGCCGCGACGCTCCCGGATCAAGTCCAGCAAATCGCCATGCGTGCCCTCGGCGGCATCCTGCTTATGTGTAACTGCACATAAGCAGGAATATGTTGCTTAGCGTATTATGTTGCGGAGTGCCCGTCATTGGTAGCCGGCCCGCCAACTGGCTAACCGGCAGTCAACATAATTTCCCAACGGCGCCAGATCGGCATGATTGCGTCTCCACCATCAAGGAGACACGACCATGTTTGAAGAACTCTTTGTCATTCCGGCATTCGTCAAAAAATATCAGACGGCGCCGCTCGCCGAGCAGCGAGCCCATTATCTGCGATGTCTCCAAAGGCTCGGGGCTCGCCGGAGCACCTTGCGCAGGGCTGCCAATGCTCAACTGAGCCTGATCCGGCTGTTGGATCTGCAGGAAGGCAGCACGGTGACCGTTCTGCAAGTCGAGGCTGCAGCCGCAATCTGGGCACGGCCGAAGGAACGTAGATGTAAGCGGGCGGCCTCGCTCAAAGTGTACGAGCGGTTCGTAAGCTTCGGGATACAGTGGCTCCGTTTCCTGGGATGGCTCGATGAACCCGTGACCTCCTGCCACCCGCACCATGCCGAAGCTACCATTTTTGAAGGGTGGCTGCGCGCAGAACGCGGTTTGTCCGAGGCAACAATTCAAAGCTACCGCCGGGCCGCCGATCATTTCTTTATCTGGCTGGCGGAGCGCGGCATCACGCTGAGCATCCTTCGGATGGTGGACGTAGATGCCGCCATTATGGCGGAGCGCAAACGCGGATGTTGGAACCGCCGGACGATACATGATTACGCCCAGCGTCTGAAGGCATTCTTTATATTTGCCGAAGCGCGCGGCTGGTGTCGGTCGGGATTAGCCGCGGGCATCATGGTACCGGGGTTCATGGCCGATGAGACGATACCGAAGGGTTTGCCGCGCGAGGATGTCTTGCGTCTGCTGGCTTCGGTCCAGGGCGACCGTCCGGTCGACAAACGCGACCGCGCGGTTCTGATGCTGTTTATCGCTTACGGACTGAGGGCGGGAGAAGTCGCCGGCCTGCAACTGGACGATCTGGATTGGGAGAATGAGCGGCTCCGTGTGCGCTGCCCGAAGCCTGGCCGGACCCATTTGTGGCCGCTGACGCAAAGCGTCGGCCAGGCCATTCTGAGCTACGTGCGGAATGCCCGGCCAACCGGCTTCGGGCGCAGCCTCTTCTTCACATCATGTGCGCCGATACGGCCGCTCGACAGAAAATCCCTGAGCGGGATCGTCGCCAGTCGCCTCGCAAATATTGGCATTATCGCCGGGCGGCGAGGCCCCATGCGCTGCGGCACGCCGCAGCCCAGCATCTCCTAGACCAGGGCATATCGATGAAGGTAATCGGGGATTTTCTGGGGCACCGGGATCCATCCTCCACGGCAATTTACGCCAAGGTCAACCTCGCTGCGCTACGCGAGGTGGCGGCTCTCGATTTGGAGGGGTTGGCATGACACTGCGAGAAGCCATCGAACAATACATTGCCCTCCGGCAGGCGCATGGTGCGAAGTTCATCGGCAGCGCAAGCATCCTGCGTCGCTTTCTGAGATATGCCGACGGCGATGCCGCATGCGATGCTGTCACCACGGCGCATATCCTTTCTTTTTTGACTGGCAATGGGCAGCTGACGCGGCTGCGTGAGAACAAATATCACGCGCTGGCCGGATTTTGGCGTCATGCGATCGGCCGCGGCCATGCAAGCGCCTCACCAATGCCGGACAACGAGCCGAGGCCGCCAACCCGGACGCCGCCGCATATTTATGCGCGTGACGAACTGCGGAGGCTGTTCGACCGCGACACCATAGAAGCCAGCCGCGCGGGTGCAGTGCAGCTGGATGCCGATACATTCCGGATGCTTTTGCTGCTGTTGTATGGCGCCGGGTTGCGCGCCGGCGAAGCGATGAGTCTCACGCTGGCGGATGTCGAACTGCCAGCAGCCGTCCTGACAATACGTGCCACCAAGTTTTATAAAAGCCGGCTGGTTCCGCTCGGACCACACCTGGCGTCAATATTGGCGGATTATATGTCTCTGCGCCGCCCTGGCGTGGCAGCGTCAGATGAGGAATCCTTCCTGCTCGCAAATCGGGACGGAACGCGGCTTGCAAGCAGCACCGTTCAGGCGGCATTCGATGCCTTACGGCGCATCACCGGTGTCCATGGCAGAGCGGGTGGCCGGCTGTTCCCCAGGCTGCATGATTTCCGGCACAGTTTCGCGGTCCACAGCCTCACAGCATGGTATCGACAGGGCGCGGATGTGCAGAGATTGCTGCCCGTACTGTCCACCTATCTCGGCCATGCCGATCTAGAAGGCACCAAAATCTACCTGACGATGACACCGGAGCTGCTGCAGCAGGCATCATTGCGATTTGCATGCTATGCGCATGGAGGCCAGGATGCATGATCTCGTAACCCTCGGCCCATGGCTGCGGCGCTTCCTGTCCGAACATATCGTCACCGAGCGCAACCTGGCGCGGAACACGCGCTCCAGCTATCGGGATACATTCTCTTTGCTGCTACCGTTCATCAGCCGCAAATTGCGCAAGCCCGTGGACCGGCTGGCTGTGCGCGATCTCTCAACCCAGCATGTGCTGCAGTTCCTGGCACATCTGGAGGAGGACCGGGGATGTTCCGCCCGGACCCGTAACCAGCGCCTTGCCGCCATCAGGGCGTTTGCCCGTTTCATCGGCAGCCGGGACCCAGCCCATATCGAATGGTGCGGCCATATCCGGGCCATCGCATCCAAAAAATCCATGCAGCAGCCGGTCGGCTGGTTGGCTAGGCCAGAAATGGAGGCCATGCTCGCCGTGCCTGACCGGAAGACGCCGAGGGGGCGTGACGAATATGCGCTGCTGCTCTTTCTTTACAATACCGGGGCGCGCGTCTCCGAGGCCACGCAATTGAAGGTGCGTGATCTACAGCTTGAGCACGGCAACAGGGGGCATGATCTGGTCACCTTGCATGGAAAAGGTGGCAAGACACGCCAGTGCCCGCTTTGGCCGGAGACAAAAGCCGTGCTGGCCCAACGAGTGCTCGGCCGCGCGGCCGAAAATGCGGTCTTCGTGAGCAGGCTTGGAACGCCTTTCACGCGCTTTGGCGTCTATCGGCTGATCGAACGTTGTGCCGCCCGGGTGCCGGCGTTAGCTGGTAGAACGATAACCCCGCATGTGATCCGGCATACGACAGCCTGCCACCTCGTCCTTGCCGGCGTCGACATCAATACCGTCCGCGCCTGGCTCGGCCATGTCTCGATCAGCACCACCAATATCTATGCAGAGATCGACATAACACTCAAAGCCCAAGCTGTGGCACTCTGCGAGGTGGGGCAGCCTCAACTCGGCCGGTCATGGAAAAACGATAAAGACCTCATGGCCTTCCTCAAATCCTTGTGACGCAGGAGATTATGTTGCGGCGATCTGAGGTCATGTCAGGCCAAAAGGCATGGTCCGGAATTCCGCAACATAACACGCTAAGCAACATATTCCTGCCAGCGCCCCGCCGCCCCTTGCCCGTTCCGCCGCCCGTGAGGCGGACAAACAAAGACCGCCCGGCGTATTATGAACATCCCCACCAGCCAATAACGGCCCTCACGCCGCCCGGCGGGCAGATAATGCCGGCACACCGCTTCGGCTCGGCGCGCCAGCATCTGCGCCAGCTCGGCTACCGGCATGGAAAAATCACGCTTGGGCATCGCTTTCTCCTCCATTACCAAAGAGTTTCCACCAACCGGGGCACCAGCCCATCAAGCTGCCGAACAGCGGAGCCTATCGCTCGGCCCGGCTCACGCGCTATCTTCCGAATCGGAAGTGTGCGGGCGGCATTCCCTCGCAAATCTTCCATTCGGCCAAAGTCTATGGTATAAGTGACCATCTAATTGGTCAGGAGCGCCCCATGGGCAATGTCAGCCTCGCCGACGCCAAGGCGCATCTAAGCGAGCTGGTCGAACGCGCCGCCGCCGGAGAGGCCGTGGGAATCACCCGCCGTGGCAAGCCGGTGGCGCAGATCGTCTCCGCCAACACACCGCGCAAGCCGGTCTGTCTCGGTGCCCTGCAAGCCGTGACCGCCGCCATGCCAAAACAGGCTGAACCCGCGCGCGAGACGGTACGGCAAATGCGCGACGAGGCGCGTTATTGAGCCTCTATCTCGACACTTCGCTCCTGGTTGCCGCCCTGACGAATGAAGCCGAGACCGAGCGCATGCAGGCCTGGCTGGCAGCCCAGCAGGCCGGAGAGCTTGCCATCAGTGACTGGGTGATAACGGAATTCTCCTCGGCCTTATCGATCAAGCTGCGCACCGGCCAGTTGCAACCAACGCACCGTGCCGATGCCCTGGCCATGTTCGCGCAACTGGCGGCTGAAAGCTTTTTGCATCTGCTCATCAGCGGGCTGCAATTCCGCACCGCCGCCCGTTTCTCGGATCAATACACGCTGGGCTTACGCGCGGGCGACGCCCTGCATCTCGCCATCTGCGCGGATCACGGCGCCACGCTCTGCACACTCGACCGCCGCCTCGGCGAGGCCAGCGCAGCACTGGGTGTGAAAACGATGTTGCTGTAATCGCCCATGCAAAATGGGCCGTCCCGCTGCCGGGTCCGGCCCATCCGCATTGGTCGTGGTTCTCAGCTTTCCGTGGATTGGCCCGAGCATCGGGCTACCCGCCCGCCTGCCCGGCGATGTCGGCAAGACAATCCGACAGAAACTCCGTGGTCGAGCAGGCTTTGATGGCATTGGCGGTGATGAACAGCGCCATGCCGCCAAACCCATCGGCGCGCATTTTTGAACAAGTAAACGCCGTCGTCATGGTGATATAACGCAGCTTGGCGGAACGCCGCACGATGTCCTGAAGAATGACCTCCCACGACACGCCGCTCATATCCAGTTCAACGGAGTCCTCATCCGATGTAGCGTTTTTGAATTTCTCCTCCACGTAGCCCCACACCTGGCTGTCACTGCCACGGGCCGCGTCCGGCGCCGTTTTGAGTTCGGCGCGATCAACCCAGATCAGATCCGACGGACCTTGCCAGGAATGGAAATAGGTTCCGTCGCCATCCAACTCCGCATCGAACATATGCGAGAGCAACAACAACTCCAACTTCGTCATGTCCGCGTTCGGGATAATCTCCGGTATCATAGTCGGTGAATAATAATCCGCCATGTTGGCCTCCAGAACTGCAAAACCCGGCACGGGGCCGGGTTCTGGGTTGAAAGATATGATTGTTGAAACGCGATGCTCAGGCGGCATCGATTGCAAAAGGATCGTGCAGTCTATGCAGCGCCACGGCCCGGCCCATCCAGGGTTCGGGGTGGATCGCTTTGATCCAATCCGCGAAGCCCGGTATGAAGCCGAGATCTTCCCGGACATGCTGTTCGCCGATCAGGCGCACAGGTACGATGCGCCCTGTCGAGATCGTGATGACGGGGCCAAAAAATCTCTCCGCCATGAAGATGCCCTCGGCGTGATGGCGAAGCGCCCGATGCCGAAAGTCTGCTGTTATGAGTCTCGATTCATCGAACCAGGAATGCAGGTCCAAAAAATCTTCCGCCGTCCCGCCCCATTTTTTTGTGGAGGATAAAGCGTGATGGTAAGGATGTGCCATTGCCGCCTCCTCAAAATTCATGGGAATAATTTTCGGAAGCGGTATAGCGCTCATTATAATCGAGCGTGATGCTGTTCGCCGTCACGTCGAAGGTAAAATCGCCATGGGCGCCGTCATTGTTCTCCCAGCCGCAATGCGTCTGCGCCAGAAAATCATAGGACAGCGCCTCGATGGCTTCGCGCACCGTATGGGTCTGGCGTTCGATGTCCGGGCTATCCCAGGCTGCACAGAAAATCTCGAGCCGCTCATCCGGCAGTTCAACGATACCATCGCCGCCCTGGGCCGTGATGTCCTCGATCTGGCCGCTATCGCCATAGCCGTCGAAATTCACGATCACGGCGGTGATGCCATGCTCCACCAGAATGGCGAACAGCACCTTCTTGTTGCCCTCGAGTAGGGCGCTCGCACGCGCGCGATACGCGCGTTCTCTTTGTTGCCACGAGGCTAAAAACGCATCGGGACTGGCAAGCGGTTGCTGACCAGGTGCTGAATTGTGATTGTCCGACATGATCTGTCTCCAGAAATGCAAAATCCGGCACGGAGCCGGGTTGGAATTGAGGTTGGATGAGGGAAGAGACCCGAGGTGGCTTTTTGGCCGCCTCGGGGTTGTGGCAATCACTCAGCCGCGATGTCGTGCGGCTCGAGCTGTTCTACGTCTTCGGCGGATGGAAGATCGACCGCCTCGACCTCCTCGCCGGTCACATCCGCGCTAACAGCGGCGGCGGTACCATGCTTGGGCACCGCCGCAGAATCTGCCGGCATCGTCATGGTCTCCACGCCTTTCGTGCGCAACGCCTCGGGTAGCCAGCCGGAGTCCGCCAGCGCCTGCGCGGCGGCCTCGGCCATGGCGTCCTTCTTAAGTCCTTCCAGCCGTTGTGCCGCCTGCTCGCCCTTGGCCTCTCGCACCGCTTCCAGAATACGCGCTTTGGTCACCCGTCCGAGATAATTGTCCACATTCGGCGCCCAGCCCGCAGCGGCCAAATCAAGCGCCAGAATTTCCGCCAGCCGTCCCGCATGCGCCAGCGCACGGGGGCGGCGGTTGTAGGCATCATGCGTGGCGTTCAGCGTCAGCGCCACGCAATGCGCGAACAAGGCCTCGCGGCTGTCACTGTCGAAGCCGATCAGCGCATCCCACAGCTCGGCACAATCTTCGGGCAATTGCGCCGCCCAAGCCTCATGCCGCGTATCAACCCGTGCCGCCAAGGGCGTGTCAGCCAGGCCCGGCGCCTGGGCGACAAACATCACGCTCTTCGCCTCGATCTCCAGGCAGGATTCCGCCCCATAGCGGTAGAACAGTTTCAGGCACAGCGCGTGCAGCAGGACGAGGTAAGCAATGCCGGGCTCAAGGCCCAGCGCCCCGCGCAGCGCCAGCGTGCGATAGGCGGTCAGCTCGGTCAGCAGCCGGTCGGGCAGCGGCTTCAGCCCATCTTCCTCCTCGGGCTCGGCTTCTGGCTCCGCCCGCCGCCAATATGGGCGGCGATGACTCTGGAATCCGCGCGGCCGGGATCGCTGCCATCGGCATCATTGTATCCGTCCTGCCCCTGTGCCCTGCCCTCACCCGCCAAGTCTGCCTCATCGGCTTCCTCAACCACCGCCGGCTCATCCTCAGGTCGAACATAGCCGCGTTCCACCCGCAGCACGCCAGTGCCGTCGATGCTGACAAATACCCCCGCCATGGCCATCTCGGCAGGATCGTACACCGGCGGGCGTTGGGTCAGCGCGTCAATCTCCACCTCGATTTCCGCGAGGCGGCCATCGGCATCATCGGAGACCTCATCCGCCTCGGCGGCTTCTTCCTCGAGTTGCTCAGCCTCGGCCCGTAACGCCTCAACCTGGGCAATCTCCTCATCGGTGAGCGGACGGCGCGCGCCCGGAATGCGCCGCAAACCATTGCTGTGGCCGTATGGAAATTCAGGTGCCATCTCGACCCATTTCCAGCCCTCGGCCCGGATCGTATCGGCATCGCGCTCGAGCTTCTCCGCCACCACGCGCGCCAGCAGCCCAGCATCCTGCAGCCAGCCGCCATCATCCTGCTGAAACAGATCGCGCATCACCGCCCCACCGGCTGCGATATAATCCTCACCGGCATATTGCGCCCGCTTGTCACTGGCGCGCACCGCCCCTTCTGTCAGCATCCGGCGGATCTGGTAGGGCTCTTTGTTGTAGGAGCGCTGCAGCGCCTCCCATACCTGCTCCTGGCGCTGATGGTCGGGGCTGACCGAGAAAGCCATCAGCTGGTCGAGGTTCATCTCATCCTCGGCATAAACCTCCAGCAGCCGGGGCGAAACGGCGGCCAGGCGCAGCCGCTGCTTCACCACCGAGACCGCGACAAAAAACACCGCCGCAATCTCCTCCTCGCTCTGCCCCTTCTCGCGCAGTGCCTGAAACGCCCGGAACTGATCCAGCGGATGCAAAGGTGCCCGCTGCACATTCTCTGCCAGGCTGTCTTCCTCGGCGATGCCGTCGGTGCGCACGACACACGGGATGGGCGCGGTCTTGGCCAACCGCTTTTGCCGCACCAGCAATTCCAGCGCCCGGTAGCGCCGCCCGCCGGCGGGGATCTCGAACATACCGGTCTCGGCACCCGCTTCATCCAGCACTGGCCGCACCGTGATGCTCTGCAGCAGCGTGCGCCGGGCGATATCCGCCGCCAGTTCCTCAATCGAGACACCTGCCTTCACCCGCCGTACATTCGATTGTGACAGCACCAGTCTATCAAACGGAATATCGCGCGAGGCGCTCAGCGTGATTTTCTGGATAGTTTTATTGGTTGTTTTACTCATGAGACAAACTCCATGACGGGCGGCCCGGAGCCACTCTCCTGACCTGCAAACCCATCACAGATTTTTCCGCCGCTCTCTCCCTCTGATTGCCGCGCCACAAAAAAAGCCGTGGACCGATAACGGCCCACGGCATAACAAACATCAACGGCAAACCAGCCCCCGGTGATCAGCCGATCAGCTTACCCGTTCCAGCAGTAGCTTGGCTTTGCCCTCCAAATCCAACCGGGAATCCTGGTGCGGGCGCGAGCGCGCCAGCGCGGTGATGCCCTGCACGAAATCAAACACGGACTCCGGCGGATGACCTTCCTCCTCCAGCACGGAGGAAATAATCTTCGCCGTCTCGCCTTTGCTGAAACCGCGCTTGCGCAAAAAACTCTCGCGCTCATCATCCTGGCGCGCCACAATCTGCTCCCGCGCCGCTTTAATGCCCGCGACAAACAGAGCAGGCGAGGAATTGGCAAAGCGCCGCAGTGCTGGTGCTGCCTCATGCGCAAAGCGCTGGGTCGCGAATTTGCTATGCCGGATGCTGATCTCCTGGAAATCCTCCGCACCCCAGATGTTCCGGTTGGCACACACCGCCCGCAAATAAAACGAGGCAATGCCCAAAGTCTTCGAGCCCACCTCGGAATTCCAGCAATAGAAGCCTCGAAAGAACAGATCCGGCTCGCCGTTCGGCAGGCGCCCGGCCTCGATCGGGTGCGTATCATCCACGAGAAACAAAAACACATCCCTGTCACTGGCGTAGAGTGTGGTGGTCTCCTTCGTCACATCCACATACGGGTTGTGCGTCATGGTCGCCCAATCCAGCACGCCGGGCACCTTCCAATTGGTATCCCCCGCGCCGTTGCCGGCAATCCGCATCACCGCCGAAACCAGCTCATGGTCCCAAATGCGCCCGTAATCCGGCCCAGTAACGGCGCGCAGCTCCACCCGCCCGTCATCACTCTCCAGGGTTTTGACCAGTTCAGCCCGGTGGTTGAGCAGGCCGTGCTGCAGATTGATCCCGGCCAGCGGGGCGGGCAGATCCCGCAGATACCCGCCGGTACCCCCACCAGCCCGCAAAGCTGGCCAAAACTCCAATGCGTCGGCGCCACCGGCCGTTCCTGCCCTGGCACAATCAACGCCAGGCGCTCACCATCATCGCGCCGAGCTTCCACCCGGATCGCCCGGCTCTCCACGTTACGCGCCTCGGCCCGGTCAGCCCGCGCGCGCACGGCTTCATACAACTCGGGCAACGACAAAAACCGCTCATCATCAGGCCGCGAAAACCATTCCGACGACACCCGCCCCAGCCGCTCACCCCGGCTAACATCCACCTTAAAACCCGCCGCCCCAGCCCGGCCAGCATCGGACCCCACAGCCGCAACCGCGGCAGTTGCATTGATATCCATGGCACTTCTCCATGACAGGCGCCGGAAGACACTCTCCCGAACCCAAACCCATCATGAAAAACTCCAGCCAAGCTCTGACTCTCAAGCCTGCATCGGCGCCGTGGCTGTCTGCCTGCCCTCCTTCCAGAAGATTAAAATTATTTCAAGACATTCTGGTTTCGGCTAGTTTGGGCCGGAAACGGCCTGGCCGCTTTCTGCTACTTGAGCGCATAAAGCGGCCATAGATTCCGGAGCATTCGATAGTCATCCTGCTCACACTTCTGTATGCTCCGCGAGGGCCAACGCATTTTCAACATCGACGCCGAGATATCTTACGGTACTCTCGATTTTTGTGTAGTCCAGCAATATCTGGACGGCCCGCAGATTACCGGTCTTCTTGTAGATGATTGAGAACTTGGTCCGTATGGCTCGGAAAGACGAAATCGTCTAGCATTCCACCCCGTTGCATCAGCCAGGCGAGCAAGCTGGCGTGGGCGGGTTCGGGCAACTTAAATTGCACAGGACGTCCGGTTTTCTGCTGGACAACGATTGAGCGGAATTAACTCGTCCACCGCTTGCGATTTTACCGATCTTGATTTTTACCACATCACAGCCCCGCAGCTTGATGTCGATGGAAAAATCAAGCAGCGCCCGGTCGCCCCGCGCCGTTGATGATCAAGCCAGAACCGGATCGCCCGCACCTGCTGCGGCTTCAACGCGCGTTTGGCGCCGGGCCTACGGCCTGCATTCCACGGACGTTGATCTTTAACAGTTTGCTGAAAAACCCCGAAACTTGGTTTTATTTTTTCTGATTTAGCTTTGGGGCCTGGATTTTGGTTCAAGTGATTGAAGTTTCTTGCCGGTTTCTGGACTTTTTTCGTCCAGCGGACAGACTCGTCCCTTATATTGCCACCATTTTTGGAATGCGTACCAGATTATAGGCGATCAGGTTGAGCATGAAGGTGCCGGCGACCCGCGCAACGCCGCGCAGCTTGGTCTTGCGCATCGTGCCGTGCTGCTTGCCCCAGCCGAATATGCACTCGATCATCGCCCGGCGGGTCTGCGACATCGCATAACCGGGATGGCGCGTGGTGCGTCCGTCAATCGCGCTGCGGCGGTGCCTGCCGGTTTTGGTCTCACCGTTGTTTTGTGTGACATGCGGTGTCACGCCGGCGTCGCGCAGATTGGCGACATGATCGGCGGTATCGTAAGCCTTGTCTTCGCCTACGGTGATCCGCCCGGCGGCCGACTTGGCTTTGGCTTTCAACATCGCTTCCGAGGCTTCACGCTCAGCCGTGCCTGTGGCCTGGGTCACTCGGCCACCCACCGCCAAGCCGTGCCGGTTGTCCATCAGCGCGTGCCCCATATACGAAAGCTTTGCCTCCCGCCCAGCGGCCTTGCGGTACAGCCGGCTTTCCGGGTCGGTGGTGCTGGCATGGGTATCGTTCTTACGCTTCTGACCGTGGAAATCCGAACCATCATCGTCGCTGCCATCCTTCGGCCGGAAGCTCTTCTGCGACGCCCACGCCTCGATCAGCGTGCCGTCCACCGAGAAATGCTCATCCGATAGTAGCGGCGTCACCCGCGGGTGGTTCAGCAGCCGGCTCATGAATTTCTGGAATATATCGCCGTTCTGCAGGCGCTCGCGGTTCTTGCTAAACGTGGTCGGGTTCCAGACCGGATCATCCGGGATAAGCCCACAAACCAGCGGTACAGGAGATTATAATCCAGTTGCTCCATCAACTGCCGTTCCGAGCGAATCCCGTACAGCACCTGGATCAGCAGCGCGCTCAGCAATTGTTCAGGCGGCACCGAGGGCCGGCCTTCCCTGGAATACAGCCAGGCAAAGCTGCGGCTCATCTCATGCAGAACATCCCGCACCAAAGCACGGATCGCTCGCAACGGATGGGTCGCCGGAACCCGTGTTTCTGGTGAAACATACGAAAACATCCCGCCCTGATCTCGAAAAGAACCCCGCACCCCACGCCTCACAAAACCTGCCAGCCAAAGTGAATCACATCATAATCCCGGCCGCCAGGAGTTTTTCAGCAAACTGTTAAAGCCAGTATTAAATTCTGAATGTCCCATCACTTCCTCCATTTGGCCACCATGGCTGAGGAGTGATTTGGGGATCGAAAGGCTACTGCGCAGCGGGACCGATTACTTCTTGAACGCTTTCCGACGATGCTTCCAGGAAGACAGGTCACTCCCCCGCTATTCATGCAAAAGGCGAACGAAACACCGCAGTTCGGCTCCAACAAGCGGTTATATTTTCCACCCAGTTGATCAACTCAAAGCGATCGGACAAGACGTCACCGCCAACCCGCCTTCGTAGTCAGTTGCAAACCTTGGCTGGAGTATCATCAGACCACATGTCGCGATGGATCTTCCATTCTCCGCCTTGTTTGATCAAGACGATGGTCTGCCTGCCACGTTCAATGATGTCGCCTTTGCCATTGTACATCTTCAGTTCGGAGATGCTGGCCGCAGCGTCGTCACCACCATAGATCTCGTAATGGTCGAACTTGGCGCGCGCCACGAGATCCGGCCGCAGGTTCTTCTCGAAATAAGCGAGGATTGCAGCCCGGCCGGAAATCGCTGTTGCGTTGGGCGGCAGGACTTTGGCGTCATCGGTATAAAGAAGAGAGATTGCCTTGAGATCACCCTTGGCAAGGTCAGCGGCAAACTGTTCGGTCACAGCCTTCACAGCAGCTTCGTCTGGCGAACGTATGGTGGCCGCAAAGGCTGAAACACATTGAAGAGCGAAGGCCATTAAGACCCCCAGGAGGTACGAGATAGGCTTTGTCTTTGTCATAGCTATTCCAATGATTAGAGTTTGTCGTGGAACTGGCTTCTGGTTTCAGAGCTGCGAGCAGCCGCCATCGACCACCAGCTCTGTCCCGAGGACGTATCGGGACTCATCGCTTGCGAGGTAGAGGACCGCGGCAGCGACCTCCTCGGCTCGGCCCATTCGCCCGAGGGGCACGGTCGAGGCGAACTGAACTTTGAAATTCTCCACCTCGGCTTCGGACAAGCCGAGCTTGCCCAGCAGCGGCGTTTCGATACCCCCGGGGGCGACCGCGTTAACGCGGATTTTACGGTCGAGCAGTTCAAAGGACCAACTGCGCGCGAGCGAGCGGACTGCGGCCTTAGCGGCGGCGACCAGCGACAGTCCATGCTTGCCTGTTTGATTGATAAACGAAGTTGTTAAGACAACTGATGCGCCTTCCCGAAGTACAGGCAACGCGGCCTGCATCGTGAACACGGCCCCTCTGACGCTTACGTCCATGATTGTTTCATACTGATGCCCGTCAATCGATTGGAGCGGCGTTGGGATGACGTAGCCGGCGTTCGCAAAGAGAATGTCGAGTCCACCAAATGCCTGCTGCGCTTGAGCAGTGACCGCTTGCATGGCCTCAATAGATCGAACATCAGCCGCAACGATGAGGACCCCGTCGCCAAGTTCTGCTCTGACATCATCGAAACGAGATTCGTTGCGGCCGGTAACGATAACGCGGGCGCCCTCCTTTAAGAAGAGCTTTGCGGTGGCAAGGCCGATGCCACTCGTGCCGCCAGTGATAAGTGCTGTTTTTCCTGAAAGTCGCATACCGAACTCCTCATACACAATGTGCAATAGATGGCTGCAGGCGCGCCCATCATTCGGCTCTAATTTAGTGATTTATAGCTTGTCTCAAAGGACGTATTTCCCTTAAAACAGGACATTATCTGCACCCAGCCTCTGATGGCGTAAAATAAGGGAAATATGTCCTTTAGGAAATATGGGCGAGACGCTAAGCATCCAGGTGCCCAGCAACCAGCCCGCTTCGCGGGACAGGATAGGAGACCCGATATGTCTAGAGTTTTTGATGAATCAACCAAGGAAAAACTGAGTGAGGAAGGCCGTTCGCGGCGGCAGGCGATACTTATGGGCGGTGTGGCGCTCGCCGCAGCCAGCCTTATTCCGGGAGGAGCGCACGCATCCGCGAGCGGTGAAGCTGGAAAGCCTATCGACTTTCTGTTCGCGATATACCCCAACGGAACACTTCTGGATTTTGCCGGGCCCCATGAAATTCTCACGCTCCTGCCTAACGTGAAGGTGCGGTTCGCAAGCCCGGCTGGTGGTCTTGTCACGCTGGAGAACGGTGTCGTCTTTGGACCGACTGAGAAGCTCGCTGATGTAGACAAAGTGGATGTGATTTGCGTTCCTGGCGGTCTCAATCTCTCAGCGATGATGAAACCAGAGATACTTGCGCACGTCAGCCGGCTGTCTGAGACCGCGCAATACGTCACGTCGGTCTGCACGGGGTCAATTATCCTGGCCGCCTCGGGCGTGCTGAAAGGGAAGCGCAGCGCGTGCCATTGGGCGTTCCTGAACGATCTCAAGAAATACGGAGCAATCCCTGATCCTGCACGCATCGTAACGGACGGCCGCTTCATGAGCGGCGGTGGTGTCACCGCCGGCATCGATTTCGGTTTAACGATAGCGGCTGCACTCCGGGGCGCCGAGGCTGCACAAGAGGCGCAACTGCTCGTCCAGTATGACCCGCAACCTCCATTCCATGCCGGGAACCCGTCTGATGCGCCACCGAAAGTTCGCGACGCGGTCTACAAAATGCTGCCCGGCTCGGAGTACGGCCTGATGCAACCGATTCTTTAGAACGGGGCGGGCACACGGCCCAGAATATTCGGGTCGCGTATCCCCCTCGGGGCCGCCGAGGGGGATACGCCATCAGCTAAACGGCATTCTCTTGACGCTTGGCGCGCCGAATTGCTTGTGGCGGATGGCCGTGCAACTTGACGAACGCCCGGCGCATCCGTTCCGGATCGGTGAAGCCTACGGCTTTCGCGATCTGCTCGATCGGCTCGGCCCCGCTTCGTAACCTGATGCTTGCCGCCTCGACACGTAAACGTTCCACTGCCTTGGCCGGCGTCTCGCCGGTCTCGCGCCGGAAAGCCCGCCCAAATTGACGGACACTCAGTCTAGCTGCTTCCGCCAACCTCTCGATCGGCAGCGGCTCTACCAGATGAACGCACGCGAACGCGAGCGCCATGCGGATACGGTCCGAGTCAGGTTCCATCTGCGACATGGCTGAAAACTGCGACTGGCCGCCGGAGCGGCGATAGGGCACGACAAGCTCACGCGCAACCTCGCGCGCAATTTCGGTTCCGAAGTCGATTTCGATCAGCGCCAGCGCTAAGTCGATGCCCGCCGAGATCCCTGCCGAAGTCCAGATGTTGTTGTCGGAGATGAAGATGCGGTCCGCCTCGACTCTGACCAGAGGATATCGCTGCTGGAGTTCTGGTGCGAGACGCCAGTGGGTGGTTGCGCGGCGGCCATCTAGAAGCCCGGCCTCGGCAAGCAAGAACGCGCCTGTGCAAACACTCGCCACGCGGGCAGCTCGCGCAGCGAGGTCCTTTGCCGCCGCGATGACACCAGGTTCTTGAAAAGGTCCGATGCCGCCGCCGACGAAGATTACCGTATCGAACGTCATGCTACGAAAAGGCTGTGTCTGAATGGGAACGCCTGCGCTTCCAACGACAGTGCCTCCAAACTCGGAAATCACCGCCAAGCGATAGGGGTTGCCTTCAACGAAGCCGTTCGCCTTTTCAAATGCAGCCAACGGCCCGCGAGATCGAGAGTCTGGTGGTTAGGGCAAACGAAAAGGCCGATTTGGTGCATTGTCTTAATCTAAGGGAAATTTGCTTTATTGGCCACCGCTTTCTTTGTGACTTTGGTGTAAACCGGGAAAAATGCGCGCTCCTCGGCGTCAAGCAGACGCCGATCAGGACATAGTGCTGCGACTACAAGGCGTGCGGCGCAACTTCCTCACAAGGTTAGCCAAACCAATCAGCGTAAGGCGCAGCACATCATGAAGAAGCGGGACGACTTGGACGAATGCGGCCGCACCACCGGCGGCATTCGTCAAAATCCTTAGAATCGGCTTAAACCTTATATCCACGCAGGCCGTCGGCACGCGATATCCGCCCGACGTAGCCCAACTCCCGGCGCGCGGCGGTATCATCGATGCTGAATCCCCGACCGATCATGCGCATCATTGAACGAGAGATCGGCGGATCGTCCTCTCGCCGCATGAGCCTCCAAACCGCATCCATGACCCGGCCAATGGCAGATGCGAGCCAATAGGGCATGGAGCGCAGTTCATCGATCGACAAGCCCTGCACGTCCGCTAGCGACGCGATGAATGCGCGGAATGTCTGTTGTTCCCGATCAGCGATGAAGAAGGCCCGCCCGCCCATTTCGGATTGGAGTGCGATTTCGATGGCTTCAATCACATTGTCCACGTAGCAGGTCGAAAAAGCGTATTCGCCCCGGTCGATGAAGGCGAACTGCCCAGATTTTATCGCCCTGGGAAGTTCGCGGCTGAATGGATCACCGGGGCCCCATATCGCCGAAGGGCGAAGCGCGATCGTGCAAAAATCGGGTCTGTTGGCGGCCAGAACAAGCGCCTCGGCCTGCGCCTTGCTGGCGAGATAGGCGGAAAAATGGTTCGGGAATGTCGGCGCGCTTTCATCGGTGCCATTCGTAGGGCGCCCAGCTTCATCCATAATGATTCCGGCGGCGCTGATGAAGATGAAGCGTGTTGCACCTGCCCTCTCAGCAGCCGCAAGCAACGCGGCTGTGCCGTCCACATTGGTCCGAAAATAGGGTTCACGGGGGCCGGAAAACCGAAACAGGGCGGCCGCGTGCACGACGGCGTCAACCACCGGCAACGAGAGAGGCGTCGTGCTTTCCAGATCGGCGTCCACTGGCACCGCGCCCGATGCACGCAGCGCGTCGTGCGATACGACTGAGCGCGTCATGGCGAATACCTCATGGCCGGCCTGCGCGAGCTTAGCAATCAGGCGGCTGCCGAGAAACCCCGTGCCGCCGGTGACAAGAATCTTCATCAAGGCTCACCTTCCGTTCGAACGTTGAGGATGGATCTCATGGCCCTGCTGCGGATTTTACATAGGACCTAATGCTCGCTCCGCGTACTTGCGGGCGCTAGCAAAGCGTCGTTCAGTAATTTCCCGCGCTCGCGCACTGACGGTAATCAAGACATCAGCAGATGCCTTCGTAGGAGAGCCTGAGTCAAACGGTGGTTGGGGGTCGTAGGCCATGTAGAGCTGGAGTTCTTTTGCAACCTGATCTCCGCGAAGAAGTGCGGCCAAGATAAGAGAGCCGTCAATGCCTGAAGTAACGCCTCCGGCGCTCACGTAATTGCCGTCGATCACGACGCGATCAGCGCTTGGAATAGCGCCATACAACGGCAGCACTTCCATCGCTGTCCAATGTGTCGTTGCTTTTTTGCCATGCAACAAGCCGGCAGCACCGCAGATGAGAGCCCCGGTACACACCGAGTAAACATATAGGGCATGACTAGATTGCTTGCGGATAAATGTAAGAACTTCCTCATCTGCGGCGGCTTCTTCCTGGCCATACCCCCGGGAATGAGCAGCACATCGAGTTGTGGTGCATCTTCGAAGGAGGTGTCGGGCACCAGCTGCATTCCCTGCATATCCCGAACAATATTTTTGTCCTTCCACAATGTGTAGAACGTCGAGTTTGGAATGCGCGACAGTGCTTCAAATGGGCCCGTGAAGTCACATTGGTCCAAATTTGGAAAGATCAGACCGCCAATTTTTAAGTGCCTATTCGCAGTAATCGCCTGCATATCCTTTTCCTCGTTGCAAAGACATCAACAATTGAGGCACGACAATACAACGGATACCGTCTCGCGTGATTTATGATCGATAGCGTCTTCCTTCACCGAAATGGAAAACGATGACGTTCATATGGATCCGGCGCGTAATACCTCAAAGGACATATAACCCTTATAAAGCGCCACTTCGATTTACAGAGTGCTCGAACCGGCGGCGCCTCCGACAAGAACTACCAGCTTGCTCGCCCCGCAAAAATGGCCAGTTTTGAGAACGGCTCGGCGCCGAATTCCACTGTTTCACTCGACATTTCTTTTTCGGGAGGAGAGCGGCGACATCGAGTGAGGTACGCATGATCCGCTCAGGGGCCGGGTGCCGCCGGCGACTCCATCAGCGCTATGACTTTATCGAACGGTGAGATAACGGCCCGGACCGTTCGTGCCGCTACCTCGGTGTAGAGCGCGGTGTTCTCGAGCTTGGTGTGGCCAAGCAGCACCTGGATGACGCGGATGTCGACGCCATCTTCGAGCAGGTGGGTGGCAAAACTGTACCGCAGCGTGTGTGGGCTGACATGTTTGCTGATCTGTGCGGCCTTTGCGGCAGTAGAAATAGCGGCGGCAAAGTGTACCACTGAACCGGCTGATTTGCGGCTGCTATGGCGGCGCAAAAGTGTACCGGTCCTGCTAGGCCGATTGATGCCCTTACTGGCATTGATTGGCTGGAAGGATGTTTAGAGTGGAACTTTATGGTGCCGTCCGGCGTGCTGTGATGGTTGATGGCCTGAACCACCGCGAGGTTGCGCGGCAGTTTGGGGTTCAGCGGAACACGATTTCCGAGATGCTGCAGTATTCGGCACCACCGGGCTACCGTCGGCGGGAATGGCCGGTTTCGCCGAAGCTTGGGCCGCATATTGCCTGGATTGATGCGGTGCTCGAGGTTGACTGCGGCGTTCACGCCAAACAGCAGCATACGGCGCAACGGCTTCGTAACCAACCCGCATAATGGCGATGCCTGGTATAGTGCGAGCCGTGCTGCGCAAATTGAGCCCACCTCTGACACGCTGGCGCTGCTCAGTGAGACCATGCGCCTGCTGCGCGTCTGCTGGCGACCCGGCCACCGTTATTTCAAGGCAGGCGTAATGCTGGCCAACCTCACCCCGGCCCGCCAGCAAGTGCAAATGTTCGCCACGCGCGATGCTGCCAAATCCGCCCGCGCCATGGCGGCCATTGATGCTGTAAACGCCCGCTTCGGCCGTGGCATGTTACGCACTGCCGCAACCGGCACAACGATGACTTGGGCCAGCCGCCAGGCCCGCCATTCCCCGCGCTACACGACCCGCGCTGAGGAGATGCTGGTGGCAAAGGCGTTTTGAGAACATCGATGAACAGCTGACCATATTTAAGCGGGGCCAAGCCCCAGATTGCGCACCCGCAAGGGGTGCGCTTTTTGGGCGATCCGCCAAGCGGATCGCTTTTCAGCCAAGCCTGCGCCCGGCTTTCAAAAAGCGGAGTCATATGCAGCATTTTTTGCGACGGTTCGACCGCCTCTAATCGGCATCCTCACCGAGCACCTTGGCTCTACCCACACCGCTATCACGCGCACTATTTCCGACAGTGGCTTTCGGCCTTCCCTTCGCGGTCTTCTTGCGCACGACGTTGATCGCAGCGGCATCGAGCGTGTTCTTCAGGTGGATGGCATAATGCTTCTCGATCATCTCGACGCTGGTGCGGCAATTTTTCGCCACCTGATAAATATCGGCACCCTCCATCAGCCGCATGCAGATATAGGTATGGCGCAAACTATACGCGGTCCGGGCCTTACCATCGCGGTCAATCTTCAGCCCCGCGCGCTCCAGCAGATTATTGAACAGCTTGATGTGATTACCCGGGAACACGAGGTCCGTCGGCTTCGGGTATTCCAGTTCCGGCACCACGGGTGCTGCGCTACCGGCTTTGCGCCGCAACTGCCGCTCGCGGCGTGACTCACCCTGCACGGGCTTGGCCCGCGCCAGCAGCCGCTCATACACCCGCACGGCGCCCGGCATGCTTTTGCAATGCCCCACACCACGCTTACCGCGCACCTCAATTTCCAGAATATCCGTCTTACCCGCTTCATCATTCGCAATCGTCACATCCCGGTGCTGCAGATTAAACGCTTCATCCGGCCGCAGCCCGGTATTGGCCATGAACAGCACAAAATCGTAGACCTGTTCGGCATTCCATCTGTAATGCGCCCGCTCTGGCGCTTTCGCATTGGCCCGCGCCGCTTCGTACAGCTGCTTGTATTCCTCAGGGCTGAACCAAGGCCGATGCGTGATTTTACCCTGGTACGATAGGGCGGGGTCAGGTCCGGCAAATGCTCCAGCCAGCCATGGCGGATGGCAGTTTTCAGGACCATGCGCAGGGTTACCACCTCATCATGGAGGGTGCTGCGCGCCGGCGGCTTGGCCTTCGGCCTGTGCTGGCTCTTCGATTGCGGGTTCGGTGCGGCATAGGTCGTCATCCGGTGCACCCGGTATTCCTGAACCTTGCCGGGCGAGACCTTGTCGAGCGGCAAGGCACCAAAGAACGGCACCAGATGCACCCGCAACCGAATGCCGTGGCTCTCGGTCCATTTCTGGGACCGCTCACCTTCTGTGATAACGCCGTATTCCCTGAGGAACTGATCGGCCGCTTTTTTGAAAGTCGGGCGGTCATTCAGCACGCCAGCCTGGCTCTGGCCGTGCAGCTTGAAGTACCAGCCTTCGGCAGCCTTGGCGGCCAGATCCTGGAATTCCTGTTTGGTGGAGAACTGGCGCTGCTTACCACCCACCGAGGCCCTGGCCTGCCAGAACCGGCTGTTGCCGCGCTGATAAATTTGGACCTTCCCGCCCAGCAGATCGACCGTCGACATGACGCCCCCTTTGCGCGGATTGCGCTTTGGTTGAGGATCAATGGCTCGGTTTCGACCATAGGCTATCAGGTTCAGAATTTCGAGTTAAATTACCCTAACGATGCCCTAGTGCATTGGGCAGCAAAAAGCCGCCTTTCGGCGGCTTTAATACTCTGTTTTCGTTGGATTTTCTGGTTGCGGGACCTGGATTTGAACCAGGGACCTTCAGGTTATGAGCCTGACGAGCTACCGGGCTGCTCCACCCCGCGTCACCGAGTAAAAAACCGCCCTTGGTGTCCCTTGGGCGGTTTTTTTATTTTTGTATTGATAGGCTGGAAGACCTGGCGGCGACCTACTCTCCCGTGCCTTAAGACACAGTACCATTGGCGCTGGGGATTTTCACGTCCGAGTTCGGGATGGGATCGGGTGTAGGCTCCCCGCCAGAGCCACCAGGTCGTCCAGCCTATCAATATATGCTGTCTGGTTGAGGTTTTGGTGTGTGTGATCTCGTTTGCTTTTCATATCAGCGTATCGTCCGGATGGATGATTGCTGCTTATGGGGTTGGTGAGACGATGTTGAACTCTATCGGGTGATTAGTACCGGTTAGCTTCGCACATTACTGCGCTTCCACACCCGGCCTATTAACGTGGTGGTCTACCACGACCCTCAGGGAGGCCTAGTTTTGAGGTAAGTTTCCCGCTTAGATGCTTTCAGCGGTTATCTTTTCCGTACTTAGCTACCCGGCTATGCCGCTGGCGCGACAACCGGTACACCAGAGGTACGTCCATCCCGGTCCTCTCGTACTAGGGACAGATCCTCTCAAGCCTCCAACACCCACGGCAGATAGGGACCGAACTGTCTCACGACGTTCTAAACCCAGCTCACGTACCACTTTAATCGGCGAACAGCCGAACCCTTGGGACCTGCTCCAGCCCCAGGATGTGATGAGCCGACATCGAGGTGCCAAACCTCCCCGTCGATGTGGACTCTTGGGGGAGATCAGCCTGTTATCCCTAGAGTACCTTTTATCCGTTGAGCGATGGCCCTTCCATGCGGAACCACCGGATCACTATGGCCGACTTTCGTCTCTGCTCGAGCTGTCACTCTCGCAGTCAGGCGGGCTTATGCCATTGCACTCAACAGCCGATGTCCGACCGGCTTGAGCCCACCATCGCGCGCCTCCGTTACTTTTTGGGAGGCGACCGCCCCAGTCAAACTGCCCACCATGCAGGGTCCCGATCCCGGATAACGGGATTCGGTTAGATATCAGAAGAGTTCAGGGCGGTATTTCAAGGTTGGCTCCACCGAAGCTAGCGCCTCGGGTTCAATGCCTCCCGCCTATCCTACACAGCACTCTCCTAATACCACTGCAAAGTTGCAGTAAAGGTTCATAGGGTCTTTCCGTCTGACCGCGGGTACCCCGCATCTTCACGGGGAATTCAATTTCGCTGAGCCTACGCTGGAGACAGTGGGGAAGTCGTTACGCCATTCGTGCAGGTCGGAACTTACCCGACAAGGAATTTCGCTACCTTAGGACCGTTATAGTTACGGCCGCCGTTTACCGGGGCTTCAATTCAGTGCTTGCACACCTCCTCTTAACCTTCCGGCACCGGGCAGGCGTCAGACCGTATACGTCGTCTCTCGACTTCGCACAGCCCTGTGTTTTTACTAAACAGTCGCTACCCCCTCTTTTGTGCCACCCAATCATGGTTGCCCACAATTGGGTCTCGCTTATCCCGAAGTTACGCGAGTAATTTGCCTAGTTCCTTCAGCATAGTTCTCTCAAGCGCCTTGGTATACTCTACCAGTCCACCTGTGTCGGTTTAGGGTACGGTCTATATGCTAGAGCTATTTCCTGGAATGCTTAAAAAGCCAGATCAATCCAATAAGACCTGACAACATCTCGCATTCGTCACTTCTAGCAGGCACAGGAATATTCACCTGTTTCCCATCGACTACGGCTTTCGCCCTCGCCTTAGGAGCCGGCTCACCCTGCGCGGATTAACCTTGCGCAGGAACCCTTGGACTTACGGCGACAGTGTTTCTCACACTGTTTGTCGCTACTCATGTCAGCATTCGCACTTCTGATACCTCCAGGACCGGTCACCCGTATCCCTTCGCAGGCCTACAGAACGCTCCGCTACCGCGTGATAAATCACGCCCACAGCTTCGGTATATGGCTTGAGCCCCGTTACATTTTCGGCGCAGGATTTCTATTAGACCAGTGAGCTATTACGCTTTCTTTAAAGGATGGCTGCTTCTAAGCCAACCTCCTGGTTGTTTTGGAATTCCCACATCCTTTCCCACTTAGCCATAATTTGGGGACCTTAGCTGGTGGTCTGGGCTGTTTCCCTCTCGACGATGGACCTTAGCACCCACCGTCTGTCTGCCGTACAAGTCTCCTGGGTATTCGGAGTTTGGTTAGGTTTGGTAAGTCTTTGGGACCCCCTAGCCCATCCAGTGCTCTACCCCCAGGGCATACATACGACGATCTACCTCAATAGATTTCGCGGAGAACCAGCTATCTCCAAGTTTGATTGGCCTTTCACCCCTAGCCACAGCTCATCCCCGACTTTTTCAACAGGCGTGGGTTCGGCCCTCCAGTGGGTGTTACCCCACCTTCAGCCTGGCCATGGCTAGATCACTTGGTTTCGGGTCTTCTGCCCGCGACTGAATGCCCTATTCAGACTCGCTTTCGCTGCGCCTACGTCTAACGACTTAAGCTTGCCGCGAACAGAAACTCGCTGACCCATTATACAAAAGGTACGCCGTCACACCAAAAGGTGCTCCGACTGCTTGTAGGCATCCGGTTTCAGGTCTATTTCACTCCCCTTGTCGGGGTGCTTTTCACCTTTCCCTCACGGTACTTGTTCACTATCGGTCACCAGGGAGTATTTAGGCTTGGAGGATGGTCCCCCCATGTTCAGACAGGGTTTCACGTGCCCCGCCTTACTCAAGTCCTCAAATGTTGTCTTCGCATACGGGGCTATCACCCATATTGCCGGACTTTCCAGACCGTTCTGCTAACGTCATTTGAGGCACTGGCCTGCTCCGCGTTCGCTCGCCACTACTAGCGGAATCTCAATTGATGTCTTTTCCTCCAGGTACTGAGATGTTTCAGTTCCCCGGGTTTGCCTCTCTACCCTATGTATTCAGATAGAGATCTCCTTGCGGAGGGGTTTCCCCATTCGGATATCTTTGGATCAAAACCTGCTCGCGGTTCCCCAAAGCTTTACGCAGCGTGCCACGTCCTTCATCGCCTCCTGGTGCCAAGGCATCCACCGAATGCCCTTTTGTCGTTCAATTCGTTCTCACCACACGTCATCGCATTGAACACACAATAACGCGCTACCCACCATAAACAGGAACCATCCATCGGCGTTCCGGCTCACCCTCCGCTCTTTCAGCTCCACCGCTAGGTACGGCAAAAACCAAAATCGCTTCATCGAGCAAACCCAACGTCCAACAGCGTTTGACTGTTAGGCAGATGAGATCACACATGCACTGAACACTCGAACCATCTTGTGTCTCGCTTCCGGCTTTCACCGTCCACGGGTCAGACAACCCAACACAAGAAGCCCGGACCGATCCTCAAGGCCAAAGCCCCAAAAACCAATGCGCGCATCCAGATGCACCAAAACCTATTCACCATGACAAAGAACAAATTCGTTCCCGACATTGCAGCTGGGAACAAACATCCAAGCCTCTTCGCCTTGACCTTTTCAGGAACAAGGTAAATCAGCTCGAAACTCGTGCTTACCTGTAACAGACATCCGCGCAAGGCCACTCAAGGCCCTACACCCAAAACCAACCAAAATCTGGTGGAGATGGACGGAATCGAACCGACGACCCCCTGCTTGCAAAGCAGGTGCTCTACCAATTGAGCTACATCCCCAGCAAGTTAAACTGGCCTGGCCGATTCAGACTTCGCAGCAAGCTGCTTCGTCATCGGCAGGCATGGCATCCTCACGAACACCACCACCAATCATGGTGGGCCAGGGAGGACTTGAACCTCCGACCCCACGCTTATCAAGCGTGTGCTCTAACCAACTGAGCTACTAGCCCGAGATCTAAAGTCCGCATCGGTTGATATCGACCCAAAGGCCGACATCGCCGCTGTTACAGGAAAGGGATACGTTGATGGCGCTTCATGACAACATCCGGACAGGATGTGTTGCCTAGATCATCCGATCCAGGTCTTTTTTTCAGGAAAATCCCAAATCAGTCAGCCAAAGCCAACCAATGCTCAGGATCATATCCTTGAAAGGAGGTGATCCAGCCGCAGGTTCCCCTACGGCTACCTTGTTACGACTTCACCCCAGTCTCTGACCCGACCGTGGTAGGCTACCTCCTTGCGGTTAGCGCACCTACTTAAGGTCAAACCAAATCCCATGGTGTGACGGGCGGTGTGTACAAGGCCCGGGAACGTATTCACCGTGGCATGCTGATCCACGATTACTAGCGATTCCACCTTCATGTACTCGAGTTGCAGAGTACAATCTGAACTGAGATGGCTTTTAGAGATCAGCACGGTATCACTACCTAGCTTCCCACTGTCACCACCATTGTAGCACGTGTGTAGCCCAGGACATAAGGGCCATGAGGACTTGACGTCATCCCCACCTTCCTCCGGCTTGTCACCGGCAGTTCCTCTAGAGTGCCCAACTAAATGATGGCAACTAAAGGCAAGGGTTGCGCTCGTTGCGGGACTTAACCCAACATCTCACGACACGAGCTGACGACAGCCATGCAGCACCTGTGCGGAAGGTCCCTTGCGGGAAAAGTACATCTCTGTACCGGTCCTCCCCATGTCAAATCCTGGTAAGGTTCTGCGCGTTGCTTCGAATTAAACCACATGCTCCACCGCTTGTGCGGGCCCCCGTCAATTCCTTTGAGTTTCAACCTTGCGGCCGTACTCCCCAGGCGGTGTGCTTATCGCGTTAGCTACGACACTGAGAAACTAAGTTCCCCAACATCCAGCACACATCGTTTACAGCGTGGACTACCAGGGTATCTAATCCTGTTTGCTCCCCACGCTTTCGCGCCTCAGCGTCAGTTAAGGACCAGGTTGCCGCCTTCGCCACCGGTGTTCTTTCCAATATCTACGAATTTCACCTCTACACTGGAAATTCCACAACCCTCTTCCTCACTCTAGCTTGCACGTATCAAAAGCAGTCCCCAGGTTGAGCCCAGGAATTTCACTTCTGACTGTACATGCCGCCTACGCGCCCTTTACGCCCAGTCATTCCGAGCAACGCTAGCCCCCTTCGTATTACCGCGGCTGCTGGCACGAAGTTAGCCGGGGCTTATTCTGCAGGTACCGTCATCATCGTCCCTGCCAAAAGTGCTTTACAATCCGAAGACCTTCTTCACACACGCGGCATTGCTGGATCAGGCTTGCGCCCATTGTCCAATATTCCCCACTGCTGCCTCCCGTAGGAGTTTGGGCCGTGTCTCAGTCCCAATGTGGCTGATCATCCTCTCAGACCAGCTACTGATCGTCGCCTTGGTAGGCCTTTACCCCACCAACAAGCTAATCAGACGCAGGCTCCTCCCAAGGCGACTTGCGCCTTTGACCCTCAGGTATCATGCGGTATTAGCAGCAGTTTCCCGCTGTTGTCCCCCACCCTGGGATAGATTCCTACGTGTTACTCACCCGTCCGCCGCTGCCATTGCTGACCGCGCGACTTGCATGTGTTAAGCATGCCGCCAGCGTTCGCTCTGAGCCAGGATCAAACTCTCAAGTTCATCCTACCCAGCGCCTAACCGGCACTAAATATAAATGAAAAAAGCCCTGCTCAAACATGTCGTCTCTCAGTCAAAGACCAAGAATATTCGAAGCGTTTCTGTACGTAATTTCAAAAGAAATACTCCAGCCACGCTTCCATAACGACAGAGGCAAAAACAGAAACTTAATCCCGCCCCTCATATCATCACCCAGATGAACCAAATCACCCAGCAGAGATCAGTAAACCAATCCCCAGAAACGCCACCAGCGTATCCCTTCCCAGCCTATGCAATTGTCAAAGAGCTAGAGAGGAAAATCTCAACCTGCGAACCAAAAGGTTCGTAGCAAGGCCATCCAATCTACCCGTCCAAGCGCCTCAGATCAAGTCCGCAGCGCCCGTCGGTGGAGGGGCTTCTAACGCCGACACACCGCAACTGTCAACGCACATTCATCAGCCCAGAAAACCGGGAAAATCCCAGGCTTTCCCTCACCTCCCTCTCGACCCGGGGTATAAATCCCGGAAAATCTTTCAAAAAAATAGCTATGCGTTCAACGCATGGCTTGGAGATAGTCCTGCGTCGTGAAAATCCGGGCAAAGCCCGCCCCCAGCGTCGCGGTCACCGCCTGAATGATCGCCTCCTGGCGATAATCCGCCCCGAGGTCCGGCGCCCCCGTCGCATCGGCGATGAAATCCACGAAGTAATCCTTGTCATGCGCGGCACGGGCCGTGGTTTCACAGCAGAAATTGGTCATATAACCACAGATCGCCACGCGGCCGGCGTTCAGACTGCGCAGAATTACCTCCAGCGCGGTGCCCTCGAAGCATGAATAGCGGTGCTTGGTGATATGCAGCGCCGCCGGCAACTGCTTCAACCCGTCCACATAATCGGCCTCGGGTGTATCTTCGACGAAACTTACCGGCTCAGCTGTACCGCCGAAATCAAACATCCGCCCAGCGTCGCGCCCGTCCGCGCGGTGAACATGGCGTACATAGATCACCGGCTTGCCGGCCGCGCCGAATGCCTCGATCAGCTGGTTGATCCGACTCAGCGACGCCTGGATGCCCGGCACGCAGAGCGGCGAGTCGGGCATGGCGTAAATATTTTGAACGTCAATGACGAGCAGCGCGGTGTCGGACATAAAAACTCCCCGGAAATATAACCTTCCGGGGAGCCTAGCACTTAAGCCGCTTCGGCGAGATGACCGCCGATCACTAAACCATCCGGCGAGCCGGACACTTTCACGCTCTCTCCATCCTTCACCGCCCCTTCCAGGATCAGCCCGGCCAGCGGGTTCTGCAGGTTGCGTTGGATCACGCGCTTCAGCGGTCGCGCACCGTAGACCGGGTCATACCCCGCCTCGGCCAGCCAATCCCGCGCGGACTGGTCCAGCTCCAGCCGGATATTGCGCTCCGCCAGCAGCGCCTCCAGCCGTTTCAGCTGGATCGAGACAATCGCCCCCATATCCGCCCGCTGCAACCGGCCGAACAGCACGATCTCATCCAGGCGGTTGAGGAATTCCGGGCGGAAATGCTCGCGCACCCGCGCCATCACCCCGGCCTCGGCCAGGCGCACATCCTCGCCCTCGGTCTGCGCCGCCAGAATGTCCGAGCCGAGATTGGAGGTCAGCACGATGATGGTGTTCTTGAAATCCACCGTGCGCCCCTGGCCGTCGGTCAGCCGGCCATCGTCGAGCACCTGCAGCAGCACGTTGAACACGTCCTCATGCGCCTTCTCCACCTCGTCGAACAACACGACCTGATAAGGCCGCCGCCGCACCGCCTCGGTCAGCACGCCGCCCTCATCATAGCCGACATAGCCCGGCGGCGCGCCGATCAGCCGGGAGACGGCATGCTTCTCCATGAACTCGCTCATGTCGATGCGCACCATCGCCCGCTCATCGTCGAACAGGAACTCCGCCAGCGCCTTGGTCAGCTCGGTCTTGCCGACACCGGTGGGCCCCAGGAACAGGAAGGAGCCGATCGGCCGGTTCGGGTCCTGCAGCCCGGCACGCGCCCGGCGCACGGCGTTGGAGACCGCGACCAAAGCCGCCTCCTGCCCCACCACCCGGTGGCGCAGATCATCCTCCATGCGCAAGAGCTTGGCGCGCTCGCCCTCCAGCATCTTCTCCACCGGCACGCCGGTCCAGCGGGAGACGACGGCGGCTATGGAATCTTCCGTCACCGCGTCATTCACCATCTGCCCGTCCTGCTGGGCGGCAAGCTGCTTCTCCAGCTCGGGAATGCGGCCATAGAGCAGCTCTGAGGCCTTGCCGAGATCGCCCTTGCGCTGCGCCAGCTCCACCTCGTTGCGGGCCTGCTCCAGCTGCTCCTTCACCTTCTGCACGTCGGTGAGCTGCGCCTTCTCGGCCTGCCATTTGGCGGTCATCTCGGCGGAGCGCTCTTCCAGCTCGCCCAGCTCGAATTCCAGCTTCTCCAGCCGCTCGCGCGAGGCTGTGTCGGTCTCCTTCTTCAGCGCCTCGCGCTCGATTTTCAGCTGGATCAGCCGGCGGTCCAGCTCGTCCAGCGCCTCGGGCTTGCTGTCCACCTGCATGCGCAGGCGCGAGGCCGCCTCATCCACCAGATCGATCGCCTTGTCCGGCAGGAACCGGTCGGTGATGTAGCGGTTGGAGAGTGTCGCGGCGGCAACCAAAGCGTTATCCGCGATGCGCACGCCGTGATGCAGCTCATATTTCTCCTTGATACCGCGCAGGATGGAGATGGTGTCGGCAACACTCGGCTCACTTACGAACACCGGCTGGAAGCGCCGCGCCAGGGCAGCGTCCTTCTCCACATATTTGCGATATTCATCGAGCGTGGTGGCGCCGACGCAATGCAGCGCGCCGCGGGCCAACTCAGGCTTGAGCAGGTTGGAGGCATCCATCGCGCCATCGGACTTGCCGGCGCCGACCAGCGTATGCATCTCATCGATGAACAGGATGATCTCGCCTTCGGCGGACTCGATCTCCTTCAGCACGGCTTTCAGCCGCTCCTCGAACTCGCCGCGAAATTTCGCCCCCGCCACCAGCGCGCCGAGATCCAGCGCCAGCACGCGCTTATTGCGCAAGCTCTCCGGCACATCGCCATTGACGATGCGCAGCGCCAGCCCCTCGACGATGGCGGTCTTGCCCACGCCCGGCTCGCCGATCAGCACCGGGTTGTTCTTGGTGCGCCGTGCCAGCACCTGGATGGCGCGGCGGATCTCCTCGTCGCGGCCGATCACCGGGTCGAGCTTCTGCTCGCGCGCCAACTGCGTCACGTCCTTGGCGTATTTCTTCAGCGCGTCGAATTGCTGCTCGGCCGTGGCGCTGTCCACCTTGCGGCCCTTGCGCATATCGGCCACCGCCTTCTCCAGCGCCTGGGCGGAAACGCCGGCGGTCTTCAAGGCCCGGGCGGCGGCAGTCTCGCCCGCGGCCAGCGCCACCAGCATCCGGTCCTGCGCCACGAAACTGTCGCCAGCCTTCTGCGCGGCCTGCTGGGCGGCATCGAGCACGCGCACCAGATCCGGCGTCACATTCGGCTGGCCAGCCCCGGCCCCCTGCACTTTCGGCAATTTCGCCACGGCGGCATCCACCGCCTGCTTGGCCGCCTGCGGATCGCCCCCGGCAATGCGGATCAGACCGCTGGCCGCGCCTTCCTCATCATCCAGAAACGCCTTCAGCAGATGCTCCGGCGTGATCTGCTGATTATATTCACGCATCGCGATGGTCTGCGCCGCTTGTACGAAGCCCCGCGCACGCTCGGTGAATTTCTCAAAATCCATCTTTTTGCTCCTTCATCGTCCCTGCATCCCAGGCAACGTTCAGGCCCCGCCCCTCAATAGGCAACGCGACCTTGCCAACCCAATATGGGCGACGCCATGATCTGTCTCAAGTGGATTTTTGGGGTCATTCAATGCACATCGCGGCACTCTATCGCTACCCGGTCAAGGGCCTGACGCCGGAGACGTTGCCTGCCGCCCAGCTCTCGCCAGGACGCTGCATCCCCTGGGACCGGGCCTTCGCGCTGAAGCAGGGCGACGCCGTGCTGGACGAGGCGAACCCGGCCTGGATCTCCAAGATGAATTTCATGTGCCTGGCCAAGAACCCTAAAGCCGCCTTGCTGCGGACGCGCTTCGACGACGCCACCCAGATGCTGCATATCGAAGGACCAGACGGCCCCCTTACTGCCTCGCCGCTCACCCCGGACGGCCAGGCCGCCCTCACCGCCTATTTCACCGCCTTCCTGGGCGAGGAGGCGCGCTATGGCAGCGAGGGCCAGGCGCCGCGCTTCCATTTCTTCCCCGGCCATAGTTTCTGTGACCACAAGACCCAGGTGATCAGCCTGATCGGCAAAGCCTCCCTGGCCGCATTGGAAGAGGCCGTCGGCGCCCCGCGCGATGCCCGCCGCTTCCGCGCCAATCTCTATCTGGAGGGCCCCAAACCCTGGGAGGAATTCACCTGGCTCGGCCGCACCTTGGCCATCGGCGAGGTGGAGATAGTGGTGCAGGAGCGCATCGATCGCTGCGCCGCCACCATGGTCAACCCGGACACCGCGGCGCGCGACGCCAACCCGGTGAAGGAGCTACGAACCCATTTCGGCCATATCGAGCTGGGGATTTTCGCGGAAGTAACCAAGGGCGGCGTGATCCGCCCCGGCGACAGGCTCAGACTGCTTTGAGCCGGGTTTCCTTCGGCGGATAGAGGCGCAAAATCACCAGCAGCAGCGCGATGCCAGGCAGCGCCGCGAAGGCGCAGATGACGAAGAAGCTCACCAGCCCGGTGCGCGCCGCCAGGAAGCCGGAAGCGCCGGCGATGGTATGCAGCGCCAGCGGCGCCAGCGAGGAGAGCAGCGCATATTGTGTGGCGGTATGCTCCGGGTGACACAGGCCAGACAGATAAGAGAGGAAGGCGGTATCCGAAAACGCGTCGGTGAACGCCTCCACGGCCGAGATGATCAGCAGAATATAGGGCAAATGCGGATACAGCCCCAAGACCGGGTAGAGGCAGAGCGCGGCCACCTGCAGCAAGGCGGTGAACAGCAGCGCCCGCCCGACGCCGATCCGCATCACCAGCAAGCCACCCAACCCGGTGCCGGCAATGCCGCAGACCAGCGATAACGGCCCGTTCGCCACCGCGATATGGGCGCGATCGAACCCCAGAGCGGTATAATAGGGGCCAGCATCGTCCCGCCCAGCGCGCCGCCGAGCCGGAACAGCACGATGAAGCCGATGATCACCGCAATCCCGCGCCGGCCGAGAAACTCCTGCAATGGCTCGCGCACCGCCTGGGTGAAGCGCGACGCCAGCCCGGCCGGATGCACCTCGCGCGCCACTTGCGGCTCCGGTGCGAACAGCACCGCCAGCGGCCCCAGCAGTGCCAGCACCGCCATCAGCCCGAACGCCCCATGCCAGCCCAGCCCGATGGAGAGCGCGATCACCCCGGCATTCGAAACCTGATAGGCCACCCGCCAGCCCCAGACCTCGCAGGCCAAGGCCGCCCCTTGCAAATTCGGCGCAAACGCCTCGATCCGCCAGGCATCGATGATGATATCCTGGCTGGCGGAGAGAAACGCCACCAGCGCCCCCAGCCCCAGCGTCAACCAGATATCCTGCCCCGGATCGCTCAGCGCCAGCGCCGCGATGGCGAGCGCCAGCGCGATCTGCACCGGGATCAGCCAGCCGCGCCGCCGCCCGAAGAAAAACGGCTTCGCCTCATCGAAAAACGGCGCCCAGACGAATTTCAGCAGATAAGCGAGGCCGATATTCGCCGTCAGCCCGATCATCCCCAGCGGCACGTGCTCGCCGGACATCCAGTAGCGCAGGGTCGGCCCGGAGAGCGCCCAGGGCAGGCCGGAGGAAAACCCCAGCACCGCCATGATGCCGAGCCGCCCGAAATCCGGACGGCTGAACGAGCCCCGGCCGGCCTGTCCGCTCAAGGCGCGTGGTCGTTGATATTGCCCGCCTTGACGAAGACGCCGTCGCGCATGCTGCCCTCATCCCCCGGCGCCATCCCGGCCGGACACGGGCCCTGCCATTGCAGATCGGAGACCATCGACATCTCACCCGAGCTGGTGCTGAAATCCGCCTTCAGCTGCACGGATTTATTGCTGTCATAGGTCAGCGTCTCATGGATCTTCACGGTCCCTGCCGGCTGCACGCAGGTGCCCGAAATCGTGTAGGCCGCGCCGGCGCCGGTGATGCTGAGCTGGCTGCAACGGCTCTGGCCGGAAAGCAGGAATTTCCGGTCGGTCGCCGGGTCCACGCAGGTCAGCGTCACCACGCCTTGGGCATTCGCCATCGGCGCGCCGCCCGGGCCGGTCACGTTGGTTGTGCTCTGCCACAGCCCCGCCGCGCGGGACGGCAACTCCGCTGCCTGCGCCAGACCGCCCAAGCAAAACGCCACAACCAAGCCACGCGCCAGATTTTTCGTCATGACCGGCAAATTACCGGGCCGCGATGGCCGGCGCAATGGCCGGATAGGTCAGCACGCACGACAAGCTGGGATAGATAATTTACTAAAACGATACTAATGTGAAACTAAATCCGAGGGGCGGAACAATGACCATCTGGTTCGATGTCGAAGACCTGATCAATTTCTTCCAAAGCGCGCGCCGTCCCACCGGGATCCAGCGCTTCAGCTTCGAAACCTGCGCCGCCGCCGCCCAACTCCAAGGCAGCAGCTTCGATATCGGCTTCTGCCGGCGCAATGAGCGCGGCACCCGCCTGCTGGCGGTGAATTTCGCGGCTTTGGAAGCACGTATCCGCGCCACCGCGGACCAGGAACCACCCGCCCCGGAAATGACACCACCCTCGCCCACCGCCAAAGCACCGAAACCCGGACGCCTATACCAAGCGGCGCGCCACCTGCCGCCCGCCTACCGGCTCCCGCTTGGCGAGCTCTACCGGGCAGGCCTGGCCGGTACCGCCGCGCTTAAAGCCCTGGCGCGGGCGGGCTTTGCAACACTCAGCCCGCCGGCGCCGCCCCCCCCAACGACGACGCCCTCGCCTGCCCCGGACACACCACCAATCACCCTTGGTGCTGGCGATTGGCTGATCCACCTCGGCGCCTCCTGGGAGCGCCCCTACGCACCGGGCTTTCTCAACAGCCTGACCGCCGCAGGGGCGCGCCTTGGCCTGTTCGCGCATGACATGATCCCGGATCTGTTTCCGGAATGGTGTACCCAATCGATGGTACGGGATTTCTCCCTCTGGCTGGACGAGCAGGTGCCCCGCGCCGATGCCATTTTCGCGATCTCCCAGAACACGCTGACGGATCTGCAAGCCAGCCTGGAGCGGCGCCATCGCCGGGTTCCGCCACAATCACGCCTGCCGCCCGGCGGCGCCGGCAGGATCATCGGCACGAGGCTGGCGCGCTCGCTGCCCGACCCGTACATATTGATGGTCGGCACCATCGAGGCGCGCAAGAATCATGGCGGCATGCTGCGAGTCTGGCGGCAATTGCTGCACACCCCACCGGCCAATGGCGTGCCTCTCCTGGTGTTTGCCGGCAAGGAAGGCTGGTTGACCAAGGATCTGATGCAGCAGCTGGAGAATTCCGCCTATCTGGACGGCCGCATCCTGTTCGTCGATCAACCCAGTGAAACGCAGCTCGCGGCGCTCTATCAGCACTGCCTGTTCACCCTCTACCCATCCTTCTATGAAGGGTGGGGCCTGCCGGTGACGGAATCGCTCTGTTACGGCAAACCGGTCCTGGCCTCCGGCAGCTCGGCCATTCCGGAAGCCGGCGGCCCTTTCTGCGGCTATTTCGACCCCGGTGATCTCAGCGCGGCGGAAGCGCTCATCCGCTCCTGGATCGATCACCCTGAACTCGTCGCCCAGGCCCAGGCGCAGATTGAAGCGGGCTTCATCCCGCCCGCCTGGCAGAACACGGCAGCGGCTTTATTGGCGCAATGCCAGCCGCAACAGACCACTGCCAGCGCGCAGATCCACATCCTCAACCGCCGCGGCAACCCCCTGTAAATATCGGAAAACATGGCGGCGCCGCTGGAACGCTACGGCTTTTTCCGGGCGTGCCACGCCAGCCTTGATCCTGACGCTGGCGCATCGGACAGACATGTATCTCGCTGAGGCTTATCCTCAATTTCATGACGGCCGCCTCAAGGCGGCTGTTTTTTTGGCACAGGCATCGCCCGAAATGACCGTCCGCAAACCTTTGATAAATCATATTACCGCTATAACGCCTGGGAAACACAACCAGACGTTAACAATTTTATAAACTTCGTCTTACTTTTTGCACGCTATGATGGATTATTAAATAAAATTATTGACGATTACCCCTCTTGGTTGTATTCGTTCGGCGAACACAACGGAGGCAGCCATGAAGATACTCTCTTTTGAGACGATATCGAATAAAAAAGATCTTTTTACTGCCTTTCTCCGCTCGCGCATGGCCATCGTCGACGAGACCAGCGATCCGGAGGAGGCTCTCGATCTGGTCAAGTTTTATGATTACGACGCCATTCTGCTGCGCTTGTCGGAAACCAGGCTGGGTGACCTGGAACTGGTTCGCAAGCTGCGTCTGGCACGCGTGCGCGCGCCGGTCATCGCGGTCGCTCGCGGCATGAGCGAGGCCGTTCGGCTGCGGGTGCTACAAACAGGGGCGGATGATTTGATCGTCGACGCGCTGTCGCACGAGGAGGTTTTCATCAAGGTGCAGAATCTCGTGCGCCGTTCCCGCGGGTTCCAGGAAAACGCGCTGCGCATCGGCCAGGTTGAGATCAACATGAACGCGAAGAAGATCTACGCCAACGGCAAGCCGGTGACGCTGACCAAGAAGGAATATCAGATCGCTGAGATCCTCGCTCTACGCAAAGGCGTTGTGCTGAGCAAGGAAGCCATTCTCGATCATCTCTATGGTGGGCTGGACGAGCCGAACCCGAAAATTATTGATGTATTCATCTGCAAGATCCGCAAGAAACTGCAGGCGCTGGGTGTGGATGATTTCATCGAAACCAACTGGGGCGCGGCTATATGGCGATCGACCATCGCCAGAGCGCGTCCGTACAGGAGAACCTGCCCACCCCACCCAACCCGATGCAGCCGCGCGTTGTGGCCTGATTCATTGGCCGGCAAAATGCCGCCCCTCTTTCCTAGTTCGCATGCAAAAATAGCATAACTCGCGCCGAGCCGAATGGCTTAGAGCATTATTCGTTCAACCCAACTTGGGTTTGTCCGATGCATCGCACGTGCCGCGAACCTGGCAATCCAGGTACAGTAACGACGAGACGCATCCTGGTAGGTCGAGAGTCGGTTTCCCCGGAAGCCGGATCAATTGGGAGAGTTTTGATGTTGCTTTTAGAGCGGAATATCGTGATGCGAAGTCCTCAGACCAGCATCTGATCGAACCGTCTGAATTCAGGCGTTGACGGCTTTTAACCACTGCCGCTCCCTGGATTTCCTTTCGCTTCAATTTTTGGTGGGCCTATAGTGCCTGCCGTCGCATGCCGGGGACTTTCCGTTATGAGCCTGATCGAAAACCGCGCGGCCGTGGGCCCGTTGCACCGCCACATCTCGCTCCGTGGCGACGTGAAACTCCTGCCGACCGTCAATGAGATGGTCAAAACGCTGCGCCCTGAGGAGCCGCTGCATTGCGTGCGCCCGAACGTGATCAGCGCCAGCACCCGCTCCTTCGCCACCGCCTTCAATGGCGACGTGCTCTATGCCGTGAAGTGCAACCCGGAACCGGCTGTTCTGCGCGCCGTATGGGATGGTGGCGTCCGCCATTTTGACTGCGCCTCCATCTCCGAGGTGCAACTGGTCCGCCGCCTCTTCCCCGGTGCGGAGATTCATTTCATGCACCCGGTGAAATCCCGTGCGGCCATCCGCGAAGCCTGGATGCTGCACAGCGTGCGCGATTTCGTGCTAGATTCGGAGAGCGAGCTCACCAAGATCATGGATGAGCTGAACCGTCCGGAGACCGCCAAGCCCGAGACCAAGCCCGGCCTGTTCATCCGCCTCGGCCTGCCCGAGACCGGTGCCGCCATCAATCTGTCAAAGAAATTCGGCGCGGATATCGACAGCGCGATCACTCTCCTGCGCGCCGCCCGACCACTGGCGGGCAAGCTCGGCCTCGCCTTCCATGTCGGCTCGCAATGCCTGGACCCGCTGGCCTGGCGCGATGCCATGCAGCTGGCCGGCGAGGTAATCCGCGCCGCCGGCGTGCGCGTGGATGTGCTCGATGTCGGCGGCGGCTTCCCGGTCGCCTATCCGGACATGGACCCGCCCCCCCTCGGCGCCTTCATGGCCGAGATCGACGCCGCTTATGACGCGCTGGAGATGCCCTGGCTGAAGCTTTGGGCCGAGCCCGGGCGCGCGCTAGTGGGTGGCGGCGCCTCCGTGGTCGTGCAGGTGCAGCTGCGCCGTGGCGAGATGCTCTACATCAATGATGGCGTCTATGGCGCCCTCGCGGATGCCGGGGCGCTGCGCTTTCGCTTCCCCACCCGCCTGCTGCGCGCCCGCGCCAGCCACGGCGCGCCGGACATGCCATTCGGCTTTTTCGGCCCGAGCTGTGATTCGCTGGATGTGATGCACGGCCCCTTCCTGCTGCCCGGCGACGTGGCGGAGGGCGACTGGATCGAAATCGGCCAGCTCGGCGCTTACGGGGCCTGCCTGCGCACCGCCTTCAACGGCTTCGACCGCGCCGCGCTGGTCGAGGTCCGTGACCGCGCGATGCTGGAAACCGCAGGCTACGAGCCGCCGGAGGAGTAACCTCGCGCGGCTACGGCGGCTTGGCACTCATCTGTCAAGCCTTTCGCGTCTGCCCAAACTTTGCCACAGTCGCGTTACCATGCTTTTGCACGCCTCTTGTGCCGCCCGGCAAGGCCAGCCAGGCGGAGACGCTTTATTGCTCCTCGGGCCATCCGGCGCGGGGAAATCCGACCTGTTGCTGCGTCTGATTGACCAGGGCTTTACCTTGGTCGGGGATGATCAGGTCCTCGTGGAGGACGGCATGGCAAGCCCCGCACCGGGCCTGGCCGGTTTGCTGGAAGTTCGCGGCCTCGGCCTGTTTCATCTCCCCTTCGTCGCCCCTGCGAAACTACGGCTGGCGGTGATCCTCAGCGCGGCGCCGGCGGAGCGCCTGCCGGCCCCGCGCCGCCATGCCCAGCTCGACCTGCCGGAAATCACGCTCGATGCCTCTTTTCCCTCCGCCGCCGCGCGCGCTGCCTTGGCCCTGGAAGCCGCGTGCGGGCGCGTGAGCCAGCATAAAGGCGCCTTCGCGGCATGAGCACGGCGCCCGACAAGCTGCAGGTGGTGCTGGTCACCGGTCTTTCGGGCGCAGGCAAGAACTCTCTGCTGAGAACGCTGGAAGATCTCGGCTTCGAGACGGTGGACAACCCGCCGCTGGACACGCTGGAGACCCTCACCAGCCAAGCCGAGCAGAATCTCGCCATCGGCGTGGATGCGCGCTCGCGCGGCTTCTCGGCGGAAAACGTGCTGGAAGCGCTGAAGCAGCTGCGCCAGCATGACCGGCTGGACCCGTCCCTCGTCTATACAACCGCCGGCGATAACGTATTGCTGCGCCGCTATTCCGAAACCCGCCGCCGCCATCCGCTGGCGCAGACCGGCGCCATCGCCGAGGGCATCGCACTGGAGCGCGAGCTCACCGCCCCACTCGCCCGCGCCGCCGACTGGCTGCTGGATACCTCCGCTTTGCCGCTGCCCAAGCTGCGCAATCTGGTGGAGGCCCGCTTCGGCGCCACCAATCCCGGCCTGACCGTGGCGCTGGTCTCCTTCTCCTACGCCGTCGGCCTGCCGCCGGAAGCAGATCTGATCTTCGATGCGCGCTTCTTAAAGAATCCGCATTACGTCCCACATCTGAAACCACTTTCAGGGCTGGACCCGGAAGTTGGGAGATTCATCGAAGAAGACGCTGATTTTGCGGAATACTTCGAGAAAGTTTTGAACCTCATCACATTTTTACTGCCGAGATTCGTGCAGGAAGGAAAGAAATATGCAACAATCTGTGTCGGATGTACCGGTGGACAACATAGATCGGTTTATATGGTCGAAAAATTGAATATTCCTTTGGCCCAGGCGGGCTGGCGGATCGGTGTCACGCACCGGGAAGCGCCGAAATTTCTCAGCCTGCGCGAAGGCTCGGTTGATCCGGGGAAGGGCTGAGCGAGAACCTATGATCGGTCTTGTTATCGTTACCCATGGCACATTGGCCCTGGCCATGCGCGACGCCATGGAGCATGTCGTCGGCAAACAGGCGCAGCTGGCGACCGTCTGCATCGAATCCGATGCGGCGTTTGAGGGCCAGAAGGCGGAAATCGCCAAACGCATCGCCGAGGTGGATAATGGCGACGGCGTCATCCTGCTCACCGACATGTTCGGCGGCACCCCCTCCAACCTGGCCATGTCGATGTGCGCGCAGCCCAACATCGAAATCCTCGGCGGGGTGAACCTGCCAATGCTGGTCAAGCTGGCCAAGATCCGCGGCCAGATGACCCTGGCCGAGACGGTGCAGATCGCCGAAGCGGCCGGCAAGAAATATATTTGCAACGGCCATGATCTGCAGCCCCAGGCCCCGGCGGCCACCTGCAACGCGGCGGAGTAACAATAAAATGGACGGCTCCGTGATCACCGCCGAAATCGGCATCGTCAACCGGCGCGGCCTGCATGCGCGCGCCGCCGCCAAGCTGGTGACGCTGGCCGAGCAATATTCCGCCAATGTGGAAGTGGCGAAGGACGGGCAATCCGTCTCCGCCCGCTCGATCATGGGGCTGATGATGCTGGGGGCTGGAATCGGCAGCTCCGTCACCCTCTCCGCCGAGGGATTCGACGCCCGGGAAGCGCTCGACGCCATTACGGCGCTGATCGAGGCCGGCTTCCATGAAAGCGACTAAAAAGCCCGCCGCGCCCAAGGAGAAGCGGCTGCAGGGCAAGCCGGTTTCCGCCGGCATCGCCATTGGCCCGCTGCATGAGGCGGCGGAGCCGGCGCTCACGATCTGCCGCGACAAACCCGCCCCGGAATCGATCCCGGCCGAGCTGGAACGGCTGGAAGACGCGGTGGCGCGCTCGCGCAAGCAGCTGCAGAAGCTGAAATCCCGCCTCTCGGCGATGCCCAAGGACAGCCAGGCCGAAATCGCCCCGCTGCTGGATGTGTATCTGCACATGCTGGGCGCCTCGCGGCTGATGCGCGGCATCAAGGCGCGCATCCAGGAGGGCGAACTTGGCGCCGAGGCCGCCGCCCATGAGGAGGCCGAGGCGCAGGCAGCGTTGATCATGAGCCAGGCCGGTGGCGACAAGGCCAGCCGCACCCGCCGCGCGGACGAGGTGCAGGAGCTGGCCCGCCGGCTGATCCGCAACCTCACCCGCCAGCCTTTCCGCTCCTTCGAGGGGTTGCCGCAAGGGAGCATCCTCACCGCCCAGGATCTACGCCCGGCAGAAGCCGCCTTGATCCAGCCGACGCGCTTCGCCGGCATCGTCACGGCCGAAGGCGGGCTAGACGGCCATACGGCGGTGATGCTGCGCGCGCTGGGCCTGCCCGCCGTGCTCGGCGTCGAAGGGCTGCTGGACAAGGCCGCCCCCGGCTGCTTTGCCATCATCGATGGCGAAACCGGCGATGTCATCCTCAACCCCGGCAAGGCCAGCTTCGATGCCGCGCGCAAAAAGCTCGCCGCGCAGACCCGCGCGCGGCGCAGCCTGGCCCGGCTGCAGCATCTGCCCGCGCAGACGCGCTGCGGCGTGCAGATCGAGCTGCAGGCCAATCTGGAACTGCCCTTCGAGCTGAAAATGATCGCCGACTCCGGGGCGCGCGGCATCGGGCTGCTGCGCTCCGAATTCATGTTCATGAACCGCGAAAGCGCACCGGACGAGGAGACGCAGTTCCGCATCTATCGCGACATCATCGAGGCGATGGATGGCGAGCCGGTGACCATAAGGCTGCTGGATTGGGGATCGGACAAGGAGATCGACGTGCTCTCCCGCCTGCTGCCCGAGCATCCCGAGCCGAATCCGGCGCTGGGCTGCGCGGGGTGCGGGCCTTGCTGCAATTCGAGGATCTGCTGGAAACCCAGCTCGCCGCCATCATGCGCGCCGCCATTGCCGGTCCGGTACGGATCATGCTGCCGATGGTGACGGTGGCCCAGGAAATCATCGACACGCGCGAGGTGATGCGCCGAGTCTGGCGGCGGCTGAAGCGGCGCAAGGCGGTGGCGTTGCCCGAGGCGATGCCGCCACTCGGCATCATGGTGGAAACCCCCGCCGCCGCCCTGGCCGCGCCTTTGCTGGCCAAGCATGCGGAATTCTTCGCCATCGGCAGCAACGACCTCACCATGTACACGCTGGCGGCGGACCGTTCCTCGCCCGGCGCGGTGAAGCTTTATGATCCGCTGGAGCCCGCTGTGCTGCGGCTGCTGCATCTCACCGCCAGCTTCGCCGCCGCCGGCGGCGTGCCGGTTTCGCTGTGCGGAGAGCTGGCGGCGCGTCCGGCAGCCACCGCTTTACTGCTCGGGCTCGGGCTGCGCCAGTTCTCGATGCATGGCAACGCCGTGCCGCTGGTGAAACAGGCCATCCGCGCCACCACCCTGCTCGCCTGCGAAGAGCTGGCCAACCAGGCGCTGGCGGCGCCCGACGCCAAGGCGGTGCGCGAAATCCTCGCCCGCGCCCAGGGCGGCTGAGCGGCCCCGCTTGCAAAGCCGCGCCCGCACGGTCATTTGAATTTCATGTCCGGCTTCCAACCCCGGGTGAAGGCCGTGCTCGGCCCCACCAACACCGGCAAGACGCATCTCGCGATCGAGCGTCTGCTCAGCCACGCCACCGGCATCATCGGCTTCCCGCTGCGCCTGCTCGCCCGCGAGAATTACGACCGCATGGTGAAAGCCAAAGGCATCAAGGCCGTGGCGCTGATCACCGGCGAGGAAAAGATCGTGCCGCCAGGGGCGCGCTGGTTCTCCTGCACGGTGGAAGCGATGCCGCTGGACCGCAAGGTGGAATTCCTGGCAGTGGACGAGATCCAGCTCTGCGCCGACCCTGACCGCGGCCATGTCTTCACCGACCGTCTGCTGCATGCGCGCGGGCTGGTGGAGACGATGTTCCTGGGCGCCGACACCATTGCGCCGCTGATGCGCCGGCTGGTGCCGGGCGTGGAGATCGAAACCCGCCCGCGCCTCTCCCAGCTCAGCTTCGCCGGGGCCGCCAAGCTCTCCCGGCTGCCGCCACGCTCGGCCATCGTCGCCTTCTCCGCCGCCGAAGTTTACGCCATCGCCGAGGCGGTGCGCCGCCGGCGCGGCGGCTGCGCGGTGGTGATGGGCCGCCTCAGCCCGCGCACCCGCAACGCCCAGGTGGCGCTCTACCAGGACAAGGAAGTGGATTTCCTGGTCGCCACGGATGCGATCGGCATGGGGCTGAACATGGATGTGAACCATGTCGCCTTCGCCGGCATCCGCAAATTCGATGGCCGCCAGCCCCGCCTGCTCACCCCCTCGGAAGTCGCACAGATCGCCGGGCGCGCCGGGCGCGGCATGCGCGATGGCACATTCGGCACCACGGCCGATTGCCCGCCTCTCTCGGAAGAGGTGGCCGAGCAGGTGGAGTCCCACGAATTCGAGAAGCTGGAGCAGATTTTCTGGCGCAACAGCGCGCTGGATTTCGCCTCCCCGCAGGCGCTGCTGGCCAGCCTCACTTTGCCCTCAAATCGCCAGGGGCTGGTGCGCGGCAATGAGGCGGCGGATGTGCAAACGCTGGACGCGCTGACCCGCGATGGCGACATCCAGCGCCGCGCCCAGGGCCGCGCCGCCACCCGCCTGCTATGGGAAGCCTGCCAGATCCCGGATTTCCGCAAACTCGCCACCGATACCCATGTCAAGCTGGTCGCCAAGGTATTCACCCACCTGCTGGCCAAGGAGCATCTGCCGGAGGATTGGGTCGCCCGCGAGATCGAAAATCTCGATCGTCTGGACGGCGATATCGACACGTTGATGCAGAGGCTGACGGACGTGCGCGTTTGGGCCTATATAACGGCGCGGGCGGATTGGATGAAGGATGCCGACACATGGGCCATGCGGGCCCGGGCGGTCGAGGATCGGTTATCCGATACGCTGCATGTGAAATTGATGACCCGGTTTGTTGATAAGAGGGCGGCACATTTGACGAGACGTTTGGAAGAGGCTGAGGCGGAGGAGCTGCAGGCCATCGTGGCACCGGATGGTCTGGTGAGCGTGGAAGGCCATGAGGTCGGCCGCATCGAAGGCTTTCTGTTCCATCCTGATCCCGCGACGCAGGGGCCTGAGAAGAAGATCCTGCTGCGCGCCGCCCGGCGGGTACTGGCCCAGGAGATGCCAAGGCGCATCCTGGCGGCCGAAACCGCCGCCGACGAGGCGATCAGCCTCTCGGACGACCGGCATTTCGTCTGGGACGGGGTGAAGATCGCCCGGTTGAAAAAAACCGAGATCTTCCTCAAGCCTGGCGTCGAGGTGCTGCATTCGGAATTCCTGGACGGGCTGGCGCGCGAGCGAATCCGGACCCGTCTGGCCACCTGGCTGGCGGCGGAGACCGAGAAGCGCCTGGGCGCGCTGCTGAAGGCCATGGAAAACCCGCCCGCCCCGTTGCGCGGCATCGTCCATCGTCTCTCTGAGTCCGGCGGCGTGCTGCCGCCCGAGCCCTTCACCCGGAGCTGCGCCAGGAGGCGAAGAAATTCGGCATCGATATGGGGCGCTTCGCCATGTATCTGCCCGCCGCGTTGAAGCCCGGCGCGGCCCGTCTGCGCGCCCTCTTCTGGGGCGTGTGGTACGACCGCAACCCGCCCGAGCTGCCCACCCCCGGCCTGGTCTGCGCGCCGATGCCGGAGAATTGGAGCAATGAATTCGCTTTGGCGATGGGCTGGGTCCGCGCCGGCGACATCATGATCCGTCTAGACGTGGTCGAGCGCGTCACCCGCGAGCTGCATTATCTGATGCGCAAGAGCCAGATTTTGCTGCCGCCCAATCTCGGCAGCCGCATGGGGCTGAAGCCGGAGCAGTTGGGCCCGACCCTGAACGTGCTGGGCTTCCGCCTCTTCCCCGCCGCCGAGGCGAGCGAAAAATATTACGGCCCGCCCGCCCCGGCGATGCTGGGCCGGCGCAAGCAGGACCATCACCAGGCGGCCCCGCAGCGCAACGCCCCGGCCGCCCAGGCCGCGCGGCCGAACCGCGAGCCCAAGCCGGAGAAGCCGGTGGAGATCGACGCCGACAACCCCTTCGCTGCCCTGGCGGCGCTGAAACTGGCGCGGCGCTGATTTGACGGACCCAGGAACAGACTGGCTGCGGCTGGACAAGTTCCTGGTTTTCGCGCGCTTCTGCAAAACCCGGTCGGTGGCGGAGGCGCTGGTGGATCAAGGCGGGGTGCGCATCAACCGCCAACCCACCGACAAACCCCACGCCAAACTCCGCCCGGGTGACGTTCTCACCCTGGCGCTGCCGCAAGGGGTAAAGGTGGTGGAGATCCTGCTCCTCCCCGAACGACGAGGCGCCGCGACGCTGGCGCAGGCGCTTTATCGAGAGATTGGGTAAGGCGGTTTCGCGTTGTACGGATCCGTCGCAGCAGAATAATAATTCGCCCGCATTCTCCGCAGGGTCATCATGGTCAGCCGCTTCCGCGTTAGCCTGGTTTTGGGTCTGTATCTGATCTCCGCCAGCGCCGAGGCGCGGACGTCACCCGGCGCCAGCGCCGTTGACGATGGTGCCGGCTATAAACTCGTGATCATCGAACAGCAGCAAAATCACCCTTTGGGCGCTGGTGTCGATACCGGGTTCGGCGATGCCGTCGAGTTCAGCAAAACCTACCCGCTCATCGCGTCTCCGCTGACACAAGACGCGAACGCCTTCAACGCGGAAATCAGGACTATGCTACCGAAATGGTGGAACGGCCCCTCAGACAATACCCAAAAATCCGCCCCTGACACAGATATAACCCTGGTTTGCCAACCCACCGGCGAGCCACCGCCCGTCGATGGCAAATCTCCCGATACTGGCGGCATGCTGCCGGGCGTGATCTCGATGGCCTGCATGAATGACAGATACCGCCATGGCGCCCTCCATGGAGGGGGCGTTATTGGGGCTTCAACTGGCTCGTCGATGCGCGGCGCCGCCTCAAGGCAAGCGATGTGTTTGCCCCCGGCACAGCCTGGCAAAACCCCCTCGCGACGCTGCTGGACGCCGATCGAAACGCCAACGGGACGCCGGCTGTCCCTCTGCGACCGCTGAATGTCGCCGATCCAGGCCATTGGGTCGTGGCCCGTAACGGACTCGGGTTCATCTACTCCTACGCGGAATTTTTTTGGCGCCGAAGATGGCGGCGCGGGCGCATTCGACCTCATTCCCTGGTCGAAACTGCGGCCCTATCTCAACCCGCACGGCATCGTTCCCAGGCAGGACTGGAATCTCCCCTTGCCTGACAACAGCTAAGCCGAACCTTGACCACCCTCCCCTCCCACGCGCATAGGGGAGCAAAATTCTTACGCAAGCTTTCAGGAGTACCCGATGACCTACGTGGTCACAGAGAACTGCATCAAGTGCAAATTCATGGATTGCGTCGAAGTCTGCCCGGTCGACTGTTTCTATGTCGGCGAGAACTTCCTGGCCATCAACCCGGATGAATGCATCGATTGCGGCGTCTGCGAGCCGGAATGCCCTGCCGAGGCGATCCTGCCCGATAGCGACGACCGCGCCATGGCCTGGCTGGAGCGCAACCGCGAACTCTCCAAGAGCTGGCCGAACATCACCCGCAAGGGCACCCCGCCGGCCGACGCCAATGAGTGGAAGGACAAGCCGGGCAAAGAGGCGCTGCTGTCGCTGGAGCCGGGCACGCCCTGAGCGCTTCCGCCCGGCGGGTGACGGGCGGCTGAATTTATGGTATGGATGTTCCATGTCAGCCGGGTGCGGGCGGCCGCACCCGGCCTTCATATTTTGGCGGCGCCCTCTGGCGAGCGCCTCCCAGCGGAGTGGTGATGACGGATAAGCAGAAGAGCGGCGCTTCCAGGAAGGCCGCGAAACCCGACCAGGACGAAGCCGTGGCCGCGGCGCCCACCCCCGAAACCCCGAAAGCCGAGACCCAGCCCGCCGTGGTGATGCATGGCGGCGTGCCGGCCGGGCCGATCCGCCCGCTGGCCCCGCCCCGTGCCCCGGCCAAGGCGGAAATCTTCAAGGAAGGCGATTATGTCGTCTACCCGACCCATGGCGTCGGCAAGGTGGACCGCATCGCGGTGGAAGAGATCGCCGGCCATACGCTGGAGCTGATCTGCATCACCTTCGATGAAAACCGCATGACCCTGCGCGTGCCGACCACCAAGGCGCGCACCGCCGGCCTGCGCAAGCTCACCTCCAAGAAGAGCTTCGACGAGGTGCTGGCGGTGCTGAAGGGCCGGGCCCGCATCAAGCGCACCATGTGGTCACGCCGCGCCCAGGAATATGAGGCGAAGATCAATTCCGGCGACCCGTCCGCCATCGCCGAAGTGGTGCGCGATTTGCACCGCAATGCCGGCCAGCCGGACCAGTCCTTCTCCGAGCGGCAGATCTATGAATCCGCGCTGGACCGCCTGGCCGCCGAGTACGCGGCGCTCGAGCAGGTGGATAAGCCCACGGCCATCGAGAAGCTGCTGGCGCATCTGAAATCGGAATAAGGAAAAGGGGCCGCGAGGCCCCTTTTCCATTGGCTCAGCGCGCGCCATCCAGGAATAATCTGACAATTTCCTTCACGCGTTCCTCAATCTCCTCGGGCCAGGGGTTTCACGCAAGCCCAGCACGCATTCAGTGTGCAAATTGCCGATCAGCATGCCGGCAAAGGCGGAGGCCGCGTAATCCGGGCGCGTCAGGCGCAGTGTGCCGCGTTTCACCTGCCCGGCGAAATAGCCTGTCAGCAGCCTGCGCAGCGCTTGCGGCCCGGCCCGCCAGAAAGCCTCGCCCACCTCCTTCATCGCCGCACTCTCGGCGAACACCAGCCGGTACATGCCCAAAGCCGCGGGGCAGGTGATGGTGGTCAGAAATCTCACCCCCAATGGTGGCAACACGTCTTCTGGTGGCCGCCCATCCAGTTCATCGCCTTCGAAATCCCCGAAAATGGCGCGCACCCGCTCCGTCACCAGCGCCTCGAACAGCCCCTGTTTACCGCCAAACAGCTGATACAGCGTCTGCCGCGACCCGCCTGAGCGGGCGATCACATCATCAAGCGTGGTGCCGGCATAGCCTTTTTCCAGAAAGCTTTGGGCCGCGGCATCCAGAAAAGCCCGCCGCCGCGCCTCCAGCCGGGGCCGGGCCGCCGCATCGTGAGGGTCTTTTTCAACGCGTTCGTCCTGCATCATCATCCCATAAACAGCGCATTACAGCATCGTAAAACAAGGCGGGGTTTCATGCAGGCCAGGGCTGCATATCTCTCATGCAGATCGCCACCAAGGCGGCTTCCCTTCATCGACAAGAAATGTACTGTCTGATACAGTACATTATTGTCGAAAGCTAGAGCAATATGTGTTTAGATTGACGCGGCAGAGTCAAGATAAACACATGAAATTGCTCGATAAACCATGAGTAGAGCGAGGAGGTGCAAACCCCTCTCGCGCTACTATTAGAGACCGTCTCGAAATTACGGAGCAGCAGGTGGCGAACGAAAATGGGCAGACGGATCAGGGCCAGGATAAACCGGCCCCCACGCAGCAGAATGACGCCAACACCGAGCAGAAGCCGCGCAGCAAGCTGCCGCTGATCATCGCCGGTATCCTGCTGGTGGTGGTGGTCATCGCCGGCATCATCTATTGGCTGGCGACGATGGGCGAGGTTTCCACCGACGACGCCTATACCGATGGCAACGCCGTCTCCATGGCCACCAACACCTCCGGCTACGTCACCGCGCTTTATGTCAATGACAACAGCTATGTGCATAAAGGTGATTTGCTGGCGGTGGTGGACCCGCGCGCGAATGAGGCGCAGCTGGCCCAGGCGCAGGCCAATCTCCAGCTCGCCAACGCCAATCTCACCGCCGCCCAAGTCAATCTGAGGGAGGAACAGGTTCGCGCTCCGGCCCAGCTTGAAACCGCGCAGGCGCAGCTGGCCCAGGCCAAGGCGCAGCTCTTGGACGCGCAGCGCAATTACCGCCGCCAGCTCTCGGTGGACCAGCGCGCCACCGCCCAGACCGATATCGACCAGAGCAACACCCAGCTCGCCAGCGCCGAGGCGCAGGTGAAGCAGGCCGACGCAAATTTGAAAACCGCCGCTCTGGTGCAGGATAATATCGACACCGCCCAGCAGCAGGTGGCGCAGCGCGAGGCCGATGTGGCGCAGGCGCAGGCCAATCTGCGCGCCGCCAAAACCGCTTTGTCCTACAATTATATCCGCGCCCCGCAGGATGGCTGGATCACCAAACGCAATATCCAGCTCGGCACCTATCTGCAGGCGGGGACACAGATTTTCTACATCGTGACCAAGGATTTCTGGGTCACCGCGAATTTCAAGGAAACCCAGCTCGCCCACATGAAGATCGGCGACAAGGTGACCATGGGCATCGACGCCTACCCATCGATCACCCTGCATGGCCATGTGCAGAGCATCCAGCAGGGATCGGGCGCCGTGTTCACCGCCTTCCCGGCCGAAAACGCCACCGGCAATTTCGTGAAAATCGTGCGCCGCGTGCCGGTGAAGATCGTCATCGATAGCGGCATGCCGGCGAACATGCCGGTGCTGCCCTACGGCATTTCCGTGACCCCCACGGTGCATGAATAATGCCCGGGGCCGCGCAGACGCGTTCGGCCAACCCGTGGGTGATCGCGCTCATCGTCACGCTGGCGGCCTTCATGGAGGTGCTGGACACCACCATCGTCAATGTCTCGCTCACCCACATCGCCGGCTCGCTCTCCGTCTCCAACGATGACAGCGCCTGGGCGTTGACGACCTATCTGGTCGCCAACGCCATCGTGCTCACTCTGTCCGGCTCGCTCTCACGGCGCATCGGGCGCAAGCGCTTCTTTCTCATCTGCATCGGCGTGTTCACCCTCGCCTCGCTCGGCTGCGGGCTGGCAATCAGCTTCACCCAGCTGCTGCTGTTTCGCGCCATTCAGGGATTTTTCGGCGGTGGCCTGCAGCCTTTGCAACAGGCCATCATTCTCGATGCCTTCCCGCCGGAAAAGCGCGCCGCCGCCTTTTCGCTCTCCGCCGTCGCCATCGTCGTCGCCCCGGTGCTGGGCCCGCTGCTCGGCGGCTGGCTGACCGACACCTATAGCTGGCATTTGATCTTCCTCATCAATGTTCCCGTCGGCATCTTCACCTTTCTCGGCGTGATGAATTTCGTGCAGGATTCCGACGAGGTGAAGCGCGACAAGGAAACCGCCCCGCCGTTCGATTATATCGGCGCCATCTTCATCGCCTTGGCGCTGGGCTGCCTGGAAGTCGCGGTTGATCGCGGCGAGGATTATGACTGGTTCGGCTCGCACTTCATCGCCGTCATGCTGGGCATCTCCGCCCTCGCCTTCATTTTCGGCAGCCTCTACCTGCTTTATACGAAACATCCGGCTGTGGATCTGCGGGTGCTGAAGGATCGCAATTTTGCCTTCGGCTTCACCCAGATCGGCATCATGGGGCTGGTGCTCTATTCCTCGGCCGTCGTCATTCCGCAATTCGCGCAGATCGAACTTGGCTACACCGCCACGCTCTCCGGTCTGGTGCTCGCCCCCGGTGCGGTCGTCATCATCATGCTGATCCCCATCGTGCAACGTTTGATGAAGGTGATTCCGGTGAAGTTCATCATCGCCTTTGGCGGGCTGGTGCTGGCGAGTGCGCTGTTCTACTCGATGCATCTGATCCCGCAGGAGAGTTTCGACCGGCTGGTGGAAATGCGCGCCGCGCAAACCGCCGGGCTCGCCTTCCTGTTCGTGCCCATCAGCACCGCCGCCTACTACACCCTGCCGCGCGAAATGAACGGCGACGCCGCGGCCTTGTTCTCGATGAGCCGCAACGTCTTCGGTGGCATCGGCATTTCCATCTCAACCGCCATCGTCAGCGAACGCGAGCAGATCCATCAGAGCTATATGGTCGATCATCTCAGCGGCGCCTCCACGCCCTACAACAATCTGCTCCGCCAGATCGCGCAATCGATGCAAAATCACGGCACCGCCTTCGCCAAGGCCCTGGCCGCGGCACCGGGGCAGGTGGAGCAGATGCTGGCCACCCAACGCGCCGTGCTCGCCTATAACGATCTGTTCTGGTATACTGGCCTGCTGGCCCTGCTGCTGATCCCCACGGCGCTGCTGATGTCCTCCCGTCAAGTCCGCAAGAAGAAGGCCTCATGAAACAGACCCAACGCCTCCCTCTGAGCCTCGCCTTGCTCCTCGGCGGCTGCACGCTGGGGCCGAATTTCCAGCCGCCGGCACCGCCCGCCGGCAGCGCCTACCATAACAGCGCCCCCGGCGTGGCGCGGAACGCCCCTAACCCGAACTGGTGGGCCGGCTTCAACGATCCTGTTCTCACCAGCCTGATGCGCGATGCCATCGCCGGCAGCCCCTCCTTGCAGGAGGCGCTGCTGCGCGTCGAGCAGGCGCATGAGAATGTCGTCACCAGCCGCGCCGCCGGCCTGCCGACTCTGGGCGCCACCGGCTCCTTCAAGCGCGAGCAGGAAGGCTTGAAAGGCCTGGCGGAATCCGGCGGCGCCTACAGCCAGCTGAACCAGCTCGCGCAGCAGGCCAACAGCATCTCGCCCGGCAGCGGCGCCACCCTCACCAATGGCGCCAGCAGCGCGCTGGATTCACTGGGCCAGCCGATCAATCTCTATTCCTACAGCCTCTCCTCCAGCTGGGAGCTGGATCTGTTCGGCAAGGTCCGCCGCCAGGTGGAAGCCGCGAAAGCCAATGCCGACGAGGCGAATGATGCGGCGCGGGAATCGCTGGTGATGCTGGAATCCCAAATCGCCCAGGCCTATTTCCAGCTGCGCGCCGCCCAGGCCGCACTGGCGCAGCAGCAGCAGAACGTCCAGGCCACGGCACTCACCTTGCATCTTACCCAGAGCCAGGCGGCCCATGGCCTCGCGCCGCAAAGCGATGTCGAGCAGGCCCGCACCGCCTATCTCGGCCAGCAGGCGAAACTGCCCACCTACATCAAACAGGTGGCGCAGGACATGACGCAGATCGACATCCTCACCGGGAAGCCGCCCGGCGCGCTGGATGCGCAGCTGGCGCAGGCAACACCCTTGCCGACGCCGCCCGCCTTGATCGGCACCGGCGTCCCCGCCAGCCTGGCGCGCCGCCGCCCGGATATTCGCGAGGCCGAGGATAATCTCCACGCCGCCACCGCGCAGATCGGCGTTGCCGTCGCCAGCTTCTACCCGGATATTTCGCTGACCGGCAGCGTCGGCTTCCACGCGCTGGATGCCTCCTACCTCACCAACTGGGCCAATCTCTTCTACGCTTTCGGCCCCTCGATCTCACTGCCGATTTTCGAGGGCGGCAAGCTCTCCTCCAACCTGCGGCTGGCGCGCATCTCCCAGGCCAACGCGGCGCTGCAATATCGCGCCACGGTGCTGAACGCGCTGGCGGAGGTGGAGAATGCCCTGGTCGCCTACCGGGAGGACCAGCAGGCGCTTACCGACGCGCAAGGCACCGCCCAGGCCGCACAGATTTCCTTCAACCTGGCGCAAAGCCGCTACCAGCATGGGCTCGCCAGCCTGCTCCCGGCCTTGCAGGCACAGGACAGTCTGGTGTCCGCCAACCAGCAGGAAATCCAGGCCCAGGCGCAGCTCGATGTCGATGCCGCCACGCTCTACACCGCCCTTGGCGGCGGCTGGCAGGAGAGCGAGCAGGCGGTGACGCCGCCGCCGATCAACCCGGCCCCGCCGATTGCGCCGGGTGCGGCGGATACGCTGGCGGACCCGCGCTAAGCCTGCGGCACGGACCCAGCGGGCGGCATTGCCTGGCGCTGCGGCTGGGCATTTGCCTGCTGGGCCGCGGCGTTCAGCGCCAGCACCTCGCCCAGCGCCTGGGTCATCGTCGTCGGCACCAGAATCGTCGCCCCGCGATCCTTGTTCATGTCGTAAATCAGCCCCATCTGGCGGATCTGCAACGCCACGGGGTTTTCCTGATAGATCTGCGCCGCGTCGACAATCTGCTGGGCAATGGCGATCTCAGCGCTCGCCAGCGTCACCCGCGCCTGTTTCTCTTTCTCCGCCTGGGCGTTGCGGCTCATCGCATCGTTCAGCTCACGCGGGATTTTCACATCCCGGATCTCCACCGCGATGTCCCCAGCCCCCAGCCATCGGATTTGCGGCGGATGAGCGCTTGCAGCCTTTCATCCATCGCCTCGCGGTTGGAGAGAATATCGCTCATCGTGGTGGCGGAGATCACCTCGCGCAGCGAGGTCTGCGCCACCTGGGCAATCATGTTCTGATAATCCGTCAGCTCGGTGGCGGCGCGTTTCACATCCACCACCCGCCAGAACAGGATCGAATCCATCGTCACGGACACCGCATCGGCGGTCAGCGTATCCTCGGCGGAAATCCGGGTGCTCTGCCGGCGCGTATCCACCACGGCATAGACGGTCTCGATCGCCGGGATCAGGAAATACAGCCCCGGCCCGCGCACGCCGGCAAAGCGGCCCAGCCGCAGCACCACCGCGCGCTCCCATTCCGCCGCCGTGCGCAGCGTCAGCGCCAGAATGACGGCGATGACAACGAACACAGCACCGATGCTGTAGGCATGCAAAACATAGCTGATGGCGACGCCGACCAGCGCGACGATAACGGCAATGACGGTCACGGCATTATTCATGTCCAGCTCCTCCGACCTTGGCCCCAGCCTAGCAGACAATAGCCCCGCCTGCGACTCGGGCGGCTTTGGTGCTAGCCTGCCGGTATGGATACGTTGCTCCCCGCCCTCGCTCTGCTCGCCGCCCTCGGCGCCCTGGTTTTCGCCGTGCTCGCCTGGCGCGCCGCGCTAGGCGCGCCACCACGCCTGAAGCTGGAGCTGGACAAGCTCCTCGCCGGCAACCGCGCCGAGGCGGAGTTCACCCGCTCGGCGCTGGCCGCCATGGAAGGCCGCCTCACCCAGGCGATCCAGAGCGGCACCACCGATGCGCTGGCGAAATCCTTCGAGCAGATCGCCGCTGCCACCCAGAATGTCGCCGCCACCATCGATGGGCTGCGCCGCCAGGCGGGCGAAGAGGCGCAGAAAACCATCCAGACCATCGAAACCCGCCTCGCCGCCATCCAGACCAGCGTGAATGAAAAGCTGCACGAGGCGGTGGAGCAGCAAATGACCGCCTCCTTCGCCCGCGTGCTGGAACAGTTCGCCCAGGTGCAGCAGGCGATGGGCGAGGTGCAATCCGCCGCCAAGCAGGTCGGCGACCTCAAGCGGCTCTTCTCCAACGTGAAAACCCGTGGCGGCTGGGGCGAGGCGCAGCTGGCGGCGTTGCTGGAGCAGATCTTGCCCCCCGGCACCTACCAGCCGAATTTCGCGCTGAAGGATACCTCCCGCGAACGGGTGGATTTCGCCTTGCGCATGCCCTCGCGCGAGCTGCTCTGGCTGCCGATCGACGCGAAATTCCCGACCGAGGATTATGACCGGCTGCTCACCGCCGCCGATGGCGCGGATGCCGAGGCCGAGCGCGCTGCCCGCGACGGTCTGGCCCTGCGCATCCGCGGCGAGGCCCGCAAGATCCGCGAAAAATATATTTGCCCGCCGGAGACCGTGGATTTCGGCGTGCTTTATTTGCCCTCTGACGGGCTCTTCGCCGAGGTGGCGCGCATTCCCGGCCTGATCGACGATGTTCGCGCCCGCGAGCGTGTCATCGTGCTCGGCCCGTCTCTGCTGCCGGCCTTGCTGCAGACCATCCATCTCGGCCATGTCACGCTCGACCTTGAAAAGCGCGCCGGCGAAATCGGCCAGATCCTCGGCGCCACCAAGACCGAGATGGTGAAGATGGACGACGCCCTGGCCAAGCTCGCCGCCAATGCCAGCACGATGAGCAATAATATCGAGAAGGTGCGCACCCGCACGCGGGTGATGCACCGGGTTCTGAAAACCGTGGAAGTGGTGGAGGCCGGCAGTGCCCAGGCGCTGCTCGGCCTCTCCGAAGAGAGCGAGGATTGAGCATGAAATTTTCAGACATTGAGGCAGCCACACCAACCCGCGAGAGCCTCGCCGCCACCTACGCGGCGCTGAATGCGCGGCTGGATGAAGGGGACCTCGCCACCGCCATCAGCGAGTGGGAAGCTGCCCGCCGCGCGGCCGAGCAATGGAGCGCGCTCACCCATCTGCGCTTCGAGCAGGACACCCAGGACGAAGCCCGCAAGGCCGCGCAGGATTATCGCGACGAAATCGCCCCGGTCATCACCAGCCATGAAACCGCCTTCAAAACCCGGCTGCTGGCGCACCCCGACCGGGCCAGCGTGGAAAAACTGGCCGGCGCCCACGCCTTGCGGCTCTGGGAGACGGACATCACCACCTTCTCCCCCGCGATCGAGGCCGATCTCCAGGCGGAAGCGAAATTGCAGGCGCGCTATGTGGCGCTGCTGGCGTCCGCGAAAATCGAGATCGACGGCAAGACCACCAATCTCTCCGGCCTCGCCCCCTACCAGCAGAGCCTGAACCGGGAGATGCGCCACAAAGCGGAGACAGCACGCTGGCGCTTCTTCGCGGAAAACGCCGCCGCTTTCGACGAGATTTACGACGAGCTGGTCAAACTGCGCACCCGGATGGCGCAAAAACTCGGCTTTTCCAGCTTCACCGAACTCGGCTACCGGCGCATGCGCCGGGTGGATTACACCGCCGCCGATGTCGCCACCTACCGCGACCAGGTGCGCCAGCACGTCACCCCGCTGGTTGCCCGGTTTTTCGAGCGCCGCCGCGCGCAGGAAGGCTGGGACAGGCTGTTCGCCTGGGACGAGCCGCTGATGGACCCGCAAGGCAATGTCGAGCCCGCCGGCGATGAAAGCTTCCTGCGCACCCAGGCGCAGGCGATGTTCGACGCCATGAACCCAGACCTGGCCGCCTTCTACCGGCTGATGAACGAGAAAGGCTTTCTCGACCTCGATAACCGTCCCGCGAAAGCCCCCGGCGGCTTCTGCACCTCGTTCCCCGTCGCCGGGCTGCCCTTCATCTTCGCGAATTTCAACGGCACCCATCACGATATCGACGTATTCACCCACGAGATGGGCCACGCCTTCCAGAATTACCGCTCCCGCACCCAGCCCAGCTTCGACTATCTCTGGCCGACCTACGAATCCGCCGAGATCCATTCGATGAGCCTGGAGCATCTCGCCTACCCCTATATCGGGCTGATGGTCGGCGAGGAGAACGCCGCGCGCTACCGGCGCATGCATCTCATCCAGTCCATCGCCTTCCTGCCCTACGGCGTCTGCGTCGATCATTTCCAGCACGAGATCTACGCCAATCCACAAGCCACCCCAGCCGAGCGCCATGCAATGTGGAAGCGGCTGGAAGCGCTTTACTTGCCCTGGCGGGACTGGGGAATCTCGCCTACCCGGCGCAAGGCGGGCGCTGGCAGGCGCAGGGCCATATTTTCGGCTCGCCCTTTTACTATATCGACTACACGCTGGCGGAATGCTGCGCTTTGCAATTCTGGGTGAAGGCAAGGGCGGATTACGCGGCCGCCTTGCAGGATTACGTCACACTCTGCGGGCGCGGCGGCTCGGAACCGTTTCTGGGACTGGCGGCCTCGGCCGGGCTCACCTCGCCCTTCCAGCCCGGCGCGCTGGAAGAGGCGGTGCGGGCGGCGCAGATGGTTCTCGATCTGTAGCGCGAGAGGGGTTCACACCCATTCGCTCATAGTTTGGCAAGCAAGTTCATGTGTTTATCTTGACGCTGGCGCGTCAAGATAAACACTTATTGCTCTCAGCCTTGCCACGCGGCAGGGGCTGGCGCAGAACATGCCCATGCTGCGCCGGTCCCTGCTTCTCAGCCCCTTGGCTCTCGCCGCCTGCCATCATCAGCTCTCCGTCCAGGATGTGAATGTGCGCGGGCTGGTGCCCGACCTCGCCTTCACCATGACCGACACGAAAACCGGCAAAACCGTGACGGCGGCGGATTTCCGGGGCGATGTCACCCTGCTTTATTTCGGCTACACCAACTGCCCGGATGTCTGCCCGACCACCCTCTACAACCTGCAGCGTGTGCAGAAGGCGATGGGCGCGGCGGCGGAGAAGGTGAAAATTCTGTTCGTCACCGTCGATCCGGACCGCGACACGCCGGGCGTGCTCAACCAATATGCGGCCTTGTTCGGCGATAATGTCATCGGGCTGCGCGGCAGCGCGGACCAGCTCTATGATCTGGCGCGGCGCTACCGGGTGGTGTTCTCGGTGGTGAAAACGCCGGTCTATACCGTCACCCACTCCGCCGCGATCTATGTGTTCAACGCCAAGGGCGCGCCGGAATTCATCATCGCCGGGCTGGACACGGCGAAGCCGGATATCGAGGGCGTGGCGCGGGATCTGCGCGAGGTCGCACAAGGTTAGTGCTGCGGCGTCATGCCATCCCGGCCGCTCTCTGTTAGCTTGCCGGCATGGATGAAGATTGGCGCAGGATCAGCCTCTGGTGGGACGGGCTGGATGAACCCCTCACCCCGCGCCCGGCGCTGGCGGGTGATATCGTGGCGGACATCGCCATCATCGGCGCCGGCTATACCGGGCTCTGGACCGCCTATTACCTGAAAACCCGCGCCCCGCATCTGAACATCGCGGTGCTGGAGGCCAGGCGCGCCGGCTTCGGGGCCTCGGGCCGCAATGGCGGCTGGGTGATGGGGGCGGTGCTGGGCGAGAACCGGCTGGTCGGCCATCTGCCCGAGCCGCAGCGGCGCGAAAGCTGGGCGCTGCTGCACGCCATCCCGGACGAGGTTGGCCGCGTCACCGCCCAGGAAGCCATTGGCTGCGATTTCCGCAAAGGCGGCACGCTCTATTGCGCCGCGCGCTATCCGGAGCAGGAAGCGCGGCTGCGCGGCTGGCTGCACGAGCTTTACGCTGAAGGCTATCAGGAGTCGGACGCCTGGTGGCTGCCGCCGGAAGAGCTTTCCCAGCAGCTGCGGCTGCACGGCGCGCTGGGCGCGCTCTACACCCCGCATTGCGCCACCATCCAGCCGGCCAAGCTGGCGCGCGGCCTGGCCGTGGCGGTGGAGCGGCTGGGGGTGCGGATTTATGAGCATACGCCGGCCACCGGCTGGGCACCCGGCCAGGTGCGAACAGCGCAGGGCAAGGTCAGCGCCGATTGGGTGATCCCAGCGGTGGAAGGCTACGCCGCCACCCTGCCGCCTCTGGGCGCGTATCAGCTGCCGGTGCAAAGCCTGCTCATCGCCACCGAACCGTTGCCCGCCTCTATCTGGGCCGGCATCGGCCTTTCCCGCGGCCAATCCTTCAGCGAATTCTCCCGGCAAGTGACCTATGGCCAGCGCACGGCGGATGACCGGCTGGTTTTCGGCGCGCGCGGCGGCTACCGCTTCGGCGGCAAGCTGCGCACGGATTTCACCCTCACCGCAGCCGAGGAGGGGCTGCGTCGGCATCTGCTCACCGATTTGTTCCCGCAGCTGCGCGACGCCAAAATCACCCATCGCTGGGGCGGCAATCTCGGCATGTCCCGGCGGTTTCAGCCGCATATGCTGCTGGACCGGCGCAACCGCATCGCGCTCTCCGGCGGCTATGGCGGGGAGGGTGTCGGCGCCGCCAATCTCGGTGGCCGCACCTTGGCCGACCTGATCCTGGGGCAGGAGACACCGGAGACGCGCCAGCCCTGGGTCATCCAGGACCGCGCCCTGCGCCAGGCCTTGCGAAGCTGGGAGCCGGAGCCGCTGCGCTGGCTCGGCTATAACGCCATCATCGCCAGCTTCACCCATGAGGACCAGGTGCTGGCCAACCCAGCCAGCCCGCCCTGGCGCCGCCAGCTCGCCCAGGCCCTGGCAGCGCGCATGGAAGGGCTGATGCGCTGAGCCGGTTACAACATCTCACAAAAAAGGCCCTCGCGGGGCCCTGTGTCAGCTCCGATAGGAGCCGTTAATGTCGATATAGCCATGGGTGAGGTCGCAGGTCCACACCGTGGCATGGCCCTCGCCCAGCCCGATATCGACCACCAACTCGATCTCGCGGCCTTTCATATGCGCCACCACCGGGGTCTCGTCATAGCCCGGCACCACGCCGCCAGCCTTGGCCATCCAGACACCGCCGACCGCAACACCGAGCTTATCGCGGTCCGCCGGCTCGCCGGCCTTGCCGACCGCCATGACAATCCGTCCCCAATTCGCGTCCTCACCGGCAATGGCGGTTTTCACCAGCGGCGAGTTGGCGATGGCGAGCGCGATCTTCTTCGCCGAGGCATGGCTCACCGCGCCTTCGACCTTGATCGTCACCAGCTTCTGCGCGCCTTCGCCGTCGCGCACCACCAGCATCGTCAGCTCATGCAGCACCTCATGCAGCGCACGGCGGAAATCCGCCAGCTGGCCGGGGTCTTCGGTCGGCTTGTTGCCGGCGGCACCCGTCGCGAACAGCAGCACCGTGTCCGAGGTCGAGGTATCGGAATCGATGGTCACGCAGTTGAAGGTGCCCTCCACGCTCTTGCTCAGCATCGCCTGCAGGGCGCTGGCGGGAATGGCGGCATCGGTGAAAATGAAGCTCAGCATCGTCGCCATGTCCGGGGCGATCATGCCCGACCCCTTGGCGATGCCGTTGATCCGCACCTCAACGCCGCCCAGCTTGGCGGTGCGGGTGGCGCCTTTCGGGAAGGTATCGGTGGTCATGATCGCCTTCGCCGCCTCGGCGAAGCGATCCTCGGTCAGATCCGCCTTCAGCTGATCCATCACCGCGACGATCCGCTCCGCCGGCAAGGGCTCGCCGATCACCCCGGTCGAGGCCAGGAACACCTCGCCGGTCTGCGCCCCCAGCGTGGCGGCGGCGGCCTTCGCCGTCGCCTCCACCGCGCGCGCCCCGGCAGCGCCGGTAAACACGTTGGCATTGCCGGCATTCACCACCAAAGCCCGGGCAGTGCCGCCGGGCAGCACCTCCCGGCACCAGGTGACGGGCGCGCCGGGGCAGAGATTTTTGGTGAACACCCCGGCGACGCTGGTGCCCTCCGCCAGCTCGGCCAGCAGCACGTCGGTTCGCCCTTTATAACGAACCCCCGCCTCCGCGGTCGCCAGACGCACACCGGCGATCGGCGGCAGCTTTGGCATCGGGAGCGCCAAGGGCGAGACGGGCAGCTGGCCGGCCATCGCGGCTTACTTGCTCTTGTCGGCGCCGGCCGCGGGCGCGGCGGGGGTCTGCGGCACCGGCTTTCCATCCGGCCCGAAGACCTGGATCTTCACCTGGCCGCGCACCTGATCCAGCACGTTCTGCACCGCCTGGTCGGTCAATTTCTGGCGGATATCCTGCTGCACATCGGCCAGCGCCGGGGTCGGCGCGGTGCGGTGGCCTTCATTCAGGATCACGTGCCAGCCGAACTGCGTCTGCACCGGGGTCTTGGTGTACTCGCCCTTCTTCAGCGCGAAGGCGGCATCGGCGAAGGCCGGCACCATCTCATCCTTGGAGAACCAGCCGAGCTCACCGCCATTCTTGGCGCCGGGGTCGATGCTGTCCTTCTCCGCGAGCTTGGCGAAATCCGCGCCCTTGTTGAGCTGCTTGATGATGTCCTCGGCCTCGGCCTTGGTCTTCACCAGGATATGGCGGGCATCCACCTGCTCCGGGCCGGGCTTGTTGGCGTAATGCTGGTCGTAATAGGCCTGCACGGCGGTGTCGGTCACCTGCGCGGCGACCGCCTTCTGCACATAGGCGTTTTCCAGCTGGATATTGGCGGCATCCTGCATGCGCTTGGCCACCTCGGGGTCCTTCTGCAGGTCCTCCTTCTGGGCGGCGATCAGCAGCGCCTTGCGGTCGATTTCCTGGTTGACGAGCATCGGCAACAGCTGCTCGGGCGGCAGTTGCTGGGCCTGCGGCGGCAGGCTCTGCGCGTCGGCCTGGATTTCGCTCATATGGATCGGCGAGCCGTTCACGGTGGCGACCACCGGGTTGGCATCAGCCGGGGCGGCGGGGGCGGCAGCCGGCGCGGCGGGCGCGGTGGTTTGCGCATACGCGGCCGGCGCGGCCAAGGCCAGCGCAAGAGCCAGAGCGGAGAGCGTGGACGAATGGCGCATCTATAGAAAACCTTATTTTGCGATGCCGCTCCTATGAGCCAAAGCCCCGCGCCCGGCAAGACTGGCCCCGGGCTGGCGTCCGGTGTAGGAGGCCGGCCATGATTGTCCGCCCCCGGCCCACCGGCTTTGGCCTGATCTTCCTGCTGCGCGGCTCGGTGCTGCCGACCATCGCCCCCCGGCTGATCTTCATCGGGCTGATCGCCATCCTCGCCGTGGGGCTGCACCATCTCTGGCCCGGCCTGATCGGCGTCCCCAGCCCAGCGCCATTCACCATGCTGGGGCTCAGCGTGCCGATCTTCCTCGGTTTCCGGAACAATGCCTGTTACGATCGCTGGTGGGAGGGGCGCAAACAATGGGGGGCGCTGATCGCCGCCTCACGCAATTTTCTGCGCGACCTCACCGCTTTGCTGCCGGAGGAAGACCCGCTGCACCGCCAGGGCGCGCGCCTGACCGCCGCCTTCGCCAGCCAGCTCCGCCACGAGCTGCGCGGCACCGCCCCGGCCAGGCCCGGCCGCCTGCTGACCGAGCTGGCGCATCATTTCGGCGCCCGCCAGCGCGACGGGCGGATCTCCGACATCACCTACCGGCTGTTTTCCGACCATCTCGGCACCATGGCCGGCATCCAGAGCGCCTGCGAGCGGCTGCGCGGGGCGCCGATGCCCTTCGCCTATTCGCTGATGCTGCACCGGATGGTCTGGTTGTTCTGCATCCTGCTGCCCTTCGGCATGGTGGACACGCTGGGCATCTGTACCCCCGTCCTCAGCCTGACCCTGGCCTATTCCTTCCTGGGGCTGGATGCGCTGGGCGAGGAGCTGGAAGCCCCGTTCTCCGACACCGCCAACGGCCTGCCGCTGGATGCCATGGTCCGCGCCATCGAGATCGCCGTCGCCGAGGCGCTGGGCGAAACCCCGCCGGAGCCCTTGGCGGCCAAGGATTTCGTGCTGCTCTGAGGCGCGGTTATTTGACCCTGCCTGCCCCCGCGACTATGTCAACGCTCGTCCTTTATCATCAGCCGTGCGGATTTTCTGTCCATCATGCTCTCCAGCCTCGCCCGCGCCGTTTTCGGCTCCAGCAATGACCGCGCCCTGAAAAGCTTCAAGCGCCGGGTCGCCGCCATCAATGCGCTGGAGCCCGCCCTGCAGGCGCTGGACGATGCCGCCCTGGCCGCGAAAACCACCGAATTCAAGGCCCGGATCGAAGCCGGGGAGAGCCTGGACGAGCTGCTGGAGGAAGCCTTCGCCGTGGTCCGCGAGGCCTCGCGCCGGGTGCTCGGCATGCGCCATTTCGATGTGCAGCTGATCGGCGGCATGGTGCTGCATGAGGGCCGCATCGCCGAAATGAAGACCGGCGAGGGCAAGACCCTGGTCGCCACCCTGGCGGTCTATCTCAACGCGCTCGCCGGCAAGGGCGTGCATGTCGTCACCGTCAACGATTATCTGGCCAGCCGCGACGCCCAGCAGATGGGCCAGCTCTACGGCTTCCTGGGCCTGTCCACCGGCGTCATCATCCCCGCCGTGGAGGAGCAGCACCGCCGCGCCGCCTATGCCGCCGACATCACCTACGGCACCAACAACGAATTCGGTTTCGATTATCTGCGCGATAATATGAAGTACCGGCTGGAGGACATGGTCCAGCGGCCCTTCTTCTACGCCATCGTCGATGAGGTCGACTCGATCCTGATCGACGAGGCCCGCACCCCGCTGATCATCTCCGGCCCCTCGGATGAGCCCACCGGCCTCTACGCCCAGGTGGATACGGTGGTCGAGGCCTTCCTCGCCCGCGGCCAGCTCGCCGAGGACGGCAAGCATGAATATTACGAGAAGGACGAGAAAGCCCGCACGGTGAACATGACCGAGCTGGGGGCCGAGACCGTCGAAGAGATGCTGCAGCAGACCGGCCTGCTCACCGGCGGGCTGTATGACCGCAGCAATGTCGCCCTGGTCCATCACGTCCAGCAAAGCCTGCGTGCCCGCACCCTCTTCGCCCGCGATGTCGATTATATCGTCCGCGACGGCAAAATCGTCATCATCGACGAATTCACCGGCCGCATGCTCGAAGGCCGCCGCTATTCGGATGGTCTGCACCAGGCGCTAGAAGCCAAGGAGCGGGTTGAGGTTCAGCAGGAGAACCAGACGCTCGCCTCCATCACCTTCCAGAATTATTTCCGCCTCTACCCCAAGCTCTCCGGCATGACCGGCACGGCGATGACCGAGGCGGACGAGTTCGAGCAGATCTACAAGCTCAGCGTCGTCGAAATCCCCACCAACGTGCCGGTGGCGCGCGACGACCAGCATGACGAGGTCTATCGCTCGGCGGCCGAGAAATATGAGGCGGTCGCCAGCCTGATCCAGGAATGCCGGGAGCGCGGCCAGCCGGTGCTGGTCGGCACCACCTCGATCGAGAAGAGCGAGATCATCTCCAACCTGCTCACCGCCAAGGGCATCCAGCACAGCGTGCTGAACGCCCGCTTCCACGAGCAGGAAGCCAAGATCGTCGCCCAGGCCGGCGCGCCCGGCGCCATCACCATCGCCACCAACATGGCCGGGCGCGGCACCGACATCAAACTCGGCGGCAATTACGAGATGCGCCTGGCGCTGGAGCCGGATATCGACCCCGCCGCCCTGCGCGCCGAGATCGAGGCCAACCACGCGCTGGTGAAGGCCGCCGGCGGCCTCTTCGTCATCGGCACCGAGCGCCATGAAAGCCGGCGCATCGACAACCAGCTGCGCGGCCGCTCCGGCCGCCAGGGCGACCCCGGCGCCTCGCGCTTCTTCCTGTCGCTGGAAGACGATCTGATGCGCATTTTCGGCTCCGACCGGATGGGCGGCATGCTGCAGAAACTGGGGCTGAAGGATGGCGAGGCCATCATCCATCCCTGGATCAACAAGGCATTGGAGAAGGCGCAGAAGAAGGTCGAAATCCGCAATTTCGACATGCGCAAGAACGTGCTGAAATATGACGACGTGATGAACGACCAGCGCAAGGAGGTCTACGCCCAGCGCCGGGAGTTCATGCGCGCCGAGGATGTCTCGGACATCGTCACCGAGATGCGCAACGATGTCATCGCCGCGATGGTCGAAAACCGCGTGCCGGAAAAAGCCTTTGCCGAGCAATGGCAGACGACGGAACTGGCGGCGGACATTGCCCGCGTGCTGGCGCTGGATCTGCCAATCGCCGACTGGGCGGCGGAAGAGGGCATCGACGAGGTGCATCTGCGCGAGCGCATCGAGCAGGCTGCCGCCGAGGCCGCCGCCGCCAAGGCCGCCGGTTTCGGTCCGCAACTGACCGCCTATATCGAGAAATCCGTGCTGCTGCAGACGCTGGATACGGTCTGGAAGGAGCATCTTCTGGGCTTGGATTATCTGCGCCAGGGCATCGGCCTGCGCGGCTATGGCCAGCGCGACCCGCTGAATGAATATAAGCGCGAAGCCTTCTCGATGTTCGCCGCGATGCTGGACGATCTGAAGGAGCGCGTCAGCGTGGCGATGGCGCATGTGAGCGTGCAGATGCCGGCCGAGCCGCAGGCCGAGGCGACGCAGGAGCTGCACCCCGCCCCCGGCGCCCCGGCGCTGAGCGACCCGGTGGCGGAAGGCTTCTCCTCGGACGAGGTGGACCCCGCCCGCCCCGAAACCTGGAACGCCACCCCGCGCAACGCCTTCTGCCCCTGCGGCTCCGGCAAGAAATACAAGCACTGCCACGGGCGCCTCGGCGCCTAAACACATATTGCTCGCCAAAACAAAACTTACAGCATCAAGCTAAAAGCTTGATGCTGTAAATAGTTAGGAAACCATCAACGGTCGGCCCGCGCGGGAGAGACCGGCGCCATTACCACGGCGCTTCCCTCCCAAGGGAAAGAACCTCTATCCGAGGGTATTCAATCCCAGCCGCACCGTCAGTGCGCCGAGCAGGGTGAAGAGCGCGACACTGCCCATCTGCCAGACCAGCAGCGTCATCATCGTGTCCGCCGCATGGAACAGCGGCAGTACGAGTTCGGCGGCGGCAGCGGCGGCCAGGGTGCCGCACAGGCAGGCATGAGTCGGCCGGAATTTCGCGCTGCGGCGCAGCAGCCATACCATCGCCGCGGCCGGGACCAACGCGGTCATGGCGATGGCTGGCACACACTGCCAGTCGGCATGCAACACCAGCGCGGCACCGTCCGTTTGCACCGAGAGCACGAAACATTGCCGCCCCAGCGCAGTCAGCCATAGGAGAAAACCCGCCATGGGCATGAAAAGTTTCCACACTGGCTGGTCCGGCCGCCCGGCGCAGAAGGCGGCGTAGGCGGAACTCAACATCGTCGCCGCCGCCAGCCCTTCGGTCAGCATGAAGCGCGGCTGTACGAGCAGGACGGCAAGGTCCGGACGCAGCTTCATCATCAGTGTCACGGCCGCCAACACCGGCAGCGTGACCAACAGCCAGCGCGCCATCAAGGCACCGGGTGACGGCAGCCGGCGAACAGGCGCCAGGTTCCGCGCCAACCGCTCAACTAAATCCTCACTCTTCATCCGTGCCCCCTTTCAGGGCCTGTTTCAGCCGCTGCACGGCGCGAAACGATGCCACTTTCAGCGCCGCCACGCTCATCCCGGTTTCAACCATGGCCTCCTTCAGCGAAAGCTGGCGGATTTTAAGCAGCCCCAGCACCTGCCGGTCGCGCGCGCCCAAACTGGCCAGCGCTTTTCGCAGCCCCGCCTGTTCCACATCTTGTTCCTGTGTGCCCTGCGTCATCAATGCGCCGGTATCTGCTGGCATATCTTCAAGCGCCGTCTCGCGTCCGGCGTGGCGATGGCGGCGGCGGCGAATCTCCGCGCCGCGCAGCTTGAGAATGCCGAACAGGAAGGGCTGCAGGGGGCTGGCCGGGTCGTAGAGATGACGGCTCTGGTGCAGGGCAAGCAACGTTTCCTGCACCATATCTTCAATGTCGGCGGCGCTGGAGGCCGGCCAACGCCCCCGCGCCCGCCGGCGCAGCCAAGGGAGCGCCGCAGCCAACAGAGCGGCATAGGCGCGCTGGTCTCCGGCCTGGGCCGCCGCCATCCAGATCCGCCAGTTGGGGTCTTCTTCTGCCATCCGCCCTCTTGCCGCGGGTAAGGCTACCGGCTGGACGCTCATATGCCAATCCGTTTGGGCCCTATTCATTGGTCAGCGCCAGTGTCGCGCGCACCGCGGCATTGAACATCATCGTGGATTTTCTTTTCAAGCGCGCGGCGCCGGACCATCCGAATGCCGCCACGGAACTGTTCGTGCGCAGGCGCGCTAAGGTTACAGAGGTCTTGAATATATTTTCATGGCCGGAGGATTTTCGCGCCCCTGGCGTCAATGCTGGAGGCGTTGCCGCTCCAACCGCGCCGCCCCAGACCTCCAGATCATTTTTCCCGAGGGCGCGTAACCTTTTCGCCGCCGGTTGCGAACAACCTCATGCAGCCGCCACTCCGGCGGCGCAGAGCAGGAGATACGCATGGAACGCCGTTTCGTTACCGCCAAAATTCTCACCGCCGCCATCGGGCTGGCCGCCGCCGCGCCGGTTATCGCCGCCGCCCAGACCATGACCCCCACACAGCAGGCCAACAAGATGAAGATGGCCACCGAGCATTTGCAGAAATGCTATGGCGTCAACGCCATCGGCCGGAATGATTGCGCCGCCGGGGCGCATTCCTGTGCCGGCCAGGCGACGATGGCGCGCGACCCCGCCTCCTTCGTGCTGCTGCCGCAAGGCGATTGCGAGAAGATCGCCGGCGGCTCCCTGACCCCGGGCAAAGCCTGAAATGGGCGCGCCGCTCGCCGCCGGGATCGGGCTTCGCCTGCCTCATCACCAGGAATTTCTGGCCTCCCGGCCGGAGATCGCCTGGGTGGAGGTGCATAGCGAGAATTACCTGAGCGGCCCGGCGGCGGCGGCGCTGGAGCGGGTCCGGGCTGACTACCCGGTCTCGCTGCACGGGGTCGGGCTTTCCCTCGGCAGTGCCGAGGGGCTCGATGCCGCGCATCTCGCCCGGCTGCGCGCGCTGGCGCAACGGATCGAACCGGCTTTGCTGTCGGAGCATCTGGCCTGGACCGGGGCCGGCGGCACGCATCTGGCGGATCTGTTGCCCTTGCCCTTGCATGAGGAGAGCCTTGAGGTCGTCTGCCGCAACGTGCTGCGCGGGCAGGAGGCGCTGGGCCGCCCCATCCTGGTCGAGAACCCTTCGACCTGTCTGCAATTCGCTGAATCCAGCATTCCCGAACCGGAATTTCTGACGGCCCTGTGCCAGCGCACCGGCTGCGGGATGATCTGCGACATCAACAATATCTTTGTCAGCGCGCATAATCACGGCTGGGACGCGCGGGCTTATTTGCGCGCCCTGCCCGCCGCGGCGGTGGGGGAATATCACCTTGCCGGCCATGCGCCGGGCGAGGATGAGGCCGAGGGGCTGCTGCTGGACACGCATGACCGCCCCGTCGCCGGCGATGTCTGGGCGCTGTTCCAGACCGCGCTGGAGATAATCGGCCCGCGCCCGGTGATGATCGAGCGCGATGCCAGATTGCCGCCTTTGTCCGCCCTGCTGGCCGAGGCGGCGCAGGCGCAGTCAATGCTCGCGGCGTGTGGCGGGGGCCAGCATGCCCTCGTTGCGTGAACGCCAGGCCGCCTTCCAGGCCGCGTTGTTGGCGCCCGCCGCGCCCGGCGCGGCGCCGGGGCTGGCGGTGTACCGGAATAATCTGCGCGGCAATCTGGCGTTGGTTCTGCGCCTCGCCTTTCCCGCCACGCAAAAGCTACTCGGAGATGCCGCCTTCAACGCCCTGGCGGCGGATTTTTGTCTGACGCACCCGCCGCGCGACGCGGATTTGCACCGCTACGGCGCCACCTTCCCCGCCTTTCTGGCAGACAGCGCCGCCCAGGCGCGCCTGCCAGAGCTAGCCGACCTCGCCTGGCTGGACTGGTCTGTGCATCGCGCGCTGCACGCGCAGGACGCGCCGCCGCTCGACCCCGCCAGCCTCGCCAACGCACCCGAGACGCTGGTGTTTCTCCCGCGCCCGTCGCTGTCCTTGCTAACCTTGCGGCGCGATGTGCGGCCGCTCTGGGCGGCGTTGCTGAGCGGCGCGGAGCACCCGCCGGCGGATGACAATATCGAACAGATCGCGCTGCTGCACGGGCCGGAGGGGATCGAGATGCATGAGCTGGACCAGACGGCATTTTCGCTTGCCGTCATGCTGGCCAGCGCAGTCTCCCTGGAAGATGCCGCCAGCCATGCTGGAGATCACGCCGCCTCCGCCCTGGCGCAGTGCTTCACCCTCGGCCTGTTCAGCTTCTGGCGAGACGCTCAATCATGAATGTCAAAGGAGGCCCTATCATGTCGCATGGTCTGTTGCGGAACGGGGCGCTCGCGCCTGTCGCCCTGATCCAGAAACTCATCGATTTGCTCGGCAGAATACCCTATTGGCTGGTGGCGCTCACCGCCCGCGTGGCGCTGGCAAACGTGTTTTTCAGCTCCGCCCAGACCCATCTCGCGAACTGGGACACCACGCTCTACATGTTTGCCACGTCCTATCAGGTGCCGTTGCTGCCGCCGACATTCGCCGCCCACCTCGCGGTGGCGCAGGAGGTTGCGCTGCCGCCCTTGCTGCTGCTCGGGCTGGGCACGCGTTTCGCCGCGCTGGCGCTGCTGGGCATGACGGCGGTGATCGAGATTTTCGTCTATCCCCAGGCCTGGCCTACGCATATTCAATGGGCGGCGATGATGCTGGTGCTGATTTCGCAAGGGGCGGGCTGCTGTCGCTTGATGCGCTGATTGCCCGTTTCTGCCAGGGGCGCGCGCCAGGCGCGCCGGAGTAAAGGATTCAGCCGACGCGATACCCAACGAACATTCCATCCAGTTCGGTATGGAAGAGGTAATTGGCGTAATTGCTCAGCGTCTTCACCGCCATGGCCAGAATAATTTCCCGCGCATGGTGGTCGGCAGAGCCGGCGGCGCGGAAGGCGTCGAGATCTTTTTTGGGCTGACAAACCGTGCATATCGAAAATAGGCTGCGTGAATCTCGCGCATGCTGGCAGTTTCGGATCGTTGATTGTGCCGTCACTGCGCAGTGCCGCCGGAACATCGGCGGGAAGCTTGGACATCTTATCCGCGATCATGCTGTGCGCGCCGTGCAGTAATTGCACCTGTTGGCCCTTCTGATCACCAGAAATACCACCTCCTGCTCACCCGGATAAAAACCTGGAGTCGGCCGCTTCTTGCTTGAACGCAGTTCCGTCTCGGTTCGAGCCATTACGCCGGAACGGATGCTACGCCCCCGCCACAAGCCCCTTCCCGGCTGCCGGTGGTGTGTAGGAGGCCTGGGGCACGACCTCATACAAGGATTCGCTCTCAGCCAGGCAGGCGGCTTTCAGGCGTGACGCTCTGGTCGCGGCAGACACGTATCAGGCCAAGCCGGGCGGTTCAAAACCATAGAGGGCGCGCGCGGTGGTCGCCGTCAGTGCGGCCAGTGCAGCGCTGTCTGCGCCAACGGCGTCACAAATCTCATCCAGGCTGCGCCGCGGGTCGGCGCGATTTTCGAATTGCGTATGCGGCCAGTCGGAGCCCCAGAGCAGACGCGCCGCGCCAAACGCCTTCCAATAGGCGCGCAGCAGCGTCCGCACCGCGGCGCCCGGCGGCAGGAACCGGTAGGGAGCGGAGATTTTCACATAGACACGCCCTGTCTGCGCCAGCTTCAGGATTTGGCGCACGACGGCATGGTCCGGCTCGCCGCCCGGCGGCAGGCCGTAATGGTCCAGCACCACGTGCGGCAGCGTCTCCAGCAGCGCCGTCAGCAGCGCCAGCGCGTCCTCGCCCCGGCACTGAATTTCGGCATGCAGCCCCGCCCCGGCGAGACGCTGCAATTGCGCGCGCCACCCCGCACTGCGGAAATCCGGCAAGGCCCGGCCGATCAGGTTGAAGCGCACCGCCCGCACACCGGCGGCGAACAACGCCGAAAGCGCCGATGCCGGCGTCACCTCGGGAATCACCGCAACCCCGCGCAGCCGCCCCTGGGACTGGACCAGACAATCCAGAAGATAGCTGTTATCCACGCCCAGAAAGCTCGGCTGCACCAGCACGCCCTGCGCCATCCCCATCCGGTCCAGAAACGCCAGATAGTCAGCCAGCGTGGCATCGGCCATCGGGGCGTAACGGCGCCCTTCGGCCAATTTGAGGCCACGATGGAAGACATGGGCGTGCGCATCGACGCCGTGAACAAACCGCACTTCAATTTTCTCCTGGGTCAATCGGCCTCGGCCGGGATCGTATCGGCGAGCGCGCGCTGCCGGGTTTCCGGCAGCATGGCCACCGCGAGCACCACAAGCGCGTAACACCCCGCCGCCGACACACCAATCGCCGTGCCGAGCGGTACGGAGCGACTCACGATACCGACCAGTAACGGAAAGAAGGAGGCGACCACACGGCCAAAATTATAGCAGAACCCAACCGCCGTCCCCCTGGTGCCGGCCGGGAACAGCTCAGTGAACAAGGCGCCCATGCTGGAGGGAATGCCGGCGGCGAAAAAGCCAACCGGAAAGCCGATGATCAGCATTTCCGTATCATTCAGCGGCAGCAGCAGATACAGCGCCACGCTGAGCGCCGAGCAGACCGCGAAAAGCGAAATATTGCGCCGCCTACCGATCCGGTCGATCAGCGCCGCCGAGGCAAGGCAGCCGCAGAAGAACGCCACGATGATCACCGCCAGATACAGCGACGTATGCGTCACCGACAAATGCCGAGACGTTTTCAGATAGGTCGGCAGGAAGGTCGTCAACGCATAATAGCCGCCATGCGCGCCCACCGCGAGCAGGCAGCTCAGCACCGTCATACGCAGCACTTCCGGCCGGAAAATCCCCAGAAAGGGCATCGGCTGAACGGCTTTCCCGGCCTGATGAACGGGCTCCGGCACGGCGCGCTGCACGAAGAGGATCAGCAGCGCCGGCAGCAGGCCGATGCCAAACAGCACGCGCCAGGAGAGCGCTTCCGGCAAGAGATAGAAACAGGCGCCATAGGCGAGAACGGAGGCCCCCCAGCCCACCGCCCAGGCACTTTGAACGCCGGCCAGGGCGCGGCCGCGCCAAGCCGGGCGGATGGTCTCGCTCATCAATACCGCCCCCGCGGCCCACTCACCGCCAAAGCCCAGCCCCTGCAGGGCTTTCAGCACCAGCAGCTGGTCGAAATTCTGCGCCAGGGCGGACAGGCCCGTGGCCAGAGAGAACCACAGGATCATCACCTGCAGCGCCCTCACCCGGCCGATCTTGTCGGAAATGGCGCCCCCCAGCCATCCGCCAAACGCCGAGGCGAACAAGGCGGCACTGCCCAGCGCGCCGATATCGGCGCGCCCGACATGGAAAGCCGTCATCAGCGCCGGGATCGCCAGGGTAAAGACCATGAAGTCGAACGCATCCAGCCCCCAGCCGCCAAAGCAGGCCCAGAATGTACGGCGCTCCACAGGCGTCAGTTTTGAAATGAAAATAGCCACGCTTCCCCCTTTGGGCTTTTTAACCAGCCCGTTTCAGATGAATTTGATCAGCGAATATCGACGCGATAGCGGAACCGGTCCCCCGCCCCAGGAGCGCCGCCATTCGATCGGCTGCCCGGTACAATCCAGCGCCAAGCGCTCAATTTCCACGATGGGGCTGCCGAGGGCGATGCCAAGATGCGCCGCGATTTCGGCATTGGCGGTTGCCACGGCCAGGGATTCCCGCGCGGAGGTGACGATCTGGCCGCAGAGGCGCTCATAAAGCGGATAGAGCAACGGGCCGAATTCCTCGATCGGCAAATCGGCCAACAGCGCAAACCGTGTGGCGGGCAAGCGAATTTCCTCGACCAGCACGACCTCGCCATCGATGCGTCTGAGCCGGTTCAGCCCCAGCACGGGCTCACCGGGCGCCAGCCGCAACAAGTCGGCCAGACCCGCATCCGCCTGCAAGCCCCGCCGGGAGAGAATATGCGAGTCAGGCACGCGGCGCCGCCCCTCGCGGTCCTCATGCCGAAAGAAGCGGAACAGGGACGCATCGAAGCTCGCGCGCCGCAGGAAGGTTCCCCTGCCCTGCTGGCGCACCAGCACACCCTCCGCAACCAGGACATCCAACGCCTTGCGCACCGTGCCAACCGCGACGCCCAGGCTCTCGCAGAGCTCGTTCTCACTCGGTAAGGCGGCATCTGGGCTCCATTCACCGGTCTGGATCCGGTGCAGAAAATCGTCGCGAAGCTGCTGATATAAAGGCAGTCTCGTATCAATCACGGCGCTTCCTCTGGTTCTATATAGAACTATATATGCAACTTTTCAGACATCGTCCATAGGCTTCATGAGACGCCCCAACCTTCCTCGCCCCCCTGGCCCCATGCCGGGCGTCGCTATCTGGCGCACTACGAAAATCTCACAGAACCTGCCTCTGAAGGATAATACGCCTAACCTGTGTGAGCCTTCTTGTCGGCAAGCGAATGGGGCGAGCAGCCCCATGCGGTAGCACTGGCGATAATTGCCTCGAAATCCTCGGCGAGGCGGCGACACCGGCCGAGCCAGACGAAGCTTCTCTCGACAGCTTCAGCAGCCCTACACCGGCTTACGCCGGCGGAATCTTTGCTGCTAGAGCAACATCCAATCAAACGGACTCGTTTGATCGGATAAAGTTGCTCGCTCAAACAAAAAGCTAGAGCGTATTCCGTGCACCAGCGTGAACGGAATACGCTCTAGCTTCCCGACAGTAGAGGCGACGATGACCGCCGGTATGCCGGCGAGGATGGCGCCGACATAAGGCACGAAGGTCAACAGCCCCGCCAGCACCCCCAGCGCCAACGGCAGTGGAATGCCGAGCAGCGCCAAGCCGGTCATCGACAGGACACCGACCACGCCCATGTCCACCATCTGCCCGAGCATCCAATAGCGCAGCGTCTGGCAGAGCTGGAAGGCGATGTCCTCCGCGCGGCGGCGGCGGGGCACAGGCAGCAGACGGATGATGCCGCGCAGATAGAGATCCGGCGAAATCGCCAAATACAGCGTCGTGGCCAGCAGCAGCAGGATACCGCCGCCGGTGCCAAAGGTCATCGTCAGTAGTTTCGGCGCCAGCGGTGCGATGGCGAAATCCCCTTGGCCGCCATCGCCCGGCGCGCCATCTGCCCCCAGAAGCCCTGATCCTGTTGCAAATGCCCGACATAATGCTGGATCTGGAGGATCAATTGCTGGCCCTCGCTGACAAAGCGTGGCCCGAAATACCAGCCGAACCCGCAGCACACAGAAACCAGCAGCAGGATGATCACTGCCAAAGCGCCGCCAACCGGCAGGCGGGTGTAACGGGCCAGAAGCAGCGCCGCGCCGCGCAGCAACACCGCGAGCAGGATCGCGGCGAAGACCAGCATCACCACATCCGACAAGGTCCAGAGCAGCGCGGCGGTCGCGACTGCCGCCAGCAGCCATCCCAGCCCCCGCATGTCGGTGGCGGGCATCGGCTCAGGCCTCCTTCGCCTGCTGGCGCAAACGCCGCGCCTCCACCCCCTGCCAGATCGCCAATGCCGGCGCGCCGATCAGAATATCCCGCGCGCGGCGGATGAAGGAAAGGGCGAGGGAGAGATGCGGCGGCACGCCAAAAGCGCCGCCAATGGCGATATAGGCCAGCTCCTGCACCCCCAGCGCCGCCGGGACCAGAAAAGCCACCGCCAGTACGCTGCTCAGCAGGCTCTCAATACCCAGCGCTGCCACCGGGCTCACCGGCGCGCCAAGAAAATGATAAGCCAGCCAGATATTGCCGGCCCCGGCGCACCAGGCCAGGAAATGGATCAAGGCGGCTAGCGCCAGGCGCGGCCTGTCATGCAGCAGCTTGGTGGTCTGCGCCTGAATCGCCTCGGCCTCGCGCGGCGCGCTCTTGGTCCAGGGGCGCAGCAGCCGCGTCACCGCGCCGCGCGCCAGCCGCGCCAGCCGGCGCCGGACGAGATAGCCGCCCCCCGCCCCGGCCAGCAGCAGCACCAGCCCGCCCGCCAGCGGCCAAATCAGCCAATTATGCGGGGCGCGCGCCAACAGCAACCCGAGCCCGATCAGGATAAACGGCACCAGCCCCGCCGCTTCGCAGATCATGTCCGCAAGGCTGGAGGCAGCGGCGCGCGGCAGGCTGGCGCCGCCCAGCATCACCGCGCGGGTGCCAAATACCAGCCCGCCAATCTCCGAGAACGGCAGGCAAGTCTCGCCGCCCTCGCGCACCAGCCGGCCCCAGACCGTCAGCCAGAACGGCGCGCCGGGAAGAAGCACCCGCCACGCGCCGGCCAGGATGATAAACACCGCCAGCTGCCAGAGCAGGATCGCCGCCAGCCCGCCTGGGCCGAGCGTGGACAAGGCATGCAGCACCTTGCCAGCCCCCAGCCAAAGCACCGCCGCCGTGGCCAGCCCCAGCCGGCGAGAAACAAGGCGATGACAATGCCCCTCCTCATACCCGCCCCGCCAGCCGAGCGGCAATCTGGTCGCCGAGGGCGCCGAGGGCGCGGCTCATGCTCCGCGCCTCGTCAGCCCTCCCTTGGCCGCCATCGAAGCGCTGCGAAAACCGGCCTTGCGCCAGTACCCGCTGCCCGTCGGGGCCCAGCGCGGTCCAGTCCGCGCGCAGGCGCACCTGGCCTTTCGCATCGGGCATGAACTCCTGCACCGTTACCTGCAGGCTGGCGGCGCCCTCTGGCGGCAGCGGGTCGCCGGGCATCAGCACATCCGTGCGCGTCAGCCGTGCCGCCAGATCCTGCGCCAGCACGATCCGCGCCATCGGCCCCAGCGGCCCGGCCCATTGGGTATTGCCCGCGACATGCAGCACCCCCGGCGCCGCACCGGTGGTCAGGTGCAGCCTGTCGATCGCCGGCGGAATGTCGATGGCGCTGACCGCGAGAGCCTTCAGCCCACAGGCCGGCCGCGCCACGCCCGGCACCGGGACGAGCGCCAGATAGGTGGTGGGCTTGCCGGCGCAGGCGGAAAGCAGGAGCAGCAGAAACAGTACGGTTCGTCGCATCGTCAATCCCCCGCCCGGTCAGCAGCGCGCCGGGATGGCTGGTGAGAAAATCGGAGAGCGCGCGCAGCGAGCGCGCCGCCTCGGACAGCTGGTAAAGCGTCTGCGGCAGGTCGCCGCTATCCGCCGCCGCATTACCCTGGCGCTGCGCCGCCAGTAGGTTCCGCGCATCGCGCAGCGCGTGCTGGCCTGATCGGCGCTTTGTTGAACCGCGCTGAGAAGGGCTGGCAGTTGCGCATCGGCCCGGCGGGTGATGTCGTCGATATGGCGCATCGTCTGGTCAAGATGGCGCAGCGTGCGCCGGGTCTGCGCCGAACCGGTGAGGCTGGCGATATGGCGGGTGGCGCTCTGCACATTGGCGGCGATCTGGTCCAGCCGCATGCCGTTGACGCTGGCCAGCACCTGGTTGAGCTGGATGATGACGCCGCTGACATCGCCGCCGCCGGCACCGAAGCTGGGGATCAGAGGCGGCGTACCGGGCTGGATTGGGGCCGGGGGCGCATCCTTGGCCATCTCCAGCTGGATGATCTTGCCGCCCACCACCGGCACGCTGCTGCCCATCTCCGCCCGCAGCCCCTTGCCCACCAATGTCGCCAGCATGGCGTTGAGCCCGGCCGCATCCGCCACCCCGGCGCGCGCGGGGGAGAGGCTGAAGGTCACCCGCGTCTGCAGCGCGCCCTGCCCCGCGTCATAATGCAAGGCTACAGCGCTGACGCTGCCGGCCGGCGCCCCCTCGATCTGCACCGGCGCGCCGGGCTTGAGCCCGTGCGGCCCGCCGGGAAAAATTGCCGCGTAGCGCACCGCGTCCGGCCCCGGGGCATCCTGCGCCTGCGTCTTGCTGGCATACAGCGTGAAGGTGGCGCCCGTTTTTGCCGGCGCCGCGCCCGGGACAGGAGGCGTCTCGAACGCCACCGCCCCCATCAGCAGCGCCGGAACGGATTGTAATTGCACCCCTGGCCCGTCGCCACCCGCGGAGAGGCGCACCGCGCCAGCATTCCAGAAGCGCGTCCGCGCGGTGACCAGCCCCTCCCAGGGCGCCTTGATGAACAAGGCCATGTTGAAATGCCCGCCATCCGGCGCCATCGCCACGCTGGTTACCTGGCCGACATGATAGCCTTTGAAGAAAACCGGCGAGCCGGCGGAAAGATTGTCCAGCCGCGCGGCGGTGAGGGTGAGGGACAGGCCGGGCGGCGAGCCGCTCAATGCCGGCGGCGCCCCCAGCCCCTGGGCATGCGTGACCGTGGCGCCGGCATGCGGGTCCAGCATCACCACCGGACCGGAGACCATGTCCTTGATGTTGCTGAGATGCGCCAGGCTGAAGCTGGTACCAGCCAGCCAATAGCGCGTGCCCGCCCCCAGATGCCCGGCCATGCGATTGTCGAAATCCAGCGTCACCTGGAGCTTTTGCAGGTCTTTCTCCAGCCGCACGGCACTGACATGGCCGACCACATAGCCCTGATACTCAACCTTGGTGGTGCCGGCCCGCAAGCCGCCGGTCACCGGAAACGTCACCCGCACACGCGGCCCGTGATGCACGAAGGCGCTGAGGCTCAGCCAGCCGATAATGCCCACCGCCGCCAGCGGTACCGCCCAGATCAGCCCCGGCCATTTCGAGGGGCGGAATGCAGCCTGTTCGGGCGGTGGTGGGTTTTCGCTCATGCCCGCCGCTCCGCCGCCAGCCACATCGCCCGCGGGTCAAACAGCGAGGCCGCCAGCATGGTCAGCACCACCACTGCCAGGAAGGCGGGCAGAGCCTTGCCGACGAGAACGGCCAGCAGCCCGGAAAGATGCATCAACGGCAAAAACACCGAGACGGTGAAGACATCGATATGTGACCAGCGGCCGATCGTATTGATCAGCCGGTAGAGCCGGGTTTTCAGCCGCAGCCGGGCGCTGGAGCGGCGCTGAATGGAGAGCCCGAACCAGGCAAATGCGAAGAGTTTCAGCAGCGGGATCAGCACGCTGGCGCAAAAGATGATCGCGGCGAAGATCCACAGATTGGCCTGCACCAGCTTCAGCACGCCGGTGAGAATGGAATAGCCGGTAAGATCCCCCAGCACGTCGCTTGATTCCATCGGGTAAAGATAAGCGACCGGATAGAAGGCGAAGCCGGCCAGGGTGAGAGCCATGGCGCGCATCGGCGCATAGGGCCGGCAGCGCCACAGCGCTGCGCCGCAGCGCGGGCAAGGTTGGCCTTCGGCCAGCGGCGGCGCTGGATGGTCGCAACTGGTGCAGCAGATCATGTCCGGCGCGGCCTCGCGGGCAACGGGGCCGATGCGCCGCCAGATCTGCCGGCGCTCAAGCGCGGCGCGGGTCACCAGGGACAGGAAGGCCGCAGCAATAACGCAATAGCCGCCGGGGAGAATCCGCACCGGCAACTCCTGCACCACACGCTCATAGCCGATGAAGCCGCCAAAGACGAAAACATCCATCATCGCCCAGTTATCCAGCCGCTCCGCCCAGCGAAACCCACGCCCGAGCCACGAAGCCGGTCGGCCAAGCCAAAGCATGCCCAGCACCAGGCTGAGCAGACCAAAGCGCAAAAAGGGCAGAGCGATGATCTCCAGCCCGATGACGATGGCGGCCACTGGCCAGTCCTGCGCCCAGATTCCGACGACGCCGGAAGCGATATAACTATGGTTGGTTGCGGCGAGGATATTGACCTGCAGGATCGGCAGCAGATTGGCGGGAAATAGCAGCAGTAAGGTCGCCAGGCTACAGGCGAAAGCCAAGGTGAGGCTGCGCCCGTTCAATCGCTCCAGAGTGTGGCCGCACCGGACACAACGCAGCGAGCCGCCATACGCAACATCGGCCATTGACTGAATTTGTCCGCAATCGCGGCAGCCAACGAACTCCAATTCGGTTTTGCACGCAGCAAATGACGACACGTTATCATATTCCGTTAGACTTCCCGAGATTTTGGTGCTTTGGCGACAATAAGAATGGGGCTGAAGTTTAATTTTATGACACCCGACAAGCCATAGAGCTGAACTGGAAGGCCTCGCCGCCAAGAGCTGTGAAAAACAAGACGATTCGATACTCTCACTAAGCCGGGAAGAGCCTGATGACCGCACGAGGAACTAAAAGACAAGGTGAAGGCGAAAGCGGGACTCTAGAAAATTTGGCATAATCAAATACCTCGATCCATCAGATAAAAGACCGGGATATTTGAGTCGTGCAAAGATCTTGGCAGCGTGGAGTTTTGTCTTGGTTTTGCGGTACTGAACACGTGAAAGACGAGGAGCTCAAAATTACTCCAGCAATTAAGCTACAAAACGCCGCCGTAAACCATTAAAAATTTGTTCTATGAATATTCGAGTTCATGAAATTGCTGTAAAATTGTGGGTTGCCAAAAAATGCAAAGCAAAGGATAATCTTATGCCCAAAGAGTCACCTTTACTCGGAGGCGGATATGGCTATCGTATATGAACTGATAGACGTCCACGGCAACGTAATAATCCGGGAAGAATTCGACAAAATCTGCGACCTCAAGCACGTCAATCGCTGCCTCCGGCAAGCCAAGGCCCCGGGGGCAGAGACGATACCGCTGCGGATGGTTTGGTACGAGACGTCGCCAAAAGGCTAACATTTTTTGCATCTGCATAGCTTTGGAGACAGCGGGAGATCCAATTAACGCCAGCCATTATAAGCCGGATATCAAACTCACTTTTAAACTGCCGTGGCCGCAAACAATCATCAAGCCGAATTTTCCGGGTTACGAGCGATGGAAAAAATTCTTCATCATGCTCCAGCTACATGTGATTGAGCGGATCACTCGCTGGAAAACTGTCTTCACCAGCTTTCTCAACCATATGGCCCTGATTCTGTTTCGAAACGCGCCGGCTATATTCTGCTTCTGCCTGCCGCCAGAACTCCAGGTCCCTGCCCGCAGGACGACCCGCGTCATTCCAAAAATGACAAGCAATTTGCTCAATGTCCTTCTCGCGGTCATTTCGGTCATCTGACAAGATATATTCCTTTCAAGAGTGAGATATGGTATAGTAATCTAGTAGACCGCGCTGCGGGCAGCGCTTGGCTTTTCGCCACAAGGCCGCCAAGGGCAGGGAGAAATGAAATGCGACACCTTTTATACGCAAAGAATGTGAAGCCTGTGCGACTGAAAGATAGACGCTGTGGTCCGATCCCTAAATAATGCGCCGGATATAACTTAACGAAACATTCGTACGCAGAACAGTTAATAGCGGGTCACACGTTAAATAAAATAACCATCATGCTTTTGACAGGAGCAACAGATGTATGCCGATGAATTAATCCTCCGTCTGGACGGCCATTTTGGAACAAAATGGCGGCAGGGGGTGCAGGAGGAAACGCTGAAATTCCTCATCAATGAATGGGCGAGCGAATTGGTTGGAGCTGCTCTGGACCGCGCCATGGAAGATCTCCCGGAAGAAAAATAGCCGAAACACATTGGTCCTTCGTGTTATCTTCCGCATCGTCGATGCATAGCGGTTCAGTGGCTACAGTGTAAAAGTTGAAGCGATACCCTTCCCTTTCAGGTGCCGCTGATGACGAGGATCTATATATCAAACGCCGCGCAACCAGCCATGAATGAAAATGACGGGTTGGCCGAATCCCCGCCATCGCAATAAAGCTGTGTTCCGCCTTCGGCTCGTTCTTCATTTTAGCGTGAGTTTAGTTGGAGAGCTTGATGACCCTGATCGGAATTGATTTCGCCGCTGGCGTGAAGCTGCGCGCTGCATAATGCGACAATGGCATCAGCGCGTTGGCTTCTGGATAGTAAGAGGCGCAGCAACCAGGCAGGATGTCGTAACCGGTGGCACGGAATCTACTCATTTTATGCTCAATCCCGTCATCCCAAACCGTCTCAAGCATCAACATGTCGCCTTCGTCGATACCGAGCCGGATCATGTCGTCACGGTTCAGCAGCACCACCATGCGAGTACCCTTGATACCGCGGAACCTGTCATTATAGCCATAGATATTGGTGTTGAACTGATCATTGCTCCGTAACGTCGTCATCCGAAACACGTCACGGTGGCTATCCTGCGGATGAGGATCTTCCTTAAGGCCCTCCGGTGTGATGAAATTTGCCCGTTGGCTTTCGGTCTGCCAGATGCGCTCGCGGGCCTTGATCGGTCTGGGAAAACCGCCCGGCTGCCACATGCGGCGCTCCATATCGTGGAAAATCTCCGGGTAGGTTTCACCGAGTGCTGTGCGGATCCTGGAATAATCATCGGCCCAGCCCTCCCAGTCCATAAGGGGGTTGGGCGCCAGCGTGGCTTTCGCTAAGCCGGCAATAATCCTTGTTTCGGACAACAAGTTTGGACTCGCCGGCGGTTGGCGCCCGCGCGAGCCATGGATGCAGGCGATACTGTCCTCGACGGATACAGCCTGCGGGCCGGAAGGCTGGATATCCTCCTCGCTCCGGCTGAGGCAGGGCAGGATATATCCGACCTTGCCATGAATAAGATGATTGCGGTTGAGCTTGGTGGCAATGCTGACACTGAGCGGCAATTCCTGCCAAGCAGGTTCGATTCGCGTGCGGTCCGGTACGGAGCGGACAAGATTGCCGCCAAGTTGAAATACTGCCTGCAGCTTACCGTTCACCAACGCTTCGCATGCCTCAATGATATTCAGGACTTTTTTTCGAGGCGCTGCAAATCTATACTGAGCCTCGAGCCGATCAAGCGGGACCAGTTCTGGTTTCTCGCTGATCCCGACAGTGCGTTGACCTTGCACATTGGAATGACCCCGCACCGGACAGATACCCGTACCCCGCCGACCGATATTCCCGCGCAAAAGCAGGAGATTAACAAGGAGCTGAATTGTCTCGACACCGTTTTTGTGCTGGGTGAGGCCCATACCATAGCACGCCATGGCGCGCGGGGCGCGCGTGTAGACGACTGCGGCAGCTTCGATGGCTGTGCGCGATAATCCGGAGCGGCGGACGATGTCATCCCAATCATATTCATGCGCCGCAGCGGCAAACTTATCAAATCCTGCGCAATGGTCTTCGATGAACTCATGATCGATTACGCGAGCACTGCCCATTGCCTGCGCATTATCATCCATCTCAATGACCGCCTTGCACAACCCCATAAGAGCTGCGGCATCTCCACCGATCATTAATTGGTGATATTGTGTACTGATCTGTGTAGCGGGCTTTATCAGCATCTCTGCCGGTGATTGTGGATTTGCGAAGCGCTCCAGCCCACATTCGCGCAGCGGGTTGAAGGTTATGATCTGCACGCCTCGCCGGCGCGCGTCCTCTAGCTGATGCAGCATGCGCGGGCTGTTTGTGCCGGTATTCTGGCCAAAAAAGAAGATCAGATCGGTATGCTAACAATCTTTAAGCGTAACGGTTCCAACCGGCACGCCAATGGATTTGGTCAACGCAACGGATGTCGTTTCGTGACACATGTTCGAGCTGTCAGGCAAATTATTTGTGCCGTAGGCCCGGGCAAACAGGCTATACAGATATGAGGTCCCCAACGACGCGCGGCCGGATGTGTAAAATACAACGGAATCCCGATCGTAGCCCTTCAGAAGCTGGCCGATCTCCGCGAAAGCGGTTTCCCAGGAGACCTCTTCATAATGATTTTGCCCCGCCCGGATCCGCATCGGATGGGTAAGGCGGCCGGCCTGCTCCAGCTGAAAATCGCTCCACTCCATCAGCGCGGTCACGGAATGTTTGCGAAAAAATTCTAGCTCCACGCGGTTACGAGTGATCTCCCATGCGGTCGCCTTGGCGCAGTTCTCGCAGAACTCAAACAGATGAGGCTTTGCAGGCTTCGCCCAGGCGCAGCTCACGCAGGCAAAGCCATCAGGCTTGTTCTGGCGGCTGAGAACAGGCCGCGCTTTTAGGGGAACATGTTCGCGCAGCAGAATATTGCCGAGGGAATGAACCGAACCCCAGCCGCCAGACGCATTCTTATAGGGTTTGATACGCGCGCCGCGTCTCATGGAATACCTCCGTTGAATGTCTGTTCAGTTTCGTTTTTCCTGTAAAAGTTCGAGATTGGACCGTAGCGCTGGTAGCTCGGAGTCAGCGAAACGTCTAAGCGTATGGTTATGCCCTGCCGCAGCCTATTTATAGAAAAGCGCGATCTCCTTCTGCTCCACCTCCCGCGCCGTCGCGATGTAGGCGCGGTCGAACTGCTGCCCGGTCTTGTCTCGCAAGGCGTCCGTCGCTGGATGCTGGCCACTCAGCGGCACCGCGGTCGCGCTTCCCACTTTCGTGTGCGCCAAGCCTCTTAAAATGGTGTGATTTTTTTATGCTCGGGTGCGATCTTGTCCGCCAGGGAACGGGATTTTTCACCTCCTGCTTTTTCCGCCATATCAGCCAAATGGATTTGATCGGGCTGAGATTGTAAGCCGCCGTGATGAAATCCCAATCCTTCTCAGAAAAGGGAGGATTATCTTCGGATTCGCCCCAGGCGGACAATGTGAGCGCCGCCAGCAAAGCCACCGTTAGCAGCATCGGCAATCTGGTCATGTTTTATCCTTACCCCCCTGCTCATGACCCGTGCGGGGCGGCTTGTCTTTCATGGCATTGCGGTCCCCCGTCTCGGTGTGCTGTGCTTCGGGGGCCTTGCAGGGGGTCTGACGGGTTTGGACGGATGTATGCAACCAGGATCGATATCGCCTACCGGCTCGTTGGCCGTTGTCCGGTTCTGGACCATGACGCAGCTCCCTTCGATTAAGGCAAGTGTCCGCCGCCGGTGGCACCATAAATTTCTCCGGTGACGAAGCTTGATTCCTGCGAGGCCAGCAACACGTAAACCGGCGCAAGTTCCGCCGGCTGGCCCGGACGCTTCATCGGTACTTCGGCGCCAAACGCCTGGACCTTTTCCTGCGGTTGGCCACCGCTTGGCTGCAGCGGCGTCCAGACGGGGCCCAGAGCCACGGCATTTACCCGAATCCCTTTCTCAGCCACCTGTGTGGCCAGGCCGTGAGTAAACGCTGCAATCGCCGCTTTTGTCGAGGCATAGTCCAACAGCCCCGGCGACGGCTTGTAGGCCTGGATCGAGGTTGTATTGATGATTGTGTTTCCAGGCGGCATGGCGGGGAGAGCCGCCTTGCAGAGCCAGAACATCGCATAGACATTGGTCCTGAAGGTCTTATCGAATTGCTCCGTGGTCAAACCCGAAATCTGTTCGACATAGACTTGCTTACCGGCAACATTGACCAGAATATCCAGCCCGCCCAGCGCTTGAATGGCGTCTTCCACGAGTTTTAGGAAAAATGCCCCATCCGATAAATCGCCTGGTAAAAGCGTGATATTCCGCCCTTCCTCGGTGAGGATGCGGTTTACTTCCGCCGCATCCTCATCCTCGGCAGAGAGGTAGTTGATCGCGATGTCGGCGCCTTCGCGTGCAAAAGCAATTGCGATTGCCCGCCCGATGCCGCTATCGCCGCCGGTAATCAGCGCCCTTCGACCTTTCAGCCTCCCGAAACCCTCATAGCTGCGCTCGCCGTGATCCGGCTTTGGCACCATATCAGCCGCGAGACCAGGCGGAGATTGGGGCTGCCTCTCAAACTCAGGCTTCGGATATTGGGCTGCCGGGTCTTTCATGTTGTACTGATTCACGGCGCTTCGTTTCTCTTTTCAGAGCCTGTTAAAGGAGGTTTAGCCTCGTGCCGAACCCGCACTTGTCAGGCCGCCTTTTTGTTGACCTCGCGCTCAGCGACTTCGGTCAGCTTGTGATCGGCGTGTTTCTCTTCCTGCAACGTGACCTCCAGCAGGCCGACAGATTCATCGCGGTCCAGGCGTTTCGCCATGGCGATCAATGTGCCATAGCGGCTGATCTCGTAATGCTCGACAGCCTGCGCCGCCGAGGCGATCGCCGCGTCCAGCACGTCGGGGTCGCCAACATCGCTCATCACCTGCTTGGCTTCGGCGATAATGCCTTCGATGGCTTCGCAGGTCACACCCTTCGCCTCGGTATTGAGAAGCTGGAACACTGTCTCAAGCCGTTTGATCTGTTCCTGCGTTTCGGTGAAATGTGTCGACAGCGCGGTTTTCAACGCCTCATTATTGGATTTTTCGATCATCGTCGGCAATACCTTGATGATTTGGTGCTCCGCATAATAGATATCGCGCAGCGTATGCAGATACAGGTCATCAAGCGTTTTGATCGGGGTGGTGAAAAGGCCCATTGTCGTTCTCCTGGTGGCGATGAGGGATCGGGAGCGCGCGACACGCTCCCGATCGGTCCTGGGTCAGTGCGAGCCGCCCTTGCGGCCGGCGTCGGACGAACGCTCGCGGTCATTGGCGAAATTTCCAGGATTTGAATTATGTTTTTCAGCCATAGCGTTTCTCCGTTCTGTTATCGTCAGAGGCAGCACGCCGCCTGACAAGCGGGAGGTTGGAAGTTATCGAAGAGATTGCAACAGAGGCTGGAATTAACATACGGCTTTTAACCATACCCAGGAAAACCTCTGCTATAAACCTATGAAAAGTCTGGTGAGGTTAGTTCGGCTGTCATGAAATCAATGTTTGTGAGGCGGCTTTCAACGCGGTGCAGGCCGATGCGATGTTCATGTGATTCTGGACATTCAATTTTTACTCGTTAGGCGCTCAATTTTTCCTATGCTCAGGCTTCGGTACCGCGAAGGAGCTTCGATCATGATAAAATTTATGTTTGCTGCGTCTCTGGCTCTGTTAGCGGCGAACTGCCATCCGGTTATGGCGCAACCCCTGACCTCGCCCAATCAGGACGCGACCAGCACCACCACGAAGGTGCCGCATCCTGAAACGACAAAAAGCCCATGAAATGCGGCAAACTGGAAAGCCTCAGGATGCGGCGCCGCCCTCCGGCGGGGTGGATTCCGGCTCTTCAAATGGCATGACCGGAAATAATGGCGGCGATGGCACTGCCAGCAGCGGTCAGAAATAGCCTGCCTCCACCTTCGGTCGTGCCTCCACTTGTTATGCAGGAGGTCGGCAACCTGAAGGTCACATGTTCAAATCGTACTCGCGAAACCAGCCATCAGTTCTTTGAATTAGAGATCCAGCGGGTTTTCTGAGTCCAGATGCCGCCATCCCAAAACTACCTCCGGAATCCTACTGGAACCACCCGAGAGAAAACCAAGTCGTGCTCAGCCGTATGCGCAAACGCGGCGCATCGCCTGCGGGGCTGGCCGAAATGGCGAACGAATGCCCGGCGCATTCGTTCTGGGTCGTGAAATCCCGTTGATGCCGCGATTTGTTCGATCGGCTCGCGGGAGGACTCGACACGCTCTCGGGCGACTTCAAGCCTTAACCGTTCCACGGCCCTGGCCGGGCTGATCCCGATCTCGCGCGTGAAGGCGCGGGCAAAGTTGCGCGGGCTCATCGCCATGTATGCCGCGAGCCGTTCCACGGTCAGGCGCTCGGAAAGATGGGCGCGCATGTAATCCAACAAGGGCGCGAAGGGCGTGGCATTGCTGCCCAGTTCGGCCAGCGCGGAAAATTGCGATTGCCCGCCTGGCCTGCGGTAATAGACGACCATCTGTTGCGCGACATGTTTTGCGACCGCTTCTCCCAGATCCTCCGCGACCAGCGCCAGGGCCAGATCGATTCCCGCGCTGATGCCGGCGGACGTCCAGATCGTGCCGTCTCGGACATGGATGCGATCGGCTTCGACCCGTATGGCCGGAAACAAGCGCTGCAATTCTTCCGCCCGATGCCAGTGGGTCGTTGCCCGTTTGCCGTCGAGCAGCCCCGCCGCGGCCAGCAGAAACGCACCTGAACAGACGCTGCAGAGACGCCGCGTATCCCGGGCGCGGCTGCGAAGATAGGCGGTGTTCTCATGATGGTGCATCGCCCGTCGGCTGCCATTGCCGCCGACCACGATCAGCGTGTCCATGGCCGGCGCGTCATCGGCCCGGAGGCTGTCGAGGGCGAGGCCGGACGAACTGCGGACCGCGCCGCCATGCATCGAGATGAGCTGGAGGCGATAGGAGCCGGGCGCGAGCCGCTCGGCGATCTCGAACACGGCGGTCGGGCCGGCGGCGTCAAGGATCTGGAAATCCTCGAAGAGGAAGAGGGCAATAGTCTTCATCGCTGTCAGAAAATGAGGGATCATTGTCATTTGGTCAATCGGCCAGTTCGGGCATGGTTTCGTCAGCATCAGGAGCCTGTCATGAACAACCCGCCATTCCGCATCGTCTTCGCCATCTATCCCGACATGACCCAGCTTGATTTCACCGGGCCGCATCAGTTTTTCGTGCGCTGGCCCGATAGCGAGGTGATCATCGCCAGCCCCGCCGGGGGTGACGTGCTGAGCGAGGGCTTGATCTTTGCTGGAACCAGGCGGCTGGCGGAGATTGAGGCCTGCGATCTGATTTGTGTGCCGGGCGGCCGCGGTACGACGGCCACGGCGCTGGATTCGGCCTTCATTGCCGAGATCCGGCGGCTGGGACTGGCCGCGCGCTATGTCACCTCGGTTTGCACCGGCTCGTTGATCCTCGGCGCTGCCGGTCTGCTGGTTGGCCGGCGGGCCGCCTGCCACTGGGCGTGGCGTCATCTTCTGCCGCTGTTTGGCGCGATTGCCGATGACGGACGCGTCGTGCGTGATGGAAACATCATAACCGGTGGCGGGGTGACGGCGGGCATCGATTTCGCGCTGGCGGTGCTGGCCGAGATCGGGGGCGTGGAGCAGGCACAGATCATTCAGCTCGGGCTTGAATATGCCCCGCGCCACCGTTCGACGCGGGGCGGCCGGAAACCGCCCCGGCCGCGATCCTGGCGGCGTATCGGGCGCTGATGGCGGATATTCTGCCGCGCCGCGAGGCGGAAGCGCGTGAAGCCGCCAACCGCCTTGGTATCGGGCGGGCATGACATAATCGTCGCTTGCGTGGCATAGCATATTTAGTAGTTAAACTTGCAAGTTTAGCTGTTTTTATGTAAGGGTGAGGGCATGGATCGATCTTCCGGCATGCCCGCGCCTCTCGAAACCGCCGTTACGGAGCTTTCGCTGGCGGTCGGCCAGCTTTTGCGGCGCCTGCGTGCCGACACCAACCCGGACGGGCTGACATGGTCACAGACCATGGTACTGGCACGGCTCGATAAAGCCGGCCCGATGACGACAGCCGATCTCGCGCGGGCCGAGGGGGTCAAACCGCAATCCATGGGTGCCACTCTCGCGGAATTGGAGGGCGAGGGGCTGGTCTCGCGCCAACCGCATCCAACCGATGGCCGGCAGATCCTTTTCGCTTTGACGGAGGCCGGCATTCAGGCGCGGCATCGGCGCAGTGCCGCGAAACAGAAATGGCTGCTCGAAGCCATGGCCAGACTCACCCTCGAAGAACGGGAGACGCTCATGTCCGCCGTGACGCTGATCAAGCGTCTGGGTGAGGCGGAATAGGTCGCAGCACGGGCCCAGCCGCAGCTTGGCGCCCAGCATTTATCGTCTGACAAGGAGCCGGCATTCATGAATTGGCTGCACGACATATCTTACCTGTTCGGGGCATATTTCTCGCCAATGCCGTTCCGCATTTTGTCAGCGGCACGATGGGGCAGGCCTTTCAAAGCCCGTTCGCCAAGCCGCCGGGACAGGGGCTTTCCTCCTCCACCGTCAATGTCCTTTGGGGATTTGCGAACCTTGTCTTGGCCTATCTGCTCCTTATTCGCGTCGGCAATTTCAATCTGCATGCCGCCGATCAGGTCATCGCCGCCGGCGCGGGCGTGCTGCTGATCGGCCTGTTTTCCGCCCGCACATTCGGGCGTTTCCACGGTGGCCATTCGCCCAAGCAATCATAACGCATGCCCCAAGGCCCGGCCCCGGAAGATGTCGCGAAGGATACGCAGCTCGATCCCGAGGTATGGAGAATTGCCGCCGTCGCCTTGTTTGGGGGCCTGCTGGCGCAACTCGATGCCACCATCGTCAATGTCTCCCTGTCGAGCCTGGCTGCAGATCTGCACGCAAGTTTTTCAATCATTCAGTGGGTCACCAGCGGTTATCTGCTGGCGTTGGCCCTGGCTCTGCCGTTGAACGGATGGCTGGTCGGCCGCATCGGCGCGAAATCGCTTTACCTTTGGTGTTTCGCGGGTTTCACCTTGTCCTCGGCGCTGTGCGGGCTGGCCTGGTCGGCGGATGGCTTGATCGCGTTCCGCGTTTTTCAGGGCATCAGCGGCGGGCTCCTCGCCCCCATGGCGCAGATGATGATCGCCAAGGCAGCCGGCAGGCACATGGCGCGTGTGGCCGGGTACATGGCGCTGCCGGTTCTGCTGGCGCCGGTCTTTGGCCCGATCATTGCCGGCGCCATCCTGCAATATGCGTCATGGCGCTGGCTTTTCCTGGTCAATTTGCCCGTCGGCGCGCTCGCCTTCCTGTTGGCCATTCTGTTCCTGCCGCGAGACCGGGAAGAGGTCACCCGCAAGAAGCTGGACTGGCTTGGCCTTGCATTGCTCTCGCCGGGACTGGCGCTGTGCCTCTACGGCGCGGACAAGATCGGTCGGATGACGGGCCGGGCGACCCTCGCTGCCGGTATCATCATGATTGCCGGCTTTCTTTGGACGGCGCGGCGCAAAGGCGATGCGGCGTTGGTTGATCTGCGGCTGTTCAAGATCCGGGTGTTTTCGGCCGCAATCGTGACGCAGTCCCTCTCGAACGGCGTGCAGTTCGCGGGGCAGATGCTCATCCCCGCCTTTTTGATTCAGGCATGCGGCCGCGCGCCGGCCGAGATGGGCTGGATGCTGGCGCCGCTCGGGCTGGGCATGATGGTGACCTATCCGCAGATGGGTGCGCTGACCGACAGGTTTGGCATCCGCGCCCTATCGGCGGGCGGTGCGCTGCTGGGTTGCATCGCCACGCTGGCGTTTCTTTATCTGGCGCTCCATGGGCTCAACCTGTTCATACTAATCCCCACGCTGTTCCTGCGGGGCTTGGGCATGAGCGCCGTCGGCTTGCCATCCATGACCGCCGCATATGCCGCTATTCCCAAGCAAGATCTGCCCATGGCAACCACCTCGCTGAACATCGCTCAGCGCCTCGGCGGGCCGATCATGACAACGCTTTGCGCGACATTCCTCGCCTGGAGGCTGGGGGCGCATGGTTCCGGCCCGGCGGTGGCGACCGCCTACGCCTGGGCCTTTCTGCTTCTTTGCATATTTCAGGTCGCTGTTTTCCTCGCCGCATGCCGTTTGCCGCGCCATTTGGACGATGTCAGGCGTGCCGAATGATCGAGGAGACGCTTGCGGGTATTTCGCCTGCTACCATGGCTCAGCCTCAAATCTGCGAGACACCGCCATCCACGACCAGCTCCGCGCCGACGACATAGCTGGACTCATCGCTGGCCAGATAGAGCGCCGCGGCGGCAATGTCCTCCGCTGTCCCCATACGGCCGACGGGCACCGTCGCAGCGGCTTTGTCGCGGAACGCCTGAAGCTCTTCCGGGCTGCGATGCCGGCTGATCAGGGGTGTGTCGATGAAGCCAGGAGAGATCGTGTTGACCCTGATCTTGCGATCCAGAAATTCGCGAGACCAGGTTCGTGCGAGGGACCGCACGGCGGCCTTGGCGGCCGAGAGCAGGGAAAGGCCGGGCCGGCCGACATGGATGATGAAGGAGGTGCTCAGGATGACCGAAGCGCCAGGGCGCAAAATCGGCGCCACGGCCTGCATGGAGAAGAAGACGCCCTTGACGTCGATATCCATTATCTCATCATAGCGCGCCTCATCGGTCTCGGCGAGCGGGGTGCCATAGGCGATGCCGGCATTGGCGAAGAAGACATCGAGTTCACCAAAGGCTTTCGCGACGTCCTTGCTGACCTCCTGCATATCCGCGACCGAGCGGGCGTCGGCCCGCAGGATCAGCGCCTCTTCGCCGAGCTCGGCGCGCACCGCCGCGAAGCGGCTGGTATCGCGCCCGGTAACGGCCACGCGCGCGCCCTCGCGGAGGAAGAGCTTGGCGGTGGCCAGGCCAATGCCACTGGTGCCGCCGGTGATCAGGACGGTTTTATTCTTCAGTCTCATTTCCGTGGTCCTTTCTAAGCCAATCTCTCAACCGGCTGGCCGTAGCTGTGCGGCGACGATCGCGATGCGCCGTTCGGCATCGGCAAGCGCGGTGGAGAGACGGGCATTGACGGCCTCCAGGACCGGCCGCGGCGCCATCTCCGGCAACCCCGCCGCGAAGGGTGGTTCTGGCGCGTATTCCAGCAGAAGCTGGGCGCCCTGTGCGGCTTCCTCTCCCCGCAGCTCGGCAATCAGGGAGAGGGCAAAATCCATGCCGGCGGTCACCCCGCCGCCGCTGATACGGTTGCCGTCACGCACCACCCGGCCAGCATCCGGGATCGCCCCAAAGGCGGACAGAAGCGTTCGAAAGGCCCAGTGGCAGGCCGCGCGGCGGCCATCCAGCAGCCCCGCCGCGGCGAGGATCAGCGAGCCGGTGCAAACCGAGGTAACATATCCAGCGCTTGCACCAAGCCGCCGGATTTCGGCGAGAAACCGGGGCGTCTCCAACGCCGCAATACAGCCAAGGCCACCGGGGACGAGGAGAACGTCGCAGGAGTCTATCCTCTCCAGATCTTGCAGCGCGCCAAAAGTGAGGCCGTCCGCGACAATCTCTTTCTGGCTGAGCGCGGCGAGCTGGATATCCATCTCCGGCAGGACGCGGAGGATCTGATAGGGGCCCGTAAAATCGAGCGGTGTCACCCCTTCATAGAGGGGGATGACGACATTTGTCATGGCGGATCTCCTTTCGCCAACGACAGTGACGGAAAAAGACATTGGCATAAATGACATATATCCCTTAATTTAAGACGTCATGCATCATATCGGTTTCTTTCTCTATCCAGGCCATCAGATCCTGGATTTCGCCGGGCCGTTCGGCGCGTTCGAAGCGGTCGCCCGGATTGCCGACCGGCCGCTTTACGCTCTGGAGGTCCTGTCGCGGGCCGGCGGCAAGGTGCGCGGCAGTGGTGGGGCCATGGTTGAAAGCCGTGCCCCGAAAGGCGTCGCGCTGGACACGCTGATCGTCGTCGGCGGCGACATCGCGCCGATGCGGGCGCCCGGCGAAGTTGCCGCCGTGCGCGCGCTGGCCGCAAAGGCCGCGCGTGTCGCCAGCGTCTGCACGGGGCGTTCCTGCTGGCGGAGGCGGGGCTGCTGGCGGGGCGCCGGGCGACGACCCATTGGCGGGTCGCGCATCTGCTGCAGCGGGAATACCCGGCTGTCAGGGTCGAGGCCGATCGCATCTTCATAGCCGATCGCGATGTCTGGACATCGGCGGGGATCACCGCGGGCATCGATCTCGCCTTGGCTCTGATCGAGGCTGACCATGGTGTCGAGATGGCGCGCGAGGTCGCCCGCGAGCTCGTCGTTTATCATCGACGCTCCGGCGGACAATCGCAATTCTCGCCATTATCGCAGATGGAACCGGCAACCGACCGCATCCGCCTGGCGCTTGCCTTCGCACGCGATCATCTGCCCGAGCCGCTGGGCGTGGAGCGCCTGGCCGAGGCCGTGCATCTCAGCCCGCGGCAATTCAGCCGCGCGTTCCGCCGAGAGACCGGTGAAACGCCGGCCCGGGCCGTTGAGCGGTTGCGCGTCGAAGCTGCGCGTGTGCGGTTGCGGGAGGGTGCCGAACCGGTGGAGCAGATTGCGCGCGCCGTGGGATTTACCGATCCCGAGCGCATGCGCCGTGCATTCGTCAAGCTCCATGGCATCCCACCACAGGCCATCCGTCGAGCCGCGCGACAAAATCTGGACTGAGCCGGCGCTCGCCCGCCCGGCCGCATTACCGCCAGCCGCGCGCCGCGGCGGCAGAGAGGTTGGAGCGGATGACCTGCCGATGAAACGGGGCGATCGCCAACAAATAGGCCCTGCCGACAAGATTGTGGCAACGCACCACGGTCGTCGCGACAAGCTCCGCCCCTCGCCATCATGCCGCGGCCGGATTAACAGCGAGGCCCGGAAATCGAGATGCCGATCATCCTCACCCAGCACAACCTCGTCGCGCGATCTTGACCTGACCCGGAAGAAATCGATGTACCCCGCCCCGCCTGCCACGGCCTGCTCCCGCAATTGACGCGAGGATTTGATGCCAAACGGACGGACGACCTGGTCGCGGATCGACAGCAGAGCCCGGAACCACGGGGCCGGGTGGCCGAGCGTGCTGCGGGCGAGAGCCTCGATGCCCCGCGCCGCATCCTCTCCGCTCAACTCCACGGCGAAGGCATCCGCAAGATCAGCACCTGGCACCCAGTCTGCGATCATGCTCTCCTGCGGGCACGCGACCTGCCTGACGATTATTCTCATGGGCTCTTTCCTTGCCATTGTTGTATCGACCGCCCAGCGACGGCCCGGCGCGCGACGCATTGCATCGATCCCCGCCCGCAATTCCAGCGTCCCCTCAACAGGCGCAAAGCCTTCCATGAAACCTGAGTCGGGGTAACCCCAAGATTCGGAACTCAGGCGCCGCCGCAAGAGAAAATTACGACTTTATTGCTAGGGCGAGATGGGTAACCCCCTCGCTCGACCAGGTTTTGCCCAGCAGCTTCACGTGTCTATCTCGACGCTGCCGCGTCAATCTAAACAGCTATTGCGCTGAGGGCTTTGCCACAGCGGGGCAGGGTTTCGCGTAAGCGGCATTGCCATGCGGGCCGCCCGGCTATAATCCCCACGCCGCAGCCATGGCCTATAGCGTTAAAGAAATCTTCTACACCTTGCAGGGCGAGGGCCGGAATGCCGGCCGCGCGGCGGTGTTCTGCCGTTTTGCCGGCTGCAATCTCTGGTCAGGCCGCGAGGAAGACCGCGCCACGGCGATCTGCCGCTTCTGCGACACCGACTTCATCGGCACCAACGGCACCGGTGGTGGCCGCTTCGCCGATGCCGCCGATCTCAGCGCCGCCATCGCCGCCGCCTGGTCGCAGGACCAGCCGGAGGACAGGCTGGTCGTGCTCACCGGCGGCGAGCCGCTGCTGCAGCTCGATACACCTCTGGTCGATGCCCTGCATGCGGCGGGGTTCGAGATCGCGGTGGAAACCAACGGCACCATCGCCCCGCCTGCCGGGGTGGACTGGCTCTGCGTCAGCCCAAGGCCGGCGCGGTGCTGGCGGTTGCGGGCGGCGACGAGCTGAAGCTGGTTTTCCCGCAGCCGGACGCCCTCCCGGCGCGCTTCGAGGGGCTGGCCTTCCGGCATTTCCTGCTGCAGCCGATGGACGGCCCCGACCAGGCCGCCAATACTGCGGCGGCGGTGGCTTATTGCATGGCGCATCCGCGCTGGCGCCTCTCGCTGCAGACGCATAAATTTTTGGGAATCCGCTGATGTACGAGCTCAGCAAGCAATTCATCTTCGATGCCGCGCACACGCTGGAGCGCAAGATCGAAACCGACCCGAGCCGGCGCATCCACGGCCATACCTATCTTGCGGAGGTGACATTGCGCGGCAAGGCGGACCCGGCGAGCGGCATGGTGATGGATGTCGGGCTGCTGGCCCGGCTGCTGGAGGAGGTGCGCGACGGGCTGGACCATCGCTTCCTCGATGAGGTGCCGGATCTCGGCCCCGCTACCATGGAAAATCTCTGCGCCTGGATCTGGACGCGCCTCGCCGCCGCCTGCCCGGCCTTGTATCGTGTGACCATCTCGCGCGCCTCCAACCAGGATCGCTGCGCCTATTACGGCCCGGAGGCGGCATGATGGACCAGAACGCCGCCCTGGTGCTGTTCTCCGGCGGCCAGGATTCCGCCACCTGCCTGGCCTGGGCGCTGGCCCGCTATGGCCGGGTGGAGACGCTGGGCTTTGATTACGGCCAGCGCCACCGGGTGGAGCTGGATGTCCGCCTGCCGTTGCGCGAGGCGATGGCCAGGCTCGTCCCCGGTTGGGCGGCGCGGCTGGGCGAGGATCATCTGGTGGATTTCTCCGTGCTGGGCCAGATCAGTGACACCGCGCTGACCCAGGACTCGGCGATCACCATGCAGGAGAACGGCCTGCCCAGCACCTTCGTGCCCGGCCGCAACCTGATGTTCCTCACCTTCGCCGCCGCCATCGCCTATCGGCGCGGGATCAAGCATATCGTCACCGGCGTCTGCGAGACGGATTATTCCGGCTACCCGGATTGCCGGGACGATACGGTGAAGGCGCTGCAGGCGGCGATCAATCTCGGCATGGAAAGCCGCTTCGTGCTGCATACCCCGCTGATGTGGCTGGACAAGGCGCAAACCTGGGCGCTGACCCAGGAGCTGGGCGGGGACGGGCTGGTTGAGACCATCCGCACCGGCTCGCATAGCTGCTACAACGGCGACCGCTCAACGCTGCATCGCTGGGGCTATGGCTGCGGCAAATGCCCGGCCTGCGACCTGCGCGCCCAGGGCTGGGAAAAATTCTGGGCCGAGGCGGTCTGAGCGCCACCCATGCGAATCCCCCTTGCCCTTTCTCCCCCCGGGCGTACATAAGCGCCAACAAAACCCGCTGTTTCACAGGGTGGCCCTAACCGGCCGCCTTTTTTATTGGATTTTACGTGTCAGATAACCGCCCGACCCATACCGGCCTGGAAGGCCGCATTGCCGACATGATCGTCGAGCCGCTGGAAGCCCAGGGCTATGAGCTGGTGCGCGTGCAGGTGATGGGCACCGAGACCCCACCGTGCAGATCATGGCCGACCGCGCCGATGGCACCGGCTTCACGGTGGAGGATTGCGAGAAAATCTCCCGCCTGCTCTCCGCCGTGCTGGACGTGGAAGACCCGATCGACAGCGCCTGGACGCTGGAGGTCTCCTCCGCCGGCATCGACCGGCCGCTGACCCGCGCCAAGGATTTCAACGCCTATGCCGGGTTCGATGCGCGCATCGAGCTGAATTTCCCGGATGCGGCGAACCGCAAGCGCTATACCGGCAAGCTGGCCGGCGCCGATGCCACCACCGCGAAACTCACCCTGGAAAATGGCGAGACCGTCGAGATCGCCCGTGATAATATCCGCAAGGCCAAGCTCGTCCTCACCGACGCGCTGATCGCCTTCACCACCCACCCAAAGTGACAAACTAGAGGATCGCATGGACACCTCCGTCAACCGCCCGGAATTGCTGCTCGTCGCGGACGCCGTGGCCCGGAAAAGCAGATCGAACGCGAGGACGTTCTGGAAGCGATGGAGCAGGCCATCCAGAAGGCCGGCCGCGCCAAATACGGGCATGAGAAGGATATCCGCGCCGTCATCGACCGCAAGACCGGCGATGTCCGCCTCTCCCGCTGGACCGAGATCGTCGAGACGGTGGAAAACGAGGAAACCCAGATCCCCGTCGCCATCGCCAAGAAATTCGCCCCCGAGAAAGAGATCGGCGACTTCCTGATCGACCCGCTGCCGCCGATCGATTTCGGCCGCATCGCCGCGCAGACCGCCAAGCAGGTGATCGTGCAGCGCGTGCGCGAATATGAGCGCTCCAAGCAGTTCAACGAGTTCAAGGACCGTGTCGGCGAGATCATCAACGGTGTGGTCAAGCGCACCGAGTACGGCAATCTGATGGTCGATCTCGGCCGCGCCGAGGCGCTGCTGCGCCGCGATGAGTGCATCCCGCGCGAGAACCTGAAGAATGGCGACCGCGTGCGCGCTTATATCTATGATGTGCGCGAGGAGCCGCGCGGCCCGCAGATCTTCCTCTCGCGCACCCATCCCGGCTTCCTGGCCAAGCTGTTCGCGCAGGAAGTGCCGGAAATCTATGACGGCATCATCGAGATCAAGGCGGTCTCCCGCGATCCCGGCTCGCGCGCCAAGATGGCGGTGATCTCCCGCGACGCCTCGATCGACCCGGTCGGCGCCTGCGTGGGTATGCGCGGCTCGCGCGTGCAGGCGGTGGTGGCCGAGCTGCAGGGCGAGAAGATCGACATCATTCCCTGGTCCCCCAATGTCGCCACCTTTGTGGTGAACGCGCTGGCCCGGCCGAGGTCTCCAAGGTGGTGATGGATGAGGAAGCCGGCCGCGTTGAAGTGGTGGTGCCGGACAGCCAGCTCTCGCTGGCCATCGGCCGCCGCGGCCAGAATGTGCGCCTGGCCTCGCAGCTCACCCGCTGGGATATCGACATCCTGACGGAAGCCGAGGAATCCGAGCGCCGCCAGGAAGAGTTCCGCCGCAAGACCGGCCTGTTCGTGGCCGGGCTGGATGTGGATGACATGATCGCCGGCCTGCTGGTGCAGGAAGGTTTCGAGACGATCGAGGATCTGGTCACCACCCCGCTGGAAGAGGTCGCCACCATCGAGGGCTTCGATGAAAACGTCGCCGGCGAGCTGGTGCGCCGCGCCACCACCCATCTCGAGCGCCAGGCCGCCGAGCTGGAGGAAAAGCGCGTCGAGCTGGGCGTGACCGACGATGTCGCCGCCATCGAGATCTTCTCCGCCAAGGATTTGATCGCGCTGGGCGAGAAAGGCGTGAAGACGCTGGATGATCTGGCCGATCTGGCCGGCGACGAGCTGGTGGAGATCCTCGGCGAGGATGTCATGAGCGAAGAGCAGGCCAATGAGATCATCATGGCCGCCCGCGCCCATTGGTTCGAAGGGGAGGATGGCGACGCAGCCTGACCCCCAAACCGCGCCGGAAGAGATCCTGGCCGATGAGCCGGAGCGCGGGCCGCTCCGGCGTTGTCTGGTCACCCGCACCCAGGGCCGCGTGAGGCGCTGCTGCGTTTCGTGGCGGCACCTGACGCAACCCTGGTGTTCGACCCCGGCGCAACCCTGCCCGGACGCGGACTCTGGTTGAGCGCGGACGCGGATGTGCTAGATTTAGCGGTCCGGCGTGGTGTATTCTCACGCGCCGCACGCTGCGCGGTGAAAGCCCCGCCGGATTTGCGCGCCCAGGTGGAAGCCGCGCTGACCCGGCGCATCACCGATCTGCTGGGCCTGGCCCGGCGCAGCGGTGCCGCGATCTCCGGCTTTGAGAAGGCCCGGGAATGGCTGCAGGCAGGCCGGGCCGGGATCATCGTCCAGGCCGCCGATGGCAGCGCCGAGGAGCGCGCCCGTTTCGCGGGCGGACGGCCCATTCCCCAGCTGGCGGTTCTTTCCGCCGCCGCGCTGGGCCGGATCTTTGGCCGGGAGCATACGGTGCACGTTGTGGTGGCACCGGGGCGCCTCGCCCACATGATCGAAATCGAGGCGCAGCGCCTGCGGGGTGTTGCGAAGGAAAGCGTAAGCGGGCAGTAGAGCCCAACCAACAAGGCCGGGGTCAAATCCGGCCGCGATGTGAAGATTGGACCGGATTAGGCATGAGTGACGGCAACGACCAGAATGAAACCAAGGGCAGGCTCTCGCTGCGCCCCGCCGCGCGCGCGGATGCCGGGCATACGGTCGATGCCGGATCGGTGCGGCAGAGCTTTTCCCATGGCCGCACAAAGGTTGTGCAGGTAGAAGTTCGCAAGAAGCGCGGCGGCGCCCCGGCGCCCGCCGGTGCGGCGCCCGCCAGCACGGCACCGGCCGCGCCGCTTTCGCTGCGCCCGCAGAATAATGACCGCCCGGCCCCGTCCGGCAACGCGCCCTCGCGCCCCCGTCAGGGTGGTGGTGGCGGCACGTCTGGCCAGCGCGCGCTGACCGCGGCCGAGCTTGCCAACCGCCAGCGCGTTCTGGCCGCCGCCGCCAAGGCCGAGGCCGAGCGCCGCGAGCAGGAGAAGATCTCCATCCTCTCCGCCGCCGAGGAAGCCCGCCGCAAGGCCGAGGAAGACGCGAAGCGCGAGGCCGAGGAAGCCGCCGCCCGCGAGAAGGAAGCCGCCGAGGCCGCGATCCGCGCCAAGGAAGAGGCTGAGGCCGCCAAGGCTGCCCCGGCAACGCCGGCCCCTGCCCCGGCCCCGGCCCAGCCGGCCGCGCGCCAGCCCGCCGCCACCCCAGCCCGCGCCGGCGCGCCGGCGCCGGCGCGTCCCGGCACCCCGGCCGCGCCGCGCACCACGCTGCAGCTCAAGCCCGGCGGCCGCGACGAGGAAGAAGACGCCCCGCGCGGCCCACGCCGCCCGATCGTCACCGCGCCCAAGCGCGGCACCCCGGTCGCCCCGGCGAAGAAAATCGGCGACGGCAACCGCCGCGCCGGCCGTATCGATGTGCAGGCCGCAATCGCGGGCGAGGACGAGAAGACCCGTTCGCTCGCCTCGGTGCGTCGCCAGCGCGAGCGTGAGCGCCGCCAGGCGGAGCTGGAGAAGCTGCGCTCAGATGGCGTGAAAGTGGTGCGCGAGGTCGTGCTGCCAGAGACCATCACCGTGCAGGAGCTGGCCAACCGTATGGCCGCTCCCGGCCGCGACGTGGTCCGCGCCTTGATGAAGATGGGCGTGATGGTCACCATCACGCAGGTGATCGACGCCGACACCGCTGAGCTGGTGGTGCAGGAATTCGGCCACAAGGTCCGCCGCGTCTCTGACTCCGATGTCGAGCTCGGCTTGGCCGGCGAAGCCGACAGCGATGACGAGCTGCAGGCCCGCCCGCCGGTCGTCACAATCATGGGCCATGTCGATCACGGCAAGACCAGCCTCTTGGACGCGCTGCGCCATACCGATGTCGCGGCCCGCGAGGCCGGTGGCATCACCCAGCATATCGGCGCCTATCAGGTGACCCTGCCCTCCGGTCAGGCGATCACCTTCCTCGATACGCCGGGCCATGAAGCCTTCACCGCCATGCGCGCCCGTGGCGCCGCCTCCACCGACATCGTCGTACTGGTTGTGGCCGCCGATGACGGCGTGATGCCGCAGACCATCGAGGCGATCAAACACGCCAAGGCGGCGAGCGTGCCCATCATCGTGGCGATCAACAAGATCGACCGCCCGGGCGCGGACGCCAACCGCGTGCGCAACGAGCTGCTGCAATACGAGATCGTCACCGAGAGCATGGGCGGCGAGACCATCGATGTCGAGGTTTCGGCGCTGAAGAAGACCAACCTGGACAAGCTGGAGGAAGCCATCCTCCTGCAGGCCGAGGTGCTGGAGCTACGTGCCAACCCGGAACGGTCCGCCGAAGGTGCTGTCATCGAATCCCGCCTGGACAAGGGCCGTGGCCCGGTGGCCACCGTGCTGGTCCAGAAGGGCACGCTGCGCCAGGGCGAGATCGTCGTGGCCGGCGCCCAGTGGGGCCGCATCCGCGCGATGATCAACGACAAGGGCGCCCAGCTGAAGGAGGCTCTGCCCTCCCTGCCGGTCGAAATCCTCGGCCTCTCCGGCGCGCCCACCGCGGGCGAGCCGTTCGTGGTCGTCGAGAATGAGCAGCGCGCCCGCGAGATCACCGAGTATCGCGCCGCCAAGCTGCGCGAGCGTCAGGTGGCCGCCCAGACCGCATTGCGCGGCACGATGGAAGAGATGCTCGCCCGCATTCAGGCCGGCGCGCAGAAGGAAGTCGCCGTCGTCGTCAAGGCGGATGTGCAGGGTTCGGCGGAAGCCATCGGCGTGGTGCTGGGCAAGCTCGGCAACGAGGAGGTCCGCGTGCGCGTGATCTATTCGGGTGTCGGCCAGATCACCGAGAGCGATGTGCAGCTGGCGAAGGCCTCCGATGGCCTGATCATCGCCTTCAATGTCCGCGCCAATGTGCAGGCCCGTGAGCTGTCCCAGCGCGAAGCCGTGGATATCCGCTACTACTCGATCATCTACGAGGTGTCGGACGACATCGAGAAGCTGGTCAAGGGTAAGCTCTCCCCGGTGCATCGCGAGAAGTTCCTGGGCTACGCGGAAATCCGCCAGGTGTTCAACATCACCAAGACCGGCAAGGTCGCGGGTTGTTACATCACCGAGGGCGTGGTCAAGCGCGGCTGCGGCGTGCGCCTGCTGCGCGACAACGTGGTCATCCATCAGGGCGAGCTCTCGCAGCTCAAGCGCTTCAAGGACGACGTCAAGGAAGTGGCGCGCGGCTATGAGTGCGGCCTCTCCTTCGCCGGCTACCAGGATCTGCGTGAAGGCGACGTGGTGGAGTGCTATGAAACCGAAATCGTGGCGCCCTGATCGTCCCGGAGCGGTTATATGAAGCACTCTAACGACTCCAAAGCTGCCGCTGGCCCAAGCCAGCGTCAGCTGCGCGTGGGGAGGAGATTCGGCATGTCCTCTCCGATATTCTCATGCGCACGGAATTCCACGACCCGCTCCTGGCGCGTGAGCATCTCACCGTCTCGGAAGTGCGGATGTCGCCGGATCTCAAACACGCGCTGGTCTTCGCCACCGTGCTCGGCCAGAAGGATATCCGCCCGCTGCTGCCGGCGCTGAAGCGCGTCGCCCCGTATCTGCGCGCGCAGATGGCGCCGCGTCTGGGCCTGCGCGTGGCCCCGGAGCTGAAATTCGTCGCCGACGAGGCGCTGGACGAGGCGACGCGGATCAACAAGCTCCTGCACAGCCCGGAAGTAACGCGCGATCTCGGGCCCGACAAAAAAGACTGAAAAAAGTTTTTTGGCGCCGCTTTTTTCAAAAAAGCGGCAAAAACGCCGGGGTGGTGACGGCGTCTGTGCAACGTCCCGAACATTTTTGGGGGACTTTTTGAAAAAAGTCCCCATACCCCAAAAACTTTCGATAATTTTCCGGCAGAGCCTTGGAACCAACGCCTCAGACAGACGATAAGCCGACCAAGATCCTGCGCAGCCCGCTCTGCGCGGCAAAGCTGCTGCAGGCCGGCAAGCTCGTCGCCTTCGGCACCGAGACCGTCTATGGCCTCGGCGCGGATGCCACCAACGCCCAGGCCGTCGCTGGTATCTACAGCGCCAAGGGCCGCCCCAGCTTCAACCCGCTGATCTGCCATTACCCAGATGCCGACGCCGCCTTCGCGCAGGTCCAGCCCACCCGGCTCGCGGAGAAAATCGCCGCCGCCTGCTGGCCCGGCCCGCTCACCATGGTGCTGAAGCGCCGGGCGGCTTGCCCGGTTGCCCTGCTGGCCGGGGCTGGCCTGCCGACCCTGGCCGTGCGGATCCCCGCCCAGCCCCTGGCCCGCGAAATGCTGAAACAAGCCGGCCTGCCCATCGCCGGCCCGTCCGCCAACCGCTCCGGCCGCATCTCCCCCACCAGTGCCGCGCATGTGCTGGCGGATCTGGGGGACGGATCGCCGGCATTCTGGATACCGGTCCGTGCCCGGTCGGGGTGGAATCCACCGTCATCGATCTCTCCGGCGATCGCCCGGTGCTGTTGCGCCCCGGCGGCGTCACCCGCGAGGCACTGGAAGCCCTGGCCGGCCCGCTCGGCGCGGCGCCAACCCCGGGTGCCGCCATGGCCTCGCCCGGCATGCTCGCCTCCCATTACGCCCCCGCTTTGCCCGTGCGCCTCAACGTCACCGCGCCGCGGGCAGAGGAAGCCTATCTCGCCTTCGGCCCCGCCCCCGCTGACCGGCTCTGCTTCCAGCTCTCCGGCAGGCGCGACCTCACCGAGGCCGCCGCCAATCTGTTCGAGGGCTGCATTGGCTGGACGCCCATGCCAAGGGTGCCGCCGGCATCGCCGTCGCCCCCATTCCGGATACCGGGCTGGGAGTGGCGATCAATGACCGCCTCGCCCGCGCCGCCGCCCCGCGCGGATAAGCGCCGCCCCCTCTTGGCAAATTCGTTACTTCGCAATATCGGATGATCGCGGTGCCTCATCGGTGCCGTGCCTCGCGCGACAATCACAGATAGGCGTTTCATTGCTTCCTCGTCTCAGGCCAACCCGCCAGACGCCGCATTTGTGGCTATTTTGTCACGATACGTCTGTTACCTTGTCCAGATTTCTGTCGCATTTAAGGCGCAAACGCTCACCCGCCGCCCCGTCCGGGGTTTCGGGTCTCACTCAAGATCGCTTCTCAGGAGGAACTTCCTTTGGTTAAACCGTTGCGCAAGGCCGTGCTCCCCGTTGCTGGCCTCGGTACGCGCTTTCTGCCGGCCACCAAGGCGATGCCGAAGGAGATGCTCCCCGTCGTCGACAAACCGCTGATTCAATATGCGGTGGACGAGGCCCGCGCCGCCGGCATCGACCAGTTCTGCATGGTCACCGGCCGCGGCAAAACCGCTTTGATCGACCATTTCGACATCGCCTTCGAGCTGGAAGCCACCCTGGCCGAACGCTCCAAGCGCGAGGCGCTGGCGCTGCTGCGCGAGGAGGCGATGCCGCCGGGCGCCATCACCACCGTGCGCCAGCAAGTGCCGCTGGGCCTCGGCCACGCCATCTGGTGCGCGCGCACCTTCATCGGCGACGATCCCTTCGCCATCCTGCTGCCAGACGATCTGGTGCTGAGCCAGACCCCTGCATCGGCCAGCTCGCAAAAGTCTATAACGAGACCGGCGGCAATGTCGTCGCCATTTCCGAAGTCCCGCGCGAGCACACCGCCCGCTACGGCATCCTGAAAACCGGCGCCATCGAGGGCGACCGCGTCGAGGTCACCGGCCTGGTCGAGAAGCCCAAGCCCGAGAACGCCCCCTCCAACCTCTCCATCATCGGCCGCTATGTGCTGCTGCCGGAGGTGATCGGCTATCTCTCCCGCATGGAGGCCGGGGCCGGCAACGAGGTGCAGCTGACCGACGCGATGGCCAAGATGATCGGCGAGAAGCCCTTCCACGGGTTGAAATTCGAAGGCAAGCGCTTCGATTGCGGCGACAAGGTCGGCTTCCTGGAAGCCCAGATCGCCTTCTCCCTCGCCCGGCCGGACCTCGGGCCCGCCGTGCGCGAATTCCTGAAAAACTACGTCAACGCCTGAGACAAGAGGAAGCGATGAGCTTTTCCCATAAATTCCCCGCCAGCAGCCTGCGCGAGTATGATATTCGCGGCATTGTCGGCGAAACCCTCGGCGAGGCGGATGCCTTCGCCATCGGCCGCGTCTTCGGCTCCATCGTCGCCGAGGCCGGCGGCAAAAAAGTCGCGGTCGGCCGCGATGGCCGCCTCTCCTCGCCCAAACTCTCCGCCGCCCTCATCGAAGGGCTGGTCGCGTCCGGCATGGAGGTGATCGATATCGGCCAGGGCCCGACCCCGATGCTGTATTTCGCCTCCTTCACCCAGCCGGCCGACGGCGCGGTGATGGTGACCGGCAGCCATAACCCGCCGAACTATAACGGCTTCAAGATGATGTTGAAGAACAAGCCGTTCTTCGGCGCGCAGATCCAGGATCTCGGCGCCCGCGCCGCTGAGGGCAAGGTCGTCGCGCAAGCCAAGGGCAGCGTCGTCGAAAAAGACATCTCCGAAGCCTATATCGCCCGCCTGCTGCAGGATTGGGACGGCAAGAAGACCCTCAAGATCGTCTGGGATAACGGCAATGGCGCCGCCGGCGACGTGCTGACCAGGCTGGTCGAAAAACTCCCCGGCAAGCATATCGTGCTCAACGGCAAGGTGGACGGCAACTTCCCCGCCCATCACCCGGACCCGACCGTGCCGAAGAACCTGGAACAGCTGATCGCCGCGGTGAAAAAGGAAGGTGCTGATGTCGGCGTCGCCTTCGACGGCGATGCGGACCGCATCGGCCTGGTCGATAATGAAGGCCATATCCTGTTCGGCGACCAGTTCCTGATCCTGATGGCCCGCGACGTGCTCAAGCAGCACCCCGGCGGCACCATCATCGCCGACGTGAAGGCGAGCCAGGTACTGTTCGACGAAGTGGCCAAAGCCGGCGGCACCCCGCTGATGTGGAAGACCGGCCATTCGCTGATCAAGTCCAAAATGGCCGAGACCAAGGCGCCGCTGGCCGGCGAAATGTCCGGCCACATCTTTTATAACGATAAATGGTACGGGTTTGACGACGCGCTCTATGCCGGCGTGCGCGTGCTGGGCGTCATCGCCCGCATGGAAGAGACGCTGGGCGCCTTCCGCGCCTCGCTGCCGCAGGTGCTCAACACCCCCGAGCTGCGCTTCGATTGCCCGGAAGACCGCAAATTCCAGGTGGTGACGGAAGTCGCCGTCCGGCTGAAGGAAAACGGCGCCAAAGTGTCCGATACGGATGGCGTACGCGTGAACACCGAGGATGGCTGGTGGCTGCTGCGCGCCTCCAACACCCAGGCGGTGCTGGTCGCCCGCGCGGAAGCCAGCTCCGAAGCCGGGCTGGTGCGGCTGAAATCCGCTCTGGCAGTGCAGCTTTCCGCGTCTGGACTGACGCCGGATTTTGATGCGCCGTCCGCAGGGCACTAAAAAGAAGTGGGGACTTTTTAAAAAAAGTCCCCACACCCCAAAAACTTCTGCGACTTTAGGCAAACGCCGCGTCTCCTTTAGGGACGCGCCGTCTCCGTTTAAGCGTGCTGCGGGAAAGGCAAACGCGGCAGGCGGGCTTTCAGCTTGCCAAAGCGCCCCACCCCTGCCAGGCGGCGATCCAGGAACGCCAGCGTGTTTTCCGAGTCCATCGAGCTGTCGCTGAGCCAGTAGAGCAGCGTCGCCGAGAGCACCGCCCCAGAATGGCCCGCTTGCTGTACCAGGACATGTCAGCGCTCTTATCCCGGCCGCGAACCAGACCGCATCCGCCATCCGGGCGATAATCTTCGCCAGGCGCGGCGCATTCATCGGCAGCACCAGCCAGGCCATCGCCCGGCGCACCGCCTCTTTCTCGCCCGCCATCAGCTCCAGCCTGGCCGCCACCGCCGCGCGCACCCGCGCTGTCGTGCCACTCTCCGCCCCCTGCCCCAGCCGGGCGCGGATCATCCGCTCATCGCCCAGCTCGAAATAGGCCGCGATCATCTCCGCGCGTCCGCCGGGAAAGGCCAGATCCGCCTCCGCCGCATCCCGCCCCAACCCGCTCAGCGCCATCCGCAAGGATTTGCCGGTCCAGCCGTCAAACCCGGCATTCTGCGCCAGCGCGTCAATCAGCGCGGCCTTCTGTTCATCGATCTGCATCACAACAGCTCCTGAGGATATCGATCCAGCTCCTCATTATAGCCGAACCGGCTGAAATCCTCCATCCGCATCGGGTAAAGCACCCCATCCAGATGGTCCGCCTCATGCTGCACCACCCGCGCGGCAAAACCGGTCAGCACCTCATCAAAGACTTTGCCATCCTCATCCAGCCCGCTCAGGCGGATCTCCCGCCAGCGCGGCACCGCCGCCCGCAGGCCTGGGATGGACAGGCATCCCTCCCAGCCCAGCTCCCGCCCCGCCGCCTCATTGGGGGTGATCACTGGGTTCACCACCGCCCGCAACGGGATCTCCGCCCCCTCACCCCGGCCGGGTGGCACCCGGAACACGAACAGCCGTAGCCCTACATGCACCTGCGGCGCCGCCAGCCCGACTCCGCCGGCATCGAACATCGTCTCCGCCATGGCGGCGATCAGCGCCTGGATTTCCGGCGCCGAAACATCCTCAACCAAGCCCGCCTTGGCGAGCAGAACCGGGTGCCCCATGCGGGCGATCTTCAGAATCGACATATTTGCATGATTGCCCCAGCAGAAATGGTTTGGCGAGCGGATGTTTTGTGCTATAGGGCCGCCCAGCAGTTCTCGGCCCGTGGCCCCAATTGGTCGCGCGCCGCGTTTGTCCGTTTAAAATTTTTTGTTTGGAGCACACAGCCCAGTGCAAGTTCTCGTTCGTGACAACAATGTCGACCAAGCGCTGAAGGCGCTCAAGAAGAAGCTGCAGCGCGAGGGCGTGTTCCGCGAGATGAAGCTCCGCCGCCATTATGAGAAGCCCTCCGAGCGCCGCGCCCGCGAAGCCGCCGAGGCCGTTCGCCGCGCCCGCAAGATGGAGCGCAAGCGGATCGAGCGCGAGGGCTTCTAAAGCCCCTCCCGCCTCCGGGCGGGTCGCTTACCAGTGTCAGATCAGCCGCACGCGGGTTCCGCGTCGCGGCTTTTTTGATCTTTGAAGCGCAGTAAATCACGATCTTGAGCCGCCAGAGTGGCTTTTGGAGTAGCCTCTCAGCCCTTCTGGATCACCAGCACATGGCTGCCATCCGCCTGTTCGAGCAGATCCAGCGGCTCATGCCCCTGGTCGGCGGCGGCGCGCGGCACGTTGCGCAGCGGGTCCTCGCCTTTCAGCTTCACCAGCAATATCTGCCCGCTCTCCATGGCGTCCAGCGCGAGCCTGGTCCGCACGAAGGTCATCGGGCAGGTTTCGGCGGTGATATCGATGGCTTTGTCGTGTTTCGGCAGGTCGGCAATCAGCATGGCGGTCTCCCTTAAGGCTGGACCGGATGACAAAGTTAGGCCACAAGGCTTACCGATGAATATAAGCATCGAGCGCCTGTGCATAGAGAACGGGCTGAAGATGACAGGTCCGCGCAGGGTGATTGCGCGGGTGTTGTCGGAGGCGACCGACCACCCGGATGTGGAAGAGCTGCATCGGCGGGCGAATCGTATCGATAACCATATTTCCCTGGCCACGGTCTACCGCACGGTGCGGCTGCTGGAGGCCAAGGGCATTCTCTCCCGCCGCGATCTGGGCAGCCGCCGCGCGCGTTATGAGGCCAGCGGCGATGGCAACCATTTCCATATGGTCGACAAGCTCAGCGGCAATGTCATCGAGTTCGAGGCCCCGGCGGTCGAAGCGGCGCTGCGCGAGATCGCCCTGAAACATGGGCTGGAGGTGGATTTGATCAAAATCGAGCTGTTCGGCAATCCGGTCGCGCCATGAACGAGACCAGCCTGCCGCATCTGCCGCGCTTTACCATCGGCAACGCCGCCCCCGGCTTCGCGGAGCTGCGCGCCGGCAATCTCGGCGTGCGCCTGGCCACCACCGAGGCCGAGCTGAGGGCCGCGCAATCGCTGCGTTACAAGATTTTTTATGAGCAGATGGGCGCCAAGGCGGATGCCGCCACCCTGGCCAGCCAGCTCGACCAGGACGAGTTCGATGCCATTGCCGACCATCTGCTGGTGGTCGATCACGATCTCGGCGAGGGGGCCGAGAGCGTGGTCGGCACCTACCGGCTGATCCGCCAGGAGGCGGCGGAAGCTTTCGGGCGCTATTACTCGGAAAGCGAATACAACATTTCTGCCCTGCGCGCCTTCCCTGGCCGCAAGCTGGAGCTGGGCCGCAGCTGCACCGCCGAGGCCTATCGCAGCCGCATGGTCATGCAGCTGCTCTGGCGCGGCATCGCCGCCTATGTCTTCCACTATGGCATCGAGCTGATGTTCGGCTGCGCCTCGCTCTCCGGCACCGACCCGGATGCCTTGGCCGCGGAGCTGACCTATCTCAGCCTGCATCACCGCGCCCCGGAGGCGATCCGCCCGCGCGCCCTGCCGGACCTCTATGTCGAGATGGCCAGGCTGCCACCCGAGGCGATCGACCCGAAAGGGGCATTGATGCGCCTGCCGCCGCTGATTAAAGGCTATCTCAGGCTCGGCGGCTTTGTCGGCGATGGCGCGGTGATCGACAGCCAGTTCAACACCACCGACATCGCCATCATCGTGCAGACCGATCTGGTGACTGAGAAATATTACCGCCATTATGAGCGGGATACGCGCTGATCCGGCCCCGGCCGCGAACCGCGCGCGAAGGGATTGACCTATGGCTGAAGACGATCTGAACACACCCGAATCCCTGCTGCCCTATGATGAATGGACGCAGGATGCGCTGCGCCATGTCGTGGTCAGCGCGCTGCGCCATGCCGCCGCGCAAGGGCTGCCGGGCGAGCATCATTTCTACATCACCTTCAAAACCGGCTATCCCGGGGCGATGGTGCCGGACCGGCTGAAGGCGCAATACCCGGATGAAATGACCATCGTGCTGCAGCACCAGTTTCACGGCCTGTCCGTGGAGCCGGATGGCAGCGCCGTCTCCGTGGGCTTGAGCTTCTCCGGCATCCCCACCACTTTGGTCATCCCCATCGCCGCCATCACCAGCTTCGCCGATCCGGAAGTGCGCTTTGGCCTGCAATTCGAGGTCGAGCTGCCTGAGCCGGCCGAGATCGCCGCACGCCCCGCTGTCCAGAGCGAGGACACACCGGCCCCGCCCAACGACCAGCCCGCCGATGTGGTGAGCCTGGACGCCTTTCGCCGCCGTCAGAAAGACTAAAAATCATGAACGCACCCCTGAAACGCAGCCCTGGTTTCGCCTTTTCGCCCATGTTCCCGCTCGGGCATGACGACACCCCCTATCGCAAGCTCGATATCGAGGGCGTCTCGACCATCGAGGTCGAGGGCAAGACGGTGCTGAAAATCAGCGAGGGGCGCTCTCCGAACTGGCCTTCCAGGCCTATCATGATGTCTCGCACCTGCTGCGCCCGGCGCATCTGGCGCAGCTCGCCAACATCCTGAAAGACCCCGAGGCCAGCGAGAATGACCGCTACGTGGCCATGGAGTTCCTGAAAAACGCCGCCATCGCCGCCAAGGGCGTGCTGCCGATGTGCCAGGATACCGGCACGGCTTTGATCTTCGGCAAGAAGGGCCAGCGCGTCTGGGTCGAGGGCAATGAGGAGGAGGCGCTCTCCTGGGGTGTGGCGCGCACCTATACCGAGACCAATCTGCGCTATTCGCAGATGGCCCCGCTCTCGATGTTCGAGGAAAAGAACACCGGCACCAATCTGCCGGTGCAGTTCGATCTGATGGCCTCCCCCGGCGGCTATCACGATGACGAATTCAGCCTGCAATTCATCGCCAAGGGCGGCGGATCGGCCAACAAGACCTATCTCTACCAGGAGACCCGCGCGGTCCTCACCCCTGAGAAGATCTACGCCTTCATCGAAGCCAAGATCAAAACGCTGGGCACCTCCGCCTGCCCGCCTTACCATCTGGCCATCGTCATCGGCGGCACCTCGGCAGAATTGTGCCTGAAGACGGTGAAGCTCGCCTCCACCAAATATTACGACCATCTGCCCACCGAAGGCGATGCCACCGGCCATGCCTTCCGCGACCTGGAAATGGAGCAGAAGGTGCTGGAGATCAGCCGCAAGATCGGCATTGGCGCGCAGTTCGGCGGCAAATATTTCTGCCACGATGTCCGCGTCATCCGCCTGCCCCGCCACGGCGCCTCCCTGCCCATCGGCATCGGCGTCTCCTGCTCGGCGGACCGGCAGATCAAGGCCAAGATCACCAAGGAGGGCGTGTTCCTCGAACAGCTGGAGACCAACCCGGCGAAATATCTGCCCGAGATCGAGGGCGAGCATCTCGGCGGCGAGGTCGTCGCCATCGATCTGAACCGCCCGATGCGCGAAATCCTGGCCGAGCTGTCCAAGCATCCGGTGAAAACCCGCGTGGCGCTCACTGGCACCATCGTGGTGGCGCGCGACATCGCCCATGCCAAGCTGCAGGAGCGGCTGGACCGTGGCGAGGGCATGCCGGACTATATGAAAAACCACCCGGTCTATTATGCCGGCCCGGCGAAAACCCCGGATGGCATGCCCACCGGCAGCTTCGGCCCCACCACGGCGGGGCGCATGGACAGCTATGTCAACGCCTTCCAGGCGGCCGGCGGCTCCATGGTGATGCTCGCCAAGGGCAACCGCTCGAAAGCCGTCACCGAGGCCTGCCACAAGCATGGCGGCTTCTATCTCGGCTCCATCGGCGGCCCGGCCGCGGTGCTGGCGCAGAACAACATCACCAAGGTCGAGGTGCTGGAATATCCAGAGCTTGGCATGGAAGCGGTATGGAAGATCGAGGTGAAGGACTTCCCGGCCTTCATCGTGGTCGACGACAAGGGCAATGATTTCTTCGCGGACCTCGCGTAAACGGCCATGAAATTCACCGTCGACCGGGTCGATCACATCGTCATGGTCTGCCGGGACCTGCAGGTCACGGCGGGCTGGTATCAGCGCGTGCTCGGCATGGAGCGCGAGGAATATGGTGGCAAGAACCGCACGGCTCTGCGCTTTGGCGGCCAAAAAATCAATCTCCACGAGGTCGGGCATGAGGTCGTTCCGCACGCCCTCACCGCCCAGCCCGGCACGCTGGATCTCTGCCTGGTCGTGGCGGTCGGGCCGGAGGATGTGATGACGCATCTGAAGGCCTGCGGTGTCGAGATCGAGCGCGGCCCGGTGACGCGCATCGGCGCGCTGGGGGATATCATGTCCGTCTATTGCCGCGATCCGGACGGCAATCTCATCGAGCTCGCCTCCTATCTCGGCGCCTGATGCAGCTTTCCGATTTCGGCTATGATCTGCCGGAGGCGCGGATCGCCACCGCCCCGGCCCGCCCCCGTGATTCCGCCCGGCTGCTGCATGTGACGCAGGGCGCGCTGCACGACCATATCGTGCGCGACCTGCCCAGCCTGCTACGCCCGGATGATCTGCTGGTGGTGAACGACACCAAGGTCATCCCCGCCCAGCTCTCCGCCCGGCGGGGCGAGGCCAAAATCGGCATCACGCTGGACCGGCGGCTGGATGACGGCACCTGGCGGGTGCTGCTGCGCAATGCCAAGCGGGTGAAGCAGGGCGACCTGCTGGAGATCGACCCGGATTTCTCCGCCCGGGTGGAAGCGATGCTGGAGGGCGGCGCCGCCCTGCTGCGCTTTACCGCGGATGATTTCTACGCCGCCCTGGCGCGCTCCGGCGCTCTGGCGCTCCCACCTTACATTCCAAGGCCGGACGGCATCACCGAGCAGGACAAGGCGGATTACCAGACCCTGTTCGCAGCGCATGAAGGGGCCGTCGCCGCGCCCACGGCGGGGCTGCATTTCACCCCGGAGCTGCTGGCTTCACTCCAGGCGCGCGGCATCGAGCTGGCGCAGGTGACGCTGCATGTGGGGGCGGGCACCTTTCTGCCGGTGCGCGTCGAGGTGATCGAAGAGCATAAAATGCACGCCGAGCGTGGCTTCATCACCGAGGCGACCGCCGCGCGCATCAACGCGGCCAAAGCCGAAGGCCGGCGCATCATCCCCATCGGCACCACCGCCCTGCGCCTGCTGGAATCCGCGGCCACCGCAGAGGGCGTGCTGAAGCCCTTCGATTCCGAGACGGATATCTTCATCTATCCCGGCTACCGCTTCAAAATCGCCGATGCGCTATTCACCAATTTCCACCTGCCGCATTCCACCCTGCTGATGCTGGTCAGCGCCTTCGCCGGGCTGGAGCGGATCAAATCCGCCTATGCCCACGCCATCGCGAATGGCTATCGGTTCTACTCCTACGGCGATGCCTGCCTGCTGGAACGCGGTTAATCTGGCCCCGCGCCAGCTTTCCGGCTAATCCCCTCCCATGACGACCCCTGATTTCTCCTTCACCCTGGCCGCCCAGCATGGCCAGGCCCGCGCCGGCACGCTGCGCACCGCCCATGGCGAGGTGCCCACCCCCACCTTCATGGCTGTCGGCACCGCCGGCACGGTGAAGGCGATGACGGCGGACGCCGTGCGCGCCACCGGCGCGAAAATCGTCCTCGGCAATACCTACCATCTCATGCTGCGCCCCACCGCCGAGCGCGTGGCCCGGCTGGGCGGCCTGCACAAGATGATGGACTGGCCCGGCCCCATCCTCACAGATTCCGGCGGCTTCCAGATCATGTCGCTCGCCAAGCTGCGCAAGCTGGAGGAGAAGGGTGTCACCTTCCGCTCGCATATTGACGGCACCGCCTATGAGCTGACGCCCGAGCGCTCGACCGAGATCCAGCATCTGCTCGATGCCACCATCACCATGCAGCTGGATGAATGCACCAAATTCCCCGCCACCCACCGGGAGGCGAAGGAGTCGATGGAGCTGTCCATCCGCTGGGCGAAGCGCTCGCGCGACGCGTTTGTAAAACGCCCCGGCTATGGCCAGTTCGGCATCATGCAAGGCAATGTCTATGAGGATCTGCGCCGCATCTCGGCCGAAGCGCTGCAGGAGAATGCGTTCGAAGGCTACGCCATTGGCGGGCTGGCGGTGGGCGAAGGCCAGGAGACGATGTTCGCCGTGCTGGATTACTGCACGGATTTCCTCCCCGCCGACAAGCCGCGCTACCTAATGGGTGTCGGCACGCCGGACGACCTTCTGGGCGCGGTGGCGCGCGGCGTGGATATGTTCGACTGCGTGATGCCCACCCGCGCCGGGCGCACCGCCCGCGCCTTCACCAGCAACGGCATCTTCAACATGCGCAACGCCCGCTTCCAGGACGATACCCGCACGCTGGATGCAAACTGCGCCTGCCTCTGCTGCACCCGCCACACCCGCGCCTACCTGCACCATCTCTTCCGTTGCGAGGAAATGCTGGGGCCGATGCTGCTGACCATCCACAACCTCACCTACTACCAAAACGTGATGCAGGGCGCGCGCGAAGCCATCCTCAACCACGACTACGATTCCTATTGCGCGGATGTGCGCGGCCAATGGCAGAGAGGACCAGATGCATGAGTGATGATCGCTACGCCGGGCTGCAGCAGCTCGGCACCAAAACCGAACAGCCGCGCAGCCCGGAAGAGGCAATCCTTGAGCGCGTGCCCGCGAAAACCGGCGGTAAGCACGCCATGGTGCGCTTTGTCTGCCCGGAATTCACCTCGCTCTGCCCAATGACCGGCCAGCCAGATTTCGGCCATATCGTCATCGACTACATCCCCGATGAATGGCTGGTGGAAAGCAAGAGCCTGAAACTCTTCCTGCAATCCTTCCGCAACCATGGCGGGTTTCATGAAGCCTGCTCCTTGATGATCGCCGACCGGCTGGTGGAGCTGCTCGCCCCGAAATGGCTGCGCCTGGGCGCCTACTGGTATCCGCGCGGCGGCATTCCCATCGACGTGTTCTGGCAAACCGGCAAACCGCCCGAGGAAGCCTGGATCCCCGACCAGGGCGTGCCCCCCTACCGTGGCCGCGGCTGAAAACGCCCCCTGGCGGCCTTCAGGCGGCGCATGTCTGCGCGCCGGTGCTCACGTACTCATGTACGCTGCGCGCCGGTGCTCGACATCCACCACCTGACGACGCACCATGGAACGTTTTCAAAACGCAACTCTAAAAACCCTCATCCGTGACAAGGCGGCGAGCCTCGGCTTCGCCGCCACCGGCTTCACCCGCGCAGCATTGCCGCCGGAACGCCTGGCCTACCTGCAAGACTTCCTGGCCGCTGGCCGCCATGGCGGCATGGGCTGGATGGAAGAGCGCACCGAACAGCGCGCCCATCCGCAAGCCCTCTGGCCCGAAGCGCTCAGCGTCATCACGCTCGGCTTCTCCTACGCGCCGCCGACCGACGCATTGGCCAACCTCACCCGCCCCGACATCGGCAACATCTCCGTCTATGCCCGCAACCGCGACTATCACGACATCATCAAGGGCAAGCTCAAACATCTCGCCCAATTCATCGCCGCGCGCGGGGCGGGGGTGAAGGTCTTCGTGGACACCGCGCCGGTGATGGAAAAACCGCTGGCCCAGCAAGCGGGTTTAGGCTGGCAGGGCAAACACACCAACCTGGTCTCGCGCGCCCATGGCTCCTGGCTGTTCCTGGGCGAAATCTACACCACGCTGGAATTGGAACCAGACGCCCCAGGGCGCGACCTCTGCGGCTCCTGCACCGCCTGCCAGGAAGCCTGCCCCACCGCCGCCTTCCCCGCCCCCTACCAGCTCGATGCCAGGCGCTGCATCTCCTACCTCACCATCGAACATGACGGGCCAATCCCCGAGGAGTTCCGCACCGCCATCGGCAACCGCATCTATGGCTGCGACGATTGCCTTGCCGTCTGCCCTTGGAACAAATTCGCCAAGGCCGGACAAGAGCTGAAACTCGCCGCCCGCGACGACCTCACCGCTCCTAAATTGGCGGCGTTGGCCACGCTGGACGATGCCGGCTTCCGCCAAAAATTCTCCGGCTCGCCCATCAAACGCATCGGCCGAAACAGGTTTTTGCGTAACGTGGCGATTGCGGTTGGCAATAGCGGAGAGTTTGGAATGCTGCCGACAGCGGAGCAACTAGCGGCGGATGATGACCCGGTGGTAGCGCAGTCTGGCGCCTGGGCGGCGGCAAGATTGCGCGGCTAGGCTCCTGCCCTTGCAGAAGCACGCCCTGCCCTCAACAAAACGCCTTTCTTCCTTTCCCGCATGTCGCGGATGTCTGCCGCGAAAAATCACATCCAGCGACAAAAAAGCGCGACACGAGAGCGCCATATGTCTCCGCAAGGCGAAAGATCGTCGCGTAATTTACAAGTTATGCGACAACCGGCGGCTTGGTTGTGGAGTAACGGGCGCTCGGGTTTCAGAGCGATGCAAGTCGAATAGCTAAAACGAGCCTGAAAAGTTGCATAACCTATGCCTGCTACGAGAAACGCAACTATCATCACCTTTCTTTACGCATAATAGATGACCAGGGCCGTTACAGTGAGGAATAGAATATAGCCGCCAAACAGTCCGGCAAAGAGAGGCCCAATGCCTTTAGTCTTTACGATTTCATTAGAAAACGTCGGCGGTGCGCCAGCAACAGCTGATGTTTTTTGAGTCAGGTATTCAGCTATATCCGTCAGAGACGCCGCAAATACCTTGCCCGAAATCGAAGTTAGCAGTTTTCCCTCTTTGGAAAACAGCCTTACTGCATCCACGGCTCTCTCGCGTGGTGACAAATATTCCCCCTGTAAACAAGAGTATTCATGTCCCCATGATAGACCCACCCCAACTGTTCTGTAGGGAATACCATTTTCCTCTCGCCTGATCTTCTCCAAATGATTTGTTTGTCGCGGATTTCGAGTAGGGGCGGACGAAAGAAAACTAGCAGTTTGCTGAAAAACCCCGAAACTTGGTTTTATTTTTTCTGATTTAGCTTTGGGGCCTGGATTTTGGTTCAAGTGATTGAAGTTTCTTGCCGGTTTCTGGACTTTTTTCGTCCAGCGGACAGACTCGTCCCTTATATTGCCACCATTTTTGGAATGCGTACCAGATTATAGGCGATCAGGTTGAGCATGAAGGTGCCGGCGACCCGCGCAACGCCGCGCAGCTTGGTCTTGCGCATCGTGCCGTGCTGCTTGCCCCAGCCGAATATGCACTCGATCATCGCCCGGCGGGTCTGCGACATCGCATAACCGGGATGGCGCGTGGTGCGTCCGTCAATCGCGCTGCGGCGGTGCCTGCCGGTTTTGGTCTCACCGTTGTTTTGTGTGACATGCGGTGTCACGCCGGCGTCGCGCAGATTGGCGACATGATCGGCGGTATCGTAAGCCTTGTCTTCGCCTACGGTGATCCGCCCGGCGGCCGACTTGGCTTTGGCTTTCAACATCGCTTCCGAGGCTTCACGCTCAGCCGTGCCTGTGGCCTGGGTCACTCGGCCACCCACCGCCAAGCCGTGCCGGTTGTCCATCAGCGCGTGCCCCATATACGAAAGCTTTGCCTCCCGCCCAGCGGCCTTGCGGTACAGCCGGCTTTCCGGGTCGGTGGTGCTGGCATGGGTATCGTTCTTACGCTTCTGACCGTGGAAATCCGAACCATCATCGTCGCTGCCATCCTTCGGCCGGAAGCTCTTCTGCGACGCCCACGCCTCGATCAGCGTGCCGTCCACCGAGAAATGCTCATCCGATAGTAGCGGCGTCACCCGCGGGTGGTTCAGCAGCCGGCTCATGAATTTCTGGAATATATCGCCGTTCTGCAGGCGCTCGCGGTTCTTGCTAAACGTGGTCGGGTTCCAGACCGGATCATCCGGGGATAAGCCCACAAACCAGCGGTACAGGAGATTATAATCCAGTTGCTCCATCAACTGCCGTTCCGAGCGAATCCCGTACAGCACCTGGATCAGCAGCGCGCTCAGCAATTGTTCAGGCGGCACCGAGGGCCGGCCTTCCCTGGAATACAGCCAGGCAAAGCTGCGGCTCATCTCATGCAGAACATCCCGCACCAAAGCACGGATCGCTCGCAACGGATGGGTCGCCGGAACCCGTGTTTCTGGTGAAACATACGAAAACATCCCGCCCTGATCTCGAAAAGAACCCCGCACCCCACGCCTCACAAAACCTGCCAGCCAAAGTGAATCACATCATAATCCCGGCCGCCAGGAGTTTTTCAGCAAACTGCTAGAAGCATCATAGCCACGGATATGATGCCCCAGTGTATAGGCAAGAGCATCTCCATTATTAAAGTCACAACAGGAATTCGCTGAGCGGCAAGGGACAGGAAGAAAGCGATGCTCCAGTAAGCCCAACCGGCTAGACAGCCGGTTATCATTACCAGTGTCAAAATCACTTCTCGATTTCTTTCAAGGTAAGCAGTCCCGTCGGGTTTTTCTACGATTCCTTGCATATCGGCAAGGTATAGCGACGATTCTCATGAGACAAGCCAGAACTGAGACCTTCTAACAGCTGACATGGGTATGATGGATTGTGCGGTAGCCACCTATCCAACTTGACCACTGACCGAATTGGAAATGCCAAAAAAATCCACTCCCGACGTAGCCCCTGGACCAGCCTAAGCCTGACGTGGGTCGAAATCGGTTGTCGCATAACTTAGGATTTATGCGACGCCCATCCCCACCCCCCGTTCCACGTGGAACATTTAGCGAACACGCCTCCCCCATCCCGCCCCTCCCCCAAAAACTTCCCTTCCCCCCCAAACCGGCTAAATCCCTGCCCCATGAGCTGGCTCACCGAATTCGTCCGCCCCAAAATCCGCACCCTGCTTGGCCGCAAGGAGGCGCCGGATAATCTCTGGCACCAATGCCCCTCCTGCCAGCAGATGATCTTCCATACCGAGCTGGAGGCCACCAAGAAGGTCTGCCCGCATTGCGGCTTCCATATGCGCGCCAACGCGGCGGAGCGTCTGGCCTGGACCTTCGATGACGGCGTCTTCACCAAGATCGAGCTGCCGAAAGCCCTGCCGGACCCGCTGAAATTCCGCGACCAGAAGCGCTATACCGACCGTCTGAAGGATGCCCGCGACAAGACCAAGCAGGATGACGCCATCCTGGTCGCGCACGGCACCCTCGGCGGCAAAAACGCCGTCGTCGCGGCGATGTCCTTCGAATTCATGGGCGGCTCCATGGGCGCTGCTGTCGGCGAGGGGCTGGTTGCCGCCGCCCGCCTGGCGGTGCTGCAGAACGCCCCGCTCATCGTCTATACCGCCTCCGGCGGGGCGCGCATGCAGGAGGGCGCCATCAGCCTGATGCAGCTGCCGCGCTCCATCATCGCCAGCCAGATGGTGAAGGAAGCCGGGCTGCCCTATATCGTGGTGCTGACCGACCCGACCACCGGCGGCGTCACCGCCGCCTTCGCCATGGTGGGGGATATCCACATCGCCGAGCCGGGCACGCTGATCGGCTTCGCAGGTGCCCGCGTGATCGAGCAGACCGTGCGCGAGAAACTGCCCGAGGGCTTCCAGCGCGCCGAATATCTGCACCAGCACGGCATTATCGACATGGTGGTGAAACGCGAGGAGCTGACCGCGACGCTGGCCCGCATCATTTCCCTCGCCACGGCCAATAAAAAGGCCGCGTGAGCAACGAGCTGCAGAGCCCGGCCGGGGCCACCGGCGCCCGGCTGCAGGTGAGCGCGGCGCTGGAGCGGCTGCATAAGCTCTATCCGCGCATGATCGACCTCAAGATCGACCGGCTGCAAAGGCTGCTGGCCGCTCTCGGTGATCCGCAGACCAAACTCCCGCCGGTGCTTCACGTCGCCGGCACCAACGGCAAGGGCTCGGTCTGCGCCATCGCCCGCGCCGTGGCGGAGGCGGCAGGGCTGAAGGTGCATGTCTTTACCTCCCCGCATCTGGTGCGCTTCAATGAGCGCATCCGCCTGGCCGGGTGCCTCGCCACAGATGAACAATTAGCGCAATCGCTGGATGCGATCGAGGCCGCCAACCAAGCCAACCAGATCACCGTGTTCGAGGCGATCACCGCTGCCGCCTTCTGGCTGTTCGCTCGCGTGCCCGCGGATATCTGCATCGTCGAGGTGGGCCTGGGCGGGCGGATGGACGCCACCAACCTCGTCGCCCCCGCCGCCTGCGCCATCACCGCGATCTCGCTCGACCACCAGGATTTTCTGGGCAACACGCTGGAGCTGATCGCGGGTGAGAAGGCCGGCATCATCAAGCCGGGCGTGCCCGTGGTCACCGGCTACCAGCCGGCCGAGGTGATGGCCCGCATCGAAGCCGAGGCCGCGCAGAAAGGTGCCAAGCAGCTGCGCCGCGGGCTGGACTGGTCGGCCGAGCCCAGCGCCACGGGCATGGTTTATGATGGGCTGGCGCTGCCCAAACCCGCCCTCGCCGGCCTGCATCAGATCGAAAATGCCGGCATCGCCCTCACCGCCTTGCGCGCCGCCGGGTTCAGGATGTCGCCAGAGGCGATGGCGCGGGGCCTGCGCGCCGCCAGCTGGCCGGCCCGCATGCAGCGCCTCACCGGCCGCCTGGCGCAGGCCCTGCCCGCCGGGTCCGAACTCTGGCTGGACGGGGCGCATAATCCGGGCGGCGCCGAGATCATCGCCCGGCAATTGCAGGATTGGGACGGCCCAACCACGCTGGTGCTCGGCATGAAGCAATCCAAGGATGTGGCGGAATTCATCCGCATCGTCGCCCCGCACGCGGCGCGGATTTTCGCCGTGGCCGAGGCCGAACAGCATCTCGCCTTGCCGGTGGAGAAAATCATCGAAGCCTCGGGCGGCCAGGCGCTGCCCGGGCCGGACATCGCCAGCGCCTTCCGCCAGATCACCACCCCCACGCGGGTGCTGATCTGCGGCAGCCTCTACCTCGCCGGCGAGGTGTTGAAGCAGGATGAGACGGTTCTGGCCTGACACGGAAATGTCGCATGCCGGCCACCGCCTGCTTTGCTAATAGACCGCCAAAGGAGCCGCCAATGACACTCACCCGCCGCCAATTCGCCACCACCAGCGCCATTCTGGGCGCCGGCGCCGCCCTGGCCCCCGCCGCCAGCGCCGCCGAGGAAGCCCTGAACATCGTACTGATCGGCGATTGGGGCCGCAGAGGCCATCACCACCAGCGCGCCGTCGCCGCGCAGATGGGCCGCACCGCGGACGCCATCAATAGCCGCTTTGTCGTCTCGGTCGGCGATAATTTCTACGAAAACGGCGTCGACTCGCTGGAGGACCCGCAATGGCGGACATCCTATCTGGATGTCTACACCCAGCCGGCGCTGCAAACGCCCTGGAAAGTGCTGCTCGGCAACCATGATTATCGCGGCAATGTGCAGGCGCAGCTGGATTACGCCAAGCAGAATCCGCGCTGGCAGATGCCCGCGCGCTATTCCCTGGAAACCATCGCCCTGCCCGATGGCGCCCACGCGACCTTCTATTATCTGGACACCTCGCCCTTCATCAAAAAATATTACGGCACCCGGGTCGCGGTGGATGGGCAGGACCCGCAGGCCCAGCTCGCCTGGCTGGATGCCAAGCTCGCCGCCTCGACCAGCGAATGGAACATCGTCATCGGCCATCACCCGATCTATGGCGCGCATGAGTCCGACCCGGGCTATGAAGGGGCGGACATGCCGGACATGATCGCCGCCGTCGATCCGATCCTGCGCAAGCATCACGTGCCGATCTATATTTGCGGGCATGACCATATCCTGCAGGCGGTGAAGATGAACGGCATCTCCTATGTCTGCACCGGCGCTGGCTCCGAGACCTATAATCCCGGCCCCGCCACACGCGGCGGCTTCGCCGCCGGCGCGCACGGCTTCATGGTGATGAAGCTGACGGGCAAGCAGATGGATTGGTCGTTCGTGGATGAGCACGGCACGACGCTGTATGCGCAGAGCATCGTAAGGGTTTAAAAAGTTTTTGGGGGCGTGGGGACTTTTTTCAAAAAGTCCCACAAACGTCTGGGGTTTTGGCAAGTTCGCCGTCAAAACCCCAGACGTTTCCGCCCCTTTTTTGAAAAAAAGGGGCGGCCCCAAAAAACTTTTGCGCCTACAGATCCACGCCGGAATAAGAGGCGTTGACGGATTTATTGATGAGCGGGAAATCCGCCAAAATCGCCGTGGTCGCGGCATGTTCCAGCAGCGGCCAGTGCGCGGCGCTGGCATCCGCCACAAACGCCTCCTGGATCTGGCCATTATCCAGCTTCAGCCAATGCCAGACCGGGCCGCGAAAACTCTCTGCCACCCCCAGCCCCATGCCGCTCTCCGGCGGCGGCGCGAAGGCCAGCGGGCCCGCCGGCAACGCCTCCAGCAGCACCCGCACCAGCCGCACGCTCTCCGGAATTTCCTGCAGCCGGATCTTGATCCGCGCCGCCACATCCCCGTCCTGCGCGCGCGGCACGCTCAGCCCCAGCTCCGCATAAGGCGGATAGCCCGGCTCCATCCGCGCATCCCGATGCTGGCCGGAAGCCCGGCCCACGAACCCGCCGGCATTGTAAGCGGCGGCCAGCGCCGGCGGGATGATGCCGGTGCCCATCACCCGGTCCTGCAAACTGGCATAATCCTCGAACACCCGGGTCAGGCTGGGCAGCTCATCTTCCAGCGCATCGAGCATCTCCTCGATCATCTCGCCCGCCCCTCGGCCAGATCCCCGGCGACACCGCCCGGCACCACCACATCCATCATCAGCCGATGCCCGAAGGCGAGCTTGGCGACGGCGCAGAACCGCTCCCGCGCCAGGGCGAAGCGGGACTCCAGAAAGGCGAAGCCGGCATCCGCCGCGATCGTGCCGATATCGCTGACATGGTTGGCCAGCCGCTCGATCTCCGCCATCAGCGCCCGCAGATACACCGCCCGCTCCGGCGCCTGGATGCCCAACGCCGCCTCCGCCGCGCGGGCGAAGGCGATAGAATGCGCCACCGTGGCATCGCCCGAAATCCGCGCCGCATAGCGCGCCGCCTGGCGGGGGATTTGCCGCGCATCAGCCCCAGCGTGCCCTTATGCGCATAGCCAAAGCGCCCCTGCAGCCGCAGCACCTGCTCGCCCAGCACGGAAAAGCGGAAATGCGCCGGCTCGATGATCCCGGCATGGATCGGCCCGACCGCGACCTGATGCACCCCCTCGATCTCCGGCATCGGAAACTCCGGCCAGGGGCCACGCCCGTCCGGCTCGCGGAAATGCTCCACCGCCGTGCGCGTGTCGGTAAAGCCCAACGCCTTATGCCCGTTCAGATCCTTGGCCAGGCGCTGGAACCAGTTGGCCCCGGGATGCGCGAGCGCCGGATACGCCCCCTCGACCAGCGCCACCGCCACCAGCTCGCCCGGCTCATACAGTGCATAGGCATGGCCGGCATCGGTCCAGAGCGCGATGAAATGCCCCTGATGCGCCGCCCAGGCCTCCGGCGAAAGCAGCCTCATTGCAGCGCCCCCGCCGCCTGGCCCAGCAGCCGCACCAAGGCCGGCGGGGTGAGAAAGGCCAGCGCGAACACCAGCAGCAGATGCAACGTCACCAGATGCGCCTCCCACCCCGCCTTGCGGTAAGTTTCACGCGGCGCCGGGGCGAACAGCAGCGGGCCGATCTGCCGCAGGATCGCCACCGCGCAGAGCAGCATGCCCAGCCCCAAAGGCAGCGACATCCAGGGATTGATCTGGATGGTCTGGCTGACGATGATGAACTCGCTGGCAAACAGCCCGGAAGGCGGCAGCCCGGCCAGGGCGAAGATGCACAAAGCCAGCAGCCAGCCGGCATATTTATTCACATGCGGCAGCCCGCGCAGATGCGAGAAAGCATAAAATCCCGGTGCGGCCGCCCCGCGCAGCTGGGCGGCGCGGATCAGCGCCAGGAACAGGCCGGGCTTCAACAGGCTGTGCAGCAGCATATGCAGCAACCCGCCAAACAAGGCCACCGGGCCGCCAATCCCGAAGGCAAATGCCACCAGCCCGGATTGCTCGATGGAGGAGAAGCCGAAAAACCGCCTGGCATCGCGCCGCCGCGAGAAGGAGAACGCCGCCAGAAACAAGGAGGCCACACCCAGCGTCAACAAAAACGGCCCCGGATGCATGGCACTGCCCCCGGCCGCCGCATTTGCCTGCATCAGATGCCGGAAGCGCAAAATCGCCAGCAGCGCGACATTGATCAGCAGGCCGGAGAGGGCGGTGGTCAGCGGCGCCGGCCCCTCCGCATAGGCATCCGGCAGCCAGCCATGCAGCGGCACCAACGCCGCCTTGGTGCCGTAGCCGAACAGGATGAACAGGAAGGCCAGGGTCAGCAGCGCCCCATCCATATGCGCCGCCTGCCCGGCCAGGGCGGCAAAGCTCATCGCCCGCAGCCCCGGCCCCAGAGCCGGCTGCGCGGCGAGATAGACCAGCATGGTGCCGAACAAGGCGAGCCCGATCCCCACCCCGCCAGGATGAAATATTTCCAGGCCGCCTCCAGCCCGGTGGGGCTGCGATACAGGCTCACCCCAGCGTCATCGCGATGGTGCCGCCCTCCATCGCCGCCCAGAGCAGGCCGATATTATCCGCATAGAGCCCGAGCAGGCTGGCGCCCAGCACGATCTGAAACAGCGCATGATAAAGCCGCCAGCGCCGCACCGGCATCCGCGCCGCATCGCCCATCACGTAGGAAATATTCACCAGCGATGCGGTGAGGCCGACAAAACCGCTGACCGTGCCGAACAGCCTGGCCAGCGCATCCGTCGCCACCAGCCCGTCGCCGCCATAAGCGAACAACGCCAGCGACAAGGCGAACGAAACCGCGCAGGCGACAGCATTGCCGATCGCCCCGGCGCGCGGCCCGCCCGCCAACCCCAGCACCAGCGCCGCCAGAAACGGCCAGGCGATGACGATCCAGGCGAAGCTCATCTGCCGCGCCTTTCGATTTGCTCGATTCCGGAGAGGTCCAGCGTGTCGAAATGCTCGCGGATGCGCAGCAAAAACACCCCCACCACCAGGAAGGCCAGCAGCACCAGCAGCGCCACCGAGAATTCCGCCACGAACGGCATCCCCGGCATGCCGATCGCCGCCAGCACCAGCCCGTTTTCCATCGACAGGAACCCGATGATCTGCGCCAGCGCATTGCGCCGCACGATCATCAGCAACAGTCCGAGCAGCACCACCGAAAGCGCGATCGCCAGATCCTCGCGGGTGAGGGAGAGCGAGGCCTCGGTGCTGGGCAGCACCACCAGCACCGCGATGCCGATCAAGGCCAGGCCGAATATCATCGACACCGCCATCGGCAGCGCCGTCTCCACCGCGCGGATCATGCCGAAACGCTGCACGATCTCGCGCAGGCCCCAGGGCAGCAGTAGGCCTTTCAGCGCGAAGGTGATCAACCCGGTGAGATAGAGGGCCAGCTCATGCTGGGCGAACCCCTGCCAGAGGGCGGCGGCGGACAGTACCAGTGCCTCGCTCTGATAGAGCGTGATCATCGCCGCGAGCCGGCGCTGGGAGAGCTGCAGGAAGCCGCAGAGCAGGATGATCCCGCCCATCAGATGCGCGAGGGAAAAAGTGAGGCTCATGCGCCGATCCTCGCCGCGACAAACAGGAACACGCTGGCCAGCATGCCGAGCAGCAGCGCCGCCCCAGGAATTCCGGCACCCGGAACACCCGCATCTTCGCCCGCGAGACCTCGAACAGGCAGAGCGCCACCGCCATCACCGCCAGCTTCAGCGCCCACAGCACCAGCCCGAGCGGCCAGGAGAGAACATCCCCGGCGCGGGCCATGCCGAAGGGCAGGAAGATGGTGCCGATCAAATTCATCCAGGCCAGCAGCCGCAGCACCCCGGCATAATCCAGCAGCGCCAGCAACCGGCCGGAATAATCCAGCGCCATCGCCTCATGCACCATGGCGAGTTCGAGATGGCCAGAGGGATTGTCGGTGGGGATGCGCCCGGCCTCGGTCAGCGCCACCGCCAGCATCGCCGCCAGCGCGAAGCCGAGCGAGACCGAGATGCCCAGATGCGCGGCGCGGAAATCATTGGCGATGCCGTCGATATTGGTGGTCCTGGCCAGCAGCGCGAAGGCCAGCAGCAGCACCAAAAGCGCGCCCTCGGCGAAGATGCCAAACAGCGCCTCGCGCGCCGCCCGGCGCCGCCGAAACCGGCCCCGGTCTCCAGCCCGCCCAGCATGGTCGCGGCCCGGGCCAGGGCGAACAGCCCGACAATGGTGATCGCATCCGCCGCCGGGCCAGTGAGCAGCCCGGTCGAGAAGCCCGGGATCAGCATGACGCTGACCGCCATGGCCAGCATCGCCCCCAGCGGCCAGAAAGTGAACAGATCGGTCGCGGTATCGGGCAGCACCGTGCTTTTGCGCAAAAGCTTGGCCAGATGCCAATAGGGCAGCAGCAAAGGCGGCCCGCGCCGCCCGAGCAGCCAGGCGCGCAATTTGTTGGTCGTGCCGATCAGCAAAGGGGCAACGGCGAAGCAGAGCGCCACATGCAGGCCGGTGGCGATGAAAGCGAGGGTGAAACCGAGCATCAGCCCCCCTGCCCCAGGCCAAGCGCCAGCAGAAACAGCACCAGCGCCGCGAACACGAAGGCCAGGCGCTCCCGGATGGTGGCGCGGCGCACCCGCTCCGCCAGCCGCACCGCGCGGCGCTGGCCGCGCAAGAGCGGGCCGAGCAGGAAATGCTCCGACGGGTCCTGCCCCTGGGCGCCGAGCAGCCCGCGCCCCAGCACCCGCGCCACCGGCTCGGCAAAGCCGGCGCCGCTGGGCTGGGTATGCGGGTCGCCAAAGGGCAGCCAGGCCGGCGGGCGGCCGAAGCCGCCATGCCAGGCCGGCACCTCACGCAGGCCGCGCACGCCAAAGCGCGTCTGGATGAAGCCGGCCGCCAAAGCCGCCAGCAGCGCCAGCAGCAACAGGCTCAGCGGCGCATAGGTGAGCGGCGGCGCATCCGCATCCGGGGCCAGCAGCCGGATCACCGGGGTCATCACCCCCAGCAGCAGCCCGGGCAGCAGCGCCACCGGCACACACAGCCCCCCAGCAGCGCCATGGCGATGAAGGGGCCACGCCGCGCATCCTCCGCCGCCGCCGCATGCAGGCTGCGCGGCCGGCCGAGAAAGCCGATGCCGATGATCCGCACCGCAGCCGCCAGCGCCAGCGCCGCGCCCAGCCCCAACACCGCGAGCAAGGCGGAAAACCCGATCCGCGCCAGAATCCCGCCGCCCGCGGCCGCCTGGATCACCGCGTGCAGCAACAGAAATTCCGGCGCGAAGCCCGGCCCAGCGGCAGCGCCGCCATGCCCGCCGCGCCCAGCAGCATCAGCGCGCCCAGCCGCGGCATGCCGCGCATCAGCCCGCCCAGCCAGTTCAGGGAGAGCGTGCCGGTGGCGTGCTTCACCTCCCCGGCGCCGATGAACAGAAGCGGCTTGAACAGCCCATGCGCCACCGCGCAGAGCAGCGCCGCCTCCAGCCCCAGCCCGGTCAGCGTCGCATCACCCAGCGCCTTCGCCCGCAGCGCGACGCCCAGCCCGACCGCGATCAGCCCGACATGCTCGACCGTCGAGCAGGCCAAAGCGGTTTTCAGCTCCACCTCCAGCACCGCCCGCAACGCGCCGACCAGCACCGAGGCCGCGCCCGCCACCATCAGAACCGTGCCCCACCAGGGCTGCTGGGCCGGCGCCAGCACCACGAAACCGTAGCGGATGAGCACATAGAGCGCGATTTTCACCATGCCGCCGGACATCAGCGCCGACACCCCCGCCGGCGGCGCCGGATGGGCGCGGGGGAGCCAGCTATGCAAGGGTGCGAGCCCGGCCTTGGCCCCCGCCCCCAGCGCCACCAGCACGAAGGCGAGCGAGGAGGCGGGCAGGAAGATCGCCGGGATCAGGCAGGCGCCGGAAAAGATCGCCACCCCGGCATAAAATGTCGCCGGCTTCACATCGCCCTGCATCACCAGCAGCCAGGAGGCGGCACTCATCAGCTCGAAGCCGAAAATCAGCGTGAACCCGTCCCCCGCCGCCAGGGTCAGCGCCATGCCGAGCACGAACACCCAGAAGGCGATCGAACCGCGCATCCCCGCCAGCGCCGCCGCCACGGTCTGGGGCAGCAAAATACAGGCGAACAATATGGACAGCGCATCGAGATGCAGCTGCATCCCATGCCCTGGCAGGCCGAACATCAGGCTGAAGGAGGATCCCACATCTCCCCCCTACCAAACCAAGCCCCGCGCCGCCAACGGGTCCGGCGCAAAGAAAAAGGCCCTCCCGTCGCCGGGAGAGCCTTCGCAGCATCCGTGGACGCGGCTTACTTCAGCAGATCGGCCACCGCGGCCTGCTCTTCCAGCAGCTCATTCAGCGTGTGCTGGATGCGGCCCTTGGCGAACTCGTCCATGGCGATGCCCTTCACGCGGGTATATTTGCCGCCCTCGCAGGTGCAGGGCACGCCGAACATCACATCTTCCGGTACGCCGTAATCGCCATCGGAGGGGATGCCCATGGAGACCCAGCGGCCATTGCTGCCCAGCACCCAGTCACGCACATGGTCGATGGCGGCATTGGCGGCGGAGGCGGCGGAGGAGAGGCCACGCGCCTCGATGATCGCCGCACCGCGCTTGCCGACGGCGGAGAGATAGGTGTCCTTGTACCAGGCCTCGTCATTCACCACGTCCGGCATCGGCTTACCGGCAGCGGTGGCGTTGCGGTAATCGGCGAACATGGTCGGCGAATGGTTGCCCCACACCGCCACCTTCTCAATATCCTTCACCGGGGTGCCGGTCTTCTCGGCCAGCATGGAGACGGCGCGGTTATGATCCAGGCGCAGCATCGCGGTGAAGTTTTCCTTCGGCAGATCCGGGGCGGACTTCATGGCGATATAAGCATTGGTGTTGGCCGGGTTGCCGACCACCAGCACCTTCACATCGCGCTTGGCGACATCGTTCAGCGCCTTGCCCTGGACCTTGAAGATCTCGGCATTGGCGGCCAGCAGGTCGCGGCGCTCCATGCCGGGGCCACGCGGGCGCGAGCCGATCAGGATGGCGATGTCGGCGTCCTTGAAGGCCACGCGCGGGTCATCGGAAGGGGTGACGGAGTTGAGCAGCGGGAAGGCGCAGTCATTCAGCTCCATGATGACGCCGTTCAGCGCCTTCTGCGCCTGCGGCAGATCGAGAAGATTGAGGTCGACCGGCGTATCCTTGCCGAGCAGGTCGCCATTGGCGATACGGAACAGGATGGCATAACCGATCTGGCCAGCCGCGCCGGTGACGGCAACGCGCACGGGGGTCTTCATCTCTTGTGTCTCCTTGCTTAAGGCTGGTTTCCCATAGACCCTCGGCCCGCCCGTCAAGCCCTTCCCGGCTCAACCCACAATCAGCGAAATCGGGGCTTGCGCGCTCACCACGCCGCGCGGGAGGGCGGGCAGCGTATCGCCATCCGCATGGGTGGAAATGCGCCCATTTGGAGCAGAAAATTCCACATGGCTGCCGGCCAGCACGCGCACCCCCGGGCAGCGCGGCAGCAGCCCCAGCGGCAGCGCCGCCCCGGAGAGCAAAGCCGGCAGCGTGCCGGGCTTCTCGAACAGCACCACCTGGAAGCCAGGCTGCCCCGGCTGCGCCAGCGGCGCCAGCAGATAGGGCCCGCCATAAAGCCGCCCTTGCTGACCACGACGCTGGCGGCCTGGTGCGTCACCCCGTCCACGCTGAGCTGCACCGGCGGAAAATCATAGGCCACGGATTCCCAGACCGACTGCCAGACATAAGCCCCCTTGCCGATGGCGCGCTTGAGCAGCGGCCGCACACCCTTCACCACCGCGCCATCGAAGCCCAGCCCCAGCATCTGCACGAACACATGCCCTGCCCGGCAGCTGCGCCACACCCGGCCAGAGCGGCTTGCAGCGTTTATAGGCCAGCGTGTTGGCGATGCCGCGCGGATGGGTGGAGAGCCCATATTCCTTCGCCAGCACATTGGCGGTGCCGAGCGGAATGATGCCCAGCGCCGTATCGGTGCCGATCAACCCGTTGGCGACTTCGGCGATGGTGCCATCCCCGCCGGCGGCGACGACCATGAACGCCCCCTCCCGCGCCGCCTGGCGGGCCAGATCGGTCGCATGGCCGGCATGCTGGGTCTCCGCGACCTCGATCTTCACCCCATTCTCAACCAGCAGATCCAGCACCCGCCATAGCGCTGTTGCCCGCCTGCGGCCCGCTACCGGATTGAAAATAACCAACATCAGGCCCGCTCCGGGATCGTTTCGCAAAAACTCTGGGATAACCAAAAACAGTGACACGAGAATGTCACGCGCATGACATGAACGTGACAGTACGATTTGCAAAAAACCATGCTCTCGTCATGGAAACTTCACTGTCTCCGGCGCCGTGTCACAGACTATTGCAACCGCCATGAACGCATCCAGCCCGATCCGTCCGACGCAGACGGCCTATCGCAGCGTCTTCATCTCCGACGTGCATATGGGCACGCGCGGCTGCCGGGCGGAGTTCCTGGCGGATTTCCTCAAGCAGACATCTTGCGAAAACCTGTTCCTGGTCGGTGACATCATCGATGGCTGGCGGCTCAAGCGCAGCTGGTTCTGGGACAAGCATCATGACGAGGTGCTGCGGCTGATCCTGAAAGCCGCGCGCTCCGGCACCAACGTGGTGTATGTGCCCGGCAATCACGATGAGATGCTGCGCAAATATATCAGCCTCAATATCGAGATCTGCGGCGTGAAGCTGCAGATGGAAGCCGAGCACACCACCGCTGACGGCAGGAAGCTCTTGATCACCCATGGCGACAGTTTCGACAGCGTGGTCCGCCACGCCAAGCTGCTCGCCCTGCTGGGCGACTGGGCCTACACCACGGCGCTGGTGGTCAACCGCTATTTCAACATGGTCCGCACCCGCTTCGGCTATCCGTACTGGTCGCTCTCCGCCTGGCTGAAACTGCAGGTGAAGGAGGCGGTGAAGGCGATCGACCGGTTCGAGACGGCGCTGGCGGACGACGCCAAATCCCGTGGCTTCGATGGCGTGGTCTGCGGCCATATCCACCATGCCGAAATGCGCCAGGTGAATGGCGTGATGTATCTGAATGATGGCGACTGGGTGGAAAGCTGTACCGCCCTGGTCGAGCATTTCGATGGACGGCTGGAGCTGGTGGACTGGGTGGCGCGCAACAAGCTCTCCATGCTCGCCCGCCCGCGCCGAAGCTCAGCGTTGCCCGGCGGCGGCGCTGCAGGCGGTTGTCGCCGAATTCACCGCCCCGCAGAGCGAGCCCCCGGCGACGCATGTTGTATCAGCCAGCACCTGAAGCCGGGCTCGCTTATCCGGGCCTGAACAAGATCATGATCATCTCCGACGCCTGGGAACCCCAGGTGAACGGGGTGGTCCGCACGCTGCGCACCATCACCGCCGAGATGCGGGCGATGGGCAAGACCGTGGACATCGTCGGGCCGGACCGCTTCCGCACCATGCCGATGCCCTCCTATCCCGAGATCAAGCTCGCCTTGTTTCCGGGCCGCAAGCTGGCGCGGATTATCGAGGCGTTCCAGCCGGATGCGCTGCATGTCGCCACCGAAGGCCCGCTGGGCATGGCGGCGCGGGCTTACGCGAAAACGCGCGGGCTGCATTTCACCACCGCCTTTCACACCCGCTTTGCCGAATATCTCGAAGCCCGCACCCGCATTCCCGCGGCTTTGACCTATCGCTGGCTGCTTCATTTCCACAAGCCCGGCTCCGGCGTGATGGTGGCGACCCAGTCGCTGCGCGAGGAACTTGCCGGCCGCGGCTTCAAGAATCTCCGCCCTGGTCGCGTGGCGTGGATCTGGAGGCGTTCCATCCGGCGCCGCGCGAGGATTGGGATCTGCCACGGCCGATCTTCGCCTATGTCGGCCGGGTGGCGGTGGAGAAAAATCTGAAAGCGTTTTTGTCGCTGGATCTGCCTGGATCGAAGCTGATCGTGGGGGACGGCCCGCAGCGCAAGGCGCTGCAAGCGGAGTTCCCGGACGTGCATTTCGCAGGTGCCCGCCATGGCGCTGCGTTGGCGCAGGCCTATGCCGGGGCGGATGTGTTCGTGTTTCCGTCCAAGACCGACACGTTCGGGCTGGTGGTTCTGGAAGCCCTGGCCTCGGGTCTTGCCGTTGCCGCCTATCCGGTGACCGGGCCAAAGGATATTCTCGGCGAGGCGCCGGTGCCCGTCGGCACGCTGGATGAGGATTTACGCAAGGCCTGCCTGAAGGCTTTGGAAATCGACCGGGCGAATTGCCGGCCTTATGCGGAACGGTTCTCGTGGCGGGCTTGCGCGGAGCGGTTTATGGATAATCTGGTGCCGATGCGCGAGACCGCGCAGTAAGTCGTGGGGACTTTTTGAAAAAAGTCCCCACACTCCCAAAAACTTTTGCAAATAAAAAAGGCCCCTTGCGGGGCCTTTTCTTTTAGATCGCCAGCAGCAGGCGGCGGGGATCTTCGATGCTTTCCTTCACCCGCACCAGGAAGGACACCGCCTCGCGGCCATCGACGATGCGGTGATCGTAGGACAGTGCCAGATACATCATCGGGCGGATCTCGATCTTGCCATCGACCACGACCGGACGGTCCTGGATCTTGTGCATGCCCAGAATGCCGGACTGCGGCGGGTTGAGGATCGGGGTGCTCATCAGCGAGCCATAGACGCCGCCATTGGTGATCGAGAAAGACCCGCCGGAAAGCTGGTCCAGCTTCAGCGTGCCGTCCTTCGCACTCTTCGCGAAACCCGCGATCTCGGCTTCGATCTCGGAGATGCTCTTGGTCTCCGCATCGCGGATCACCGGCACCACCAGCCCATTGGCGCCGCCAACGGCGATGCCCATATTGACGAAGTTCTTATAGACGATCTCGTCACCGTCGATCTCGGCATTCACCGCCGGGAACTCGGCCAGCGCCGCGCACACCGCCTTCACGAAGAAGCCGTTGAAGCCCAGGCGGATGCCCTTGTGCTTCTTCTCGAACACGTCGCGGTAGGACGAACGCAGCGCCATCACCGCGCTCATATCCACCTCGTTGAAGGTGGTGAGCATGGCGGCGGTGTTCTGCGCTTCCTTCAGCCGGTTGGCGATGGTCTTGCGCAGGCGGGTCATCTTCACCCGCTCCTCGCGCACATCATTGGCGCGCGGGGCTTTCGGCGCGGCGGCCGCCGGGGCAGCGGCTGGCTTGTTCAGGAACTCCTGCACATCGCCCTTGGAAACGCGGCCGCCCTTGGCGGTGCCGGCGATGTCGGCGGTGTTCACGCCCTTCTCGGCGGCCAGCTTGGCGGCGGCGGGCAGCGCGCCCACGCCGGGGCGGGCCACCGGGCCCGGGGCTTCCTGGGCGGCATTCACGCCGGTCTTGGGGGCAGCGGCGTCGGCCGGCTCCTTCTTCGGCGCCGGGGCGGCGGCGCCCTTGGCGTCGATCATGCCCAGCACGTCGCCCGGGGCAACCTCGGCGCCCTCATCGGCGGCGATCTCGGCGATCACACCGGCTTCCGGGGCGTTCACCTCAACAGTGACCTTGTCCGTCTCCAGCTCAACAATGGGCTCGTCCGCGGCAACGGCCTCGCCAACCTTCTTGATCCAGCGGGCGATGGTGGCTGTGGCAACACTTTCGCCCAGCGTGGGAACCTTGATCTCGGCCGACATGGAAACTCCTGCTCTCTTTTGTCGTAAACGGGAATTGGATCATTCAGGCTGATCCAATTTTTATGGAACGAGCAAATTCATGCGCCCGCCCCGGCGTAATCCGCCAGGGCAGGCGCCTCATGCTCTAAACGCTCAGCGCCTCGTTGACCAGGGCGGCCTGCTCGGCGGCGAAGGCCTTGGCGAGGCCAGCGGCCGGGGAGGCCATGGCGCGGCGGCCGACATAGCGCGGACGCCGGGCGGCATTGCCCAGGCATTCCAGCACCGTCTCGATCCGGCGATCCACGAAGAACCAGGCGCCGTTATTCTCCGGCTCTTCCTGGCACCAGACCACTTCCGCGTTCTTATAACCCTCGATCGCCGCCTTCAGCGCCTTGGCCGGGAACGGGTAGAACTGTTCCAGCCGGACGATGGCGACATCCTTGATGCCGCGCTCGCGCCGCTCGGCCAGCAGGTCGTAATAGACCTTGCCGGAGCAGAGCACGACGCGCTTCACCTGCTCGGGCGCCACCAGCTCGTCGGTCTCCGGCAGCACGAACTTGAAGCCGGTGCCCTCGGCGAAATCCGCCAGCGGCGAGACGCAGAGCTTGTGACGCAGCAGGGATTTCGGCGTCATCAGGATCAGCGGCTTGCGGTAGTTGCGCTTCATCTGCCGGCGCAGCGCATGGTAGTAATTCGCCGGGGTCGAGATATTGCCGACGATGATATTGTTCTCGGCGCAAAGCTGCAGATAGCGCTCCAGGCGGGCGGAGCTATGCTCCGGCCCCTGTCCTTCCTGGCCGTGCGGCAGCAGCATCACCAGCCCGGACATGCGCAGCCACTTGGTCTCGCCGGCGGCGATGAACTGGTCGATGATCACCTGCGCGCCATTGGCGAAATCGCCGAACTGCGCTTCCCACAGCACCAGGGTCGAGGGGTCGGCGACGGTGTAGCCATACTCGAAGCCCAGCACGCCGACCTCGGAGAGCAGCGAGTTGAAGATCTCGATGCGCGCCTGGCCCTCGGCGATGTTGTTCAGCGGCACATATTCGTTCTGGTTGACCTGATCGACCAGCACGGCATGGCGCTGGGAGAAGGTGCCGCGCTGCACATCCTCACCGGAGAGGCGCACACGGTGCCCATCCAGCTGCAGCGTGCCAAAGGCCAGCGCCTCGCCGGTTGCCCAGTCCAGCCCTTCGCCGCTCTCGAACATCTGCTTCTTGGCTTCGAGCTGACGCGCGATCTTCGGGTTCAGCTCGAAATTCTGCGGCGGGGTGTAGAGCGCCTTGCCGACCTGCTGGAGCTGCGCCAGCGGCGCGGCGGTGACGCCATCCTGCTGCTCGGCATCATCCCCGGCCTGTTTCAGCCCGGCCCAATGGCCTTCCAGCCAGTCCGCCTTGTTGACCTTGTAATCCTTGGCCCCTTCGAAGGCGGCTTCCAGCTCCTGGCCATACTCATCCATGATCGCCTTGGCCTCGGCCTCGGAGACCGAGCCCTCCTTGGCCAGACGCTCGGCATACAGCGCCCGGGTGGTCTTCAGCGCCTTGATCGCCTTGTACATGATCGGCTGGGTGAAGGCCGGCTCATCATTCTCGTTATGGCCATGGCGGCGATAGCAGACTAGGTCGATGACCACGTCGGTCGCGAACTCGCAGCGGAACTCGGCGGCGATCTGCGCGGCATAGACCACGGCTTCCGGGTTGTCGCCATTCACATGCAGGATCGGCGCCTGCACGGACTTGGCGACGTCCGTGCAATACATGCCGGAGAAGGCATGCGCCGGGACGGTGGTGAAGCCGATCTGGTTATTGACCACCAGATGCACCGAACCGCCGGTGCGGTAGCCGATCAGCTGGCTCATCGCCAGGGTTTCATACACCAGCCCCTGGCCGGCGAAGGCGGCATCGCCATGCATCTGGATCGCCATGGCGGATTTGCGGCTGGTATCGCCCATCATATCCATGCGCGCGCGGATCTTGCCGACCACCACCGGGTCCACCGCTTCCAGGTGGGAGGGGTTCGGCTGCAGGGACAGATGCACCTGGTTGCCGTTGATCACCACGTCGGTCGAGGTGCCGAGATGGTATTTCACGTCGCCGGAGCCCTGCACATCGTCCGGCTTGAAGGAGTTGCCGCCGAACTCGGAGAACAGCGCCACCAGCGGCTTCTTGACGATATTGACCAGCGTGTTGAGGCGGCCGCGATGCGGCATGCCGATGGCGATCTCGCGCACGCCCTTGCCGGCGGCGGCTTCGATGATCGCGTGCAGCGCCGGGATGGTGCTCTCACCGCCCTCGAGCCCGAAGCGCTTGGTGCCGACGAAGCGCTTCTGGCAGAAGGTCTCGAAGCTATCAGCCTCGGTCAGCTGCTTCAGGATCTTCGCCTTGCCCTTCTTGTCATAGGCGGAGAGCCAGGGCGCGCCTTCGATCTTGCGCTGGATCCAGCTCTTCTGCGCCGGGTCCTGGATATGCATGAACTCCACGCCGATCTCGCCGCAATAGCTGGCGCGCAGCGCCGCCATCACCTCTTTCAGCGTCGCCGTCTCGAAGCCGAGCACGCCATCCAGGAAGATCGGGCGCTCGAAATCGGCGGCTTCGGTGAAGCCGTAGGAGGCGGGGTCAAGCTCGGAATGATAGGCTTTCGGCTTCAGCCCCAGCGGATCGAGCTTGGATTCCAGATGCCCGCGGACGCGATAGGCGCGGATCAGCATCAAGGCGCGGATGGAATCCAGCGTCGCGGCGCGGGTCTCGGCCGGGTTGCCGGCGGGGGCCTTGTTGGTCTTCGGCGCGGCATCGCTGCTCACCGTCTCGAAGACGGAGGGGCGCGGCGCCCAGGAGGCGCCGGAGGCGTCGGTGAGGATGGCCCGGGTGTCATCGTCCAGCGCGGCGAACAAGGCCGCGAAATCGGGATCGACAGAATTGGGCGTTTCCACCCATTTCGCATAAAGCTGCGCAATGAACTGGGCATTGGCGCCATTCATCGCGGTCGCAATCACGTCCACACCGGCCATAAACCTATCCTCTCCTAAAACGCGTCCAGCCGCGGCCTGTTTGTCGCTTTACCGCCGGAGGCAATCTCTGCAGTACCGTCCTCGCCGGGCGTATAAGGCACTGGCGTTATCGTGCCGTTACCCTGAACAATGGGTCTGGGTTGCCAAATCCGCATGGTTGCCGCGGCTTTGCCCCCGCCCAGGCACGGGGATGAAAAAAACCCCATGGCGTGACCGCCATGGGGCAAGGAAATCAGGCCTTCAGGGCCTTCAGCATCGTGCTGCCCAGCGAGGCCGGGCTGTCCGCGACGAAGATACCCGCTTCCTTCATGGCAGCGATCTTCGCCTGGGCGGTATCCTTGCCGCCGGAGATCACGGCACCGGCATGGCCCATGCGGCGGCCCGGAGGAGCGGTGGCACCGGCGATGAAACCGACAACCGGCTTCTTGATCTTGTGCTTGGCCAGGAATTCCGCGCCGTCGATCTCGGAGGGGCCGCCGATCTCGCCGATCATGATGATCGCCTGGGTCTCATCGTCATGCAGGAACATGTCCAGCACCTCGATGAAGTCGGTGCCCTTCACCGGATCGCCGCCAATGCCGACGCAGGTGGACTGGCCAAGGCCGGCCGCCGTGGTCTGCGCCACCGCCTCATAGGTCAGCGTGCCGGAGCGCGAGACGATGCCGATGGAGCCGCGCTTGTGGATATGGCCCGGCATGATGCCGATTTTGCACTCATCCGGGGTGATCACGCCGGGGCAGTTCGGGCCGACCAGGCGGGACTTGGAACCGGAGAGGGCGCGCTTCACCTTGACCATGTCCAGCACCGGGATGCCCTCGGTGATGCAGACGATCAGCTCGACGCCGGCATCGATGGCTTCCAGGATGGAATCGGCCGCGAACGGCGGCGGCACATAGATGGCGGAGGCATTGGCGCCGGTCTTGGCCACGGCCTCTTCCACGGTGTTGAACACCGGCAGGTCGAGATGGGTCTGGCCGCCCTTGCCGGGGGTGACACCGCCGACAACCTTGGTGCCATAGGCCAAAGCCTGCTCGGAGTGGAAGGTGCCCTGGGCGCCGGTGAAGCCCTGGGTGATGACCTTGGTGTTTTTATTGACGAGAACGGCCATTACGCGGCTTCCTTCACGGCTTTGACAATTTTCTCGGCCGCATCGGCCAGATTGTCGGCGGGGATGATCGGCAGGCCGGACTTGGCCATGATGTCCTTGCCGAGCTGCACATTGGTGCCTTCAAGGCGCACCACCAGCGGCACGGAGAGCGAGACCTCGCGGGCGGCGGCAATGACGCCCTCGGCGATCACGTCGCAGCGCATGATGCCGCCGAAGATATTGACCAGGATGCCTTCCACGTTCGGGTCGGACAAGATGATCTTGAAGGCCGCGGTCACCCGCTCCTTGGTCGCGCCACCGCCGACATCCAGGAAGTTCGCCGGCTCGGCGCCGTAGAGCTTGATGATGTCCATGGTCGCCATGGCCAGGCCCGCACCGTTCACCATGCAGCCGATGGAGCCATCGAGCGCCACATAAGAGAGCGAGTATTTGTTGGCTTCCAGCTCCTTCGGGTCTTCCTCACCCTCGTCGCGCAGCGCCTCGATCTCGGGATGGCGATAGAGGGAGTTATCGTCGAAGGTCACTTTCGCGTCGAGCGCGTAGATCTCGCCGGAGCCGGTGACAACCAGCGGGTTGATCTCGATGATCGCGATGTCCAGCGCCACGAAGGCATTGTACATGGCGGTGACGAATTTCGCGAAGGTGCCGACCTGCTTGCCCTCGAGGCCGAGGCCGAAGGCGAGCTTGCGGGCATGGAAGCCGGAGATGCCGGAGGCCGGGTCGATCGGCGCGCGCAGGATCTTCTCCGGGTGATGCTCGGCGACTTCCTCAATCTCCATGCCACCCTCGGTGGAGGCCATGATCACCACTTCGGAGACCGAGCGGTCGATCAGCAGGGAGAGATACAGCTCGCGCTTGATGTCGCAGCCGGATTCCACATAGACGCGGCGGACCAGACGGCCGGCCGGGCCGGTCTGCTTGGTGATCAGCGTGTTGCCGATCATCGCCGCGGCGGCCTCACGGACCTCGTCCAGGCTCTTCGCCAGGCGGACACCGCCCTTGCCGTTCGGGTCGCCCTTGAACTTGCCAGCGCCGCGGCCGCCAGCATGGATCTGCGACTTCACGACGTAAATGGGGCCGGGGAGTTTCTTGGCGGCATCCACCGCTTCCTCGGGCGTCCAGGCCACATAGCCGTCCAGAACCGCGACGCCATAGGCCTTCAGCAGTTCCTTGCCCTGATATTCATGTATGTTCATGTGGAGTTCAGCCTACCTGTCTTAAAAGGTTACAAAGGGGGCGTCCGCGGGGGTGCTAGCCCACATCCCCCGCCCTGGCAAGCAGCATTGTGCATCGCGAAAGGCCTTCGGCGGGAATTTCATGCCGATTTGATGCACATTCGTGCCGATGGCCTTGCGCAATGCCCAGCTCATGTCAGATGCGGCAGAGCGAGATAGGTTTCGCTCTGCATCTCCTCGAGCCGCGAGGCGGTCCGCTCGAAGATCGAAGCGCCCTCGCCGGACCGGTAGAGATCGTCCGGATAAGCCGCCGCCGAAGCGTAGAGCTTGCAGCGATGCTCATAGAGCGCGTCGATGAGGGTGACGAAGCGGCGCGCCTCGTCGAAATTATCGGGCGAAAGCCGGGGAATCCCGTCGATCAGCACGGTATGGTAGTGGGTGGCGATGGCGAGGTAATCGCCTGCCCCCAGCGCCACCTTGCACAGCGCCTCGAAATCGAACCGCGCCACGCCCTTCGCCGCCAGCGGCACCACCAGGCGGCGGCTCTGGATCACCAAAGTCTCGGGCTTGGCGGGCTGGCCCTCGGTGAGATGCGCAAACACCCGGTCGATCGCGGCATCGGCCCGGCTATCGGCCGGCACCACCCAGGCTTTCAGCCCGTGCTCGCGCCCGCGCCGGTAATCCTGGGCCGAGTCCAGAACCAGCACATCCAGGCGCTTCTTCAGCAGCTCGATGAAGGGCAGAAACGCGTCCCGCCCCGGTTTGCCCTTATAGAGATCATCCGGCAGCGTGTTGGAGGTGGCCACCACCACCACCTGGCGGGCGAACAAAGCCTCGAACAGCCGGCCCAATATCATCGCATCGACGATGTCATGCACCTGGAATTCATCGAAGCAGAGCAAAGCCGCCTCGCCGGCGATGAGATCGGCCAGGGCCGGCACCGGATCATCCACCTCCGGGTGCTCGCGCTTGATCTTGTGGAAGCTTTTATGCGCCTGCTGCATGAAGTCATGAAAATGGATGCGCTTCTTGCGCGGCACCTGCGCCGCCTCGAAGAACAGATCCATCAGCATGGATTTGCCGCGCCCGACCTCCCCGACGATATAAAGCCCGTTCGGATGATCCTGCACCTCATCCACCGGCTTGCGCCGCAACATGCGGGAGAACCAGCCATTCGGCGGCTGTTTCGGGTTGGGGTCATAGCCGCGCAACTTGGCCCAGAGGCCCTGCAACTGCTCCGCCGCCACCGCCTGCGCGGCATCATGCTTCAACAACCCGGCGGCGATGCGTGCCCGATACGCCGCCATCACGCCAGACTTGACTTGTGTTAACTCGGCTTGTGTTAACTTGGACATACGGGAGCGCATCTTGCGCCTGTTGATGCGGCGCAGCAACCCGCATGCGCGCATGGCGCCTTGCACGGGGGCGGGAAGCGCCTACCTAAAAGCGCATTGCCCCACACGAAATGTTAATGGAAATAGCCATGGAAGTCGCGGATTTCAGCGCCTTGAGCGCGGCCCCGGTTGCGGCGGACCCGTTCCCCCATATTCTGCTGGAACGCTTCATCAAGCCAGAGGCGCTGCCCGCCGTGGTCGCGGATCTGCCGGCGATGAAGGCGCGCGGCAGCTTTCCCATCGGCGCGCTGAAGCTGGGCCCGGCGGCGAAAGCGGCCATCGCGGCGCTGGAAGGGCCGCAATTCCGCGCCATCGTGGCGGAGAAATTCGGGCTGGATCTGGCGGACGCGCCGCTGATGACCACGCTGCGCGGCAATTCCGGCGAGCAGGACGGGCGCATCCATACCGACAGCTCGGCCAAGCGCGTCACCATCCTGCTTTATCTGAACCCGGCCTCCGGCGAAGCCTGGGCGCGCCACCAAGGCTGCCTGCGGTTGCTGCGCGATGGCGAGAATCTGGAAAATTACGCCAAGGAAGTGCCGCCGGTGGAGGGCACGCTGCTGGTCTTCCCCAACGGCCCGACCACCTGGCACGGCCATAAGCAGTTCGTCGGCCAGCGTTACGTGGTGCAGATGAACTACATGACCACCAGCACCAAAGCCAAAGCGGAGATGCGCCGGCATCATCTCTCCGCCTTCATCAAAAGGCTGACCAAGGCGGCCTAAACGCCCAGCAGCGCCGCCGCTTCCGGACTGACCGGGGCGGCGAACAGCTCCATGGTCGGCCCGAACTGAATAATCCGCCCCCCGCCAGCAAGGCCAGCGCGTCCGCCTGCACCGCGATGTCATAATCATGCGTCGCCGCCAACACCGGAATGCCCCAGGATGCGGCGGTCTGTTTCAGCCAGCTTAGCGTCTCATCGCGCGTCTGCCGGTCCAGCCCGGCGGAGGGTTCGTCCAGCAGCAGCAGCGCCGGGCGGTGCGCCAGGGCGCGCGCCAGCGCCACCCGCTTGGCCTGGCCGCCGGAGAGCTGGTCCGGCCGGCGCGCGGCCAGCGCCTCCAGCCCCAGCGCCGCCAGCAGACGCCGCGCCTCCTCCAGCCGTCCCCGGCCTTTCAGCGCGTAGGCGGTGTTTTCCAGCACACTGAGATGCGGAAATAAAAGCGTCTCCTGCGGCAGATACCCCACCGGCCGGCGCTCCGGCGCCAGCCCCGCCCAAGGCGCGCCGGCAGACGGCAGCAGCCCGGCCAAGGCCCGTAGCAGCGAAGTCTTGCCCTCGCCGGAGCGGCCCAGCAGCGCGGTGAAGCCCCGCACCGGAAAGGCCGCATGCAGCGCCACCGGGGCGCTCAGCCGCAGATCGACCGCGATCACGCGGCCCGCGCCCGCAGCGAGAGCCAGAGCGGCACCGGCAAGGTCGCCAGCAGAAACACCGCCACCAGCGGAAACACCGCCTGCAGCCCGAGATCCTGCAGATCCGTCCAGAGCTGCACCGGCATCCCGGCCGGGTAATAGGCGACGATCAGGATGATCCCGAACTCCCCAAGGCCCGCACCCAGGCCAGCGAGAGTGCCGCCGCCAGCCCCTTGCGCGCCATCGGCAAGGTCACCCGCAGCCGCGCCGCCCACAGCCCATCCCCCAGCGTGCGCGCCAACCCTTCATACTCTTCCGGCACCTGGGCGATGGCGCCGCGCGCCGCGATCACATAGGTGGGCAGCGCCGCATAGATGGTGGCGAGCAGAAAGGCCGCCGGGGTGTTGGTGAGGGTGATGCCGATGGCGGCGAAGGCCCGGCCCAGAGGCGCGGCCGGGCCATAGGTCACCGCAATCAGGATGCCCAGCGCCAGGGTCGGCATCAGCATCGGCATCAGCACCACCGCCTCGGCCAGCAGCGCCAGCCGGCCAGGGGCGCGGGCCAGGTAGAAGGCCAGCGGCGTGCCGATCAGCACGATGATGCAAAGCGCCATTGCCCCGCCGAGCAGCGAGGTGGCGATGGAAAACCAGTCCTGGCCGCTGAGCGTTATACCTTGCCAGAATGCATCATGGCCGATGAACGCACTCAGCGGCGCCAGCAGAAACGCCAGGATGAACAGCAGAAACCCGGCGCGCAGGAATTTCAGATCGAAGCTCCCTTGCCCGGGCCATAGCCATAGCGCCGGAAGATCGCCTGCCCATCCGGCCCGGCCAGGAATTTCACATAATCCGCCGCCGCCTTCGGATTGGTCGAGGCCTTCAGCGCCATCGCATAGAATACCAGCGGGCTGGGATGGATCACCTTATCCTGGCCGTTCTTCTCCTTCAGCGTCAGGCGCGCTGTGTCATAGACGCTCTTGGCCAGGGCCGGGTTGGACAGGTTGACCGCATCCGGCAGCTCGATGAATGGCAGTTTCTGAGAGACCACGGCACTCTTATAGCCCAGAGTCGCGTCGATCTGGCCAGCCTCAAGCCGCGCCAGCAGCGAGGGCTCGGCGAAAATCTGCGCCGGATTGAGCATCGGCCCGGCCAGTTTCCGCGCGAAGCCAGGGATTTTGTAATAGGCCTCGGCCAGCTGCAGCGCGAACAGCACATATTGGCCCTGCGGGTCGGCGGTCGGGTCGGTGCGGCCCAGATGGAAATCCGGGTTCAGGACAATCTTGGTCCAGTCCGCGCCCTTGGCGGCGGCGAGCTGGCTGGCGAATTTCGAGGCCGGCGAATAGGCCAGAACCATCGAGGTGCTGGCCACCGGCACCGCTTTCTCCGCCAAGCCGGCCTCCCGCACCATCTTCGCCGGCCCGGCGGAGACCGGCACGAACACGTCCGGCTTCATCGCCCCGCCGGTGATCAGCCGCGCCAGCGCCACCGCCCCCTGGCCAATGCCATGCACCTCCACGCCCGACGAAGCGGTGAAGAAGGGGTTCAGCCCTTTATCCATCAGCTTGCCCATGGAGCCGGCGAAGGCGACGGTGATGGCCTGCGCGGCGAAGGCGCGCTGGGCGGCGGTCAGGGCCAGAGGGGCGGCCAGCAGCAGACGGCGTGAAACGGACATGCGGGACTCCGAAGCGATATGTTCATTTGAACATATCGACTGGAATGCGCCCTGGTCAATTCCGGGGCAGTTTCGCTGTTGCCAAAACCCCGCTAGGGTGCGCGCCAATGCTGACCGATCTGCCCAATATGCTCACAATGTCGCGTATTTTCGCGATCCCGCTGCTGGTGCTGCTTGAGGCGATCGGCGCGCCCTGGGCGGATTTCTGCGCGGCCTTGCTGTTCACCCTGGCCGGGATCACCGATTATCTGGACGGCAAGCTGGCCCGCGAATGGGCGCAGCTCTCGAATTTCGGCCGCATGCTGGACCCGATCGCCGATAAATTACTGATCGGCGCGACGCTGATGTGCCTGGTCGGCTTCAAACATATGCCCGGCTTTGGCATCTATCCGGCCATCGTGATCATGCTGCGCGAGATCCTGGTCTCCGGGCTTCGTGAATATTTGGCGGAGATTCGCATCGGCCTGCCGGTGACGAAATTGGCGAAATGGAAAACCGGCGTGCAGATGGTGGCGCTGGGCTTGCTGCTGCTCGGCGATACCGGGTCGCGCTTCATCGGGCTGGGCACACTGCATATCGGCGCCATCGGCTTCGTGCTGCTCTGGCTGGCGGCGGCGCTGACGCTGATCACCGGCTGGGATTATCTCACCGCCGGGCTGCGCCACGCCAGCGCCCCGCGCGCCTGACAGGGTTTGGAGGTTCTCTGCGTCTCCGGCTGGTCCGGGTCCGGCAAAACCACGCTGATCGCGGGGCTGATCCCCTGCCTGACGGCCCAGGGGCTGAGCGTCTCCAGCGTCAAGCACGCCCACCATAATGTCACGCTGGACAAGCCGGGCAAGGATAGTTTCGTGCATGCGCAAGCCGGAGCGCGGGAGGTCATCCTCACCACCGAGGCCGGCTTCGCCCTGTTCTCGCGCACCCCGGCCCCGCTTGAGGCGCTGCTGGCGCGGCTGAACCCGGTCGATCTGGTGCTGATCGAAGGCTTCAAGGCCGAGCCTTTGCCGCGTCTGGCGGTCTATCGCCCGGCGCTGGGCAAGCCCGCCCCCTGGCCGGATGCGCATCTGCTGGCCGTCGCCAGCGATGCCGCCCTGCCGGATTGCCCGGTGCCGGTGCTGCCCCTGGACAAACCGGCGCTGATCGCGGATTTCCTGATTGGAGCGCTTGGTCTAAACCGGACAAGCCAACGCTGAAGGAGCACCGTCTTTGCGCACCCCCCTTGCCCTGATGGCGGCGTTTTGCCTCACCGGTTGCGCGGGTGGCGGCACCTTTCTGGAGCACGCCTCCTGGCCCTTCGGCAACCCGAACGCCCCCCGGTGGTGAGCGAGACCGGCGCGCGCGCCATCGGCAAGCATCCCGCCATCACCCCGCTGGCCACCCAGGCCGGCGATGTCTGGCCCGGCCCGGTGAAACAGATGCCCACACTCAGCGAGGTGGAAGCCAATTCCAACCGGCCGCTGGGCCAGGCTTTCATGCCCTCGCTGCCCTCGCCCTACCCGCCGGGCCAGGGACCGCAGGTGAATGGCGCCGAAGGCGTCACCGCCGGCGGCCCGCTTTATGACCAGCAGGGCGGCCAGCCGATGATCCCCCCGCCACCCCTGGCGATGCGCGCTAACGCCATGCAGGTGCTGTATTTCGCCTGGCTGCGCGAGCGCATCGGCAAAAGCGCCGAGGAGCTGGAACTGCCCCCCGGCATCACCACCCCGGCCGGGCTGATCGCATGGCTGCGCACCCGTGGCCCCGGCTATGAAGCCGCCTTCATCGAAGACGCCAAGATCCGCTGCGCCATCGACCAGGAATTCCAGCCTCTCGACGCGACGCTCGACGGCGCCAAAGAAATCGCCTTCTTCCCGCCGATGACCGGCGGCTGAGCGGATGTTCCTCGTCAGCGTCCAGGAGGCGGAATTCGACAGCGGCGCGCTGCTGGCGCAGCTGGGCGGCGATGGGGTCGGCGGCATCGCCAGCTTCATTGGCCTGGTCCGCCAGACCGCCAGCGGCGATCTCGCGGCTTTGCGGCTCGAACATTATCCCGGCATGACCGAGGCGGCCCTCACCCGCCTGCTGGAGGACGCCCGCGCGCGCTGGGACCTCGCCGGCGCCATCGTCATTCACCGCATCGGCCGGCTTGCCGTCGGCGCGCCGATCGTCTTCGTCGCCACCGCCAGCGCGCATCGCGCGGCGGCGCTCGAGTCCACCGCCTTTCTCATCGATTGCCTGAAAACCGGCGCGCCTTTCTGGAAGGCCGAGGAACGGCTGGGCGGCGAGACCGCCTGGGTGGAAGCCCGCGCGGCGGACGAGGCGGCTGCCGCATCCTGGCATAATCGCGCCAAAAATTTGCCGCAGGGCAAGGGTCGTTTATAGGAACCCCATCATGGACCTCAAAGATCACATTCGCGGCATCCCGGATTTCCCCAAGCCGGGCATCCTCTTCTACGACATCTCGACGCTGCTGCGCGATGCCGACGCCTGGCAGGTGGCCATGGGCCGCCTCGCCAACCGCGTGCGCGCCTATCACCCGACCGTGCTGGCCGGGGTCGAGAGCCGTGGCTTCCTGCTCGCCGCCCCGCTGGCGCTCAAGCTCGGCTGCGGTTTCGTGATGATCCGCAAGCCCGGCAAACTGCCCGGCGCCACTGTCGGGCTGGATTACGCGCTCGAATACGGCACGGACCGCGTCGAGATTCAGGCCGATGCGGTGGAGCCAGGGGCGCGCGTCGTCGTGGTGGATGATCTGCTGGCCACCGGCGGCACCATGGCGGCCGGCATCGAGCTGCTGCGCAAGGTGGGGGCCGAGGTCGTCGCCGCCGCGGCGGTGATCGAGCTCTCCTTCCTGAATGGCCGCGCCAAGCTGGATGTGCCGGTGGAAACGCTGGTCCAGTACGACGATTGACGAAATGAGCGGCGCGCGTAATCTCCGTGGCTTCGAGGAAACCGGAGTCCAACCCAGATGAAACGCCGGCAACTGCTCGGTGCCCTGGCTGCTTCCGCGTTGCTGCCAGGTGCCGCCCGCGCCCAGGCGATGGCGCAGGCCGCGCTCGGCCCGATGAACCTGCTGGTGGCCGGCCCGAATGGCGGCGCCACCAGCCGCTGGGGCAACGCCTTCGCGCTCGCCATCGCCGACCATTTCCCCGGCAGCCCGAACATCGTCGCCGAGCCGGTGGGCGGGCTGGATGGCGTCACCGGCGCCAACCGGCTGGATGCGCTGATGGTGCCCGATGGCCGCAGCGCCGCCATCCTGCCCGGCGCCGCCTTGATCGCCTTCCTCACCGGCGATTCGCGGGTGCATTTCAACCCGACGCAATGGACCCCGCTGCTCGCCGGCTTCAATTCCGGCGTGCTGATGCTGCGCGCCCCGAAAGGCAGCGTGCCGACGCTGGAAACGCTGCAACAACGCAGCCCGCTGCGCCTCGGCGCCGCCCAGACGCAAAGCGATGATCTGGCCGCGCTGCTCGCGCTCGCCCGGCTGGGCGTGGCCACCGTGCCGGTCTTCGGCCTGCACTCCAACGACGAGAAAACCCGCGCCTTCATCGCCGGCACGGTGGATGCCGTGTTCATCTGCGGCGAAGGCGTGCCGGAAGATATCACCCCGCTCATCGCCTCTGGCGCGGTGCCGGCCTTCTGCATCGGCGCCCCCGGCCCGGGCGGCAGCGTGGGCCGGACCCGCTCTTCCCCGGCCTCGCTCTGCCCAGCACGCTGGGCCCTACGGTCAGCCCGCTGCTCGCCTCCGCCTATGAGGCCGCCGCCGCCGCCGCGCGGCTGGATTTCCTGATGGTGCTGCCGCGCTTGACCGACCCTGGCGCGGTCTCCATCTGGCGCAGCGCCGCCATCGAGGCCGCCGGCAGCGAGGCGGTGGCCGCCGCCGCCCAGGCCAGCTCAATCTCCTTGCAGCCCGCCACGGTGCTGGCCAACGCCCTCACCGCGCTGGCCATCGTCCCGGCCGAGCAGCCGCAGCTTCTGGCCTTCCTGGCCAAGAATTACGGCTGGCAGCCGGGCTGATTTTGGCCAAGCAAGCTAAAATTTTCGCCTGCACCGCCTGCGGGGCGGTGTTTCCGAAATGGGCCGGGCGCTGCGAGGCCTGCGGCGAATGGAACACGCTGGAGGAACAGGCCGCCCCCAAGGCGCTGCCCGGCGGCATCAAGGATGGCGCCCGACGCGCTGGCAGCAAGATCGAGTTCGTCGGACTGGAAGGCATCTCCCCACCGCCGCCGCGCATCCCCACCACCATCGCCGAGTTCGACCGTGTTCTCGGCGGCGGCCTTGTCCCCGCCTCCGTGGTGTTGGTTGGCGGTGATCCCGGCATCGGCAAATCCACCTTGCTGCTGCAGGCCAGTGCCGCCCTGGGCCGCGCCGGGCAGGAGGTGCTCTATATCTCCGGCGAGGAATCGATCGACCAGATCCGCCTGCGCGCCTTGCGCCTGGGCCTCTCCGACGCGCCACTGCGCCTCGCCGCCGCCACCCAGCTTGGCGATATCCTCGCCAGCCTCAGCCAATATCCCGATGCGGCTTTGGTGGTGATCGATTCCATCCAGACCATGTGGGCGGAGGGGATCGATTCCGCGCCGGGCTCCGTCACCCAGGTCCGCGCCAGCGCCTTCGAGCTGATCCGCGCCGCCAAAACCCAAGGCTTCTCCCTGCTCCTTGTCGGCCATGTGACCAAGGAAGGCTCCCTCGCCGGGCCGCGCGTGGTCGAGCATATGGTCGATGTCGTGCTGCATTTCGAAGGCGATCGCGGCCACCAGTTCCGCATCCTGCGCGGCATGAAAAACCGCTTCGGCGCCACGGACGAGATCGGCGTGTTCGAGATGACCGGGCGCGGCCTCTCCGAGGTCGCCAACCCCTCCGCTTTGTTCCTGGCGGAGCGGCGCGGCAATGTCGCGGGCAGCGCGGTGCTGGCCGGGCTGGAGGGCTCGCGCCCAGTGTTGGTGGAAATCCAGTGCCTGCTCTCGCCCAACCCTGGCGGCTCGCCCCGGCGCTCGGTCATTGGCTGGGATTCCGGCCGGCTCTCGATGCTGCTGGCGGTGCTGGAGACGCGCTGCGGGCTGAAGCTTTCGATGAACGATGTCTATCTCAACGTCGCCGGCGGCTTGCGGGTCAACGAGCCCGCCGCCGATCTCGCGGTGGCGGCGGCGTTGATCTCCGCCGCGTCCGACGTGCCGACCGACCCGGAAATGGTGTTCTGCGGCGAAATCGGCCTCTCCGGCGAGCTGCGCCAGGTGGCGCAGACCGAGCTGCGGCTGAAGGAGGCCGCGAAGCTCGGCTTCGCCCGTGCGGCTGGCCCTAAGCGCGTGGCCGGCGGCGCCGCCAAGCTCAGCGTGCCCAAAACACTTTCCCTGATTGAAATCGGGCATCTGACGGACCTAGTTGGCATCATCGCCACCGGCCAGAAGCCCGGCGCGAAACGCAAGGAGGCTGAATGACCTGGGTCGATGCGGTGGTGCTGGGGGTTGTGGCGCTGTCCGCCCTGTTCTCGATGGTCCGTGGCTTCGTGCGCGAGGTGCTGGGGGTTGGCGCCTGGCTCGGCGCGTTGCTCGCCTGCCTGAAATTCTATGCGCCGGTGCAGCCTTACATCGCCTCGCTGCTGCCCAAGGGGCTGCAGCATTTCGCCATCTATGGCGCCATGGCGGCGGTGTTCCTGGTGGTGCTGATCGTGCTCAGCCTGGTCAGCGGGCTGATCGGCGGGCTGGTGCGCGAATCGCCGCTTTCGGGGTTGGACCATTCGCTCGGCATCGTCTTCGGCATCGCGCGCGGCGCCATCATCCTGTTCATCGCCTATATCGCACTGGGCATGGCCGAGCCCTCGACTGAATGGCCAAAGCCGATCGTCGATGCCCGCTCTCTGCCCATTGCCTATCAGGGTGCGACCTGGCTGGTCGGCTTCCTGCCGCCGCAATATCAGCCGAAAGTGCAAAAACTCCCCAGCCCGCAGGCCCCCAGCGCGGATGCGCTGATGCAGCAGCCGGTCGCCGGCAGCGCGCTCGGCAAGTAGCCGGCGGGCCTTAGAGGAATATGTGTTTGGGTTGACGCGCCAGCGTCAAGATAAACACATGAAATTGCTCGCTAAAACAAAACTTGGAGCATCAAGCGTTCAAATTGAACGCCTAAATAAAATCTAGACGGCCGGCTGCCCCTGCCACAAGGCCAGCAGCAAGACCACAACCAGCGTGGAAATCGCGCATCGCAGGGCGAGATAGCGCCCCGCGATGAGCCCGGCGCGCCACCCCAGCGCCTCGCCCAGCAAGGTGGCGACGAATCCCAGGGCCAGCAGCAACAAGGCCGCGCGCGGCGCCTGCCCCAGCAGCAGCACCAGCAGGGCCAGCCAGCCGACCAGCGAGGGCAGCACGCCCAGCGTTAAAATCCGCCCCGCCCATTTTGTCGCCTCAGGCCGCGGCGCCGCGCCGCCCACCAGCGCCCCCCAATGCACCGCCCCTAAAAAGGACAGGATCACGGCGCCATAGGCGATCACCGCCGCCGTGCCGGGCGCCGCGAAGCGCGGAAACAGAAGTGCCAGCCCGGTTCCAGCCAGAAAGGGCAGCCCACCCAAGGCGGTCAGCAGCAGGGCGATGGCGAAGGGAGAGCGCGGCAAGGAGGGCAAGGGTTTGGGCCTTTTCCAGAGGGAGACGCAGGGGACAACCGGGGCGGCTCGGCCAGTCTAGAGCGAGATATCCGCCTCTGCCCAGAGGGCGCGCTGCAACAGCGGCCCGAAGCCGATGCGGTGATGCGGCGTCGGCCCATGCGCGATGATCGCCGCGCGATGGATCGCCGCCGCATAACCGGCATTCTTCGCCCAGCCATAATGCGGGTAGCGCGCATCCAGCTGGCGCATCAGCCGGTCGCGGATCTCCTTGGCGACGATCGAGGCGGCGGCGATGGAGAGCGAAATTCCATCGCCCCCCACCAGCAGCGTGCAAGGCAGCGCGGTGCCCGGCGCTTTGTTGCCGTCCACCAGCAGATGCTCTGGCGCCAAAGGCAGCGCCGCCACCGCCCGGCGCATCGCCAGAAACGAGGCGTGCAGGATATTCAGCCGCTCGATCTCCTTCACTGACGCCGCGCCGACGCCGATGTCCGCCCCCGAGGCCCGCAGGGCGATCAAGGCCGCCGCGCGCTTCCTGGCACTCAGCTTCTTGGAATCATCCAGCATCGCCGCCAGCCCGGCGGGCAGCACGGGCGGCAGCACCACGGCGGCGGCCAGCACCGGCCCGGCCAGCGGCCCGCGCCCAACCTCATCCAGCCCCGCCACCCGGCCACCGATGCGCGTCTCATGGCTCAAATCAGGCATCGCGCTTCGCCTGGAAAAAATCCGTCAGCAGCGCCGCGCAGTCCTGCTCGCGCACCCCGCCAATCACTTCCGGCTTATGGTGCGTCGTCGGCTGGGTGAACAGACGCGGCCCATGCTCCACCGCCCGGTCTTGGGATCATAGGCCCCGAACACCAGCTTGCCGACGCGCAGCGCCGCGATGGCCCCGGCACAGAAGGCGCAAGGCTCAAGTGTGACGCTCAGCGTGCAATCGGCCAGATATTTGCCCCCGCGCGCCGCGCGCGCGGCTGTCAGCGCCAGATACTCAGCGTGCAAAAGCGGGTTCTGCCCCGCCTCCACCGCATTGCGCGCCAGGGCCAGCACTTGCCCTTGCGCGTCGGTCACCACCGCGCCCACCGGCACCTCGCCTTCGGCGGCGGCCTGCCGCGCTTGCTCCAGCGCCAGTTGCATCGGGGTGGTCATGGCGTCGGATTTGCCTGAACAGCCTCGGAAGGTCTAGTTAGCGCCATGAAGAAACGCCCCTTGATCGGCCTGACCCTGGATGCGGAACCCGCCGGCGGCTGGTCCAAATATCCCTGGTACGCGCTGCGCCAGAATTATACCCACGCCCTGGCCGCCCATGGCGGGCTGGCGGTGGCGCTGCCGCACGATCCGGGCCTGGCGGAGGATTATCTGGACCGGCTGGACGGGCTGATCGTCACCGGTGGCGCCTTCGATGTCGACCCCGCCCTCTATGGCGACACCGAGACCCACGAAACGGTAGAGCTGAAGGCGGATCGCACCACCGCCGAGCTGGCCTTCCTGCGCGGCGCCATGGCCCGCAACATGCCGGTGCTGGGCATTTGCGGCGGGCAGCAGCTGCTCGCCGTCGCCCTCGGCGGCACGCTGCACCAGCATATCCCGGACGCGATTCCCGGCGCGCTGGCGCATGAGCAGACAACCAGCCATTACGAGCCCGGCCATAAGGTCGAGATCCTCGCCGGCACCAAGCTGTTCAGCATCACGGGACCGGTGATGCAGGTGAATACCTCCCACCACCAGGCGGTGAAATCCGCCGGACGCGGCGTGGTGAACGCCATCGCCCCGGACGGGGTGATCGAAGGCATCGAGGACCCGTCCCAGAAATTCTGCATCGGGGTGCAATGGCACCCGGAATATCTCGTGGATGCGGGCGATGCCGCCCTCTACCGCGCCTTTATCGAGGCCTGCCAATGACCGAAGCGACCACGCCCCCGAAGACGAAGCGCGCGGCGAGCGCATCGCCAAATTCCTCTCCCGCGCCGGGGTGGCCAGTAGGCGTGATGCCGAGGCGATGATCGAAGCCGGCCGGGTGCGGATGAATAACGAGCCCGTCACCCAGCCCGCCACCTTCGTGAAGCCCGGCGACATGGTGCTGGTGGACGGCAAGCCGGTGAGCGAGCCCGAGCGCACAAGGCTGTTCCGCTACCACAAGCCGGACGGTCTGGTGACCACCCATAAAGACCCCGAAGGCCGCCCGACCGTGTTCGAGCGCCTGCCGCAAGGCCTGCCACGGCTGATCTCCATTGGCCGGCTGGATCTTACCTCCGAGGGGCTGCTGCTGCTCACCAATGACGGCGCCCTCTCCCGCCAGCTGGAGCTGCCCGCCACCGGCTGGCTGCGCCGCTACCGGGTGCGCGTGCATGGCGGTGTCTCGCCTGACAAGCTCAAGCGCCTGGCCGACGGCATGGTGGTGGAGCGGGTGAAATACGGCCCGATCGAAGCCGCCATCGACAGCCAGCAGCGCTCCAATACCTGGCTCTCGATGAGCCTGCGCGAAGGCAAGAATCGCGAAATCCGCCGGGTGATGCAGGCGCTGGAATTGCCGGTGACACGCCTGATCCGCGTCGCCTACGGCCCCTTCCAGCTCGGCCAGCTGCCGCGCGGCGCGGCCGAGGAAGTGCCGGGCAAGATCCTGCGCGAGCAGGTTCCGGGTCTGGCGAAATGAGGGGGACGAAATGACCGGCCCGCGCATCATCGCCGGGCGCTGGAGGGGCCGCGTGCTCGCCGCCCCCGAGGGCCGCGAAACCCGCCCCACCAATATCCGCGCCCGCCAGGCGGTGTTCGACATTCTCGCCCACGCCCCCTGGTGCGATCTGCAAGAGGCGAAGGTGCTGGACGTCTTCGCCGGCACCGGCGCTTACGGGCTGGAAGCGCTCTCGCGCGGGGCGGCCAGTGCCAGCTTCATCGAACACTCCCGCGAGGCCGGTGCCGCCCTGCGCGCCAATATCGCGGGGTTGAAAGTGGAGAGCGCGAAACTCTTCACCGCCGACGCGCTGCACCCGCCCGCCGGCAACCCGCACGACCTGGTGTTCCTCGACCCGCCTTATGGCGAGGCGCTGATCTCCCCGGCCCTGGCGGCGCTAACGGCAAAAGGCTGGATCGCGCCGGGGGCGATCATCGTCGCCGAGATGGGGCCGGGCGAGACGCTGGAGATTGCCGAGCCTCTGGCCGAGCGCGCGCATGGCAAGGCGCATCTGAAAATCTGGCGCCTTTAAGCGGGATTTCCGCAAGCGCCACGGATATCGCCAAGATCGGCTCAGGCTCTAATAAAGATCGAAATACTCCGCCGTCTCGGCCGCCGGGATTTCATCGCGCAGACGGTTGATCTCGGCCGTCTTCACAATGGTGTAAATTTTCACAAATTCCGCGCCCAGCATCTCGCTCAACGCCGCATCCGCCCGCAACGCCGCCAGCGATTCATGAATCTCCGTCGGCAGCTTGGCCAAAGATCCATCCGCCTCCTTCAACCCCTTGCGCTCCGGCGCCAGCACCGCTCCGCTCTGCACCCCGAGCAGCCCCGCCGCCAGGCTCGCCGCCGCAGTCAGATACGGGTTGGACAAAGCCGATGGCACCCGCACCTCCAGATGCTGCCTCTTATCCTTCGACGCCTTGATCCGCACCGAGGCTGAGCGATCCTCCACCCCCAGGAAATATTGGAGGGCGCGAAGGTTCCTGGCCGGATGCGGCGATAACAATTCGGCGTCGGATTCCAGATCGCCTGCGCCGCCGGCGCATGGTCGAGAATGCCCTGGGTGAAGCTCTTCATCAAAGCGCTCATCCCATCCGGGTCCGCCTTGTCCAGAAACAGATTCTCCCCGCTCTTCAGATCAAACAGCGAGAGGTGAAAATGCGAGCAGGAGCCTGAAAGATGCGCATAAGGCTTGGTCATGAAGGTGGCCAGCAGCCCTTGGCCGCGCAGATATTCCTTCACCGTGTTCTTGAACACGAACGCCCTATCAGCCGCCGCGATGCCATCGAGCGCGGCGAAATTCAGCTCCCACTGCCCCGGCCCGAATTCGCCATTGGCGGTGATCATGTCGACGCCGCTTTCCGCCAACACCCGCATCAGCCCCTCCAGCGCCGGGTGGCGATGGGTGATCGCGGTCACGAAAATCGGATTGCCTGTATAAAGCGGCTGCCGGGTTTGCAGATCGACCACATAGAACTCGAACTCATGCCCCATCTTCACGCCGAATCCCATCTCGGCGGCTTTTTGCAGCATGGTTTTCAAGACGGTGCGCGGAGCCGCATATTGCGGGGTGCCGTCATACCATTTGGTATCGCAGATCACCCGCGCGGTATGGGGGATCCAGGGCACATCGCTGACCGTGTCCGGATCCGGCACCATCAGGCAATCGGCGAAATTGATATCCTCGTTATAGCCCGTCCCGGCGATCGGGTTGGAGGCGCTATCCAGCGTCACCGTGCCGCCATAGAGGTTGAGCCCGTCCCGCGCATAGGATTCCACATGCGCAATCGGCACCGTCTTGCCCCGCGAAAGCCCGGCCAGGTCCGGCAGCTCGAAGCGCAGCTGCTTGATCTGGCGCTCGCGCAGGCTCTGCGCCAGGGCGGCGGCGGTCTGTTTCGTATGCTCGAAATACAGCGACATTCCGGCTCCTTTCGCGGCGTTGTTGGCGGCAGCGATGCAAATTCCGCGCCGCGCGCTTAAGGCGGATGGGCGCGGGTGAAGAAGGCCAGCCAGGCCGGGCGGCGGGCGCCGCTAGCGGGCTGCCAATCGGCGATGGCGAGGCCCGAGGCGGTGGCCAGCAGCCAATAGCGTGTGTCGCCATCCGGCTGGCGCGTCTGCACCGCCACCTGGCGGCCGCCGGCGAGAAACTGCCAGCTCTCGATCACCCCATGATGCGCCACAAACCGCAGCACCGGCCGCCCCTCATGCCAGACCACCAGCGCCAGCGGGCAAGGTTGCGCCCGCCCGCAGCCATAGGAGGCCAGCCAGCCGATGCTGTGCCGGTTGGGCGCGATGCGGATCTGGCTGAACGCCAGCTGCTGGCCCTGCTCGTCGAGATCCAGCTGCACCTGCACGGTTTTGCCGCCGCGATAGCGGATCACCAGCGGGCCGGAGCCGCCGCCGCGCGCGAAGCGGCTCTGCGGCGGCACCGCGTAAGGATCCTCCGGCCCGGCGATCGCCCCGGCGCTGGCGATCGCCGGTGCCGCGCAGGCCGGGCCGGCCAGCCCCAGCATCGCCACCAGCACGGCCCATCCCGCGCGCCTCACCGCCCCGCCAGCGCCCGCGCGGCGCTATCCCGAGAGGCCTGCTCGTCGCCATTCAGAAACGCCTGTTCGGCGATGTCCAGAAAATTGCCGAAGACGATCTGCGCCGCCGCATGCAGCTCAGAAAATTGCGCATCCACCTCCGCGACCATCGCCGCCAGCCCGCCCGGGCCGCGAACCCGTTCAAGCGCTGCCTTATATTCCGGCAGGCTGCCCCATTCCGCGGTGGTGCTGTGGGTCAGCTCCAGATGGAATTGCAGCCCATAAGCGGCATTCCCATAGCGCTGCGCCTGGATGGCGCAGCCCGGCGAGGTGGCCAGCGCCACCGCCCCCTCCGGCAGCCGCGTCACCTCCGCCCCATGCCATTGCATGCAGGGCCAGAGCGGCGGCAGGCCGGCGAAAATCGGGTCCGGCCGGGTCTCGACCCGGCTCATCCCCACCTCCGGCACCGCCATCCGCCCCACCGCGCCGCCCAGCGCCTCGGCTAGCAGCTGGTGCCCCAGGCACATGCCAAGGTAAGGCCGCCCGGCGCGCACCCAGTCGCGGATCACCGCCTTTTCCTCGATCAGCCAGGGGAATTGATCGGTCTCCCAGACATCCTGCGGCCCGCCCATCACCAGCAACGCGTCGAAGCCCGCGAGATCAGCGGGAATCGCCTCGCCCTCATCCAGCTCCACCGCCTGCATCCTACAGCCGCGCGCCGCCATCACCTCACGGAAACTGCCAGGATGCTCCGAGGCGACATGCTGGAAGACGAGGATGTTCATCGGCGGCTCCTTTCCGGGTCGAGGCATCATTATTACAGGGAGGGGGGTTTTCGTGAAGCCGCGAGGCGCCGGACTCGCGCATTCATGCTATCAGGCCCCATGCCCATCCGCCGCCTCGCCGAAACCACCATCAACCGCATCGCCGCCGGCGAGGTCATCGAACGCCCCGCCGCCGCGGTGAAGGAGCTGGTGGAAAACGCGCTGGATGCCGGATCAACGCGCATCGAGGTCATCCTCGCCGGCGGCGGCATCGAGCGGATCGAGATCATCGACGATGGCTGCGGCATTCCGGCGGAGGAGCTGCCGCTCGCCATCGAACGCCACGCCACCTCCAAGCTGCAGGACGAGGCGCTGGTGCAAATCTCCACGCTGGGCTTTCGCGGCGAGGCGCTGCCCTCGATCGGCGCGGCGGCGAAGCTCACCTTGATCAGCCGCCCCGCCGGGCAGGATGGCGCCTGGCGGATCGACGTCGCCGGTGGCGCGATCACCGCCGCCCGCCCCGCCGCCGGCCTCAAGGGCACGCGCGCCATTGTCGAGGATCTGTTCTACGCCACCCCGGCGCGGCGCAAATTCCTGCGCTCACCCCGGGCCGAGGCGGAGGCCGCCGAGCGCACCGTCTGGCGCCTCGCCCTCTGCGCCCCGCACGTGGCATTCCGCCTGGTCTCGGATGAGCGGGTGCTGTTCGACCTGCCGGCCCAGCCCGAAGCCGCGCGCGTCGCGGCTTTGTTCGGGCGCGAGGCGGCGGCGAACATGATGCCGCTGGAGGCGCAGCGCGACGAGGTGAAGCTCTCCGGCCTGATCGGCCCGGCCAGCCTCAACCGCGCCACCACGCAATTGCAGAGCTTCGTCGTCAATGGCCGCCCGGTGCAGGATTCGCTGCTGAAGCTGGCGTTGCGCCTGGCCTACCGGGACGTGATCCCGGCCGGGCGGCACGCCGTGGCGGCGCTGCGGCTGGAGCTGCCGGACGAGGCGCTGGACGTGAATGTGCATCCCGCCAAGTCCGAGCTGCGCTTCGCCGACCAGAATGGCGTGCGCAGCCTGGTGATCGGCGCCATCAACCGCGCCTTGGCGCAGCCGGTCAGCCTGGGCACCGCGCCCAGCGCCACTTTGCCCAGCCTGGCGCTGCGCCCGCCGCCTTCCGCCGGGCCGCGCTACAGCCTGCCGCCGGCCCCCAGCCGCGCCGCGCGCGGCTTCGCCGAGGCGGAGCTGGCCCTGGCCGCCCCGCCCGCCGCACGGCCGGCCTTCGACATCCAAGCCCCCGCCCCCGCCGCGCCCGCCACCGGACACCCGCTCGGGGCACCTCTGGCGCAGATTCTCGATACTTATGTGCTGGCGCAGGCGCCGGACGGCGCGCTGGTGATCGTCGATCAGCATGCCGCGCATGAACGCCTGACCGAGGAAAGGTTGCGCGCCCAGTTCCAGGAGGGCCGCATCGCCACCCAGCCGCTGCTGGTGCCGGTGGTGGTGGACCTGCCCGCGATGGAAGCGGCGCGGCTGCTGGGGGAGACCGAAACCCTGGCCCGGCTGGGGCTGGAGATCGAGCCCTTCGGCCCCGGCGCGATTCTGGTCCGCGCCGTGCCGGCGGCGCTGAAAGACCCGGACGCCGCCGGACTGCTGCGCGATCTGGCGGAGGAATTCGCCGAGGCCGGCGCGCCCTTGGCGCTGGAGGCGAAGCTGGATGCCGCCCTGGCGCGGCTGGCCTGTCATCGCTCCATCCGCGCCGGGCGGCGGCTGCAGCGCGAGGAGATCGACGCGCTGCTGCGCGAGATGGAGGCCACGCCGCGCGCCGCCACCTGCTCGCATGGCCGCCCGACCTTCCTCAAGCTCACCCGCGCCGATCTGGAAAAACTCTTCGGCCGCAGCGGCTGATCGGCTTGCCAGCCGCGCTTGCGCGCTCTCTTGTAGGCACGCCAACAAGGAGTACAGGATGCGAGACGAGACCGAGGCGCTGATCGAAGCCTATTACGCCGCCTTCAACAAGGCCGACTGGGAGGCGATGCTGGCGCTGCTGAGCGAGGATGTCCGCCACGACATCAACCAGTCCGAAACCCAGACCGGCAAGCCCGCCTTCCGCGCCTTCATGGCGGAAATGCAACGCTGCTACGCCGAGCGCCTGGAAAATATCCAGATCCTGTCCGACAAATCGGCAACCCGCGCGGCCGCGGAATATGTCGTGCATGGGCGCTATCTCACCACCGCCGAGGGGCTGCCGGAGGCCAAGGGCCAAAGCTATGTGCTGCCCGGCGGCGCCTTTTTCGAGGTGGCGGGTGGCCGGATCACCCGTGTCACCAATTATTATAATCTGCAGGACTGGCTGGACCAGGTTTCAGCCTGAAACGAACCTCGCCTGAAACGCAAAAAGGCCGGCGCAAGCGCCGGCCTTTCCCTTTTGTTCGAAGCGGGAGGCTTAAAACAGCACACCGCCCTCGAGGGTGCCAACGAACTGGAACTTGTCCCTGCCGCTGGTGCCGTAGCCGTAGGACACGCCCTGATACTTGTTGTTCAGCAGGTAGAAGCCACCGGCGTTCACGCGGGCATAGAGGTCCTTGTACTGCCAGGTCGGGGCCAGAGCGAAGCCGACGCCCTCGGACTTCGGACCGACAAACCAGCTGCCCGCACCCTGGGAGTTCTCATACTCGACCCAGCCGCCCAGCGAGTAGGGGCTCTTGCCGAAGGTGTAGTTGCCAAACAAGGCCGCGCCCAGATTGGCGGTGGTCTTGTTGATGCCCAGCTGGTGGTTGGTGTGGGCGTACACATATTGCACTTCCGGCACCAGGTTCAGGTTGCCGGCGGTGAAGCTGTAATAGGCGCCGAACATCTGCGAGTTCATGAAGTACGGGCCGTAGCTCGCAACGCTGGTGTTGCTGTAGGTCTTGGCGGTCAGACCCTGGCGGCCAACATTGCCGGCATAATACACGTTCAGCACGTTGTTCGGGTCGATCGTGTAGGTGCCCAGCGCCTGCACGAAGTTGAACACGCCCGTATCCCAGCCATCGCCATATTCGACAGTCGCGGAGAACGGCCCCTTGGTGTAGTTGGCCTCGACGCCGCGCGCGGAGGAGTTCTGCACGTAGAAGATCGAGGTGACGAGCTGCGACGGGTTGAACCAGGGCAGCGAGGCCTCATAACCTTCCAGCGAGCCCAGCTGGCCGGCGGAGATGGTGAAGGGCATGTCTTTCGGCGCCAAGGTCACGTAGCCCTCGTAAAGCGGGCCGGTGACATAATTGCTGACCGAGGTCTGGCCCGGACGCGAGGTCACGGTGCCGGGCGCGATGCTGCCGCCGACGGAACCGATCTCGATATTGAACTGCAGCTCACCGGTGGTCTTCTGCAGCTGGATGATGGCGGAGCCGACATTGGTGCCGACATTGGTGGTGTTGCTGCCATTGCCGCCGGCGGGCATGCCAGACACGGCGAAGCCATAGGCATCGAAGCCGCCGCTCAGGCTCAGCGAACCGAGCGGGCCGCCATCGATATTGATCGCGGTGGGGCCATTCAGCGCGTGCGCCGCATTCATCGCCAGAAGAGAGGACCCGGCGACAAAGCCAAGACCCAGAAGTTGCCGACGCATCGTAATCATTATGCCTCCTGATTGCGCAATCATCCGCGCGTTGTGCCTAAACTTTAACCCGACAACATTCTTGGCGCAGAAACCGCCCCAACAAACGCCATCGTCGGTAATGAATTCGCAATCTACATGCCAACCCCCAAAAATTGCCAGACGAAACAAGCCAGCCTCCCGCTTTGCCCCGACCATGTTGCTGAAATGACACATTCCGCCATCTAGAGGGTTGAGTTTATGGATTTTCCTGCCGCGCGGCGGCGCAGCATGGCGGCACCGACAAAAGCGCCCCGCACAAGGCGGGGCGTTTTTTCCGGTTTCCTGGGAGGGAAAGTTTAGCGGGGCACTGCAAAACATCTCTGGGCGAATGCGCTTTTTTGACTGTCCCGCCGTGGTTTGGGAGGCGGCGCGTCATCCAAGCAGACATTGCGCCAGAGCGTATTCCGTTCACGTTGGCGCACGGGATACGCTCTCGCTTTTTGTTCGAGCGAGCAACTTTATCCGATCAAACGATCTCGTTTGACTGGATGTTGCTCTAGCTGCGCACCGCCACATAGGAGCCAGGGGCCGCCTCCAGCGCCTTGAAGCCGCGCACCTTGCCCGGCTCGCGCGGCGGGACTGTCTCGGCATTCTGGGCGGTGACCCAGCGCTGCCAATCCGGCCACCAGGACCCGGCGATTTCGGTCGCCTCCTTGAACCATTCATCCGGGCTCTCGGGCAGCGCCTCATTGATGAAATGGTTATATTTGCCGCCCTCCGGCGGATTGACCACCCCGGCAATATGGCCCGAGGCGGCCAGCACGAAGCGCACCGGGCCGCCGAAATTGCGCGCCCCCTTATAGGTGCTGGTCCAGGGCGCGATGTGATCCTCCCGGCAGGAGAGGAAATAGCAGGGGATCTTCACCTGGGAGAGATCCACCCCCACCCCCTTCATCGAAATCCCGCCCGGCTGGCAGAGCAGGTTCTTCTGGTACATGTTGCGCAGATAGAAAGAATGCATCGCCGCCGGCATGCGGGTGGAATCCGAATTCCAATAGAGCAGATCGAACGGGAACGGCTCCTGCCCGAGCAGGTAGTTATTCACCACGAAGCTCCAGATCAGATCATTGGCGCGCAGCATGTTGAAGGTGGTGGCCATCTCCGCCCCCTCCAGATAGCCGCGCTTGGCCATCTTCTCCTCGATCTGGGTGAGCTGCTCCTCATCGATGAACACGCCCAGCTCCCCGGCATCGGCGAAATCGGTCAGCGTCACGAAGAAGGTGGCGGAGGCGATGCGCTCATCCCCCGTCGCCGCCATATAGCCCAATGTGGAGGCCAGCAGCGTGCCGCCCAGGCAATAGCCGATGGCGTTCACCTTCGGCTGCTTGGTGATCTTCTCGATCGCATCCAGCGCCGCCAGCACGCCATCCTGCATGTAATCGTCGAAATTCTTGTCGGCCAGCGTCTCGTCCGGATTGACCCAGCTCACCATGAACACGGTATGGCCCTGCGAGACCAGCCAGCGCACCAGCGAGTTTTTCGGCCGCAGATCGAGAATGTAGAATTTATTGATCCAGGGCGGCAAAATCAGCAGCGGCCGGGCCAGCACGTTTTCGGTGCTGGAGCTGTACTGGATCAGCTGCATCAGCTCATTCTGAAACACCACCTGGCCGGGCGAGACGGCGATATTCTCGCCGATCTTGAACGCCTCCGTGTCGGTCATGCGGATGCGCAGATTGCCCCGCCCCTGCTCCAGATCATTGAGCAGGTTGTTGAGGCCGCGCATCAGATTCTCGCCGCCGGTCTCGCGGGTCTTGCGCAGCACTTCCGGGTTGGTGAGGGCGAAATTGCTGGGGGAGAGCGCGTTGATGAACTGGCGGGCGTAGAAATCCACCTTCTGCGCCGTCTTCGGCTCCAGCCCGTCCACCTGGGTCACGACATCATTGATATAACGCGCCGAGAGCAGATAGCTCTGCTTGATGAAATCGAACACCTCATTCTGCCGCCAGGCCGGGTCGGCGAAGCGTTTGTCGCGCGGGTCATGCGCGATCACCGGGTCCGGCTCCTCCCCCACCCAGATCCGCCGCGCGGTGTTCTGCCAGAGCGTCATGTAATCGCGCCACAGCCCCATCTGCGCTTCCATCAGCTGGGAGGGGTTGGAGAGCAGCTTGGCGGTCATTTCCAGAAAGGCGCTGCCGACATTCAGCGGGTCCAGCGCCATTCCCTCCGCCGCCTGGCGCTTCATCCACTCATTCACCAGCTTCTGGCTGCGGGCCGCGATATCCGCCATCGAGCGGCCGAGCGCCTGGGCGTCGGGCAGCTTGATGTCATTCTCCTGGGGCGGCATGGGCGCGTTCATGGCGGGGGCATCCTTTCCGTGGCGTCTATTCTCGGGCTAACAAGGGGCAGGTTCGGCCCAGGCAGAACCCAGGCACGGCAAGCGAAGAGGGGTTAGAAATGGTCGGGCGGCGTTTCGCGGCTTCATGGATATTCTTGGCGGCGACCTCTCTTAGTGGTTGTTCTCAGGCGATTAATTTATACCACAAGGAGGAAGGTGGCGCGATTGCGCAGAACCGGCAACCCCCGCCGGGGACGAACCTGCCCTACCCTAACCTCGCGGATGTGCCGGCCCCCAGCCCCCGCCGCTCCCGGCGCGCAGGCGGCCATCACCAGCCAGGCGCGCAGCGGCGTCTCCGCCCCCGCGCCCGGCGCCCTGGCCGGGCTGAGCCTGCCGGAGGCGCCGCCGCCCGTGCCCAGCGTGCCGGGCCTGACCATCCAGACCCCGAATGTGAACGCCCCAGCCCCCAAGCCGGCCCCGGCTCCCGCACCCGCCCCGGCGCCCAAGCCCCCGGGCCGGCGGTTGGCGTCGCCTTCGCCCCCGGCTCGGCGCTGCTGCCGGCCGCACAGCAAAGCGTCATTCAGGGCGTCGCCGCGCAGCGCCAGGATGGCTTCATCCGCGCCGTCGGCTTCGGCGATGGTTCGATGGGCCTCGCCCTCGCCCGCGCCCGGCGCATCGCCGATGCGCTGACCGCCGCCGGCGTGCCGGCCGACAAGATTAAGCTGGACGCCTTTGCCGCCGGTTCTGGCGGCTTCGTGCAATTGGTGTATTGAGCACCGCGTCACCCTCTATCAACCGAGTCAGAAAAATGTCCGAAGAGTTTCACCGCATACGCCGCCTGCCCCCTTACGTCTTCGCGGAAGTGAATGCCGCCAAGGCCAAGGCACGCGCCGCCGCGGAGGACATTATCGATCTCGGCATGGGCAATCCGGACAGCCCCACCCCGCCCCATATCGTGGCGAAGCTGGTGGAAACCGTGCAGGACCCGCGCAGCCACCGCTATTCCACCTCAAAGGGCATCCCCGGCCTGCGCCGCGCCCAGGCGGCCTATTATGAGCGCCGCTTCGGGGTGAAGCTGGACCCGGAGACCGAAGTGATCGCCACACTCGGCTCCAAGGAGGGCCTGGCCAACCTCGCCGCCGCCATCACTTCGCCGGGCGACACCATTCTGGTGCCCAACCCCTCCTACCCGATCCATCAATTCGGCTTCATCATCGCCGGCGCCTCGGTGCGCTCGATCCCAGCCACCCCGGATGACGACATGCTCGCCGCGATCGACCGCGCGGTGCGCCATTCCGTGCCGAAGCCGACCGCGCTGATCGTCAATTTCCCGTCCAACCCGACCGCCTATATGGCGACGCTGGATTTCTACAAGGCGCTGGTGAAGCTGGCCAAGCAGCACGAGATTTTCATCATCTCGGACATCGCTTATTCCGAGATCTATTTCGACGGCAACCCGCCCCCTCGGTGCTGCAGGTGGAAGGGGCCAAGGACATCACCATCGAGTTCACCTCGATGTCCAAAACCTATTCCATGCCCGGCTGGCGCATGGGCTTTGGCGTCGGCAACCCGCATCTGATCAAGGCGCTGACGCGGATGAAATCCTATCTGGATTACGGCGCCTTCACGCCGATCCAGGTCGCGGCGACGGCCGCACTCAATGGCCCGCAGGATTGCGTGGAAGAGATGCGCAATCTCTACCGCGAGCGCCGGGATATTCTGATCAAGGGTCTGCACGCCGCCGGCTGGGACGTGCCCAGCCCGAAGGCTCGATGTTCGCCTGGGCGCCGATCCCGCCGAAATATGCCCATCTCGGCAGCCTGGAATTCTCCAAGCTGCTGATGGCCAAGGCCAAGGTGGCGGTGGCCCCGGGCATCGGCTTTGGCGAATATGGCGATGGCCATGTCCGCATCGCTTTGGTGGAAAACCAGCACCGGCTGCGCCAGGCGCTGCGCAACATCAAGCATTTCCTGGCGACCGACAACGGGGCGCCGGCTGAATCAGAGGTCAAATCGTGAAACCGCTTAAAATCGGCATCGCCGGGCTCGGCACGGTCGGCGCTGGCGTCGTCAAGCTGCTCGCCGCCCAGAAGGAACTCATCGCGGCGCGCGCCGGCCGGCCGGTGATGGTCACCGCCATCTCCGCGCGCGACAAGAGCCGCGACCGTGGGGTAAAGCTGGACGGACTGACCTGGCATGACGATGCCCTCGCCCTGGCGCATGACCCGGAGGTTGAGGTGGTGGTGGAGCTGATCGGCGGCTCGGACGGCAAGGCGAAAGCCCTGGCCGAGGCCGCGATTGCCGCCGGCAAGCAGTTCGTCACCGCCAACAAGGCGCTGCTCGCCGTGCATGGCGTCGCGCTAGCCCGGGCGGCGGAAGCCAATAATGTCACCATCGCCTATGAGGCGGCGGTGGCGGGCGGCATTCCCGTCATCAAGGCGCTGCGCGAAGGGCTGGCCGCGAACAAGGTCAGCCGTGTCGCCGGCATTCTCAACGGCACCTGCAATTACATCCTCACCACCATGCGCGAGGAAGGCCGGGATTTCGCCGATGTGCTGGCCGATGCCCAGGCGCTGGGCTATGCCGAGGCCGACCCCAGCTTCGACATCGATGGCGTGGACGCTGCCCATAAGCTCGCCATCCTCGCCGGCCTCGCCTTCGGCGCGCGGATTGATTTCGCCAAGCTGCATATCGAGGGTATCCGCCGGATTTCAGCCATCGACATCGCCTTCGCCGAGGAGCTGGGCTACCGCATCAAGCTGCTGGGCATCGCCGAGCAGACCGAGGCCGGCATCTCCCTGCGCGTGCACCCGACCATGGTGCCGGTCGAGAAGCCGATTGCCACCGTCGATGGCGTGTTCAACGCGGTGCTGCTGGAAGGCGATTTCTCCGGCCCGGTGTTTTTGCGCGGACGCGGCGCCGGCGAAGGCCCGACGGCCAGCGCCGTGGTGGCGGACCTGATCGACCTCGCCCGCAATATCCGCGTCCCGGTCTGGGGATGGAGGAGAGCGCGCTGGAGGATCTGCCGATCACGCCGACCTCCGAACTCGCCAGCGCCTATTTCGTGCGGCTCTCGGTGGTGGATGAGCCCGGCGTGCTCGCCGATGTCACCGCCATCCTGCGCGACCATGGCATCTCGCTCGAATCCATGATCCAGCATGGCCGCGCCCCGGGCGAGGCGGTGCCCATCGTGCTGGTGACGCACGACACCAAGGAAGCCGCGGTGAATGCCGCGCTGGCGGGGATTGCCGCCTTGCCGGCGGTGCTGGAGCCGCCGGCCTTGATCCGCATCGAACCAAAATAAGGGAGTTTGCCCATGACCGAACGCCGTCTCGAAGACGTCTCTGATCGCAACCTGGCGCTGGAGCTGGTGCGTGTGACCGAAGCGGCGGCGATCGCCGCCTCGCGCTGGATCGGCCGCGGCCAGAAGAACGAGGCCGATGGCGCCGCCGTGGAAGCCATGCGCAAAGCCTTCGACACCGTCGCCATCGACGGCACCGTGGTCATCGGCGAAGGCGAAATGGACGAGGCGCCGATGCTCTATATCGGCGAGAAGGTCGGCTGCGGCGGCCCGGCGATGGACATCGCCGTCGATCCGCTGGAAGGCACCACCATCACCGCCAAGGGCGGCCCCAACGCCATCACCACCGTGGCGCTGGCCGAGCACGGCAATTTCCTCAACGCGCCTGACGTGTATATGGAAAAAATCGCCGTCGGCCCGGGGCTGCCGGAGGGGGTGATCTCGCTCGACGCGCCGGTGAAGGAAAATCTGAAAAACCTGGCGCGGGCCAAGGGCATCGAGATTTCCGAGCTGATGGTGTGCATGCTGGACCGCGACCGCCACCAGGAATCGATCGCCAAGATCCGCGAAGCCGGGGCGCGCATTCTGCTGCTGGGCGATGGCGATGTGGCCGGCGTCATCGCCGCCTCACTGCCGGGCGGCGGGGTGGATATGTATCTGGGCTCCGGCGGCGCCCCGGAAGGCGTGCTGGCGGCGGCCGCTCTGCGCTGCACCGGCGGCCAGATGCTGGGCCGGCTGATGTTCGAGGATGAGGCGCAGATCGAGCGCGCCCGGGCATGGGCATCACCGACCCGAGCCGCATCTATACCCTGACCGAGATGGCCAAGGGCGATGTGATGTTCGCGGCCTCCGGTGTCACAACCGGCGCGATGCTGAACGGGGTGCGGCGCGTGGGCCATGGGGCGGTGACGCATTCCATCGTCATGCGCTCCAAATCCGGCACGGTGCGCTATGTCGAAGGCCACCATAATTTCGCGAAAAAGGGCTTCTCGCTGTAAAGCCCCGGTTATGTGTGGGGGCATCCCCCCACACATAACCGCATTCACATCACGCTCAGCGTCAAGCCTTGCGTTCCCCTGGGGCTAGCCACGCCGGCCACCGGATGCGGCACATAAGGCGCCTCCAGTGCCGCGATCTCCTCGGCACTCAGCCTCACCTCCAGCGCCGCCACCGCATCCGCCAGATGCGACGCCTTGGTCGCCCCGATGATCGGCGCGGTGATGCCCGGCTTCTGCAGCAGCCAGGCCATCGCCACCTGCGCCTTGCCCACCCCTTCGCCGCCGCGATTCGCGCCACCTCTTCCACCACCTTGCGGTCCTGTTCTTCGGTCTTGGTGTAGATGGATTTGATCACCAGATCCGTCTCAGAGCGTTTGGTCGTCTCGCCCCAGGGCCGGGTCAGGCGGCCGCGCGCCAGCGGGCTCCAGGGGATCACCCCCACCCCATATCCGCGCAGAGCGGCAGCATCTCGCGCTCCTCCTCCCGATAAATCAGGTTCACCTGATTCTGCATCGAGATGAATTTCGTCCAGCCATGGATCTGCGCGGTATATTGCGCCTTGGAAAACTGCCAGGCGGACATCGAGGAAGCGCCGATATAGCGCACCCGCCCGGATTTCACGATGTCATGCAACGCCTCCATCGTCTCCTCGATCGGGGTCACCTCGTCCCAGCGATGGATCTGGTAGAGATCCAGATACTCCATACCCAGGCGCCTGAGGCTGTCATCCACCGCCTGGAACAGCGCCTTGCGCGACAGCCCGCCGGTGTTCGGCGCCCCGCGCCAGGGGAAATAGGCTTTCGAGGCGACCACGATCTCATCGCGCGCGGCGAAATCCTTCAAGGCCCGGCCGACAAACTCTTCCGACGAGCCGTTGGAATACATGTTCGCGGTGTCGAAGAAATTAATACCCGCCTCCAGCGCCTGGCGGATGAGCGGGCGGCTGGACTCCTCATCCAGCGTCCATTCATGGGTGCCGCGCTGCGCCTCGCCGAAGCTCATGCAGCCCAGGCACAGGCGCGAAACCAGCAGACCGGTTGGGCCGAGTGTACGATATTCCATGGCGTTGCTCCTCCAGAGCCATATGTGTCGAGCCCGACGCACCAGCGTCAAGCTCGACACATGAAATGGCTCGCTCAAACAAAGACTGTACCATCGAGCTGAAAGCCTGATGGTCTGGTCCGCGGAAACATAGGCAACCCAGCCGCGCAATCCCAGGGGCATTTGACGCGCCCCCGCCCCGCATGTCAGGCTCCTCCATGCGAAAAATCGGTTTTGCCTTGCTGTTGCTCAGTCTTTTTGCCCTCGCGCCCAGGGCCCATGCCGCCGCCTTCTGCGCGCCGGGACAGACCGACGCCGCCGCCCGCGCGCTGCCCGCCGCTCTGGTGCCGCAAGCGGTGAAGGCCTTTAAACTGCACGGCCCGCCTCCGGCGATGGTGCAAAAAATGACGCTGATGCGCTGCATGGATGGCAAAGCCTATGGCTGCTTCATCGGCGCCAATTTGCCCTGCGGGCCGGCCAACAAGGCGACCATTTTGCCGGCGGCCAAGCCCTGGTGCGACAAAAACCCGAATGCGGCTTTCGTGCCCGCCTATATTTCAGGGCATGACAGCCTGTATCGCTGGCGCTGCCGCAATGGCGATCCGGTGCATGTCGGCGCCCCCGCCGCGCTGGATGCGCAAGGATATTTCAAAGCCTATTGGCGGCGGCTTTAGCGCAATATGTGTTTAGATTGACGCGGTAGCGTCAAGATAAACAGATGAAATTGCTCGCAATATCAAAATGAGAGCCTCAAGCTAAAAGCTTGAGGCTCTCATCCCCGACATGTCCACCTTGCGCTGGATTTTCTTGGATCAGGAAAGTTTCGCCAGCAACATCGCCCCGGCATCCTGAGGCAGCCTGTCATTAATGATGGTGACATCGGCGTCGATTTGAGCGCCCTCCCGGTGCAGCCGTTCGGCGATGGCCGCCGCATCTTCGCGCCCGCGCGCGGCAAGGCGTTGCGCCAATATTTCCGGCGGCGCGGTGATTTCCACCACCATGCACGGAAAGCGCGCCCGCGCCTCGGCGATCACCCCACGCGAAACATTGATAATCACGATGCGTCCGGCCGCAAGATCCCGCTCTATATCGGCGGGAATGCCATAATGCAGACCGTGCGCCTGCCATGCCAGGGCAAAGCGCTCGGATGCAAATTCCGCCTCGGTGACACAGACATGATCCTCACCCGGTCCGGGCGGGCGGGTGATGACGCGGCGGGGAAACACCACCGTCTCATAGCCCGCCAAATGCGCCTTGGCGTAGGCGAGAACCGTATCCTTGCCAGCACCAGACGGCCCGACAACCAGAACCAGCATCGGCCCCTTCATGCGCCGAACGCCAGGCGCTGAAACAGCCTGAAAGCTGCACCTTGCGACTCTTCAATAAACACCGCCAGGCTGCGCGCCATGCGCGGTTGCGCCAAGGACGCCGCGAAATGGGCGCGGGCTGCAGGCACGTAGGGATTGTCTTGCATCTTCCCACTCAGCGTCATGTGAAACTCGAAATCCTCGAACACCAGCGGATAGCCCCAGCGGGCGATATTTTCCTCCTGGCGCGGCGTGCGTCCCTGCGCGCGCCTGGCCTGGGCTGCCGCACTTTCCGGGAGGCGATGCGCGTCGAAAGCCTCCACACAGCCATTCGCCAGCTGGTAAAGTGAAGCCGCCGGTTCGGCTGGGCATAATGCCAGGAAACCGTGCAACGGCATGACCTCAAGCCGCGGCATCAAAAACGGCTTTTGCCGCGCGGCGAAATCCTTCGCGGCTGAGAGAAACCTCTCAAATCCGTGCCTTGGCACCATCGGCGCCTTCAATGTCGCATGGAAGCCGTAACGGCGCGGATCTTGTGTATTTTCATGCAGGCCCGCCAACGCCGGTTGTGCCAGAACCGCGCCGCTTTCCGGATCCCGCCCCAGCCATTCGCAACCGGCGCGCCAGAGCGGATCGTCCGCCTCCGGCGCGTAATAGACCGCGACGCGATACGGCTCAGGCAACGCGCACGCCTCCACGCCAGACGGAGCGGATCACCGGCAACCCGTCATAGAGCCGGATCTGCAGCAGATCCGCCCGCTGGCCAACTTCGATACGGCCGCGATCCGCGAGCCCTGCCACAGCCGCCGGGCCAGAGCTCACCAACGCCACCGCTTCAGGCAGCGCCAGCGTCTTTTGCGCGACGATCCCAAACACCGCCTCCAGCATCGCGGCCGGCACATAGTCCGAGGCCAGCGCATCCAGCAAATTCTGCCGCACCAGATCCATCACCGCGACATTGCCCGAATGCGAGCCACCGCGCACGATGTTCGGCGCCCCGGCGATCACCTTCATCCCCGCGCCTTCGCCGCCTTCGCGGCGACCAGCGAGACCGGAAATTCCGCGATGGAAATGCCATCCGCCTCGTTCTGGATCACATCCTCTTCGCTATGGTCATCATGCGAGGCCAGCTTAATGCCGCGCGCAAGCGTCCGCTTCACAATCCGGCTGCGATTTTTCCTGTGGTTTTCATGATGCGCGGATTTCAACGCGGTGATCACGTGTTCGATCTCATCCGGGCTGAAGCCTTCGGCGGCGCGCATGCGGCGATAGCGCGCCTCATCCTTGTACTGCCCGCCAATGCCGGGGCTGTGGTCCATCACCGAGATCAGCTTCACCAGCGGATCATCGATCACCTCATCCAGCATGTCCGGCATCTCGGCGGCGGGAAGTTCGCAGCGCAGATGCAGGAAATGCTCAACCTTCAGCGCCCCGGTCGGCCGCAGCGCGCAGAGATCCGCATAGCCGTCGAGGAAGGTCTGATTGCGCTCTTTCTCAAAGCCGATATCGCCAAGGCAGAGCGCATCGAACACGGTGGTGATGCCGGCGGCGGCACATTGCGCGTCATGGATCAGCAACGCCGAACGCGAGGGCCAGCGCGCGGAAGAGCGCGGCTGCGCCTGGCGCTCCAGATTATCCGTATGCAAATCGATCATCCCGGCATCAGGAAATCGCCTTCGCAATCATACCCCTCCGCCACGCCGATGGCAGCGATCAGCCCGTCCTCGACGCGCAAGCCGCCTTCCACCACCTCATGCGGCAGCACCAGCCGGGCATTCTTGAAATTCGTCATGCGTTTTCCCTCAGCGACTCAATGTGCGGCTCCATATCCGCCGCCGCGCCGCGGAATTTCGCATCATTCATCAGCCCGATCACCATATCACGGCTGGCGGAATCGGGCGAGGCGGTCGGCTCATCCAGCGTGGCGACGCGATCGCCATCCCTGTTCACGGCGCCGCGTTTTCGCGTGTGGTCCGGATCGATTGCAGCGCGCTGCGCAAATCCACGCACGATCATAAAAAAACCGGCCAGACGGCCGGTTTTTTCGGGAAACGCGAGGATCACCCCATCGCCCAGGTGAGGATGGCCTTCTGCGCGTGCAGCCGGTTCTCCGCCTCGTCGAACACCACGGAGGCCGGGCCGTCGATCACCTCGGCGGTCACTTCCTCACCGCGATGGGCGGGCAGGCAGTGCTGGAAAATCGCGCCGGGTGCGGCCTTGCCCATCAGCGCGTTGGTGACCTGATAAGGCGCGAAGATTTTCGCCCGGGCGGCGGCCTCGTCCTCGGAATCGGACATTGAGAGCCAGGTATCGGTCACCACGCAGGCGGCGTTTTCCACCGCCCAGGCCGGGTCCTGCCCCAGTGCCACATCCGCCCCTCGGCCTTCGCCCAGGCCAGAACCTCCGGGCGCGGCAAATAGCCTTCCGGGCAGGCCAGGCGGAGCTTGAAGTTGAAGCGCGCGGCCGCCTCGATGAAAGAGGCGGCGACATTATTGCCATCTCCCACCCAGGCGATGCTCTGCCCGGCCACCGGCCCTTATGCTCCTCGAAGGTCAGCAGATCCGCCAGAATCTGGCAGGGATGCGAAAGCTCGGTGAGGCCGTTGATCACCGGCACGCTGGCATGCGCCGCCAGCTCATGCATCTTGGCGGCGCGGTCCGTGCGCAACAGGATGCCATGCACGAAGCGCGACAGCACATTGGCGGTGTCCGGAATGGTCTCGCCGCGGCCGATCTGCATGTCTTTCGAGGACAGCACCACGGTATCGCCCCCCAGCTCCTTGGCCGCGACCTCGAAAGAGACGCGGGTGCGGGTGGAGGGTTTCTCGAAGATCATCGCCAGGGTTTTGCCCGCAAGCGGCTTGCGCGTCGGGTTGGCGCGGCTGCGCTTGAAGGCGGCGGCATCATCCAGCATGGCGCGCAGCTGGGCAGCGGAGAAATCCTTCAGGTCCAGGAAATGCCGGGGGCCGGAGTCCTGCAAGGAGAGAACAGCGCTCATTTATTCGCCTCCTGAGCGGAGGCGCTCAAATGATTTTGCTTGGGCGCGTGGCTGCCCCACCATCCCCACGCGCTCATTTTATTTTGCGCGTGGCCGCCCCACCATCCCCACGCGCTCATTTTATTTTGCGCGTGGCCGCCCCACCATCCCCACGCGCTCATTTCGCCACCTGCGGGGCCAGGGCGGCGGCAGTTTGTTCCAGCATCGCGAGCCCTTCGTCGCAATCGGCCCGGGTGACGACCAAGGGCGGCAGCAGGCGCAGCACGTTCTCGCCGGCGGCGACGCTCAGCAGGCCCTGGCGCAGCGCCTGTGCCTGCGCCTCGCCATTCGGCACCGCGCATTTCAGCCCGATCAGCAGCCCCTGGCCGCGCAGCTCGGTGAACACGTCGCCATGGCGGGCGATCAGCCTCTCCAGCCCGGCGCGCAGATAGGACGCGGTCTCGTTCATCTGGTCCAGGAAGCCATCGGCGAGGATCACGTCCAGCACCGCATTGCCAACGGCGCAGGCCAGCGGGCTGCCGCCGAAGGTGGTGCCATGGCTGCCCGGCTTCAGCGCCTTGGCCACGTGCTCCCTGGCCAGCACCGCCGCCATCGGGAAGCCGCCGCCAATGCCCTTGGCCAGGCTCATGATATCCGGCTCGACATCGCCCCATTGATGCGCGAACAGCTTCCCGGTGCGCCCCATCCCGGTTTGCACCTCATCGAAGCCGAGGATCAGCCCGAACTCGTCGCAGGCGGCGCGCAGGCCGCGCAGGAAATCCGGGTCGGCGGCGCGGATGCCGCCTTCCCCCTGCAGCGGCTCCACCAGAATCCCCGCCGTCTCGGCGGTGATGGCGGCGCGCAGCGCGTTGAGATTGTTGAAGGGCACATGGTCGAACCCCTCCACCGGCTTGCCGAATCCTTCCAGATATTTCGGGTTCCCGGTGGCCGAGATGGTGGCGAGGGTGCGGCCATGGAAGGCACCCTCGAAGCAGATCACGCGGGTGCGCTCCGGGTGCCCGGCATCGAACTGCGCCTTGCGCATCGCCTTGATCAGCCCCTCATTCGCCTCGGCGCCGGAATTGCAGAAAAACACGCTGTCAGCGAAGCACGCCTCGACAAAGCGCGCCGCCAGCTGCTCCGCCTGCGGCACACGATAGAGGTTGGAGACGTGAATCACCTTCGCCGCCTGCTCGGAAATCGCCTTCACCAGATGCGGGTGGTTATGGCCGAGCGAATTGGTCGCGATCCCGGCCGCGAAATCCAGATAGCGTCGCCCCTGCGCGTCGAACAGCCAGCTGCCCTGGCCGTGCGCGAAGGCAACGTCGAGTCTGGAGAAATTCGGCATTAGCGCGGAGATCATGAATATGCTTTCAAGGCAACGGAAAGCCCGGACTAAAGCGCATATGTCGGAAAAAAATCAAGCCTTCAGCCGGTTAAGACTGGTTTTGATCGTCGCCCTCTGCACCCTGCCCTCGCTTGGCGAGGCGGTGGCGATCCTGTGGGGCCAGCTGCATGGCTTCCACGGCAAAGCCTTGCGCGACGGGCTGGATTTCTGGGCCGGCGGATTTCTGTACCTGCACGGGCAGCTGGGGATGCTGTTCGACCATCAGGCCTATCAGAGCTTTTTGCAGGGCATGTATGGGAAATTGCCCTATCATCTGTGGAGCTATCCGCCGAGCTACGGGCTGATCGCGGCGGCCTTCGGCTGGCTGCCGCCCTGGCCGGCGGTGCTGGCCTTCGATGCGCTCTCACTGGCGCTGCTGGCGTTGGTGCTGCGGCTGGCGGGCAAGAGCGTCTGGTTCATCGCCGCCGTGCTGCTGGCTCCGGCCAGCCTGGAAAACGCCATGGAGCATCAGAATGCGGCGCTGCTGACGGCGCTGATCGGCGGCGGGTTGCTGCTGGCGCAGGCACGGCCCCGGCTGGCGGGCGCCTTGATCGGGCTGGCCAGCTTCAAGCCGCAACTCGGGCTGGTGCTGCCGCTGTATCTGCTGCGCCGACGGAAGTTGGCTTTCTTTTATGCGGCCTTGGCGACGGTGCTGCTGGCCGCGGCCTCGCTATGGGCCTTTGGGCAAGCCGCCTGGGTGGGCTTCCTGCATTATACCAGCCCGATGATGAGCAATGTGCTGCTCACCGGCGAGCCAAAGGCATTCGCCGGCGGGCTGATCAGCGCCTTCGCCACCGCCAGGCCGCTCGGCCTCGTCCCGGCACTGGCGGTGCAGGCGGGGGTGAGCGCGCTGTGCGTGCTGGCCGGGCTGTTCACCCGCTCAGTGCCGGCGATGCTGATTCTCTCTGGCCTGGCCAGCCCCTATCTGCATGTTTACGACCTGCTCGGCGTCAGCCTCGCGGTGGCGCTGCTGGTGGAGGCGCGGCTGGCGGAAGCAAGAGAGGCGGCAGGCAGCTTCAAGCCCGGCGAGCCGGTTTTGTTCTTCCTGGCCTGGTTCGGGCCGGGGCTGCTGCCCTGGCACCCGGCTTTCGCGCATCTGGTACCGGCTGTGCTGCTTCTGCTCTTGGCAAGCGCGTGGCGGCATGGTGGTGTCCGCCCATGTTGCGACTCCTCTCCGGCTCCGCCCGGCTCGCCGGTGTCACCGGCTGGCCGGTCGCCCACTCACGCTCCCCCCGGATCCACGGCACCTGGCTGAACCGGCATCAGATCGACGGCGCCTATCTGCCGCTGCCGATCCGCCCGGAGGATTTCTCGACGGTGGTGCCCGCCTTGGCCAAAGCCGGGTTCGCCGGGATGAATGTAACCATCCCGCACAAGGAAGCCGCCTTTGCGGTGTGCGACCATGTGGATGAATTCGCCCGCCGCGCCGGAGCGGTGAACATGCTGGTCTTCTCCGAGCGCGGCATCGAGGGGCGCAATACCGACGGCTATGGCTTCATCGCCAATCTGCGCGCGCATGGGGTGGACCCGGCGGCGGGGCCGGTGCTGATTCTGGGTGCCGGCGGGGCCGCGCGCGGCATCGGCGCGGCGCTGCAGGACGAGGGCGCGAAGATCACCTTCGCCAACCGGACGCCCGAGCGCGCCGCCGCCCTGGCGATGGCAATGGCGGGCGAGGTGCTGCCCTGGGAGCGCCGGGCCGAGGCGCTGGGCGATTACGCGCTGCTGATCAACACCACCTCGCTCGGCATGGTGCACCAGCCGCCTTTGGAGATGGACCTCTCCCACGCCCATACGAGCCTGGCGGTGGCCGACATCATCTTCGCGCCGCTGGAGACCGCATTGCTGCGTGCGGCGCGTGAGCGTGGGCTGACCCCGGTGGAAGGGCTGGGGATGTTGCTGCACCAGGCGGTGCCGGGCTTTAGCGCCTGGTTCGGGGTGACGCCGGTGGTGGATGAGGAGCTGTACCGGATCGTCGCCGCATGATGCGCCTCGGCCTCACCGGTGGCATCGGCATGGGCAAATCCACCGTGGCCGGGATGTTCGCGTCGCGCGACGTGCCGGGCTTCAATGCGGATGACGAGGTCCACCGGCTGCAGGCCCCTGGCGGGGTGGCGATTGCGGCGATTGCGGCGGCCTTTCCCGGCACCGTGGAAGCGGGCGTGCTGGACCGCGCCCGGCTGCGCGCCCTGGTGCTGGCCGATGGGACGCAGATGCGCGCGCTGGAAGAGATCATGCATCCGCTGGTACGCGCGGCCGAGGCGGCGTTTATTGCCGATGCCACGGCCGCGGGGCGACAAGCGGTGCTGCTGGATATTCCGTTGCTGCTGGAAACCGGCCGGGAAGCGGGGTTCGACAAGGTGATCGTGGTTTCCTGCCCGCGCGAGGTGCAGATCGAGCGGGTGCGCCAGCGCGGGCTGACGCTGGCGCAGATCGAGGCGATCATCGCCAGGCAGATGCCGGATGCGCAAAAACGCGAAAAGGCGGATTACGTGGTCGAAACCGGTGGCACGCTGGAAGCGACCCAGGCACAGGTGGACGAGATTTTGCAGGAGCTGGGGCTATGAGCCGGTCCGTTTTGTTCGATACCGAGACCACCGGCTTCGAGCCGCTGACCGGGGATAGGGTGATCGAAATCGCCGCGATCGAGCTGGAAAACGACCTGCCCACCGGCAACACGTTTTACGCGCTGCTGGACCCGGAGCGGGACATTCCGGCGGACAGCACCCGCATTCACGCCATCACCAACGCGCATGTGGAGGGCAAGCCGAAATTCGCCGAGGTGGCGGATGAGATGCTGGCGTTTTTCGGGGAGTCCCGCTGGTCGCGCATAATGCGCCGTTCGATTTCGGCTTCATCTCGGCGGAGTTGCAGCGCATCGGCCGCCCGCCCCTGGACAAGGCGCGGATGATCGACACGCTGGTGCTGGCCAAGCAGCGCTTCCCCGGCATGCCGAACAGCCTGGACGCGCTGTGCCGGCGCTTCGAGATCGACCTCTCTGCGCGCACCACCCATAACGCGCTGCTGGACTGCAAGCTGCTGGCGGAAGTGTATGTGGAGCTGACCGGCGGGCGCCAGCGCGGGCTGGTGCTGGACCAGGAGGCCGGGCTCTCCTTCGCGCAGTACCAGGCCCCGGCCAACCGCACGCCAAGGCGGATCGCGCTGAGCGATGAGCAGAAAGCGGCGCATGCGGGGTTTGTCGGCAAGATCAAAGGCGCGATCTGGACCCGGGACGAGACGGCGGGTTGAAGAGCTGGGGGTGTTTTTGAAAAACCTCCCCAGACCCCCAAAAACTTTGGTAAATTAGAGCAATATGTATTTAGGTTGACGCGACAGCGTCAACCTAAATACATGAAATTGCTCGCCAAAACAAAACTTAGAGCATCAAGCTAAAAGCTTGATGCTCTAAGGAATGGGCGGTTCCAGCGGCGCCGGCGCCCTCAGCTCCGCCAGGGCCTTGCGCCGGGTGGCGTACCAGAAGCTCCAGAGCAGCAGCAGGCCGAAAATCCCGTACCCGATGAACGGGCTCAACAGCAGATAGCGGTCGATCTTCCAGATGCTGGCCAGGGTGCACATCACGCAGGTCTGCGCGATCAGCCCCAGACCCCAGACCAGTGTCAGCACCCGAAAGCTGCGCCGGGTGCCCGGCTGCGCCCACATCGCCTCGAACCGCGCCGCGCCCTCCGGCGTGTTGCGGGCCGAGGTGGCGCGGGCCAGATAGAAGATCAGCGGCTTTTCCAGCGCCAGCGAGGCCAGGAACAGCCCCCCGACGGCGCCGGTAACCAGCGCGTCGCGGATCTGGATCAGCCGGGGCGAGCCGCCCATGGCGGTGGCGGCGAGGGTGAACAGGATGCTGGCCACCACCAGGAACGAGACCGCATCCAGCCGCCTGGTCTTGGCCAGCTCGTAGCCGCTCCACAGCAAAGGCGGCAGGGCGGAGGCGATCAACGCATCCGTATCGCCCAGCCGCGCATCCAGCGCCTCATAGACGAGGTAGGGGGCGATGAAATTGGCGAAAACCTCCGGGCCGGCACGGCGCAGCAGCTTCAGCGGATCAGCCCGGTCATCGGCGAGGAGGCGGAGGCGTAGGATTTGCGCGGAATCCGCCCGGCCTCGAAGGCCAGCCGGCCGGCGATGACGCCGTGCTTCATCGCCACCGCCATCTTCACCGGGTCATCCGCCATGGCGATGGCGGAATTCACCAGCACCGCGTCGCAGCCCAGCTCCATCGCATAGGCGGCATCCCAGGCGGTGCCGACCCCGGCATCCACCAGCACCGGCACCTTGGCGTTCTCGATGATGGTCTGGATCATCACCGGGTTCTGCACGCCAAGGCCAGAGCCGATCGGCGCGCCCAGCGGCATGATGGCGACACAGCCCATATCCTCCAGCCGCTTCGCCGCCACCGGGTCATCGGCGCAATAGACCATGACCTCGAACCCGTCCTTGATGAGGGCTTCGGCGGCCAGCAGGGTTGCGGCCATGTCCGGGTAGAGGGTCGGCGGCGGGCCGAGCACTTCCAGCTTCACCAGGTTCCAGCCCCCGGCCTCGCGGGCCAGGCGCAGCGTGCGCACGGCCTCATCGGCGGTGAAGCAGCCGGCGGTGTTGGGCAGGTAAGTATAGCGCTTCGGATCGACGAAATCCTGCAGCATCGGGGCGTTGCGGTCATGCACATTCACCCGGCGCAGCGCCACGGTGACCATCTCCGCGCCGGACTGGGCGATCGCCTCGGCGGTGGTCTCCAGATCCTTGTATTTCCCGGTGCCGACGACCAGGCGCGAGGCAAAATGCCGCCCCGCGACCGTCCAGCCCCCTAGATCTCCAGCGTGGGCCTTCTGCGTGATACCGTCCATGGATCTAACCCCCTCCGACAAAATGCACGATTTCCAGCGCATCGCCGTGCTGGAGCACGGTGGCGCCATATTGGGAGCGGGGCACGATCTCCAGATTGCGTTCAACCGCCAGCTTGCGCGTATCCAGCTCCATCAGAGCCACCAGCCCGGTCAGGCTGGTGCCGGCCGGGACCTGCATCGATTCGCCGTTCACGCTGAGCGTGATCTGTTCAATGGTTTGGCTCATGGCGCTTATTATCGGCCCGGCACCTTGCGCAGGCAAGGCAAGGCGATGCGCGCTGCCGGCATGGCGTCCGCAAGCCTCGCGCGGGGCCACAGTAAATCATTGATAAATCAAGCCATTGATCCACAAGGATGGAAACAACCCCCGCAAAAATTTGGCGGCGCGGAGGCACTATGCTACCGCAAGCGGCACCATGGCAGCACCCCTCATTCTGGTCCTGAACGGACCGAACCTGAATCTCCTCGGCACCCGGGAACCGGACATTTACGGTCACGGCACGCTGGACGATCTGGAAACACTCTGCGCCGAGGTGGCGGAAGGGGCCGGACTCGCCATCGATTTCCGGCAAAGCAACCATGAGGGTGAGCTGATCACCTGGGTGCAGGAGGCGCGCCATAGCGCCGCCGGGCTCATCATCAACCCGCCGGCTATTCCCATACCTCGGTGGCGCTGATGGATGCGCTGAAGAGCCTCGATATCCCGATCATCGAGGTGCATCTCTCCAATATCCACCAGCGCGAAGCCTTCCGGCACCATTCCTATGTCTCCCACGCCGCCACCGGCGTGATTTGCGGGCTCGGCTTTGCCGGCTATAGGCTCGCTCTGTTGGCCCTCTCTGAAATTCTGGAAGAAGACGAACAATGAGCCTTTCTTTCGACCCCAAGGCGCTCGCCGAGCTGGCGGCGCTGCTCAAAGACACCGGTCTGACCGAGATCGAGCTGGAAGAGGGGGACCGCAAGGTTCGCCTGGCCGCCAAGCCGGCGCCGGTGACGATGACCGCCGCCGCCCCGATGGCGATGGCCGCCGCCCCCGCCACCGCGCCGGTTGCGGCTGCCCCGGCCGCCGCCCCTGCCGCCGCCGAGCCGGCCAAGCATCCCGGCGCGGTGAAGAGCCCGATGGTGGGTGTCGCCTATCTCTCCGCCGAACCCGGCGCGGCACCTTATGTCTCCGTCGGCCAGCAGGTCGAGGCCGGGCCACGCTGCTGCTGATCGAGGCGATGAAGACCTTCAACCAGATCAAGGCGCCGCGCGCCGGTGTGGTGAAGCAGGTGCTGGTGACCAGCGGCGCGCCCGTCGAATATGACGAGCCCCTGCTGATCATCGAATAACGGACCGGCAGCCCGATGTTCAAAAAGATCCTGATCGCCAATCGCGGCGAGATCGCGCTGCGGGTGCTGCGCGCCTGCCGCGAGATGGGCATTGCCTCCGTCGCGGTGCATTCCACCGCGGATACGGACGCCATGCATGTGCGCCTCGCCGATGAGAGCGTCTGCATCGGCCCGCCTTTGGGGCGCGATTCCTATCTCAACATGCCAGCGATCATTTCCGCCGCCCTCATCACCGGGGCGGAGGCGATCCATCCTGGCTACGGCTTCCTCTCCGAGAACGCCAAATTCGCCGAGATGGTGGAGGCGCACGGGCTGGTCTTCATCGGCCCGACCGCCGAGCATATCCGCATGATGGGCGACAAGATCACCGCCAAGACCACCATGGCCGCTTTGGGCGTGCCGCTGGTGCCCGGCTCGCCGGGTGAGCTGTCCTCGCTGGAGGAGGCGCATGAGGTCGCGGACCGGATCATGTATCCGGTGCTGATCAAGGCCGCCGCCGGCGGTGGCGGGCGCGGCATGAAAGTGGCGAAATCCAAGGACGAGCTGGACGCCGCCTGGCGCGAGGCCCGCGCCGAAGCCCTGGCCGCCTTCGGCAATAATGCGGTCTATATGGAGAAATATCTCGATAAGCCGCGCCATATCGAGCTGCAGATCCTGGCAGATAATTACGGCGAAGTGGTACATATCGGCGAGCGCGACTGCTCGTTGCAGCGCCGCCACCAGAAGGTGCTGGAAGAGGCGGGCTCGCCGGTCATCACCGCGCAGGCGCGCGATGCGCTGGGCAAGACCGCGACCGACGCGCTGAAGAAATTCGGCTACCGCAATGCCGGCACGCTGGAGTTCCTTTACCAGGACGGGCAGTTCGCCTTCATCGAGATGAATACCCGCCTGCAGGTGGAGCATCCGGTCTCCGAGGCGATTTCCGGCATCGATCTGGTGCGCGAGCAGATCCGCATCGCTGCCGGCGAGAAGCTGGGCTACACCCAGGCGGATATTCGCTTCGAGGGCCATGCCATCGAATGCCGCATCACCGCCGAGGATCCCGAGACCTTCACCCCCTCGCCGGGCAAGGTGGAGGTGTTCCATGCGCCGGGCGGGCTGGGCGTGCGGGTGGATAGCGCGCTCTATGCCGGCTACCGCGTGCCGCCGCATTATGACAGCCTGATCGCCAAGCTGATCACCTATGGCCGCACCCGCGACGAGGCGATCGCGCGGATGCGCCGGGCGCTGACGGAATTCGTCATCACCGGGATCAAGACGACGATCCCGCTGCATCAGCGGATTCTGGAGAATGAGGAGTTCCAGTCGGGTGAATATACGATTCACTGGCTGGAGAAATTCGTGGCGCAGGGCGGCTGAAAGACGTGGGGTGGTTTTGAAAAAACACCCCACACCCCAAAAACTTTTGCAACGGGCCGCCCGTTGAGGGCGGCCTTTGTGTTTTAAAGTCTGGCGCGCGGCGATCGGCTTTGCCTATTTGCGGGCCATGACCGACCCGAAATCCCTGCTCGCCCTGGAAACCAGCCCGCCTTGCTTCAGCGCCGAGGCGGCCGCCGCCTTTGCCCGCGACATCTTCGGCATCGACGGCCCCGCCAAGCCGCTCTATGGCGAGCGCGACCAGAATTTCCGCATCACCCCGGCACAAGGGCCGGGGATCATCCTGAAAATCCTCAGCCCGACCGAGCTGGAAAGTGCCGTGGACTTCCAGACAATCGTGCTCGACCACATCCAGGCCATGGACCCGTCTCTGCCGGTGCCGCGCGTGCGCCGCACTTTGGCGGGGGACGCCTACGCCTTCGTCAAGGATGCCGCCGACACCCCGCATATGGTCCGCGCCCTGGATTTCCAGCCGGGCCGGGTGATGGATGATGTCGAGCCCCCCCTGCCCTGCTGCGCGACGTCGGCGCCCAGCTCGCCCGGCTGGACCGCGCGCTGGCCAATGTCTTCCACCCCGGCATGGGGCAGAAGATCGTCTGGGATCTGCGCGCCATCGAAATCCTCCGCCCCTCGGCGGCGTTGATCGAACCGGCGCAGGACCGCGCTCTGGTCGAGGCCGTGCTGGAGCGCTTCCTGGCCTTCCGCCCGCATCTGGACCGGCTGCGCCACCAGCCCGTGCATAACGATCTGCACCCCGGCAACATGCTGGTGGATGCGGACGCCACCCGCCTGACCGGCATGTTGGATTTCGGCGACATGATCCATGCGCCGCTGATCTTCGATATCGCCGTCACCGCCGCCGAAACCGTCGGCACCAGCCTGGATCCGATCGCCTACGCCACCGAGATCGTCGCCGGCTATGACGCGGTGAACCCGTTGCAGCCCGAGGAGTTCGGGGCGCTGTTCGAGGCGATCATCGCCCGCCACGCGCTGGCCGCGACCATCATGGCCTGGCGCAAGCAGAACGATCCGGAGGGGGCGGAGAAGCTGGCGGCTTTGGCCGGCATCGGCATCGCCGCCATCCAGGCATTTCTGGCGGCGGGCAAGGAGCGGGTGGTGGCGCGCTTCCGCGCCGCCTGCGCCAGCCGGCCCAGTGCGGGCCTGACCGCGCGCCGCTTCGCGGTGCTGGGCAAGGGGCTGGAGCTGTCTTACGAGGAGCCGGTGCATCTGGTGTATGGCCAGGGCGCGCATCTCTTCGCCCCGGACGGCACGGATTATCTGGACGCCTATAACAACGTCCCCTCCGTCGGCCATGGCAATGTCCGCGTCGCAGACGCGATCTCACGGCAGATGCATTGGATGTGCACCAACACGCGCTACCTGCACGAGACGGTGGTGGCCTATGCCGAGCGCCTGACCGCGACCCTGCCGGACGGGCTGAGCCAGGTGCTGTTCGTCAATTCCGGTTCCGAGGCGAATGACACCGCCTATCGCATCGCCAAGGCGGTGACGGGCAAGAGCGGCGCCATCGTCATCTCCGGGGCCTATCACGGCATCACCGAAATCTCCGCCGCGCTCTCGCCCTATCACGGCCCGCAGGCGCAGCCGCTGGAACCCTATATCGAGGTGCTGGAAGTGCCGGACCCGTTCCGGGGCCGCTTCACCGAGGCCGCGCCTTACGCGGCGGACGCGGACCGGGCGATTGCGGCGCTGCAGGCAAAAGGGCTGGGGGTGGCGATGCTGCTGGTGGACAGCGCCTTCACCGCCCATGGCATCACCGCCGCGCCGGCAGGCTATTTTGCCGCCATCGCCGCCAAGGTGCGCGAAGCCGGCGGGCTGGTGGTGGGCGATGAGGTGCAGTCCGGCTTCGGACGGATGGGCGAGGCCTTCTGGGGCTTCGCCCGCCATGGCGTGGTGCCGGACATGGTCACGCTGGGCAAGCCGATGGCCAATGGCCACCCCACCGGCGCGGTGGTGACGCGGCCTGAGATTCTGGAGATTTTCCAGCGCAAGATCGAGTTCTTCTCCACCTTCGGCGGCAACCCGGTCTCGGCGGCGGCGGCGTTGGCGACGCTGAACGTGCTGCAGGAGGAGGATTTGCAGGGCAACGCCCAGCGCACCGGCACTGCGCTGCGGGCCGGGATCGCCAGCCTGCAGGGGCGCTTCCCGCTGCTGGCGGATGTGCGCGGCGCCGGGCTGATGACCGGGGTGGAGATTTTTGAGGCCGGCCAACCCTCCCGCGCTTTGGCCAAACGCATCGCCAATGCGATGCGCCGCGCCCAGGTGCTGATCGGCACCGAGGGTCCGCAGGGGAATGTGCTGAAAATCCGCCCGCCGCTGCCCTTCAACGGGGCGGATGCAACGCGCTTCCTGGAAACGCTGGAGCGCGTCCTGGCCGGGCTCTGATACGCTTTGTAAAAATTTTCAGAGCAATCTGTGTTTAGGTTGACGCGCCAGAATCAAGATAAACACATGAAATTGCTCACCAAAACAAAATCCAGAGCCTCAAGCTAAAAGCTTGAGGCTCTGGGGCCGGGATGTCCGACATCCGGCCCTGAAAAGGCCGGTTCAGGGCATCGCGCTCGGATGCGCCTTTGCGTAGGCGAGCTGCTCCGGCGTCATCTCGAACCCGACCAGGATTTCGACATCCGCACTCTGCTCATCCTGCGGCAGCACGATCTTGATCGGTTTGCTGGTCAGCGCCGTGGTGCTCATATTGCCGTCGAATTTGAGCGTGGCGGTGTAGTCCTGCTTCTGGATGATCTGATCGCCCTGGGTGATCGCCACGAACCAAGGCAGGCTCACCGGCTGGCCGTGATTGGCCGGGCCGTTATCGGTAAGGAAGCTGGCGGTGAATTTCACCTGCAGCAGCTTCTGCCGCTTCTTGGTCATGGTGGTGCAGGCGCCGGAGACGCCGGTGATCCGCCCGGTCGAGATCTGCCCCGCCACATCGCTGCGGCCGGGCTCGAACAGGGTCACGGTCTGGGCCTGCTGCAGCACCGCCACTTGCGGGCAGAATTTGGTCGGGTCCGGGGCGGCGCCGTCGGCCGGGGTGGCGTCGGCCGCGGCGGTGTCGGGGTGCTTGTCGCCGCCACCGCCGCACGCGGCGAGGGCCAGCAAGGAGAGCAGCGCCGCGGCGGGCGCGAGGACGGACCGGAAATCTTTCATGGCCCTCCCTTGCCAGAATTTTTATCCCCGGTCATCTAGCGCGGCATGGCAGTTTACACGGAAGTCACCGACGAGGCGCTGAGCGCGTTTCTCACACTTTATGACATCGGCACCCTCACCGCCTTCCGTGGCATTGCCGAAGGGGTGGAGAACAGCAATTACGCGCTGAAGACCAGCGCCGGGGATTTCATCCTCACCCTCTACGAAAAACGGGTGAACAAGGAGGATCTGCCCTATTTCCTCGGGCTGATGGAGCATCTGCGCGAGCGCGGCCTCTCCTGCCCGCTGCCGGTGCGCGGGCGCGATGGGCGCAATTTGCAGGAGCTGGCAGGCAAGATGGCCGCCATCACCACCTTCCTGCCCGGGTCTGGCCGCGCCAGATCCGCCTGGAGCATTGCGCCCCGCTGGGTGCGGCGCTGGCCCGGCTGCATCTGGCCGGCGAGGGCTTTGGCATGACCCGGCGCAACGGGCTGGGCCCGGAGGCCTGGGGGCCGCTGCTGGAGAAAAGCCTGCCCCAGGCCGATAGCGTACTGGGCGGGCTGGGGGCGGAGCTGCAAGGCTGGCTGGGGCGCATCCAGGCCGAATGGCCGCAGGGTTTGCCCACCGGGCAGATCCATGCCGATCTCTTCCCCGACAACGTGTTCTTCCTCAATGGCGAAATTTCCGGGCTGATCGATTTCTACTTCGCCTGCACGGACATCCTCGCTTACGACATCGCGATCTGCCTGAACGCCTGGTGCTTCGAGACGCCGGGCGAGCTGAACGTGACCCGCTCGCGGGCCTTGCTGCGGGGTTATCAGTCGGTGCGCCCGCTTTCCCAGGCGGAGATCGAAGCGCTGCCGGTGCTCGCACGCGGCGGGGCGATCCGTTTCCTGCTCACCCGGCTCTATGACTGGCTGAACCGCGCCCCGGCGGCCTTGGTGACGCCGAAAGACCCGCTGGATTATTACCGGCGGCTGCGCTTCCATTTCGCGGTCTCGGGGGCGGGCGCCTATGGGCTCTGAGGACGAGGCACGGATCGTTGAAATCTGGACCGATGGCGGCTGCAAGCCCAATCCGGGCCCGGGCGGCTGGGCGGCGATCCTGAAATTCGGCGAGGTGGTGAAGGAGCTCTCCGGCGGGGATGCGGACACCACCAATAACCGCATGGAGCTGACGGCGGCCGCAGAGGCGCTGAGCGCGCTCAAGCGCCCCTGCACGGTGAAGCTGCACACCGATTCCGAATATCTGAAAAACGGCATCACACGCTGGCATCAGGGCTGGGTGCGCAAGAACTGGCGCTCCTCCACCGGCGATCCGGTGAAGAACATGGATCTCTGGAAGCTGATCCTGGAGGCGGCGAAGCCGCACAGCATCGAATGGCTCTGGGTGCGCGGCCATTCGGGCAATGCGATGAATGAGCGCGCCGACGTGCTGGCGACGGCAGCCCGCGAGGCACTGGAAAAACGCTAATTTCCACGCCCGTCTTGACGGCGGGCGTGCGAATCCCCATTACAGCGTCAGGACGTCCACGTCCCTGCGCCGGTCCTCGGCCGCATGTAAATCTCATTTTGACCATAAAGCTGCGGCCTTCCGCCGCAGCGTTTCCTGTCACTGGATCTCTGGTTCCCCATGCATCTCGCCGAATTAAAGGCAAAATCCCCGACCGACCTCCTGGCCCTGGCTGAGGAGCTGGAGGTCGAAAACGCCTCCTCCCTGCGCAAGCAGGAGATCATGTTCGCCATCCTGAAAGCCCATGCCGAGAACGAGCAGGCGATTCACGGTGATGGCACGCTGGAAATCCTGCCCGACGGGTTCGGCTTCCTGCGCAACCCCGAGGCCAACTTCCTCCCCGGCCCGGACGATATCTACGTCTCCCCGCAGCAGGTGCGCCGCTATGGCCTGCGCACCGGCGACACGGTGGATGGCGAGATCCGCGCCCCAAGGAAGGCGAGCGTTATTTCTCCCTGGTAAATGTCGAAAAGATCAATTTCGAGTCGCCGGAGGCGGTGAAGCACCGCATCAATTTCGACAATCTCACCCGCTCTACCCGACCTCGCGCCTGCGCATGGAAGTGGAAGCGCCGGAGCCGACCGTGAAGGGCCAGCAGAAGGAAGTCACCGGCCGGGTGATCGACCTGGTGGCGCCGATCGGCAAGGGCCAGCGCGCCCTGGTGGTCGCCCCGCCGCGCACGGGCAAGACCGTGATGCTGCAGAACATCGCCGCCTCGATCACCGCCAACCATCCGGAAGTGTTCCTGATCGTGCTGCTCATCGATGAGCGGCCGGAGGAAGTGACGGACATGGCGCGCTCCGTGCGCGGCGAGGTGGTGGCCTCCACCTTCGACGAGCCGGCCTCGCGCCACGTGCAGGTGACCGAGATGGTGCTGGAGAAGGCCAAGCGCTTGGTCGAGCATAAGCGCGACGTGGTGATCCTGCTGGATTCCATCACCCGCCTGGCGCGCGCCTACAACACCGTGGTGCCCTCATCCGGCAAGGTGCTGACCGGCGGTGTGGATGCGAACGCCCTGCAGCGCCCGAAGCGCTTCTTCGGTGCGGCGCGTAATATCGAGGAAGGCGGCTCGCTGACCATCATCGCCACCGCCTTGATCGATACCGGCTCGCGCATGGACGAGGTGATTTTTGAAGAGTTCAAGGGCACCGGCAATGCCGAGCTGATCCTGGACCGCAAGCTCTCCGACAAGCGCACCTTCCCAGCGATCGACATCACCAAGTCCGGCACGCGTAAGGAAGAGCTGCTGGTGGAGAAGGCGGTGCTGTCGAAGATGTGGGTGCTGCGCCGCATTCTGAACCCGATGGGGACGACGGACGCGATGGAGTTCCTGCTCGACAAGCTGAAATACTCGAAGAGCAACAACGATTTCTTCGAGGCGATGAATACTTGAAGAAAGCGGCGGCCCGATTCAGACTGCGCGGCTGCGCCGCTCCGTCATCGGGACGCCATCAACGCCTTGTCACGAAAAAACCCGGCCATAGGCCGGGTTCTTTGTTTCATCCGTGCGCGAGGCGGTACGGGTCCATCTTATACGTGCCCAGGACTTTGAAGTCCGTGCAGAAAAAACCCAGCTCCTCGAAGGCATGTTTCAGCCCGCTCTGCGCCGGGTGCCCTTCCACCTCGGCCAGGAACTGGGTGGCGGTGAAGCTGCCATTCACCATGTAGCTCTCCAGCCGCGTCATGTTCACACCATTGGTCGCGAACCCGCCCAGCGCCTTGTAAAGTGCGGCCGGCACGTTGCGGACATTGAACACGAAGGTCGTCATCAGCCCCGGCGTTTCCGGCTCCACCGGCAGCGGTTCGCGGGCCATGATGTAGAAGCGGGTGGTGTTATGCGCCTCGTCCTCGACATTACGGCGCAGAATCTCCAGCCCGTACATCTCGCCCGCCAGCGAGGAAGCGATCGCGGCATCCGCCTTGCTGTCGAGTTTGGCGATGATCTCCGCCGCCCCGGCGGTGTCATATTCCACCACGGCGGTCGCGCCCAGCTCGGCGATCAGCCGCTTCACCTGGCCCAAAGCCACCGGATGCGAATGGATGCGCTTGATGTCGGAAATCCGCGTACCCTTCGGCGCCAGCAGGCAATGCTCGACGCGCAAAAACGTCTCGCCGATGATCGAGAGGCCGGAATCGGGCAGCAACGCGTGCATGTCCCCCACCCGGCCGACGATGGAGTTCTCCGGCGGCAGCATGGCGAGATCCGCCCGGCCCTCGCGCACCGCCGCCATCGCCGCCTGGAAACTCTCACACGGCAGGGTGGCGGCCCCCGGAAAAGCGGTACGGCAAGCGAGGTCCGAATAGGCGCCAGGCATGCCCTGGAAGGCGATCAGGCTCATTGGCAAAGCGCCTCCCTGGCGCGGTCTAGATCTTCTGGAGTATCGACGCCGAACGGCGCCTGCGCCACGCGCGCGGCGCCGATGCGCAAGCCCGCTTCCAGCGCCCGCAGCTGCTCCAGCTTCTCGCGCAGCTCCAGCGGCGAGGGCGGCAGTGCGACGAAGCGCTCAAGGGCGGCGCGGCGATAGGCGTAGATGCCGATATGATGCCAATGCGGCCCCTCGCCGGAGGGGATCAGATGGCGGGAGAAATACAAAGCCGGGCTGACCTCGGTATCCCCGGAAAGGCGCAGGCACATTTGACCACGGAGGGCGCATCGCGCTCGGCCTCGGTGGTGATCGGCGCGACCAGCGTGCCGATATCGAACCCCTGGGCCAGCGGCTTCACCACTGTTGCAAGATAGGACGGGTCGATCGAAGGCAGATCGCCTTGCAGATTGACGATGACATCATGCGCGCCCGCCGGGTCGAGGCGGCGCAGCGCCGCCCAGATACGGTCCGAGCCGGAGGGCAGATCCGGGTCCGTCATCACCGCGATGCCCCGGCTTTCTCAACCGCTTCAGCCACTTGCGCCTCACAGCAGGCCACCGCGACAGGGCCGAGCCCGGCGCTCAGCGCGCGGTCCAGCACATGCGCGATCATCGGTTTGCCGCCGATATCGGCCAGCACCTTGCCCGGCAGGCGGGTGGAGCCGAAACGCGCGGGGATCAAAACGATGGGATTCAAAAGCCTGGCCCTCTTGTCTGCTTGCCGCCCTGCCTAATTCCCTCTACGCCTAAGGGCAATACGCCACGGCAAAGCGACAGGGAGTGCTGGGGCAACAACGTCCAGACTAGAAGTCCAAAACACGAACCTGGGGAAAACCATGCAGAATTCGGGCAAGGATGGTTTGTTTTTCAATAAAATCGCCGCCGGCGTGCTGACCGCCGGGCTGGTGCTGTGGGGGGCGAACCGGATCGCCCATGTCCTCATCCCGGATGAGGCGCCAGAGCATGCGGCGTTGCAGGTGGCCGCCCTGCCCAGCGCCGCCCCGGCCACCGCGCCAGCGCCCAGCGGGCCGGAGAGCGTGCTGCCGCTGTTGGCCAGCGCGGATGTGGCCAAGGGCCAGGCTTTCGTCGCCCAGCAATGCGCCGCCTGCCATACGCTGACAGCGGGCGGGGCCAATGGGGTGGGGCCGAATCTTTATGGCGTGCTCGGCGGGCCGATGTTCGCCCATGCCGGCTTCACCTATTCCGCCGCCGTCAAGAGCAAGGCCAAGGGCGACTGGGATTATGACAAGATGAACCAGTGGCTGTACGCGCCGAACGATTTCGCGCCCGGCACCGGCATGTCCTATAGCGGCATCCACAGCACCCAGACGCGGGCGGACGTGATCGCTTATCTGCGCACCCTGGCCGCGCAGCCGGTGGCGCTGCCCAGCGCCGCTGAGATCAAAGCCGCCAGCGCCGCCGCCGCGCCGGCCGCCGCCACCCCCGCCGCCACGCCTTCTGCCCCGGCTGAGGATCTGAACAGCCTGCTGGCCAAGGCGGACCCGGCCAAGGGCAAGGCCCTCTTCGCCCAGCAATGCGCCGCCTGCCATGCCATCGCCAGCGGCGGGCCGAACGGGGTGGGGCCGGATCTGTACGGCATCGTCGGCGCCAAGGCGTTCTCCGCACCGGGCTTTGCCTATTCGGACGCGGTGAAACCCCATGCCGGCAAGCCCTGGACGCCCGCCATGCTAGATGACTGGCTGAAAGCCCCGATGAGCTTTGCACCCGGCACGCATATGGCCTATCCCGGCATCAAGAACGACCAGATGCGAGCGGATATGATTGCCTATCTGAACCAGAACGCGGCCAGCCCGGCCAAGCTGCCCTGATCCATGCAGGAGCTGATTGCGATTGCCAATGCGGCGCTCGATGCCAGCGGGCGGTGATTCGCCCTTATTTCCGCATTGGTCTGAGCGCCGACGATAAATCCGACGAAAGCCCCGTCACCGCCGCGGACCGCAAGGCCGAGCAGGTGCTGCGCGCCGCCCTGGCCGAAGCGACGCCGGATTTCGGCATCATCGGCGAGGAGTTTCCGGCGCATAACCGCAGGCCAAATATGTGTGGGTGACCGACCCGATCGACGGCACCCGCGCCTTCATCACCGGGCGCACCAGCTTCACCACCTTGCTGGGCCTGCTGGAGGACGGGGTGCCGGTGCTGGGTTTCATCGACCAGCCGATCACCCGTGAGCGCTGGTGGGGCGGGCGCGGTGTGCCGGCCGGGTTCTCCAGCGCGCTCGGCGGTGTGCCCGGCACCCGCCAGACGGTGAGCCTGGCGCAGGCCGAGCTTTCCGCCACCTCGCCGGAGATGATCGCCGGCGCCGGGGACAATGCGGTGCGCCGCTTCAACCAGCTGCGCCATGCCGCCAAGCGGATCTATTGGGGCGGGGACGCCTATTCCTACGGGCTGCTGGCGCTGGGGCAGATCGACGTGATCGCCGAGCACGACCTCAAACCCTGGGATTGGGCGGCGTTGGGTCCGGTGATCGAAGCCGCCGGCGGGGTGGTGACGGATTGGGCCGGAGCGCCGTTGAAGCTGGGCTGCGACGGCTCAGTGCTGGCCAGCGCCAATGCGGCGCTGCACGCGCAGGCGCTGGCGGAACTCAACCGCTAGAACAATATGTGTTTAGGTTGACGCGCCAGCGCCAAGATAAACGCTTGAATTGCTCGTTAAAACAAAACTGAGAGCATTAAGCTAAAAGCTTGATGCTCTCAGTCATTGTAAACGGGCTGACCTGAGGACCGCCCGTCATCGGTCGCGTCGTGTTACGCCGCTTTCGCCTCGCGGCGGCGGCGGGTCAGGATGAACTCGGTATAGCCGTTGGGCTGGCTCAGCCCCTCGAACACCAGATCCAGCGCCGCCTTGAAGGCCGGGCCGTCATAGCCAGGCGCCATCGGCTTATAGGCCGCATCGCCGGCATTCTGCTTATCCACCACCAGCGCCATGCGCTTCAGCGTCTCCATCACCTGCTCCTTGGAGACGATGCCGTGATGCAGCCAGTTGGCGATATGCTGGGAGGAAATCCGCAGCGTCGCGCGGTCTTCCATCAGCCCGACATCATGAATGTCCGGCACCTTGGAACAGCCGACCCCTGGTCGATCCAGCGTACCACATAGCCCAGCAGCCCTTGCGCATTATTATCCAGCTCCTGCTGGATCTCCTCGGGGCTCCAGTTCACGCCATGGGCCAGCGGCACCGTCAGCAGGTCCGAGAGCTTCGCGGCCGGCCGGCTCTTCAGCTCGTTCTGCCGGGCCAGCACGTCCACGTCGTGGTAATGCATGGCGTGCAGCGTGGCGGCGGTAGGGGATGGCACCCAGGCGGTGTTGGCGCCGGCTTTCGGATGCGCGATCTTCTGCTCCAGCATCGCCGCCATCTGGTCAGGTGCCGCCCACATGCCCTTGCCGATCTGCGCCTTGCCCTGCAGCCCGCATTCCAGCCCGAAATCCACGTTCCGGTCCTCGTAGGACTTGATCCAGGGCTGCGCCTTGATGTCGTTCTTGCGCAGGAAGGGGCCGGCCTCCATCGAGGTGTGGATCTCATCGCCGGTGCGGTCCAGGAAGCCGGTATTGATGAACACCACACGATGCTTCGCCGCCGCGATGCAGGCTTTCAGATTGGCGCTGGTCCGGCGCTCCTCATCCATGATGCCCATTTTCAGCGTGTTGGCGGGGATGTGCAGCAGCTCCTCCACCGCGCCGAACAGCGCATTGGCATTCGCCGCCTCCTCCGGCCCGTGCATTTTCGGCTTCACGATATAGACCGAACCCTGACGGGAATTGCGCTTCGCCGCGAGGTCATGCTTGGCGATCAGCGAGGTGATGACGGCGTCCATCACCGTCTCCGGCACTTCCTGCCCATCGATGGTGATCATGTCCGTCAGCATATGGTGGCCGACATTGCGCACCAGCAGCAGCGAGCGGCCATGCAGGCTCAGTGTCGAGCCGTCCGGCGCGGTGTAGGTGCGGTCCGGATTGAGCTTGCGCTCGAAAACCTTGCCGCCCTTCTCCACCGGGGCGGAGAGCGTGCCCTGCATCAGCCCCAGCCAGTTGCGATAGACCAGCACCTTGTCCTCGGCATCCACCGCCGCCACGCTGTCCTCGGCATCCATGATCGTGCTGATCGCGGATTCCAGGATGATGTCGGCGATATGGGCGGTGTCGTTCTTGCCGATCGTGTGGGTCGCGTCGATGACGATTTCGGCGTGCAGATGATGATTCTTCAGCAGCACCGCGCTGGGGAGGCGGCATCGCCATTATAGCCGGCGAACTGGGCGGGGTCTTTCAGGCCCACATCGCCGGAGGGCAGCAGCACCACCAGCCTGCCCGCTTCAACCTTGTAGCCCAGCGCATCGGCATGGCTGCCCTCTTCCAGCGGGAAGGCCGCGTCCAGGAAGGCGCGGGCACGGGCGATCACCGCATCCGCGCGCACCGGGTTGAAACCCTTACCGCGGGTGGCGCCATCACTCTCCGGCAGCGCATCGGTGCCGTAGAGCGCATCATACAGGCTGCCCCAGCGGGCATTGGCGGCGTTGAGCGCGTAGCGGGCGTTGGAGACCGGCACCACCAGCTGCGGCCCGGCGATCACCGCGATCTCGTCATCCACCTTCGAGGTTTCCACCGAAAACGCGGCGGGTTCGGGCAGCAGATAGCCGATCTCGCGCAGATAGGCCTCATAGGCGGCTTGGTCGTGCGGCTTGCCCTTTTGGGCGCGGTACCAGCCATCCAGCTTTTTCTGAATCTCGTCGCGCTTGCCCAGCAGCACCGCGTTGGTGGTGGCGAAATGCTTCAGCAATTTGGCGAACCCGGCCCAGAAGGCCTCCTGCTCCAGCCCCGTACCCGGCAGCGCCTCCTGATTCACAAAATCATACAGAACCGTGGCGACTGACAGGCCCGAAATGGATGTTCTGGCGTCCGGCATTACCAACTCCTTGCTTTCATTGTTCTTTGCACCTTCCCGGTGAAACTGTGCCGCAAAGACCCGGCCGGGTGCAAGGCCATACCGGCCTGACCAATTTTGGCGCGTTCAGCGCGGCGCCGGACCAAATCCCGGCAGCTCGGCACCAAGATAAACCTTTGTCGGCATGCCATGCTTGGCCACCAGCTCATCCCAGCTGATCGTCGCCACGGGATAAGCCCGCCCGCCACCGCCCGGGGTGAGCATCGCAATCTCCCCGCCGCGCGCCGCCGGAGCAAAATTCTCCACCACCAGCCGGCCTTCGGCGATCTCGGCGGCGAATTGTTCGGTGAGGGCATAATAGGCGCGCACGCCGGGTTCGACGATGACCACCCGCGCCGACGCCAATGCCTGCCGGATCCGCTCGTGATCCGGCATCGCCACGAACATCTCAACTGCCGGGCCGAGTTCGGCGATATTATCCCAGCCATGCGCGACCAGCCGCTCCCAGAACAGCGCCAAGCGGCGCTCCTCCACGGCGTTGATATGCGACAGGAAGGCCTGTAGTTCGTCGGGCTTATCCGCGATTTCGCCCCAGATCCGCTCGCCGTGAAAATCTCCCCGCAACCCGCGCGCGACACGCTGGCGAAACGCATCCTCGGTCCGGATCGCGTAATGGTGGATCATCGCGCCCGACTGCATGATCCGTTCGGCACGTCCATCCTGTTGCAGCCAAGCGTTCGCCGCATTGGGGAAATCCCGGTAATATTGCCGCATATCCTCGCCCAATACGTTGAGTGGCCGGATATCGACATTCACGCAATCCGAGAGCTGATGCACAAACCCATTGTCAGCGATGGTTTCGAATAATTCCGGACGATCCAGAATGCAGGAGCGGAACAGCATTTTGGTAAAAGGGTGCAGGTGCGGCTGATGCCGGGTGAGGCTGCGCAGCACGCTCTTTGGCGGCGTCGTCTGGCCATTGGGGCCAAAAAGCAGCCAGTTGAACATCAAACAATCAGTGCGCTCCTCAAACCGGGAGAGGAAGCCCGGCAGATCCTCGCCCGGCGGAAGGCTGATGAACTCGTCGAGATCGAGGAAACTGACCCATTGCGCGGCACCGCTATCATGCCGGGCGAAATGCATCATCATCTTCCGGTGCATTCCCTGTTCAGGGAAAAACCGGAAGCTTACGAACGGGGCCGGCCCCTGCACGAAGGGCAGGATCTCTTCATAAAGCTCGCTCGGCTCATCGTCATTGCAGTACAGGAACACGTGCTCGAAGCCGATGGCACGGTGATAGGTCAGCCATTCAGAGATGTAAGGCGTCTCCCAGCGGGCGCAGGCGGCAATGGCAAAGCGGTAACGATAGGCGCTCGCGGGCGGGGCCTGCAACGTTTGTGGCTTCGCCGGCTTTGGCATCATCGCCCGTAATTCGCCCGCCCGCGCCGCCAGCCGCTCATCGGGCACCTCGTTGCGGTCATACGCCTCGAACTCGCCCTCCGGGCGGGTGAGGTCGTGATAGCCGCGCGCCATCTTCTCGCGCCAATGGGCGCGGGAGCGGACGAAATAATGGTTGAGGCTGCCGCCCTGATGGTCCGGCGTGGCCGCCAGCACCCCCGGCCCGCCGCCCCAGATAATCGGCCGCCCGAGCAGATCGACATACTCGCCCCGCATCGCGAAGGCGTGCGGGTTGAGGCAGTTTTCCATCTGTGCCGGGCGGATGATCGATTTCACATGATGGTTGGGGCCAAACCCCAGCGCCGCCCGGCGGGTAAAGCGCTCCACCAGCAACCCGTCGGGAAACTCATCATGCCCGTTGGAGCCGAAAATCGCCCAGGGCAGCGCCACCGCCGCCTCCGGCCGCGCCGCCAGCAGCCCTTTCAGCGTCAGCCCGTCATCCAGCCGCAGGAACTCATCCGCGTCGAAAAAACCCAGCCATTCGAACTCTTCCGCCATCGCGCGAGCGATATGTTCATAGCCGCGCATCTGATAATCCGGGGCGGTGCTGGACCATGCCACCACCCGCACGTCGCGCCCCAGCGCAAAATCCTGGGCGATAGCGATGGTGGCGTCCGTGGAGCCGTTATCGAGCAGGATGACAGTGTCAAACCCGATGATGAACTGCCAGGCCAGCCACTCCGCGATATGGCGCGCCTCGTTCTTCACGATCGCCACACAACCGATCTTCCCCACCTCGCCTCCCTTCGGCAGCCATGGCAAGTCTGGCGGCAAAGCCCGGGGCCGACAACCCCGGCGGCAAACCCTACCCCTTGCAGGGGCGGGTTTTTTGGGTCATCTACGATTACAGGATGTGTGCGGCGCGGCGTTTGGCCCTGACCGGTTGGCCGCCAGCGTCGCATCCAGAATAAAAAATGTCGCAATCCGGTGCCAACGCGCCGGCGAGTTTATGGAACCGATGACCGCTCTGACGACCGAGACCCCTTTTTCCTTCAAGGCTTTAGCCCGGTTCGGCGTTGTGTCCTCTGGTTTTTACACGTCCTCCTTTCATCCCTATTTCGCGCCCAGCGCGCAGGGCCGGCAGATCCATGCCGCCCCGCTCGGCGCACGCCGGAGTTTTATCCTTAATGTCAAAGAAAATGCTGATCGATGCCAGCCACGCGGAAGAAACCCGCGTGGTGGTTCTGGACGGTAACCGCCTCGACGATTTCGACGTCGAGACCGTCAGCCGCAAGCAGATCAAGGGCAATATCTACCTCGCCAAGGTGATTCGGGTCGAGCCGAGCCTGCAGGCCGCCTTCGTCGAATATGGCGGCAACCGCCATGGCTTCCTGGCCTTCGGCGAAATCCACCCGGATTATTACCAGATCCCCGTCGCCGACCGGCAGAAGCTGCTGGACCTCCAGGCCGAAGCCGCCGCCGAGGACGAGGACGAGCCGGAGGACGAGGCCGCCGCCGACGCCAAGGCGCTTGAGATCAAGCCGATCGAGATCCACGCCGCGCCGCCCCCGGAAGAGGGCAGCGCGCTGCCGCATGACGCGCTGAGCGGCGCCGACGAGGCCGAGATCGCCCCGGACCCGGAAGCCCCCGCCGATGCCAGCGCCGAAGAGGCGATGCCGGCCGAGATTTCCGCCGAGGCCGGTGAGAGCGACAGCGTTGAGCAGATCGAACCCGAGGGCCCGGCCCCGGAGCAGATCGGCGGCGATGGCGACGATGCGGCGGAAGCCCGCGAGCGCCGTCTGCGCCAGCGTTTCCTGCGCAATTACAAGATCCAGGACGTGATCCACCGCCGCCAGATCATGCTGGTGCAGGTGGTCAAGGAAGAGCGCGGCAATAAGGGCGCGGCGCTGACCACCTATCTCTCGCTGGCCGGCCGCTTCTCGGTGCTGATGCCCAACTCGCCCACCGGCGGGGGCGTGTCGCGCAAGATCACCTCGCAGACCGACCGCCGCCGCCTGAAAGAGACGATGGCGGAGCTGGATATCCCGCCCGGCATGGGCATGATCGTGCGCACCGCCGGCGCCAACCGGCCGAAGCCCGAGATCAAGCGCGATTGCGAATATCTGCTGCGGCTCTGGGACGATATCCGCGACAAGACGCTGGAATCCTCCGCCCCGGCGCTGATCTATGAGGAAGCCAGCCTGATCAAGCGGGCGATCCGCGATGTCTATACCAAGGATGTCGAGGATATTCTGGTGGACGGCGTGGACGGCTTCAAGGCGGCGCGGGACTTCATGCGCATGTTGATGCCAGCCAATGCCCGCAAGGTGCAGCTCTGGCAGGAAGGCCAGCCGCTCTTCGCCAAGCACCAGGTCGAGGCGCAGCTGGATGCGATGCTGAACCCGGTGGTGCAGCTGCGCTCGGGCGGTTACATCGTCATCAACCAGACAGAAGCCCTGGTCGCCATCGACGTGAACTCCGGCCGCTCCACCCGCGAGCGCTCAATCGAGGACACCGCCCTGCGCACCAATATGGAGGCCGCGGAAGAGGTCGCCAAGCAGCTGCGCATGCGCGACCTGGCCGGGCTGATCGTGATCGATTTCATCGACATGGAAAGCCGGCGCAACAATGCCGCCGTCGAGCGCAAGCTCAAGGACGCGTTGAAGCATGACCGCGCGCGCATCCAGGTGGGCAGCATCAGCCATTTCGGGCTGATGGAAATGTCGCGCCAGCGGCTGCGCCCGTCGCTCACCGAGGCCTCGCTGATCACCTGCCCGCATTGCGCCGGCATGGGCCATGTGCGCAGCCCGGAGAGTGCCGCGCTGCATATTCTGCGCGCCATCGAGGATGAGGGTGCCAAGTTCAAATCCGCCGAAATCTGTGTCTATCTGCCGCCGGAAATCGCCTTCTATCTGTTCAACCATAAGCGCGAGCGGCTCTCGGCGATCGAGGAACGCTATTCGATGCGGGTGATCTTCGAGGCGGATGCACGGCTGACCGGCACCAATTTCCGCCTGGAGCGGACCAGGGCGCACACCGCGCCGCCCCGGCCCCGGCCCCGATGAAGATCGAGCGCGTGCTGGAAGCCGCCGCGGCGGAAGCCGATGAGGCGGATGCCGAGCTGGAAGAGGCCGAGACCACCGAAGCCGCCGAGGCTGCATCGGCCGAGCGTGGCGAGCGCAAGCGCCGCCGCCGCCGGCGTGGCCGCCGCCGTGGTGAAAACGGCCAGGGCAACGGCACGGACGCCGCCGCCGAGAGCGAGGGCGATGCCGAGACCGGCGACGAGAGCGCCGAGGATGCACCGCCAACCGAGCTGGATCTGGCCCTGGAAGCCGCCTTCCGCGACGCCGAGGCCATGGGCCCGGCCGAAGCCGAGCTGGCCGAAACCGCGATCGAGGCAGCGCCGGAAGCGGCGGTGATCCTCGCCGCCGAAGCCGCGCCGGATGCGGCCCCGGCCAAGCCCAAGCGCGCCCCGCGCAAGCGCAAGCCCGCTGCCAAGGACGGCGCCAAGGCGGAGCCCGAAGCCGCCCGGCCGAGGCAATCGAAGCCACCCCCGTGGAGGTGGCCGCCGTGGCGGAGCTGGAAGCCGCCCCGGCCAAGCCCAAGCGCGCACCGCGCAAGCGCAAGCCGGCTGCCAAGGACGGCGCCAAGGACGCGGCCCCGGCTGAAATCGCTGTTCCAGTGGAGGCCATCGAGGCCGCGCCGGTCGAGGTCACGGCGGTGCCGGAGGCCACGGAAATCGCGGCCGAGCCGGTGGTGAAGCCGATCCTGGTCGGCGCCACGGAGGCCCCGGCTGCCAAGAAAACCGGCTGGTGGCGGCGCTAACCCGCACGCTACGGCCAAAAACGGCCGGTTGATTTACAGTTCGTAGCGAAAATGGGGGCGTTTTTCGCCCCCATTTTACTTGAAAAGCCGGTGAATCGGGCTGATCATAAGAAAGTGCCCCTCAAGGCGGCACATTTCAGGAGTAAACAACCTCATGGCCTTCAACCCGAATCAATCCTACCGCACTGTGCAGGCTGGCTATGCCGGCTACGGCAGCGCCGCGCTGGATGCGGGACTGCGCGCCTATATGCTGCGCGTGTATAACTGGATGGCGTCCGGCCTGGTGCTGACCGGGCTGATCGCGTTCGCCATCGCTCATACCTCGCTGCTCAACCTGTTCTACCAGCCGGTGCAAACCGCCACCGGCATGGCGATCCACCCGACCATCCTCGCCTATGCCGCCATCTTCGCGCCGCTGGTGTTCGTGATGGTGCTCAGCTTCGGGGTGAACAAGCTTTCCACCACCGGCGCCCAGGCTCTGTTCTGGGTGTTCTGCGCCGCCATGGGCGCCTCGATGGTGAATATCTTCATGGTCTATACCCAGACCTCGATCGCGGAAGTGTTCTTCATCACCGCCTCGATGTTCGCCGCCACCAGCCTCTATGGCTATGTCACCGGGCGGGACCTCACCAGCCTGGGCAGCTTCATGTTCATGGGGCTGATCGGCATCATCGTCGCCTCGCTGGTGAATATCTTCCTGCATTCCCCGGCCATCGCCTTCGCGGTGTCGATCCTGGGCGTGTTCATCTTCCTGGGCCTCACCGCCTATGACACGCAGCGCATCAAGACCGATTATCTGCGCTTCGGCGGCGCCTATGGCGCGGAGATGGCGGGCAAGCGCTCCGTCTATGACGCCCTGCAGCTCTACCTGAACTTCATCAACCTGTTCATGTTCCTGCTGCAGCTCTTCGGCCAGCGCAACCAGCGCTGACCGGTGGCCTCGCTGGTTGTCAGCCTGGCCGGTCCCGACCGGCCGGGCCTCGTCAACGCCCTCTCGGCGCGCATTGCCGCCGCAGGGGGCAGCTGGCTGGATAGCCGGCTGGCGCATCTGGCCGGGCAGTTCGCCGGCATCGTGCTGGTGCGCCTGGCCGATGAGCAGGTGGCCGGGCTGGAAGCCAGCCTCGCCGGGCTGAAAGCCGAGGGGCTGAACGTCACCGTGCTCGCCGGCACCGAAACCGCCCCGCCGACCGAGCAGGTCACCTTCGCCCTCACCGGCAATGACCGCCCCGGCATCGTGCGTGACGTCACCGAGACCTTGCGGGGCCTGGGCGTGAATATCGAGGATTTCTCCTCCCATATCGAAAGCGCGCCCTTCACCGGCGCGGAGATGTTCCACGCCACCGTGCGGCTGGGCCTGCCCCAGGGCGTTACCGCCGAGGCGGTGAGCGCGGCGCTGGAGCGGCTGACCGCCGAATTCATGGTGGATATTAAAGCCCCCGAACCGGCCTGACCGATGGCGGGCGGGGCTGAGGATATTGTCTGGCCGGCTCTGGTGCCGGAACTTGAGGTCAGCGACCTCACCGCCTCGCTGCGCATCTATCTCGGGCCGCTCGGCTTCACCCTGCTTTATGGCCGTCCCGAGGAGGGGTTTGCCTATCTCACCCGCGATGGCGCGCATCTGATGCTGGAGGAAATCGGCGGCTCAGGCCGGCGTTTCTCCGATGCGCCGATGGCGCGGCCCTTCGGACGGGGCATCAATCTACAGATCGAGATCCCTGACGTGGATCAGCTTTACCAATCCGTTCTTGCCGCCGGGCTGGAGATGCCCATTCCACTTGAGGATAAATGGTACCGCCAGGACGAGCAGGAGGCCGGCAACCGGCAATTCGTGATTGCCGACCCTGACGGCTATCTTTTGCGCTTTTTCAGCGATCTGGGGCTGCGCCCGCACCGGGCCTGAGCCACGACGTCTTCCAACCTTCACCCGAATTTTCTTGACACGACGCGCCCTCGCATAGCCGAATAGCCTCATGCTCAGGAGGATTCTCAGGCTTTGCGCTTGACCTGCAAGCCCACCCCGCGTTTCTCCATCCGGACGAACCGGATGGATTTGAGCGCATGAGTACCCAACGCCCCCCTCGCAAGCTGCATGTCGTGACGCACGGCTGCCAGATGAATGTCTATGACAGCGCGCGGATGACCGACCTGCTGCGCCCGCTCGGCTATGAGAGCGTGGACGCGCCGGAAGGGGCGGACATGCTCATCCTCAATACCTGCCATATCCGCGAGCGGGCGGAGGAGAAAGTCTTCTCCCAGCTCGGCCGCTGGCGGGTGATGAAAGAGGCCAAGGACGGCGAGATGATGATCGCCGTCACCGGCTGCGTGGCCCAGGCGGAGGGTGAGGTGCTGGCCAAGCGCGCCCCGTTCGTGGATCTGGTGGTCGGCCCGCAAGCCTATCACCGGCTGCCGGAGCTGATCGCCCAGGCGCATCGCAAAACCGGCACGGTGATCGATACCGATTTCCCGGTGGAGCAGAAATTCGACTTCCTGCCGGATGATGCCGCCCCGCAAGGCGTGGTCTCCTTCCTCTCCATCCAGGAGGGCTGCGATAAATTCTGCTCCTTCTGCGTGGTGCCCTATACGCGCGGGGCGGAAGCCTCGCGGCCCGTCGTCAGCGTCATCGCCGAAGCCAAGCGCATGGTGGCCAAGGGGGCGAAGGAGCTGGCGCTGCTCGGGCAGAATGTGAATGCCTATCACGGCGAAGGGCCGGATGGGAAAATCTGGTCCCTCACCCGGCTGATGCAGACCCTCTCGGAGATCGAAGGGCTGGAGCGCATCCGCTACACCACCTCCCACCCGAACGACATGGCCGATGAGCTGATCCTGGCGCACCGGGACAATGCAAAGCTGATGCCCTTCCTGCATCTGCCGGTGCAATCGGGCTCGGATAAGATCCTCCGGGCAATGAACCGCAAGCACAAGGCCGATGAATTCCGCCGCATCGTCGCCAAGCTGAAGGACATCCGCCCGGATATGGCGTTCTCCTCGGATTTCATCGTCGGCCATCCCGGCGAAACCGACGCGGATTTCGAGGCGACGATGGCGCTGATCCGCGAAACCGGCTTCGCCTTGGCCTATTCCTTCACCTACTCGCCTCGCCCCGGCACCCCGGCGGCCGGGCTGCCGCAGGTGGAGACGGCGGTGAAGGATGCGCGGCTGCAGGCGCTGCAGGCCCTGCTGCGCCGCCAGCAGGATGATTTCAACGCCGCGACGGTGGGGCTGGAAACGCCCGTGCTGTTCACCGGCAAGGGGCGCTATCCCGGGCAGATCGCCGGGCGCTCCCTCTGGCTGCAGCCGGTGGTCGTCGAGCATGGGCAAGACCTCACCGGGCAGGTGCGCATGGTGAAAATCCACCATGCCAACCCTAACTCTCTCTTAGGCACTCTTTTGGAACAGGAGACCATCGCCGCTTGAGCCAGATCATCACCAGCCAGCCCCGCCCTTCCCTGGTGCCGCCGCGCACCATCACCATGACCTTCGGCAATAACGTGCTTTTGTCGATGCTGCTCGGAGATCATGACCGCCATTTGGCCCGGATCGAACAGAAGCTGGGCGTGCGCCTGGCCTGCCGGGGCAACAGGATCTCGGTTTCGGGCACGGCGGCGCAGGTGGCGGCGGCGGAGGCGGCGCTGAGCACGCTCTACGGCAAGCTGGAACAGGGGGAGACGATCGACGGCCCGCAGGTGGATGGGGTGTTGCGCATGACCGACCCGGCGAACGAGCCGCGCCTGCCGCTCTCTGACCTGCCGGCGATCCGCACTCGCAAGGGCCCAATCGGCCCGCGCAGCCAGGGCCAGGCGGAATATATCGATACGCTGGCCCGCCATGAGATGGTCTTCGGCCTCGGCCCCGCCGGCACCGGCAAGACCTATCTGGCGGTCGCACAGGCGGTGGCGATGCTGACCTCCGGCAAGGTGGACCGCATCGTGCTCTCCCGCCCGGCGGTGGAGGCCGGCGAGCGTCTGGGCTTCTTGCCCGGCGACATGAAAGAGAAGGTCGACCCCTATCTGCGCCCGCTCTACGACGCGCTGAACGATCTGCTGCCCGGCGATCAGCTGACAAGGCGCATGGCGACCGGTGAAATCGAAATCGCCCCGCTGGCTTTCATGCGCGGCCGCACTTTGGCACATTCCTTCGTGATTTTGGATGAGGCGCAGAACACCACCGCTGTGCAGATGAAGATGTTCCTCACCCGCATGGGCGAGGGCACGCGCATGGTCATCACCGGGGATCTCTCGCAGATCGACCTGCCGCCCAACACCCGCTCGGGCCTGGCGGATGCGCTGGAGACGCTGGAAGGCATCCAGGGCATCGGCGTCACCCGCTTCTCCAACGCCGATGTGGTCCGCCATCCGCTGGTGGCGCGCATCGTCGATGCCTATGACCAGCGCTACAAGGCGGTGAAGGAGTATTCGCGCGAGCGTCAGGGTTAACCGACCTGCGGTTGACCAATTGCGCCTCGTTTGCAACAGACATTAGGCAAATGGACGACCCTGGAAGTACCAGCCCCCTCGGGGGTGTTGAGATCGTGGTTACGGACCGGCGCTGGCGCGCCTTTGTGCCGGACGCCTTGCGCCGGGTGTCCCGCGCATTGGCCGCCACAGGCTGCGCCGCCAGCGTGGCGCTGACCGATGACCGCACGGTGAAGGCCTTGAACTACCGCGACCGCGGCAAGAACAAGCCCACCAATGTGCTCACCTATGAAGCGCCGCCGGAAATATTGCTGGCCTTTGGCGTGGTGGCCAAGGAGGCCCAGCGCGAGGGCAAGAGCATCGGCACGCATCTGAGCCATCTGATCGTGCATGGGGCGCTGCATCTGCAGGGCTATGACCATCACCATCCCGGCGAAGCGCGGGAGATGGAGGCGGAGGAAACCCGCATCCTGGCCCGGCTTGGCGAGCCCAACCCCTGGAAAAACCGATGAGCAACGCGCTGAGCCGATTATTGGGCAAGCTGCGCAGCCCCGAGCAATCGGTGCGCGAATCGATCGCCGAGCTGATGCTCCAGCAGGAGACCAGCACCGAGGACAAGGAGGGGGAGAGCGAATCCCTCGACCTCAACGCCCAGGAACGCGCGCTGATCGGCAATGTGCTGCGGCTGCGCGACATCACCGCCGATGATGTGATGGTGCCGCGCCCGGATATCGTGGCGATGAAGGCGGATCTCTCCCTGGATGAGGCGTTGGCGCTGATCCGCAAGGAGGGTCATTCGCGCCTGCCGGTTTATCGCGACCATCTCGATGATGTCGCCGGCATGGTGCATATCAAGGATGTGTTCGGCTTCACCGGCGCGCCGGCGGAATTCGCACTGGAGAAGATTCTGCGCAAGCCGCTGATGGTGGCGCCGCAAGTGCCGGTGCTGGATCTGCTGCTGCAGATGCGCCTGACCCATATCCATCTGGCCCTGGTGGTGGATGAATATGGCGGCATTGACGGGCTGGTGACGATTGAGGATCTGGTCGAGACCATCGTCGGCGATATTTCGGACGAGCATGACGAGATCGAGGGCCCGATGCTGACCGAGCGCGCCGATGGCGCCTTCGACCTCAATGCCCGCCTGCCGGTGGAGGAGTTCGAGGAAAAGATCGGCCCGATCCTGTCGGAGGATGAGCGCGACGCGGATATCGAAACCGTTGGCGGGCTGGTGTTCAATCTGGCAGAACGGGTGCCGGCGCGGGGCGAGTTGATCATGCACCCGTCGGGCGTGGAGTTTCTGGTGCTGGATGCGGATGCCAGGCGCATCCGGCGGCTGCGGGCGAAACGGCTGCACCCGGCGGAACCGGCACCGGACGAAAGCTGAAAAGTTTTTGGGCGGAGGCGGCCAAGGTTCCGCCGCTGCGAAGCAGCGGTGGAATGCCGCCGGAGGGGCCGCTTTTTTTCAAAAAAGCGGCGAAAACGCGGGGGCGTATGCAACGCAGTCGTCAAAACCCCAGACGTTTGTGGGGACTTTTTGAAAAAAGTCCCCACACCCCCAAAAACTTTCAGGCCGCTGCGCGGCTTTGCGCATCGCCGCCCAACAGCGCGCCGTCACTTGCCCGCCGCACGCTGATCGCGCCGCTCACCCCGTCCGGCAACGCCACCGAAAACCCGTAAACCCCCTTGCCGATCCCCGCCGCGCGTAAATCCTGCCGGTAACTGTTCGCCACCACCCGCGCCAGCACCGTGCCACCGGCCAGCACCAGCAGCTCCACCGGCAGCTCCGGGGTTTGCGGGCACCAGGCCCAGCCGCGGCAAAGCGCCGGCCCGGCCTCATCCAGCACGCCCTGCATCGCCCCCTCCGCCATCCCGCCAGCCAGGCCGGCGCGCCGGTTCACCCAGTCCCGAACCGCCTCCAGCACCCAGCCATCATCATGGCGCGGCACGCAGCTCTCATAGGGCTCGTCCGCCTCGCACGGGTAGAGTGCCGCATATTCCGCCGCATTCTGGAACCAGCTGCGCGGCGTGCCGTTGAGATAGCTCTCGCTCAGCGCCCCATCCGCGCGCAGCAAATCATGCCGCTCCAGCTGGATATGCCGATATTCCACCTTCGCCTCGCAAGGCGTCTGCAACACGTTCACCCCGTTCACCAGCCGCCAGGCCGGCACCAGCACGCCATGCAGGAAAATCCCATGCCCGGGCGAGACCCGCATCGCGCAACGCGGCATCCCCTCCCCCAGCGATCCCGGCAGGAAAATCACCGGCAGCATCAACGGATTCTGCGCCAGGAAGCGCCCCTCATACGCGCTCTTGCCGATCCATTTGATCCGCGCCGGGCCATTTGGCGTCCAGACCTCGTCGCCGATGCGCAGCGTCTCGACCTTCCTGTCGCCAAGCGGGGTTTCGATCATCGTGCCGGGGCAGAAACAGGCAATGTCGAAGCCCAGCACGCTCATCAGCGTGGTATCCAGCGTGGTGATGCTGGTCGCGTAACCGGGATAGGCATAGGCCCCGAAGGCATCATTGCGATATTGCGGCAGATCCGCCCAGTCGCTGTTGTCGCTGGTGGTATCGAAGCTGGCGAGGCTGGTCTTGCCGCCATCCAGGGAAAAGAAGGTCGGCGCGTCGGGCGTGCTCTGCAGCGTGCCGGCCGAGGCATAGGCGTAGAGATCCATGAGGGCGTAATTCGCGCCATCGTTGAAATCGATCCGCCCCAGCGCATGTGTCAGCTCATGCTCGGCGGTGCCGATAAAGCTGACCTCCCCGCCACGGCCGCCGTGCCGAAGCTCAGCACCCCGCCGCCAGTGCCGAAGGTGGCGCTGCCATCGATCCCGGAAAATTCGCGGGACAAGGCGGTATCGGCAAGGCCCAGCGCCTGCGCCTGCGCCATGGTCAGGTAAAGCCCGGCGCCATGGGTCGGATCCGTGCCCGGCAAGGCATCGACAGCGGCAATCTGCGTGGCGGTCTGCGCGTGGGCGCGCAGCGCCGCCACCACGCTGGCATAGCTGTAAATTCCGTTGCTGCTGAGATTGGGCGTTGCCACCCCCAGGACCTGGCCGCTGCTGTCCCAGCCGATATCGATGCTGACGGTGACATTATTGGTGATCAGCGCATCCAGCTGATTGGCGGCATACTGCATCGCCGAGTCGAACCCGGACGGCGCCAGAGACGTACTGCCCTCGTAAATCAGCTGAATGTCCATGAAATCCTCCTCGGAGAGTTTCTTGGCGTCAGGTTAACATTCAGTAAGCAGAAACGCAGCTGGAAATGGCCATTCAGAAACCTTAACTGTTGGCCGGCATGGCGAGGGCGGCGCGCAGCCTCTGCGCCTCGCCTGGCGCGAACAGCCCCTGGCGCAGCAGCAGGTCGGTCAGCACCAGCACCACGTTGAATTTGAAGGCATCGCTGGTCAGCAGCGTCTCGCGCACCTGTTCCAACGGCCAGAGCGCGAAGCTCTCTACCTCGCCATCCAGGGCGCGCGGGATGAAATCCTCGGGCAGCTCCAGGTCGTAGGCATAGAGGAAATCCCGCCGCAGCCCTTCCGGGCGCTCCATGTCATAGCGAAACCGCGCCACCTCCACCGCCTGCGCCGCCAGCGTTTCCTCCAGCCCGGCCTCTTCCTCGGCCTCCTTCAGCAACGTCTCGAACGGCGACAGCCCGGCCGGCACGCCGCCGGCGACCAGATGGTCCAGCTTGCCCGGGTCCAGTTTCTTGTTCGCCGCGCGCCTGGCCACCCAGAGATGCGGCCCGTCGGCACGGCGCACCAGCCCGTTCAGATGCACCCCGACCCGATCACCCCGAAGCTGGGCAGCGCCCCACGGTCCAGCACGCCCAGCACCGCCCCCTCCGGCGCGGCCCGCACATCGAAATCCTCGGCCCGGGTGGGGATGCCGACGGCGCGCGCCAGCTCGTTCAGCCGGGGCAGCAGCCCCGGCGGCAGCGTCACCGCCCCGGATGAAATTTCAATGGCGGGTTCGATGCCGCGCAGCTGTTCCGCCAGCGCCGGTTTCACAAAGCCAAAGCTCTGCGCCCCGCCGCGCAGCACCAGCCTCTCCCCGGCAGCATGGCTGAGTGGCAGGAGCGGATATCACCTAAAAGCTTTGCAATTTGCGAGTCAGATGCCATGTGCAGGCTCATGACCCGATCCCGCGCCCGTGCCAACCCCCATCTGGCACCCAATGCGACCGCCAAGACCGCCAAAGGCTCGCTGAAAACCATCCTCTCGCTGTTTCCCTATCTCTGGCCGCAGGGCGAGACCGGGTTGCGGGTGAAGCTCGTCTTCGCCGCCGCCTGCTTGCTGCTGGCGAAGATCGGCACGGTCTATGTGCCGGTGGTCTATGGCCATCTGGTCGACCGTCTGACCCATCTGGATAGCGCCATCGCGGTGCCGCTGGCGATGATTGGCGGCTATGTCGCGGTGCGCATCGCCAGTGCGGCCTTTGGCGAGCTGCGTGACGCGCTGTTCGCGGGGGTGCAGATGCGCGCCTCGCGCGTCGTCGCCCGGCGCACCTTCGAGCATCTGCACGCGCTCTCGATGCGCTTTCACATGGACCGGCAGACAGGCGGGCTCTCCAACATCATCCTGCGCGGCACGCTGGGCATCCAGTCGGTGCTGCGCCTGGCCGCCTTCAACCTGGTGCCGACGCTGATCGAGCTGCTGCTCACCACCTTCATGCTCTGGCATCTGTTCAATGCCTGGTATGCGGCCATCGCCTTCTGCGCCATCGGGCTCTATATCTTCTTCACCCTCTCCTTCACCACCTGGCGCACCAAATTCCGCCGCACGATGAACGAGACCGATAACGAGGCGCAGACCAAGGCCATCGACAGCCTGCTGAATTTCGAGACGGTGAAATATTTCGGCAATGAGGCGCATGAGGCGGCGCGGTTCGATGACAGCCTGGCCCGGTTTGAAAAAGCCTCGGTGAAATCGCAGGTTTCGCTGAACATGCTGAATATCGGCCAGGCGGTGATCATCTCGCTGGCGCTGGGCGCGATGATGGTGATGGCCGCTTTCGGCGTGGCGCATCACACGATGAGTGTGGGCAGCTTCGTGCTGGTCAACACCTATCTGCTGCAGCTCTACGTGCCGCTCAACTTCCTCGGCTTCTCCTACCTCACCCTCAATCAGGGGCTGGTGGACATGGAGCAGATGTTCCGGCTTTTGAACGTCGATCAGGAGGTGAAGGACGCCCCTGACGCCGCCCCCATCCCCCCCAGGGCGCGCCTGCCGAAATCCGCTTCGAGGATGTGCGCTTCGCCTACAACCCGGACCGGCAAATTCTGAAAGGCGTCAGCTTCACCGCCGCCCCGGGCCAGAAGATCGCCATTGTCGGCCCCACCGGCTCGGGCAAATCCACCATCTCGCGCCTGCTTTTCCGCTTCTATGACGCCACTGGCGGGCGGGTGCTGGTGGATGGCCAGGATGTGCGGGCGATCAAGCAGCATGATCTGCGCGCCGCCATCGGCGTGGTGCCGCAGGATACGGTGCTGTTCAATGACAGCATCTATTACAACATCGCCTATGGCCGCCCCGGCTGCTCGCGCGCCGAGGTGGAGGAGGCGGCGCGGCTCGCCCAGATCCATGATTTCATCATCTCGCTGCCGCAGGGCTACGAGACCAAGGTGGGCGAGCGCGGGCTGAAACTCTCCGGCGGCGAGAAGCAGCGCGTCGCCATCGCCCGCACCATCCTGAAAAACCCCCGCATCCTGATCCTGGACGAGGCCACCAGCGCGCTGGATACCGCGACCGAGCAGGGCATCTCCGCCGCCCTGCGCTCCGTGGCGCAGCACCGCACCACGCTGGTCATCGCGCATCGCCTCTCCACCGTGACCGACTCGGACGAGATCCTGGTGCTGCAACAAGGCGTGGTGGCCGAGCGCGGCACCCATGCGGCGCTGCTGGCCGCCGGCGGGCTCTATGCCGCGATGTGGGCGGCACAGGCGGTGATGGACGACGAAAATGCCACGCCGGCGGAAAAAACCGCCCCGAGCCTCGCGGAATAAACCTCCCCTTGGTGGCGGCACGGGCTGCCACCAGATAAGAGAGCCGGAAATTTTTGAACGGATGACCATGACCGACGATCGACAAGCCCCGCCCGAACAAGAGCTCAGCCACGCCGGTTCCGTCGTGGACAAAGCGATTGAGTATATGGTCGGCAAGGATATCTCGGAGTTGGCCATCGCCTCCGCCCTGCTGGGCGGCGCCATGGGGCTGCTGACCCGCGTGCTGCCGGATGCGGTGGTGGTGCAGATCCTGGAAAACGCCATCGAGAGCGTCGAGTCCGGCGAGATGCGCGGCACCGCGGGCAAGGATCACGCCGGCGAGGCATAAAGATTCAAGCCCCGCGCTGAATCAACGGCCAGCCTTGCGCGAACCCGCTTGACGATGCCCCCGCTTGCGCCATAAGCCGCCCCGAATTTCCGGGCTGGCCCCTGCCAGCCCGCTTTGCGTTTTATTGAGGAAAAGTATCATGGCCCGCCGTTGCGACCTGACCGGAAAGACCGTGCAAGCTGGCAATAACGTCAGCCACGCGAACAATAAGAGCCGCCGCCGGTTCCTGCCCAACCTGCAGGTCACCACGCTGCTCTCCGATACGCTCGGTGCTGTTCGCCTGCGCCTGTCCACCCGCGCGATCCGCACGATCGAGCATAATGGTGGCCTGGACGCCTTTCTGCTCGCCCATTCCGACGCGAAGCTGACCACCGAAGGCCTGGCGCTGAAGCGCCGCCTCGAGCGCGCCACGGCGAAGAAAGAAGCCAAGGCCGCCTGATTTCGCGCCGGGGCCGTTGATTGAGAGGCTCCGATGCTGATACCGGTTACAGATCACCTCCAGATCAGCGATGCTGATCTGGAGGAATTTTTTACCCCGGCCTCCGGACCTGGCGGACAGAACGTCAACAAGGTCTCGACCGCGGTGCAGCTGCGCTTCGACCTCGTCGGCAACACCACCCTGCCCGGCCATGTCAAAGCCCGCCTCGCCCGCCTCGCCGGCAAGCGCCTGACGCTGAGCGGGCATATCCTGATCGAGTCCGAAGAGCATCGCTCCCAGCTGCGCAACCGCGAGGAGGCGCGCGAGAAGCTGTTCGCGCTGATCCAGGAGGCCGCCATCATCCCGAAGGCACGGCGCGCCACCAAGCCCACCAAGGCCTCGAAAACCCGGCGGCTGGATGCGAAATCGCGCCGCGGGGACATCAAGCGGATGCGCCAGAGCAAGGATTACTGAGCGAAAGTTTCAGGGGTGGTGGCAATGTCGTTGCCGCCACCCCAGACGTTTTTCGCCGCTTTTTGAAAAAAGCGGCACCAAAAACTTTTACGATTTTTCCGCCAGAGCCAGGGCATCTTCGATGCCAAATTCGCCCGGCAACGCGCCTTTGGGGAAGAGGCGATTGAAATGCGCCATCTTGCGGCCGGGGCGGGCTTCGGTCTTGCCGTAATGATGCGGGATCAGCCCCGGCGTCGCCAGCACGCGCGGCCACAGCGCCATGTCCTCCGGGCCGATCAGGTTTTTCATCACCGCGTCCGAATGCCGCACTGCCGGCGGCAGCGGCAGGCCCGCCACGGCGCGGATATGCATCTCGAACTGCCCGCAGGGGCAGGCATCCATCGTCCAATGGCCGGAATTATGCGGTCGCGGGGCGATCTCATTCACCACCAGCGCGCCGGTTGCGGTGACGAACATCTCCACCCTAGCAGCCCGACCAGCGCCAGCGTCTCGGCGATCAGCCGGGCGATGTTTTGCGCCTCCTCCAGAATCTCCGGCCCGAAGGGCGCCGGGGCGATGGTGAGGTCGAGAATATGATGCTTGTGGCGGTTCTCCACCGCGTCAAAACAGACGATGGTGCCGTCCACCCCGCGCGCCACCATCACCGAGATCTCGGCGGCGAAATCCACGAAGCCTTCCAGAACCAGCGGCTTCGGCGCCAGGTTTTCGAAGGCGGGCGCCAGATCTTCCGGGGCGCGCAGCATGGCCTGGCCCTTGCCGTCATAGCCCAGCCGGGTGGTTTTCAGCACCGCCGGCAGGCCGAGTTCGGCTACCGCCGCCTCCAACTCCGCCAGGCTCTCCACCTTCGCCCAGGGCGCGGTGGCGATGCCGGCATCGTTGAGGAATTGCTTCTCCAGCAGCCTGTCCTGGCTGATGGCAAGGATTTTCGCCCCCGGCCGCACCGGCTTCAGGCTCTCCAGCAGCGCCAGCGAGGCGGCGGGCAGGTTTTCGAATTCGAAGGTGATCACATCCACCGCCTCGGCGAAGGATCGTAGCGCTTCGAGATCATCGTACGCGGCGATTATGGTGCGCGCCGCCACCTGCGCCGCCGGGCCGTCCGGCTCGGGCGAGAACACATGCACGAGAAACCCCAGCCGCGCCGCCGCCTGGGCGGACATCCGCCCAAGCTGGCCACCGCCGATCATGCCGATCACCGATCCGGGCGGCAGCATCAGACCGGGTCCTCCGGCACGCTTTCCGTCTGCTCGGATCGCAGCGCTGCGACGCGGGCCGCCAAGTCCGGGTCGGAGAGCGCCAGAATCGAGGCCGCCAAAATCCCGGCATTGATCGCGCCGGGCTTGCCGATCGCCAGCGTGCCGACGGGAATCCCGCCTGGCATCTGCACGATGGAGAGCAGCGCATCCTGCCCGTTCAGCGCGGTGACGGCCACGGGCACGCCCAGCACCGGCAGATTGGTCATCGAGGCCGCCATGCCCGGCAGATGCGCCGCCCCGCCCGCCCCGGCGATGATGATCTTCAGCCCGCGCGCCTGCGCGCTGCCGGCATACTCGACCAGCCGATGCGGGGTCCGATGCGCAGAAACCACCTTGGCCTCATAGGGCACGCCAAGCTTTTCAAGCATGTGCGCGGCATGTTCCATCACCGGCCAGTCCGAACGGCTGCCCATGATAATCCCGACCAGAGGCTGGCTCATGCCGTGCGGTCCGGGATCAACCGGCTTTCCAGCCGGGAAATCTCATCTTTCAAACCGAGTTTCCGCTTCTTCAATCTTTGCAGATGCAGCTGATCCACCGGACCTAGGTCGGTAATCCGCGTGATGACGGTATCGAGGTCCCGGTGCTCGCTGCGCAACGCATGCAGCCGGCGCAGCAGATTGTCTTTGTCGGTCAGCATGGGCGAGCAATAGAGAAATTCCCGCGCCGCGCATACGGGAATTTTGCAGTCCCCGTGCGATTTCCGCAGGCCGGAGCCGGCCGCGCTTGTGCCGTTATTTCAGCACCTTCTGCAGGATCTGGCGGCGGCAGCGCTCGATCGGGCTGGGGTTCTGCACCACCCGCGCGATCAGGATCGCGCCCTGCAGGGAGCTATAGATGAAGCCGGCCGTATCCAGGCAATCCAGATCCGGCGCCAGCTCGCCGGAGGCGACACCTTCCTCCAGCGCCTGCGCCAGCGCATCGCGGATATCCTGGAAAATTTTCGCCAGACGCAGCCGCAGCACCTCGGACTGGTCCGCCACTTCGGCGCAGAAATTGCCGACCAGGCAGCCGCCCCGCATGTTGCTGGCGGTGAGGTTTTCGATCACATGGTCGAAGTAAGACGCTACACGCTCGCGCACCGGACGGGAGCGGTCATGGAAGGTCTTGCCGATCACCTCCTGCACGCGCTCATGATAGCGCTCCAGAATTTCCAGCCCGAACATCTCCTTTGAGGGGAAATGATTGGTGAAGGAGCCCAGCGGGACGCTGGCGGCACTGGCAATGTCGCGCACCGAGGCCCCGGAAAAGCCCCGCTCATGAACGACGCGGAGGCCTTCAGTGAGGATTTTTTCGCGGTTTGAGGGTCTAGCCATGGGTTTGATCGCATCTATTGCAGAACATGATGCTCATTAAGTACGTTCGTACGTCTTAAAGCGCAAGAAAAAAGCACAAAAACCAAGAGAAAGCTGCACTCGATTGCGATTATCGCATGACTATTAGATTTGCATGCAAAAAACACATGACTGAGTTTACGTACGTCCGTTCTAATTTGCCTTGCAAGCGTACGTACGTCCATCTAAATCAGGCTCATCGAAAGGGCGACCTGCCCCGCCGAACTGAAAAGGAAATCTTCTCATGTCTCGTTTCACCGCTTTCGCCTCCGCCGCTCTGATCGCCGCTTCCCTGGCCCCGATCGCCGCCAACGCGCAGTCCTACCGTCAGGCCACCAGCGTTGCCTCTTATAATCAGCAGTCCAACCAGAATATCCCGGCCTTCCAGACCAATGCCGGCAACCACCGCATGCCGGTCGCCGATCGCCAGGTTGGCGGCCCGATCTCTGACAGCACGGCTGGCTAAGCCAGGCCCGGCTCAATCCGCCGCAAAGCGCCCCCCTTTAGACATCCAGCTCAATTCAGGAGTGTATCATGAACCGCATCTCTCAAATCGCTTCCGCCGCCCTGCTGGCCGCCTCCCTGGCCCCTGTCGCCGCGATCGCCGCACCCGGCAATTTCCAGGTGAACACCAGCGTCGCCCAGTATAATCCGCAGGCGAACCAGGCCGCCCAGGGTGGTTTCGCCGGCAAGCAGACCCCGGTTGCCCTGCGCCATGTCGGCGGCGCCGCGTCCGACAGCACCGGCGGCTAATCCGCCCCTGTGAGATCAACGGCCGCCTTGCGGATCAGACCGGCGAAAGCCGAACCGCCTGGATAGCGGCCCCTCTCATCTCCCAGATGCAATGGCTCGAAATACCGAAGCGGCGGCGCCCTGCCGCACGCTCCGGGCCTTGCTCCCAGAATTTCATTTCAGAAAAAGAGTGTATCATGCCTCGTATGTCTCGTTTCGCGGCCGCCGCGTTGCTGGCTGTTTCTCTGGCTCCCTTCGCCGCCCAGGCCCGCCCTGGCGATATCCGCCCCAGCGCCCCGCGCCATCTGGTACGTATTGCCCCGCCCCCGCAGGCCAGCCAGCTTCATGGGCGCAGCGCTGAGAATGGCCGGGTGCCGGTTCAGTTCGGTACCGCGCCGGGTGCTGTCGATTATGCGAATAATGCTGGCCAGAGCGATATTTCCGGCTAGAGCGCTTTCAGCCTGACCGTAAACGGTCAGCGCGCTCTCACTGTTTGTTGTGGCGAGCAACTTTATGTCCCTGAATGATTCCCGTCAGGGTCATGTTGCTCTCGCACAACCGCCCACGGCCTGGCGGTGCCGTAAACCAGCCCTTCCAGACCGCCTCGCCTGGCCGCGCCCGCGGCGACGGGAAGGCTCTGCAACCCAAGGAATTTCGTGATGTCGAGCGAACGTTTCGCGGCCCTGCTCTCCTGGGCGGGCATAGCAACCGTGCTTGTGCTCTGCCTTGGACTCTCCGTCCTCCCGGCCCGCGCGGCAACGCCTGGCCCCGTAGGAAGCTGGGTCACCGCCAGCCATGACGCGGTCATTCAAATCTCCCCCTGCGGCGATAAATTATGCGGCGCCATCGAGGGCATGGTGCTCAACCAGACCGAGCCCACCCCTACCGATTGGGCCGGCCAGAGCCAATGCGGGCTGGTCATTCTACAGGCTGACGCCAATGCGCGCCGCCAGGATGATGGCAGCCGCGCCTGGTATGGCCATATCACCAACCCTCGCAACGGCTCGGTCTATCAGATCAAGCTGACGCTGGACCGGCAGGGCGAGCTGCGGCTGCGCGGCTATGTCGGGCTGCCGCTTTTTGGCGCGACCCAGACCTGGAGCGCCTTTCAGGGCCAGCTTGCCGCCAAGGATTGCCGGTTGAGCGGCATCTCCAGCTGAGAAAAGACGGCCGAATCATCGCTTGATGATAATGATAACTATTCTCATTGACTCGTGCCGGCGATCTGCTACTCTGCCCGCGTGGCTCCATCTCGATCTGGACATCCGGATGGCTTCATGGCCGGGCGGCGCTCTTGGGCGCCTCTCCCGGGGATCGCGTTAAACTTGGCAAAGCCATTGGGGCGTTCACATTGTGAACGCCCTCTTTTTTGCCTGCTAGAGCGTATTCCGTTCACGTTGGTGCAGGGAATACGCTCTAGCTTTTTGTTCGAGCGAGCAACTTTATCCGATCAAACGAGTCCGTTTGATCGGACGTTGCTCTAGCTGACCAGCATGCCCTGGGCGCGCAGCCAGTTTTCATACCAGCCCGGCCAATCCATTGTCGGCGTGCCGGGGCGGCCCATGGCAAAGCCATGGCCGCCGCTGGGGAGCTGGTGAAAATCCACCTGCACGCCGGCGCGCCTGCAGGCCTGCGCCATGATGATGGTGTTGGCGGGGTTGGAAATCGGGTCGTCCTTGGCCTGCACCAGGAAGAAAGGCGGGGCGCCGGGGCGCAGATGCGTCTGCACCGACCATTCCGCCCGGGCCTGTGTATCCGCATCCTGGCCGACCAGGATTTTCGCGGTGGAGGTATGCTGATAAGGCGCCTCCAGCGTGATGATGGGATAGGCGAGTGCTGCATTGTCCGGCCGGGCGGAGAGAAAATCCGCCCCGTCCACCGGCGCGTAAGAACGAAAATCCGACCAGTCCGCCGCCAGCCCCATCAGATGCCCGCCGGCGGAGAAGCCCAGCACGCCGAGCCTTTGCGCATCCAGCCCATCGTTTTTGGCGCGGGCGCGGATGAGGCGAATGGCGCGTTGCGCATCTTGAAACGGCGCCTGCGCGCCGGCTGCCCAGCCCTCGCCCGGCATCCGGTAGGCCAGGGTGAAGGCGGTGATGCCGCGTGCGTTCAGCCAAAGCGCGGCCGGGTCGGCCTCCGTGCCCATCTCGATATGGCGGTAGCCGCCACCGCCGGCCACCAGCACGGCCGCGCCGTTCGGGCTCTGCGGGCGGTAGAGGGTGAGATAGGGGGCGGGAATGTCGCGCACGCTGCCCTTGGTGTTGACCCGCTCCGGCCCTTGCGGCCCTCCCCCGCCCGGCGGCGTGCCTGGCCAGAGCGGGATGCGCTCGGGCGTGGTGCCGGCCAGGGCGGCAGGGGCGACAAGGGCGGCACCGGCGGCGGCGAGAAGGGGGCGGCGGCCGATCATCTGCGTCTCCATGGGCTGTTCATGACAGAGCTAATTCTGCCGATAATGCGCGTCCGCGGCAATTTGCAACGGAGCGTGACAGCCGGGCTTATTGATCCCGCCCCTGGAACGCGGGTAGGTATCCGCGCCGGGTTCCCGGCCTGTTTCTGATCGCCGGGACCATATGAAAATCCTCTTCGCCTTTGAAAACCCCCTGCCCAGCGCCGAGGCGGATGCGGAAGTGTTCACCACCACGGCGCGCTATCTGGCCCCGCATCTGGATGCGGCCTGGCTGCATGTGCCGATGGCGCCGGACAATCTGCCGGGGCTGACCGCGCGGCTGGGCATGCCGCTGATCAGCGCCTTCGCGCCGCTGAAGCCGGCGGCCTGGCGGCATATTCTGTGCGGGCTGACAATCGGGCTGCGCAGCGCCTTCAGGGCCGCGGATCTGGTTTATACCCGCAATCTCTGGGTGGCGTGGATGGCGCTGCGCTGCGGGCAGCGCGTGGTGTTCGACCATTACCGCCCCTGGCCGGATCAGATTCCGCCGCTGCAATATTGGCTCTACAAACTGTTCAGCCATAAGCGATTCCTGGGCTCGGTCTGCCATTCCGAATATACCAGGCAGAAATATATCGAGCTCGGCGTGCCGCCGGAGAAGCTGCGCTGCATCCATAACGGCTTCGAGCCGCAGCGTTTCGCCGCGCCGGTTCCGCTGGCCGAGGCGAAGGCGCGCATCGGCATCGATCCGGCCACGAAAACCGTGATCTATACCGGGCGGGTGAACCATAAGAAGGGGCTGGAGCTGGTGATCGAGGCGGCGAAGCGGCTGCCGCAGCTCACCTTCCTGTTCGTCGGCTCCTATGGCGAGGGCTCGGTGGAGGCGCTGGCGAAGAGCGTGCCGAATGTGGTGATCGTGCCCTGGCAGACCGAGGCGACGCTGGGCAATTACATCCATGCCGCCGATGTGTTGCTGATCCCGCCTTCCTTCCAGCCGCTGGCGAAGTTCGGCTCCACCGTGCTGCCGCTGAAGTTGTTCTTTTATCTCGGCTCCGGTCGGCCGATTCTGGCGGGGAATACGCCGGACGTGGCCGAGGTGCTGAAGCATGACCAGAACGCGCTGCTGGTGCAGCCGGATGATCTGGAGGCGCTGGTCGCGGGGCTTTCGGCGCTGACCGGCGATGAGGCGCTGGCTGCCAGGCTCGCGGCCGGCGCGGCAACGGACAGCCTGGGCTATACCTGGGCGGCGCGGGCGGAGAAGATTATCGCGCAGGTGAAAGACTGGGCGGCGGATGCCACGCCGCGCCCCGGGCTGTGGGGGGCAGCGCAGAGTGCGCGCTGGCGCCAGGGCTCGGCGCGCTGGCTGCTTCATTTCATCCGCACCCGCGCCCCGGTTTTGCCGCCGGACGCATGAGCGAAAACGAGCATCAGCGCCATCTCGGGCGCGGCTTCAACTGGCTGGGCGGGGCCGCCATCGTCGCCAAGGTGACCGATTTCGCCACCATCGTCGCGGTTCTGGTGTTTTTGACCAAGACTCAGGTTGGCATCGGCTCGCTGGTGCTGGCGGTGGGCATGGTGGTGGAGGCGTTTGATGGCTTGGGCACCGGCGATGCGCTGGTGCAGGCGAAGGCGGTGAGCCGGGAGGCTTTATCCTCGCTGTTCTGGTTCATTCTGGTGCTGGCGGTGATTGTGGGAGGGGCCGCGGTGGCGCTCTCGCCGGCGATTGGCTGGTTATATGGCGTTTCCGGCGTGAAGCTGTACTTCCTGGCGCTGGCGGCGAAGCAGCCGCTGGTGGGGGCGGCGGTGATTCCTCTGGCCTTGCTGAATCGCGCGCTGGCCTATGAGAAAATCGCCATGGTGAATGTCGGCGCGACCTTCGGCGCGGCTTTGGTGCGGTTTGGCATCGCGGTGGCGGGCGGCGGGGCCTGGGCGCTGGTGGGCGGGTATTTTGCCTCCGGCGTGTTCATTCTGGCGGGCGCGTTGTTGGCGAATCGCTTTGTGCCGCGCCGGCATTTTGCCTTTGGCGAGATCAGGGCGCTGGTGGATTTCGGCTGGCGCTCGGCCAGCGCGAATATCTTCGAGCAGATTTTCAAGAATATCGATTTCCTGCTGGTTGGCTGGTTTTACGGGCCGGCGATGCTGGCGGTGTACCGGGTGGCGTTTGACGTGGCGATGGAGCCGGCGATGGCGGTGGGCACCATCGTCAACCGCGCGGCACAGCCGGTATTCGCGAAAGTCGCGGCGGCGCCTGCGGAGTTGCGGGCCGCTTTGTTATGGTCGCTGCAGCGTCTGGCGAGCTTGGTGGCGCCGTGCATGGCGGGGCTGGGGCTGATGGCGGTACCGCTGATGGGGCTGCTGCATGATTCTCAAGGCCGCAGCTATGCGGATGCGGCGCGGCCCTTGCAGATTCTGGCGGCGGCAGCGGTGCTGCGCATCGCCTCGCAATTGATCACGCCGCTGCTGCTGGGCACCGGGCAGCCGGGCAAGGCGGCAAGCCTCTCCTTCGCGACATTGCTGATGCTGGGCGGGTTTATTCTCACGGCGGGGATTTTCGTGCATGGCGAGGCGGGGCTGCTGGCGGTCTCGGCGGCGTGGCTGGCGGTGTATCCGTTTTTGCTGAGCTGGAGTGTGGGGTATTTGCGCCGGGAATGGGAAATTTCCGCGCTGGCGCTGGCGAAACCGTTTTTGCGGCCGGCTTTGGCGGTGGTTGGGATGGTGGGGCTGTGCCTGGCGGCGCGGGCACTGCCTTATGGCGGCACGGCGGCGGGGCGGATTGCGGCGGCGGTGGTGGCGACGGGGTTGGGATATGGGGGGTTGGTTTGGGGGCGACGGGGTAAAGGGGGAGCGGCATCACGCAGAAGCTTCGGTGTGTCCGCTCAGCGCCCTTTATTGCCGCTCCGGCCCAGTTTCGGCTGGCCTGAAAGCGGACGTCAAGTTGCTCTTAGTAACGAACTTCCCCCCAGCATTGAACCTAGCTAGTCTGCACTCAACCACAGGCCGTTTTGTGGAAAAAAGTCAGGGTTTGGCGTCAGCGCTAGGTTGGACAGGAGTTAGAGCAGACCATGCATCCTTATGCCCGCAATGTGCTTCTTGGCCTCGTCCTCCTGTCTGTTGGTCTGGTCGCCCCATCCGCCGTGGCTCAAAATGCCACAGCTTCGTCCGGTAATGTGGCATCCGCGCCACCATTGCCGGTAACGCCGATCATTGAGGATATCGATAAAATTCTCCCCGGCCTTGGCGCCGACGCTCAGCAACTGGCTTTTGGCTTTGCCAGCAACACGGGCTGGAGCGCCTCGCTCCAAGGCGAAATTGCCACGGATGACGCGGCAATGCAGGCTGCCCGCAAGGCCCAGGATTGGCAAGGCTTGCGCCAAGCCAGCCAGAACCGGCTCAACCTCTATGCAAACCAAAGCCCAGAACCTTGGCTCGATCTTGCCGAGGCCGATCTCAACGGTGCCGGCCCGGCCGCGGAAGCGTTGCAGGCCGCTTATCTTGGCCTGCAAAATGCCGGCCATGACCACAACCCGGCAGCGGCAAGCTGGCGGGCGCTGAACCTCATGCGCCAGGCGCTTGGCCAGCAGGGCAATCACGGCGCGGAAATCCGCCTACTTGGCGCAATGGTATCGGCATATCCGCGGGAGGCCCCGCTCCGTGCCACGCTGGACCAGGCGATGACGGCGTACGGGTTTGCAGTCCGTAAAGTGGATAGCTACCCGCAATCCTTCCCCGCCCGCGCCTGCATTTCCTTCACCGTCGACCTTCCACAGGGCATGGCGCACCCGGGCGACTATGTCACCACGCAGCCTGCCATAGAAGATCTTGCTGTTACGGAGACGAACGGCCAGCTTTGTCTTTCTGGACTGACACCAGGGGCAACAACCACGGTTATCCTGCATCCTGGCTTACCGGGAATTGCCGGTACTGCGTTGAAAGAGCAACGCAGCATCAAGGTCACACTCGCTAACCGCCAACCCGCGCTGTTCGCCGATCCAAACCATTTTATCATCCCCGCGAATAATCCGCCCGCGATAGGATTTTCCGGCGTCAACATCTCGAAGGTAAAAATAAAAATCGCGCGCGTTTCCGAACGCAGTCTGCTCAATTTCCTATCGAATCACCCGCTACTCAATCCTGGCGCCTATAATCCCGGCCTCAATGGCAATACCGCGCCGATCATCTTCACGGGCAGCGCCGCTGTACCGGGTTTTGAGCAGAACCGCTTGGTGCATGCCACCCTGCCGCTTTCAACGGTGATGACAAAGCCTGGACTTTACGCCGTCTCGCTCGCACCGGATGATGGTACCCCCAACGATGATGGCTCTCTGAATCTGCAACAATTAGTGCTGCGCACGAATATTGCGCCAACAAGCTGGTGGGGCCGGAACGGGCTGACCGTGCAACTCCGTCGGTTTACCGATGCCTCGATGATCGCTGGCGCCAAAGTCGCGCTCATCGCCTCGGATAATGCGGTCCTCGATACGGCGGTTACGGATTCGAACGGCATCGCCCATTTTGCGGCGCCGCTGATGAATGGCGCGCAGGCGCAGGCCCCCGTGGCGCTGCATATCACTGACCCAGATGGAGATTTCACCCTCACCGACCTGAATGCCGCCCCATTCGACCTGACAGATCGTGGTGTTTCCGGCCAGGCCCAGCCTCAGCCAGTTGATCCCTACCTCTGGCTCGACCGCGGCATTTACCGGCCCGGCGAAACCGTCAATCTCGGCGCTCTGTTGCGCGATCCGGCCATGAAGCCGCTCGGCATACCCTTACGCCTGATCGTCTATCGTCCCGGCGGCCAGGTCTTCATTGATGAGGTGACAAAGTGGACGGATGATTCGTCCCTTGTCACACAAATTCACCTTCCTGCCGGAGCGCAAGCGGGCGACTGGCGCATCTCCCTCCAGGAGGGCGAAAACGGCCCTGTAGTCGCACAGCGCAGCTTCACGGTTGCGGCCTTCGTACCCGCAAAGCTGGCGATCAGCTTCGCGTCACACGGCCCTCTCGCGCCCGGAAAAATAGATAATCTGCCTATATCGGTCGAATTTCTTTACGGCGCGCCGGGGGCGGGCCTCACCGGCACGGCAAGCGTGCGGGTAAATGCCGATCCGTCGCCGTTTCCCGCCTATGAGGGATACACGTTCGGCCTTCGCCATGAGATCGTCAACGTGCCGATGCTGCAGCCGGACCTGCCGGAAACCGATGCAACCGGCGCGGCATCGATCCCCATTGATCTAACACAGCTACCAGACGCAACCCATGCGCTGCAGGCGGCGGTCAAGGTGACAATCAACGATCCTTCAGGCCGGGCCGTAACCAAAGAGCAGACACTGAAAATCACGCCGGCGGCGCCGCTGATTGGCATCCGCCCTGGGTTCAGCGGCGGTGCGGTCGATAGCGGCACCAAGCCGGTTTTCGACATTGCCGCCGTCGCGCCAGACGGCAAACCCGTGCCGATGCAAGCCGACCTCTCCTTGGTCCGGCAGGATTATGAATGGGGCGTCATCTGGAATGATTCAGTCGCAAGCTGGCGCTATAATTATGTCAACCACAAGGTGCTGAACGAAACAATCACCATCACCCCCGGCAAGCCCTACCATCTAGTGTTGCCCGCGCTGCCGAACGGGCGCTACCGGCTACGACTGATCCAGCATTCAGGCGGTTATGCCGCGAGCTCGACGGTTTTCTATTCCGGCTGGATCACCTCGAGCCAGCCAGATGTGCCAACCAGGCTGACCGTCACCCGTGATAAAAAAACGTATAATGACGGCGATGTGGCGCAACTGCATATCAGCGCCCCCTTTGCGGGCAAGGCGGTGCTCGTGCTCGCCAATGACCATGTAATCAGCACGCGCGATTTCGAAATTCCCAAAGGCGGTGCCGATGTCAAAGTGCCGGTTTCCGCCTCCTGGGGCGCTGGCGCGTATGCAATCGTGCAGCTCTATCGTCCGGCTGCGGCCACCACACCGCCCGACCGCGCAATCGGGCTGGTCTGGCTCGGCCTGAATCCAGGCACGCACGAACTTCCCGTCGCCTTTAACGTGCAGACACTCTACCGGCCCGGCCGTGATGTGACGTTCGAGGTTAAGACTACTCCCGGGGCTTATGTTACGTTGGATGCGGTGGATGAGGGAATTTTGTCCCTGACCGGTTTCCAGTCGCCCGACCCGCTGGGCCATTTCTTCGGCAAGCGATTGCTCGGTGTCGATATACGGGATGATTACGGCGCGCTGCTCAGGCAGCCGCAGGGGCTGCAAGCGGTTTTGCATGTTGGCGGCGGCGGCGATTTCGGCCCGGCCAATCCACCAATTCCACAAAAAATCGTCTCGCTTTTCGCTGGCCCCGTCCAGGCCGGGCCGGATGGTGTGGCACGCTTCGTGATGCATCTGCCGGACTTCAACGGCAAGATCAGGTTGATGGCCGTGGCCTGGAAGGATGATGCCGTGGGCTCGGCCGCGACTGATATCATCTCCCGCCACAAGCTCATCGCCAATTTGCTGCTGCCGCGCTTTCTCTCACCCGGCGACACCGCAAATGTCGGCGTGATGCTGCAAGACCTTGATCTGCCATCAGGCCATTTTACCGTCACAGTCGCGGCGAAAGGTGCTGTCAGCGGCGGGAAAGTTTTCCCCGTCGAGCTTGCGCGCGGCGCACGCCAGGTGGTGTACACGGATGTTACCGCCAATGCCATCGGCACCGGGCATATCAGCCTCGATGTAACCGGCCCGGATGCCTACACGCAGGAGCGCCTGCGCGATATTTCGGTGCATCTGGTCCGCCCGGCCGTCACCCAGCTTACGAGTGCCGAGGTTGCGCCAGGGCAGAAGGCGGCCCTGACGCCTGACCTTAGCCCCTTCGTGCCTGGTTCGGCCAAATCCGTCATGACACTCGGGAACCATCTCCCCTTCGACCCCGCGGGTTTCCTGCAGGCACTACAACAGCGCAACCTGCCCTTCCTGGACGAGAGCGTAAGCCGCGGGCTGCCCCTTACCGCGCTCTCCGGCGCGGTTGCCGGGCCAGACCCGCAGGGGCGCTTGGCACAAGCGGTCGAAGACGTGCTCGACGACCAGCGTTACGATGGCGCCTTTGGCCTCTGGTCTTCGCAGGATTCAGCGCAGCCCTGGCTGACCGCCTATGCGACGGATTTCCTGCTCCGCGCGCGCAAGGCTGGCGCTGATATTCCCGACCCGCCGCTAAAGGCCGCGCTGTCCTGGCTGCGCCAGGAAGTTCATAATGATCCGCAGCCCGGGCAAGCGCAGATTTATGCGGCCTATGTTCTGGCGCTGGACGGGCAGGCTCCGGCCGGGGCCATACGAGTCATGGACGAAAATATCGGTGACGTAACGCATCCGCTCGCCCGCGCGCAGCTCGGTGCCGCCCTGGCAATGATTGGCGAGCCTGACAGGGCCATGCAGGCTCTCCAAGCGGCGCTGAACATCCATAACAGGGGCGGTTATTTCTGGTGGCGTGGCCAGGACTGGAATGACGGCTACGGAACACCGCTGCGCGATGCCTGGGCCGTGCCCGCCATCACCCGCGAAACGGGATTGCTGCAGCAGGATTGGCCCAGCCTTGCGGCCAATTTGCCGGGCAAGGGCCTTTCGCCCGATAGCCTGAACAGCCAGGAACTCGCCGTGGCGGGCTTGCCGCGGCGGATTTTGGGGTAAGCCAGAAACGCTCTCGGTCTCAATCGACGGCAAAGCGGCAACAAGTAGCCAAGCCATTGTTCAGAACATCGGCAAAAGCGTCACGATCACCAATAACGGGAAAGCCGCTTTGCCTGTTGTTATAGCAACCACCGGCATCCCGGCGGCGCCAGCCAAGGCCACGTCGAATGGTATGAGCCTGCAAATTGCCTTCTACACCACAGACGGTACGCCGCTCGACGTATCGCGTCTGGACCAGAACACGGTGTTCATCATGGTCATTAGCGGGCGGGCCACCGATAGCACACCGCACCACGCCGTTCTTACCGCGGGGCTGCCCGCCGGCTGGGAGCTTGCCGGCGATATTTCCAGCGGCCAGACACAACTATCCTGGCTGCCGGACCTGACCTCGCCCGATGCCAAGGCGGCGGCTGATGACCGTTACATGGCGGCCTTCACGCTCTACCCGCCCTGTTCCGATATCGACTGTTCCGATAACGGATATACACAGGAGTTTGTCACCGCCGTCGAACTCCGCGCCGTGACACAAGGGCATTTCATCCTGCCTGGCGCGGTGCTGGCCGATCTCACCCATCCTGACGAACGCGGCACAACGGCGGCGAGCGAGGTGACCGTGCTCCCGCCCGGCGCCCCGACCACACCGCCCGCCCAACCCAGCAATGCGCCTAAAGCCAAAACACCTTAGGGCGCTTGCCTGGCGCGCGCCGCTCATTCTGGCGGCGGGCGCTCTGCTCATCGCTCTGGTGGCGTATCTGTTCCCGCCCAGCCTTGCGCGGCTGCGGGAACAAGGGCGCATTATTACGGGGGAAGGCGGCGCGCCCATCGCCTATTACCCGGACGCAACGGGGGAATGGAAATTCGCCACCCCGGCCGCGGCGGTCAATCCGCTGATGCTCCGCATGCTTGTCCACATCGAGGATAAACGCTTCTGGTACAATCCTGGGGTCGATCCCGTGGCGATCCTGCGTGCCACAGCGCAATTCGTGGCTACCGGCCATGTGGTGTCCGGCGCCTCAACGCTCACTATGGAGGTGGTCCGCCTGTTGCATCCGGCGCCGCGCACCTTGGGGGTGAAGCTGCGCGAATCACTGCAGGCCATCGCTCTGAGCGAACATTATTCCAAGCGCCAAATTCTTGGCATGTGGCTCTCTCTGGCGCCGTTTGGCGGCAATATTACCGGGGTCGAAGCAGCCTCGCGGCTTTGGTTTGGTGTTTCTCCACGCAGCCTGGACCCCGCGCAGGCGGCATTGCTGATTGCCCTTTGCCGCCGGCCCGAGGCATTGCGGCCGGATTTGCACCCGCAAGCCGCCCAGCGTGCGCGTGACCACATCCTTACACAGGCCGCGCGCGACGGCGTAATCGACGCCGCTACCGCCGCCCGGGCTGAAGCAGAACCCATCCCCCGCCATTGGCAAATACTGCCGCGCCAGACGCCCCAGCTTACAATAGGCCTTGCCACGAACACGCGCACAACGCTGAACCCGGCACTAAACGCGGCGCTCGCACGTCTCGCCGGCACTGCCCTCACCACCATGCGCCCGGCCGAGTCCGTTGCCATTCTTATCATCAACGCCAAGACACGCGCTATTCGCGCCGCCTACCTTGGCGATCCCGGCAACCCCACCCGCGCGGGGTTCATCGATCTGTCCCAGGCCATTCGCTCGCCAGGTTCGGCGCTGAAACCGTTTCTCTACGGCCTCGCCTTTGCCGAGGGCTATGCCGGGCCGCGCACCTTGCTGTACGATCTGCCGCATGATTTCTCGGCCTATGGACCGGAGGATTTCACGCATAGCTTCATGGGCACGGTGAGCACTGCCACGGCGCTGCGCCGTTCGCTCAATCTTCCGGCTGTAGCCTTGCTCAACCGCTACGGCGCGGCGCGCTTCTGGTCCGCGCTGAACGCCGTTGGGGTGCCATTGGCATTGCCTTACGGGGCCGAACCCAGCCTGCCCGTTATTCTGGGTGGTGACGGCCTTACCATGCGTCAACTCGGCGCGCTTTATGCCGGTCTGGCAACAGACGGCTGTGTCGAACCCCTGCACTTCATCCACGGCCAGAAGCAACCCTGCGTGCGGCTATTGAGCGCAGACATTACCGAGGAGGTCGCTAATATCCTCACCCGGCCGCTGCCAAGCTATCTGGCAGATGGTATTGCCTGGAAAACCGGAACGAGCGCGGGCAATCGCGACGACTGGGCTATCGGCTTCGACCGGCGCCATGTCGTTATCGTCTGGGTTGGCCGGCCAGATGGAGGCGCGCTCCCCGGCGCCGCCGCAATCGGCCGCGCGGTACCAATTCTGGCCTCAACTTTTGGGCTTTTGCAGATCGATCCGCGCCAGGTTCTGCCCTCTGCCAAGCCCCTCAGCCTGAAGGCAGTGCAACAAGACACACCGCTCACCATCGCCTACCCGCCGCCGCATGCGGTCCTGGCGGATATCGGGCCGATCAGGCTGCGCGTTATTGGTGGCGTGCGGCCTCTCACATTTCTAATTGACGGCGTGCCGCTAAATTCTATTCCAGCCCTGCGCAGCGCCCACTTCGCGCCCGCCGGACCAGGCTTCTACCACCTGCGCGTCATCGATGCGAATGGTGCATCGGTTACAGAGATGCTTCAGGTCATAACAGCCACGAGTTCGCCGTAACAATAGGCATCTTCCGGTCGGACAATGTCCGGTTCTTTCATGTTGCGCTCCATAGCAGTCGGACCGCTCTCGGCCCAAACCGGGCATCGGGCTGCACAGCCCAATGTCGCTGCTGGCTCGATACCCGTCCCTTACACCCTCGCCACCCCACCCGCTTCCACCAACGCAGCCGCGTCACATCCACCAGCGCCTCACCCTCCAGGCTCTGCCAGCATTCCCGCTCCCCCGGCGGTTGCGCGTAAAGCGTCTCCGTCGCCGGCCAGGCGTGGAAGACTGACCAGGTCCAGACGCGGTGGCGCAGATAGATGCCGCGCAGGCGCCTTGCCAGGCGCATATCCGGCACCGCCCGGCGCTTTTCCGCGAACAGCGGCGCGGCGCCGAGGCGGCGGGCGAGCAACCAGCTCAGCGGGGCGACATAGTTTGAAAAGACGATGGTGAAGCCAAGCTCTTTCTGCAGCGTCTCGGCCACGCGATAGAGCTGGATATGTTCCGGATGGCCATATTCACCCCAGGGATTATGGGTGAAGACCTCGTCAACGCCCGTGAGCAGCGGGCGCAGGCGCTCCCGCAGCGTGGCGAAATTCGCATCATAGCGCGCCTGACCGGCTGCATCGTTGATCGCCATGCCGGTCGGCGTCATTTCAGCATCGTCCCAGTTCACCAGCAGCCTTGTGCCGCTTTCCGGGATGGCGAGATTGACCAGGTTGGGCAGGCCCAGCGCGGCCACGGCGCGGGCGCGGGCGGCGGCTTTCTCCGGCTTGCCGTAGGGCGCGCCATAGCAGAGCACGACCTTGTCGGCCGCGCGCAGGGCCGAACTCATCCAGAGGATTTCATCGTCAGGATGGGCGGCGACGACGACGCGGCGCATCAGGCCAGCAGCTCGTCATAGATATCTTCCAGGGCCGCGCTCTGGCGGCGAATGTCGAACTGGCGCTCGATGCGCCTGCGCGCCGCATCGCCCATGCGCAGCCGCAGCACCGGGTTGGCGAGCAGGGTGGCCATCGCCATCGCCAGCGCCTCGGGGTCCTGCGGGGGGACGAGAAAGCCGGTTTCGCCCTCGGCGATGCCCTCGGGAATGCCGCCGACGCGCGCGCCGATGCCGGGCACGCCGCAGGCGGCGGCTTCCAGCATCACCATGCCGAGCCCTTCCTCGCGGCCGGATTCGGTTTTGATGCTGGGCAGCACCAGCATGGCGGCGCGGCGCATCCAGCCCAGCACCTGCGCGTGCCCCATGCCGCCGAGGAAGTCGATGCGATCGGCAAAGCCGGTGTCCTGGGCGAGCTTTTCCAGGCTCTTGCGCAATTTGCCGTCGCCGATGAGCACCAGCCGCGCGGCCGGGTGCTGCGGGGCGATGGACGCGAAGGCGCGGATGAGGAATTGCGTGCCCTTCACCTCTTCCAGCCGGGCGACATGCAGGATGATCGGCTCCTCCTGCGCGGCCAGGCGCGGGGCGATGGCGGAGGAGTCGACGCCGATATAATGCACCCGCACCCGCTCCGGCGGAAAATCCATGGCCAGGAGCTTTTCGCGCAGGAAGTGGGAGGCGGCGAGGAACAGGCTGCCCTGGCGGGCGAGCCTGCCCCGGCGCAGCGCGTAGCGGGCCCAGGCCGGGTTGGCGAGCAGGCCGAGCTGGTTCAGCGTGGCATCAAAGCCGTGGAACGTGGTGACCAAAGGCACGCCAAGCCGGGCGGCGAGCGGCAGGGCATAGACACCCTCGACGCCGAAATGCGCGTGGATGAGGTCCGGTCGCTGGCCCTCCAGCCGGTAGAGATAAGGGTGCGGGCTGGCGGAGAGCAGATGCCAGGCCGCCGGCAGGAAGCGCAGCTTCGGCGCCAGATCTTCCAGCGCCATCGCCTCGGCGCCCGGCGGCGGCGGGCCGTAGCGCAACCGTCCCAGATAAAGCGGGCGGTAGCGGCGAAACCGCCCCGCCTGCTGGGTGATGAAAGGCTCCGAGAGGCGGAACAGATTATGCCGGAAGATCGCAACCTGGCGCATGCGGCCTCCCCCGGCGCGGGTTACTTGGCAGCGGCGAAAGCAGGCGCGCCGAGCAGCCCCAGCCTTTCGCCCACCTGCGCGAACAAGCCGATGGCCTGGTCGATCTGTTCAGGGCTGTGCGCGGCACTCACGCTGGAGCGCAGCAAAGCCAGGCCCTTGGGCGTGGCCGGCGGCAGGCTGACATTGGTGTAGAGCCCGGCCTTGAGCAGCGCCGCCCAGAAGCCGAAGGCGGCTTCCGGCGAGGGCATGATGGCGGAGACCACGGGGCTGGGTTCCGGCCCCAGCTCAAAGCCCAGCCCGGCCAGACCGCGATAGAGCCGCAGGGCGTTTTCGTTCAGGCGCTGGCGCAACTCCGGGCGGGCGCGCAGCTGGTGCAAGGCCGCTTCCGTGGCGGCGATCACGCCGGGGGGAGCGAGGCGGTGAACATATAAGGCCGCGAGACCACGCGCAGGATTTCAGCCCCGGGCATGTCCGTCACCGCGAAGCCGCCGACACCGCCGAGGCTCTTGGAGAAGGTGCCGACGATGAAATCCACATCCGCCTCAACCCCGGCCTGTTCGGCGAGGCCCCGGCCGGTGGCGCCCAGCACGCCGAGCGAATGCGCCTCGTCCACCACCAGGCAGCCGCCATATTCGCGCTTCACCGCGGCGAATTCGGCCAAAGGCGCGGTGTCGCCGAGCATCGAGTAAATGCCCTCGACGATGATCACCTTCTCGCCCGGCTCATCGGCCAGGCGGCGCAGCCGGTTGGCGAGGTCGTCCGGGCTGTTATGGCGAAAGCGCGTCACCTGGGCGTAGCCGAGGCGCGAGCCGTCATAGATGGAGGCGTGGGAATCCGCGTCCAGCAGCAGATGGTCGCCCTTGCCGGCCAAAGCCGAGATGATGCCGAGATTGGCCTGGTAGCCGGTGGAGAACACCATGCCCTGCTTGCGGCCATAGAAATCCGCCAGCGCCGCTTCCAGCTGCTGATGGCTGCCATAGCTGCCATTGGCGATGCGCGAGCCGGTGGTGCCGGTGCCGGCCGCCTGGGTCGCCGCGTTGGCCGCGGCGACCACCGCCGGGTCGTAGGTCAGGCCGAGATAATTATTGGTGCCGAGCAGCAGCGTCTCGCGCCCGCCGATGATGGCGGCGGTGGGGAGAGCACGCGCTCGAACGGCACGTTGAACGGGTTGGCGCCCGCCGCTTCCAGCCCAGCATATTGCTGCGCCAGAGCGGCGTATTTATCCAGCACGGCCATGGCGGATCAGGCGGCCTGTTTCAGGCGCTGCACGGTGGCGATGAGATCGCCCAGCGTCTCCACCTCAGCGATCTTGTCCAGCGGCACGGAAATGTCGAGCTTGTCCTCGATCTCCATGACGAAATCCATCACCGCGACGGAATCGAGCCCCAGATCCTCGATGATATGGGTATTGTCGGAGAGCGGGCGGTCCTGCGGCAGGGCGGCGCGCAATGTGTCGAAAATGATTTCGCGGATCTCGTTGGCCTGATCAGACATATCGCTGCGCGCGGCTCCTCTGCCATTGCCCGCACGGCAGGGCCGCACAGGCGGCCCATGACAAACGTGCAGGAAAAACTATACTTCTTACCAGCCCCTCTATTAAAGAGCGGGCACCGCCTTGTCACGGGCCTTTCGGGCGGCATCACGCGCCGGGCCCCCTGCTGCCTTGAGAGAGTTGGTCGAGCGCTTTGAAGACGGATCGCTATTTAACCGGTGAGATCATCCGCCCCTTTGCCGTGGTGCTGGGGATTCTGGCCTTGCTGTTCGCCGGCTACAGCCTGGCGAACATTCTCTCCGATGCCGTGAACGGGCTGCTGCCGGTGCGCGCCATCGCCGCGCTGACCGGGCTGAAATTGCTGATCTCGCTCGAAGTGCTGATCCCGATTTCGCTGTTCATCGCCGTGGTGGCCGGGTTCGGGCGGCTGCAATCGGATGGTGAGATCACTGCCATGCTGGCCCTGGGGCTGGGGCCGCGCCAGCTTTTGCGCCCGGTGATGCGCCTGGCGCTGACGCTGGGGCTGGGCGTGGCCGGGCTCTCGCTCTTCGCCCGGCCCTGGGCCTATGCCACCTCGCACGAGATCACCCGGCGGGCTGCGGTGACGCTGAATGTGAATGCGATGGAGGCCGGCACCTTCTATGCCAGCGCCAAGGGCGACCAGGTGGTATTTCTGGGCAACCGCGCCGGGCCGCACGCCGCCGCGCGGAACCTGTTCGTGGCGCGTGAACAGAACGGGCATCTGGAGATCATCACCGCCGCCAACGCCACCCCCGCGACGATGGGCGATGACGGACGGCGCATCGTGCATCTCTCGGATGCGCATATCTATCAGCTCGACCCCGGCACCCCAGCGAATGACCAGGTGCTGGACGCGCAAGGGCTGAATATCGACCCGGATGGCGCGCTGCCCGGCAAGCCCGGCTACAGCCCGGTGGCGGCGAGCAGTGCGAAGCTGTTCACCTCCTCCACCCCCGGCGACGTGGCGGAGCGGCAATGGCGGCTCTCCACCGGCATTTCCACCTTGCTGCTGGCGCTGCTGGGGGCGATTTTGAGCCGGGGCAAGCCAAGGCAGAATCGCTATGCCAAGTTCGGCCCGGCGATTCTGGCCTATTCCGCCTATTACCTGCTCTGCACCATCGCCCGCACCTGGGTGCAGCATGGCGATGTCGGCGCGTTTCCGGGGCTGTGGTGGGCGCCATGCCTGCTCGGGCTGTTCATCGCGCTGATCTGGTACGGGCCAGCGTTGCGCCGGCTTTTGCACCGGCCGGGCGAGACGCCGCGCCACCCCCACCCCGCCAACACCAACTGGCACGCCGCCACCAGCCACGATGCAGCTTGACCGTTATGTCGGCTGGGTGGTCGGCCGCGCTTTTCTGCTGTTCATCATCGGGCTCACGGCGCTGTTCAGCCTGCTCGGCTTCGTCGAGCAGCTGGGGCTGGTCGGGCAGGGGCATTACACGCTGGCCGACGCTCTGAGCTATACGGCGCTCACCGCCCCGGACCGGCTGCTGCAGCTGGCCCCGGTTTCGATGCTGCTGGCCAGCCTGCTGGGATTGGGCAGCCTGGCGAAATCCTCCGAACTCACGGCGTTTCGCAGCTTCGGCGTGTCGCAGGCCAGGATTGTCGGCGCCGTGGCCAAGCTCTGCCTGCCGATCATCCTGGCGCTGTTCCTGCTGGCGCAATTCGTCATCCCGCCGGCGCAGCAGGCCGCCCAGCGCGCCCAGGCGGCGGCCTTGGGCGATGCCCTGCCCGGGATGGTGAATGGCGGCTTCTGGGCACAGAAAGACGGGGTGTTCCTGAATGTGCAGAGCTTCGCCGATGGGCACACGCTGCACGGCGTCTCCATCTACACGCTGGCGCCGGACGGCACGCTGCGGGATGTGGTGCAGGCCGATGACGCCACCCCGCAACCCGATGGCAGCTGGGCGCTGAGCGGGGTGCATCATGAGGTCATCACCCATGGCCAGGTGGAGAGCGCACCGGCGCAGAGCCTGAGCTGGAAGCCCTTTCTTTCCACAAGGCAGCTGCAATTGCTGGCGATCCCGCCGGAGACGATGCCGCCTTTGGCGCTCTACGCCTATCTGCGGCAATTGCAGGCGCAGCATCAGCAGGCATTGCGCTATCAGCAGACCTTCTGGAGCATGGTGGCGGTGCCGCTCTCGCTGTTCGGCATGGCGCTGATCGCCGCCCCCTTCGTATTCGGGCCGCAGCGGGCCGGCGGGGCGGGGCGGCAGATCGTCATCGGGGCGCTGCTGGGCATGGTCTATCTGCTGGTGCAGCAGATTACCGGCTATCTCGGGCTGTTGCTGGCGGTGCATCCGGCGATCGCGGCCCTCGCCCCCTCGCTCGTGCTGCTGGGAGTGGGGGGCTGGCTGCTGGAGCGCAGCCATAGCCGGCTGGGGCGGGGCGGCTGAACGCCGGGGCTTGACCGGCACGCAATCCTGGCTTGCCTGATCCGTTTCGATACATCATTATGGTTGTATAACGAAAACGGGACGCCCCCATGCTCGACCTTAGGCCGAACTGCGAATGCTGCGATATCGATCTGCCGCCAGAGAGTGAGACCGCGCGCATCTGCAGCTTCGAATGCACATTCTGCGCGGCCTGCGCCGAGGATCTGGGCGGGCTCTGCCCGAATTGCAGCGGCAATCTGGTGGAACGGCCGATCCGCCCGGCGCGGATGCTGGCGAAATACCCGGCCTCGTCGCGCCGGGTGGTCAAGCTTTCAGGCTGCGCCTGACCCGCTCCGCTGGCCGATCTGCTCCAGGAAAGCCTGGTACTGCACCTTCTGCGCCTCCAGCAGCACGATCAGGATGGCGCTGAAACCGATGATCTCGAAGACGAAATACAGCACCGGCAGCTTCACCAGCGCGGCAAGGAACAGGCCCAGCGTGCGGTAATTGGCGCAGAGCACGCCCCAGCGGCGGGTCACCGGGGCGAAGCGGGCGCGGTAGGCTTCGCGCAAGGCCGCCTCCTGCCGGGGCTTTGAGATCAGGATGGCGGCGAAGACGCGGTGAAATTCCGCCGCCCCGCCGGAGGCCCAGAGCTGCACCCGGGCATAGAGATGATGCAGGCGCCCGGCGATGCCTTTTGGCTTCGCATCCAGCCGCGGCAGCGCCGCCGAGGCCCGGCCCCAGCCCCAGAAATTATAATCCTGGCGCTGCATCTCATACGACGCCGATTGCACCGCATGGGCGACACCGGAGAGGGCCACCAGCGCCCAGGCCCAACCGCCCATGAACCGGCTCATCGCCAGCGCCAGCCCGACATAGACGGCGGTGAAGGTGACATAGTCGCAGATGCCGTCAAGGATCTTGCCGAGCTCGGAATAACGCTTGGTCAGCCGCGCCAGCTGGCCGTCGGCACCATCCATCACATGCCAGGCCAGCATCAGCAGGAAGCCCAGCACGGCGCAGCCGGTGCTGCTGTAGAAATGATAGGAGACACCGGCCAGAATCCCGCAGCCCATGCCGAGCAGCGAAACAATATTGGGCGAAATCCCCATTTCGCGAAAAGCGGCACCAGGGCGGCGGAGATCGGGTGGATCAGATAGAGGTTGGTCGGGTCCTCGATCTCATAGGTGCGCCGGATCGGATCGGCCGCGCCGGCACTGGTGGCATCGCTCACGATATCTGGACCTTCTTACAGCCGGCCTTCATCCAGCAGCGCCTCGGCCTTGCCGAAGGCGATCGGATCATCGACATCCACCCAGAGCCGGTCGCCGATATCCAGCACCCGCGCCTTGCCCCAGCCGGCCAGCACGTTCATCGCCCCGGAAATGCTGTCATCGCCGCGGGTCTGGGATTCTTCCAGCGCGTCGAACATCACCGGGTTGCAGCGGAACACGCCGGTATCGAAGCAGTTAAAGTCGCGGATCACCTTGCCGATATGCTTGAGCACATCGCCCTCGGATTTGACGCGGGTGACGTCTTCCGGGTCGTTCAGCGGGTTTTCGATATTGAAATCCACGCCCAAAGTGACCGTATCCGGCTCGGCCTTGGCCTCGATCAGCCGGCGCAAAATCTGTGGGTCGACGAGATGGTCGCACATGGTGAGCAGGAACGGCTCATCCAGATATTGCTTGGCCGCGAGCACGGAGACGCCGTTGGCGCGGTCCCAGGCGCGGTTATGGATGCGTGTGATATGGATGCCGGAGCGGCGGGAGAATTCCCCCAGCCGCGCCTGCAATTCCTCGGAACGATAGCCGGTGACGACGAGAAACTCCTCGATCCCGGCTTCGCGCCCATTGCTGATGACGCGCTCGATCAGCGGCACGCCGCGAATCGGGATGAGCGGTTTCAGCTCCCCCTTTTCGCGCAGCCGCGTGCCCTGGCCGGCGGCGACGATCAGCGCCTTCATTCGGCGGCGGTGACGGCCAGCAGCGGACGGCAGGTGCGGATGAACTCTTCGGTCATCTCATGCGCGATGTCGTCAGTGTACTGCACCGGCGGGTGCTTGCAGAAATAGGCGGAGGGGCCGGCCAGCACGCCGCCGACACCGGCTTCCAGCGCCAGCTTGCAGCAGCGCACCATGTCGATGACGACACCGGCGGAGTTCGGGCTGTCCTGCACCGAGAGGCGCAGTTCCAGATCCATCGGCACGTCGCCGAACTGCAGCCCTTCCATGCGGATGAAGGCGATCTTGTTGTCGTTCTGCCAGGGCACATAGTCGGACGGGCCGATATGGATGTGCTCTTTCTGCATCCGCTCCTTGGCCACGGCCTGCACGGCTTCGGTCTTGGATTTCTTCTTGGAGACCAGGCGCTGCTGGTTCTTCATGTTCAGGAAGTCGGTATTGCCGCCGGTGTTGAGCTGATAGGTATTGATCAGCTTCACACCGCGCTTGGCGAACAGATCCGTCAGCACGCGGTGGGTGATGGTGGCGCCGACCTGGGATTTGATGTCGTCACCGATGATCGGCAGGTTGGCGGCCTCGAACTTGTCCGCATAGGCCTGATCGCTGGCGATGAAGACCGGCATGTTGTTGACGAAGGCGCAGCCGGCTTCCAGGGCGCAATCGGCATAGAAGCGCGCGGCAGCTTCAGAGCCCACCGGCATGTAGTTCAGCAGCACGTCGGCCTTGGTGGCCTTCAGCTCGGCGACGATCTCGTCCTTGCTCAGCTCTTTCGCGTCGGAACGCACAAAGGTGCGGTCCTCGTCGTAATCGGCCATGTGTTCGGAGATGCCGTCCAGCACCTGGCCCATCTTCACGATGGTGCCGGTGGCGGGAATGTTCGGCTCGAACACCTTGGTGCAATTCGGCTTGGCGAAGATCGCGGTGGCGACATCCTGACCGACCTTGCGGGCATCGACATCGAACGCCGCGACCACGCGGATATCGTTGGGCTGATAGCCGCCGATCTCGGTGTGCATGAGGCCGACCACGCCTTCGGCGCAGCGCTCGGGCGTGTAGTAATAGATGCCCTGGATCAGGGAGCTGGCACAATTGCCGATGCCAGCGATCGCGATGCGGATGCCGCCGTTCTTCGCCATAATCAACCTCGTCTCTCGCTAAATTCCGCCGACGGGCAGGATGCCGCCAGCTTGACCAGACGCCAGGACGCACGCCGGCCGCGCCAGCAAAGCTGGCGGGGACTGTAAACAGAACCGGGTACGCGCTCGTCTCTCAACCTTGTAACCAAAGGCCTCCTGCCACTCGCAGCCCTGCCGGGGATTGGCACCGGGCCTCCCGCCTCTTGCGGAAAACCCTGGACGGACTGCAGGCACTTGCGGGATGAGTCCGAACTCTGCGCGGTAAGTAAGTCAGTCTCGTAGCTGTTTCCGTCATGTGTCGCAAGTATGACAAGCGCGTAAGACGCCTGGACGGGCTCAATCTTGTGGGGCGAGGGCGGGCAGAAGCCGGTCCGCCAGGGCGCTGAAAAGCTGGGTGGTGCGGTGGGCGCGGATATAATCCGGGCTGATTTCAGCGACATAGGGCCTGGTGCGGACCGAGCCATACCAATGCGCGACCCTGGTTTGCGGGCTGAGCACGCGGGCCAGCGCGGCCTGGGCGTGGCGCGTGGGGCGGAACCAATGTTCCGAGATTTCCGGCGGGAGGGGTAGAAAACCGCCGGTGCATGAATGGTCAGGTCCGGCACCGGGCGGCTTCCAGCAGGGATTGGTAGAGATCCGGCCCCAACGCGTAAGCACCGGGCGCGACATCGCCCGGTAGCGCCGCCATGGCGCGCAGCACGGCGGCGAAGAAGGGCGCGCCGGGCGTGGCCCCCATCACCGCGTTATTCACCGCCGGCGCGTACCAGCCTTCCACCAGCCGGAAGAACCGCCAGCCGCCGGGCAGCAGGCGCAAGGTTTTGCGCAGCACATCCAGCCCCAGATGCTTGGCCCAGAGTCGCGGTGAACGCGAGGCGCGCACCCATTCCGGCCAGACGATCCGCTCCGCGCCGAGAAACTGCGGGACATTCAGCAAAGGCGTGAGCGGCGCCACGGTGAGGGTATCGACATCCAGATAGACCCCGCCCTCCTCGAACAGGATGGCGGCGCGCAGCATGTCCGCGCGCTGCACCGGGCTGCTCAGGCGGGCATAGAGCCGGGTCAGGCCGGGGGCGAGGCCCAGCGCCGCCTCGACGCGGGCGAGGCGGCCTGGCGCATCCTCGCGCACCAGCTGGATGCCGGCCGCCTGCAGGGCCTCGAGCACCGGGCCGGGCGCCAGATCATCGGTATGATGCAGGCAGACGCCCTCCATCCCCCGTGCGCGGCGGCGGAGAGCAGCGCCAGGCCGTGCGCCCAGGCCAGCTTCGGACCGATCCAGCAGAATCGCGCAATCGCGGGGATGGACATGGAGATTTGGTAATCCAGCAAACAAAATGAAGCGGTTAGCCAAGGCTGGCTAGGCGGCGGCGGGGCGCTCTGTCAACCGTGCCAGACGCCAAAGCCATTGCCATTCCCTTGTGAGTCTGTTAGCGCCAAGCGATGGCACCAACGGTAAATTCCAGGCAATATGACTGAGCCGACCCCGACTCACCATCCCGGGCAGCCCAAGCGTATCGCCGATTTCGGCACTTTGGCCGAGGCTCTGGACTATGCCGCGTTGGGCCCAACCGGGCTGAATTTCTATTCCGGCAAAGGTGTCCTCACCGAATCCCTGCCTTATGCCCGCTTGCGTATGCAGGCGTTGGAGCTGGCCCGCAAGCTGCTGGGTGCGGGTTTGCAGCCGGGGGATCGCGTCGGGCTGCTGGCCGAGAGCGATGGGGATTTCGCCCGCGCCTTCTTCGCCTGCCAATATGCCGGGCTGGTGCCCGCCCCACTGCCCTTGCCCGCGGCGTTTGGTGGCAAGGAAGGCTATATTTCCTTCCTGCGCCGGATGATCCAGGCGGCCGACGCGCATGCCGTGTTCGGCCCCGCCGTGCTCTCCGACTGGCTGGCCGAGGCCGTTGACGGGCTGGGGCTGAAATGCGCCGGGCTGATCGCGGATCTCGCCGACGCGCCGATGGTGCCGCAGGAGCGCCTGCCCGCCCCGAGGCCCTGGCCTATCTGCAATTCTCCTCCGGCTCCACCCGCTTTCCGCTCGGCGTGGCGGTGACGCAGGCGGCATTCATGGCCAATGCGCATTACATGGCCAAATACGGGCTGCAGGTGAATGAGGATGATCGCTGCACCAGCTGGCTGCCTTATTACCATGATATGGGGCTGGTCGGCTTCCTGCTGATGCCGATGGCCTGCCAGCTTTCGGTCGATATTCTGCCCACCCGCGAATTCGCCCGCCGGCCGCTGCTCTGGCTGCAGCTGATCACCCGCAACAAGGGCAGCATCTCCTTCAGCCCCTCTTTCGGCTATGAGCTCTGCGCCAGGCGCGCCCAGACCGCCTCGACCGCGGATCTCGATCTCTCCTCCTGGCGGCGTGCCGGGATTGGCGGGGACATGATCCGCCCGGCGGTGCTGACCCGCTTCGCGGCACGCTTTGACGCGCATGGCTTCGCCCCACCGCCTTCATCCCCTGCTACGGCATGGCCGAGGCGACGCTGGCGCTGAGCTTCAGCCCGGATGGCCAGGGCGCGCGCGAGGATGCGGTGGACCAGCTGGTGCTGGAGCAGGAACACCGCGCCGTGCCGGCGAATGAGAATAGTGCGCGCACCCGGCATTTCGTCGTCTGCGGGCAAATGCTGCCCGAACATGAGGTCCAGGTGCGCGGCGAGGATGGCGGCTTGCTAGCCGAGCGTGAGGTCGGGCGCATCTATGTGCGCGGGCCGAGCCTGATGCTGGGCTATTTCGGCGCCCCGGAGGAGACCGCGCGCGTGCTCTCCGCCGAGGGCTGGCTGGATACCGGGGATCTCGGCTATCTCACCGGCGGGCAGATCGTGATCACCGGGCGGGCCAAGGATCTGGTCATCGTCAATGGCCGCAATGTCTGGCCGCAGGACCTGGAATGGGCGGCCGAGGCGGAGATCGCCAGCTTGCGCAGCGGCGATGTCGCGGTGTTCTCGGTGGATCATGGCGAGGATGAGGAGGTGATCGTCCTCGTGCAATGTCGCGCCACGGAGGATGCGGCCCGCCAGGCGCTGGTGGAGGATCTCACCCGCTTCTTCCGCGGCCGCCAGGGGCTGGAAACCCGGGTGGTGCTGGTGCCGCCGCACAGCCTGCCGCAGACCTCGTCCGGCAAGCTCAGCCGCTCGCGGGCGCGGGCGATGTATCTGGACGGCGCCTTCCAGCTGCGCGCCACCGCCACCGCCGCGGAGTAGAGCCGCGATGCGCCGGCTCGCTCTGCTGGCCTGGCTGCTGCCGGGATTCGCCTGGGCGGGCGGGGCGGCGCCGTTCTACCATGAATATAAAAGCTGGATCATCGCCTGCGATAACGGGCTGAACTGTGAGGCCAAGGGGCTGAACAGCGACGGCACGGACCAGCAGGCGACCATCGACTTCACCCGCGCCGGCGGGGCGGATGGCACGGCCGAGCTGGACATTATTTCCACCACCACGCTGGGGCTGAACGATCTGAGTCTGGATGGCGGCCCGCTGAAGCTGGGTGCAGGCTGGCGCAGCGTCACGCAGGACGGCGTCACCACGCTGAGCACCGATGATGCTACCGCCATCCGTGCCTTCGTGCAGGCGGTGCGCAACGGGCATGAGATTGAGCTTCCGGGTGAGACGGCGGTGCCACTGGACGGGTTTTCGGCGGCGATGCTGAAAATAGATGCCATTCAGGGACGTGTCGGCACCGTCACCGCGCTGCTCAACCAAGGCGCCAAGCCGGCCAGCGACGTGCCGGCCCCGCCCGCCTTGCCGCTGCTGCCGGCACGCAAGATCACCGCGACGCTGGCGCCCGGCGAGGCCGCAAAGCTGATCGCCCTGGCCAACGGCAAGGCAGCGGCGCTGCAGGCGGATGAGTGCGAGGCGGATGCCGCCCAGGCCATGCCCCCGGAGGCGCACGCGCTGAGTGACGATAAGGCGCTGGTGCTGCTGCCCTGCATCATGGGCGCGTATCAGGGCAGCATGTTGGGCTTCATCGTGGGGCGAGGGGATGGCAGCGTCACCGCCTTACATCTGCCCTTGCCCCTCCCCGGTGACAGCGACGATACCGACCTGACCAGCCCGGAGTTCGATCCGGCGCGGGGCCTGTTGGCGATGTTCGCGAAAGGCCGGGGCATCGGCGATTGCGGCACGGCGGCGAGCTGGATCTGGGACGGGCGCCGCTTCGTGCTGGCCAGCCTGACTTTCCAGGATGCGTGTGGCGGCGCCACGGCGGACTGGCCAGTGCTCTATCAGACCCGTGGTAACTGAGGCACCGCTTCTGGCGCTGACCGGCGGGACGGGGTTTCTGGGTCTGCATCTGGCCCCTGCCCTGTCCCGCGCCGGCTTCCGGCTGCGGCTGTTGAGCCGGCGGCCGGTGGAACATCCTGCCCTGGAGGGGCTGACCTTCGAGACCGTGCGCGGCGCGCTGGAGGATGAGGCGGCGCTGGCGGCCTTGGTGCGCGGCGCGGATGTGGTGGTGCATGGCGCCGGGCTGATCAAGGCGCGCAGCCGGGCCGAATTTCTGCGCGGCAACCGGGATGGCACTGCGGCGCTGGCGCGGGCGGCGCGGCTGCACGCGGCGGGGCACGGTTTATTTTCATCTCCTCGCTGGCGGCGCGCGAGCCGGGGCTTTCACCTTATGCGTTCAGCAAGCGCGCGGCGGAAGAGGCGGCGCGGGCGGCTTATGCGCAGGCGCCGGACCAGCTTGCCATCGTCCGGCCGCCGGCGATCTATGGGCCGTGGGATCGTGAGAGCCTGGCGATGTTCAAGGCGGCAAAAGGGCGTATCGCGCCGGTGCTTGGCGATAGCAAGGTGGCGGTGATCCATGCCGATGACGCGGCCGGGGCGATCACGGCGCTGGCCGGGGCTGGGTTTCGCCCGGGCTGCTTCGCGCTGGCGGATGCCCAGGCGCAGGGCTACACGCTGCGCTTTGTCGCGATGCAGGCCGGGGCGGCGATGGGTGGGGCGCCGCGTCTGGTGAAATTGCCGGCGTCTTTGGTGCTGGCGGCGGGGGCGCTCTCCGGCGCTGCCGGATGGCTGCGCGGCGCGCCACCGATCTTCACACTGGGCAAGGCAAGGGAGATATTGCATCCGGACTGGTCGGTGCCCGCACAGGAGCTATTGCCACGTGAGATCTATGCGCCGCGCATCGGGCTGGCGGAGGGCTTTGCGCAAACGGCCGCCTGGTACCGGCAGGCGGGCTGGGTTTAGGAACATTTGCAAAAGTTTTTGGGGTGTGGGGACTTTTTTCAAAAACTCCCCACGAACGTTCGGGTGGTGGCAACGCCGTCGCCACCACCCGACCTCTCTTGGCCCTTTTTGAAAAAAGGGCCAAACCCCAAAAACTTTTATAAATTCAGGTTTCCAATATCGGCGGCGGCGGCGTCACCGGCGCGGTCAGCGCGCTGCCGGCGGAGGCGGCCATGATGCACAGCATCGCGCCCCATTGCAGCCAGGTCAGGCGCTCGCCCAGCACCAGAAACCCGGCAAAGGCGGCAATCGCCGGGGCAGCGCTGAGCAGGATGGAAAACACCCGGGCGGAGAGGCGCTTCATCGCCTCCATCTCCAGCGAATAAGGCACCGCGCTGGAGAGCAGCCCGACCGCGAGCGCGATGCCGAGCTGCCAGGGGCGCAGCTGGCCGAAATTCAGTACCGCGGCGCCGAGTGGGGCGACGAGGAGGGCGGCGACGATCATCCCCCAGGTGACCGCATTCGCCCCAGGCTGGCGGCGACACGCTTGCCGGCGACGATATAAAGCGCCCAGGCCGACGCCGCCGCCAGGGCGAAGGCGATGCCGAGCGGGTTCAGCCTGTCCTTCACATGCAAGGGCAGCAGCAGCGCCAGACCAAGGGCCACCACCAGCAGCCAGAGAAAATCCCGTGGCCGGCGCGAGGAGAGCAGCACGATGGCGAGCGGCCCGGTGACTTCGATGCCGACCGCGATGCCGATGGGGATGCGCTGAAAGGCCTGGTAGATGGCGAGGTTCATCGCCGCCAGCATGGCGCCGTAGAGCAGCAGCGCCGGCCGGGTGGAGGGTGGCGGCACACGCTTCCAGGGGGCGCGCAGCGCCACCAGCAGCAGCGCCGCAAAGGTGACGCGCAGGCAGGTGACACCGGCCGGGCTGATCACCAAAAAAAGCGATTTGGCGAAGGCCGCGCCGAGATTGACGGAGCTTTGCGAGCCGAGCACGGCCAACAACCCGACCAGCCGCTGATCCTGCTCTGGCTTCACCACGCGCTCCAGCTCCAAAATTTGGTGCTTACAGCCCCGCCTCGAACACCCGGTAGGTCTTGTACGGCGCCGCCTTCAACCCTTCGATCATCCGGCGCATCGGCATATTGTCCTCAAGAATCCAGGACAGCTCGATATGGGTATAACCCAGCTGCCGGCCTTCGCGGCGGACCATGTCGATCATCAGATAGGGCAGCAGGCTGCCCAGCATGTCCTTCGCCGCCGAGCGGCGCACGCCCATCAGCGGCACCCGCGCGGTCTTCACCCCCGAGACCTTCAACCGCCAGAGCAGCTTGGCCCAGCCGAAAGGCAGGATCTTGCCGTTCAGCCCCTCGATCGCCTCGTTCAGATTGGGCAGCGCGATCATGAAGGCCACCGGCTCGCCGTCGCGCTCGACCAGGCTGGTCAGACGCGGATGCAGCAGCGGCTTCAGCGATTTGGAGAGATAGTCCGTCTCCGCCTCGGTCAACGGCACGAAGCCCCAATTCTGCGACCAGGCATCGTTGAAGATGGAGGTGACGTTCTTGATCTCGGCGGGCAGGTTTTTCATGTCCATCTGGCGCACGGTGATGCCGGGCGGCAGCGGACGGGCGAGCAAACGCTGCACCGATTCCGGCAGCTCCTCGCGGATATCGTAGAGATAGGCGATGACATCCTTGGCCTTGGCGAAGCCGAGCGTTTCCAGATTTCGCGCCACATAAGGCAGGTCATGCGGCATCAGCAGCATCGGCTTGCTGGCGAAGCCGTCGATCAGCGCGCCGGTTTCCTCGTTGATGTTGAGGTTGAACGGGCCCTGCATCACTTTCATGCCGCGTTGGCGCAGCCAGCCAGCGGCGGTTTCCAGCAGCGTCTGGAACAGGTCCAGATCATTCTCCGCCGCCAGCATGCCGAACAGGCCCGGCGCCTCCGGGTTCAAAGACTGCGCCAGCGTGTCGATCTGCGCGGAGATGCGGCCGACATCGCGCCCATCTTTCACCGCCAGCCAGAACTGCACCTGCGCATGGCCGAAAAACGGGTTCTTCGGCCCCAGCGCTTCCTCGCGCTCCATATGCAGCGGGGCGATATAGGCGGGGTCGTTCTGGTGCAGCCGCTCGGGCAACAGGATGAAGCGTTTGAGGAGCTTTTTATCCGTCACCGGGACAATTTGAATATCCTGCATCAGGCGGGGCGCTTTCCTTGTTCGTCCGTGGCACCAGGGGGGCGGTCACGCGGGGGGCTGCCGGTCAGCTCCATCACCCAGGGGTAACGCTTCGCCTGCTCGACATCATAGCCGAGATTGAACACGGTCGGGCTGCGGCCGCGCTCCTGGTAATAGGAGCCGAAAATCTTGTCCGGCAGGAAGGAGACGATGCCGTAATTGCCGCTCTCATCCTGGAAATGATGCAGCAGATGGTCGCGCTTGAGCATCTGCACGAAGCGGTTTTTCGGCTTGTAGTTCAGATGCTGGATGCAATGGAAAAACTCATAGACGCAGGTGGTCACCAACGCCGTACAGATCGCCGTCGCCGCGCCGGCCCAGCCGCCCAGGGCGAAGCCGATCGGCAGGGTGATGATCGCCATGGTCGGGATGGTGTTCAGCGGATCGCCGAACAGCACTTCGAGCTTATGCGGGTCCTGGTGATGGTCGAAATGGATGCGCTTCCAGAGCGCCGCACTCCAGCGCATCCGGTAGAGCCAGCGCCCATGCAGCACGAAACGGTGCAGCCCGTACCAGACCAGAGGATAGACGATCAGCACCGCGACGATCGGCAGCACGATCTGCGCCCAGTGCCGGACGGTGAAACCGGCATAGAGCCCTGCGGCGAGCGCGATGGCCGCGTAGAGATTGATCGCAGGATAGGTGATGTAGGCAGCCCAGAGCTCCGGCAGGGTCATTTTGCCGAGGTCATAGGAACGGCCATGCCAGGCCCGGCCCCAAACGAGTTTCTTTGCCATGCCTTGGTCCGATCATCTCCGGAAAGATTGCAAGGAACGGGCATGCGCCCTGCCCCCGTCAGGGCAAAGCGCTTACCATGCGGGGTTCGGGCCTGGCAAACTGGGGGCAAACTGGGGGCAAACTGGGGGCAAACCGGGCGATGCCGCACGGCTAGCGCGGCACCCAGAGCGAGAGCGTGCGGCCCTGCTGAAGCGGGCGATAATCCTGGTGCAGGATGGCCAGAAAGTCAGGGGTGAATTGCGGGCGATGGATGGGCCGGTCGGTGGCGCCGACCTGCACCGCGACGAGGCTGTGGCTGCGCAGCAGCGTGTCGATCTGCGCCGCCGAGAGCTTGTCGTCGCGGATGCGGCTGGCGACGAAATAGGGCGAGAAAGCCGATTGATGCCCGGCTTCGGTGCAAAGCAGCAGGTTTTCGCACACCACCGGGCCCTTGATGGCCTGCAACACCGTGCGCGCGGCGGCGAACTCTGCCCGCGCCTGGGGCAGGGCGTCCAGCTCGCGCCAGGCGGAGAGGCTGGCCATCGGCAGGAACAAAAGCGGCCAGAGCAAGGCCCAGCGCCGCCAGCCACCCTGCGCCGCCCCCGCCATCACCGCCATCAGCGTGCCCAGCCAGAGCGCCTCGAAAAACACGTTCAGCCCGACGCCATCGCCGCCGGAGAAGCCGATGCCCAGGACCAGCGCCACGATCAGCGCCAGCAGGCAGGCCTGGGGCGCTGGCTCGCGCCGCCCTTGCCAGCCCCAGCCGAGGGCCAGCGCCAGCAGCGGCCAGAAGCGGACGAGGAAACTGCCGGTCTGGGAGGCCATGTCCTGCCAGGAAAAGGCGCGCGGGGCGAGCAGATGCGCGAAAAAATACGGGCCGTCGAACCGGAAGCTGAGCCAGAGCAGCGCATCCGCCAGCCCCATACCGGCCGCCAGGAAGAGGCCCAGCTCGGCCCAGCGCCGCTGCCAGAGCAAAGCGAGCCCCACCCCGATCGGCAGCGCCAGCAAAGAGTGTTTGGTGAACAAGGCCAGTACGAACAGAAAGGCGACCAGCCAGAGCGGGCCGCGCCGCAGGAACAGCACGAACCCCGCCATCTCGGCCAACATGCCGAGCAGCTGCGGGTCATCCACCGCGACCCGCACCGGCATGAACAAGGCCAGGAAGAGGATGAAGCCCAGCCCGGCGCAGGCGCCGGCCCAGGCCTGGCCGCAAAGCCGCGCCACCAGCGAACCCGCCAGCCCGCCCAGCCCCAGCAGGGCCAGCAGCGCCAGCGCCCGGCCGGTGAAAAGCGGGTCCAGCCCCAGCGCGCTGAGTGCGCCGATCAGATGGAAGGAGAGCGGCGGGTAATTGGTGAAATCCAGCCCCGGCGGCTGCCCATAGAGCTGCACATGTGCCGCCGCGCGCAATGCCCGCACAACATTCCAGCCCTCATCCGAATCGATTTCCACATCGGCCAGCCCGCGCGCCAGCAGCGGCGCCAGCAGGGCGAGCGCGCCGAGCCCAAGCAAGGTGAGATAGAGCGTCCAGAAATGCCGGATGATGCGGGACATGCGCGGCTCTTATGGGCTGCGGCGGGCTTTGCCCAGCGCCGGGCGATAAAAAACGGCCCGGACGAGGCCGGGCCGTTCACAAGTTGAAAATCGTGCGGTTCTTGCGCCGCACCTGAAGGGGGGGCGGTTACGCCGCGAACTGGTTCATCGTGTTGTGCACGCCGCCGGCCTTCAGCGCGGCCTCGCCGGCGAAATACTCCTTGTGATCGTCACCGATGTCGGAGCCCGACATGTTCTGGTGCTTCACGCAGGCGATGCCCTGGCGGATCTCCTGGCGCTGCACCCCGGCAACGTAGCCCAGCATGCCCTGCGCGCCGAAATATTCCTTGGCCAGATTGTCGGTGGACAGGGCCGCGGTGTGATAGGTCGGCAGCGTGATCAGATGATGGAAGATGCCGGCGCGCTGCGCCGCGTCGCGCTGGAAGGTGCGGATCTTCTCATCGGCTTCCAGGCCCAACGGGGTGGCGTCGTAATCAGCGCTCATCAGCTTGGCGCGGTCATAGGCCGAGACATCCTCGCCCCGTGCCTTCATCGCATCGAAGACCTGCTGGCGGAAATTCAGCGTCCAGTTGAAGGACGGGGAATTATTATAGGCCAGCTTGGCGTTGGGGACGACTTCGCGGATGCGGTCGACCATCGAGGCGATCTGCTCGATATGCGGCTTCTCGGTCTCGATCCAGAGCAGGTCGGCGCCGTTGTTCAGCGCGTTGATGCAATCCAGCACGCAGCGATCCGCCCCGGTGCCGGCACGGAACTGGAACAGGTTGGAGGGCAGACGCTTCGGACGCAGCAGCTTGCCATTGCGGGTGATCAGCACATCGCCATTGCCGATCGTGGCGGTATCGACCTCGTCGCAATCCAGGAAGGCATTATACTGGTCGCCAATATCGCCCGGCTCCTTGGAGAAGGCGATCTGCTTGGTCAGGCCCGCCCCCAGGCTGTCCGTACGGGCGACGATAATCCCGTCCTCGACGCCCATTTCCATGAAAGCGTAGCGCAGAGCGCGAATTTTCGCGACAAAATCCTCATGCGGGACAGTGACCTTGCCATCCTGATGGCCGCACTGCTTTTCGTCGGAGACCTGGTTTTCGATCTGCAGCGCGCAGGCGCCGGCCTCGATCATCTTCTTCGCCAGCAGATAGGTCGCTTCGGCATTGCCAAACCCGGCATCGATATCGGCGATGATGGGCACGACATGGGTTTCGAAATTGTCGATCTTGCTCTGGATCTCTTTCTGCTTGGCGAGATCGCCGGCGTCGCGTGCCGCGTCCAGCTCGCGGAACAGGCCGCCCAGCTCACGCGCATCGGCCTGGCGCAGGAAGGTGTAGATCTCCTCGATCAGCGCCGGGACGGAGGTTTTCTCATGCATGGACTGGTCGGGCAGCGGGCCGAATTCGGAGCGCAGGGCGGCGATCATCCAGCCGGAGAGATAGATATAGCGGCGCTTGGTGGTGCCGAAATGCTTCTTGATGGAGATCATCTTCTGCTGCGCGATGAAGCCGTGCCAGCAGCCGAGCGACTGGGTGTAGTTCGCCGGGTCGGCGTCGTAGGCCGCCATGTCCTCGCGCATCACCTTGGCGGTGTAGCGGGCAATATCCAGCCCGGTGCGGAAACGGTTCTGCAGCCGCATGCGGGCCACGGCCTCCGGGGAAATTCCGTCCCAGGTGCCGCCCTTGGCGGCGATCAGTTCGCTGGTGGTACGGATGCTATCTTGGTACGACATTTGGGTCTCCGCTGAACGTCCGGAATGGATGGTTGCGGCAGTTCAAATACACCCGGTTTTGCGGCGCGTCAGAAGGTTTTGTGAAAAAACCCGGTAAATATGTGAAAGCCTGCACTCACTTCGCATATGCAGCGTAAATCTTTTACAGGCCGTTGAAATTCAGCCGAAACCCGAGAGATCCTCAGGTCTGTTGAGGTTGGCGAAGGGGTCGGCGGGGGCTGTAAAATGCACCTGGCGGGCCTGGCACAGGGCCAGCGCGTCGCGGACTTTGAATTTAGCGTCCTGGCGCAGGAAATTTTCCAGAGCGGGCAGGAAGGCGACCGGCCAGAGGGCGGCGAGGTGGTGCTGGCGCCCGGCATAGACCGCGACGGACGGGCCGGGGGCGAGGTCGGCCGCCAGGGTGGCCGGAAAGAAGGGCGTGTCCACCGGGATGGTGAGCAGGAAATCCGCCCCCTGCGCGGCGGCCCAGGCCAGCCCGGCCTGCACCCCGGCCAGCGGGCCGCAATGGGCGAACTCCGGCGCGTCGGGCAGCACCGGCAAGCCAAAAGCCGCGAAGCGGGCAGGATCGCCATTGGCGGAGAGGGCGATAGGGGCGGCCTGCGGGGCCAGGCGCTCCAGCACATGCGCCAAAAGCGGCCGGCCTTGCAGCAGGATCAGCGCCTTATCCGCGCCCCCCATGCGCGTGGCTTTGCCCCCAGCCAGAATCAGCGCGGCAACAGCCATGAACCACCCGGGCGCAAAGGAGCAAAAGTTTTTTGGGGCGCCTTTTTTTCAAAAAAGGCGTATCTTCGCAAATTTATAAGGGAAACCTGGGGCGAACGACGGGGATTGAACCCGCGACAACCGGTACCACAAACCGGCGCTCTACCAACTGAGCTACGTCCGCCATCCAGGATGGGGCCAAGTAGCGCGGTCAAGCCAGCGCCGTCAATGGGGTTTTGGCCACCCAGCGTTCGAGCCGGCGCAGAGCCTCCTCCAGAACCGGGATCTGCTTGCAGAAGGCGAAGCGCGCATAATGGCGCGGCGCGGCGCCGACATAGAAGGCGGAAACCGGAATCGCCGCCACCCCGGCCTCCTGGGTGATCATGCGGCAGAAGGCGACATCATCGCCCTCGAAGCCCAGCGGTGAAAAATCTGCGGTGATGAAATAGCTGCCCTGGGCCGGCAGGGTGCGAAAACCGAGCCGGGTGAGGCCGGCATCCAGCAGATCGCGCTGCGCCTGCAACCCGCCGGCCAGGCCGTCGAAATACGCATCCGGCTTGCCCAGCCCGTAGGCGACGGCGCGTTGCAGATTGGGCGGGGTGGTGAAGGTGAGGTTCTGGTGCGCCTTGGCCACCACGCTCATCAGCGCGGCGGGGCCGGAGATGTAACCCACCTTCCAGCCGGTGAGGGAGAAGGTTTTGCCGGCGCTGCCGATGCGCAAGCTCCGCTCGGCCATGTCCGGCAGGGTGGCCAGCGGCACATGCCGGGCGCCGGCGAAGACCAGATGCTCATAGACCTCGTCGCACACCGCATAGGCATCGTGCCGGCGCAGCAGGGCGGCGATGAAGGCCAGCTCATCGGGGGTGAAGACCTTGCCGGTCGGGTTCATCGGCGAGTTCAGCAGCAGCGCCTTGGTCTTCGGCCCGAAGGCGGCTTCCAGCTCGGCGCGCGGCAGCTCCCAGTTCGGCGGTTCCAGCCGGACCAGCCTGGGGACGGCGCCGAGCAGCTTCACCACCGGCAGATAGGTGTCATAAAGCGGCTCGATCAGCACCACCTCGTCACCCGGGTTGAGCAACGCCATCAGGCTCGCGGTGATCGCCTCGGTGGCGCCGGAGGTGACGACGACGCCGTGCACCGGATCGATCTCCAGCCCGTAGAAACGCTGGTTGGCCGCGGCGACGGCGGCGCGCAGCTCCGGCAGGCCGGTCAGCGGCGGATATTGGTTGCGATGGTCCAGCAGCGCCTCGGCCGCCGCCCGCACGATATCCTCCGGGCCCTCGGTATCCGGAAACCCTTGGCCGAGATTGATCGCCTGATGCTCGACCGCGAGCGCGGACATCACAGTGAAGATGGTGGTGCCGGTCGCGGCCAGCAGCGCATTCACAGGTTTCACGGCATCCAAATCCTAAACTCGGGCAGCAGGATTTAGCCGCCCAAAGCGCAGGCGGCAAGATTGCTCAAAATTTAGGCCGAAATCGCCGCCGCTTGAGCAAAACCGCGTTTTCGCCTTTGATGCGATTGCCGCAACCGCGGCACCGCGCGGAAAATCGTTCTGGCATGGCTTGTGCAAAGCGTAATTTCGTCAGCCCGTTGGCTGGCGTGCGCTTGCCCACCTGATGCCGGGGCGGGGTTCCAAGCGTGCTGTCCGACGAAACCAGAGGAGGACGCAGGGGCCCCGGGCCCGGCGTAAACCAGATGAAGAAGATCGAAGCGATCATCAAGCCGTTCAAGCTGGATGAAGTGAAGGAAGCGCTGCACGAGGTTGGCCTGCAGGGCATCACTGTCGTCGAAGCCAAGGGATTTGGGCGTCAGAAGGGCCATACCGAGCTCTATCGCGGCGCCGAATATGTTGTGGACTTCCTGCCGAAGGTGAAGATCGAAGTGGTGTGCGACGACGCGGTCGTCGAGCGCGCCGTCGAGGCGATCACCAACGCCGCCCGCACCGGGCGCATCGGCGATGGCAAGATCTTCATCTCCTCCATCGAAGAGGCCATCCGCATCCGGACCGGCGAAAAGGGCGAGGCAGCGGTCTAACCACCATTGCCAAGCAGCCCGGCATGTTTAACATGCCGGGCGCTACGCGTTTCAAGGGCGGTCCGCATGGTGCGCGCCGCTTGGCCTCAACGGGTAACAATTATTAACGGGGTAAAGTCTATGGCTAAGAAGGCCGAGGGCGGCGATGCCGTCGCCAAAGTTCTGAACATGATCAAGGAGAACGGGGTCGAGTATGTCGATCTGCGGTTCACCGATCCCAAGGGCAAGTGGCAGCACACCGCGCAGTACGTTTCCACCGTGGACGAGGACAGCCTGAAAGACGGCTTCATGTTCGACGGCTCCTCCATCGCCGGCTGGAAGGCGATCAACGAGTCCGACATGATCCTGAAGCCGGACCTGGACAGCGCCGTGCTGGACCCGTTCTCGGCCAAGCCGAGCCTGATCCTGTTCTGCGACATCGTCGAGCCCTCCACCGGCCAGGGCTATGCCCGCGACCCGCGCTCCACCGCGAAGAAGGCCGAGGCTTACCTGAAGTCCACCGGCATCGGCGATAGCGCCTTCATCGGCGCGGAAGCCGAGTTCTTCATCTTCGACAACGTGAAGTTCGGCACCGGCGGCAATTACGGCATCTATCAGCTCGATTCCATCGAGGGCCCCGGCTCCTCGCTGAAGGATTATCCCGAGGGCAATATGGGCCACCGCCCGGTCGTCAAGGGCGGCTATTTCCCGGTCCCGCCGGTGGATAGCGAATCCGACCTGCGCGCCGAGATGCTCTCCGCCATGGGCGAGATGGGCCTGCCGATCGAGAAGCATCACCATGAGGTGGCGCAGTCCCAGCATGAGCTGGGCACCAAGTTCGCGTCCCTGACCACCATGGCCGACCAGATGCAGATCTATAAATACTGCGTCCACAATGTCGCCCATTCCTACGGCAAGACCGCGACCTTCATGCCGAAGCCGATCTATGGCGATAACGGCTCGGGCATGCACACCCATCTGTCCATCTGGAAGGCCGGCAAGCCGCTCTTCGCGGGCAATGGTTATGCGGATCTGTCCGAGACCTGCCTGTACGCCATCGGCGGCATCATCAAGCACGCCAAGGCGATCAACGCGTTCTCCAACCCGTCCACCAACTCCTATAAGCGTCTGATCCCGGGCTTCGAGGCGCCGGTGCTGCTGGCCTATTCCGCCCGCAACCGCTCCGCCTCCTGCCGTATTCCGTACACGACCAGCCCGAAGGCGAAGCGTGTCGAGGTGCGGTTCCCGGATCCGACCTGCAACCCCTACCTCTCCTTCTCCGCGATCATGATGGCGGCGATCGACGGCATCAAGAACAAGATCCACCCGGGTGACCCGATGGACAAGGATCTGTACGACCTGCCGCCGGAAGAGCTGAAGGACATCCCGACCGTCTGCGGCAGCTTGCGCGAAGCCCTGGGCGCCCTGGAAGCCGACCACGAGTTCCTGCTCGCCGGCGACGTGTTCTCCAAGGAGCAGATCGAGAGCTATATCGAGCTGAAGTGGAAGGAAGTGTACAAGTTCGAACACACGCCGCACCCGGTCGAGTTCGAGATGTACTACTCCGCGTAAGTCACGCGAAACGGCGCCGAAAGGCGCCGTTTTTTGTTGGAGACAACATGGGGGATTTTTTGAAAAAAATCCCCCATACCCCCTTAAAACTTTTGCCACTTTGGGGCGGGGGCGCGGCGAGACAAAGCCAAATAAAAAGGCCCGGAATGGGGCCTGTTTTTATTTGGCGGCGAGCACGGCTTCGATTTGTTCGAAGGCTCTCGCGCGGTGGCTGATGCTTTCCTTTTCATCGCCCAGCTCGGCATAGGTCTGCTCATAGCCGTTGGGAATGAAAATCGCGTCATAGCCGAAGCCCCCTCGCCGCGCGCTTCCGGGGCGATGCGGCCCGGCGCTTCGCCGATATAGGTGGCGGTGCTGCCATCGGGCTGCGCCAGGCACAGCGCGCAGGTGAACCAGGCGTCCCAGACATCCTTGGATTTCGCGGCGGCGATGATCTTGGCGAAGGCGCCGGGATAATCATCCCCCGCATAGCGGGCGGAGAACACGCCGGGCTGGCCGTTCAGCGCCAGCACCGACAGCCCGGAATCATCCGCCAGCGCCGGCAGGCCGGAGGCCTTGGCGGCGGTGAGCGCCTTGATCCGCGCATTGCCAGCGAAATCCCGCGCCGTTTCCGACGGGCTGGGCAGCCCCAACTCCCCGACGAGGTCACGGTGAAGCCGAACGGCGCCAGCAGCGTGATGAATTCCTTCAGCTTGCCGGGATTATGGGTGGCGATGACGATCTGTTTCATGCCTGGCCCGCATCGCCCGAAAGCATCCCGGGGTCAATCTTTAGCTTCGCCAGGCCGCGCTGCCATTTGCGCTGGTAATTCGCATCGAACAAAATCGCATCGTCCGCCGGCACGTTCAGCCAGCTATTCTGGCGGATCTCATCCTCCAGCTGCCCCGCCCCCAGCCGGAATAGCCCAGCAGCAGCCTGGCTTTTTCCGGACCTTCGCCACGGGCGATCGCCTGCAGCACATCCATGCTGGCACTGAGCACATGGTCGCCATCCACATTCAGGCTGCCCTCGCCGATCCAGTCGGCCGAATGCAGCACGAAGCCGCGATGATCCTCAACCGGCCCGCCCTGCCCCATCGGCAATTCGCGCTGAGGTGGATTCGGCTCGACATTCAATTGCTGCATCAAATCACCGAATTTCGGCTTGCGCAGCTGGCGGTTGAGCATCAGCCCCATCGCGCCCTCCTCATTATGCGCGCAGATGAAGATCACGCCTTGCGCGAAGCGTGGATCGCGCAGGGAAGGCATCGCCAGCAGCACCTGCCCGGTCAGCCAGGAGGGCGGCGGTGAGGGGGAAATCTCTCGCTCCGTCATCATCTGATTATAGGCGGCCCGCCTCGCCTCGGCCAGCCCGGGCGGGATCGGCTTCACGCCAGCCATCAGTTGGCTTACAACGGGTTTATTCATTCACCGTAAACAGGCAGACAATGATCAATATCGGGGACAAGATTCCGGCCATGAAGCTCATGCTGGCCACGCCGGACGGGCCGCGCGAAGCGGATACGGCGGAGCTGCTGGGCACCGGCAAGGTCGTGCTGTTCGCCGTTCCCGGCGCCTTCACCCCCACCTGCAGCGCCAAGCACGTGCCCGGCTTCGTCAAGCTGGCGCCGGAGCTGAAGGAGAAGGGCGTGGACCGGATCGTCTGCATGGCGGTGAACGACGCCTTCGTGCTCGGCGCCTGGGCCAAGGACCAGAAGGCTGGCGAGGCCGTGCAGTTCCTGGCCGACGGCTCCGCCGCCTTCACCAAGGCGCTTGGACTGGAGCTGGATCTGGTCGCGCGCGGCATGGGCATCCGCAGCCAGCGTTTCGCGCTGGTGCTGGAGGATGGCGTCGTCACCAAGGTCGCGGTCGAGGAGCCGGGTGGCTTCGAGGTCAGCCGCGCCGAGGCCATTCTCGAATCCCTCTGATCCCGTGCCGCTCGCCCTCACGGTCGTCGTACCGTGCTATAATGAGCGTGCGAACGTAGCACCCATGGTGGCCGCCCTGGACCAGGCCCTGCACGGGCTGGACTGGGAGGTGGTGTTCGTCGACGATGACAGCCCCGATGGCACCAGCGCTGAGGCCAAACGCCTGGCGCAGGGTGATGGGCGGGTGCGCTGCATCCGGCGCATCGGCCGGCGCGGCCTGTCCTCGGCGGTGATCGAGGGCGCGCTCTCTTCCGCCGCCGACTACGTTGCCGTCATCGATGGCGATATGCAGCATGACGAAACCCGGCTGCCTTTGATGCTGGACGCGGTGCGCGCCGGGGCGGATATGGCGGTGGGCAGCCGGCATGTGGAAGGCGGCGATTCCGCCGGGCTCTCCTCGCCGCTGCGGGTGAAGCTCTCGGAAACCGGCATCCGCATCGCCCAGGCGGTCACCCGCACCTCGATCTCGGACCCGATGAGCGGCTTCTTCCTGCTGCGCCGGGAGCTGTTCGAGGCTCTGGCGGCGCGCCTGACCGGGCAGGGCTTCAAGATTTTGCTGGATCTGATCCTGGCCTCGCCGCGCGTGCTGAACATCGCCGAAATCCCGTATAAATTCCGCCCGCGCCTGGCCGGCGAGAGCAAGCTGGACGTGCTGGTGCTGGCGCAATTCGCCGGGCTGCTGCTGGATAAGGCGCTGCGCGGCACGGTGCCGCTGCGCTTCATCTCCTTCGCGCTGGTCGGCATTGTCGGCGTGCTGGTCAATCTGGTGGTGGCGCAGATCGCCGCCGCCGCCGGGGCGGATTTTGGCACAGCGCAGACCATCGGCACCATCATCGCCATGGTGGTGAATTTCCAGCTCAACAACCAGCTCACCTACCGCGCACAGCGGCTGAAGCGGGCCAAGGCCTGGCGTGGGCTGGCCTTGTTCATGCTCGTCTGCGGGCTGGGGGCGATCGCGAATATCGGCATCGCCAAGGCGCTCTATGCCGAAAACGGGCATAGCCTGTTCTCCGGCGCGGCGGGGGCGGCGGTTGGCGTGGTGTGGAATTACGCGGTCTCCGCCACTTTGGTCTGGCGCGTGCGCTAGCATGGGGTTTGCCCTCGCGGCGCTGGCGGCGCTCACCGTCCTGCGCCTCGTCCTGGCCGCCTGGCTGCCACTGACCCCCGACGAAGCCTATTATTTCAGCTGGGCGCGACCGTTGCAGGCCGGCTATCTGGACCATCCGCCGATGGTCGCACTTTGGATCCGCCTCGGCACCGCTTTGCTGGGCAATGATCCGCTCGGCATCCGGCTGCTCGGGCCGCTCTCGGCGGCTTTGGGGTCGCTGGCGCTGTATGATGCCGGCAACCGCATCCTGCCCGGCCAGCGCTGCGGGCTGCTGGCCGCGTCCTTCCTGAACGCGACGCTGATGCTCGGCGCCGGCAGCATTCTGATGACGCCGGACACGCCGCTGATCTTCTTCTGGACGCTCAGCCTCTGGGCGCTGGCACGGCTGGTGCAGAGCCGGGATGCGCGCTGGTGGCTGGCAGCGGGCGCCCTGGCCGGGGCGGCGCTGTTTTCCAAATATACCGCTGCCCTGCTGCTGGCCGGCACCGGGCTGTGGGCGCTCACCGCCCCGCCCATCCGCGCCACGCTACGCACGGCCTGGCCGTGGCTGGGCATCGCTTTGGCGCTGCTGGTCTTCGCGCCGGATTTCGCCTGGAACGCCGCCCATGGCTGGGCCAGCTATCTGAAGCAAGGTGGGCGGGTGGATGGGTTCGACCCCGCCCGCGCGGCGCAGTTTTTCGGCGAGCTGATCGGCGGGCAGGCGCTGTTTTTCACGCCTTTGATCGCCATTCTGGCGGTGCGCGGGCTCTGGCATCTGCGCGCCGACAAATCCCCTGGCGCCCGGCTGCTGCTCTGGCTCAGCCTGCTGCCGGCTTCGGTGTTTCTGGAGCATGTGCTCACCGACCGGGTGCAGGGCAACTGGGTCGCCATTCTCTACCCCTCCGCCTGCCTCGCCGCCGCCGCCGCGCCGCCGCGCTGGCATCGCGCCGCGCTGGCGCTAGGCTTCGGGCTGACCGGGCTGGTCTATGTGCAGGTGCTGCACCCGTTCCTGCCCGTGCCCGCCGCGCGCGACACCGCCGCCGTGCAGATGGCCGGCTGGCCCGAACTGGCGGCGCAGGCCAGCGCCAGCCACCCCGCCTTCATCACCTCGGACGATTACGCCACCGCCTCCGAGCTGGCATTTTACGCCCCGAAAGACATGCCGGTTCTGGGGATCGGCCCGCGCTGGGCATATCTGGACTGGCGCAACGCAAAATTGCAGGGTGCCAGCGGGGTGTTGATCACGCGGCGCGACACCACACCCTGCCCGGACCCGCTCGGCACGATCAGCCGCAAGCAGGGCCAGGCGGTGGTGATGACCTATCGCGTCTGCCGGATCGCCGCCCCCGCCACGGCCAAGGAGTTTCCGCGCCCATGATGCTGCCAACCCCCCAGGATGTTCACGCCGCCGCCGCGCGGCTGCAAGGCCACATCATCCGCACCCCGATGCTGCGCAGCGCCAGTCTCGATAAAACCCTGGGCGCCACGGTGCTGATCAAGCCGGAGGTGCTGCAGCGCACCGGCACCTTCAAGCTGCGCGGCGCCACCAACGCCCTGCTGCGCCTGCCGGCCGAGATCCGGGCGCGCGGCGTCGTCGCCTATTCCTCCGGCAATCATGCCCAGGGTGTCGCCTGCGCCGCCGCCGCGCTGGGCGTGCCCGCGACCATCGTGATGCCGTCCGACGCGCCGGCGATCAAACGCGAATCGACCGAATTCTGGGGGGCGCGGGTGGTCAGCTATGACCGCTTTACCGAGGACCGCGCCGCCATCGCTGCCAGCATCGCCGCCGAGACCGGCGCCAGCCTGATTCCGCCTTATGACCATCCGGACGTGATCGCCGGCCAGGGCACGGCGGCGCTGGAGCTGCTGGAAGATGCCAGGGCAGCCGGGCTGACGATGGCACATTACATCACCCCGGCCGGCGGCGGCGGGCTCGCGGCGGGCGCGGCGCTGGCGTTCTCCGACCTCTCGCCCGCCACGCATCTGCACACCGCCGAACCGGAAGGCTGGGACGACACCGCCCGCTCGCTGGCGGCGGGCGAGCGCCTGGCCAATGACATGAAGGGCTCGCCGCTCTGCGACGCGCTGCTCTCCCCGGCGCCGGGCGAGCTGACCTTCGCCATCAACCGGCGCTTCTACGCCTCCGGCGTGGCGGTGAGCGATGACGAGGTCCGCGCCGCGCAGACGCTGGCGGCGCGGACACTGAAGCTGGTGGTGGAGCCGGGCGGCGCGGTGGCGCTGGCGGCGCTGCTGGCGGGAAAGATCGAGGTGAAGGGCAAGGTGGTCGGACTCGTGCTCTCCGGCGGCAACGCGGATCTGTGAACCGCTAAAAAGCCACCTTACAGCCCCGCCGTCTCAAGCCTCGCCGCCGGCTGTCGCGCGCCGCGGCGGGTGAGCGGCTTGGTCAGGCGGGAGAGCAGTCGCGTCCAGATCTGGTCCACCCAGGCCAGCGGCACCGCGCAGATCAAAGTGAGCACGATCGAGCAGAACGCCGCCACCAGCGCCGCCCCGGCCACCCCCAGCTGGCCCACCCCGGCCATGAAGGCGATGGCGCCGGCGGAGAGTAGAATCGGTCCGTGCAGCAGATAGATCGGGAAGGAGAGCAGCCCCAGCCACACCGCCCAGCCGCCGGAGAAAACCCGGCGCATGGTCGGGTTGCCGAGCAGCACGATGATGATCAGCGCCGCACCGGCATCCCAGACATAATGGCTGCAGGCGTTGGGCAGGATCGCCTTCAGCGGCGCGTGCATCAGCAGCGTCTGCTCATAGGTGAAGCTGAACAGATAGAGCCCGAGCAGCCCCAGCCCGCAGGCGGATTTATTGCCCAGTTCCGGCAGCCGGTTTTCCGCGAACAGCATCGCCAGCAGCGTGCCGCAGAGGAAATCGGTGAAAAAGGTGAACGGGTAGGAGGTGCCGGCGAGCCAGGACGCGAGCGCCATCAGCCCCAGCCGCAACCCCCAGCTGCGCAGCGCGAACAGCACCGGCGCGAACAGGAAGATGGCGAAGGAGCCGAACAGCTCGATGCGCATGGTCCAGAGCGGCGAATCGAACTTCACCTCGCCCAGCATGAACACATTCACCAGCCCTTCGCGCAGCGCCTCGTACCAGGTGAGATGCGCCGGGCGGATCGGCGAATTGCCGTGCGTGGCCAGCCATTGCGCGCCGATGACATGCGCCGCCTGCTTATATTCCAGCCCCGACCAGCTGATCAGCAGAAAGGCGAGCAGGCAGGCGATGACGGTGAGGCAGGCCAAACGCGGCCAGCGCTTGAGCATCGCCACCGCGACGCGCACCGGCCGGCGGTCCCGCGCGAAGGGCAGGCTGAGGATGAAGCCGGAAAGCACGAAAAACACCGCCACCGCGGCACCGCCATTGAGCATGCCAAGGATGAACTGGGTCAGCAGATCCAGCACCCCATGGCCATGCGGCACCGCCCCACCCCGTGTGGCGTGTAGGCCAGCACCAGATGGTACAGCACGACGATGGCGGCGGCGATGCCGCGCAAGCCTTCGAGAGGGATCAGTTTTCGCCCAGTATCCGGCATGTGGTTTAAGTGGCGTAGTTGACTGAAAAGTCAGCTTTCCAGCCGATGGCGTTTTTTTTAGCCCTTGCGCCGCCGGATTGGCTGGGGGCGTCGCACCTGAAACGTCCCTCGTCTGTTCTCTTCCGGAACAGCATTGCGGGCCCTGGCCCGACCAAGATGATAAGATGCGTGGCAACGCACGCCGCCCCCGACGCGCCATGGCCAAAACCATCCGATTGGGGTACGATCTGATGACAATCAAGCTTTGCGTAATAGACAGCCGCATTACCACGAACGGCCCAACAAACGGTTCAAGATACTGCCATGCCCGAAACCACGCCTCCCTCATTCCCGCCCGGCAAACGTGAAACCCAGGCCGGCGCCTCGCACCCGGCACCCGGCAACAGCCTGCTGTTTCTGCGTGAGGACGAGCTGCGCACGGCGCAGGACATGGTGTTTTTCGCCCTGCGCGACCTCAACGGCCCGCCGGATGCCATCCTCGCCAGCATGGATTTCGGCCGCGCCCATCATCGCTGCCTGCATTGGATCGGCCGCAAGCCGGGGCTGAAGGTGGGCGAGCTGCTCTCCATCCTCGGCATCACCAAGCAGAGCCTGACCCGGGTGCTCGGGCCACTGATCCGGGATGGCTATGTCGACCAGGTGCCCGGGCCTAAGGACCGGCGCCAGCGCCTGCTCAGCCTCACCGAAAAGGGCGCGGCGCTGGAGCGCAAGCTTTTCGAATCCCAGCGCGAGCGTCTGCTCAGCGCCTATCGCGAGGCCGGCGGCCCGGCGGTGGAAGGCTTCAAGCGGGTGATGCGCGGGCTGATCAACGAGCAGGGCCGCGCCCATCTGGACGCGCTGGAGGCGCCGCGCCCCGCCAAGGCGCCGCGCAGCCCGTAAGCCCGCATGAGCCACAGCGCCAGCCCCCCGCCCGAGGACGCGCCACACATCCTGCTGGTGGATGACGATGTGCGGCTGGCGCAGCTGGCCGGGCGCTATCTGTCCGAGAACGGGTTTCGCGTCACCCGGGCGGCCTCTGCGGCCGAGGCGCGCGAGCGGCTGCGGGCGATGGAATTCGACCTGATGGTGCTGGATGTGATGATGCCCGGCGAAACCGGTCTGGACCTCACCAACAGCCTGCGCGCCGAGCGCGCGCCCGCAATGCCGATCCTGCTGCTCACCGCCCGGGATACGCCCGAGGATGTCGTCGCCGGATTCGAGGCCGGGGCGGATGATTATCTCGGCAAGCCGTTCGACCCGCGAGTGCTTGTGGCCAGGCTGCGCGCCATGCTGCGCCGCGCCCAGCCGCCGGCCATCACCACCGGCCCGCTGCCTTTGGGCGAGGCCAGCTTCGATGCCGCGCGCGGCGAGCTGATCAGCCCGCAGGCACGGGTGCGCCTCACCGGGGCGGAGCTGGCGCTGCTGACCACGCTGGCGGCGCGCCCGCACGAGACATTCTCGCGCGAGGCGCTGGCCGCGGCGATGGGGCTGGATGATGTGAATGAACGCGCCATCGACGTGCAGGTGACCAGGCTGCGCCGCAAGATCGAGCCGGACCCGCGCGAGCCGCGCTTTCTGCAGACGGTGCGCGGCAAGGGCTATGTGCTGAAGCCGGGGCCGTGAGCCAGCCATGAAGCTGCGGCTCGGCCCGCTGCAGCCGGACCGGCTGTTCCGCAAAATTTTGCCGCGCGGGCTGTTCGGGCGCTCGCTGCTGATCGTGCTGATCCCGATGGTGGTGCTGCAGGCGGTGGCGCTGCAGATTTTCTACGGCTCGCATCTGGACGAGCTCTCCCGGCGCCTGGCCGATGCGGTGGGCGGCGAGATCGGCTTCATGATCGACCAGATCGAGCGCGACCCCGCGCACCGCACGCTGGTGCTGCAGGAGGGAGAAAAGCATTTCAATTTCGAATCAAGTTTTCTGAACGGCGAGACGCTGGAGCATCTGCCCCCGCCTGACGCCCCCGGCCCGGTGGATAACGACCTCGCCAATGCGCTGGCGCAGGATGTGCACCGGCCCTTCAATGTCTCCTGGCATAAAACCCCTGGCATATTGCGGGTGAATATCCAGATGGCGGACGGGGTGATCCGCATCGACGTGCCGCGCAAACGGCTTTTCATCGGCACCTTCTACATCTTTCTGGTCTGGCTGATCGGCTCCGCGCTGCTGCTGGTGGTTTTGGCGGCGTTGTTTTTGCGCACCCAGGTGCGTGGCATCCGCAGGCTGGCTGAGGCGGCGGAGAATTTCGGCATGGGCCGCGATAACGGGCCGATCCGCCCGGAAGGGGCGAGCGAGGTGCGCCGCGCTGGCGCCGCCTTCAACCGCATGCAGGAGCGGCTGCTGCGCTTTCTTACCCAGCGCACCACCATGCTGGCCGGGGTGAGCCATGATCTGCGCACGCCGCTGACGCGCCTGCGCCTGGCGCTGGCGATGCAGCCGGGGTGACGCCAGAGGATATGCGGGACATGGAAGGCGATATCGAGGAGATGGAGAAGCTGATCGGCATCTATCTCAGCTTCGCCCGCGGCGAAGGCGCGGAACAGGCGCTGCCGACCGATCTTCCAATTTTGCTAGCAGATCTCTGCACCGATGCGAGGCGCGCCGGCGCGGCGGTGAGCCTCTCCGTGCCGGAGGATTTGATCGTGACGCTGCGCCCGGAGGCGATGCGCCGCGCGCTGATGAATTTGATCGATAACGGCCAGCGCCATGCCAGCCAGATCTGGGTCAGCGCGGCGCGCAGCGGCACCAGCGTGCAAATCCTCATCGACGATAACGGCCCTGGCATTCCCGCGCAAAAACGCGAGACGCTGCTGCGGGCCTTTGAGAGCGACCAGCCGGGCGGGACCGGGCTGGGTCTGGCGATCGCCCATGACATTGTGATTGCCCATGGCGGGCGGATTACGCTCCTCGACCGGCCGGGGGCGGGTTAAGGGTGGCGGTGGAGTTACCGGGGTAGGGAGGCGGGCTACGACCCGGTTGGGACGTTCAGACCGCGAAGCACCAATCTCAAAAGCGGACGCTGAGTTCTATTATCCCGGTTTACATTTTCCCAACTAAGTTTTGTTCACGCTGTTGCGTTCGTTGGCCTTATCGGAGGCGTTCAACAGTTCTGTGAAATTCTCGAGATATGGATTGGATTCTTTGGGATCGTACCGTTCACGACCGATATAGTTGGAATATTCATAGGCCTGAATCAATCTAACACCGCGCCCTTTCATTACTTCGCTTTTAAGGCAGAAACGGTCCCTCCAAAAATTCCCCAAAAAATCTCTGTAGGTGACGTAACCATAAACCCGAAAAGTGTCCAATCCAGAATGAACCGCGTTAATTTCATCATTGCTCAAATCTTTTGTCTGACCAAAGATGACTTCAATCTCTTCGCCACTTTCAACAACAGCCCCAATATCAGCGGAACAAATCATATTAAGTTCCAATCGTGGATGGTCGGGGAGAAGTGTGCTGACAAAAAAATTAGCACCTTGTTCTATCAAATAGGCCTTTGACCCGCCGTCATTGCGCAAGCAAATATTGAAAAGGCTTTTGTTGGGGTGTAGCCAAGATAGGGGCTCGAAGTTTGTAGCGGAGATTTCAAACCGAGGGATTTCGGACCCGAAAGCGATATCAGAAGACAGTTTTGCTGCGTCGGCGGAGGCCTGCGCTGCATGAGCAGCGGTTTGGGTTGCGTTTGCTGAAATCTCCATCTGTGCAAGGGATTTCTTAAAGTCGTCAGCTTGAATTCCAGCGAGCTTGGAGAGTTTTCTGGTCTCCCACCACAAGAAAATTGTGGATAAGCTAAGAACTAACGTGAAAATAGCGACCCATGCGTCTGGCTCAAGCCCAAATATGCGCCTTTTTGCGGCCTCTTGTTCGGCAACAGCTTCAACCTCTTGTGGGGACGGTTGTATCTGTATGGCGGGCATCGATTGGCTCGCTGACGCAGAATTCGTCAGACCGTTGGCTTGGTCGAGACCCTTAGTGATTGCGGATATGTGAGGTTCGGCTATTGGCTGGCTGCCTTGCTGGAGAGCAGTGGGAGAGGCGGCGGCTTGAGCCGACATCATTAGAGAGAACACAAAACCTAGACCCTGCCCTCCAAGATAAAGGTATTCGCGACAGCGGCCTTCATGATGGAGAATAGGAACCACGCTAATAATGCTCCCAATATACCTTTGTACCGTTGCCGATCTGTCTGCGTCGGGCAACCCCATCTCTCAGTTGGGCTCCGAGGAAAGTCAAAGAAACAATTGAGCGGTGAGGGACCGCTAATACTGCCTGGCCGCTCCAAAGTGGCTAGTCAGTTTGCCCCCCAACCAGCCTACCTACCCCACCACCTCCCGAACCCCCTCCCCATGCGCCTCCAGCAGCGCCAATAGCCCCTGAATAATCTGCGTCGGCGTCGGTGCGCATCCCGCGATGACGAGGTCCACTGGCAGGAACGCTTCCGCCCCCCGGCCACGGCGGGGGAGCCCTTGAATACGCCGCCATCCACGGCGCAATCGCCAAGGGCCACCACGAAGGCCGGGTCCGGCATCGCGGCGCGTGCCTGCAGCACCGCCTCGCGCATATTCACCCCGGCGACACCGGTGATGAGCAGAATATCCGCATGGCGCGGGCTGGGGTGAAGCTCAGCCCGTATTGGGTGAGGTCGTGGATCAGGTTCTGGGTGGCGCGCAGCTCCAGCTCGCAGCCATTGCAGCTGCCGGCGGGCACGTGGCGAATGGCCAAGGCGCGGCCCAGCTTTTTCTGCCCCGCCGCTTCCAGCCGCGCGCGCAGGGTTTTGGCCAGCGCCGCATCCGCGGCTTGGGCGGGGGCGGCGCGGGAGATCACATGCCGGGCGAGGGTTTTCCAGACCATGGCGGCATCATAGCCAAATCACCCCGCGCTGGGCAAAAATCCGACAATGCGCTCCGCCTCGGTGGTGATCGGCCCGGCGATGGCGGCGGCTTTCGCGGCCCCTTTCTGCAAAATCCGGTCCAGCTCCGCCTTGTCGGCCAGATACTCTTTGGCGCGCGCGCCGATGGGGGCGACATGCGCCACCAGCGCCTCGGCCAAAGCGTTTTTGAACGGGCCGAAACCGCCGCCGGCGAAGCGCGCCAGAATCGCCTCCTGGCTTTCGCCGGAGACCGCCGCGAAGATCCCCAACAGATTGCGCGCCTCCGGCCGTTCCGCCAACGCCGCCAGATTATCCGGCAGCGCCTCGGTATCGGTCTTCGCCTTGCGGATCTTCTGGCTGATCGTATCCGCATCGTCGGTCATGTTGATGCGCGACTGATCGGACGGGTCGGATTTCGACATCTTCTTGGTGCCGTCACGCAGGGACATCACCCGCGCGGTCTCCTTCACAATCAACGGCTCGATGCGCGGGAAGAACTCCACCCCGAAATCATGGTTGAATTTTTCCCCGATATCGTTGGCCAGCTCGATATGCTGAAGCTGGTCGTCCCCCACCGGCACCTTGGTGGCGTGGTAGGCATGGATGTCCGCCGCCATCAGGTTCGGATACATGAACAGCCCGGTGGAGACCTCCTCCTGATTCTTGCCGGCCTTGTCCTTGAACTGGGTCATCCGCTTGAGCCAGCCCATGCGGGCGACGCAATTGAAAATCCAGCCCAGACGCGCATGGGCGGAGACGGCGGATTGGTGGAACAGAATGGAGCGCTCAGGGTCGATCCCGCAGGCCAGCACCAGCGCCGCCATGCCATAGGTCTGTTCGCGCAGGGACGCCGGCTCCTGGAAGGTGGTGATGGCATGCAGATCCACCAGGCAATAGATGCACTCATCCGCACCGTCCTGCAGCGCCACCCAGTTGCGCAGCGCGCCGAGATAATTGCCGAGCGTCGCGATGCCGGTAGGCTGGATGCCGGAAAATATGCGGGCCATGAGCGTCTCTACTCCTTGATCGCCCTCGGGTTAACCGGCAAACGGAAAACAGACAATAGGGATTGATTCCCAAGTGCGCCGTTGCCACCTCACCTCCCTATTCTCTGAATTAATTCCCCTGTAAGTTTTTCGCGAGATCGTTATTTCATGCTGGGTATCATTCCTCACACGGTGGACGGCTATATCCGCGCCAACCATTCACCGCAGGCCCGCGCGGCATTGCTGGAAAAAATCGGGCTGCCGGCGACGCAGAGTTTCCGGCTGGATACCGAATATGACGATGAAACCTGCTGCCGGCTGATCGAAGCGCTGGCCGAGGAAGCCGGCATGGATCGTGAGGCGGTGTTCGACGCGCTGGCGGTGTTTTTTCTGGACTGGGCGGAGACCACCTTCTCCGGCTTTTTCGCCGCCGCGCCGGATACGCGGGGCTTCCTGCTCATCCAGCCGGAAATCCATGCCAGCCTCGCCTGTGGCCTGCGTGCCGGGGCGCAACAGAAGATCAACGATAAATTCCGCGTGGTGCCGCTGCCTGACGGGGTCAGGGTGCATTATCGCTCTGATAACCGGCTGGGCGTGTTCTATTGCGCCCTGGCCCGCCGGCTGGCGCAGCGGCGCGGCGAGGTGGCCAGCTTCAATATCGTCGAGGGCGATCTCAGCGCCAGCGAAACCGTGATCGACGTTCGCCTGCAGCCCGCCTGACATGGCGGACCATGATTTTCCCGCCGAGATGGCGGATCAGGGGATCGACCGCAGCGCCATCGAGGCGCTGTGCCAGTCCATGTGCGGCGTCATTGGCGGGAATTTCAGCATCCGGCTGAGCACGGCAAGCGAAGATCTGACCGTGCAGAAAACCGCGCTGCTGACCAATTTCATGCTGGAATCCGCCCAGCGTGCCGTGGCCCGCACCCGCTCTTACGCCGATGCGCTCAGCAATGTGCAACGCATCATGAAGCTCTCCGCGTGGCGGATCAGCCATCCGGACGGGCTGGTGCAGCAGATCGAGGCGGATGCGGCCATCGCCCGCGCCCCGGCGCAGCGCGGGCTGGGCTGGTTTCTCGAACAGATCGCCCCGGATTATCGCAACAGCGTCGAGGCGCTGTTCGTGCAGGCGGGCGGCGCGGTGGAGTGGCCCAATCCGGACCAAAGCGCCTGGTTCCGCACCGAGGTTCTGCCCGAGCACGAGGCCGGCACGGTGGTCGGGTTCCTGGTCATCACCCAGGATATTTCCGAAACCCGCCGCGCCGCCGAGCGCATCCATTATCTCGCCAACCATGACCCGCTGACCGGGCTGGCCAATCGCCGCCGCCTGCAGGAGCAACTGACCGCTTCCCTGGCGCTGAGCCGGCGCTACGGCTCCCAATTCGCCGTGCATGTGCTCGATCTCGACCGCTTCAAGACCGTCAACGATCTTTACGGCCATGCCGCCGGCGACCGGCTGCTGATCGACCTCGCCGCCTGCCTGACCGGCGAGGTGCGCGATTGCGACATGGTCGCCCGCATGGGCGGGGATGAATTCGTGATCCTGCAAACCGACATCGCCAGCGCCACCGATGCCAGCAGCCTCGCCGAGCGGCTGACCGGCAAGGTGCGCAACCTGCTGGAACATACCGATTACGACACGCTGATGCCCACCGTCTCGATCGGCATCGCCCTCGCCCCGGCCGATGGCGACACCGCCGAGGCGCTGATCTCCCATGCCGACATGGCGCTCTACCAGGTGAAATCCGCCAGCCGCAACGGCTTTGCCTTTTTCAACACCGCCATCAATGACAGCCAGCTGGCCCGCGACCGGATGGTGGCGGATCTGCGCCGGGCGCGCGAGCGCGGAGAGTTCGAGGTGGTGTACCAGCCGCTGCACGATGTCGCCCGCAATCAGGTGACCGGCTTCGAGGCACTGCTGCGCTGGCACCGGGCCGGGGGGATGTCCCGCCCGACATCTTCATCCCGCTTGCCGAGGAGTCCGGCCATATATTGGAGATTGGCGCCTATGTGCTGAGGGAAGCCTGCCGCGCCGCGGTGGGCTGGGCGGTGCCGCTGCATGTCGCGGTGAACATCTCGGCGGTGCAGGTGCAAAAAGGCCGGCTGCCGGAGCTGGTGGCGCAAATTCTGGCGGAGACCGGGCTGGCCGCGCACCGGCTGGAGCTGGAGGTGACGGAGAGCATGCTGCTGGCGGATGTCGACGCCGCCATCGAGGTTCTGAACCAGCTCCAGGCGCTTGGCGTGCGTGTGTCCCTGGATGATTTCGGCACCGGCTATTCCTCACTGGCAACTTTGCGCAGCTTCCCGTTCGACAAGCTCAAGCTCGACCGCCGCTTCGTTCAGGATCTCGGGGCGGATGAGCGTACCGAGGCGGTAATCGCCGCGGTGCTGGATCTGGGCCGGGCGCTGGGGCTGAATGTCGTCGCCGAAGGGGTGGAGACCGAGACCCAGGCCAAATCCTTGCGCGACGCGGGCTGCCAGGTGCTGCAGGGCTATCTGATCGGCAGGCCGCAGCCGATCGCGCATTACAACAACCTCACCAGCGGCATCCAACTGGATTAGAGCCATATGCGTTGAGGTTGACGCGGCAGCGTCACCCTGAACGCATGAAATTGCTCGCCAAAACATGAGCGGAGCGCGTGGGTGTCAACCCATCTCGCTCCGAGGCCGGGTTGCCCGGCGGGACGCCACGGCTAGCCTCCCCCGCTCAGGAGGCAGCGCATGAGCGAGCAGGCGAAACGGATTTTATGCTTCGGCGATTCCCTCACCTGGGGCTGGGTGCCACGGGCGGAAGCGCCGCCCTCGCCGCGCTACAATTTTGCCCAGCGCTGGCCCGGGGTGATGGCGGCGGCGCTGGGGGCGGGATATGAGATCATCGAGGAAGGGCTGAACGGCCGCACCACCAGCATCGCCGACCCGCTGGACCCGAAGCTGGACGGCTCGGCCTATCTGCCCGCCGCGCTGGCCAGCCACATGCCGCTGGATCTGGTGATCATCATGCTCGGCACCAATGATTGCAAACGGCTTTATGGCCGCAGCGCTTTCGAGATCGCGGTCGGCATGCAGAAGCTGGTGCTGCAGGTGCGTGCCAGCGGGGTCGGCTCGGCCTATCCGGCACCGCGAACGCTGGTGGTGGCACCGCCGCCCCTCGCCGCCTCCGCCGTGCCCTGGTTCGCGCAGATGATGGAGGGCGGCCAGGCGAAATCCATGGCGCTGGCGGCGTTGTACAAGGACATGGCGGATTTCATGAAGGTTGCGTGCTTCGATGCCGGCAGCGTCACCGCAACCGGCGGGGTGGATGGCATCCATCTCACCGCCGAGAATAATGCAGCCATCGGCCAGGCCCTGGCCGGCGAGGTGCGGCGGCTGAAGCTGATTTAGCCTGTGACGCCATTCCATCGCCGCGACGCGGCGATGGAATGTTCAGCCGCGCTTGCGCCGGCGCAGCAGCCCCAGGAAGCCCGCCAGGTCGAACGCCTTCAGCGCCAGGCCCGGGCCGAAATAGAACAGCGCCCCCACCACCACCAGCAGCAGGAAATAAGGCAGGCTGGCGACGCTTTGCGGCAGCAGGCGCTGCACCCCCCACAGGGCGGCGGCCATGACCACGCCCGCGAGCAGAATGCGCGGAATCCGCCGGCGGGAGAGCGCATCGAAGCGGAAATGCCCGCGCCGGCGCAGTAGCCAGAACAGCAGCAGCGCGTTGCAGGCGGAGGAAAGCGAGGTGGCCAAAGCCGGCCCCACCGCCTTCAGCGGGTGCATGAACAAGAGATTGAGCCCGAGATTCAGCAGCACCGCGAAGATGCCGATTTTCAGCGGTGTCACCGTATCGCCGCGCGCATAAAAGCCGGGGGTGAAAATCTTGATCAGCGCGAACACCGGCAGGCCGAGCGCGAAGGCGGCCAGCGAGCGCCCGGCCAACACCGCGTCATGCGCCGAAAAGGCGCCCCGCACGAAGGCCACATCCATCACCGCTTTCGCCGCCACCGACAGCCCGATCGCCGCCGGCAAAGTCAGCATCAGCACGGATTCGAAGGCGCGGTTGAGGGCGGTATTCGCCTCCGCTTCCTCGCCCAGCGCGATATTGCGCGTCACCGCCGGCAGCAAAGCGGTGCCGGCGGCGGTGGCGATGACGCCCAGCGGCAGCTGGTTCACCCGGTCCGCGTAATAGAGGATGGAGACCGAGCCCGCCGGCAGCAGCGTGCCGATGATGATGTCGATGGAGACATTCAGCTGCGTCACCCCCGCCCCGACCAAGGCCGGGGCCATGCGCCGGAACATCTGGCGGATATGCGGGGAGAAGCGCAGTTTCGGCCGGGTGAAGCGCATCCCCGCCCGGCGGATGGCCCAGAGCACCAGCGCCAGCTGCGCCACGCCCGAAACCGTCACCCCCCAGGCCAACGCGTAACCGGGATTGCGCGTGTAAGGGGCGAGCCAGAGCATCGCCGCGATCATGAACAGGTTGAACAGCACCGGGGCGGCGGCGGCGGCGGCGAAGCGGCTCATCGCGTTCAGCACGCCGGAGAAAAGTGCGGTGAGGCAGATGAAGAACAGATACGGGAACATCACCCGCGACATCCCCACCGCCAGATCGAACCGCCCGCCATGCCCGGCGAAGCCAGGTGCGAGCACATAGAGCAGCCAGGGCATGAAAATTTCACCGATGATGGTGATGCCGCCCAGCCAGAACGCCATCACCGCCGTCGCCTCCTCGGCGAAATCGGTGGCGGCACGCAGCCCCTGTTTGTGCAGGATGGTGGAGATGGCGGGCACGAAGGCGGCATTGAAGGCACCCTCGCCGAACAGCCGGCGGAACAGGTTCGGCAATCGCAGCGCTACGAAAAACGCATCCGCCACCGGGCCGGTGCCAAGCACGGCGGCGATGAGGATGTCACGGACGAAACCGAGCACGCGGCTCGCCATCGTCCAGGCTCCGACGGTGAAAGCGCCGCGTATCATGGGCGCCTCTTAGCTAGTTCGGCAGGATGAAGCCATAGGCGGGGTAGCGGGTGATGCCCAGCGTATGCGCCGGCTCGTACCAGACCCGCACCTGGGTCCAGTTATTCTCCGGCGAGACATCCACCACCGGCTGGTCATGCTCGATGCGCCCCGGCAGCCAGTTGGACTGGGTCACAAGAATTTCACGGCGCGATTCCAGCCCGGTGACCACCGCCAGATGGCCGACATCCATGGCGCCATGGGGTTTGAGCACCAGCACCGCGCCCAGGCGCGGTTCATGCGCGCGCGGATAGCGGCCTTGCGCCTCGCCCCACCATTCATAGGCATCGCCGCTAAGCTGAATGCCCGAGACATCGCGGGCATAAGGCACGCAGGAGAGATGCGTGGCGGTGCCGAAATGCGAAGGCGATTCCAGCCTTGGCCCACCCGCGCAGGCGGCCAGCGCCAAAGCGAGGCCAAGTGCGGCGAGGGGCGAAACTGAACGCAGGATGGAGCACATCTTCACGCCCGGTAATCTGCCGGAACCCGCCTCCGCGCCGCAACCCCGCTTGAAACCCGGATGCGCTGCGTCTAGCCTCCGCCCATGGCTTCGCTTTCCCTGCACACCCCGGTGGGTGACCTGACCTTGTTCGAGGAGGATGGCGCCATCGTCGCCCTTGAATGGGGCTGGGGCAGCCTGCAGGAGCCCTCGCCCCTGCTGACCCGCGCCAAGACGGCTTTGGATGCGTATTTCGACGGCGAGGCGCCGCTGCCGGCGGATCTGCCGCTCAAGCCGATGGGCAGCGCTTATCGCCAGCGCGTCTGGGCGGCGCTGCGCGCCATTCCGCACGGGCAGACCCGCTCTTACACCGAAATCGCCCAGGCGGCGGGGGCTCGGCGCGGTCCGTCGGCGGGGCCAATGCCGCCAACCCGATCCCCATTCTCATTCCCTGCCACCGCGTGCTCGCAAGCGCCGGCCTTGGCGGCTATTCCGGCGGCGAGGGGCTGGAGACCAAGCGCCTGCTGCTGGCACTCGAAACCCGCACCAAGGCGCTATCCGCATGAGCAAGGCCATCCGCATCCATGCCCATGGCGGGCCCGAGGTTCTGAAATGGGAGCAGGTGCCCACCCGCAGCCCGGCCCGAACGAGGTGCTGGTGAAGCATGAGGCGGTGGGGCTGAATTTCATCGACGTGTATTTCCGCACCGGCCTCTACAAGGCGGCGCTGCCGACCACGCTGGGCATGGAAGGCGCCGGCGTGGTGCTGGCGGTGGGCGAGAAGGTGAAGGGCTTCGCACCTGGCGAGCGCGTGGCCTATGCCGGCGGCCCGCTGGGAGCCTATGCCACCGAACGCGTGATCAATGCCGAGAAGTTGGTGAAGCTGCCGGAGAGCATCGATTCCAAAACCGCCGCGGCGATGATGCTGCAGGGTCTCACCGCCTATTTCCTCCTGCATCGCACCTTCAAGGTGCAGCCCGGCCAGACCATCCTGGTCCACGCCGCCGCCGGTGGGGTAGGGCTGATTCTGTGCCAATGGGCGAAGGCGCTGGGGCGGAGGTGATCGGCGTGGTCTCCTCCGAAGCCAAGGCCGAGATCGCCCGCGCCCATGGCGCCACGCACAGCATCATCGGCTATGCCAACCTGCCCGCCGAGGTGAAGGCGATCACCGGCGGGGCGATGGTGCCGGTGGTGTATGACAGTGTCGGCAAGGACAGCTTCAATGCCAGCCTGGATTGCCTGGCCCCGCTGGGGCTGATGGCCTGTTTCGGCAACGCCTCCGGCCCGGTGCCGCCGGTGGAGCTTTCCACCCTGGCGGCCAAGGGCAGCCTGTTCCTCACCCGGCCGAGCTTCGCCAGCTATATGTCGGCGCAGGCGGATATTCTCACCGGTGCCGCGGCTCTGTTCGATGTCGTCGGTTCCGGCGCGGTGAAGATCAGCGTCAACCAGAGCTTTCCGCTGGAGCAGGCCGCCGCCGCCCATACCGCGCTGGAAGCCCGCCAGACCACCGGCAGCACCGTGCTGATCCCCTGAGAAAAGGGCCATCCCCGTCTGTGCTGTGGAGCGCCGCGGCGGGGGCGTCGCGGCTTTGTCGGTCATTTGCATATTCACGCTGGACCAGAGCGTGGCCCTGTTCTGGGCGCAGCATAAAGCGCCAAAGCCGCTGTTCCAGGCAATGGCCGCCCCCTCCCTGCTGAGCCTGCCGATGGCCGGGCTGGTGCTGCTGGCGGCGTTAAGCCAGCGGCTGCGCGGCCAGGCCGGCCCCTCGCGGCTTTGGCTGGCGATGGCGCTGGCCACCCTGGCCGCCACCGCCGCCAAGGATGAGCTGAAATGGATGTTCGGCCGCGCCTGGCCCGGCACTTTCCTGAAATTCGGCGATGCCGGCTTTCATCCCTTCGCGCAGAGCGTCTGGTATGGCGCCTTCCCCTCCGGCCACACCTCTTATGCCGCCGCCCCTCTGGCGGTGCTGTGGGTGCTGCGGCCACGGTGGCGGCCGCTCTATGCCGCACTCCTGCTGGCGGTGATGGCCGGGCTGGTCTGCGCGGATTATCATTTCGTCTCGGACGTGCTGGCCGGGCTGCTCACCGGGACCTTCTGCGCCTGGGGCGCTTTGGTACTGACGGCGCCGCGCCAGGGCCCGGTGCCGCGCCGTGGATAAGCGCGCCGGCTTCTGGCCGATCTTCATCACCCAGGCGCTGGGCGCGCTGAACGATAATCTGTTCAAGACCGCTCTGGTCGTGCTCGCCCTCTACAAGCTGCCGGCGGGGATGGCGGGCGCGCTCTCCGCCCTCTCCGGCGGGGTGTTTCTGCTGCCTTATATCCTCGTCTCCGCCCCGGCCGGGCAGCTGGCCGATGCGCATGACAAGGCGCGGCTGATGCTGCTGACCAAATATTGGGAGCTGGGGCTGATGCTCCTGGCGCTGGCCGGGTTTCTCAGCGGCAGCTTCATCCTGCTGCTGGCCGTGCTGCTCGGGCTGGGGCTGCAGGCTTCGTTCTTCTCGCCGCTGAAATACGGGATTTTGCCCGAGCGCTTCACCGGCGATGCGCTGGTGCGGGCGAATGGCGGCATCGAGGCCGGGACCTTTGCCGGCATCGTCCTCGGCACGCTGGGCGGCGGGGCGTTGATTACCGCGCCACATGGCGTCTGGCTCGCCCCTGGCGTGGCGATCGCGCTGGCGCTCGCCGGCATTGCCAGCGCCCGCGCCATTCCGCGCGGGGCGGCCAGCGCGCCGGGGCTGCGCACGGAGTGGCGGCTCTGGCGCGCCGGCGTGGCCCTGCTGCGCGAGGCCTCGCGCATCCGCCCGGTCTGGTTCGCCTGCTGGGGCATTTCCTGGTTCTGGGCGCTGGGGGCCAGCGTGCTGGCGGCCTTCCCGGTGCTGGCCCGCACCCGGCTGCTGGCGGATGCGCATGTGGTGACGCTGCTGCTGGGCATCTTCGCCATTGGGGTGGGGGTGGGCGCGCTGCTGGCGGCGCGCTTTGTGCACACAACGCGGCCGCTGCGGCTGGTGCTGCCAGCGGGGCTGGGCTTGAGCCTGTTCATCGCGGATTTCGCCAAGTGCAGCGGCCACATCGTCGCGCCGGACATCGCCGCCCTGCTGGGGCAGTTTGCCGGCTGGCATCTGCTGCTGGATCTGGCCGCCCTGGCGCTCTGTGGCGGGCTGTTCTCCGTGCCCTTCTACGTGCTGCTGCAAACCGCGAGCCCGGCGGCGGCACGCGCACGCATGGTGAGCGCCAATAATATGCTGAACGCGGCAGCGACCTTGGCAGCGGGCGGGCTGGAGGCGCTGGCTTATGCGAAGGGGGTGGGGTCGGGGACGATTTTGCTCGTGACCGCCCTACTCAATCTGCTGGTTATGGTCTGGATTTGGCGGAAAGAGGCGGGAACTTTTTGAAAAAAGTTCCCGCACCCTCAAAAACTTTTGAAACTTTAGGCTAAAGCCACGGCGAAGTCGGCTTCGGTTTTTGCTTTGATCTCTTCAACCGTGACATCCGGCGCGTGTTCGATCAGCACCAGGCCGGGCCTCTCGCCCTTCCTCACCTCGAACACGCCGAGATCGGTGATGATCTTGCTCACCACCCCCTTGCCGGTCAAAGGCAGAGAACATTCCTTCAGAATCTTCGCCTCGCCCTTGGCGGTATGCTCCATCAGCACCACCACGCGCGATACGCCGGCGACGAGATCCATCGCCCCGCCCATGCCCTTCACCATCTTGCCCGGCACCATCCAATTGGCGAGATCGCCAGTCTCCGCCACCTGCAGCGCGCCGAGAATGGAAATATCGATGTGCCCGCCACGGATCATGCCAAAGCTCTGGGCGGAATCGAAAAAGCTGGTGGTCGGCAGCGCGGTCACTGTCTGCTTGCCGGCATTGATCAGATCCGCATCCTCCTCGCCCTCATAAGGGAACGGCCCATGCCCAGCATGCCGTTCTCGGATTGCAGCTGGATGGTCATGCCCTCGGGAATATGGTTGGCGACCAGCGTGGGAATGCCGATGCCGAGATTCACATAGAACCCGTCTTCAAGTTCGGCGGCGGCCTTGGCGGCCATGTCGTCGCGGCTCCAGGGCATGGATCAACCCTCCTTCTTGCGCACGGTGCGCTGTTCGATGCGTTTTTCGATGGTGGCGGGCTTCACGATCTTCTTCACGAAGATGCCGGGCGTGATGATGTGATCCGGGTCGATCTGCCCCGGCTCGACGATCTCCTCAACCTCGGCCACGGTGAATTTCGACGCCGTCGCCATGATCGGATTGAAATTGCGCGCCGTCTTGCGATAGACGAGATTGCCCTCGGTATCCGCTTTCCAGGCGTGCACGATGGAGAGATCCGCGAACAACCCGGTTTCCATCACGTAATGGCGGCCGTTGAATTCCCGGGTTTCCTTGCCCTCGGCGATCTGCGTGCCATAGCCGGTGGCGGTGAAGAAGGCCGGAATCCCTGCCCCGCCGGCACGGATGCGCTCGGCCAGCGTGCCTTGCGGGTTGAATTCGATCTCCAGCTCCCCGGCAAGGAATTGCTTGGCGAAAGTGGCGTTCTCACCGACATAGGATGAGATCATCTTCCGGATCTGGCGCGTCTCCAGCAGAATGCCGAGCCCGGCGCCATCGATACCGGCATTGTTGGAAATCACGGTGAGATCCTTCACCCCGGACTCCCGGATCGCCTCGATCAATGTCTGCGGAATGCCGCACAGGCCGAACCCGCCGGACATGATCGTCATACCGTCGAACAACTTGCCCTTCAGGGCCTCCACGGCATTGGGAGAGACTTTGCTGACCGCCATGTTTCCTCGCTTCGCTTGCGTGCCTCGTAAAAGGTAAGATGGCACGAGACATTAAAAAACCCCAGGCCTTGGCCTGGGGTTTGATATTTTCGAAAAGCCTAGCGCTCGACGCACATGGCGACACCCATGCCGCCGCCGATGCACAAAGTCGCCAGACCCTTCTTGGCATCGCGGCGCTTCATCTCATGCAGCAGCGTGGTGAGGATGCGCGCGCCCGACGCGCCGATCGGATGGCCGATGGCGATGGCGCCGCCATTCACATTCACCTTCGCCGGGTCGAGACCCAGCTCCTTGTTCACCGCCGCCGCCTGCGCCGCGAAGGCCTCGTTGGCTTCGATCAGGTCGAGATCGCCAACCTTCCAGCCGGCGCGCTCCAGCGCTTTCTTGGAGGAGGGGATCGGCCCGGAGCCCATCAGCGCCGGGTCCACGCCGGCGGTAGCGAAGCTGGCGATGCGCGCCAGCGGGTGAGGCCGCGCGCCGCGGCTTCCTTGGCACTCATCACCACCAGAGCGGCAGCACCGTCATTGATGCCAGAGGCATTGCCGGCGGTGACGGTGCCGTCCTTGGTGAAAGCGGGGCGCAGCTTGGCCATGGTCTCGGCGGAGGCGTCGTGACGGATATATTCGTCATTCTCGACCACCACCTCGCCCTTGCGCGAGCTCAGCGTCACCGGGGCGATCTCGTCCTTGAACTTGCCGGCCTTCTGCGCCGCGGCGGCCTTCTGCTGCGAGCCCAAAGCCAGCGCGTCCTGCTCGTCGCGGGTGATCTGCCAATGCTTGGCGACGTTCTCGGCGGTGATGCCCATGTGATAGCCGTTGAAGGCGTCCCACAGACCGTCCTTGATCATGGTGTCGATGAAGCTCATATCGCCCATCTTCTGCCCGGCGCGCAGATAGGCGGCATGGGTGGAGAGGCTCATGCTCTCCTGGCCGCCGGCGATGACGATCTTGCTCTCGCCGGAGGCGATCTGCTGGGCCGCCAGCGCCACGGCGCGCAGGCCCGAGCCGCAGACCTGGTTGATGCCGAAGGCGGTCTTGCTGTCCGGAATGCCGGCGGCGCGGGCGGCCTGGCGGGCGGGGTTCTGGCCCTGGGCGGCGGTCAACACCTGGCCCAGGATCGCCTCATCGATATCTTCAGGGGAGAGGCCAGCCTGGGCGATGGCGGCCTTCAGCGCGACGGTGCCCAGCACATGCGCCGGGGTGGTGGCGAAGGCGCCATTGAAGCTGCCAACCGGGGTACGCGCCGCGGAGACGATGACGATATCTTCCATGTCCTGGTTTCCTTTTATCAGTCTCGTAGTCGTTGCACTCACGATAGACCGAGCACCCAATCCGCGAAAGGCCGCCAAAGCGACGTTTGCGCATGGGTGCCGGCCACCATGCCGATATGCCCTGCCTGCGGCTCGATCACCGTGACATGGCGCAAACGCGCCGCCAAAGCCCGGGCCGAGCTGGCGGGCACCAGCCGGTCCCGCGCCGGAATGGCGCAGAAGGCGGGCATCTCCAGCCGGGCCGGGTCCACCGCCAGCCCGGCCACCCGCCATTGCCCGCGCGCCGTGGCATTGGCGCCGTACCAGCCGGAGAGTGCCTCGCGCGCCACCGGGGCGGCCAGCGGCACGCCATCGGCCAGCCAATCCTCCATCGCCACGAAGCGCCGGGCGCGCGCGCTGGCTTTGTCCTGCCCGGCGAAATCCCGGTATTTCTCGCCCACCCCGAACGGATCGACCATGGCGAACATCGTATTCAGCGCGTCGATCGGCAAAGTGCCGGAAAACTGCATCGTCGCTTCCATGAAGGGCACCATCTCGGCGACACGCCGCGCGGTATCCGCATCCTCGGCGTGAAAATCCCAGGGTGTGGCGAGCAGCGCCAGCGCCTTCACCCTGGCCGGGACGCGCAAGGCGGCGGCCAGGGCCAGCAGCCCGCCCATGCAATAGCCGGCCAGCACCACCGGCCCCTCCAGCGCCGCCAGGGCGCGTTCCAGCCGGCCGGCGATGTAATCGGTGAGGGAGAAGCGCCGCTCCACCTCGCCCGGCCAGCCCCAATCCAGCAGATAAGGATGCAGCCCTTGCCCGCTCAGCCAGCGCAGCATCGAGGCGTTTTCCATCAGATCGAGAATATAGGCGCGGTTGATCAGGCTGGGGACGAACAGCACCTTGGTGCCCTCCCCGCCATAATCCAGCACCCGGCTCTCGCCTTCCTCCCAGATCGCCGGCGGGTCGCGCATCTCGCGCACATAGCCATCCCGGCGATAAGCGGCGATGCCGGCAATCAGCGCCTTGTCCTGGCGCAGCATCTCCCGGAACAAAGCTTCAACCGCCTGCGGGTCAGCCAGCGTCTCGCCGGTCGAGAAGCTGGGCCAGACGCTGTTCAAGTTCAGCGACGCGGCGGCTGAGCCGCTCGACCTCATCCAGGCCAGGCCCAGATGCAGCAGCAGCGGGCGCGGGCCGCACCGGCTGAGCGGGGCGGGAGCTTCCGGGCGGGGGCTCATGCGGCATCAGCGCCGCGGCGGCGGCCGCCGCCTGCGCCCAGAGCGCCAAGGTTGCGGCCCAGCACTCGCGCAATTCGCGGTCCGCCGCCATCGCGGTCAGCTCGCTCTGCCAGACGGCCACGAAGTCCTTGGCCAATGTCTCGTCCATGCGCCATGAAATCCCTGCCGGTGCTCCTGCCCCTTGTAACCCGGCCCCGGCACATTCGCCAGGAATGCCATGCAAGGCCAGCCTGTGCAGCGCACAAATTTCGTGTTTTTATGGTCTGGTACATTGTCTCATCACGAATCGGGATGGAAGAAAAACCATGAATGAAACGGTCCAGTCCACGCCGCAGCCCGTCATCGTCAAGAAATACGCCAACCGGCGGCTCTACAACACCGAGAGCTCCAGCTACATCACCCTGGAAAACCTTGCCGAAATGGTGCGCAATAACCGCGATTTCGTGGTCTATGACGCCAAATCCGGGGATGACATCACCCGCTCGGTGCTGACCCAGATCATCGTCGAGGAAGAGGGCAAGGGCAACGCGCTGCTGCCCACCACCTTCCTGCGCCAGCTCATCGGCGTCTACGGCACCGAGATGCCGGGGCTGATGCCGAAATATCTGGAGCAGGCGATGGCCAATTTCATGCGCCAGCAGGAAAGCGTGCGCGAGACCGTGACCAAGACCTTCGGCCCGTTCATGCCGCCGGGGGTTGAGGATATGGGCCGGCGCAACATGGCGATGATGGAGCGGGCGATGACGCTGTTCTCGCCCTTCTACGGCAATGAGGCGAAGCCGGAGGCGCCGCAGGACAGCCAGGAAGAGATCGCCAGCCTGCGCGCCGAGGTGGAGCGGCTGCAAAGCGAGCTGGCGGCGCTGAAGGCAAAACAGAAGTAATCCGCCGCGCCCTGCATGCGCATGGACGCCATCCTGCGCATGCAGTACAGAGCATGGCCATGAAACGTGCTCATTCCCTTGCCTTGGGCTTTACCCTTTGCGTCTTCGCGCCACCCGCCTTCGCGCAAATGGCCGGCGGCTTGGGCTCTGGCATGAGCATGGGCGGCGCCGGCGGCGCGCCTGCCCCGAAAATGGAGCCGCGCGCACCCCAGATCGCCCCGAGCGGCCTGCCGGGCGTGGGCAATATGGCCCCGCCCTCCACCGGGCCGCAGCTGAAGGCGCCCATCGGCGGCGACCCGACGCAGGAGCTGTTCACCGCCATCAGCAAGAATGATTACGGCTCCGCGCAGGACGCGATCAGCCGTGGCGCGCAGCTTTCCGCTAAGAACCAGTTCGGCGAGACGCCGATCGATATGTCGATCGCGCTGAACCGCAACGCCATCACCTTCATGCTGCTGGGCAGCCGCAACGAGATCGCGGCGCAGGGGGGCAGCGGCACCATGGGTAAGCCCTGGACGCTGAACAACGCCCCAGCCGCCCCGGCAAAGGGCAGCAAGCAGGCGAAATCCCATAAGCAGGCCCCGATGCAACCGGCCAAGGCCAGCCCCGCGCCGCATTACGGCAATGCCGGCACCGGCACGCCTGACCCGCAGGCCGGGTTCCTGGGCTTCGGGCCGAAGGGCTGACCAAAAAAAAGCGGCACCAAAAAACTTTTGCGAATTTTAGAGCAATATGTGTTTGGGTTGACGCGCCAGCGTCAGGATAAGCATATGAAATTGCTCGCTAAAACAAAACTAGAGCCTCAAGCTAAAAGCTTGAGGCTCTAGCGGTTTTGGTTCCAGAGATGTTGGATGTTGTCCAGCTGCTGTTTCAGCCCGGTTGAAAACACCGAGCGGCCGGTGCCATCCTTGGCGGCGATGAAATAGAGCGCATTACTCCGCGCCGGATGCAGCACCGCCTGCAGCGCCGCCTCCCCCGGATTGCAAATCGGCCCGGGCGGCAGGCCCTGGACAACATAGGTATTGTAGGGCGAATCCAGCGCCAGATCCGCCTTGGTGATGCCGGTCCCGCCCGATTGCTTGCCGTCCGTGGCCGCATAGATCACCGTCGGGTCCGCCTGCAGCTTCATCCCCGCCTTCAGCCGGTTCTCATACACCGCCGCGATCATCGGCATGTCGCTCTCCAGCGGCGTCTCCTGCTGGACGATGGAGGCCAGGATCACCGCCTGGGCCGGACTGTCCAGCGGCACGGCAGGGTCGCGCCCCGCCCACAGGCTGGCGAGCTTGCCCTGCATCGCCGCCTCGGCCCGGGCCAGAATGGTATGGCGTGGCGTGTCATAGACATAATCATAGGTCTGCGGCAGCACCGCCCCTCGGCCGGCGGCGCCACATGGCCCGTGGCCACCGGCAGAGCATTGAGGATATCGGCGATCTGGCTGCCGGTCAGCCCTTCCGGGATGGTGGCCTGGTGCTGCACCTCGGCGCCATGGCGCAGAATATCCAGGATCTGATGCAGGCTGGCATGCTGGGGGAAGAGATATTCGCCCGTCCGCAACGGCCCTTGGCCGCGGGTGAACCAGGCGGCGGCGCGGAAGATCAGCTTATAGTCGATCACCCCGGCCTTCGCCAGGGTGGAGGCGACCTGTTGGGTGCCGCCGGGCGGCACCATCAGGATCAGATCCGAGCGCCCGGCACCCGGGCCGTCATAACTCTCGTGAACCGCCATCCGCCCGCATTGATCGCGGTCAGCAGAACCAGCAGGACGAGAAAGAGACGGCCCCGCCAGCGCAAGATGGATCAGTTGGCCCGCTTGAACAGGATGGAGGCGTTGGTGCCGCCAAAGCCGAAGCTGTTGGACAAGGCCACGTCAATCTTGCGCTCCTGCGCAGTCAGCGGCACGCGGTTGACCACGGACTCACGGCTCGGATTATGCAGGTTCAGCGTCGGCGGGGCGATATTGTCGCGGATCGCCAGGATCGAGAAGATCGTCTCCACCGCCCCGGCGGCGCCGAGCAGATGCCCGATCGCGGATTTGGTGGAGGACATCGCGACCTTCTTGCCATGCGCGCCGAACATGTTCTCGACCGCTTCCAGCTCCAGATCGTCGCCCATCGGGGTCGAGGTGCCGTGCGCGTTGATATAGTCGACATCTTCCGGAGACAGGCCGCCATTCTTGAAGGCCGCCTTCATCGCGCGGAAGGCGCCGTCATGATGCTCGGCCGGCGCGGTGATGTGATGCGCATCGCCGGACATGCCATAGCCGCCGATCTCAGCGTAGATCTTCGCACCGCGCGCCTTGGCGTGCTCGTATTCTTCCAGCACCACCACGCCGGCACCCTCGCCCATCACGAAGCCGTCGCGGTCCTTGTCCCAGGGGCGGGAGCCTTCGGTCGGGCGGTCGTTGAAGCCGGTGGACAGCGCGCGCGAGGCACAGAACCCGGCAATGCCGAGCGGGTTCACCGCGGCTTCGGCGCCGCCGGCCACCATCACATCCGCATCGCCATAAGCGATCAGACGCGAGGCATCGCCGATGGCATGCACGCCGGTGGCGCAGGCCGTCACCGCCGAATGGTTCGGACCCTTGAGCCCGTAGCGGATGGAGACCTGGCCGGAGATCAGGTTGATCAGAGCCGCCGGGATGAAGAAGGGGGAGACGCGCTTGGCGCGGCCTTCATGCACCATCACCGAGGTCTCATAGATGGTCTGCAGACCACCGATCCCGGAGCCGATCATCACGCCGGCGCGGTATTTCTCTTCCTCGGTCTCCGGCACATAGCCGGAATCGGCCATCGCCTGGGCCGCCGCCACCATGCCATGGTGGATGAAGCGGTCCATCTTCTTCACTTCCTTGGCCGGAATCCATTCCGCCAGATCGAGACCGCCCTCGGCGCTCGGCCCCGCCGGGACCTGCCCGGCGATTTTCGCCGTCAGCTCCGTGGTGTCGAAGGATTGGATGGCTGAAATGCCGGATTCACCGTTAATCAACCTCTTCCAGACATGTTCGACCCCCACCCCAAGCGGGCAGACGATCCCCATACCTGTTACGACAACACGGCGCATGCGAACTCCTTGGACGGCTTTAGGGAAGCGAAAAGGGCCTTATTCGGCCTTCTGCTTCTCGATATAGTCGATCGCGTCCTTGACGGTGGTGATCTTCTCGGCGGCATCCTCGGGGATTTCCACGCCGAAGGCTTCCTCGAACGCCATCACCAGCTCGACCGTGTCCAGCGAGTCAGCGCCCAGATCGTCGATGAAGGAAGCTTCCGGGGTCACCTTGGCTTCGTCCACGCCGAGATGCTCGACAACAATCTTCTTAACCTTGTCGGCGATTTCGCTCATCGAAATATCACTTTCCTGCTGGGTTGGCTTTGCCCCGGAACGGATTTGCGGCCGCCACCGGGTCAGATTTGTTAAAAACGTCAGACAAGGCGGCGCTTAGCATGGTTTTTCACGCGCCGCCAAGCCAGGGGATCAGGACATTGCCATGCCGCCATTCACATGCAGCGTGGTGCCGGTCACCCAGCCCGCCTCTTCCGAGGCCAGATAGAGCACGGCGGCGGCGATATCCTTCGGCGCGCCGAGCCGGCCGAGCGGGATTTTACCTGATAGATCAGCGCGCTGCGCCTCGTTCAGCGCATCGGTCATCGGGGTTTCGATGAAGCCGGGGGCGACGAGGTTCACGGTGATCCCGCGCGAGGCGACTTCCTGCGCCAGGGACTTGGTCAGGCCGATCAGGCCGGCCTTGGCCGAGCAGTAATTTGCCTGGCCGGGATTGCCGGTGGTGCCCACGATGGAGCCGATATTGATGACGCGCCCGGCCTTGCGGCGGAGCATGAATTTCAACGCGGCGCGGGAGAGGCGGAAGGGCGCGGCGAGATCGACATTGATCACCTTCTCCCAATCCGCGTCCGACATGCGCAGCACCAGCCCGTCCTTGGTCAGGCCGGCATTGTTCACCAGAATATCGACCTTGCCCATCGCGGCTTCCGCGTCGGCGATCAGCCTCGCGGCTTCCTCGGCCACCGAGAGATCCGCCGGGAGCACATGCACGCGCTCGGCCAGCTCGGCGGCGAGCGTGTCCAGCGCCTCACGGCGGGTGCCCGACAGCGCGACGACAGCGCCTTGCGCATGCAGCGCCCGGGCGATTTCCGCGCCGATACCGCCGGAGGCGCCGGTGACGAGGGCGGTTTTACCAGTCAGATCAAACATTTACAGAACCTTCAGCACAGCTTCGATATCGGCGGGGCTGCCCACCGGGGTGGCGCTGGCCTCCGGGGCGATGCGCTTCACCAGCCCGGAGAGCACCTTGCCGGCGCCGATTTCGTAGAAATTGGTCACGCCGAGCTTCACCATCTCCTCCACGCTTTCGCGCCAGCGCACGGTGGCGGTGACCTGCTCGACCAGCAGATCGCGGATCTGGCTGGGGTCGCTGGCCTTGGCGGCGGTGACATTGGCGATGATCGGCAGCACCGGGGCATGCGGCGGGGCGTTGGCGAAGGCTTCCGCCATCGCATCCGCCGCCGGGGCCATCAGCGCGCAATGGAAGGGGGCGGAGACCGGCAGCAGCATGGCGCGCTTCACCCCCTTGGCCTTGGAAATCTCGATGGCGCGTTCCACCGCCGCCTTATGGCCGGAAATCACCACCTGGCCGCCGCCATTATCATTGGCGCAGGCGACAGTTTCGCGGCCATTCGGGCCATCCTCGGCCTCGGCGCAGATCTCGCGGGCCAGCTCCATCTCTACCCCCAGCAGCGCCGCCATGGCGCCCAGCCCGGGGCCGACCGCTTTCTGCATCGCCTGGCCGCGCAATTTGAGCAAGCGCGCCGCCTCGGCCACCGAGAACGCGTCCACCGCCGCCAGGGCGCTGTACTCGCCCAGGCTGTGCCCGGCGGCGACGATGATCTTTTCGTTGAGCTTCAGCCCGCCTTCCTGCTGCAACACCCGCAGCACGGCGAGCGAAACCGCCATCAAGGCCGGCTGCGCATTCTCGGTCAGGGTCAGCTCATCGGCGGGGCCTTCGAACATCAGCTTGGAGAGCTTCTGCTTCAGCACCTCGTCCACTTCCTCGAACACATGCCGGGCGGGGGCGAAGGATGCGGCCAGATCCCGGCCCATGCCGACAGCCTGGCTGCCCTGACCGGGGAAGATAAAGGCGTTTACCGCCATTCGTCAGACTCCTTTGGTTCCCGGCGCACCTAGCATGGCTCAGGCGAGACGCAAAATTTCGCCGTTCCCCGCCACCACCGGCGCTCTCCGTTTTGTAACAAGACGCTTAGCCCCGGCGCATCGTGCCGCCACATTCTCCGGCTTATGTACCAAGGCGTTCCGCGTTCCACTGACGAGGTACAGATGAAAAAATTACTCACGAGCGTTTGCGCCCTGGGCCTGTTATGCGGCACCGCCGCTGCGGCGAGCGCCGCGCAAGGCTGCGGCCCCGGCTGGCACCGCGACCCTTACGGGCATTGCCGCCCGAACCGCCCGCCACCGCCGCGTGGCCCCGGCGTGGTGGTGGTGCCGCCCGGCCTGGTGATCGGCCATTATTATAACGGCCATGGCTATTGGGATGGGCACCGCTACTGGCGACATCGCCGCTGGCACCATAATGGCTGGGCCTATTACTAAGCTTGAATGAGAAACGCCGCCCGTGGGGCGGCGTTTGCGTTTACAGCAACGCGAGAGCGGCCAGCGCCCGGCGCATCGAATCCGGCATCTCCTCCGCCCCCTTGCCCATGGCGGCAAGATCGGCCGGGGCGTCCTTGGGGTCGAGATAGCGCCAGCCCTGGAAGGCGCGCATCGCCCGGCCCTCAACGCGAATCAGCTCCGGGTGCAGCACCAGCGCGGCGCAGGCGCTGCCATCCGCCTCGGTGTCGGACAGAATATCCAGCACAAGCTGGCGCACCATGATGACGCCGTTCACCACCCAATAGAGCGAGCCGCCATCCAGGATCTCGTCCCGCCGCTTGGGCATATGGCGGGTGAAATGACGTAACGGCGGCATCTCTGCCGCCGTTTTCTTCTGCCAGGCGGCCAGGTGCGAAACATCCTTCGCCCCCGCCGCCAGCTTGATCAGATGAACCGTGATTAGTTCTTAGCCTTATCGACCAGCGCGCCCTTGGAGATCCAGGGCATCATGCCGCGCAGCTTCGCACCCACTTCCTCGATCGGGTGGGCGGCGTTGCGGGCGCGCACGGCCTTGAAGCTGGCCTGGTGCACCTTGTTCTCCAGCATCCAGTCGCGGGTGAAGCGGCCGGTCTGGATGTCTTCCAGCACCTTCTTCATCTCGGCCTTGGTCTCGGCGGTGATGATGCGCGGGCCGGTGACATATTCACCATACTCGGCGGTGTTGGAGATCGAGTAGTTCATGTTGGCGATGCCGCCCTCATAGATCAGGTCGACGATCAGCTTCACCTCGTGCAGGCACTCGAAATAGGCCATCTCCGGGGCGTAGCCGGCCTCGACCAGCGTCTCGAAACCGGCGCGGATCAGCTCGACCAGGCCGCCGCAGAGCACGGCCTGCTCGCCGAACAGATCGGTCTCGCATTCTTCCTTGAAGGTGGTCTCGATGATGCCACCCTTGCCGCCGCCATTCGCGGAGGCATAGGACAAAGCGATCTCGAAGGCGTTGCCGGACGGGTTCTGCGCCACGGCCACCAGGGTCGGCACGCCGCCGCCCTTCAGATACTCACCGCGCACGGTATGGCCGGGGCCCTTCGGGGCGACCATGAACACGTCGATATCCTTGCGCGGGTCGATCAGGTTGAAATGCACATTCAGGCCGTGGGCGAAGGCGATGGCGGCACCCTCGCGCAGGTTCGGGGCCAGATCCTTGTAGTACAAATCAGCCTGGCCCTCATCCGGGGTCAGCACCATCACCACATCGGCCCATTTCGCGCACTCGGCCGGGCTCATCACCTTCAGCCCCGCACCTTCCGCCTTGGCAACGCCGGCGGAGCCAGCGCGCAGACCGATGGCGAGTTCCTTGACGCCGGAATCCTTCAGGTTCAGCGCATGGGCATGGCCCTGGCTGCCATAGCCGATGATGGCGACCTTCTTGCTCTTGATCAGATTAACGTCGGCATCCCGGTCGTAATAAACGCGCATGTCTAGGGTTCCTGGTTGGTCTTGGAAAATACTGGCGGCTCACCTAGCGCGTTATGACGGCCCTGTCACCCGCCTTCCGGCTGATTTCCGGCATGCCAGCCTCCCACCACGCGCAATGTTATTTCCATCAGAGGCCACATTGTGGAATTTTTGGACTATTGCCTGCGAGCTGGCGCGCTCTTTTAATGCTTCGCAACGATCAGAGGTCTCCATGGCAGATACACCCGCGCCTTTCACCTTGCATTACCGGGCCGGTTTCGCCACCGCCATGCTCGCCTGCGGATTGCTGATGACGCTGGGCGGCGTTTTCATCGTCATCGGCAGCCTCGTGCTGTTCCGCCCGGCGGCGATTTTCGCGGGCATCTTCATGGCCATTGGCGGCATCAGGTTGCTGCGGCGCTATGCCGGGGCGTTCCGGCGCCGCAATGCCGCCTTCGACGTCACGCCGGAGGGGATCAGCTTCCTCGGCCCCCAGGGCTATCACATCAGATGGAGCGATGTTCTGGGGCTGCATGTCTGCCGGCGCCGGGGTAAAGCCTATGCCATCTATATCTACCTCTCGGAAAATCCCTCCAGCGCGCTGTTCATCGGCGATACCGACCCCCGCGCCGCCCTGTTCACCGCGCATCGCGCGGAATCTCCCCACCAGCTGCATCTGCGGCTGTCGCATTTCAACCTGCCGGGCGGCGGCGAGATTGAGGCCGCCTTCCGCGCTCTGGCGCCCCGCAATGGCGCGTTTCCGCCTCCCGCAAAAATTCTGAATGGGCATTTTTCTGAGCTGAACTGGATGCTGCTCGGCACCGCGCTTAGCCTCATCTTCACCACGACCATGTTTGCGATTCTGTATGGAGACGTGTCCAACGGCACGCTTGCCTTGGTCTGCGGGCTGATGCTGGCGCCAATTTTGTTCGCCTGGGGCCTGGGGCAGCTGCGTCGGCGTTCGCCCAACTGGGCCACCCCCCGGCTCATCGCCTATAATGGCATGCTCTATGTGCCGGCAGCCCCGCTGGGGCGGTGAAATTGTCGGACATCATCAATGTCCGACGGAAGATGGGGATGCTGATGCTGTATTTCGCAACCTGCCAGGAGCGGGTGCGAGATTACCAGTTCAACACACTCGGCCTGTTCGCGCAGATCCGCATCACCACACAGGGCAACACACGCGCCGCCCTGGCGGCCTATTTTACCGCGCTGCATCTTTGGGAGACCGGGAAAACGTTGAACTACAAGAAAATCCGGGCGGAACAGAAACAACGCCGCCAGGATATGAAACGGCGCACCCAGCGCAGCTAGAGCAATATATGTTGAGGTTGACGCGTCAGCGTCAAGACAAACAAATGAAATTGCTCGGTAAAACAAAACCTAGAGCCTCAAGCCAAAAGCTTGAGGCTCTAGGCATGCCAACCCGCGACCCTGAAATGCCGCCCCGTTGAGCCGGTCAGCGATCCTCCTCCCTGACCAAGGCCACCCCTTTATCGCGCAGCGCCCTCAACAGCCGTTGGGACGGGCGGCTATTCTCTAGACCGCTGATACGGGTGAGATTGGGTAGCAACGCCAGATCCTCTATCGCCTTGGCACTGACCGCGATCGGCTCGTCCCCCGATCCGGGATCCCAAAACGGAAAAAGCTGCGCCATCACCCGCGCGCCGCCATCCAGCCCACTCGATTGGTGCAGCGTTTCAACACAGGCCAGGGCGTCCTCAGGGATCGGCAAATTTTTGAAATAGCGCGCCACCTCGGGGATGATCGCGTAGCCATCCTCCTCCACTGAAATCTCGCGCTTGGTATATTCGGCCGCGAAGGACGCGAGATCGAAAACCGGCAGCAGGCGCTTCTGGCGATACATCAGCTCCTCGATTACCAGCAACTTCAGACCAAAATCCCGGAAGCGGTTTTCGGCGGGCGCGGGCATCGGGAAGCGCTTGGGGCGGCGCGCCCAGGCGTCCGCCTCACCCAGCAATGTCTGGAGTTCGGGCCTGCACTTGGCAGGAAGTTTGGCGCAAATCGTTTTCACCGCCCGGCGCGCGGCGGTTGAAACCGCCAGCGCCTGCACGCCGGCATCGTGCCGGCGGCGCGCCCATTCCGTAAAATCGGTTTCGACCAGATGGCGTTCGGCTTCAGACTGGCGCAGAAACCTTGTTTCGATGTTCGATTCCGCCGCCGGTGGAGCGCGATCTTTCCCGACGTTCAGCCGGTGGATTGCCACGGCGATATCACGGTCCAGCGCCTCCAGTCTTTCGGCTTGCGACACCGGGCGGATATTCAGCGGCTCCAGCACTGCGGTTTCGATAAACAAGCGCAGCCGATCCTGCGGCCACGACCCGGCATCGTGCAAAACAGCCTTCAAAATCTCGGCATTTTGTATCCTGAGCGGCGTCGTGAACGGTGTTTGGCCCAGCATCTCGTCAAAAAAATCGCCTATGGGGCCGCTGTGCCCTTGCCCGCGCTCAAGCAGATAAAAGCGAATCAGGTCCACCACGGACTCGACATAGCGCGGATGCGCTTCCAGGAGATGGGACAACGGACGATCGCTGCGATCAGGGAAGGCGCGGTAAAATCGTGGCAGCAAGGCAGCAACCTCTCCGAAGATCGGGTCGCGCTCATAATCAAGCGGCCGGCGCCAATAATACAGCTCGAACATCGCCGCCAGCACATCGCTCCAACACCCCGTCCGTGTCCTGAGATGGACAGCGCTGATCAGCTCATCCGGCCGGTCCAGCCCGGCGGTGAGCAGGGCGAGATGCTCGGCATGGATGGCGGCGAGCCCGGCGCTGGCCCGGGCCTTGGCGCCATGGCTGGGGAAGCGCGCCAGACCGCAGAAGCTGATAACGAATTTATACGCATCCAGCCCCGTGAACCCGATTGCGGCAGGCGCCGCGCCAAACCAGCCGCGCAGCGTGTCCATATAAAGACGATAAAGGTCCGGGACGACGCTTTCGTCCTCGCCGGCCAATATGGACCAGCGAGTCTCGATCTCGTGCAGCCCGTCAAAATCATCCGGCGATACGGCGCGCAGCTGCTCGAGGCTGGCGGCAAGCTGCGCATTCATCCGCTATTGCGCAACGCCGCCGCGGCGCCGTTGATGGAGATATGCACGCCGCGGCGGATGCGCTCGGAGGCTTCGCCATCCTCGCTCTGCTCGCGATAGCGGCGCATCATCTCCACCTGCACATGGTTCAGCGGGTCCAGATAAGGGAAGCGGTTGAGCACCGAGCGGCGCATCACCGGGTTGCGGTCGAGCAGCGCCGTCTGGCCGGTGATCTCCAGCAGATAGGCCCGGGTGCGCTCATATTCGGCGATGATGCGCGGGAAGATGCGCGCGCGCAGCTCCTCATCCTGCACCAGGGCGGCGTAGCGCGCGGCGATGCCCATATCCGCCTTCGCCAGCACCATGTCCATGTTGGAGAGCAGCGTGGAAAACACCGGCCAGTCGCGGAACATGGCCTGCAGCAGCGCCATCCCCGCCTCGCGCCCGCGCGCCGCCAGCAGCCGCTCCACCGCGCTGCCGAACCCGTACCAGCCAGGCAGCATGATGCGGCATTGCGCCCAGGAAAACACCCAGGGAATCGCCCGCAGATCCTCGATCGAGCGGCTCTTGCTGCGGCTCGCCGGACGGCTGCCGAGATTGAGCGCGGCGATTTCCGAAATCACCGTCGATTGCCAGAAATAATCCTCGAAGCCCTCGGTCTCGTAGACCAGATTGCGGTAGGCGGAAAACGCATTGTCGGAAAGCTCGCCGAGCGCGCCGACGAAATCCTCCTGCGGCGGCGCCGCCACCGCCTGGTCGGCGGTGGCCACCAGCGTCGCCGCCAGGATCACTTCCAGATTACGCCGACCAACTTCCGCATTGCCGTATTTGGCGGCGATCACCTCGCCCTGCTCCGTCAGGCGGATCTGCCCCTGCACCGCGCCGGCAGGCTGCGCCAGAATCGCCTGGTAGGACGGCCCGCCGCCGCGCCCGACCGAGCCGCCGCGGCCATGAAACAGCCTGATGCGCACGCCATGTTTGGCAAATACCTCAACCAGCCCGACCTCGGCGCGGTACAGCTCCCAGCCGGAGGTGACAAAGCCGCCATCCTTGTTGCTGTCCGAATAGCCGAGCATCACCTCCTGCACATCGCCGCGCCCGGCCAGCAGCCGGCGATAGGCCGGGGCGGCGAACAAGGTTTCCATGATCGCCGGGGCGGCGCGCAGATCCTCGATGGTTTCGAACAGCGGCACCAGATTCACATCCAGCGCCCCCTCCGCCGGGCGCAGCAGCCCGGCTTCCTTCAGCAGCACCGCCAGCTCCAGCATGTCCGACAGGCCATCGGTCTTGGAGATGATCATGGTGCGGATGCAGCGCTTGCCGTAACGCAGATGCGAGGCCCGCGCCTCATCGAAAATCGCCAGCTCCTTGGCGGTGAGCGCGCTGTAAGCGACATGGCGGGAGACCAGCGGGCGGGCGGTCTCCAGCTCCTTCAACAAAATCCCGATGCGGCCCTGCTCGTCCAGCGCCAGATAATCGGTGCCGGGCTGGGCGATGGCCAGCAGCTCCGCCACCACTTTCTCATGCACATCGGAATTCTGCCGCAGATCCAGCGGTGCGAGCGTCCAACCGAAGGCCTTGGCCGCGCGCAGCAGCGCGCCCAGCCGCCCTTGCGTGGCCAGCACCCCGGCGCCATGGCGCTCCAGCGAGCGCGCCACCACCAGCAGATCCGCGATGAAATCCTCCACCTGCGGATAAGGCTGCGCCTGCACCCCGCGCACGGAAGCGGAGATGGAGCCGGTATGCTCGCGGCCCAGCAGCGCTTCATAAGTGGCGGCCAGCCGCGCCTGCACATTCGCCAGCGCCAGCCGGTAGGGCTCATCGGCGCGGTGCTCGGATTGATCCGGGGAGTTGTCGGCCAGGGCGCGCAGCTCCGGGGTCACGTCGACCAGCAACATGGCGAAAGAGAGTTCCTGGCGCAAAATCCGCGCCTCGGCGATGTAATGGGTCAGTGCCTTGTCGGCCTGGGTGGCCAAAGTCTGGCGCAACACGTTGGCATCCACGAACGGGTTGCCGTCACGGTCGCCGCCGATCCAGGTGCCGACTTCCAGGAAGGCCGGCAACTCCGCCAGCCCGGCCCCGGTGGCGCGCTCCACCGCCGCATAAAGCTTCGGCACCTCGGCGAAGAAGGTGGCATCGAAGAAGGTCAACGCGTTGGCGACTTCGTCCAGCACCGAGAGCTTGGACATGCGCAGCATCCGCGTCTGCCACAGCGTGAGCACCCGGGCGCGCAAGGCGGCCTCGATCTCGGCGCGTTCCCCCAGCGTATCCGCCAGCCGGTCGCGCCGGGTCAGCAGCCCGGCGATCGCGTCCAGGCAATCCAGGATGGAGCGGCGCTGCACTTCCGTCGGGTGCGCGGTGAGCACCGGAACGATATAGGCGCCGCCGAAAAATTCCTTCAGCCGGGCTTCGTCATAGCCATGCGCGCGGGCCTGGTTCAGCCCGCCGGCCAGTGAATCCTCACGCGGGCCGGCGCCGGCGATCAGATGCGCGCGCCAGCGGCGTGTATGGTGATGATCCTCGGCGATATTGGCGAGGATGGAGAAATAGCCGAAGGCACGGGTGACACGGTTGATCTCGGCATCGGAGAGCCCGGCCAGAATCTGCTCCAGCTCCGCCTGGGCGGATTTATCCTCGTCGCGATGATAGCGCACGGCGAGCTGGCGGATGGTCTCGATCAGCCCGTAGCTCGCCGGGCCGTCAATGGCGCGGATGGTATCGCCGAGGATGCGCCCGAGCAGGCGAATATCCTCACGCAGGGCCTCATCGAGGGACTCAGAACGGTGCTTTTGCACTTCAGACGTATCCATGCGCGTATCAAACGCGCTTATCACATTCACGCAAGCATTTTTTGCAGCGCAACAAAAAGCCGCTCCCCAGGGGAGCGGCCTCTTTCACGCCGAATCGTATGTATACTGATTAAAACATCCGTATACCGGTCAGGCCGCGCTCTTCTGCGCGCGGTTTTCCACCAGATCCGCGACCACGCCGGGATCGGCGAGGGTCGAGGTATCGCCCAGGCTCTCGGTCTCATCGGCGGCGATCTTGCGCAGAATGCGGCGCATGATCTTGCCCGAGCGGGTCTTCGGCAGGCCCGGCGCCCACTGGATCACATCCGGCGCCGCGATTGGCCCGATCTCCTTGCGCACCCAGGCGATGAGATCCTTGCGCAGCGTCTCGGTCGGCTCCACATCCGCCACCAGCGTGACATAGGCGTAAATGCCCTGGCCCTTGATGTCGTGCGGGTAGCCGACCACAGCGGCCTCGGCCACCGCCTCATGCGCCACCAGCGCGGATTCGACCTCGGCCGTGCCCATGCGGTGACCGGAGACATTGATCACGTCATCGACGCGCCCGGTGATCCAGTAATAGCCGTCCGTATCGCGCCGGGCGCCGTCGCCGGTGAAATACAGCCCCTTGAAGGTGGAGAAATAGGTCTGCACGAAGCGCTCATGGTCGCCATAGACGCTACGCATCTGCCCCGGCCAGCTATCGGCGATGCAGAGATTGCCCTCGGTGGCGCCGGTCAACTCCTTGCCCTCGCCATCGACGATCAGCGGCTTCACCCCGGGCAGCGGCCTGGCAGCGGAGCCGGGCTTCAGGGCGATGGCGCCTTCCAGCGGCGTCATCAGCACGCCGCCGGTCTCGGTCTGCCACCAGGTATCGACGATCGGGCAGCGATCCTCGCCGACCACGTGATAATACCAGCGCCAGGCTTCCGGGTTGATCGGCTCGCCGACCGAGCCCAGCAGGCGCAGCGATTTGCGGGAGGATTTTTTCACCGGCTCTTCGCCGTCACGCATCAGCGCGCGGATGGCGGTGGGGGCGGTGTAGAAGATATTGACCTGGTGCTTGTCGATCACCTCCCAGAAGCGCGAGACGCTGGGGTAATTCGGGACGCCCTCGAACATCAAAGTGGTCGCGCCATTCGCCAGCGGGCCGTAGACGATATAGGTGTGGCCAGTGACCCAGCCGACATCGGCGGTGCACCAGAACACCTCGCCCGGGCGGTAATCGAACACATATTCATGGGTGTAGCTGGCCCAGACCATATAGCCGCCGGTGGTGTGCAGCACGCCCTTCGGCTTGCCGGTGGAGCCGGAGGTGTAGAGGATGAAAAGCGGGTCTTCCGCGTTCATCTCCACCGCCTGATGGGTGGGCGACGCCTTCGCGGTTTCTTCCTCGTAGGAGAGATCGCGGCCGGGCTGCATCGCCACATCGGCCCGGTGATCTTCACCACCACGACACTCTTCACGCTCGGGCAGCTCTTCAGCGCCTCATCCGCATTCACTTTCAGCGCCACCTTGCGGCCACCGCGGCGGCCCTCATCGGCGGTGATCAGCGCCACCGAGCCGCAATCCTGGATGCGGCTCGCCAGGCTGTCCGGCGAGAAGCCGCCAAACACCACGGAATGGATCGCGCCGATGCGCGCGCAGGCGAGCAGCGCGACGGCGGCTTCCACCACCATCGGCAGGTAAATCGTAACGACATCGCCCTTCTTGATGCCCTGGGCGGTGAGCACATTGGCCAGCCGGCAGACCTGCTCATGCAGCTCGCGATACGTGACCTTCTTGGACTGGGACGGGTCATCGCCTTCCCAGATGATCGCCACCGCATCGCCGCGCTCGGCCAGATGCCGGTCCAGGCAGTTGGCGCTGGCGTTCAGCGTGCCATCCTCGAACCATTTGATCGAGACATTGCCTTCGAAGCTAGTATTCTTGATCTTGGTCGGCGGCTTCATCCAGGAAATGCGCTTGCATTCCTCGGCCCAGAACGCCTCGGGGTTGCTGGCCGCCGCGTTGGTCATCTGCTCGAAACGGGCGGCATTGATCAGGGTTTTGGCTTCGACTTCCGGCTTCACCGGAATGATATCGGCATCGGACATGTCGGCGCTCCTCCTCCTTGTTTTTGTATGGGCGTTTTATCACAAACTTCCAGCGTCCGCGCCATCCATGATCCGTTCTGGCGCATTTCGTTACAACCAGAGGCGGCCATGGCCCACGGTTTCTGCAATGCTGCCCCGCAAGATCGTTGACAAAACTTCATGTTTCTGTGCCTGCTTGGCACGGCAATCGACTTTGGACTTGACTTCGGCTCCCGCGCGCCCGCTGCTGGACGCAGACAAGGCAGACCACGGTTGTCCCGGCCAGTTTGGCCGGGCTGGTGAAACGTTTGAGGAGCGACGAAGACTATGCCGATCGGTACTGTGAAATGGTTCAATACGACCAAGGGTTTTGGGTTCATCGTGCCGCAGGATGGCGGCAAGGACGTGTTCGTGCACATCACCGCCGTGCAGTCCGCCGGCCTGCGTGGCCTGAATGAGGGCCAGAAGGTCAGCTTCGACATCACCAAGGAGCGCGGCAAGGATGCCGCTGTGAACATCAAAGCGGTCTAAGCCAGCCTGATTCGCGTCAACGCCGCCCTTCGGGCGGCGTTTTTGTATCATGCCCCCGTGTTCGGCCGATAGGCGGTGGCGAACTGATCAAGCGCGTCCTGGATCTCCTGATCCGAGAGCAATACCGGCCCGCCCGCCTGCAGGGACAGCAGATAGTGCTGGGCCAGCACCTCCAGCTCGCTCGCCGCGCCCAGCGCCGCCTCCACATCCCGGCCCACCGCCAGCGCGCCGTGATTGGCCATCAGGCAGGCCCGCCGCCCCGCCAATGCGCGCAGCACCGCCTCTGACAATGCCGCCGTGCCGAACAGCGCGTAATCCGCGCAGCGCACATCGCCGCCGCCGAAGCGTGTGACCATGTAATGGCAGGGCGGAATCGCCCGGCGCGCCATCGAGAGCGCGGTGCAATAGGGCGCGTGGTGATGCACCACCCCGCCCACCTCCGGGCGGGAGAGATAGATATCCAGATGAAAACGCCATTCGGAGGAGGGGCGGAAGCGGCCTTCAAAGCTGCCATCCGGGCGCAGCAGCGGGATCATCTCCGGCGTCAGATCCTCATACGGCACCGCCGAGGGGGTGATGAGAATCCCGCCCTGCGTGCGCAGCGAGACATTGCCGGACGTCCCCGCCGCCAGACCGCGCGCCGCCATCTCCCGCGCCGCACGGATCAGCGCCTGCGCCTGCGCACTCACGAGGCGGGGGCGAGATGCAGGGTGGGGGAGATTTTCAGCGCGGCGCCGGTCCAGCGCAACGCCAGCGTGGCCTTGCTGACCGGCGCGGTGGCGAAATGCCCGGCGGCACAAGCACTCTTGGCATCCTTGGCGCTGACATAGCTCAGCGTCGCGCTGGCGCCGTCTTCCGCCGGGGCGAGGCCGTCGATCCCCAGCGCCACCGCCTCGCCGTCCGCAAGCCCCTGGCAATTGGCGTTGGGGGCCATGGTGCCGCGCAGATCGCGCGCCGCCAGCACCGCCGGCTTCTCACCGCCCGGCGGCGGCAGGGAGAGCAGCGAAAGCCGGCTATCCGCCTCGCCCTGCGCCTCGTCGGTATAGAGGCAGACGAATTTCGCCCGCCCGGTCGGGGCCAGCGAGACGCAATGCTCCGCCTGCCCGCCCGGATACCAGCCTTTCAGTTTCCAATGATCCGCATCGCGGACGAACAGGATGCCGCCGCCGAAACTATTCACATGCGGCTCGAAGCTGCCGGCATAGGTCACATAGGCCTCATCCGCCGTGGCGCTGGTGAGATGGCCGATGACAACGCTCTTCAACGTGATGCCCAGCCCCAGCCCGGCGCCGCCATAATCCTGGGCGGGATAACCCGGCAGGCTGGCGCATTGATGCGCATAGCCGCCCCCGGCCCCGCTGGCGCCGCCGCAGACCAAGGGCAGGAACGCCGCCTGCTCGGCGGCGCTCAAGGCGCGCGGATCGTGGTTCTGCGCCGCGACCGGGGGGACGGGCGCCTGGGTGGAGCCGCCCTGCACAGCGCTGCCGCCGGGCTGGTTTTGGTGCGGCAGGAACAGGAACAGCCCGGCTGCAATGATCACGACCAGGGAAAACAGAGCGGCGAGGCGCTTCATCAAAAACTCCGGATTCGGTCCAATCACCGCTTTGCCGGGTTTCCCGGCTTCGGTAAACAGGAAGTAACTTAAGCTTTTGGAAAGGAAGCCGATGGTGCTGCGGCGTGGTCTGCTTGCTGCGTTCCCCGCTCTGCTCTCCGGCTGCGCCAGCTGGCAGGCGCCGGGCTTCCATTTGCCCAGGCTGCCCCCCGCCCCGCCCGGCCCCTACCGGCTTGGCCCCGGCGATGCGCTGAATTTGCGGGTGTTCGACCAGGCGCAGATGTCCGGCAGCTATCATGTCGATGATGGTGGCAATATCGACCTGCCCTTGCTGGGGCTGGTGCAGGCCGGGGGCTTGAGCACCGACGCGCTGGCCAAGAGCATCGCCAGCCAGCTGCAGGCGCGCCAGCTCATCCTGCACCCCTCGGTGGCGGTGGAGATCGCCACCTACCGGCCCTTCTACACGCTGGGCGAGGTCACCACCCCGGCCCCTACCCATACCGCCCGGGCATGACAGTCCTGACCGCGATTTCCATTGCCGGCGGGTTCACTTACCGGGCCGAGACAGCCTATGTGGGAGTGACGCGCACGATTGGCAGCAAGGCTGCCCAATATCGGGCGCCGACCACAGCAATGGTTCTGCCGGGTGATGTCATCACAGTCTTTGAGCGCCGCTTCTGAGCCGACCAGCGGGGGCATCCCCCGCACCACCGCGCTCGCCCTGGTCGTCGCCGGCTATGTGACCTTCGTGAATATGTGGTGCACCCAGGCGATCCTGCCGGTGCTGGCGCAAAGCCTGCATGTCTCGCCGGCGCTGACCGGCTACACCGTCACCGCCCCGCTGATCGCCACCGCCGCGATGGCGCCGCTGATCGGCATGCTCTCGGACCGGTTCGGCCGGCGCGTCTTCATTCGCGGCGCGGCGCTGCTGCTGATCATCCCCACTTTGCTCGCCGCCACGGCCAGCTCGCTGCCGATGCTGATCGCCTGCCGGTTTCTGCAAGGGCTGCTGCTGCCCTTCATCTTCACCGTCACCATCGCCTATATCAGCGACGAGATGAGCCCGGCCAACGCGATGAAGATGGTGGGCATCTATACCTCCGGCACCATCACCGGCGGGTTTTCCGGGCGATTGATCGTCGGGTTCGTGACCGCGCTGACGCATAATTGGCGCATCGGGTTTCTGGTGATCGGGCTGATCACGCTGGTGGCGGCGCTGATCATCACCTTCCTGCTGCCGCGGGAGACGCGCTTCAAACCCACCACCGGCGTGGCGGGGGCGCTGGCCTCCTTTCCCAACCATCTCTCCAACAAACGGCTGCTCGGCACCTATGCGGTCGGGTTCGGGGTGCTGTTCTCGCTGGTCAGCGTCTTCACTTTCATCAATTTCCGCCTCGCCGAGGCGCCCTATCATATGGGCCCGGCGGCGCTGGGGGCGATTTTCGTGGTCTATCTCGGCGGCGTGGCGGCAAGCCCGGTGGCCGGGCGGCTGGGCGCGAAGATGAACCGGCAATGGCTGATGGCGGGCTGCACCGGGCTGATCCTGCTCGGTCTGGCGCTGACTTTGGCCAGCCCGCTCTGGATGATCGCGCTCGGGCTGCTGCTGATCTGCTTCGGGGTGTTCCCGCAGCAGACGCTGGCGACCGGCTTCATCGGCATCGCCGCGCGGGGGCAAAATCCACCGCCGTCGGGCTATATGTGACCGCCTATTATATCGGCGGCAGTTTCGGCGGGATCATCCCGCCGCCGCCTGGCACAGCGCCGGCTGGATCGGCTGCGCCGCCATAACCGCCCTGGTGCAGTTGCTGATGCTGGGCTTCGCCTGGAAGAGCTGGAAAACCGCCTGATCAGCCTGGGGCCTTGTGAGTGGGATCGACCCAATAGACCGATTCCGGCTTTTCCACCGGCTCGATACTGTCGATATTCACCACCACCGCCTCATTGTCCGAGCGCACCAGCACGCATTGCAGCACCTGCTCGGGGTCGGCATTGATCTCCTGGTGCGGCACGTAAGGCGGCACATAGATGAAATCCCCCGGCCCGGCCTCGGCGACGAATTCCAGACTCTCACCCCAGCGCATCCGGGCCTTGCCGGAGACGACATAGATCACGCTCTCCAGAGCGCCGTGATGATGCACGCCGGTCTTGGCGTTAGGATCGATGGCGACGGTGCCGGCCCAGAGGCGCTGCGCCCCGACGCGGGCCTGGTTGATCGCGGCCTGGCGAAACATGCCGGGGGTCTGGGCGGTGTTGGCGTCCAGCCGGTCGCCTTTGATGACGCGCACACCATCATGCTTCCAGCGCGGCTCTTGGTCATGGTCGTGGGTATGATCCTGCGGCATCCCGCTCTCTCTTCGCTCTCCGTGAGGAGGATGCGGGATGCCGGGCGGTTTGAAAACCCTCAGCTCCGAAAGCGCACGGCCTGGCCCTGCGGCTCGCCGGTCACCTGGCCTTCATACATCACCACCTGGCCGCGGATGATGGTGGCCATCGGCCAGCCGGTGCAGGCGACGCCGTCAAACGGCGTCCAGCCGCATGGGCTGGCGATCCAGCTATTCTCGATGCTACGCCGAGCCTTCAGATCGACCACGGAGAAATCCGCGTCATTCCCGGTCACGATGCGGCCCTTGCCGACCGCGCCATAGATCCGCGCCGGGCCCTCGGACATCAGCTGCGCGAGGCGCAGCAGCGAGAGCCTTCCCTCATTCACCTGGGTCAGCATCAACGGCAGGCTGGTCTGCACGCCGGTGAGGCCGGCGGCGGTGGCGGGCCAGGGCTTTTCCTTGGCGGCGCGCGGATGCGGCGCGTGGTCCGAGCCGATATTATCCACCGTGCCATCGGCCACGGCTTCCCAGGCGGCATCCATATGGCGCTTGTCGCGCAGCGGCGGGTTCATCACCGCATAGGGGCCAAGCCGCTCATACACATCCGGCGCGCATTGCAGCAGATGATTCACCAGCACCTCGCAGCCCACCAGATCCTTATGCGCCTTCAGGAAGGCGAATTCCTCGGCGGTGGAGACGTGCAGAATATGCGCCGGGCGGCCGGTGCGCTCGGCAATCGCGGTGATCCGGCGCGTGCCCTTGAAGGCGCATTCCTCATCGCGCCAGACATAATGGTCGCTATACGGCCCGCCGCCCTCAAACTGCGCCCGACGCGCCTGCAGCCGCTCCTCATCCTCGGAGTGGAAAGAGACGCGCCGGCGGCCCGAGCGCATCAGCCGCTCGATGCTTTCATCGTCGGAGACCAGCAGATTGCCGGTGGAGGAGCCGGCGAAGACCTTCATCGCGCACACACCGGGCAGGGTTTCCAGCGTGCCGGTCTCGTCCAGATTATCCATGGTGGCGCCGGCGAACAGGCCCATATCGCACCAGGCATGGCCAGCGATGTAATCATGCTTGGCGGTCAGGCTCGCAACATCCACACCCGCCGGGTTGGTGTTGGGCATGTCGAAACAAGCGGTTACCCCGCCCAGCACCGCGCCCAGCGAGCCCGAACGCATATCCTCAACGCCCTCGACCCCGCCCTTGCCGCCATCGCGGAAATGCACATGCGGGTCGATGACACCCGGCAGCACATGCAGCCCGGCGGCGTTGAAGCGCGCCGCCGACGCCCCGAGATTTTTACCGATGCCGGCGATCTTGCCGTCTTTCACGGCGATATCGGCGCTGGCCTCGCCCCAGGGGAGGACGACAATGCCGTTTTCCAGGATCAGATCATAGCTCATGGCAATTCCTATAGGCCGAGAAGCGTGAATGCGGCAGAGGCCACAGCCTCAACACTGAGCCCCGCCATCGGCGCCTCACCCTCCGGGCCGGGGCGATGGCGGTGGCGGTGCGCGGCCCGGCCGGGGCATATTCGCTGGCGCGCGAGCGGCCGAACAAGCCCAGCGTGGGGGTGCCGGCGGCGGCGGCGAGATGCATCAGCCCGGAATCATTGCCGACAAACAGGCAGGCCCGGCGCAGACAGGCGGCGGCCTCCGGCAGCGAGAGCGTGCCGACCAGATCGATCGCCCCGGGCAGCGCTGCCAGCACCGGGGCCGCCAGCGCCGCCTCGGCAGCGCCTGGCCCGCCGAACACGGCGGCGCGCACGCCGGGCATGCGGGCGGATAATTCATAAAACAAATCTATGAATCGCTGCGCCGGCCAGATTTTGCCCTCCCAGTTCGCCGTCGGCGCCAGGGCGATGATCGGGCCGTCCCCCAGCAGCAGAGCCGCCTTGGCGTCGTCCTCCGGCGCGGTCCAGGCGACGGGCAGCGGCGGCGGTGCGAAGCCCAGCGCGGTGCCCAGCTGCATATAGCGCCGCCCCGGCCGGCGGCCGCCCTTGAGCATGTGCCGCTTGCGCACGGCCAGCGCCAGGGTGATGGCGGAGCCGCGCACATCCACCGCGATATCCCAGACATGCGGCGCCAGCTTCGCCCAGAGCCGCAGCCAATGCCGGTCGAAACGCTCTTTCTCGAACACGATCAACCGTTCCAGCGCCGGAAACCGGGTGAACACCCCCTCCGCCACCGTGCCGCAGGCGACGGTGAAGCGCGCTTGCGGATATTGCAGCCGCAGCGCCTCCAATATGCCGCAGGAAATCACGGCATCGCCGATCCGCGACGAGGTTATGAACAGGATATTCATGTAACAGCGCCTGTAGCCTGCCCTGGCGGCGGCGGCAAACCGCTCTTGCCGTTCGCCCCTGGCGCGCCCATTTTGCCGGCATGAGCAGCATCGCGCATCTGCCGCATCGCGGCGTTCTGGAACTCACCGGCGCCGAGCGTGTGCCGTTCCTCAACGGGCTGGTCAGCAACGATGTCGCCCGGGCCGGGCCGGGCCGGGCCGTATGGGCGGCTCTGCTCACCCCGCAAGGCAAATATCTTGTCGATTTCTTCATTCTCTCGGATGGCGAGCGGCTGCTGCTGGACCTGCCCCGCGCCGAGATCCCTGCTCTGGCGCAAAAGCTGCGGCGGATGAAGCTGCGCAGCGCGGTGGAGATCAAGGATGTCTCAGAGGATCTGCATGTCTATGCCGTCTGGGGCGGCAGGCCGCCGCAGATCCCGCTGACCGCGGCCGATCCGCGCCTGCCCGAGGCCGGCTATCGCTGCCTGGCGGAGGCGCTGATCACCGCCAACGCCACACCGGAAGATTACGCCGCGCACCGGATCGGGCTCGGCCTGCCCGATGGCCCGCCGGATCTGGAGCCGGAGAAGAGCCTGCTGCTGGAAGCCGGGTTCGAGGAGCTGGGCGGGGTGGATTTCGAAAAAGGCTGCTATATGGGCCAGGAGCTGACAGCGCGCACGAAATATCGCGGTCTGATCAAGCGCCGGCTGCTGCCGGTGCGCCTTGCCACGCCCGGCCTGCCGCCCGGCACGCCGATCCTGGCCGAGGGCCAGGAGGTCGGCACGCTGCGCTCCAGCGCCGGCGATCTGGCCTTGGCGACGCTGCGGCTGGATGCGCTGGGCAAGGCGCTGGAAGCCGACGGCACCCAGGTGACGCCGTTGCCGATGAGCTGGATCAGGCTGCCCAGCCTGTCCTAGAGCAATATGTGTTTAGGTTGACGCGCCAGCGTCAATATAAACACATGAAATTGCTCGCTAAAACAAAAGCTAGAGCATCAAGCTAAAAGCTTGATGCTCTAAGCGGACGCCTCAGGCGCGTTCGGCGACGCGCGCGGGCAGGCGCACCACGGCGGCACTGGCGCCATCACGCAGCACCGACCAGCCTTTATGGGGCAGACGCCCCTCGAGAAACCCAGAATTATGAAAATGCAGCGTTGCCGAGGCAACGCCGCCATTGGCGATGGCCTCGGCGACATCGGGATATTCGGCCAGATACCACGCCTCATCGACGAGCACGGGCCGGGGCAGGCGGTTTTCGAAGTAACCGGCGGCGACATAATGCGCCTTGCCGGAGGAGAGTTTTCCTGCGCTGACGGCCTGTGCCACGTCCGCATTGGTCGCGAGATACCAAGCCTCATCGACCTCGACCATCTCCAGCACGGCACGGATCAGGCCAAATAATTTTTCCTCACGCAGCTCGACATAATGCCCAGCCGCGGAATCGTTATCGGCCATTAAATAGTTGTAGGACCGCATCGACACCACCTGGAATTGCATTGCGTCTATGGAACGAATAGACCATGCCTTTCATCATGATTCAAATTATAATTCTGCAACGCAGCATAAAATTTCGTTACATACCGGGCATTTGACGGAATTTCGTGTATTTTCCGATATCTGCTCTTGAGTGCGGCACGCCGATCGTCAAAAACTCGCCACGAATGCCGGTTCTGATGACGGCACCGGAACGGTCCGACGAACGGAGATTTGATGGCGATCAGGGGACATGTGGACACGATGGAAGGCAGCTACCTGACCGGTTGGGCCACCTCCGTGCCCGATACCGGCAACTGCGCCATCACCGTCACGGATCAGGAGGGCAAGCTGCTGGCCAAGGGCCGCGCCTCCCGCCACCGGCCGGATCTGGCCGCGCTGGGCCTCGGCCGCACCACCTTCGGCTATCGCATCGCCGTGCCGCTGAGCGAGGAGCCGCGCCTGCTGCGCGTCCTCGGCAATGGTGAGGAGCTGATCGGCTCGCCTGTGGCCGTCGGGCCCGGCCTGTTCGATGGGCTGTTCAGTCTCGAGGGCGACCAGCTGGTCGGCTGGGTGAGCGAACGCGCCCCGGCGAAGCAAGCCCCTTTCATCACTGTGCGCAACCAGGCGGGTCAGGAGGTGGCGCGCGGGCAAAGCGTGTTCGAGGCCCAGCCCGCCGACCCGCTCTTCGCCCCGGCGCGATTCAGACTGACGCTGGATGCGGATTGCTTCGGCGCCGGCGAGATGCTGCTGGAGGTGGCGGCGAATGGCCAAAATATCGGGCGGACCAGCTGCAATCTGGCCTTACGCGCCCATCTGGAGACGATCACGCCCACCCGCATGGTCGGCTGGGTGCTCTCCCCGGATGTGCCCAAGCGCATCTTCGCGCTCGATGTGTATCGCAACGGCATCCTCGAAGAGACCGATCATTGCGACCTTGAGCGCACGGATGTGCAGGCGCATTTCCCCGACTCCCCGACGCCGGGCTTCGATATCAGCCTGGATCCGCTGCAACAGGCCGCCGACCAGCCGGTCTCGTTGACGCTGCGCTTCGCCGGCGGCAAGCGGGATCTGTTCGATGGTCCCTATCTGCTCGCCGGGCGCCCGGCGGCGGTGGCCGCCCTGCAGCGCGCGGCGCATCTGGCGCATGCCGGGCTGCCGGGAATCGGTACCGGGGAGCGCGCGCTGCTGACCGCCGCCCTGCAGGAATTTCTGGCCAAGATGCGCGCCCAGGACGGGCTGGTGCTCGACCGCCAGCCCGCCCCCTTGCCCGCCCCGGGCGGCGGCAAGCGGGTCGCCATCGTCATGCCGATCTATCGCGGGGTAGAGGTCACCCAGGCCTGCATCGAATCCGTTCTGGCGCATCGCCAGGCCGAGACCGATCTGCTGGTGCTGATCAACGATGCCTCGCCGGATGAAGCGATGGCGCCGATGCTGGCCGGCTATGCCGGGCTGCCGAACGTCGTGCTGCTGGAAAATGGCGACAATCTCGGCTTCGTCGGCAGCGTCAATCGCGGCCTGGCGCTGGTCAAGGGCAGCGATGTGCTGCTGCTGAATTCCGATACGGTGATGTTCGCCGGCGGGCTGGATGAGCTGCTGCGCGTCGCCGCGGCGGATCCCGCGATCGGCACCGTCACCGCCATGTCCAGCAACGCCACCATCTTCTCCTACCCGTCGGCGGAGCTGCGCGAGGCGGCGCTGGCCGATATCAGCTGGCCGGAGTTGGCGGCCCTGGCCCTGGCCGAGAATGCCGGGCTGTGCGCGGATGTGCCGACCGGCCATGGCTTCTGCATGCTGATCAAGGCCGAGGTGATGGCGCGGATCGGCGCGCTGGATGAGGCGTTTGGGCGCGGCTACGGGGAAGAAAATGATTTCTGCGCCCGCGCCGCCGCCTTGGGCTATCGCAATGTCGCCGCTGGCGGCGTCATCGTCGAGCACAAGGAGAGCATCTCCTTCGGCAATGAGCGCGCCAGCCTGGTGGCGCAGAACCAGCCCCGGCTGAATGCGCTCTACCCCGAATATACCCCGCTGATCATGGCTTTCGAGGACCGTGACGGGCTGCGCCAGCTGCGCTGGGCGCTGGACCGCGCCCGCCTCGCCCGGGCGCGGGCGCAAGGGGCGCGCTTCGCGCTGGTCACCTCCAACGCGCTGGAAGGCGGCACACCGAAGGCAATCCGCGATATCGAACGCGAGGTCGGCTATGGCGGCGCCACCCGGCTCTCGCTCAGCGTCACCGAAAGCGGGTTGGTTGAGCTCTCCTGCGCCACGCCGCTGCTATGCGCGCATTTCAACAAGGACGAGGCGGCGGACTTGTTCGCGCTGCTGGATGTCGCCGATCCGCGGCTGGTGCTGGCGCATCAGCTGCTGGGCTTTCCGGCCAGCGTCATCGCCGGGCTGCGGGACTGGCTGGGGACGCGCCACAGCCTGTACTGGGCGCATGATTTCTACGCCCTCTGCCCGCGCGTGACGATGATCGACGCGATCGGCCGGTTCTGCGGCGGGGCGGATGCCGCCACCTGCGGGCGCTGCGTGGAGATGGGCGGGGCGCATGAGACCTCGGTGCTGAACGAGCTGAGCCCGGCGGAGCATCGCGCTTTGTTCGACAGCCTGCTGGCGAAATTCACCCATGTCATCGCGCCGTCGGAAAATGCCGTCGGCTATCTTCGCAAGGTGTTCGCGCAGATCAAGTTCAACGTGCTGCCGCATCCGGAAAGCCGGGACGGCGCCGCCCCCGCCGCGCGGGCGGGCAATGATACCGAGATCGTGATGCTGGGCGCCATCGGCCCGCATAAGGGCTCGGACAAGCTGCTGGAAATCGCCAGGCGGGCGCGGCTGACGCATCCGCATCTCAGCTTCCGCGTCATCGGCTACACCAATATCGACCAGGCGCTGCGGGCGGTGGGCAATGTCACCATCACCGGCAAATATACGCCCGAGGAGCTGCCCGAGCTGCTGGCGCAGACCAAGGGACGGCTGGCTTTGTTCCTGCCGGCCTGGCCGGAGACCTATAGCTACACCCTCTCCGAGCTGGTGAAGCACGGCTTCATCCCGCTGGCCCCGGATATCGGCGCGCCGGCGGACCGGATCCGCAAGGCCGGGTTTGGCGTGGTCTTCCCCTTCCCCGCCGATGCCGCCGCGGTGCTGGCGCTGATCGACGAGATTGCCGCCGGCACGGTTAGCCCGGTGCGCGAGGGCGCGCTGCCGGAGGCCTTCTTCTCCAAGCCCGAGGATCTGGAGCGGCTGAACCGGATCGTGCTGAACCAGCCCCGGGAGAGCGTGAAGGCGGCGCCGAAGCCGGCGAAGGCGAAAGCCCCCAGCCCGGCCTGAAAAAACGCCGAGTTTGGCGAGCAACTTTATCCGATCAAACGAATCCGTTTGATCGGATGTTGCTCTAACCGGGCCTCAGCCCAGTTCGGCGGCGGCGTCGATGCGGCGGCGGTTGCGCATGTCGAAATTTTTATAAGCGGCGAAGCAGCCGGCCGCGACATGCCGGCCCAGAACCCGGCGCTCCAGCAGCAGGATGCCCGGCGGCAGACCACCGGCCTGCGCCACGCGCAGCCCCAGCGTGCGGGTGAGCAAGGCCGGGCCGGAGAGCAGCCAGGGGATTTCATTGTCGCCGCGATTGATCGCATTCACCAAGGAATGCAGGGCGTTGCGCAGCAGCGGATGGCCCGGCATGGCGGCCATGAAATGATTCGCCACACAGCCAAACTCCCCTGCGCCAGCACCAGCTCGGCACCGGCGGGCAGGATGCGGCTGAGCGGCGCCAGCGCGCGGTCATCCGCATCCACATAGATGCCGCCTTCCTCGACCAGCAGCGCCAGCCGGAAGATATCGGCTTTCTGCGGCTTTTCCTTGGCGCGCAGATAGGCCTGCAGCACCGGCTGCGGGAATTTGCCGGCGAGATAGTCGCGCGCCTGGGCATCGTCGAACCGGCGCCAGGCGAAGCCGGGATTGCGCGCCCGCCAGCCCTGCATCATCGCGTCCAGATCCGCCGGCAGATTGGTTTCGTGCCAATAGGCGTTGATCACCTGCGGGATCGCGGCGGCGCCGCGCACCGGGGAAAACTCCAGTTTTTCCGCCTGGCGCAGCGCCAGCAGCAGGGTGGCGGCCGGGGCGGTGCTCTCCGGCGCCTCGCGCACCAAAGCCGCGCAGGGCTCCAGCCGCTCCGGCAGCGGCAAAGCGTTGAGGGCGGCGAGCCTGCCCGCCATCGCCGCGTCCAGCGCATATTCCTCGATCATCTGACCGAGCAAAGATTGGGAGATGTTCAGCGATTCTCCGCGCAGCCGGCGCTCGGCGGCGATCAGCGCGTAGTGGCGGCGCAAATGCCCACGCGCGCCGTCCAGATCGAAGCGCATCAGCTTCACCCGGCACAGCGCCTCCTGCAGCGACGCGTCATTCGGGCTCAGCTCAGCCGCCGCCTCGTAATGCGCCAGGGCGGCATCCATCTGCCAGAGCGATTCCGCCAGCGCCCCGACGCAGCGCCGGCGCACCCCGCGCTCGGCCCGCGAAAGGGCGGGAATGCCCAGCAGCGCCTTCTGCAGCATCGCATCGCTGCCGGCCAGCAACTCGGTCTGGAAGCGCTCGACCCAGAGCCAGAACTGTTTCGGCGCCGCCAGCGTCGCGGCGCGGGCGACGCTGAGCGCCTCATCCATCCGGCCGGTGCGGCGCAGCAGCGTGATCCGCCAGGATTGCAGCTGCGGGCTCAGCCCGTGCTCCTGCTCAAGCGCCTGCAGCCCCTCCAGCGCCGCATCCAGCTTGCCCTGCCAGGCCAGCGTGTCGAGCATGCCGAAGCGGAACGCGATCTCGCCGGGCTTGGCGCGGGCGGCATCCTCATAGATCTGATAGGCCTGGGCGGCGTCGCCCACGGTCAAGGCCTGGCCGGCGAGCTGGCACACCGCATCGGTATGGGTCGGCGCCAGCGCCAGCGCCCGGCGCAGATGCGCGTTGCTCTCCGCCTGACGGCCGAGCAGATAATCCTGCCGGGCCAGTTCGGCCAGCAAGGTCGGGTTTTCCGGCTCCAGCGCCAGCGCCTCGGTAAACCAATGCGCTGCCTGCTGCGGCTCGCCCGCCTGGCGTTCGGTATAGGCCAGCCCCACCAGCACCGGCACCCGGCCGGGATGGGAGGAGAGCAGCGCGGTGCCGGCGGCGCGCGCCTCGTCCAGCGCCCCGGCATCGCGCAGCGCGTCGATCAAGGCCAGGCGCGGCGCCAGCTCATCGGGGGCCAGCCGCACCGCCGCCTGGAAATGCTGGCGGGCGAGATCATGCTCGCCCTGGGCACGCGCGCCATGGCCGCGCCCCAGCGCCACCGCCCAATGGCCGGGATCGATCTCGGCGGCGCGGTCCAGCATCTCCATGGACGGGCCGATGCGCCCCAGTGCGCGCAACGCCTCGGCGATATCCAGCCAGCGCGAGATTTCATTCGGCGCCATCCGCGCCGCCTGCTCCAGCCAGGCCAACGCCGCTTCATGGTCGCCACGGTCGCGGGCGATATGGCCCAGCGCCACATGCGCGTGCCAGAAGCTCGGCTGCGCCGATAACAGGCCCTGCAGCCGCTCAGCCGCCTCAATGGCATGGCCGGCATTGCGCAGCGTTTCGGCCAGCGTCATCACATACCAGGGGTCAGCCGGGGCCAGCCGCGCCGCCATGCGCATCGCATGCAACCGCCCCTCGCCGTCACGCGCGGTGGCGGCCTCCATCAGCCGTGCGGCCAGCGCCACCGCATCCAGCCGCAGCTCATGACCCAGCGCCGCGCCGGAGGCCAGATCCCGGGCGGTGATCACGACCTCCTCGGCCGCTTCCGGCAGCACCGGCACGTCGAGCTGCCAGGCGAAGCCATAGCAGCCATCACCAAGCCCGGCGGCGGCGACATCGCCGCGCAGCAGATCCGCCCGCGTCCGCCCGGCGAGGATGCCATTCACCGATAGTTCGATCTCAAGCCGTTGCGCCGGGTCCTCCGGGTTCCAGGCCCAGCCCAGCACCTCGAATCCCTCGCCGAGCCGGTCAAGATAGCCGGATATTGTCGTGGTCTGCGCGTCGGCCTGTTCCATCATCCCCGCCCCGGCATGAGCCATGCCGTCTTCCCTGTTTCACCTCGCCCCGCGCCATGGTCCCTGCATGGCTGCGGTTTTTCAACCGGGCGCGGGAAGATGACCCGCCCCGAAGGACGTGCATTGGTAAAAGCAGCTTCCGCATATTAGGTAAATGCGGAAATGACAGGATCTTCATCGATGGATTTCGACCTCTTCGTGATCGGCGGCGGCTCTGGCGGGGTGCGCGCCGCGCGGATTTCCGCGGGACACGGCGCACGGGTGGGCGTCGCCGAAGCGCGCTTCTGGGGCGGCACCTGCGTGAATGTCGGCTGCGTGCCGAAGAAATTCATGGTGATGGCCGCCGAATATGGCGGCGCGGCGGATGACGCGCGCGGCTTTGGCTGGGACATCGCCAAGGGCGGGCATGACTGGGCCGCGCTGATCGCCGCCAAGGACAAGGAAATTTCCCGCCTCAACGGCATCTATCGCCGGCTGCTGGAGAATGCCGGGGCGAAAATCTTCGATGCCCGCGCCACCTTCATCGACGCGCATACGCTCGATGTCGGGGGCGAGCGCATCACCGCCGAGCGTATCCTCATCGCCACGGGCGGCCACCCGACCGGGCTGGAGATTCCCGGCGCCGAGCATGCCGTGGTCTCGGATGATATTTTCGCCTTGCCGGAGATGCCCAGACGCGTCGCCGTGGTCGGCAGCGGCTATATCGCGGTGGAATTCGCCGGGGTGTTCGCCGGGCTGGGGGCGCAAACCCATCTGATCTATCGCCAGCCCCTGCCTCTGCGCGGCTTCGATGCGGATCTGCGCGCCGGGCTGGCCGAGGCGCTGGAGCAGAGTGGCGTGCGCCAGCATCCCGGCACGCTACCGGTCGCGATCACCGCCGAGGGCGGCGCCAAGCAGGTGCGGCTTTCGGACGGCAGCGTCATCGAGGTCGATCTGGTGTTTTTCGCCACCGGCCGCGCGCCCAATACCAGGGGGCTCAATCTCGGCGCCGCCGGGGTGCAAACCGGACCGAAGGGGGAAATCCCCATCGGCGCGGATTTCGCCACCAATGTTGCGCATATCTACGCGCTGGGCGACGTCACCGACCAGGTGAACCTCACCCCCGTCGCCACCGCCCAGGGCCATGCGCTGGCGGATAGTCTGTTCGGCAACAAGCCGCGCGGGGTGAGCCTTGCGAACGTGCCAAGTGCGGTGTTCTCGATCCCGCCCATCGCCAGCGTCGGGATCACCGAGGACCAGGCCCCGGCGGGCGCGAAGATCTTCGTCTCGAAATTCACCCCGATGCGCCACACAATCTCCGGCCGGGCCCGCAAGACGCTGATGAAGCTGATCGTGGATGCGGACACGGACAAGGTGCTGGGCGCGCATATGCTGGGCGAGGATGCGCCGGAGATCATGCAGGGTCTGGCGGTGGCGATCATCGCCGGGGCGACCAAGGCGGATTTCGACCGTACCATCGGCATCCACCCGACAGCGGCCGAGGAATTCGTGACCATGCGCACACAGACCAGGGTTGCCGGGGCCTTGGCGGCGGCCGAGTAGCGTTTCTTTTCAAATCGCGCTTTATAGGGCGGATAAGGAACGCCCGTCTGGAGACACCATGGATACGATCACCCCAGCCACCCTGTCCGGCTGGACCCCGCAAAGCTGGCGCACCTGCCCGATCCGGCAGGTGCCGAGCTATCCGGACCCGGCCAAGCTCGCCGCGATGGAAGCGCGCCTGGCGAAGTTTCCGCCGCTGGTGTTTGCCGGCGAGGCGCGGAACCTGAAGGCGCATCTGGCCGCCGCCGCCAAGGGCGAGGCCTTCGTGCTGCAGGGGGGCGATTGCGCCGAGAGCTTCGGCGATTTCACCGCCAACGTGATCCGCGACACCTTCCGCGTGCTGCTGCAGATGGCGGTGGTGCTGACCTTCGGCGGCGCCATGCCGGTGGTGAAGCTGGGCCGCATGGCCGGGCAGTTCGCCAAGCCGCGCTCCTCGGACAATGAGACCATTGGCGATGTCACCCTGCCCTCCTATCGCGGGGACATCATCAACGCGCCTGAATTCACCGCGCAGGCCCGCATCCCGGACCCGACGCGCATGGAGTTCGGCTATTTCCAGTCCGCCGGCACGCTGAACCTGCTGCGCGCCTTCGCCTCCGGCGGTTACGCGGACCTGCATGAGGTGCATCGCTGGAACCTGGATTTCGTCGAAAAATCCCCGCTGGCGGCGAAGTACCAGGATCTCTCCACGCGCATCGACGAGACGCTGCGCTTCATGGCCGCCTGCGGCCTCTCCAGCGCCGCCACCCCGCAGATCCGCGAGACGGATTTCTATACCAGCCACGAGGCGCTGCTGCTGCCTTATGAGGAAGCCCTGACCCGGGTGGATTCCACCAGCGGCGACAATTACGCTTGCTCGGCGCATTTCCTCTGGATCGGCGACCGCACCCGCCAGCTCGATGGCGCGCATGTGGAATTCATGCGCGGCATCAAGAACCCGATCGGCATGAAGGTCGGCCCGAGCATGGAGGTGGATGATCTGCTGCGGATCATGGATGTGCTGGACCCGGAGAACGAGCCCGGCCGGCTGACCCTGATCACCCGCATGGGGGCGGGCAAGGTGGCCGAAAAGCTGCCGCCTTTGCTGCGCGCGGTGAAGCAGGCCGGGCGCAGCCCGGTCTGGCTCTGCGATGCGATGCACGGCAACGGCATCACCACCGCCGCCAAGATCAAGACCCGCCGCTTCGACGATATCGTCGCCGAGCTGCGCGGCTTCTTCGACGCGCATGAGGCCGAGGGCACCGTGGCCGGCGGCGCGCATCTGGAAATGACCGGGCGGGACGTCACCGAATGTGTCGGCGGCGCGCGCGGCCTTTCCGAGGACGGGCTGGGCGAGCGTTACGAGACCTTCTGCGACCCGCGCTTGAACGCCGAGCAATCGCTGGAAGTGGCGTTCTATTTGGCCGATGAGCTGAAATCCCGCCGCGCCTCGAAAGCCAAGGCGTGACCCCGGCGCCTTTGTCCGATAGCGACATCGCCGCGCGGACAGACGCCTATTTCAACCGCACCCGGGAGATCGTCGCCAAATTCGGCGATGCCCGGGTGACCTACGCGATCTTCCTGCGCCGCCCGGTGGTCTCTGCGCCCTCGATCATGGTCGAGTGGCTGCAGAGCGTGGCGCGCACGCGCGGGCGGGATTTCCAGATCGAGCTGCCGCACAAGGAAGGTGCCTGGGTCGGGGCCGGCGAGCCGCTGGCTTATGTCACCGGCTCCTTCGTCGCGCTCTCGGACCTCGAAACCCTGGCGCTGCAGAAAATCGGCCCCGCCTGTGTCGCCGCGCATAACGCCTACCAGATGGCCATGGCCCTGCCCAACGCCGCCTTCCTGGCGATGGAAGCCCGCCATTGCGCCGGGGCGGAGATGCAGGAGATCATGGCCTATGGCTGCGCCGTCGGCTCCCGCGCCGCCCAGGCCGAAGGGGCGAGGGGCTTCATCGGCAACGCCAATGACTGGACGGCGCATTATTTCGGCGCCCCGCACGGCTATGGCACCATGCCGCACGCGCTGATCGGCTACGCCAACTCCACGCTGCGCGCCGCCGAGATGTTCCGCGAGACCTTCCCGGACGAGCCGCTGACCGTGCTGGTGGATTATTTCGGCCGGGAAGTGACGGATGCGCTGGAAGTCTGCCGGCGCTTTCCGGAGCTGGCCGCCGCCGGGCGCATCTCGGTGCGGCTGGACACCCATGGCGGGCGCTATCTGGAAGGGCTCGGCCCGCAGGAGAGCTACGCCGTGCTGGAGCGCAACGCGCCGGGCGCGATGCGCCGCTATCGCAGCCAGCGCGAGCTGAATTACCTGATCGGCACCGGCGTCTCCGCCGCCGCCATCTGGAAGATGCGCGAGGCGCTGAACGAGGCCGGGTTCGGGGCGGTGAAAATCGTCGCCTCCTCCGGCTTCGGCGTGGAGAAATGCTCGGTGATGGCCGATGCCAAGGCGCCGATCGACGTGGTCGGCACCGGCAGCTTCATCCCCGAGAGCTGGAGCGAGACCTATGCCACCGCCGACATCGTCGCCTATGACGGGGTGCCGCGGGTGAAGATCGGGCGCGAGTTCCTGCTCCGCCCGGCCAAGGGGTAAACGGAGCCTGTGGCTGACGAGATGAGTGACACGCTGAACATCGCCATCGCGCAGATCAATCTGCATCTGGGCGCGATCGACAAAAACCTCGCCAAGCTGCGCGCCGCCCGTGCCGAAGGGGCGAGGCTGGGGGCGGATCTGGTGGTCACACCGGAGCTCTCCATCGCCGGCTATCCGCCGGAGGATCTGGTGCTGAAACCCGCCTTCGTCGCCGCCTGCGAGGCGGCGGCGGAAACGCTGGCGGCGGAGACCGCCGATGGCGGGCCGGGAATCATCGTCGGGCTGCCCTGGCGCAATGGCGGGAAGCTGCATAATGCCGCCTTTCTGCTGGAAGGCGGGCGCATCGCCGCGCGTCGCGCCAAGGTCGAGCTGCCCAATTACGGCGTGTTCGACGAAAAGCGCGTGTTCGATGCCTGCACGCCCTCCGGCCCGGTGCCGTTCCGTGGCTTCCGGCTGGGGCTGATGATCTGCGAGGATTGGTGGCTGCCCGCCGTCTCGGAAACATTGGCGGAAACCGGGGCGGAGATGCTGCTCTCCATCAATGGCTCGCCGTTCGAGGATGGCAAGCAGACCCGCCGGGTCACACTGGCGGTGGAGCGGGTGGTGGAAACCGGCCTGCCTTATGTCTTCGCCGCCCAGGTCTGCGGCCAGGATGAGGTGGTGTTCGACGGCGCCTCCTTCGTGCTGAACGCCGATCGCTCGCTGGCGGTGCAGATGCCGCATTTCGAGGAAGCGATCACCCTCACAAGCTGGACCCGCACCGAGGCCGGGCTGGTCTGCGCGCCGCAGACCTTGGCGCCGGAGCCGGAGCGCTACGCGCTGATCTATCAGGCGATGATGTGGGGCCTGCGCGATTATGTGAACAAGAACGGCTTCCCCGGCGTGGTGCTGGGGCTCTCGGGCGGGATCGACAGCGCCATCTCCGCCGCTGTCGCCGCCGATGCGCTGGGGCCGGAGCGCGTGCGCGCGGTGATGCTGCCCAGCCGCTATACCTCCGCCCACAGCCTGGAAGACGCGGCCGAATGCGCGCGGATGCTGGGAATCCCTTACGAAACCATCCCCATCTCCGGCGCCACCGAGGCGTTCGAGGCGGCGCTGGCCCCGGCCTTTGCCGGCAAGGCGGCGGATATCACCGAGGAAAATATCCAGTCCCGTTCGCGCGGGCTGATCCTGATGGCGATTTCCAACAAATTCGGCCCGATGCTGCTGACCACCGGCAACAAGTCGGAGATGTCAGTCGGTTACGCCACGCTTTATGGCGATATGTGCGGCGGCTACTCGGTGCTGAAGGATATCTACAAAACCACCGTGTTCGCGCTTTCGCGCTGGCGCAACGAACACCACCCGCACGGCGCGCTGACCGCGCCCGGCCCGGCGATGCCCGAGCGCATCATCACCAAGCCGCCTTCGGCCGAACTGCGCGACAACCAGACCGACCAGGACAGCCTGCCGCCTTACGAGGTGCTGGATGCCATTCTGGAACATCTGATCGAGGGCGAGCGCTCGGCCGAGGAGATCGTGGCGGAGGGCTTCGCGCGCGAGACGGTGCTGCGGGTAATCAAACTGCTGGACCGCGCCGAATATAAGCGCCGCCAGGCCCCGCCGGGGGTGAAGATCACCGCGAAAGCCTTCGGGCGCGACAGGCGCTATCCGCTGACCAACGGGTTTACCAACCTTATCAAATAGCTCGGGTCAGCGTCCCGCAATATTCGCTGTAATTCCTCTGGCCTTTTCTCCAGAAGCGGCTATTACACCCTTTCGCCGGTTCGTCCGGCGGATGTCCTGTGGGGAGTTTGAGCTAGACGATGCCGGTGCCGTTTTCCGCCGAAGATTTTGATCGTGTCTTCGATTCCGCCATCATCCGCCGGGCCCAGAGCGTCATCGCGCTGGGCTTTGTGAAGGATGTGACGCTGCAGGGCGACACCATCGACGGCATCGTCGAGGATATGGACGGCACCCGCCGCACCACCTCGCTCACCCCCGAGCGCAAGGGCAGCCGGATTTCCTTTGCCGAGCGTGAATGCTCCTGCGGCGAGCGCGGCTGCCGGCATCTGGCCGCCACCGCCCTGGCGGCGCTGGCGAAATTCCCGGAATTGCGCAAGGCCGAGCCGAAGAGCCTGATCGATACCGTGATCCCCGCCGGCGAGCGCACCTATACCCCGCCGCCGGTCCGCCCGCGCCCCACCGGCCGGCGCGCCCGCCCGGCGGCGACGCTGCTGGCCGTGGTGCCGGATGCGCCGGAGCCGGGTGCGACCGTGCTGGAGCGCTCTGCCACCCCGGTGATGCGCCTGCGCCGTGTCACCGGCCCGGATGAATATAACCGCCAACGCATGATCGACGTGCTGACGCTGGATTTCGACTATGGCGGCGTGCGCGTGGATGGCGCCGATGACAGCCAGTTCATGCGCATCCGCACCGGCGGGCAGATCGCCTTCATCCGCCGCGACCCGGCGGCTGAAGCCGCGGCCCTGGACGAGCTGCGCCCGGATGGCTTCGTGCAGATGCGCGTGGCCGATGGCAAAGCCGCGCGCGGCCAGCGCGTGCTGGTGTTCCGGGGCGAGGATGCCGCCGCCAAATGGCACCATTTCGTCGCGGTGCGCATCCCGGAACTCACCGAGAAAGGCTGGCAGGCACAGATCGACGCGAATTTCGGCCCGCAGCTGGCCGATAATGTCGGCAATCTGGACGTGGTGGTGCAGGATGCCGAGAAGGGCAATTTCAGCCTGGAATTCGGCATTGAGATCGATGGCGAGCGGCACCCGCTGCTGCCGATCCTGGAGCATCTGTTGGCCCGTGGCGGCTATGAGGCGGCGCAGATCGTCGATGGCGAGATCATCACCTCGCTGGAGGATGGCCGCGTCATCAAGCTGCCGGCGGACCGCATCAAGCGGCTGCTGAACGTGATGGGCGATCTGATCGAGGCCGCCGGGCGCACCGCCGAGAAAAATCTGGTTCTCCCCGTGGGGGCCGCCGCCACGGTGCTGGATCTGGAGGATGTGCTCACCACATCCTGGCAGAACGCCGCCGATATCGAGGCCTATGTCGAGCGCTTCCGCGGCGAGCCGGAGATCATCCCGGTGGAAGTGCCGGAGGCCTTCAAGGGGTCGCTGCGCCCTTATCAGCAGCATGGCGTGGACTGGCTGCAGCATCTGGCCGGGCACGGGCTGGGCGCCTTCCTGGCCGACGATATGGGGCTGGGCAAGACCGCGCAGACCATCGCGCATATTTGCGTGGAACATGCCGAGGGCCGGCTGACCGCCCCGGCGCTGATCGTGGTGCCGACCTCGCTGGTCGCCAACTGGACGGCGGAGCTGCGCAAATTCGCCCCGCATCTGCGGGTGGAGGTGCTGCACGGCATGGAGCGCCATGAGAAGCGCGACAAGCTGGAAGATGTGAATGTCGTCGTCACCACCTATACGGTGCTGACCCGCGACATCGAATTCATGAAGCCGCTGCCCTGGCATCTCACCGTGCTGGACGAGGCGCAGGCGATCAAATCCCCCGAGGCGCGGGCGACGCGCGCGGTCTGCCAGCTCAAGGCCGAGAACAAGATCTGCCTCTCCGGCACGCCGATTGAGAATAATCTCGACGAGCTGTGGTCGCAATTCGCCTTCCTGATGCCGGGCCTGTTGGGCGACCGGCGCGGCTTTACCAAGCGCTTCCGCACGCCGATCGAGAAGAACGGCGATCCGGTGGTGCGCGGCCAGCTGATCAGCCGCATCCAGCCCTTCATCCTGCGCCGCACCAAGTCCGAGGTGGCGACGGAGCTGCCGCCCAAGCACACCATCCTGCGCCGCATCACTTTGGCGCCGGACCAGCGGGAGCTCTACGAGACCATTCGCGGTACGCTGTATGAGACGGTGAAGGAGCAGATGGCCGAGCGCACGCTGGCGCAGAGCCGGGTCATCGTGCTGGATGCGCTTTTGAAGCTGCGCCAGGCCTGCTGCGACCCGCGCCTGGTGAAGCTGGGGGCCACGCGCGGCACCGAAAGCTCCGCCAAGCTGGATGATCTGATGGAGATGGTCTCCGAGCTGATCCCGGAAGGGCGGCGCATCCTGGTGTTCTCGCAATTCACCTCGATGCTGGATCTGATCAAGCCGCGCCTGGACGAGGCGGGGATTCCCTTCGTCGAGCTGCGCGGCGATACGCGCGACCGCGCCACCCCGGTGCAGCGCTTCGAGGCCGGCGAGGTGCCCTTGTTCCTGATCTCGCTGAAAGCCGGCGGGCGCGGTTTGAACCTGACCTCGGCCGATACCGTCATCCATTACGACCCCTGGTGGAACCCGGCGATCGAGGCCCAGGCCTCCGACCGCGCGCATCGGATCGGCCAGACCAAATCCGTGTTCGTCTATAAGCTGATCGCGACCGAGACGGTCGAGGAGCGGATTCTGGAGCTGCAGCAGCGCAAGGCGGAGCTGGCCTCCATCGCCTTCCAGGATGCCGGCGGCATGGCCTTCAACGCCGATGATATCGACTTCCTGTTCGGCCGCGACACGGCGGCTTCGGAAGCGGCGGAAGCGGCGTAAAAATCAGGAGGCGTGCATGGGCAAGCTGGTCTGGCTCGCCTCCTATCCCAAATCCGGCAATACCTGGGTCAGGGCGTTTCTGCATAATTATGTGCTGAACGCGCGGACCCCGCACAGCATCAACGCGCTGGTGGATGTCACCATCTCCGAATGCGCGATGGCGTTTTTCGGCACGCCGGGGGAGATTTTGCCCCCCGCCGAGGTCCAAGCGCGCCGGCCCCAGGTGCATGAGGCCCTGACCCGGCTGCATGAGGATCTGGTGTTCGTGAAAACCCATAACGCCCATCTCAGCGCGCATGGGGTGCAGCTGATCACGCCCGAAGCCACCGCCGGGGCGATCTATATCGTCCGCGATCCGCGCGATGTGGCCCTCTCTTACGCCGCCTTCACCGGCAAATCCGTGGATGAGATCATCGATTTCATGGACGCCGAAGGTGCTGCCAATGCCTCGGATGGCACCCAGGTGTTCGAGCTGCTCTCCTCCTGGTCCGCCCATGCGCTCTCCTGGGTCGCCTCCCCGCGACGTCTGCTGGTGCGCTATGAGGATCTGCTGGCCGATCCGCAGCGCGGCTTTGGCCGGATCATCCGCTTCCTGGGTGCGGCCGGGGACGTGCCCGACCCGGAGCGGCTCAGCCGGGCGATCGAATTCAGCAGCTTCAAGAGGTTGGCCGGGCAGGAAGCGCGGGAGGGCTACCGCGCCGGCGGCCCGGGTGAGGCTAAATTCTTCCGCCAGGGCGAGGCCGGGGGCTGGCGCGGCCGGCTCAGCCCCGCCCAGGCCGGCAAGATCTGGGCCGCGCACGGGAAGGTGATGGAAAAATTCGGTTATCCACAGAATTGATCCGCCCACAAACCAACTGATCCCGATTTCACGTGACAGTTCGATGGCAATGGGACTAGCCTGAGCATCCGGGCACAGCCCGCCGATCAAGGGGCACCCGGGTTTCGTTGGCCATCAGCCATTAGGAGACACCATGAACCTGCAATCACGTCTCGCGGCCCTGAAAGGGCGTCATGCCAGCCTGGAAAGCCAGATCGCCGCCGAGGATCGGCGGCCGCTACCGGACATGGCGGCACTTTCCCGCCTGAAAGTTGAGAAATTGCGGCTCAAGGAAGAGATGGAACGGATACGTACTCAATAAGAGACGAGAGCAATATGTGTTGAGATTGACGCGATAGCGTCAAGATAAACGCATGAAATTGCTCGCCAAAGCAAAATTTGGCGCCTCATGCTATTGACGCTTTATGCTCAAAGCATGATGCGCCAGCGTCGGAATACGGAAAAGGGGGCGAAAAGCCCCCTTTTTTGCTGCCCTTGCTTGGTTATCTCCGGCCCGTCGCGTTTATCAGGCCGCTTCGGCCGGGCCGGGCGGCGGCGGCGGGGTGAGGCCTTCGCGGGTGACGCGCTCATTGGCGGCATTCACCGCATCGTTCAGGTCAGACTGCTTGCACAGCCCCAAAATCACCGGGTCGCGCGGCTTGATGTTGGCGGCGTTCCAGTGCGAGCGGTCGCGGATCTTCTGGATGGTGTCCTTGGTGGTGCCCAGCAGCTTGACGATCTGCGCGTCGGTGAGATGCGGGTAGGAACGCAGCAGGAAGGCAATGGCATCCGGGCGGTCATTGCGCTTGGCCACGGGGTATAGCGCCCGCCCTTCTGCTTCTTGTGCATTTCCGGCTGTGGCAGCAGCTTCAGCCGGCGGGAGCTGTCAGCCTCGCAGCGCTGGATATCCTCGGCGGTGATCTGCTTGTTCATCACCGGATCGTAGCCGACAATCCCTTGCGCGACCTCGCCATCCGCGATCGCCTGGACTTCCAGGGGATGCATGCCACAGAAATCCGCGATCTGCTCGAAAGTGAGGCCGGTCTTGTCAATCAGCCAGACTGCGGTAGCTTTGGGCATCAAGGGCAAGGACATGGATCGATTACCTTTTCTCGTTTCGGGCCGAGGCGCCCGAAACGGACATAGTTACTCGCTTCGGCCCCGCAAGTACAACTGGCGGGGTTATCGAGCCCGCGCCACCTTTTGGTCAAGTCCAAACCATGACATTTTCTGAAGAAGACCTGCCGCCACGGAAGAAAAAGAGGCTGGAGCCACCGGTTCTGGACACTCTGGGGGTGGAGGAGCTGCAACTCTATATCACGGAATTGCAGGAAGAAATCCGCCGGGTGGAGGCGGAGATCAAGGCCAAGCAGGCGCATGCCGCCGCCGCCGCGCTTTTCTTCAAGCCGCCCGGCGCCTGAGCTCAGATGGCGCGACGCAACCAGGTGGGCCGGGGGCGCTGGAAAAACCAGCGCCCCGCCGGCCGAAAGGGCTTTCGGCTGAGGATCTGGAGCTGTGGGCGGCCTATGGGCGCACGCTGAGCCGGCTGATGCCGGGCCGCCGCCACGCGCCCTTGCCCTCGGCGCCGCCGGCGCCGGAACCGCCCCAGACCCGGAGGCGCCCGCCCCGAGCCGCCGCGCGTAAAACTGCCCAGCCCGTCCTGGCTGGCGGTGAATGCGCCGCCGGCGGGGCTGGATAAATCCACCTGGTCGAAATTCCGTGGCCAGAAAATTCGCGCCGAGGCGAAGCTGGACCTGCACGGCCACACCGCCGCCCGGGCCCATACGGAAGTCACACGGTTTCTGGAGATGGCGCAGGCCACGGGGCTGCGCTGTGTGGAGATCGTCACCGGCAATGGCGAGATTCTGGCGCGTGAGCTGCCGCACTGGCTCAACACCCCGGCGATGCGGCCGCTCATCCTGGGCCTCGCCCACCCGCATGCGCGCAATGTGGGGGCCATTCGCGTGCTGCTGCGCCGGCGCCGGGGATGACGCCGTTCGGGGAGAAATTGCGGGCGCTGCGCCAGGAGCGGGGCATTCTGCTGAAGGACATGGCCGCGGCGCTGGAGGTCTCACCGGCCTATCTCTCGGCGCTGGAACATGGGCGGCGGGGCGCGCCCTCCGCCGGGCTGGTGCATCAGGTCTGCCAGTTTTTCGGGCTGATCTGGGATGATGCGGATGAGCTGGCGGCCCTGGCCCGGCAATCGCGACCCCGGCTGAAGCTTAACAGCGCGGGGCTGAGCGCGGCGCAGACGGCGCTCGCCAACCGGCTGGCCAAGGAGCTGCGGAATTTATCGCCGGAAACGGTGGCGGCGATCCAGAAGCTGCTGGATGCGAAGGAGGCGGGCTAGAATGTTTTTCATCAAATGAAAAACACTCTAGCTTTTTCTTTGCGAGCAATTTCAATCATCTGATCTGAACCTTCCGTTTCAGATCAGATGATTATTGCTCTAACCCGGCAGCACGGCCTGGGCGCGCAAGGCGCCGAGCAGCGGCAGCAGCGGCAGGCCGAGCACGGTGAAATAATCGCCCTCGATCCGCTCGAACAGCTGCGCCCCCTGCGCCTCCAGCCGGTAGGCGCCGACGCAATGCAGAATCTCGGCGCCCTCGGCGACCAGATAATCCTGCAGGAAATCCTCGCTGAATTCACGCATGGTCAATTGCGCGCGCGCCGCATGCGCCCAGAGCAGCGCCCCATCCTGCACCAGGCAGGCGGCGCTGATCAGCTCATGGGTGCGGCCGCGAAAGCCGCGCAGCTGGTCGCCCGCCGCCGCCAGATCCGCCGGCTTGTCATAGACCACCCCGTCACAGACCAGCACCTGATCGGCGCCGATCACCCGCGCCCCGGGATAAAGCGCGGAGACCGCCTGTGCCTTGGCCTGCGCCAGCGCCGCCGCCAGCGCCTCTGGCGCGCCGGTAAAGCCAGATTTCAGCGCGGTTTCATCCACGGAGGAGGCCACCGCCGAGAAATTCACCCCGGCCCCGGCAAGCATGGCTTTGCGGCTGGCGGAGGCGCTGGCGAGGATCAGGGAGCGTGTCGGCACGCCTGTCTGTACCGCGCGGGGAGCGCCCCGTCCAGCGCGTGAAGGCACGGGTGAAGGCGCTGAGTTCGGAATATCCAAGCAGCAGCGCGATATCCGTGAAAGCGATCCCCGGCTGGCCGACATAATCCTGGGCCAGATCGCGGCGGATGCGGGCGGTGAGGTCTGAAAACGCCACCCCCTCCTGGCGCAGCCGCCGATGCAGCCCGGCCCGGCTCACCCCCAGACGCTGCGCCACCTGGTCGATCTGCGCCGCCCCGTTCAGAAACCCGTCCCGGATCAGCCCCAGCACCTGGCCGACGAAATCCCGTGCTCCCCATCCGCCAATTGCGGGCGCAGCGCCGCGAGCAGCCCGGCAGCCGCGCCGCAGCCGCCCCAGGCATCTTCGCCGCCAGCAATTCGGCGGGAAACAGCAGCGCATTGCGCGGGGCGGCGTAATAGACCGGGGCGCGGAAGCCAGACGCCGCGCGGGCTCCGGCCGGGCGCAGATGCTCGAACTGCACCTCCAGCGGCGCGAAACCCGGGCCCAAGGCCCGGCGAAATATCCCCGCGAACACCGCCAAAGACAGCTCCGCATCCTGCCGGCGCTGGGTGATCCGTCCATCGCCGATCTGATATTCCAGCGCCATCACCGCGCCCTGGGCGCGCAGGCGCAGGCAGGAATGCTCCTGCAGCACCGGGAAATAGGCGCAGAGATTGCGCAGCGCCGCCCCCAGATCCGGCGAGGCCAGCACCAGCGCGCCCAGCGCGCCCATCTGTTCGGGCGCATATTGCTGGCCAAAGCGTAAGCCGAAATCATCCAGCCCGGTCTGCGCCGCCGCTTGCTCGAACAGCCGGCAATAGGCCATCAGGCTCAGACGCTGGGTGGGGTCGGCCAGCCGGGCGGCGGGCAAGGCCAACCCGGCCAGCAAGGACGGCGCATCCCCGCCGCACTGGCCGATCAGCGCCTCGATCCCTGCCGCGGCAGCGGCGGCGATATGCGGCTCCACACCCATGCGCTCACCCTTTCAGGAAAGATTTTTTACGCTAAAGCAAAAAATCACACAAGAATAAGCAATCGCCCATTTACGATGCAAACCAAGCCCAGTTTCTGCGCCGCCACCTTAAACAGCCTTTCTGGTTGCACTGATTTTGACACCAAATGTCAAGCGCGTCGCCGGCATCTTCGTCTCTACTCCGGGCATCAAACAGCCAGCTGCCTTCAGGACGGCAGCGCTGACCAAAACCAGGAGTGTGACGATGGACGATCTGCATCTGCCAACCCCGGCCGCGCCGAGCCTGTGCGCGAGCCTCCGCCACCCGCTCACCCCGCTGGACGCCGCCGAAATCCAGCAGGTGGTGGCGATCATCCGCGCCGATGCGGCATTTGGGCTGCCTTATCTGTTCGAGGTGATCGAGCTGAAGGAGCCGAGCCAAGCTGCCCTGGCCGCCTACCGCGCCGGCCAGCCCTGCCCGCGCGAGGCGCGCGCCAATATTTTTCTGGCCGATGCGCCCGGCGTCTGGCGGCTCAGCCTCTCCTTGGCCGACAATATCGTCACCGCAAAGAGCTTCCATCCGGAGGCACGGCCGATGATCCAGCTCGAACAATTCATCCAGATCGAGGATATCGTCCGCGCCCATCCGGATTTCATCGCCGCCTGTGCCAAGCGCGGCGTCACCGACATGAGCAAGGTCTGCGTCGACCCCTGGTCGGCCGGGAATTTCGGCGTGAAGGGCGAGGAAGGCGGCTATCTTTCCCATACATTCTGCTGGCTTCGCCTCTATGAGAACGAGAATTTCTACGCCCACCCGATCGAGGGCATCAATGCCGTGGTCGATATCAAGGCGGGCAAGGTGATCCGGGTGGGTGATTATGGCGTGCTGCCGATCCCGATGGCGGAATTCAATTACGAGGCGCAGTTCCGCGACGATTTCCGCCCGGCGCTGAAGCCGCTCGACATCATCCAGCCGGAAGGGGCGAGCTTCGTGCTCAAGGGCCGCGAAATCAGCTGGGATAAATGGCGCTGCGTCATCGGCTTCAATGCCCGCGAGGGGCTGACCCTGCACGATATTTCTTACGATGGCCGGCCGATTGTCGCCCGCGCTTCCATCGCCGAGATGGTGGTGCCCTACGGCGTGCCGGAGGGCGGGCATTTCCGCAAGAATGTCTTCGATATCGGCGAATATGGGCTGGGCAAGCTCACCAACTCGCTGAAGCTGGGCTGCGACTGCCTGGGCTATATCGCCTATCTGGATGCCGCGCTGAACACCATGGAAGGCGGCATTTTCGAGATCGAGAAGGCCATCTGCATCCATGAGGAGGATAACGGCATCCTCTGGAAACATTGGGATTTCCGCACCGAGCGCACCGAGGTCCGGCGCGGGCGCAAGCTGGTGATCTCCTCGATCTGCACCGTCGGCAATTACGAATATGCCTTCTACTGGTATTTCGACCAGGCCGGCGAAATCGAATTCGAGATGAAGGCCACCGGCATCATCAACACCTCTGCCTGCCTGCCCGGCCAACCCACCAAATACGGGGTGGAGGTCGCCCCCGGGCTGCAGGGCCATATCCACCAGCACGCCTTCTGCGCCCGGTTGGAAATGGCGGTGGATGGGCCGGGCAATTCCATCGTCGAATGCAACACATATGCGGAGGAAGACGAAGCCAGGAACCCCTATGGCAACGCCTTCTACCAGCAGGATACAATGCTGAAGACCGAGCTGGAGGCCTGCCGCAAAGCCAATCCGGCGACCCAGCGTTATTGGAAGGTGATCAACCCCAACAAGCTGAACCATACCGGCAAGCCGGTCGGCTATAAATTGATGCCGGAATCCACCCTCACTCCCTTCTTCCGCCCCGGATCTCCGTCAGGCATCCGGTCCAACTTCATGCAGAACCATCTCTGGGTGACGAAATTCTCCGAGGAGGAGCGCTTTCCCGCCGGCGAATATATGAACCATTCTGACGGATCCGGCGGGGTGGCGGATTTCGTCAAGCAGGATCGGGCGCTGGAAAATACCGATCTGGTGCTTTGGCACGTGTTTGGCCTGCATCACCAGCCCCGGCCGGAGGATTTCCCGGTGCAGCCCTGCATCAAGACCGGCTTCAAATTGATGCCGGTCGGCTTCTTCAACCAGAATCCCGGCATCGACATCGCCCCGGAGACCAACCGCGCCAGCAAGCTGCATGGCGGCGGGTGCTGCGGGCATTAGGCGGCCTCCCAGGGGACATACGCAAAAACGGCACGGTGTTTGCATTGCCGCAACAACAGACCCCGCCGGCGCCTGGCGCTGGCGGGAGACAGGCTTCCAGCAAGGAGATTGAAGAGTATGGTCGCAACCACGGACATCGCGGCGCACCAGACTGAAGCGAAGTTGAGGCAGGGTTCGCTGAACCTGCCGGAGACGATCGGCCAGTCGATCGCCAATATCTCGCCCACCCTGACCCCGGCGCTGAACATCGCCGTGGTCGCCGGCATCGCCGGCACCGCCTCCTGGGTGTCGTATCTCATCGCCACCATCGGCTGCGTGTTCGTGGGCGCCAATATCTCCACCCTGGCCAAGCGCCATCCGGAGGCGGGCTCCTATTTCGTCTATATCGGCCGCAATCTCGGCCCGGTGGCGGGGGCCATGGCCGGCTGGCTGATGATCCTGGCCTATCTCGCCTGCGCCATCGCCGTGGTCACCGCGGCGCCGCTCTACATCAACACCATCCTGGCCCCCTTCAATCTCAGCCTGAATAATTTCTGGCTGGGCGTGTATGGCGCGGCCTTCCTCGGCCTCGTCGCTTTCGCCTCCTTCCGAGATATCAAAATGTCCTCGCGCGCCGGGCTGCTGCTGGAAGCGTTGTCGATGGCGATCATCGTCGTCATCATCGCCATGGTGGTGGCGCAGAAGGGCACCGTGGTGGACCCCAAGCAGCTCGATTTCAGCCATATGCCGGTCGGCGGCATGATGTCCGCGATGGCCTTCGCGGTGTTCAGCTTCGTCGGCTTCGAGAGCAGCGCCACCCTGGCCAAGGAAGCCCGCAACCCGCAGCGCGCCGTACCCTTCGCCGTCATCGGCTCCGCCGCCGCCGCCGGGCTGTTCTTCGTGGTCACCAGCTATTTCATGGTCATGGGCTCGGGCGACAACACCGCCGCCATGGGCAGCTCCGCCTCGCCCTTCTCGGACATGACCAAGGCTGCGCATCTGCCCTGGGCCGGTGCCGTGGTCTATTTCGCCGCCACCATCAGCGCCTTCGCCTGCGCCCTGGCCTGCCTCAATGCCGGTTCGCGCATGCTCTTCTCCATGGGCCGCTACCAGTTCCTGCACAGCTCGATGGGCATGGTGCATAAAACCCACCAGACGCCCTATGTCGCGGTGCTGTTCAGCACCGTCATCGTGATGATCGGCTATGTCGCCCTGGCGATCACCCAGGGCTATCTCAACGCCTTCAATATCGGCGGCACCATTTCCACCTATGGCTTCGTGATAGTGTATCTGGGCGTGTCCATCGTCTCCTCGCTGGATGTCGCCAAGACCGGCAAACTCAGCGCCTGGAACATCATCTGCAGCCTGGTCGGCGTGGCGCTGATGGGCTTCGTGGTCTACAGCTCCGTGTTCCCCTGGCCGGCCGCGCCGGACCAGTATCTACCGCAGATTTTCGCGGCCTACATCATCCTCGGGCTGATCTGGTTCATGGTGCTGAAATCCAAATCCCCGCAGGTGCTGGCCAGCATCGCCAACGACATGGAAGGCTGAACCCCAGCCTCCACGGAAAAAGCCCCGGACATGTGTCCGGGGCTTTTTTATGGGCATTGACTTCTGCCGCGCGGCGAAGTACCCGCACGCTCACCTCTTGTGGCGGCGTAGCTCAGTGGTAGAGCAGGGGAATCATAATCCCTTGGTCGGAGGTTCAAATCCTTCCGCCGCTACCAGGGTTTTCCCTTAAAATTCAGCCTTTGAACGCGGATGCCGGATAGCCCTGCGCGAAGAGCAAAGCCGTCAGATCCGTGTGCACCACGCGGTTCAACATTTCCGCCGCCACCACCGGCTTGGCACGATACGCCACGCCCAGCCCGGCGGCTTTGAGCATCGGCAGATCATTGGCGCCATCGCCCACGCTCAGCGTCGCGGTCAGCTGCACGCCGCGCGCCTGGGCCAGCTCGTTCAGCGAAGCCAGCTTGGAATCCTTGTCCAGAATCGGCTCGCCCACCTCGCCGGTCAGCGCCGTGCCGTCATCCAGCAGCGTGTTGGCGCGGTGGATGGCAAAACCCAGCTCCTGCGCCACCCGGTCGGTGAAGAAGGTGAAACCGCCGGAAACCAGCGCGGTGGTGGCGCCGAAGCTGTTCATGGTCGCCACCAGCGTTTTCGCGCCGGGGCTGTACTGGATCTCCTTCCAGCATTCCTCCAGCTTCGCCACCGGCAGCCCCTTTAGCAGCCCGACGCGCTCGCGGATGGCGGCATGAAAATCCAGCTCCCCGTTCATCGCCCGCGCGGTGATGCCGGCGATTTTCTCTTTCAGTCCGGCAAAGGCCGCCAGCTCGTCCAGCGTCTCGGCGGTGACGATGGTTGAATCCATATCCGCCACCAGCACCGCCTTGCGCCGGCCGCGCGGCTTGGTGAGGAAAATATCCACCGCCTTGTGGCTGAGAATCGCCGCGATCGCCGAACGGTCCGGGGCGCGCGGGGCGTGGAATTCCACCGCCCTGCCCTCCTCCAGCCAGGTCAGATTGCGCCCTTCCGAATAGGCCAGGGCGCGGGCGGCGTCCTGGGCGGAGAGGGTGCCGGCCTCGATGCTGGCCACGAGCGTCACGATATGGGATTGGGCGGATGTCATGGACGCGACGGATAGGGCAGAGAACGGCTTAGGGCAACGGCGGGGTCTGATCCTGGCGGGACCGACGGCGAGCGGAAAATCCGCCTTGGCCCTGGCTCTGGCCGCCGAGATGGGCGGCAGCATCATCAATGCCGATGCGATGCAATGCTACCGCGAGCTGCGCCTGCTCACCGCCCGCCCCTCGGAAGCGGACGAAGCCCAGGCCCCGCACCGGCTCTACGGCGTGCGCGCGGCGCATGAACCGGCGAACGCCGCCTGGTGGCGGGAGGCGGCGAAGGCGGAGATGGCGGCTTGCGACTATCCCATCCTTTGCGGTGGCACCGGCATGTATTTCTCGGCTCTCGTGAAGGGCATCGCCAATATTCCCGACCCTGGCGAGACGGCCCGGGCCGAGGCCAGGGCGCTGCTGGCGGAGATCGGCCCGGAAGCGTTGCATGCGAAGCTGGATGCACCGACCGCCGCGAAGCTGAAGCCAGGCGACAGCCAGCGCATCGCCCGGGCCTATGAGGTGCTGATCGGCACCGGCAAGGGCATCACCTACTGGCAGGCGCAGCCGACCGACCGGCTGCAAGGCTGGGATCTGAAAATGATCCTGCTCGACCCGCCCCGTCCGGATCTGAAAGCCGCGATCGAAACCCGTTTCACCGCCATGCTGGCGGGCGGCGCGCTGGAGGAGGCGCGGGCACTGCTGGCGCTGGGCCTGCCGCCCGACGCCCCGCTGCTGCGCGCCCATGGCATGCCGGAACTGGCGGCGCATCTGCGCGGCGAGATCAGCCTGGAGGAGGCGAAAGCCCGAGCCTGCCTCGCCACCTTCCAATATACCAAGCGGCAGATGACCTGGTTTCGGCATCAGACGCTCGTCGGCACAACAGGCATGCAAATAATTCATTCAAGAATTGGCAGTCACACGCAATTTTCGGAAAGAAATATCGCTGATTTACGAAACTTCCTGAACAGCCCCGGTTGACCTTCGCATCCCGCCGCTGTACCGGAACATGAAATACTCCCGACGTGAATGGCAGGTTTAGCATGGATCACACGAACACAGCACCCGAGCTGATGAATTCCGGCGCGGAAGCCCTGCTCCGGGCGCTCAAGGCGCAGGGCGTGGATGTGATTTTCGGCTATCCCGGCGGCGCCGTATTGCCGATTTACGACGCGATTTTCCAGCAGAACGAGATCCGTCACATCCTGGTGCGCCATGAGCAGGCGGCGGTGCATGCGGCGGAGGGCTATGCCCGCTCCACCGGCAAGGTCGGCTGCGTGCTGGTCACCTCCGGCCCTGGTGCCACCAACGCCGTCACCGGTCTGGTCGACGCGCTGATGGACAGCATCCCGCTGGTCTGCCTGTGCGGCCAGGTGCCCACACATCTCATCGGCAATGACGCCTTCCAGGAGGCGGACACCACCGGCATCACCCGCCCGGCGACCAAGCATAATTACTTGGTCAAGCAGTCCGGAGATTTGGTGCGGGTGGTGCACGAGGCCTTCCTGGTGGCGCGCACCGGCCGCCCCGGCCCGGTGCTGATCGATCTGCCCAAGGATATCCTGATCGCCCCGGCGCCCTATCAGGAGCCGGCGGCCCAGCCCGTGCATCGCTCCTACCGCCCGCAGACCGCGCCGGACCCGCGCCGCATCGCCGAAGCGGTGGCGCTGCTCAAGCGCGCCGAGCGCCCGGTGATCTATGCCGGCGGCGGGGTCATCAATGCCGGGCCGGAGGCCTCGCGCCTGCTCACCGAGTTCACCCGCCTCACCGGTTTTCCGATCACCAACACGCTGATGGGCCTCGGCGCCTTTCCGGCCTCGGACCCGCTCTTCCTCGGCATGCTGGGCATGCACGGCACCTACGAGGCGAACCTCGCCATGCATGGCTGCGACGTGATGCTGAATCTCGGCGCCCGCTTCGATGACCGCGTCACCGGTCGGCTCAACGCCTTCTCGCCGAACTCGAAGAAAATCCACGCCGATATCGACCCCGCCAATGTCAACAAGACGGTGCAGGTGGATGTAGCCATTATCGGTGATGCGCTGGCGACGCTGAAGGCGCTGATCGCCGCCTGGAAGCAGGACAGCACCAAGACCGACAAGGCCGCGCTGGCGAACTGGTGGGCGCAGATCGATGTCTGGCGCAGCAAGAACTCGCTGCGCTTCACCCAGCCGCGCGACAAGGGTAGCATCATCAAGCCGCAATACGCGATCGAGCGGCTCTACCAGGCCACACGCGGGCGCGAGACCTACATCACCACCGAGGTCGGCCAGCACCAGATGTGGGCGGCCCAGCATTTCAAGTTCGAGAAGCCGAACCGCTGGATGACCTCTGGCGGGCTTGGCACCATGGGCTACGGCCTGCCCGCCGCGATGGGCGTGCAGGTGGCGCACCCGGACGCGCTGGTGATCGACATTGCCGGCGAGGCCAGCATCCTGATGAATATTCAGGAGATGGGCACGCTGGCGCAGTACCGGCTGCCGGTGAAGATCTTCATCCTCAACAACCAATATATGGGCATGGTGCGCCAGTGGCAGGAGCTGCTGCATGGCAGCCGCTATTCGCAAAGCTATTCCGAAGCCCTGCCGGACTTCGTGAAGCTGGCGGAGAGCTTCCATGGTGTGGGGCTGCGCGCCGAGAGCGTGGATGATCTGGACCGGGTGATCGCGGAGATGATCGCGATCGACAAGCCGGTGATCGCCGATATCTGCGTCGACCAGAAGGAGAACGTCTTCCGATGATCCCCTCCGGTGCGGCGCATAATGAAATGCTGCTGGGCCGGAGCATAAGGATGAAGGCCCGGCGGTTACCAATGAAGGGATGGCGCTGGTCTGATGTCTGAAACGAATTTGCGCTCCGCCACCATCTCGGTTCTGGTGGAGAATGAATCCGGCGTGCTGGCGCGCGTCATCGGGCTGTTTTCCGGCCGTGGCTATAATATCGACAACCTCACCGTGGCACCGGTGGAGCGGGACGGCTCGAAGAGCCGCATCACCGTGGTGACGCGCGGCACGGCGATGGTGATCGAGCAGATCAAGGCGCAGCTGGACCGGCTGGTGCCGGTTTATAAAGTGCTGGATCTGTCCGAAGGGCCGCATCTGGCGCGCGAGCTGGCGCTGATCAAGGTGCTGGGCACGGGCGAGAAGCGGGCCGAGGCGCTGCGCCTGGCGGATGCGTTCCGGGCGCGCGTGATCGACGCGACGACGGAGAGCTTCACCTTTGAGCTCACCGGGGCGACGGATAAGCTGGACGCGTTTCTGGAGCTGATGCGCCCGCTGGGTCTGGCGGAAGTGTCGCGCACGGGCGTGGCGGCGATTGCCCGGGGCACCACGACGATTTCTTAAGTCATAAAAGTTTTTGGGGTGTGGGGTGTTTTTTCAAAAACACCCACAAAAACTTTTATTTACGCCGCGGTTCCGCCAATGGTCAGCCCCGACAGCTTGATTGTCGGCTGCCCCACCCCCACCGGCACGCCCTGGCCATTCTTGCCGCAGGTGCCAATGCCAGGGTCCAGAGCCGGATCATCCCCGATCATCTCCACCTTCGTCAACGCATCCGGCCCGTTGCCGATCAGCGTCGCCCCTTCACCGGCGACGTCACCTTGCCATCCTCGATCAGATAAGCCTCGGAGGCGGAGAACACGAACTTGCCGGAGGTGATATCCACCTGGCCGCCGCCGAAATTCACCGCATACAGCCCGCGCTTCACGGAGGCGATCATGTCCTCCTTCTTATCCTGCCCGCCTTGCATGATGGTGTTGGTCATGCGCGGCATCGGCGCGTGGGCGTAGCTCTGGCGGCGGCCATTGCCGGTGGCGCGCATATTCATCAGCCGGGCATTCTGCCGGTCCTGGATGAAGCCGGTCAGAATCCCATCCTCGATCAGCACCGTGCGGCTGGTCGGCGTGCCTTCATCGTCGATGGTCAGCGAGCCACGGCGGTTGGGGATGGTGCCGTCATCCACCACGGTCACACCCGGGGCGGCGATGCGGCTGCCCAGCAGCCCGGCAAAGGCGGAGGTCTGCTTGCGGTTGAAATCGCCTTCCAGCCCGTGGCCGATGGCCTCATGCAGCAGAATGCCCGGCCAGCCCGGCCCCAGCACCACCGGCATCTCGCCGGCGGGGGCCGCCACCGCGCCGAGATTGACCTCGGCCTGGCGGATCGCCTCGCGCACCGCATTCTGCCAGAAATTCGGGTCGATATAGGCGCCATAGCCCGAGCGCCCGCCCGCGCCATGGCTGCCGGATTCACGCTTGCCGTTCTCTTCCAGCACCACGGAGATATTCAGCCGCACCAGCGGGCGGATATCCGCCACCCGCGCCCGCCGGCGCGGACGATCTCGATCACCTGCCACTCGCCGGCTATGCTTGCCATCACCTGCACCACGCGCTTATCCGCGCCCCGGGCGAAATCGTCGATCTGCTTGAGCAACGCCGCGCGCTCCGCGAACGGCGCCTCGCCCAGCGGGTTCACGCCCACGTAAAGCGGCGCCCCGGCGGCGGCGGGCTCGCCGGCCGTCACCGATTGCTCCATCGCCTTGGCGGCGCGGATGGTCTGCGCCGCGCGGCCCAAGGCGGCGGCGGAAATATCCCCGGCATGGGCATAATAGGCGGCCTCGCCGAGCACCGCGCGCAGGCCAAAGCCGCGACGCGTATCGAAGCTGGCGGCACGGATGCGGCCATCATCGAGCGAGATGGACTCTGATTCCCGGTATTCCAGGAACAGCTCGCCATCATCCGCCCCGTCGAGCGCGGTGGCGATGTGCTTGGCAGCATCAGCCAGATCCAGCCCTTGCGGGCCGTGGAAGAATTCATCCGCCTTGGTCAGCGCGTCACTCATCTCTCACACTCCTATTCCGCCGCCGCCAGCGCCCCAACAGGGGCGGCCACCGCGCCGCGCAGCCCGTGGCGGGCGGCGATGGCGGTGGCGAACAGCAGCACGGCATTCAGCTCATGCACAAAGCCGAGCTCATTATTGCCCAGCACAAGCGTGGCCATGCCCAGCACATATTGCAACGCCACCAGCAAGGCGAGCAGCAGAAAAATATCCCGCAGCGCCGGCGGCAGCCGGCGGCGCAGCCCCATCACGGCGGTGGTCAGCACGGTCAGCGCCGTGACCGTCGCCAGCAGCCGGTGGCAGAACTGCACCGTGCCCTTGTTGGTGACGAAATTGCTCCAGAGCGGGTCCTGGGCGAAGGCGCCCGGCGGCGTCCAGGCGCCATCCATGGTCGGGAAAGAGTTATAGACATGCAGGGCGCCCGAGGTCGCGACCAGCGCGCCGAAGCCCATGGTGATCCAGATCAGCAGCACCGAGGCGCTGGCAAGCCCGCGCAAGCTGCTAGCCCCTTCCAACGGCACCGGCTCCGGGGTGCGCAGGCTCATGCCGGTCCAGATCAGCAGGAGCAGGATCAGCATGGCGGAGAGCAGATGCGGCGCCGCCCATTCCGGTGGCGGTGAAACCACACCGGGATACATCCCGGTCTGCACCATGTACCAGCCATAGGTGGCCTGCCCCGCGCCGAGCAGGAAGATGAAGCCCAGCCACAGCGCCAGCTTGCGCTGAATGCGGCCCTTTAAGAGGAAATAGCCGAAGGGCAGCAGAAACACGCAGGCCATCAGCCGGCCCCAGCAGCGATCCAGGAACATCGGCCAGAACAAGGCCTTGTACTGCGCCATGTCGATCGGCTGCGCCTGGTATTGCGCGGTGTGCTGATACAGCCCGTAAAGCTGGTTCCAATCCGCCGCGTTCAGCGGCGGGATGAAGCCGGTGAAAGGCCGCCAGACCTGGATGGTGAACCCCGCCCCGATGGTGCGCGCATGCCCGCCGCCGACCACCATGCCAAAGACCATACCGGCCAGCAGCAACAGCCAGGTGCCGACGGCGCGGTCCTGCCTCATCTCACCCCCTCTTGCGGCGGGTCGCCCCGCGCAGGGTGAAGACGATGAACAGCATCCCCCCAGCAGCAGCACCGCGTTCATCTGGTGCGCCACGCCGATATCGTAGCGGCCGGAGACCAGAGCGGTCACACCCAGGATGAATTGCAAAATGACCAGCCCGCCGACGATCAGCGCGCCATCACGCACCGGGCCGGGCAGCTCGCTGCGCAAGGCGCGCACTGTAAGGGTGAGGATGCCCAGAGCCGCCAACACCGCCAGCATCTGATGGCCGAAAATGATCGCCCCGGCGGAGTTCAGCACCCCGGTCATCGGCCAGCCGGCCGGCGGCTGGCCGGTGCCGATATGATCCTTCAGGCTGAAATCGGCGATGCCGTGAATGCCGGAGACCATGGTGCCGCCCCACATCGCCAGCAGCAGCAGCAGCAGTGCGCCGATGGTATGGCCACGCAGGCCCTTCAGCCCTCATAACGGGCCGGTTCGGGGTGGCGGATGACCAGAGCCGTCCACAGCACCGCGCAAAACAGGAACATCGCCCCGAAGAAATGCAGCGAGAGCCGCCAGCCTTCCACTGCGATGCTGTCCGCCCGGAAGCCGGAGGAGACCATGAACCAGCCGATGAAACCCTGCAGCCCGCCGAGCAGGAACAGCAGCACCAGCCAGGGCACCAGCCGCTTCTCCACCCGCCCGGTGAGCGCGAAGACGATCAGCGGCAGCAGCAGCACCGCCCCATCAGCCTTCCCCAGAGGCGATGAATATATTCCGGCCAGAACAGCTGCTTGAACCCGGCCAGCCCCATGCCCTGATGCTGGAGCTGATATTGTGGGATGGTCTTGTACAGCGCGAAAATCTTGTTCCAGGCATCCTGGCTCAAGGGCGGCAGCACGCCGATGATCGGCTCCCAGCGCATGATCGACAGGCCGGAGCCGGAGTCACGCGTATAGCCGCCAATGCCGACCATCACCCAGATCATGAAGGCCAGAAGGAACAGCCAGCTGGATACAAGTTTTCGGTTGGCCAGGCTGCCAGCCCCGCCTTGCGGGCGGATGTTGGAAAAGGCTGTGGCGTTCAAGCGGGTCGTGTCGCTCGGCACAAGGAAACTCCTTCAGACTTAACACGCAGGGCTTACGCCCCCGCCCCGAAATCGCCAGCCCCTGTACCGAATGGCAGCAATCAGTAAGGGATGCGCGCCTCGCGCCGGATCCAGTCCTGATAGGAATCCCGCGCCTCTTCGAGGAATTCCGTGAGCTGGATAGCCGGGGTGTCACGCTCGCCCTCGGGCTTGGCGAGCTGGCGGTAAAATTCCTGGTCGTCAAAGCCGATCGCCTCGGCATCCGCCGGGGCGCAGGCATAATACACCTTGCCGATCCGGGCCCAGAAAATCGCCGACATGCACATCGGGCAAGGCTGGCCGTTCACGTAGATCTCGGTGCCGGAGAGGTCGAACTGGCCTTCCTTCTTCGCCGCATCGCGGATCGCCGTGACCTCGGCATGGGCGGTGGGATCGATGGCGGAGAGCACGCGATTATGCCCCTCGCCGATGATCTTGCCATCGCGCACGATCACCGCGCCGAACGGGCCGCCATGGCCACCGGCCACACCCTGGCGCGCCAGGGCGATGGCGCGTTTCATGAAAGGCTCGTGCTGGCTCATACGCAGGTTACTCCCCGGTGCAACTCCGGGTTTGGATCATGGCCAGAAATTCCCGCCGGGTCGAGGGGTTGTCGCGGAATTCGCCCACCATATGGCTGGTGATCATCGAGACGCCGGGCTTGTGCACGCCGCGGGTGGAGATGCATTGATGATTCGCCTCGATCACCACCGCCACGCCGCGCGGCTGCAACACCTCCTGGATGGTGTTGGCGATCTGCGCGGTGAGTTTTTCCTGAATCTGCAGGCGCTTGGCATAAGCATCCACGACACGGGCAAGCTTGGAAATCCCCACCACCCGCTTGCCGGCAGATAGGCGACATGCGCCTTGCCGGTGATCGGCACCATGTGATGCTCGCAATGGCTCTCCAGCCGGATATCCCGCAGCAGGATCATCTCGTCATAGCCCTCGGTTTCCTCGAAGGTGCGCGAGAGGATCTCGACCGGATCCTCCTCATAGCCCTTGAAGAATTCCGCATAGGATTTGGCGACGCGCTTGGGGGTATCCAGCAGCCCTTCGCGGGTCGGGTCGTCCCCGGCCCAGAGCAGCAAGGTCCGCACCGCCTCCTCGGCCTGTTCCCGCGTCGGGCGGACCAGGCTCTGCTTGCGTTTCGCGGCCTTGGCGGCTTTCAACTGGATGTTCACGCGGCGCTCCATTTCAGGTCTGAGGCATTAAAGACGTCATGTATGACGATTACGTTTATATGGGCCAGCCGGATCACTCAGCCAATATTGGGCGCAAATCGCACGGCTCAATGCCGCCTGGGATCCTCGTGCGGGCTGTCCAGGCTGAAGGCCGGCACCGCGACGTCGAACGGCTCGCCGCCAGGCAGGCGCTGCATGTGATAGGTGCCGACCATGAAGCCCGAGGCGGTGGCCAGCGGCGCGCCGGAGCTGTACTCGAACCGCGCCCCCGGGGTGAGCACCGGCTGCTCGCCCACCACGCCATCCCCATGCACGACATGGGTGTAGCCGGTGCTATCGGTGATGTGCCAGGTCCGCCTGAGCAGCTGCACGGTGGCGCCGCCCTGGTTGATGATGGAAATATGGTAGGCCCAGAAAAACCGCCCCGCCCCGGCTGCGACTGCTCATCCAGAAACATGACTCGCACCTGCACGGTGACGTCGTTGGTTGTCGCTTCGAACCCAGGCTCCATGCCGCCAGCCTATCCCAGCCCCTGGGCGCGAACAAGCGAGCCCTGCTTCACGGTTTTTGCCGCTCCGCAACAGCGCTGCTAGAGTCTGCTCATGCGCATCTCCTTGCCGTTCGGCCGCTTCGCCGTCGCTGCCTGCATCATGCTTTCCGCCTGCGCGGCGGGCGCTGCCGGTACGGCCTCCTTCCCCGACACCGCCCCCACCCCGGCCACCAAACCCAACCCAGCCTTCGGGGCGTTTCTGGCGGCGCGCTACGCGGCTTCGGTGAACGACCCGGCGCGGGCCGCCCGCTTCTATGCCAAGGCGCTGCAAACCGACCCGGATAATCCGCGCCTGGCGCAGGAAGGGTTTCTCTCCGGCGTGCTGGCCGGCGGCGATGAGGCGCAGGCGCTCGCCCCGCGCCTGCCCGGCAATGCGCTGGCCGCCTTGCTGCGCGGCAACCAGGCGGCGATGCAAGGCGATTACAAGCAGGCCGCCACCTTCTTCAAATCCCTGCCCGGCGACCAGCTGGCGGCTTTGATCGAACCGCTGCTGATCGCCTGGACGCAATTCGGCCAGGGCGACGAGCAAGGGGCGCTGAACACGCTCGGCCCCAGCTTCAATAATGGCGCCTTTGGTGGCGTGTATGTGCTGAACGCGGCGCTGATCGCGGATGCGGCTGGCGATACCAAGAGTGCCACCCAGCTCTACGGCGCCGTCTCCGCCGCCTCGCCCAATCTGCGCCTGGCGCAGATCCTGGCCAGCTGGGATGCCCGCCAGGGCAACAAGGCGCAGGCCGAGGCGGTGCTGATGGCGCTGATCGCGGCGCATCCGGACCTCGCCATCGCGCTGCCGGAGCTGCAGGCGCAGATGGGGGCGAAGGTGATCTCCACCCCGGTGCAGGGCATGGCCGAAGCCTATCTCACCTTGGCGGCCTCGCTCAGCCAGCCACAGGCTTTGTTCCTGCGCAGCGTGTTCCTGCGCTTCGCGCTGGAGCTGCGCCCGGACCTTTCCGCCGCGCGGCTGATCCTGGCCTCCACCCAGATCGACAGCGACGACCCCAACGCCACCCCGACGCCGGTGGAAATGCGCAACGCGCTCGACACGCTGGCGCCGATCCAGCCCGGCGACGCGCTCTATGGCCCGGCCGCAGTGCAGCAGGCCAGCCTGCTCGCCAGCCTGGGCGAGCCGGACAAGGCGGTGGCGCTGCTCGACGGGCTGAGCGCCCAGCACCCGGACAATCCCGGGCTGCTGGCCGCCGCCGGCGATGTCTGGCGCACCGCGCATCAATGCGGCCAGGCACTGCCTTATTACCAGAAGGCGATCGCCCTGGCCGGCAATCCGCCGCCGGCCGCCGCCTGGAGCCTGTATTTCGATCGCGGCATCTGCGAGGACGAAACCGGCAACTGGGCGGCCGCGGAGCCGGACCTGGAACAGGCGCTGAAACTCTCCCCCAACCAGCCTTATGTGCTGAATTATCTTGGCTATAGCTGGGCCTCGCGCGACGAGAAGCTGGATGAGGCGCAGGCGATGCTGAGCAAGGCCGCCGGGCTGGACCCGAAGGATCCGGCGGTGCTGGATTCGCTCGGCTATGTCGAGATGAAGCGCGGCAACACCAAGCGCGCCCTGGCACTGCTGATCCAGGCGGTGGAGCTGGCGCCAGACGATGCCGAGGTCAACGGCCATCTCGGCGATGCGTTCTGGCAGGCGGGGCAAAAGCTGCAGGCGGCCTATCAATGGGACCGCGCGCTGGGGCTGAACCCGGATGCGACGCTGAAAGCGGCGCTGGAAGCCAATATCCAGCAGCATTTCGGCGCCCCCACGCCATGAGCCTCACGGTTTTCGCGCCAGCGAAGGTCAATCTCTATCTGCATGTCACCGGCAGGCGGGCGGATGGGTATCATCTGCTCGACAGCCTGGCGGTGTTCCCTGATGTCGGCGACCGGGTGCAGGTTGAGGCGGCGGAGGCGCTGAGCCTGAGCCTGGGCGGGCGCTTCGGCGCGGCGTTGCAGAGCGAGCCGGATAATCTGTTGCTAAAGGCGGCGCGGGCGCTGGCACCGGGGCGCGGGGCGCGGCTGCATCTGGAAAAGGACCTGCCAGTGGCCTCGGGCATTGGCGGCGGCTCGGCCGATGCGGCGGCGGCGCTGCGCGCCCTCTGCCGGCTCTGGGGCTTGCAAAAGGCGGATCTGCCGGCCTTGGCGCTGGCGCTGGGGGCGGATGTGCCGGTCTGCCTGCGCAGCGAACCGGCGCGGATGCAGGGCATCGGCGAGGTACTGGCCCCTGCCCCGCGTTTGCCGGAGTTTGGCATGGTGCTGGTCAATCCTGGCGTGGCGGTACCTACCCCGTCGGTGTTCAAGGCCCGCACTGGCGGCTTCTCGCCACCGCCGCGCCTGCCGGCGATGTGGCCCAGCGCCCGGCTGATGGCCGAGGATCTGAAGCGCTGCGGCAATGATCTGCAGGCGGCGGCGATCGGCATTCAGCCCGTCATCGGCACGGTGCTGGCGGCGCTGGCGGCACTGCCGGGCGCGCTGCTGGCGCGGATGAGCGGCTCCGGCGCCACCTGCTTCGCCCTGTTCGAAACCGCCGAGAACGCCGCCAAGCCGCCGCGACGCTGCAGGGTGAGCAATCTTCCTGGTGGTGTTGGGGCGGGGGGCTTTACCAGCCGCCCCCGACCGGCTTATGAGAGCGCCCAGCCGATGGGACGTCGCCAAGCGGTAAGGCAGCGGATTTTGATTCCGCCATGCGGAGGTTCGAATCCTCCCGTCCCAGCCAGGCTCTCCTAGCCCTCCGCCGGCCGTAACAGCAGCCGCGCCACGCAGCCCTGCCCCGGCGCGCTGTCCAGCACCAGCCTGCCACCAGCGCGCTCCATGCTGCGCGCGGCGATGGCCAGCCCCAGCCCACGCCCGGCGCCGTTGGCGCGGGTGGTGAAGAGCGGTTCGGCGGCCTGGGCCAGCACCTCCGGCGCCATGCCCGGGCCATCGTCGCGCATTTCGATACAGACCATGCCATCCTGCAGCGCGGCCCGCAGCGCCAGGGCATGCGAGGCCGGGGCGGCTTCCCTGGCATTCTCGATCAGCTCCACCACCGCCTGCTGCAACCCGTCCGGGTCAGCCATGGCGAAGAGCGTTTGCGGCGGCAGCGTCATCGCCACGCCACGCCCTTCCGGCTGGCCCGCCAGCGTGCGCAGCAAGGCGGTCACCTCCACCGGCTCAGCCGGGCGGGCGGTGCGGCCGGAATAGACCAGCAGCCGGTGCGCGAACCCCGCCGCGCGGGCGCCGGCATTGCGCGCGCCGGACAAATAGCCTTCCAGCCCTCGATCTTGTTGCGGGCGGCGCGCATCTCCAGCAATTCGAGATTGCCGAGCACGCCGGTCAGCAGATTATTGAAGTCATGCGCCACCTGCGCGGCGAAGGGCTCCAGCCCGCCGGGGGCGTCGTCCTCCTCAGCGGGCATCATGCCTGAATCTCCTGTGCCACTCTCATCCCCGATTTTTTCAACCAAAAGCAACCCAACTGTAAACTAAGGTCACTCAGATTAGGCTTATACAGCAGGTGAACAAGTGTTTGTGAAACCGGGAAAGAGAGTTGGATGATGCGCATTCTGCTCATCGAGGATGACGAGACGGTGGCCAGCGTGGTCACCAATGGCATGGCCGAGGCGAATCACGAGGTCACGCATACGATTGACGGGCAGGACGGGCTGAGCCGCGCCGCCAAGGGCAAGTTCGACGTGATGATCTTCGACCGCCAGCTCCCCGGCGGGGTGGATGGGGCGGAATTGCTGCGCGAGCTGCGCGCGCATGACGTGACCACGCCGGTGCTGTTCCTCTCCGGCCTCGGCGCGCTGGGCGACTGGATGACCGGGCTGGAAGCCGGCGGCGATGATTATATCGTCAAGCCCTTCGTGTTTTCGGAGCTGCTGGACCGGGTGGAGGCGCTGCACGAGCGCCGCACCACCCCGAACTTTGAAAATAACCCCTTGAAGAAGTTATAAAAGTTTTTTGGTGCCGCTTTTTTACAAAAGAGCGGCGAAAAACCTCCGGGGCGTTGGCAACGCCGTTACCGCCGCCCCCGCGCAGATAGCCGAGCAGCCCGGTGGTGGAGCCATCCGCCCCATCGCCGGCCTCGCCGCGCACCATTGGCAGCAGCCTGGTCGCCAGCTCCTTGCCCAGCTCCACCCCCATTGGTCGAAGGCGTTGATGTTCCACACCGCCGCCTCGGTAAACACGCGGTGCTCATAGAGCGCGATCAGCTTGCCCAACGTCGCCGGGTCCAGCTTGCGGTAGGCGGTGACGATGGAGGGGCGGTTGCCGGGGAAAACCCGGTGCGGATTGCCCTTGGCCTCCTCCAGGCTGCGGCCTTGCAGCAGTGCCTGCGCCTGGGCCAGGCAGTTGGCCACGAGCAGCTCATGATGCACCGCCATCTCCGGCTCATGGCCTTCGGCGGCGATATAGAATTCGCACGGAACCACATCCGTACCCTGATGGATCAGCTGATAGAAGGCGTGCTGGCCATTGGTGCCGGGCTCGCCGAACACCAGCGGGCCGGTGGGCTGCGCGACCGGGTTGCCCTCGCGCGTCACCTGCTTGCCGTTCGATTCCATGTCCAGCTGCTGCAGATAGGCCGCAAACCGCGCCAGGCGCTGGTCATAAGGCAGGATGGCGCGGGCCGGGTAGCCCAGCGCGTCACGGTGCCAGAGCCCGACCAGCGCCAGCAGCACCGGCAGGTTCTCTTCCAGTCTGGCGTCGCGGAAATGCTCGTCCATCTCCCTGGCCCCGGCCAGGAAGGCGCGGAAATGTTCCGCGCCGATGGCGATGGCGACCGGCAGCCCGACCGAGGACCACACCGAATAGCGCCCGCCGACCCAATCCAGAAACCGAAAATCCGGTCCGGGGCGATGCCGAAGGCCGCGCATTTCTCCAGCGCGGTGGAGACGGCGCAGAAATGCGCCCCCACCGCATCCTCACCCAGAGCGGCCGCCAGCCAGCGCCGGGCGGAAGCGGCGTTGGTCATCGTCTCCACCGTGGTGAAGGTCTTCGAGGCGATGATGAACAGGGTCCGCGCCGGGTCCAGCCGCTTCAGCGTGTCCGAAAGATGCGCCGCATCGACATTGGAGACGTAATGCAGGCGCGGCCCGTCATGATAGGGGGCGAGCGCGGCGGTGACCATCGCCGGGCCGAGATCCGAGCCGCCAATGCCGATATTCACCACATCGGTGAACGGCTTGCCGTCGGCGGCCGCGATGGCGCCGCCGCGCACTGCCTCGGCGAAGGCCAGAAAGCGCCCCAGCGTCTCTTGCACCGCCGGCACCACATTCTCCCCGCCGACCAGGATTTGCGCATCCGCCGGGGCGCGCAAGGCGGTGTGCAGCACGGCGCGGTTTTCGGTGAGGTTGATCGGCGCGCCGGCGAACATAGCGGCGCGCTTTTCCTCCAGCCCGCTGGCGCGGATCAGCCGCAGCAGGGCAGCGAAGCTGCTGCCGGTGAGGGAGGTTTTGGAAAAATCCAGCAGCAGCCCGGCGGCGGTGACGGAAAAATCCGCGAACCGGGTCGCATCTTCGGCAAATAATGCGCGCATGTCCGGCGCCTCGGCCGCCAGCCTTTTCACATCCGCCCAATCAGACTGGCTCATCCATACCCCCACACGCTTGTTTTGTGCTCCAAACTTATAGCTTCGGCGCGGGAAGCCAAGAGGGGCTAATCCTCCAGCCTTACACCGGGGTGAAAGAAGCCATAGACCGCGCGGGCCGTGGCCCGGTTGATGCCGGGGACGGATTCCAGATCCTTCAGCCCCGCCCCCTTCACCCCGCGCGCCGAGCCGAAATGCAGCAGCAGCGCCTTTTTGCGCGCGGCGCCGATGCCCGGCACCTCATCCAGCTCCGAGGTGGTGAGCTTCTTGCTGCGGGCGGCGCGGTGGGTGGTGATGGCGAAGCGATGCGCCTCATCGCGCAGCCTCTGCAGAAAATACAGCACCGGGTCACGCGGCGGCAGCTGGAAGGGCTCGCGATGTTCCATGTGGAACCATTCCCGCCCTGCATCGCGGTCCGGCCCCTTGGCGATGGCGACCATCGGGATATCCTCCAGCCCCAGATCCGCCATCACCGCCTTCGCCGCCGAAAGCTGGCCAGCACCGCCATCGATCAGCACCAGATCCGGCCAGCTCTCGCCGCTGCGGTCCGGGTCTTCCTCCAGCGCGCGGCCGAAGCGGCGCTGCAGCACCTCGCGCATCATCGCGAAATCATCGCCCGGGGTGAGCACGGATTTGATGCTGAATTTGCGATAGGCGGATTTCATTGGCCCCTCGGGCCCGGCCGCCACCATCACCCCGTAAGCGTTGGTGCCCATGATGTGGGAGTTGTCATAGGTCTCGATCCGCCTTGGCGTCTCCGCCAGGCCGAACAATTCCGCCGTGGCGGCGAGCAATTTGCCCTGGCCGGCACTCTCGGCCAGCTTGCGCTCCAGCGCCTCGCGCGCATTGGTGGCGGCATGGGCCACCACATCGGCCTTCTCGCCGCGCTGCGGCACCGAGATATAAACCCGCCGCTCCGCCTTCAGGCTCAGCGCCTCTTCCAGCAGCGCCTGCTCCTGCGGCGCATGGTTGAGCAGAAGCTGCGCCGGGGGCGGCTTGTCGTCATAGAATTGCGCGATGAAGGCGGCCAGCACCTCCGGCGCCTCCTCATCCTTGGCATGGGCGGGGAAAAAGCTGCGATTGCCGTTATTGCGCCCGCCGCGGATGAAGAACACCTGCACGCAGGCCTGGCCGGCCTGCTGGTGCAGGGCGATCACGTCCGCATCGCCCAGGCTTTCCGGGTTGATGACCTCGCTGCCCTGCACATAGGCCAGGCCCCGGATCCGGTCACGCAGCGCCGCCGCGCGCTCGAACTCAAGATTTTCAGAGGCTTGCTGCATCGCAGCAGCGAGATCCTTCTGCACCGCGCCGGTCTTTCCCTGCAGGAAATCCCGGGCCTGGGTGACCAGCTTGCCGTACTCCTCCTTGCTGACCCGGTCCACGCAGGGGGCGCAGCAGCGCTTGATCTGGAACAGCAGGCAAGGCCGGGTGCGGTTGGTGAAGACGGTATCCGCGCAGGTACGGAGCAGGAACACGCGCTGCAGCGCCTGCACGGTCTGGTTGACCGCCCAGACCGAAGCGAACGGCCCCCAATAGAGATTGCCCTTCTCCTGCACCCCGCGATGCTTGGCGATGCGCGGAAACGCCTGCCCCGCCGTCAGCATCAGCCAGGGATAGGTTTTGTCGTCCCGCAGCAGGATATTGTAGCGCGGCTTCAACCTCTTGATGAGATTGGCTTCCAGCAGCAGCGCCTCGGCCTCGGTATGGGTGGTGAGGATCTCCATCGCGGCGGTATCCGCCACCATGCGCCGCAGCCGCTCCGGCAAACGATTGATCTGGGTGTAGGAGGTGACGCGTTTTTTCAGGTTGCGCGCCTTGCCGACATAGAGCGCATCGCCCTTGCCATCCAGCATCCGGTACACGCCTGGGTTGTTCGGCATCGTCTCCAGCGCGGTTTCGATCACCTCGACGCCGATTTTCGCAGCCTCCAAACTTATCCCCTTCCGCCTGTGGATAACTCTGTGGAATGTCGGCAGGCAAGCTGTGCACGCCCTGCCCAGGCCGGGCCGAAAAGGAGCCGGGTCCGGTCCTGGTTATTCATAGTTAACATATTGATTTTGAACGACATTAACATTTGTTCAACGAATTATCTCCGTTTCCAAATCCACCCAAACCCCCTTGCTGGAACCGGGGTGGTGGAAGTGGACAACTAGATAGTCCGGCGTTCGATTTCCACACCCACGCTGGCGGCATCGGCGAACACGTCCAGCTTTTCCACCATCACCCGCGCCACCCGCACCCTTGGATCGCGCAGGCAGGCCTCGGCGACGCGCTCGGCCAGCGTCTCCACCAGTTGCACATGGCCGCTGGCGATGATCTCGCGCACCGCGTTGATCACCGTATCGTAATCCACCACCCGGCGCAGATCATCCGCCCCCACCGCGGGGCGCGAGAGATGCGCGGCACCGTCATCCTCGACCGCCAGATCCAGATTGAAGCGCACGCGCTGGGTGCGGCCATGCTCCTGGGCATAGACGCCGATCTGCGCCTCCAGCACCAGGTCGCGGACAAACATGCGCCGCGTGGCCCGGGCGGCATCGGCGAGGCGGATATGATCCATGGCCGCCTTTTGCGCCGCAACGCCAAAATTGGCAATAAATGGCGGCCATGCGCCAATGTCCGGACAAAGCCTCCCACGCCGTAAGCTTTTCTTGCGCCCGTGGCTGCGCTATCCAGTCTGCATGAAACGCCACCTTGCTCTGCTCGTGCTACCCGTGCTGCTCGGCGCCGCCGCCCCAGCCCCTCGGCCACGCCGCAGCCCTCCCCGGCCAATATCCATGCCGCGAATGGCTGGTTCCGGTATCTGCTACCTAACATCCCGGCCGGCGGCTACATGACGCTGAGCAATAGCGGCGACAGCACCACCAGGCTGATCGGCGCCAGCTCGCCGGCCTGCGGTACGCTGATGCTGCACAAGACGGTGAATGATGGCGGCACCTCGACGATGGAGATGGTGAAGAGCCTCACCATCCCCGCCCATGGCCAGGTGAGCTTCGCCGAAGGCGGCTACCATCTGATGTGTATGAAGCCGAAGATGAAGGTGGGCGAGAAGATCGGCATCACGCTGAAATTCGCGGATGGCGGCGATCTGCTGCTGTTGCTGCCGGTCTATGGCCCCTCCGGCCCGTCGGGCGCGTGAAGGCGCTGCGGGCCGCGCCGTTGCTGCTGCTGGGCCTGGCCGCCGCCGCGCCGGCGGGGCAGCAGATCGTCCTGCACGGCAATGAAAACGGCGCCATGCCCTGCGCCGCCTGCCATGGCGCGCAAGGCCAGGGCAACAGCTCTATCGGCGCGCCGGCGCTGGCCGGGCGCCAGGCGGATGATATCGTCGCCGCGCTGAATCTGATGGCCGCGGGCCAGGGCGGCAATGCGCTGATGCGCCGCATCGCGGCCGCGCTGCCCCTGACGCAGCGCCAGGATGTGGCCGCATATTTCGCCAGCCTGCCCGCCGCCAAGCCTTAAAATATTCAACCTGATGATATAAGGCGGGCGCAATTGAACCGCAATTCATCAATTCGCAAGCCATTCCGGCAAAAGCTGAAAGCCTCGCCGGTTGGCATAACCGCCCCGAGCGAATAAGGGTTTCTCCAGTTTTTCGAGTTTCGAGTTTTTCAAGTTTCCCGTTTTTAAAGTTTGAGGACGTACCGCCATGCCAGACGCCAACCTGCCCACCGATTACAAGGTCAAGGACATGTCCCTGGCTGAATGGGGCCGCAAGGAAATCTCCATGGCCGAGGACGAAATGCCCGGCCTGATGGCGCTGCGCGAGGAATTCGGCAAATCCAAGCCGCTGGCCGGTGCCCGCATCGTCGGCTGCCTGCACATGACCATCCAGACCGCCGTGCTGATCGAGACGCTGGTGGCGCTCGGCGCCTCCGTGCGCTGGTCCTCCTGCAATATCTTCTCCACGCAGGACCAGGCCGCCGCCGCCATTGCCGCCGCCGGCATCCCGGTCTTCGCCTGGAAGGGGTTGAGCGAGGAAGAATTCTGGTGGTGCATCGAGCAGACGCTGCGCGGCCCCGATGGCTGGACCCCGAACATGATCCTGGATGACGGCGGCGACGTCACCCAGATCATGCATGATAAATACCCGGAGATGCTGGCCAATATTCGCGGCATTTCCGAGGAGACCACCACCGGCGTGCATCGCCTGTGGGAGATGGCAAAGGCCGGCAAGCTGCTGGTGCCCGCCATCAACGTGAATGACAGCGTCACCAAGTCCAAGTTCGACAATCTCTATGGCTGCCGCGAGAGCCTGGTGGACGGCATCCGCCGTGGCACCGACGTGATGATGGCCGGCAAGGTCGCCGTCGTCGCCGGGTTCGGCGATGTCGGCAAGGGCTCGGCCGCCTCGCTGCGCAATGCCGGCTGCCGGGTGAAGGTCGCCGAGATCGACCCGATCTGCGCCCTGCAGGCCGCCATGGAAGGCTATGAGGTGGTGACGATGGACGATGCCGCCCCGGAAGGCGATATTTTCGTCACCGCCACCGGCAATGTCGATGTCATCAATATCGACCATATGCGCGCCATGAAGCACCGCGCCATCGTCTGCAACATTGGCCATTTCGACAGCGAGATCCAGATCGAGGCGCTGCGCAACTATAAATGGGAAAATGTGAAGCCGCAGGTGGATGAGGTGGTCTTCCCGGATGGCAAGCGCCTGATCGTGCTCTCCGAGGGCCGGCTGGTGAATCTCGGCAACGCCACCGGCCATCCGAGCTTCGTGATGTCCGCCAGCTTCACCAACCAGGTGCTGGCGCAGATCGAGCTCTGGACCGCCCCGGAAGGCAAGTATGAGCGCAAGGTCTATGTGCTGCCGCGCCATCTGGACGAGAAGGTGGCGGCTTTGCATCTGGCCAAGGTCGGCGCCAAGCTGACCCAGCTGACCAAGAAGCAGGCGGATTATCTGGGGCTGCAGGTTCAGGGCCCGTTCAAGCATGAGGCGTATCGCTACTGATGCGCCGTCTCGGCCGCTTGCTGGCCCTGCCTGGGCTGGGCCTGCTCGCGGGCGGGATGCTGTTTTTCAGCGCGGTGATGGCGCCTCTGGTCTTCACCAGGCTGCCGCTTGCCATCGGGGGGCCGTTCATTCGAACGGCCTTTCCGGTTTTATATCTTTATTGCCTGATCACCGCCGGGCTGTCCGCCTTTGGCTATCTGTTGCTGGGGCGGGGGCGCGCCGCCCTGGTGCCGGGGGTGACCATTCTCGGCACGCTCTGGAGCTGGTTCTGGCTGATGCCAAGGCTGGATGCGTGGCGGGTGGCGGGCAATGAAGCCGCCTTCGCGCGCGGGCATGATGTTTCCACCTGGGTCTTCGGGCTGGAAGTCTTCCTGGCCCTGCTGCTGCTGATACGCGAAGGCGCCAAAAAAAGCTGAGGCTTTGCGGGGAGGTTCAGCTGCGCTTCACTGGCGCCATGACCGACCTCGCCACGCTGATCAGCGAACCCAAGATCGATACCCATCTGCATCTGCTCGACCCGGCCCGCCATGGCTATGCGGCCGAGACCGGCTATCACCCGGCCGGGCAGGAGCTGTGCACGCTGGATTATCTGCGCCCGCTGCTCGCCGCGCATGGGGTGGGCAAGGCCGTGCTGGTGCAGCCCACCTCCGGCTATGGCCCGGACAATACCGCGCTGCTGGAGGCGCTGGCGGCATCCAACGGCGCCTGGCGCGGCATCGCCGTGCTGGCGCCGGATATCTCCTTCGAGGCGCTGGCGGCGCTCAAGGCGCAAGGCATCGTCGGCGCTGCCTTCCAGATGCCCGCCCACCCGCCCGGGCATTTCCGCGCCCATGCCGGGCTGATCGAAAAGCTGGCGGCGTTGGACATGGTGCTGGATCTGCAATTCGAGGGTGAGCAGGTGTTCGAGGCGATGGCGCTGATCGAAGAGTCCGAGGTGCGGGTGGTGATCGACCATTGCGGCCGTCCGGACCTCGCCGCCGGGCTGGATGGCTTCGCCTTCCGCGCCCTGAAATGCCTGGCCGAGCGCGAGGCACCGACCTGCATCAAACTCTCCGGCCTGCATAAATTCGCCGCCTTCCCCTGGCCGTTCGAAGGCGCGCATGGGGTGGTGGCCGAGCTGCTGCGCGCCTTCGGGCCGCAACGCTGCCTCTGGGGCTCGGATCTGCCCTATCTGCGCCTGCCGGAGCGGCTGGATTACGGCATGTCCCTGGCCCTGGCCGGCCAGCTTTTCCCGGACCCGGCGGTACGGGCGCAGGTGATGCACGAGACCGCCGAAAGGATGTTTTGGAATCATCACCGTTCAATGCCTTGATCGGCCAGTGCCAAACGCCAACATGGCGGGCTTGCATGGAGTATAACTCATGAAAATCTTGTTGGTTCTCACCTCCCACGACAAGCTGGGCAATACCGGGAAGAAAACCGGCTTCTGGCTTGAGGAGTTCGCGGCACCTTATTACATATTCAAGGATGCCGGGGCTGAGATCACCCTTGCCTCCCCGGCTGGCGGCCAGCCGCCCCTGGACCCGAAAAGTGACCTGCCTGAATTCCAGACCGAGCTGACCCACCGCTTCAAGGCCGACCCGCCGCGCAGCAGGCGTTGGCGAATACAGTCAAGCTGGACAGCGTGAAGCAGGATGATTTCGACACCGTATTCTACCCGGGCGGCCATGGCCCGCTTTGGGACCTGGCGGAATCACCGTCCTCGATCAGGCTGATCGAGAGCTTCGAGCGCGCCGGCAAGCCGATCGGGTTTGTCTGCCACGCGCCGGGCGTGCTGCGCCACGTGAAGGCTGCAAACGGCGATGCGCTGATCAAGGGCCGCCATGTTACCGGCTTCAGCAATAGCGAGGAAGCGGCGGTGGAGCTGACCGATATTGTGCCCTTCCTGATCGAGGACGAGTTCAAAACCCTCGGCGGCTTGTATGAGAAAGGCCCAGACTGGAGCGCGCACGTGGTCCAGGACGGCAAGCTGGTTACGGGCCAGAACCCGGCCTCCTCCGAAGATGTCGCGAAGGCTTTGATTAGAGCAATATGTGTTTAGATTGACGCGGCAGCGTCAAGATAAACACGTGAAATTGCTCGCCGATATAAAACTTAGAGCCAGCAAATTTATCCGATCAAACGATTTCGTTTGATCGGATGTTGCTCTAACCATTGAAATCCACAATCGCGGCGAAGCCTTCTTCCGTGCCGAAGGCGAGCTGCGCGCCGTTCTGGCTCCAGCCCAGCGCGCTGACACTGCCGCGTCCCGGCCCGCACACCGCCAGCACCCGCTCCCGCCCCACATCCGCCACCAGCACCATGCCGGTATTGAACCCGGCCGCCACCACCTCACGCTGCGGATGGCAGGCGACGCGCTTGATCACGCCATCGCCCATGCCCAGCTCCATCGGCGGCTTACCCATCGGCCCGCCGCCGAAGAAGGGCCAGAGCACAATGCTCTCCGCCCCGGCGGTCGCCAGCCATTTGCCGGATTTGGTGAAGCCCAGCGATTCCGGCTTGGAGGGATAGCCGGACATGCGCATATGCTTGCCCCCCGGGAGCGTCCAGCCATGCAGGGCGTTCTCCTGCATCGCCGTCACCAGCGCCTCCCGGCCGGATGGATGGCAACGCCGGTATGGCTGCCCTTCCATTCCAGCTTCGGCGCCACCAGCGAACCGGAAGCGGTGAACCACAAACTCGCCCCGTTATAATGCGAGGCGGCGACGCGCTTGCCCTTCGCGTCAAAGGCGATGCCGGTGACGGTGGAGGGGTGCGCGATCTCTTTCAGCACCTCACCGCCCGGGCTCATCAGATACAGCATCTTGCCCACCGCGGCCGCCAGCAGCGGGCTTTTGCCGGCGAAGGCCGCCAGCTGCTCCACCCATTTGGAGCCGAATTTGTGCAACTCCTGGGTGCCGCCATCCGGCCTGGTCCAGACCAGCCGCCCATCATCCCCGCCGGTCACAAAGCCGCCCTGCGGATGCGCTGACAGGCTCAGCGCCGCGCCGTCATGCGCGGCGATGCTCTGATGATCGGGCCCCAGCCGCAGCGTGCCGTCGCCGAGGGCAAAGCCGGGCAGGCCGGAGGCGTCGAACGCCAGGGCGGTGACATAGGCGCCGAATTGGGCGGAACGGCCGCGCTTGCTCAGCAGCTCGTCGAGATCGGTAAGGTCGGACATGGCCCTTGTCTTGCCCGCCCGGCCCGGGCGGGCAAGGGGCGGCTTTTTCCCGTAAAGATGATGGGGTTTGCGCCATATCAAGGCCAACAGGGCGAAATGGGAGGATGGCAGGCTTGGCTTCACGATCATAACCAAACAGCCAGGAGACGCGCGATGCGCCGCTTCATTACCTCCACCACCGCCCTCAGCCTCGCCGGGCTGGCCGGGCTGCTGGCCTTCAGCCGCCCCGCCCAGGCGATTCCCGCTTTTGCGGCGCAAACCGGCCTGGCCTGCGCCGCCTGCCATATCGGCTTTCCCCAGCTCACCCCGTTCGGGCGGCTGTTCAAGCTGGAAGGCTACACGCTGGGTGACCAGACCTACCCGCGGGCGCATAATTTCTCCGCCATGCTGGAGGCCGGCTATACCTATCTGAACAAGAGCGTGCCCGGCGGGCTGGCGCCGGATTATCCGCCCAATAATGCCTGGTCGATCCAGCAGACCAGCCTGTTCTATGGCGGTGTGCTGGATAAAAATCTCGGCCTCGGCGCCTTCATCCAGGGCACGTTCGACGGGGTGGCGCACCAGTTCCACTGGGACAATACCGATATACGCTTCGCCCAGAGCGCCAAGCTGGCGGGGCGGCAGATCCTCTATGGCGTCACCTTCAACAACGCGCCGGGCCTCACCGACGTGTGGAACACGCTGCCGGCCTGGGGCTATCCGTTCATCCCGGATGAGCTGGGCGTCTCGCCCACCGCCGGGCTGCAGATCAGCGGGCTGGCGCAAAGCGTCGTCGGCGTGGGCGGCTATGCGGCCTATTACCTGACCCCGGCGGACATGCTCTATGGCGAGTTCGACGCCTATAAATCCCTGCCCAACCACACCGCCTACGCGCTGGGGGTCGGCCCCGCCAACGGGGTGGGCGGCACCATTCCGTATTGGCGCCTGGCCATCCAGCATAGCGTCGGCGAGAATTCCTACGAGATCGGCACCTCCGGGCTGGTCGATCATCCTTATCCCAGCGGCTTCAGCCATGGCCCGCAGGATGACATCACCGATCTCGGGCTGGACGCGCAGATCCAGCACATCACCGCTAACCAGGCGATCTCGCTGCAGGCCTCCTGGTATCATGAGAGCCAGCATTGGGGGGCGAGCTTCCCGGCCGGCAACACCGCCAACCTGAACGATACGCTGAACCAGGAAACCGTCACGGTCTCCTATCTCTGGCACCAGATGTTCGGCGCCACCGAATCCTTCACCAATATCGGCGGCAACGCGGATTCCGGGCTGTACGCCGCCGCCCCCATCTCCGGCAACGCCAACGGCAAGCCCAACACCGCCAGCTTCACCACCGAGCTGGATTACTACCCGTTCAACAAAGGCGGGCCGAAAATCTTCCCCTGGGTGAATGCGAAATTCTTCCTGGAGGGTACGATCTACCCGTATTTCAACGGGCTGGCGCATAATTACGACGGCAATGGCCGCTCGGCCGCGAATAACGACATCGTCTTCGGCGGCATCTGGCTGGTGTTTTAAGCCTCGGCCCCCGTCCGCCTCCCGGCGGGCGGGGCGTGCTGTTATAAAAATTTCTTGATAGGTTTTTACCGCCATGCCAGATTTGGGCATGGTTTCGGCAGCCCTACCACCTGCGCTTACTTTGCAAGCAGAGTTGCTTATCCTCTGCGCACGTATTGGCTTCAGCCCGCCCCGGTTCTGAGTTTCCCCCTGCCCGAACGGGGAGTTTGGGCATTTTCATATTCAGAAATCATCGGAGCCCACTATGCTGGACAACCTCACCCACGGCCTTGATTGGCAGGCGCTGGACGCCGCCCACCATTTTCACCCCTTTACCGACCATAAGGAGCTGCACGAGCAGGGGGTGCGGCTGATCACCAAGGCGGAAGGCGTGTATCTGCACGATTCCAACGGCAACAAGATCATGGACGGCATGGCCGGGCTCTGGTGCGTCGCCGCCGGCTATGGCCGCCAGGAGCTGGTCGAGGCCGCCGCCACCCAGATGGCGAAACTGCCCTATTACAACACGTTCTTCAAAACCACGAACGAGCCCGCCGTGCGCCTGGCCACCAAGCTGGCGGAAATCTCCCCGGCCGGGTTCGAGCACGCCTTCTTCGCCTGCTCCGGCTCCGAGGCGGTGGACAGCGCCCTGCGCACCGCGCGCGTGTACTGGCAGACGCTCGGCAAGCCCGAGAAGAAGATCATCATCGGCCGTGAATATGGCTATCACGGCTCCACCACGCTCGGCGCCTCCGCCGGCGGGATGAAGGACATGCACCGCCAGGCCGGCGACATGCCGAATTTCGCCCAGGTGCTGCCGCCTTACTGGTACGGCAAGGGCGGGCAGATGAGCCCGGAGGAATTCGGCCTCTACGCTGCCAAGGAGGTCGAGAAGAAGATCCTCGAACTCGGCGCCGAGAACGTCGCCGCCTTCATCGGCGAGCCGATCCAGGGCGCCGGCGGCGTGCTGATCCCGCCCGCCAGCTACTGGCCGGAGATCAACCGCATCTGCAAACAGTACGATATTCTGCTGATCGCCGATGAGGTGATCTGCGGCTATGGGCGCACCGGCAACTGGTTCGGCAGCAACACGTTCGGCATCGAGCCGGATATGATGACGACCGCCAAGGGCCTCACCTCCGGCTATCTGCCGCTCTCCGCCTTGCTGATGAACCGGCGCGTCGCGGATGTGCTGGTGAATGAGGCGGGCGAATATTATCACGGCTTCACCTATTCCGGCCATCCGGTCTCCTGCGCTGTGGCGCTGAAGAATCTCGAACTCATCGAAAACGAAAATCTCGTCGCCGAGGCCACCCGCAAGGGCGCGCTGCTGCGTGAAAAACTCACCGAGGCCATCGGCGATCTGCCGATTATCGGCGAGATCCGCGGCGTCGGGCTGATCGGCGCGATCGAGCTGACCGCCGATAAGCGCACCCGCAAGAGCTTCGAGAAAAATGGCCGCGTCGGCGTGATCTGCCGGGATCATTCGATCAAGGCCGGGCTGATGATGCGCGCCACCCGCGACACCATGCTGTTCTCGCCGCCGCTGATCATCAGCGATGCCGAGATCGAGCAGTTCGCGGCGATGGCGAAGATCGCCTTCGAGAAGACCTACGCCGATGTGCGCAGCGAGGTTGCGCAATGAACATGCTCGCCAACCCGGAGCTTGAAGCCAAGCTCTCCCTGCTCTCCGGCGCCGACTACATCGAAGCCTTCATCATCGATGTGAACGGCGTGCCGCGCGGCAAATGGCTGCAGCGCGACAAGGCGAAATCCCTGCTCGGCACCGGCATCGCGATTCCGCGCTCGGCGTACCTGCTGGATATCTGGGGCCGCGACATCGTCGAGGGCGGCATCGCCTATGATACCGGGGATCCGGACGGGCTCTGCGTGGCGGTGCCGCATTCCATCACCCGCATGGGCTGGGCGGAGGGCAATGTCGCCCAGGCGCTGCTGACCATGCGCGAGGAGGATGGCAGCCTCTATTACCTGGACCCGCGCGGCGCGCTGGAACGGGTGCTCGCCCGCTACGCCAAGGCCGGGCTGACCCCGGCTCTGGGCGTGGAGCTGGAATTCTATCTGGTCGATTCCCGCCAGAACGGCATGAAGATCGCCCCGCGCGGCGCCGATGAGAGCGGCTGGCGCGGCTGGCAGATCGACGCTGTCGGGCTCGGCGAAGTGCATGATTACGAGACCATCCTGCGTGAAATGATGGCCTGCGCGAAAGCGCAGGACATCATCCTGGAAACCCTCGTCTCCGAATCCGGCCCCGGCCAGTTCGAGGTGACGCTGAAATACTCGACCGACGCGATGCGCCTGGCCGACGGCGCCACCTTGTTCAAGCGCACCATCAAGCAGGTGGCGCGCAAGCACGGCCTCACCGCCACCTTCATGGCCAAGCCCTACGGGCAATGGGCCGGCTCGGGCATGCATGTGCATATGTCGATCCTCGACAATGCCGGCAAGAACATCTTCGTCGGCACGCCGGAGCGCGCCGCACCGGAGCTGTATCACGCGCTGGGCGGCATCATCCACAACATGCCGGATACGATGCTGACCCTGGCCCGCATGCCAATTCCTATCGCCGCTTCGCGCCCGGCGTGCATGCGCCGACCTATGGCGATTGGGGGCATGATAACCGCATGGCCTCGGTGCGCGTGATCACCGCCGACCCGGCCGCCTCGCGCATCGAGCATCGCGTCGCCGGGGCGGATTGCAACCCCTATCTCTCCTTCGCCTCGCTGCTCGGCACCGCGCTCGCCGGGCTGGAAGGGCGGATGGATCCAGGGCCGGAGACCCATGGCACCATCCGCAGCCCCCTGGCGCCGCCCTTGCCCATCGCCTGGTCAGGGGCCGTGGATAAATTCGGCGCCTCCGCGGCGATGGGCGATATTTTCGGGCGGAGTTCCAGCGCTATTACACCGCCACCAAGCGCCAGGAGATCAGCGAGCTGCGCAAGCGGATCTCCGATGTGGAATATGACGCCTATCTGAAAAACGCCTGAGGGTGCCATGAACGATGTGATCACCCCGCGTGAGGCCGGCTTTGCCATGCCGGCCGAATGGGCGGCGCATGACGGGTGCTGGATGATCTGGCCGGAGCGGCCGGATAATTGGCGCCTGGGTGCGAAGCCGGCGCAGAAAGCCTTTGTCGCTGTCGCCAGCGCCATCGCCCGGTTCGAGCCGGTGACGATGCTGGTCAGCCACGCCCAGTACGAAAACGCCCGCGCCAGCCTGCCGCCGGCGGTGCGGGTGGTGGAGATGAGCAGCAACGATGCCTGGGCGCGTGACATTGCCTGCACCTTCCTGCTCGGCCCGGATGGAAAGCTGGGCGGGGTGGATTGGCCGTTCAAAAGCTGGGGCGGGCTGTATTTCCCCTGGGACAAGGACGATGCCATCGCGTCCAAGATGCTGGGGCTTGAGCGCGCCACCGCGTTCCGCGCGCCTCTGGTGATCGAGGGCGGAGCGCTGCATGTGGATGGCGAGGGCACGGTTCTCTGCGTTGAGCAATGCGTGCTCAATGAGAACCGCAACCCCAACATCACCCGCCAGGATATGGAGCGGATGCTGAAGGATTATCTCGGCGTCAGCCATGTCATCTGGATCGCCGAAGGCGTGCCGCATGACGAGACCGACGGGCATGTGGATAATCTCGTCTGTTTCGTGAAGCCGGGCGTGGTGCTGCTGAGCTGGTGCGATGATCCGGCGGATGCGCATTACGCCGTCAGCCGCGCCGCCGAGGCCGCGCTGCAAGGGGCGCGCGATGCCAAAGGCCGGGCGCTGGTGATCGAAAAAATCCCGATGCCGACGCCGATGTTCTATACCCAGGAGGAGGCGGACGGGGTGGATGCCACCGCCTCGGGCATGAACCGGCGCGCCGGTGAGCGGCTCGCCGCCTCCTACGTGAATTTCTACATCGCCAACGGCGCCATCGTCGCGCCCGCCTTCGGTGTGGAAACGGACGAGGCGGCGCGCGCCGTTCTGGCCAGGCTGTTTCCCGAGCGCGAGATCGTGATGATCCCGGCACGCGAAATCCTGCTCGGCGGCGGCAACATCCACTGCATCACCCAGCAGCAGCCGGCCCCACGCTAAAGCTGCTGTTTTCTGTCTACCACCGTTTGGCCGCAAACGGTGCTTGGCTTTGCCTAAACGCCTTTGATACTATTCCAAAACAACCCTCATTCCCTACGGGGAGGAAGCAGCATGAGCACGAAACTCAAAGCGGATTCGTTATCGTTTTTCGAATCGATCATCATGGGCGTGGCCGGCTCCGCGCCGGGCTTTTCCATCGCCGTCGCCATTGCCGGGCTGCTCGCCACGGCGGGCAGCGTCTCACCCAACGCGCTGCTGATCTTCGCGGTGCCGATGCTGGGCATCGCCGTCGCCTATAAGGGGCTGACGCATAAAATGCCGAATGCGGGCGCGGCCTATGAATGGACGAAATCCGTGTTCGGTGGATTTTTCGGCTATTTCTCCGGCTGGGCGCTGCTGATCGCGGCTTTGGTGTTCATGGTCACCGGCTCGGTGCCGCTGGGCACTGCCACGCTGCAGCTCATCGACCCTGATCTGGCCAGCAATGTTCTGCTCACCACCGGCATCGGCGCGGTCTGGTTCATCGTCATCGGGCTGGTGCTGATCACCGGCATCGAGCTGACCAGCAAGATCCAGATGGTGATGAGCGGGATCGAGCTTGGCATCCTTGCCATCATTTGCGTCGCCGCCTTCATCCATAGCGGGCTGCATGGCTCGGTTTCGCCCTTCTCCTGGTCCTGGTTCGGCTTCAACTACCCGGCCGGCAGCTTCGCCGCCTCCTCGCTCAGCGTGGTGTTCCTGTATTGGGGCTGGGACGTGACGGCGAATCTGGCCGAGGAAACCAAGGGCCAGGAGCAGAACCTCGCCGGGCGCGGCGGGTTTCTCTCCATCTTCGCCACCATCGCCTCCTTCGTCGCCTTCACCGTGGCGGCGCTGATGATGTTTTCCCTCAAGGATGCCTCTGGCTTTTCCGATAATCTGATCTATCACGTCGCCGTCGCCGCCGGGCTTGGCAAGGTGGGCGGGTATGGCGCGGCTTTGGTGCTGATCCTCTCCTCCGTCGCCACGCTGGAGACGACGATGCTGCAATTCTCCCGCACCCTGTTCGCCATGGGCCGCGACCGCGCGCTGCCGGGTTATTTCGGCCAGGTGCACGAGAAAACCATCACCCCGGTGCGCACCATGTATATGCTGCTGATCGTCGGGCTGGTGCTGATCGTGATTTCCAGCTTCCTGCCCTCGGTGTCCACGATTTTGAACGACTCGGTCGCCGCCATCGCGGTGCAGGTCTGCTATTATTACGGCCTGGCCGGGCTGGTCTGCGCCTGGGTGTATCGCAAGAGCAGCGGCTTCACCTTCGTACAATATGTGATCTTCCCGGCGCTGTCGGCGATTGCGCTGATCGGGCTTGGATTTTACGCGATCACGACCTTCAACATGATCGTCAAGGTCGTCGGCATTGGCGGGCTGGCGCTGGGGATCCTGTTCTACCGGCCGCGGGGCTACAAGCTGCCGTCTATCGTGGCTGCGGAGTGAGATGGAAACGGGGCCGAAAGGCCCCGTTTTTATTGCAAACCATCAATTGGCTGGGCGATGCACGGCTATGACGGCATTCTGCACGTTCGCTGGCAGGTCGGCATAATCCACGGTACCATACCAGCGTGTGGAAACCGAGGAACCTTTGGAATCGAAAAAAGCGACCCAAAGATTGGCGCTGGTCTGATCCAGCACGATGGTCACATTGCTGGCCCCGCAATCATGTGCTGTGCAGTAATCCACGAGGATGTAGTGCCCTACCTGCGAAACTTGGTCCGCCAGTTTGTACCTGTTGCTTAGCGCCTGAAAATCGGCGGCGGGCAAAACATGCCGCAGCGTGGAATGAATGGCCGGAACACCCAGCAACTGCGCGCCTGCCGGCCCCAGCTTTTCATCCGGATAATGGCCGATCCAATTGCTTAAACTGCCCCACCCAGTAGCCGCCATGGCTGGCATGGCGCAGAGAATGAAAGCGCTGATCACAATACCACGAATCATGGGTGAATTTGGACCAAACAATTGATCCCCCCTGTAGCCTTTTTCAGGCAGGCTTCACAGGCCAGAATATTATCCACATAGCCATTGCCAGTTCCGTATCCATTCACGCCTGCCTTGATGTCGTTCCCCGCCCGCTTGATACGGATGTCGAGATAAAGTGTTCCACATTGGATATTCAGCGCGTTGTCGGACATGTCTTGCTCTGTGTAATGTTTTGCGTGTTGTCCTAGACTAGCATTCACATCTTTGATCGCGGCCTTGGTCATTTGCATCATGCCGGTAGCGGAAGAGCCTTCTTCATTCCGTCTCGGTCGAAACCCGCACTCTTTCCAAATCTGACAAATAATGAACTCGTCTGACAAAATATTTGAGCGGTTATTTTTACTCACAAGCTGCCTTATCTCGCTCAGCGTCAGTGCTGCCATGCCGCCCTCTCGTTATCTTTGAATCGTATGTGACGATGATACTTATTCTATTTCATATAGAACAACCGCAACGCGAAACATCTATTACTTTTCGAAGACGGCAAATGCTCACCAATGAAAACCGGGCTGCACTTCCCTTTAATTCAGACCGCCCCCTACATCGCCAGTCGAAACGTCAAATTCACCCGCGCCGCCCCCGTCAGCGGATGCGTCCCCGCCTTCACCGGCGCAATCCCGTGAAAATGCCTCCGCGCCGGCCCGCCCCACACCAGCACGTCACCACTGGCAAGCGCAATCCGCGCCGCCTTGTCCGTCCGCTTCGCCCCGCCCCATAAAAACATCGCGGGCAACCCCAGCGAGACCGAGACGATCGGCGCGGAAAAATCCTGCTCGTCGACATCCTGGTGCAGGGACATTTTGGCGCCCGGCTCGTAGCGGTTGATCAGCGCCACGTCCGGCGCAAACCCGCGAACCCGCCGGCTTGCGCCGCGCGCTGGGCCAGATCACGGAAAATCACCGGCATCATCGGCCAAGGCAGGCCGGTATAGGGGTCGCTCGCCTGGTAGCGATAGCCTTTGGCGTCGCTCACCCAGCCCACGGCGCCGCAATTGGTCATGGCGGCACTCATCTCCTTGCCGCCGGGGGTTTTCATGCGCCGGAAGGGGGCGTGGGCGGCGATCTCCCGCACCGCCGCCATCAGCGCGGGCGCGGCCTCGCCCGCGAAGCCCGGCAGGATGGTCAGGCCCGGATGGGCCAGGGTTTCGGGGAACAGATCACCCGGCATGGCTCAGAGGACGAGCGTGCCGGAGATCACCTCCACGCTCTCCCCGCCAATCCAGAATTCGCCGTCCTCATGCGCCACATGCACCCGCCCGGCGCGGCCCAGAGCGGTGCCCTGCGCGGCGACATAGCGCGAAGGGCAATCCCCGCACCGATCAGCCAGCGCGCCAGCCCGGCATTCAGGCTGCCGGTCACCGGGTCCTCCCCGCCGACATCATTGACAAAGCCGCGCACCTCGAAATCCACCCCGTCCGCGCCGTGCGGCGCAACAACGCCCAGCTCCAACTCGCCGAGGGCCACAAAATCCGGCCGCAGCGCCAACACGGCGGCGCGGTCCTTCAGCAGCACGCCGGTCCAGCCGGGGCGGGTGGCGGAGAGCTGGCGCGTGGCGAGAATCTCCGCCGCCGCAATGCCCAACACCGCGGCGATGCGCGATTTCAGCGCCGGCGCGATGTCCGACTGCGCGGCTGGCGGCGCGGCGAAGGCCAAACGCTGCCCGTCGCGGCGGAGTTTCACCAGCCCGGCCTGGCATTGCTGCACGATGAAGTCGCCCTTCGGCACCCCGCCGGCGGCCAGCCAGCCATGGCAGCTGCCCAAGGTCGGATGGCCGGCGAAGGGCAGCTCGGATTTCGGGGTGAAAATCCGCACCTGGTAGTCGGCCTCCGGCGCCGTGGGCGGCTGCAGGAAGGCGGTTTCGCTGAGATTGGTCCAATGCGCGAAATGCTGCATCTCCTCGCCGCTCAGCCCATCGGCGCCATGCACCAGCGCCAGCGGGTTGCCATAGCCGGGCGGGCGGTGAACACGTCGATCTGGGAAAAGGCAAAACGCGGCATCAGCTGACCATCAAAATCACGACGAGCAGGATCGCCAGCCCTTGCAGCCCCACGCGCCAGCGCATCAGCAGATTGGCGCGGCGCGGGTCGCGGGTTTTGTCGGCCATGCCCAGCACGCCGGCGAGCATCACGCCCACCACCGCCAGCATATCCAACCCCAACAAGACCAGTATGATCCCCCGCATGGCGCCACTATACGATGACTGACGGATTTGCCTATCTCCCGGTTGACGTCCCCCGTTTCGGCTTACAGGCTTGGTTCATGCGCTTATTGTTGACGTTCCTGTTTCTGGTCTTGCTGGTGCCGGGGCTTGGCCGCGCCAACACGCCCGCCGCCGCGCCGGCGCCAGCCGCCGCCAGCGCCCCGGCGGCGCCGGCCAAGAGCGCGCCGGCGATCATCCCCGGCTCGCCGCTGGCCGCCCTCACCGGGGCGGATGCCAGCGCCGGCGCGGCCGGCCAGAGCCCCGCGCCGGCGCCGTTCGGCACCAGTGAGATCGGCTTCGCGCTGACCAGCGTGCTGGGCCACGAAGCCACGCGCACCTTCGATGATTTTACCGATGCGCTGCATCGATCCACCCGGCTGACGCCGGTCTGGCACTGGCTGGCGGGCTTTGCCAATGCGCCGCAGCGCCGGGCGGATGCGCTGGCCATCGGGATGGCGCTGGCCATCGCGGTGGTGCCGGGCATGGCGCTGGATGTGCTGCTGGTGCTAGCACTGCGCGGCGCCGCCGCACTTTGCGCCCGCCAGGCGGTGCCCCGCCGCAACGAATATCTGCCGACACCGGATCTGGACGGTCTCGCCAGCGCGGAGGAGGGCGAGAGCGAGCAGCGCCCGCCCCGGCGCACCAGCCTGCGCGCCTGGAGCCGGCGCTTCGGCTTCGCGCTGCTGAAATTCCTGCTGATGCTGCTGCCGATCGCCGCCTTCGGCATCACCGAACAGCTCATCCTCAATTCCGGCCTCATCGCCCGGCGGCCGGCGCATCTGGCGGTGGTGGGCATCGTCAACGCCTATCTGGCGGCACGGCTGACCCAGGAGGTGCTGCGGCTGCTCTTTTCGCCCAACGCCCCCAGCCTGCGGCTGGCGCATCTGGCCAGTACCCATGCGAAATGGCTGATGCGCCGGGCGATGCTGCTGATCATCACCATCTTCGTCGCCTTCTGCATCATCTCGGTGGCCGAGATCCTGTTCCTGCCCAAGGATGGCGCCGGGGCGCTGCTGCGGCTGGCGGCGCTGGTCGTGCATCTGGAGGTCGCCTTCGCGATCTGGCGGAGCCGGCGCGTGATCAGCCGCTGGATCGCCGGCAAGCCCGGGAGTGACAGCTATTTCGCCGGCATGCGGCGGCGCTTTTCCAAGGTCTGGTATATTTTCGCGCTGTTCTATGTGCTCGCCCTCTGGGTCGCCTGGGCGGGCGGGGTGCAGAATGCGCTGGTGGTGCTGCTGCGGGCCTTGCTGGTGGTGTTCATCGCTTTGGTGCTGGGGCGGCTTGCCTGGGTGGGCAGCAATCGCGCCCTGGCGCGGATTTTCCCGGATGAGGACAGCGCCGCCCGCCGCAGCGCCGTGCTCGGCCGGGCGCGTACCTATAATCCGCTGATCCGCCTCGTCGTGCGCTTCGTCATCGCCATGCTGGTGCTGGTGCTGGTGCTGCAGGGCTGGGGGTGGATGCGTTCGGCTGGCTGCTGACCAACAATATCAGCCGCGCCTTGCTCTCCGCCGGGTTCAGCGTGCTGGTCACCGTCGCCATCGCCATCGTGCTGTGGGAGGCGATCAATTACCAGCTCGATGCGCGGATCGAGCGGCTGAACAACGCCGGCAAGACCCGCCAGGCCTCGCGCCTGCGCACGCTGCTGCCGATGCTGCGCGCCGCCATCGGCATCGTGCTGGTGCTGGTGGCGCTGATCATCTGTCTCTCGCGCATCGGGGTGAACACCACGGGCTTGCTGGCGGTCTCCTCCGTGGTCGGCATCGCGGTCGGCTTCGGCAGCCAGAAGCTGGTGCAGGACATCATCACCGGGCTGTTCCTGCTGTTCGAGGATGCGATGCAGGTGGGCGATGTGGTGACACTCGGCGGCATGTCCGGCACGGTGGAGCGGCTTTCGCTGCGCACCATCCGGCTGCGCGGCGGCGATGGCTCGGTCAATATCATCCCCTTCTCCTCGGTCACCACCGTCACCAACCAGACCCGGGATTTCTCCTACGCGCAGATCTCGGTCATGGTCTCCTATGACGAGGATATCGAGCGGGTCAGCGCCTTGCTGAAGGAGATCGGGGCGAAGATGCGGGCCGAGGCCGCCTGGGGGCGATGATGCGCGACGATCTGCAGCTGTTCGGGCTGGATAGTTTCGGCGAGCTGGGGCTGGTCTTCACCGGGCAGATCCGCACCGGGCCGGGCCAGCACTGGGCGGTGCGGCGCGAATTCAATGCCCGGGTGCAGAAGCGTTTCGCCGAGGAAGGCATCGCCCTCTCCTACCGGCGCCAGAGCATGAGGCTGGACCTGCCCCCCGGCGAAATGCTGCTGGGGCCGCCACCGAAACCCGCCGCGCCTTAACCCGCCCGCGAAAACCCGGCATTGGCCAGCACCCGCCGCGCCGTCGCCATCCGCCCGGCCGGCAGCACGCCATGCAGATTTTTGCTCACCTCCGCCAGCGTCAGCCCGGCAAATTGCGGCGCCAGCACCGGGCCCGCCTTTTCCAGCAGCCCGGCCACCCGCCGGAGCGGGGCCGGCAGCAGCGGCGGGGTGTAGAGGGCGGTGGTCTGCGCCTCCACCTGGAAGAACAGCCCGGTGAGCAGCCGCGCCAGCTGGCCCTCGGAATAAGGCTGGCCATGGCCGAAGGGCGTGCTCTCCGCATAGGCCCAGAGCCCGCGCCGGTTGGGCGCCACCACGATCATCCGCCCATCATCCTTCAGCACCCGCCAGGCCTCGCGCAGCGTCCGCCGGGCGTTTTCCGCCTGCTCCAGCCCGTGGATCAGCAAAATCCGGTCGAAGCTGAGATCCGCAAAGGGCAGCGCCTCCGCCTCGGCCATGCAGGAGAGATTGGCCAGCCCCGCCGGCCAAGGCGCGGCCCCCATATGGTTGGGCGAGAGCGCGATGCAGCGCGCCGCCTCCCGCCAGGGATGCAAACACGGCCCGGCATGGCCAATGCCCAGAACCGACAGCCCCTCCATGCGCGGCCAGAGCCGCGCCAGCTTCTGGCGCAGCAACAGGGCCACATGCCGGCCCAGCGCGGTTGCGTAAAATCCGGCCGCATCTCGTGCATCGATCGCCATTGCCCCTATATAACCACGTAACGCGAAGGAGCGAGAGCGATGACCGTCACGGCGCAAGCCATTCCCATGCTGTCCGACAATTATGCCTGGCTGCTGGTCGATAGTGTCTCCGGCAAGACCGGCATCGTCGATCCGGCAGAGGCCGCCCCGGCCGTCGCCGCGCTGGAGGCGCTGGGCAAGCGGCTGGATTACATCTTCCTCACCCACCATCATGACGACCATATCGGCGGCGTCGCGGAACTGGTGGCGGCCTACCGCCCGCAGGTGGTCGGTAATGGCGCGGACGCGCAGCGCCTGCCGAAGCTGGATATTTCCGTGCATGAAGGCTCGCTGGTGGAATTCGGCAGCGCCAGGCTGCGGGTGATCGAAACCCCCGGCCATACGCTGGGCCATATCTCCTACTATATCGCCGATGGCGGCATCCTGCTGCCGGGCGACACGCTGTTCAGCCTGGGATGCGGCCGGCTGTTCGAGGGCACGCCGGCGCAGATGTTCAACGCCATCGCCAAATATGGCGACCTGCCGGACGACACGCTGGTCTGCGCCGGGCATGAATATACCGCCTCCAACGCCAAATTCGCGCTGAGCGTGGAGCCTGGCAATGCGGCGCTGCAGGCCCGCGCCGCCGAGGTGCAGGCGCTGCGCGCGGCGGGCAAGCCCACCCTGCCGGTGAAATTGGGCCAGGAGCGCGCCACCAACCCGTTCCTGCGCGCCCCGGACGAGGAAAGCTTCGCGAAATTGCGCGCGGCGAAGGATAGTTTTTGAAACCCTTTCTGACCAATGCAGCTTTCTTGCAACAGGTATCAAAAATGACAGCGCCTTGGCGAGGAAACACTATTCCTGACACGGCCGGATTTGTTAGAAAGTTCCTGTCGGCAAGCCTCAACAAGGGCACCGTCTGGGAGCTTTTTCTTTCTGTCTTTCTTTCTGTCGTGGGATGCTGCTGGCTGGCGCAATGCTGGCCGGCAGCGCCCTGCCCGCCGCAGCTTCGGACTTCACCCCTGGCTACTGGGTCTCCTCCGGCCACGAGATCGTGCTGGAAATCTCGCAATGCGGCGATGATCTCTGCGGTTTCATGGCCGGCATCGCGCTCGACCATCCGGGCGATGCGATGCCGACCGACTGGCGCGGCCAGCCGCAATGCGGCTTCCTGATGCTGCGCGTCGCCCCGGACGGCAAGACCGATGACGGCACCCCGCGCTGGAAAGGCGTGCTGCAGGACCCGCGCAACGGCAATGTCTATCGTACCATGGTGAAGTTCGACGCCAAGGGCAATCTGGATCTGCATGGCTATATCGGCGTGCCGGTGCTGGGCGAGACGCAGGTCTGGCCAAAATTCACCGGCAAGGTGGAGCCGGGCTGCCATGTGCCGGAGCTGGACGGCAAGGCCTCGCCATAACCGCGTAAAAAAGGCCGGGATCGCTCCCGGCCTTTTTCGTTGAAAGAGTTTCCGCGCTTATTTGTCGCGGAAATGGGTCTCCTTGACCTCGATCGCCGCCTGGGCGGCGGCCAGACGGGCCACCGGCACGCGGTAGGGCGAGCAGGAGACATAATCCAGCCCGACGCTCTCGCAGAAGGAGATGGAGGCCGGATCGCCGCCATGCTCGCCGCAGATGCCCAGCTTCAGCCCGGCCTTCTTGCCCCGGCCCTTCTCGGCGGCGATCTTCACCAGTCCGCCCACGCCATCGACATCGATGGAGACGAACGGATCCTTCGGCAGGATGCCCTTCTCAACATAGAAGGGCAGGAACTTGCCGGCATCGTCACGCGAGAGGCCGAACACGGTCTGGGTCAGATCGTTGGTGCCAAAAGAGAAGAAGTCCGCCGCCTCGGCGATCTGGTCGGCGATCAGCGCCGCGCGCGGCAGCTCGATCATCGTGCCCACCGAATATTCGATGGTCTTGCCGGTTTCCGCGAACACCGCCTTGGCGGTGGCCTCCACCTGGGCGCGGGTGATATCCAGCTCCTTCTTGGTGCCGACCAGCGGGATCATGATCTCCGGCACCGGGGCGTTGGCGGTCTTCGCCACCTCCACCGCCGCCTCGAAAATGGCCCGGGCCTGCATCTCGTAGATTTCCGGATAGGTCACACCCAGGCGGCAACCGCGATGGCCGAGCATCGGGTTGGCTTCGGACAGCTCCTCGCCACGCGCGCGGATCACCGCGATATCGACCCCCAGCGCATCCGCCACCTCCTGCATCTCCGCCTCGCCATGCGGCAGGAATTCATGCAAAGGCGGGTCGAGCAGGCGGATGGTGACCGGCAGACCTTCCATGATCTTGAACAGCGAGACGAAATCCTCGCGCTGGAAGGGCAGCAGCTTCGCAAGGGCAGCGCGCCGGCCAGCTTCGTCCTTGGCCAGGATCATCTGGCGCACGGCGCCGATGCGCGCCGGGTCGAAGAACATATGCTCGGTGCGGCACAGCCCGATGCCCTCGGCGCCGAACTTGCGGGCGGTCTCGGCATCCAGCGGGGTTTCCGCGTTGGTGCGCACCTTCAGGCGGCGGGCCTGGTCGGCCCACTCCATCAGCGTGCCGAAATCGCCGGAGAGCTGCGGCTCGATCATCTTCATCGCGCCGGCATAAACCTCGCCGGTGGAGCCATCGATGGTGATGATATCGCCCGCGCGCAGCACCACGCCATTGGCGGAGAGGGTCTGCGCGCCGTAATCGACCGAGATGCCGCCGGCACCGGCCACGCAGGGCCGGCCCATGCCGCGCGCCACCACGGCGGCGTGGCTGGTCATGCCGCCGCGGGTGGTGAGAATGCCCTGGGCGGCGTGCATGCCGTGAATATCTTCCGGGCTGGTCTCGATGCGCACCAGCACCACCGATTCACCCTTCTGCGCGCGCAGCTCGGCCTCATCGGCGGAGAACACGACCGCGCCCGAAGCCGCACCCGGGGAGGCCGGCAGGCCCTTGGAGAAGATGGTCTTCTCCGCCTTCGGGTCCAGCGTGGGGTGCAGCAGCTGGTCCAGCGCCGAGGGGTTCACGCGCATGATCGCGGTATTCTTGTCGATCAGCCCTTCATTCGCCATTTCCACGGCGATGCGCAGGGACGCCGCGGCGGAGCGCTTGCCCGCGCGGGTCTGCAGCATATAGAGCTTGTTCTGCTGCACGGTGAACTCGATGTCCTGCATATCCTTGTAGTGTTTCTCAAGGATTTCGCGGACCTTATGCAGCTCCTTATAGGCCTCGGGGAGCGCGTCCTCCATGGAGACCTCGCCCGGCTTGGCATAGGCGTTGGAGAGCGGGCGCGGGGTGCGGATGCCCGCCACCACGTCCTCGCCCTGCGCATTCACCAGATACTCGCCATAGAATTCATTGAGGCCGGTGGAGGGGTCGCGGGTGAAGCAGACGCCGGTGGCGCAGTCATTGCCCATATTGCCGAACACCATGGCCTGGACATTCACCGCCGTGCCCAATCGGCCGGGATGTCGTGCAGGCGGCGATAGACATTGGCGCGCGGGTTCATCCAGGAGCCGAACACCGCGGTGATCGCCCCCCAGAGCTGGTCCTGCGGGTCCTGCGGGAAGGGCCGGTCCAGCTCTTCCTGCACCATCTTCTTGTAGCCCTCGACCACGTCCTGCCAATGGGCCGGGGTCAGCGCGGTGTCCTCGGTCACGTCGGCATCCAGCTTCACCTGCTCGATGATTTCCTCGAAGCGGTGATGATCGACATTGAGCACGACGGAGCCGTACATCTGGATGAAGCGGCGGTAGCTGTCCCAGGCGAAACGCTCATCCCCGGAGGCTTTCGCCAGGCCGAGCACGGTGTCGTCATTCAGGCCGAGATTGAGCACGGTATCCATCATGCCCGGCATGGAGACGCGCGCGCCCGAGCGCACGGAGACCAGCAGCGGCTTGTCCTTGTCGCCGAATTTGCGCTCCACCGCCTGCTCGATGCGGGCCAGCGCGGCATCCACCTGCGCCTTCAAATCGGCGGGATAGTTGCGGTCATTCTCGTAATAGGCGGTGCAGACTTCGGTGGTGATGGTGAAGCCCGGCGGCACCGGCAGATCGATGCTTGCCATCTCGGCCAGGTTCGCCCCCTTGCCGCCCAGAAGGTTGCGGAGCGAAGCGTTGCCGTCATTCACGCCAGCGCCGAAATTATAAACCCATTTCGTCATTACCTGGTCTCCTCACCCTTCAATCCGAGAAAAATCAGCCACTTGGTTGACCGCGCCGGTGAAGCGCGCGAGCAATCGCAAACGATTGCGGCGCAAATCAGGCGATTCCGCGTTGACCGTAACGTTTTCGAAAAAAGCGTCGATGGCAGGCCGGATGGCCGCCAGTTTCGTCATTGCCGTTTCGTATTCTTCTTGCGCGATGGACGCTGCTAGCGTCTCGATCACCAGCGCATCGAGCAGATTGGTTTCGTCCTGCTGCTGGAACAGCTTGGCCTCGGGCGCCCCGTCATGCGGGCCGTCCTTGGCATTTTCGATGCGCAGGATATTCGCCGCGCGCTTATAGGCGGCGACGAGGTTCTTGCCGTCCTCGCTGTCGAGCATAATGGAGAGCGCCTCAACGCGCTTCATCAGCCGCACCAGATCGTCATCCTCACCGGCGGCAAGAACAGCATCCAGCACGTCGAACCGCTTGCCCTCGCCGCGCAGCTTCACCCGCAGCCGTTCGATGATGAAGCTAAACAGCTCGCCTCGCGCCGTGCCCAGAAGCGGCAGCAGCTTCAGCCGGAGCTTATTCTCCAACACGATGCGGATGACACCCAGCGCCGCCCGGCGCAGCGCGAACGGATCGCCCGAGCCGGTCGGCTTCTCGCCCACGGCGAAGAATTCCCGCAGCGTATCCAGCTTATCCGCCAGCGCCACCGACACCGCGACGATGCCAGTGGGCACCGCATCGGATGGGCCTTTCGGCTGGTAATGGGTAGATATCGCTTGGCCGATCGCAGCGGCTGTCTCTTGGGCGGGATGCTGGCGGACAACATAATAACCGCCCATGATTCCCTGTAGTTCAGGAAATTCGCCCACCATACCGGTAACGAGATCAGCCTTACACCACAAGCCCGCCAATCTCGCCCAATTCGCTTTCTCGCTATTGGCTTGCAATAGTTTGGCGATTTCCTCGGCCAGATCCGCGATCCGGTCCGCGCGCTGGCGCTGGGTGCCGATCTTGGCGTGGAAGGTGATCTTCTCCAGCTTCGGCAGCAGGCTATCGAGCGGGGTTTTCAGATCCAGCGCCCAAAAATGCCGCGCATCGGACAGGCGGGCGCGCAGCACGCGCTCATTGCCCGCGATAATCGCCTTGCCCTCATCATCCGCCGCCAAATTTGCCACAAAGGCGAAATACGGGGCCGGGGCGCCGGTTTCATCCCGCAGCGCAAAATACTTCTGGTTAATCTTCATCGAAAGCTCCCGCACTTCCGGCGGCAACTCCATGAATTCCTTGTCGATCTGCCCGATCAGCGGCACCGGCCACTCGGCCAGCCCGGTCACCTCATCCAGCAGCCCCTCATCCGGGGCAACGCTGAGGCCCAGCGTCGCGGCAACCTCCGCAATACCCTCCGCCACCCGCGCCCGGCGCTCGGCCGGGTTGGCGATGACATGATGCTCTCGCAGTTTCTCCTCCCACACCGCGGCCGAGGAGACCTCAAACGGCCCCGGCCCGTGCACGCGGTGGCCTTCGGTGAGGTTACCGCTCTCCACCGGCCCGAGCTTGAACGGCACCACCGCGCCATCCAGCAGGCAGATCACCCGGCGCAGCGGGCGCACCCAGGTGAACTCCCCGCCCGAGCCCCAGCGCATGGATTTCGGCCAGGGCAACTTCGCCAGCAGCTCCGGCAGCACGCCGGCGATATAATCCGCCGCTGGCTGCGCCGGGCTCTGCTTGTTCAGCACCCAGAACTCGCCCTCCTGGACCAGATCCTCCTTCACCGCCCCATGCTTGCGCAGGAAGCCGGCCAGAGCCTGCTCCGGCGCGCTGGCGCGCGGCCCGCGCTCGGAAACCGAGCTGGCGGCAACCTCGGTGGCGATCTCGGCGGCAAGCGCGATGCGGCGCGGCCCGTAATAAGCCTGGCGCACCGTAATCGAGAGCGGCTTCAGCGCCTGGGCGCAGATCGCCTCCAGCGCCTCGCTCGCCGCCTTCTGCATGCGGGCGGGGATTTCCTCGGAGAAGAGTTCCAGAAAAAATTCAGCCATTGGACTCACCGGAAAGCCAGATTTCAGCGCAGGCCTTCGCCAGATTGCGCACCCGCGCGATATAGGCGGCGCGCTCGGCCACCGAGATCACGCCCCTTGCATCCAGCAGGTTGAACAGATGGCTGGCCTTGATGCATTGATCATAGGCCGGCTGCGCGACCATGCCCTCGACCAGCGCCATGCATTCGCGCTCGGCATCCTCGAAATGCCGTGCCAGCATGTCGGTATTGGCCAGCTCGAAATTATGCTTCGAATAGTCACGCTCGGCGCGCAGGAACACGTCGCCGTAGGACACACCCTGGCCGTTGAAATCCAGCTCGTAGACATTCTCCACGCCCTGCACATACATCGCCAGCCGCTCCAGCCCGTACGTGATCTCGGAGGAGGGCGAGACGCAGGCAATGCCGCCGACCTGCTGGAAATAAGTGAACTGCGTCACCTCCATGCCGTCGCACCAGACCTCCCAGCCCAGGCCCCAGGCGCCCAATGTCGGGCTCTCCCAGTCATCCTCGACGAAACGGATATCATGCTTGCGCCGGTCGATGCCGATGGCGTCGTAGCTTTCCAGCAGCAGCTGCTGGATATTGTCCGGGCTCGGCTTCAGCAGCGCCTGATATTGATAATAATGCTGCAACCGGTTCGGGTTCTCGCCATAGCGCCCGTCCGAGGGCCGGCGCGAGGGCTGCACATAGGCCGCCTTCCAGGGCTTCGGGCCCAGCGCGCGCAGCGTGGTGGCGGGATGGAACGTGCCCGCCCCCATCTCAACATCATAAGGCTGCAAAATCACACATCCCTGCTTCGCCCAGAAGGCGTGCAGGGTCAGGATGATGTCCTGGAAGCTCTTGGGCTTCCCTTGGGGCTATGGACTGTCATGGGCCTTTGGTTAAACTGACGCGCCGCAGCAATAGGGCGCCGGGGCGGTTAGAGCAACCGGCAAGGAGGGGGTTTATGCGCAAGATAGTGCAGTGGGGCGTCAGTGACGTCGCCGGTGTGGCGCTGGCGATACTGGTCGGCGGCGGCACCTTCGCCTTCCGCGTGTTGGCCATTGTTCCACGTGCAACCGTCGGCATCTGCGCGGCCGGCAATGCGCCGGGCTGGTGCGTGCCGCGCGGCTGGGTGCTGAGCGGGCAATATTACGGCGCCTTCGGCTGGGCGGCGCTGCTCGTCGGCTTGGCGGCCTTCTTCGCCGGCAAGCGCGTGCTGGCCGGGCTGGCCATCGGCCTCGGCATCGCCGCGGTGGTGAATTACAACGGCACCCAGGGCATCATCGGCGCGGCTTTGGGGCTGGCGGCGTGGTTCAGCCTGCTGAGTGGGCGGGCGGGCTGGGGCCGGGTCTGAGCCTCTTCCATTGAGGGCTCACCATTCTTCGATCATTGATTTTCTTCGTATTTTCCCTGTTCCGTCAAGGGCGCGCGGCTCTGCCGCGCGTCGCCGAAGGCGAGTGAACCCCTTGACGGAACAGGGAAAATACGGAGACGCTCGGGATCGAAGCAATGGCTAGATCCATGCCTTGCCGCGTGGCGCCATAAAAACGGCGCATCTCGCGAGAGCGCCCCGTGAATGCCGGGGCTAGAGCCCCTGCTTGCCCATCGCCAAAAACTTCTCCCGGCGCTTGGCCTTCAAGGCCTCCGGGGTCTGGCCCAGCAGCGCCAGCAGGGATTTCTCCACCGCATCGCCCAGCGTCACCAGCGCCGCTGCGGGGTCGCGATGCGCGCCGCCCAGCGGCTCCGGCACGATCTCATCGATCAGCCCCAGCTTCTTCAAATCCTGCGCGGTGATGCGCATCGCCTCGGCAGCGGTGGCGGCCTGGGCGGAATCCCGCCAGAGGATGGAGGCGCAGCCTTCCGGTGAGATCACCGAATAGATCGCGTGCTCATACATCAGAACCGTATTGCCCGCCGCCAGCGCGATGGCGCCGCCGGAGCCGCCCTCGCCGATGATGGTCGCCACCAGCGGCACCGGCGCGTCCAGGCAGGCCTCGATGGAGCGGGCGATGGCTTCCGCCTGGCCGCGCGCCTCGGCCTCGATGCCGGGGAAGGCGCCGGAGGTATCGACGAAGCTGAGGATCGGCAAATTGAACTTGCCGGCCAGCTCGATCAGCCGCTTGGCCTTGCGATAGCCCTCGGGCTTGGCCATGCCGAAATTATGCTTCAGGCGGCTTTCGGTGTCGGTGCCCTTCTCGGTGCCGATCACCATCACCGCCTGGCCCGGAAGCGGCCCATGCCGCCGACGATGGCGGCGTCATCCGCGAAGGCGCGGTCGCCGGCCAGCGGGGTGAACTCCTCGATCAGCGCGGAAATCACCGCCAGTGCCTTCGGGCGCTCGGCATGGCGGGCGACTTGCGCTTTCTGCCAGGGGGTCAGCTTGGCGTAGGTGGCCTTGAGCTGCGCATCCGCCTTGGCGGAGAGCTTGGCGACCTCTTCGGCGATGTTGATCTCGCCGGGGGCCGCACTCATCCGCCGCAGCTCCTCGATCTTGCTCTCGAGCTCCGCGACCGGCTTTTCGAATTCCAGATACTGACGCATGGCCGTGGGGCTTAGCACATCTTCCGCGTAAAAAAAGCCTTAAGCGCGCGCGGGCAGGCCCGCCGCCGCATCGGCAAGGCGCGCCAGCGCGGCTGACAGCTCGTCATTGCCGGGCGGCAAAGACGGCAAGGGCGCCGCCTCGCCGCGCAACCGGGCGAGGATGGACGCGGCGAGCGCCCGGCAGGCGGCGGCGCGCGCCGCATCCGCCGTGCCGGCACCCAGCACCCGCACCGCCGCCGCCCCGGCGACATTCCGCAACGCGCCCAGCAGCGCCGTGGCGGCCTCCAGCCGGCCGCCCGGCCGCGCCCTTCCAGCCGCATCCGCGCCAGGGCGGTTTCGGCGGCGGAGCTGGCCAGCCCGGCGGCGCGCCGCTCCTGCCCGGCCGCATCCTGGCCCATGGCGGGATGCGCCAGCGCCTGGGCGGCGAAGGTGAGATTGGCCTCCACCGCCGCCGCCAGCAGCGCCGCCACCCCGCCCGGCCGGCGTTCCGGCCACAGCACGAGAACCCCCGCCACGCCGACCAGCGCGCCGATGATGTTATTCACCGCCCGGGCCACCGGCACGCCGCTGCCCGGCTGCACCATCTCGATCACCAGCACGAAGAGGGAGGTGAGAAACAGCACGAACACGGTATAGTTCACGCTCTTGAAGGCGATGGTGAGCGCCGCCAGCGGAAAGATGATCAGCAGCAGCACCGGCTTGGCGGGGCTGGCCGCCAGCAGCAAGGCCGCCAGCATGCCGCCGCCGACACTACCCAGGATCCGCTCCAGGCTGCGCGGCCAGGTCGCCTCGGCCAGAGGCTGCATCACCATCACCGTCGCCATCGTCGCCCAGTAGGAGAAGGTGAGGTTCAACCAGGCGACCAGCAGATAGGCCAAAGCCACCGCCACCGTCACCCGCGCCGCATGGCGCAGCACCGGGACGGTGATGCGCCCCGGCCTTGCGTGCGGCTGCGCCGCATCGCGCTCCGCCCCCGGCCCGGCGGCATAGGCGGCCAGGGCAGCGGCGCATTGCGCCAACGCCCGGCCCGGCGCGTGCGGCAGCGCCCGCGCATCCTGCGCCAGGCTGCGCGCCTGGTCCGCCAGCCGCACCCCGCTGAACTGGCGCGACGCCGCCTGGTGCGCGGCCTCGGCCAGCGCCTCATGCAGCGTCCAGAGCGCGAAGCGCAGCGGCCGCGAGGCCTCGCCCGAGGCCAGCCCATGGCCCAGCGCCAGCAGCCCGGCGAAGAGCCGGTCCGCGCAATCCACCGCCAGCTCATGCCGGGCGCGGCGCTGCTCCAGCCGCGCCACCGCCGCGCGGGCGCGCTCGATGGAGAGCCGCACCGCACGCCGATGCTCGGCATTCAGCCCGGCCCAGTCCGCCTCGCTGGCCTCTTCATGCCCGGCCAGCACCAGCATGTCCTGCACCATCGCCGCCTCGCGGGCGTACAGGGCCGCCGCCGCGCGGCGCACCGGGGCGTGCGGATGGATGCGCCAGAGCACCAGGCAGAGCAGATAGGCCCAGGCGCAGCCGAACAGGAACGCGCCGGTGAGCACCAGCGCGCCGGCGGGTGTATGCGGATAATCCACCCCCACCACCGCGACGACGCTGACCAGAATGCCCGGCACCGTGGCCGAGGCGCCCCAGGCGCGCGGCAGATTGGTGAGAAACACGACGGCCAGCATCACCGGCCCGCCCACAAACGGCCCGAACGCGCCGGCGATGGAAACGATGGGCAGCACCAGCGCCCCGGCCAAAGCGAAGCCGCCAATGGCGCGTTTGCGCACCCAATCCGGCCCGCCCGGGTCCGCCAGGCAGCACCAGAAGGCGCCGAACACCGCCCAGGCCAGCCAGGGCCGGCCCAGCCCGTAGGCGAGAGCGGCCATCACCGCCACGGCGGTGGCCGCCCGCAAGCCCTCGACAATGCCGATCTGCTCCGGGGTCAGACCGAAGGCGCGGGATTCCAGCTGCCGCGCGAGGCGGTAGAACCCGTCCGAGAGTCCCGCCGCCGGGCCCCGCCATGTGAAATGCCTTAAATCCACGCTTTGAGTCCGCATCCGCGATCCGTCACCGGGCCGCCACGGCCCGGCTGCGTGAGTATATGCTGCAGCGCAGCATTAATGAAATGAATTGTTTAACTGGCCATATGTCGATTTTGGAATGACGAGAGACGGCCGGCCGGCGCAACGCTGTGCGCCTCCCTGGCCGCCATGCCCAGGAGGAGGGCTGCGGCTCAGACCGTGCCCTTATCCTTCAGCAGGTCGCGGATTTCGGTCAGCAGGGTCTCGGTCGGCGTCGGCGCCGGGGCGGCGGCCGGCGGCGTCGGTTTCTTGTAGATCTTCTGCACCATCCGGACCATCCAGAAGATCGCCGCCGCGACGATCACGAAATTAATCACCGCATTGATGAACACGCCATAATTCAACGTGACATCACCGGCCTTCTGGGCATCCGCCAAAGTGAGCGCCGGGGTGCCTTTGAGGATGATGAAATGATTGGAGAAATCCACCCCGCCGGTGATCAGCCCGATGATCGGGTTGATCACGTCCTTGACCAGCGAGCTGACAATGCCGGTGAAGGCGGCGCCGATGACGACACCAACCGCCAGATCGACGACATTGCCGCGCATGATGAAGGCCTTGAAGTCATCCACCCAGCTGGGGCCTTCAGCTGCACCGGGAATTTGGACGTGTCGGACATCGGGCTCTCCGCGTTGGTTACGTTTCACCATGTACGCGCCGGATCGCGCTTCGCAACCCTTTTTAAACCAATCCGTTCTGGACCCAGCCCCCGCGCATTGCCGGAAACTTTTCTCAAGTCCTTGAAAAGAAAAACGTCTATCAGCGCACCCCGTCCCGCAGGCGGATCGATCGGCGGTTTGGCTTGCGCAACGCGGCGCGCCTTTGAGACAAGGGCAAGACCAAACAGGAGAGATGGATGTTCAAGAAATCCCTGATGCTGGCGATGGCGCTGGCCCTCGCCGGCTGCGGCCATGGCACCGGGCGCACCACCGGGACGGCCGCGGGTGGCGCGGCCACGGGGGCGTTGATCGGCATTGTCGGCGGGCCGATCGGCGTGGTCGTCGGAGCGGGCATCGGTGCCGGCGCGGGCGCGCTGGCCGGGTCCAACACCACGCCCAAGCAGGTCAATCTCGGCCAGGCGCCGTGGGATAAGAAGGGCAGTTAACCCCGATATGCCGGGCGCCTGCAGCGGCGCCGGGCATGTCATGGCGGGGTCTGCCTTAAAAATCCGAAACGAAATCAACGCGCCGGTCGCAACGACTGACAAAAAAATCAGGCTTTTTTAAGCCACCATTCATCGCCGGCAGCTTAGCTATTCCGCGCAGTCTGCCCATGGCCCACCACCTCCATGTTCCAGCTGCCGGGTGATGGGCCGTGGTGGCCCATCACCTGCGTGTCGCGCGGGCGCGAAAAGCCGGTGTCAGGCGCCGGCCAGGGTCATGCCGTCCAGCCGCAGCGTCGGCGCATCGGTGCCGCGCTTGAATTCCAGATCGCTGGCTGGCGTCAGGTTCAGGAACATGTCCTTGAGGTTCCCGGCAATGGTAATCTCCGCCACCGGCTCGGCGATCTGCCCATTGCGGATCATGAACCCGGCCGCCCCGCGCGAATAATCGCCGGTGAGGCCGTTGATGCTGGAGCCCATCATCTCGGTCACGTAAAGCCCTTCGGCGATGTCGGCCATCAACTGCTCAGGGCTCAGCCGCCCCGGCGCCATGTAGAAATTCGAGAGCCCGCCGGCATGGGCGTTGGTCTTCAGCCCAAGCTGGTTGGCCGAGCGCGTATCCAGGATCCAGCCCGTCAGCACCCCGTCCGCGATGAAGCTCATCTGCGCCACGCGCTGGCCCTCGCGGTCAAACGGGCGGGAGCGGCGGCCGCGCACCTTCAGCGGGTTGTCGATGATCTCCAACCCGGCGGGGAAAATCCGCTGGCCCAGCGCATCCTTCAGGAAGGAGGTGCCGCGCGCGATCGAGGCGCCGGAAATCGCCCCGGCCAGATGGCCGAGGATGGAGCCGGAGACCCGTGGATCGAAGATCACCGGCAGCTTGGCGGTGGCCGGGCGCCTGGGGTTCAGCCGGGCCAGCGCGCGGGCGGCGGCATTGCGGCCCAGCTGCGCCGGGTCGGCCAGATCCGCGCCATGGATCACGCTGTCATAATCATAATCGCGCTGCATCGCGGTGCCGGTGCCGGCAATGGCGGTGACGGAGACGCTATGCGCGGTGCGGGCATATTCGCCCAGAAACCCATGGCTGGTGGCCAGCACCGAGACGGCGCGCGACCAGCTGGCGGAGCCACCTTCGGAATTTGTGATGCCGGGCACGCCCATGGCGGCGTCCTCGGCCTGGGCCGCGCGCGCGATCAGCAGATCAGCGCTCGGCTCAACCGGGTCTTCAAGCTCCAAAAACCCGGCATCCAGAGCCGGCGGCGCCTCGGGGATTTCCGCATACGGGTCCTCCGGCACCACTTTCGCCATCGCCACCGCCTGCGCGGCCAGGCGCGCGAAGGCGCTGCTGTCGATGGAGCTGGCGGAGACGGAGGCCGAGCAGCGCCCCAGGAACACCCGCAGGCTCAGCTCGGTGGTCTCGGCGCGCTCGGTCTCCTCGGTCTTGCCCAGCCGGCGCTGCACGCCGACCGAGGTGCCCTCATACAGCCCGACCTCGGCGACATCCGCCCCGGCCCGCTTCGCCGCTTCCAGCAGCCCAGCGGCGGCGTCGGAGAGCGCGCTCATGCCGCCAGCCGGTCGATGATGGCGGAGAATTTCGGCACCTGCGCCACCGGGCCGATGGTGGCCAGAGTGGGTTTCTGCCGGAAAATCTTGGCGGCCGAGGCGCGGATATCCTCCACGGTGACGGCATTGATCTTGCCCACGGTCTCCTCAACCGGGATGATCCGCCCGAACACCTGCCATTGCCGGGCCAGCTGCTCGCAGCGGCTGCCGGTGGACTCTAAGCTCATCAGCAGCCCGGCCTTGAGCTGCGCCCGGGCGCGGTTCAGCTCCGCCTCGCTGACGGCGCGCTGCACCTTCTCCAGCTCTTCCAGCGTCACCGGGATCAGCTCGGCCGCTTCCGATTCACCGGTGCCGGCATAGATGCCGAACAGCCCGCCATCCTGCGCCGGGGCGGTGAAGCTGTAGATGGAATAGACCAGCCCGCGCTTCTCCCGGATTTCCTGGAACAGGCGCGAGGACATGCCGCCGCCCAGCAGAGTGGAGAGCAGCATGGAAGGATAATAATCCGGCTGGCCATAGCCCGGCGCATCGAAGCCCAGCACGATATGCGCCTGGTCGAGATCGCGCAGCTCCCGATACTCGCCGCCCATATAATCGGCTTCCATCGGCGCGGCGCGCTCGGCGCGCGGCAGGTCGGCGAAATGGCGCTGCGCCAGCTCCACCACCTGCTCATGATAGAGATTGCCGGAAGCGGCGATGACCATGTTCTCCGGCGTATAATGCTGGCGCATGAAGCCCGGCAGCGCCTCGCGCTTCATGCCGCAGATGATCGCTTCCGTGCCCAGCACCGGGCGGCCCATCGGCTGCGCCGGATAGGCGGCGGACTGGAAATGGTCGAAGATGATATCGTCCGGCGTGTCGTTCGCCTGGCCGATTTCCTGCAGGATCACCCCACGCTCGCGCTCCAGCTCCTCCGGCTCGAAGCTGGAATGGCAGAGAATATCGCCGATGATATCCGCCCCCAGCGCCAGATCCTCCTTCAGCAGCTTGACGTAATAGGCCGTCTGCTCGCGCGAGGTATAGGCGTTGATATGGCCGCCGACATTCTCGATCGCCTCGGCGATATCCGCCGCCGAGCGCCGCTCGGTGCCCTTGAAGGCCATATGTTCGAGGAAATGCGCCACCCCGTTTTCGGCGGCGGTCTCGTGCCTTGTGCCGGCCCCGACATAGGCGCCGAAGGACACGGTTTCCACCCGTTCCATGCGCTCGGTGAGCACGGTCAGGCCGGAGGGCAGCGTGGTGATGGAAACCTGTTCAGGCATTTCAGTTCCTGTTCGCAAAATTCCGCACCAAGGTTTCGATCTGGTTGAGATCGGCGCCGGCGCGGGTGAATGTCTCTTTCCTGTCATATAGGTCGGAAAGATGGTTTGGGAGGGGCGGGCGAATGCCGACCGCTTTTTCAATCGCATCCGGGAACTTCGCCGGATGCGCGGTGGCGGCACAGATCACCGGCAGGCGCCCCGTGTCGCAATCGCGCCCGGCGGCGAGGCCGATGACCGAATGCGGGTCCGCCAGATAGGCGCTCTCGGTGTAGAAGCGCTTGATTTCCGCCAAAGTCGCCTCGTCCGAGAGGCGGTAGCCCTGGAATTCATGGGCGATGGCGCGCCAGACCGGCGCCTCCACCGTCATTTTCCCGGTGCTGCGGAAATCCGCCATGGTCTTCGCGGTCAGCAGCGCATCCCGGCCCAGGAATTCGAACAAAAGCCGCTCGAAATTCGAGCTGACGCCGATATCCATGGAGGGCGAGAGGCTGGGCTCGACCTCATGCACGGACATGTCGTTCTCCGCCAGGAAGCGGGAGAGAATATCGTTGCGGTTGGAGGCGACGATGAATTTGACGATCGGCAGCCCCATCTGCTTGGCCGCCCAGGCCGCCAGGATATTGCCGAAATTCCCGGTGGGGACGGAGACCGCCACCTCCCGCTCCGGCGCGCCGAGATTGAGCGCGGCATAGACATAATAGGGGATCTGTGCGGCGATACGGGCGAAATTGATGGAGTTGACCGCGGAGAGATTCATCTCGGCCCGGAACGGCGCATCCGCGAACATTGCCTTCACCAGATCCTGGCAATCGTCGAAATTCCCGTCCACGGCGATGTTGAGGACGTTATCCGCCTGCACCGTGGTCATCTGCCGGCGCTGCACCTCGGAGGTTTTGCCGTACGGGTGCAGGATGGTGATGTCGATATTTTTGCGGTTGGCCACAGCCTCGATGGCGGCCGAGCCGGTATCGCCGGAGGTGGCGCCGACGATGCGGACTTTCTCGCCGCGCTTGGCCAGCACATGCTCGAAAAGATGCCCGACCAGCTGCAGCGCCATGTCCTTGAAGGCGAGCGTGGGGCCGTGGAACAGCTCCAGCGCGTAGAGATTGGTCTCCAGCTGCACCAGCGGCACGATCGCCTTGCTGGCGAACTCCGCATAGGCGAGCTTGCACATGGAGAGCAGCTCAGCCTCGGAGACGCTGCCCGCCGCGAACGGGGCGATGACCTTGGCGGCGAGTTCGGGATAGGGGAGGCCGCGCAGGGATTTCAGCTCCTCGGCGGAGAAGCGCGGCCAGCTCGCTGGCATATAGAGCCCGCCATCGCTGGCGAGGCCGGCCAGCAGCACGCCGGCGAAATCCATCTCCGGGGCCTGGCCCCGCGTCGAAACATAGCGCATCGAAATTCCCTTAATTGCGGCTGGCTATACTATCTGCACAGGGCCGGCAGCAATGCGTCCAGCCGTTTGATGCCTTGCGCGGTGGCGGCCAGCCGGTCGTCAGCGAACGTCAGATACCCCTCGGCGAGACATTCATCGAGGATCTCCGGCTCGATGGCGTCCAGCAGGGCAATGCCGGTGCGGGCGGCGAAGTGCGGCGCGGCGATGCCCTCGCGCAGCCGCAACCCCATGATCAACGCCTCGCGGGCGCGGTCCTGGGCCGGGATTTCCTCCTCCAGCGTGGTGCCGTGGCCATGCGCGGCGACGCGCTCCATCCAGGGCTCCGGGGCGCGATGGCGGGTGGTGGCCAGCAGCCGGCCGCCCAGAGAGAGCCGCCCATGCGCGCCGGGGCCGATGCCGGCATAATCGCCATAGCGCCAATAGGTCATGTTATGCCGGCTCTCACCGCCGGGCTTGGCGTAGTTGGAGACTTCGTAGCGCTGCAATCCATAGCGCCCGGCCTCCTCGGCGGTGATGTCATACAGCGCCTCGGCCTCGTCCTCATCCGGCAAAGAGAACTCCCCCGGGCGTGGAGGGTGGCGAATTTGGTGCCGTCCTCGATGGTGAGCTGGTAGAGGGAGAGATGATCCGCCGCCAGATCCAGCGCCTGGCGCAATTCCGCCCGCCATGCCGCCTGGCTCTGGCCGGGCCGGGCATAGATCAGGTCGAAGGAGATGCGGGGAAAGATTTTCGCCCCCAGCTCGATCGCGGCGATGGCCTGCTGGGCGCTGTGCTGGCGGCCGAGAAATCGCAGCGCTTCGATTTCGAAACTCTGCACGCCGATGGACACACGGTTCACCCCGGCCTGGCGATAGGCCTGGAATTTCGCCGCCTCCACACTGGTCGGGTTGGCTTCCAGCGTGATCTCGGCCTCCGGCGCCAGGCGGAACACCCGCCCGGCCTCCTGAATGAGTGCCGCCACGCTGTCCGGGTCCATCAGGCTGGGCGTGCCGCCGCCAAAGAAGATCGAGCCGACCTCGCGCCGCCCCAGCCGCGCCGCCTCATAGCCCAGCTCCGCCGTCAGCGCCGCCAGCATCTGCGCCTGCGGCAGGCTCTCGCGCACATGGGAGTTGAAGTCGCAATAGGGGCATTTGGCCAGGCAGAAGGGCCAATGGAAATACAAAGCCAGCTGATCCATGCCGCCCGGCATAGACCGATGCGCCGCGCGGTGCGAGTCCGCGCCGTGTTTTGCGCAAGGTCAAGGCGGTGCGCCGTCCCGCCCTTATGCTCGCGGCATTTTCAGGAGACAGGACATGATCCAGGACTGGACGAAGCTGATCGAGGCCATGAATGGCGGGGTGAAAACGCTGCGCCAGGGCGCGCCGGAGGCGATGAAGGGCTTTGCCGCCCTCGCCCAGGGCGCCCATGCCGGCACCGCGCTGGACCAGAAAACCAAGGAGCTGATCGCGCTCGCTATCGGGGTGGCGACGCGCTGCCAGCCTTGCATCGCCTATCACGCCCAGGCCGCCGGCAAGCACGGGGCCAGCCGGGCGGAGGTGCTGGAGACGATGGGCATGGCGATCTATATGGGCGCTGGCCCCTCCGCGATGTACGCCGCCCAGGCGCTGGAAGCCTTCGACCAGCTCACCCCACCCGCCGCATAGGCGCCCTTCGCCGGGGTGGTTGGCAAGACCGCATCGCGCGCTTAATCCCAAAAGCGCATGGAGACGCGGTTTTCAGAGCCTATGCCGGCCCCGATGCGGACACGCATAAGCCGGTTTTGCGCCATAATCTTCGTCTTCATGCCTGACGCAGACGCAATCAGGCGCGGCGCGGCGGCGGCGTGCCCAACCGGAGACTGAGCATGCACCGCTTCTGGCTCATCCGCCACGCTTTGGTCCACCGGGACAATCTGGCCTTCCTCTACGGCACCGACGACGTGCCGGTATGCACCGACACGATGGCGGCGCAGGCGGCGGACTATGCCGCCCTGGCCGCCCGGCTGCCGCGCCCGGCCCGGCTGGTCTGCACCCCCTCACCCGCACCCAGCTCACCGCCGATGCGCTGCAGCGCGCCGGCTATCCGCAGATGCCCGGCTGATCGAGCCCGCCTTCATCGAGCAGGATTTCGGCGACTGGCAGGGCGTGCCGATTTCCACCTTCGACGCCCGCGGCCATGATGAGCGGCATCCGTTCTGGCCGATCCATGCCGCCGAGACGCCGCCAGGCGGGGAGAGCTTCGCGCATCTGATCGAGCGCGTCGGTGCCGGGCTGGAGGCGCTGCGGGAAAGTGCGGAAGGTACGGATACCATCATCGTCAGCCATGGCGGGGCCATCCGCGCCGCCTGCGCCTATGCGCTGGGGCTGACCCCGCATCAGGCGCTCTGCTTGCAGATCGACAATATCTCCCTCACCCGGCTCTCGCATGGGCCGCGCGGCTGGCGGGTTTTGTCGGTTAATGAACATTCATCCACCCAAGCTTGCCGCTTTGAGGCCGCCACCCCACCTGCAGCAACACGGCAAGACGCGCCCAAACCCGAAGGAGTTCTCTCATGAAGCGCCTGCTTCTCGCCGCGGCCCTCGCGGCCGGCACCGCCGCCCCGGCCCTGGCCGCCAACCCGCAACATCTGGTCGACAGCGCCACCCTGTCCCTGGAAGACATGATGGGCGGCGCCCAGGGATCCCAGGCGCAGGACTTCCTGCGCAAGGCCAAAGCCGTCGTGGTCTGCCCGAACGTGTTCAAGGCCGGCTTCTTCTTCGGCGGCGAAGGCGGCGGCTGCGTGATGAGTGCCCGCACCGCCGATGGCGGCTGGTCCAACCCGGCCATCTATTCCATGGGCGCGGGCAGCTTCGGCCTGCAGATCGGCGTGCAGAACGCCGAGGTGATGATGATCATCATGACCACGGGCGGGCTGAACGCGCTGCTGAACTCGCAATTCAAGATCGGCGCGGATGCCGGGCTTTCGGTGGCGACTTTGGGGGCCGGCGTGAATGGCGCCATGTCCACCGCCACCAATGCCGATATCATCAGCTTCTCCAAGAGCCAGGGGCTCTATGGCGGCGTCTCGCTCTCCGGCACCGTGCTCTCCAACAATGCCGGCGCCGAGCAGCAATATTACGGCCAGCAGCTGGATGCGCGGCAGATCGTCGTTGATGGCCAGGGCAATAATCCCGGCGCCAACCCGCTGCGCCAGACCTTGCAGCGCTACGGCGGGTAAGCCCTGCCCCTCGCGCGAACAAGCCGCCCTCCTCCCGGAAGGCGGCTTTTTTCATCTCAGGGATACAGCCCGCGCTCGTTGCGGGCCTGCAGGATGCGCTCGCACGCCACCACGAAGGCGCCGGTGCGCAGGCTGAATTTATGCCGCTCGCAGGTGGCCCAGATATGCGCCAGCGCCCCGGTGATGATCTTGTCCAGGCGCAGATTGATCTCCTCCTCGCTCCAGAAGAAGGAGGAGAAGTCCTGCACCCACTCGAAATAAGAAACGATGACGCCGCCGGAATTGCAGATCACGTCCGGCAGCACCGTGACACCGCGCGCGGCGAGAATATCATCCGCCCCCGGCACGGTCGGCCCGTTGGCGGCCTCCAGGACCAGGCTGGCGCGCAGCCGCTCGGCGCGGGCCTCGGTGATCTGGCCTTCCAACGCGGCGGGGATGATCACATCCACCTTCGCGTCCCAGAACTCCTCCAGCCCCAGCACCTCGCCGCCACGAAACCCGGCGACGCTGCCTTTTTCCAGCACATGCGCGGTCAGCGCCGGCACATCCAGCCCGTTATCATTATAGACGCCGCCGCCATGGTCCTGCACCGCCACCACCTTGGCGCCGGACTGCGCGAACAGCTCAGCCGCATTGGCGCCGACATTGCCGAAACCCTGGATCGCGATGCGCGCCCCGTCCATCGGCAGCTTCAGCCGGCGCATCGCCTCGCGCCCGGTGACGAACACGCCGCGCCCGGTCGCCTTCACCCGCCCGAGCGAGCCGCCCAGGCTGATCGGCTTGCCGGTGACCACACCGGTGGCCGTGGCGCCGACATTGGCGGAGTAGGTGTCCATCATCCAGGCCATGATCTGGCCGTTGGTGTTCACATCCGGCGCCGGAATATCGCGCTGCGGGCCGATGATGATGCCGATCTCGCTGGTATAGCGCCGGGTGACCTTTTCCAGCTCCCTCTGCGACAGCTGTTTCGGGTCCAGCCTGATGCCGCCCTTGGCGCCGCCAAAAGGCAGATTGACCGCGGCATTCTTGATCGTCATCCAGGCCGCCAGCGCCATCACCTCTTCCAGCGTCACGTCCGGATGGTAGCGCACGCCGCCCTTGCCCGGGCCGCGCGAGAGGCTGTGCTGCACCCGGTAGCCCTCGAAATGCGCGATGCTGCCGTCATCCATCTCGATCGGCACATCGACGATCAGCACCCGCTTCGGGCGTTGCAGCGTGCCGGACCAGCGGGCGAGATCGCCCATATAAGGCAGCACGCGGTCCACCTGCGCCAGATAGGTGCCCCAGGCGCTCTGGCGCGTCGGCGATACGTAAGACAGGCTGGCGCCTGGCAAGAAACTTTGCGGATGATCGGCCATTCCATACTCCTCTGCTGACGATTGCTTCGTCTTGCGCCCATAATCGGGCGAGAGTCATGACGCGCGGGCCGCGCCATGATGGAAAAGCTACACCTAAGCTCAAGCGTCGTCAGGGGCTTAACGCCGCGTTTCAACGCAGCCTTGTTAAAGCCGGGAAGCTCAGCAACGCCAAAAAGGCATGGGGCGTTCCGCCCCCATGCCCTGTCTTCGTCGTCTTACGGCAGCTTAGCTGACCGGAATAATGAACCGGAACCAGAAGCGCGTGTCGTTGCCGAGATAGCCCGTCTGGGTAACGTCATGGGTAAGGTAGGATTGCAGAACCACCTTGCCGAAATTATAGCCGACCAGACCGCCCATCGCGAATTGATGCTGCTTCTGGTAGCCGGAATAGGGTGAGCTTGTGTCCGTTGAATAATAAGCGACCGGGCCGAAGCTCCAATTGCCGAAACTCTTCGTCGCGGTCAGATCCAGGTTGAGATAATTCGGCACCTTGGAGGCATTGACCGAGGAGTTATTCACCTCATTGCCGATGATCAGATTGGCGGAGAGATTGAGGCCATTCCCCGTATAGGACACCGCGAAGCGCTGATTGATGGTGGTGGCGTCATTCGCGACCGGGCTGGAGAGCTTCGGGTAGGTGCCGAGCAGATAGGACACGCCGATATTGTTACCGAGATCCCAGGCCAGCTGGCCGGCGAACCAGGGATTATACCAGCCCTGCACATGCGCGCCGGGCACGCTCGCCTCGGCCAGCGGAAAGGCGGCGTAAAGCTGCACGCGCGCGCCCAGCAGATGCACCGGGGTGGACCAGGCGACAACCGGAATGGTTACCCCAGCGCTTCCTTGCCGAGATTACCGTAATCGGTGGTGTCCACCAGATACACGCCTTGCGGCAGCGGCGCGCCCGGCGCGAAGCCGATGGTCTCGCCGGGCTGGGTGACGGAACCGGCGAAGGCCGGCACGGCAAAGCCCGCGAGAGCGGTGCCCGCGAGCAAGGCCAGCGCCCGGGCGGTATGGGTACGAGATTGGATCTTCATGAAACCCCTGCATATCGACAAACCGGTCTGCGCCGCTTTGTCTCTTGGTTTTGACTTGGACGTCCCGGCCTTGATTTTTTTGACCGGGGCGATGCGAGACCCCGGTGTTCCGGGCGGCCCGCATCGCGTCATCGTCTCAGCAGGATTCGTGCCAAAGAAAGATCTTGGGTTTTGCTTGGGAATTCACGAGAGAGCTGGGATTTGAGCTGTCACGTTTTTCATCACTGCTTCGAAACGCAACAGCTCAGAAGGTCAGTTTCATTCCCGCCGTCACCGCCACCGGCGCGCCGATGGAATAGCTGCGCGGGTTGCTGTAATTTGGCGCCTGCGCGACATAGACGCCGCCGACGCTGGAATAGGTGCCGTAAACATAGTAGCGCTGGTCTGTGACGTTATCGATACTGCCAAACAAAGTGAGATGCGGTGTGACGCTGTAGCGCGTGTTCAGATCGATCAGCGCATAGCCCGGCAACGGCTTATCGAGATTGGCGGCATCGCCGTAGAGATAGCTGCCCGTCTGCGCGGTGCCGCTGAAGCCCACACTCCAGCGCGGGGTGATCTTGTAATCCGCGCCGAACTTGATGAGATTTTTCGGCACGCCCGGCAGAAAATCGCCGCTATTGACGGTGATATTGCCGCTCGCATCGGCATTCGGGCTGTTGCTGCGCTCGATAAAGCTGGCGCCATAGGTCGCCTGCACGCGTGAATAGGATGCGTAGAGATGCCATTTGGCGCTATCGAACTGCGCCGCGAGATCACCGCCGCGCCGGTGCACGCTGCCGATATTGGAGAAATAGCCGTTGCCTTGCGGATTATAAGGCGATTGCAGGAATTCGATGTCGTCTCTGGTTTCATCATCATAAACATCCGCCTGGATGCTCAGGAAATTCAATCCGCCGACAACGAACGTCCCACGCAGCCCGGCCTGGAAATTCTGCGAGACGATCTGCTTCAGCGCCGGATCGCCGGACATGAAATTCGCCAGGGCACAGCTATCAAGCGGGCTGGCGCAGGAAAGTTCGGCCGGGGTCGGCGCCGCGTTCTGCACAGACCAGCTGCCATAGAGCGTCACCGCGCGCGTGAGCGCGTAGGCCATGCCGACCGAGGGGTTGAAATGCTGATAATAATGGCTGCCATTCAGCCCGCCCGGCGCGGCGTTGGGGTCGTAACCACGCTCATTATGCAAGGCGATCTGCGCGATATTGAACCGCCCGCCCAGCGTGAGGGAGAGTTTTTTGGTGAGGTCGATCGTATCCGTCGCGTAGAGCCCGTAATAGGCGTTGCGCAAGCCTACATTCACCGGCACGTTGCCGGGCTCATCGACAGGATAGCCAAGCCCGGTGCCGGGCAGCGCATAATAATCGCGCGTGCTCGGCGACAAGGCGCCATCATAAGCCGCGGCGCCGTAGGTGCTGTAGCCGCCATCATAACTGAGCCCTGCGACGAGCTGGCCAGCGCGCCCTTATGGGTGATCTGCGCGGAGGCGCCATAGCCGTTGGTATTGGTGGTGTTGAGGTTGAGCTGCCCGTAGGCATTATTGCCATTCGGCAGATATTGCGGAATGATGCCGCCGCCGGCCGCCGTGGAATAACTCCCCCCTGCCCCGCCCTGGCAGAGATTTTGCCCATCGCCGCAGGGAAGATCGCTCGGGCCGTTGCCGTTGAGCAGATGCTCCCAGATGTTCTCGTAATAGAGCACCGCCTGCAGCGAGGTATCGCGGCTCAGCTGCAGATCCAGCGTGCTGCTGAGGCGCAGATATTTATCGTTGATGGAATTCGGGCCAGTGAATTGCGCGTTGGGATCCGCCGCCAGCACCTCCACCGGCACCGTGCCTGGGCCATGCAGCCCGGAATTACCGGCGATGAGATTGATATGCAGCGCCGCAGCGCTGCCGCGCCAGCCGAGATCCGCGTAGGCGCTCTTGATGTCCGAACCTTGCGCGTCGCGCCAGCCGGTATTGCGGGCGGCAGAGATATCGACATAGGCGGCTGCATTGCCAACCTGCTTGCCATATTCAAGATGGCCTTCGACCGTGCCGAAGGAGCCGCCTTGCAGCTCCAGCACGCCACCCGGCGCGGTGAAGCCGTTTTTCATCTTCACATCGATGGCGCCGCCCAGCGCATTGAGGCCGAAGACCGGATTGCCATCGACCAGATCGAAGGAATCGATGGCATCGTCAGGCAGCACGCTCCAGAGCGCCAGATCGCCAAAGGGCGTGTTGAAGCGCGCGCCATTCACATAGACCGAAAGCCCGGCCGGCGTGCCCTGGATGGGGGAAAGCTCGTAGCCGTGGTAAAGCACGCTCGGCTGATACGGGTTGGCCTGGCTGTTCTGCAGATTGACGCCGGCGGCTTGCCGCGCCAGCGCCCCGGTGAAATCCGCCGCCCCTTGTTTGGTCAGATCCTGCGCGGAGAAGCTTTGCACGGCGGTCGGCCATTTCTGCAACGGCACACCGCCGCCCAAGGGTGAAACGCCGATGTGAACGTTAATCACCGGCGGGGTGGTGTCAGTTGAGCTGTCGCTCGTCTGCGCCATCGCCAGTCCGGGAACCAGAGCCGCACTGGCGAGAAGCAGGCGCCTGGTGCGGCCCGCCAAAATCATGAAACCCGCCGCCATTTGAAGTCACCAGGCTCCTGCTGGGCCTCGGCCGCCGCCATCGCGTTCATGGCCGCGTGACGCGGGGAGCGCGAGCAGACAGGGTCGGTCGCCGCCGCATCGCCGGTGATGGCCATTGCCTGGCAGCGGCAGCCGCCCAATCGATTTCCTTCAACGCACAGCTGGAACAAGGCTCCTGCATCCAGCCGGTGCCGCGGAATTTGTTGAAGGCGTCGCTGCCTTCCCAGATCTCGCGCAACGGCAGATCATCGGCGCGCGGGAAGGTCAGGCCGGGGATCGTCTCCGCCGCGTGGCAAGGCAGCACCCGTCCATCCGGGGCGATGTTGAGCATTTTCTGCCCCCAGCCGCCCATGCAGGTTTTCGGCAGATCCGCATAATAATCCGGCACCACGTAATCAATCACCATACGCGCGCCGATTTCCTCACGCCTACGCGCCACCAGCGCATCCGCCGCCTCGAACTGGGCGCGGGTGGGGATCAAGGCGGCGCGGTTTTCCAGCGCCCAGCCATGATATTGCACATGCGCGATTTCCAGCCGGTCCGCATCCAACGCCAGCGCCAGATCGATGATCGCTGGCAGTTCCTCAAGATTCTGCCGATGCACCACCGCGTTGATGGTGAGTGACATGCCAATCTGCGTGACCAGCTTCGCCACTTCGAGTTTCTTTCTGTGCGCGCCTTTATAATTGCCGATCCGGTCGGCATTCGCCGCCTCCGCGCCTTGCAGGCTCACCTGCACATGACCCAGCCCCGCCTGCGCGTAGGCGCTGAGCTTGTCCCTGTTCAGCAGCACGGCGGAGGTGATCAGGTTGGCGTACATCCCGCAATCGGTCGCATGCGCGATCAGCGCAGCCAGATCCGGCCGCAGGCTGGGTTCACCGCCGGAGAAATGGATCTGCAGCACGCCCATCGAAGCCGCCTCGCTGATCACCCCGCGCCAGAACGCCGTGTCACGCTCCTTGTTCGCCTTCAGCATCTCCAGCGGGTTGGAGCAATAGGGGCATTGCAGCGGGCAGCGATGGGTCAGTTCCGCCATCAAGGCGAAAGGCGGTGCGATAGAGCTCATAGCGTGACCAAGGCGGACTCCGCCAAGCCTTCCAGAAATTCCCTGACATCGCCGTCGATCTCCTCGACCGGCGCCTGATAGCGCGCGGCGAGCAGCGCGACGATGTCAGCGATATTGCGTTGCCCGTCACAGGCGGTGACGATGGCATCGGCAATCTCGTCGAGCACGACGACACGCTCCGGGGCCATCAGCACGGCGGTGTCACGGGCCTTGTCGAACTGGCGGCGCACCCCGCGGCGCAGGCGGGGGACGGTTTCGCCGGTTACGCGCACCGCGCCAGCGCCGCCTCGGCGCCAAACGCATCGAGCGGGACATGACCCGGCGTGACGTAGGCGGCATAGAGCGCATCCAGCTGCGACCAGAGCACATCGCATTTGAACCGCAATGCGGCGATCACCTGGTCCTGCTCGGCGCGGGTGGTGGCGTGGTGCTTCACATAATCCAGGGCGAAATCCGCATCGCGCGGCGCCTGGGTGAGGCGGGCATTGAAATAGACCAGCGTGTCCTTCGACACCCATTCATAATTCGCCAACATGCCGGCGACACGCTCGGCGATGATGGTGGGTGAGAACATTTCCGTCAGCGAGGACGCGACCGCTTCCAGCAGCGAGCGGTCGCGCACGAAATGCACATAGGCATCCACGGCAAAACGCGTCGCGGGCAAGATGCCCTGGGTCGATTCCACGTAGGCGGTCTCCAGCCCGACCCCTTCCGCCAGACGCAGCCAGCGGGCGATGCCGCCATCGCCTTCGCGCTCGCCATCATGGTCGATGATGCGCTGGCGCCAGGCGCGGCGGGAGGCGGCATCCGGCAGGCGGGAGAGCACGATCGCGTCCTTGATCGGAATGCAGGCCTGGTAATAATAGCGGTTCAGCGCCCAGGCCTGCACCTGGGTCTGGTTCAGCTTGCCGCCATGCAGCAGCTTATGAAACGGATGCAGACTATGGTAGCGCGTGGCGCCGACATTGCGCAGTGCTGCCTCAAGCTCGGCATGGGAAAGCATATTCGTCATAACGTCACCTCCATTCCGTCATAGGCAACGTCCCAGCCATTTTCTTGGACTTTTTTGGCTTCCTCGGAATCGTCGCACAGGATCGGATTTGTATTGTTGATATGAATGAAGACCTTGCGAGTCCGCGTCAATGCGGAAAATGCGGCCATCGTGCCGGCTTCACCCGAAACGGAAATATGCCCCATGCGCGCGCCGGTTTTTTGGCTCAGGCCAGCATCGATCATCTCGCGATCCTGCCAGAGCGTGCCATCGAAAAACAGAATATCAGCTTGTTGAGCGCGCGTTAGAATATCCGGCGTCACGTAGGCGCAGCCGGGAATGAAAAGAATCCTGTGTCCGGCTTCATCCTTTACGGACAGGCCGATGACGCTGTCATCGCTCACCAGGGCCGCGAGGTCCCGCCCCGCCTCCTGGTAGAGCGGCAATTTTCCAGGCACCGGAAAGGCTTCCACCGAAAGCCCGAGGCTTTGCCCCGCCGCATCGCGCAGCGCCACCGGCTCGTTCACGCGCAGACTCTCCTGGCGCACCAGCGCCGGATTCATCACGCTGAACACCTGGTTGCCGTTCAAAATCGCCTGGACGAAATCCTGCGCATAGAGCCGGAATTCATGCCCCTCGCGCAGCGTCAGCAGCCCGGCGATGCAATCAATATCCCCGCCGGAAATCACCACAGCCGCCACGGGATTATTCCGTGCCGGGCCATCATGGTCAGGATGCAGAATGACATGGTCGCGCAGCTGGGAGGGAAGATCCGGGCTGGCATTCAAAAGCACCCACCGCACCCCATCCGCGCTGACGGCGAGGGAGGCCTGGGTTCTGGGCTTCACGGCCGGGTCTCCGGCCCGCGCCCGGCGGCACCCCGTGCAATGACAATTCCATTGCGGAAAGCCGCCGCCCGCGGCCGATCCAAGCACAATTACACGCATGGGAGAGACGTGGCCTATGCCTGGATCGGTTGCCTCACTTACTTGCGGGTCGCGGAGACGTAAGAGTTGATCTCAGCGCCGATGCAGATCTGCTTCACGGTCGGTTTACGCCACATTGTCCATTCCTCCTTGATTATGATCCGGCGCGACATCGCGCCCTTATTTGCAAACCGCTTGCAAATTTCATTCACCCTTGCCGGGTGTTATTTCACCTGAGAGACCAGCGGCGTGCTGTCGCCCATCGCCTTATCGTAATTAAGGGCGGTGCTGCCGGCAGGGTAGCCGTTTGTCTTCAGGATATAAGCGAAGATGTCCTCATACTGGGTATGGGTCAGGCTGCCCGGCTGGCCGGCGGGCATCTGCTGGGCCATCTCGGTGAAGAGTGCGCCGACGGTATAGTTGTTGCTGGCGGAGGCGAAGGCCTGGCCAACCAGGGCCGGGCCGGCGCCGCCTTCCATCTTCGCGCCGTGACACATGGCGCAATTCTGCGCATAGGCATCGGCGCCGGCGGTGGCCTGCGCATCGGTATAGATCGCCGGCGGGGTTGCCGCCTGCGCCGCCACCGCGCCCAGGGACAAGGCCAAACCGAGGACCGCAATCTTCATATTTTTCATACTCTTCTCACTCTTCCATGCCTGAGACGCCGTGAGCCGGGACGTCATAGGGTTTGACCAAAGCCCCTAGCTGCCGCGATGCAGCAAGCGCCTCGATCGCCTTATTGAACGCCCTGACCTCTGGCTTATTCTGCGCCGATTGCGGATACAGAGCAACAACGTTCCAGTTTGCGTAAGGCATGTTCAATTCCGCGACATGCAGGCTTTGCGGATGCGCGGCCAGCTGCTGGTTCAGCCAGGGCCGCCAGATCAGCGCGGTGTTCACCTCGCCGTTCAGCACGGCGCCGAGCAGCTGGTCGTTGGTGTAATAGACATGCTCATGCGCCATCGTCGCGGTGGTGAAATAGGTCTCCGCCGGCGACATGTTCAGCACCCCGATCGTGCCTTTATGCAGCAAGCCCTTGAAACCGCCGGAGACATCCCCTGCGCGACGGCGACAAAGCCGGTGCGCGCATAAGGGCGCGAGGCCGCCAGACCGGCGGGGACATTGCCGCCGCCATCTTCAAGCGGAAAGCCCATCACCAGATCGCAATTATGCACCAGCGCCTTGATGGCTTTCATATTTTCGCCATGGCCGGCATCGTCATCGCCGCCGGTTTCGGATTTCAGCGAATCACGTTCGATGAAGACCGCAACCTCTCCCGCCTTTTGCGCCGCGGCCCGCGCCACCGCCATGTCGGTCGGCAGCATCGGGTTGGCCTTGTCCACGCAGAATGTGATGCTGCCCGCGTGGGCGAGGCCGGGGCAAAGCAATGCCGCCGCGAGCAGCATTGCACCGGAGGCAAAAAGTCCCGACCGCTTGCGCGGCCGGGTCAGGTTACCTTCAGGAGCCAATTTTATAGACATGCAGCTGACCAAAGCGCGGGGTGTTCTTCAGCGGCTCGGCGAGGGCGCCGCCCCAGAGCGGCCAGACGCCACCATAGCTCGCCCACACCGCGACATATTCGGTGCCGTTGACGCTATAGGCGACAGGGTCGGCGAGGATGGCGGTGCCCATGGCCGGGCTGGTCCAGAGATCCTTGCCGGTCTTGGCATCGAAGGCGTGCAGCTTGCCATCGACGGTGCCGGAGAAGACAACGCCGCCAGCGGTGCTCAGCGCGCCCGCGTCCCAGACCTGCTTGGTCTCGTGCTGCCACATCTGCTTGCCGGTGTTCAGGTTGATCGCCTGGAAGGAACCGAGATTCGGATCCTTCGGGTCCGGCAGCATCTTGAAGGTCTCACCCAGGAAGGGCAGCCCGGCGGCATAGGTCACCGGCACGCCGGTCATGCTCATGCAGGCATGCAGCGTGGTGATGTAGGCGGTGTGGTTCATCGGGTCCACCGCGATCGGCCACCAGTTCTTGCCGCCCAGGAAGGAGGGGCAGGTGGTGATGGTCTTGCCCAGGGCCGGGCGCAGCGCCTGGCTGGTCTGGGTCACACCATTCTTGATGCCGGTGACGGAGGTATCGTGCACGAAGGGTACGGCATAGATGAACTTGCCGGTGGTGCGGTCCAGCGCGTAGAGATAGCCGTTACGGTTCGGCTGGATCACCGCCTGGTACTGCTTGCCCTTATAGGTCAGGTCGGTCAGCACCGGGGTGTTGACGCCGTCATAATCCCAGGTGTCGTTCGGGGTGAACTGGTAGTACCATTTCAGCTTGCCGGTATTCGGGTCCAGCGCCACCAGGGAGTCGGTGTAGAGATTATCGCCGGGGCGCATCGTCGCCAGCCACGGGCCCGGGTTGCCGACGCCCCAGAACAGCGTGTCGGTCGAGGGGTCGTAGGTGCCGGTCATCCAGGGCGAGCCGCCACCGGTCTTGTAGGCGCCGGCGGGCCAGGTCTTGCCACCCGGCTCGTCCTCGGACGGGGTGGTGTAGAATTTCCACAGCTCGTTGCCGGTATTGACATCCAGCGCCACGATGCGCCCGCGCGCGCCATACTCGCCGCCGCCAGTGCCGATAATGACCTTGCCATTCACGATCAGCGGCGCCTCGGTGATGGAGTAGCCGGTGCCCGGCTCCTTCAGCGTGACATTCCACTTCACCGCGCCGGTAGCGGCATCCAGCGCCACCACGTGATTATCCAGCGTGCCGAAAATCACCATGTCGCCAGACAGCGCGACGCCACGGTTATTGGTGTCGCAGCACAGCGTCTTGAAGGCGGCGGTGGGCAGCTGGTAGTCATATTCCCAGAGCTTCTGGCCGGTCGTCGCGTTATAGGCGATGACATGGTCCTTGGCGGTGGTGACGAACATATAATCGCCATTGATCACCGGCGAGCCTTCGAACGCATCGGGAATATCGATCTTGTCGGAGGTCCAGGCCTCGGTCAGCTTGCCGGCGTTCTTGGTGTCGATCTGCTTGAGCTGAGAAAAATTCTGCCCGGTATAGTCATGATTGAACATCAGCCAGCCATCATTGCTGGCGGCGTTGGCCAGCATGTCGCTGGTCACCGGCTGGTAGGCGGCCTGGTCGGCGCGCGCCATCGGCGCGGCCAGCAGCCCTGCCGCCAGCGTGAAGCTGACCCCGGTCAGCAAACGCTGCGCCAGACGTGAATATTTCGAAACGCTCATCCTGTTTCCCCTCTATTCTTGAACCATTTTTGCCCCGGACCGGGCTTGATGTTGGTGCTGACTTCGTTACGGTTCAGGCAAGCGCCCTCCCCGCCGCGCCCGCCAGCTGCTGGCGCGGATCTTGTTTTTGCTTGTCGCTTGGCTTTAGACGGCCGCCTCGAGAGCGGCGAGCTCCGCATCCTCGAACACACGCGAGCGAGTAAGGAAGCGCAAACCCGTCCCATTCTCCAGCGAGAACATGCCACCCATGCCGGAGACAACGTCGATGATCAGCTGGGTGAATTTCCAATATTCAAACTGCGAGGCGCTCATGAAAAATTCCGCCCCGCCGATTTCACCCAGCTTCACATCGTCCGGCGCCACCAGATAATCGCCGACCGGATAGCACATCGGTGTCGAGCCATCGCAGCAGCCGCCGGATTGATGGAACATGACAGCGCCATGTTTCGCCTGCAGTTTTTGGATCAGCTCCACCGCCGCTTCGGTTGCCAAAACGCGTGCCGGGAGCTGATCCATGTCCCTAACCCCTTAGAAGAAGCCCAGCGGCTTCGGGCTGTAGCTGACCAGCAGATTCTTGGTCTGCTGATAATGATCCAGCATCATCTTATGGGTTTCACGGCCGATGCCGGACTGCTTATACCCACCGAAGGCGGCATGCGCCGGATAGAGATGGTAGCAATTCGTCCAGACACGCCCGGCCTTGATGCCGCGGCCCATGCGATAGGCGCGGTTGCCATCGCGCGACCACACGCCGGCACCCAGGCCATAGAGCGTATCATTGGCGGCGTGCAGCACCTCTTCCTCGGTCTTGAAGGTGGTGACGGAGAGCACCGGCCCGAAGATTTCCTCCTGGAAGATACGCATCTTGTTATGGCCGTGGAACACGGTCGGGTTGATGTAGAAGCCGTTGGAGAGGGCGCCGCCGAGATCGGCCTTGCCGCCGCCGATCAGCATCTTCGCCCCTTCCTGCTGGCCGATATCGATATAGGACATGATCTTCTGCATCTGCTCGGAGGAAGCCTGCGCGCCGATCATGGTGGAGGGATCGAGCGGGCTGCCCTGCTTGATCGCGGCGACGCGCTTGAGCGCGCGCTCCATGAATTTATCGAAGATGCTTTCCTGGATGAAGGCGCGCGACGGGCAGGTGCAGACCTCGCCCTGGTTCAGCGCGAACAGCACCAGGCCTTCGATCGCCTTGTCGAGGAAATCGTCATCCTCGGCCATCACGTCGGAGAAGAAGATGTTGGGGGACTTGCCGCCCAGCTCCAGCGTCACCGGAATCAGGTTATGGCTGGCATATTGCATGATTAGCCGGCCCGTCGTCGTCTCGCCGGTGAAGGCAATCTTGGCGATGCGGTTGGAGGAGGCCAGCGGCTTGCCAGCTTCCAGCCCGAAGCCGTTGACGACATTGATGACGCCCGGCGGCAGCAGATCGCCGATGATTTCCATCAGCACCATGATTGAAATCGGGGTCTGCTCGGCCGGCTTCAACACCACGCAATTGCCAGCGGCCAAAGCCGGGGCCAGCTTCCACACCGCCATCAGCAGCGGGAAATTCCAGGGGATGATCTGCCCGACCACGCCCAGCGGCTCATGGAAATGATAGGCGATGGTGGTCTCGTCCACCTCGGAGAGCGCGCCTTCCTGGGCGCGCACACAGGAGGCGAAATAGCGCATATGGTCGATCGCCAGCGGCACGTCCGCCGCGGTGGTCTCGCGGATCGGCTTGCCGTTATCGACGGTCTCGACATAAGCGAGCAGATCGAGATTTTCCTCCATCCGGTCGGCGATCTTCAGCAGCGCCAGGGCGCGCTCGGCCGGGGCGCGCCGGCCCCAGGCGTCGGCAGCGGCATGGGCGGCGTCCAGCGCCAGATTGATATCCGCCTCATTCGAGCGCGCGGCCTGGGTGAAGACCTGGCCGGTGATCGGCGAGACATTATCGAAATACTGGCCGGAGAGCGGCGCCGTGAACTTGCCGTTGATGAAATTGTCGTAGCGCGGCTTGAAGGAAAACCCGGAAAGGGCGCTTCCCGACAGAGGCGCGATGGCTGCGTCGAGCATTGTATGGTTCCTCGCTTTGTTGTGCGCGGTTAAGCCGCGTTTGGACGTATCCAGGTTCCAGCAAGGAGCATGCCAAGGCCGGAAACTGGCTGAGTTATTCAAACCACACGCGCGCCGTCCAGCAAAGCAAATTGAATTTAGCGTCCTGAAAGCTCACACTGTCCCATAACAGAACAGTGAACATTCAACGGGTCGAGGGCGCGACTTTGTTAATGAACGCGATGCAATCCCTCAGAACCGGCGCCAGGAAGGTCAGATATGGCGAGAGCGCGCCGACGAGTTTGCGGTGGTCCAGCCCCGGATACAAAGCCAGCTTCACCGCATCGCCATGCGCGCGCAGCTTCGCCGCCAGCCTCTCGCTATTGCCGGGATCCACGGTGCGATCTTCCAGCCCGGCGGCGAGGAATGCAGGCGGCGCGCCCGGGGTGACGAAATTGATCGGCTGGGTACGCGGCCATTGCGCCGGGAGCCGAACATGCGCTGCAAGGCGGGGTCGGTGATCGGCAGGAAATCATACGGCCCGGCGAGGCCCAGCCAGCCGGCGAGGTCACGGTTCGGCACCAGCCCGTGCGGCGCCAGAAATTGCCCGTCCAGCGCCAGCATGGCGGCGTTATAGGCCCCGGCGGAATGGCCCATCAGCACCAGCGGCGCGGACGGGGCGAGGCGGCGGGCAAAATCGGTGGCGGCGGCGCAATCCTCCAGAAATTCCGGAAAGCGCACCTGCGGGTAAAGCCGGTAATCCGGAATCGCCACCATGCAGCCGCGGGCGGCCAGCGCGGCGCCGACGAAGCGGTACATCGCCTTGTCCCCCTCCTGCCAGCTGCCGCCATAAAAGAACACCACCAGCGGCGCGCCCTGCGCCTGGCGGGGCAGATAGAGATCCATCCGGCCGCGCGGCCCGGGGCGGTAGGCGAGGTTGCGTTTTACCGTGAACGCGCCGGGGGCAAAGGCATTCAGCACCGTCACCGGCGAATAAGCTGTAAAGCCGAGGCCCCCCGCCAGCCCCAGCGCCGATCCGGCCAGCAGCAGCACGCGCCGCCTCACGCCCGCACGCGCCGGCTGGCTGACAAAAAAACGCCCGGCACAAGGGCCGGGCGTTGAAACGGGCGCCAGGACTGCATGGGCTTTATACGCCCGCGCCCTGGCGCTGGATCACAGCAGGTTCAGATGCCGAAGGCCGACATCGCCATCCCCGCCAGCGCCGCGCCGATCAGCGGGCCGACCACGGGGATAGCCGCATAGCTCCAATCCGCATCCCCCTTGCCGGCGATGGGCAGGACCGCATGGGCAATGCGCGGCCCCAGGTCACGCGCCGGGTTGATGGCGTAGCCGGTGGTCCCGCCGAGCGACAGGCCGATGCCCCAGACCAGGCAGCCGACCAGATAGGGCCCCAGCCCGCCGGCAACGCCGTTAGGCGAGGCCGTCTTGGAGAAAATCGCGCCGACGACGAACACCAGCACAAAGGTGCCGATGATCTCGCTGATCATATTGGCGGCGATGTTGCGAATGGCCGGGCCGGTGCAGAAGCAGGCGAGCTTCAGCCCCTTATCCTCGGTCTCGCGCCAATGCGGCAGGAAATGCAGCCAGACCAGCGATGCGCCGATGAACGCGCCGACGAAATCCCCGGCGATGGCCATGGGCAGCTTCGCCCATCCGCCATGATCCACCGCCAGCCCTACCGCGACGGCGGGGTTGAGGTAGGCGGCCGGGCTGCCGGTGGCGGCGGCGACGAACACGCCGCACATCACCGCGAATGCCCAACCGGCGGTAATCACGATCCAGCCGCCATTCTGGCCTTTGGATTTATTGAGAAGGACGCAGGCGACAACGCCGTTGCCCAGGAGAATGAGTGTGGCGGTGCCAAGCAGCTCGCCCCAAAAGACCGAACCCATCTTGATGTTCCCTGATTGATTATTGCTTCGAGAGATCCCCGGCAAAAGCACGCGGCCGGGGGCGCGTCGGTCTGCTCAGTCCACCCAGTCGAACGAGCGCTGAACCGCCTTCTTCCAGGATTTGTAGTAATGCGCGCGCTTATCGGCGGCCAAAGCCGGGGTCCATTGCTTGTCCACCTGCCAGTTGGCGCGCAGATCCTCGACATTGCTCCAATAGCCCGTCGCCAGCCCGGCCGCGTAGGCCGCGCCCAGCGCCGTCGTCTCCGTCACTTTCGGGCGGATCACCGGCACGTCGAGAATATCGGCCTGGAACTGCATCAGCAGCTCGTTGGCGACCATGCCACCATCGGTCTTCAGGCTGGAGAGCTTGATGCCGCTATCGGTCTCCATCGCCTCGACCACGTCGCGGGTCTGGTAGGCGGTGGATTCCAGCGCGGCGCGGGCGAGGTGCGCGCGGGTGGCAAAGCGCGTGAGCCCGGCAATCACGCCGCGCGCGCTCTCTTTCCAGTACGGCGCATAAAGCCCCGAGAAGGCCGGCACGATGTAAACATCGCCGTTATCCTCGACGGATTTCGCCAGCGGCTCGATCTGCGGCGCGACATCGAACAGCTTCATATTGTCGCGCAGCCACTGCACCAGCGCGCCGGTGATGGCGATCGCACCTTCCAGCGCGTAGCGCGGCTTCTCGCCGTCAAACTGGTAGGCCAGAGTGGTCAGCAGCCCGGCCTTTGACTGCACCGGCTCGGTGCCGGTGTTCATCAGCATGAAGCAGCCAGTGCCGTAGGTGTTCTTGGCCTCGCCGGGCGAGAAGCAGGTCTGGCCGACGAGCGCCGCCTGCTGGTCGCCCAGAATGCCGGCGAGCTTGGCGCCGCGCAAAGTCGGCGTGGTGATCTCGCCATACACGGTCGAGGAGGGCAGGATTTTCGGCAGGCAGGCGCGCGGAATTTTGAATTCATTCAGCATGTCCTCGTCCCAGTCGCAGCTGGCGAGGTTCATCAGCTGGGTGCGGCTGGCATTGGTGACATCGGTGATATGCACCCCGCCCTTCGCGCCGCCGGTGAGGTTCCAGGCGAGCCAGCTATCGATGGTGCCGAACAGCGCCTCGCCGGCTTCCGCCTTGGCGCGCGCGCCCTCCACATTCTCCAGCAGCCAGCGCAGCTTCAGCCCGGAGAAATAGCTCGCCAGCGGCAGCCCGGTCTTGGCGCGGAACCTGTCCTGGCCACCGTTTTTCGCATATTCGGCGCAGAGTTGATCGACCCGCGTATCCTGCCAGACCAGCGCGTTATGAAGCGGCTTGCCGGTGGCCTTGTCCCAGATCAGCGTGGTTTCACGCTGGTTGGTGATGCCGACGGAGACGAGATCGCTGGCCGAGAGATCGGCCCGCGCCAGCGCCGCGCCGATCACCTCATTGGTGTTGTGCAGAATCTCCAGCGGGTCATGCTCGACCCAGCCGGGCTTGGGATAGATCTGCTTATGCTCCTTCTGCGCGACCGAGACGATATTGCCCGCCTTGTCGAACACGATGAAGCGCGAACTGGTTGTGCCCTGATCGATGGCGCCGACATATTTTGTCATGTGTTGCCGTTTCCTCGTTGTCATTTGAAATCGCAGTCCTTCAGCCGGCGCGTTGCATCCGGCTCAGATAGTCATCGATACGCGCTGCCGTGCCCTCTGGCACATGCAACCCCAAACGCGAGCGGCGCCAGAGAATATCCTCCGCCGTTCGCGCCCATTCCTGCGTGGCCAGGTAGGCGATCTCCGCCGCGCTGATGCCGCCGCCAAAATCCTCACCCATATCCGCCCCCGCGAAGCGCTCGGCGCGGCTGCCGTAATTGCGCACCAGCCGGTGCGCCAGGGCCGCCGGCAGCGCCGGGAAGCGCTGGCGGAACTGCGCCAGATAGGCGTCGAAATCCTCGAAATCGCCGCCTGGCAGCGGCGCCTTGCCAGTCCAGGAGGGGCCCACCTTGCGGCCCATCGCCGGCAGCAATTTCTCCAGCGCGTGCTCAGCCAGCTTGCGCGAGGTGGTGATCTTGCCGCCAAACACCGAGAGCAAAGGCGGGGTGCTGGCATCGTGCTGCAGATCCAGCACATAATCGCGTGTCACCGCGCTGGCATTCTCGGATTTATCGTCAAAGAGCGGGCGCACCCCGGCATAGGACCAGACCACATCCGCCGGCGTGATCGGCTTGCGGAAATAGCGGCTGACGCATTCGCAAAGATAGCTGGTTTCCTCAGCCGAAATCTCGACCTTGTTGGCATCCGCCTCGAACGGCACATCGGTGGTGCCGATCAGCGAGAACTCGTTTTCGTAGGGGACGACGAAGACGATGCGCCCGTCGGGGTTCTGCAGAATGAAGGCCTCGTCGCCCTCATAAAGCCGTTTGGTGACGATATGGCTGCCTTTGATCAGCCGCACGCTGGCGGCGGTGTTGCGGCCGAGCTTGCTGTTCAGCACCTCCGCCACCCAGGGGCCGGCGGCGTTGATCATGGCGCGGGCGGCAATCGGCCCGGCCTCGGTCTGTGCCTGCCACACCCCGTTCTCAACCCGTGCCGAGAGCAGCTTGCAGCGTGTGGTGATCACCGCTCCGCGCTCGGCCGCATCCATGGCGTTGAGCACCACCAGCCGGGAATCCTGTACCCAGCAATCCGCGTAGGTGAAACCGCGGCGATACTCAGCCTTCAGCACCTGCCCGGCCTGGTGCTTCGCAAACGAAACCGCCTTGGAGGAGGGCAGCGTGCGGCGCTTGGCCAGATGGTCATACAGAAACAGCCCGGCGCGAATCATCCAAGCCGGGCGCAGATGCGCCTCATGCGGGAGCACGAATTCCAGCGGCCAGATGATATGCGGGGCGATGTTGAGCAGCCGCTCGCGCTCCATCAGCGCCTCGCGCACCAGGCGGAATTCGTAATATTCGAGGTAGCGCAAGCCACCATGGATCAGCTTGGTGCTGGCCGAGGAGGTGTGCTGGGCCAGATCATGCTGCTCCAGCAGCCGCACGGAGAGCCCGCGCCCGGCCGCGTCCCGCGCGATGGCGGCGCCATTCACGCCCCGCCCACGATCAACAGATCCACGATACCAGCCTGGTCCAAAACAGTACCTTTCTTGGGTTTCCTTGGCCTGAGCCACCGGACATGCGTTTAAACCGAATTTTCGATGTTCGCAATCGAAAATTTAAATCGAAAATTGAGTTCGATTTCGCACATGCAGCATAAATCACGGTTCGCCGCCAACATGCCGCCCGCCCGGTGGCGCTGGCGGAGGCCGGGAAACCGGCCTAATATGGGGCCAGCAAGGAGTGGTGCACTGTCCGAGAAACAAGGCAATGAAGACCGGCAAAGCGAGATCGTCGAGCTGGTAGCGAAGCGGGGATTCCAAACCATCGAGGCGCTGGCTCAGCATTTCGGGTGACGGTGCAGACCATCCGCCGCGATGTGAACACGCTGGACGCGGAGGGCCGGCTGTCGCGCTATCGCGGCGGGGCAGGGTTGCCCTCCTCCATCGAGAATATGGAGTATGAGCGCCGGCAGGTGATCAATCTCGCGCGCAAGCAGAGCATCGCCAGCGCGGTGGCGCGGGATGTGCCTCAGGGCGCGTCCTTGTTCATCAATATCGGCACCACGACGGAGCAGGCGGCGCGGGCGCTGTTGGCGCATCGCAATCTGCGGGTGATCACCAACAACATCAACGTTGCGAAAATCCTCAGTGAAAATCAGGATTGTTCGATTGTGATGGCGGGCGGCAAGGTGCGCAACCGGGATGGCGCCATCACCGGCCAGCTGGCGGTGCAAATGTTCGAGCAGTTCCGCGCCGATATCGGGATTATCGGGGTCTCGGGCATCGACAAGGAGGGCGGCATGTTCGATTACGATCTGGATGAGGTGATGTGCACCCAGGCGATCATCCGCAATTCCAGGCGGGTATTTCTGCTTGCCGACCATTCCAAATTCGGCCGCCCGGCGATGGTGCGGATCGGGCATTTATCGCAGATTTCGGCGCTGTACACGGACGCCCCGCCGCCGGAAGCGATCACCACGATGCTGAAGGAAACCGGGGTGGCGCTGGAAATCTCTGGCTAAATTAATAAAAGTTTTTGGGGGTGTGGGGACTTTTTTCAAAAAGTCCCCACAAACGTTCGGGTGGTGGCAACGAAGCTGCACAGGCGTCAACGTGTTCGCCGCTTTTTGAAAAAAGCGGCCCCTCCGGCGGCTTTCCACCGCTGCTGCGCAGCAGCGGAACCTTGGCCGTCTCCGCCAAAAAACTTTTATATATTCACCAGATGCGAAATCTCGCTCGCGGACTCCATCGCCGTGCTGCCCGAACGAATAATCCGCCCGCGCTGCATCACATGATACGCCTCGGCAAACGACCACGCGAAATCCAGATATTGCTCGACAATCAAAATCGTCACCCCCAGCTCGGTGCGAATCCGCCGCAAAGCCGCCTCGATCTGCTGCACCACATTCGGCTGAATCCCCTCCGTCGGCTCATCCAGCAGCAACAAACGCGGCTGCCCGGCGAGGGCGCGCCCAATCGCCAGCTGCTGCTGCTCCCCGCCCGAAAGCAGCCCGGCCTTGCGGTTGCGAATCTGCGTCAGCTTCGGGAACAGATCGAAAATATGGCTGGCGATACCTGACTCTTTCACCGCCTTGCGCCCCGCCAACGCCGCCAGCCCGACGGTGAGATTCTCCATCACGGTCAAATGCGGAAACACATGCCGCCCCTGCGGCACGAAGCCGATCCCCGCCCGCGCGCGCCCATGCGCCGGTGTCGCGGTCAGATCCTTCCCGCCAAACTTCAAATGCCCGCCTGTAAGCTTCTGCACCCCGGCGATGGCATTCAGCAGCGTGGTCTTGCCCACGCCATTGCGGCCGATGAGCGCCACCGCCGCCCCTTGCTCCACCTCCATATCGATGCTCCACAGCACCTGGCTCTGGCCATAAGCCGCGCAGGCGGCCTGCAGTTCAAGCAACTTCATCTTTGGCCCTCCCCAGATACACCGCTTCCACCGCCGCATCCGCGCGGATTTCCGCGACACTGCCTTCCTTCAAAATCTGCCCCTGATGTAGCACGGTGGTAAAACCGTTCAGCGCCTCCACGAAACTCATATCATGGTCGATCACCAGCACCGCATGCCGGCCGATCAGCGAGAGGATCAGCTCGGCGGTGCGTTGCGTATCCTGCGGGCCCATACCGGCGGTGGGCTCATCCAGCAGCAGCAGATCCGCGTCCGTCGCCACCACCATGCCGATCTCCAGCCATTGCTTCTCACCATGGGCGAGGCTGGCGGCGGGCACGTCGCGCCGGTCCTGCAACCCGATCGTCTCCAGAATCTCCTCGGCCCGCGCCATCTCCTGCGCCGGGGTGGCAGTGGTGAAGGCGCGCCACCAGGCGCGGTTCTTGCGGCCACTGACCAGCAGATTTTCCATCACCGAAAGGCTCGGCAGAATCCCCGGCGTCTGGAATTTCCGGCAGATGCCGCGCTTGACGATCTCCTGCTCCGGCAGCGCGGTAATCGCCTCGCCCTTGAACAGGATGCGCCCCGCCGTCGGCCGCACCCGGCCGATGATGGTGTCGCACAAAGTCGATTTTCCGGCGCCATTCGGGCCGATCAGGATGCGCAGCGCGTTCGCCTCCAGCGTCAGCGAAACATCAGTAAGCGCCTTGAACCCATCGAAATCGACGGTGACGTTTTCCAGTGCGAGCAGCGGGCTCATTCCACAACCTCCTGGCGGCGGCGCAATAGGCGGGGGGTAGGCGCGGATTGCTGAACATCCCGGCAATGCCGCCGGGCAGGAAGCTCACCACCAGCACGAACAACGCGCCCAGCGCATAGAGCCAGAGCGAGGGCAGCGCCGAGCTGATCTCATCCTTGGCGAAATTCACCAGCAGCGTGCCGGCAATCGCCCCCCACAATACGCCGCGCCCGCCAACAGCGACCCAGACCACCATCTCGATGGAGGGCACCACGCCCACCAAAGCCGGGGAGATCACCCCCGCATGCAGCGTGAACAGCGCCCCGCCAATGCCGGAAAGGCTGCCGGCGATGGTGAAGGCGACAACCTTGTAGGGCAGCGGGTTATGTCCCAGGAAGCGGATGCGGTTTTCGCCATCGCGGGTGGCGCGCAGCATGGTGCCAAAGCGCGTCGCCAACAGCCAGCGCAAGGCGAAATAGGCAGCCGCCACCAGCATGAAGGTGATCAGATAAATCACCCGCGCCGCGCCCTGGCTGGTGATATCATAGCCGGCGAAGGTGGAGAAATTGGTCAGCCCGTTGAAGCCGCCGGTAAGCGCCTGCTGGCTGACCAGCAGCGTCGCGAAGGCCAAAGCCAGCGCCTGGGTAATCAGCGCGAAATACACCCCGCCAATGCGCCGGCGAAACACCAGCCAGCCGAAGAAGGCGGCAAACACCCCAGGTACCAGCACCACGTAAACCAGAGAGAGCCACGGGTTCACGAAAAAGCGCCACAAACTCGGCAGCGCGGAAACCCCGCTCCAGGTCATGAAATCCGGCATATCGCCATTGGCGATGTCCAGCCCTTCGAGTTTCAGATGCATCGCCAGCGCGTAGCCGCCCAGGCCGAAAAACACACCCTGGCCGAGCGAGAGAATTCCCCCTTCGCCCCAGGTCATCATGATGCCAAGCGCCACCAGCGAGAATGCCAGAAACCGGCCCAGCAAGGAAAGCTCGTAGGCGGAGATGAGCCAGGGCGCGGCGGCGCCCAGAACCAGGACCAAAAGCGTGATGGGACGTGCGGGTTTCATATCAGCCCTCCAGCGCACGAGAGCGCACGGCGATGACACCTTGCGGACGGATTTGGATGAACAGGATGACGAAGACCAGCAGCAGCACCTGGGCGACGCTGACATCGACATAGATCTCGATCAGCGCGGTAAACAGCCCGACCATCAGCGAGGCGATGGTGGTGCCAACCAGCGAGCCCAGCCCGCCGAGAATGACGACCAGGAAGGCCGGCACGATATAGCTCTGGCCAACAGTCGGCGTCACCGGCCCCAGCAGCGCCAGGATCACGCCCGCGAGCCCGGCGACACCGGTGCCCAGCGCGAACACGGTCAGGTCCACCAGCCGCGCATTCACGCCCAGGGCGGCGGCGGTCGGGCGGTCCTGGTTGACGGCGCGCACATAAAGCCCAAGCCGGGTCTTGTTGATCAGCAGCGCCACGCCGCCGAGGATGAGCGCCGCCACCAGCAGGATGAACAACCGCGTGTCCGGCAGGGTCAGCCCGGAGAGGATGCCGGTGGAAAAGGAAATCGTATGGTCGAGCCAGGTGGGTGCGACCACCTGCACGCCGATGGCGCCGAACAGATTGCGCGCCGCCTGCTGCAGAATCAGCGAAACGCCCCAGGTCGCCAGCAGCGTATCCAGCGGCCGGGTCGAGAGGCGGTGAATGACGGTGAGTTCCAGGATGCCGCCGAGAAACGCCGCCCCCAGAAACGCCACCGGCATGGCGACGAGAATGCCGAGCGGGCCGGGCACGACCAACAATGTGAGATAGGCGAGATACCCGCCCAGCATCAGCATCTCGCCATGCGCCATATTGATGACCCGCATCAGGCCAAAGGAAAGAGCCAGGCCCAAGGCCGCCATGACGAACAGCGAGGCCACCGAAATGCCGTTGAACACCTGGCCGATCAGAAACGCGCTTTCATGCATGGAGGCCTCCTGACTGAGAGAACGAAGCGCGGCCCTTGTTCAGGGCCGCGTCACAGGCTTTAGAAGTTGCTGTGCAGGCCGCAGCTCTTGCCGGGGAAGGTCAGCGGGTCATACGGCACCGGCTTGATCGGCGCCGGCGAGGACCAGATCACCTTGAACTGCCCATCCGGCTGCAGCTCGCCGATATAGCCGGTCTGCACCATGGACTGGTTGGCATCGAACTTCACCTGGCCCAGCGGGCTGTCGACGAAGCCGAGCTTCACCGCCTCGTTACGCACCTTCTTCGGGTCGAAGCTGCCGGCCTTCTTGGCGGCGTCGGCCCAGATCATCACATCCTCATAGCCATGCACCATCGGGTCATCGACGACGGAGTCGGCGCCATATTTCGCCTTATAGGCGGCGACGAAATCGGCATTGGTCTGGCCCGGCAGGCTCTGGAAATAGTTCCAGCTGGTATAGGAGCCGGCGAGCAGGCTCGGGCCCATCGCCTTGGCTTCCGGCTCGGCGATGGAGAAGCTCATCACCGGCAGCTTGTCCGGGGTCATGCCGGCGGCGGCCATCTGCTTGAAGAAGGAGACGTTGGAATCGCCGTTCAGCGTGTTGATGATGATGTCCGGCTTGGCCTTCTGGATTTCCGCGATGATCGAGGAGAAATCCGTCCCGCCGAGCGGCACATATTCCTCGCCCGAGAGGGTCAGCCCGTCATGCGCGATATGCTTCTTCAGGATCAAATTCGCGGTGCGCGGATACACATAATCGGAGCCGACCAGGAAGATCTTCTTGTAGCCCTGCTTCTCGGCCCATTCCAAAGCCGGGAGCGCCTGCTGGTTCGGCTGCGCGCCGGAATACATGATGTTGGGGGAGCATTCATTGCCCTCGAACTGCACCGGATACCAGAGCAGCCCGTGCAGGCGCTGGAACACCGGCAGCATCGCCTTGCGCGAGGCGGAGGTCCAGCCGCCGAACACCGTCACCACCTTGTCCTGCTGCAGCAGCTTGGTCGCTTTCTGCGCGAAGATCGCCGGGTCGGAGGCGCCATCTTCCACCACCGGCACGATCTTCTTGCCCAGCACGCCGCCCTTGGCGTTGATCTGGTCGATCGCCAGCAGCTCGGCATTTTCCAGCGGCACTTCGGAAATCGCCATGGTGCCGGAGAGGGATTGCAACACACCCACCTTCACGGTGCCGTCGGCATGGGCGGGGGCGGCAAGGCCCAAAGCCGTGCTGGCGAGAAGGGCGGCGGCGAGGCTCAGTTTTTTCCCCAGTTTCTTCATCGTCATCAAAGTCTCCCACTTGTTGGCGGCAAGCCCGCGTTCGTGATGGAGAGTATGGGTTTGCTGCGCCGCCGCACGCCATGGGCCATTTGACGTAGTGGGCGGGGCGGGGTGGGGGCGCTGGGGCACTGACCCAAATGTTCGCGCGGACTTTTTGAAAAAAATCCGCATAGCTTCAAAAACTTTGGCGATTATATACTTGAAGCCACAGTGGACAACATGTTGATGTCAGGCAATAATTTCAGATTTGCATTCGTGGCACACAAGCATACGTGGCTTTCCAAGCTGCATATGCGGAGTGGAGTATGGGGCCGCTTGAAGTATCGAGCGCTTACGGTGCTCATAGCAGGTGGCACATATATCATGCGGAGGTTCGGGAGGCTCCACGTCTGGCTTCAATCTATAGACGATAGAACCACCTTTTGTCGTGCTCATCTTATAGCGCTGCTTGTCAGCGTTCCATGTTTCAAAAGCTGCTATTTCTTTTTCAAGATTCGCTACTTGCTCCAATAACGCCCCTTGCGCCTGTTGTGCGGTAAGTATTTTTTCGAGCAATTCTACGACAGCTCCGTTCCGAACGGCCCCATCATTCATGTCCTTTAGGGCCTTCGCGGAATCATACATCGCCCTGAAGGCGCTTATGCCAGCAAAAATCTCACCCACCACTGTGCGCATCCTTTTTCTGTTGCGATGTGGAAAGTTTCGACATGACGGCACCCCTCTGAATGCTAGAAAACCCTATATCTTGGGGATTGTGGCATCAAGTATATAATCGCCAAAATTTTTATAGATTTTTCAAAGGGTTTTTACCCCCGCCGCGCAAGCGCTCCCACCGCCAGGGCCGCCGCCGAGGCGCGGTTCTCCACCCCCAGCTTGGTGAAAACCTGCTCCAGATGCTTGTTCACCGTGCGCGGCGAAATGCCGAGAATATCCGAAACATCCTTGTTCGGCTTACCCCGGGCCACCCACAGCAGCACCTCCGCCTCGCGCGCGCTCAAGCCGAACTGGCTTTGCAGAAACGCCTCCTCCTGCCCGCCCCGCTCTCGGTCAGGCGATAGAGCAACTCCGCCGGACCGGTGCGCCCCACCAGGGCAAAATGCAGCGTGCGCGTGCCCGCCTGCATCTCCAGCCCGGCCGGCAGACGAAAGCCGGCGGCGGTGAAATCCGGCAGCGCGTCAGCCAAACGCTGCTCGGCCTGCGGCGTGCACCAGAGCAGCGCCCCCGCCTCATCCGCCGCCAGCAGAAACCCGCCCGCCGCATCCAAAGCCGCCCTGGTCCGCAAGGCCGCCCTGGCATTGCCCAGATGCACCCTGATCCGCGCCAGCATCTCATCGATGACAATCGGCTTGGTGACATAATCCACCCCGCCGCCTCCAGCCCGCGCACCACATGCGCGGTATCCGAAAGCCCGGTCATGAAGATCACCGGGATCGGGCTCAACGCCGGCAGCGCCTTCAGCGCCTTGCAGGTCTCGAACCCGTCCAGCCCCGGCATCATCGCATCCAGCAGAATGAGGTCCGGCGTCACATGCAGCAGCGTCTCCAGCGCCGCCTCGCCGCTGGTCGCCACCAACGCGGTCAGCCCGGCCGTTTCCAGCGCCTCGGTCAGCAGCCCCAGCGTCTCCGGCGTGTCATCCACCACCAGCACCAGATCACGGCGGGCGCTCATGGCGTCTCATCCAGATAGGCCAGGATGCGTTTCAGCTCGAAGCCGCGCAGCCAGCCGAGCAGCTCGGCGCAGAACGGCGCCAGCGCCGCATCCTGCGCCGCCAGCGTCTTCAACCTTGCCTCCAGCCCCGCGCATAGCCGATGCGGGCGAGCTGGCGCAGCTCCTCCACCACATCCTCATCCGGGCGCGCCAACGCGGCCTGCGGCGCGGGGGCGGGCGCCTCATACACCCAGTCCAGCCCCAGCAGCGTGCCGATCTTCTCCAGCAGCGCCCGGATATCGATCGGCTTGGCCAGAAACGCATCATAATCCGCCTCACCAGGGCGGGTCGCATCATGCAGATTGCCCGAGACCATCAAGATCCGCGCCCTCTCCCCCGCGCCCGCAACGCCCCGCCACCTCCAGCCCTGACATGAAGGGCATGGAAATATCGAGAATGATCAGATCGGGTGCGGCATCCTGCGCCAGCGCCAAACAGGCGGGCCCATCCGCCACCGAGAGCACGACGAAGCCCAGCGGCAGCAGCACGTCACTCACCAGCCGCACATGGTCCGCATCGTCATCGGCGATCAGGATCTTCCGGCGCGGCCCGGCATAGGCGGTCATCCGCCGCGGCGGCGCCACCGCCTCCGCCCCTTGCGCCTCGGAGAGCAGCAGCCGCACCTTGAAGGCGCTGCCCTGGCCCGGCGTGCTCTCCACCGCAATCTCCCCGCCCAATATCTCCGTCAGCAGCTTGGAGATGGTCAGCCCGAGACCCGTCCCCGGCAGCGCATTGGAGGCGGGCAGATGGCCGCGCTCGAACGGTTCGAAAATCTTCGCCAGATCCTCCGGCCGGATGCCATTGCCGGTATCGGCGATGGTGAATTCCGTCACCAGCCCGCGCCGCTGCACATTGAGCCGCACCTCGCCCTTGGGCGTGTATTTGATCGCGTTGGAGAGCAGATTGATCAAAATCTGCCGCAGCCGCTTTTCATCCGTATGCACATGCCGGGGCAGCATGCGCGCACGCTCATCCTTGAACACGATGCCTTTCGCCTGCGCCTGCAGCCGGAACATATCCACCAGCTGATCCAGAAAATCCGGGAAATCCACCAGATCCCGGTGCAGATGCAGCGCCCCGCTCTCGATCTGCGAAATATCCAGCAACCCATCCACCAGATTGGAGAGATGTGCGGCGGAGCGGCGAATGGTGCGGATCGCCTCATCCGGCCGCAGCGTACCGCCGGCCTCCAGCAGCTGCGCATAGCCGAAAATCGCGTTCAGCGGCGCGCGGATTTCGTGAATCACGCCGACGATATAACGGCTCTTCGCGGTATTGGCGGATTCCGCCGCCGCCTTGGCGGTCTGCAGCGCCGCATCGGTGCGCTCATGCGCGGCGATCTCATCCAGCAGCATCGCGGTCTGGTGCCCGGTCTCCGCCTCCGCCGCCCGGCTGCCGGCCCGCGCCAGCACCAGCAGCCAGGCGGCCAGGGCGGCGAGAATGAACAGCGCGTAGAACGCCACCAGCAGCGTCTGGCGCACGGCGGCACTGGCATTGGGCTCCAGCACCCCGAACTCATAGCCGATCACCCCAGCAGCGCCGCGATGATGGCGGTGAACAGCAGCAGCAGCCCGAGGAAGGGCAAGATCCTTGCATCCAGCCGCTTCGCCAGCCAGTCGCGCAGCTTTGCCGGCAGGCTGCGCTCTAGGCTCTGCGCCAGCCTTCCCTGCGGCTTGCAGAGATCATGGCAACGCGCCTCCAGCGTACAGCAGAGCGAGCAGATCGGCCCGCCATAGGCCGGGCAGCCGGCCATGTCCGGCCCGTCAAACCCCCCTCGCAGACGATGCAGCTTTGCGCGGCCACGTCCTCCGGCGGCCGCGCCAGATAGAACCGCCCCTTGGTCGCCCAGGCGATCGCCGGCGCCGCGACAAAGGCGACGATCAACCCGCCAAAGGGTGCGACCGCCCGCGCCACCGGCCCGAACACGCCAAAGCTCATCAGTGTGGAAACCAGCACCGAAAGCCCCATCGCCCCGACGCCGACCGGGTTGATGTCGTACAGATAAGCCCGCTTGAACTCGATCCCCGGCGGTGACAGCCCCAGCCGCTTATTGATCACCAGATCCGCCGCCAGAGCCCCCATCCAGCCCACCGCGAAATTCGCGTACAGCCCGAGGATATTCTGAATCACCCGGTAGATGCCCAGCTGCATCAGCAGCAGCGCCAGCGCCACGTTGAACACCACCCACACCACCCGGCCGGATGCGAATGGGTGAGCCGGGAGAAGAAATTGGACCAGGCGATGGAGCCGGCATAGGCGTTGGTGGTGTTGATCTTCATCTGGCAGGTGACGACGAAAACCAGCGTCAGCCCCGCCGCCAGCGCCGGGTTATGGAACACTTCCAGAAAGGCGAAGCGGAACATGGTGGCGGGCTGCGCCGCATGCTCCCAATCCACCCCGCGCTCGATGGCGAGATAGGCCAGGAACGACCCCGCCGCGATCTTGGCGCAGCCGGTGAGCACCCAGCCCGGCCCGGTGAGCAGCAGCGCCGCCCAGCCCCCTGCCCCGCGCTTGGCCGGCAGAAAGCGCAGATAATCCACCTGCTCGCCGATCTGCGGCAGCAGCGAGAGCAGAATGGAGGTGGCCATGCCGAAGGGCAGCAGTGCCAGCCCGTTACTGCCGGTGATGCCGGGAAACTGCGTCCAGGCCGCGATATCCGGCAGGCCCCGCGCGGCGAGATAGAGCAGCGGCCCGAATTGCAGCACCAGCCAGAGCGGCTGGCTGAACAGCTGCATGCGGCTGATGACGCGGATGCCAAGCGCCGCAATCGGCACCACCGCCAGGGCGCTGATGCAGTTCGCCAGCCAGAGCGGCAGATGCAGCACCATCACCATCGCCGCCGACATGATGCTGGCCTCGATGGCGAATAATATGAAGGTGAAGGTGGCGTAGATCAGCGAGGTGATGGTCGAGCCGATATAGCCAAACCCCGCCCCGCGGGTGAGCAGATCGACATCGATGCCGTGCTTCGTCGCCGCCGCGCAGATCGGCAGCCCGACCAGGAACATGATCAGCCCCGCCGCGACAATCGCCGCCATCGCGTTGGTGAAGCCGAAGGTGAGGGTGATGGAGCCGCCAATCGCCTCACAGGCCAGGAAGGAGACCGCGCCGAGCGCCGTGTTCGCCACCTGAAAGGCGCCGCGCCGCGCCCGGGTCGCGGTGAAGCGCAGCGCGAAATCCTCCAGCGTCTGGTTGCCGACCCATTGATTATATTGGCGGCGCTGGCGGATGACGCGTTGGGGAACCTGCATGGCTTTCTATCCGGCGCGATGCGCGGGCCGGTCAAGCGGAAAGGCATGACTGGGATGCGCCCCCGCCGGGACGCGCCAGGCTGGAACGGCTTGACAGAGGGGCACCTGAAGTTCCAGTAATTTCAAAAATTACTGAAAGTTCGGAAGAGTGCCGCTTTCACCTTTAGTTGAAAATTTTGTGCTGCATTTCGGCGAGATGGGCAGCCGCTGGGGGATCAACCGCACCGTCGGTCAGGTCTATGCCCTGCTCTACGCCTCGCAGGCGCCGCTCTCGGCGGATGAGATCGTCGCGGCGCTGGGCGTCTCGCGCTCCAATGTCTCGATGAGCCTGAAGGAGCTGCAAAGCTGGGAGCTGGTGCGGCTGCAGCATCTGCCCGGGGACCGGCGGGATTATTTCTCCACCCCGGACGATATCTGGCAGATCGTCCGCACCTTGGCCGAGCAAAGGCGCAAGCGCGAGATCGACCCGACGCTGAGCGTGCTGCGCGGCCTCATCGTCACCCAGCCGGGCAGCGAGGCCGATGAATACGCCCAGCAGCGTTTGCAGCAGATGCACGATCTGATCGAGCTGCTGGTGCAATGGGCGGACGAGGTGCAGCGGCTCAACACCAAGGAGCTGGTGCAGCTTTTGCGCCTGGGCAGCAAGGTGGTCGGGCTGCTGGAGCTGAAAAACAAGCTGCCGGGGCTGGGCCGCGGCCTGCGCCGCCAGCCCGCCGAAACCGACGCGCAGCCGGACTGATTTGAGTTTGCGTTAACGATCCCAGGGCCAGAACCGCCCGGGTAAGAAATAACACTGGAGTGTGTGCGATGCAGGATAGCCCTCTATCCGTCCTTCTGTCGCGGCTGGATTTCGCGTGGATCACCACCATGCATATCCTGTATCCGCCTTTGACCATCGGGCTGGCGGCGCTGCTGTTCCTGGCGGAATGGCATTGGGTGCGCAGCCAGAATGAAAGCTGGTACCGGCTGGTGCGCTTCTTCGAGAAGCTGTTCATCGTGAATTTCGCCGCCGGTGTCGCCACCGGCATCACCATGGAGATGGCCTTCGGCATTCTCTATGGCCGCTTCTCCGCCGCCGCCGGGCCGTTCTTCGGCCAGGTGCTGGGCTATGAAACGATCACCGCCTTCATGTATGAGGCCGGCTTCATCGGGCTGATGATCTTCGGCTGGGGCAAGATCTCCCGCAGGATGCATCTCTTCGCCACCTTCAATGTCGCCCTCTCCTCCACCCTCTCGGCGATGTGGATCCTGGATGCGAATAGCTGGATGCAGACCCCGGCCGGCGTCGAGCTGAAAAACGGGCTGTTCCAGGTGACGGATTGGGGCAAGGCGCTGCTCAACCCGGATGTATGGCTGGGCTTTCCGCATATGTGGCTGGCGGCGGTGGAGCTGGCGCTGGGCTTCGTCGCGGCGATTTCCGCCTGGTACTGCCTGAAATTCCGCCATGTGGCGCTGTTCCAGAAGACGCTGAAAGCCTCCATCCTGGCGCTGGTCGTCGTCGCGCCCTTGCAGGTCTATCTCGGCGATGGTCTGGGCCGGGTGGTGGCGGACGACCAGCCGGCGGCCCTCGCCGCGATGGAAGGCCATTACCACACCTATAATCCGGACGGCTCGGTGAATACCGGCTGGCAGGTCATCGCCTGGCCGAATGCGCGCGGCGACGGCAATGCCTGGGCGATCACCATCCCGCACGTGCTGAGCCTGCTGGAGGATCATAGCTGGAACGGCAAGGTGCAGGGGCTGGATGAATTCCCGGCCGACCAGCGCCCGCCGGTGCTGATCCCCTTCTACGCCTTCCGCGTCATGGCCGGCGCAGGTGCGGCGCTGGTGCTGCTGGCCTTCTGGGGCCTCTATCTGGCGCTGCGGGGCAGGCTGGGCGCGGCCCAAATCGCGCGGCAGCGCTGGTTCCTGCGCGCCGTCATCGCCGCCGGTTTCCTGCCTTACATCTCCATCTGGTGCGGCTGGTGGGTGCGCGAAATCTGCCGCCAGCCCTGGGTGGTGTACGGGATGATGCGCACCGCGGACGGGGTGAGCCTGATGGGCATCGGCCAGGAGATCGTCTGGATGGTTGGCTATCTCGGCTTCGAGCTCGCGGTGTGGGGCAGCGTCTGGTACTTCCTGGCGAAGATCATCCGCACCGGGCCGGATCTCACCAGCCCGGTCGCCGAGGATGGCCACCAGCATCTGGGCGCGCTGGAGCCCGCCCCGCACGATAAGCATGCCGCGCCGTCTTATGTGCGCCCGGTCTGAGGCGGAGATCCGATCATGAATGAGTTCACCCAAGTTCAGGACCTCGTCACCTTCGCCTGGTGGATCGCCCTCGATGTCGCCGTGCTGCTCTATGTCGTGCTGGATGGCGCGGATCTGGGGGCGGGGATTTTCTCCCTCTTCGTCCGCGCCGAGCATGAGCGCGGCGCCATCATGTCCGCCATGGCCGGCACCTGGGATGCCAACGAAACCTGGCTGGTGGTCGCCGGCGGGGTTTTGTTCGGCACCTTCCCGCTGGTCTATGGCTCGGCTTTTTCCTATCTGATGATCCCGCTGATGATCGCCCTCTGGGGCATGATCACCCGCGCGGTGGCGCTGGAATTCCGGCATCTGGCCGCCGCGCGCTGGCAGCGTTTCTCGGATTATGCCTTCGGCGTTTCCAGCCTCATCGTCGCCTTCTTCGGCGGGCTGGCGGTCGGCGCGGTGCTGAACGGCTTCCCGATCACCCATGACCCGAACGCGCCCGGCGCCTATATCGGCGGGGCGCTGCGCTGCTTCACCCCGTTCAGCATCTGGACCGGTGTGGCAGCCGTCATCGCCACCACCCTCTCCGGCGTGCTGTTCGTGCGCGCCCGGTTTGAGAAGGACGAGCCGATCCGCCAGCAGGCCGCGCGCTGGACCAGCAGCGCCTTCTGGCTGGCGTTGGCGGTGGTCGCCATCACCGTGGGCTTAAGCGCCATCCTCTTCCCCTGGGCGCGCGGCAAATGGCTGGGGCCGCATATGTGGATGTGGATCGTCGTGCTGCTGGTGGTGGTCTTCGCCGCCTGGCGGATGCGCCTTGCGGCGAGGCAGGACCGCGACATCGCCGCCATTCTCTGGCTGAATATCGGCATCGCGGTGATGGCGCTGGCGATGATGGCGACGATCTATCCCTGGCTGATCCCCAATACCTGGACGATCTATGACGGCGCCAGCCCGGCGGTCTCGCTGTTCACCTTCACTTTGGCGATGGGCGGCTTCATTCCGGTGATGCTGGCCTATAACGCCTATCAGATCTGGGTGTTCCGCGCCCGCATCTCGGCCCTGGCGGCCTATCACTGAGCATGGCGACGCACAGCGCCCCGCTGCCCCGCGACCAGGCCAAGGCCCTGAATGGCTGGCTGCGGGCGCGGGCGAAAAATCTCCGCCGGCCCCTGGCGGGCGCGGTGGGGCTGGGGGCGCTGGGCGGGCTGCTGCTGGTGGGGCAATGCTGGCTGCTGGCCCGCATTGTCGATGCGGTGATGTTCCATGTGGAACATCTGGCCGGGCTCTGGCCGCTGCTGGGCGGGCTGCTCGGGGTGTTTCTGCTCCGCGCCCTGGCCGGGTTCGGTACGGACGCTCTGGCCTTCGAGGCGGCGGCTCAGGCCAAAACCAGCCTGCGCGCCAGTTTGCACGAAAAGCTGGCGGCTTTGGGGCCGCGCTTCATCGCGGGCCAGCGCAGCGGCGAGCTGGCGGTCTTATTTTCCACCGGGCTGGACAAGCTCGACCCCTATTACGCCGCCTATCTGCCGCAAACCGCCCTGGCCGCCTTCCTGCCCATAGCCATCCTCGCCGTGGTGCTGCCGACGGACTGGGTCTCCTTCCTGATCATGCTGCTCAGCGCGCCGTTGATCCCGATCTTCATGATCGTCATCGGCAAGGGCACGGCTTCGCTGAACCAGAAACAATGGCGCAAGCTGGCGCAGCTCTCGGCGCATCTGTTCGATGTGATCGAGGGCTGACGACGCTGAAGCTCTTCAATGTCAGCCGGGTGCAGGCGCGCATCGTCGGGCGAATGGCGGAGGAGTACCGGCATGCGGTGATGGAGGTGCTGCGCGTCGCGTTTCTTTCAGCCCTGGTGCTGGAATTCCTGGCGACGATCAGCATCGCCATGGTCGCGGTCTATATCGGGTTTCGGCTCTATTACGGCGAGATGGCCTTCCTGCCCGGCTTTTTCGTGCTGCTGCTGGCCCCGGAATTCTACAGGCCGCTGCGCAATATGGGCACGCAATATCACGCCAAAATGGACGCGGTGGCGGCAGCCGAGCAGATTGTCGCGTTTCTGGAAACCCCTATCCCGGTGGCGCAGACCGGGACCATGGCGCTGCCCACGCCGCTCCTCGGCGAAGTCCGACTGGAGGGGGTGGGCTTTGCCTATGAGCCCGCGCATCCCACGCTGGAGGGGATCAATCTGAGCCTGGCGCGCGGCGAGATGCTGGCGCTGGTGGGGCCGAGCGGCGGCGGCAAGACAACTTTGGCCCGGCTGCTGCTGGGGCTGGAGGCGCCGAGCCAGGGGCGGATCATGGTCGATGGGCAGGATCTGCGCGAAATCGACCCGGCATCCTGGCGCCCGCGCGTGGCCTGGATGCCGCAGCGCCCGACCTTGTTCCCGGTCAGCATCGCCGAAAATATCCGCCTCGCCCGCCCTGAGGCCAGCGACGAGGAGGTGCGCGCCGCCGCCCGCGCCGCGCATGCGGACGGGTTCATCGAGATGTTTTCGCAGCGCTACGAGACGCGGCTGGATGAGGCCGGCCAGGGGCTCTCCGGCGGGCAGCTGCGCCGCATCGCTCTGGCCCGGGCGATCCTGAAAAACGCCGACCTGCTGGTGCTGGACGAGCCGGATGCCAGCCTGGATGAGGAGAGTGCGGACAACATCCGCGCCGCCATCGCAGCGCTGCGACAAGAGAAGGCCGTGCTGATCATCGCGCATCGGCTGGAGAGTGTGCGCGCGGCCGACCGGATTGCGGTGATCGAGCACGGGCGGGTGGTGGAATACGGGCCGCCCGCCGCGCTGCTGGCGCAAGGCAGCGCCTATCGCGCCGCGCTGGCGGCCTATGAGGGGGCGGCATGAGGGATTTGCGCCGGCTTTTATCGCTGCTGGGGGCGGGCTGGGGCTGGGCGCTGGCGGGGGTTCTACTCTCTGCCGGGGTGATCCTCGCCAATGTGGCACTGCTCGCCCTCTCCGGCTGGTTCATCGCCGCCATGGCGCTGGCCGGGCATGGCGGGCCGATGATCGAATATTTCACCCCCGCCGCCGCCATACGCGGGCTGGCGGTGCTGCGCAGCGTCGGGCGCTATGGCGAGCGGCTGGTCACGCATGACGCCACCTTCCGGCAGCTGAGTGCCTTGCGCGTCTGGTTCTATGAAAGGCTGGAACCGTTGGCCCCGGCGCGGCTGCAGGGCCAGCGCAACGGCGATCTGCTGAGCCGGATGCGCGCCGATATCGATAGTCTGGAGACCTTCTATCTGCGGGTGCTGGTGCCCAGCCTGGCGGCGTTGCTCTGCGTGCCGTTGCTGGTGGTCTTCCTGGCGCGGTTCAGCTTCGCGGCGGCGGCGGTGATGCTGGCCGGGCTGCTGCTGGCCGGGCTGGCGCTGCCTTTGCTCACCCAGCGCCTGGGACGCGCGCCCGGGACGGCTTTGGCGGCGGCGCGGGGAGACCAGGCGGCGGCGCTGAGCGCGCTGCTGCGCGGCTATGACGAGCTGCTGCTGGACGGCGCCTTGCCGCGCCAGACCCGCATGTGCCTGGAAGCCGGCAGCACCGCCCTGGCCGCGCAGCGGCGCGGGGCGCGCCTTGCCGCCGCCGGCAAGGAAGGGGCGGGACTGGTTGCGAACCTGACCTTATGGGCGGTTCTGCTGGTGCTGCTGGCCGCCGGCCCCGCGCTCTCCGGCCCGGATTTCGCGATGCTGGGGCTGTTCGTGCTGGCCGGGTTCGAGGCGGTTGCCGCCCTGCCCGCCGCCTATCAGGCGCTGGGCGAAGGGCTGGCGGCGGCGCGGCGGATTTTCGAGATTGTCGACCTGCCCCCCGCCCTGGCCGAACCCGCACGGCCCGCCTTGGCGCCGGCGCGGTTTGATCTGCGCGTGTCGCAGCTGCGCATGGGCTATGGCGACGGGCCGGCGGTGCTGCGCGATCTCAGCCTGAGCGTGCCCGAGGGGCGTGCCTGGGCATCACCGGCGCATCCGGGGCCGGCAAGACCAGCCTGTTCAATGTGCTGCTGCGCTTCTGGGACTATCAATCCGGGCGGGTGGAGATTGGCGGGCAGGAGCTGCGCCGGCTGGATGGCGAGACCGTCCGCCGCCTGTGTACGGTGGTGGCGCAGCGCACGCATCTGTTCAACACCAGCATCCGGGAAAACCTGCTGATCGCACGCGCTGACGCGACCGAAACGCAGCTGCATGAGGCGCTGCGCGACGCGGCGTTGCTGGACGAGGTGCTGGCGATGCCGCGCGGGCTGGAGACGCTGGTGGGCGAGGCCGGGCAGCGCCTCTCGGGCGGCCAGGCGCGCCGGCTCTCGATGGCGCGGGCCTTCCTGAAGGATGCGCCGATTTTGCTGCTGGACGAGCCGACCGAAGGGCTGGATGCGCAAAGCGAAGCCGCCGTGCTGGGCGCGATGGCCAGGCTGATCAAAGGCCGGACCTGCCTGCTGATCAGCCACCGCCCCCAGGCGCTGCGCCTGGCGACTCAACGCCTGGCGTTATAGCCGCGTTTCAGCCGTCCCGCCCGAAGGCGCGGGCGAGCTTGCGGTCGGTATCATACTGGCTCAGCGCATAGACCGCCCAGATCGCCGCCGGCACCCAGCCGATGACGGTGAGTTGCAGGACCAGGCAGATGATCCCGGCGAAGGGCCGGCCGATGGTGAAGAACAGCAGCCAGGGAACCAGCAAGGCAAGCAAAAGACGCATGAAAGCCTCCATTTCCAGGGGCGAACCCGTCCCCGCACCCTGGCTGCATACGTAATTTGCCGAACATCGCAGGGTCAAGCGCCTCATACCGCGGAGGCTTACGGATCGTTGAAATATTGAAAACAGGGGACGCCAGCCCCGACCTTGCCGGCGCGGCGGGTGGAATTCGCGCTGATCGGCCAGATGGCGGAGGAGGAGTTTCTGCTGCGCATCGTCGAGCAGGATATCGACCATGACCTGGACCGGCTGCAGGCGCGGGTGAGGCTGACCCGGCGGGAGACGGAAGTGCTGCCCTGGCTGGCGCGCGGCAAATCCAACCGCGACATCGCGCAGAGTCTCAATGTCAGCGACCGGACGGTGAACAAGCATCTGGAGCAGATATATCCGAAGCTGGGGTGGAGACGCGGACTTCGGCGGTGGCGATTGCGATCAGGGCGCTGGAGGGGGCGTGAGGGGGCTGGTGTCGACCCGTCCAAGACAGTGAGCGGTGCGCCGGCCATGTCCGGTATGGGCCGGAAAGCCGTCCGTCCGCTTCTAAATCAAAGCCGCTGAAAAGCGGGCAATGCAGCCCCATAGTCCTGCTGGCAGCATTCGGCTTGAACATCGCACACCGTCAGGCGAGTTTTTTTGGTCTAACAGTTTGCTGAAAAACTCCTGGCGGCCGGGATTATGATGTGATTCACTTTGGCTGGCAGGTTTTGTGAGGCGTGGGGTGCGGGGTTCTTTTCGAGATCAGGGCGGGATGTTTTCGTATGTTTCACCAGAAACACGGGTTCCGGCGACCCATCCGTTGCGAGCGATCCGTGCTTTGGTGCGGGATGTTCTGCATGAGATGAGCCGCAGCTTTGCCTGGCTGTATTCCAGGGAAGGCCGGCCCTCGGTGCCGCCTGAACAATTGCTGAGCGCGCTGCTGATCCAGGTGCTGTACGGGATTCGCTCGGAACGGCAGTTGATGGAGCAACTGGATTATAATCTCCTGTACCGCTGGTTTGTGGGCTTATCCCCGGATGATCCGGTCTGGAACCCGACCACGTTTAGCAAGAACCGCGAGCGCCTGCAGAACGGCGATATATTCCAGAAATTCATGAGCCGGCTGCTGAACCACCCGCGGGTGACGCCGCTACTATCGGATGAGCATTTCTCGGTGGACGGCACGCTGATCGAGGCGTGGGCGTCGCAGAAGAGCTTCCGGCCGAAGGATGGCAGCGACGATGATGGTTCGGATTTCCACGGTCAGAAGCGTAAGAACGATACCCATGCCAGCACCACCGACCCGGAAAGCCGGCTGTACCGCAAGGCCGCTGGGCGGGAGGCAAAGCTTTCGTATATGGGGCACGCGCTGATGGACAACCGGCACGGCTTGGCGGTGGGTGGCCGAGTGACCCAGGCCACAGGCACGGCTGAGCGTGAAGCCTCGGAAGCGATGTTGAAAGCCAAAGCCAAGTCGGCCGCCGGGCGGATCACCGTAGGCGAAGACAAGGCTTACGATACCGCCGATCATGTCGCCAATCTGCGCGACGCCGGCGTGACACCGCATGTCACACAAAACAACGGTGAGACCAAAACCGGCAGGCACCGCCGCAGCGCGATTGACGGACGCACCACGCGCCATCCCGGTTATGCGATGTCGCAGACCCGCCGGGCGATGATCGAGTGCATATTCGGCTGGGGCAAGCAGCACGGCACGATGCGCAAGACCAAGCTGCGCGGCGTTGCGCGGGTCGCCGGCACCTTCATGCTCAACCTGATCGCCTATAATCTGGTACGCATTCCAAAAATGGTGGCAATATAAGGGACGAGTCTGTCCGCTGGACGAAAAAAGTCCAGAAACCGGCAAGAAACTTCAATCACTTGAACCAAAATCCAGGCCCCAAAGCTAAATCAGAAAAAATAAAACCAAGTTTCGGGGTTTTTCAGCAAACTGCTAAAGTGCGAGAGCCTTAGAAGCACAGCGTTAGGTTAGTTACACCGAGTTATTTGAATTTTATTTCTGAAATGCAGCGGCTTCGTATCCAGCCTGATCTAATGTGCAGTCCACCAGTTCTAAAAAGGCTTTCTTTGTTAAGCCCACTTGTTTAGCCATTTGCCCGAGTAGCGGATCACCAATGGTCTTATGTGCCGAACCATGGCTCATCTTGGTCTTTTTTATTGTTTTTTTACCCCCAAGATTCCAGTAGATATAATAGGAATGGTCGCCATTTTCTTTTTTAAATCCCTTACGCTGTAACGCGGCGTCGATAACATCTCGCTCTCTAGTCATGCACTGATTACCTTGAAACGCGATAATAACGCTACTTTGACGGATTGGGCTTCAGCATCCAGCTCATCATCAGGTGCGAGCGCATAATGACGCCACAATATGTCAAGCTCTTCAAGAACGCTCTCGCGCAGCTTGTCATAAGTGAGCGCAAAGGCATCTATGCCAAGTAAACTATCCTGAAAGGAAAATATTTTATCCTTCCAGTTTAGAGTTACAGGAATTGACAGTGTACGATTTGCCTGAATTGTTTGTGAGCCGGACTGGAAGCTTGAAATTGCTTCTAGTGTCGGTTCCAACTCAGTAACGGAATAGACTTCTTTAAAAGAAGCTATATCGCCTTTCTGGTTAATCTTAGGCCGGCCCGTAATTTTTAACCTTTTGCGAACATTTTGCTTAAGCCATTCTTCAGTAGACAAGGGATAGTCGATTCGAATTGTGGCCTGATTGCTAGGTTTGATCGCTAGAATCGTACGACTGAAGTCAATCGCCTGTAATTTTCCAGCTACAACCTCTTCGTCGATTTCAGGTGGGCTGCCTGTTTTATATTTGGCAAGCACTGTGCGCGCTCGTTCCGCTTTAAAATTGAATGGTCCGCGTGATCCCGCTCGGACTGTTATTTCTAAATCGCTGTCCTCCGATGGCAGAAGGCCAAGCGCAGCTTTTGCCATGAACCAACGTTCGCGTGCATTTGGGAGAACTTGCTTTACCACCTCTTCATTGCCGCTATCGAATGCCTTCAAAGCTTCAAGCAATTTTTTTCGTGCAGCTACGGTGGCAGGAGTAAAGGCACCATTTTGTGAAGCTACATTGAACGGTTGAACGTGGCTCCCCTTTTCGGGAGCATGGCATACAATCGCATATTCTTGCCTTACTTTCGCGGTGGGCTTCAGGCGCTCACTTAGAATGCGTCCCTCTGACATCATGCCAATAATATATACCATACGCTGAAGTGCATTGAGAGACGCTATCACAGCATCGGCTGGCGCCCCGTTCAGTCGCCGGACAGACTCGCCGTTGAACTTCAGTTCGATATTGTCCGGCTTTTCAGCCACTTCTGACCCCATTAAATCTGCTTGACGGTTCTCGTAGCGCTTCCGTCATGTTTAGCCACCAGCCTTTGCAAATGAAAGGGGACAAATAAACAAAACTTGGCTACTTGTACGCATTCACCAGCCCAGCGAGCTTAGAGCGGGTAAAATACAGCGTAACACATCCAACGAATGGCGACTCTCTGGATTGATCCCATGGTGGCCCTGCCACGACCAACTAGCTGACTCCTCCCCGAAAAAGCCTTCCAATGGCTGGAATGTCCGCTTCGGAGCGTCTGACTAAGGTCTCTGAACAGCAACTATGGGCGCTGAGCGGACACTCGTCAGTTTCCGCGCCGTGACTGCTTTCCCCCATCCCAGCCCCCTACCCCTCCGGCGCCCAGTGCAGCAGTTTTTTCAGCAGCATATCCACCCCCACCCAGAGCAGGATCGTCATCCCCGCCAGCAGCACCAGGGCGGCGAACATCACATCCGTCTGCATCCGGGCATTGGCGTTCAGCATCACATAGCCCAGCCCCTCGGAGGCGCCGGCCCATTCGCCGATGATGGCGCCGATGGGCGCCACCGAGGCGGCGATGCGCAGGCCCGCGCCGAAGGCCGGCAGCGCCGCCATCAGCCGCACCCGCCAGAGGATGGCCAGCCGCGAGGCGCCCATGGTGCGGGCGAGGTCCAGCCAGCCCGGCTCGGTGCGGCGCAGACCGTCATAAAAGGCAGCGGTGACGGGAAAGAAAATCACCAGCACCGCCATCAGCACTTTCGAGGCGAGGCCGAAGCCCAGCCACAGCACCAAAAGCGGCGCCAGGGCAAACACCGGCACCGCCTGGCTCAGCAGCAGCAGCGGCAGCAGCCAGCGCTGCACCCCGCGCGAGGCGACCATCACCAGCGCGCAGCCCGCCCCGAACAGCGTGCCCAAGCCCAGCCCGAGGGCGATTTCCAGCAGCGTCACCAGCGCGTTGCGGGCCAGGAAGCCCCATTGCGCCACCAGCGTCTGCGCCACGGCACCAGGGCCGGGCAGCAGAAAGGCGGGGATATTGGCGAAACGCGCCAGCCCCCACCAGAGCGCCACCAGCCCGGCACAGGTGCCCAGCGGCCGCAGCACCCGGCTCATGCCCCCTGCCCCGCCAGCAAGGCGCGCAGCAGCTCGGCCTGGGTGTGCAGCAGCGCCTCGTCATCCGGGGCGCGGGGCGGGGTGCCGGGCACGGTGATCGCCGGGCCGAGGCGCGCCGGCTGCCCCGCCATCACATGCAGGCTGTGGCCGAGCCGGCAGGCTTCCAGCGGGTCGTGGGTGATCAGCAGCATCGTCCGCCCGGCCAGCAGCGTTGCCGCCAGCGTCTGCATCTGGGCGCGGGTGATCGCATCCAGCGCGGAAAAGGGCTCGTCCATCAGCACCACCGGCCGGTCCTCATACAGCGTGCGGGCCAGAGCGACGCGCTGGCGCATGCCCCCGGAGAGTTCCTTGGGCAAAGCCCGCTCGCGCCCGGCCAGCCCCACCGCTTCCAGCAGCGCCATGGCCCGCGCATGATCCGGGCGCTGCCCGCGCAGGCGGCTGCCGAGTGTGACATTCTCAAGGGCGCGCGCCCAGGGATAGAGCAGATCCTGCTGGCCCATCCAGGCGATGCGCGGGGCCAAAGCCTGGCCGTCATCGGCCTCCACCACCCCGGCATCCGGCGTCTCCAGCCCGGCGGCGATGCGCAGCAGGCTGGTCTTGCCCACCCCGCTCGCCCCCAGCAGCGCCACGCAGCGGCCCGCCGGCACGCGCAGCGCCAGCCCCTCGAACAGCGGGCGGCCTTCATAGCGCAGGGTCAGCCCGTGCAGATGCAAACCGGGCGGCTTGGGCGTTTGCTTCATCCCGTTCAGCTATACCCGCTTGCGCGCATGAAAAAAGGCCGGACCCTGGGGTCCGGCCTTGCACGGAGCCATTGCCTGTCAGTTGCCTGTCAGCGATGTGGGCTTGCCGGGGTTTGGCCGGTCTGGGGCTGGGCCACCGGCTGCGCGGCGGGCATCGTGGCCGGCACTGGCTGCGTGCCCGGGGTGCTGTTCGCCTCCCAGCCGCCGCCCAGCGCCTTGTACAGCGTGATCTCGTTCTGCCGCTGCGCCAGCTGCAGCGCCACCAGATTGAGCTGCGCGCTGAGCAGATCATTCTGCGCCACCAGCACGTTCAGATAGGTATCGATCCCCGCCTTGAAGCGCATCTGCGCCAACGTGTAATAACGCTGATCCGCGTTCACCAGATCCTGCTCATACTTGACCTGGTCCACATAGGTCTCACGGCCGTTCAGCGCGTCCGAGACATCGTGGAAGGCGGACTGGATGGTCGCCTCATAGGTCGCGATCTGGATCTTCTTCTCGACCTTGGCGATGTCGAGATTGGCGATATTGGCGCCGGCGGTGAAGATCGGGATGGTGATCTGCGGCTGGAAGGACCAGGAGGTCTGACCGCCGGAGAACAGGCTGCTGAGGCTGTTGCTGGCGACACCGCCGCTGGCGGTGAGCGAGATCGACGGGAAAAACGCCGCCCGCGCCGCGCCGATATTGGCATTCGCCGCCAGCAGCTCATGCTCGGCCGCGCGGATATCCGGGCGGCGGGTGAGCAGGTCGGAGGGCAGGCCCGCCGGCACGTGCGGCAGCTTGGCCTCGGCATCCAGCCCGTCCACCGCGTTCATCTGCGCCAGCAGGGCCGGCGGAATCGGCGCGCCGGCCAGCAACACCAGCTCATCCATATCCTGCGCCACCTGGCGCTGATATTGCGCGACGCTGGCCGCCGCCGTGTCGTAGGTGATCTGCGCCTGGGCCAGATCCTGCGCCGTCACCGTGCCGTTATTCAGCTCCAGCTGCACCAGCGACAGGGATTTCTGGTCCGCCGCCGCGGTGTTCTGCGAAATCCGCAGCGATTGCCGATCCGCCAGCCAGGTATCGTACTCGGACGCCACCTGCGCCACCAGCGAGATCTGCGTGCTGAGCGCGGTATCCAGATCGCTCAGAAAGGTCTCGTGCGCGGATTTCGCGGTCGCGCGCAGCTTGCCGAACAGGTCGATCTCCCAGGAGACCGCCTGCGCGCCCAGGCTGTATTCATGCGAGGTGATGGCCCGCCCGGCGGAGCTGAGATTGGCCGGGGTGTGGGTGACGGTTTGATAGGCATCGCCCTCGATGGTCGGGAACAGGCTGGCGCGGTCGACGCGATATTGCGCCTGCGCCTGCTGCACGTTCAGCGCCGTCTCGCGGAAATTGCGGTTATTCGCGAGGCTGAGGGAAATCAGCTGCTGCAGCGCCGGATCCTTGAAGAAATCCTTCCAGCCGAGATCGGCGGCGGCGGGGCCGGCGCCGCCACCCGCCACCGGGTAGGCATTCTGCACCGGCAGCGCCGGGCGGTGATAGGCCGGGATGAGCGAGCAGCCCGAGAGCAGCCCCAGCATCAGGGCGGAGACCGGTTTCACGTTACGCATGGATCAATGGCCCCCGCCGGTATGTGTCACTTCCACCTGCTCCGATTTGCGGCGCACCTTGGTCAAGCCAAGCACCACGACGAAGAAGATCGGCACGAAGAAAATGGCGAGCACCGTGGCGGTGACCATGCCGCCGACAACGGCGGTGCCGATGGCGGTTCGCGCCCCCGCCCCGCGCCGGTCGCGATCGCCAGCGGGAAGGTGCCGAGGACGAAGGCGATCGAGGTCATCAGGATCGGCCGCAACCGCTCCTGCGCCGCATGCAGCGCCGCATCGAACAGGCTTTCGCCCTGCTCATAGAAGTTCCGGGCGAACTCGACGATCAGAATGGCGTTCTTCACCGCCAGCCCCATCGTGGTGAGCAGGCCGATCTGGAAATACACGTCATTGGCAATGCCGCGCAGCAGATTGGCCAGCACCGCGCCGATGATGCCCAGCGGCACCACCAGCATCACCGCCACCGGGATCGACCAGCTTTCATACAAGGCCGCCAGGCAGAGCAGGATGAAGACGACGGAGATGGTGTAGAGCGCGCCGGTCTGCGAGCCGGCTTTCACCTGCTCGTAAGAAAGGCCGGTCCATTGCATGGTGACGCCCTTGGGCAGCTCGGCGGCGAGTTTCTCGACCTCCGCCATCGCCGTGCCCGAGCTCACCCCGGGGCCGGCTGGCCCTGAATCTCATAGGCCTCGTCACCATTATAGATTTCCACCGCCTGCGGGCCGACGCTCCAGCTGCCGGAGGTGAAGGCGCTGAAGGGCACCATGCCGCCGGACGAATTGCGGACATACCATTTATCCAGGTCGCTCGGCTGCATGCGCGCATCCGCCTCACCCTGGACATAGACATCCTTCACGCGTCCGTCGCGCTGGAACTGGTCGACATATTCCGAGGCCAAGGCCGCCTGAATGGTGGTGTTGACATCGCTCATCGACAGCCCGAGCGCCGAGGCCGCCTCACGATCGACCTTCAGATTATATTGCGGCGCCTCGCCGAGGCCATTGGGGCGCACCGCCTCCAGCAGATGATCCTGCGCCGCCAGCCCGAGGAACTTGTTGCGGGCATTGAAGAAATCCTGGCTGCTGAGATTGCCGGAATTCATCAGCTCCAGATCGAAGCCGGTGGCGTTGCCCAGCTCCAGCACCGGCGGCGGCTGCAGCACGAAAACCTGCCCGGCCGGGTTGCCGGCGAAATGCGCCATCACCCGGTTCGCGATCGCGGCGACATTCTGCGACGCCTTGGGCCGGTCGGCCCAGGGCTTCATCAGCATCACCAGGAAGCCCTGGCTCTGCGCCTGACCGGCGAAGCTGAAGCCGGTGACGTTGAAGACGGACTTCACGTTCGCGGATTCGGTCTTGTCGATATAGTCACGCAGCTCGGTGTTCAACGCCGTGGTCTGCTCGGCGGTGGAGCCGGTCGGCAGGGTCACCTGGCCCAGCAGCAGCCCCTGATCCTCGTTCGGCAGAAAGCCTGTCGGCAGCCGGGTGAACAGGAAGACGGTGAGGATGGTGATGCAGACAAAGCCCACCATGGTCAGCCGGCGATGGCGCGACATCCTGCGCACGCCGCCGAGATAACCGTTACGGGTACGGTTGAAATTGCGGTTGAACCAGCCATAGAACCCGCGCGTGCCGGCCCCTTCCTTCGGCGGGCGCAACAGCGAGCCGCAGAGCGAGGGGTGAAGATCAGCGCGGTCAGGATCGACAGCACCATGGCCGAAACGATGGTGACCGAGAATTGCCGATAGATCACGCCGGTGGAGCCGCCGAAGAAGGCCATCGGCAGGAACACCGCCGCCAGCACCAGCGCGATGCCGACCAGCGCCCCGGAGATTTCATCCATCGATTGGCGCGCCGCCTCTTTCGGCGCGAGCTTGCGCTCATGCATCAGACGATCGACATTTTCCACGACGACGATGGCGTCATCGACGAGCAGGCCGACGGCCAGCACCATCGCCAGCATGGTCAGGGTGTTGATCGAGTAGCCCAGCGCCGCCAGCACCCGAACGTGCCCAAGAGCACGATCGGCACGGCGATGGTCGGCACCAGCGTGGCGCGGATATTCTGCAGGAACAGCAGCATCACCAGGAACACCAGCACGATGGCTTCCAGCAGCGTCTGCACGACCTCTTCCAGCGACAGCACGATATAGGGCTGGGTATCGTAGGGATAAACCAGCTTCACCCCGGCGGCAGGCTCTTCGCCAGCACCGCCAGCTCCTGCTTCACCGCTTTTTCGGTATCCAGCTGGTTGGCGCCGGGCGCCAGTTTCAGCCCCATGGCGGCGGTCGGGTGACCGTTGAAGGTGGCGTCGATCGCGTAGCTCTGCGGCCCCAGCTCGACCTTGGCGACATCTTTCAGCCGCACCTGGGCGCCGCTGGTCTCCACCTTCAGCAGAATATTCTCGAACTGCTTGGGATCGGTAAACTGGCTCGGGCCGTTGATCAGCGCGTCGAGCCGCTGGCCCTTCACCGCCGGCAGGCTGCCCAGCTCGCCGGACGGCACCTGGATGTTCTGCGCCTGGATGGCGGAGACGACATCGGCGGCGGTCAGCCCGTATTTGAACAGCTCACCCGGATTGAGCCAGATGCGCATCGCATATTCCGAGCCGAACAGCGTGTAATCGCCAACGCCGGGAATACGGGTGATCGGATCCTCGAAATTGGAGGCGATGTAATCCCCGAGTGCGGCGTGATCCATGGTGCTGTTCGTGGATTCCAGCGCGAAGAACAACATATAGTTCTTCTCGGCCTTGCGCACATTGATGCCGCTTTGGGTCACTTCGCTCGGCAAGGTCGGCTCGGCCAGAGAGAGCTTATTCTGCACCTGCACCTGGGCGATGTTCGGATCGGTACCCTGCTTGAAGGTCAGGGTGATCGTCACCGCGCCGGTCGCCTCGGCGGTGGAATCGATATATTCCAGCCCGTCCAGACCCGACATTTGCTGCAGGATCGGCCGGATCACGGTATTCGCCGCCGTCGTCGCATTCGCGCCGGCATAGCTGGTGGAGATCGAGATCGCCGGCGGGGCGATGGAGGGATATTGCGCGATCGGCAGCTGGGTAATCTCGATGGCGCCGGCCAACATCAGCACCAGCGCCAGAACCCAGGCGAAAATCGGCCTGTCAATAAAGAAACGTGACATATCGGAGTCCTGGAACCGGGGTCAGGAGGCGGCGTTGCCGGAGGCGAATTTGGCGGTCTCGTCGGTGGGCGTGACCTTCTGGCCGGGGGTGGCGTTGAGCAGCCCATCGACGATCACGCGATCGCCCGGCTGCAGCCCGCCCGTCACCACCCAGTCATTGCCGAGCGTGGCGCCGGTCTTGATCACCTTCTGCGCGACCACATCATCCTTTCCGACCACCAGCACGGTCGGGTCGCCATGGGTGTCGTGGGAGACCGCCTGCTCGGGCACCAGAATGCCGTTCTTGTCCACCCCTTCATCGATCACCGCGTGCACATACATGCCCGGCAGCAGCAGATGGTCGGGGTTGGGGAAGATCGCGCGGACCAGCACCGTGCCGGTGGCCTGGTCCACATTCACCTCGGCGAACTGCATCTTGCCCGCCGGCGCGTAGGTGCTGCCGTCCTCCAGGGTCAGCGTCACCTTGGCCGTGCCATCGGCGTTGGTCTGCAACGTGCCGGACTGCATTTCCTGCTTCAGCCGCAGCCAGGTCTCGGAGGATTCGTTCAGATCGACATAGATCGGGTCGAGCTGCGTCACCGTCGCCAGGGCCGTGCTCTGGTTCGCCGTCACCAGCGCGCCGGGGTCACCGTGGAGGCGCCGATGGTGCCCGAGATCGGCGAGAACACCTTGGTGTAATTCAGGTTGATCTGCGCGCTCTCGATGCTGGCCTTGGCGGAGGCGACATTGGCCTCGTCCTCTTTCACCGTCGCCAGCGCATTGTCGTAGGATTGCTGGCTGACGGCCTGGGCCTGCGCCAGAGGCTTGTAGCGGCGGGCCTGCGCCTGATCCGTGGCCAGCTGCGCCTCGTCATGCTTTAATGTGGCAACGGCACTGTCATAAGTCGCCTGATAGGGCGCCGGGTCGATCTGATAAAGCTGCTGCCCGGCCTTCACATCCGAACCCTCGACGAACAGCCGCTTGAGAATCACCCCGGTCACCTGCGGGATGATCGGCGCCGTCATCACCGCGGCGGTACGGCCCGGCAACTCGGTTTCCCGGGTCACCGGCTGAGTTTTGATGGTGACCGTGCCCACCGCCGGCGGCGGCGGCGCGGAGGCGGCCTTCTGCTTGTCACAACCAGCCAGAAGCGTGAGCCCGGCAAGGCACGTTGCCGCCAGGGCACGGCCACGGGCGGGGCGACGAAATTCGACGGACATCAAGACCTCTCAAAGGCAGGCTGGAATGAAAACAACGGAAACCCAGTTGGAGCACTAGCAAAATCAAAGATCTGGTGTGATTCAGCGTCATTGATCCGCGATACGGAGAATCGCGGATGTCTGAACCATCGCACCAGAGTGAAGCAACGACCTCAAAACATTTACAGTACTTATGAGTACTGATATTGTGCGATTGCGAAGGGCTGTCAAGACGCGACCTGGTTGCATTTTTTCGCGTCAAAGAAACGAATATGGATGGGATTGAGTGTCCAAGGAGATTTGCAAGCATCGGGGGCGGCCAAAAGCCTGTACGGACGAGACGCAGCGGCGATTGATCATCGATTGTTCACGGCGCCTGTTCCTGGAACAAGGCTATGGCGCGACCCGGACCGAGGACATCGCGACACGCTGCAAGATCTCCAAACAGACGCTCTACCGGTTGTTTCCGGGCAAATCCGCGCTGTTCGCTGCGGTGGTGGATGCCGACCGCCCGCAATGGCTGGAGCTGCCCGTGCCCGACGACCTGCCCCTGGCGGCGGCGCTGGAGCGGATTTTCCGGATCGATATCAGCGAGGACGAGGACAAGGAGCGGCTGGATTTCTTCCGCATGACCTTGGCGGAGGCCCAGACCTACCCGGAGCTGAGCGAGATCGCCCGCACCAACGGGGCGCAGCAGGCGCATGCGGCGCTGGCCATCTGGATGCAGCGCCAGGCGGATCGCGGCCTGATCAACCTGGCACTGGATGCGCTGACCAGCGCGCGCATGCTCTCGGACATGATTTTCGGCGCGATGATCCTGAAATCCATCGGCGAATTCGCCTGGCGCAGCGGCGAGGCACGGCGCGCCCATATCCGCGCCGCCATTCATGTCTTCCTGCACGGCGTCTGCCCCGCCCCAGCCGCGTCAAGCTGACCCCATATTGCGCCGCAGACGCGCGCGGGCACAGAGCGGCCTTTCGGTTTTTAGGTCCTGAATCGGGACTATTTTCTGGCCTTTGCGGGATCACGGCGCTAAATTGGCGATCCACCGCGCGAAAAGACGCGGGGCATTCGCGAGCTGGGGCGTGGAAGCAAAGGCAAGACCCATGAACGACGTGACAATCTGGGCGGAAATGTTGGCGGTGCCGGTGGCAATCGGCTTCATTGCGGTGATGATCTGCCTGTTCAAGGACAGGCTGGAATTCGAGCGCCACCACCCCACAAGCCGTAAGATCAGCCTTGGCCGTCCTCCGCGCCGGCGACCAGATATTTCCGGTCGATCCGGCGCATGGCGGTGGCCAGACGCGCCTCCTCGCGCTGGATGTCCTCCAGCGTCGAGCCGGTGAAATCCATATGCGCGCGCATCGCCTCACCCGCTTCGTTGGCATCCCCGCTCAACACCGCCTCGCCGATGCGCAGATGCTGCGCCAGCAGCAAATCGCGCAGGCCCGCGCGCAGATACAGCGTCTCACGATTATAAAAGACGTTCTTGCGCAAGAGATCGCCCAACACCCGCATGATGTGCAGCACCATCAGATTATGCGAGGCCTCGTAGATCAGCCCGTGCAGCTCGGCATCCACATCCGCCTCCAGGGCCGACTCCCCGGCATCATGCGCGGCCTGGATGCGGCGCAGGCAATCGGCGATCGCCTCGCGCTCGGGCTGGGTGGCGCGGATGGCGGCATAGCCGGCGGCCGCCACCTCCACCGTGCGCCGGAATTCGATATAATCCGCCGTCGCCCGCGGCTCGGTCACGAATAATTCCGCCAGCGGGTCGGCCAGCCGGTCAAGAAACCGCGCCACGCTGGTGCCGGACTTGCCGGAGACCAGCAGCCCGCGCTCCTCCAGCTGCGCCAGCGCCTGATGCAGAGACGGGCGCGAGACCCCCAGCCGCTCCGCCAGCTCGCGCTCGCCCAGCAGCTTCTCCCCCGGCCGCAGCGCCCCTTCCAGGATCATCGTCTGGATGCGCTCGGCGATGATATCCGCCAGCGGCACCGGCTTCACCTTTTCAGCCATCGCACCGTCCCTCAAAAACCGACCGGCATTATAAACAGCCCGGCGCCAGTTGTACCAGAATGCATTATGGTAAAAATTTATTGCCAATAACAATCTTGGCATGCTAACCGGCCAGCACTCCAAGGACCATAATCAAATCACAGGGACAGAAATGTTCGCACAGCTCATCACCCCCATCGGGGTAGTCTGGTTTTATCGTTTCTCGTGGCCGCGATTCCGGTGGCGCTGGTGCTGGCGCTGCTCGGCGTGCTGCGCCGGCCGGCCTGGCAGGCGGCTTTGGCCGGGCTCGCCGCCGCCTTCATCGTCGCGGTCGGCTTCTGGCAGCTGCCGGTGCATCTGGCGCTGGCGGCGGCGGCCAATGGCGCCGTATTCGCCGCCTGGCCGGTGATGTGGATCGTGCTGAACGCGCTGCTGCTTTATAATATCTCCGTCCGCGCCGGCTATTTCGAGGCCTTCCGCGCCTGGGTGATCAACCATCTGCCAAATGACCGCCGGGTGGTGCTGGTGGTGATCGGCTTCTGCTTCGGCGCCTTGCTGGAGGGTGTGGCCGGGTTCGGCACGCCGGTGGCCATCACCTCCTCGCTGCTGATGCTGGTCGGCTTTCCCGCGCTGGAAGCGCTGGTATTCGTGCTGATCTTCAACACCGCCCCCGTCGCCTTCGGCGCGCTGGGTGTGCCGGTGACGGTGCTGGGGGCGGTCACCGGCCTGCCCACCACCGCACTCGGCGCCATGCTCGGCCGCCAGCTGCCGGTGATCGCGCTGCTGCTGCCGTTCTATGTCATCACCATCTATGGCGGCTGGCGCTCGCTGAAGGCGCTCTGGCCGCTGCTGCTGGCCGCCGGCGGCTCCTTCGCGGCGATGCAGTTCATCGCCTCCAACCTGCTGGATTATGCGCTGACCGACGTGCTCTCCTCGCTCGGCTCGCTGGTCTTCACGCTGCTGTTCCTGCAGGTTTGGAAACCGAAACCCGACGCTGAATTCGCGATCAAGGACGAGGCGCTGCACGGGGCGGAATCCCACTCCAAGCGCAACCCCTGGAGCGGCTGGCTGCCCTGGGTGCTGGTCTCGGTCATCGTCATCGTCTGGACCAATCTGAACATCGCCGCCATCGGCGCGCGCAGCATCCATTGGCCAGGGCTGGACAAGGCGATCTCGATCACCCTCTACCATGCCAAGCCCTATGCCGCGATCTATGGCTTCCAGCCGCTGGCCACCGGCACCGCGATCCTGCTGACCGCGCTGCTCACCGCCATGCTCGGCCGGGTTTCGCCGGGGGCGCTGCTCGGCTGCATCGGCGCCACGCTGAGGCAGATCTGGCTGGCGGTGGTGACGGTGATGTCCATCGTCGCCCTCGCCTATCTGATGAACTATTCCGGCCTCGCCTACACGCTGGGGGCCGGGGTGGCGGCCACCGGGCATTTCTTCATCCTGCTCTCGCCCTTCCTGGGTTGGGTGGCGGTGATGCTCTCCGGCTCCGATACCTCCGGCAATGCGCTGTTCGGCAATCTGCAGGTGGTCGCGGCCAGGCAGCTCAATCTCAGCCCGATCCTGATCGCCGCCACCAACTCCGCCGGCGGGGTGATGGGCAAGGTGATCTCGCCGCAGAACATCGCCACCGGCTGCAGCGTCACCGGCATGGCCGGGCAGGAGGGCAAGGTGTTCGCCCGGGTGTTCATCCATTCCATCGTGCTGACCCTGGCGCTGGCGGTGCTGGTGATTATCGAGCAGTATCTCATCCCCTGGGTGATCCCGGGCTGAACAAGCCAGCCCCGCGCCACGGGGCTGGCAAAACCAGTGAAACCGCCCAGAGTGGCGGCCACCGCAACAAGGACAGAACCCATGCCCGACCGCAACGCTGATCTGATCACCGCCCTGCAAGGCGCGGTCGGGGCCGGGCATGTGCTGACCGCGGAGGCCGCGACGCGCCGGTTTCGCACCGGCTATCGCTTTGGCACCGGCAAGGTGCTGGCGGTGGTGCGGCCGGGCAGCCTGGTGGAGCAATGGCGGGTGTTGCAGGCCTGCCACCAGGCCGGCGTCATCATCATCATGCAGGCCTCCAATACCGGCCTCACCGGCGGCTCCACCCCGGATGGCGATGAGTATGACCGGCCGATCGTGCTCATCAGCACCACCCGCATGGCGAAGATCCATCTGCTGGAGGGCGGGCGCCAGGTGGTCTGCCTGCCTGGCGCCACCTTGTTCCAGCTGGAGAAAACCTTGCGCCCGCTGGGGCGCGAGCCGCATTCGGTCATCGGCTCCTCCTGCCTTGGCGCCTCGGTACTGGGCGGGATTTCCAATAATTCCGGCGGGGCGCTGATCCATCGTGGCCCGGCCTTCACCCAGCTGGCGATCTATGCGCGGGTGAATGAGGCGGGCGCCATCGAGTTGGTCAACCATATCGGGCTGCGCCTCGGCAACGACCCGGAAGCGATGCTCACCCGGCTGGAGCGCGGCGATTTCACCGCCGACGAAATCGAGCACCCGGCCGGCCGCGCCGCCTCCGACCCCGACTACGCCCGGCATGTCCGCGAGATCGACGCCGCCACCCCCGCCCGCTTCAACGCCGATCCGCGCCGGCTCTGCGAAGCCTCCGGCAGTGCCGGCAAGCTGATGATCTTCGCCGTGCGGCTGGACAGTTTCGCAGCCGAGAAAGAGACCGCGGTATTCTATATCGGCAGCAATGACGCGGCCGCGCTGACGCGCATCCGCCGCGACATTCTGGGTGGCTTCGCCAACCTGCCGGTGGCGGGCGAATATATCCACCGCACCGCCTTCGACATCGCGGCTCTGTACGGCAAGGATACGGTGATTGCGATCGAAAAGCTGGGCACCGACCGGCTGCCGGCCCTGTTCGCGGCGAAAGCGAAGTTCGATGCCTTTGCCTCGAATTTTTCGTTTCTGCCGAAGGATCTCAGCGACCGGCTGATGCAGGCGGCGAGCCAGCTTTTCCCCCAGCATCTGCCCGCCCGGATGCGCGATTACCGGGACCGCTTTGAGCATCATCTGCTGCTGAAAATGTCCGGCCCCGGCATTGCGGAGGCGCGGACTTATCTTGCTTCACTGTTCCCCAGCGCTGGCGGGGATTTTTTCGAATGCACGCCGGAGGAAGGTGCGAAAGCCTTCCTGCACCGCTTCGCCGTGGCGGGGCGGCGATCCGCTATCGCGCCATTCATCGCGACACGGTCTCGGACATTGTGGCGCTGGACGTGGCCCTGCGCCGCAACGACCAGGAGTGGGTGGAGCGGCTGCCCGCGGAGATGGACGGCAAGCTGCTGCACAAGCTCTACTACGGGCATTTCTTCTGCCATGTGTTCCACCAGGATTATGTGGTGAAGGCCGGGCATGATCCGATCGCCATCGAGCATGAGATGTGGGGGCTGCTGGATGGTCGCGGGGCGGAATATCCGGCGGAGCATAATGTCGGCCATCTCTACCCCGCCAAGCCCGCACTGGCGGCGCATTACCAGGCGCTGGACCCATGCAACTGCTTCAACCCCGGCATCGGGCAAACCTCCAAGCTCTATTGCTGGGGCGAAGAAGAGGCTGCCTGAGTTACAAAAGTTTTTTGGGGGCTTGGGGGGAGTTTTTTCAAAAACTCCCCCAATCTTCACGGCCAGACCCCGCTGAACTCCTCCTCCGCATAGGCCTTGTAATCCGCGAGGATCTCCGGCGCATCATCGGTGAAAAGCTGCGAGACCACGCCATAAACCAGCTTTGGCGCGGCGAATTTCATGCCTGAGAGCGCCGAGGCGGAGAGCCCCAGGCTCGCCAGCGCCGCATAGTTGAAATTGAACAGCCCGTGCAGCCGGTCAGCGCCGTCCGGCGTCTTCGCGGTGAAGGCAAAATCCCTGGCAAGGTAAGGATGATCGTCGATCAAGGGGTTCGGCTTCGGGGCCTGGTATTTATCCCGCCAGCAGGCGATATCCCCGGCCAGCGCCGCCAGCTCCGGGCGCAGCCGCGCATCGGTCAACAGCCCGGTGGAGAGCACCAGGAAGTCGAACAGGTAGGTGGCCTTCGGCGTCGTCACCTCCACCCCATCCGGTGTCTCCCGCACTGAAAGCCAGGGCTCGCCGGGATGGAAGGAAAAGCCTTCATAGGCGCAGGCGCGGTTGAACGTGTCATTGGTCGGCGGCTGGTTGAAGGAGAGGAAATGGTCGATGCCGTCATAACGCTGGGCATCGCTCAGATCCGAAAAATGCCCGAGGAAACCGGCATTTTCCATGAAGCGGATCGGGTTGATCTTGGGCAGCGCCGGCTTGCGGATGAAGACCTGCACGCGCCCCACCCCTTCCCCCAGCGCGAACTGCGCATTGTCAAAGGCCGAGGCGCCGCCGCCGAGAATGCCGATGCGCTTGCCCTGCATCGCGGCATAATCCACCGCCTCCGAGGTATGGGCGTAGCGGGATTTCGGCAGCGTCTTGATGAAATCCGGCGTGTGCCACTCACCGCCGCCCTGAATGCCGGTGGCCAGCACCACCTTGCGCGCCAGCAGCGCCGAACCGCCGGCATGCACGCGAAACAGCCCGCGTTGCACCGGCTCGATCAGCGTCACCTTCGCCTCATTACGCACCGGAATCCCCAGAATCCGGCGATACCAGATCAGATAGCGCATCCAGGCCGCGCGCGGGATCTTGCCCAGCGCCTCCCAGCCTTCGGCGCCATATTGCGCCTCCCACCAGGCGCGGAAGGTGAGCGAGGGCACGCCGAGATCCACCGAGATCAGATGTTTGGGCGTGCGCAGCGTCACCATCCGGGCATAGGTCACCCAGGGCCTTCCTGGCCCTCCGGGTTTTCGTCCAGCACCAGGATATTCTCCACCTTCTCGCGCACCAGCCCGAAAGCCGCCGCCAGCCCGCTCTGCCCGCCGCCGACGATCAGCACGTCATACACATGCCCCTCCGGGTGGCGATGCGGGCGCACCCAGGGCCTGGCCGGGTAATCCAGACAGGCCAGATCATGCCGGACCCGCGCCGCCAGCTCCGTCAGCGCCTCGCTCTTCGGGGGAGAGATCTGGTCCATCCTTGGGCACTCCTTCACGCTGCCTGCGCCGGGTAAATGCTAGCGAGCCATCTTATTGCGGGCAATCGCTATCTGCGGCTAGTTTTTGGGCATGACCCAGAGCCTTGGCGCCATCGCCGTCTCCCGTTGCGACCTGTTCAAGCAACCGCCTTACAGCGAGGCGGCAGGCGCCCTCACCCGCCGCTTCCTCACCCCGGCCCACAAAGCCGCGCTGGAGACGCTGACCGGCTGGATGCAGGCGGCCGGGATGAGCACGCGGCTGGACGCGGCGGGCACGCTGATCGGCCGGTATGAGGGCACCGGCGCGGCCACCGTGCTGATCGGCTCGCATATCGACAGTGTGCGCGATGCCGGCGCCTATGATGGGGCGCTGGGGGTGATGCTGGGGCTGGGCGTGGTCGAGGACCTGGCCCGGCAAGGCAAGCGCCTGCCCTTCGCCATCGAAATCCTGGCCTTTGGCGATGAGGAAGGCTCGCGCTTCCACGCCTCGATGACCGGCAGCCGCTACCGCGCCGGCACGCTGACGGGGGACCCCACGACGCTGCAGGATGAAGACGGCATCTCGATGGGCGAGGCGATGCGCGGCTTCGGGCTGGACCCGGAAGCCCTGCGCCAGCCCCCGCCGCGCGGCGATGTGCGGCTCTATCTGGAAGCGCATATCGAACAAGGCCCGGTGTTGCAGGCGGAAAATCTGCCGCTGGGCATCGTCACCGGCATCGCCGCGCAGACGCGCCTGGCCGTGACCCTCATTGGCATGGCCAACCATGCCGGCACCACCCCGATGGGGCTGCGCCGGGACGCGCTGGCCGCCGCCGCCGAGGCGGTGCTGCTGGTCGAGCGTATCGCGACACGGGAGGGCATCGTCGGCACCGTCGGCGCGCTCAGCGTGGCCCCTGGGGTGGGCAATGTCATCCCCGGCTTGGTCAGCTTCTCGGTCGATCTGCGCGCCCCGCTGGCGGGCCCGCGCGATGCGGCGGAACAGGAATTCCGCGACGGGCTTGCGGCACTCTGCGCCCGGCGCGGCATCGGTCAGGAGGTGAAAACTGTCCAGCAGCTCGCCCCCTGCCTGTGCGACGAGACGGCCCAGCGCCTGCTGGCGGAGAGCATCGCCGCGCAAGGCGGGCGCCCCTTCGCCCTCGCCTCCGGCGCCGGGCATGACGCGATGAGCATGGCCGCCCTCTGCCCCGTGGCCATGCTGTTCATCCGCTGCCGGGACGGGGTCAGCCACAACCCGGCCGAACATGTCACGCCCGAGGATGTGGACGCGGCGGCGCGGGTGATGCTGGGTTTCCTGGAGCGCCTCGCCGCGCGCTGAACCATCTTCCTTGCGGCCTTGGCGGACATATATCTGCAAGACCCGCTCAGAGGATGCGCATGTCCAGCCTGACCACCCCGTTGAACGAGAGTCTCGGCAACCGCCTTCGCAAGCTCTGGCGCGATGACGGGCTCTCCATTGCCTTCTTCACCCTGTTCATCCTCTGCCTGATCCCGCAGGGGCTCACCGGCTGGGTCGATTATAATGGCAGCCTGAAAGAAGCGCATTTTCCGGCGATTTCACTCGGGACCTATCTGCGCACTGGCAATTTTCTGGATGGCGCCTTCAGCAACTGGCAGGCGGCGATCCTGCAGCTGGCGGTGCTGATCGCCTTCAGCGCGGTGCTGCGGCAGAAAGGTGCCGCGCATTCGCGCAAGCCTGCCGGCCTGAGCCAGCGCACGGTCTATTGGAAGCTGCGCCGGCAGGATAATCTGGCCGACACGCTCTATGCCAATTCGCTGTCCCTGGCGTTCATTTTCATGTTCGTCATCGCCTTCGGGCTGCATCTGCTGTTCGGCAGCTGGCGTTATAACGAGCAGCAAACGCTGCAGCATCTGCCAACCCTCTCCACCCTGGCCTATGCCGGCAGCGCGGATTTCTGGTTCTCGGTGTTCCAGTGCTGGGAGGCCGAGTTCGGCGCCATCGGCCTCTATGTCGTGCTCAGCATCTTCCTGCGCCAGGAGAACTCGCCGGAATCCAAGAAGGTGGAGGCGCAGGATGGAGAGACCGGCGAGACCAATGAATAGGCCTCACCCCAACAAATCCGCCAGCGCCAGCGCCACCACCTTGGTCGCGCGGTGCAGGTCCGCCAGGGGCAGCCGCTCATCCGCACGATGCGCGTTGGCTTCCTCGATGCTGCGCGGCCCGGCACCGTAGAGCACGATCGGCACGCCGGCGGCGGCGTAATGGCGGGCATCGGTGTAAAGCGGCACGCCGGTGGTGCCGATTTGCTCGCCGTAAATCTCCGTGGCGCGGCGGCTCAACGCCTCTGCCAAGCGCTCGCTCCCCGGCAGCGGGGTGAGCGGGAGCGCCAGCAGCACCTGGCGGATCTCCACCCGCGCCCCTGCAACCTCCGTCACCGCGCGCTCGATCAGCGCGCGCAAGCCCGCCTCCACCGCCGCCGGGTCTTCGTCCGGGGTGATCCGCCGGTCCAGGCGCAGCGTGATCTTGTCCGGCACCACATTGGTGTTGATACCGCCGGAGATCAGCCCCACGGTGAGCCCCGGCGCGCCGATGCCGGGAATGGCGGAGGGCTGGCCGCGCAGGCGCGCCCGCTCGACATAGAGCGCGTTGAGCACGCAGGTTGCCGCCTGCAGCGCGTCGATCCCGGTTTCCGGCTTCGCCGCATGGGCGGAGCGGCCCAGCACCGTCACCTCCAGATGCAGGCAGCCATTATGCGCGGTGACGACATTGTAGGAAAACCCAGCGGCGATCGCCGCATCCGGCTTGGAAATCCCCTCCGCCAGCAGCCAGCCCGGGCCGATCTCCCCGCCCGTCTCTTCATCATAGGTAATATGCAGCTCGATCGTACCCTTCAGCGCCAGCTTGCTCTCCTTCAGCGCCTTCAGCGCGAAAGCGTAGGAGGCGATGTCGGATTTGGAGACGGCGGCGCCGCGCCCATACATCCAGCCGTCGCGGATCTCCGCACCGTACGGGTCCGCGCTCCAGCCCTCGCCGGGCGGCACCACGTCACCATGCGCGTTGAGCGCGATGGTCGGGCCGGGGCCGAAGCCGTGGCGGACGATGAGATTGGTGCAGCTGACCATGCCATGCGCCCGCACCAGCGCCTCTGGGACCACATGACGTTCCACGTGGAACCCTAACCGCTCCAGCAGCGCCGCTGTCATCGCCGCGTGCGGGGCGCAGTCCCCGGACGGGTTGTCGGACGGGTGGCGGACCAGTTCGGCGAGAAACTCCTCCCGGCTGGCATCATGCATATCGATCAGATCGGTCAGGCTCTTCATCATCTCAGTCCCGGTTGCGCCCTTGGGCTATCAGCGCCACTATGCGGGGGTGAGTGATTTTCGCCAAGCGTGTCGCGAAATCCCCGGAGGTCGACATGATCGCTGAGTCCGGCCCGTATCTCGGCCTGTTCGAGCATTCCCCCTGGGTGGTGGAACGGGCCTTCACAACCTCTCCCTTTCCGGACAAGGCCAGCCTGCACGCCGCCTTGGTGGCGGTGGTGGCGGACGCATCGGAGGCCGAGCAGCTGGCGCTGATCCGCGCCCATCCCGAGCTTGGCGCAGGCCAGGCGGACCTCACCGCCGCCTCCCAGGCCGAGCAGCAAGGGGCAGGGTTGCGGGCGCTGAGCGCCGAGGAATTCGCCCGCTTCACCGCGCTGAACGCCGCCTACCGGGGAAAATTCGGCTTTCCCTTCATCATCTGCGTGCGGCTGCAGCCCGGCAAGGCGGCCATTCTGGAAGCCTTCGCCAAGCGGCTTGAACATGACCCTGTCACGGAAAAGGAAACCGCCTTGCGCGAAATCGGCCATATCACCTGGTTGCGGCTACAGGACATCACGCCATGAAGGGCCTCACCACCCATGTGCTGGATGTCGTCCAGGGCTGCGGCGCGGCGGGGATGCAGGTGGAGCTGCACGCGCCGGGCGGGGCGGTGACCGCGGTGACGCTGGATGAAGGCGGGCGCGCCTGCCTGGCCGAAACCCTCGTCGCCGGCGCCTATGAGCTGCGTTTCCACGCCGCCTTCTATCGCAGGGCGGCCGAGTTTTACGACATCATCCCGGTGCGCATTCTGGTGCATGAGCCCGCGCGCCATTACCATGTCCCTTTGATATTGAGCGCCTATGGCTATTCCACCTATCGCGGCGGCTAACAGCCCCGCCTACCCGCGTGACCTTCCCGGCTATGCCGGCCACCCGCCGCGCGTCACCTGGCCGGGCGGGGCCAAACTCGCACTCAGCTTCGTGCTGAATTACGAGGAGGGCGCGGAAAACTCCGTGCTGCACGGCGATGAAGGGGCGGAGACCTTCCTCTCCGAGATTGTCGGCGCCGCCCCGGTGCCGGGAATGCGCCATCATTCCATGGAAAGCCTCTATGATTACGGGGCACGGGCCGGGTTCTGGCGCATCCGCAAGCTGTTCGAGGCGCACGGGCTGCCGCTCACCGTGTATGGCGTGGCGATGGCGATGCAGCGCAACCCGGAGGCGGTGGAGGCGATGCTGAAATCCGGCTGGGAGATCGCCAGCCACGGCTATCGCTGGATCAATTACCAATATGTGCCGGAAGAGATCGAGCGCGACCATATGCAGCGCGCCATCGAGATCATCACCGCGCTTACCGGCCATCGCCCGCTCGGCTGGTACACCGGCCGCACCAGCCCCAACACCGCGCGGCTGGTGGTCGAGGAAGGCGGTTTTGTGTATGACGCGGATTCTTACGCGGATGATGTGCCGTATTACGACACCACATGGGGCAAGCCGCAGCTGATCCTGCCCTACACGCTGGACACCAACGATATGCGCTTCGCCGCGGTGCAGGGCTTCAATACCGGCGCGCATTTCGTCACCTACATCAAGGACGCCATCGACGCGCTGCGGCTGGAAGGCGAAACCAGCCCGAAAATGCTCTCCATCGGGCTGCATTGCCGCATCATCGGCCGGCCGGGGCGCATCGGCGCGCTGCGGCAGATTCTGGATTATGTCGCCTCCCTGCCGGATGTCTGGGTGGCGCGCAGGATCGAGATTGCCGGGAATGGCAGCGCCAGGTGCCGCCGCCGGAAGCGTGAGGATTTGATATATATCTTGGCGGTATCCCCGCGCCGGGTTAGCTCGCCGGCATGAGTGACCGCATGGATCCGCGCCTGATGCGCGAAGGCAAGCGCGCCCGGGGCGCGCTCTATGGCAGCATCGGGCTGGGGCTGCTCTCCGCCTGGGTGGTGATCGGCCAATCCGTGCTGCTGGCCAAGCTGGTCACCGCCATCTCCTTCCTGCATCAGCCGCTGAGCCGGCTGGAGACGCCGCTTTTGCTGCTGGCCCTGCTGTTCGGGCTGCGCGCACTGCTCACCTATGGCGCCGAGCGCCTGGCCAGCCGCGCCTGCCTGACCATCAAAACCGGGCTGCGCGCCGCCTTGCTGGAGCGGCTATTCGCGCGCGGCCCGGCCGAGGGGGCGGCCAGCGCCGAGCACGCCACCGTGCTGCTGGACGGGGTGGAGGCGCTGGAGCCCTATTTCGCCCGCTATCTGCCGCAGATGTATCTCTGCGTCGCGGTGCCGCTGGCCATCCTCGCCTTCGTGTTCTCGCTGGACTGGATCAGCGGGCTGGTGCTGCTGGTCGCGGGGCCGTTGATCCCGCTCTTCATGGTGTTTGTCGGCTACCGGGCGGAGGCGATCAATCAGCGCCAATGGCTGAAGCTGCTGGCGCTGGGTACGCATTTCCTGGATGTGCTGCAGGGGCTCACCACGCTGAAGCTGTTTGGCCGGGCGCGCGACGAGATCGCCATCATCGCCCGGATTTCGGACGATTATCGCCGCACCACCATGGATGGCTTACGCATCGCCTTTCTCACCAGCGCGGTGCTGGAGTTTTTCGCCTCGCTGGCGATCGCGCTGGTGGCGGTTTTGTTCGGGGCGCGGCTGATCCACGGGCATTTCGATTTCTACCCGGCCTTTCTGGTGCTGCTGCTGGCCCCGGAATATTTCGTGCCGCTGCGCGGGCTTTCGGTGCATTACCATGCCAGGATGAGCGCGATTGCCGCCGCGCGGCAGATTTTCGGCCTTCTGGACGCGCCCGTGCCCGCGCGCGGCAGCGCCGCGCTGGCGCCGGCTGAGGAATATGAGATGGCCTGCGAAAAGCTGAGCTTCGCCTATGACGGGCGTGTTGTGCTGCAGGATGTCACCGCCCGTTTTCCCGCCGGCAGCACAACAGTGATTGTCGGTGCCAGCGGCACCGGCAAGACCACGCTCTCGCGCCTGCTGCTCGGGTTTCTCACCCCAGCGCCGGGCGAATTCTGGTGAATGGGCAGGATCTGGCCGAGATCGACCCGGAGAGCTGGTGGCGGGCCCTGGCCTGGGTGCCGCAAAGCCCGCGCCTGTTCAAAGGCAGTGTCGAGGATAATCTGGCGCTGGGCCTGCCCGCGCGGGATTTCGCGGGGCTGCGCAACGCCGCCGCGCGCGCCCATGCCTATAATTTCATTCAGAGCCTGCCCGGCCAGTTCGGCGCGGCGATCGACGAGGGCGGCGCCAATATCTCCGGCGGCGAGACCCAGCGCCTGGCCCTGGCCCGCGCCTATGCCCGGCAGGCGAAGCTGCTGATTTTGGACGAGGCCACCGCCAGCCTGGATGCGGGGACCGAGGCGGCGATCCTGGACTCGATGGAGCAGGGGGCGGGTGTGACCGCCATCATCATCGCGCACCGGCTGACCCTGGCCGAACGGGCGGATCAAATTCTGGTGCTGCAGGAGGGCCGGCTGGTGCAGGCCGGCACCCATGCGAGCCTGGCTGCAATCCCCGGCCCCTATCGGGACATGCTGCGGACCCGGGAGGCGGCCTATGTCTGACATCTGGCGCCTGATCCGCCTGACCGCGCCGCGCAAGGGCTGGATGCTGGCGGGTCTTGGGCTGGCCACCCTCACCTTGCTGGCGAATTTCGGGTTGCTCGCCCTCTCCGGCTGGTTCCTCGCCGCCACCGCCATCGCCGGCCTGGCCGGTTTTGCGGCGCAGAACGCCTTTAATTTCTTCACCCCCTCGGCGATGGTGCGGTTTTTCGCGACGCTGCGGGTGGCCTCGCGCTATGCCGAGCGGCTGGTGACGCATGAGGCCACTTTCCGGCTGCTGGCGGATCTGCGGGTCTGGTTCTACACGCGGCTGGAGCCGCTGGCCCCGCCGCCTTGCAGGGCCAGCGCAGCGCGGATCTGCTGGGGCGCATCGTCTCCGATATCGACACGCTGAATTTGTTCTATCTGCGGGTGTTCGTGCCGGTGCTGACCGCTCTGGCGGCCGCGCTGCTGATGGCTTCGTTCTTCGCGTTTTTCTCGGTGCCGGCGGCGCTGGCGCTGATCCTCGGGCTGGGCTTGAACGGCGCCCTCGCCCCGGTGCTGACGGCGCGGCTTGGCGCCGGGCCGGGGGCGGCGATCACCCGGCTGAATGCGGGTTTGCGGGCCGAATATGTCGAGGCGCTGCAAGGCATGGGGGAGCTGCTGGTGAGCGGCGCGGCGCCCGCGATGCAGGCCCGCGCGGCGGCGCTGAATGAAGAGCTGGCGGCCGCCCAGGCGCGGCTGGGTGGTGTCGCCGCGTTGGGGGCATCCCTCTCCGGGCTGGCGGCGAATGCGACGCTGCTGGCGGTGCTGGTGTTCGGCGCGCGCCGCTTTGAGGCGGGCGGGCTTGGCGCCGCCCAGGTGCCGATGCTGCTGCTCGGCGCCATGGCCGCCTTCGAGGCCACCGCCCCGCTTCCCGGGGCGCTGAATTATCTCGGCCAGATCAAAACCGCCGCACGGCGCATTTTCGCGCTGGCGGACCAGATGCCGCCGATCAGCCCGCCCGCCACCGCCGCCCCGGCGTTGCAGCGCTACGATCTGGAGCTGGCGGGGGTCGATCTGGCTTATGATGGCGGCCGCAAGGTGCTGGATGGGTTCAGCCTGAGCCTGCCGCAGGGGCGGCATGTCGGGATTGTCGGCGTCTCCGGGTCAGGCAAATCCACGCTGATCAATCTGCTGCTGCGCTTTCATGAATATCAGGCGGGGACGGCGCGGTTTGGCGGGGTGGATCTGCGGGCATTTTCCAGCGCGCAGATGGCGCGCCATGCCACCATCATCTCCCAGCGCAGCCATCTGTTTCATACCAGCATCCGGGATAATCTGCTGCTGGCCAATGGTGCGGCGGATGAGGCGGCACTCTGGCACGCGCTGGAGGTGGCGCAGCTGGCGGATTTCGTGCGCGGGCTGGCGCAGGGGCTGGATCATCTGGTGGGCGAAGGCGGGGCCAGCCTGTCCGGTGGGCAGGCAAGGCGCATCGCGCTGGCCCGCGCCGTGCTCAAGCCGGCGCCGTTGCTGATCCTGGACGAGCCGACCGAGGAGCTGGATGTGGAGACCGAGCGCGCCTTCCTGGCCGATCTGGCCCCGCTGCTGGCCGGGCGCAGCGTGCTCTACATCACCCACCGCCCGGCCGGGCTGGCGCTGATGGATGAGGTGTATGAGCTGCGGGACGGCAAGGCGCTGCGCCAGCGTTAGGCCCCGATCAACATTCACCCAGCCATTATCTCGATCCCTAGCGTCTTCGTCGTTTGACTGGGGGGTCAAGGGCGCGCGGCTTTGCCGCGCGGCGCCGCAGGCGCCGTTTACCCCTTGATGCCCCAGGCAAAAGACGAAACCCTGAAATGATCGAAACAATGCTGATCCTTCAACGCGTTGAAGCCGAAAGGCCAATCTCCAAGAGCCCAACGGCGCGGAACGCCTGAAAACCGCGCGCCATGCCCGCAGCGAAGGTCAGCAATTCACCGCAATCCTCCGGCCCTGCCCGCTCTCCACCCGGAATTTGACAGAGATCAAGCCGCGTTTTGCCGGCACCGCCTATACCCGGTCCGCTTGGTTAAAGTTTTTCCACAACTGGAGAGGGCGGTCATGCCGTTAATCGATCCGAGTGTCGTCGATCTATCGCGTTTGCAATTCGCGTTGACGGCGCTCTACCACTTCCTGTTCGTGCCGTTGACTCTCGGCATGACCTTCCTGCTCGCCGCGATGGAGACGGTCTACGTCATCACCGGCAAACAGATCTACAAGGACATGACCCAGTTCTGGGGCAAGCTCTTTGCGATCAATTTCGCCATCGGTGTCGCCACCGGCCTGACGATGGAATTCGAGTTCGGCACCAACTGGTCGATGTACTCGCATTTCGTCGGCGACGTGTTCGGCACCCCGCTGGCGATCGAGGGGCTGATGGCCTTCTTCATGGAATCCACCTTCATCGGCTTGATGTTCTTCGGCTGGGACCGGCTCTCCCGCCCGGGGCATCTCGCCGTCACCTATCTGACGGCGCTGGGCTCCAACCTCTCGGCGCTGTGGATCCTGGTCGCCAACGGCTTCATGCAGAACCCGCAAGGGGCGAGCTTCAACCCGGATACGATGCGCATGGAGTTCAACTCCTTCCTGAAGCTGGTGTTCAGCGAGGATGCGCAGGCGAAATTCGTGCACACCTCGATCGCCGGGTTCGTCACCGGGGCGCTGTTCGTGATGGGCATTTCCGCCTTCTACATTCTGCGCAAGCAGCATCGTGAGCTGGCGGCGCGCTCCTTCCGCATGGCGGCCCTGTTTGGCATCATCTCCTCGCTGGCGGTGGTGACGCTGGGCGATGCGCTGGGCCGGCTGGATTATCTGGTGCAGCCGACCAAGATCGCCGCGATCGAGGGGCTGTGGCAGGATAGTGCCGCCAATGGTTCGGCGGCCTCCGCGCCCTGGCTGCTGTTTGCCCTGCCCGACCAGGCGAAGCAGACCAACTATGCCGAAATCGGCGTGCCTTATGTGCTGGACCCGCTGATCGCGCATTCCTTCAGCACCAACATCCCCGGCCTGATCTCGCTGGAACAGCAGGCCGGCCCGCGGATTCAGAAAGGCATCGTGGCGCTGAACGCGCTGCAGGCCTATGGCAAGGACCATGACGCCGCCGCCCTCGCCACCTTCAAGGCGAATGAGAGCGACATGGGCTATGGCTTCCTGGCGCAGCGCTATGCGCCGAACCAGGATCTGAACCTGATCACCCCGGCCAATCAGGGCGCCATCATCGCCCAGGCGGAGAAGGACACCATCCCCAACGTGCCCGTCACCTTCTGGTCCTTCCGGATCATGATGGCGCTGGGCTTCTTCTTCGTCGGGCTGTTCGCCTTCGCGGCCTTCTACAGCCTGAAGAACCAGCTGGAGCGGCATCCGCTGCTGCTGAAGCTGTGCGTCTGGTCGATCCCGCTGCCGATCCTGGCCTGCGAGTTCGGCTGGATCACCGCCGAGGCCGGGCGCCAGCCCTGGTCGGTCTATGGCTATCTGCCGACCTTCCAGGCGGCCTCCAGCCATGGGCTCGGCTATATGGTGTTCTCGCTCATCGGCTTCGCGCTGCTCTACAGCGCCTTCATCGCCGCCGAGCTTTACCTGATGTTCAAGTTCGCCCGCCTGGGTCCGCAGCCGCACCATGCCGCCGCGCCCGAGGCTACGCCGGCGCCGATGTTCGCCACCCCGGCCGAGTAAAGGAGCGTTTATCATGGAACTCTATGTTGTTCTGAAAGTGATCTGGGCGGTGCTGCTGGGGGTGCTGCTCTCCGGCCTGGCCGTAATGGTCGGCATGGATATGGGTGTCGGCAGCCTGCTGCGCTTTGTCGGCCGCAATGATGCGGAGCGCCGGGTGGCGCTCAACATCATCGGCCCGCATTGGGATGGCAACCAGGTCTGGTTCATCCTGGGCGGCGGCGCCATCTTCGCCGCCTTCCCCACCTTGTATGCCACCTCCTTCTCGGTGTTCTACGTGGTGATGATCCTGCTGCTGTTCAGCATGATCATGCGCCCGGTGGCCTTCGAGTATCGCTCCAAGGTGGATGCCGGCAAATGGCGCGGCACCTGGGACTGGGCGTTCCTGATCTCCGGCGCGGTGCCGATGATCGTCTACGGCGCGGCCTTCGGCAATGTGATGCAGGGTGTTGGCTATCATTATGGTTGGGACGGGCAGTATTATCAGGATGAGAGCTTCATCTGGTATCTGCTCAACCCGTTCGCGCTGATGTGCGGCGTGATGTCGCTGGCTTTGTCCATCCAGCAGGGCGGCACCATGCTGATGCTGCGCGGCGAGCAGCCGATCTATGGCCGCGCCCGCAAGGCGGCCATCGGCGGCGGGCTGGTCGGCGGCATCCTGTTCCTGGCCGGCGGGCTGTGGCTCGGCCATCTCACCGGCTTTGCCTATACCAGCGCGGTTGACCCGAATGCCGCCGCCACCCCGCTCACCGGCCCCAGCGTGGCGCCTGTGGTCGGCGCCTGGATGCATAACTACGCATCCTACCCGCTGCTCTGGGTGCTGCCGGCGCTGGGTCTCGTCGGCATGTTCGGCGCGGCGCTGTTGAACCTGGCGGGCAAGCCGGTGCTGGCCTGGTGGCTGGGGGCAATCGGCTGGATCGGCGCGATCTTCACGACGGGGGCGAGCATGTTCCCCTTCCTGATGCCCTCGACCACCAACCCGAGCCAGAGCCTGACCGTGTGGAACGCCTCCGGCAGCGAATATAATCTCGGCTGGATGCTGTTCTTCGCGCTGGTCTTCACGCCGATCATCATCTGCTACACCTCCTGGTGCTTCTACGTGATGCGCGGAAAAGTAAAGGCTTCCGCGGTGGCGCATGACGAGCACAGCTATTAAGTAGAAAGGGCAACGAAATGGGTAAATTATTCACCTTCGTGGGCCTCGGCGTGGTGCTTGCTCTGGCATTGCTGCTCGCCGTGGTGGCTGGGGATTACGGTCCCTGGTATTTCGCCTGGATTGTCGGCACGGTGATGATCGTGCTGATCGCGGGCTGCGGTGCCGTCATGTACGACGCCCAGCACGAAAATGGGAAAGGAGAGATCTGATGCCGGTCGAGCTGGAAAGCCTGATTGTCTTTATCCCCTTCCTGTATCTGGGGCTTCTGGGGATCGCCTATCTGTACACCCGGAGGAAGTTCCCCTAACCCCTTGGGATGCTTCCGGGCTAAGGCCGCGCCGGCGTTCTCCACCGCCGGCGCGGTTGTTTTTTGGGGGCATCCCGATCAGCCGGCGGCGTGGCGTGCCATATCCACCGCCAGGCGGGTGAAACATAGAGCGTATTCCGTTCACGTTGGTGCACGGAACACGCTCTAGTTTTTTGTTTGAGCGAGCAACTTTATCCGATCAAACGAGTCCGTTTGATCGGATGTTGCTCTAGCTTCCATAGTGCCGGCATAGGGCTGGACAGCGGCGCGCAAACGCCATCCAATCCCGAAAGCCGCAAAAGGGAGCATCATGGCGAGGACGGAACAGACAGGCAAACGCATCGGCCGCAATGTGCTGCTGGTCTGCGACCGGCTGCATGAGGCCTCATCCCCTGGCCGGGCCGCCCGCGCGCTGCAGGAGGATCTGACCGCGCATGAGCTGAGCCCGGTCATCGCCCTCTCCACCGCCGCGGCGCATGAGGCGATCGAGGCGGACCCGCATCTGCAGGCGCTGCTGCTGGACTGGGATCTGCACCAGGACCCGAGCCACACCCAGGCGCGCGAGGTGCTGGATGCGCTACGCGCCCGCAACGCCAAGCTGCCGGTGTTTCTGCTGGCGACGCGCGAGGCCGCCCCCACGTCCCGGCCGAGGTGATGCGCGAGGCGGATGGTTTCATCTGGCTGCTGGAGGATTCGATGGAATTCGTCAGCACCCGGATCCTGGAAGCGGTGCGCCGCTACCGGCTGGCATTGCTGCCGCCAATGTTCGGGGCGCTGGCGAAATTCGCCGACGAGGCGGAATATTCCTGGCACACACCCGGCCATACTGGCGGCTCCGCCTTTCTGCGCTCCCCCGCCGGGCGGATGTTCCATGATTATTTCGGCGAGAAGCTGCTGCGGGCGGATCTTTCGATCTCGGTGGCGGCGCTGGGCTCGCTGCTCGACCATACCGGGCCGATCGGCGATGCCGAGCGCTACGCCGCCTATGTGTTCGGGGCGCAGCGCTCCTATTTCGTCACCAACGGCACCTCCACCGCCAACCGGGTGGTGTTCACCGCCTCGGTGGCGCGCGGCGAAACCGTGCTGGCGGATCGCAACGCGCATAAATCCATCGAGCATGGGCTAGCACTCACCGGGGCAAGGCCGGCCTATCTGCTGCCCTACCGCAACCATCTGGGCATGATCGGGCCGATCCCGCCGGCGTCGCTGACCAGGGAGGCGATCGCGCATAACCTCGCCAGCTCGCGCCTGACCGCCGGCCAGGACGCGCGGCCGGCCTTGGCCATCGTCACCAACTCCACCTATGACGGGCTGTGCTACAATGCCGCACGGGTTGAGGAATTGCTCAGCCCCTCGGTGGACCGGATTTTGTTCGACGAAGCCTGGTTCGGCCATGCCCGTTTCAACCCGCTTTACGAAAACCACTACGCCATGCGCGGCGACCCGGCGGGGCGCGACCCCGCCGGCCCCACCATCTTCGCCACCCAATCCACCCATAAGCTGCTGGCGGCCCTCTCCCAGGCCTCGATGGTGCATCTGCGCGAGGGGCGGGTGCCGATCGAGGCGGTGCGGTTCAATGAATCGCTGATGATGCACGCCTCCACCTCGCCCAACTACGCCATCATCGCCTCCACCGATATCAGCTCGGCGATGATGGATGGTGCCGGCGGGCAGCTGCTGACCTCGGAAGCGATCGCCGAGGCGGTCGCCTTCCGGCAGACCGTGGCGCGGCTGCAGGCGGGTTTTCTGGAAAAAGGCGACTGGTTCTTCGGCGTCTGGCAGCCGGATTTCGTGCGCGACGGGGCGCTGCGCATCCCCTTCGCCGATGCGCCGCCGCAGCTTCTCGCCAGCAGCCAGGCCTGCTGGGCGCTGGAGCCGGGGGCGGACTGGCACGGCTTTGCCGGGCTGGAGCCAGGCTATTGCCTGCTCGACCCGATCAAGGTGACGCTGACCACGCCGGGCATGGGGCGGGACGGCAAGCTGGAGGCGCAAGGCATCCCCGCCCCGCTGCTGGCACATTATCTCGCGGAACACGGCATCACCCCGGAAAAGACCGCGCATTTCTCCATCCTGTTCCTGTTCTCCATCGGCGTGACCAAGGGCAAATGGGGCTCGCTGGTGAGCGCGCTCTTGGATTTCAAACGCGATTACGACGCCAACACCCCGCTCACCCGCGCCCTGCCCGCCCTCTGCGCCGCGCACCCGGCCGCCTATGGCGCGCTGGGGCTGAAAGAGCTGGGCCAGGCGATGTTCAAGGCGATGGGCGAGACCGGCTATCCGGAAAAACTGCAGGAAGCCTATAACGCGCTGCCGCTGCCGGAGATGATCCCGGCGGAAGCGCATGACCGGCTGATCCGCGGCGAAGGCGGCATGGCGGGGCTGGCCGCTTTGGCCGGGGGGTCGCCGCCACCGCCATCGTACCCTACCCGCCGGGCATTCCTCTGCTGATGCCGGGCGAGACTTTCGGCACGCTGGATGGGCCGGTGCTGCGCTATCTGGCGGCGGTGGAGCGCTTCGACCGGCAATTTCCCGGCTTCGGGCACGATACGCACGGGGTGGAACCGGCGGAGGGCGGGTATCGGGCGCTGCGCTATTAGGGCATTATGGGTTTAGCTTGACGCGCCAGCGTCACGATAAACCCATCAAATTGCGCGCCAAAACATAAATGGAGCGCGTGTCACGGCAGGTTCACGTAACCCGGCTTGTCTGCCCGGGGCACGGGGCCCAAGCCAGTCCCGGCCCCAGGGCCGGACAGGACATGAATGATTTGGTTTCCGCCCGATCGATTGTGATAAGGTGAGAGGCATAAATCAAAACCCGGGAGGCCTTTTTTTGTCGACAGAATTCAGCAGCCCATCATCCGCCGGCGCGCTGCCGCTCGGGCTTTTGCGGGCCTATCAGGCGGCGTGCACCCGCCGGGCCGCGTTTCAGGCCGGCTCCACCTTCGGGCTCTATCTGCTCTGTATCGCCGCCATGTATGCCAGCCTGCATGTCTCGCTCTGGCTGACATTGGCTTTATCCCTGCCCGCCAGCGGCTTGATCGTGCGGCTGTTCATGTTCCAGCATGATTGCGGGCATGGCTCGTTTTTCGGCTCCAAGCGCCTCAACATCGCCTTCGGATCGCTGTGCAGCCTGGTCACCTTCACGCCGTTTTCCTATTGGCGCCGGCTGCATGCGCGGCATCACCAGAGCTGGAACAATCTGGATGGGCGCGGCATCCCGGCGGATTTCTTCTCGGATTGCGCGACGCTGGCGGAATATCAGGCGATGTCCGGCTGGGGCAAACGCCTCTACCAGCTGAGCCACCACCCGCTGCTGATCCATGTGCTGCTGCCGCCGGTGATTTTCCTGCTGCTCTACCGCCTGCCCTTCGACACCCCCCGCGCCCAGCGCCGGGAGCGGCGCAGCGTCTATCTGCTCGATCTGGGGCTCGTGCTGCTTTATGGCGGGCTGATTATGGCGTTTGGCCTCAAGGCGGTGCTGCTGGTGCATCTGCCCGCCATCATCCTGGCGGCGATCATCGGCATCTGGCTGTTCTCGGTGCAGCATCGCTTCGAGGAGTCACAATGGGCCCGCCAGGCCGATTGGTGCCCGACGCAAGCGGCACTGCATGGCGCCTCATATCTGAAGCTGCCGGCCTGGCTGCAATGGTTTTCGGGGAATATCGGGCTGCATCACATTCACCATCTGCGCCCCGGCATTCCGAATTACCGGCTGCAGGATTGCCATGATGGCTGCCCGGACGTGACGCGGGACGTGACCATCCTGACGCTGCGCGACGCCCTGCGCGCCCCAGCTTCACGCTATGGGATGAGGCCGGCAACCGCATGGTGCCATTCCCGGCCTGACGCGCGCGATATTGCGCATCAAGACAAAAAAAGCCTCAAGCTGAAAGCTTGAGGCTCTGAAATAGCCGGAAAGCGAGCTTGCCGGCTATTCGGCTTACGCCGCTTCCAGGTTGTCAGCAGCGGTCTTGCCGCTGCGGCGATCCTGCACCTGCTCGAATTTGACCTTCTGGCCTTCATTCAGGCTGCGCATGCCAGCGCGCTCCACAGCGGAGATGTGCACGAACACATCCGGGCCGCCGGTCTCCGGGCTGATGAAGCCGTAGCCCTTGGTTTCGTTGAAAAATTTAACAGTGCCGATCGCCATAAGAAATTCCTAATTCATTCTTGGCTTGTCTCTGGCAGGGAACATACTCTGCCACGAAAGCCACCCGCTCCCCCACGGCCCTGTTACATTGTCAATGTTCCAGGGCATGCGGCAAGACCGGTTTGATACGACTAGGGCCTATTGGGGAAAAGCGCAAATCCGGGCTGCAATGGCGTCTATGCGCGGCTTGGTTGGAGGGGTCAGAACGGGTTATGGATCTTGGCCAGGCTGGCCTGGATATCCGGCGGCAGGGCGGCAGGGTCGTCCGTGCCGATCCACTCCATTTGCACGCGCTTGCCATCCGTCTCGTAAAATCCGACCCATAGTTTTGCCGCCCCCGGGTCGATGACCAGAACCGCACTTTCGCTGCCGCAATCATGGGGCATACAGAATTGTGCCATTAAATCCCCGCCGATTTTCGAAACCGGCGGCGACACGGCCATCGCCACAAGCTGTGCGCGCTGCGCCGGGCTCAGCAAAACGGCCAGCTCTTCGCGCACGACCCCTGATTTCATCAGCCCCGCCGCCGGGTAAGTGCGGGCAAATTTAGCGAGGCCGGACCAGTGAGCCGGTGCGGCGAAGGCTGGGCTGGCGAGGAGAAAAGGCAAAAACAGGATTGTGAAACGATTCATGCTTGATTACGTCCGAAACAATATGAGATTTGTAAATTATTGTTTTTAATTTCTCTAATTTGCTATTTCAAAAACCCATCACGCTGCAAAGGGAGAGTAATGATTTTCGGCGCAGAACATGTTCGAGAAGCGTTTCGTCATATTGATGAAAACGGAATCCCTGACGGTTTTCGACAATCGACGAAATGGGATGTTATTAATCCTGAAAATGGTCGCCGTTACCCGCCAAAAGCCGTTCTGCACTTAGCATCTCGATGTGCTGGCGATCCTACGCCAAATCAAGGTGGAGGTTGGCCAACAAATGATCCGTTACAAAAACGGGGATTTCAGATTCTTCTCAAGGAGCATCTTGAAACAGATTTATCAAACTCGTCGAATTTAATTCAAGACATCAACGATATCGCTGAATCAAACCAATTACCGACAACTAAAACTGCACTTATAAATGCGCGCTTAGGTCAAGGTACCTTCCGCTCCGCGTTGCTCGAAATTTGGCATGGAAAATGCGCGGTTACTGGATGTGGCGTTACGGAAGCGTTGCGGGCATCGCACATTAAAAGCTGGAGCCTATCTAATGATAAGGAGAGGCTCGACCCTAGTAACGGCATCTTGCTTACCGCCTCAATCGATGCGCTTTTTGACAAACACATTATAACTTTCAGCACTGAGGGGAAAATTTGGGCGCGGTCTGATCTATCTGCCGATACGCTTGCGAAACTCGGACTATATGGGGGTAACTCAATTACTCGTTTGGACAAAACGCAAGCTTACCTTGATAGTCATCGACAGAAATTTCTTGAAAAATATAGGGAGTGGCGTGAGTTACCTTAGGGTTTCTACTCCTTATGCTCCACCCGGTCCGTCAGCGCCAAAACCAGGGACAGCAGCCCGAAGGCCAGCACGATCACCAACTGCCAGAACAAATTCCGGTCGCTCTCATTGCCGACATCCAGAAAACTGCGCAGCAGATGCACGGCACCGATCACCGTCATCGAAGCCAGAAGTTTCAGCTTCAGCCCGGAGAAATCGATCTTCGACATCCATTCCGGCCGTGGGTCGCTCTCATCAAACGCTACCTTGCGCACGAAATTCTCGTAGCCGGAGAGGATCACCAGCACGACGAGATTGGCGGTGAGTGAGAGGTCGATCAGCGAGAGGCTGAAGATCAGCAGCTGGTTTTCGGTGATACTGGCGATGGTCGGCAGCGCATGCGCCAGCTCGCCGATGAAATACACCACGATGATGCCGAGCAGCACCAGCATCGCCAGATAGACCGGCACGATCAGCCAGCGCCCGCCGAACAATATGGCTTCGATGATGCGCGTGGGGGACATGCTGGCTCCTGGAACAAAAAAGGGGCGCTCCCGTCGCCGGGGCGCCCCTTTATCCTAGCCTGCCCGGCTTACACGTTGAAGCGGAACAGCATCACGTCGCCATCCTTGACGACATATTCCTTGCCCTCGACCCGCAGCTTGCCGGTATCCCGCGCCCCGGCCTCGCCCTTGTTGGCGACGTAATCGTCATAGGCGATGGTCTCGGCGGCGATGAAGCCGCGCTCGAAATCGCCATGGATCACCCCGGCCGCACCCGGCGCCTTGGTGCCCTTGATGATCGTCCAGGCCCGGGTTTCCTTCGGCCCGACGGTGAAATAGGTGATCAGCCCGAGCAGCTGGTAGCCGGCGCGGATGATGCGGTCCAGCCCGCTATCCTCCAGCCCCAGATCCGCCAGGAAGCCGGCCCGGTCCTCATCCGGCAGCTGGCTCACCTCGGCCTCGATCGCGGCCGAGATGATCACATGCGCCGCCCCCTGCGCCTTGGCCATCTCCGCCACCCGGGCGGATTGGGCATTGCCGGTGGCGGCCGCGGCTTCCTCGACATTGCACACATACAGAACCGGCTTGGAGGTGAGCAGGTTGAGCCGCTTCACCGCCTCCTCCTCGCCCTTGGGGATGGCCGTGCGGACCGGCTTGCCCTCTTCCAGCAGCTTGATCAGCGGCTCGATCAGCTCCAGCTCGGCGGCGGCCGCCTTGTCGTTGCTCTTGGCCTTTTTCTGCAGCAGCGGCACGCGCTTGGTCAGGCTCTCAAGGTCCGCCAGCATCAGCTCGGTTTCCACCGTCTCGGCGTCGCGCACCGGGTCAATCGAGCCTTCGACATGGGTGATGTCGTCATCCTCGAAGCAGCGCAGCACATGCACGATGGCATCCACCTCGCGGATATTCGCCAGGAACTGGTTGCCCAGCCCCTCGCCCTTGGAGGCGCCGCGCACCAGCCCGGCAATATCCACGAATTCCAGGCTGGTCGGCACCTGCTTCTGGCTCTTGCCGATCTCGGCAAGGGCGCCCATCCGCTTATCCGGCACCGCCACCCGGCCGACATTCGGCTCGATGGTGCAGAACGGATAATTCGCCGCCTGGGCGGCCACCGTCGCGGTCAGCGCATTGAACAGCGTGGACTTGCCGACATTCGGCAGGCCCACGATCCCGCAATTGAAACCCATTATTTCTGCACTCCGTTGACCAGCGCCAGGCGCGTCATGAAATCCTCTGGCTTGCCCTCGGCCAGCAACGCGGCATGATCCGCCACGCCGTCCAGCACCGGGCCGAGCCAGGCTTGATCCTGTTTTGAAAAATCCCCGAGCACATGGCCGGTCACCCGGGCTTTATCGCCAGGATGGCCGATGCCCAGACGCACCCGCCAGTAATCCGGGGTGGAGAGATGCTTATCCATGCTGCGCAGCCCGTTATGGCCGGCATTGCCGCCGCCTTTCTTCACCCGGATTTTCCCAGGCTCCAGATCCAGCTCGTCATGGAAGGCCGTGATGTCCGCGGCGGCGATCTTGTAGAAGGAGGATGCCTCCTGCACCGCCTCGCCGGACAGGTTCATGTAGGTCATCGGCTTCAGCAGCAAAATCTTCTGCGTGCCGATGCGCCCCTCGGCGGTCATGCCCTTGAAACGGGCGCGCCAGGGGGAGAAGCCATAGCGGGAGGCAATCGCGTCCACCGCCATGAAGCCGATATTATGGCGTTGCCGCGCCATGCCCGGTTCCGGGTTTCCTAGACCAACCCAAAGCAGCATGGCGCGGTAACTTTACGTCTTACTTCTTGCCGCCCTTCTTGGCGCCGCCCTTGGCAGCGGCGGCAGCGGCGGCGGCAGCGGCCTCGGCAGCCAGCTGCTCGGCGCTCACCAGCGGCGGGGCGATGGTGGCGATGACGAAGTCGCGGCCGGTGATCACCGGCTTGCAGTTCTCAGCGCCCTGCAGATCGTGCCAACGCACATTGTCGTTGATGTCCAGCTTGCCGAGATCGATCTCGAACTTCTCGGGATGTGGTCGGCGTCCACCACCACTTCCACCTTGTGGCGCACAACGTTCAGCACGCCGCCGCGCTTCAGGCCCGGCGAGGTCGCTTCGTTGAGGAAGTGCACGGCCACGGCCACCTTCACCGGCTCACCGGCGACGAGGCGCTGGAAATCCACATGCTCGGGCTGGTCGGTGACCGGGTGGAAGGAGACATCACGCATCAGCGCGCGGGTCTTGGTCCCGGCCACGTCGATCTCGTACAGGCGCGAGCGCCAGCCGCCACGCTTCAGCTCCTTCATCACGGTGCGCGGGTCGAGCGCGATCAGGCTCGGCTCCTGGCGGGCACCATAAATCACGGCGGGCACCTTGCCCTCACGCCTCGTCGCCCGCGCCACCCCTTGCCGGCACGCGAACGAGCAGAGGCTTCAATCAGTTCAAAATCAGCCATTTTCAGCTCCATAAAACAACAAAAGCCGGCCTCCAGGGGTGCCGGCGGGCGGGGTTTATCGGGTTTTTCCAGGATTTTCAACATTTGCGCGCCGGTGCTACGCTGTCATGCATGAAAATCGCGCTGTATCAGGGCCCCGGATGCGTCAACGACCTCGAAGCCGGCTTCGCGCATCTGCGCGCGCAGGCGGCCTCGGCCAAGGCGCAGGGGGCAGATTTGCTCATCCTGCCGGAAATGTATCTCTCCGGCTATAATATCGGCCCGCAGGCGGCGCTGGCGCTGGCCATCCCGCAATCCGGCCTGGCCCCGGCGCAGGCGGCGGCGGCGGATCTGAACATCGCGCTGGTCTTCGGCTATCCGGAGCTGGTGGCGGGCCAGGTGGCGAATGCCGCCGTGCTGATCGGCCCGGATGGGCGGATTTTGCTGAATTACCGCAAGACGCATCTGTTCGGCGATCTCGACCGGGACATGTTCAAGCAGCGCGGCCAGGATTTCCCGGTGGCCGAGCTGGGCGGGCTGAAACTCGGGCTGCTGATCTGCTACGATATCGAATTCCCCGAACCGGCGCGCACTCTGGCCCTGGCCGGGGTGGATCTGCTGCTGGTCCCCACCGCGCAGATGGAGCCTTACGAGCAGGTGGCGCGGCATGTGATCCCGGCGCGGGCTTATGAGAACCAGGTCTATCTGGCTTATGCCAACCATTCGGGTGAGGAGAACGGGCTGGGCTATATCGGGCTCTCCTCCATCTGCGGGCCGAACGGGGCGGTGCTGGCGATGGCGGGGACGGGTGAGGAGATGATTTTCGCCGAGATCGACCCGGCGCATCATCAGGCGGTGCGGCAGGCGGACCCGTTCTTCACCGACCGCCGGCCGGGGCTGTACGGGCCGATCGCGGGCTGAACCATGGCTGTGTTTCTGCTGGTACCCGGCGCCTGGCATGGCGCCTGGTGCTGGGAGGCGCTGACCCCGCTGCTGGAAGCGGCCGGGCATCAGGTGATCGCGCCGGATCTCGTGCAGGTCCCGACGGGGGTCAACCCGCTGCCGCTCTGGGCGCGGCAAGTGGCGGATCTGGCGCTGGCGGCGCCGGAGCCGGTGCTGCTGGTCGGCCATAGCCGGGGCGGGCTGGTGATTTCGGAAGCCGGCGCAATCGCCCCCCAGGCGGTCCGCAAGCTGGTCTATCTCACCGGCTTTCTGCTGCCGCCGGGCGGGAGCATGCAGAGCGCCATGGCCATGAAGGAAGCCGGTGGCGCGCCGGATTATCTACGCCCGGCACGCGGGCGCTGCCTGGCGGTAGCAGCTGAGGCGGTGGTGCCCCGGTTTTACAATCTCGCCCCGCCGGAGCTGGTGGCCCGTGCCGCCGCGCGGCTGCGGCCGGAGCCGATGGGGAGTTTCTCGGCATCCCTCACCGCCACGCCGGACCTGCCCCGCGCCTATATAGAATGCACCGAGGACAGGATTTTGCCTCTGGCCTTGCAGCGGGCGATGCAGGCGGCGCTGCCGTGCGAAACGGTCCTGACCCTGCAAGCCGACCACTCCCCCTTCCTCTCAACACCCAAAGCTTTAGCCAATGCGCTAGAACGCGCCTAACCCCCGAGGTAAGGAGCAAAAGTTTTTGGGGGGCGGAGGCGCCAAAGGTTCCAATGCTGCGCAGCAGCGTTGGAAAGGCGCCGGAGGGGTGGGGGACTTTTTCCAAAAAGTCCCCCATGACTTGCCTACCCAAGCCCGGCCAGACAAGCCAGCTGATAGGTCACGAACGCCGCCCCGTAGGCCAGCGCCAGCATATAGGCGAACACCAAAGCCGCCCATTGCCAGCCGCCGGTCTCGCGGCGGATGGTCGCCAGGGTGGAGGCGCATTGCGGCGAGAACACGTACCAGGCCAGCAGCGCCAGCGCGGTCGCGATGCTCCAATGCGCCGCCAGCACCCCGCCCAGATGCCCCGGATTATCCGCCGAGGCGGAGATGGAATAGACCGTACCGAGGGCGGCCACCGCCACCTCGCGCGCCGCCATGCCGGGGATCAGCGCGACATTGATCTGCCAGTTGAAACCGATCGGCTGGAAGATCGGCGCCAGCACATGGCCGATCCAGGCGGCGGCGCTGTAATCGATGGCGGGCTGGGTGGCGCCTTTCGGGGCCAGCGGCAGCGAGCAGAGCGCCCAGATCACGATCATCATCGAGAAAATCGTCGTGCCGGCGCGCTTCAGAAACGCCTTCGCGCGCTGCCAGAGGCCGATGGCGACACTGCGCGGGCTCGGCATCTTGTAATCCGGCAGCTGCAGCAGGAACGGGTCATGCTGCGCCTTGCGCCAGACCAGGCGCTTCATGATGAAGGACACACCCAAAGCCGCGACAATGCCGACCGCATAGAGCCCGAACATCACCAGCCCCTGCAGCTGGATGCCCAGCACATGCCTGTCCGGAATGAAGGCGCCGATGATCAGCGTATAGACCGGAATCCGCGCCGAGCAGGTCATCAAAGGCGCCACCAGGATCGTCGCCAGCCGGTCCCGCCGGCCATCGATCACCCGGGTGGCCATGATGCCGGGAATGGCGCAGGCGAAGCTGGAGAGCAGCGGAATGAAGGCCCGCCCATGCAGCCCGGCCCCGCCCATGATCCTGTCCATCAGGAAGGCGGCGCGGGCCATATAGCCGAAATCCTCCAGCACCAGAATGAAGAAGAACAGGATCAAAATCTGCGGCAGGAACACCACCACGGAGCCGACGCCGTTCAACACGCCATCGCGCAGGAAGGAGAGCAACGGCCCGGCGGGCAGCACATGCCCGGCCAGCACGCCCAGCCAATCGAACAGGTTGGAAATCGCGTCCATCGGCGCCTGCGCCCAGGTGAACACCGCCTGGAACATCACGAACAGGATGGCGAACAGCACCACCAGCCCGGCGATGGGGTGCAGCAGCACCTTATCGATGCGCGCCGTGGTGCTGTAGGTCTGCGCCGGCATCGTCACGCAGGCGGCGATCAACGCATCCGCCTGGCGTTGCAGGTCGCGCATGGCGTGGCGGTCCGGCGCTTCCCAGGCGGGCACGGGCTTGGGCGCCGGCAGCCCCAGCGCCACACGCTCATCCAGGAAGGCCAGCAGCTCGCGGATGCCGGCCTTGCGCACCGCCACCGAGGCGATGACCGGCATGCCCAGCATCCCCGCCAGCTTTTCAGTATCGATGACGATGCCGCGATTCTTGGCGATATCCGCCATGTTCAGCACCAGCGCCATCGGCGCGCCGAGCGCTTTCAGCTCCAGCGCCAGCCGCAGCGAGAGCCGCAGATCCGTCGCATCCGCCACGCAGAGCAGAAATTCCGGCAGCGCCTCGCTGGCCACCCGGCCCAGCACGACGTCACGGGCGATCACCTCATCCGGGCTGCGGGCGCGCAAGGAGTAGGTGCCGGGCAGATCCAGCACCCGGATGGCGCGCCCGCCCGGCGTGGTGAAATTGCCGGCCTTGCGCTCAACCGTGACCCCTGGATAATTCGCCACATGCTGGCGGCTGCCGGTCAAGGCGTTGAAAAGCGCGGTCTTGCCGCAATTGGGGTTGCCGATCAGCGCGATCCGCGCGGTATTGTCGGCAAGCAAAACGGCGCCGTTTTCCGGGGCCTCGGCGCAATGGCTCATCTGTTAAATCCGGTTCAGGCGGGCACCACCAGCACCGCGCTGGCTTCCCGCCGGCGCAGCGCGAAGGTGGCGCGGCCATTGATCCGCACCGCGATCGGGTCGCGCCGGATCAGCCCCTGGTGCAGCACCTCGATCTCGGCCCCCTCCACCAGCCCCATCTCCAGCAGCCGGCGCTCCAGCTCCTCTTCCGGCAGGCTGCCCTGCACGCCGATCGGGTCCACCGCGAGAATATTGCCTTTGAAGCCGGGCTTCGCCTGCCCCAGCGTCATGTCACGCGGGGTGGTTCCAGCATCGGACGAGCCTAAATGGGTCTGGCGCAGCACTTGATATCCCCAGCAGAGGTTTGAAGCCCAGACTTAATGCGAATGAATGTCAAAAACAATGATTTGAATCAAGGCGCCGAGTCATCCCCGCCATGCGCCAGCCCCATTTGCCCTTCAGGCTGGCCAGGATGAAATTTTTCGCCCTCTATGCCCGCGTGCTCGGCCTGCTCCGGCAGGACCGCGCCATCGCCTGGTTCCTGGTCCTGGCCAATCTGGCGGTGATGGGCTTTCAGTTCGCCGAGCCAGTGCTGTTCGGCCGGGTCATCAATCTGCTCACCGGGGCCGATGCGCAGGCGCGGGCCGCGGTGGTGCGAGGGGCGGTGAGGCTGCTCGGGCTTTGGGCGATGGTCGGGCTGGCCAGCATCGGCGCCAGCATCGTGCTCGCCGTGCAGGCCGAGCGGCTGGCGCATCGCAACCGGCTGCTGGCGATGAGCCGGTTTTACCAGCATGTGCTCTCAATGCCGCCCGCCTTCCATACCCGCCGCCATTCCGGCCAGCTGATGAAAATCATGCTCTCCGGCGCCGACGCTCTGTTCTGGATGTGGCTGACCTTCTTCAAGGAGCATCTGGCCACGGCACTCGCCATTCTGCTGCTGCTGCCGCTCACTCTGGTGCTGAACTGGCGGCTGGCGCTGGCGCTGATCCTGCTGGTGGTGCTGTTTTGCGCCCTCACCGCCTTCGTGATCACCCGCACGGAAACCGCCCAGCGCCAGGTCGAGCGCCACCAGTCCAACCTCGCCGGCACCGCGCAGGATACGCTGGCGAATGTGCTGGTGGTGCAGGCCTTCACCCGCCTCACCGCCGAGACCACCCAGTTCCGCCGCACCAGCGAGGCGGTGCTGAACCGGCAGATCCCGGTGCTGAACTGGTGGGCGCTGCTCAGCGTCGTCACCTCGGCGGCCAGCACCATCACCATCATCGTCATCTTCATGCTGGGCACGCTGTTGCATCTGCGCGGCCAGGCGAGTGTCGGCGCCATCGTCACCTTCATGGGCTTTGCCATGCTGCTGGTCGGGCGGCTGACCGGGGCGATGGGCTTCATCTCCCGGCTGTTCCTGCAAATGCCCACCCTGGCGGAATTCTTCACCGTGCTGGACGCGCCCAGCCTGCTGCCCGAGGCGCCGGGGGCCAAAGCTTTGGCGCTGCGCGCCGGCGCGGTGCGGTTCGAGCATGTCAGCTTCGGCTATCAAAGCGCGGTGCCGATCGTCGAGGATCTGGATTTCACCGCCCGCCCCGGCAGCGTCACCGCCCTGGTCGGCGCCACCGGGGCCGGCAAATCCACCACCATGGCGCTGCTGCAACGCTATTGGGATCCGAGCGCCGGCGCCATCAGCATCGACGGCCAGGATCTGCGGGCTGTCACGCTGGACTCGCTGCGCGGCGCCATCGGTGTGGTGTTTCAGGACGCCATGCTGTTCAACCGCTCCATCCGCGAGAATCTGCTCATCGGCCGCCCGGACGCGACACCGGCAGACATCCACCGCGCCTGCGAAATGGCCGAGGCGTTAAATTTCATCGAGGCGCAGCCGGAGGGTTTTGAAACCCTGATCGGCGAACGCGGTGTTAACCTTTCTGGCGGACAAAAACAGCGCCTGGCGATTGCCCGGGCGATTTTGAAAAACCCGCCAATCCTGATTCTGGATGAAGCCACTTCGGCGCTGGATGCCGCCACCGAGGCCAGCGTTTCCAGGGCCTTGCGGCAGCTGATGCAAGGGCGGACGAGCTTTGTCGTCGCGCATCGCCTCTCTACCATCCGCGATGCGGATGAGATTTTGGTGTTCGCGGCCGGGCGGATCGTCGAACGCGGGACGTTCCAGCATTTGCTGGCGCAGCGCGGCGTCTTCGCGCATCTGGTCGAAACACAGCTTACACCTGAAATGTCTGAGACCAACTCAAATAATAATTGAACCTTGCCGCGGCTTTGCCCCATACTTGCTGAAAACGGAGGAATAAAATGCTCGTAAGTGCGATCTTGAAGAACAAGCCCCCCGGTTTCGTTTCGGTTCCGGCGGATCTGCCGGTCAGCGGTGTCGTCAGCATCCTGGCGGAGAAAGTCATCGGCGCCGTGCTGGTGGTGGAAAATGGCGAGCTGATCGGCATTCTCAGCGAGCGCGACGTGGTCCGCACCCTGGCCACCCGCGCCGCTGGCACACTCTCGATGACCGCCGGCGCGCTGATGACCCGCAAGATCACCACCGGCACCCCGGAAACCACCGTCGAGCAGGCGATGGAGATGATGACCAACGGGCATTTCCGCCATCTGCCGATCCTGGAAAATGGCCGCCTCACCGGGCTGGTGAGCATTGGCGACGTGGTGAAGGCCCGGATCGACCAGAGCCAGCACGAGGTGGACAGTTTGCGCACCTACGTCGCCGGGCGGGTTTAGCGGCGCTGTAAACCGGGCGAGCTTGTGCGCCGTACAAACAAGAACAATTGTGCTTCGCACAAAGACCAACAACTGTGCTTCGCACAAAGCTGCCCGGTTGATTTGCGTCATTGACTTGGGCGGCTGGCGGGCGCTTTTTTCGCCCAGGATTTTCACGAACGCGGGTCGAGATGCATAAATTTCTTACCAAATGCGACGAGGCGCTGGCCGACATCTCGGCCCAGGGGCGCTATCGCCGTTTCGTGGCGCTGGAGAAGCTGGCTGACCGCTTCCCCTATTATTCCGTCACCATGGAAGGCCAGACGCGGGATATCCTGGTCTGGTCCACCAATGATTACCTCGCCATGGGCACCGACCCACGGGTGATCGAGGCCGCCTCCGCCGCCGCCCAGCGCTACGGTGCGGGGGCCGGCGGGACCCGCAACATCGCCGGCTCCTCGCCGCTGCATGTCGCCCTTGAGGAGGAGCTGGCCGATCTGCACGGCAAGGATGCCGCCCTACTGTTTACCTCCGGCTATGTCTCCAACCAGGCGACGCTGACGGCGATTTTGAATTCCCTGCCGGATTGGCATGTGTTCTCGGACGCGCAGAACCATAATTCCATGATCGTCGGCATCAAGGGCGGCAAGACCGCCACGGTGCATGTGTTCAAGCATAATGATCTTGCGGATCTGGAGCGGCTGCTGGCCGCCGCCCGGCCGAGGCGCCGAAGCTGATCGTCTTCGAGAGCGTCTATTCCATGGATGGCGACATCGCCCCGATGAAGGAAATCTGCGACCTCGCGGACAAGTACAACGCCCTCACCTATCTGGACGAGGTGCATGCGGTGGGCATGTATGGCGCGCATGGCGGCGGCGTTTCCGAGCGCGATGGTGTCGCCAACCGCATCACTATCATCGAAGGCACGCTGGCCAAGGGCTATGGCTGCCATGGCGGCTATATCACCGGCGATTTCAAGGTGCTGGATTATATACGCTCGGTCGCGGCCGGGTTCATCTTCACCACCGCTCTGCCGCCGCCGACCGTCGCCGCGGCGCTGACCTCCATCCGCATCCTGAAAGAGGATGATGAGCGCCGGGCTTTGCTGTTCGACCGCGCGGAGACGCTGAAGGCGAAGTTCAAGGCGGCTGGCCTGCCGGTGATGGAGAGCAACTCCCATATCGTGCCGCTGATGATCGGCGACGCCGCCAAGGCCACCGAAGTCTCGATGCGGCTGATCCGGGAATTCGGCATGTATGCCACGCCGATCAACTATCCCACCGTGGCGCGCGGCACCGAGCGTCTGCGCTTCACCCCCGGCCCGAAACACACGGATGCGATGATGGATGACCTGGTGGCGGCCCTGCAGCAGATAGTGCTGCCGGCCAAGGTGGCGGCGTGATCGATCTCGGGCTGACGGGCAAGCCGGTTCTCGTCACTGGCGGCTCCAAGGGCATCGGCCTGGCCTGCGCCAAGGCGTTTCTGGCGCAAGGGGCAAGGGTGGCCATCGCCTCGCGCGATCAGACCAATATCGACGCCGCGCTGGCGGCGCTTCCGGGTGCCATCGGCTTCGCCGCCAATCTCTCGGATGCGGATGCGGCGCTGGCACTGCTGGACAAGACCGAGGCCGCGCTTGGGGCCCTGGAGGTGCTGGTGAACAGCGCCGGCGCCGCGCGGCGCAACCCGCCGCCGGACCTCACCCCAGACGCCTACCGCGCCGCGATGGACGCGAAATATTTCTCCACCATCAATCTGGTCGACCCCGCGATCAAGCGCATGGCCGCGCGCGGGCATGGTGCCATCGTCAACATCATCGGCGTCGGCGGCAAGGTGGCGGCCCCCGAGCATATCGCCGGCGGCGCGGCGAATGCGGCCTTGATGCTGGCCACGGCCGGCCTCGCCGCCGCCTACGCCGATTCCGGCGTGCGCATCAACGGCATCAATCCCGGGCTGACGGATACCGGCCGCGTGCAGGAAGGGCTGCAAGCCACCGCGCGTAGCCGCAACATCTCCATGGACGAGGCTTTGACCGAGACGGTGGCGAAAATCCGCGCCGGGCGGATGGCCAAGCCGGAAGAGATCGCCAATGCGGTGCTGTTCCTCGCCTCGCCGCTCTCCAGCTACGTCAACGGCGCCGTGCTGCCGATGGACGGGGTCCAGAACCCGGTCATCTGAGGGCCAAAGCGGCCTGGTTTCAGTGATCCCTCCCGGCGACGACCCAGAAGGCGCCCGATGCGGTTTCAGCCACCCATCGGATGCGCAGGAGGGCCGGAACAAAACGCTCCAAAACGAGACAAGCACGAGAGCGATATAGGTTGAGGCCGACGCGGCGGCGTCAAAATAAACACATGGAATTGCTGGCCAAAACAAAAATGAGCGCGTCCAGCTAAAGGCTTGATGCATCAGAGTTCTTCCGTGACCATGAAAAATATGCAATAAGCTACATATCAGAGGCCGAATAACGGCCCGGAAATAAAACAAAATGACAAAAAGACGACCAAAAAGCGCAACTCTTCTGGAGGAATAAAGAATATGAAGCTCGCAAACCCCGCCCCCTCGGGCTGTTCGGCTTTGCCCTGACCACCTGGCTTCTCTGTCTAATCAATTCCGGCTTCATGCCGCCACCGCCGTGCCGCTGGTGCTGGCCATGGCCATCGCTTTCGGCGGCACCGCGCAATTCTGCGCCGGGCTGATGGAGATGGTGAAAGGCAACAGCTTCGGCTTCGTTGCGTTCTGCTCCTACGGCGCCTTCTGGTGGAGCTTCGCGCTGTTCGTGGAATTCTTCGCCAAGGGCGTGCCGGCTGTCGCTGTCGGCTGGTATCTGCTGGTCTGGGGCGTTTTCACCATCGCGATGTGGGTCGGCACCTTCGCGCTGAACCGCACCCTGTTCCTGATCTTCGCGGCCTTGTCCGTCACCTTCCTGCTGCTCGGCTTCAAGGATCTGCTGGGCATCCCCGCCCTGGGCACACTGGGCGGCTATGGCGGGCTGATCACCGCGATCCTGGCCTTCTATCTCGGCGCTGCTGAGATCATCAACGAGGCGCATGGCCATACCGTGCTGCCGATCGGCGTGCCCGGCCCGCGCCTGAGCCACGCCGCCGCCGAATAATTTACCAACAATAAGCTAACCCCTCACTGACCCAGGCGCCGCAAGCGTCTGGGTTTTTTGCGCCCGCCGGCTTGGCGCGCGGGACAGGCTCTTGCTGTTTGTTAGAGCAATATGTGTTTATCTTGACGCTGGCGTGCCAACCTAAACACATATTGCTCTCAGCCTCCGCCTTGCCGCGTCAGGCCGCATGGGGGGCTGCGGCTTCAAACCCCGCGATCAGCCCCGCCACCGCCTCCGCCGGCACCGGCCGCGAAATCAGAAAGCCTTGAATGAAATGGCCGCCCAGCGCCGCGATGGTGTGCAGCTGCTCCAGCGTCTCCACCCCTTCCACCACGCAATCCAGCCGCAGATTATCGCACAGCGAAATGATCGTCTTGACGATATTGGCAGAGGTGGCGCTGGAATGAACATCGATCACGAAGCTGCGGTCGATCTTGATCTTATCCAGCTGCAACCGGCTGACATGGCTGAGGCTGGAAAAGCCGGTGCCGAAATCATCCAGCGCAATCCGCGCCCCAGCGCCCGCAATTCCCGCAAACAGGATTGCGCATGCTCGAAATCATCCAGCAAGGCGGATTCCGTCACCTCGAACTCGATCCGCGACGGCGCCAGCCCGCTCCCCGTCACCAGCGTGCGGAGCCTGCTCATCGTCTCCACCGAGGTGAAATTATACGGCGAAAGATTGAAGTTCAGACTGACATGTTCCGGCCACTCCCTCGCCGCCGCCAGGGCTTTTTGCAACAGCACCGCCGTCATCGGGCAAACCAGCTGGGAGCGTTCGGCCAATGGCACGAACAGGCCCGGGCTCACCAGCCCCAGCTCCGGGCTTTGCCAGCGCGCTAGCGCCTCGAACGCCACCACCTTGCGCTGGGCGACATCCACAATCGGCTGGAACGCCACCCATAATTCAGATTCCATATCGGAATGGCGAAATGCCTGCTCCAGCCGGGCCTCGGCGCGGATGCGTGTTTCATGCTCCCGGGAGAACAGCACCATCCCGCCTTTTTCCGTCTGCTTGCCGTGATACAGCGCGTAGTCCGCGCGCTCGAACAACTCCTCGGCGGTGCCGCCGGCATCCGGATAGATCGCCACCCCCAGCGAGCTGGAAATGGTCGCCAGCCGGTCCCCGACGATGCACGGCGCTTCCAGCACATGCCGCACATCGGCGGCGAATTGCCGCACCGCCGCACCGCCCTGGCAATCGCGCAAAATCACCCCAAACTCATCCCCACCCAGCCTGGCGATGAAAATCCCCTCCCCCACCAGACGCCGCAGCCGCGCGCCGACCTGTGAGAGCAACCTGTCTCCGGCGGCGTGGCCATGCATGTCGTTGATGCCTTTGAATCGGTCCAGATCCATCAGCGCCACTGCGAGGCATCGTCCGCCTTGTGCGGCATCGCTCAGCGCCTGCTCCAGCTCGGCGAAAAACCGCCGCCGGTTGGGCAGCCCGGTGAGCGAGTCCAGATAGGCCAGACGCGAATTCTCGTCCGAAAGAAGCTGCGTCTCGCGCTGGCGGCGTTGCAATTCCCGCTCCGAATGGCTGAGGGCGACGAAATCCGCCGCATTGCGCAGCAGCATCTGCAGGGTGACAAACAGCACCAGAACCGTCCCGGCGCCGCTCAGCCGCACCGGCGTTTGCGGCGCCGAGAGAAACACCAGCGCATAAGGCACGCCGACGATCAACCCCAGCAGGATCGCCGCACTGCGCAGGCTGATCAGGCAGATGAAACAGGTGAGCAGCGTCAGCGCCACCGTAATCTCCACCTGCAAACGCTGATAGACATCGCCATAGGGCAGCAGCAGCAGCGCCCAGCCGCCGGCACAGCTCCCCAGCACCACCCCGCTGCGCCGCGCCGCGCGCAGCTTGCGCACCGCGTCCTCGCGCGGGGTCAGGTGCCGGCGCCGATGCAGCCACAGCGCCAGGCGGATCGTCGCCGTTATTAGCAGCAGCAGCGGGATCGCCCGCCCCAGCAATGGCGGCGCCACACGCATATGCGTGATTGCCAGGCTGGTCAGGTTGAAGATCAACACCAAATAGAATGCGGGCACATACTGCGACAGCGCCGCAAGCTGCGTTGCCGCCAGGGCAGGATCATCCTCCGGCAGGGCCATCAGGTCGCGCAGCCAATGCATGAAACGCGACGCCCATAACAGCTTGCGCATGGTTTCCCGGCCCCTGGAAAAAAATCTGCTCATGCCGCCAGCAGACCCGAATTTTGTAAACAAAATGTATATTCCGGAGTCGAATATTTATCCGCCGTTAACGCGCTGATGCCGCGCGATTTTCCATCCCTGTTTCGGTATGCAGCAAAAATGTCACGTCAGAGGCTTGATAAAGGTCAATGCGCCAGACCTCGAAAGATGGCTGATTCCGGGCATTGATCCTGACCCAGGAGACTGTGTTATGTCGGACAAGACCCAAAACGACCCGTTCAACGTTCTCGGCATCTCCAAGGAGTTTCTCGCCGCCGCGAAGCTCCCTTATGGCGGCGCCATGTTCACGGACATGGCCGAGCGCATGCAAAGCCTGACCCAGGCGCAGATCGCCTATGGCCAGACCATCCTGCGCGCCAACGCCACCCTGCTTTCCGCTTGGCTGGATACCAAAGCCGCGCGTGATGCCGAGGACGGGCCGCAAGCCCGGGCCGAGCGCCCCAGCAAGGCCGCGCACCGGCCGGATGTTTCCGCCCCATGACGCCCCCCGCCGCTCCGGGACGGCTTGCCGGAAAGCGCGGGCTCATTCTTGGCATCGCCAACCAGCACAGCATCGCCACCGGCTGCGCCCAGGCCTTCGCGCAGGAGGGCGCGGTGCTGGCCGCCACCTATCTCAACGACAAGGCCAAGCCCTTCGTCGAAGCCGTCACCTCCACCCTGCCCTGTGAGCTGCTGTTGCCCTGCGACGTGCAGGTGCCCGGCGCGCTGGAGGCGGTGTTCGAGGCGGTGAAGGCCAATGGGGCGGGCTGGATTTTCTGCTGCACGCCATCGCCTTCGCCCCGGCGCAGGATCTGCACGGCCGTGTGGTGGACAGCTCCGCCGCCGGCTTCGCCCAGGCGATGGATATTTCCTGCCACTCCTTCCTGCGCGCCGCCAGGCTGGCCGAGCCCTTGATGCCGCAAGGCGGCACGCTGCTCGCGGTCACCTATCAGGGCTCCGAGCGCGTCATCCCGCATTACGGGCTGATGGGCCCGGTGAAGGCGGCGCTGGAGAGCGCCGTGCGCTACGCCGCCGCCGAGTTGGGGGCAAGGCCATCCGGGTCAACGCCATCTCGCCCGGCCCCATCGCCACCCGTGCCGCCAGCGGCATCGAGCATTTCTCCGAGCTGCTGGACAATGCCGCCCGCCTGTCGCCGGAACGGCGGCTCGCCAGCATCGAGGATTGCGGGGCGCTCGCCGCCTTCCTGGTCTGCGATGCGGCGCGCATGCTCACCGGCCTCATCCTGCCCATCGATGGCGGTGAACATCTCATCGGGAATTAGGAAGCCTCTCATGTCCGAACCACCCCACCCCCAAGCGGATCTCGACCGCGCCTTGCACGCCGCCCAGGCGCGGCTCACTGGCGGCCTCTCCCTCGCCGCTTTGGCCCTGGCCTGGGCGGATTGGGCGCTGCATCTCGCCGACCAGCCCGGCCGGCAGCTGCAGCTCGCCCGCCAGGCCGCGAACGACGCCCAGGCCCTCACCCACCAGGCGCTGGGCCTGTCCTACGAGCCGGTGACGCCCGAGCCGCAGGATCACCGCTTCCGCGACCCGAGCTGGGCCCAGGGCCCGGCGGCCTTCGCCGTCCAGGCCTTCCTGCGCGGCGAGCGCTTCTGGCAGGCGGCTACCACCGATATCGACGGCGTCAGCCATGAGAATGAGCGTATCGTCAATTTCGCCGCCCGCCAGGTGCTGGACGTGCTCGCCCCCTCCAACTTTCCCTCACCAACCCGGAAGTGCTCAAGCGCGCCCAGGAAAGCCAGGGCGAGAGCCTGCGCCAGGGCGCGAAAAACCTGATCGAGGATCTGCGCGCCGCCGGCACCAGCAAAACCCAGCCCCTGCCGATGCGCCCCGGCCATGACGTCGCGCTCACCCCTGGCCGGGTGGTGCTGCGCAATGAATTGCTGGAGCTGATCCAATATGCCCCGGAGACGCAGACCGTGCGCCCGGAGCCTATCCTCATCGTCCCCGCCTGGATCATGAAATATTACATCCTCGACCTCTCGCCGCAGAATTCGATGGTGAAATATCTGCTCTCCCAGGGCTTCACCGTGTTCTGCATCTCCTGGCGCAACCCGGACGCCTCGATGCGCGATGTGTCGCTGGATGATTACCGCCGCCTGGGCACCATGGCCGCCATCGACGCCGTCTCCGCCATCTGCAATGGTGAGAAAATCCACGCCGCCGGCTATTGCCTGGGCGGCACGCTGCTTTCCATCACCGCCGCCGCCATGGCGCGCGATGGCGATGAGCGGCTCGCCTCCCTCACCCTGCTCGCCGCGCAGACGGATTTCACCGAAGCCGGCGAGCTGCAGCTTTTCATCAACGAATCCCAGCTGCACTTCCTGGATGACGTGATGTGGGCGCAAGGCTATCTGGACGCCCCGCAAATGGCCGGCGCCTTCCAGATGCTGCGCGCCAACGACCTGGTCTGGTCGCAGATGATCCGCCGCTATTATCTCGGCGAGCAGGACCATCCGAATGATCTGATGTCCTGGAACATGGATGCCACCCGCATGCCCTACCGCATGCATTCGGAATATCTGCGCAAGCTGTTCCTGAATAACGACCTCGCCGAGGGCCGCTTCGAGGCCGGCGGGCGCAAGATCTCGCTGGCCGACATCAAGGCGCCGTTCTTCGTCATCGGCACCGAGACCGACCATATCGCCCCCTGGCGCTCGGTCTATAAACTGCAGCAGCTCAACCCGAATGATTTCACCTTCGTGCTCACCTCCGGCGGCCATAATGCCGGGGTGGTGAGCGAGCCGGGCCATCCGCACCGGCATTTCTGCAAGCTGGAGCGCAAGCCGGGGGATCTCTACGTGCCGCCGGATGAATGGCAGAGCCACGCTTATTGCCAGGAAGGGTCCTGGTGGCCGGACTGGGCCGGCTGGCTCGCCGCACGCTCCGGCGCCCCCACCAACCCGCCGCAGCTGGGCAACGCTGGCTACCCCGCGAAAGAGTCCGCCCCCGGCACCTATATTTTCCAACGCTGAAGGATATCACAATGGATATGCAGACCGAGCTGCTGGAAAACCGCATCTTCGCCGAGCTGGCGCTGGGCGATAGCGCCAGCCTCACCCGCACTGTGACGATGGACGATATCGCCCTCTTCTCCGTCATCTCCGGCGATGTGAACCCCGCGCATCTGGACAAGGACTATGCCGCGTCCGACCTTTTCCACCATATCATCGCCCAGGGCGTGCTCACCGCCGGGCTGATCTCCGCCGTGCTCGGCACCAAACTCCCCGGCCCCGGCACCATCTATCTCGGCCAGGAGCTGAAATTCCGCGCCCCGGTCTCCCCTGGCGACAGCATCACCGCGACGCTGACGATCACCGATCTGCAACCGGAAAAACACCGCGTCATTCTGGATTGCCATTGCCGCAACCAGGACGGCAAGGAGGTGCTGAGCGGCACCGCCACCGTGCAGGCGCCGACGGAAAAGGTCAGCCGCCCCGCCATCGCCTTGCCGGAAGTGCGGCTGCTGCGGCATGAGTTTCTGCGCATGCTGCTGGCCAAGGCCACCTCCGGCGAAAAACTCGCCACCGCCATCGCCTGGCCCTGCGATGAAACCTCCTTGCAGGCCGCCGCGGAGGCTGCACAGCGCGGCCTCATCACCCCCATCCTGGTCGGCCCGGCCGCGCTCATCCAGGCCAAAGCCGCTGAATATAACATCGATATTGCAGCCTTCCGCATCGAGGAGGCGGCAACCAGCGCGCAGGCCGCCAGCCGCGCCGTCGCTTTGGCGAAATCCGGCGAAGCCGGCGCGCTGATGAAAGGTGCCTTGCATAGTGATGAACTTCTGCACGAGGTGATGAAGCCCGAGACCGGCCTGCGCAATGGCAGCCGGCTCAGCCATGTCTATGTCATGGACGTGCCCGCCTACCCGAAACCGCTGCTGATCACCGATGCCGCGATCAATCTCTGCCCAAATCTTGAGGAAAAACGCGACATTCTGCAAAACGCCATCGATCTCGCCAAGGCCCTGGGCATCGAGGAACCGCGCGCCGCCATCCTGGCCGCGGTGGAAACCATCAACCCGCATATGCAGGCCACGTTGGATGCCGCCGCGCTTTGCAAGATGGCCGATCGCGGCCAGATCACGGGTGCCATCATCGACGGTCCCCTGGCTTTTGATAACGCGATCAGCGCCGACGCCGCCGCGCAGAAACACATCATCTCCCCGGTCGCCGGCCAGGCGGATATTCTGCTGGTGCCGGATATCGAATCCGGCAACATGCTGGCCAAACAGCTGAGCTTTCTCGCCAACGCGGATGCGGCGGGGATCGTTCTGGGCGCCAGCGTGCCGATCATCCTCACCAGCCGGGCGGATACGGAACGCGCCCGCCTCGCCTCCTGCGCCATCGCGGTGATGCTGGCTTCCCATCATGGCTGACGCGATCCTCACCATCAATGCCGGTTCCTCCAGCATCAAATTCGCTTTGTTCGAATTGCGCGATGGGCTGACCCGCATCGCCGAGGGCGAGGCCGAGAATATCGGCGCCGCCCCGCATCTGCGCATCAAGGCGGGCGGCACCCTGGCCTTCGAGCGGCGCTGGCCAAACCACGCGCCGCTGGATCATGAAGATCTTCTCAATGAAGTTCTGAACTGGGTGGAAGCCCATCTCGGCGCGGATAATCTCATCGCCGCCGGCCATCGCATCGTCCATGGCGGCGCCAGCTTCACCGCACCGTTGCTGCTCGACCCTTCGCATCTCGCCGAGATCGCCAAACTCAGCCAGCTCGCTCCTTTGCACGAGCCGCATAATTGCGCCGGGGTGCAGGCTCTGTTCAATCTCCGCCCAGGGCTGAAACAGATCGGCTGTTTCGATACCTCCTTCCATCACACCATGCCGGATGTCGCGACACGCTTCGCCCTGCCGGAAGCGCTGCATAAAGAAGGCGTGCGCCGCTACGGGTTTCACGGCCTCTCTTACGAATATATCGTCTCCCGCCTGCCCACCCAGGCCCCGCATCTGGTGAAAAGCCGTGTCATCATCGCGCATCTTGGCAATGGCGCTTCGATGTGCGCGGTGAAAAACGGCAACTCCATCGATTCCACCATGGGCTTCACCGCGCTCGATGGTCTGGTGATGGGCACGCGCACTGGCGCCATCGATGCCGGGGTGCTGCTCTATCTGATGCAATCCCACAACATGGACGAAGCCACCCTCACCGATCTGCTCTACAAGAAATCCGGCCTGCTCGGCCTCTCCGGCATTTCCGGCGATGTCCGGTTGCTGCTGGCCGATGGCTCGCCGGCCGCGAAACTGGCGCTGGATGTTTTCGCCTACCAGGCGGCGAAGCAGGCCGCCGGGCTGGTGGCGGCGCTTGGCGGGCTGGATGGGCTGATCTTCACCGCCGGCATCGGCGAGCACGCCGCCCCCATCCGCGCCGCCATCTGCGCGCATCTCTCCTGGCTGGGGCTGGAGCTTTCTCCGGAGGCCAATGACGCGAACGAGCCCGCCATCAGCACGCCGGAGAGCGCGATCGAGGTGCGGATCATCCCCACCGATGAGGAGCTGATGATCGCGCGCCACACGCTGAGCCTGCTGAGCCTGGCTCAGCCGGTCGGATAATCGGCGCTGTAGGAGTCTTCTTTCTGGCTGCTGATCTCCGCCAGACGCTCTTCCAGCTTCTTCGTCACCGCGTCATAGCCGAAGGCGCCGAGCACGATATGGCGCGGTGCCGTCTGCCTCTGCGTCAGCGCGATCATGACATCGCTGGCCCGGATTGGATCCCCCGCCTGGTTGCCGCTGCGCGCCCTGGTCGCCTCCAGCCGCGCCCCGGCGGTTTCGGCATAATCGGCGATCTTGTTGGGCGTCTGCTTCAGCGAGCGCCCGGCCCAATCGGTCCGGAACGGCCCCGGCTCGACGCACGTCACCTGAATGCCGAGCGCCTGCGTCTCGGCGCGCAACCCATCGGAGAACCCTTCCACCGCATGTTTGGAGGCGGCATAATAGGCCGAACCAGGAAAGCCGATCAGCCCGGCGACCGAGGTGATGTTGAGAATATGCCCGCTCTTGCGCGCCCGCATCACCGGCAGCACCGCGCGGGTGAGCGCGAACAGCCCGAACACATTGGCATCGAACATGGCGCGGATCTCATGCTCCTCGCCTTCCTCGGCGGAGCTTTGGTAGCCATAGCCGGCATTATTCACCAGCACATCGATCCGCCCGAATTTTTCCACCGCCGCCTTCACCGCCGCGTCGATCTCGCCCTGATCGGTGACATCCAGTCTCACCGCCAGCGCATTCGGCTTGTTCTCAACGATATCGGCAATCTGCGCGACATTGCGCGCAGTCACCACCACATTCCAGCCGCGCCGCAGCACCCGCAAGGCCAGCTCGCGGCCAAAGCCGGTCGAACAGCCGGTAATGAACCAAACAGGGTTTTGACTGTCGCTCATCGCATCCACTCCTTGCAAACAAGGCAGCTTATGTAGACCGTGTTGCCGGAATTTTCAGAGGTGACTTATATATTTCTTAAAATTTGCAGAAGTTTTTGGGGGTGTGGGGACTTTTTCCAAAAAGTCCCCACAAACGTTCGGGGCGGTGGCACGATGTTGCGACCACCCCAGACGTTTTTCGCCGCTTTTTTGTAAAAAAGCGGCACCAAAAAACTTTTATAACTTCGAAAAAGCCAGCTTAAAGCCGAAGAGAATGAAAACCCACCGGCGACGCGGTCCAGCCACGCAATCACCCCGGTCGCGCCAGCCCGCAGCAGCAGCGGCGGGCTGAACGAGATCAGGGCTTCACCACCACCGCGATGACGATGACGATGAACAGGATTGTCGGTACCTCATTGGCGATGCGATAAAACCGTTCCGCCCGGCGATTCGAATCATTCAGAAAATCCCGGCGCCAGCGCGAACAGGCGCCGTGAAACCCAAACATCAGCAGCAGGGCGACAATCTTCGTCCACCACCAGCCCGCACTCCAGCTCACCGCTCCTGGGGTCAGCACCAGCAGCACGCCGAAAATGAAGGTGGAGATCATCGCCGGATTGATGATCTGTTTCAGCAAACGCCGTTCCATCACCTTGAAGCGTTCGGATTCAACCGATCCCGGTTTCGTCTGGCAATGATACACATAGAGCCGGGGCAGATAGAACATCCCCGCCATCCAGGCGGAGAAGCTCATGATATGCAGCGCCAAAAACCATTTAAAACATGGCAACAGAACCGGAAAGCTCACGCCAGCACCTCGAAAATCTCATCCAGCCGGCTGAACACCCGCCTCGATCCCTCAGCCAGAAGTTTCGCGCCATCGCCGTGCGGATCATAGCCGTAAGCGACCATCCCCGCCGCCACCGCGGCGCGCGTGCCCAACACGCTATCCTCCAGAACGATGCAGCGTTCCGGCGCAATCCTCGCATCGGCGGCGGCTTCCAGAAACACATCCGGCGCCGGCTTCGCCCGCCCGCCGCGCGCGATCACCCTTCCTGCGGAAATGCAGCGCCCGGCGGTGATCTCTGACAAGCCGGTGCGGGCGAATTTCACCGCCATCTCCTCATCGGAGGAGTTGGAGGCGATGCGCCAGTCAAAGCCCAGCGCCGTCACCTTCTCCAGCATCGCATCCGCGCCGGGGATCAACGCCGCCTCCTCCTTCAACACCTCAACCAGCTGGTCCGCCATCGCGCGCCGCCAATCCGCCGGCAGGCTGCGTCCCAGCCTGGCCTCGATCACCGGCTGCATGTCGCCGATATTCATGCCGAGAAATTGCCGCATGGACTCTTGCGCATCCATCGCCCAGCCCAGCCGCGTCATCTCCGCCGCCACCACCCGGTTGGCCACAATCTCGCTGTCAATCAGCACGCCGTCGCAATCGAAAATAATCAAATCAGGACGCACGCTGTCTCTCCCAGGGGCAATCCTTATGCGCCGCCCCGCAGCGCCCGCCTTCCTTGCACAGGCCGGTTTCGCCCGCCCGCTTCACCAGCCCGGCCAGCGCCGCGATGAAGGCCGGATCATCATTCGCCACCCGCGCCCGGACATAAAGCTGCACCTTGTTTTCCTCGGCCAGATGCCGGTTCTCGATATCCAGCTCCACCAAGGTCTCGATATGGTCGGAGACAAACGCAATCGGCACCACCACGAGCCCGACACCATCCCGCCCGGCCTGCTCGATCGCCTGGATCGTGCTCGGCTCCAGCCATTTCTGCGGCGTCGCGCGGGACTGGTAGCAGACCAGATGTTCAACCCCATATCCGCCAGCCGCGCCCCCACCGCCGCACTGGTGGCTTCCACCTGCGCCTGATACGGATCGCCGGCCTTGACGATGCTCTCCGGCAGCCCATGCGCCGAATACAGCACTCGCAATTTCAAATCCGGATTCTGCGCCCGCGCGGTCTCGATCGCCTCGCGCACCATTGCCGCTGTCGCCTCGATATAGGCCGGATCGTCGAACCAGCAGCACAACGTGGTCACCGGGATAATCAGCCCGGCCTTCGCCGCCGCCTCGCGCCAATCGCTCAGCGAGGAGCCGGTGGTGGTGGTGGAAAATTGCGGATAGAGCGGTAGCAGCAGCACCCGCTCCGGCGCCCAATCCTTCACCTGGCGCACCGTCTCCGCCGCGAACGGGTGCCAATAGCGCATGGCGATGAAGCAGCGATATTCATCCCCCAGCTGCGCCTCCAGCGCCCGCGCCTGTTGCGCGGTCAGTTCCAGTAGCGGCGAGCGCCCGCCCATCAGCTGGTAATTCTCATAGGCCGCCTTGGCGGAGGAGCGCGCGATCAGCCGCGAGAGCCAGACCCGGATGAACCAAGGCGCACGGATGATCGCCTTGTCGGAAAACAGATTGACCCGGAAGGGCTTGATCGCCTCCGGGCGGTCCGGACCGCCCAGATTGAACAGGACGATCGCGGTTTTCATCTTGCGGCCCTCACCTTTTCCACCAGCCTCGCCACATGCGCCTCCGGGACATCCGGGGTGATGCCATGGCCGAGATTAAGGATATGTGGATGCCCCTTCACCTGCGCAAGCAGCGCTTCCACCGCCTCATCCAGCGCCTCCCCGCCCAGCTTCAGCAGCAGCGGGTCGAGATTGCCCTGGAAGATCGTCCCTGGCGGGCAGGCCGCCCGCGCCTCGGCCAGGCCGGTGACGCTATCCAGCGCCACCACATCCACCCCGCTCTCGCGCGCATATTCGCCCAGCATCAGCCCGACCAGGCGCGGAAACCCGATGATCTTCAGCCCCGGATGCAAGGCCCGCAGCCCATCGCAGATGCGCCTTGCCGGGCGGATCACCAGTTCGCGGAACTGCGCGGGGGGAAACAGCCCGGCCCAGCTCTCGAACAGCATCACGCAATGCGCCCCGGCCTCCACCTGGGCGGAAAGATACTCAATGCTGGCCTCGGCGAGGATATCCACAAGCTCGCGCACGAAATCCGGCTGCTCATAAGCCAGCTGCCTGGTGCGCGGAAAGCCGCCGCCCTGGCCATCCAGCATGTAGCAGGCCACCGTCGCCGGCCCGCCGGCGAAGCCGATCAGCCCCGTCTGCTTCGGCAGAGAGGCGCTGAGCCGGCTCACCGTCTCGATGACAGGCGCATACACCCCAGCCGCCTTGCCCGGCTGCAGCAGGCTCAGATCCTCCAGCGGCGGCAGGCGCGGCCCTTCCCCTCGGCAAAGCGCAGCCCCTGCCCCATCGCCATCGGCAGGATCAGGATATCGGAAAACAGGATCGCCGCGTCGAAGCCGAATTTACGGATCGGCTGCAGCGTCACCTCTTCGGCCAGCGCCGGATTCAGGCAGAGCGAGATGAAATCCCCCGCCTTCGCCCGCGTCGCCCGGTACTCCGGCAGATAGCGCCCCGCCTGGCGCATCAGCCAGAGCGGCGGGGGCCAGACCTCATGTCCTCCCAGGACTTCACGGAATTTCATGCCCACCGCCTAAACCTAATCTTTATTTATTTAAAGTGAGAGTCGTAGTGATAGTACCCTGTGGATAACGGGGGTTAAGGCTCTTGGAGTCAAAATCCACAAACTTATCCACAGCAGGAAACCAGCGCTAAGGCTCTGTTTTTTACATATCCCAGCGGTTATGCACAATCTGCACAGGGAAGGTTTGGCGGTCATCCCCGTTCACCGGTTTTCCCCTCTTATCCCCACAATCCGGAAAATCGGGCGAGCCAAGCCGAGTTATCCACGCTATGAACAGCATTATGGACAGTGATAAGCTCGATATACATCTGATATCCGACGCCACTGGGGATACTTTGACCGCCCTGGCCCGCGCCGCCGTGGCGCAGTTTGATGAAAGCCGCGTCTCCTATCATCGCTGGTCGCTCATCCGCTCGCGCCTGCAATTGCACCGCGTCCTGGAGGGGATCGAGGCGGATCCCGGCCCGGTGCTCTGCTCCCTGGTGGATGATGCGTTGCGCCATGAGCTGGACGCCGCCTGTGCCCGCCTCGGCGTGCCGCTTCTGCATGTGCTGGACCCGCTGATGGACATGCTGCAAAGCCATTTCGGCGCCCCCGCCAAGCACAAGCCCGGCCGCCAATATGTGCTGGACGCCGATTATTTCCGCCGGATCGATGCCATGCATTTCGTCATCTCGCATGATGACGGCCAGGCCAATCGCGGGGTCAGCGAGGCGGATGTGGTGCTGGTCGGGGTCTCGCGCTCCTCCAAAACCCCCACCTGCTTTTATCTCGCCAATCGTGGCATCAAGGCGCTGAACGTGCCCTTGGTGCCGAACACGCCGCTGCCCAAGGAGCTGGAAAACCCCTCCTGCCCGATCATCGGCCTGACCATCGACCCGAAATCCCTCATCGATATCCGCCGCCACCGGCTGAAACTGATCGGCACCAACGAGATCTTCGGCCGGGTCGACAGCTCCGATTACGTGGACCAGGATTCGGTGGAAAAAGAGCTGATCTGGGCAAGGCGCCTGTGCAATGAGCGCGGCTGGCCGACCATCGACGTCACCCGCCGCTCGATCGAGGAGACCTCGGCGACGGTGCTGAAGCTGATGGAAAACTGGCATAATAAGCGCGCCGCCGCGGCTGAAAACGCCCAATAGACGTATCGTATTGGAGAATTCATCATGGATCTTGGTCTTCACGCCCGCACCGCCCTGGTCTGCGCCGCCAGCGCCGGGCTTGGCCGCGCCAGCGCCCAGGCCCTCGCCCAGGCCGGCGTGGCGGTGACCATCACCGGCCGCAATGAGGAAAAGCTGGCCATCGCGGCGAAAGAGATCGCCGCCGCCACCGGCGCCAAAATCAGCTACGCCGCCGGGGATATCACCACGCCGGAAGGCCGCGCCGCCGCCCTCTCTGTCTGCCCCAGCCCGACATTCTGGTGAATAATGCCGGCGGCCCGCCGGCCGGGGATTTCCGCGATTTCTCGGAGCAGGATTGGCAGGAGGCGCTGAACGGCAATCTGCTCACCCGATCGCGTTGATCAAAGCCGTGATCGACCCGATGATCGAGCGCAAATGGGGCCGCATCGTCAATATCACCTCCGGCTCGGTGAAGGCGCCGATCCCGCATCTCGGCCTCTCCAACACCGCCCGTACCGGCCTCACCGGCTTCATCGCCGGGCTGTCGCGCCAGGTGGCCCAGCATAATGTCATCATCAATAATCTGCTCCCCGGCGCGTTTGACACGGACCGGCTGCAGAAACTGGCCAAGGTTGAAGCCGAGAAATCCGGCAAGAGCCTCGAAGAGGTGGTGCGCGCCCGCGCCGCCGGCCTGCCCACCAGGCGCGTCGGCCAGCCGGAGGAATTCGGGGCGATGTGCGCGTTCCTGTGCTCGCAATATGCGGGCTATATCGTCGGCCAGAACATCCTGATGGATGGCGGCAACATCAACAGCACGCTTTAACGGCGAGGTTTTTCCGCCTTTTTGAAAAAAGGCGGCCCAAAAACTTTTGCACCTGAGGCTCCAGCCCTTTCCGGGTCTAAGCCTCAGGGATAAACAGGCGCACCATGTCCGAAACCGAACCCACGCGCTATGATTTCTCCACCGCCGAGCCGCATTGGCAGGCGCAGTGGGAGGCCCAATCCTGCTTCAAGGCGGAAGATGTTCCCGCCGAGGGCAAGCCCAAATACTACGTGCTGGAGATGTTCCCCTACCCGTCGGGGAAGATCCATATGGGCCATGTGCGCAACTACACCCTCGGCGACGTGGTGGCGCGCTACAAGCGCGCCCAGGGCTTCGCGGTTTTGCACCCGATGGGCTGGGACGCGTTCGGCCTGCCCGCCGAAAACGCCGCCCGCGAAAACAAGGCCAATCCGGCGGACTGGACCTACAAAAACATCGCCAATATGCGCGCCGAGCTGAAGCGCATGGGCTTCTCGCTGGACTGGACCCGCGAATTCGCCACCTGCGATCCTGAATATTACGGCCAGCAGCAGAAGCTGTTCCTGGATTTCTGGAAGGCCGGCCTGGTTGAGCGCCGTGATGCCGCGGTGAACTGGGACCCGGTGGACATGACCGTACTCGCCAATGAGCAGGTGATCGACGGGCGCGGCTGGCGCTCCGGCGCGCTGGTGGAGAAGAAGAAACTCTCCCAATGGTTCCTGAAAATCACCGATTCCGCGCAGGATCTGCTGGACGGGCTGAACAGCCTGGAGCGCTGGCCCGAGCGGGTGAAGCTGATGCAGGAAAACTGGATCGGCCATTCCCAGGGCGCGGAAGTCACCTTCAAGCTGGCGGATGGGTCGGACGATATCACCGTCTACACCACCCGCCCGGATACTTTGTTCGGCATGTCCTTCCTGGCCATCGCGGCGGAGCATCCCATCGCCAGCCTGGTCGCCCAGAGCAACCCGGCAGCCGCCGCCTTCATCGCCGAATGCGCCAGCCAGGGCACCTCCGAGGCCGCCATCGAGGCCGCCGAGAAGCGCGGCTTCGACACGGGCTTGAAAGTCATCAACCCGCTCACCGGCCAGGAGCACCCGGTCTGGATCGCGAATTTCGTGCTGATGGAATATGGCACCGGGGCGATCTTCGGTTGCCCCTGCGGCGACCAGCGCGATCTGGATTTCGCCCGTAAATATGACCTGCCGGTGCCGGTGGTGGTCTCGCCCGACAAGGACTCCACCCCGGAGATCGGCAACAAGGCGCTGGATGGTGATGGCTTCATCGTCAATTCCGGCTTCCTTTCCGGCCTGACCACCAAGGAGGCCAAGCCCCGCGCCATCGCGGAGCTGGAGGCGCGCGGCTTCGGCAAGGCGGTGCAGAACTGGCGCCTGCGCGATTGGGGCATTTCCCGCCAGCGTTATTGGGGCTGCCCGATCCCGGTGATCCATTGCGAAGCCTGCGGCGCGCAGCCCGTGCCGGCGGAGCAGCTCCCCGTCACTTTGCCGGCGGATGTCACCTTCGAGACGCCCGGCAACCCGCTGGACCATCACCCGACCTGGCGGCATGTGAACTGCCCCGCCTGCGGCAAACCGGCGACGCGCGAGACCGACACCTTCGACACCTTTATCGACAGCTCCTGGTATTTCGCCCGCTTCACCGCCCCGCGCGCCAGCACCCCGACGGTGGCGGCGGCCGCGAATGCCTGGCTGCCGGTGGACCAGTATGTTGGCGGTATCGAGCATGCGATCCTGCATCTGCTCTATGCCCGCTTCTTCACCCGCGCCATGCACAAGACCGGCCATCTGGCGGTGGACGAGCCCTTCGCCGGGCTCTTCACCCAGGGCATGGTCACGCATGAATCCTACAAGGATGAAAACGGCGCCTGGCTCTATCCGGACGAGATCACCCGCACCGCCGATGGCGCGGTGCTGAAAGCCACCGGCGCGCCGGTGACGGTGGGCCGGGTTGAGAAAATGTCCAAATCCAAGCGCAACACCGTCGATCCCGGCGCCATTGTCGGGCGCTTCGGGGCGGATACGGCGCGCTGGTTCGTGCTCTCCGACAACCCGCCCGAGCGCGATGTGGAATGGACCGAAAACGGCGTCCAGGGCTCTTTCCGCTTCCTGCAGCGCCTGGCCCGTGTCGGCGAGGAGATCGCCAAATCTGGCAACACCCAGGTGGAGAGCTACGGCCCCGAGGCCAAGAAGCTGCGCCAGCTGGCGCACCGTTCTATCGAGGCGGTGACGCAGGCGCTGGAGAGCTTCGCCTTCAACCTCGCCGTGGCGCGGCTCTATGAGCTGCTGAACGCGGTCGCCACCCCGGCTGAGGGCGCGGACATGCAAGCGGCGCGGTTTGAGGCCATGGAGATATTGGTGCGGCTCGCCAGCCCGCTGGTGCCGCATCTGGCCGAGCATCTCTTCGCCAAGCTGAACCCCGGTGCGGGCCTTGCCGCGCAGCAGCCCTGGCCGAAGGCCGACCCGGCTTTGCTGGTGGTGGATGAGCTTACCGTCGCGGTGCAGGTGAATGGCAAGCTGCGCGGCACCATATTGGTGCCGGCGGGGGCGGGTGAGGATGTCGCCATCCCGCTTGCCAAGGAGGCCGTGGCGGGCACTATAGGCACGCAGACCATCGTCAAGCAGATCTACGTCCCAGGTAGGATCGTGAATTTTGTCGTCAAACCGTAAAGCCTTCGCCGCCCTCGCCCTTCTCGCCCTCTCCGGCTGCGGCTTCACGCCGCTTTATGGCGGGGCGCAGGGGGCGGCCGCCAGCGACAAGCTCGATAGCGTGTTCGTGCAGAACCTGCCCGAGCGCACCGGGCAGATGCTGCGGCTGAGCCTGCAGCAGCATCTCTACACGGATGGCCAGCCGGTGACCGAGCATTACGTGCTCGCGGTCAATTACAGCATCGGCCAGACCGGCGAAGGCGTGCAGTCGGACAGCTCCACCAGCCGCACCCGCTTTGATGCGCGGGCGAGTTGGACGCTCGCCCCCATCGGCCACCCGGAGCAGATTCTGGCCTCCGGCAATGCCGTCGCCGCGGATGCGCTGAACGTGATCGACCAGCAATATTTCGCCGCCAATCTGGAAACCGCCAAGGTCAACCAGACGCTGTCCGATGAGATTGCCGAGCAGATCACCGTGCAGCTCGCCGCCTGGTTCCGCACCCATCCCGCTGCATGAAGTTTGAAGCCAGCCGGGTTGAGGCGTTCCTGAAGGCGCCCAATGCCCGCCTGGTGCTGCTGCACGGGCCGGATGCCGGGCTGGTGGCAGAGCGCGGGCTGGCCTTGGCGCGCAGCGTGCCCGGCGCGCTGAATGATCCGTTCCGCTTCGCCGAGCTGTCCAACCCCAGCCCGGATATGCTTCTGGCGGAGGCCACAGCGGCTTCGCTCGGCGGCGGAGAGCGTGTGGTGCGGGTGCGGGATGCGCATGAGCCGCTAACAAAATCGTTAGAATTATTAACTAAATCGCCGCCCGACGCGCTGGTAATTCTGGAAGCCGGGGAGCTGACGGCGAAATCCAAGCTGCGCAGTCTGGCGGAGAAAGCGCCGGGGATTGTCAGCATCGCCTGCTACGCCATCGATGCCGGGCGCTTGCCGCAGGTGATCACGGCGCGGCTGCGCGCCCAGGGGGTGAGCATCGACCAGGACGCCGCCGCCTGGGCCGCGCAAAATCTCTCCGGCGAGGAAGGCCCGCTCGGCCAGGCGCTGGAGATTCTGGTGCTCTATGCCGGGGCGGAAAAACGGCTTTCTTTGGCGGATGTGTCTTCGCTGCTGGCGGATGGCGGCGAGACCTCGGTGGGGGATGCGATCGATGCGGCGCTGACGGGCGATCTGGCGGCGACGGATAAGGCGCTGAGCCTGGCTTATGAGGAAGGCGCCTCGCCGGTGGCGCTGGTGCGGGTGCTGCTTTCGGAACTTGCCAAGCTGCGTCTGGCGGCCAGCGCCATGGCGCAAGGCGCTTCGGCGCAGGAGGCGATGGCCGGCATGCGCCCGCCGGTATTTTTCAAGCGTCAGCCGGTGGTGCAGAAAATGCTAAGGCTCTGGCCGCTGCGGGCGGTGGAGCAGGCTTTGCAGGCGGCGCTGGCGGCGGAAGTGGCGTGCAAGACCACCCATATTCCGACGACGATTATTGCCGCCAGACCTTGCTGGCCCTGGCCAGCCGGGCCCGTTCGGCTGGCCGGCAATAAGGCCGGATTCGCCCCGGCGCTCTTAGAGCATCAAGCTTTTAGCTTGATGCTCTAGCTTTTGTTTTAGCGAGCAATTTCATGTGTTTAGTTTGACGCTGGCGCGTCAACCTAAACACATATTGCTCTAGAGCAACATGTGATCAAACGGACTCGTTTGATCGGATAAAGTTGCTCGCTCGAACAAAAAGCTGGAGCGTATTCCGTGCACCAACGGGAACGGAATATGCTCTAGCCGGGGCGGAGGCACATATTTCTTTAACCAGTCACCGCGCCCGGAAGAGGCCGGAAATTGCCGGTGAGGATCTTGGCGTGGGCCTGTCCCTCCGGTTTTCCCTTCGCCGGTTGGGCGGTTTTTCCGGGCGCTGCGGTGATGTTGAACTGGGCGATCAGCTGGTCCAGCTGCCCGGCATTCTCCGCCAAGGCATGGCAGGCGGCGGTGCTTTCCTCGACCATCGCCGCGTTTTGCTGGGTGACCTGATCCATCTGCCCCATCGCCGCGTTCACTTCCGCCAGCCCCATCGATTGCTGGGTGGCGGAGCTGGAAATCTTTTTCACCATCTGATTCAGCTCCGCCACCTGGGTGACGATTTCGGCCAGCGCCGTCCCGGTTTCGCCCACCAGCCGCACGCCGGTTTCCACTTGCGCGCCGGAGGTCGAGATCAGCGTCTTGATCTCCTTTGCGGCTTCGGCGGAGCGCTGCGCCAGGGCCCGCACTTCGGTGGCGACCACGGCAAAACCCCGCCCCGCCTCGCCGGCGCGCGCCGCCTCAACCCCGGCATTCAGCGCCAGAAGATTGGTCTGGAAGGCGATTTCGTCGATCACGCCGATAATATTGCCGATCTGCCCGGATGAGGCTTCGATCTCGGTCATCGCCTCCACGGCATTGCGCATCACCGTTCCGGATTGGCTGGCCTTGTCATGCGCCTGGCCGACCACACGCAGCACGCGCTCCGCATCCTCGGCGGTTTCCTTTACGGTACGGGTGACGCCATCCAGCGCCGCGACGGTTTCCTCCAGCGCCGCCGCCTGATGTTCCGTCCGGCGGGAAAGATCGTCCGCCGCTTCCATCATTTCCGCCGTGCCGGCCCGGACATTGCCGACACTTTCGCCCACCGCCGCCATGGTGGCGCGCAGCTGCTTCAGCGCGGCGTTGAAATCCGCGCGCAAAGATTCGTATTCCGCGGCGAACTTCGTATCGAGACTCTGCGACAAATCCCCCGCGGCCAGCCGGCTCAGCCCGCCGCCCAGCCCGACGATGACTGCCGATTGCTCTTCGGCGCGGCGTGCGGCCTCGGCCTCGGCGAGACGGTGCGTTTCCTCGGCCTGGCGCCGGATGGTTTCGGCGTCCGCTTCCAGCTTTCGCTTTTCGATGGCGTCGGCTTTGAAGCTGGTCAGCGAGGTCGCCATGATGCCGAGTTCGTCATGCCGGTCGGTCGCGGGGATGGGGGCGTTGAGGTCGCCGGCGGAAATCCGCTTCATCGCCTGGCTCAGCCCGGTCAGCAGCCCGGAGATCTGCCGGCGCGCCGCAAATACGGCGATGAGATACAGGCCCAACAAGGGCAGGAATATGGCTGAGAGTGTGAGCAGATGGGCAAGCATCATGCTGTCGACATCGTCAATATACACGCCGGTGCCGACCACCCAATGCCATTCCGGCACCAGGAGCAGGGAGCTCATCTTGGGTTCCGGCGTCGCGCCGGCGGTGCGGGGCCAGACATAATGCGCGAAATAGACATGCCCCTCGATCGCTTGGCGGAACATCTCGGGATTGAACAGCTTACCCTTGGCGTCCGGCACGTTCATAAGATTCTTGCCGATCAATTTCTTGAACGGATGTTGTAGCGCCACTCCTTCTGTATTGTAGACAAAAAGATAATTTGTATTGTTGCCGTAGCGGATGGCCCCGATGGCGGCGAGGGCGGCTTTCTGCGCCTCTGGCGTTGTCATGCTGCCGGCCTTGGCCAGGCCGACATAATATTCCGCGATGCTGGCCGCGGCTTCATCCATGGAGCGGATCTGGAATTTTTTCTCAGCCATCTCGGCATTATAGGATTGGTGCAGAGAGACGGCGGTGCCGGAGACCATCAGCAGCAATGCAAAGGCCGAGAGCAGGTTGAACTGCCAGGTAATGGAGAGGCGGCGCAGAAATGACATGTCCAGTTCCTTCAAGCATGGTCGCGGCGCGGCGAGGCCAGCGCAGACGGAGCATGACGGAACAGGCTTAAAAATCTGTTTAGAGCGATGTCATTGCTTGGGCGGGGCGATGTTCCACGTGGAACATAGGGCGCTGGGTGGTTGGTCGATGTTCCACGTGGAACATTGGAGGCTGGCTGGGGTGGGGATGTTCCACGTGGAACATAGGACGTCGGCGGGCGGGCCGATGTTCCACGTGGAACATCGGCGGAGGCGTCAGTTATTCAGCAGCGCCAGGACGGTATCGAGCTGGTCGAGGTCCGCATAATGCAGGATCAGGGCGCCGCCCTGGCCATTGAATTTGACCTCAACCTTGAGGCCAAGTTTCTCGGAAAGGCTGTCCGCCAACGCGGCGATTTCCGCATTATCGCCGGTCGGCCGAGGCGCGCGGGTGGTTTCCTTGGGCGCGATGGACTGGCCGAGATTTTTCACCAGCGCCTCGGTCTGGCGCACTGAGAGGCCACGCTTGACCACATCATTGGCGGCTTTCACCGGGTCGGGATGCGCCATCAGCGCCTTGGCGTGGCCGGTGGAGATCTCGCCGTCGCGCAGCAGCCATTGCACCTGCGGCGGCAGAGAGAGCAGGCGCATGACATTGGTGATGTGCGAGCGGGATTTGCCGACCGCCTCGCCCAGCTTGTCATGGCTCAGCTTGAACTCGTCGGTGAGGCGCTTATAGCCCTCGGCCTCTTCCACCGGGTTGAGGTTTTCGCGCTGCAGGTTCTCCACCAGCCCGGCGGCCATGGCGTCCGCGTCTGAGAGATCGCGCACCAGCACCGGCACTTCATGCAGCTTCGCACGCTGGGAGGCGCGCCAGCGGCGCTCGCCGGCGATGATCTGGTAATGCCCGGCGACACCGGGTTTCGGGCGGACCAGCAGCGGCTGCAAAATACCGCGCTGGGCGATGGAATCCGCCAGCTCCTGCAAGGCGGTTTCGTCCATTTCCTGGCGCGGCTGGAAGGGGCTCGGTTCCAGCATTTCCACCGGCAGGCGCTGCACGCCAGGGGCGTTGGGGCTGGCGGGCACAGCCACGGCATCGCCCATCAGGGCGGCGAGGCCGCGTGCCAGAGGTTTGCGTGTTTCCTTGCCGCTCATGCCAATTCCTTCCGTGCGCGCGCCCGGCGCAAAAATTCCGCCGCCAGGGACAAATAAGCCTGTGCCCCGGTGGAGCGGAAATCATAAAGCAGGACCGGGATGCCGTGGGAAGGGGCTTCGGTGATGCGGATATTGCGGGGGATGGCGGTTTCGAAAACCTTGTCCTTGAAATAGGTGCGGACATCGCCGCTGACCTGTTCGGACAGGTTGTTGCGCCGGTCGGTCATGGTCAGCACGATGCCCTCGATTTCGAGCTTCGGGTTGAGGCTGCGCTTGACCATTTCCACCGAGCGCATCAGCTGCGAGATGCCCTCCAGCGCGAAGAATTCCGCCTGCAGCGGCACCAGCACGGCATCCGCGGCGGTGAGGGCGTTGAGGGTGAGCAGAGCTAGGCCGGCGGGCAGTCGATAAACACCACATCGGCATCGCAGCCTTGAGCGAAGGCGTCGGTGAGCAGGAAGTTGCGGCGCTCATGGGCGCTGAATTCCATGTCCGCCCCATCAGATCCGCGACGGCGGGAACGACGGAGAGGTTTTCGACATTGGTGGCAACGATGGAGTCCGCGAGGCTGACATCCCCCGCCAGCAGCGCGTAGCTGCCGCCATTGCGGGCGTTATGGTCGATGCCAAGCCCGGTGGAGGCATTGCCTTGCGGGTCGATATCGACCAGCAGCACTTTCAGCCCCCCACCGCCAGCGCGGCGGCGAGGTTGATGGCGGTGGTGGTTTTGCCGACCCCGCCTTTCTGATTGGCGATGGCGATGATGCGCGGTTTTTTATGCGGCTCCGGCATGGCGGATCTGGCTCACTTTCAGGATGCAGCTTTCGCCCCAGTCCGGGGCGGAAATATGGTCTGTATCCATGTGCCAGAGGGGGGCGGCGAGCGTCAATTCAACTTCCAAGCCTTTGCCTTTCGGGAACAGGCAAAACCCCTGCGGTTTCAGCAAAGGTGCCGCCAGGCCTAGCAATTTATCCAAAGGTGCCAAGGCTCTGGCGGTGATGACGGCAGCGGGCTCGACGCGGGCGGCTTCGATGCGGCAATTGTGAATTTTTGCCGGTGCGCCGGTCTGGCGCGCGGCTTCCATCAGGAAGGCGGCCTTGCGGGAATCTGATTCGATCATCTCGAACGGGATGCCGCTGGCGATGCACAGCACCATGCCGGGAAAACCGCCGCCGGAGCCGAGATCGATGGCGCGGTCGAGATCCTTGGGCAGATAGGGGAGCAGGCGCAGAGAGTCCCGGATGTGCCGGTCCCAGACATGGTTCAGGTCCGCCTTGGAGACCAGGTTGATTTTCGGCGACCATTTCAGCACCAGATCGGCGAAGGCGCGCAGCTTCTCCTCGTTCATGCGGCGCGGCCGGCCTTGCGCAGGGCGCCGAAAATGGCGCCCAGCGCGGCGGGGGTCATCGCCTCGATGCGGCCGGCGGCGGCGAGGGTTTGCGGGCGGGTGCGGGTGAGTTTTTCCCGCAGCTCGGCGGAGAGGCCCCGATGGCGGTGTAGTCGAAGGCGTCGGGGATTTTCACCGCCTCGTCCTTTTCGCGGGAGCGGATTTCGGAATTCTGCCGGGCGATATAGCCGGCATAGAGCAGGTCCGCGCGCAAGATGTTGGCGGCCCTGCCCTCACCTTCCGGCTTGTTTCCAAACGCCGCGATTTCGGCTTTCAGCGCGGCGAAGGCGGCTTCGCGCGCGGAGCCGACGCAGCCCCAATCCAGGCCCTTTTGCGTTAAGCGCAGCTCGGCATTGTCGGCGCGCAGCAGCAGGCGGTATTCGGCGCGGGAGGTGAACATGCGGTAGGGCTCGGTGACACCTTGCGTCACCAGATCATCGATCAGCACACCGATATAGGCATCGGCGCGGGAAAGCTGGACGGGATCCATCCCCCTGCCCGGCGCGCGGCGTTGAGCCCGGCGACGAGGCCCTGGGCGCCGGCTTCCTCATAGCCGGTGGTGCCGTTGATCTGGCCGGCGAGATAGAGGCCGGGGAGGGATTTCAGCGCCAGGGCATGGTCGAGGGCGCGCGGGTCGACATAGTCATATTCCACCGCGTAGCCGGGGCGCAGGATTCTGGCTTGTTCCAATCCAGGAATGGTTTTGATCATCGCCGCCTGCACCGCCAGCGGCAGCGAGGTGGAAATGCCGTTCGGGTAGATCGTATCGTCATCCAGACCTTCCGGCTCCAGGAAGATCTGATGGCCGGGTTTTTCGGCGAAGCGGACCACCTTGTCCTCGATCGAGGGGCAATAGCGCGGGCCGCGCCCAGCGATGTTGCCGCCATAGACCGCGGATTGGTGGAGATTGTCGCGGATGAGCTGGTGCGTGGCCTCGGTGGTGCCGGTGATGCGGCAGGAGATTTGCGGGTTGGTGATGCGCGCGGTCAGGGCCGAGAAGGGCTCGGGCGGGGTTTCGCCTCGATCCTCCGGCAGGCTTTCCCAATCGATGCTGGATTTGGCCAGCCGCGCCGGGGTGCCGGTTTTCAGCCGGCCCAGCGGCAGCGCCAGGCGGTGCAAATCAGCCGCCAGGGCGCGGGAGGGGGCGTCATCCACCCGGCCGCCGGGCTGCATCTGCGGGCCGAAATGCAGCACGCCGTTGAGGAAGGTGCCGGTGGTGAGCACGGCGGCGGCGCAGGTGAGGGTTGCGCCGGAGGCGAGTTTGATGCCGGTGAGGCGGCCATCGCGCATTTCCAGACCGGCGGCCTCACCTTCCAAAATGGTAAGGTTGGGTTGTGCGGCGAGCAGGGCCTGGATGGCGGCGCGGTAGAGTTTGCGGTCCGCCTGGGCGCGCGGGCCGCGCACGGCGGGGCCCTTGCCGCGATTCAGCAATTTGAAATGGATGCAGGCGGCGTCTGCGGCTTTGCCCATCAGCCCGTCCAGCGCGTCGATCTCGCGGACGAGATGGCCCTTGCCGATGCCGCCAATGGCGGGGTTGCAGGACATCTCCCCGATGCGCGCGGCGCTTTGGGTGATCAGGGCGGTGCGGGCGCCAAACCGCGCCGCGGCGGCGGCGGCCTCGGTGCCGGCATGGCCGCCGCCTATGACGATGACATCGTAATCCATGCCGGGGGTTTAGCGAGTTTGCCTGAAAAACGCCAAGGCTTTCAAAGCCGCAAGAAAGTTTTGGGGTCGAATAAATTAAGGATTCATCAGATTGGCGCTGCGTTCATGCGGGGATGTGTCTATTTCAACGCGGAAAGGCGTGCGGGCGCGCTTGCCTCTTTGATCCGTTCCTTATGCAACCTATATCCGCTTGGAGAGAGGAGTGTGATCAGGTGACGTATGAGGTGAAAGGGGGGCTGCGGCAGGGTGTGAGCGATGCCGCGTCGGCACGTCCGCTCGCCGATTGCGGGGATCTGCCCTTCCTGATCCGCCGCGACGGAACCTGGCTGTATAAAGGCAGCCCGATCACCCGCAAGCCGATGGTTTGCCTGTTTTCCACCGTGCTGACGCGCGACGAGGAGGGCCAGTACATCCTGCAGACACCCGCCGAGCGCGGCAGGATCGAGGTGGAGGATGTGCCGTTCCTGGCGGTGGAGCTGCAATGGAGCGGCGAGGGCCGGAACCAGAGCCTGTGTTTCCGCACCAATGTCGATCAATGCGTGACGGCGGGGCCGGCGCATCGCATCCGCATCGCGCATGATTTGCTCAGTTGCGAGCCGACGCCCTATCTTCATATCCGCGATGGCAAAGGCAGATACCCGATCGAGGCGCGGATCAACCGCGCCACCTATTATGAGCTGGTGGCGCTGTCCGAACCGGGCATCGTCAAGGGCCGCAAGGTCATGGGGGTGTGGAGCGAGGGGGTGTTCTTCCCGCTTGGCGATATGCCGAATTGCTGTTCCGATGCGGAGTGCGATCTGGACGAGTGAGATCCGGGCGGTGCGGCGATGAAGGCCGCGCAGCTGAGACGGGCTTTTCCCGAAAATCTGGCCTTTAACGCGCTGGCGCTGGGGCGGTTGCGTCCGGCTTCCGTGCTGGTGGCGCTGGAGCCGGGGCGCGGCGTGTGGCTGACCCGGCGCAGCCGGCTGATGACCACCCATGCCGGGCAGGTGTCGTTTCCTGGCGGGAAGATCGAGGGGCTGGGCGAGACGCCGGTTGAAGCCGCCTTGCGCGAGGCGCAGGAGGAGATCGGGCTTGATCCGGCCCAGGTGGAGCTGCTCGGGCGGCTGCATGACCATGCCACCGGGACCGGGTTTCATATCACCCCGATTGTCGGGCTGGTGCCCGAGGGTGTGGCGCTGCGGCCAGCCGATGACGAGGTGGAGGAGATTTTCTCCCTGCCTTTTTCCGTATTGCTGAACGAAGAGTACCCGCTGCGCCGGCAGGCGGTGTGGCGCGGGCGGGAGGGGGCCTTCTGGGTATGGCCGCATCCGGACCATGTGATCTGGGGGGCGACGGCGGAGATATTGCGCTTGCTGGCGCTGCGGTTGCGGGGGGTGGCGTGATCGATCTGCCGGGCTTGGCGTTGGTGTGGGCGGCGCTGCCGGAGGCGCGGATGGTGGGGGGTGCTGTGCGCGACATGCTGGCCGGACGGGCGGTGGCGGATGTGGACATGGCCTCGCCGCTGGCACCGGAGGAGGTGATGCGGCGCGCCAGGGCGGCGGGGCTGAAGGCGGTGCCGACCGGGCTGGCGCATGGGACGGTGACATTGGTGGCGGCGGGGCATGGGTTTGAGGTGACGACGCTGCGCCGCGATGTGGAGACGGATGGGCGGCGTGCGCGCGTGGAGTTTACCGATGACTGGCGGGAGGATGCGGCCAGGCGGGATTTCACCATCAATGCGATGAGCTGCACGCAAGCGGGCGAGATTTTCGATTATTTCGGCGGCCAGGCGGATCTGGCGGCGGGGGTGGTGCGGTTTGTCGGCGATGCTGCGGCCCGGGTGGCGGAGGATTATCTGCGGATTTTGCGGTTTTTCCGGTTCTTCGCGCGCTATGGGCGGAGGGAGGCGGATGCGGCGGCGCTGGCGGCGATCAGGGACGGGCGTGAAGGCTTGCGGCAGCTCTCGGCGGAGCGCGTGTGGAGCGAGGTGAAGAAGATTTTGGCGGCCCCTGCCCCGCTGCGGGCCGTGGCGCTGATGGGCGAGACCGGGGTGCTGGAAATGGTGCTGCCGGGGGCCAGGGTTGAACGGTTGGCGGCGCTGCTGGGGCGCGGGGCGCCATCGGAGCCGTTATTGCGGGTGGCGGCGCTGAGTGATGAGGATCTGGCGCGGCGGTTGAAGCTGAGCGGGGCGGAGGCGGCTTTGCTGGCGGCGTGGCGGCTGCCGTTGGGGATTGGGCCGGAGGATGAGGATGCGGCGTTGCGCCGCGCTCTGGCGGTGGCCGGGCATGAGGCGCTGGCCGGGCGGATTTGGCTGCAAGGCGACGATGGCGCAGGCTGGGAGGCGCTGCGGGCGCGGCTGTCAGCGATGGCGCGGCCGGTGTTTCCGTTGCAGGGACGGGATCTGGCCGGGGTTGTGGAGGCTGGGCCGAAGATGGGTGAGGTGCTGGCGGCGGTGCGGGGCTGGTGGCTGGAGGGTGGCTGCGTGGCCGACCGGGCTGCTTGTCTGGCGAAAGCCTCCGTTTTTAGGGATAATTTTCGCTCCCGAATATAAAGAAGGGAGCGATTAAGCGCTCCCTTCTTTTTAAAGGCTACGCGTTAGGCTTGATATGGCTCCAGGTTTTTCCAGTATTAATCTCAGAAATACGACCTGGATTTACGTCGTAGTCAGCAGCTATCCGATGTTGGAACTCTTTCTTTTGAAGACGTTTCTTGATCTCAAGCACGTCTTTTTCAGTCAGCTTTTTGCTAGGCTCTCGTGGAAATAAATCCGGCTGAACCAAATCGTCCATGTAATAATCCTTTATCGAACTACATGAACCGCCTTGACTTTCTAAACCCATTGGAGAAAACTTTCTCTCACGCACTGAGTGTAAAATCCGCAGGCGGTTCTAACGCAAGCGGATTGTGAGAGTTGAGTCCCCCGACTCGACTCTCACGTCGTCAATTAGACTCCAACATATTGGCGCGCGTTCCCGCAAGCACAAAAATGAGTCAGTTGCGACTTTTTGAGTCAGTTAACTTTCGTCTGTTTTTGAAGCGCGAGCAGCTTTCGATCCCAATGCGGGATGCATAAACCATGTGAAGCTGACCAGCTATTGCCTCAGCAGCGAACGATATTGGAGCCGCTGAGGCGGGTATGTGAAAACTTATTAGGTGGTCTTACACGGCGATGCGCACACCCAGCTCCACCACCCGGTCCGACGGAATACGGAAGAATTCCGTGGCGGTGACGGCGTTGCGGGCCATGAACAAAAACAGCCAGCGGCGGATGAAGCGCAGTTTCGGCACCGAGGCCGGGACCACGGTTTCGCGGCCGAGGAAATAGCTGGTCTGCATGGCTTTGAACTCGATGCCCTGGCCGGTCAGGCTTTCCAAAGCGCGGGGCACGTTCGGGCTTTCCATGAAGCCGTAATAGAGGGTCACTTTGTAGATGCCCGGTGAGGCTTCATCGAGATGGACGCGCCCGCCGGGGTCGGCCTGGGGAACGTCCAGATTGCGGACGGTGACGAAGAAGACCTGCTCGTGCAGCACCTTGTTATGTTTGAGGTTATGCAGCAGGGCGTTGGGCACGTAGTCGAGATTGCCGGTCATGAACACGGCGGTGCCGGGGACGCGGACGATGCGCGATTGCGGCAGCCGGTTGAGGAAGGTGGCGAGCGGCAGGCTGTCCTGCATCCAGCGGGCCATGATCAGGCTGCGGCCGCGCCGCCAGGTGGTCATGATCAGGATGATGGACAGGCCGATGGCCAGCGGCACCCAGCCGCCTTCGAAGATTTTCAGGGAATTGGCGGCGAAGAAGGCGAAATCGACAATGCCGATGGCGCCGAAGACCAGGATGGTGGCCAGGCGCGACCAGCCGAACTGGCGGCGATAGACGAAAGCGGCCAGGGTGTTGTCGCACAGGAAGGTGCCGGTGACGGCGATGCCGTAGGCCGAGGCCAGGGCCTCCGAGGAGCGGAAGGTGAGCACCAGCAGCAGCACGCCGATGGCGAGGATGGTGTTGATCTGGGGCACGTAGATCTGCCCCTGCTCGCTCTCATTGGTGTGGCGGACCTCCATGCGCGGCAGCAGGCCAAGCTGCACGCACATGCGCGAGACCGAGAAGGCGCCGGTGATGACGGCCTGGCTGGCGATGACGGTGGCGAGCGTGGCGAGCACGATCAGCGGCACCTGCAGCGCGTGCGGAGCGAGCTTGTAGAAGGGGTTGTCGGCGGTGTCGGGGTGGGTGATCACCAGCGCGCCCTGGCCGTAATAATTCAGGATCAGGCAGGGCAGCACGAAGAACATCCAGGAGATGCGGATGGGGCGGCGGCCGAAATGGCTCATATCGGCGTAGAGCGCCTCCGCCCCGGTGACGGCCAGGACGACGGCGCCCAGGGTGAGGAAGGCGATTTTGTCGTGCCGGATGATGAAGCTGGCGCCGAACCAGGGGTTGAGGGCGACCAGCACGTCAGGATGCTGGACCAGCTGGAACAGCCCGAGCAGGCCGAGGCAGAGGAACCAGAGCACCATCACCGGCCCGAAGGCGCGGCCGACCATGGCGGTGCCGTGGCGCTGCACCAGGAACAGCCCGGCGATGACGGCGATGGCGATGGGCAGCACGGCCTCGCTCATCGACGGGGCGACGACCTCGATGCCTTCCACCGCGGAGAGGATGGAGATGGCCGGGGTGATCACGCCGTCGCCGAAGAACAGCCCGGCGCCGACGATGCCGATGATGCCGGCGGCGGCACGGGTGCGCTCGCTGCGGGCGACGCGGCTGGCCAGGGCCATCAAGGAGAGGGTGCCGCCTTCGCCGTTATTATCGGCGCGCATGATGAAGGTGACATATTTCAGGGTGACGGTGAGGATCAGCGCCCAGGTGATCAGCGAGAGCACCCCAGCACGTCCACCGCCTGCAGATGCGGGCCCTTGAAATAGGCGATGCAGGACTGCAGGGCGTAGAGCGGGCTGGTGCCGATATCGCCATAGACGACGCCAAGCACGCCGATCAGCGCGGACATCTTGAGTTTTTCCGGTACGCCGCCGGAAGAGGTTGCGCTGGAAGTCATTCAGATTGTCCCTGTCGGCATTGTGCAGCCTGTAGCCGGTTGGCTGGCGCTGAACAAGCCGGGCGGGCGGCGGCCGCGCGGCCCTGGGAAAACGGCCGGCGCGGGGCGGGTCATCCGGCTTGCTGGGGCTTGGGCAGCAGCAGATAGAGTGTCCCGGCCTGGCGCATGGAGCCGGCGATCTGCTCGGCATCGGCGCCGGCGCCGAAGAAGATATCGGCGCGGTCCGGGCCGTGAATGCCGCCGCCAGTGTCCTGGATGATGGCGAGCTGGTCCATCGCGCGGCCGGTGACCGGGTCGGTGGTGGCGATGAAGAGCGGGGCGCCGAGCGGCAGGGCGGATTTATCCACCGCCACCGAGCGGCCGGCGGTGAGCGGCACGCCGAGCGCACCGGGCGCGCCCTCATTTGCCGGCAGGCTGCCGAGCGGGCGCATGAAGACGTAGCGCTGGTTCTGTTCCATCACCTCGCGCGCCTGGGCAGGGTGGGATTTCAGCCAGGCGGAGATGGTCTGGTAGCTGACATCGTCGGGTTTCAGCGCGCCCATCTGCACCAGGACGCGGCCGATCGGGGTGTAGGGCTGGCCGTTCTGGCCATCGAAGCCGACGCGCAGGATGCGGCCATCGGGCAGCAGGATGCGGCCGGAGCCCTGGATCTGCAGCATGAAGGCATCGACCGGGTTGGTGACATAGGCGGTGACCGGCGCCTTGCGGGTGAGCGCGCCGTCATCGATCTCGGTGCGGGTCAGGTTGGCCAGGGCGGCGACGGGCGGCTTCGCGTAGAGCGGCACGTTATAGCCGGGGCGCTGGTTCTTGGAGCCGGGGAATTCCGGCTCGAAATAGCCGGTGATGAGCCCCTGGCCGGGGATTTCATAGGCCTGGAACCAGGTGGTGAAGAAGGCGCGGGCGGCGGTGAGGTCGCCAGGGGGAACATCCTTGGCGGCATTGCAGGCGGGCTGCCAGAGCCCGGCCTGGCCGGCGCGCTCCTGCGCCAGGCCGGTGCCGCCCAGGGCGCTGTCCGGCGGCATCAGCGCCAGCTGCTTGCAGCTGATGACGAAGCTGGCCAGGGCGGCGGCCTGGTTATCCTGCTGCCAGCCGGGCAGGCTGGCCAGCGCCACGATGTGGCCGGGGGCGGCGTCGGGGCCGGTTTCGGCTTGCTGCTGGGGGATCGCACAGGCGCTGAGGGCCAGGGCGCTGGCGCTGGCGAAGATGAGGGCGAGGGCGCGGCGGAGTTTCATGTTACGCGCTGCGGGCCGCGGCCAGGCGCCAGTTTTTATCCGGCCCGCGCAAATGCCGTTCGAAGGTCCAGAGATCGCTCACATCGCCGGTTTCGGCGCTGCCAGGGATGGGGGTGCCGTTCTGGTCCAGCTTCTCGTTGGTCTGGGCGGAGATGAAGCGCACCACCACCACCGCGAGATCGCCGCTGAGCTGCGCGTCCTCGATGCTGATCGAGGGGATGGATTTGATTTCGGTGCGCTGGCGCTCCCCGGCTGCCTCGCGCGCGGCGATGGCGGCGGCGAAGGTCTCGTACACGTGCGGGGTGAGCAGCGCCTGCAGCGCCGCGCGGTCGCCATTGGCGAAGCCGGTGACGATGGCGCGGAAGGCGGCCTCGGCCTGGGTGATGAAGTGCGGCGGGTCGAATTGCGGGTCGTTATTGACGATCTGCATCAGGCGCTGGCCGAGCTCGGAGCGCGGGTCCGGCACGTCGCGCCCGGTTTGCGCCGGCAGGGCCTGGCCGTCGATCACCGGGGCGGCGGCGCGGCCGGGCGGGGGCGATTGCGGTTTCTCGAAGCCGACGCGCTTGCCGAGCACGGCGCGCAGCCGCAGCACGAGGAAGATCGCGATGCCCGCGAAGATCACCAGGGCGACGGGATACCCGCCGAGCGATTGGAGTGCGTTATCGGCCACTGTCATCCTCTATTCATAACCAGACTTGATCGGTCAGACTGGCGCAACCGGTTGCGGTGCGCAAGGCGCGGCGCCTGTTGGCGTGGGGGCAGACATATGTTGCAATGGGCCATCCCGGCAAGCCGGGCAAATTTGAAGGAAGTTTCATGTTCCTGCTCCGCCATGGGCAAAGCTATTTCAATCTGCATTTCACCGCGACCAAGCGCGACCCAGGGATCGAGGATCCGGAGCTGACCGAGCTGGGGCATCAGCAGGCCCGCGCGGCGGCGCAGGCGTTGCAGGGCGCCGGGATCACGCGGGTGATCGTCTCGCCTTATACGCGGGCGCTGCAGACGGCGGAGCCGTTTCTGGCGCTGCCGGGGGTGACCGCCGAAGTGCTGCATGAGGTGCGCGAGCGCACCGCCTTCGTGTGCGATATCGGCTCCCCCCTGCCCTGCTGGCGACGCGCTTTCCCCACCATGAGTTCGGGCATCTGCCGGCGCGCTGGTGGCATGAGGAGACCGAAAGCGAGGCGGCGACAGAGGAGCGCGCCCGGGCCTTCCGGGCGGCGATGGCGGCGCGCGAGGACCATGCCAGCACCTTGCTGGTGAGCCATTGGGGGTTTCTGCTGGCGCTGACCGGGCGCTCCGTCGCGAACGGGGAATGGCTGGACTATGACCCGGTGGAGGGGCTTTGATGGAGCTGCTGCAGGCGGATGAGCCGCCGGTTTACGAGATTTTGCGCCCCGACGGGGCGAGCCCGTTTCTGCTGACCGCCGACCATGCCGGACGCGCCATCCCGCGCGCGCTGGGGGATCTGGGGGTGGGGCCAGAGGATATGGAGCGGCATATCGCCTGGGATATCGGCATTGCCGGGGTGACCAGGCGCTTAAGCGCGGCGCTGGATGCCACCGCGATTTTGCAGGCTTATTCGCGGCTGGTGATCGATTGCAACCGGCAGCCGCATTGGGCCAGCGCCTGTCCCGAAATCAGCGAGGCGACGCCCATTCCGGGGAATATCGGGCTGGACGAGGCCGGCCGGGCGGCGCGGCGGGTGGCGATTTTCGACCCGTATCATGGCGCGATCGGCCGTATGATCGCGGTGCGGCCGCGCACGGTTTATGTGGCGATGCATAGTTTCACCCCGGTCTATCTGGACCAGGCGCGGCCGATGCAGGTGGCGGTTTTGTATAACCGCAATCCCCGGCTCTCCAAGGCGCTGGCTTCGCTGCTGCGGGACGAGGGCGGGCTGGTGGTGGGGGAGAATGCGCCTTACCGGGTGAGCGATGAGAGCGATTACGGCGTGCCGGTGCATGCCGAGGGGAATGGGCTGGATTATCTGGAGATCGAGATCAGGCAGGATCTGATCGCCGATGAGGCCGGGCAGGTTGAATGGGCGGCGCGGCTGGCGCGGCTTTTACCCTTGGCGTTGGAGGCGCTGGCATGAAGGATTTTGGCCTGAGCCGTGATGTGCCGGTGGTGCCCGCCCAGACCGCGCTGCTGGTGATCGACGCGCAGAATTACATCATGGAGGATGGCGGCGAATATGCCGGCATCGACCCGGCCGAGAAGGAAGCGAAATACGGCTTTTTCTTCAAGGAGATGCGGGCGCGAGCGATCCCCAACATGCAGAGGCTGATCGCGGCCAGCCGCGCGGCGGGGATCGAGGTGATCTATACGGTGATGGCGGCGCTGACCCGCGATGGGCGCGATCTCAGCCTGGATTACAAGATTACCGGGTTTTTCTGCCATCATCAGAGCTGGAATGCGCAGGTGATCGAGGCGCTGGCGCCGCGCGGCGATGAGATCGTGCTGGCGAAGGGCTCGTCCTCGGTATTCATTTCGACCCACATCCATTATCTGCTGCGCAATATGGGCAAGAGCCAGCTGATCATCACCGGCGCGCTGACCGACCAATGCGTGGATTCCGCCGTGCGGGATGCGTGCGATCTCGGCTATCTGGTCAGCCTGCCGGTGGATGCGGTGGCGACCCAGACCCAGGCACGGCATGACAGCGCGCTGTTCAACAATAAGGGCTATTGCCGGCAGCTGACCACGCAGGCGCTGCTGGACGAAATCGCGAAGGCAGGGTGAGACGAATGGCGCGCAAGATCGTGAAGGCTCCGGCGGTTCGCCCTGAGCGTCAGCTGCTTTGTTTTCTGGATGTGATCGAGACATCAAGGCTGGAAGGCTGGGCGGTGGATTTCGAGCGGCCGACGGAGAGCCTGAAGCTGCGGGTGATGATCGATGATGCGATCGAGGATGTGATGGCCTGCGATATGCATCGTGACGATGCGCGGCTGGTGAACCAGGCGAATAGCCGGATTGGGTTCACCTATGACATTCCGGAGCGCTATTGGGACGGGGTGCGGCATCGCATTCGCTTTGTGACGCTGGACGGGGCGCTGCTGCCGGTGAGCACGCGCGCCGGCGGCGCGGTGGAGGAATATAGCTTCGTGCTGACCAAGCCGGTGCGGCTGCTGGCCACGGTGGATGGCATGGTGGACGGGCTGATCCAGGGCTGGGCGCTGCGGGTGGATGACGAGGCCGGCACCAAGCTGGGCGGGGTGCGGGTGCTGGTGACGCATGAGGGCCAGCCGATTGCCGAGCTGCTGGCGGACCAGTTCCGGGGCGATGTGGCGCAGGCGGTGGGCAGCGATGCGGCCTGCGGCTTCGCCTTCGCGCCGCCGCCGGAACTGCGCCGGCGCGAGCAGGTGAGTTTGAAATTCTTCGCTCTGCCGGAGCGCGAGGAGCTGACCGGCAGCCCGCTGGAGATCTCTTTCCCTGGCGATAATGCGCGCGAGAAGATCGAGCAGCTGATCCAGCGCACGGATGAGTTGTTCAGCTTCGCCTATCATCTGAAGAAGGAGCTGAAGGCGGCGATCCCGCGGGAGCGTTATCTGCTCGCGGATTATCCGCGCTGGGCGCTGGAGAGCCGGCCGCTCGCCCTGCCCCGCGCCCGCGCCACCTACGGGGTGCGGGATGTCTCCGGGGTGAAAATTTCGGTGATCTGCCCGGTTTACCGGCCGGGGGTGGGCGATTTCCTGGCGGCGGTGGATAGCGTGAAGGCGCAGACCCATGAGAATTGGGAGCTGCTGCTGATCGACGATGCCGGCGGGGACAAAACGCTGAGCGCGGTGATGAAGGATCTGGCGGCGGCGGATGCGCGGATCAGGCTGATCGAGCGCAAGAAGAATGGCGGCATCGCGCGCGCGACCAATGACGGGCTGAAGGCGGCGAAGGGCGATTTCATCGCGTTTTTCGACCATGATGATCTGCTGGAGCCCGGCGCGCTGGAGATCATGCTGCTGGCGCAGGCGGCGAGCGGGGCGAAGCTGCTTTATTCCGATGAGGACAAGGTGGAGCGCGGCGGGGCGTTCAGCGAGCCGCATTTCAAGCCGGATTTCAATCATCGCTTCCTGCTGGAGGTGAATTATATCTGCCATCTGGTGCTGGTGGAGGCGAAAACCCTGCGCGCGGCGGGTGGGTTGGATGCGGCTTTGGACGGGGCGCAGGACCATGATCTGCTGTTGCGACTGGTCGAGGCGCTGACGCCTGATGAAATTCATCACGTGCCGGAAATTCTCTATCATTGGCGCAAGACCGCAAGCTCCACGGCGGCTGCCGGGACCGGGGCGAAGCCGAAGGCGGCGATGGCCGGGGCGACGGCGGTGGCGGCGCATCTGGAGCGGCGCGGCCTGCCGGCGAAGGTGAGCCCGCGCGGCGGGCTGACCTGCTATCAGGTGGATTGGAAATTCCCCGCCGCGCAGGTGAAGACGCAGGGTGTGTCGATCCTGATTCCGTATCGCGACCATGTCGAGATGACACGCGAATGCGTGGAGGCGATCCGGGCGCATACCAAGGGTGTGAGCTACGAAATTCTCTTGCTGGATAACTGGTCGACCAGCCCGGAGGCGGCGGAATTCGCGGCGGAGCAGGCGAATATCGAAGGCACGCGGGTGCTGCGGATCGCCGAGCCGTTCAACTATTCGCGGATCAATAATATCGGCGTGGCGGCGGCGAAATATCCGTTCCTGCTGTTCCTGAATAACGATGTGTTTGTGCAGGAGCCGCGCTGGCTGCGGCGGATGCTGGATGAGGCGTTGGCGGATGAGGCGGTGGGCGCGGTGGGCGCGAAATTGCTTTATCCTGACGGGACGGTGCAACATGCCGGCGTGGTGCTGGGGGTTGGCGGTGTGGCCGACCATGCGTTTCGCGGGCTGGGCGGCGAGGCGCCCGGCTATATTGCGCATGCCATAACGGCGCAGGAGGTTTCGGCGGTGACGGCGGCCTGCATGTTAGTGCGCAAGAGCGCGTTCCTGCAGGTGGGCGGGTTCGATGAGCGCGAGCTTTCCGTGGCGTTCAACGATGTGGATCTGTGCGTGAAGCTGCGGCAGGCGAAACTGAAAATCATCTTCATGCCGGATTCAGTCGCGGAGCATCGGGAAAGCATCAGCCGCGGTGATGATTTTGATCAAGCCAAGCTGGCGCGGTTCATGTTCGAAAATGAAGTGATGCGTCAGCGCTATGAAAACGTTTTACCGTTTGATCCTTACTACAACCGGAATTTTTCCCGGGAGAGTGGCGTCTACCGCGAGTTGCGGTTGTTGCGGCCGGGCGAAGGCTGAGCGTTCCAGCGCCGTCTTAAACTGTACCGATTTGACACAAATCGGAAAGCTCAGCTGCGTGCCAGCCGGCGCGCGGTGAGCAGCAACATGCGTCGGTCCTCGGCCGAGCAGGCGCGGTAGAGGCGCATCAGGGCCAGCTCGTCCCGACCAGGGAGCCGGTTTCACCGGAGACCAGATAGCCCAGCGAGGTGTTGAGCACCTTCGCGATTTTCTCCATATTTTCTCGAATTTGCCCGGCGCGGTCGGTCTCCCACTGGGCGATGGCCGAGCGGGAGACGTTCAGTTTCGCGGCGAATTCATCTTGAGTCATGTTGGCGGCGAGACGCAACGCCCTGATCCGTGCCCCGACTGTCTCAGCGGGAAGCTGCTTCTTTGCTGGCATGTAAACATTCTAACAGGATGACGCCCAAACTCAATGTTAGTATTTCTTGACATAAAAAGTTAGAGCTAATAACAATACGCAACGACCAGAGGAGGACGGGATGCCATTGCCGAGACTGTGGAAACCCGAGGCCGACCAGGTGATTTGCGAGATGCGCGGACAGGGCGCGACCTGGGCTTCGATTGGGAAAATACTGGGATTGTCACGCAATACGGTGATTGAGCGAGGCCGGCGGCTGCGTGCGGCGTTGCCGCCGCGGCCACCGCAAATGCCTCGCAACCGCGATGAAGAAGGGTTGGATGACCCCAACCGTCCGCCCTTGCGCGCGGGCCATCCGTTAACCTGGGGATTGCTGACCGATGCGCCCTATCCGGAGGGGGATAGCCATGATGACGGAAGGTGAGATCATCGCGCGGTTGGAAGAGGCCGGGGCGACGGTGCTGGCGATGCCGGGGCGGGGCTATTCCACCGGGCTGCGCACGACCCGGCTGGAGGTGGTGCATACCGCACTGGATGCCTATGGCTGGCAGACCCCGCGCCTGCGTGCCCCGGCCCCGGACGCGGCGGCGATGGGCCGGATGGATGAAGCATTTTCCTGGCTCGCTTTCATTCCCGAGGGGAAATATGTGATCCGCAGAATTGTCGGTGCGCGGGCATTGGTGCATCCGCTGACCGGGCGGCATCTCTATCCCTGGCGGCGGCTGGGAGAGATGCTGGGGGCGGACCATAAATCCATCCAGCGTTGGCATGGCCAGGGGATCGGGATCATCGCGGCGCGCTGGCTTAAATAATTTTTCTAACATTGCGTTATTTCGTTATTGCCCATGCGCCCCGTTTTGGACTAGAAATGTTTATAGACTGGTTATCCGAAACAAAGCGGGGCCTTCATCGAACAGCAGAGCGAGGCGGCGGGGTTTCTGGGCTTCGCGCGGCGTGCGATGGAGGAGCTGGAGCAGAGGCCGGCGAAGCATCATGAATGGCTGATCGGCCATTTGCAGGATGTGGCGGATGGCAGATGCGACCGGCTGATGGTGCAGATGCCGCCGGGGGCGGCGAAATCCACTTATGGTTCCGTGTTGTTCCCGGCCTGGTTTCTGGCGCGGCGGAAAAACGCGCAGGTGATCGCGGCGGCGCATACCGCCTCGCTCGCGCATTATTTCGGGGCGCGGGTGAAGGCGGTGCTGACCCGGCACGGCGAGGCGCTGGGGGTGGAGATGGCCAGGGCGGCGAAGGCCGCCTCGCGATTTTCCCTGGCGGGGGGCCAGGAATATTTCTCCGCCGGGGTGCGCGGACCGATTACCGGGCGGCGGGCGGATCTGATCATCATCGATGATCCTGTGAAGAGCTGGGCGGAGGCGGAGAGCCAGGCGCAGCGGGACATGCTGTATGATTGGTACCGGGCCGAGCTGACGGCGCGGCTGAAGCCGGGCGGGCGGATCGTGCTGATCATGACGCGCTGGCATGAGGATGATCTGGCCGGGCGGTTGCAGGCGACCGAGACGGGGTGGCGCAGTTTGCGGCTGCCGGCCTTGGCGGAGGCGGATGATCCGCTGGGGCGCGCGCCTGGCGAGGCCTTGTGGCCGGAGCTGTTGAATGCGGATGCGCTGGCGCGCCGGCGCGCGGAGGCGGGCGAGCGCGCCTTCGCGGCGATGTATCAGCAGGCGCCGCAGGCGAAGAATGCGGGGCTGTTCAGGGTGTCCGGCATTGCCCGGCTGGCGGCAGCACCTGAGGTACGGCTGTGCGTGCGGGCCTGGGATCTGGCGGCGACGAGTGCCGGGCTGGGACGGCGGCCGGATTATACGGTGGGGCTGAAGCTGGGGCTGACCGAGGAGGACCGGCTGGTGGTGCTGGATGTGCGCCGCCTGCAGGGCTCGCCGGCCGAGGTGGAGGCCGCGATCAAGGAGACAGCCAGGCTGGATGGCGCGAATACGGTGATTTCCTTGCCGCAGGATCCCGGCCAGGCGGGGGCGGCGCAGATTGCGCTGCTCTCGCGCGGGCTGGTGGGGTTTCGGATACTTTCCAGCCCTGAGCGCGAGGCCAAGCTGGTGCGGGCGATGCCGGCGGCAACGCAGGTGGATGCGGGGAATCTGGCTTTGGTGGCTGGCGGCTGGAATGACGCGTTTCTGGCGGAGATGCGGGAGTTTCCGCATGGCGGGCATGATGATCAGATCGATGCGCTGTCGCGGGCGGTGAATAGTTTGGCAATTTTGGTGCCGCCGCCGGCCAGGCGGCTGAATGTGCCGTTGCTCAGCCGATAACGGAAGGTTTGCACGCTTCATGTTCGATATGATTTGCAGCACCATGCCGGTGGATGCGGGGCTGCCGGCGCGCGTGGCGCGGCTGCAGGCGCTGAAACGGGTTCTGGATGGCACGCTTTATGACGATCTGCCCTACCAGTTTCACGAGGAGCGCAATGGCGCCGGGGAATATATTCCGCTGCGGTTGCGCCGGCCCTCGGTGCGCTACGGGCTGTGCCGGGTGGTGGTGGAGGATTCCGTGGCGTTGCTGTTCAGCGCGGGGCATTTCCCGACCATCGAGGCGCCGGATGCGGCGTTGGGGCGGGTGCTGGCGGATCTGTTCGCCGAGGCGCGGCTGAATGAGGTGATGATCGACGCCGCACTGCGCGGGGCGGTGGGCTCGGTGGCGCTGCTGTTCCGGGTGCTGGGCGGGCGGGTGTTTTTTTCCGTGCTGGAGAGCCTGTATCTGACGCCGGTCTGGCGGGCGGATGTGCCGGATGAGCTTTCGCGGGTGAGCGAGCGCTACAAGGTGAGCGGCGCGGATTTGCTGGCGCAGGGCTATGAGGGCGTCGATCCGCAAGGGCTCTATTGGTTTCAGCGGGTGTGGGATACGCAGGAGGAGATTTGGTATCTGCCCTGCCCTGTCGATGATCCGTTGGCGAAGCCGGTGAAGGATGAGCTGCGCAGCGTTGTGCATGGGCTGGGGTTTGTGCCGGTGGTGTGGGTGCGCAATCTGCCGGGCGGTGAAGGCGTTGATGGGGCCTGCACGTTTCGCGCCGCGATCGAGACCAATATCGAGATTGACTACCAGCTTTCGCAGGCGGGGCGAGGGTTGAAATACAGCTCCGATCCGACATTGCTGATCAAGGAGCCGGCGACCTGCGACAGTGAGATCGTGAAAGGTGCGGGCAATGCCTTGGTGGTGTCCGAGAAGGGCGATGCCAAGCTGCTGGAGATTGGCGGCACCGCGGCGGAGGCGGTGATTGCCTATGTGCGTACGCTGCGGGAATTCGCGCTGGAGAGCGTGCATGGCAACCGGGCGAGTGCCGAGAAGCTGGCGGTGCCGCAATCCGGCCGGGCGCTGGAGATGATGAATCAGGGGCTGATCTGGCTCGCTGATAATCTGCGGATTTCTTATGGCGATGGCGGGATTCTGGCGTTGGCGCGGATGGTGGTGAAGGCGTCCAGCCTGTTTGCGTTGACCGTGCGCGGCGCGCCGGTTGGGGTGCTGGATGACACGCAGCGGCTGAGTTTGCGCTGGCCGCGCTGGTATCCGCTTTCGGCCGATGACCGGCTGAAGGAGGCGCAGGCGGTGGCGACCTTGGTGGGGGCGGGGCAGATGTCGCGCGAGACCGGGGTGCGCAGCGTGGCGGCGAGCCATCAGGTGAATGATGTCGAGGCGGAGCTGGATGCGATCGAGCAGGGTGAGCCATGAGCGATGATGTGAATGAGAGTGCCGCCTGGCGGCAGCGGGCGGAGGCGGCGGAGGCGGCGCTGGCCCGGGCGGAGGAAACGGCCAGGGCCAGGGTGGTGCAGGCGGAGTTGAAGGCGGAGGCGATCCGGGCGGGGATGATCGATCTGGACGGGCTGAAGCTGATCGACCCTGAGAGTTTGCGGATGAATGAGGCGGGCGGGGTGGAGGATGCCCCGGCTTTGCTGGCGGATCTGAAGCGGGCGAAGCCGTGGCTGTTCGGGGCGGGGAAATCCTCCTCGGCGGCGGCAAGCCCGCCGCGGCCGGAGCCGCCGCGCCAGCGCCATGCCAATGAGATGAGCCGCGAGGAGTGGCTGAGCGCGCGCGCGGCGTTGCTGCGGCGGCGATAGCGGCTTTTTCTATAGAGACTGTCTGTTTCCAACAGATAGCTGGAAAATTATCAGAAGTTTTTGGGGGTGTGGGGAGTTTTTTCAAAAAGTCCCCACGACGGTTCGGGGTGGCGACGTTGCTGCCACCACCCGAAGGTTTTTCGCCGCTTTTTTGAAAAAAAGCGGCACCAAAAAACTTTTATGATTTTTCAGGAAATTTCTAACGCAGAGTTATTTTTGATCGTTGCCTCGTCGCGCGTTGCGCGGCGGGCTTGGTGGTTCACGTCTGAAATCTGGAGATTTACGAGGCAATGGGGATTCAGAATTTCCCGGCTGCGCTGCAGCCGATCATTCAGCAGGGGTTTCTGGAGCGCGAGTTTGAGACCGCGCTGAAATCCAGGCTGGGCTATCGCATGATCGCCGATCGCGAGGAGTTCGCGGTGGGGATTGGCGAGACGCTGACCAAGACCCGGGCGGGGTTGAAGCCGAGCGTGACCACGCCGCTGGCGGCGGCGAACAATACCAATCTGGATAACGGGCTCACCTCCAGCAATTGGGGGGTGGAGCAATATACGATTTCGCTGAATTTCTATGCGGCGACGCAGGACCTGAACATGGTCACCTCGCGCGTCGGCATCGCCTCGCAGTTTCTGCAGAATGCCGCGACCAATGGCGAGCAGGCGGCGCGCAGCCTGGATGAGCTGGCGCGCAATGCGCTGTTCGCCCCTATTTCGGCGGCAATACCAGGGTGCTGACCACGCTGGGGGCGGCGGGGCCGAGCATCGAGGTGGATGATATTCGCGGTTTCCAGAGCGTGTTCGTCAACGGGGTGCAGCAGGCGGTTTCGGCCAGCAATCCGTTGGCGGTGACGGTGGGGGCGGATCTCTACACGCTGGTGGGGGTGGTGGCGGATGCGACCAATGTATCGGGTGCGCCGAACGGGATTTCCGGGCAGCTGACCTTCGCGACCAATGTGAGCGTGGCGGATGGCGCGGCCGGCAATGCGGTGCAGGCGGCGACGGCCAGCCGCATCGTGCGTCCGGCCAGCCGGCTGACCACTGCCGCGCTGCAGGCGACCGATACGCTGGCGATGGCCAATCTGCTGGACGCGGTGGCGCTGTTGCGGCGCAATGCGGTGCCGACGGTGGATGGGGTTTATAATTGCTATCTGGATCCGGTTTCCGCCCGGCAGCTCTTCGCGGATGCGGATTTCAAGCAGCTCTTCCAGGGCGCGACCTCCTCCAACGCGGTGTTCCAGCAGGGGATGGTGAGCGACTTCCTGGGCCTGCGCTTCATCACCACCACCGAGGCCTATGTGCAGGCGCATCCGAGCATTACCGGGCTGAATGTGCGCCGGCCGATCGTGTGTGGGCAGGGCGCGCTGATCGAGGGGGATTTCGCCGGGATGGCGGCCGATGATGTGGCGCCGAAGGACAGCCTGGTGCAGGTGATTGACGGGGTGGCGATGGTGACGCGCGAGCCGATCGACCGGCTGCAGCAGATCATCGCGCAGAGCTGGTACTGGATTGGCGGCTTCTGTGCGCCGTCCGACACCACCACCACGCCGACCACCGTGCCCACCGCCACCAATGCGAATTTCAAGCGCGCGGTGATGCTCGAGCATGTGGGCTGAGGGGGCGGCGCCATGGCAAGCGGTGCAACCCAACCTTTCCGCCCGGCCGGGACCGTCGCGGCCAGTGCCTCCACCAGCGCGGTGAATGTGGCGCTGGCGGGCGGCGGCCAGGCGGTGCTGGTTTATAATGCCAGTGCCGCCACCGCCTTCTTCCGGCTGGGCGGGGCCTCGGGGCTTTCCGCCAGCGGCAGCGATACGCCGGTGCCCGCCGGGGCAAGGATGCTGGTGGATGCGGGGCCTTTCGTGACCAACGCGGCGGTGCTGCTGAGCAGTGGCACCGGCACGGTCTATTTCACCCTTGGCGATGGGGATACCTACTGATGAGCGGCACCCTGCCTACCGGCTTCAGCGATGCGCAGAAGGCTGATCTCAGGCGTTTTTGCGGCTATCCGGCCTATGGCGCCGGGGCGGCGGGGTTCAACTCCTGGCGGTTCTTTCAGGCCTACGGCACGCTGGAATACCGGATGAATAATCTGGCCCCGGCGGAGGTGGCGGTGTGCCTGCAATATCTCTCCACCCTGGCGACGCTGGAGGCGGCGATCCCGCCGACCTCTGAGAATCTGGATACGGAGAGTGCGGCGGCCTGGACGCATAATGCCGATGAGCTGCGCGACCGCACCAATCTGTTCGATGGCTGGCGGCGCCGGCTGTGCGGGTTTCTGGGCGTGCCGCCCGGCCCGGCGCTGGCGCAGGCCGGCGTGACCCTGGTGGTTTGAGATGGACGGGGTGCGGCTGGCGGACCGGCTGGCCTACGGGGCGGGGCTGGCGGCGCGGCGTGTGGGCTTTCTGCATGACGCGTTTCGCCCGGCCGGGCCGGTGGCGCCGCTGGCGCTGGAAAACCGCTTCATGCGGCTCTGCGTGGCGTTTGTGACCCAGGCGGGCAGTGTCGGCGAGCCGAGCGGGTTTGGCGTGCCGTTTCGCCAGGCCTGGGCGGATTGGTCCTATCTGCGGGTGGGGGATTACCTGGCCGGGCCGGAGGGGGTTTGCTTCATCGCCAGCATCGAGCCGCCAAAGCCGATGCTGGTGGTGATGGGTAATGGGCTCCTGGCCCTGGTGCGGCCGGGCGGGCAGACGCAGCCGGGCCTGACGGGCTATGGCGCTGTGCAGGTGGCCACCGAGACGCCGCTATTCACCGGCTTTCCCGCCAGCCTGCTGGCCGGCGGGCTGGGCGACCGCACGCGGGATGGGCTGCCTGATGATGGCAGGGTGCCAGGATTTGTGGCGCTGCTGCCGGCTGTGGACAAGGTGGTGCCGCAGGTGGCGGATATTTTGATCAATGAGCGGGGCGAGCGTTATGCGCTGACCGGCATCGAGGCGGTTGGCGGCATCTGGCGGCTCTCCTGCGTACAGGCGGTGCGCTGATGGCGGATCTGGCGGATGTGGAGGCGGCGCTGGCGGGGATTGCCGCGAATGCGGTGTATCCCAGCGGCACGGCGGTTCCGAGTGTTCTAGGCGTGGACTGCAAGATTTATCGGGGCTGGCCGCTTTCGCCGGTGCTGGACGCGGATCTGGCGCAGGGCATGGCGCATGTGAGTGTGAGCGCCACCGAGACGCCGGCGAAGATCACCACGCGCTATCCGCGCATCTGGCAGGCGCTGAGCCCGGCAAGCGGCAGCTTGAGTGCGGCGGTGAGCGGGGTGAGTGCCAGCTTTGCCGGCAGCTGCTCGACCGGCCTGCTGGCCGGCGTGCTGGTGGACGGGCAGAGCTATGCCTACGCGGTGCAGGCGAATGACAATGCGCAGACGGTGGCGAGCAATCTCGCGGCGCTGCTGCGCCAGGGCGGCTGGATTGTGAATTATGCCGGCAGCATGATCAGCGTGCCGCAGGCGGCGAGGTTTGTCGCACGGGTGGTGGCTGGCGCCGGGGCGCTGCAGGAAATCCGCCGGCAGATCCAGGAGATCAGGGTGGCGATGTGGTGCCCCTCCCCTGCCCTGCGCGATGCGCTGGCGCCGGTTCTGGATGCGGCGCTGATGGCGGATGAGTTTGTGGCGCTCGCGGATGGGTCTTCGGCGCGGATCAAATTCGCCAATACGCTGAGCAGCGACAATGGCGGCAATGCCGCACTCTACCGGCGCGACCTGGTCTATGCGCTCGAATACCCGACCACGCTGGCGCAGCAGGATCCAGCGATGCTGTTCGGAACCATGGCGGCCACCGTCAACACGGTTGTGCTGGGAACTTATCAAAGCTGAGGCAGACATGAATTTTCATCTGGTGGTGTTGAAGCCGTTTGGCACGTTCAAACGGGGCGATCTGATTACGGATGCCGCGACCGTGCTGAAGGTGCTGGGCGGCGGCAATGCGGCCTCGGTGGTGCGCGTGTTGGCGAAGGGGGCGTAAGCGATGCCGATTGTTCAGCAAGGGGCGATCAATACCACCGCTCTGGTGGTGCCGGATCTCTATGTGCAGATCGTGCCGCCGCAATCTCTGCTGTTGAATGGCGTGCCGACGGATATGCTCGGCGTGGTGGGCACGGCGAGCTGGGGCCCGGTGGGCGAGCCGACGGTGATTGGCAGCATGAGTGATTATGCCGCCGCCTTCGGACCGGTGATGGCGCGCAAGCATGATATGGGCACCCAGGTGGCGACCGCCGTGCAGCAAGGCGCGGCGAATTTCCGCTGCGTGCGGGTAAGCGACGGCACTGATACCGCCGCCAGCCTGAGCGTGCTGGGGGCGATCACCTTTACCGCCGTGCATACTGGCAGCACGGGCAATCAGCTGACCCTGACGCTCTCGGCTGGGTCCGCCGCCAATAGCTGGCGGCTGACGGTGGCGCTGCCGGGGCAGAGCCCGGAGGTGTTCGACAACCTCACCGGCAGCGGCGCGCAATTCTGGCAAAATCTGGCGAATGCGGTGAATAGCGGCAATGGCGTGCTGCGCGGGCCCTCGCAGCTGGTGGTGGCGAGCACGCAATCCGTGCAGGCGACGCCGACGGCCGGCAGCTACCCGTTCGCCGGCGGCACGCCGGGCAGCGATGGCGCCAATGGCGTGACCGCGGCGACGCTGGTGGGCTCTGACACCGCGCCGCGTTTGGGCATGTATGCGCTGCGCGGCCAGGGCTGTGCCATCGCGCTGCTGGCGGATACCGATGATCCCACGCAATGGAGCGTGCAGATGGAATTCGGCCTGTCCGAAAGCGTCTATATGATCCTGACCGGGCCGGCGGGCGATACGATCGCGAATGCGGTGCTGGTGAAGGGCGAGGCAGGAGTGGATTCCTATGCCGCGAAGATGATGTTTGGCGACTGGATTTACTGGTTCGACCAGGCCAATGCGGTGACCCGGCTGGTTTCGCCGCAAGGGTTTGTGGCGGGGCGGCTGGCCAATCTGTCGCCGGAACAATCCTCGCTGAACAAGCCGCTTTATGGGGTGGTGGGCTCGCAGAAATCCGGGCAGCCGGGGAGTGCGACGGCGACGACCTATGCCAGCGCGGATCTCGCCGCGCTGCTGAGTGCGGGGATTGACGTGATTGCCAATCCGCAGCCGGGCGGGGCCTATTGGGGGGTGCGCGGCGGGCATAATTCCTCCTCCAGTGCGGCGGTGAACGGGGATAATTATACGCGGCTGACCAATTATATCGCCGCGACCTTGCAGGCGGGCATGGGCGGGTATGTCGGGCAGCTGGTGAACAGCACGCTGTTTCAGAAAATCCGCGCCACACTGCTGGCGTTTCTGAATGGGCTATTGCAGCAGGGGATGCTGGGCAGCACCGATGGCAGCACGCCCTTCGCGGTGATCTGCGATGTGAGCAACAATCCGCAGAGCCGCACGGCGTTGGGCTATGTGCAGGCGGATGTGCAGGTGCAGTACCAGGCGATCAACGAGAAATTCATCGTGAATGTGCAGGGCGGGCAGACGGTGCAGGTGAGCGTGCAGACCGTGCCGGTTTCGGCCTGAAGAGAGGGATGAGACATGCCGTTTAACACATTTTCCGTTGGCAGCGACTGCCAGATTGTGGTGATGGGGCCGTTCGGGCGGGTCGATCTCTCGCATGTCACCGGCTTTGAGGCGAGCCAGGTGACGCTGCCCTTGCGGGTGGACCGGCTGGATGGGGTGCAGCTGGGGGCGGAGCTGCCGAAGGGCTGGAATGGCAGCTTCATGCTGGATCGTGGCTCCTCCGCCGCCGATGATTTCATCGCGCAGATCGAGGCGGCCTACCTGAACGGGCAGAGCATCAATGGTGGCACGCTCTACCAATATGTGAATGAGCCGGATGGCTCGACCTCGACCTACCAGTTCAACAATGCCGTGTTCAAGCTGGCCTCCGCCGGGTTGTACAAGGGCGATGCGACGGTGACGCAGCGTTTGGATTTCTTCGCCTCCAGCCGGACCAAGGTGTGATGGCGCAGAGCGTGACGGATGCGAAGGGCCGGGTGATCGAGCTGCGGCGGATGGGCGTGTTGGAGCAGCTGCGGCTTTATAAGGTTTTGGGGCCGGAGCTTTCCGAGAACCGGGCTTATATCGGGCTGGCGCGGATTGCCGCTGCCGTCTCCTGCGTGGATGGCGTGCCGCTGCCGTTTCCGGGCAGCGAGGCGGGCATCGAGGCGGCGCTGGAGCGGCTGGATGAGGAGGGTGTGGCCGCCGTGGGCGAGGCGCTGCTTGCGGCTGAGCCGGCTGATCTGGCGGCCGCGGCGGGAAACTGAGCCGGCACCCTGGGCTGACGGATTGTTTGTATCTGGTGCGCTGCGGGGTGCCGTTCGAGATCGCGTTCGGGCTGGATGAGGCGGACCGGCTGGCCTTCATCGTGACGATGGGCACGCTGGAGGGGCATCGCTTCGACTGGACGGCGCTGCGCTGGCGTGATGAGGAGGCAGGAGGGCGGGGATGAGTGATGTCGTGCTCTCTTTGGGCAATGTCGCGTTTCGCGACATGGAAGTGCCGGAGAAGATCCGCTTCGGCGGCCGGCAGCGCCTGGCGGTGCAGAATATCATCGGCGGCGGGCGGGTGGTTGGCGCGCTGGGGCTGGATGATGGGGAGATTTCATTCTCCGGCATATTCTCCGGCCAGGATGCCGCCGCCCGGGCGCAGCTTTTGGATATTGCCCGGGCGCAGGGCAGCGAGATGCCGCTGGTGTGGGGCGGGTTTTATTATCTGGTCATCATCAGCAGCTTCGTGGCGGAATATCGCCGGCCGAATCTGATTCCGTTTGCGCTGAGCTGTGTGGTCGTGAGCGACCCGCTGGCGGATGTGGCGGCGGCGCTGCCGGTGGCGACGCTGATTGGCAATGACATCGCGGCCGCCACGGGATTTTCCGGACAGGCGGGGCAGGTGTTGGCGGGGACGAGCCTGGCGGCTTTGGCGGCGGCGCAAGCCGGGATCGCCGGGGCGATGGGCAATGCTGGAACCGCTCTGGGGGCGGCTGGCGCGGCCCTGGCGGGGGCGGCGACGATTGTCGCCGGGGTTAACGCGCTGACGCAGATCAATGCCCGCAGCGGGCAGTTGGCGGGGTTGGCGGGGATGTCCGGCTATGTGAACCGGGCGGTGGTGAATTCGGCTCTGGAGGCGGTTTGATGCGCACGGTCATCGTTGTGGCGGGCGGCAATCTCTTCGCCATCGCCGCGCAATATCTGCAGGATGCGACACAATGGATCCGCATCGCGCAGGCCAACCAGATCAGCGATCCGGTGCTGCGCGGGGTGACGACCTTGGTGATCCCGGAACGCAACCCATCGGCCGGAGGCGGCATTGCCGGTTGAGCAGCCGCGCGCGCGGGTGAGCCTGGGCGGGGTTGAGCTGGGTGGGGTGGTCGAGCTGGAGGTGGAGGCGGCCGGGTTGTACCAGGCCGGGCGCTACCGGCTGGTCTGCGCGGCCAGTGCGGCCTCTCTGTTGCCGCTGGCGATGGACGGCGGCGCGCCGGTGCCGATCCTGCTGGAAATCGGCGCGGACGGGTTCGGGTTTGCGCCGCTTTTATCGGGATTGGTTGAGACGGTCCGGTTCGATCTGGCGCGTGGGGTGGCGGTGTTGCAGGGGCGCGATGAGACGGCGCTGCTGATCGATACAGAGATTTCCCAGAGCTTTGTCAATCAGACGGCCAGCGATGTGGCGCTGGCGGTGGCGCAGGCGCATGGCCTGGCGGCGAATGTGACGCCGACGCAGACGCTGATCGGCCAGTATTATCAGATCGACCATGCCCGCAGCGCGTTGACGGTGGGGGCGCGGGCGAGCACGCAATGGTCGCTTCTGTGCGGCCTGGCGGAGGTGGCAGGGTTCGCGGTTTCGGTGGTGAACGGCACGCTGAATTTCGGCCCGATGCTCGATGGGACAACGCGGATGGTGACGGCACGGAATTTTCTGGGGCTGGAGGTGGATCTGATCACGGCGTTGCCCGCCAGTGTCACGGTGCGGTCCTGGAATTGCCGGGACAAGAAGGTGGTGACGCAAGCGGCGGGGAGCGGCAAGGCGACCAATCTGGTGCGCCCGAACCTGACCACCCAGCAGGCGGGGGAGTATGCCAGCGCCTATTTGCAGAATGTCCAGCGCCACGCGCAGCTTTTGCTGGGACGGATGCCGGGTGACGCCAGCTATGCGGTGGGCGATACGCTGCTGCTGAGCGGCACGCAGACGGCGTTGGATGGCAGCTACCAGGTGGCCGCTCTGCAATGGCGGTTGAATGACAGGGACGGGTTTGTGCAGAGCCTCAAAGCCTACGGGGTGGCGTGAATGGACCAGCTGCGGAATCTGATCAAGGCCCATGCGGGGGGGCTGGACGGCATGGCGGGGACGCTGCGCTTCGGGCTGGTCGCGAGCTTCGACCCGGTGGCCTATGCGGCGAAAGTGCTGATCCAGCCTGAGAATGTTTTGAGCGGCTGGCTGCCGGTGATGTCCTGCTGGGTGGGCAATGGCTGGGGGCTGGCGGCTCCCTTGCCGCCGGGCACGCAGGTGCTGGTGCTGGCGCAGGAGGGCGATGCGGAGCAGGGCGTGGTGGCTGGCGCAGTCTGGTCCGCGCAGGACAAGGCCACCGGCGCGCCGGCTGGCGAATTATGGCTGCTGCACCAAAGCGGCAGCGTGGTGAAGCTTTCCAATGACGGTAGCATTCTGCTGCAGGCGCCGACGGTGAAGGTGCAGGGCAATCTTGTCGTCAGCGGCGATGTGTCTGACCAGGGCGGCGCGCATGGCACGTTGGCCGCGTTGCGCAATGCCTATGACGGGCACCAACATCAGGCGCCGAACGGCATGACCGGGCTACCGACGGAGATTGTGTGATGGCTGATCTGGCCTTGCAGTTTGGCGGCGATTTGATGGTGAGCGCCTCGGGCGATCTGGCGACGCTTGATGATCAGGCGCTGGTGCAGCAGCGGGTTTTGCGCAGGCTGCTGACCAATCCCGGCGATTATATCTGGCAGCTTGGTTATGGGGCGGGGCTGGGGCAGTTTATCGGCCAGCCGGCGGCGTTGAGCCTGATGGCCGGGCTGGTGCGCGCGCAGATGCAGCGCGAGCCGCAGGTGATGCAGTCCCCGCCGCCAACGGTTTCGATGAGCATGGCCGATGACGGCACCGTCAATGCCACGGTTTCATATGTCGATGCCGCGACCGGGCAGACCGCATCGCTTTCATTTTCCATATAGGACGGACATGCGATTATCGTTGCAGAATTTCTCCACGCTGGTGGAGGGGATGGCGGCGTCTGTTCAGGGGGCCGCGGCGAGCTTGCTGGATCTGACGGTCGGCTCCGTGCTGCGGGCGATTCTGGAGGCCAATGCGGCGCTGGCGCTGTGGATGCAATGGCTGATCGTGCAGACGCTGAGCGCGACCCGGCTGGCGACCAGTGCCGGCGTGGATTGCGACAGTTTCGGCGCGGATTTCGGGTTTGCGCGGCTGCCGGCGGTGGCGGCCAGCGGGGTTGTGGTGATGTCGCGTTTCACCCCCAGCCTGCAGGCGTTGATCCCGGTGGGGGCGAGTGTCGGCACGGCGAATAATCAGCAGAGTTTCATCATCGTCGCGGACAGCAGCAATCCGGCCTACAGCGCCGCGCTGGGCGGCTATGTGCTGGCGGCGAATATTGCCGCGGTGAGCGTGACGGTGGTGGCCGCCATCGCCGGGCAGGCGGGAAATGTTCAGGCCGGGGCAATATCTTTGTTGAGTGCGGCGATTGCCGGGGTGGATGTCGTGAGCAACCCGAATGCCTTGACCGGCGGGCTCGATGCGGAAAGCGATGCCGCGTTCAAGCAGCGCTTCGGCATGTATCTGGCGGGATTGTCGAAGGCGACGACGGCGTCGATCGCGAGCGCCATTGCCGGCATCATGCAGGGTTTGAGCTACGCGATTGCGGAGAATCTCGACCAGACCGGCGCCCCCCAGATGGGGTTTTTCGTGGTGACGGTGGATGATGGCACCGGGGCGCCGCCGGCCAGCCTGCTGGCGACGGTGCAGCAGGCGGTGGAGCAGGTGCGCCCGGTGGGCACGAGCTTCGCCGTGCAGGGGCCGGTGGTGACGCGGGCCGATATCTCGCTGAGTTTGAGCACGGACAGCCTGGCCGACCATCCGGTGGCGGTGGCCGCCGTGGCGGCGGCGCTGGCGGGTTATATCGCGGCGCTGCCGGTGGGTGGGACCTTGAGCTACACAAGACTGGCGCAGCTGGTTTATGATGCATCCAGCGCCATCAACAATATTTCCGGATTGCTGCTGAATGGCGGCACCGCGGATCTCATCCCCGGCAGGTTCGGGGCGGTGCGCGCCGGCGTGATTGCGGTGGCATGAGATGATCGGCGATGTGTCCGATATGGCCGCCCGTCTTGCGCAGCTGCTGCCGACCGGCTGGTTTGCCGATGAGGCGCCCAATCTCGCCGCGCTGCTGAACGGGCTGGGGCAAGGCTGGGCGAATATCTACACGCTTTTGCAGCAGGCGCGCGCACAGCTGCGCATCGCCACCGCGAGCGGGGTGTTTCTGGACATCGCGGGGCAGGATTATCTGGGTGCGGCCCTGCCGCGCCGGCCGGGTGAGGCGGATGCGGCGTTCAGCACCCGGCTGCGCGCAGCGCTGCTGGCGCCGCGCGCGACCAGGGCCGCGCTGAGCACGGCATTGACGGTGCTGACCGGGCGTACGCCAGTGATTTTTGAGCCGCGTAACCCGGGTGACACCGGCGGCTATAATCTCAATGCCGGTTACAACAGCGCGGGCGGCTATGGCAGCCTGGCGATGCCCTACCAGTTTCTGTTGACCGCCTACCGGCCGAACGCCCTGCCGGCCAGCCATGCTGGCGGCTACGGCATCGGCCCCGGCGGCTATGGCGTGGCGCCGATGGCGTATAGTTCCGCGGCTGAGCTGGCCGGCAATGTCAGCGACGCGGAGATTTATCAGACGATCGCCGGCTTCATTCCGACATCCAGCATTGCCTGGACGCGGCTCACCAACTGAAGGCTCATTCATGGATCGCAACATCGTCTATCCCGGCAGTATTCCGCTCGATAGTGATATTCTCTCCACCAATCGCAATGCCATGGTGGGCCTGGCGGCGCTGAGCGCCGCGACGCTGGGCACCGGCACGGTGGTGGATGGGCTGGCCTGCACGCCGACCGTCCCGGCCTCGCTCGCGGTGGTGGTGGGGCGGGCAGCATCACCCAGCTCTCCAGCGTGGATGCCACCTCCTACGGGTCCCTGGCGGCGGATCTGACCGATCAGATCGTCAAAACCGGGATCAATCTGCAGGCGACGAGTTTCCCGCTGGCGGCGCCGAATTCCTCCGGGCAATCGATCAATTATCTGATCGAGGCGGCGTTCGCGGAGAGCGATGCCGACCCGGTGGTGCTGCCCTATGTGAACGCCGCCAACCCGACCCAGCCTTATTCCGGCCCGGCCAATTCCGGCACCGCGCAGAATACGATGCGGGTGCAGCGCGTGCAGCTGCAGGTGAAGCCGGGGGCGGCGGCTTCGTCTGGCACGCAAGCCACGCCGGCGGTGGATGCCGGCTGGGTGGGGCTTTATGTGGTGACGGTGAATTACGGGCAGATTGCGGTGACGGCGGCGAGCATCGCGCTGCTGCCGCAGGCGCCGTTTCTATCCTACAAATTGCCCGCTTTGCGGCCGGGGTTCGCCAATCAGCAGGTCTTTACCGGGTCTGGCACGTTTGTGGTGCCGAACGGGGTGAGCGTGGTGAAGGTGAGCGCGATCGGCGGCGGTGGGGCGGGCGGCTATCACAGCACCATGCCCAGTGGCGGCGGTGGCGCCGGGGCGCAGGTGACGGGGATCATTTCCGGGCTGACGCCGGGCCAGGCGATTCCGGTGACGGTCGGGGCTGGGGGGCGGCACCTGGTGCGTATGGCAATGGCGGCAGCGGCGGCGCTTCGAATTTCGGCGGTTTCATCTCCGCGGGCGGCGGCACCGGCGGCAATGGCGGGACTGCCGCGAATTTCGCCAATGCCGGCGGCGCCGGCGGGCAGGGCTTTGGCGGGCAGGTGAATATGGCGGGCGCGGTGGGGACGGATTCCATCGTCGTCGCCTGCCGGGGTGGCGATGGCGGCGGCCCTGGCAATGGGCGCGGTGCCAGCGGGCCGCTCTCCGGTGTTGCGGCGCCGGGCTATGGCGGCGGCGGTGGTGGTGGCGGCTGTTCGCCGGGCGGCAGCCCGGTGGGCTCGCCCGGCGGCGCCGGCGGGGCGGGCATCGTGATCGTGGAATATTGAGGAGCTGGAGATGAGCACACAGGCAACGCAGCTCTGGCGGCCCTCCAATGCGCGCTATCTGCAGATTGACGGGTTTGTCGCCACACCGCGCGGCCCGCAAATTCCGCCGCCGCAGCCTTTGGTGTGGCCGCAGAAAGACCCGGGCGACACGCTGGATTATGTGTTCGATCTGGCACCGGCCCTGAGCGGTAATCCCTGTGATTCGATCAGCACGCTGAGCGTGACGGTGAGCCCGCAGAATCCGGGTGATCTGACGCTGGTTTCGGCGGCGGCGGATGGGCCGCGTGTCGTGCTGTGGCTGAGCGCGGGCGTGGCGGGGACGATTTATACGGTGACGGTGACGGCCGGCACCACCGGCGGGCGCAGCCTGGCGCGCAGCCTGGCTTTGCCGGTGGTGGCGCTGGCCAGCATCCCGGCACCGGCGGATGCGCTGACAACGGCCGGCGGCCAGCCGCTGACCGACCCGACCGGCACGCCGCTCACCACCCTTTGAGAGAGGACTGCATATGACCACGATTGGCCAGTTGCCGCTTGCGGCTTCGGTTTCCGACAGCGCGCAGGTTGCGATCTTCCAGAATAACCAGACCTTGTCGGCGACGCGCGCGCAGATGCTGGCAGGGACGCAGGCGGCGTTGAGCCTGCCGCAGAATACGCTGCTGGGCGGGGTGGGGCCGGGTACGGCCGCCCCTCAGCCGATCACCATCGGCGCCAATCTGGCGCTTTCGGGCAGCACTTTGTCGGCCACGGCGGCGCCCTTCGTGATTGCCGGGCTGCCGAGCGGAACCGTGCCGGGGGCCAGCGATCTGGTGGCGCTGGGCAGGCGGGTGCCAACCAGGCGGTCTCCTATGCCAATTTCCTGGCCGGCATGGCGAATGTACCCGGCCTGCCGGCGGGCGGGCTGACGGCGACGGCGGCCGGGGCAGCGTGGCGCGAACGATTGCGGCGCTGGCTGGGAATGCCGTGTCGATCGAGGATTATGGCGCGGTCGGCGACGGGGTGACTGACGACAGCGCGGCGTTGCTGGCGGCGATTGCCAGCGGCCTTCCGGTGCGGCTGGGCGCGAAAACCTATGCGATTGCCGGGGAGACCGACATTACCGGCGCCACATGCTGCCTGGTGGGCAGCGCGGGGCTTTCGATTTTGAAGCGGCCTGCGCAATCGAAGACCGGCAGTGCCAGCACCGCGACCTGGCTGAACATCGCGGCGACGAATTTCTATGCGGATGGTGTGGTGTTCGATGCGAATGCGTCGATCACCGCCGATACGCTGGCGGTGGCGGTGCAGCCGGGTTGTACGCGCTCTTTGATCACGCGTTGCAGTTTTCAGAATGCGCAGGGGCCCAATAACGGCAATGGCCTTACCTATCTGGCCAGCGACCCGACGCTGGTGGGGCACCATGTCGATGATTGCGAGTTCACCGGCAATGCCAATAACGGGCTGATGATTTTCGCGACCGATGGCATCAGCGTTACCAATTCCCGCGCATACGGCAACAAAAATAACGGGATCTGTGCGGACAGCCATGATCCGGCATTTGTGCTGAAGGTTCGCGCCTTGCAGATTGTCGGCAATAGCTGCTGGGACAATGCCATTGGCATCCTGGTGGGCAATTTTGTCGCGAATAATGTGTTCACCCAGCCTTTCCTGTACGGCAATGCCAATCCGGACATTCTGGGCGCGGTGATCACCGGCAATAATTGTTATGAAAACGGCATCTACGGAATCTATGTGTCCGGCCGGAATATTCTCGTCTCGGGCAATCTGTGTGCCAATAACAGCACGGCGGTTGGGTTCGGGGCGGGATTCTCTGCGATACCGGCTATTGCAAAATTTCGGGCAACATGATCACCGGCGCCACCGCCTTCGGGATCGATTGCGGCGGGTCGATCTATACCGAGGTTTGCAGCAATTACATCAATGGCGCCTGGATGGGATTGAATATCGGCGGCGGGCAATATTGCACCGCGCGGTCGAATTTCATTCAGGACTGCACCGGTGCCGGCGTTGCCGTGCAGAATGTGGAATCCGACGGTTCGGGGGATAATTTCGGCCTGGCCTGTACGGAGCTGTCGATCTGCGGGAACTGGATCAATTACAGTGGCAGCGTCACCGGGATTTTGATCCGGGATGCGGCGCAGAATATCCGGGTCGAGGATAATGTCATCATGGTCAATGCCGGGGCAATCTGACCACGGCGCTGTCGGCCTATACGGATTCGATCATCCTGCGCCGCAATGTGGTGAATTTCACCACGCGCTGGCCGGTGAATCCGGCGAGCGTGAATGGGGTTTATACGCTGACCGTGCCGGATCTGGCGGATGCGGTGAGCATCTCCCAGGCCAGCGCGCCGGTGGCGCAGATCCTGACCGCGCAAGGCGCGCTGGCGGCGGGGACGGTGACTTTCATCAAGGTTACCGCGCCGGGGGCGGGATACACGACCGCGACGGTGACGATTTCCGGCACCGGCACCGGGGCGGCGGCGCGTGTTTGGCTGAGCGGCGGCAAGGTGATCGGCATTCAGATGTCGGCCTTCGGCAGCGGCTATGGCAGCGGCACCACCGCCACGATTTCCGGCGACGGCAGCGGGGCGACGGTGAGTGTGCAGGTGGGGTTGCCGAGCTGGCAGGACCGCGAGCTGACGGTGGATTGCCTGGCGGCGGTGAGTTTCGCGCCCGGCGCCAGCCAGCCTTTGAACAACTGGACGGGGACGACGATGACCGTGCCGGCGGGGGCCAGTGTCGATTGGGTCGGCATGGGGGCAAATGGGTGGCGGGCGGCGCGGTTCAGCCAGAGCGACTATGTCTCGCCCAACGGCGATGGCAGCGTCGCGCTGAAATCCCGTGCCGGGGATATTTCCCTGCATCCGGCCGGGAGCGGTATGGTGCGGCTCATCTCGGACACGGAACCGACCGGAGCGGTGGAGCTGATCGGCCGGGGATCGCCGCTGAATGTGGTCTCCGCCCCGGCGGGCTCGACCTTCCGCAACCTCAATGGCGGCGTCGGCAGCACCTTCTGGGTCAAGCAATCCGGCACCGGGAGCGGCAACTGGGTCGCTGTCGCCTGAGCCTTCACGGCCTGGATAAGGGCCAAATCACAAGGTCGTTTTCATGACAACGATTGCGCAACTCCCCTCGGCGGCAACCGTCGGGGCCGGCGATCTGCTGCCGATTTCGCAGAATGGCTCGGTTTATTCGGCGACCGTGGCGCAGGTGACGGCGAGCCTGCAGCCGCTGATCGAGGTTTCGTCCGGGGCGTTGCTGGGGCGGGTCAGTCTGGGCACGGGCACGCCGGAAGCGGTGACGTTGGGGACGGGGTTGGCCCTCTCCGGGAGCGTGCTGGCCGCGAATGGCGCCGACCATGCAAGCTATCCGGTGCAGGCGGCGCTGGCGCTGAGCGACGAGCTGGTGATCAATACCGCCGCAGGGCCGGGGCTGTTGCCGGTGAGCGCGCTGACCGGGCTGTTCAGTGCCGGACAGAATGTGTCCATCACCGCCAGCGGTGTGATTTCGGTGAATGTGAGCGCCATCGCGGGGCCGGCCGGGCCGGTGGGGCCTGCTGGCCCGGTTGGTCCCGCTGGTCCGGCCGGGCCGACCGGGGCTGCCGGGGCCGGGCTGCAGGGGCCGGCGGTCGGGACCGCCACCAGCAGTGTGAGCAGCGCCGATTATCTGCCGCTCTGGCAGAATGGCGCGCTGGCGTGGATCCCGTATGGTCAGCTGCTGGCGGGGCAGACGGTGGATGAATTGCCCGCCGCCGCCCCGGTCGCCGATGGCGATGAGCTGCTGGTGGCCCAGGGCAGCAATACGCTGAGCGTGCAGAGCTTTGGCTCGATCTGGACCTATGTGCAGGGCAAGCTGCCCAGCGTGCAGTCCGGCGTGGTGGAGCTGGCGGTGAACACCGTGCTGGATTCGACCGTGCATAATCAGCGCGTGCTGGTGGCCAGCGCCCCGCTGACCCTGACCGCGAATTTCGCGAATACGGGGGCGGGGTTTGCCTGCACGCTGATCAATCTCTCCGCCGGCGCGGTGACGATGGGCACGGGGATCAGTTCCGGCACGGGTGGCACGGTGTTGCCGCCGGGCGCCTCCACCCAGCTTGTCGGCATCAGCTATTCGGGGGGCTCGACCGTCTGGTGGAGCGGCATTGTGTCCAACACGCCGACCATCACGGTGGGGGCGATCAGCGCGCCGGCGGTGAATACGGCCTTCGTGGTCGGTGGCGGGATTTTCAACGATGCCGTGACGGCGCTGGATTATTCGACGAATGGCGGCAGCAGCTGGAGCGCCGCGCCGAGCCCGGTGATTTCCGCCAATGCCTACAGCTTCACGCTGCCGGGCCTGGCCGCGGGAACCTACACGGTGCAGGTGCGCGACCGCGGCAACCAAAGCGTCGTTGGTGTGTCCAACAGCTTTACCGTGGCGGCGCCGACGATTGCCTTCACCACCATGCCAACGACCGGGCAGATCAACGCGGCGCTCAACATTGCCGGTACGGTTTCGCCGGGCGGGACGGCGGTGCGGGTTGGTTTGTCCAGTTCCGCGACCACGGCGCCGACCAGCTGGAGCAGTGCGACCGTCAGCGGCACGGGCTGGAGCGCCAGCCTGACGCCGGGTGCGGCGGGGAGTTTCTATGTTTGGGCGCAGCAGACGGCCGATACGGCGGTTCAGGTGGTCTCCGGCGCGGTGAGCGTGACCCAGGCGAGCCTGACGATTTCAGCGCCGGTTAGCGGGACGGCGGGGAGCGCGCTCAACGTGTCCGGCGCCGTGACGCCGGTTGGGGATGCGGTGAATATCCAGCTCACCACCAGCAACAGCACGGCGCCGACCAGCGGCTGGGTGGCGGCGGCGAACAATGCCGGGGTGATCTCCGGCGCGCTGACGTCGGGTGCCGTGGGCACCTATTATGCCTGGGCGCAGGATCCGAGCAGCGGGCTGACGGCGGTGTCCTCCGCCATTGCCGTGACAGAAGCCGCGGCGGTGAGTTTCGGGTTCAATAATCCGGGCGGTAGCTATACGCATGGCTCTGGGACGATCGGGCTGAATGGCGCGATTTCGCCGGCGCAGGCGGTTTCGGTGCAGGTGGCGCTGTCCACCTCGAACAGCACGGCGCCGACGAGCGGCTGGCAGGCCGCGTCGGTGATCGATTCCAATACGCTTTGGGCCATCTACTACACCAGCCCGGCCACGGCCGGCGCCTATTATGTGTGGGTGCAGACCACGGCCGGCGCCGCGACGGCGGTGAGCAGCTTTACCGTGACGGTGAGCTGAGCCGATGGTGATGTTGTTCAACCAGCCCGGCTCGCCTTTGATGTCGGGCTCGGGAAAGCGGGTGCTGATCGGTGCGTTGCCTGCCGGGGCGGTGCCGGCGGGTTTGTTCGCGGGCCCCTACCCCAGCGCCATCAGCGGTTTGTCCGGCTGGTGGGATGCGGGTTTGCTGGGTAGCCTGCTGGATGGCAGCGGCAATCCGGTTGGCGGCAGCAACAGCGTGGTGGGCAGCCTTCAGGATAAGTCCGGTGCCGGCATGGCGCTGACACCCTACCATGTCAGCGCCGACACCGCGCCGGTGGCGACGCTGGCGGTGCCGCGGGTGAACGGGTTTCTGGGCGCGGTGGGCGCGCCGGATGCCAGCATCGTGCATTACGGGCCGAGCCTGGATCCGGATTGGGGGCTGTCGCATCCTGGACTGGAATTCGGTGCCGGGCAGGCCTGGACGCGCTATCTCGTCTGGACGCGGCCGAACTGGCGGCAAGGGACATATTATGTCGACCAGTCGCCGATCCCGCTGATCCATACGCTGAGTGGCGCGGGCGTCACGATTTTGCAGGCGGATAGTTCGCAGGGCAGCAATCTGACCCTGTTTCCGACGGCGGCGAGCCCGACGGTGCTGACCGCAAACCTGGCGCGGCGCCACACCCATGCGGTGATCCTGCGCAATACCCCCGGTGTGGGGGTGGATGTGTGGCTGGATGGGGTGCAGGTGGCCAGCGCCGTTGCCAACCCGCTGCCCGCCAGCGCCAAGGCGCAGCTTTTGTGGCTGCATGACGCGACCATCCAAGGCAGCGCGCAATGCTGGTTTCATGAGGCGGCGTGCTGGGAGCGGGCTTTGTCCAGCACCGATATGCAGACATTGATCGCCGCCCAGGGGCGTTGGGTGCTGGGCGCGCGGCGGGGGGTCAATCTGTTGGTGATGGGCCAGTCCAACGCCGCCTGGTTCATCAATGCCGGCGCGCCGTTGGCGTTGGCGCAAGGTGTGGCCTGGTATCTGGGGGCCGCTTCTTATGCGTATACGGCGGAGATCTCCGGGACCTATCTCTCACCGGCGCGCTATTCGGTGATCTCGGGCCATCCGATCTCGAACTCCTCGCCGCCGCTGTTTCCGCCAGGGACGGGGAGCGGCACCTTCCTGACCAATCCGGGCGATGGATCGGATCCATCGACCTGGAGCGGTGGGCCGGATTTTGCCGCGTTGAGCGCTTATCTCACTGGCGGTTCGGCACTTGTATCCAGCGTGGATGAGGCGGACATCACCTTCCTGCTTTGGCCCTGGAGCGAGCAGGACAGCACGATGCCGTATGCGAACAAGGCGCTGTACAAAGCCACCGTGCTGCGGCTGCTGGCGCTGACGCGGGCCTTGCTGGGGCGCACGGCCGTGCAATTGCCCTTGCTGGCCTGGAACGCGATTCCTTACGAGACGGCGGGCGGTGTGCAGATGGTGCGCGAAGCGATCGAGGATCTCGCAAGCGTGGCCGCGAATAACATCACCATCTTCGCGGCGCAGACGGCGGATTCGAATCCGCTGAATTCCACCTATGACGCGACCACGGGGATGTTTACCGGTGGCGATCCGGAGCATCGCGACGAGGTGGATCTGCTGCGATATGGCCGGGTGGGCGCGCATGCCGCGGGGCGGCTGGCGATTGCGTCGGGCTGGAGTGATTCGATTCCGGCCAGCACCCTGCCCGCCGCCGGCCTGCCAGCGAAAGGCGGGCCGCAGATTTCGCATGTCTATCGCGCGTCCAACACCGAATTGATCCTCACGGTGACGCATGATTCCGGGGATGATCTGATCGTTCCCTTGCAGGCGTTGAATGGTGCGGGGTTTGCGGTGATGGATGGCGGCTCCGTTGCCAGTCCTGGGACGATCATCACCGCCGTGGCGGCGGCGCGGGTGGATGCGACGCATATTGCGGTGACATTGGCGCAGGCTATCAGCAATCCCTCCGCCGCCGTGCTGTTTTTCTACCCTTATGGCAGCACGCAGATCGGCCGGGGCGATGCGGTGACGGATAACAGCGCGCTGCGCGCTGCGCCGGCAAACTGGAACATCGCGAACGATCTGGGGTCGGGCTGGGCCATCAACATGCCGCTGCAGGCGACGACATATCCGATCATCTTGTCTGATGTGCTGGCCTGAAAAGGATCAGGAATGGATCAGGATTTGGGGGCGGCGCTGCGCGCCGATGTCGCGGGGATCAGAAATGATATCGGCGCCGTGAAGCAGGATCTGCGGATCCTCGAAGCCAAGGCGGAATCGCTGGAGACTTGGCGGGTCCGTTATCTGGCGCAGGAGGACCTGGTGGTGGCGAAGATCTTTTCGAAAGTCGACGAACTGATCGGCGGACTCGGCGATATGCGCGCGGACCTCGCGCGGATTCGCGGCGAGCGGGATGTGGAGCGGCGGCTGAGCCTGATGATCGTCAGCCTGCTCTCCGCTGTTTGTGGTGGTTTGGCAACGAGTTTGTTTCATGGATAATTTTGCCAGCTGTATTGCCTTCACCTTGCAGGCGGAAGGCGGATATTCCACGAATGCGGCTGATCCTGGAAACTGGACCGGGGGTGCCGTGGGCATGGGCCTGTTGCGCGGGACGAAATGCGGGATCAGTGCCGCAGCCTATCCGGATCTGGATATCGAAACTCTGACGCAGCCGCAGATCGAGGCGATTTACCGGCGGGATTATTTTGAAAAAATCCAGGGTGATGCGTTGGCGTTGCCGTTGGCGATGGTGGCGTTCGATGCCGCGGTGAATGCGGGGGTGCGCCGATCCATCGTGTTTTTGCAGCAGGCTGCAGGGGTGCCGGGTGATGGCATTCTGGGGCCGCGCAGCCTGCAGGTTTTAACGAGCGGACATGCCGGCACATTGGCGCTGGAGGCGTTGGTGAGGCGGCTTGATTATTACGCGAAATTGCCGGGCTGGAGCGTGTTCGGCCTGGGATGGGCGAGGCGCATTCTGCAGCTTGCCCGGATTGTTGGGGGGTGAAGGAGATCGGCATGAGTGTGAAACATTTTCTGCAATCGCCGCAGAACCGGACCGGGCTGGCGATCTGGCTGGGCACGGCGATCACGGCGTTGATCCAGTGGGGCGTGCTGCATCAGCAGCTCCCGGCCGTGGATATTCTGGGGCTGGTGGTGGGGTTTTTGAAAATCGTCGAACCGGAGACGAGTGTTACCACGGTGCAGCTTGAGCAGGCGGTGAGCGATGTGAAGACACTGCTGCAATCGGGCGATGTGACGAAGGTGGCGGCGGTGGCGTCCGATGTTGGCGCCCTGGCGCATGAAATCTTGAAGTGAGTCTCAGACAGGAGAGTTGGCGATGAGCGATACGACGCGGATCAATGCGGGGTTGGCGGTGGCCTCCGTGGCGGGCGAGGCCATTGGCGGTGTGGTGGGCAATGAAGTTGCGGCCGGTGCGGCGGCGGCGGGTGCGGTGGTGAATGCGGTGGTGGCGGATCAATCCGCCCATGCCTCGGCGTTGGCGACGGCGCAGGATGCGGTGACGGCTTTGGCCTCGGCGGCGGCGCCGGCCCTGGCTGCCTTGCCTTCCGCCAGCGCGCAGAAGGCTGTTGCCGGGCTGAGCCTGTTGCAGACCATTCTGGCCGAGCTGAAGGCGGTTTTCGCGCTCTGAGGCTGATGGGGGGAGCGCTTGAGCATGACAGAGGTGCAGCGCGACAAGCTGGCGGGGTTCAGGGCGGCGTTGCGTGGTGCCCGTCCCAAGGCCAGGGAGGCAGGCGGGCCTTTGCATCGTCTGGCTCTGCGGGTCGGCGTGCAAAGGCCGGGCGGTTTTGCGCCTGTGCGCCGCCCCGCGGGCCGGGGGCGCCGGCCGAACCGGCGCCGCGAGATGGAGTTCGCCTCGCTGGCTGTGCGGGCCTCTGCACCTGTCGGCTGGCCGAGGGCGTTGGGGATGGCTGGCATGGTGAGGTCTGGAAGGCGTCAGCCGGTGGCGGCGCAGAGGCGGGGCAGCGCGTTGCCGGGTTGGTTGCGCAGGGGCGTTGGGGGGGCGGCGGTCCGATCCTGGCCGGTGCCGCGCTATGCGATCTGGCGCCCGGCTGGTGCCCGGCCTCTTATGTCCAGGCGCCGCGCTGGGCCGGCCTTTGAGGGCAGGGTATCGATTATTGAACCCCGACCTGCCCTAGGCCGGCCCATGGCGCCGGTGCCGCGCGGGCGGCGGCGTCAGCATTTCAGCGGGTCTGACGGCGGGATGACGAGCGCGCCGGGGAACGGGTTTGAGCCGATGCCGGACGAGGCGGCCCTGCTGATGAGCGCGGATGAGATGCAAGGGGCGTTGTCACCGCCCGGCTTGGGTCGCTCGGGGTCGGAGGCCGCAACGTTTTCGCGGGTACGGAGTCCGGCATGGATGGGTGGTTTGGAGCTGGCCGATGCGCTGGATGAGTATTTCTTTCAGCAATCCAGGTTGGCGCCACGCGGGGCGGCGTCGTTCGACCCACGTGTGAGTCCGCTCTGGGCCGGCCTCAAACTGCCGGGATGAGGTATGCGTCTGCCGCCGATACAGAGGCTGAGCATATATTGTCTAAGGCAGATTTTCCAAGGACTTGATCAGCTGCTCCGCTTCGTCGCGCGGAAGGGACAGCGCCTGGCGGGCGGTTGCCTGGGTGAAGCCGCCACGGGCCATGGCGGCGAGAAGCTTGTCACGGGGCGCCTCGCCGAAGGCGCCGCCGCGGCGGCGGCGCAGAAAGGCGCAGGCGGCGGCGAGTTCGCGGTCGGGGTCGTCCGGCAGATCAGGCTGGTTCACCCCTTTGGCGGCAAGATGCGCCAGGGTCGCGCGCCTGGATTTGCCGGCGCGGGTCAGCCGCCTGGCGCGGGAAGCGGCGAAGGCGCTGTCGTCCAGCGCGCCCAGCGCCTTGAGCCGCGCCAGTACGCCCGGGATCGCCGCTTTTGCCAGCCGCGAAAGCTGCGCGAGTTCAGCTTCATCAGCGCCTTGTTCAAGGGCCCGTTTCTGCCCCCAGCGGTCGATGCGACGGGAGAGCACGCGGGTCAGGCCGGCTTCCGTGGCCGCGTAGCGGGCTATATGGTTCATCGCCGCTTCGTACAGGCTCTCTTCATCCGGCGGTTTTGCTGGCATTATGCGACTCTGCGCTGCTTTGTGCCTCTTGTCACGGGGCGTTACTGGCTTTATAGGCGCGCCTTCACCGTGGGCAGGCCCAAGGCGGAGTGGCGCGACTGCTCGGCTTTTCAGTCTTGTCTCGCGTTGAAGCGCGCGTGTCCGGGCCTTTAGGCATGCCTGGCCGCCGCCCCGATTTCCGGGACCCCGGGCCGCAAGGCGCGGGTTATGCGATCAGGAGACTGAAATGCCGAAGCTGAAGACCAAATCCGCGGTCAAGAAGCGCTTCAAGATCACCGCCACGGGCAAGGTTCTGGCCGGCCCGGGCAAGAAGCGCCACAACCTCTATGCCCGTTCTCAGAAGGCCAAGCGCCAGAACCGCGGCAGCCAGACCCTGACCCACGCTGACGGCCTGACCGTGAAGCAGTGGGCACCGTACGGTCTGTAAGGAGGAGATAGAAAATGGCACGTGTGAAACGCGGTGTGACCACCCATGCCCGCCACAAGAAGGTCCTGGAGCTTTCCAAGGGCTATGTTGGCCGGTCTTCCACCAATTATCGCATTGCGATGGAGCGCCTGGAAAAGGCCCTGCGCTATGCGTATCGCGACCGTCGCGTCAAAAAGCGCGAATTCCGCTCGCTCTGGATCCAGCGTATCAACGCTGCCGTGCGTGAGCATGGGCTGACCTACAGCCAGTTCATCTACGGCCTGAAGCAGGCTGGGCTGGAGCTGGACCGCAAGGTGCTGTCCGCCATTGCGTTCGATGATCCGGCGTCCTTCGCCGAGATCGTGCAGGCTGTGAAGGGTGTTTCCGCCGCCGCCGCGGAGTGAAATTTCCTTAAAATCTCTTGAGTCACGGCCAGGCTGAGCGCATCTCAGTCTGGCCATGATCGTTTTACCCCCCTGCCCCAGAGCCTGGTCGATGAGACCGGCTTTTTGACCGAATCCGAGCGCTGGCAGCTTTGGGAAGCGGCCGTGCTGATGGCTGATTCCAGGGGGCTGCTGGTCAGGCTCACCGCTCTGTTCGGCCGGCAGGTTGAGGGCGTGCAGGCCGCCATTTCGCAGGTTGGCGCCAGATTTGGCGGCGACACATGGGCCGGGCTTTCCGGCAAAATCCAGGATACCGTGGAAGACGTGCTGTGGAGCAGCTACAGCTACGCGACGTTCGGGCTGGATGCCGCGCCGCATTTCATTCGCCCCAAGGCGCCGCGCAAGAACAGGCTGCACCGGGCGGCGACAACGATGAGCGGCGTTGTTTCAGGCTTTGCCGGGCTGCCGGGCGCGTTTGTCGATATTCCTTTCACTACCGCCACCATTCTGCGCTCCATCGCCGAGGTGGCGCGGGATTCCGGCGAGGATCTGGCGTCCGAGGAGACCCGGCGCGCCTGCCTTGAGGTTCTCGCCTTCGGCAGCCCGAGCGAGATGGGGGAAGCGGCGGAGAGCGGCTATTGGGCGGCGCGGCTTGGGGTGAGCCATCTCACGATCAATCTGCTGATCCGCAGCGCGGCGGGGCGGTTTGGGCTGATTTTGTCTGAGAAGCTGATGGCGCAGCTCGTGCCCGTGGCCGGAGCAGTCACCGGCGGGCTGCTGAATTACAGCTTCACTGATTATTATCAGAGCATGGCGAAAGTGCATTTCTGTCTGCGGGCTCTGGAGCGGCGGACCGGGGATAGCGAGGCGGTGCGGCTGTCTTTCGAGACGATGGTGCGGGCCGCCCGGGATCGCCGCCGTATCGGCCGGCGCCGGCGGAGCGCGCCGGCCATTCTGTTGCCGGCACGCTGAATAAAAAGGGCGAATAGAGCGAGATGGGTGACACCCGTTCGCTCTATTTATGTTTTGGCGGGCAATTTCATGTGTTTATCTTGACGCTGGTGCGTCAACCTCAACACATATTGCTCTAGCGATTACTTGAAGCTGATCAGCTCGACATCGAAAATCAGGGTCGCGCCCGGCGGAATCACCGAGCCGGCGCCGCGCTGGCCATAGCCGTGCTCCGGCAGCAGCAGCAGGGTGCGCTGGCCGCCCGCCTGCATGGTGGCCACCCCCAGATCCCAACCCGAAATCACCTGGCCGACACCCAGCTTGAAGGTAAAGGGCTGCCCGCGGTCGCGCGAGGAATCGAACTTGCGGCCCTTGGCGCCGTTCTCATCCAGCCAGCCGGTGTAATGCACGGTCACCATCTGGCCCTGCTTCGGGGTTTCACCCGTACCGACGACATGGTCCTCATACTTCACGCCGGAAGGGAGGGTGACATAGTTGGTTTCGGCCAAGGCGAGTTCCTTTCAAAAAAACGGGGCGGTGTTTGCCGCCCCGTTTTTTAGCTCAGTTCTTGGCCTGGTGGAAACCGGCGGCGTCCAGATCGGACTTGCAGGCATAGGCGCCGTGCTTGGTCTTGCCATACAGCTTGGAGGAGCTGGCATGGTAGCTCTTGCTGTGGCTCAGCGCGGTCCATTCCACGGTGCTGTTCGGGCAATGCGCTGCGGCGGCGCTGGCGGTGGAGAATTTCTGGTCAGCCGGCAGGCCGCCGGCCTTGGTTTTCTCCTTGGCAGCCTTCGCCATCGGCGAGGCGGAGTGGCTCATAGTATTCGGGGACATCGGCGCCATGGTGCCGGAATTGGCCGGGGCGGTCTGCGCCATCGCGGGCAGCGCCATGGCGCAGGCGAGACCGACGGCGGGGAGCAGCTTGGCGAATTTGGTGACGGTCATTTTTGATTCTCCTGAAAAGAAACACGCCATAGTCTCTTGGCTGGCGCGATAGGTGAGGCTCGTGACGAGATCCTTCCGGATCGGCCACGATTTCGCCCTATAAACAAATGTTTCGCGAAAAAGCGTGGCAGTTTTGCGGCAAAAGAGGTTTGCGCCGATGGCAGTGGAGGTTTAGGAGTTTCGCCGGCTTCAAACTTCTTCGAGATAGAGATTTATGACCCTGATCGCCGACCGGCTGAACCGCATCAGCCCGAGCCAGACCATCGCCATCACCACCAAGGCGCGCGCGCTGAAGGCGGAGGGCCGGGACATTATCAGCCTCTCCGCCGGTGAGCCGGATTTCGATACCCCGGACCATATCAAGCAGGCGGCGATCAAGGCGATCAACGAGGGTGAAACCCGCTATACCGATGTCGCCGGCACCCCGGCGCTGCGCAAGGCGGTGGCGGCGAAGTTCAAGCGTGACAGCGGCATCGACTACAAGCCGGAAGAGATCATCGTCTCCACCGGCGGCAAGCAAGTGATCTTCAACGCCATGCTGGCCACCGTGCAGGCGGGCGATGAGGTGATCATCCCGACCCCGTGCTGGGTCTCCTACCCCGATATCGTGCAGCTGGCCGAGGGCAGCCCGGTGTTTGTCTCCTGCTCGCCGAATAACGGCTTCAAGATGCGCGCCGAGGATCTGGAAGCGGCGATCACGCCGAAGACCAAATGGGTGTTCCTGAACTCCCCCAGCAACCCGACCGGTGCGGCCTATTCCGCCGCGGATCTGCGCCCGATCTGCGATGTGCTGCTGAAGCACCCGAATATCTGGGTGTTCACCGACGACATCTATGAGAAGCTGACCTATGACGGCTTCAAGCCGGCGACCATCGTCGAGGTCGAGCCGAAGCTGAAGGAGCGCACCATCACCATGAATGGCTGCTCCAAGGCCTACGCGATGACCGGCTGGCGTATCGGCTTCTGCGGTGCGCCGGTGCAGCTGATCAAGGCGATGGACAAGCTGCAGAGCCAGTCCACCTCCAACACCTCCTCCATCAGCCAGGCGGCTGCGGTGGCGGCGCTGGAAGGGCCGGAAGAGGCGCTGCATGAGATGGTGAAGGTCTATCAGACCCGCCGCGATCTCGTGGTCGAGATGCTGAACCAGGCGCCGGGGCTGAACTGCCAGAAGCCGGAAGGCGCGTTCTACGTGTTCCCTTCCATGCAAGGCTGCATCGGCAAGACCACCCCAAGGGCAAGAAGATCGAAACCGACGAGGATTTCGTGATTGCGCTGCTGGATGAAGAAGGTGTGGCCGCCGTGCATGGCTCGGCCTTCGTCTACCCCGGGCATTTCCGCATTTCCTACGCCACCTCGACCGAGGCGCTGGTGGAAGCCTGCACCCGCATCCAGCGCTTCTGCGCGGCTTTGCGCTAACCTCCGAAATCGCAAAAAAGGCGGCGCCGCGAGGCGCCGCCTTTTTTATGTCTGGTGCGCCGGGAGGGACTCGAACCCCAACCAAACCGTTATGAGCGGTCCGCTCTAACCATTGAGCTACCAGCGCATCCGCTGCCGCTTTTAAGTGGCGTTGCCGCCCCGTCAACCGTGAACGTGGCAAAATGCCGCAATCTGGCCAGTTGCGCCGCAGCAAGCTATATCCCAGCCGCCTTCTATCAGGGAGTTCTGGCAATGGATGTGAGCAAGCTGTCGCCCGGCAAGGATGTGCCGCACGATATCAACGTGGTGATCGAGATTCCGGCCGGGTCCGGCGTGAAATATGAGGTGGACAAAGACAGCGGCGCCCTGGTGGTGGACCGCGTGGTGTTCACCCCGATGACCTATCCGGCCGCTTATGGCTTCATCCCCGGCACCCTGGCCGATGACGGCGACCCGGCCGACGCGCTGGTGTTGCTGCCCACCGCCGTGGTGCCCGGCGCGGTGATCCGCTGCCGGCCGATCGGCATGCTGGAGATGGAAGACGAGTCCGGCAAGGACGAGAAGATCGTCTGCGTGCCGCATGACAAGGTGCACCCGCTCTACACCGATGTGAAGGAGCTGTCTGATCTGCCCGCCATCACCCGCGACGTGATCAAGCATTTCTTCGAGCATTATAAGGATCTGGAAAAGGGCAAGTGGGTGAAGGTCACCGGCTTCGCCGACCGCGCTGCCGCCGAGGCCGCGATTTCCGCCAGCCTAGCCGCCGCGTCCAAGTAAAGCGTCCGATAAAAAAGGCCCCTCCCGCGATGCCGGGAGGGGCCTTTTTTTGTGTCCGCGCCTCAGTGGCTCAGTTGAATTTGGTCCGGCGCACGGTGAGGCGCACCCCGATATTGATCGCCAGCACCACCATCATCACCAGAAATGCCGCCGCGAAAGCGAGGGCGTGGGATTTCGCGTCCGGCTGGTCGATGAAGGTCCAGATCACGTAGGTCAGATAGCCGACCGGCGAATGGGTGAAATGGCCGCTCCAGCCATAGTTGGACCAGCCGGCGGTGTAGATCAGCGGGGCCGTCTCGCCGACCGAGATTGCCAGCGCCAGCAGCGCGCCGGTGATGACGCCGGAGGCCGCCGCCGGCAGCACCACCTTGAACACCACGGTGGAATCCTTGGCCCCCAGCGCATAGGCGGCCTCGCGCATGGTGTTGGGCACCTGCTGCAGCGAAAGCTCGGTGATGCGGGCCAGATAAGGCACGATCAGGATGGCGAGCGTGATCGCCGCGGCGATCAGCGAGAAGCCCCAGCCGAAGCCAATGATCATCACGATGTAGGAGAAATAGCCCAGCACGATCGAGGGCGTGCCGGTCAGCGTGTCCGACATGAAGCGGATGACGCTGCCCAGCCGGTTCTTGCCGTATTCCGAGAGATGGATCCCCGCCCCCACGCCCAGCGGGATGGCGATCAGCATGGCGAACAGGGTGATCAGCAACGTGCCTTCGATGGCATTGAGCAGGCCGCCATTCGGCCCGGTGGTGTTCTCGGTGAAGAGATGCCACGAAAAGGCCGAGAGGCCGCGCCAGGCGACGACGCCGACGATATCGAGCAGCGGGGCGATCACCAGTAGCAGCCCGATGCCGCAGAGAACCCAGCCGATCTGGCTGGTGATGATCCGGCGCAGCTCGTGCGCCGAGCGGGGGGATTTAAGCGCGCTTGCGGACACGGAGGGCTCCCGTCGAAAGAAGTTTGGCGCAGGCATTCACGCCCAGCGTGATGAAGAACAGCACCAGGGCGATTTCAGAGAGCGCCCGGACCGACATGTTGGTGGAATCCGTCTGTGCGCTGTCCAGCTGGCCGGCGACGAAGGAGGCGATGGTGGAGATGGGCGAGAACAGCGAGGTCGGCAGGATGTTCAGGCCGCCGCCGGAGACCATCAGCACCGCCATGGTTTCACCCAGAGCGCGGCCCAGCGCCAGCACGATGCCGCCGATCAACGTGGTGCGGACCATCGGCATCATCGCCTTGGTCACCACCTCGAAATGGGTGGCGCCCAGTGCGAAGGCGGATTCGCGATTTTCCCTGGGCACTTGCAGCAGCGCGTCCAGCAGGGTGGAGGCGATGATTGGCGTGATCATCAGCGCCAGCACGATGGAGGCGGCGAGCAGCCCATAGCCGCTGCCATTCGGCGCCAGATAATGGCCGATGAGCGGCACCAGCACCGCGATGCCCCACAGCCCGAACACCACGGAGGGGACGACCGCGATCAGCTCGACCAGCATGGAGAGGATTGGCCGGATCTTGGGTGAGACCACTTCCGCCAGGAAGATGGCAGCCCCCATGGCCAGCGGCACGGCGATGAGAATGGCAATAGCCGAAGAGGCCAACGTGCCGACAATGAAGACCAGAATGCCGTAATTGGCGCCGGATGGAACCTGCACGCCGCGTACCGTGACTGGATCGCTGTACATATCCCCGAGATTCCAGCTGATCTGGGTCAGGAAATGCAGCCCGTTGAAGAAAATGGCCTGCCCGGAATAGATCACCAGAAACAAAACAACCGCGCAGAGCGCGGCGGGGATCAGGAGGCTGAGGCCAAGCACGGCAAGGCGGAAGGGGCGGAGTTTCATGGATCACCCTTTGACGCGAAAACCCCCTCCCGGCCAGAGCCGGAAGGGGGCGAAAGGCGTTACTTGATCTTCGCGATCTGAGCCTTGGAGAGCTCAACAACAGCCGGCGGCAGCGGCATGAAATGCACCTTCTTCAGGAAGCTCATGCTGTTGCCATCGGTGATCGCCCAGGTCAGGAATTCGCGGACCGCCTTGGCGACGGCGCCGGAAGCCTGGTGGGTGTTGATGATCGCATACTCGTAATTCACGATCGGGTAGGCCTGCGCGCCCGGCGCGAAGATCATGGAGACGCGCTCATCGGCCGGGGTGCTGTTGGCGAAGCTGTCAGCGGCGGCGGAGATGGTCGCTTCGGTCGGCAGCACGTAGTTGCCGGCCTTGTTCAGCAGCTCGGCCTGGCCGAGGCCGGCCTGCGCAACCTGGTCGGCGAAGGAGACGCCGATATAGGCGATGGAGTACGGGTTCGCCTTGGCGGCGGCGACCATGCCCGGGTTGCCGTTGGCGCCCAGGCCACCGGCGACCGCCGGCCAGGACACGGAGGTGCCGAACTTGACGGTGGAACCCCAGCTGGCGTCGGAGTCAGAGAGGTACTGGGTGAAGATGAAGGTGTCGCCCGAACCGTCCAGACGGTGGATGGGGATGATCACGTGGTCCGGCAGGGTCACGCCCGGGTTCGCCGCGGCGATCGCCGGGTCGTTCCACTTGGTGATCTTGCCGGTGTAAATGCCAGCCAGGATCGGGCCGGACAGCTTCAGGTTGGTGATGCCGGGCAGGTTATAGTTGATGGCCTGCGACGCGATGGCGAGCGGGATGCTCAGCATGTTCGAGTGCGCCTTGACCATGGAGTCAGACAGATAGGCGTCGGACGCACCGATATTCACCAGGCCCTTGAGGGACTGCGCGATGCCAGCGCCGGAACCGGTGGAGGTGGTGGTGATGTCAGCGCCCGGGTGGCTGGCGGTGTAAGCCGGAACCCACAGGTTGAACAGCGGGTAGAGCAGGCTGGAGCCCGTCTCGACCAGCGGCACGGAGGTGGTGTCGGCCTTCGCCTGCACAGCGCCAACGGCGGCGGTAATGGCCAGCGCGGCGGCGCCGGCGCGGAGGAGGTTCATCATCTTCACGTTCGCGTTCCTTTTGTTCAGGCTCTTCTCGTCAGCCCAGCGTTTCGGTCAGCGTGGGAGAGCAACCCCAAGCCTCGCCTCGCAATAATTGAACATTGTGACAATGGCGACGGGCATTGCGTTGCAGTTCTATGACATTTCCATCTGGTAAGGCGCGCTTGAACGTGGTCTGCTTTGCTGGCGTCGATGAAGACAGCCGCTTGTTCTGTGTTTGTTCGCTTGCGTTGAGAGGTCGGTGTGTCACGATCCCGTTCATGACATGGTGACAGAAACGTCATGTGCAATCACAGGCGGCCGGTCTACATAAACGTCACTTCTTTGGAGGGTTTGCATGACGAGAGACGAAATTCTCAACGCTACCTCGATGCCATTGGCCTCGCCCAGCTATCCCAAAGGGCCCTTCCGGTTTTATAACCGGGAATATCTCCTCATCCATTATGAAACCGATCCCGACATGTTGCGGGGCCTGCTGCCGGAGCCTTTGGTGCCGGATGGCAATGACGTCTATTTTGAATGGATGAAGATGCCGGATTCCACCGGCTTTGGTGATTACGAGGAAAGCGGCTGTGGCATTGCCGCACTTTATAACGGCATTCCCTGCAATTACTCCGTCATGATGTACCTTGACGATGAAAGCCCCACCACCGGCGGCCGCGAGATCTGGGGCTTTCCGAAAAAATACGGCATTCCCGAGCTGAAGACGATCCATGAGACCCTCACCGGCACGCTGAAATATGACAATGAGCGCGTTGCCCTGGGAACGATGACATACAAGACCAAGCCGCTTGACCACGCGAAAGTGGTCGAAGGCATGAAGAAACTCAATATCAATCTGAAATGGATCCCGGATGTGGATGGCAGCGCCAAGATCGCGCAGCTTGTCGGCTATCATCTCGAGGATATCGACCTGAAATTCGCTTATTCGGGCGATGCGCGGCTGCATCTGGTGCCGCATGCGAATTGCCGGCTGGCGGATTTGCCGGTGAAAAAGATCCTTTACGGTACCCATCTCTGCGCCGACTTGACCTTGCCCTATGGCAAGGTGCTGCATGATTATCTGGCGGAAAAGTAAGAAAGGACGCTCAAAATGGCTCTCAAAGATAAAGTTGCCCTGGTCACCGGCTCCACCAGCGGCATCGGCCTCGGCATCGCCCGGGCGCTGGCCGCCGAGGGTGCGGACATCATGCTGAATGGTTTCGGCGATGCAGGTGAGATCGAAAAGCTGCGCCAGGATCTGGAAAAAGAATTTTCCGTGAAGGTCGGTTATGACGGTGCGGATCTCAGCAAGCCGGACCAGGTCGCCGCGATCGTCAAGAAGACCCAGGACGAGCTGGGCAGCCTGGATATTCTGGTGAACAATGCCGGCATCCAGTTCACAGCCCCGGTGGAGGATTTCCCCGAGGCGAAATGGGACGCCATCATCGCCATCAATCTCTCCGCGGTGTTCTACGGCATGAAGGCCGCCATCCCGGGATGAAGGCGAAGAAATGGGGCCGCATCATCAACATCGCGTCCGCCCACGGCTTGGTCGCCAGCCCGCACAAGGTGGCGTATGTGGCCGCGAAGCATGGTGTTGTCGGCGCCACCAAGGTCGCCGCGATCGAGACGGCCAATGACGGCATCACCGTCAACGCCATCTGCCCGGGCTGGGTGCTGACCCCGCTGGTGCAGAAGCAGCTTGAGGACCGCGCCAAGGATGCCGGCACCGATGTCGATACCGAGAAGAAGAAGATGCTGCAGGAAACCCAGCCGATGCTGAAATTCTCCACCCCGGAGGAAATCGGCGCGCTGGCGGTATTCCTGGCCTCCGATGGTGCTGCCACCATCACCGGCACGCCGATCTCCATCGATGGCGGCTGGACCGCGCACTGATCTTCCGCCGCTTTTGAAGTGTCTTGTTGCAGCCGCCCGGTACGCCGGGCGGCTGTAAGCTTTTTACGGGCTGGCGTATAAACCCCGCACCGACATCGTGGAGTGACTCTGGCCCATGCAGACCGACGAAAAAGCCCGATATGCCGCCATGCTGCGCCGGGGTGCCGAGCTGAAACTGGCTTTGGCCGAGCAAGCCGAGCCGGTGCTGGCGATTGTGGATGCGTGCGAGCGGGCGCTGCGCCAGGGCGGCAAGCTGATCTTCTGCGGCAATGGCGGCTCGGCGGCGGACGCCCAGCATCTGGCAACCGAGCTGGTGATCCGCCTGCGCGGCGCGGTGCCGCGTGCCAGCTGGCCGGCGATTACGCTCGCCCTCGACACCTCGGCGGTGACGGCGGCGGTGAACGATTTCGGCATCGATGAAATGTTCTCCCGCCCGCTGGAAGGGCTGGGCCGCGCCGGCGACGTGCTGTTCGGCATCACCACCTCGGGCAAATCCGCGAATGTGCTGGGCGCCGTCAAAAAGGCCAAGGAGATGGGCATCATCTCAGTTGGCCTGCTCGGCGGTGATGGCGGCCCTGCCCTGCCCTTGTGCGATCTGGCGATCGTGGTGCCGGATACCGAGACGGCGCGCATCCAGGAATGTCACATTGCCCTCGGCCATGCGATCCTGACATTGATGGAAGACCGGCTGGTGCGCCAATGAAAGCGCTGGTCACCGGTGCGGCGGGCTTCATCGGTTTCCATATCTGCGAGAAGCTGCTGGGCCGCGGCATCGATGTGGTCGGGGTGGACGATCTCAACCCCTATTATGACATAAGGCTGAAACAGGCCCGGCTGGCGCGGCTGGGCCAGGGTTTCAGCTTCCACCAGCTGGACATCGCCGACCATGACGCCCTGCTGAAGCTGGGCGACGGGGTGGAGGTCATCTTCCATGTCGCCGCCCAGGCCGGGGTGCGCTACTCGCTGGAAAACCCGTTCGCCTACGCCTCCGCCAACCTCACCGGGCATCTCTCCATCCTGGAGCTGGCCCGGCGGACGAGTAGCGTGAAGCATCTCATCTATGCCAGCTCGTCCTCCGTGTACGGAACCGGCTCCACCCTGCCCTATTCCGAGTGCGAGCGTGCCGACCAGCCCTCCTCCCTCTATGCCGCGACAAAGCGCGCCGACGAGCTGATGAGCGCCTCCTATACCCATCTCTTCGGGCTGAAGCAGACCGGCTTGCGCTTCTTCACCGTCTATGGCCCCTGGGGCCGGCCGGACATGGCCTATTTCGGCTTCGCCGAGGCGATCATCGCCGGACGGCCCATCACCCTCTATGATGAAGGCGCCCTGAAGCGGGATTTCACCTATATCGACGACATCATCACCGGGATCATGGGGGTGTTCGATCACCCGCCGGCCGGTGAGCAGCGCCACCGCGTTTTCAACATCGGCAATCACCGCGCCGAATATGTGCGTGACCTGGTGGCCCTGCTGGAAACCCATCTCGGCCGGGAGGCGATCACGGTCAGCCAGCCAAAACCGGCGGCGGACCCGGTTGAAACCTGCGCGGATATCTCCGCCCTGAACGCGCTTTGCGGCTACGTGCCCACCACCCGGTTGGATGAGGGGATCCCCCGCTTCGTCGAATGGTATCAGGGCTGGAAATGCCGTCCGGCATGAGAAGTTCAGATAAAATTCAATTAAATCAATATATTAGAACAAATATTCAATTTTCTTGAAAAACTTTGCCTGGTCGAGTTGACGGCCTTCGAAGGGTGGAATAGAAGCCCGTCCACCGCTGCGGTCTGCAGACTTGATCTTCGGAACTTGAGCGGTTAGATTGGATGCCTTCGCGGCGGGATAAACTCCGCCGCGTTGTTTTTGATCTAGCTCTTTGACAATTGCATAGGCTGGGAAGGGATACGCTGGTGGCGTTTCTGGGGATTGGTTTACTGATCTCTGCTGGGTGATTTGGTTCATCTGGGTGATGATATGAGGGGCGGGATTAAGTTTCTGTTTTTGCCTCTGTCGTTATGGAAGCGTGGCTGGAGTATTTCTTTTGAAATTACGTACAGAAACGCTTCGAATATTCTTGGTCTTTGACTGAGAGACGACATGTTTGAGCAGGGCTTTTTTCATTTATATTTAGTGCCGGTTAGGCGCTGGGTAGGATGAACTTGAGAGTTTGATCCTGGCTCAGAGCGAACGCTGGCGGCATGCTTAACACATGCAAGTCGCGCGGTCAGCAATGGCAGCGGCGGACGGGTGAGTAACACGTAGGAATCTATCCCAGGGTGGGGGACAACAGCGGGAAACTGCTGCTAATACCGCATGATACCTGAGGGTCAAAGGCGCAAGTCGCCTTGGGAGGAGCCTGCGTCTGATTAGCTTGTTGGTGGGGTAAAGGCCTACCAAGGCGACGATCAGTAGCTGGTCTGAGAGGATGATCAGCCACATTGGGACTGAGACACGGCCCAAACTCCTACGGGAGGCAGCAGTGGGGAATATTGGACAATGGGCGCAAGCCTGATCCAGCAATGCCGCGTGTGTGAAGAAGGTCTTCGGATTGTAAAGCACTTTTGGCAGGGACGATGATGACGGTACCTGCAGAATAAGCCCCGGCTAACTTCGTGCCAGCAGCCGCGGTAATACGAAGGGGGCTAGCGTTGCTCGGAATGACTGGGCGTAAAGGGCGCGTAGGCGGCATGTACAGTCAGAAGTGAAATTCCTGGGCTCAACCTGGGGACTGCTTTTGATACGTGCAAGCTAGAGTGAGGAAGAGGGTTGTGGAATTTCCAGTGTAGAGGTGAAATTCGTAGATATTGGAAAGAACACCGGTGGCGAAGGCGGCAACCTGGTCCTTAACTGACGCTGAGGCGCGAAAGCGTGGGGAGCAAACAGGATTAGATACCCTGGTAGTCCACGCTGTAAACGATGTGTGCTGGATGTTGGGGAACTTAGTTTCTCAGTGTCGTAGCTAACGCGATAAGCACACCGCCTGGGGAGTACGGCCGCAAGGTTGAAACTCAAAGGAATTGACGGGGGCCCGCACAAGCGGTGGAGCATGTGGTTTAATTCGAAGCAACGCGCAGAACCTTACCAGGATTTGACATGGGGAGGACCGGTACAGAGATGTACTTTTCCCGCAAGGGACCTTCCGCACAGGTGCTGCATGGCTGTCGTCAGCTCGTGTCGTGAGATGTTGGGTTAAGTCCCGCAACGAGCGCAACCCTTGCCTTTAGTTGCCATCATTTAGTTGGGCACTCTAGAGGAACTGCCGGTGACAAGCCGGAGGAAGGTGGGGATGACGTCAAGTCCTCATGGCCCTTATGTCCTGGGCTACACACGTGCTACAATGGTGGTGACAGTGGGAAGCTAGGTAGTGATACCGTGCTGATCTCTAAAAGCCATCTCAGTTCAGATTGTACTCTGCAACTCGAGTACATGAAGGTGGAATCGCTAGTAATCGTGGATCAGCATGCCACGGTGAATACGTTCCCGGGCCTTGTACACACCGCCCGTCACACCATGGGATTTGGTTTGACCTTAAGTAGGTGCGCTAACCGCAAGGAGGTAGCCTACCACGGTCGGGTCAGAGACTGGGGTGAAGTCGTAACAAGGTAGCCGTAGGGGAACCTGCGGCTGGATCACCTCCTTTCAAGGATATGATCCTGAGCATTGGTTGGCTTTGGCTGACTGATTTGGGATTTTCCTGAAAAAAAGACCTGGATCGGATGATCTAGGCAACACATCCTGTCCGGATGTTGTCATGAAGCGCCATCAACGTATCCCTTTCCTGTAACAGCGGCGATGTCGGCCTTTGGGTCGATATCAACCGATGCGGACTTTAGATCTCGGGCTAGTAGCTCAGTTGGTTAGAGCACACGCTTGATAAGCGTGGGGTCGGAGGTTCAAGTCCTCCCTGGCCCACCATGATTGGTGGTGGTGTTCGTGAGGATGCCATGCCTGCCGATGACGAAGCAGCTTGCTGCGAAGTCTGAATCGGCCAGGCCAGTTTAACTTGCTGGGGATGTAGCTCAATTGGTAGAGCACCTGCTTTGCAAGCAGGGGGTCGTCGGTTCGATTCCGTCCATCTCCACCAGATTTTGGTTGGTTTTGGGTGTAGGGCCTTGAGTGGCCTTGCGCGGATGTCTGTTACAGGTAAGCACGAGTTTCGAGCTGATTTACCTTGTTCCTGAAAAGGTCAAGGCGAAGAGGCTTGGATGTTTGTTCCCAGCTGCAATGTCGGGAACGAATTTGTTCTTTGTCATGGTGAATAGGTTTTGGTGCATCTGGATGCGCGCATTGGTTTTTGGGGCTTTGGCCTTGAGGATCGGTCCGGGCTTCTTGTGTTGGGTTGTCTGACCCGTGGACGGTGAAAGCCGGAAGCGAGACACAAGATGGTTCGAGTGTTCAGTGCATGTGTGATCTCATCTGCCTAACAGTCAAACGCTGTTGGACGTTGGGTTTGCTCGATGAAGCGATTTTGGTTTTTGCCGTACCTAGCGGTGGAGCTGAAAGAGCGGAGGGTGAGCCGGAACGCCGATGGATGGTTCCTGTTTATGGTGGGTAGCGCGTTATTGTGTGTTCAATGCGATGACGTGTGGTGAGAACGAATTGAACGACAAAAGGGCATTCGGTGGATGCCTTGGCACCAGGAGGCGATGAAGGACGTGGCACGCTGCGTAAAGCTTTGGGGAACCGCGAGCAGGTTTTGATCCAAAGATATCCGAATGGGGAAACCCCTCCGCAAGGAGATCTCTATCTGAATACATAGGGTAGAGAGGCAAACCCGGGGAACTGAAACATCTCAGTACCTGGAGGAAAAGACATCAATTGAGATTCCGCTAGTAGTGGCGAGCGAACGCGGAGCAGGCCAGTGCCTCAAATGACGTTAGCAGAACGGTCTGGAAAGTCCGGCAATATGGGTGATAGCCCCGTATGCGAAGACAACATTTGAGGACTTGAGTAAGGCGGGGCACGTGAAACCCTGTCTGAACATGGGGGGACCATCCTCCAAGCCTAAATACTCCCTGGTGACCGATAGTGAACAAGTACCGTGAGGGAAAGGTGAAAAGCACCCCGACAAGGGGAGTGAAATAGACCTGAAACCGGATGCCTACAAGCAGTCGGAGCACCTTTTGGTGTGACGGCGTACCTTTTGTATAATGGGTCAGCGAGTTTCTGTTCGCGGCAAGCTTAAGTCGTTAGACGTAGGCGCAGCGAAAGCGAGTCTGAATAGGGCATTCAGTCGCGGGCAGAAGACCCGAAACCAAGTGATCTAGCCATGGCCAGGCTGAAGGTGGGGTAACACCCACTGGAGGGCCGAACCCACGCCTGTTGAAAAAGTCGGGGATGAGCTGTGGCTAGGGGTGAAAGGCCAATCAAACTTGGAGATAGCTGGTTCTCCGCGAAATCTATTGAGGTAGATCGTCGTATGTATGCCCTGGGGGGTAGAGCACTGGATGGGCTAGGGGGTCCCAAAGACTTACCAAACCTAACCAAACTCCGAATACCCAGGAGACTTGTACGGCAGACAGACGGTGGGTGCTAAGGTCCATCGTCGAGAGGGAAACAGCCCAGACCACCAGCTAAGGTCCCCAAATTATGGCTAAGTGGGAAAGGATGTGGGAATTCCAAAACAACCAGGAGGTTGGCTTAGAAGCAGCCATCCTTTAAAGAAAGCGTAATAGCTCACTGGTCTAATAGAAATCCTGCGCCGAAAATGTAACGGGGCTCAAGCCATATACCGAAGCTGTGGGCGTGATTTATCACGCGGTAGCGGAGCGTTCTGTAGGCCTGCGAAGGGATACGGGTGACCGGTCCTGGAGGTATCAGAAGTGCGAATGCTGACATGAGTAGCGACAAACAGTGTGAGAAACACTGTCGCCGTAAGTCCAAGGGTTCCTGCGCAAGGTTAATCCGCGCAGGGTGAGCCGGCTCCTAAGGCGAGGGCGAAAGCCGTAGTCGATGGGAAACAGGTGAATATTCCTGTGCCTGCTAGAAGTGACGAATGCGAGATGTTGTCAGGTCTTATTGGATTGATCTGGCTTTTTAAGCATTCCAGGAAATAGCTCTAGCATATAGACCGTACCCTAAACCGACACAGGTGGACTGGTAGAGTATACCAAGGCGCTTGAGAGAACTATGCTGAAGGAACTAGGCAAATTACTCGCGTAACTTCGGGATAAGCGAGACCCAATTGTGGGCAACCATGATTGGGTGGCACAAAAGAGGGGGTAGCGACTGTTTAGTAAAAACACAGGGCTGTGCGAAGTCGAGAGACGACGTATACGGTCTGACGCCTGCCCGGTGCCGGAAGGTTAAGAGGAGGTGTGCAAGCACTGAATTGAAGCCCCGGTAAACGGCGGCCGTAACTATAACGGTCCTAAGGTAGCGAAATTCCTTGTCGGGTAAGTTCCGACCTGCACGAATGGCGTAACGACTTCCCCACTGTCTCCAGCGTAGGCTCAGCGAAATTGAATTCCCCGTGAAGATGCGGGGTACCCGCGGTCAGACGGAAAGACCCTATGAACCTTTACTGCAACTTTGCAGTGGTATTAGGAGAGTGCTGTGTAGGATAGGCGGGAGGCATTGAACCCGAGGCGCTAGCTTCGGTGGAGCCAACCTTGAAATACCGCCCTGAACTCTTCTGATATCTAACCGAATCCCGTTATCCGGGATCGGGACCCTGCATGGTGGGCAGTTTGACTGGGGCGGTCGCCTCCCAAAAAGTAACGGAGGCGCGCGATGGTGGGCTCAAGCCGGTCGGACATCGGCTGTTGAGTGCAATGGCATAAGCCCGCCTGACTGCGAGAGTGACAGCTCGAGCAGAGACGAAAGTCGGCCATAGTGATCCGGTGGTTCCGCATGGAAGGGCCATCGCTCAACGGATAAAAGGTACTCTAGGGATAACAGGCTGATCTCCCCCAAGAGTCCACATCGACGGGGAGGTTTGGCACCTCGATGTCGGCTCATCACATCCTGGGGCTGGAGCAGGTCCCAAGGGTTCGGCTGTTCGCCGATTAAAGTGGTACGTGAGCTGGGTTTAGAACGTCGTGAGACAGTTCGGTCCCTATCTGCCGTGGGTGTTGGAGGCTTGAGAGGATCTGTCCCTAGTACGAGAGGACCGGGATGGACGTACCTCTGGTGTACCGGTTGTCGCGCCAGCGGCATAGCCGGGTAGCTAAGTACGGAAAAGATAACCGCTGAAAGCATCTAAGCGGGAAACTTACCTCAAAACTAGGCCTCCCTGAGGGTCGTGGTAGACCACCACGTTAATAGGCCGGGTGTGGAAGCGCAGTAATGTGCGAAGCTAACCGGTACTAATCACCCGATAGAGTTCAACATCGTCTCACCAACCCCATAAGCAGCAATCATCCATCCGGACGATACGCTGATATGAAAAGCAAACGAGATCACACACACCAAAACCTCAACCAGACAGCATATATTGATAGGCTGGACGACCTGGTGGCTCTGGCGGGGAGCCTACACCCGATCCCATCCCGAACTCGGACGTGAAAATCCCCAGCGCCAATGGTACTGTGTCTTAAGGCACGGGAGAGTAGGTCGCCGCCAGGTCTTCCAGCCTATCAATACAAAAATAAAAAAACCGCCCAAGGGACACCAAGGGCGGTTTTTTACTCGGTGACGCGGGGTGGAGCAGCCCGGTAGCTCGTCAGGCTCATAACCTGAAGGTCCCTGGTTCAAATCCAGGTCCCGCAACCACCAATACCGAACTCATGAACAAGTCAGGAACGCCCTCAGTGCTACGCGCAGAGGGCGTTGTTTTTGTTGGGGTGGGAGGTAGGCCGAGACGAACCATCGAGGCCAGTGCGCCGGTCAGGATGATTTGCGGCTCGCCATCTTTGGGAGCTGGACCGACCTCTATCCGCTCAATCAGATCGCGCATGGCTTCCAGGGAAGCGTTATTGCTGCCGTTGGCCGCAGCGAGTTCGGTGTGTAATGCGGCAACCCGTTGCCGATACAGCCCAGCCAGGTTCGGGTGGATCGCAGGCGCTGGTGCTGCTGGGGCGGCGAGGCGCTCCTGCAACGACGCCTTCTGTTGGGAAAGATCGTCCAATTGCTGTTTAAGCTCGTCGCTGCGGAACCCATCCATGATGGCCTCGACGATTTTATCGTAACCGATGTGAGCCCCCCACGGGCTATGCTGTGATCTACCGTGAGGCTTCGGCGACGCGCTGTGGCATCCAGAATTCTCTGATTGCGGGGATAACGAGCGGGATGTCGTGGTAGGCGGTTTTGAGGTAGTCTTTTGTATTGATGCCGTTTGGCGGTGGGTTGATTGGCGCGCCGATCTGGTCGGCACAATAGAGCATGATCGGTAACATGAGGCCGCATTCGATACCGCGTGCCTCGCGCAGCGGCGCCCAGGCGCTCCATCGCAGCTTCATGGCATGGGCAAATCCCAGGCACCATGGTCCGGCGAATACGACGCCGGCGTCGGTGCGTTGGAAGATTGGTGCGTATGTTTGTGGCGCGGTCGAGAGGGTTTCGCTGATGGCGTTATGCCTGGCGACGATCGCCATAATGGCCTTGAGTGTTTTGCTATGCGCGGTGGCGATATTGCCCTTGGGTCCAAGCAGATCAAAGAACCATTCATCTGGGGAGATCGAGGAGGGACCAACGACAATGGCGGCGAGATAGCCGTCGAGCATCGAGACGCCATCGATGACGCGGTTCTGTTTCTCCAGCCAGGCGTCGAGCATTTCCATATCCATCGCACTGTCAGCCTGCGCGGTTCGGGTGCCAGCCTGCCTCATGCCGCAATGGCCTTTTGGGTCTGCGCCGCCTTCCAGTTCCACGGCAATAATTCGCCCAACGCATTTGCCTTCGTCGTGCCCGAGACCATCCGCTCCAGCACATCGGTGAGATAGGTCTGCGGATCGAGATCGTGCAATTTTGCCGTGTTGATGAGAGAGGCCAATATCGCCCAGCTCTCACCGCCGCCGGCGCTGCCGGCGAAGAGAGAATTTTTTCTGCCCAAGGCAATGGGCCTGATGCTGCGCTCAACGATGTTGCTGTCCACCTCCACCCGGCCATCGTTCAGGAACACGCACAGCCCGGCCCAATGACCCAGCGTGTAGCGGATCGCCTTGGCCAGCGTGGATTTGGCCGAAGTTTCCGCCAGCCTGTCGAGCAGCCAAGGCTTGAACGTCTCGAACAGCGGCAGGGTTTCCGCCTGGCGCACGGCCACGCGTGCTTCGGGGCTGGTGCCGCGGATACGCTTCTCGATGCGGTAGATTTCAGCAATGCGCAGCAACGCTTCGGCGGCGACCGGACAATCCGTTGCCTTATGCACCTCAAAAAACTTTCGCCGTGCATGTGCCAGGCAAAAAGCCAGCGTCACAGGGCCGCCGGCACGGCCGCGCCGGGTCAACCGATTATATCCGGCATAGCCGTCAACCTGCAGCACGCAAGCTTTGCCCGCGAGATGTTCCTCGACATGCTGACCTTTGCGATCCTCTGCATATAAATACACCACCGCCGGCGGCAGTGCTCCGCCCCAGGGGCGGTCATCGATCGCATAGGCCCAGATCCTTGCGATGCGCGTTCGTTTGCGGGTGCGATCCTGAACCGGCAAGGGCGTGTCATCGCAGAATAGTTTTGGCGCGCTCAAAACGATGGCGCTCAGCAATTCATGCAATGGCTTGCACCACCAAGCCAGCCGGGCGACCCAATGCACCAAAGTCGAGCGGTCGAGCATGATCCCCTGGCCGGCCAGCATCTGCGCCTGCCGGTTCAGCGGCATGTGCCAGGCGAATTTCATCACCGCCACATGCACGAGCAGCGCCGGGGTCGGCAGCCCGCCATCGACCGGTCGCGGCGGCGCCTTGGCCTGCACCACTGCCCCTTCACAAGAGCGGCAGCCATAGCGCGGCCGGTGAATGCGTTTTACGCGTAACACTGCCGGAACCACGTCGAGCATTTCGCTGACATCCTCGCCGATCACATGCAGCTTGCCCTGACAGCAAGGGCAAGCCTTGCGCTCCGGCTCGATCGTGATGTCCACCCGCGGCAGATGCACCGGCAGCCCGCCAATATTGCGCGCCGCCTTTCGCTGCGGCGGCCGGTTTGCGTTCGCCGGCGTTGGCGGTTTGGCGAGTTCCACCGGCGTGCCGGAAAGGTCATCCAAAGCGAGCGGTAACTGGGCCTCGGGCTCAACTTGTTTCTCGGATCGTGCACCAAACAAGGCCCGCTTCAAAGCCGCCACAACGGCCCGGAGGTTCTCGTTCTCCGCCCGCAGGGCTGTATTCAATGCCAGCAGATGCGCTGGATCATGCGGGGAATGTTGGTCATCCGACATGCACGCAAGCTACCAAACAGGCCCGCTGTGCCGCCAGCAAATTACAGCAATTTCTGCGAATTTTCCGCCGGGATCGAGGGCCTCACCAGCGCCGGAGAGCGTGCTGCAATCTGCGTCCAATCCATGCCAGCAAACAGCAGGCGTATCTGCGCGGGGCTCAGTGTGACGGCCCCGTCCTGCACCGGCGGCCAGGTAAATCCGCCTGCCTCCAATCGTTTGGTCACCAGGCAAAGCCCCGTGCCATCCCAAAGCAGCAGTTTAAGCCGGTCCGCGCGCTTGGCCCGGAACACGAAGACATCGCCCGCAAATGGATCGGCCGCCAAAACTTGCGCCACCAGGGCAACAAGACCATCCATGCCTTTACGAAAGTCGACCGGCTTGGACGCCACCATCACCCTTAACCCCGGCCGGGCCGGAATGCCCAGGATCATCGGGCTGGCCCGATCAGACCAAGCACCTGCCGCAAAACAGCCTGGTCAACCGCGCCTTCCACCCGGATCCGGGTACGCCCGATCTCTATCTCAATCGATCCCACGGCTTGATCCCGGGCCGAGGGCGGTCCAGCCGGTTCAGCCATAGGGCAACCAGCCACATCATCCACAATGCGCAACGGAACAAAATCCCCCGCCATCGCCAAATCATTCATCGCCTGGCGACGCCATGTCCAAAGTAAGCCCCGGCTCACCCCATAACGGCGCGCAACCTGCGTAACCACGGCACCAGGCGCAGCACTCGCGGCAAGAATCTCCGCCTTCTCCTCCCGCGTCCAATCCCGCCGCCGACGCCGCCCGGTGATCAGCTCAACACGATGGTAGCCATTGTCCTCATGACTGTGCTGATGTCTGGCTTTAGGACCGTCATTATCCACAATATCGCCCCACACAAATTCAGGGGCATACTGTCCAGTAAATCAAACCGCGCCGCGAGGTGGCGGACTCGCATCGGTTACATTTTATCGAGCTTGCGCTGGATCACGTTAAGGCGGTTTTGCTCCTGAACACGGTTGGCATTGCTCTCGGCAGCCAGACGATTCCACTCGGCGGTGAACTCAGTCACGAAGGCACCGACAGCCTCTGGATCCATTAGATTGTGCCGGAGCGCCTCAATGACAGCACTCTCCAATCGGGCCCGCTTGAGGCTGGTCCTGTTGGAGCAAGTGCCGCGCCGACGGGCCGGGCCGCATGCGAGGTAATCGCCGCCAAAGGCGCTCAGGACATGGCCGCAACAGGCGCAAAACACTTTGTTGGTCAGGAGATGCTTCGCGCGCCGCTTCTCCCAGAATTTGGGCCGATCGGGCTTATTGGCACCGGAAGCATCGCGGATATTTGCTAGGCGGCCTTGGACCTGGTCCCATAGCTCTTGGTCTACGATCCTCAAGCTCGGCACCTCCATCGTCGACCATTCTTCTTTGGGGTTCATGCGCGAAACGCGTTTACCGGTAGCTGGGTCTTTCAGATAACGCATACGGTTCCAGACCATGCGCCCGATATAGAGTTCGTTCCTTAAAATTCCCGTGCCGCGTGTGGCATGGCCACGGATAGTCGTATCCAGCCAGGGACGCCCTTCTGGACCTGGGATGGCTGCCTGATTCAGCTGCTTGGCTATGGCCAGGGGGGAGAGGCCTTCGGCGAAGCTTCTGAAATGTTGATTTCCGCTGAGATCTGACCCTGGAAGGCCGGATTTTTCCACTGAGATTTGACCCATGTTTGACTGTTTCCCCGTCTGGAACTGGCGGGGGCGAACGGAGTGTTGGACATGGCATTTTTGAGCATTATCCGCCGGTGGCATAAGCGTGAGCATGTGCCGATCCGGGAGATTTCCCGGCGGCTTGGGGTGTCGCGGAACACGATCCGCAAATATCTTCGATCTGATCTGGTGGAACCGAGATTTCAGGTGCCGGATCGGCCGAGCAAGCTGGACCCGTACGCGGAGAAGCTGGCGGCATGGCTGCGACGTGAGGCGAGCCGGCCGCGCAAGCAGCGGCGGACGGTGAAGCAGCTGTACGGCGACCTTGTCAGCCTTGGCTATGACGGCTCCTACAACCGTGTATCGGCCTTTGCCCGAGCCTGGAAGGAGGAGTGCCAGCGTCTGCAGCAGACCGCCGGGCGTGGCACTTTCGTGCCGTTGGCGTTTGCGCCAGGCGAAGCGTTCCAGTTCGATTGGAGCGAGGATTTCGCGGTCATCGGGGGTGTCCGCCTGAAGCTGCAGGTGGCGCATACCAAGCTGTCATACAGCCGCGCCTTCATCATCCGAGCCTATCTGCTGCAGACACATGAGATGCTGTTTGACGCGCATACCCACGCCTTCCGGGCGCTTGGCGGTGTGCCGCGGCGCGGCATTTACGACAATATGAGCACTGCCGTGGACAAGGTCGGCCGCGGCAAGGAGCGCAGCGTCAATCTGCGTTTCCAGGCGATGACCAGCCATTATCTTTTTGAACCTGATTTCTGCAATCGTGCGGCAGGTTGGGAGAAGGGGCAGGTTGAGAAGAACGTCCAGGATGCCCGCCACCGGCTGTGGCAGTCCATGCCGCCCTTTGAGACCCTCGACGCCCTCAATGATTGGCTGGAGCAGCGCTGCCGGGAGCTGTGGGCGCAAACCGCGCATGGTGGCGAGCCGGGGAGTATTGCCGATGTCTGGGCGAGCGAGGTCGAGAGCCTCATGCCGATGGGGCGGCCGTTCGATGGGTTCGTGGAACACACCAAGCGGGTCTCCTCGACCTGCCTGATCCATTTTGAGCGTAACCGCTACAGCGTACCGGCCTCTTTCGCCAACCGGCCGGTCAGCCTGCGGGTCTATCCCAACAGGCTGGTGGTGGCGGCGCAAGGGCAGATCATCTGCGAGCATCCGCGCATCATCGACCGGACGCATAATGGCCCGGGCGCACCATCTATGACTGGCGGCATTATCTGGCGGTGATCCAGCGCAAGCCGGGCGCCTTGCGCAACGGCGCGCCCTTCCTGGAATTGCCCGATGCCTTCAAACAGCTGCAACAGCCTCTTCTGCGCCGCCCCGGCGGTGACCGGGAGATGGTGGAGATCCTGGCCCTGGTGCTGCACCATGACGAGCAGGCGGTGCTGGCGGCGGTGGAACTGGCTCTGGAGGATGGCGTGCCGGCCAAGACGCATATCCTCAACCGGCTCCACCGGCTGATCGACGGCACACCCGCCACCCCGCCAGCGGTAACCGCGCCGCAGGCGCTGAGCTTGGCCAATGAGCCCAGGGCCGATGTCGAACGCTACGACAGCTTGCGCCAAACCAAGGAGACCCGCCATGCGTCATGATCCCGCCGCCGGCGCGCTTGTCATCATGCTGCGCAGCCTGAAGATGCACGGCATGGCACAAGCGGTCGACGAACTGGCGCAGCAGGGCGCGCCAGCCTTCGAGGCCGCCATCCCGGTGCTCTCTCAACTGCTGAAGGCCGAGACCGCCGAGCGCGAGGTCCGCTCCATGGCTTACCAGCTCAAGGCGGCGCGCTTCCCGGCCTACCGCGACCTCGCCGGCTTCGACTTCGCCAGCAGCGAGGTCAACGAGGCCCTGGTCAGGCAGTTGCATCGCTGCGACTTCATCGAGCCCGCGGACAATGTTGTGCTCGTCGGCGGGCCGGGCACCGGCAAGACCCACATCGCCACCGCACTCGGCGTGCAGGCCGTCGAGCATCACAAAAAGCGTGTCCGCTTCTTCTCAACCGTCGAACTGGTCAACGCCCTGGAACAGGAAAAAGCCCAGGGGCGGAGCGGCCAGATCACCGGCCGTCTGATCCATGCCGATCTCGTTATCCTCGATGAGCTCGGCTATCTGCCCTTCAGCGCCTCGGGCGGGGCCTTGCTGTTCCACCTGCTCAGCAGGCTCTACGAGCGTACCAGCGTCGTTATCACCACTAATCTGAGCTTCAGCGAATGGTCCGCCGTCTTCGGCGACGCCAAGATGACCACCGCCCTCCTCGATCGCCTCACCCACCACTGCCACATCCTCGAGACCGGCAATGACAGCTTCAGGTTCAAGCACAGCTCGGTGCAGAAAAACCAAAAACGAAAGGAGAAAAATCAGGCCTTGACCCCATCTTGAAACCCAAACCATAACCAAGAGGCGGGTCAATTCTCGGTGGAATTCCATGAGCTGCTGCCGGTTTGGTGGACACGAGGATAAGATCGTGACCCATGAACCGGAGGACGAATATGGCGAGACGAAAGTTTGGAGCTGAATTCAAAACCGAGGCTGTAAAGCTGGTTACGGAGCGGGGCGTATCAGTTGCTCAGGCGGCGCGTGACCTGGATCTGGCGGAGAGCGTGTTGCGGCGCTGGATGCGTGAATTGGCGGCGGCGCCTGCGACGGCGTTCCCTGGCCATGGCCAGCAACGGGCCGATCTGGCTGAGATTGCGGCCCTCAAGAAGGAGGTCGCCAAGCTCAAGGCGGAGCGTGACATCCTAAAAAAGGCCGCGGCATTCTTCGCGAGAGAGTCGACGTGAAGTTTGCCTTCATCGCGAAGCACCGGCATATCTGGCCGGTGAGCTGGCTGTGTGCGGCTCTTGAGGTGTCGCGTTCCGGCTTCCATGCCTGGCTCAAACGGCCTGCCTGTGACCGGGCTGTGTACGATGGGAAGCTGGCGTTGGCGATCGACACGAGCTTCAAGGCCAGTGACAGAACCTATGGTGCGCGCCGCGTGTGGCATGATGTGCTCGAAGAAGGCCTGGCCTGCGGCTTGCACCGGGTTGAGCGGCTGATGCGCGAGAACGGCTTCCGGGCGCGCCCGAAGCGCCGGGCCAAGCCGAAGGACGAGGGCGAGCGTGCGGTGATCGCCGATAATATCCTTGATCGGAAGTTTGCCGCCGCCCGGCCAAACCAGAAATGGCTGGCTGACTTCACCTATATCTGGACCGCCGAAGGCTGGCTGTATGTGGCCGTGGTTCTTGACCTCTTCTCCCGGCGCATCGTCGGCTGGTCGATGAAGGCGGAACGCGATGCGGCGCTGGTCATGGATGCGTTGATGATGGCCGTCTGGCGCCGCGGCAAGGCCGACGCGCTACTTCATCATTCAGATCAGGGCTCGCAATATACCAGCGAGCAATTCCAACGCTTGCTGGCTGATAATGGCATTACCTGCTCAATGAGCCGGGCCGGCAATGTCTGGGACAACTCGGCAATGGAGAGCTTCTTCTCTTCACTCAAAACCGAGCGCACGGCTGCCAAAACCTACCGCACCCGTGACCAGGCCCGGGCCGATGTGTTCGACTATATCGAGCGTTTCTATAACCCACGACGCAGGCATTCGAAATTGGGCTATCTCAGCCCCATGGAGTTCGAGGCCAAGGCCGTGCTAGCTTAACTCGCTGTCCACCAAACCGGCAGCAGCTCACCAGGGTCAGATCTCAGCGGAAATCAACAGCTACCTTGCCTCAGATGTCGAGCGGCTCGGAGACAGGAAGGAAAAGGGCCGTAAGCCCAAGGAAGTGGCGAAAGCGACGTTGAACTTCGGACTGCCCGTTCTGGAGTCCGAGATTACGCTGATCGAAAACGAGCGCCTTTACTTTCGAGGCGTCAATGCATTGGAGATTGCCCGCACGCACAGTGTTGAGGCGGCGGCGGCGCACCTCTGGCAATGCGATATCTCTGCGTTCGACCGTTCCGCGCCCACGTCTCACGGTTATCTCTCGGCGGTGATGGATAACTTCCGGCAACGGCGTGCAGAAGAGACGCTGTTGACACTCTTCACGCTGGCAAGTGACGATGCCGGAACTGCACTGTGGCAGACGTCGCAGCAACGCCTGGCGGAAGGTAGTATTGATCTTGTGCGCATCCTGGCTGGATGCTTGCTCGGCACAGAGCCGAATGCAAAGCCGCTTCATCAGCAATGCGCAGACGTCTGGGGCATCGATAGCCGGGGGCGGACCTCATTCGCAGGGCCCTCGTTCTTTGTGCTGACCATGAATTGAACGCATCAAGTTTCACGGCGCGTTGCGTTGTATCGACCGGAGCAAGCCTGAGAGCCGGCATCGTCGGGGATTGGCCGCATTGACGGGCGGCCGCCATGGGGCGACCACCGCTCGCGGTGAAGCGCTTTGGGACGAGGTCGTAGGTGATGAAATGGTAGTGTCCGCGCTGTTGGTGGACTTTCATCCCTCGTAACGGTGTAGCGTGAGGTGGTCATCGGATCATTTGGCTATGGTGGAGTTGCGAGACTTCCCCCTGGAGCCTGGAGAACCCGATGACCGAGGAGAGATTACCACTTGCCGAGCTGCTGGCCAAAGCCGGTGACGGCGATTTTCTGCGCAGCGTTGCGGAAGCTGTGGTGCAATTGCTGATGGAGACTGATGTAGACGGCCTGATCGGTGCCGGGCGGTACGAGCGTAGCGGCGAGCGCGCGACGTATCGCAACGGCTACCGGGACCGGGCTCTGGACACGCGGCTTGGCAGCCTGCAACTGCGTATCCCCAAGCTGCGGCAAGGCAGCTACTTCCCGCCCTTCCTGGAGAGCCGCCGGACCTCGGAGAAGGCCTTGAGCGCGGTTATTCAGGAAGCCTGGATCGGCGGCGTCTCGACCCGGCGGGTGGACGAGCTGGTGCAAGCGATGGGGCTGTCGGGGATCAGCAAGAGCACGGTCTCGAAGCTGTGCAAGGACATTGACGAGCGGGTGAATGCCTTCCTCGACCGGCCGCTTGCCGGTGACTGGCCGTATCTGTGGCTGGATGCGACCTACCTCAAGCAGCGCGAGGGCGGGCGGATCGTCTCGGTTGCCGCGATAATCGCCGTGGCAGCGAACACTGACGGCCGCCGTGAGATCGTCGGCCTGCACATTGGTCCGTCCGAGGCCGAGACCTTCTGGGCAACCTTCCTCAAGAGCTTGGTGCGCCGCGGCCTGCACGGGGTTAAGCTGGTCATCTCGGATGCCCATGAGGGGCTGAAGGCGGCGATCCGGCGGGTCATGGGCGCATCCTGGCAGCGCTGTCGGGTGCATTGGATGAGGAACGCGCTGTCCTATGTCCCGAAGGCCCAGCAGAACATGGCATCCGCCGCGTTGCGCCAGGCGTTCATCCAGCCTGACCGCGCCAATGCCAGCCAGACCCTGCGCCATGTCGCCGATCAGCTCCGCGGCAAGTGGCCAAAGCTCGGCACGTTTATCGATGACAGCGAGATCGACGTGCTGGCGCACATGGATTTTCCCGCCCAGCACCGGACCAAAATCCACAGCACCAACCCCTTGGAACGCTTGAACAAAGAGGTCAAACGCCGCGCCGATGTCGTAGGCATCTTTCCAAACGAGGCAGCGATCATCCGGCTGATCGGTGCCGTGCTGCTGGAGGCAAACGATGAGTGGCAGACACAAAACCGGTATATGCAGATCGAGGGAATGGCTGAACTTACACCCCCGCTGATCAACGCTGAACCAAACCAGATTTCCACTGCAGCCGCATGATCGATGGCCACTTCAGCTACACCAGAATGTCCACCACATTGACGGACGCTACCGATGAAATCGGTACGAAGATACGCCAGCGATTAGCACGAGGCGATGACATTCCCGGTTTCGGCCATCGATTGTATCCATCTGGAGATGTTCGCGCGGCAGATCTGCTGTCGTCCATGGCGCCCCTCGATCGCGACTGCGAAGAGCTCATGAATCACGGGCAACATCTGACCGGGGCCCGGCCTTCCATAGATCTTGCGCTTGTAGCCCTACGTCGCCAGCTTCGGCTACCGCTCGGAGCTGCTTTCGGTCTCTTTGCCTTGGGCCGTTCTATCGGTTGGATCGCCCACGGTCTCGAACAGCGACGCAATCCCGAAATCATTCGGCCACGCGCGGCTTACACCGGGCTTATACCATCTGCCACTGATCAAGTTTTCGAGTGACTCCGGAAGAAGCATGAACTCCAAGGGGTAAGCGCTATCTTCGCGTGCAGTTTTCCCTAAGCGGAAAATCATGCGGTGATGAAGCTGACCTCGTTTGGCTTGAAATCCTCCAGCACCTTATCTGGCGCATCATTGTCAATGATCACCGACGTCACCTCGGAAAGCGGAATGATACGATAGGGTGATGCGGCCCCAGCTTTTCGTTCTATGATCTTGCCAATCTTGCGCTCGATCGTGGTCAGGCGGCTCTGGTCATGCGCCCGGTCGGCATTGCTCTCGGCGGCCAGCCGGTTCCACTCGGCGGTGAATTCGGCGACGAACTCCCGTACCGCCTCAGGCTCCATCCTACTTGGAAGTTGGAGCCTCCGGCAAAGCCGGGGCGGTTCATCCAAACCGGCAGCAGCTCATAGACCGGAGGCAACCGCCAAGGTGGCGGAGAGCTGGTACAGTGTAATGCCCAGCCATTGCAGTTGATGCAGCCAGCCAGCCGAAGGCGCTGGAGCGCCACGCCCCACCTCTTCCTCAAGCGCCCCGCTTGCAGCCTTGCGTGCTGCTGCGCTCCCGCGCCGCCAGCGCTTCGCTTGGCACCACCAGGCGGATCCACTAGGCACTGTTATATTTCAGAATGACGTTCTATTTTAATTTGCAACGTCGTTCTGTTTTTGCTTAACTGGCGCCGAGGCTGGCGGGCGAGCGGTGAATGGCGTGCGACGGCCCTCAAAAAAATAGTGGAGGTCTCGGCGGTGAAGCTTGTTTGTACATTCGGCATTAGAATTCCGTTCGCGGCGGCTGCACGCCGATGAGATCCGTGCTTGTGACCGGTCCGGCCCTGAACGAAGCCGCGATGGCGCTGGCTGCCCGCCACAATGTGCGGGTAATAACCATGACACCGTATGCCGCCCCTGATGAAGCCGCTGCCCTCCTGGCGGCGGAGCAGGCTGATGCCGTGATCGTGCGTATGGGCCGCCTCACCGATGCGGCGATCGCCGCATCGTCGCGGTTGAAGATCATCGTGAAGCACGGCGTCGGTGTCGATACAATTGATGTCGACGCCGCCACAAAACGTCAAATTCCCGTGCTGACGGCCCTTGGCGCGAACGCACAATCGGTTGCCGAGCATGCGCTGGCGCTGATGTTCGGCGTATCGCGATCGATCCCGTATTTGGATGGCCGGATCCGCCAGGGGCATTGGGATAAGGCGACAAGTATCGGAACCGAGTTGTTTGGGAAAACGCTCGGTATTGTCGGGCTGGGAATGATTGGCCGCATCCTTCTGTCGCTGGTGCAGCCTTTGCGCATGAAACTGCTGGCGTTCGATCCTAAAATCTCCGCGGATATGAAGGAGACGCTGGATATAACGGGCTTGACGCTCGTGGACGATCTGGACGCGCTCTTGCAACAGAGCGATTATGTGAGCCTGCATTGCCCGCTGACGCCCTCGACCCGAGGCATGATCGGCCCCTCGCAGCTGGCGCTGATGAAGCGGGACGCATTTTTGATCAATACCGCGCGAGGGGAATTGGTTGATATGGCGGCGCTGGCCAGCGCGCTTGCCGAAGGAAAAATTGCCGGCGCCGGCCTCGATACGTTTTCGATCGAGCCGCCGCCGGCCGATAGTGATCTATGGCCGTTGCACAACCTCGTGGTCACGCCGCATGTGGGAGCCAATACGCATGCCGCCGCCGCCCGGGTGGGCTTGATGGCGATGCAGCACGTTCTGGATGCGCTGGATGGAAAAGCCATCGATCCCCGCTTCGCGGTGAATCCCTCCGTACTCAACCTTAAAGCCGTTACTACCGCCTAAAAAGAGCGAGGCATCACCAAGATGCCATCCAAAAAACCCTGATTGGGAGACGTTCATATGAAAACAAAAATAACCGCCGCCGCAGCGATGGCTGGGGTTGGCGTTAATAACCAGACTGGCCGCGGCGGGCGAGATGACGCATCGGCGAGTATCGCGGCGCGGCTTGATCGTTTGCCAGCGTCGCGAACAATCTGGATCATGGTGTGTCTCATCGCCCTGGGCGGCTGGTTTGAATTCTATGACGTATTTTTCATCGGATATGTCGCGCCGGGGATGATCAAGTCTGGCTTGTTCAAGCCGGAATCGCTTGGCATATTATCACATCTGAGCGTGCTTTCCTTCTCTGGTTTCGGCACGTTTGTGTTCGCGACCTTCGCCGGGTTGTGGGTCGGCACGCTGATGGTCAGCCAGTTGCTCGACCGCTTCGGCCGCCGCGCCGTCTTCACCTGGGCGCTCCTCTGGTATCTCGGCTGCAATGCCGTGATGGCGTTCCAGCAGACCGGCTTCGCGCTCGATGTCTGGCGTTTTCTCGGCGGCATCGGCATCGGCATCGAATTTACCACGATCGATACGTACCTCGCGGAATTGATGCCCCGCCATATCCGTGGCCGCGCTTTCGCCGTTCAACAGATGGTGTCGTTTTGCGCGGTTCCCTTTGTCGCGCTGTTATCGTGGCGCCTGGTGCCGCTTTCCCCCTTTGGGTTTGACGGCTGGCGCTGGGTTGTTTTGATCGGAACCGCTGGCGCGGTTGTCGTCTGGTTCATGCGTCTGGGGTTGCCTGAGAGTCCGCGCTGGCTGGCAAAGCATGGGCGGTTCGTGGAAGCGGATCAGATCGTGAGCGGCCTTGAGCGCCGTGTCATGGCCGAAACCGGCCGCGTCCTGCCGCTGCCGTCCGCCGACCTGCAGGACGATAGCGGGAAAGGCAGTTACGGTGAGATGTTCCGAGCACCTTATCTGCGCCGGCTCGTGATGCTCTCACTGTTTAACTTCGCTGGCGCATTCAGCTATTACGGCTTCGCGGCCTGGGTGCCGACGCTGCTTGCGCATCGTGGGATCACCGTTACGCATAGTCTAGAATATGCCTTTATCATCGCCATCGCCAATCCGTTCGGGCCGTTGTTCGGGCTCTTATTCGCCGAACGCTTCGAGCGCAAATGGATCATGTGCGTCGGCCTGGCGGCGATGATGACGTTCATGTTGCTGTTCGCGCAACTTTCCTCGGGAGCAGCGTTGATCGCTTGCGGGGTGCTGTTCACGCTTGCCGCGAATATCCAGGCTTTTGCCAGCCACAGCTATCAGTCGGAGATATTCCCGACCCGGTTCAGAATGCGCGCCGTGGGGTTCGTCTGGTCCTGGCTCCGCCTGTCCTCGGCCTTCTCCGGCTTGATCGTTGGGTATCTTCTCAACTCCGGTGGCGTTCTGTCCGTCGCCGTGCTGATCGGCGGCACGACCTTGCTGCAAATCTTGCTGATCGCCATTTTGGGCCCGAGATCGACGGGGCTGGCGCTTGAAGAGATCAGTCACTGACCGGTGAACCGAAGCATGAATGCGCAGGGTCAGACAATGTTGCTCTGGTCGGGTACGGTGCGCGGACCGGCGATATCCGTACCGGCCGGGGCGACCGATTGTCATCATCATATCTACCAGTCTCGCTATCCCGCGGATCCGATGGCAAGCCTGCCGCATGCGGATGCGAGTCTGGAAGATTATAGGCGGTTGGCAAATTGCCTAGGATTCACGCGGCATATCATTGTTCAGCCGTCTCTCTATGGCATAGATAATCGTTGTATGATGGAGGCGCTCGGCCTTGCCGGGGCCTACGCCAGAGGGGTCGCCGTGATCGACGGATCCGTCCCGCGGCGCGCGCTTATAGAGATGCACGCACGCGGGGTACGCGGCATCCGGATCAATGCGCGCCTGCCGGGACGTGTCGGGCTGGCAAACTTGCAAGAGCTTGCCTGGATAGTCGCTGAATTTGGCTGGCATGTTCAACTCGCCCTGTCGCCCGACCAGCTGGTCGAGATCGCGCCGCTTTGCAGGCGCCTTCCTTGCCAGCTTGTGTTCGATCACATGGCCTATCTGCATGCGCATGGCGGCGCCGGACATAGTGGATTTGGGGTGCTCATTGACCTCATGCAAACAGAGAAAGCCTGGGTGAAATTATCCGGCCCTTATATCGGGCGGCCCTTTGCCGGGCCGGCCTACGAGGATGCGGTCACACTCGGGGCGATGCTCGCGCGCGCGGCGCCAGATCGGCTGCTCTGGGGAACGGACTGGCCCCATCCCACGGTTCAGTCTCCCAAGCCGGATGATGCGGCATGGCTGGACCGGCTGGCTGAGATCGTGCCGAACGACACGGATCGACTCCGTATTCTCGTCGAAAATCCAGCCAAAATGTACGATTTTCAGAAACTTTAAAAACTAAAACATATCGAGGTAGGCCCCATGGACTCGTCCCAAACTGGTAAATTTCATGCCGAGGCGTCGGCGCCAAACACCCTATCCGCCGTGCGTCTCGATCCATGGCGAGTATCCCTGGCGGCCGCTATGGGATCCTTCCTGGAGTATTACGATTTTGGTGTGTACGGGGTCCTGGCGATCTCCCTGGCGCCTTTGTTTTTTCCGGCCGGGGACGCCACGGCGTCTCTGCTTTCGGCGTTGCTGGTTTATGCGTTCGCTTTCGTGGTCAGGCCTATCGGCGCCGTTTTCTTCGGTTGGTTGGGCGACCGCCACGGCCGCAAGAATGCGCTGATTGCCACGATCATTGGCATGGGCCTGACCAGCGCGCTCGTCGGCGTTCTTCCGACTTATGCGCGTATCGGCTCGTTGGCGCCGATCCTTTTGGTGCTGCTCAGAATCGCCCAAGGGTTCTTTGCCGGCGGCGAGGTGAGCGGTGCCGCCACTTATGTTGCGGAATGCGCCCCTGAAGGCCGGCGCGGCTTTTTCGGCTCCATCAATGTGGCGGGTGTTGTCGCCGGCGGTGCCGGCGCGGCGATTACCGCTGCGATTGTGCGCACGATGGTCTCGCACGCCGCGTTGCTCAGCTGGGGCTGGCGGATTCCGTTTTTTCTGTCACTCCCATTGCTGTTTGTTGGCCTTTACGCGCGGCTTCGCCTGGCGGACTCACCGCATTTCCTTGAGGTGGCTGAACGGCACGAGACCGCGAAAGCCCCCTTGCATACGGTGCTGACGCAACATCTTGGCGGCCTCCTGCAGACGATGGGGCTGGCATTTGGCATGACCCTGACGGGTCTTTTCTCCAGCGTGTATTTGTTCATTTATCTTGTGCATGTCGTGAAATTGCCCCTGGCCTGGGCGTCCTGGGTCTTCGCGATTGTCGAGCTCGTCGCGGTAGGCCTGATTCCCCTGGTGGGATGGCTCTCGGATCGCGTCGGCCGCAAGCCGCCCGTGGTGCTGGGTTTTCTGGGTTATCTCGTCATCACACCTCTGAGCATGATCGTGATGCACGACCAAAATCTTGCCCTGGATGCATTCATGCTGTTGTTGCTGGCGGTTCCGCATGCCGCGGTGCAGGGGGCGGCCTACCCGATTTATCCGGAGCTGTTTCCCACCCGCGTGCGCTATACCGGCATGGCCACCGGCTTCAATGTCGCCATCGTCCTGGGCGGCGGCCTGGCGCCCTACATCTCCACGCTGCTCGCCGGCCTCACCGGGGCCTCCTGGGCGCCCAGCCTCTACGTCATGTTCGGTTCAGTGGTTGCGCTCATCACCCTGGCCACGATCCGCGATGTTCGCCGTTCGCCGCTTGCGGACTGAGGCGTCGGAAATTTCAATAACAGTTAGCATTCAATAACAGTTAGCAAAGGAGATATGCCATGCCGATAGGTTTTCGGATTTGTGAACGGACCCGCAAGGTTGATGCGCAGACGGTCGAGGGGTTTCGCGCGCTTCCCGTCGCCAATGTGAGCGACGCGATGAGCCGTATGGCGGCTGGCGGATCGCGGCTTCGCCCGCTTCACGCCGGCGGCGTGCTGGCCGGGCCGGCGATCACGGTGAAGGCCCGGCCCGGGGATAATCTGATGCTGCACAAGGCGCTCGACATGGCGGATCCAGGCGATGTCGTGGTGGTGGATGCCGGCGGCGATCTGACCAACGCGTTGATCGGCGAGTTGATGATCGCGCATGCGCAAACGCGCGGCCTTGCGGGCATCGTGATCAATGGCGCGGTCCGGGATCTCGCGGCGATCCGGGCCGGTACCTTCCCGATTTTTGCCGCAGGTGTCACCCATCGCGGGCCGTACAAGGATGGCCCAGGCGAAATCAATGTAAACATCGCGATCGACGGCATGGTGATCGCGCCGGGCGATCTGATTCTGGGCGATGATGACGGGCTCGTCGTCGTCCCGTTCGAGGAGACGGAAACGGTTTTCGCCGCCGCCAGCGCGAAGCATAAGGCGGAGACCGCGCAAATGGCGCAGATCCGCGGCGGCGGGCAGGACCGAAGCTGGGTCGATGCAACGCTCAAGCGTTTGGGTTGTGCCGTATGACGGACCGGCCGCCGGCCGCATCCTCCCCGCATATTCCGGTCCGGCCGGAATGGCTGGACTTACGCGACGAGTCCCCGCTGCCTTTTGAGGCGCCGATCATCGATGCGCATCATCATTTGTGGGACCGCCCGGGGTCTCGCTACCTCGAAGCGGAATTGCGGGAAGATATCACGCAGGCTGGCGGCGTCGCGGCGACAATCTATGTCCAATGCCGGTCATTTTACGCTGCCGACGGGCCGGAGGCGTTCCGGCCCGTCGCCGAGGTCGCGTTTGCCGCGCAATTGGCGGCGCAGGCGCAAGCGGCGGGCGGCCCGCGCCTCTGTGCCGCCATCGTCGGTGGGGCAGATCTGTGCCTGGGGGACCAGGTGGCGCCGGTTCTGGAGGCCATGCAGCAGGCCGGAGCGGGCCGGTTTCGCGGCATCCGCAACCCGCTCGCCTGGCACCCCGACCCTGCGATCCGCTCCAGCCCCATTCTGCCCCCGCCCGGGCGAATGGCGGACCGGCGGTTTCGTGAGGGGGTGGCATGGCTTGGACGCCTTGGTCTCACCCTCGATATCTGGGCCTATCAGACGCAGCTGGCCGAGGTTTTTTCACTGGCCGCCGCCTTTCCGAATGTTTCGATCGTGCTCGATCATCTCGGCGGCAGGCTGGGCGAGGCGCAGGACCAAAGCTGGCGGGCGGAGCTGCTGGCGCTTTCGCGCTTGCCAAATACCTATCTCAAACTTGGCGGCCTGGGCATGCCCGTGGCGGGGTACCGGTTTCATGAGGCGCCTGTGCCGCCCTCCTCGTTGGTGCTGGCTGAGGCGTGGCGCGCGCCGATCATGGCCTGCATCGAGATGTTTGGGCCCGATCGCTGCATGTTTGAGAGTAATTTTCCAGTGGATAAGGGAATGTTCGGCTATGTCACGCTCTGGAACGCGTTCAAGCATCTTACCGAGCGCTTTACCCGATCCGAGCGGAGCGCCTTGTTTGGCGGCACCGCCTCGCGCGTTTACGATCTTGCGCTTTAACCAGGAGAGCGGATTATGAGCTTCTTCCCGCCGCCTTACCGGACCGAGACCACGGTTTTCACCCGGCTGCCCGACCGCTTTCGCGCCTCCAGGCGTACCGCCTGGAGCGATGCGAACCGGATGGGACAAGAGGTGGATTCCTTTCTAGAAGGCCCGTCCTTCGATCGCGCCGGCTGGCTGTACGTGACGGACATCCCGTTCGGTCGCATTTTTCGTATCTCGCCCGACGGCGAGTGGGAGCTTGTCACCGAATATGATGGCTGGCCCAACGGCCTCAAAATCCACCAGGATGGAAGGTTGTTTGTAACCGACTACAAGCAGGGGTTGGTCGTCGTCGATCCAGCAACCGGCGCGGTCACACCGCTTCTGGAGACGGTGGGCTCGGAGGGGTTCAAAGGGGTCAATGATCTCATATTTGCGGCGAATGGCGATCTCTATTTCACGGATCAGGGCCAGACCGGTTTGCAGGACCCCACCGGCAGGGTCTATCGACTCTCCGCTACCGGGGCGCTGACATGCCTGATCGGCACGATACCAAGCCCCAACGGTATCGTTATCGGGCCGAATATGGATTATCTGCTTGTCGCCGTGACCCGCGCCAACCAGATTTGGCGTATCCCTCTGCTGGCCAGCGGCCTGGTCGCGAAGGTCGGCATATTCTCGCATCTCCATGGCGGCCCAGGCGGCCCGGACGGTCTGGCGCTCGACGAGGAGGGCAATTTGCTGGTCGCCCACACCGGGTTCGGCACGGTCTGGCGCCTCTCGCCACGGGCTGAGCCGCTGGAACGGATCGTCTCCAGCGCCGGCTATTCCACCACCAATCTTGCCTTCGGCGGCTCGGCGCGGCGCGAGCTGTTCATCACGGAATCGCAGACCGGGACGATCTTGAAGGCGGGGCTTGCGGTGCCGGGCCAGCGCTTATACAGCCATAGCTGATGATAATTTTCGGGCGACGTGACGAACCCAAGCGGGCGCCGGAACGGCTGAGCGTCAAGGGCGCGATTGAAGGCGATGGATAAGGATCAGGAGACCGCGGCGGTATCGGGCGTTGCCGCGGCAGACAGGGTGCTGACAATACTGACGGCGTTCCAGAAGGGCGACGGTGCGGTGGAGCTGGCGGAGCTGGCCGCGCGTACCGGGCTCGTCAAAAGCACGATCATGCGTTTGGCGGTGTCGCTCGAACGGTTCGGCCTGGTTGTGCGGCTGCCGGGCGGCCGTTATCGTTTGGGCGCGGAAGCGCTGCGTCTGGGCGCCGTCTACCAGCACTCCCTGGACATCGAACAATTCGTGATGCCGATCCTGGAACGGCTGGTTGCCGGGATAGGTGAGACGGCCTCTTTCTATGTGCCTCATGGCAAGAGCAGACTCTGTCTCTATCGGGTCGACTCGATGCACAGCCTGCGCATGCATGTGCAGCCCGGCGATATCCGGCCGATGGATCAATCCGCGATCTCCCAAGTTTTGCGCGAATATGCGGCGGGGCCCGGCAGCGCGGCCGAACTGGATCCGCCGGTTTACAGCGGCGGCATTACCGACCCCCATACCGCCGCGCTCGCGATGCCGGTCTTCGGGGCGGGGCAGCGTCTTGTCGGCGCGCTCGCGGTATCAGGGCCGATCACGCGGCTGACCGCGGCGCGCGCTACCCAAGTCCGCGATCAGTTGCGCAATGGCGGGCTGGAGCTGACCATGAGTTTGGGCGGCGACCGCAGATAAGCGCGCACGGCGCCTGCTCCCTTTCTGTGGTTTACTCCCCTGGCGGCGCTCTAGCACTACAGTTGCATTTTATTGCGAGTTCTCAATCAATGGGCAACCGTGATACAGGCTCTGATAAGTGGCGATGCATCTGCTGAAGAGACATTGGGGCGTTGGGCGTCATCGCTCCGAGATGTGAAGGGCGCATACGGCCCTTATTCACGCAGTCTCGTATTACGGCGTCGGCGGGTGGTGCTGGCCTCTGGCGGCAGTTTATCGCGAAGGAGAAACCAGATCGCGGGGGAGCAAAGTAACCTGATTGCCGCCCTTGCGCTTGGAGAGATACATCGCCTCATCCGCATGTTTGAGCAAAATCTCCGGTTCCGAAAAATCCAGCGGATAGATGGTGGCGCCGAGGCTGGCGGTTATTTTGTATCGTTCATCGTTGCTATTGCAGCCTTCGAGAACGGCGCCGACGATACGGTTCAGGATCGAAAGAATTTCCTGGGAGGAACGTAGATCCTCCAGGATGACGACAAACTCGTCCCCGCCAAATCGCGCGACCATGTCGATGTCACGGACGATGCTTTGGATCGCGCTGGCCGCCAGGAGCAGCCGTTGATCTCCTGCGGCATGGCCGAGTTCGTCATTGATGATTTTGAAGCCATCCAGATCGATCACGGCGAGCGCCATGAGGGACTGGCTGCGGCAGGCGCGCTTTTGCGCGTTGACGAGGCGCAGCATGAATGTGCGCCGGTTTGGCAAACCTGTCAGCGGATCCGTGAGGGAGAGGGTCTCAAGCTGCGCCTCTAAAGCCTCACGATAGACGGCTGAGCCGGTAAGGGCGGCGAACATCTCGGCAATGGCAAGGCTTGTGGCGTTGGGTGGCGCTGGCTGCCGGTGCAGCCAGGCAATTGCGATGGCGCCGCTGAAGCCGGCCGGGCCAGGCAGTGGCACAACCAGATTGGCGCGCAGCCCCGCCCCCACGAAATCCAGCATGGCATCCGCGCTGTTGGGATAATCAGGCGTAAACAGCGCGCGGCCCGAGGCGAGCGCGCGCCCAACCGTGCCCTGGCTGGCGGAGAAGCTGAATTTGACGATAGGGGTTTGGTTGAGCTGTTCCAGTCCGTGGAACAGTTTGTAGCGTAACTGCCCTGGTTCATCGTAAACGATCAGCGCCACGCCATCGGCGCCGAGGAGCTGGGCCAGGCGCTCAGCGGCCGCGGCGAAGAATTCGGGGAAAGAGAAAATCTTGAGCAAGCCGGTCGTGGCCCGCATGGCCATCTCCCAGCGTTGTATATCATCCCAGGCCGACTGCTCCATATCATGCATTGGCTTATGCCCGTTTCGTTCTACCGATCATCTGTACCGTTCCGGTGGCGTCGTGTGGAGCCGGGGCCGCGCGGAAATCGATGCATTCAAGTAGGATAGGGTGATGATCATTGTTCGGAGAATCCGTCCTCGCACATGTTCTTACCACACTCCGCATGAAATACATATTATAGTTTATAAACTTAAAGTGTGTAAGCGGGCAATGCATGCCGCATGGATATGCGGCAATTGGTGGGACGGAATTTTGCCCGGCTGCGCAAGGCCAGGGGCCTGACGCAGGAAGAGGTTGAAGCGCGTTCGGGTGTCAGCCAGCAATATTTGAGCAGCTTGGAGCGGGGGCGGCGGAATCCGACCGTGATCACGCTATATGAATTGGCGCGGGTGCTCGACGTTACCGTGGGCGATCTGGTGCAGGTGGATGAGGAATGAGCCGCTCGGCGGATCGCCCAGAAGCGCACCCCTTGCGGGTGCGCAACCAGGGGCTTGGCCCCTTGGTTACCTTATCTCTGCCTGCCTCAATGAAAATCGCGGCTTTTGCCGACAACCCGTTCCTGGCGCGGATGGCCGGGGCGACGGTTCGCGGGCGGGGCGGCATCAGGGCCATCGAGGCCGGTGATCCAGCCGGAGCGGTCGGCCAGGCGTTCGACGGTGATGTGGGTGACACCTTCTTCTGAACGTTGCAGCCGCCCTTCTGCGATGAGCAGCGTGGCGCCGAGGATTTTTTGCCGCAGGCTTTGCACCAGCGATGGCCAGACGATGAGGTTGGCGATGCCGGTCTCGTCCTCAATGGTGATGAACACCGTGCCCTTGGCCGTGCCGGGGCGCTGGCGGACGATCACCACCCCGCCCAGGCGCAGCTTTGTCCCGTTCCGGGCCTGGGTGGTCTGCATGCAGGTCACGGCACCGGCTGCCGCCAGTCTGTCGCGCAGCAGCGCGCAGGGGTGAGCGCGCAAGCTGAGGCCAAGGCTGCGATAATCCGCCACCACTTCCTCGCCTGCACTCATCAAGGGCAGTTCGGCTTGCGGTGCGGCGCATGGGGCGATCAGCGCCGCGCCTGTCTGGCGCACTGCCACCTGCCATAACGCCTCGCGGCGGCCAGAAATCAGGCTGCCCAGTGCGCCGGAAGCGGCTAAAGCTTCCAAAGCGGCTTTGGGCAGGTGCAGCTCTTCGATGCTGGTGAACCGCCGCCCGGCCAGTTGCGTGGCCCAGCCTTGCTGGAACCCGTCTACGAGCCGCAAGCCCAGCCGCAGCGCACCGCCTTCCAATGTGCAGTCCCAGGCGGACGCATTCACATCCACCGGCAACACCTCCACCCCATGCGCGCGGGCGTCGCGGATGATCTGCGCCGGGGCATAGAACCCCATTGGCTGGGCATTGATGAGTGCTGCCGCAAAAGCCGCCGGGTGGTGGCATTTGAGCCAGGCGGAGACATAAACCAGCTTGGCGAAACTCGCCGCATGGCTCTCGGGAAACCCGTAAGAGCCAAACCCCTCGATCTGCCGGAAACAGGCCTCGGCAAAGTTTCGTTCATAACCACGCTCGACCATGCGCCCGACCATCATGGTTTTGAATTTGTCGATGGTGCCGAGATTACGGAAGGTTGCCATGGTCCGGCGCAAGCCGTTGGCTTCCTCGGGCGTGAATTTTGCCGCCACCATGGCGATCTTCATGGCCTGCTCTTGGAACAAGGGCACGCCCATGGTTTTGCCGAGAATCTCTTCCAGTTCATTCGGCTGGCCGCCGGCGCGGGCCGGGTAGCTCACGGCCTCCTTGCCCTGGCGGCGGCGTAAGTAAGGATGCACCATATCCCCTTGGATCGGGCCGGGTCGGACGATGGCGACCTCGATGACGAGGTCGTAGAATGTTTGCGGGCGCAGGCGCGGCAGCATGTTCATTTGTGCCCGGCTTTCCACCTGGAACACGCCGATCGAATCACCTTGGGCCAACATCTCGTAGGTAGCTTTGTCCTCGGGCGGGATATCCGCCAGATCATGGATGCCGAGCAGCGCAAAGCATTTGCGGATGCAGGTAAGCATCCCCAGCGCCAGCACATCCACTTTCATCATTTTCAGCGCGTCGATGTCGTCCTTGTCCCATTCGATGAAGCTGCGGTCCGCCATGGCGGCGGGACCGATGGGTACGCTCTCATCCAGCCGCCCTTTGGTGAGCACGAAACCGCCAACATGCTGGGAGAGATGACGCGGCAGCCCCACCAGATCGCGCGCGATGATCAGCGCGCGTTTGAGGCGCGGCTCCTCCGGATCCAGCCCGGCCTCGCGCAGCGTATCCGCCCCCATAACTCGTCGCCGGGATTCCAGGTCTGGGCCGCCAATATCGCGGCGGTGGCGTCGGGCAGGCCCAGCACCTTCGCCACCTCGCGGATGGCCGAGCGCGGGCGGTAATGAATCACCGTGGCGGCGATGGCGGCGCGGTGGCGGCCATAACGGGTGTAGAGGTACTGGATGACCTCCTCGCGCCGCTCATGCTCGAAATCCACATCGATATCTGGCGGATCGCCCCGCTCGGCGGAGACGAAACGCTCGAACAGCAGGTCGCTCTCGGCAGGGTCCACGGCGGTGATGCCGAGCGCGTAGCACACCGCCGAATTGGCCGCCGAGCCGCGCCCCTGGCAGAGAATTTTATGCACGCGCGCATGGCGCACGATGTCATGCACGGTGAGGAAATAGCGCGCATAGGCCAGCTGGGCGATGACGGAGAGTTCCTTGTCCAGCAAGCTTTGTACTTTCCGCGGCACGCCAGCGGGGTAACGCCAAGTGGCACCTTCCTGCACCAGATTGGCCAGATGCTCATCCGGTGTCAGCCCCGGCGGCACCGGCTCATCCGGGTATTCATAGGAAATCTGGTCCAGCGAGAAATGCAGCCGGTGCAAAATCTCCTGCTGGCGGCTGAGCGCTTCTGGGAATTTGCGGAACAGCCGGGTCATCTCCGCCGGGGATTTGAGATGCCGCTCGCCATGCGGTTCCAGCAAAAGCCCGCCCTGCTCGATGGTGCGGCCATGGCGGATGCAGCGCAGCACATCCTGCAACTCCCGGATGGCGGGGCTGTGATAGAGCACGTCATTCGCCGCGACGAGATGTAGGCCGTTGGCTTGCGCGAGATTTTGCAGGGCGGTGAGCCGCGCCAGATCATCCGGCGCGTAACGGCGCAATGCCGCGACATAAAGCTGCCCGCGCAATTTGGCGGAGGCCAGGCGCAGCCAGGCGGTGAACGCATCATCCAGTATTGGCGGCGGCACCGCGATGAAAATCTGCCCCTCGGCATGGGCCACAACATCTTCAAACCGGAGCCGGCATTCGCCCTTGGGCGCGCGGGCTTTGCCCAGGCTCAACAACCGGCAGAGCCGCGCCCAGGCGGCACGGTCAGAGGGGTAGCAGACCAGATCCGGCGCATCCTCCAGCACCAGCCGGCTGCCCGCCAGCAGGCGTAGCCCCGCCGCCTTCGCCGCCACATAAGCGCGCACCACCCCGGCCACTGTGTTGCGATCGGCAATGCCGATGGCGCCATGCCCCAGCGCTTGCGCCTGCTCCACCAGGCTTTGCGGATGCGAGGCCCCTTCCAAGAAGGAGAAGGCGCTCTGGCAGAGCAGCTCCGCATACATCAGGCGAACAGCCCGTGCAGATACCAGCGCGGTACGGCTACGCCCTCATGCAGCCCGGCGCGGAACAGCCAGAAGCGGGCCGCTTCCATATCTTCCACCTGATAATAATCCCGAATCTTCTCCGCCTCCGGCCGGGTGGGGTCATGCGGGTGCGCCCACCAATCCCGCGCGATGCGCTCCGGCCCTGTCGCCCAGCGCAGCCGGTGGGTTTTACCGTCCCAGGTGAATTGCACCGGCGGGTCATCCGGCACCGGGGCGATGGCGGTGATAAGCACAGGCGGGTTCAGTAAACGCAGCGGGCGGGGTGATGCGGCTTGGGCCACGCCACGGGTTGGGCCTTCACGGTCACCCGCTCCGTGGCGAATTCGGGGATATGCGAGGCATGCGGCGCCACGCGCCAGATGCGGGTGGAACCCAGACGGTTGAGCAGCGTGTTCAGGGGGCGGGCATAATCCGGGGGTTTGGCGCCCATATCCTGTTGCACCAGGGCCAGCGGTTCGGTGAGTGGGGCCTCCAGGGCAACCGCCTCGATGCCAAAGCCTGGATCGATCTCCTGCGCCAGTTTTTCGATCAGCAATTTGGCGATTTGCGCTTCATCCCGGCAGGGGGCGGCAAAGGCGAGGTGGATCGCCGGGCAGGCGCGATCCACCCGGTAAAACCGGGCGGTGAGTGCGGTTGCGCCCAGTGTGGCCGCGGTCAGGCGCGCGCAGAGCCGGGCCGCCAGCTTGGTCAGCGCCGCCTGTAACTGTGCGGGCAGCCATAACGGTTCCATAAACGGCTCCGCTTCGCGCCATTCCGGCGGCGCGGTGATGAAGCGGATGACCTCCGGCGCCTCACCCAGCGCCTGGGCCAGGCGTAAGGCGGGCGCTTGCCCATAGCCCGCCACCAGCCCGGCCCGTGGCAGCCGCGCGAGCTGCCCGATGGTGCGAATGCCGATGCGGCGCAGCCGGGCGATGGGTTCCGGTGCAAGCCGCAGGGCTGCCAGTGGCAGGAGCAAAATATCAGGGCTGCCCGGCTTGCCGTAGCGCGCCAGCCCCCAGGCGGCGGCGGCGGTATCCGCGACCGCCATGCGGGCATTGGGGAGCCGTGCCGCCAGCCGGGCTAGCAGCCCGGTCTCCCCGCCAAACAGATGCGCGCAGCCGGCAATGTCCAGCATCACCCCGTCTGGCGGATCAAGCGCGGTGAGCGGTGTAAAAGCCTGGCACCACAGCGCCAGGGCGGCCAGATCATCCGGCCCGGCGCAGGCCAGGGAGAGAAAGCGGCGCTTCTGCATCCCATCCCTCCTTCAGCGCAAACAGATATGTCCCCGGCATGGCGCCCTTGGCGTAGAGCAGCTCCGCCCGCAACGCCGGGGCATGGGGCTGCCTGGGGCCGGATGCACCATCCAGCGCGAGGCAAAGGCGGTGGAATCCTCCCGCGTTTGGGCGGCGGCGTGGCGCAGCACCAGCCCCAACCCGCCGCCTTGCTTTGCCGCCAAAGCCAAACGTTTGGCCGCCAACCGCGACAGAGCTTCGCACGCCACGACCCCGCCATGCCGCCGCGCAAAGCCACTTCCGCCGCACCCAGGGCTTCGGCATCGTCCCTCGCCTGGGCAAACAGGCAACAGGCCGGATCAACCCCCGCCCAGGCCAGCCCTGGCGGGTACCAGTCCGGCACAGTGCTTACCCACAGAACAGGCCGTGGCCCCCAGACCAGTCCCAGCAGCAACGCCGCCAGCCCCGCATGTGCCGCCGTTCCCGCCGGCGCGCGCAGCTCATGCACCGCCGGGCAGGCGTGCAGAAATGCCGGAAAGGCGGGGGCAATAGCGAGGTGAGAGATAGAGAACATAACAAGAACACTGAATCCACAACTCAGCCGAAGAGTCGAGTCAGGATTTGTGCGTCTGTACCATGACAGAAGCCGGCCTCTGCCTGATGAAAAGTGAATCGCCCGGCGGACTCCAGGAGCGCAGATCTCGCGGGCGGGCAAGTAGGGGCTTCGGCCATGCAATGGGAGTTTGGCCCCCCCTTCAGGCGGCGAAAAATGCGTGTAAGGTGCGCTTAGTCATAGAATTCACAATTGATCGCGATTTCAGTCAAAGAGGCCGACAGTTTGCCCGGCGCCCAGATCGAACAGGAAGGCGCGCCCCGGCTCCTTTACTTCCGGCGTGATGAAAGCTCCGTTTGTATACTGCAGATCAGAAAGACCTGCGGCTGCACGCGGGATCTACAAGCTGAACGCATTTTCCCGGGCGGACTAATTGAACGACCATGAGATGTATGGCGATGGGTTATTCTCGCGAATGTGATAGGCGGGAGAAATGGGAGTACCGGCCCCTGAAGCAGAGGTGCCTCACTCATACCGAATCGCTCGGCGAGATAAATATCTGAAACTATTTGCTTCATCTTAACTCCTCGCTCTGACATGCCTCACAGAGGTTGCCTTGCGGTTCTATCTGTTGCGCGCCGCGACAACATGTCACTGTAGCGCTCGTGCATCCACATAATATCAAGGATTGCGTATAGCCCAGTGTGATTGCTGAAGCTCCAGAGCGAGAGGGGTTTCCACCCAGGCATCTTTTATGTTTTCTCAAGCAATTTCGCGTGTTTATCTTAACACGCTCGCATCAAGATAAACAGATATCGCTCCAGCCGCCTGCAATGGCGCGCATCAGCCTCGGCGCCATCTCTGCCACGAACCGAGGGCCGCCATGTTCACAGCGAGGCAGGCACCAGCAGCGAAAATCGCGACGGCGAGATCGCGCGCGCTGAGCGGTGAAAAGCCGAATAAATGGCGCAGTTGCGGTACCGTGATAACAGCGCCCAAGGCAGCGACGGCAACCGCCGTGACAATCCCCAGCGCGGGGTTCGGCCGGCGCAGTGCCGCAAGCCCCCTGGCGCCGAGCATCCTGTTGCTCACCACAAGGCCAAGATTTCCCGCCACCAACGTGATGAACGCCATGGCGCGGCCGGCGCTCTCTCCGGCCGCGCCTTGTGCGCCGAGCAGGAAGACGAGCAATGACGCCGCCAAAACCACGACGCCTTGCAGCAGCCCCCCGATGAGCAAGGCCAGGTTGAACAAGGGCGCGCCCGGCCGGCGCGGCGAGCGGGACATGCTGTCGGTGTCGTCCTGTTCCGCTTCAAAGACAATCGATGAAGCCGGATCGATGATCATTTCCAGGAAGACAACATGCACGGGCCCAAGCATCAGCGGCCAGCCCAGCAGCACGGGAATGAGGGACATGCCGGCAATCGGCACATGCACGGCGAGGATATAGGAAAAGGCGCGGCGCAGATTGGCGTCGATCCGCCGGCCAAGGCGGATGGCGGCCACCAGCGAGGTGAAATCATCATCCAGCAACACCAGCGAGGCGGCCTCGCGCGCCACATCCGTACCGCGCCCGCCCATGGCGACACCGATATGAGCGGCCTTCAGCGAGGGGGCGTCGTTCACGCCGTCGCCGGTCATGGCGACGATCTCACCATTGGCCGCGAAAGCCTGCACCAGGCGCAATTTCTGCTCCGGCATCACGCGCGCGAAAACCCGGGTCTGCGCCACCGCTTTGCGCAAGGCGGCGTCGTTCAGCCCCGCTATGTCCTTGCCGGTGAGCACGCGGCCGGTCTCAATGCCGGCCTGAGCGGCGATGGCCAGGGCTGTCGCCGGATGGTCGCCGGTAATCATCGCCATGCTGATGCCAGCCGTCCGGCAGGCCGCAACGGCTTGCGCCACGCCGGGACGCAGCGGGTCGGCAAGGCCGGCCAGGCCAAGGAAGGTGAACTCAAAATCATGCTGGGTCTCTGGCCAGCCTGGTTTGGCGTGAAACCCCTTGGCCACGGCCAACACGCGCAGACCGGCCGCCGCCATCTGCGCGACATCGCGGCGCAGCGCTTCCAGCTCGGCTTCGTTCATATGACAAAGATCCGCGATGGCCTCCGGCGCCCCCTTGGCGGCGATGACATGGGCGCCCTCGGCGCCGCCGCGCCAGCCTTGCGACATTGCCAGCATGTCCGGCTGCAACGGGTAGCTATGCACAAGACTCCAATCGGTGTGCAGATGTTCCGTGTTGGCGAGCCCCTGCTGCCCGAGCCGGTGGAACGCCCGCTCCATCGGGTCGAACGGGTCCGGCCGGCTGGCCAGGATAGAAAATTCCACTACCTCATGGAAGGCTTCCGGCAGTGTCGCCGTGGCCTCGTTCACCTGCAAAATTTCCCCTCCCACGGCCAGACACGCCACCGACATGCGGTTTTGCGTCAGCGTGCCGGTCTTGTCCGTGCAGAGCAGCGTCGCCGTGCCCAACGCCTCAATGGCGGCGGCGCGGCGCGCCAGCACGTGCTGGCGCGCCATGCGCCAGGCCCCAGCACCAGAAAGATGGTGAGAACGAGCGGGAATTCCTCCGGCAGCGTGGCCATGGCCAGGGTGATGCCGGCCAGCACCGCCTGCAGCCATTGCCCGTGCAGCAGCCCGTAGGCCAGAGCCAGCAGTGCCGAGGCGCCGATGCCGACCGCCGCGAACAACCAGACCAACCGGCGCATCTGCACCTGCAAGGGCGGCGGGGCAGAGTCCACGCTGCTCAGCGAATGGCCGATGCGGCCAATGGCGGTGCGTGGTCCGGTGGCGGTGACGCGCGCAATGCCACTGCCGCCGGTGATCAGGCTGCCTGCCCAGACGAAAGGCGAATCTTCGCCCCCCGGCGTGGCGTCTGCTAAGGGTGGCGTGCCAACGAGCTTGCGGACGGGAACAGATTCGCCGGTGAGCAAGGCCTCATCCGCCTGGAGGGCGGCAGCGTCCAGCAACACGGCGTCCGCCGGCACGCGCTCGCCTTCCGCCAGCCCGATGAGATCATCCACGACGAGCTGACGGGCCGGGATGCGGATTTTTTCTCCATCGCGCCATACCTGCGCGTGCGGGCTGGCGAGTTCGCGCAGGGCCGCCAGCGCTGATTCCGTGCGGGCTTCCTGGACAACGACCATGACGACATTGAGCACGGCGAAGCCGAGCAGGATCAGCGCTTCGGCGAGACTGCCCAGGAGCAGATAGATGAGCCCCGCCGCGAGCAGCAATTGCAGCATCGGTTCGCGCACCGCATCCCACGCGATGCGCGGCAAATGGCGGCGCTGGTCTTGCGGGAGCTCATTCGGCCCATCCTGGCGCAGGCGCGCCTCGGCTTGTGCTGTTGTCAGGCCATCGGGGGCGTGGAGGTGCCGGCGGCGCCTAGCATGGGCCAGACACTTCCGGCACGGGAAGACTGCCCGCGCGCCGCGGCGGCGGCGCGCCGAGGATGGTTTCGACATAGAGGATTTCGACGATGACCAGCACCAGCAGCATGAGCGGCGTGGCCAGCAGCACCGCCGAGATGCCAAAGAGAATGCTGAAGCCGACCGTGGAGAGCAGCGAAAGCACTGGCGGCAGCGCGGTGGCCTCGGCCTGCACCAAAGGCGTGATGAAATTGCCTTCGATGAAATGCACCCCGGCATACATGGCGATGACCCAGAGCGCATCGAGCGGCGATTGGGTGAGGGCGACAAGCGTTGCCGGCACCGCCGCCATCACCGCGCCGAAATAGGGGATGAAGGTGAGCAGCCCGCCAACCAGCCCCAGGGCAACCGGCGCCTCGATGCCCAGCGCCCACAGGCCGAGGCCGGACAAGATGCCGATCGTCAGCATCACGATGAATTGCCCCAGCAGCCAGCGCAGCAAGAGCTGCCCCGTCTGCTCGTACAGCCTTGCCGCGACCGCGCGCCGTCCCGGCGGCACCAGGCGGAGGAGCAGGCGCCGATAGAGGTCCGGCTGCGCCGCCAGATAGATGGCCACCAGAAAGACCAGAATGGCGTAGCCGGCCGTCGTCACCGTGGATTGCACGATGATCGCGGCAGCGCGGCCGGCCATTCCGGTGACGTCGGCCGGGGCAATGCCGCGCGCCTGCGTCAGGATGTACGGGCCGTAAGGCTGCTGGCGCAGCCAGTCGAGCGCGATTTTGCTGCCCAGGGGAACCTGGCGGGCCAGCTCGCCGAATTGTCCGGCCGCGACGGTGCCAAAGAAGCTCAGCGCCGCCGCGAGCGCCACGAGGAAAACAAGCACAGCCACGGCCAACCCGCCGGCCGGGCCGATCCTGGTCCATTTGCCGATCCCGCAGGCGGCCCGGCGCAGACCGATGGCGATGAGAACCGCGCCAAACAGCAACAGCCCAAGATCGGCCAGTCGCCACGCCGCTACCGCCAGCGCCGCAAACAGGGCAACGATGAGGACCCGCTTGGCGAAACTGGCAAGCCCGCCATCGCCTGCCATCCGGCTGTTATCATGTGCCTGGTCCAATGGACGCACCTCACGATATGACCCGCGGCAGCAATGGCATGCGCGGGCTATCCATCGCCTTGATTTAGCGCAACATGGGTTCGCGGCGTCGCGCTTATGCTGTGGTCGCAAATGGCGTAGGGTCTCAACATGCAAAAGGTTCACACGGAAAACCACCTGATCGAGCGGACCGGCTGGCTGCGCGCCGCGGTGCTGGGCGCCAATGATGGCATCATCTCGACCGCGAGCCTGATACTCGGTGTCGTCTCCGCTGGCGGCGGGCGTCACGAGGCGCTGGTGGCGGGTGTGGCGGGGCTGGTGGCCGGCGCCATGGCGATGGCGGCGGGCGAGTATGTTTCCGTCAGCTCCCAGGCCGATACGGAAGATGCCGCCTTGGCCAAGGAACGTCACGAGCTCGCCACGGACCACGCATCCGAGCTGGCGGAGCTCGCGCATATCTATGAACAGCGCGGCGTGGACGTGGCGCTGGCGCAAGAGGTGGCCCGCCAGCTCATGGCGCATGACGCGCTGGGCGCCCATGCCAGGGACGAGCTGGGCCTCTCCGAACATACCAGCGCCAATCCCATCCAGGCGGCTTTGGCGTCGGCGCTGACCTTCTCGGCTGGCGCGGCCGTCCCGCTCATTCTCGCGGCCGCCATCGCGCTGCCATGGCTGATGGGGGCATTGGCCTCGGCGCGCTGCTGTGCCTTGCCGTTCTCGGTGCCATCGGCGCCAAGGCTGGTGGCGCGCCGGTGCTCAAACCGGCGCTGCGCGTCACCTTCTGGGGCATTCTGGCGATGGCGGCGACCGTCGGGATCGGCAAGCTGTTCGGCACGCTAGCCTAGCAGTTTGCTGAAAAACTCCTGGCGGCCGGGATTATGATGTGATTCACTTTGGCTGGCAGGTTTTGTGAGGCGTGGGGTGCGGGGTTCTTTTCGAGATCAGGGCGGGATGTTTTCGTATGTTTCACCAGAAACACGGGTTCCGGCGACCCATCCGTTGCGAGCGATCCGTGCTTTGGTGCGGGATGTTCTGCATGAGATGAGCCGCAGCTTTGCCTGGCTGTATTCCAGGGAAGGCCGGCCCTCGGTGCCGCCTGAACAATTGCTGAGCGCGCTGCTGATCCAGGTGCTGTACGGGATTCGCTCGGAACGGCAGTTGATGGAGCAACTGGATTATAATCTCCTGTACCGCTGGTTTGTGGGCTTATCCCCGGATGATCCGGTCTGGAACCCGACCACGTTTAGCAAGAACCGCGAGCGCCTGCAGAACGGCGATATATTCCAGAAATTCATGAGCCGGCTGCTGAACCACCCGCGGGTGACGCCGCTACTATCGGATGAGCATTTCTCGGTGGACGGCACGCTGATCGAGGCGTGGGCGTCGCAGAAGAGCTTCCGGCCGAAGGATGGCAGCGACGATGATGGTTCGGATTTCCACGGTCAGAAGCGTAAGAACGATACCCATGCCAGCACCACCGACCCGGAAAGCCGGCTGTACCGCAAGGCCGCTGGGCGGGAGGCAAAGCTTTCGTATATGGGGCACGCGCTGATGGACAACCGGCACGGCTTGGCGGTGGGTGGCCGAGTGACCCAGGCCACAGGCACGGCTGAGCGTGAAGCCTCGGAAGCGATGTTGAAAGCCAAAGCCAAGTCGGCCGCCGGGCGGATCACCGTAGGCGAAGACAAGGCTTACGATACCGCCGATCATGTCGCCAATCTGCGCGACGCCGGCGTGACACCGCATGTCACACAAAACAACGGTGAGACCAAAACCGGCAGGCACCGCCGCAGCGCGATTGACGGACGCACCACGCGCCATCCCGGTTATGCGATGTCGCAGACCCGCCGGGCGATGATCGAGTGCATATTCGGCTGGGGCAAGCAGCACGGCACGATGCGCAAGACCAAGCTGCGCGGCGTTGCGCGGGTCGCCGGCACCTTCATGCTCAACCTGATCGCCTATAATCTGGTACGCATTCCAAAAATGGTGGCAATATAAGGGACGAGTCTGTCCGCTGGACGAAAAAAGTCCAGAAACCGGCAAGAAACTTCAATCACTTGAACCAAAATCCAGGCCCCAAAGCTAAATCAGAAAAAATAAAACCAAGTTTCGGGGTTTTTCAGCAAACTGCTAGAGCGTATTCCGTTCACGTTGGTGCAGGGAATACGCTCTAGCCTTCTGTTCGAACGAGCAACCTTATCCGATCAAACGAGTCCGTTTGATCGGCGTGGGCTCGCGCGCGGCGATGCCGGTGGCATTGGTCAGGGGGCTGTTCTCGCGTGAGGTCTGCCCATAGGCCTCGTTAAAAATGGTGGGGTTACAACCGCCCAGAAACTGAAACGCGCCGGGTGAAATTCTACGAATATGCTCCGTTAAAAAACGGGGGGATTACCTTGCCTTTGGCTGCGCCGTCTGGCTCGAAGATCACACTGATCTTCTTCGCGGTCAGTCAATGAACTCCAATCCAATGGCTTTTCCCATCACCCATACGCGGCGTACAAGCCGTGGTTCTTGGGTTCCTGCCTGGAAATAGAATGTTTCTGGAACTTGCGTCAGCCATTCAGTCTCAACACGTGCGCCTCTCTTCGAGAGTTCGACAACTAAACAGTCAACACCACTTCGCCGCTCATAGCTAAAAAGCAGCTTGCCTCCCCAAAGAATTCGATGGCGTGCGACCTTTCTCCGATCCTGCGTGCTCGCTGGAAAAGGCAGGATAACACGCGATTCATTCGGTTTCATCTGTAAGATTTTCTAAGTGCCAGCCCCGGAAATACGAAAATTCTTGCACGACAGATCGATATAATCACCTGAATATGACTGATGATAGTCTCTGAACATGTCGAGATATGCTTCCGCCTCTTTCATGGCCTCTTCGGCTGATGCGAAATTCCGAATGCCTCCATTGTCAGCCATGAGGCCCCATGGGCTCAAACCATTTTCGTCAGCCGCGCGTGGAACCATGACAACCCATGGCTTTCTGATGCCCGGACGACTGACTGCGGCAAAGCCTACACAGATGAAGCAGTTCTGCCCACGTTTTTCCCAAACATAGCTAGAAGAGCGATTAGTTTCTTTACTTTTTCTAAAGATATTCATTCTAACCGCCACCATTAGGGGTCCCTTGTGTAAGGGTGGCAATAGATAGGGCAGACAGCTCTATTGTTTGCTTGATTCATCAAGTTTTTGGATCTGGGTTGTCCTTTCGATTGTTAGTGAAAAGGGACCCCTTTTTGTCAATATCCAAGTCACTATTGGTCTTGGTCTCTTCTTCGACTACGCGCCCATAGGCCTGAGAATGTTAATTCGATTATGGGACAGCAAATGAGCAAAATTGGGTATGCCCGCGTGTCAACGGATGAGCAAAATTTGAGCCTTCAAATCGACGCTCTGAAAGCCGTTGGGTGTGAGAAAATTTTCTCTGATCAAGGCATCTCGGGAAGTCTCGCAAGTCGACCAAACCTCAACCGAGCTCTCCGAACCTTAAGGCCCGGAGACAAGCTCGTCGTATGGCGTCTCGACCGGCTAGGCCGGTCTCTGGTCAACCTGATCCAGCTGCTCGATCAACTGGGAGAGAAGGGGGTCCGGTTTCATTCTCTGAATGAGAATATTGACACCACCTCGTCGGGTGGCAGACTGGTTTTTCACATGATGGCCGCTCTGGCCGAATTCGAACGCACTTTAATCAGTGAGCGGACCCGCGCCGGCATGGCTGCCGCGAGGGCTAAAGGTAAACATGTGGGGCGTCCCCGTCATTAACTCATGAGCAGTGCCTCGACGCGATGCGGTTGATCAAGTACGAGAATCACTCGCTCAAATCTGTTGCAGAACGTTACAATGTTACTGCACACACACTGCTCCGCCGGATCAATTTGGAAATCAAACAAAACGAATGTTGCTGATTAACAACGTTTATGTTGTTACGGCCTTATGCTGTTGAGCGCCCGTCACCTCGATCAGCGATAAGCGCTGCTGCCTTTGGCCGGGGGATAGGAGTTCGCGGGTACCTTTGGAGCCGTTGCTCTGGCCTTCAGTGAGCCGCGGCGCTCTTGCTGATCGCCTCAATTGAGGTTGAGTGGCGAGCGCTCTGCGCCGCGGCGGCGTAGGCAAGGAAGCCGCGGGCGGTCCCGCGCGGCAGACGCGATTTGATCATTTGAATATCCCTGTTGAGTCGCCGGGTATCCAGTGGCCGTAAATGGCAGGCGAAAGGCAGGGACGTGCAGTTTTAACGACGATCACCGGCGCCAGGATCTTCATTTACATCTCAAGCACGATCATCGCCGGGCTTGGCCCGGTCGATGAAATGCAGCCGCGCAATCAGCCCCAGCCCGGCTTGCAGCGCCGCCCCGGTGGCGCAGACCAGCTGCGGCAGCACCAGCCATTCCAGCGTCCAGGCAGCGCCCGAACGCTCATTCTCATGCACCAGCGCCTGGTTCAGCGTCCCCGCCAGTCCGCCGGCAAAGCGCGCCAACGCCACCAGATGCTCCGCCGTCACCGGATTCACCTTATGCGCCATCGCCGAGGACGCGCCGCCGCCCTCGATCTTCAGCGCCCCATTCTCGCTCTGCGCCAAAATCGCCGCATCCTGGCCGATCTTGCCCAGCGCCCCGGCGATCATCGCCAGCAGCGCGCCGAACGCCACGATATTATCCCGCGCCGTATGCCAGCATTGCGCATCGCCCAGCCCCAACCGCGCCGCCAGCCTGGCCGCCACGGCATCTGCCGCCGCCCCCAGCTCCGCGCGGTTGCCCACCGGCCCGCCGAGCTGGATCACCAGCAGATTTGGGGCCAGCTCCGCAAGCCGGGCCAGATGCCGGTGCAAAGGCTGTTCCCAGCTCGCGATCTTGTCGCGCGCCAGGATCGGCAGAGCCGCCTGCATCCGGGTCTGCCCCATCAGTTGCACCGCGCCCTGCGCCGCGCTCAAATCTTGCAGCGCTGCGATCAAAGCCGTCAGCCGCGCCGCGAGGATGCTCAGAACCGGCTTCAGCCTTATCGTCAAAGCCGTATCCGTCACATCCTGGCTGGTCGCGCCCAGATGCAGCGCCTTTTGGTGCTCAACAGGCAGCGTCTTTCGTAGCGCTGCGACAAAGCTTGGCCCGAGCACCCCATCCTTGAACAGCCCGGCCCGCAGCGCCGCCTCGTCCGGGGTGAATTCCGCGCAGGCTTGCGCGATGGCCTGCGCCGCCGCGCCAGAGATCATCCCCGCCTCGGCCTGGGCGGCGGCCAAGGCGGTTTCGAACGCCAGCATGGCCCGCAGCTCCGCCGCGGGGGCGAAGAGCGGGGCCAGCTCAGCATCGTCGATCAGGGCAGAGGTGAGGGGCAGGGCGGTCATGGGGTCAGATATCGAAGAAAATCGTTTCTTTGTCGCCCTGCAAATGGATGTCGAAGCGATAGACCGGCACGCCATCCTCCTCACCATCCCGCGCCGCCACCAGCGTCGCCAGCCGCGCCCTCAGCTCGAAGCGGGTAAAGATCGGGTCGGCCTCGTTCGCCGCCGCCTCATCCGGGAAATACATCCGTGTATGCAGTCCGATATTGATGCCGCGCGCGACGATCCAGAGTGTCACATGCGGCGCCATCTTCCGCCCATCGATGAAGGGCACGGCGCCGGGCTTGATCGTCTCGAACCGGTAAATGCCGGAGACGCCATCCACGGGCTGGCGGAACCAGCCGGGGAAATTGGGGTCCGCCGCGCCGCGATGCTCACCCCGGCTGGGATAGAGCCCGTCCGCATCCGCCTGCCAGAGCTCCAGCAGCGCATCCCTCAGCACCGCCCCGGAGCCATCGAAGACCTGGCCGGTGATGATGATGCGCTGCCCATTGGCCGCGGCCGGGCAGGGGGCCAGGCCCAGATCCTGCGCGTAGACATGGTTGATGCCGATGAAATTCGGTGTGGTGCCGATATGCACATAGGGTCCGGCGGTCTGGGACGGGCTTTCTTTCAGCCGGCTCAGCGATTGCACCATGGCTCAGTTTCCTTCCATGCGGTTTTCGAACATCGTCGAGCGGCGGCCGCGCAGCACGATGTCGAATTTATAGGCCAGCGTGTCCATCGGGATGGTCGCTTCGCGGTCCAGCGCCGCCACCAGCTGCGCCACCGCCGCCTTATCGGGGATGCCCATGACGATCGGGCATTGCCAGATCATCGGGTCGCCCTCGAAATACATCTGGGTGATCAGGCGCTGCGCGAAGGCATGGCCGAAGATCGAGAAATGGATATGCGCCGGGCGCCAGTCATTCACCCCGTTCGGCCAGGGATAGGCGCCGGGCTTGATGGTGCGGAACCAGTAGCGGCCTTCCTCATCCGTGATCGAGCGCCCGCAGCCGCCGAAATTCGGGTCGATGGCGGCGAGATAGCTCTCCTTCTTGTGCCGGTAGCGCCCGCCGGCATTGGCCTGCCAATATTCCAGCAGTGCGCCCGGCACCGGCCTGCCATCCTCGTCCAGCACCCGACCATGCACGATGATGCGCGGGCCGATCGCATCGCCGGTGGTGGCGTAATTGCGGATCAGGTCGTTATCCAGCTCGCCCAGCATGGCATGGCCGAAGACCGGCCCGGTCATTTCCGAGAGCGTGTTGTTGAGCGAGAGCAGCGCGTGTTTCGGGCTGCGCAGCACCGAGGTCTTGTAGTTCGGCGTGAAGGCGGGCGGGTGCCAGGCGCGGTCGCGCTGGTAGAAGCCGCCATTATGGTTTGGCGCGGGGGCGTTACGCATTTCTGTCCTCCTTTGGCGCCGCCATTTCGGCATAGGCCTGGGCGGCGATCTTGAATGCGTGGTTGGCGGCGGGCACGCCGGCATAGATGGCGACGTGCAGCAGCGCCTCCTTGATGTCGTCCATGCTGGCCCCGGTATTGGCGGTGGCGCGCACATGCATCGCCACCTCGTCATGATGGCCAAGGGCCGCCAGCAGCGCGATGGTGAGCATCGAGCGTTCGCGCAGGGGAATGGTGCCGCGCGACCAGACATTGCCCCAGGCGGCCTCGGTGATCAGCTCCTGGAAATCCGCATTGAAGGGCGTGGTGTTGGCCACCGCCACATCCACATATTTGTCGCTCAGCACCTTGCGGCGCGTCTTCATCCCCTGGGTGTAGCGGGGGGAGGGGTCAGGCATTCAAATGCTCCTCGAAATGCCGCGCCAGCAACGCCAGCAGCGCGGCGGGCTGTTCGGCGGGGGGATATGGCTGCAATGTTCAATCAGCTCGAAGCGCGCGCCGGGAATGCGCGCCGCCGTCGCCTGCACCAAAGCGGGCGGGGTGGATTGGTCGCCATCACCGCAGACCACGAGGGTCGGGGGGCGGATGGCGGCGATTTTGTCGGTCAGATCCGCCGCGCGCAGCGCCGCGCAGGCGGCGGCGTAGCCGTCATTCGGCGTGCCGCACAGCATCTGGATCCAGCCCTGCAGCTCCACTTGCCTTTCGGCATGGAAGGCGGGGGTAAACCAGCGCTCCATCACCGGCCCGGCGATGCTGGCCAGGCCGTTTTCCGTCACCGCCTTGATGCGGGCATTCCAGCTCGCATCATCGCCGATTTTCGCAGCGCTATCACAGATGACCAGGGCGGTAAGGCGCTCCGGCGCCTTCAGCGCGATCTGCTGGGCGATCAAGCCGCCGATGGAGAGCCCGACAAAGGCGAAGCGCGCCAGCCCGAGATGATCCGCCAGCGCCAGCGCGTCATCCGCCAGCATCGCAATGCTGTAGGGGCCGGGGGCGTTTTCCGAGAGGCCGTGGCCGCGCTTGTCATACAGTACCACCCGGTAGCGGTCAGAGAGGGCATGGGCGATTTCGTCCCAAAGCCGGCAATCCGTGCCGAGCGAGTTGGCGAAAATGATCGCCGGGGCGTCGGCCGGTCCGGCCTCGCGCCAATGCAGCCGCACATTATTCAGCTGGGTGAATGCCATGTTTCGTTTCCTCCTGGGCGCGTGGCCCCGTTGCGATTGACTAAAATACTTTCAGAGTTTCATGTAAAATGAGATATTTCACATAAACCATAACCTGGGGGTTATATGCCAAATCTGCGTGGCGAAGGGCTCGACCCCCGCATCAAGCTGCGTCACCTTAGCGTGTTTCTGGAAGTGGTGCGTACGGGCAGCGTGGTCCAGGCGGCTTCGGCGCTGGGGCTGACCCAGCCGGCCTTGTCCAAGACCATCGCCGAGCTGGAAGAGATATTGCAGGTCAAACTTTTCGACCGCGCCGGCCGCAAGCTGAGCCTGACCAGCTTTGGCGAGGTGTTCCAACGCTATGCCGGCGCCAGCCTGACGGCGCTGAAGCAAGGCATGCGCTCGATGGCGCAGGCCCGTGACGATCAGGCGGCGGCGTTCTCCATCGGCGCGCTGCCCACCGTCTCGGCGCGTATCCTGCCGCGCGCGGCGGCGCGGTTCATGGCGCAGGGTCTGGGGTTGAAGCCGCGCATTGTCACCGGGCCGAACGGCTATCTGCTCTCCCAGCTGCGGCTGGGGGAGGTGGATCTGGTGATCGGGCGGATGGCGGAGCCGGAGATGATGCGCGGCTTTGCCTTTGAGCATCTGTATGAGGAGGCCATCGCGCTGGTGGTGCGGCCGGCGCATCCGCTGCTGAAATCGCAGCGCTTCGATTTGGCGGCGATTGCCAATTACCAGCTTTTGATGCCCCCGCCCGGCTCGATCATCCGCCCGACCGCGCAGCGTTATCTCACCGCACATGCGCTGGGGCCGTTCGCCGGGGAGATCGAGACCATCTCCGACAATTTCGCCCGCGCCTATGTGCGCGCCTCGGATGCGGTGTGGATCATCTCCGAGGGGTGGTGGCGGAGGAGCTGGCGCATGGGTTTCTGGCAAGGTTGCCGGCGGATACCAGCGCGACGCTGGGGCCGGTGGGGCTGACCACCCGCACGGATGTGCAGCCCTCCTTGCCGGCCCAGCTTTTCGCCCAATCCGTCCGCGAAGCGGTGGCGGCGCTGGGGTGATCAGACCCGCTCCAGCGCCAAGGCCAGCCCCTGGCCGACGCCGATGCACATGGTGACCAACGCGCGCTTGGCACCGCGCACCTCCATGCCATGCACCGCCGTCATCGCCAGGCGCGCGCCCGAGCAGCCGAGCGGATGGCCCAGCGCGATGCCGCCGCCATGCGGGTTGAGATGCTCCGCCGCCGGGTTGACGCCGAGCTGACGCAGCGAGGCGATGACCTGCGAGGCGAAGGCCTCGTTGAATTCGATCAGATCGAAATCATTGATGGTCAGCCCGAGTTTCGCCATCAGCTTGCGGCTGGCCGGCACCGGGCCGATGCCCATCACATCAGGCTCCACCCGGCCGTCGCCATGCCGAGGATGCGCGCGCGGGGGTGAGGCCGTGTTGTCTCGCGGCCGCTTCGGAGGCGATGATCATCGCCGCGGCGCCGTCATTCACGCCCGAGGCATTGCCGGCGGTGACGGTGCCATCGGCGCGGACGATCGGCTTCAGCTTCGCCAGCCCCTCCAGCGTGGTCTCGGCGCGGGGATGCTCATCGACGCTGATGCTGACCTCGCCTTTTTTGCTTTTCACGATCACCGGGGTGATCTCGGCGGCGAGATAGCCGCTGGCTTGCGCGGCGGCGGCGCGCTGCTGCGAGCGCAGGGCGAATTCATCCTGCTCCGCGCGGGTGACGCCAAAGCGCTGGGCGACGTTCTCGCCGGTCTCGGGCATCGAGGCGGTGCCGTACATCTGGTGCATTTTCGGGTTGACCAGCCGCCAGCCGACCACCGTGTCCTCGATTTTCATGTCGCGGGAGAACGGGGTGGCGGATTTCGCCATCACGTAAGGGGCGCGGCTCATGCTCTCCACCCCGCCGGCGAAAGCGAGATCGATCTGCCCGGTGATGATGGCGCGCGCGGCGGTGCCGACCGCATCCGCGCCGGAGGCGCAGAGCCGGTTCATGGTGGTGCCGGGAATGCTTACCGGCAGCCCGGCGAGCAGGGCGGCCATGCGGGCGACATCGCGGTTATCCTCGCCGGCCTGGTTGGCGCAGCCGAAGATCACCTCGTCGATCGCCTCGACATCGAGCTGGGGGTTGCGGGCGATCAGCGCGGCGATGGGGATGGCGGCGAGATCGTCCGTGCGGGTGGTGGCCAGCCCGCCGCCGAATTTGCCGATCGGGGTGCGGATGGCGTCGCAGATGAAAGCCTCGCTCATGCCGCCACCTTCACCGGCGCGGCGGTGCGGGCCTGCACCTCTTCGGCGGTGATGCCCGCCGCCAGCTCCACCAGCGTCAGCCCACCATTGATCTTGTCGCAGGCCAGCACGCAGATATCGGTGACGATGAGATCCACCACCCCGGTGCCGGTCAGCGGCAGGTCGCATTTTTCCTTGATCTTCGGCGAGCCATCCTTGGCGTTATGGTCCATCACCACGACGACGCGCTTGACCCCGGCGACCAGATCCATCGCCCCGCCCATGCCCTTCACCATCTTGCCGGGAATGGTCCAGTTGGCGATGTCGCCTTTGTCGGACACTTCCATGGCTCCCAGTACCGCCATGTCGATATGGCCGCCGCGGATCATCGCGAAACTGTCGGCGGAGGAGAAGAAGCTGGAGCTGGGCAATGTGGTGACGGTCTGCTTGCCGGCATTGATCAGATCCGGGTCGGCCTCGCCCTCATAGGGGAAGGGGCCGATGCCGAGCAGGCCGTTCTCGCTCTGCAGCGTCACGTTCACGCCCTCGGGGATGTAGTTTGCCACCAGGGTCGGGATGCCGATGCCGAGATTGACGTAGAAACCATCCTGCAATTCACGCGCGGCGCGGGCCGCCATCTGTTCACGGGTCCAGGGCATGTCAGGCGGTCTCCCTCTTGCGCTCGGTCAGTTTCTCGATGCGCTTTTCATTGATCGTGCTCTTGATGATGCGGTCCACATAGATTCCGGGCGTGTGGATATTTTCCGGGTCGAGACTGCCAACCGGGACGATCTCCTCGACCTCGGCAATGGTGATCTTGCCCGCCGTGGCCATGTTCGGATTGAAATTGCGCGCGGTCTTGCGATAGACCAGATTGCCCGCCTCATCCGCCTTCCAGGCTTTGACGATGGCGAGGTCGGCTTTCAGCCAGGTCTCGCGCACATAGGCGATGCCATCGAATTCCTCGACCGGCTTGCCCTGCGCGACCACGGTGCCGACCCCGGTGCGGGTATAGAAGGCCGGAATGCCCGCCCCGCCGGCGCGGATGCGCTCGGCCAGCGTGCCTTGCGGGTTCAGCTCCAGCTCCAGCTCGCCGGAGAGGTAGAGCTGCTCGAACAGCTTGTTCTCGCCAACGTAAGAGGAGATCATCTTCTTGATCTGCTTGTTGTTGAGCAGCATCCAGAGGCCGAACCCGTCGGCGCCGCAATTATTCGAAATCACCGTGAGGTTTTTCACCCCGGCATCCCGGATCGCCGGGATCAGGCTTTCGGGGTTGCCGGAGAGGCCGAAGCCGCCGGACATGATCGTCATCCCGTCAAACAACACGCCCTTGAGGGCGGCTTCAGGACTCGCGTAGATTTTTTGCATATTTCCTCTTGCGTCCAATCCCGGAATAACCGATTATCGGTTAAACTGTTCGTTAATCGGAGATATCGCGCCAATGGCTGAGGAAGTCAAGGAAAAAGCAGAGGCGCTCGATCCGCGCTTCATGACCTCGCTGGCGCGCGGGCTGGAGGTGTTGGCGGCGTTCGAGGGGCAGGAGGGGTTGAGCGTCACCCAGGCGGCGAAGCTGACCGGGCTGCCGCGCTCGGCGGTGGGGCGCTGCCTGTTTACGCTGGAGCGGCTCGGCTATGTGGCGGCGGAGGGGACGAGCTACCGGCTCTGCCCCGGCGTGCTGCCGCTGGGCCGGGCCTTTCTGCTGGGCGACAGCCTGGCGCGGGCCGGCCAGCCGGTGGTGGAGGCGCTGCGCGACCGGCTGGGGGAATCCAGCTCGCTGGCGATGTTCGATACGCGCAGCCGGCACCGCGCGGTGCTGTATGTGTGCCGGGCGGAGACGATGCGCATCATCTCGGTGCCGCTGCTGATCGGCAGCATGTTGCCGAGCTATTGCACCTCCAACGGGCGGGTTTTACTGGCTGCCCTCACGCCGGACGCGCTGCGGGCCTATCTGGCGGGGCGGAGCTGGCCGCGCGCACGGCCAAGACCCTGACCAACACGCAGGCGCTGCAGGCGGAGCTGGCGCGGGTGCGCGACCAGGGCTGGGCGATGACGGATGGCGAGCTGGAGCCGGGGCTGCGCTCCATCGCCGTGCCGGTGCGCGGGCCGGACGGGCAGGCGCTGGCGGCCCTCAACCTCGCCACCCAATCCGCGCATCGTGACCAGGGCTGGCTGCTGCACACCGCCTTGCCGGAATTGCAGGCGGCGGCGGCGCATCTGGGGCGGGTGGCGTTTCGGTAGGGGTAAAGATGCAGGCCGAGCCGCCGCCGCGGATCACCATCCTGGCTCTGCTGGTGGCCGGGACGAATTTCATGGAAAATCTGGACGCCACCGCGATCACCCCGGCGGTGCCGCAAATGGCGCGCAGCTTCGCGGTGCGGCCGGTGGATCTGAATAGCGGCGTCAGCGCCTATATGCTGACACTTGGCATTTTCATGCCGATCAGCGGCTGGATGGCGGAGCGCTTCGGCGCGCGCCGGGTGTTCGGGCTGGCGATCGCGCTGTTCACCCTGGCCTCGCTGCTCTGCGGGCTGGCGCGCGGGCTGGATGAATTCGTGCTGTTGCGCATCCTGCAAGGCGTTGGCGGGGCGATGATGACGCCGGTGGGGCGGCTGGTGGTGCTGCGGGTGACGCCGAAGGCGCGGCTGATCGATATTTTCGCCTGGCTGGTCTGGCCGGCCTTGGTGGCGCCGGTGCTGGGGCCGCCGCTGGGCGGGCTGCTGGTGGACCATGGCGGCTGGCGCTGGATCTTCTACCTCAATTTGCCGCTGGGGCGGTGGCGTTCGGGCTGGTCTGGTGGCTGGTGCCGGATACGCGCGGGCCGCATCCGGCGCGGTTCGACAGGCGGGGCTTTCTGCTGTCCGGGCTGGCGCTGGTCTGCCTGCTGACGATGGCGGAATTGTTCAGCCGCGCGCGGATCCCCTGGCGGGAGGTGGCGGCCTTGGGGTTCGCCGGGGGCGTGCTGCTGGCCGCCGCCCTGCTGCATATGCGCAACCATGCCGCCCCCTTGCTGGATCTGTCCGTGCTGCGGGTAAAAAGCTTCGCGGTGACCATTCTCGGCGGCAGCCTGTTCCGGATGAGCGTGGGCGCGGTGCCCTTCCTGCTGCCGGTGATGTTCCAGATCGGGCTGGGCTATGACGCGTTCACCGCCGGCACCCTGCTGATGGCGGTATTCGCGGGCAATCTGCTGATCAAACCGGCGACGACGCCGATCCTGCGGCGCTTCGGGTTTCGCAATGTGCTGATCTTCAACGGGCTGCTCAACGCGCTGGCCCTGGCCTGTTGCGCCGGGCTGGGGCGGTTCATGCCGCTGCCGGTGATCTGCGCGATTCTGTTTCTGGGCGGGGCGACGCGTTCGATGCAGTTCACGGCGTTGAACACCATCGCCTTCGCGGATGTGCCCCAGGCGCGGATGGCCGGGGCGAATACGCTGTTTTCCACCGCCGCGCAGCTGGCGATGGGCCTTGGCGTGGCGGTGGGGGCATCGCCTGGCGGCTGGGCGAGGCGCTGGCGCCGGCGGCCCCGGCCTGGCCGTTCCGCATCGCCTTCCTGGTGGTGGCGCTGCTGGCGCTGCTCGGGGTGCTGGATTGCCTCTCCCTGCCGCGCGGGGTGGGGGCGCATGTCAGCAAGGGAAAAAACTGAGGGTTCAAGCCGCTGGGTCTGGCGGTTCTGCGGCCAAGTGGCATATCGGAACTTGGTTTTATGATAGAATGAAGATCAGGATTTGCGGCTGTCCGTCGGCGCTTGCGATTGCCAGCCGGGCTTAAATTTGGAAAGGAGCGGGCCATGTCCGCCGTGCTCGACCGTGCCCTGAATATTCTGGAATGTCTCGCCCACAGCCCGGGGGGGCTGCAGCTTTACGTCATCGCCGAGCGGCTGGACATGCCGCGCAGCGCCACCCACCGGCTGCTCGCCGATCTGGCCCGGCTCGGCTATGTCGAGCAGGATCCGGTTTCGGAAATCTACCGGCTGACGCTGAAGATTTCCGCGATGGGGCAGGTTTTCCTGTCGCTGAACGGGATTCTGGATATCGCCCAGCCGATCCTGGAGGCGCTGGCGGCGAAGGCGGAGGAGCTGGTGCGGCTCTCCATCGTCAGCGATGAGCGGCTGACCTGGGTGGCGCGGGCGCAAGGGGCGCGCACCGGCTTTCGCTACGACCCTGATGCGGGGGCGCAGGCGCATCTCGCCTCCACCTCCTCCGGCCATGCCTGGCTGTCCACCATGTCCGACGAGGAGGCGGTGCGGCTGGTCAGCCTGCAGGGCTTCGGCGATCCGCGGCAGCTCGGGGTGAACGCGGTGATGACGGTGCAGGCGCTGCTGCAGCGTCTGCAGGTGGCGCGGCGCGATGGCTATGCGCTGGTGGTGGAAAGCTCCGCCCCGGGCCTGTCGGCGATTTCCACCCCGGTGCGGACCCGGGAGGGGACGCGCACCATCGGCGTGCTGAGCATCGCCGGCCCGTCCCTGCGTCTGCCGGAGGAGCGGCTGCGGCAGCTGGCGCCGGACCTGCTGGCGGCGGCGGCGGAGCTTTCGGCGGCCAGCCTCGGCTCCGCCTATTTCGGCGGTACCTGGCGGCTGGGCCAGGAGGCGGCGCCGGGCTGAGAGGCTTTGCGGCAGCCTGCTACAGCGCGCCGGTGAGATGGGTGGCGGCGGCGTAGGCGAAGGCGAGGCCCGGCCCGATGGTGATGCCCGGCCCTGGATAGACGCCGCCCATGACCGACTGCATGTCGTTACCCACCGCGTACAGGCCGGGCAGGGGCGTGCCGTCCTTGCGCATCACCTGGGCATATTCATTGGTGACCAGCCCGGTGGCGGCGCCGATATCGCCGGGCAGCAGCCGCACCGCATAGAAGGGCGCGGTGGCGATGCGGCCGAGATTGGGGTTGGGGCCGTGCGCGGGGTCGCCATTGACGCGGTGATAGGCGCTGGTGCCGCGGCCGAATTCCGCGTCCACCCCGCTCGCGGCATAGTCATTCATCCGGGCGACGCTGGTTTGCAGCCCTTGCGCGTCGATGCCGAGCCTGCCGGCGAGGGCGGCGAGGCTGGGGGCTTCGACCAGATAGCCATCCGCCAGAAACGGCTTCAACCCGCGCCCGCCGGGGCGCACCATGCCCAGCCCGTATTTGCGCAAGGCGGTGGCATCCGCGATCAGGAAGGCCGGGATGCTGGGGCTGTGCCGATGCGCCGCATACATGGCGCGGGTGAAGAGATGGTAGGAGGTGGCTTCGTTGACAAAGCGCCGCCCCGCCGCGTTCACCACGATGGTGCCGGGCTTGCCGCGATCGAGCACGAAATGCGGAAAGACGGCGAGGCTGCCATCCGCGCGGCGGCGGGTGGAAACCGGGGCCCAGAAGGCATTGTCCAGCGCGCCCTCGCCATAATGCGCGCCCAGCGCCAGCGCCATGTCGTGGATGCGGCCGGTATGGCCGGGGGCGCCAGGGGAATAAGCGGCGGTCGGCTGGGGCAGCATCTCCGCCCGGCGGGTGGGGTGGCGGTTGAAGCCGCCGCTCGCCATCACCACGCCGCGCCTTGCCGTGATGTCGTATATGCGGCCGTTCTGGCGCAGTTTGATGCCGGTGACGCGGCCGTTTTCGGTGAGCAGCGCCTCGGTCTCGGCCTGGGTGACGATCTCCGCCCCCGCCGCGTCCAGCGCGGCCAGCAGCCGGCCGATCAGCGCGTTGCCCATCACCAGCCGGGTGCCGCGCTTATGGGTGAGGCGGTCTATGCCGTAGCGGCCAATGAGTTTGGCGGCGTAGAGGAAGCTCTCCGGGTTTTTCGTCATCTTCAGCAGATGCGCGATGTCGTCGCGGTCGATCATCAGCCCGCCGAGAATGGTGAATTCCGGGATGGGCGGGCGGATCAGCGCCAGGCGCTTGCCGAGGGCGCGCCCATCGAAGGGCAGCGGCTCCAGGGCGCGGCCGCGCAGGCTCGCCCCTGGCGCGTCCTGGATATAATCAGGGTGCAGCGGCCGGGCGCGCAATTGCACCTGAGTCTCGTTCTGCAGCCTGGCGATGGCTTGCGGCCCCAGCGCAGAAAGGCCTCGCGCATCGCCGCGCTGGCATGGGTGCCGACCGTCTCGTTCAGGAATCTCCTGGCCTGGTCGATATCGTCCGGCGGCGCGCCGACGCTGGCGGCGAGCGGCGAGCCCGGCACCCAGATGGTGGCGGCGGAAAAGGCGCTGGTGCCGCCGAGATGCGCGGTGCGCTCCACCAGCAGGGCGGAGAGGCCATTGAGCCGGGCGAACAGGCAGGCGGCCATGCCGGCGGCGCCGGCGCCCAGCACGATGACATCGTAGGCGGATTTCATGCGAAAGCCTCCTCCGCCAGTTTCTTCGAGGCGGCCAGGCAATCCTTCGCCCAGTTCAGCGGCCCGCGCGCCGGGGCGAGGCGGATATTGGGCATCTCGACACTCAGCGGCAGATCGGCCGGCAGGGCGCGGAGCATGCCGGTTATGTCGATGCCGCCAGTGCCGGGGAGCAGACGCTCCTGCCGGGCGGTGTGGATGAGGCCCTCGACCGTGGCGGGGATTTCGGCCGGGGCATCGCAGATCTGGGCGTAATGCAGCAGCCCGCGCGGGATTGCCGCCACGGCGGCCGGGCCGCCGGGGCTGCGGGCGTAATGCAGCGCATCCACCAGAATGCCGGCATTGGCTGGCTGGCCGGCTTGCTCCACCAGCCGGCGCGCGGCGGCGATGTCCGGCACCGCGGTCCAGGGCATGAACTCGAGATCGGCGGTGAGGCGGCGCGCGGCGGCGGCGGCGCAAAGCGCGGCATAGCTGGCGGCGAGGCGGGAAGGGTCGGGATCGTCCCCGCCAGCAGCACGGCGCGCGCGCCCAGCGCGGCGGCGGCGTCCAGAAATGGCAAAGCCGGCTCGATCTGGAAATCCGGGCCGAGGCGAATGATCTCGACATCGAAGATCTCAAGGCCGGTCGCCCGCAGGCGCGCCTGTGTCTCGCGCAGCAGCGCCGGGCTGGCGGCGAGATCATAGAACAGGCCGCCGGGTGCGGCGGGGCGCAGCCGCAAGCCGGCATGGCTGTAGCCGGCGGCGGCGGCGGTTTCCACCAGCGCGGGCGGGTCCAGCTCCAGCAGGGTGAGATGGGCGAGGGCGTAGCGGCGCATCTCAGGCCTCCCGGTTTTGGTGGCCGGGCGGCGTGTAGAAATCCAGCATCAGCGCGCACACGCCGTTGAACATCTCCACCCCGGTGCGGGTGCGGCAGCCTTGCGCGCGGGCGGCTTGCAGGAAGGGGGTTTCCTCCGGAGCGGTGATCACGTCGGCCGCGACCATCGCCGGGGAGAGGCGGGTGATGTCCACCGGCAGCGGGTCATCGGCGCGCATGCCGGCGGGGGTGGCGTTGACGACGATGTCGAACCCGGTGGGGTCGGCGCTGCCGGGGCAGGTGCGGCCATTGGCGGCGGGGGCGAGCAGGCTGAGCAGCGCCGCGCGCCGGGCGGGGTTATCGTCATGCACCGCCAGTGCCGCGACCCCGGCCTCCAGCAGCGCCAGCGCGATGGCGCTGCCCGCCCCGCCGGCGCCCACCAGCAGCACGCGCTTGCCCGCCGGCGCGCCGCCGCCGGCGATGAGCGAGGCGACAAACCCCTCGCCATCGAAAATATCGCCGTGCCAGCCGCCATCCGGGCGCCGGCGCAGCACATTCACCGTGCGCAGCAGAAGCGACCGCGCGGAGGTGCTGGCGCACAGTGTATAGAAGGCGAATTTATGCGGCACGGTGACGATGAGGCCGGTGAGGTTTCTGGCCGCCGAGATGCCGGCGACGAAGCCGGTGAGATCCTCCGGGGTGACATGGAAGGGTACGACGACGGCATTCAGCCCGCGCGCCATCAGCCCGGCCGTCATCCCGGCGGGGGATTTCACTTGGGCGATCGGGTCGCCGACGATGCCGATGACCGCGCTGGCGCCGCTGAGCAAAGAGAGAGTGTTCATTCTGGAGTTTCCTTCGGCCGGGAGGCTCAGCGCAGCGGTGAGATGGCGGTGGGCACGTAGAGGCCGGCCTGCATCTCCGGCGTCAGCCAGACCGCGCTGCGCGGCGGCCAGACCCCGGTGGCGACCGATTCAGCCCGCCTGGCGAAGCGGGCATTGGCATCCGCGTAGGGCCAGATATGGGTGATGCGCGGCGTGCCATCCAGCCCGTAGAGCGCGATGGTGAGCGGGGAGAGGGCGGTGCGCCCCGGCAGTTTTTCCGCCCAGCCCTCGAAGGTCGGCAGCAGACCGCCGGGTTTCAGAACATAGCTGCGGATTTCATAGATCGCCCGAAGGCGCCGGGCGCGGGGGCGGGCATGTTTGGGAAGGGGGCGTAGCTCTCCATCTCCAGCCGGGTGAGCCAGGACGCCGCGCCGAACGGGTTGCTGGCGGCCAGGCCGCGCTGGCGTTCGCGCAGCATCTCCGCGTCATTTTCGAATTCGCGCAGCAGCACCAGCCGGTTGAGGGCGCCGACCTCGGCGAGCCAGGCGCCGAGCAGGCGGCCTTCACCCTCCCGCACATAGGCCTCCACCCCGGGCAGGGCGTTCGTGGCGCTGCCCATCTGCAGAGACAGGGTGGCGAGTTCGTAGCGTTTGCTCATGGTCTAACTTTCCTGATGATCGGCGATGAAATGCGCGGCGAGCCAGCCGAAGGTCATTGCCGGGCCGAGGGTGATGCCGCCGCTGGGGTAATGCCCGCCCATGATGCTCGCCATGTCGTTGCCGACCGCGAACAGGCCGGGGACCGGCTGGCCGGCCGCATCCAGCACCCGGGCATGCTCGTCCGTGTTCAGCCCGGCGAAGGTGCCCAGACTGCCGGGGACGATTTTCACCGCATAGAAAGGCGGTGTGGCGATGGGGGCGAGGCAGGGGTTGGGGCTGATCCGCGCATCTCCGCCGGCGCGCTGGAACGGCGTGCCGCCACGGCCGAAGGCACGGTCCTCACCGCTGGCGGCATCCGCGTTATGGGTGGCGACGCTGTCCGCCAGGGCGGCCGCATCGATGCCGCAGGCGGCGGCGAGGGCGGCGAGGCTGTTGCCGCGCTTGAGATAACCGGTGCGCAGATAAAAGCCTTTTGGCACCGGAAACGGTTTCACCGCGCCCAGCCCGTAGCGATGGAGAAACCGGAAATCGCAGATCAGCCAGGCCGCCACGCTCCGGCCGGTCGGGGTGGCGGCGAACAGGGCGCGCATGAAATCATGATAGGGCCCGGCCTCGTTGACGAAGCGCCTTCCATCGGCGGTGACGGCGATGAGGCCGGGCTTGGCGCGGTCGATCAGATGCGGATACCGGCCGACGCTGCCATCGCGCCGCGGCGGCAGGGAGACCGGCGCCCAGGCGGCGGCATCCACCAGATCCGCGCGGACCTGCCCGCCCGCCTGCTCGCCCAGCCGCAAGCCCGCGCCGTTATTCTCCATCGGCGCCGCCGAGGCGTGCGGGGTGCCGGCGCGGACATGGGCGAACAATGTTTGCTGGCGCAGCGCATCATGCGGAAAGCCACCGGTGGCGAGAATCACCGCCCGGCGGGCGCGAATGGCGCAGGGGCCGTGCGGGGCGTTGAAGAGCGCGCCCGCGACCCGGCCCTGTTCGATGATCAGCCGCTTTGCTTCGAGATTTTCATGCAGGCCGATATTCAGATCCGCCGCCGAGCGCAGCAGCCGCGCCGCCAGGGCGTTGCCGTTGACCAGCTGCATGCCGCGCCCATGACGCAGGCGCTGCGCCAGATGCCGGCCGAAGCGCCGGGCCACATGCAGGAAGGAGGCGAATGTTCGGGTGGCGTGCAGGAAATGATAGAGATCCGCGCCGGCGGCGATGCCCATGCCGCACAGCGTGGTTTCCGGTATCGGCTGACGCAGCCGGGGCAAAAGCGGCCCCAGCTCGCGGCCATCATAAGGGGCGGCGACCATGGAGCGCCCGCCCTTCACGGCGCCGGGCAAATGGCCGTGAAAATCCGGCACCGAACTGCCGGGCAGGAATTTCACCGCGGTCTGGCCGGCGAAAAATGCCGCCATACGCGGTGCGGCGTGAAGATAGGCGTCGATCTTGCGGTCGTCATACTGGTTGCCCAGCACCGCGCGCAGATACATCCGGGGCGCGTCCTCGGGCTCCTCAAACCCGTCGGCGCGGACGGCGTGATTATGCGGCACCCAGAGCCAGCCGCCGGAATAGGCCGTGGTGCCGCCGAATTGCGGCGCCTTTTCCGCGACCAGCACCCGCAGCCTGCGCGAAGCGGCGGTGATGGCGGCGGCGAGCCCGGCGGCGCCGGAGCCGATCACCAGCACATCCACCTGCGCGGGCAGGGGGGCGATTGATAGGCTGGTGTCTGCTGCATGTCCCCTCGATCCGCCCTGCAATGAACCCGACGTTTAATTATTGAAGGGTCTAGTATCAGATTATAATCTGGAATACAATTCCAATTTATCGATGATCACGAACGCTGAAACCGGGGGAGGCAAAATTCTCTGTTGTAATCTGGTTCCCTCCTGTGATACGGGCGAGGAAGGGTTAAACAATAAGCAATCAACGCCAAGGGAGCGCGCTTAAAAATAACTAAACAGATGTTACATAAATCGGGTTAAAAGCCCGATCATCCGCTGACCAAAGACAATTTAGTACAAACCATAAAGCAATAAAATCAAGCGAGGGAACCATGGACCAAGACCAGATTCAGCCTGTTTTCACCACGGGCCGCCGCCGCCTGCTGGGTGCCGCCGCCGGGGTTGCGACGGGCTGCGCGCTGGCGATGCCGCATATCGCGCGCGCCGCCGCGCCGATCCGCATTGGCCTGTTGCAGGCGAAGGAAGGCTCCATTGCGGTGCAGGCGGAATATCTGCAGCGTGGTACATTCCTGGCGCTGGAGCAGATGAACAACCAGCTGCTGGGCCAGCCGGCGGAGATTGTGTGGGTGGACGAACCTTCCGCCCAGGGTGCGGCGCAAAATGCGTTGCAGCTGATCCAGCAAAACAATGTCGTGGCACTGCTGGGTGGGTCGCTGAGCTCCAACGCGCTGGCGGAGGAAGCTGTTGCGGGGCAGCATAAGATCCCCTTCATGATCAATAACGCCGCGGCGGAGGAGATCACCGGCGCGAAATGCAATCCCTACACATTCCGGCTGCAGCCGCCGGTGCCGGTGCAGGCGGCGGCGATGCTGCCTTACCTGCAAAGCATCGGCAAACGCTGGTACTTCCTGACCTCCGCCTACGCATTCGGGCAGGATATCGCGGCCTCCTTCAAGACGCTTCTGAAGGGCATCGGCGGGACGGTCGTCGGCGACGATTCGGTGCCGATGGGCAGCAGCGATTTCAGCTCCTATATTCTGAAAATCCGTGAGGCGAAGCCGGATCTGGTCATTGGCGGGTTGACTTCGGCGGATCTGTCGAACTTCCTGAAACAATGGAAGCAGTTCGGCCTGGCGGACAAGATCCCGTTCACGGAAATCGCGGTCGGCGATACCGATCTCTGGGCCGTGGGTAAGGAGAATGTCGCGGGCACCTACACGACCCTGTGGTATTACAAGGACCCGAACAACTCCCCTCCGACAAGGCCTTCGCCGCCGCCTTCCAGAAGAAATACGGCAAGCCCGCCGCCGACAAAGCCTGGATGGGCTGGTATTCGGCGAAGATCATGTTCGAGGCGATCAACAAGGCCGGCTCCACCGACCCTGACGCGATCGTCCATGCCCTGCAGAACTGGCAGGAGCAGGATGGCGGCATCACCGTGCATTTCGACAAATGGAACAACCAGCTGGTGCATCGCTTCCTGGTTGTCGGGGTGAAAAAGAACATCCCCGACGATTACGATTATTTCGATGTTCTGCGGTCGATTCCGGATTCCGACGCGGCGGCGCAAAAGGCCTTCGGCACCGCGGCCGACAGCGCCTGCCACATGACGCCGCTTTAAAGCCGAGGAGCTGGCGCCATGCTCGATATGATGATCATGCAGGCCGGAAACGGCCTCGCATTGGGGTTTCTGTACGTTCTTATCGCCCTCGGGCTGTCGATCATTTTTGGATTGCTCGGAATCGTCAATTTCGCGCATGGCGTGTTCTTTGCCCTGGGCGCGTATTTTTCGCTCACTTTGTTCAATCTGATGGGCTGGTGGGGCGTGCCCTTGGCGCTGGCGATTGTCTGCGTCATCGGCATGATCACGGAAGTTCTGTTGATCCGCAGGCTCTACGACAAGGAGCCGCTGGTGAGTCTGATCGTCACCTTCGCGCTGGCATTGCTGGCGCAGGCGGTCATTCGCGCGGTGTGGGGCGCGCAGGGGCAGCCTTTCAACGCGCCGGGCTGGCTGAATGGCGTGATCATCGCTGGGCCGTTCATCATCGCCAGCTATCGCATCGCGATCATGGTCTGCGCGGTGGTGATTTTGCTGGCCTTCTGGGCGTTCATGAATTTCACCCCGTTCGGTCGGGTGCTACGCGCCGGCTCGCGTGATCCGCAGATGGTGCAGCTGCTCGGCATCAATCTGCCGCACGTGCTCACCGGCACCTTCGGGTTGGGATGTTTGCTGGCGGCGATTGCGGGTTTGCTGGCCGCGCCGATCTGGACGGTGGCGCCGACGATGGGCACCGATGCGATCATGCCGGCCTTCGTGGTGGTGACGATCGGCGGGCTCGGCTCCTATGCCGGGGCCATCGTCGCCGGGCTGGCGGTAGGGCTGGTGCAGGCCTTGACCATTCAATTCATGCCGGATGCTTCGACCGCGGCGATGTACGTGCTGATGGCGATTGTGCTGCTGCTGCGTCCGCGCGGTCTGTTCGGCGAGCAATGGGAGCGTTTTGAATGAACGCCGCGATGAAACATCCTGTTTTGATTCTGAGCGCGGTGCTGGTGGTGCTGGGCATCGCGGCACCCAGCCTGGGCATGCCGCTGAGCAAGCTGACCGAGATCGTGATCTATGTTCTCTACGGGCTCGGCGTGAACATGCTGGTGGGCTATACCGGGCTGGTGCCGTTCGGCGCCTCCGTGTTCTTTGGCTGCTCCACCTACTTCGTCGCGATCTTCATGCTGCGCACGGGGGCAATGAGGTTGTGGCGCTGGGTGTTGCGGTGCTGGGCTCTCTGCTGCTGGCGCTGCTGCTGGGGCTTTTGATTCTACGCCGGCGTGGGCTATATTTTTCGCTGCTGACGCTGGCGGCCTCGCAGATCGCCTTCGAGGTGGCGTTCAAATGGACGGCGCTGACAGGCGGTGAGAACGGCTTGCAGGGCGTTTCGCTGAGCATGCTTACCACGCCGCTGCGGCTTTATATGTTCACCGCCGGGGTCGCGGTGGCCGTGGCCTGGGGGCTGTGGCGGCTCGCGCATGCGCCGTTCGGGCGGGCCTTGCAGGCGCTGCGCGACAATGAGCAGCGCATGTCCTGCCTGGGCTATAATACCGCGCATCTGAAACTTGCCGCCTTCTGCCTGTGCGGCGCGGTGGTGGGGCTGGCCGGCGGCCTGCTGGCGCTGCTGCTGCAGGGCGCCTACGCGGATAATCTCGGCTGGGAACATGCGGGCGATGCGCTGCTGATGACGGTGCTGGGCGGGGTGCATCAATTTCTCGGGCCGCTCTGGGGGGCGATCGCATTCGTCACCTTGCAGGACCGGCTTTCGCTGTTCACCGCCAATTGGTGGCTGATTTTCGCGCCGATCATCATGGGCTTCGCGTTGGCCTCGCCGGAAGGCATTCAAGGTCTGGCGCAGCGTCTGCTGGGCCGGCAGAGCTGGACGCTGACCCGCAACGCCATCCCCAACCGCCCGGATGTGATCGCGCCCTACCAGCCGCGGGTGAAGCAGATGGATCTGAGCCAGCCGGTGCTGACGGTGCGCAACCTCACCAACCGGTTTGGCTCGCTCTATACGGCGCGCAATATCGATCTCGACGTGATGCCCTGCCAGCTGCACAGCTTCATCGGCCCGAACGGCGCCGGCAAGACGACGTTTTTCAATCTGCTCACCGGCCTGCTGCAACCGACGGAGGGGCGCATCAGCCTGGCCGGGCGCGATATCACCCGGTTGAAGCCCTATCAGCGGGTGCGGCTGGGGCTCAGCCGGTCATTTCAGATTGTCAGCGTGTTCAAGAATCTGACGGCGTTCGAGAATGTACGCATCGCCGTGCAGCGCCGTCACAAGCCGCGTTTTGCGCAGCTGCTCGTCGATGCCTACCGGATGGACCAGGTGAATGCGCGCACCTGGACGCTGCTGGCGGCGGTGGGGCTGGAGCAGCGGGCGGCGGAGCAATGCGTCAATCTCTCGCATGGCGAACAGCGCCTGCTCGAAATCGCGATTTCCTTGGCAACGGATGCAAATTTGCTGTTGCTGGATGAGCCCCTGGCCGGGTTGGCGCAGGCGGACCGGCAGGTGGTGGGCGCGCTGATCCGGCGTCTGGCGGAAGCGCATGCTGTGCTGCTGATCGAGCATGACATGGACCGGGTGCTGACATTGTCTGATCGCATCACGGTTCTGCACCAGGGCGCCTTGATCGCCGATGGCAAGCCGGCGGATGTGGCGGCGAACCCGGCGGTGATCAGCGCCTATCTCGGGGCTGAGCGGGAGGCGGCGCAGGAGGTGCACGCGCGGGAGCCGAGCGCGCCCGGCAAGCCGGTTCTGGAGGTGAAGGCCCTCACCGCCGGCTATGCGGGGAGCGTGGTGATCGACAAGGTCAGCTTCACCCTGCGCGAAGGCGAGGCGCTGGCGATTCTGGGGCGCAACGGCGTGGGCAAGACCACGACGCTGAAAAGCCTGATGGGCGCTGTGGAGATTTCCGGCGGCGAGGTGCTGCTGGATGGTCAGGCGATCACCGGCCGCAAGCCTTTTGAGATCAACCGGCGCGGCATTTCGCTGGTGCCGGAAGGGCGCAGGCTGTTTCCCAACCTCACCGTGCTGGAGAATCTGCGCCTGGCGACGCGCCCGGGCGGCGCCACGCTCCATGAGGTCTACGCGCTGTTTCCGAAATTGCAGATCCTGGCGAAATCGCGCGCCTCGTCGCTCTCCGGTGGCGAGCGGCAGATGGTGGCGGTGGCGCGCGCGCTGATGGTGCCGAGCCGCGTCATTCTGCTTGACGAGCCGTTTGAAGGGCTAGCGCCCGCGGTCGTCAAGGAGGTGATGGAGGCGGTGGTGAAGCTGCGCCGCAAAGCCAGCCTGATCATCGTCGAGCATCATGCGGAATCGGTGCTCTCGATCGTGGATCGTGCGGTGGTGCTGGTGAATGGCGAGGTGGCGTATGAGGGCACGGCGCAGGCACTGGCCGCCGACGAAGCCTTGCAGGCAAAACTGCTCGGCGTGGTGAATCCCGAAGCCGCTTAGCGCGAGGCGGGTTCACACCCGTCAGCGCTGAGCATGTTTTGGCGAGACCGGATGCGGGCAACGCATCCGGAAGGTGGGACTCGTCCCTCTATAATCCAATAACAGGAGGTTTTATGAAGACGACATATTTGCGGCAGGCCATTCTGAGCGGGGTGGCGAGCTTGAGCTTCGCCGTGGCGGCGCATGCCCAAACCATGACGCAGGATAGTTTCCTCAACAGCCTGCTCACCCGCAAGACCATGACCGGCGACTGGAATGGCGGCCGCACCCGGCTGAAAGAAGCCGGGCTGACCTTCAAGGGTTTCTATGACGGTAATTTCGCCGATGCGGTGTCCGGCGGTAAGCGCACCGGCAATGGCTATGCGCAGCAGCTGGGCATCGGCGTGGATGCCGATATGGGCAAGCTGTTTGGGCTTGAGGGCGGCACGTTGAGTGTTGGCTTCAACCAGCGCCAGGGCCGCTCGGTGAGTTCGGATTTCATCGGCAACAGGCTCGCCGTGCAGGAAGTCTATGGGGCCGGCGAGACGCTGCGCGTCACCGAACTCTCCTATACGCAGAATTTCGCGCACGGGCTCGTGCAGACGAAAGCCGGCTTCTATCCGATGGGCAATGATTTCGCCGGCATCGAGGATGGGTGCGATTTCATGAATGTCGGCTTCTGTGCGCATGCGCAGAATCTGCCGGCCTCCTCCGGCTGGTCCGATTACCCGACCGGCAAATGGGGCGGGCGCATCAAGCTGTCGCCGACACCTTCGCTCTACATCGAAACCGGCATCTATGATGTGAATCCGGGCTATTATCAGAAGAATAACGGGCTGAAGGTCAGCACCTCCGGTTCCACTGGCGCGCTGATCCCGCTTGAGGCCGGCTACAAGGTCAATCTCGGTGGGCTGCCCGGCCTGTATAAGGTCGGTGCCTATTACGACACCAGCGATGCCGCCTCCGTCACCAACGCCTCGGATATGCAAAGCGGGCGCTACGGTTTTTATGCCATCGCCAACCAGATGCTGGTGAGCTTCGGCGGGCCGAAGCGTGGGCTGATCGCGATCGGCATGGTCTCCTATTCCGATCCCTCCACGGCGCTGTTCCAGGGCTCCGTGCTGGGCGGGTTGATCGCGCAGGGGCCCTTTGCCGCGCGGCCGCAGGATTTCATCGATGTCGGCTATGTCCGCGCCATCCTGAACAAGCGCGTGGTTGATGCGAAGGAAGCCGCGAACGCGACGCTGACCAACCTGTCCACCGGCGAGGGTGTGCTTGAAATCGGCTATGGCTTCCAGGCGACGCCCTGGCTGCAGATCCATCCCAATGTCCAATATGTGATGGATCCGGGGACCTTCTCCTACTCCCATATCCCCAATGCCTGGGCCTTCGGGTTGCAGGTAAAAGCCACACTCTGAACCAACATCTCCACCGCCCTTTGCAAAAAGGGCGGTTTTTTTCTGGATGCGAGGCAATGCGATGAAGCCGGCGATCGATTTCTATTGTTATCACCGTTATTTCGGCGAGATCTATCCCGGGCTGGAACAGGATCCTGGCACGCGCATCACGCTGGATGAGGCGCTGCACCGCGCGGTCTCGCTCGGCGTTGCCGGGGTTTCCATCGAAACCTGCTTTCTGCCGGGATTTAGCGCGCGCGTTGCCGATGCGCTGGGGCGCAAACTGGACAGGCTGGGGCTGGAGCGGATCTGGGCCTGGGGGCATCTCTCGGGGCTGGGCTCGGGCGGTGCGCCGGAACGGTTGCGGGATTTGCGGGATCATATCGAGATCGCGGCGCGCGTGGGGCCAGGGTGATGCGCATCTGCTGCGGCAGCCGCCTGACGCGCCCGGCGGAATGGTCCCGCCACAAGGCCGCGCTGCTGCCCTTGCTGCATGAGGCGGTGGCCCAGGCGCGGGCGCATGAGGTTGTACTGGCGATCGAGAATCACATCGATTTTCTCGCCGATGAGCTGGTGGAGCTGATCGAGACCATCGGCTCGCCCTGGCTGGGTGTCTGTCTGGATACCGGGAATACTTTGCGCATGCTGGAGGACCCGCTGCAGGCGGCGCTGAAGCTCGCCCCTTATGCGCGAGCGACGCATGTGAAGGATGTGAGGGCGCGCGCGGGGGATCCGCGCAGCTTCGCCTTCTGGCCCAGCGTGCCGCTCGGGCAGGGGCTGATCGATCTGCCGGCGATTTTCGCGGCCCTGCGTGCGCATGGCTATGATGGGCTGCTGGCGCTGGAGATCGATTATCTCGACCCGGCCTACACGAGCGACGCGCAGGCGATGGCGCAGAGCCTGGATTATATGCGCGGGTTGCTGGCGCGCGCATGATAAAGGGCCGGCCAGATGCTGGCCGGCCCTGCTGTGATAGGCGCGGATCAGTCGCGATGCGCGAGCACGATCGGCTTCAGCTCGCCGATGCCGAAAATCCAGGCCAGCGCGCCAACCAACGCCACCAGGCCGACGAACACCAGCGCGCCGACGAAGGAGCCGGTATCCTGCACGATGAAGCCGATGACGATGGGGATGACGATGCCGGAGAGATTGGCGGCGGCGGAGAACAGCCCGCCCAGCAGGCCGAGCTTGCCGACCGGCGCGATTTCAGAGAGCACCGACCAGCCGGAGGAGGACATCGCCTGGCAGAAGAAGGCGAAGGAGAGGATGGCGATGACCAGCGTATCGGACTGCACATAGTTGCAGGCGATGATGGTGGAGGCGCCGAGCAGCCCCATGATCACCGGCAGCTTGCGCGCCAGCCCCAGCTTGGCGCCGCGGGCGAGCATGAAGTCCGACAGCACGCCGGCGAAGAGAATGCCGAAGAAGCCGGCGATGTAGGGCAGGGACGCGAAGAAGCCAACCTTGATCCAGCCCATATGCCGCGCCGTGGCGAGGTAGGTGGGGAACCAGGTGAGGAAGAAGATGAAGGTGGAATAGACCGCGAACTGGCCGATCAGCAGCCCCCAGACCTGGCGGTGGCGCAGCATCTCGCCCATATCCGCCCATTTGAATTTGGAACCGGAGACGCCCTTGCCGGTGAGCCCGCCGCCGGCGGCGATATGCTCGAGCTCCGCCGCGCCGACGCTATCGCTCTCCTGCGGATCACGATATTTGAAAATCCAGACGGCGCCGACCAGCAGCCCGGCGAGGCCGGTGATGATGAACAGGGACTGCCAGCCATAGCTTTTCAGCAGCCAGAACAGCCCCGGCGTGAGAAAGCCCAGCCCGACATATTCCGCCGCGGTATAGACGCCGATGGCCCGCGCGCGCTCCTTGCGCGGAAACCACATGCCGACGATGTTGCTGTTCGCCGGAAAGCAGGGCGCTTCCGAAAACCCAAGGCCGACGCGCAGACCGATGAATCCCGCCACCGACGAGGCAAAGCCCTGCGCCAGCGTGAACAACGACCAGAAGGTCAGCGCCAGGAAATAGATGATGCGGTTGCCGAAGCGGTCCAGCATGATCCCCACCGGCACCTGGGCGATGAAATAGCTCCAGGAGAAGGCGGAAAACACGATGCCCATCAGCGCCGCGTCGATATGCATTTCGCTGCGGATGCTGGGGCGGCGATGCCGAGGATGGCGCGGTCGAGATAATTCACCAGCACAGCGGCGCAGACCAGCGCCAGCATGAAGAAGCGGACCTTGCCGACGCGCGTGGCGCCGGCGGCCCGCACCCCGGTTGAGGTGATGTCGGACATTATGAACTCCCTAGATTTGAACGATTTATAAAGGTTTCGCGTGGCCTTGCGAGCGTCAGCCCGCGAAGCTGGCCAGCATGCGTTCGGCATCGGGTTCGCGGCCGGTGAACAGGCGGAAGGCGGAAACGGCCTGGAACACCGCCATGCCGCCACCATCGCTCACCTGGCAGCCCAGGGCGCGGGCGGTTTGCACCAGAGCGGTCTCCAGCGGAAAATAGACGATCTCCGCCACCCACAGGCTGGGGCGCAGCAATTCGGCGGCCAGCGGCAGGCCCGGATGCGCTTCCATGCCCATCGGCGTGCAATTGACCAGACCGGTGGCGGTTTGCAGCGGCGCATCCGGGGTGAGGGCGGCTTCGATGGCGACACCCGGAAACAGCGGCGCATAGCGCGCGGCCAGGGCCTCGGCGCGGGACAGGTCAGCGTCGATCAGGGTGAGTTTTTTCGTGCCCAGCTTCAGCAGCGCGTAGGCCACGGCACTGCCGGCGCCGCCGGCGCCGATCTGCACGGCGTGGGTCATATCGGCATCGCCGAGGCGGCGGCGGAAGCTTTCGGAAAAGCCCGACCAGTCGGTATTATGGCCGATGCGCTGGCCATCGCGGAACAGCACGGTGTTGACCGCCCCCAGCGCCCGCGCATCGGGGGAAAGCTCGCTCAGCAGCGGGATGATCGCCTGCTTGCAGGGATGGGTGACATTGACCCCGGCATAGCCCGCCGCCTCGATCTCGGCGAGCAGCCGGGGCAGGTCCGCGACCGACAAATTGCGTTCATGCAGATCGAACAGATCGTAGCGGATGTTCAGCCCCTGCGCTTGCCCTTCCTGCATGTGCAGGCGCGGGGTGCGCGAGGGGCCGATGCCCTCGCCGATCAGCCCCAGCAGCGTCTGGCCGCTGGATGTGGCGGGGCGGATGGCGGTGACGGCCGGGGAGAGATGAACCATGTATGTTATGACCCAAGCGAGTAACAGCGTCGGCAACGCTGCCAGAGTAGGAGAGCGTGAAAAAAGACGCTAATCTAGCCGTGACGACCAATGACCAGCCTCTGCTGGATTTTTAGTAACTAACCAAATAGAACATTTCAAGCAGTTTTTTTCCGCCTCGGGTCGCGGATGATGATATATAATGCCGGTAAGGAGGGTGTACGCCTTGAATATATTACAGACTCAACCGAAATCCATCGCCACCGTGTCACTGTCTGGTACATTATCGGACAAGCTGGAGGCAGCCGCGGCGGCCGGGTTCGAGGGCGTGGAAATCTTCGAGGCGGATCTTCTGGCCTTCGATGGCGCGCCGCGCGATGTCCGCCGTATGGCCGAGGATCTCGGCCTGGCGATTTTCATGTTCCAGCCTTTCCGCGATTTCGAGGGCATGGGCGCGGCGCAGCTCCGGCGCAATCTGGACCGCGCGGCCCGCAAATTCGATGTGATGGCCGAGCTGGGCACCGATCTGCTGCTGCTCTGCTCCAATGTGCAGCCGCATGCGGCGGGCAATCCGGCGGCGTTGACGGCGGAGCTGGCCGAGCTGGCCGAGCATGCCGGCACGCGGGGCTGCGCATTGCCTATGAAGCGCTGGCCTGGGGAACGCATGTGAAATTCTGGCGCCAGGCGTGGGAGCTGGTGCAGCGCGTCAGCCATCCGGCGCTCGGTCTGGCGCTGGATAGTTTTCACACGCTCTCGCTCGGGGATTCGCTGGCGGGGATCGAGCGTGTGCCGGGCGAGAAGATCTTTTTCATCCAGCTCGCCGATGCGCCGAAGCTCTCGCTGGATGTGCTCTCCTGGAGCCGGCATTACCGCAATTTCCCTGGCCAGGGCGATTTCGATGTCGCCGGCTTTACCCGCGCGGCGCTGGATGCCGGGTATAAGGGGCCGCTCAGCCTGGAAATCTTCAATGATAATTTCCGCGCCGGCCCCACCCGGCCGACCGCGCTGGATGGGCTGCGCTCGCTGATCTGGGTGGAGGCGCAGGCCGGGCGCACCCAGCTGCCGCGCCCGCCGGAGCTGGGCGGCGTCGCCTTCATCGAATTCGCGGTGGATCACAGCGCCGGCGTGGCGCTGGGCGCCTATTTGAAGGCGATGGGCTTCACCCGGGCGGGACAGCATCGCTCGAAAGCGGTGGAGCTTTACCGGCTGGGCGGGGTGAATATCGTGCTCAATGCCGAGCCGGACAGCGCCGCCTCCGAGCATTTCGTGCTGCACGGGCCCTCGGTCTGCGCCCTGGCGCTGCAGGTTGATGACGTGCAGGCGACCCTGGCGCGGGCGCAGGCCCTGCTCTGCCCCACCTGGAGCGAGCGCACCGGCCCGGGCGAGCATCGCATTCCCGCCGTGCGCGAGCCGGATGGAACCTTGCTCTATCTGGTCGATGCGGCCGCCTCGCGGCAGATGTGGCAGGATGATTTCGACCTCGCCCCGGCGCCGGAGGAGGCCGGGCCGGTGCGGATCGATCATGTCGCCCAGGCGCTCAATCCGGGCTCCATGGACCGGTTCATCCTGTTCTACCGCACCTTGTTCAACCTGGTGGCGGAGCCGACCATCGAATATGCCGACCGTTTCGGCCTAGTGCGCTCGCGGACGATGAAAAACGCCAGCGGCAGCGTGCGCATACCGCTGAACATCTCGGAGAGCCCCTCCACCGAAACCGCGCGCTTTGTGGCCGCCGGGGCCGGGGCGGGGGTGCATCACATTGCGCTGGCGGTCGGCAACGTGGAGCAGGCCGCGGCGCAGGCCGCCACGGCCGGTCTGGCGCCGGTGCCGATTCCGCTGAATTATTATGAGGATCTGCAGGCGCGTTTCGGGCTGGAGGCGGACCAGCTGCGGCGGATGCAGGCGCATGGCGTGCTGTATGACCGCGATACCGGCGGTGAGTTCTGGCACGCCTACCTGCCGCATTTCCAGGGGCGGTTTTTCTTCGAGCTGGTGGAGCGCCAGGGTTATGAAGGCTATGGCGCCAGCAATGCGCCGATCCGTCTGGCGGCGATGGCGCGGCGGCTGGCGGTGAGTGAATCAGCCGGGGTTGGTCATCAGTAGCAGGATGGAATCCGCAATATGGCGGCGATGGCGCTCGCGCGTTTGCGGGGCGCCGAAATCGATGCTGAACAGCGTGCCGAAGGTGGCGCGGTTGGAGACACGGTAGAATGACAGCGCGCTGATCATCATGTGCAGCTCGCGCGCTTCGATCTGGCGCTTGAACACCCCGCTTTGTAGCCGCGCTGCAGAATGTCGCTCAGCACCTCGATCGCCGGGCTGTTGGTGCGGCGCAGATCCGGCGCGTCCTGGATATGCGCCCCGTTATGGATGTTCTCGATCATCACCAGCCGGACGAATTCCGGATGCGCGTCATGATAATCGAAATTGAATTCAACCAGCCGGCGCAAGGCGGTTTCGGGATCGAGCTTGTCGAGCTTCATGCCGGATTCGATCTCGCGGATGCCGGCATAGGCGCGCTCCAGCACCGCGGTATAGAGCCCTTCCTTGCTCTCGAAATAATAATAGATCATCCGCTTGGTAGTGGAGGTCCGCGCCGCGATCGCATCGACCCGCGCGCCGGACAGCCCGTACTTGGCAAATTCATCAGCGGCGGCGTTGAGGATATCCTGCCGCGTGCGCTCCGGGTCGCGCGTTCTGGTGCTGGGCGCCGGTGTTTCGGTCTGCCCCGCAGGGTTGTCTTTGGTCATGTCCCGCCTTGCCAATCGGATAGGGTTAGCGATCTATCATGACCCTGCCAGGGGGCAAAGACCATTGCGGGGCGATGGGCGGCCTGCTGAAGCCGCGCCACGCCAAGACAAACCTATCTCTAGAGCGTATTCCGTTCCCGTTGGTGCACGGAACACGCTCTAGCTTTTTGTTCGAGCGAGCAACTTTATCCGATCAAACGAGTCCGTTTGATCGGATGTTGCTCTAGCCGACGCGATGCACCCAACCATACGGGTCGTCGCTCTGGCCGCGCTGGATCTGCACCAGCCTGTCCTTCAGCGCTTTGGTGGTGGCGCCGGCATGGGCGCCATCGCCGATCACCACCTCGCCGCCGGAGAATTTGAACTTGCCGATCGGCGTGACCACCGCGGCGGTGCCGCAGGCGAAGGCCTCGCGCAACCGGCCGCTGGCGGCATCCTCGCGCAGCTGCTGGAAGGAATAGGCCTCCTCGCGCACGCGCAGCCCGGCGGCGCCGGCCAGGGTGATCAGCGAATTGCGGGTGATGCCGGGCAGGATGGTGCCGCCCAGCGGCGGGGTGAGCAGGGAGCCGTCCTCGAACACGAACATCATGTTCATGCCGCCCATTTCCTCCAGCCAGCGATGCTCGGCCGCATCCAGGAAGGCGACCTGGTCGCAGCCCTGGGCGCTGGCCTCGGCCTGCGCCAGCAGGCTGGCGGCGTAGTTGCCGCCGCATTTCGCGGCGCCGGTGCCGCCGGTGGCGGCACGGCTGTAATGCTCGCTCACCCAGACGGAGACCGCCTCGGCGCCGCCCTTGAAATACCCGCCCACCGGGCAGGCGATGACGGCGTAGATGAAGGTTTTCGACGGCCGCACGCCCAGGAACGCCTCGTTGGCGAACATGAAGGGGCGCAGATAGAGGCTCTTGGTCGGATCGTTGGGCACCCAGTCCCGGTCGGCGCGGATCAGCTGCTCGATCGATTCAACGAACAGCTCGCTGGGCAGGTTCGGCATCGCCAGGCGCTCGGCGGAGTCCTGGAAGCGCTTGGCATTTGCCGTCGGGCGGAACATCGCGATCTCGCCGGAGGGGAGGCGATAGGCCTTCAGCCCTTCGAAAATCTCCTGCGCGTAATGCAGCACCGCCGCCGCCGGATGCAGGGTAATCGCCTCGCGCGCCTGGATCCTTGCATCATGCCAGCCCACGCCCTGGGTGTACTCGATCACCGCCATATGGTCGGTGAAGGAGGTGCCGAAGCCGGGATTTTCCAGCACCGCGGCGCGCTCGGCCGCCGGCAGCGGCGCGGCGTTTGGAATATGTGCAAAGCTGATACCAGAGTTCACGATACGATCTTTCGTTATTCACCCACTGAAAGCAGGTTTGTAATAAAGCAGCCTTCCCGTGAAGACAGTCGCCGTCATGGCTGCCTTGTTGAGAAGAGAGATCTTGGGGCACGCGCCCAGGCCCGGACCGCCGCGCCCGGCCATTCCTTACCCCGAAGCTCTTCCTGCCGAAAGCCGTTGCGCGCCTCAGCCGCCCAGCTGGAAGCCCTCGCGCACCGCGGCACTGATCAGGCGGACATGATCATCCATCAGCCATTGGCCGATCTGCGCGCTGGCGCCGCGCGCATCCGCCAGCACGCCGCTTGCGCGCAGATAGCCGGGCGGCGGCGGGTGGATGTCGTAGGGCGGAAACTGCGCCCGGCCTTCCTGCGGGATTTTTTCCACCGCCACCAGGTCCGGGCGCAGCAGCAGCATCAGCGAGGCTTCGATCAGGCTGGCATGTTCCAGCTCGGTGCCGGGGAAACCCTCCGGGAAAATCCTGTCCAGCGTCGCGGGCGTGACGAAATCCCAATATTCCAGCCGCATCGCGGTGACATCGCGGATGCCTTCGGCGCGCAGGTCGCGCAGCGCCAGATCCAGCCCCTCCACCGACGGCCAGGCATTCTCGAAATGCCCGTTGAGGATGACGAAGCGCCGCGCCCCATGCAGCCCCATATCGCGGATGACATCGCGGATGGTGTGGCTGAAGGTGGCGGCATCCAGGCTGGCGGTGCCCGGAAAGCTCTGCCCGCCGCCGGAGCGGGGCATGGATTTATAGCCGTAATTCAGCGTGGGCGCGACCAGCCCGCCGACCTGCCGGGCGACGCGTTCGGCCACAGCCGTCGGCAGGATCACATCGACATTCAGCGGCAGATGCGGCCCGTGCTGTTCGGTGGCGCCGAGCGGCAGGAAGATGATGGCGCCGGCCTGGATCCTGGCCTCCCATTCCGGCCAGGACAACTCCGCCATGAACACGCTTTCAACCATTCGCAAGGCTCCTTGGACGTTGTGATGAGAGGGGGGCAGGTTTCAATGCATCGCGGCGCCGCCATCGGCGCTGTAGCACTGGCCGGTGACGAAGCTGGCGGCTTGGCTGGCGAGAAACAGGATCACCGCGGCCACCTCTTCCGGCCGGCCGATCCGACCGAGCGGGTTGCCGGTTTCCAGCGTCTGCAGCGCCGGGCTCATCGCCGCGAAATTCAGCAAGGGGGTGTCGATCGGCCCGGGGGCGACGGCGTTGACCCGAATATCCGGCCCCAGCTCGCGCGCCCAGGAGCGGGTCAGCCCCAGCATCGCCGCCTTGGTGGCGCAATAGCCGGAGGCTTCGGCGCGGCCCAGAAAAGCCAGCTCCGAGGCGAGATTGATGATCGACCCGCCCTTGGCGATGTGCGGCAGCGCGGCGGCGGCCACCAGCATCGGCCCGCGCAGATTGATGGCGACCATCCGGTCCAGCCGCGCCAGATCCAAAGCCGCGAGCGGGGCGTCATATTCCACCCGGCGGCGTTCACCAGCACGTCGAACCCGCCCAGCCGCGCGGCGGCCTGCGCTACCGCGGCCGCCACTGCCTCCGGGCGGGTGAGGTCGGCCTCCACCCAAGGCACCTCCGCCGGCGGCGGGGCGATATCCAGCCCGATCACCGCATCCCCGGCGGCGAGAAAGGCGCGGGAAGTGGCCAGGCCGATGCCGCTGGCCGCGCCGGTGACTAGCGCGCGCATGGGCATCTGACGGTATTAAGCCGTTGTAAACGCATCGATCTGCCCTTCCTCATGGATGATCTCCCATACCGCGCCATCGATCAGCAGCCGGCCTGGCCGGTCGAGAGAGAGGCGCAAACGCTGGCCTTCCCGCCAGGGCAGGGTGGAGGCGTTGATCACCCAGCCCGAAGCCGTGCCGCGCGAAATCTCACAATCCAGCAGCGCCTGGCGGGCTGTGGCGTCCGCCGCGCCGGCCAGGCAGGCCGCCAGGCTGGGGGCGGCCAGGTGGATGCCCGGCGCGCGGCCGCGCGCCAGCATGAATATTGGCCCGGTGCGCACCAGAATCGCCGCCTGCCCGGTTTGCGCCGCGCGCAGCCGCAGCGCCGCGCAAGGGTGGTTCGGCTGCGCTGCTTCGTGCCAATGTTCCAGATAGGGGCTGTGCAGCCCGGTCTCGACCAGGGTTTTGCCCTCCCAGGAGAGGGTGCCTTCATCCGGCGTCGGCCCTGGCGGCTGGTAGTCGATCTCGCGCTGCCAGGTGGCGCGGTTTTGGGCCACGTGGAAGCTGCCGGCGAAGCCCTGCTGGCCGGCCAGCCAGGTTTCGGCCGCGATGGAGAGCTGCGCGAAGCCTGGCACCAGGCAGAAGCCAGGGCGCGCGGCGGGCTGGCGCAGATCCACGAATAGTTCGGGCCCCTGCAGCCAGGAGACCGCGCTGCTCACATCGCGCTGCCCATCCGCTCCGACCAGGAGGGAGCGTGTCCATAGACCGTGCCAGTGCGGGCGCGTACGGGGCGTGGCCGAAACGGATGGGTCGCAAGCTGCCATGCCGGAAGCTTAGGCAAGCCGCGCGCGCGGCAAAAAGGACGATTTCGGGAAGCGTACTTGACTGAAACGGCAACAGAGTGGGCCGATACAGGCCTAGCCACCCATCGCCAGCTCATATTCGCGGCCCAGCTCGGCCAGGAAATTGCGCGAGGCCGGGGAGACATGGCCGCGCGCCCGGGTGGCCAGCTCGAATTCCACCAGATAGCCGAACCGCGCCGGCAGCACCGCGCGCAGCGGCAAGCCGAAGCGGGTGGCGCGCACATAATGGTCCGGCAGATAGCCGATATAGCGGCCGGTGAGCACCAGCAGCGCCACCCCCTCGACATCATTGGCGGTGGCGCTGCGCACCAGGCCGCTGGCGAGCTGCCGGGCCTCGTCCTGCTCGGCATAGCTGCGCCCGACCACTTCACAGCCCATCAGCATGTCCGTCGGCACCTCGTCCGGGCAATAGCGGTAGAGCGGATGCGGCTCGGCGCAATAGAGATTATTCTGCTCGGCATAGAGAAACCGGTAGGTCAGCCCCGGCAGGCGCTGGCGCACGGACACGATGGCGGCGTGCAGCCGCTCCTCCAGCAGCGCCTTTTCCAGCAGGTTCGGCGGATCGACGCTGATATTGATCTGCACCCGTGGCGCCCGCCTTTTGGCGGTGGCCAGAACCTGCGGCAGGCGGAAATGCGGGTCGGTGATCAGCGTATCGATGATGCCGAGATTAAGCTCGCCGCCGATTTCGGTGTGGATATTGCTCATCCGCTCGCGAAACCCATCCAGCGCGCCGAGCAGCTGGCGGACCTCCACCAGCACCGAACGCCCCTGATCGGTCAGCGCGAACCCGCCGCGCCCGCGCCGGCACAGCGTCACCCCAGACGGGTTTCCAGCGCTTTCAACTGCTTGGAGATGGTCGATAGCCCGACCTGCAGTTCCGCCTCCGCCGCGGTGAAGCCCCCCGCCTCGGCGACCGTGGCGAACAGCCGCAGCAGGCGAAGATCGACATCACCAAGATTGCCGCTGAAGGGGGCGGAGGGGCGGGACATTCTTTCCTGATACGGAAAGTAAATGGGCATATCAAGCTATGTACGAGCCGGATTTGAGTAGATACGAATATAAAATAGTCATTTTGTGGAATGGCCGCGCGGATATCTCGGCCTTCATCGAACAAAAAGAACAAAAAAAGTGCAAATGAGTGTTGTTTAGCCGTTTTGGTCATTCCTCGTCAGGAGATCAGCATGAATGATGCCCGCCCCTCGGCCCGCGATGAAGCCACGCCCCGTGCGGTGCGTCGGCATGAGCCAGACCCGTTTGTTCCGCTACCCTGGTGGCGCGCTCTATAATGGCGCCGGCATTTTTTATGCGTTCGCCGCTTATGCCGGCGGGCTGGTGCTGATCACCCGCGCCAGCCTGGCACTCAATCTGCTGGGCACGCTGCTGCTGGCGCATGGCCTCGTGATCTGCGCCTATTTCATCCATGAATGCGCGCATGGGGCGGTGTTCAGCAAAATGCGCCGCAACGACCAGGCGGGCGAAGTGATGGCCTGGATCACCGGCGCCTGCTTTGCCTCCTATGCCGGGCTGAAGGAAAAACATCTGCGCCACCATGCCGACCGGATGGATGTGGCGGCCTTCGATTACCGGGATATTCTCAAGCGCGCGCCAGGCTGGGTGCGGGGCGCCGTGCTGGGGCTGGAATGGGCCTATATTCCGGCGGTTGAGTTGCTGATGCATGGCATGGTCATCATCACCCAATATCGCGGCACGCACGCCATGCGCCGGCGCGCCGGCCTGCTGCTGCTCTCGCGGCTGCTGTTGTTTGGCGCGTTGGCCTGGGTCTCGCCCTGGTCATTGGGCTTCTATGCCGTTGCCTATCTGCTGATGCTGCAGGTGCTGCGCTTCATGGATGCCTACCAGCACACATTCGATGTCTATGTGCCGCATTCCAACTCCTCCCCGATGATCGTCAAAAATCGTGACCGGGCCTATGAGCATGAGAATACCTACAGCAATATCCTGTCGCTCTCGCATCCGCTGCTGAATCTGCTGACGCTGAATTTCGCCTACCATAACGCGCATCACGCCCGCCCCGCCGTACCCTGGCACGCGCTGCCGGCACTGCATGAAACGCTGTACGGCGCGGATACAACCCAGGTGCTGACGGCGCGCCAGCTTTTCGGCAGCTATCACCGCAACCGGGTCAAACGCGTAATGTCCCCCGATTATGGGAGGTGCACGCGAACGGTGACCGCGCGCAGGATTTTCTGGGCGCGGTCGGGGTGTCGTTTCTCACCGCCATCTGAAGCGCGGCGCTCAGCTTTTCACTGCAAGCCGCGCGATCCGGTTATTCTTGACGCGCGCGACGAAGGAGCCTCATGAGTACGAAAAAATTTCATCTCGGCTGGTTCATGAATTTTACCCCGGATGAATGGCGAGAGCCTTTTGGCCAAGGCGGCATGCCCTGGGATGGGCAATTCTATATCGAGATGGCGCAGACGCTGGAGCGTGCCTGCTTCGATTATATCATGATCGAAGACAAGCTGATGGTCTCGGAGACCTATGGCGGCTCGCGGGAAAAAGGCCTGCGCGGCGGGGTGATGGCGCCCAAGCACGACCCCGCGCCGCTGGCGGTGGCGATGGGCATGGCCACGCGGCATCTCGGCGTGATCGCCACCATGTCCACCCTGGCCTACCCGCCCTTCCTGATGGCGCGGCTGGCCTCCACCATCGACAGCCTGACCCGCGGGCGCTTCGGTTGGAATGTGGTGACCAGCGCGGAAGATCTCGCCGCGCAGAATTTCGGCCTGGATAAATTGCCGCCGCGTGAGCTGCGCTATGAGATGGCCGAGGAATATATGGAGGTGATGGGCAAGCTCTTCGGCAGCTGGGAGGAGGGTGCCGTGCTGCGCGACCGCGCGCGTGGCATCTATGCCGATCATGACAAGGTGCATCCGATCAACCATGAAGGTAAATTCTTCAAGGTTCGCGGCCCGCTGAATACGGTGCGCTCTCCGCAGGGTCGCCCGGTTTATCTGCAGGCCGGGGCCTCGCCACGGGGGCGGGATTTCGCCGCCAAGCACGCGGACTCGATCGTCTCCGTCGCCAACGGGGTTGAATCGATGAAGGCGTTTCGCGACGATATTCGCAGCCGCGCGGCGGCGATGGGGCGTGACCCGGACAGCATCAAGGTGATGTTCTGCGTCACGCCGGCGCTGGGCGATACCGAGCAGGATGCGCGCGAGCGGCTGCGGCGCCAGCACAGCGCGCCGCATTTCATCGACGACATGCTGGCCTCGATCTCGGCGATCACCGATATCGATTTCGCGCAATTCCCGCTGGATGAACCGTTGCCGGGCAAGCTGACGACCAATGGCGAGCAGGGCTCGCTCGATAAATTCCAGCAATGGGGATCGGGCAAGACATTGCGCGAACTGGTTGTGGATGGCGCCGGCGGCATGGTCTCGTCGGTTGAGCTGATCGGCACGCCGCAATCCGTCGCGCTGCGGATGCGCGAGGTGATGGAAGAGGTCGGCGGCGACGGGTTTTTGATCACCACGCCGGTGCTGCGCGTCGGGCGGCGCTATCTCGTGGAAGTGGCGGACGGGCTGGTGCCGGAGCTGCAGAGGCTGGGCTGCGTGCGCACCGCCTACAAGCACCAGCTGCTCCGCGATAATCTTTTGGAATTCTAAACAGTCTGGCATCGTTCTTGCACTGTCTTTGTTTTTGTAACGTCTTTTGCAGAGTCTGATCTCCATCTGAGGGGTATCCATGAAACGGGCGACCAAATTTGCATCCTTTCTCTCCGCCGCGGCGCTCTCGCTGCTGGCCAGCTTGCCGGCAAAGGCCGAAACGCCGCTGCGCATCGGCTTCAGTGACTGGCCGGGCTTCACCGGCTGGCAGATCGCCGTCGATAAAGGCTGGTTCAAGCAAGCCGGCGTTGATGTGCAGATGCAATGGTTTGATTATTCCGCGTCACTGGATGCCTTTTCCGCAGGCAAGTTGGATGGCGATTTTCTCGCAACCGGCGATGCGCTGGCGCTCGGCGCAAACGGCACCAAAAATCAGCTCATCATGCTGACCGATTATTCCAGCGGCAATGACCAGATTCTGGCAAAGCCCGGCATCACCAGCGTCAAGCAATTGCAGGGACAGAAGGTTGGCGTCGAGGTTGGGCTGCTGGAACAGATGCTGCTGGAGCACGCCTTGCAGGCCAATGGCATGTCGCTGGATTCGGTGCAGCTGGTGAATACGGTGACCAACAGCACGCCGCAGGTTCTGGCCTCCGGCGCGGTGGCGGCGATCGGCTTGTGGCAGCCGATCGCGGATCAGGCGCGCCTGGCCGTGCCGGGGTCGAGGGCGATCTATACCTCCGCGCAGGCGCCTGGGCTGATCTATGACGGTCTGGCGGTATCGCCGCAAAGCCTGGCGGCACGGCCGCAGGATTGGGCGAAGGTAATCAAGGTCTGGTATCGCATTCTGGCCTATATCAACGATCCGAAGACGCATGCCGATGCGCTCAAGATCATGGCCGCGCGCGATGGCGTGTCGCCGCAGATCTATCAGCGCTACGTCAAGGGCACGCATCTTCTCAGCTTGGCCGAGGCAAAGGCCGCCTTCGTGCCCGGCACCGGCCTGAACTCCGTGTACGGCTCCGACGAAAATTCCGATGCCTTCAATGTACGCAATAAGGTTTATAAAACCCCGCAGGATGTGAAGCTGTACATCAATGGGTCGTTGATCGACGCCTACAAGGAGGGGAATTGATGCTGGATCGCTCGGAGATCGCGGCCGTGAAGCCGGCCGCCTCCGAGACGGGTGATCTGGTGCGCGGGCAATGGTTCCGCGTCCGCGCGCCTTTGACGCGACGCTTGCGCATTTTTCTGGCAATTGCCTCGTTTCTGTTGCCGCTCGCGGTCTGGTCAGCGGTCAGCTACGTGCCGTTCATCTGGCATCCGGACGTGTTGATTTCGGATCCTGGCGATGTCGATTACTACATGCCGGGCATGCGGGTGACCAAGGCCGATTATGCCGGGCAACTCGCGGCGGCGAAGACCAACCATACCGCGCCACCGGTAGGTACGCCGTGCAATCCGGTCTATCTGCCCGCGCCCGGTGACGTTGCGGCGGCGTTCTACACCTCCTTCACCACGCCGCCGGCCGATCAGAACGGGCTCTGGCTGCATCAAAGCCTTTGGCAAAGCATCCAGACGATTTTCTGGGGCTTTGTGATTTCTTCCATCATCGGTGTGCCGCTGGGTATTTTATGTGGGGCGCATAGCGGGTTGGCGCGGCTGGTTGAGCCGTTTGTCGAGTTCTTCCGCTACCTCCCGGCACCGGCCTTCGGCACGTTGGCCGTTGCGGTGCTGGGCATCTATGCCGGGCCGAAGATCGCGATCATCGTCATTGGCACATTATTTCAGCAGATTCTGATCATCGCCAACACGACGCGCAAGGCCGATTTCGCCTTGGTGGAAGCCGCTTTGACGCTGGGGACGCGTAATTTGCGGCTGCTGACCAGCGTGATCATCCCCAGCGTGCTGCCGGATCTGTATCGTGACCAGCGGATTCTTCTGGGCTGGGCGTGGACTTATCTGATCGTCGCGGAGCTGATCGGCGCCACGTCCGGGATTTCTCTCTTCATCACCCAGCAATCGCGCTACCAGCATTATGCGAATGTCTATGCGGCGATTGCGATGATCGGCATTCTGGGGCTTGGCGGCGATCTGTTGCTGGCCGCGCTCGGCCGAAAACTCTTTCCATGGGACAAGTCAGCCGCATGAGCGTTTCCTATCTCGATCAACCGCCAGAGGTGCAGGCGCGGCTTGCACGGCTGAAGGCCCGCGACGTGATATTGAGCGTCGATGGCATGAGCAAGCGCTTCAACAGCGGGAAAAACAACGTCACCGCGATCGAGGATTTATCTTTCCAGACGCATCGGCGGGAATTCCTCTGCGTCATCGGCCCTTCCGGTTGCGGTAAATCGACGTTGGCGCGGATTCTGGCGGGGCTGGATACGGCGAGTGAAGGCTGGGTCTCGCTCGATGGCAAGCCGGTACAGGGGCCAGGCCGCGAGCGGGGCATGGTGTTCCAGGGCTATACCTTGTTCCCCTGGCTCAGCGTGCGACGGAATGTGATGTTCGGGTTGCGCATGGCCGGTGTCGGCAAGGTTGAGGCGCAACGCCAGGCCGATGAATGGCTGGCGCTCGTCGGGCTGGAAAAATTCGCCGATGCCTACCCGCATCAACTCTCCGGCGGCATGAAACAGCGTGTGGCGATCATCCGCGCCTTGGTCAATCGTCCGCGTGTGCTGTTAATGGACGAACCCTTCTCGGCGCTGGACGCGCAGACCCGCCAGCGCATGCAGGCCTATTTGCTGGAGATATGGAAAAAGGTCGATATAACAATTATCTTCATCACCCATGATCTCGATGAGGCGGTGTTTTTGGCGGACCGGATTCTCGTTCTCGATGCGCATCCGGGGCGCTTGCGGGAAATGATCGAGGTGCCGCTGCCACGCCCCCGCGATGCCGCGCAGATCGCAAGCCCCGCCTTCGCCGCCACCAAGGCGCGGCTGGAAGCGTTGATTCACGGCAAGGAGGCGGCGGATGAGGATGAGCCCTACCCGGCCGTGCCGCTGCTGACGGATGTCAGCGACGAGGTGGAATAAAAAAGGCCGGTGCGAACCGGCCTTTTTTATTCAGGACAAGGAAGAGCGGTAGGCGCGCCAGCCGCCATGCACGGTAATATCCTCGGCACCTTCCAACGCGTAGGCTTCACAGAGAAAGCCAGGATGCGTCGAGCCATCTTCCAAGGTGACCCGCCCGATGCCCATGGGGGCGGGGAGGGCGGCAAGGAATTCACCGAGCGCGCGCGCGTTCATCCGCCAGAGTTCGACAGCGATTCCAGTGCCTGCGAAGCCGGGGCTGTGCACCAGCCCGGGTTTCGGCGGCGTGGTGGCGAGGGCGAATAATTTATAGTCGGGGGCGGTTCGGGCCGGGCGGATCAGTTGGGCACCGAGCCTGGTCAATTCATGGTTCAACACCATGCCCGAGAGATGCGCGCCGGCGACAACCAGCGTTACCTCATCCGTCATCGCTTCGTAGGTGCCGCAAGGCTGGACACGGCTCAGCCCGGACCCAGCCCCAGCGCTTTATGGAGTTTGTCCGCGTAGGCGCAGAGGCAGGCTTCCGAGAAGGCCGGGCCGATCAGCGTCACGCCAAACGGCATGCCGTTTGCGGTGAAACCGGCGGGCAGCGCAATTGCGGCTAGGTCCAGTAGGTTTACGAAATTCGTATAGAGGCCAAGGGTTGAGTTATGCTTGACCGGTTCGGCCAGCATCGCCTCCACTGTGAAGCAGGTAGGTGCCGTGGGCAGCAGCAAGGCATCGCATTTTGCCAGCTCGACATTCGTCAGATGTCGCAGGGCCTGAACCTTGTAGATATCGTCGAAGGCGTCGGCAGCGGAAAACTTCATCCCGCCTTCGACGATGCCGCGCACGACCGGAAGCATCTCTGCTGCATGCTCGCGCAGGAAGTCCCGGATGGCGGCGGTCCGCTCTGCCACGAAGGCACCGCCATAGAGCAGGGCGGCGATCGTGCGGAACGGCGCGTAATCGATCTCGGTCAACTCCCAGCCCAGTGCCAACGCCTGCGCCAAAGCGGCGTCGTAGAGCGAAGCGGCCTCATCGTCCCCGGCGAAATCCCTGTCCTTGGCAGCAAGCACGCCAAGGCGCGGGCGTTGCGGCAAGCTGTGGGATGCGGGCGGGCGGGAATAGGCATCCTGCGCGTCATAACCTTGTGCGGCGTCCAATACGGCCATCGCATCCGCGGATGAATTGGCGAAAACCGAGATGCAGTCTAGGCTTTTACATGCCGGCACCACACCGGTCGCGGAGAGGCGGCCGATTGTCGGCTTCAGCCCGATCAGATTATTGAACGCGGCGGGCACCCGGCCGGACCCTGCGGTATCCGTGCCGAGCGAAAACGCTGCCAATCCGGCGCCGACCGCCACCGCAGAGCCCGAGGAGGAGCCGCCGGAGATGTAGGCGTGGTTGAACACTGAGCGCGGCGCGCCGTAGGGTGAGCGGGTGCCGTTCAGGCCGGTCGCGAATTGATCCAGGTTGGTTTTGCCGAGCAGAATCGCCCCCGCTTCGCGCAACCGCGCGATGGTGACGGCATCCTGCGCCGGTGTGTAGGCAAAGGCCGGGCAGCCAGCGGTTGTCGGGATGCCCCTGACGTCGATATTGTCTTTCGCAACGAAGGGAATGCCGTAAAGCGCCTTGCCCTCCGCGCCGCCAGTCTCCAGCGCGGCGGCCTGTGCCAGCAGTTCCTCCTCCGCCACCAGGCTGATGAACACCGCCTTGTCCGGGTACGTGGCGATGCGCGCCAGCAGGGCTTTCACCAGCATGGTCGGGGTCAAAGCCCCGCTGGCGTAGGCGCTCCGCAGGGTGGGAAATTCAAGCAGCTCAGGGATCATCGTCAGGACTCCGTGGTGATGATGCCGAGGCGTTGCCCGGCGCGAATAATTTGGCCTGGCCGTGCGGTCAGGCTGGTCAGGCGGCCGGCCGTGCTGGCTTCAACCCGTACCTCCATTTTCATGGATTCAAGAATCATCACGACATCTCCGCGTTTCACCTGCGCTCCCGGTTCGGCCAGGATTTTCCAGATGCTGCCTGGAACCGGCGCGGCGATGGCGCGCGCGCCTGGCGGCAAGGGCGCTTCCTCCGTCGCCGGGGGCGTCTCCGGCTCCTCAAACGAGTTCAGCCCCTTTGCAGCCCAATCCTCACGCTCCACCGCGAAGGCACGGCGCTGGCGCGTCTGAAACGCGTCGATGCTCTGTGCATTCTGCGCGCAGAATTCCCGGTAGGCGCGCAGCGAAAAGCTGCTTTCCTCGATCTGCAGCGGATATTTGCCGTGCAAGAAGCCAGCGCGGGCCTCTTCCAATTCGTCTTCGGAGACCTCCCGGAAGCGGATGCGATCAAAATGGCGCAGCAGCCAGGGCTTGCCGTCTTCGAAGGGGGCCGGCTGGCGATGGGTATTCCAGACCTGGATGGTGCGGCCGAAAAGCTGGTAGCCGCCCGGCCCTTCCATGCCATAGACGCACATATAGGCGCCGCCGATGCCGACGGCGTTTTGTGGCGTCCAGGGGCGCGCGGGATTATATTTGGTGGTGACCAGGCGATGCCGGGGATCATAGGGTGTTGCCACCGGCGCGCCGAGATAGACATCGCCCAGCCCCAGCACGATGTAGGAAGCGTCGAAAATGATTCGCTTGACCGCCTCGATATCCTCAAGCCCGTTGATGCGGCGGATGAATTCGATATTGTCCGGGCACCAGGGCGCGTTGGGGCGTGTGGTCTCCTGATATTTGCGCATGGCCAGCCGCACCTGGCTGTCATTCCAGGAAAGCGGCAGGCAGAGTGTGCGGGTTTTCATCTCCATCGCTTCAGGATCCGGCAGCTGCGGCAGAATATCCCGCACCGCCGCCATGATTTTTGCCGTATCGGTCTGCTCTGAATCGAAATGGATCTGCAGGGAGCGGATCCCCGGGGTCAGATCGATAACGCCCTTCAGCGCGCTGGCCGCAAGCGCATCACGCAGCGCCTGGGCGCGCAGGCGCAGCTCGAAATCCAGCTTCATCTCGCCGAATTCGATCAGCACATCCTCATCCCCGGCGCGGCGGATAACGACATCCTGGCTGGCGGCGATGATCGCGGGGGCGGAATCCACGCGCGCGAAGCGGACCTTGTCGCCGGGCTTGAGCTGACCCAGCTTCCAGAGATCCGCCTTCGTCACCACCGCCGGGCAGACGAAGCCGCCCAGCGAAGGTCCGTCCGGCCCCAGCAAAATCGGCATGTCGCCGGTAAAGTCGATCGCCCCGACCGCGTAGGCATTGTCGTGAATATTCGAGGGGTGCAGACCGGCTTCGCCGCCATCGCGCCGCGCCCAGGCGGGTTTGGGGCCGATCAGCCGAACCCCGGTGCGCGCGGAATTATGGTGCACCTCGTAGGTGGCGTGGAACAGTGTGGTGATATCGTCATCGGTGAAAAAATCCGGCGCGCCGTGGGGGCCATAACGCACGGCCAGAGTCCAGCTGCGCGCCAATGTCGCCGGCGCGGGGGCGGTTCGGTTGGCGCGGGCAAAGGCGAGGGAAAATGCAAAATATCCCCGGCGCGCAAGGCGGCGCCGGTGGTGCCGCCGAAACCGCCCAGCGTGAAGGTGGCGGCGCTGCCGAGATAGGACGGTGCCTTGAAGCCACCGGACACCGCGAGGTAGGTGCGTTGGCCCGGACCGTCGATCATCCCCAGCTCCAGCACCTGCCCGGCCTGCACCTCCACGGCGCAATGGTAGGCCACCGGCTGCTCATCCAGAAGCGCTGGCATATTGGCACCGGAGAGCGCGATCCGCGTCGCGCTGAGAAAGCGCAAGCTCGGCCCGGTATGGGTGAGCTCAAGCGTGGCCGCGTCAAACGCATTGCCGAGCAGCGCGTTGGCGTGGGTGTGGTGGAGATCATCCATCGGCCCGCTCGGTGGCACGCCGACCTCCCAATAGCCCAACCGCCCGGCAGGCTTTGCAAGCTCGATTGCGCGCCGGGGTCCAGCACCTCCACGGCCAGCGGGGTGAAGCTGAAATCCGCCAGGCTGCGCGTCGTCATCTCGCCAGCCGCGAAGGCGGGCAAAGCGAGGATGGCGCGCAGATAATCCAGATTTGTCTCGACGCCGAAAATTTCACTCTGCCGCAACCCGGCTTGCAGCGTGGCGAGCGCGCTGGCGCGGCTCTCCCCTTGGCGATGAATTTCGCCAGCATCGGGTCGTAGAAAGGGGTGATTTCCGTGCCGGTTTCCACCCAGCTTTCCACGCGCAGGCCGGGCGGCGGCGTGAAGGCGCTCAGCTGGCCGCTGGATGGGGCGAATTGGTTGCCGGGCGCTTCGGCGTATAAGCGAACTTCGATGGCCGCACCTTGCGGTTTCAGTTCCGCCGGGGACGGCAGCACGAAGCCCCCCGCCGCCTGTTCGATCATCCAGCGGACCAGATCGACTCCATAAATTTCCTCCGTCACGCAATGCTCGACCTGCAGGCGTGTATTCACCTCCAGGAAGTAAAATCTCTGCGCCTCGGCATCGTAAACATATTCGACCGTCCCGGCGGATTCATAATGTACCGATGCCGCCAGCGCGATGGCGGCCTCCTCCATGGCGGTGCGGATCGCATCAGGCAGGTTGGGGGCCGGGGTTTCCTCGACCATTTTCTGGTTGCGCCGCTGCAAGGAGCAGTCGCGCGTGCCCAGCGCCACCACGCCGCCTTTGCCGTCGCCGAAAATCTGCACCTCCACATGCCGGGCGCGGGCGACGTATTTTTCCAGGAACAAGGCGGCATTGCCGAAATTATTGGCGGCGAGCCGGGCGATGCTGTCATAGCGCGTGGCCAGCTCCGCCGCGTCCTCGCACAGCACCATGCCGATGCCCCCACCCCCGGCGCTGCTTTTCAGCATCACCGGGTAGGTGATGCGCGCGGCCTCGGCCAGCGCCTCTTCGCGGCTGGTCAGCACGCCGGTGCCGGGCAGCATCGGCACGCCAGCGGCCTTGGCCAAGGCGCGGGCGGTGTGCTTCAGCCCGAAATCACGCAGATGCGCGGGGCGCGGGCCGATGAAGCGGATCCCCGCCGCTTCCAGCCGCTCCGCGAATTCCACCCGCTCGGAGAGGAAGCCATAGCCGGGATGCACGGCCTGCGCGCCGCTGCGCTGGCAGGCCTCGAGGATCGCGTCGATATCGAGATAGCTCTGCGCCGCCGGGGCGGGGCCGATATGCACCGCCTCGTCCGCCGCGCGCACCGGCGGGGCAAACTGGTCCGCATCCGAATAGACAGCGACGCTGGCGATGCCCATCTGCTTCAGCGTGCGACAAACCCGGCCCAGAATTTCGCCGCGATTGGCGATGAGGATTTTGCTGAACATCGTCTAGCCGTTGATCAGGATTTGAATCGGCGTGGGGGTGAAGCCGTTGCATGGATTATTCACCTGCGGGCAGTTGGAGATCACCACCAGCACATCCATGTCCGCGATGAACTCGACATACCCGCCAGGTTTGGAAACCCCGTCATCCACCGTCAGCTCGCCATTCGGGCGGATCGGCACATTCATGAAGAAATTCACGTTGGAGACCAGGTCGCGCTTATCCATGCCGTATTTCGCCAGCTCGGTGAGGAAATTCTCCCGGCATGAATGCATGAAGCGTGTTTCATAGCCGAAGCGCACGATATTGCTCTCACACGAGCAGGCCCCGGCACAGCTATCGTGAAAGCCGCAGCTATCGGCGGTGAGTGTCACCATCGGCCGGCCCTCGTTGGAGCGCAGCACGGCGCCCGTGGTCAGGTCGTAGCGCCCGCCTTGCAGGGCCTGTGCGGCCAGCGTGTCCTGCGCCGAATAGCGCTCGCTGGTATCCTGTGCGTTGTAGAACAGCGCATCCACCGCCTGCTGGCTTTCCAGATCGATGATGCGCATGGTCTGGCCCTGTTTCAGCACCACCGAATAGGGGGCGCGGGCGGGCACGAACTGGTCTGAGATCAGGGTCATTGCGCGAAATACCGATCATTATTGGCAAAGCCGCGGGCGGCCTCGGCGGTGAAATGGCGGCAGAGATCGTCCGGGCCGGGCGCGCCAGCGCGCCAGGCGGTGTAGGCGAGCGGGCCGGTCGCCTGCTGCACCGGGCTGAGCGCATGCGGGGTGTTGGAGAGGACGAGGAGCAGATCCATCTCCGCGCGCAGCTCGAGCATGGCGCCGGCGGGCGGGTTGCCGCGCCAGCGCATCACACCCTGCGCATCCACCCCAACCGGGGAGAACAGTGAGAGCGCCGGGGCGAGATCCCGGCGCGACAGCCCGAATTTGGCGGCGCCGCAACGCAGATTATCCCGCCCGTTGCGCCCTTGCGTCTGCGCCGGGCCGTTGGGGCCGATGATGCTGTCATGCCCCGCCCCGCTATCGGCGGTGATGGCGGCGAGGACGCGCCCCATATCCGAGAACAGCACCCGGCCGGTGGTCAGGTTGGTGGTCCATTGCAGCTTGGTGGTGTCGCCGGCGTTGAAGCGCTCGGAGGGGTCGGCTTCGTTCCAGATGAACAAAGCCGCGCCGGGCGTGCCCGCGATATTGGTCAGGCGCAGCGCCGCCCCCGGCGCAGCCGCAATGAAGCGTACCAGCCGGGCGGAATCACATCCTGCGCGATCACCGCATCGGGCGGGATCTCCGGGAAGCTGGCTTCTGTTTGCGGGGCGGCGGCGCGGGCACGGGCGGCTTCCTGCAGGGCTTCGTAGCGGGCGCGGTATTCGGCCGGGCTGAGCTTGTCGAGGTCAAGCATCGGCGCGGCATCCGGTCAGGAACAGGGTCGTCATATGAACTCCCATCGTTGAACAGTCACGTCTCAGCGATGCGAGGGATACGTGGAGAGCCGACGCGTATCCCCACGCATCCATGCTCTCCCGGGCTTTTGTCCCGCCGTGCATCATGCGGATGTCTCCCGCATGACCGCCGCTCTCGGACCAGCGCCGGGCATTTGCCCGGCCGGAACCCTAGCGGCCTTCGAAAAAGGTAAAGCAAAGATTGTGCCGAAATCAAGCGGGCGCGGTTTCAGGGCCGGCGCTGGCAGCGGCGGGGGCGTGCCGGGCAGAGCGCGGCGCATTTCTGGGCACCCTGGCGCAAATGCCGCCATTTCGTCTCCCGGCATTTTGCGGCATGATCGTCTCCCACCCTGGAGCCGTCCCGCCATGTATGTGCCGCCCGCCTTCCGCGAAACCGAGCTTGCCGCCCTGCATGAGACCATGCGCGCCGCCCGCGTGGCGAATCTGGTGACAATGACGCCGGACGGGCTGTTCGCCACCCCCTTGCCGCTGCTGCTGGCGGCGGAGGAAGGCGAACACGGCACGCTCTATGGCCATGTCGCACGCGCCAACCCGCAATGGCACCTGAAGGTGACCGGCGAGGCGTTGGCGATTTTCATGGGGCCGGAGGCCTATATCTCGCCCTCCTGGTATCCCTCCAAGCAGGAGCATCACAAGGTGGTGCCGACCTGGAACTATATCACGGTGCAGGCGCACGGGCCGGTGGAGTTTTTCGACGACCCGCAGCGCCTGCTGGATGTCGTCACCCGGCTGACTGCCCGGCATGAGGCGCCGCGCGCCCAGCCCTGGGCGGTGAGCGACGCGCCGGAGGCGTTCATCCGCGCCCAGCTCAAAGGGATCGTCGGGCTGCGGCTGCCGATCACGAAGCTGACCGGCAAGCGCAAGATGAGCCAGAACCGCAGCGCGGCCGACCGCAACGGCGTGGCGGCGGCGCTGCGCGACAGCCCGGACGCGGCGGACCGCGCCGCGGCGCCCTTCATCCCGGCATGAAGGGGCTCAGCCCCGCCGGCGATACGGGGCGATCAGCGCGTCCAGCATCGCCTCCTCCTCGGCGGTGAGGTCGCAGAGCGGGCTGCGCACCTTGCCGGCGGCGAAGCCCTGCAGCCGCACCCCAGCCTTGATGGCGGAGACGGCATAGCCCTTCTGCCGGTCGCGGATGGCCATGAAGGGATAGAAGAATTCCAACAGGATTTTTTCGCAGGCCGCGCGCTCGCCCTGGCGCAGCGCCTTGTAGAACTTCATCGCCAGCGCGGGGACGAAATTGAACACCGCCGAGGAATAGGTGGTGAAGCCGGCGCCGAGATAGGCTTCCGCGAATAATTCCGCTGTCGGCATGCCGCCGAGATAGGTCAGCCGGTCGCCCAGCTTCGCCGTCACCTCGCGGACCAGCCCGATATCGCCGGTGCCGTCCTTGAACCCGACCAGATTGGGGCAGGCCTCGCAGAGCCGCGCCAGCGTATCCGGCCGCAGCACCGCATTGTCGCGGTTATAGACCATGACGCCGATGCCGACGGACTGGCAGACCCGGCGCACATGCTCGTAAAGCCCGGCCTGCGGCGCGTCGATGAGGTAATGCGGCAGCAGCAGGATGCCATCCGCCCCGGCCTTTTCGGCGCCACGGGCGATTTCGATGGCGATTTCGGTGCCGTAGCCGCAGCCGGAGACGATGGCGGTCTGCCCGGCGGCTTCCTTGGCGGCGGCGACGATGGCGGGATTTCCCCTGGTGTCAGGGAGAAGAATTCCCCGGTGCCGCCAGCGGCGAAGAGCACCGGCGCGTCATAGCCGGCGAGCCATTCGATATGGGATTGGTAGCTGTCCGGCAGGAAGGCGCCTTGCGCGTCGAAATGCGTGACCGGAAAGGAGAGCAGGCCGGAACCCAGCCTGGTTTTGATGTCTTGCGGTTCCATGGACGACCTTATGATGTAAGAAGGCCGATCCATAGCTTAGTCATCATACAAATGTAAATAGTAATACTACAACATGCCGTGCAGCGCCGCCTTGTAGCGCTGCTGGCTGCCGCGCAGATGCGCGCGCATGGCGGCGCGGGCGGCCTCCTCGTCGCCTAGGGAAATCGCCTCGACGATCTTGCCATGCTCGGCATGAATCTGCGTCGCGGTGAGGGTGGCGGCATCCGGCTGGGTTTTGTCCAAGGCCCGGCGCGGGATCATCGCTTCGCCGATCAGGCCCAGAAATTCCACGAAGCGGTGATTATTGGTGGCCTGGGCGATGGCCAGATGCAGCTCGAAATCCGCCCCTGCCGTCGCCTCCCCGGCGGCGGCCAGGCTGGCGATGCGCGCATGCGCGGCGAGGATCAGCTCCTCCTGCTGCGGGGCGCGGCGCAAAGCGGCCAGGCCGGCGGCCTCGATCTCCACCGCGCTGCGCAGCTCCAGCATCTCGATGACCGAGGAGAGCCGTTCAAAATCAACGCCCTGAAAGCCATGTGCTGGCCGGGCGGGCGGGGGGAGAACAAACACGCCAGCCCCCTGGCGGGCCTCCACCAGCCCGTCCGTGCGCAAGCTCGCCAGGGCTTCGCGGATCACTGTGCGGCTGACCCCATGGGCGCTGACCAGCTGGCTTTCGGTGGGCAGCTTGTCGCCCGGGGCGAAGCCGCCTTGCTGGATGGCGGCACGTAATTTGGCAGCGATCTGTACGACGAGCGTTTCCCCGGTGCGGCGTTCGGGTTGGTTGGGGCGCGGGCTCATCTGGTCCACCTTGGGCTGCATTCAGGCGCGGATGGGCGGCGCCCATCCGGGGATGATCGCATGTCCGTTGCCGGGGCTCAAGCCGGAGAGGCTGGGTTATGTTATGAAAATTTAAAATTCATAATATGAATATGCCGTGCCCTACCAGCCGCCGGCGCGTAGCGCCTCCACCTCCTCGCGTGCCGGCATGCCGCGCCAGCCGCCGCCATTGCGGGCCTTCAGCGCGGCGGCGGCGGTGGCAAAGCGGGCGGCGGCGCGCACCGGCTCGCCTTCGGCCAGCGCCAGCGCCAGGGCGCCGTGAAACACATCGCCGCAGCCGGTGGTATCCCGTGCTTCGATGCGCGGGGCGGGGATGTGGTGAATGGTGCCGTCAATGCGCCAGAAACTGCCCTCAGCGCCGCGTGTCACCGCCACGGCGCGCGCCTTTGGGGCGTCAATGGCGGCCAGGGCCAGGTGCGGATCATCCTCCCCGGTGCAGGCGCGCAGGCCATGGCTGGAGAACACCGGATAATCCGCCAGCGCCGCCAGGGCGCGCAGCGTTGCCGGTTCGCCGCCCTCGGCATCCAGCACGCTGGGCACATTGGCGGCTTTGAGCAGCGCGGCGGAGAGGTCCGGAAACCGATGATCGACCAGCAGCGCGTCGGCCTGCGGCAGGTGCGGCGGGAGGCGCGGCGCCACGGTGCCGCGATCCACGATCAGGCAGCGCGCCCCATCCGGGGCGACCAGCGCGCAGGCAATCGGGGTGCGCCCGCCTTCGATGATCTGCAATGCCTCCAGCCCCACGCCGAGCTGGCGCAGCTCCGCTTGCAGCCAGTCCCGGCCGCATCATTCCCCACCGCGCCGAGATAAAGCCCCTCCCCACCCAGCCGCGCCACCGCCACGGCGGCGGTGCCGGCGATGCCGCCGCCGCTCTCGCGATAGGCGCTGGCGGTGTATTTCGCCTCGCCCTGGGGCAGGGTATCGAGCGCGTAGATCCGGTCCAGCACCACGATCCCGGCGCAGAGAACCTGTTTCAAGCGGGGCGCATTCAAGCCGGGCACATCAGCGGCTTCAGCCTTTCGCCGCGCGCGAAGGCGGCGAACAAGGCTTCCAGCCCGGCGAGGTCGGCTATGTCATCCACCAGTTTTTCAAAGGTTGCGCGGTGGGCGCGCAGCAGCTCGATATTCGCCTGATACTCGCCCAGCGGGAAATAGAAAGAGCGGATCAGGAAGAAATCCTTGCGGCGCAGCGCCTTGGTTTCGGTGATCTGCCATTGGTCGCTCTCGCCCAGCTGCACCGCCGCGCCCATCGGCGCCACCGCCGCCAGCGCCAGAGCGCGCCCGGCATCCTGGCCGCTGGCCTCGATCACCAGCGGAAAAGCCCGCGCGGCGGCGGCCTCGGCGGAGAGCAGCTCCACCCCGAGGCTGGCGGCGAAATTCGCCCGTGCCGGGTTTGGCTCGCACACCGCGAGCGTCCCCCAGCCCAGCGCCTGCAGCACCATCAACGAGCCCAGCCCGATCGGCCCGGCGCCGACCACCAGAGCCGCCCCCGGTTCCACCACGCGCGAGGCCAGCCTGATGCCATGCGCGGTGGTGCCGATGGCATCCAGCAGCAGCGGCGCCAGATGGTCCGGAATATCGTCCGGCACCGCCAGCAGGCATTGCCGCGGCACGGCGAGGGCTTGCGCATAGCCGCCCGGGCGCTGCCAGCCGAGCAGCTCCGCCCGCGGGCAGAGATTGGTCCGCCCGGCCTGGCATTGCGCGCACTGGCCGCAGAAAGTGGGGATATAGACCAGCACGCGCTGCCCATGTGCTGTGGTGCCCGGTGCACGCACCCGGCCGAAAATCTCGTGCCCTGGTGTTACCGGCCAGCCCTGGCGCAGGGGCCGGAAATCGCTGCCGCACAGCGCGCAGGCGGCGACATCCACGATCACCTCATCCGGCCCGGCCACCGGCTCGGCGGCATCCTCGATGGCAATCCGCCCTTCGCCGAGAAACCGCGCCGCTTTCACGCCGAAACCTTGTCGAGCACGTTGCAGAGCGTCTCCAGCCTGGGCACCGCATCCTCGCGCAAGGCGCGGCGCAGATCCGGCTTGCCGATGGTGCCGGACCAGATGCCGCGCCCGGCGAGAAAGCCCGAAGCGCCCTCGCGGCAGGCCCATTCCACGGCGCGCGGGAAATCATCCTGTTTGACGCCGGAGGAGAGCACCACCCAATCGCCATTCACATGCCGGGACAGGGCGGCACAACCACGCCGCACCTGCGCCTCCGGCCCGGCGCCGTAATAGGGGATTTCGCATTTATAGAGATCCTGCCCGCGATCTCCCAACTCCTTGGCAGCTTCGATGATCGCCGCCTCGCGGTCCCAGCCAGAGCCATCACGCGGGGCGCGGGCCACCGGTTCCACCACGCTGGCCAGCCCCGCCTGGCGGCAGATGGATACAAACTCCTCCACCATGGCGATGCGCGGTTCCGCCGCCTCGCCCGGCCGCCACAGCACCAGCAGCTTCAGCGCCACCGCGCCCTGCGCCTTCACCTTTGCAGGCACCACCTCATGGTCGATCTCCACCCGCGCCACCAACTCATCGGCGCTGGGGATCAGCACATCGGCGGCGGCGATCAGCGCGCAGGACGGGTCGACCGCCTTCGCATCCAGTGCCTGCTGCCAGGCCAGCTCCCGGTCGATCAGCACCGCCGAGGCGTAAGGGGTGAGGGCTTCGATCACCTCCAGCTTGAAGCGGGTGAGGTCCGCGTCCGTCACCGGACCATCCTGATGCGGCGCCATCATCGCCCGCAGCCCTTCGCGCTGGTCGATCGCCAGCATCGCATAGGTGCCGGAGGGGCGCGCCATGCGCGTCAGGGCGGGGGGGCTGCCGGACATTCGGATCTGCTCCTTTGAGGCGTTTGCTTGGGGTTTCCATTTTATCGCGCCTGTTGACCGATGCCGGTTTGACAAGGCGGCGCGGAGGCGTTAGCTCTATGTCATACTAAAAGCCATACGACAGGTCAATAGACTGAACGTTTGCACTCTGTTGGGAGAAACAGACCATGGTTGCTCGGCTCGTGAAGCGGGTTTCAGCGGCGGCACTCGCCTTGTCCTTGCCCCTCGGCGCCCACGCCGCCGGGTTCGACTGGCAGAAATATAAAGGCCAGACGCTGGATGTGCTGGTCGATAATAACCCGATCGGCCAGGTCATCGCCAATAATGTCGCGGCGTTTGAGAAGCTGACAGGGATCAACGTCAAGGTTGATATCTTCACCGAGCAGCAGATGCGCCAGCGTCTGGTGACGGTGCTGGATTCTAACAGCTCCCAGGTGGATGTGTTCATGACGCTGCCCTCGCGCGAAGGCCAGCAATTCTCCGGCGCGGGCTGGTACACGGATCTGGCGCCGATGGCCAAGGATGCAAGCCCGGACTATGATTTCGCCGGATTGAGCCCGGCTTTGCTGAAAGCCGCGACCTTTGACGGCAAGCTGACCAGCATCCCGATGAACATTGAAGGTCCGGTGCTGTATTACCGCACGGATATCTTCAAGAAATGCAATCTCACCGTGCCGACCAGCCTCTCCGGCATGCTGGACACCGCCAAGGCGCTGAAAAAATGCAATGCCGCCACCACACCCTTCGTCTCGCGGGGCTTGCGCGATGCGCTGGCCTATACCTACAGCGTGTTCTTCCATAATATGGGCGGCCACTACATCGAAAACGGCAAATCCGGCCTGTGCAGCCCGGCCGGGCTTTCGGCGCTGTCGCTCTATGGCGATCTGCAGAAACATTACGGCCCGCTCGGCGTGGTCAATTACAGCTTCTACCAGATCTCCTCGCTCTATCGCGATGGCCGCGCCGCGATGGCGTTTGAATCCTCCAATGAACTTTCGGATGTGATGCAGGGCGGCGCGCGGCTGAACGATACCGGCATCGCGCTGCTGCCGCCGGGGCCGGGCGGTTCGCATCCCACCGCCATCGCCTGGGGTTTGGCGATGTCGCCCTACAGTACGCATAAAGGTGCCGCCTGGTATCTGATCCAATGGGCGACCAGCCCGGCGATTCAGGCCAAGGACGAGATCGCCGGCATCGCAGCACCACGCCCCGCCATCGCGCAGGATCCGCAGGTGAAAGCCTGGCTGGCTGCCGCACCCGTTCGGCAGGTCTGGCAGAATGCGGTCAACCAGCTCGCCAATACCGGCACCTCCAATGTCGGCTACCCGATCACCGATAATCCGGAATCCCGGCAATATATCGGCGAAGCCGTGGACAAGGTGATTGTCGGCTCCGACAAGCCGGATGCCGCCTGTGCCCCGGCCGATCAGTCGCTGAACGCGCTGATCGCGAAAGACAAGAAATAAGTGACCTCCTCCTCCTTTGCCCTGAGCGATGGGTTTCATGTCGCCGTCATTGGCGGGTGCGGCGACATCGGCGCGGCGATCTCAGCGCAATTTCTTGAGCTTGGTGCTTGCGTTACCGCGACCGGGGTGAATGAGGCGGCTGTCAGCGCCACCTCGCTTCCCGCGCATGAACGGCTGCGTCTGGCGGTGCTGGACGTGACCGACGATGCGGCGGTGCGGGATTTTGCCAAGGGCTTCCCGCGCATCGATGCGGTGATCAACTGTGCGGGGATTCTCAGGCGCGATCTGGAGTTCGATATCGCGGTGTTCCAGCAGGTGCTGGATGTGAACCTTACCGGCAGCTTCCGTGTGTGCAGCGCCTTTCGCGACGGGTTGGCAAGACAGCGTGGCAGCATCGTCAATATCGCCTCGATGAACGCGTTTGCCGCGCTGCCGCGCCTGCCCGCCTATTGTGCGAGCAAGGGCGGGGTGGTGATGTTGACCAAGGCGCTGGCGCTGGCCTGGGCCGAAGAGGGGATCCGGGTGAATGCCGTCGCCCCCGGCTATATCGAAACCACGCTCAACGCCGAAGGCCGCAAGGATAAAGCGCATTATCAGCGCATCGCCGAACGCACCGCCTTCAAGCGCTGGGGCCAGCCGGAGGATGTGGCCGGCGCTGTCGCGTTTCTCTGCATGCCCGCTTCCGCCTACATCACCGGCACGGTGGTGAATGCGGATGGCGGCTTTCTGGCGGGGTGAGGCATGAGCTTTTCCGCTTCCTCGCGCCAGCGCGGCGCCATCGCTCTGCTCTCGCTACCGGCGGTGTTTTTCACCGCCTTGATGGTGGTGTTTCCGGTCGGCTATACGATCTGGCTGAGCTTCCGCAGCGCGCCGCTCGGCCATGCCACGCAATTCGCCGGCCTTGCCAATTACGCGCAGCTTTTCCATTCGGGCAGTTTCTGGAACAGCATCGAGGTCAGCCTGGCGCTGTATCTTTTGTCACTGGCGTTGCAGCTCATCGCCGGCACCTATCTGGCGCTGCTGCTGTTCCACGCCCGCCGCATGCCCGCCATCCTGCGCTCGATCCTGATCTCGCCCTTCATGGTGCCACCGGTCGTGGTCGGCATGATGTTCCTGGTCATTCTCGATCCGTCGCTGGGGGCGGCGAACTGGATTCTCAGCCTGTTCGGTCTGCCGCCCTCCGCCTGGCTCGCCTCGCCGCAATGGGTGATCCCGACCATCGCGCTGATCGATACCTGGCAATGGACGCCGTTCGTGGCGCTGATTGTCCTCGGCGGGCTGCAATCGCTGCCGCCCAGCGTCTATGAGGCGGCGAAGATCGACGGCGCGCCGGCGCATCTGGTATTCTGGCGCATCACCTTGCCGCTTTTGCTGCCGACGCTGATGACGGCGGCGATCTTGCGCAGCGTCGATCTCTTGCGCTTCTTCGACATCATCTATGTCACCACCCAGGGCGGCCCGCTGGATGCTTCGGATACGTTGAACGTGCTCGGCTTCCATATCGGCTTTGAGCTGTTCCAGTTCGGCTATGCCAGCGCGCTGGCGGTGACGCTGACAGCGATGGTGTTCGGCGTGGTGCTGTCGCTCAACCGGCTGCGCAAAGCCGTGGCGTGGTGAGGCGGCGATGAACAAGCGCATCCTGCATATATTGGTGGTGGCGCAGCTGGTCGTGGTGGCGCTGGGCATTTTGTTTCCGATCGTCTGGATGGTGATGTCCTCGCTGAAATCCTCGGCCGATGTCACCGCCTACCCGCCGAGCTTCCTGTTCAAGCCGACGCTGGAGAATTACACCCATCTGCTGGAGACCACGCCTTTTTTCGCCTATGCGCGCAATTCGCTGATCGAAAGCGGCGCCTCGACGATATTGGGGCTGGCGCTGGGGATTCCGGCGGCCTACGCGGCCTCGGTCACCCGTTCGAGCTGGCCGGCTTTGGTGACGCTCTCCGCGCGCATGGCGCCGGGCACCTTGTTCCTGGTGCCCTGGTATGTGGTGTTCAAGGCGTTGGGGCTCGTCGGCACCTACGCGGCGTTGATCCTCACCCAAGCGGCGATCACCTTGCCGATCGTGATCTGGGTGCTGCTGCCGGCTTTCGATGCAATCCCGCGCAGCATTCTGGAGGCGGCGCTGGTGGATGGGTGCGGGGTGCTGCGCAGCCTGTGGCGGGTGGCGCTGCCTTTGGTGAGTTCCGGCCTCGTCATCGCCACCATTCTCGGCTTCGTATTTTCCTGGAATTATTTTCTGTTCGCGCTGGTGCTCTCGGATGAAGGCACCAAGCCGCTGGTGGTGGCGGCGTTCAATTATATCGGTGAGGCTCGACCGATTGGGGCGGGCTGATGGCGGCGGCGACATTGATCGCGCTCCCGCCTCTGGTGCTCGCCATCGCCGTGCAGCGCTGGCTGGTCGCGGGGCTCACTCTTGGCGCGGTGAAGGGGTAAGGCATGGCTTCGGTAAGATTGCAGGGTCTGCGCAAGCGCTTCGGCACGCATGATGTGATCCCCTCGCTGGATCTCGAAATCAACGATCATGAATTCATGGTGTTTGTCGGCCCTCGGGCTGCGGCAAATCCACGCTGCTGCGCATCATCGCCGGGCTGGAGCCGATCACCGAGGGCGATCTGTTCATCGGCGAGCGCCGGGTGAACGACCTCACCCCGGCGCAGCGCGACATCGCCATGGTGTTCCAGGATTACGCGCTCTACCCGCATATGACGGTCTATCAGAACATGGCCTTCGGGCTGGAAATGCGCCACGCGGCGAAGGCGGATATCGAAACGCGGGTGCTGGCGGCGGCGCGGATGCTGGAGATCGAGCCGTTGCTCAAGCGCCGCCCGCGCGATCTCTCCGGCGGGCAGCGCCAGCGTGTCGCCATGGGCCGCGCCGTGGTGCGCGATCCGCAGGTATTCCTGTTCGACGAGCCGCTCTCCAATCTCGACGCCCAGCTGCGCGGCCAGGTGCGCGGCGAGATCAAGGCGCTCTCACAGCGCCTGCAGACCACGATGGTCTTCGTCACCCACGACCAGGTGGAGGCGATGACGATGGCGGACCGCATCGTGGTGCTGCGCGGCGGCGTCATCCAGCAGGTTGGCACGCCTGAGCAGATCTACAGTACCCCCGCCAACCGCTTCGTCGCCGGTTTCATCGGCTCGCCTTCGATGAATTTCCTGCCGGTGACGCTGGAGGCGGGCGGCGCGCGGCTGGAGGATGGCACATTATTGCCGGTGCTCACCGCGCGGCGCGGCCCGGCGGTGCTGGGCATCCGCCCGGAGCATTTCGAGCCGGTGGGTGAGGGCGGGCTGGCAGTGCAAATCCTGCTGGTCGAGCCGCTGGGGGCGGATACGCTGGTGCATTTCAACGTCGGCGCGGTGCGCTGCATCGCCCGGGTGGCGCCGGATACCAGACCGCAAATGGGCGAGACACTGCGGCTGGGTGTCGCCCCGGCAAGGCCTTCCTGTTCGATCCCGAGAGCGGCGTGCGGCTCGGCTGAGCGCGCCTTCCCCCGCCTTCGCCATAAAACTCAGCATCCTCGTGAACGGCCAATCCGGGTGGATGGGCCGCACCCTGGCGCGCATCTTGATCTGACCGGCGGTTTCAAGCCCAATATGCCAGAGACAGAGGGGCTGGTGACGGCGTGCGGCCGGGTGTTCATATATAGGGCGGTGCGGCGCGCGTGATCTAAACGCCGCGATCCGCGCGTATAGAGCACCGGCCGGCGCCGCAAAAAGCGCCTGCCGTCTGGGGACTGAACGATAACAAAGAACGGGATAAAGATGAGCGCGAGCAAAGACGAGACACAACGCACGGGGCTGGCCGCCAGCCTTGCCCTGCGCTTCACCAGCTGGGCGGAATATTGGTTTCCGGACGCTTATATCTTCGCCGCCCTGGCGTTGATCGTGGTGGCCGGCGCGGCATTGCTGATCGGCGCCAAGCCGGTGGCGGTGGTGGGGGCTTTTGGCGACGGGTTCTGGAGCTTCATCGTGTTCTCGATGCAGATGGCGTTCATCGTCATCACCGGCTACGTCATCGCCACCTCCGCCCCGGCGGCGCGGCTGATCAACTGGCTGGCCAGCCTGCCGCGCAGCGGGCCGGGGGCGGTGGCCTTCATCGCCTTCATCAGCATGGGCACCTCCTTTCTCAATTGGGGCCTCAGCCTGGTGTTCAGCGGGCTGCTGGCGCGGGCGATGGCGGCCCGCGGCGATTTGCGGATGGATTATCGCGCCGCGGGGGCGGCGGGCTATCTCGGCCTGGGCGCGACCTGGGCGCTGGGCCTCACCTCCTCGGCGGCGCAGCTGCAGGCCAACCCGGCCAGCCTGCCGAAGCCGCTGCTGGCGATCACCGGCGTGCTGCCCTTCACCCAGACCATCTTCCTCTGGCAGTCAATGACCATGGCGGCGGTGCTGGTGGTGGTCTCGGTGCTGATCTGCCGTTTCTCCACCCCGACCGGCGACAAGGCCGTCACCGCCGAGCAGCTGGGCATCGAGCCGGGGCTCGCGGTGCCGGTGCTGCCGCCGCGCACCCGGCCGGGCGAGTGGCTGGAATATTCACCGCTGATCACCATTCTGGTGGTGCTGATGGCCGCCGGCTGGGGCTGGCAGCAATTCGCCGCCCATGGCGCCAATGCCATCGCCAACCTCAACACCTATAACCTGATCTTCCTGATGGCCGGGCTGTTGCTGCATTGGCGCCCGAAAGCCTTCCTCAACGCGGTGGCGAAAGCCGTGCCGGCGACGACCGGCGTGCTGATCCAGTTCCCGCTTTACGGCGCCATCGCCGCGATCATGACCACCGCCAAGGGAGCCGGCGGGCATAGTCTGGCCGAGTTGATCGCGCATGGCTTCGTGGCGGCGACCACCACGGGCTCCTTCCCGGTGGTGATGGGCGCCTATTCCGCCATTCTCGGCTTCTTCGTGCCCTCGGGCGGCGGCAAATGGATCATCGAGGCGCCGTATGTGATGAAGGCGGCGGCGGATCTGAAGGTGCATCTGGGCTGGGCGGTGCAGGTTTATAACGCCGCGGAGGCGCTGCCGAACCTGATCAACCCGTTCTGGATGCTGCCGCTGCTGGGCGTGCTGTCCTTGAAGGCGCGGGACATTGTCGGCTTCACCTTCCTGCAGCTGATCGTGCATGTGCCGCTGGTGCTGTTCATGCTCTGGCTGTTCGCGCAGACGCTGACCTTCGTGCCGCCAATGATGCCTTAAGTCTCAAAAGTTTTTGAGGGTGTGGGAACTTTTTTCAAAAAGTTCCCACGAACGTCTGGTGTGATGGCAACGTCTCTGCCACCACCCCAGACGTTTTCGCCGCTTTTTTGAAAAAAAGCGGCACCAAAAAACTTTTTACGCCAGCGTCAGCGTGCCATCCATCCGCCGCGCGATCCCGTACGGATTCGCATCCCGCACCGCTTCCGGCAGCAGCTTCTCCGCGACATTCTGATAACAGACCGGCCGCAGAAACCGCCGGATCGCCAGCGTGCCGACGGAGGTGGTGCGCGCGTCCGAGGTGGCGGGGAAGGGCCCGCCATGCACCATGGCGTGGCAGACCTCCACACCGGTCGGCCAGCCATTCACCAGAATCCGCCCGGCTTTTTCCTCCAGCAGCGGCAGCAGCTTGGCGAACAAAGCCTCGTCCGCCTCGGTCATGTGTACGGTGATGGTGAGCTGGCCTTCCAGCCCGCGCAGCAAAGCCGCCAGCGCTTCATCATCCGCCCCTTCCACCAGCAACCCGGCGGCGCCGAAAATCTCGTCGGCGAGGTTGGGGTTGGCGATGAAATTTTCCGCCTTGGTGCGGAAGAACACCGGCTGCGCGGCATTGGCGCCGGTCTGCCCGGCGGCGAGCCGCTCCACCCCCGCCGTCGCCGCATGCTGGGCGACGCCTTTTTCGTACGCCGCCAGAATGCCCTTATGCAGCATGGTCGCGGCCGGGGCGGCATTGATGGCGGCACTGGCGGCGGCCACGAAATCCTCCAGCCCGGGCCCGGGGTGGCCAGCAGCAGGCCGGGATTGGTGCAGAACTGCCCCGCCCCCATGGTCAGCGAGCCGGCGAAAGCTGTTCCCAGCGCCGCGCCATTGGCCGCCAGCGCGCCGGGGAGGAGCAGCACGGGGTTGATGCTGCTCATCTCCGCGTAAACCGGGATCGGCTCCTGGCGCGCCGCCGCCAGCTTACCCAAAGCCAGCCCGCCGCCGCGCGAGCCGGTGAAGCCCACCGCCTTGATCCGGGCATCGCTCACCAGCGCCTGGCCCAGCGCATCGCCCACGCCGAACAGCAGCGAGAACACGCCCTCATGCAGCCCGGCCTCCTTCACCGCCGCCTGGATGGCGCGGCCGACCAGCTCCGAGGTGCCGGGATGCGCCGGATGCGCCTTCACCACCACCGGGCAGCCGGCGGCCAAGGCCGAGGCGGTGTCCCCCCCGCCACCGAGAAGGCCAGCGGGAAATTGGAGGCGCCGAACACCGCCACCGGCCCAAGCGGGATCATCCGCAACCGCAGATCCGGCCGGGGCAGCGGCTTGCGCTCCGGCAGAGCCGGGTCGATCCGCACATCCTGCCAGCCGCCCTCCAGCACCTCCTTGGCGAAGAGCCGCAGCTGGCCGACGGTGCGGCCGCGCTCGCCTTCAATGCGCGCCCGCGGCAGGCCGGTCTCGGCGCAGGCACGGTCCGTCAGCGCATCGCCCAGCGCGTCGATCTTCGCCGCCGCCAGCTCCAGAAACGCGGCGCGGGCTTGCGGGCTGGTGGCACGGTAGGGGGCGAAGGCGGCCTGCGCCAGCGCGCAGGCACGGGCCACATCCTCTGGCGTGGCGCCGCCATAAGCGGGCGCCAGCACCGCGCCGCTGCTGGCATCCACCCCGGAGAAGCTCTGTGCCGTGCCGCGCGCGCTGGTCGCGCCGATCAGTAAGTCGCCGGTCAGTTCCATGCCATCTTCCTCAATGTTGTCTAAAAATTTGTAATTGATTATAACCAATTTTGATCGGGCGCGCCATGGCGACATCCCGCAAAAACGCCGCGCAAAAGACTGTTTTCTTGTGGTTGTCATTCTGCTCATTGCTGGTTTGAATGGTCGCCATTCGCGGCATGCGCCGTCTGTCCGCATCATGCCTTTCCTCGCGGCCCGCGCGGCGGCCGCGATCTCACCCAGAACCGGAGCGAAGCGCGATGCCTGACACCCTCACCCCCCAGCCCATTCAGGCCCGCAATGGCGGCTTCATCCTGGTCGATGCGCTGCGGCGCAATGGCGTCGATACGGTCTATTGCGTGCCGGGCGAGAGCTATCTGCCGGTGCTGGACGCGCTTTATGACACGCCCCAGATCCGCACCATCGTCACCCGGCATGAAGGGGCCGCCTCCAACATGGCGGACGCCTATGGCAAGCTGACCGGCCGGCCGGGCATCTGCTTCGTCACCCGCGGCCCAGGTGCGACCCATGCCGCCAATGGCGTGCATACCGCCCGGCAGGATTCCACCCCGATGATCCTGTTCATCGGCCAGGTGGAGCGCGCCGCGATGGGCCGCGAGGGCTTCCAGGAAATGGATTACCGCCAGATGTTCGGCGGCGAAGTGGCCAAATGGGTCACCGAGATCGACGATGCCGCGCGCATCCCCGAAATCGTCTCCCGCGCCTTCGCGGTGGCGATGTCCGGCCGTCCCGGCCCGGTGGTGGTGGCGCTGCCGGAGGATGTGATGTTTGCCAGCGCCGCCGTGTCCCCGGCGCCCGCCGTGCGCATCGCCCATGCCGCCCCGGATGCGGCGGCGATCGCCGAGATCGGCACGATGTTGGCCAACGCGAAGCAACCGCTGGTGATCCTGGGCGGCACCGGCTGGGACGAGGCCGGCAGCAAGGCCCTCGCCCGTTTCGTGGACAAGTTCAACCTGCCGGTCGCTGCCTCTTTCCGCCGGCAGGATCTGTTCGATAATCGCGACCCGCATTATGCCGGCCAGCTCGGCCTCGGCACCGCGCCGGCCCTCACCAGGCGGGTGCAGGAGAGCGATCTGCTGCTGGTCATCGGCTCGCGCCTCTCGGAGACGGTCTCCGCCGGCTACACGCTGATCCAATCCCCCAAGCCGGTGCAGCCAATGATCCACATCCATCCGGACCCGCAGGAGCTGGGCCGGGTCTATCAGGCGGATCTGCCGGTGCTGGCCGGGCTCTCCCTGGCGGCGCGGGCGCTGGCGGCGCTGCCGGCCCCGGCCAGCATCCCCTGGGCGGGCTGGACCCAGGCCGCGAACGCGGATTACCGCGCCCATTCCACCCCGCGGCCCAATCCGGAGATCCAGGGGGTGGATCTGGCGCAGGTGATCGGCCATCTCAACCAAACGCTGCCGGAGAGCGCCACTATCGCCAACGGGGCGGGCAATTATACCGTCTGGGTGCATCGCTATTACCGCTACCGGCAGCCGCGCACGGCGCTGGCCCCCACCAACGGCGCCATGGGCTATGGCTTCCCCGCCGCGGTGGCGGCGAAGCTGCAGGACCGCGACCGCATCTCCATCTGTGTGGCCGGCGATGGCTGCTTCATGATGTACGCGCAGGAGCTGGCGACGGCGGTGCAGTTCAACGCCCCGCTGATCGTGCTGCTGGTGAACAACAACATGCTGGGCACCATCCGCATGCATCAGGAGCGCGAATATCCCGGCCGCGTCAGCGCCACCGATCTGCACAACCCGGATTTCGTGGCGCTGGCGAAAGCCTATGGCGCGCATGCCGAGCTGGTGGAGGCAACCGACGCCTTCCCCGCCGCCTTCGCGCGGGCCCTGGCCGCCGGCAAGCCGGCGCTGATCGAGCTGCGCACCGACCCGAAGCAGATCACCCCCACGGCCCGCCTGGCTTAAATTTCGGGGCCAACGGCCCCCCATCGCCACGGCAGGGCTTGCGCGATACGGGGTGTTTGCGGGCGCCGCGACACTATATAAGCGGCGCCGCGCCACCCATCGGCGCAGCCTGAGAGCATCAAGCCTTGAGCTTGATGCTCTCAGCTTTGGTTTAGCGAGCAACTTTATCCGATCAAACGATTCCGTTTGACCGGATGTTGCTCTAACGGGGAGCCGCATGTCATCCATCATCACCGTCTCGGGGCTGCGCAAGGCCTACGATACCGGGTTCGTCGCCTTGGACGGGGTCGATCTCGACATCGCCAAGGGCGAGATTTTCGCCCTGCTCGGCCCCAACGGCGCCGGCAAGACGACGCTGATCAGCATCATTTGCGGGCTGGTGCGCGCCAGCGCCGGCGAGGTGCGGATCGACGGGCACGAGATCAACCGCGATTACCGCGCCGCGCGCGCGGCCATAGGGCTGGTGCCGCAGGATATCTCGCTGGAGATTTTCGCCACGGTCTGGGACACGGTGCGCTTCAGCCGCGGCCTGTTCGGGCTGAAGCCGGATAACGGCTTCATCGAGACGCTGCTGCGCGACCTGACGCTGTGGGACAAGCGCCATGCCCGCATCCTGGAGCTCTCCGGCGGCATGAAGCGCCGGGTGATGATCGCCAAGGCGCTGGCGCATGAGCCCAAGCTGCTGTTCCTGGACGAGCCGACGGCGGGGGTGGATGTGAATCTGCGCCGCGACATGTGGACGCTGGTGCGCAGCCTGCGCCAGCGCGGTGTCACCATCATTCTCACCACCCATTACATCCAGGAAGCCGAGGAGATGGCGGACCGGGTCGGCGTCATCGCCGATGGCAAGCTGCTTCTGGTCGAGCAGACCGCCGCCTTGATGCACCGCTTCGGCAAGCGCCGGCTGAGGCTGGAGCTGGCGCGGCCTCTGGCGGAGATCCCCGCAAGCTTGAGCCGCTGGAATTTGGAGCTGGCGGAGGATGGGCGCTGTCTGGTCTATCATTTCGACGCGAACACGACCGAGAACGGCGTGCAGGACCTGCTGCGCGCCCTCGGCGAGCTGGGGCTGGATTTCACCGATCTGGAAACCGGCCGCAGCTCGCTTGAAGATATTTTCCTGACTCTGGTGGAGCAGAAAGTATGAATGCCCGCTTCAACCCCCGTGGCGTTTGGACAGTCTATCGCGCCGAGATGGCGCGCATGCGCCGCACCTTCTGGCAGAGCATCGCCACCCCGGTAATCACCACCATCCTGTATTTCGTCGTCTTCGGCGGGGCGGTGGGCTCGCATATGCACAGCGTGCAGGGTGTGAGCTATGGCGCCTTCATCGTCCCCGGCCTGATCATGCTGACGCTGCTGACGCAGAGCATCTCCAACGCCTCGGTCGGCTTCTATTTCCCGATCTTCACCAAGGCGATTTTCGAAATCCTCTCGGCCCCGCTTTCGGCCTTCGAGACGGTGACGGCCTATGTCGGCGCCGCGGCGACGAAATCCGTGCTGCTGGGGCTGATCATCCTGATCACCGCGAGCTTTTTCATCAAGCTGCAAATCCTGCATCCGGTCTGGATGGTGGCGTTCATGCTGCTCACCTCGATCACCTTCAGCCTGTTCGGCTTCATCATCGGCATCTGGGCGCGCAATTTCGAACAGCTCTCGATCATCCCCGCCATCATCGTCACCCCGCTCACCTTCCTGGGTGGGGCCTTCTATTCCATCGACATGCTGCCCGAACCCTGGCGCACGCTCAATCTGTTCAATCCGGTGGTGTATCTGATCAGCGGGTTTCGCTGGAGCTTCTATGGCGCGGCGGATGTACGGGTGATGACAAGCCTGGCCTGCACGCTGGGCTTCATGGTGGCGTGCCTGGCGGCGATCTGGTGGATTTTCCGCACCGGCTACCGGCTGAAGCCGTAAAGTTAATAAAAGTTTTTGGGGGTCTGGGGACTTTTTTCAAAAAGTCCCCAGAAACGTTTGGGTGGTGATGACGGCGGTGCCACCACCCCAAACGTTTTTCGCCGCTTTTTGAAAAAAGCGGCACCAAAAACTTTTACAACTAATGCTGTTGCAGCAGCGCGGCCACCGCCCCCGGCGGCAAATTCAGCGGCGCGAAGCCGGGCGGCGGCATGAACCCGTCCGCTGGCTGCGGCCCGAAATTGACGGCGGTCGCGGTCACATCCGCGCCGCCATGCGCATCATGCCCGACAAAATGCAGAACCACCCCATCGCGCGTCAGGCACGCCGTGGCGGAACCGTGCTGGTCCGTCACCAGATAATTCCGACACGCCAACCCGGCATAATGCCCTTGCCCCAGCGGGCTGAAATTCGCTCCGTCCGCCTGGCTGATCTCGGCGGTCAGCGCCGAGAAATCCGGCGCGCTGACAATGGCGTGCAAGGCCGGCACCACCAGCTTCGCCTCGCCGCGCGGCAGATCCGCCAGCACGAAAAACCCGTTCGGGCTGTCCACCCGCGCCAGCTGGTGCTGGGCATTGTAGCTGAGCTGGTAATTCTGCGGCGCCTGGCCGGTGCCTGAGAGGGTGTAATCCACCTGCACATCGCGCGTCGGCAGAAAGGCCGGGGTGGCGGCGGCGAGGCCGGGAATCAGGGCCGCGCAGGCGGCGAGAAGCAGATATTTCATGGAACCTCTTTTCGGATGGCCTCAAACTCGCGCAGCAATGCGGCGGGATCGGGGCGGTCTGGAAACCGGGCGGGATGCTCCAGCGCCTCCGCCAGCAGCGCGTGATAGCGCGCGCGCGGCACCTCATGCGCGCCGAAGCGGGCGAGATGGCTGGTGATGAATTGCGTATCCAGCAGCACATAACCGCCGAGGCGCAGACGCGCCACCAGATGCGCCAGCGCCACCTTGGAAGCATCCGTCGCGGTGGAGAACATGCTCTCGCCGAAAAACGCCCCGCCCAGCGCCGCGCCATACAGCCCGCCCACCAACCTGCCATCCTCCCAGGTCTCGACGCTATGCGCGAAGCCCAGCCGGAAAAGCGCGGTGAACAGGGTCTCGATCTCGTGATTGATCCAGGTCTCTGGCCGGTTTTCGCGCGACGCCGCGCAGGCGGCGATGGTGCCGGCGAAATCCGCATCGGCGGTAACGGTAAAGCGGTTGCCGCGCAGCGTCTTCATCAGGCTGTGGGAGATGTGAAACCCATGCAGCGGCAGCACCCCGCGCGCATCCGGGTCCAGCCAATGCAAAGTCCGGCTCTCGCGCGATTCCGCCATCGGAAACAGCCCGAGCCGGTAGGCGCGGAGCAGCAGATCCGGTGTGAGCAGAAAGGGCCGGGCGGACATGGCGGGATTTCACACCCAAGCGGACGGTTTGCCAAGCGGGCAAATGCTGTGTAGCCAAAGGCGTGCCGCAACAAGCTCGCGCCAAACTGGGAACATTGGAGCTGGGGCGCTTCATCGCCGCATCTGTCGTCGCCCTGTTCCATGCCAGCTGGGCGGTCGGCCAGCTCAGCGCACACCCGCGCCCGGCCTCTGGCCTGCTGGCGTTGCTGCCGCTGCCGGCCATCCAATATTTCTTCGTGCTCAGCGGCTTCGTCATGCTGCACGCGCATCGCGACGATTTTGGCCAGCCTTATGCCACGCTGCGCTTCTGGTGGCGCCGCGCCTGCCGCATCTACCCCGTCTATTGGCTGGCGCTGGCGGGGGCGATGCTGCTCTGGCACGCCGCCCTGCGCCCGGCCTTGCTGGCGCCGCTGATCACGCTCTGGCCCGGGGCGCATGATGAATGGGTCGCCCCGGCCTGGACGCTGCGTTACGAAATCGGCTTCTATCTGCTGTTCGGGCTCTGCCTGCTGCCGGGGCTGGCGCGCTGGGTGCTGGGGGTCTGGGCGTTGGCGATCCTGGCCCGGCTGGCCTGGCCGGCTGAGCTTGGGCCGCCTGCGGCGGGCGGGCTGTTCACCAGCACGGATCTGCTGTTTTTCGGCGGGCTGCTGGCGGCGTGGCTGTATCATCGGCACAGCCTGAAGCCGCCGGCCTGCCTGGCGCTGCTCGGGCTCGGCATCGCCTTCGCGCTGCCGGGGGCGTTGGTTTCGTTTGGGGATGCGCCGCTGGACAAGGCGCTGAAGGCCGGCTGCGCCGCGATCGGCTTTGGCGGGTTGATCCTGGCCCTGGCCGGGCTGGAGCGCCGCGGCGCCGTGCGCACCGGCCGGCTGGCGCGCGGGCTGGGGCAGCTCTCCTACCCGCTCTACATTCTGCACATGGTCATCCTGGCGCTGCTGCTGGCCTGGGGCAAAGGCCGGATTCAGCTGGGCGCCACGGCGCGGCCCTGGGCATTGCTGGTGGTGATCCTGCTGATCTACGCGCTGTGCACCGCGGCCACGCTCTGGCTCGACCAGCCGGTGCAACGCTGGCTGCGCCGACGCAAAAACGGCCCCCGGCGGTGGAACCGGGGGCCGTCCTGCCATCCCTAAACCTGGCTTTTTTTATGGTTTTTTAGAGCAACATGACCCTGAATGGAATCATCCAGGGTCATAAAGTTGCTCGTTAAAATAAAGAGCTAGAGCGCGCTGACCGTTTACGGTCAGCCTGAAAGCGCTCTAGCGGACGGTCGAAGACATGGCCCAGAAATGGCCATGGACCAGGCCATCATCGTAATTGTCAAAATCAGCATGGTGCTCATGGTTGGTCTCCGCGCGGCGGTGGGTCGGGGTGGGCTGGGGCGAGCGGCCGCTGGCGCGGGCGTCACGCGCCACCACCACACCGTTCCCGCCGAGACCGTCGGGAGAGAAGCAGGGGTTCATCTGGTTACGCATAGTGACACTCCATGGGTTGAGAGCAGAGCCTTCACCAATCCGGCGTTGGAAGGTGCATGGAGAGGTCGCCGGACCAGTGAAGGTAAGAGTGAATTTATTTACACCACGGCGATTGCGCGAGCGGTTTTTCGCCCGATCCGGCGAAATCTGTGCGTGACTTTACTGTAAATTTTTGCAAAATGTAAAACATGTCAAAAGTGATGATCGGCAAGACCATCCGGCGGCTGCGGATGGAGCAGGGCTTCACCCAGCAAGGCCTTGCGCAGAAGCTGGGGATTTCAACCTCCTATCTGAACCTGGTCGAGCATGACCAGCGCAATGTCACCGCCTCGCTTTTGTTCAAGCTGACCGAGACGCTGAAAGTGGACCTCGCCGCCCTCTCCGGCACCCAGGAGCGCGAGTTCGAGGTGGCGCTGCGCGAGGTCTTCACCGACCCGCAGCTGGGCGCGGACGCGGTGCCGGAAAGCGAGCTCCAGGCCCTCGCCGCCGCCCCGAATGCCGCCCGCGCCGTCCTGGCGCTGCATCGCGCACTGGCCGGGGCAAGGGAGGAAGGCACCGGCATCACCTTGCCCTCCGGGCGCAAGATTTTGCTGCCAAATGAGGAGGTGCGGGATTTCTTCCACGCCCATGAAAACCATTTCCCGGCGCTGGAGGATGCCGCCGAGGCGATTGGCAAGACGCTGGATGTGGCGGGCTTTGGCTCCTCGCACGCGCTGGCGGAGCGGTTGCGGCGCCAGCACGGGCTGGTGGTGCAGGTGCGCCCGCTGCCGGGCAGCTTGCGGGTGTTCGACGCCGCCAACCGCATGCTCACCCTCTCGGAGGATCTGCCGCGCGAGAGCCGGGGGTTTCAGATGGCCTTCCAGCTCGCCTTGCTGGAAGCCCGCGCCCCGGTGGAGGCGATCGTCAAACGCGCCGAGCCGACGACGCGCGACGCCGCCGAGCTGCTGCGCATCGGGCTGCTGAACTATATCGCCGCCGCCTTGATGATGCCCTACGAACCGTTTCTCGAAGCCGCGCAATCGCTGCGCTACGATGTTGACGGGCTGGCCGCGCGGTTTGGGGTTTCCTATGAGCAGGCCTGCCAGCGTCTATCCTCCATGCAGCGGGCCGGGCAGCGCGGGGTGCCGTTTTTCTTTCTGCGGGTGGATGCGGCGGGGAATGTCAGCAAGCGGTTTTCCGCCGCCGGCTTTCCGTTCATGCGCTATGGCGGCACCTGTCCGCGCTGGGTGGCGCATTCGGCCTTCGCCACGCCCGGCGCCATCCGCGTGCAGGTGGCGCAGCTTTCCGCCACCGAGACGTTTCTCTGCTTCGCCCGCGCCATCACCGGGCGGCCGGCGCGCTGGGGGGAGCCAGCACCGGTGCGGGTGGTCGCCATGGGGTGCGATGTGTCGCACGCGCGCAGCATCGTCTATGGCGACGGGCTGGACCTGGCCGGGGCGGCGGTGGGGATCGGGCTCTCCTGCCGGCTGTGCGAGCGCCAGGAGTGCCGCTCCCGCGCCTTCCCGCCGATTGCCCACCGGCTGGCGCTGAGCCCCGATACCACCAGTGCCAGCCCCTATCGTTTCAAATCCATGCCCGGAGACAGCAGATAATGGCCAAGCAGCGTGTGGATGTGATGCTGGTGGCGCGCGGGCTGGCGGAGAGCCGGGCGAAGGCGCAGGCGCTGATTATGGCCGGGCTGGTTTATGCCGGCACGGCGCGGGTGGCGAAGGCCGGGGATACGCTGCCGGAGGACGCGCAGCTTTCGGTGAAAGGCCAGGAGCATCCCTGGGTTTCGCGCGGCGGCATGAAGCTGGCGCATGGGCTGGCGCATTTCGGGTTTGAGGCTGCCGGGCGGATCGGGCTGGATGTGGGTGCCTCCACCGGCGGGTTTACCGATGTGCTGCTCAGCAACGGGGCGGAAAAAGTTTACGCGGTGGATGTGGGGCATGGGCAGCTGGCCTGGAAGCTGCGCTCCGATCCGCGGGTGGTGGTGATGGAGAAGACCAATGCCCGGCATCTGAGCGCGGAACAGATCCCGGAGCCGATCGGCGCGATTGTCTGCGATGCCAGCTTTATCGGGCTGCAGACGGTGCTGCCGGCGGGGCTGGGCTTATGCGCGCCCGGCGCCTTCGCGGTGGCGCTGATCAAACCGCAATTCGAGGCCGGGCCGGAGCAGGTGGGCAAAGGCGGGGTGGTGCGCGATCCGGCCGTGCATGAGCAGGTTTGCGCGCGGATCGAAGCCTGGTTTTCCGCCCTGCCGGGCTGGGAGGTGCTGGGGATTACGCCAAGCCCGATCAAAGGGCCGGAGGGGAATGTGGAATTTCTGATCGGGGCAAGGCGGGTGGGGTGAGAGTGTTTTGTTCTTGGAATGTTCCACGTGGAACATGGGTTGGCGTTTAAAATAACAACGCGTTAGATTTCAGTGGTTTATGAAGGGGTTTGCGGTTGAAGGTTTCATTCGTCTGAGGCAGGCGGTGGCTTCACCCCAACTCTGTCGATTGCCTTTAATAGCTCCGGCATGGTCGCGTAATTGCCCTGTGACATGAGATCACTCAAAGTCTGATCAAAAGTGATCTTGGTTTTTGACGTGATGTAGATGAGGGGCTGGTAGATTGGCTGGCCACTGGGGCCGCCTGATACGCCGATGACGATAATGTCGGTATATTTGCTGCCTCTCAGGCGGCGAAAGGCAACTGATTTGACCTCCGCCGTGAGGGTGTTCCAGGCGTAATCGGGCGTGTTTGGCCATGTCAGGTCGTGGATGTCTTTGCCGTTCTGGTAGAGGCTCAGGGCAATGTAAGCTGTATCCAGCGCTTGGTGGTTGATCCCCTCATCGCCAAGAGGATCATTGATGATATGGCCAACAAAGCAAACATCCCCATATGGCTTTAACGTTACGGGAAAGATTGTGTTTGGGATAATCTTTGATGCGTCCAGATCCAGATGCGCGCATTGCCCCGACGGGGGCGGCACGGAGGTACTGGCGGCCATGGCGGTTGCAAGGCTGATTGTGGAAAAAGCTAGAATAAAAAGAGATTTTTTCAAATTAACCCGCATTGTGAAGCATCCGTTCCATGATCGTTCTCGCGGCAAGTTTCCGATTTGCCTCTCTTGTCGCCATATTTAGCCCGCCAGGATTGATCGCATGGATAAGGCTGATAAAATCATAATTGTCGGCATAATGGTTCAAATGACGCATACCCCAATACCAAAGGGCGGATGCGACCGCATATTGTGGTTCGGCTACAAGATCTGGATTTTTTACAAAATCGATCTGCATACTCTTTGAGAATTGAGTATAGTTATATAACCCGTAATTTGTAAGAGACCGCGCCCGCGATATCGCCATCCGTTACCGTTTCCAAATGGTCCGTTTCCAAGAAAGCGAGCGCGCTCGCCACTATAAACGTAATTGGCAAGAGCTTCTGGGTTGTTGACATACGGTTCTGCGGCTTTTGTGGACTGGATGCCGAATGTGCGAGCTATGCTTGACGCGCTTGTATATTCAAGATCTTCCACCAATCTTGTAAATGCCCATGATTCTTCACCGGCATTGCCAAGAAAAGCCGAGATTCGTGGTATAGTGCTGGTATTAAAAAGCGTCGCGTAGAAGCCGATCCATGGTGCAATTGCCTGTATAATCTGTCTCTGATTATCATATGCGGCTTGCTTATCCTGTATGTCGAGTTGCTTCTGCGCTTGTGCATGCAACCTTCTTTCTATCTCTGGTAAATCTTGGTGTTTTCCTATGGCGGGTAATTTCGCTTGAGCTGACTTGCTCTGGTAAAGAGCAGCCGGAGCCTTGTGATGATGGATTGGGGGAGGTCCAGCAATCTGCTGCAAGAGCGTTGGGTCAATAGACACGCTGCCGAACGAGGTTATAGTAGCGGGGCTGGGCTGTTTACGGCCCGTTGCGGCTGCATAAAGCTCTCCGTACCAAAAATTGTATTCAGCCGCATCGATGCAGCTTATTCGATCCAACGCGCGCGATAATGGTAAGGGAGCCGGACGCTGGAGCACTCCGCGTCCAGGCGCGATTCCGAAGACCTGCTCAACGACAGAAAGCATGGATTTCTTTTCGCATGATTAAAAGCTTTTAGCCTCTTTGGCAGAGGCCTGGCTAGACTTTACTATGTTCCTGTTTTGTATCCGACTACTACGAGTACGGAGCCTCGCCGGACGAGCGTAATAAGCAAAACGGCGTACCTGTATTTGACTGGTAATGCTTTGCTTCACCCTCATCGCAATGATGTTGCTGGAGCCAGAAATGAAACAGGCCGGACCCAATGGTCCGGCCTTTTCCTCATCTAACCCGGATCAAAACCCTTACGCGGCGCTCTTAATCGCCGCCGCTTTCACGTCCTCGTCCACATGCTCGGCAAAACTCTCGAAATTCTCGATGAAGCGCTGCACCAGGCCCTTGGCGGCGGCGTCGTAGGCAGCCTTGTCGGACCAGGCCTGGCGGGGATCGAGGACCTCGTCGGGAACGCCGTCCACATGCACGGGGATGGCGAGGCCAAAGAACGGGTCGGTGCGGTAGTCGACATGGTCGAGCTCACCGTTCAGGGCGGCGTTCAGCAAAGCGCGGGTATGCTTGATGGACATGCGCTTGCCGACCCCATAGGCGCCGCCGCTCCAGCCGGTATTGACCAGCCAGCAATGCGCGCCGTGCTGCTTGATCAGCTCTTGCAGCAGCTTGCCGTAAACCTGCGGGTGGCGGGGCAGGAAGGGGGCGCCGAAGCAGGTGGAGAAGGTGGCCTGGGCGCCGCTGCCCAGCCCCTTTTCCGTGCCCGCCACGCGCGCGGTGTAGCCGGAGAGGAAATGGTACATGGCCTGCGCCGGGGTGAGGCGCGAGATCGGCGGGAGCACGCCGAAGGCATCGGCGGTGAGCATGATCACGTTCTTCGGAATGCCGCCCTGGCCGGAGAGCTCGACATTGGGGATGAACTCGACCGGATAGCAGGCGCGGGTGTTTTCGGTGAGGGTGCGGTCGGTCAGGTCCAGCCGGCCGCGCGGGTCCGCCACCACATTTTCCAGAACCGTGCCGAAGCGGTGCGAGGCGGCCCAGATTTCCGGCTCGTTTTCCTCGGAGAGGTCGATCACCTTGGCGTAGCAGCCGCCCTCGAAATTGAACACACCATGCGGGCCCCAGCCATGCTCGTCATCGCCGATGAGCCGGCGGGTGGGGTCCGAGGAGAGGGTGGTCTTGCCGGTGCCGGAGAGGCCGAAGAACAGAGCCGCATCCTCATTCGGGCCGATATTGGCGGAGCAATGCATCGGCAGCATGCCCTTGGCAGGCAGCAGCCAGTTCATTACGGTGAAGATGGATTTCTTGATCTCGCCCGCATATTCGGTGCCGGCGATGACGATCAGTTTTTCGGCGAAGGAGAGGGCGATGGCGGTGGAGGATTTCACCCCGTCCAGCGCCGGGTCGGCCTCGAAATCCGGGGCGTGGAGGATGACGTAATCCGGCTCGAACCCGGCCAGCTCGCCCTCGGCCGGGCGGATGAACATGTTGCGGGCGAAGAGGGCGTGCCAGGCGCCGGTGGTGACCAGGCGCACCCGGATGCGGTGGTCCGGGTCCGCGCCGGCGTACAGATCCTGGGTGAACAGCTCGCGCCCCTGCAGATAGGCCTGCACGCGGCCCTTCAGAACGGCGAATTTTTCACGCGGCAGGCGCTGGTTGATCTTGCCCCACCAGATGTCGTTGGTGGTCTCGGGCTCGTCGACGACGAATTTATCGGCCACCGAGCGGCCGGTATGGATGCCGGTTTTGACGATCAGCGCGCCCTCGGCGGAGAGGCGGGCTTCGCCCTTGCGCAGCGCGTGGGCGGTGAGGCCCGGGGCGGTGAGGTTGGCATGCAGGGCGGCGGCGAGGCGCACGCCCGTCCCTTTCAGCGGGGCGGCATCGCGGAGCGCGGATTTATCGGTCATCGGCTGGGCTATTCCTTCTGGAAACGCGGATATGCACGATGGTTCATATGCGCGTCACGCCGGAGATTCAACCGGGCGGGCGCATGGCGGATTTGAAAATCTGATTTTGCAGCGCGGCGAATTGGAAAGATGACGCATTCGCAAAACCGCCGACATAATTTGAGCCTAAAATAAATAGCTTCCAGAAGGTGAAGTCTGCGAAGTCTATATACTGAGTGGCGTAAGGGTGGGTTTTCAGGAAAATCTCGCGCTTGGATTTGTCCGGCAGGGCCTTGGCCTCGCCGGTCAGGCAGAGGCGCGGGGTGGTTTGCGGGTTGTCGCTGCTGGGCGTGCCGGTGACGAGCAGAGCGCAGGATGGGTGGGCGCGCAGATGGCGCGTATGCACGGCCAGGTTGGAGAGCAGCAGGAGGGGCTGGGCGTCCTCATCCAGCGCCGGGGTGACCAAAGCGGCGTGCGGCATGCCCTCATGCACCGTCGCCAAGGTGGCGCTGCGGGCGGTAAGGAGCAATTGCGCGGCGTCGTGAAGTCTTTGCTCTTGATTTACTGCCATAATCCGGTCACTCCCTGGCGGCAGAAAGGCCATAACCGCCACTGATTGGGTCTGCACGATGAAACAAACCATTGCCCTGGTCGATGACGACCGCAATATCCTCACTTCGGTGCAGATGACACTGGAGGCCGAGGGCTTCGTGGTGCGCACCTATACCGATGGCGAGAGTGCCCTGCAGGCGCTGCTGGCCAAGCCGGTGGATCTGGCGGTGCTGGATATCAAGATGCCGCGCATGGACGGGATGGAGCTGCTGCAGAAGCTGCGCGCCCGCTCGGCGCTGCCGGTGATTTTTCTCACCTCCAAGGATGACGAGCTGGACGAGCTGATGGGGCTGCGGCTGGGGGCGGATGATTATATCACCAAGCCGTTCAGCCAGAGGCTGCTGCTGGAGCGCATCCGCGCCCTGCTGCGCCGGCATGAATCGACCCGGGCCGAGGCCACCGGCGCCACCCCGGCGAGTATCCTGACCCGCGGCGATCTCAGCCTGGATGAGACCAAGCATCAATGCCTGTGGAAGGGCAAGGATATTCAGCTGACGGTGACGGAGTTCTTGCTGGTGAAGGCGCTGGCGCAGCGTCCGGGCATGGTGAAGAGCCGGGACCAGCTGATCGACGCCGCCTATGGCGAGAATGTCTATGTGGATGACCGCACGATCGACAGCCATGTGAAGCGGCTGCGCAAGAAATTCCGCAATGTGGATGGCGAGTTCGACCAGATCGAGACGCTGTACGGCATCGGCTATCGCTATAAGGACGCCTGAAGCTGGCCCGGAAAACCCGCCTGTCGCGGTTGCTGCGCGACATTCTCCTGGTGAATTTGCTGCCGCTGGTGCTGATCTTCGCGGCGCTTTTGTATCTGGATCAGTATCAGCAGGGGCTGCTCTCCGCCGAGGTGTCGGCGCTGCGCGAGCAGGCGCGGATCTATGCCGGGGCGATCGCCGAGACGGCGGTGCAGGAGAGCAACAACCAGCCGGCGTTGAATGCGGACCTGGCGCAGCCGCTGCTTTATTCCCTCACCGAGCCGACGCCGAATGCGCAGGCGCTGATTTATGGCGCGGATGGCGAGCTGATCGCCAATTCCAGGGTGCATCCCGGCGCGGGCGGGGCGATTGTGACGGAGCCGCTTTCGGCGCCGCCGCCGCCAGGGCTGTTCTCGCGGGTGATTTCCTTCATCTATGACCATCTTTCCGGCTCGGTGACCGGCAACCAGGATGAATCCGGGGTGATCGGCTCCGGCGCCGGGCAGGACCCGAACACGCTGGGCTGGCAGCCGGATGCGCGCACGGTTTTGCAGATGACCAACGCCGCCCAGGGCAAGGAGGCGCCGCCTTTCGTGCGCCGCGACCCGCAGGGGATTTTGCTGGTGACGGTGGCGGAGCCGATCGAGCATGGGCAGCAATCGGTGGGCACGGTGCTGCTCACCCGCGAGGCCTCCGAGGTGGATGCGGCGGTGCTGGCGGTGCGGATTTCGATTCTGCTCCTGTTCGCCCTGGCGCTGGCGCTCACCGTCATCGTCTCGTTCTACCTTTCGCGCACCATCGCCAGCCCGATCTCGCGCCTGGCGGCGGCGGCGCAGCGCATGCGCGAGGGCCGGGCCGGGGCGCAGACGCTGCCCAAGGCGGTGACCGGGCGCAATGACGAGATCGGCACGCTGGCGCGCACGCTGGAGGGCACCTCCCAGGCGCTTTGGTCGCGCATGGATGCGATTGAGAAATTCGCCGCCGATGTCGCGCATGAGATCAAGAACCCGCTCTCCTCGATCCGCTCGGCGGTGGAAACGCTGACGCGGGTGGAGGATCCGGCCCGGGCCTCGCGGCTGCTGGCCATCGTCAACCAGGATGTCTCGCGGCTGGACCGGCTGATCACCGATATTTCGGACAGTTCGCGCCTGGATTCGGAGCTGTCGCGCAGCCGCTATGAGATTGTCGATATGGCGCGGCTGCTGGCGACGTTGGCGGAGATCCACGACGCCACCCGCAAGGAGGGCGCGCCCTTCATGGAGGTGGACGTGCCGGCGGCCGATCTGCTGGTGCGCGGCTCCGAGACAAGGCTGGTGCAGGTGCTGCGCAACCTGATCGGCAATGCGATCTCCTTCAGCCCGGCGGAGGGCAGGATTTATCTGCGGGGACGGCTGACCGGCGGGCTGGTGGAGCTTTCGGTGGAGGATGAGGGGCCGGGCATTCCGGATGGCAAGCTCGATTCCATCTTTGACCGCTTCTATTCCGAGCGGCCGCAGAATGAGCAGTTCGGCAGCCATTCCGGGCTGGGTCTGTCGATCTCGCGGCAGATCGTGGAGGCGCATCAGGGCCGGATTTCGGCCGAAAACCGCCGGGACGAGGAGGGCCACGTGATCGGGGCGCGCTTCGTCATCCGGCTGCCTAAGGCGGGGAGTGAAGCGATGCTGAGCGTGATCGACCATCCTCTGGTGCAGCATAAGCTCACCTTGCTGCGCAAGACGGAGACCACCACCGGCGGCTTCCGCCGGCTGGCGCGGGAGATTTCGCTGCTGCTGGCCTATGAGGTGCTGCGCGACCTGCCGCTGGAGCCGATCACCATCCAGACCCCGATGGAGGAGATGCAGGCGGTGCAGGTGCAGGGCAAGAAGCTCTGCTTCATCTCCATATTGCGCGCCGGGGCGGGGATTCTGGATGGCATGCTGGATCTGGTGCCGGCTGCCAGGGTCGGCCATGTCGGGCTCTATCGCGACCATGAGACGCATGAGCCGGTGGAATATTACTTCAAGGTGCCCGAGGCGCTGGAGGAACGGCTCTGCGTGGTGGTGGACCCGATGCTCGCCACCGGCCATTCCGCCGCCGCCGCCGTGCAGAAGCTGAAGGATGCCGGGACGCGGCAGCTGAAATTCGTCTGCCTGCTGGCCGCACCCGAGGGGGTGGCAAACTTCGAGGCGGCGCATCCTGATGTGCCGATCTATACCGCCGCTTTGGACCGGCAGCTCGATGAGAATGCCTATATCCTGCCCGGGCTGGGCGATGCCGGGGACCGGCTGTTCGGCACCAAATGACCGCCAAGCCGGGCGAGATCGCGCCCTCCAAGCCGATGAAGAAGGCGGATGTGGCGCCGTTTCTCACCGCCATCGCCGCGGGGAATGACGATCCGCGCACGGAGCTGGATTATGGCACGCCGTTTCAGCTGCTGATCGCGGTGATGCTCTCGGCCCAGACCACCGATATCGCGGTGAACAAGGTGACACCGGCTTTGTTTGCGGCAGCACCCGATGCGGCTTCGATGGCGGCTTTGGGGGCGGAGGGGATCGGCCAGCATATCAAATCCATCGGCCTCTGGCAGGCCAAGGCGAAGAATGCGGCAGCGCTTTCCCAGCAATTGCTGGAGCGCCATGGCGGTGAGGTGCCCGGCGAGCGCGAGGCGCTGGAGGCGTTGCCCGGGGTGGGCCGCAAGACCGCGAATGTGGTGCTGAACGAGATTTTCGGCCTGCCGACGATGGCGGTGGACACGCATATTTTCCGCCTCGGCAACCGCACTGGCATTGCCCCGGCGCCACCCGCGCGCGGTGGAGGAGGGGCTGCTGAAGCGCATCCCGAAAGAGATGCTGAAGCCGGCGCATCTCTGGCTGATCCTGCACGGGCGCTATGTGTGCAAGGCGCGCAAGCCGGAATGCTGGCGCTGTGCCGGCGCGCCCTGGTGCAGCTTCAAACCCAAACCCACCGCCCCGCTGGGCTGAAAGCGACGCCATGAGCCAGACCGAACCTTATTTCCTGGAAGATACCGACGAGACGGCGATCTCCTCGGACGTGGCCGGGCTGGGCAATCTGCTGGTGACCACGCAGATCCCGCTACGCCCGGATGGCGAGCTGGAGCTGGGCGATATCGTGACGCAGAGCGAGGCGACGCTGACCTGCCTGAAGACCTCGCTGGAGGCGGCGGGAGGCAGGCTGGCGGATGTGATCCATCTGACGATCTATCTGACGGACATGGCGGACCGCCCGGCCTTCAATGAGGTCTATTGCCGGTATTTCGCCAAGCCCTACCCGGTGCGCTGCGCGGTGGGGGTGAGCGCGCTGATGGACCCGGCGATGAAGGTGGAAGTCACGGCGATGGCGGTGCGCAGGGGTTAGCAAAAGTTTTTTGGTGCCGCTTTTTTTCAAAAAAGCGGCGAAAAACGCTGGGGTTAACCCAGAGCGGCGCGCTCTGCCCGACATCCAGCGTGAAGAACCGGTCCGGTGAAATCCCAGCCTGCGTCAGCGCCAGGGTCAGTTCCTTCTCCGGCGCGTCGATCGGCTCGGCGGTGAGCTGGAAGGTGCCGAAATGCATGCCCACGGCGCGCTTGGCCTGCAGATCGCTGAAGGCCTGCACCGCCTCCTGCGGGTTCATGTGCACGCTCTTCATCATCTCGCGCGGCGCATAGGCACCGATGGGCAGCAGCGCCAGGTCCGGCGCGCCGAGGCGGCGATGGATCTCGGTGTAGAATTTCGTGTAGCCGCTATCCCCGCCGAAATAGAGCTTATGGCCGTGATAATTGACCATGAAGCTGACCCAGAGTGTCTGGTTGCGGTCCCATAGCGTCCGGGCGGCGAAATGCCGGGCGGGGCGGCGGCGATATGCGCGCCCTGCACGGTCACACTCTCCCACCAATCCAGCTCGGTGGCGCCGGGGAGCTGGGCGCGTTTCAGGAAGGCGGCGTTGCCCAGGCTGGTGACCAGATGCGCCGCCGGGAAGCGCTTGCGGATCTGGCGCAGCGAGTCGAGGTCCATATGGTCGTAATGATTGTGCGAGAGCAGGATCAGATCGATAGGCGGCAGCTGCGCGATGCGCAGGCCGGGATCGCGCACGCGCTTTGGCCCGGCGAAGCGCACGGGGGAGCAGCGCTCCGAAAATACCGGGTCTGTTAACATTGTTAACCCGCCAAAGCAGACCAGGAAGGAGCTATGGCCGATCCAGGTGACGCTGGGTGTGGCGGGGTCCGGCGCCGGATAAGGCTTGTTCTCGATGCGCTCCGGCCATTGCGCCCAGAGGGCCGGGTTTCTCGTCATCCTGGCTCGCAGGATTCGCATCATCCCGCCCCGGCTGCGTTTGCCGGTCTGCGGCGCGGCCTCTGGATTGAAAAAATATGTACCGTTGAAATGATCAGTTTCGGAAGAGCGCATTTGCATGATATTGGGAAGCGCGCGAACGACTTAAATAGCCGGAAACGTCTTGTTACAGCCAGTTATCGCGGGTTTTGGCGCCGTCTGCCGTGTTAGATACCTTGTATCGGCGCGCACGCAACGGATATGTAATCCGGGACTTATAAGGATTGTGGATCAGCAGCGATGACTGAGGTGAAAAAGACCCGGGTTTTGATCATTGGCGCCGGCCCGGCGGGTTACACGGCGGCGATTTACGCGGCCCGTGCCAATCTGGCCCCGGTGCTGGTGGCCGGGTTGCAGCCCGGCGGGCAGCTCACCATCACCACGGAGGTCGAGAATTATCCCGGCTTCGCCGATCCCATCCAGGGCCCCTGGCTGATGGAGCAGATGGCCAAGCAGGCCGAGCATGTCGGCACCGAGATCATGTATGATCTGATCACCAAGGTCGATGTCTCCAAACGCCCCTTCATCGCCGAGACCGATGGCGGGATCGTGTTCGAGGCGGAGAGCGTGATCATCGCCACCGGCGCGCAGGCGCGCTGGCTGGGGCTGGAGTCAGAGAAAACCTATCAGGGCGGCGGCGTTTCCGCCTGTGCGACCTGCGACGGGTTTTTCTATCGCGGCAAGAAGGTCGCGGTGGTCGGCGGCGGCAATACGGCGGTGGAAGAGGCGCTCTACCTCACCCATCACGCCAGCCATGTCACGCTGATCCATCGCCGCAACAGCTTGCGCGCCGAGCGGATTTTGCAGCAGCGTTTGTTCGAGAATCCGAAAATCTCGATCATCTGGGATCATGTGGTCGAGGAGATCACCGGCACGGCCAGCCCGGCGGTGGTGACGGGGCTTAATCTGAAACACGCGACGACCGGCGAGGCCAGGCAGATCGAGGTGGATGGCGTGTTCATCGCCATCGGCCATTCGCCGACCACCGCTTTGTTCCACGGCCAGGTGCAGCTGGATGATGAGGGTTATATCATCACCCGTCCCGGCACCACCGAGACCTCCATCCCCGGCGTATTCGCGGCCGGCGACGTTCAGGACAAGATCTACCGTCAGGCGGTGACGGCGGCCGGCACCGGCTGCATGGCGGCGCTGGAGGTCGAGAAGTTTCTGAGCCATATTCCTCTGCACGTCAGCGAGGCGGCATAAAATGACCGGACAAAAAATGGATTGGGACAAGCTTCGGGTTTTTCACGCTGTCGCCGAGGCGGGCAGCTTCACGCATGCGGGGGATACGCTGAATCTCAGCCAGTCCGCCGTGTCGCGGCAGATTTCGGCGCTGGAGGAGGCGCTGGCGGTGCCTTTGTTTCACCGCCATGCGCGCGGGCTGATCCTCACCGAGCAGGGTGAGGCGTTGAACCGCACCGTGCGCGAGGTGTTCGCCAAGCTGGCGATGACCGAGGCGCTGCTGGCCGAGAGCAAGGAAAAGCCGGCCGGGCGCTTGAAAGTGACCACCACCCACAGCTTCGGCGTGACCTGGCTGGCACCAAGGCTGAAACATTTCCTCGCCGCGCATCCGGATGTCACCGTCTCGCTGCTGCTGGATGACACCGACCTGGATCTGGCGATGCGCGAGGCGGATGTCGCCATCCGCATGCATCCGCCCCGCCAGCCGGACCTGGTGCAGCGCCATCTGGGCGAGATCCGCAGCCAGATCTGGGCCTCGCCGGATTATCTGAAGGCGAATGGCACGCCGGAGAGCGCGGACGATCTGGACAAGCATAAGCTGATCCTGTTCGGCGACCGCAAGCCGCCAGTGCCGGATGTGAACTGGCTGGGCGAGCTGGGCCGCAAGGATGGCACGGCGCGGCGCGGGGTGCTGGAGGTGAACTCGCTGCAGGCGATGCTGGCCTGCATCCGGGCCGGCATCGGCATCGGCGCGGTGCCGGATTATCTGGTGGGCGATTCCTCCGGCCTGGTGCCGCTGCTCGCGGATGTGAAGAAGCCGCCGGTGGATATGTATTTCGTCTATCCGGAAGAGCTGCGGAACTCCAAGCGCGTCGCGGTTTTCCGTGACTTCCTGGTGAATTCTATTGCGGAACGCAACGGCGTGAAGGGCTGAAGTGAGGCGCGCCCTGGAGTCGTCCGGGGCGCTGCTACACCATGTTACACAAGATCAACAGGGTTACGATTTTCACACTTAAAAAATCTCTGATGTGGCTTATATACAACATATCCGGTCCCGAGAGGGGTTGGAGTGGGACTTCGGTCCCAACGTCTCCCAGACGTGAAGCCTCCCTGTTGACTTGACCCGCTGGCCATTGGCTGGCGGGTTTTTTTTCGTGCCGAAGGATGAGATGCGGTTTTGGGATGAGACGAGCCGGGGGCTGAGCCTGGCGGTGAAGGCGCAGCCGGGGGCGAGGCGGGTGGCGATTGGCCCGGTGGTGCCTGCGGCCGCAGCGCCTGGGTGGCCGCAGGCGCGGCTGAAAGTGGCGGTGAACGCGCCGCCGGAGGATGGCAAGGCGAATGAGGCGATCATCGCGGCGCTGGCGGCGTGGCTGGGGGTAAAGGCGGGAACGATTACACTGGTGGCCGGCCAGACCAGCCGCGAAAAACGCTTCCTGATCACGCCCTCGGTGCCCGTGCCCGAATTATAGAAGCGCCCGGGCCGGAAGGTCACAAAAGTTTTTGGGGTGTGGGGACTTTTTTCAAAAAGTCCCCACGTCTTTAAAAAATCACCAGATCATCGCGGTGGATGACCTCATCGCGCCCCCGAAACCCCAGCAGCCCCTCGAAATCCTCGGAACGATGGCCGGCGATGCGCGCCGCGTCCTGGCTGGAATAGGCGGTGAGGCCGCGGGCGATGCGGGTGCCATCCAGCGCCAGCACGTCCACCGGATCGCCACGCTCAAAGGCGCCGTTGACCGCCCGGATGCCCGCCGGCAGCAGCGAGGAGCCCTTGGCCAAAGCGCGGGCAGCGCCGTCATCGATGGTCAGCGTGCCCGCCGGGGCGAGGTGGCCGGCGATCCAGCTCTTGCGGGCGGAGCGGCCTTCCGGGGCGGGCAGGAACCAGGTGCATTTCGCCCCGGCGGCGACGGCGGCGATCGGGTTCTCGCGATTGCCGATGGCAATCGCCATGGCGCAGCCGGCCTGGGTGGCGATCTGCCCGGCGACCAGCTTGGTGCGCATGCCGCCGGAGGAATAGCCCGGCGGCGGCTCACCGCCCATGGCCATGATCTCGGGCGTCAGCGTCTCCACCACCGGGATATGGGCGGCCTCCGGGTCCTTGCGGGGGTCGGCGGTGTAGAGCCCGTCAATGTCCGAGAGCAGCAGCAGCGCGTCGGCCTGCACCATCTCTGCGACGCGCGCGGCCAGCCGGTCATTATCGCCATAGCGGATCTCGGCGGTGGCCACCGAGTCGTTCTCATTGATCACCGGCACGCAGCCCAGCGAGAGCAGGGTGGCGAGGGTGGCGCGGGCATTGAGGTAATGGCGGCGGTTTTCGGTGTCGCTCAAAGTGATCAGCAGCTGCGCGGCGGTGAGGTTTTTCTCCGCCAGGATTTGCGCCCAGGCCTGGGCCAGGCGGATCTGGCCGACGGCGGCGGCGGCCTGCTTCTCATCCAGCCGCAGCTTGGCGCCGCTGAGGCCAAGCTGCCGGCGGGCGAGCGCGATGGCGCCGGAGGAGACGACGATCACCTCCGCCCCATGCGCCATCAGCGCGGCGATATCCGCCGCCACGCCACGCAGCCAGGCCTCGCGCGGGCCGGCGGTTTCGGGGTCGACGATCAGCGCCGAGCCGATCTTGATGACGATGCGCTTGGCGGATTTCAGCGAGGGGATCATGCCCCGGCGCGCTCCGCCTTGGCCTCGTTGATGACATCCTGCAGGGCGCGCAGCACCTCGCGCACGCCCTCGCCGGTGACGGCGCAGATGCTCATCACCTTCGCGCCAGAGGCTTTCGCCAAAGCGGATTTGCGGGAGGAGAGCTCGCGCGGGCTCATCGCGTCGGTCTTGTTCAGCACGATGATCTCTGGCTTCTCGCTCAGCCCGCCGCCATAGGCTTCCAGCTCGCCGCGGATGGTGCGCCAGGCATCCACCACGCCGCCGGCCGCGCCATCGATGAGGTGCAGCAGCACCGCGCAACGCTCGACATGGCCAAGAAAGCGGTCACCGAGCCCGATGCCTTCATGCGCGCCCTCGATGAGGCCGGGAATGTCCGCCAGCACGAATTCCTCGGACATGTTCAGCCGCACCACGCCGAGCTGCGGGTGCAAGGTGGTGAAGGGATAATCCGCGATTTTGGGGTTGGCGCCGGAGACCGCCTTCAGGAAGGTGGATTTGCCGGCATTCGGCAGCCCGACCAGCCCGGCATCGGCGATGAGCTTCAGGCGCAGCCAGACCCAGCGCTCCTCGCCCGGCCAGCCTTTGTCGGACCGGCGCGGGGCGCGGTTGGTGGAGGTTTTGAAGCGGGCATTGCCGAAGCCGCCATCGCCGCCTTTCAGCAGCACGATGCGCATGCCCGGCTTGTCGAGATCCGCCAGCATGGTCTCGCGCTCATCATCGAAAATCTGGGTGCCGACCGGAACCTTGATGACGAGCTGCGGGGCGCCGGCGCCGGTCTTGTCCGACCCGGCGCCATTGCCGCCTTTTTTCGCCTTGAAATGCTGGGTGTAGCGGAAATCGATCAGCGTGTTCAGGTTTTCGACAGACTCGAAGATGATGTCCCCGCCCTTGCCGCCATCGCCGCCATCCGGGCCGCCGAATTCCACATATTTCTCGCGCCGGAAGGCGGTGACGCCATCGCCGCCATCGCCGGATTTGAGGAAAATTTTCGCCTGGTCGAGGAACTTCATCGGGGGAACTCAGTCTTAAAAAAGGGGCGGCCTGGGCATAAAAAAAGCCGGCTCGCGCCGGCTTTTTCGGGTGGGCGCGGGCCCAAAAACTTACTCGGCGGCCTGGGCCACCGGCTCCACGGAGACGTGCACGCGGTCATCAGCCTTGCGGGTGAAGACAACCTTGCCGTCCGCCAGAGCGAACAGGGTGTGGTCACGGCCGACGCCGACATTCAGGCCGGGCTTCACCTTGGTGCCGCGCTGACGGACCAGGATGTTGCCGGCGATGACGGCCTGGCCGCCAGCCTTCTTGAGGCCGAGGCGGCGGCCTTCGGTATCGCGACCGTTGCGGGACGAGCCGCCAGCTTTCTTATGTGCCATTGGTGAGTGCTCCTTTAAGCCGCGTTGATGCCGGAGATGCGCAGCACGGTGACGTGCTGGCGATGACCGTTCTTACGGCGGCTGTTCTGCCGGCGGCGCTTCTTGAAAATCAGGACCTTATCCAGGCGATCCTGGGCGATGACGGTGGCGGTAACCGAAGCGCCGGCGACCACGGGGCCCCAAGCTTCAGGCTGCCTTCGCCGCCGACGGCGAGGACATCAGTGAAGGTAACCGTGCTGCCGGCTTCCGCCTCCAGCTTCTCAACCTTCAGCACCGCGTCTGGCGTGACGCGGTATTGTTTGCCGCCGGTGCGGATGACTGCGAACATGGTATAATCCAATCAGGTGTCGACTCAAAACCTAGAGCGCGCCCAGGAGACCCCAGCCGCGACGAGTGGCGCGTTATAGCCGGGCCAAGGGCGCTGTCAATGCTGATTCTGCTTCCGGCACGGTTTGGTTTTTTGCAAGCCTGTTGCGGTGCGCCCCACCCTTGCCTATAAGCCCCCAGCCGAGACCCACGGAGAGGTGCCAGAGTGGCCGATTGGGGCAGTCTCGAAAACTGTTGTACGTGCAAGCGTACCGTGGGTTCGAATCCCACCCTCTCCGCCGCAGACCGTTTAACCGTTTGATTTGCTTAAATTATCTCGATTTCCCAGGGCTTTTGGCCGCCGACTGTAGCACCGAACTGTTACGCCAGAGGTCATGGAAAAGATGCCGGAACACCATGGCGGCATTGTCATTCCAACCGCCGACCAGACAGAGCCCCAAAGGCTGACCCTGCCGCCAAAATTCAGGAAGGTGACCCTTCCCGGAGGGATCTTTTGGGACGCAAATGGGTTTGCGAATATTGCGGTTTCAGGGATGCAAGGCTTGGCGGCGTTGTTACCTCTTCCGATGAGGAGGGGGTCGCGAGCCGGAGGCGCAAGCTGCTAGAGCCGCTTGGCCCAAATGAGCGTCGCGGCTTTTTGTCATTCCGAATTGCGGCCGACGTCGGTCGTGATAGCATGCTTGCAGCACTGGAGATGCAGCATGCCTGAAACGCCATCCTCGCCGCTCGACCTGTCATTGTTCGATACGGGGCCTATGTCTCTTCCCGCCGGGGAGCCTGCACCGTCCCTCCCGGCGCCCTTGCCCGAGGCGTTGGCGCCCCTACCACCGGCGCCGCGTCTGGTGGAGGTTGCGAATCTGCCGTCTGAGGAGTTTGCCGCCGCCCAGGCTCAGGCCGCCAAGATCGACTTCGCGTCCTCCACCTCGCTGATGGCCCATGGCGAGGGCGCGCTGTCAGGCATCGCGGCGTCATCCCGGCAGCTGCTCTCGGGCGTGCGGCTGGGCGATGCCGGTGAGGCCGGGCAGATTGCCGCCGCCGTGCTTGATGGCATCAAGATCCTGCGCATTTCGGACCTTCAGGCGGAAGCGGCGGCCGGCGTGCAGCGCCCTGGCCTGTTCGGCAAACTGCTCGGCGGCATCGCCCAGGCGCGCAGCGCCTTCCAGGGCTTTGCCGAAAGCCGCAAGCAGTTCCTCACCCTCATGGACCAGGAGCAGGCCAAGGCGCGCAAGACCAAGGCCGATCTCGCCGTGTCCATCCAGCTGCTGGACCAGCAGGCGGGGTCCATCCGGGAGGGGCTGTATAACCTCAAAATTGGCATCGCCGCCGGGCAGATCGCGCTGGATCGCGCCGAAGCGGAGTTGGAAGCGAAGCGCCTGCGCGCGATCGAAACACAGGAGGCCGCGGATGCCGCCGAGGTTCAGGCCTTCCGGTCGGGGATCGCGAATTTCCGCGCCAAGCTTGCCGACATGCGCGAGGCGCTGGTGGGCAGCGCCATGCTCATCCCCATCATCGCCCAGAACCGCGCCGCCGCCGAAACCCGGATGCTGAAGATTTCCAACGGCATGCTGGTGGTCATCCCGCGGCTGATGGCGGTGGCCAGCCAGGCGGTGGTGCAGGTGGAAATCCGCAACGCCGCCGATGCCGCCGCCAAGCTGGATGAGGCCAATCGGCAGATCACGCTGCTGGCCGCCAAGGGCGCGCATGACGCCGCCGTCACCGCCGCCCAGTCGCGCGGCGGCGATCCACGCAATATCGATGTGCTGGCCCAGGTGGCGGATGAAACCATCCGGACCATGAACGAGGTGATCGACATCGAGCGCGAGGCGGCGGCGCAAGAGGCCGCGCGGGAGCAGAAGCTGGCCGAGATCCGCGCCAAGCTGGTGATCGGCATGCAGGGGGTGAATGCGCGGGTGTTGGAGACATGAGCGAGAATTTCGACCTCCAGGCGGCATGGCTGCGGCGCTTTTCCGCCGATGCCGCCTCCCATCTCGGCGCCTTCGCCCATCGCCTGGCCGAGGCGCTGCCCGGGCAGGTCACGATCCATGAGAAGAAGGGGCTGTTTGCCAGGTCCGGCACCGTCACCGGTGTCACGCTGGAGCTGGGCGAGAGCCGTTACAAGCTGGAGATCGTCAACGGCCATCTGGTCGCCAGCATCGCCATGGTGGTGCGCGGCATTACGCTGAACACCAAGACCATCGATGCCGCCGAATGGTTCGCCCGGCTGCGGGCCGAAACCGAGAAAGCCTCGGCCCATGCCCAGGCGCTCAGCGCCTCCCTGCAAGCCTTCATGGTGTCCTGATGGGGCTGTTCGATTTCATCAAGGGCAAGACGGCGGACCAGAAACTGGCCGAGGCGCAGAGTGCCCGCCGCCAGGCGGACATTCTCAACAGCGTGCAGACCGGGCGGATTCCGCGCGACACGCTTGCCCGCCTCACCGAGACCGCCGAAGGCCGTAAGCCCTGGATGGCGACGCTGACGCCGGCTGAGCTGCGGCTGGCGCGCTCCCACGGGCTGAAGCCCATCGCCGCCATCTCCGCCACCTGCTGGCTGCATTATGGCTGGTCCTGGACGCTGGGCCACGCGCAGGGCTGGGAGACGGCGCTGAAACGCCTGGCGGATGAGGCGCGCGCCTGCGGCGCCAATGCGGTGCTGGATGTGAAGATGCGCACCATCCCGCTGGATGTGGACAGCTCCATGGATTTCTCCCTGACGGGGACGGCGGTAAAACTGGAAGGCCTGCCGCCCTCTAACGATCCGGTCATCGCCACCGTCCCGGCGCTGGAATTCGTGAAGCTGTTGGAGGCCGATGTCGTGCCGACAGGCATTGCCATCGGCGCCCATTACGAATGGCTGCGTGACTGGCGCGGTTACGCCGCCAATCCCAGCTTGTGGTTCAATGTCGAAGCCAGCCAGCTTTCCGGCTTGTGGGAGATTGTGCGCCGCAAGGCGCACGCCAATCTGCGCGAGACGGCGCGGCCACGGGGGAATGGTGTGCTCGCCCATGTCAATTTCTCCCAGATGTTTGAGGTGGAGCGCGACTATGGCCAGCAAAAAATCAAGGAATATCTCGCCCGGCATATTGTGGTGGCGACCACGGTGGATGCCCGCCGCGGCACCAAGTTGCCGCATGATGTCGTGATGATGGTGGATATGCGCGACGGCCTCTCGCCCCTGACCGGCACTGCCGCGCACCATCAATCCTACGCCACGAACCAGACTGACGGAGCCATCTGAATCATGACCTTGAATTTGCCTTTGCACGCGCAGGAACGCCTGAAAGGGCTACGCTCCTCGGCCCATTCCACCGGCGTTTTCACATCCGATTTCTCGGTCAATGAGTTTCTGCTGGTCCGCAAGGCGGGTTTCGAGCCGATTGGCCTTTGCGTGGGCTCCTGCGTTTACCATGTCGGCGTTCAATATTCCTCCTGGGGCAAGAACCAGGAGATGGAGGTGCTCTCCAAGGCCATGTACCATGCCCGTGAACTGGCCATGAGCCGGATGCGCGCCGAGGCCGCCGCCATGGGGGCCGATGGCATTGTGGGGGTGAAGCTGACCATCAAGCGGCTGGAATGGGATGAGCATCTTCTTGAGTTCATCGCCATCGGCACCGGGGTTGTGCATGGCGAGGGCCATAAGGGCTTTCGCGCTCATGATAACGGGCCGTTCACCTCGGATCTCTCAGGCCAGGATTTCTGGTCGCTGCTGCATGCGGGCTACCGGCCGGTGGAAATGGTGATGGGCTCCTGCGTCTATCACGTGGCGCATCGCGGCGTGCTCTCCGGCCTTGGCGCGGTGGGGCGGAATGTTGAGCTGGAGAACTTCACCGCCGCGCTCTACGAAGCCCGCGAAATCGCCGTCGAGCGCATGCAGCATGAGGCCGCTTCGGCGAAGGCGGAGGGTGTCGTGGGTGTCGATATTCATGAAGGCAGCCACAACTGGCAACCGCATGTCATCGAATTCTTCGCCATTGGTACGGCGGTGGTGCCGCTGGCGGCCGAAATCGCCCCGGAGAAAATCCCCGACCCGATGATGGTGCTTTCCGTCAACGATTAGAGTATATGCCGAGAAAAGCGCGTAGGAATGATAATCGTCGCATGACTGCGAACCCGGAGGGTCGCCTTTACGGGCAATTGGCTCCGTTCGTCGGTTGGCCTATTCCTCTCATAGGCGAGGTTATGCTGCCTGAAGACTTTGGTGAGATCTTGAGGCGTATAGTTACGTTGAACTCAGACCATCACTGCCAGGCCCGGCGAAGCGCGCAAGCGGGCTATGTCGCGTGCCGGGGGCTCTCCAAAATGGCGGCGATATTCGCGGCTGAACTGCGTCGGGCTTTCATATCCCACGCGGTAGGCGACGGTCGTTACGTCCAGGTCCTGGACCAGCATCAGGCTGCGCGCATCTTGCAGCCTGAGTTGCTTCTGGAATTGCAGCGGCGTTATCGCCGTCACGGCGCGGAAATGCTCATGCAGACTGGAGGGACTCATGCCGACTTCCGCGGCGAGCCTCTCGATGCTGAACCGTTCGCGGAAATTCTTGCCGATCCAGGCGATCGCCCGGCCAATCTCGGCCACGCGGCCCTGGCTGGCGGTGATGTGGCGCATCCGCGCGCCATCTGGCCCCGCGAGCAGGCGATATAGAATTTCCTGCTCGGCAAGCGGCCCGAGCACGGGCAGTGCGGCCGGATCGTCCAAAAGGCGCAGCAGGCGGAGGGCCGCGTCGAGCAGGGACGCGCTGGCGTCGGAAACGGTCTTGCCCGTCGGCACCGAAGCGGCGCCGGGCGGCAGCGGCACACGCAGGGTCAGGTTTCCCAGCATCACCGGATCGAAATCGAGATACAGGCAGAGATAGGGCTTGTCCGGTCTCGCCTCCACCACATGGCCGAGCGCTGGCAGATCGTAGGTCACGATCCCATAGCGCCCCGGACTATATCGGAATAGGTGCTCGCCCATCGTGACGTCTTTGCGCCCCTGCGCCACAAGACATAGTTGCGGCCGGTAGACATTCGGCATCGGCATCGTCACCGTGGAGGAGCGAACGAGTGTCAGGCGCTCCATCGCGGTCGCCTGGAACCCGTCCTGCGAGGTGTGGCGTGCAATGACAGCCGCGATATCAGCCAGCGCTTCCATGGGCTGAGCATCGCATGCACATGCGAGAGCGACAATGCGGAGCCCGGCTTCTGGAGGATTGGGCAAGAAACTCGGCGCATCAGGCTAACCGCTCAGCATCATCACACCTCAAACTATGAGAATCGCCCAAGGGACGGCCGTTTGGGCGCGGATAAATTGGAGCCTGCATGATGAGTGACAAGATAAGCCCACCCGCCGTCGCGCTCGGGACCTGGGCCTGGGGCGATAGCGGCGAGGCCGGGGACGGCTATTTCGGCAGCAGCCTCGCGCTGGACGGTCTGGAGGAATTGGTCGCGAAGGCGTATGCGTGCGGTTTCACCTTCTGGGATACTGCCCGCGTCTACGGCATGGGCCGTGCGGAAACCCGTCTCGGACAGGTTTTGATGCGCTTCCCCGCGGCGACTATCAGCTCTCTACGAAGTTTACGCCGCAGGCGGCGGGACGCGGTGACGACCCGGTGGCGGAGATGCTGGAGCAGAGCCTGGCCAGCTTGAATACCGATATAATCGACCTCTATTGGATTCATAATCCTGCCGACGTCATGCAGTGGACGCCGCACCTGATTCCTTTGCTGAAGAGTGGAAAGGTCAAACATGTTGGCGTCTCGAATCACAGTTTGGACGATCTAAAGCGCGCCGATCAGATCCTCGGCGAGGCTGGATTCCGGGTCGGAGCCATCCAGAACCATTACAGCCTGCTCTATCGCAACCCCGAACATGCCGGCATCCTGGCGCATTCTCGTACCCTCGGCATTCCCTTCTTTGCCTACATGGTGCTGGAACAGGGCGCCTTGACCGGCCGATATGGTCCGGCGAACCCGCTGCCAACAGGCAGCAGGCGGGCGGAAATTTATAATGGCATGCTGTCTCGGGTGGAAGCGCTGACGAATAAGCTCACCTCCATCGGCAAGACGCATAATGCAGTGGCCGCCGAAATCGCGGTCGCCTGGGCCATCGCCAAGGGGGCCGTTCCGATCATTGGCGTAACCAAGCCTCAGCATGTCGGGGGCCTGGTCAGAGCCCGCGACATTGCGCTTACCGGTGAGGAGATCGCAGATCTGGAGGCCGTGGCCGACGCTGCCCAAGTGAACACACGAGGCTGGTGGGAAAAGGAAATGTGATGAGCAGCCCTGCTGCAGAAGAATTCTTCGCACTCACATCCATGAAGCGTTTTTGCCAAACCAATCGGCGAGAAACGCAATCAGCCGGCGCAGCTTTGCGGGGACGAGCGATGCTGATGGATAGACGACATGAATATCAAGGCTTTCGGTCGTGTAGTCCGGCAAGAGCTGCTCCAGCCGGTTCGTCTGGAGATATTCGGAAAAGACGAAAGCCGGCCCATAAACAATGCCCGCTCCCGCGAGAGCGGCGTTCAAAAGAATATCCATGTTATCCGCGGCAATCTTTGCCGTCCCGGAAATCTTGCTGGTTATGCCGTTATGATCGGTAAAACACCAATCGCCAATCGTGGTGGCGCGGCTAAAGGCGAGGCGGTCAAAATTCCGCAAATCAGCAGGGTTTTGCGGGCGCCCTTTTTTGGCGATGTAAGAGGGCGAGGCGCAGGCTAGCATGTTTGTGCGCGCGAGTTTTCGCGCGACGAGGCTTGAATCCGCAAGGCTGCCGATCCGGATCGCCAGATCAAACCCGCCGGCGACAAGATCGGTGATCTGGTCGGTCAAACTCAGCTCAATTCTTAAGCCAGGATACTGCCCGATGAAGGCCGCCAGTGGCGCGCCCAAATGCCGCGGGCCAAAGCTGGCGGGGGCTGCGATACGCAACAGGCCACGCGGTTCGTCCTGTAGTTGCTGGGCGGCATTGTCGGCGTCTTCCAGGGATTCCAAAATCTTGCGGCTGCGATGGTAATAATCCTCGCCAGCCTCGGTCATATGCAGCTTTCGCGTCGTGCGGTGGAGGAGGCGCACCCCGAGCGCCGCCTCCAGGGCGGAAACATGCTTGCCCGCCATGGCCGGCGTCATCCCGAGTGCGCGCCCCGCCGCGGCCAAGCTCCCCTGCTCAACGGTCGCGACAAAAACTGAGAGGCTTAACAGCCGGTCCATGTTGATTCGATCACCTTATTATCGAGTGTAGCTCACCATAACGGGATTATCGTTTAAATGGGATACTCTTATCGTCCTGGCTAGATTTCATGCATAGAAAGGACATCGACATGCTGGTCTCCGCGAACGGTATCACGCTCCACGCCGAAACGGCGGGATATGGTGATTTGACGCTGGTATTTCTCCCCTATTTCGGCGGCACGGCGCGCAGCTGGGCGCCCGTCATTGAGGCGCTGCCTGGTTGGGTTCGCAGCATCGCGCTGGATCTGCGGGGGTGGGGCGGTTCAGACCGGCCGGATACAGGCTATGATATCGCGACATTGGCGGATGACGTGCAGGCCGCCATCTCAGCGTTAGGGTTGCGGCGTTACATCCTGGTCGGCCACTCCATGGGAGGAAAAATAGCCCAGCTGCTGGCCTCGCGCCGCCATGCGGGGCTTGAGGGGCTGGTGCTGGTGGCGCCTTCGCCCGCGCAAGGCAAAATACTTTCCGATGCCGAACGCGAAGGCATGGCGGGGGCGTATAATAGTGCCGAAGCCATCTCCTGGACGATCGATAACATCCTGGCTGGATCAAAGCTGAAGCCGGAATGGCGCGCGCAGATCATCGCCGACAGCTTAGGCGGCAGCGCCGCGGCGAAAGCATTCTGGCCGGCTTGCGCCATTGCCGAGGATGTCAGCGCCGAGCTGCAATCGATCAATGTCCCGGTTCTGGTTTTGGGCGGTGAATTGGACAAGGTGGACAGCATCGAGATGTTGCGGACAATCGTGCTTCCGGCATTGCCCGCCGCGAAATTGAAAATCATAGCCGGCGTCGGACATCTCATTCCTTATGAAGCGCCTGAAGCGTTGGCGCGGCTGCTTCGTGCTTATATTTCCGAATTGAAACTTGGCGAGCCGAAGCTGACCTTGCAGCCGGAAGATTTCGCCAGCAGGTTTGATCAGGCATTTTGTAGAGGAGACCTGGATGGGTTGATGGCGCTCTTTTGCCAGGATGCCATGATGCGCATGACTGACGGTACGCTCGTCAACGGCGCCACAGCCTTGCGTAAAGCCCTTGGCGACCTCATTGCAACGGCACCGAAGCTGCGTAACAGCATCCGCCGGATGATTGTAAATCAGAAGACCGCCTTGTTGCTGCTCGACTGGGAGCTGTGTGTCGCACAACCGGGTGGACAAGACATCGTCCAGCGAGGGACCGCGACGCAGATATTGGAGTGCTGTCCCGATGGACATTGGCGCTTACTGATTTCCAATCCTTTAGGGATTGCATGACCAGCCCACATATGAAATGGCGCGCTGATACGGAATTCAGAGCGGCCGGCGCCGGGCCATTCCCGCCTGCAGGCGCGGATAGAACACGCTCACCGCCAGGCCGCAAATGACCAGCAGGGCCGCGCCCAGCTTCCAGGCCGGCATCGGCTCGTGCAGCCATAAAACCGCGCTGCCCATGCCAAAAACCGGCACCAGCAGCGCCATCGGGGTAATGGTGGCCGAGGGGTAGCGGGCGAGCAGCATGCCCCAGCAGGCATAGCCGAACCAGCTATTGCCGACGGCTTGCCAGATCAGCGCCGCCCAGCCGCCCAGCGTGGCGTGGCTGACGGCATGAGCCATCGCCGCCGGGCCTTCGGTGAGCAGGGACAGGCCCAGCAGCGGCGGCGCCGAAAACAGGCTGCTCCAGGCCACGTAGGCGAGAAAATTATCCGGCCGTCCTTCGCGCGCGACGATATTGCCGCTGGCCCAGCAGCTGGCCGCCATCAGCACCAGGGCCAGGCCAAGAGGCGTGGTGTGGCCATTCACATGCGCCGCGATCACCAGAATGCCGGCGATGGCCAGCAGGCAGGCGACAATCTGAAAGCCGCGCAGCCGTTCGCCATTGCGCAGCATCGCCAGGAAGATGGTGATGAACACCTGCACCTGGATGACCAGCGAGGCCAGGCCGGGCGAGATATGCCCGCTCAGCGCCAGAAACAGCAACCCGAACTGGCCGGTGCCGATCAGCAGCCCGTAGGCGGCGAGGTTGCGCCAGCTGACATTGGGGCGGGGCAGCAGAAACACCAGCGGCAAGGCGGCGAGGGTGAAGCGCAGCCCGGCGAAGAGGAAGGGCGGAAACTGCTCCAGCCCCAGCCGCGCGACGACGAAATTGCTGCCCCAGATCGCCATCACCGCCAGGGCCAGCAGGGCATGCCGCAGGCTGAGTGTCGTATGGTGCATCCGCAATCCCCCGTTGAAGCCGTTTTGCGCGTCGGCATGTGGATTTAGCGCAGGTTCGGCGGGCAGGGGGAATGGGACCGCGCGCAGGGCTCGCCTGCGCGCGGCGCGAGATCCTGATGTCAGGGACGCAGCTACCGCAAACGGAATTGCGGACGGCCTGGCGCCGCCGCGGGGCCGCGATGATGGCCAGCCTACGCCCGCGCGGGTCGTTCCGGCTTGCCGACAAATCCCCGCCCCGGGCATGGTGATATCATAATGAAGGTGATAGCATCGCCCCGCTCAGCCTTGCGGCTGTGCAACATTTGGGGAAATGTTCGGAATCAGGCATTGCGGGCCAAGCCGGGCCCCGCGCGGCCGGGCTGGAGGCGGTCTCGCCGTTTCCGGGACGACAGGAACGGATGGGTGGGTCATGGGCGGAGAGTTAGATTTTTTAACGATCACGACGCCGTTGCCGGATGCGAGCTTCGGGATCGCCGCCGTCAATGGCAGCGAGCGCTTGAGCCGGCCCTTCCAATATACGGTCCAGCTGCATTCCGGCAGCGCGTTGCTGGATGCGAACAGCCTGCTCGACAAGGCGGTGACGGTGAGCATCGCGGCGCCGGATGGCGGCGCGGCCAGCCGCTACATCTCCGGCCTGGTCAACGCCGTGCGGCAATTGCCCTCGCAATCCACCACGCTGTGGCAATATGAAATCAGCGTCGTGCCGAAGCTCTGGTTTCTGAGCCAGACCATGGATTGCCGCTTCTATCAGAAGCAATCGGTGCTCGACATCGTCAAATATGTGCTGGGCAAATTCAGCGTCGCGGTCAGCGACAAGACCAGCGGCAGCTTTCCCGTGCGCGATTATGTGGTGCAGTTCAACGAATCCTATCTGCATTTCATCCAGCGGTTGATGGAAGATGCCGGGATTTTCTATTTTTTCACCCATAGCGAGGGCGCCCACACGATGGTGCTGGCCAACGCCAACACCGCCTTCGCGGATATTGCCGCGCCGCAGATCTATCTCGATGAGACCCATGGCGGGTTCGGTGTGCTGAATAGCTGGCACCGGATGGACCGCACGGTGATGGGCAGCGTGCGCCGGGATGATTACAACCCGGTGACGGATACGCTCGCCCCCGGCGCGATCACCGGCACCGAGAGCACGGTGCTGCAGGCCTCCGCCGCTTCGCAGCGCACCCATTATGGCTGGCCGGCGGTGCGCGATGCCACAAGCAACGCCAAAACCCTGGCCAAGACCCATATGCTGGCGGCGGAAGCCGGGGCGCAGCTTTATACCGGCTCCGGCCAGGTCGCGGATTTCATCGCCGGCGGCAAATTCACTTTGATGAACGACCCCGCCACGGGGGCCGGCACGGAATATGTTATCCAGTCGCTCGGGCTGCATGTGGTGGACAGCAAGGCCGGCGGCCAGGGCGGCCACCGCGCCTCGATTTCCGCCAGCATCGTCGCCTTCCCCTCCAAGACGACCTACCAGGACGAACCCGCCTATGCCGCGCCGGTGATGGCGGGGATGTACAGCGCCATCGTCATCGGGCCGAAGGGCGAGGAGATCTACACGGATGATCTCGGCCGCATCCAGGTGCAGTTCCCCTTCGACCATGAGGGCGACATCACCACCGATAAAACCCTCTGGGTGCGGGTGATGCAGGGCTGGTCCGGGAATAACTGGGGCAGCCAGTATATTCCGCGCATCGGCATGGAGGTGGTGGTCTCCTTCCTGGAAGGCGATGTGAACCGCCCGGTGGTGGTGGGCTGCCTGTTCAACGGCAATAACAAGCCGGTTTTCGCCGCTTCCGAGAAGAACAAGAGCGGCCTGCGCACGCGCTCCACCATGCAGGGCGGCACCGCGAATTTCAGCGAATTCTCCATCGACGATACCAAGGGCAGCGAGGCCGTGTATCTGCATGCGGAGAAGGACCTCAATATCGAGGTCGAGAACGACCGCAACGTCACCGTCACCAAGGACGAGACGGTGAAGATCGACGGCAAGAAGACCGACACGGTGAAGCAGGATTTCACCACCACCGTCTCCGAGGGCAATAAATCCACCACGGTGAGCCAGGGCAATGAATCGCTGGATGTCAGCGTCGGGACCATCACCCATAAGGCCGGGCAGTCGATCACGCTGAAGGTCGGGGGCAACTCGATCGTCATCGATACCAGCTCGATCACCCTCACCGTCGGCCCCAGCTCGGTGAAGCTCACCGCCTCCGAGGTGGATGTGAAGGGCATTCAGGTGAATGTCACCGGCCAGGCGCAGACGGCGGTGAAGGGGGCGATCGTGCAGGTCTCCGGGGATGGGATGCTGGAGCTCAAGGGCGGCATCACCATGATCAATTCGTGACGCGGGGAGGGCACATAAAATGAGTGCTGCGACGCAGAGCAAATTATCCGCCGCCGCCCTGCCGGTGGTGCTGCAGCGCGCGGATCTGCAGGGGCCGGCGCTGGCCAGCGTGGACGGGCTGGAGAGTGTGGAGGCGGTGGTTGCCGCGCTGGCCCAGGCGGGGTTCGGGATTGAGGCGACGCGGGTTCTGGCCCATGCCCTGCCCAAGCGCGAGGCGGTCTGGTGGGCCTGCATGTGCGCCCTGCACACTGCCCGGCGGCGTTGCCGGAGCCGGACCGCAAGGCGCGCGAGCAGGCCGAGGGCTGGGTGCGCCAGCAGGGCATGACCCAGGCCCGGGCGGCGATGGATGAAGCCCGGCGCGCCGGCTTTCAAAGCCCCGAGGCCTGGGCCGGGGTGGCGGCATTCTGGAGCGGGGACTCGCTGGCACCGCCGGAGGCGCCGGCGGTAACGCCGCCGCCGCATCTCACCGGCATTGCGGTGGCGGGGGCGCTGGCCCTCGCCTCGGTGCGCGGCGATGCCGCCCGGCAGCCGCAGCGCCTGGCGATGTTCCTGCAATCCGCCCAGGATATCGCCGCCGGCGGTCCGGGCCGCCTGCCGCCGGAGGCGCCATGACCCTGACCCTTTCCATTCTGCGCTGCCCGGATGCGGTGCCGCCCGAGACCAAGCAGCTCTCCGGCGGGGAATTCCGCATCGGCCGGGGGCTGATAATGACTGGATCATGCCGGATCCTGACCGGCTGCTCTCCAAGCGCCATTGCGTCATCGCCTTTCGCAATGGCGGCTGGGCGATTGCGGATATCAGCACCAACGGCACCTTTCTGAACCACGAGCCCGAGCCGATCGGCAATGGTCAGATCCGCGCGCTGCGCGACGGCGACCGGATCCGCTTCGGCGCCTATGAGATTGAGGCCAGGGTCGAGGACGGGCAGGGATTCGGGGCGTCCAGCTTCGGCAAGGCCAGCTCGCCCTTCGATGATCCGTTCGGTGGCGATGTGTTCGCGCCACCACCACCGCCGCCCGCCAACAGCTTCACCAGCGCCGCCTTCGGCCCGAATGACCCGCTCTTTGGCGGCCCGCCGCAGCCCCCGTCGGTGCAGATGCCCGACCGGTTCGACCCGCTGGCCGGGCCGGAGAGCGATTTCCTCGGCGCACCGACCCAGCCTGACCACACCCCCTCCTTCAGCGACGCCTTCCGCCCGCCCGCCGCCCGGCAGATGCTGCCGGAGGATGATGATTGGGACCTCTCGCCGCTGCCCGGCCAGCAGCCAGCCCGGCCGGCGGCACCTCCGGCCTTCACGCCGTCGCCCCAGGCGCCGGCGCCGGAGTCCTGGGCGTCCACCCCGTCCCCGTTCGAGGCAACGCCCCCTGCCGCGCCATTTGCGCCGTCGCCCGTCGCGCGACCTTCCATGCCGCCGCCGCTGCCCCCGCGCCCGGCGCCGGAGGCTGCCAACCCCTTTGCCGAGCCGGCGGATCATCGCCCGCCACAAGCTGCGCCAGCCCCGCTGCCGGAGCCCCCCCGCGCGGCGGCGCCGATGCCGACCTCGCCTGTCACGGCCCAGGCGCCCGCGCCGGGTGGTGACGCGTTGATGGCGGCCTTCCTGCGCGGCGCCGGGCTGGAGGGTAGCACTCCAGCCAATCCCGAGGCGCTGATGCAGGCGCTGGGCGCCACCTTCCGGGCTGTCGTCTCCGGCATCCGCCAGGCTTTGATCGCGCGCGCCACCATCAAGGGCGAATTCCGCATCGAGCAGACGATGATCCGCGCCCGTGGCAACAACCCGCTGAAATTCTCCGCCGATGACGATGACGCGCTGACCGCCCTACTGGGCCTCGGCCGGCGGGTGGATATGGGCCCGGATGCGGCGGTGAACGACGCGCTGCGCGATATGCGCCTGCATGAGCTGGCCACCATGGCGGCGATGCAGGATGCGGTGCGGGCCTTGCTGGCCCAGCTCGACCCGGCGAAGCTGCAGGTGGAAGGCGGCATGGCGTTGCTGCCGGCGCAGAAAAAGGCCCGTGCCTTCGAGGCCTATGAGAAACTTCACGAAACCATCACCCGCGCGCTGGCTGATGATTTCGACAGCGTGTTCGGCAAATCCTTCGCCCGCGCCTATGAAACCGCCTTGCGGGAGGTTTCGGCCCGCGACCCCGGACCAGGAGAGATGTCATGAAACGTTCGGCTTTCCTCGCCGCCTGCCTGGTGCTCGCCGGCTGCGCCGCGCCGCCGCCCCGCCGCCGGTGCTGACGCTGAATATCGCAGGATCCGCCGGGCAGAATCCCGATCCCGCCGGTCAGGGCACGGCGGTGGCGGTGCGGGTCTATCAGCTCGCCGCCAGCGGCAAGTTCCAGGCGGCGGATGTCTATACCCTCACCGGCAATGAAACTGCGGCGTTGGGCACGGAGGCGCTGGGCGGTTCCGCGCAATATATCGTTTCACCCGGCCAGAAGCTGACGGAAACGATCAATCTGACGCCGGGGACGACCACGCTCGGCGTCGCGGTGCTGTTCCGGGACATCAATCATTCCACCTGGAAACTCACCGCCCCGGTTGCCGCGCATGGGCCAACCGTGCTGACACTGCATATAAACGGGCTGACCGCATCCCTTGGCGGATGATGCGCAAGCCGTAATAATGACGCGGCGCCTCCGGGTGCCGTGTTTGGGAGATTTGAAGATTATGCGAGCCGCTTCGTGAGCTGGACCAACCGCGTCATCTGGCAGGAGGGCATGTTCCTCCGCTCCCAGCATTTCCAGCAGCAGGATCGCTGGTTGGAAGCAACGTTGCGCGGCCGTGTCGCGGCGCTGCGGTCGCATGGCTGGGGCCTGACCCAGATGATGCTGGACCGCGATCTGCTCGGCACCGGGCGTTTCGCCCTCTCCAGCGCCGCCGGCTTGTTCGAGGACGGCACGCCCTTCAGCCTGCCCGGCGAGGCGGACCACCCCGCCCCGTTCGAGGTGCCGGAAAATACCCGCGGCGTGCTGATCCATCTGGCGCTGCCAGTGCAGCAGGCCGGCGCGGTGGAGATTGCCGCCGCCGATGGCAGTGCCGAGGGCCGCTACAAGGCGCAGAGCTTCGAGGCCTACGACACCCATTCCGCCTCGCCGCAGGCGGCGGAATTGCTGATCGGCCGGCTGAAGCTGCGCTACCTGCTGGATAGCGATGACCGCGCCGGCTATCTCTGCATTCCCGTCGCGCGGATCATGGAGGTTTCCTCCGACAAGCGTGTGACGCTGGATGAGAACTGGCTGCCCCCCGCTCTGGCCTGCCACGCGGTGCCGGGCCTCTCCGGGCTGGTCACCGAATTCGCCGGCATGATCAACCAGCGCGGCGAGGCGCTGGCGGCAAGGGTGAATGCGCCGGGTGCGCGCGGTGTCGCCGAGGTGGCGGATTTCATGCTGCTGCAGGCGCTCAATCGCTGGCAGGCTTTGCTGCAGCATTGGGCCGATGCCGCGAATATCCATCCCGAGACGCTCTATACCGCCTATGTGCAGATGGCCGCCGAATTCGCCACCTTCACCGAGGGGCAGCGCCGCCCGAACAAATATCCCGGCTATCGGCATGAGGATCTGCAACGTTCCTTCGCCCCGGTGATCGCGGATCTGCGCCGCGCGCTCTCCTCGGTGATTGAGACCAACGCCACGGCGATCCCGCTGCAGGAGCGCCGGCACGGCGTGCATGTCGGCCCGATCAATGACCGCAATATTCTGCGCGCGGCGAATTTCGTGCTGACGGTGCAGGCCGATGTGCCGACCGAGACGATGCGCCGCCTCTTCCCCGCCCAGGTGAAAATCGGCGCGGTGGAGCATATTCGCGAGCTGGTGAATGTGGCGCTGCCCGGCATCGCCGTGCGCCCGCTGCCCGTCGCCCCCGGCAGATCCCGTTCTATGCCGGTGGCTCTTATTTCGAGCTGGACCGCAACAGCCCGCATTGGCAGCAGATGCAGACCTCGGGCGGCTTCGCGATCCATGTCTCCGGAGAATTTCCTGGCCTGCGCATGGAGCTTTGGGCCATCAAAGGGTGAGCGCGCGAAGCGCTGAGGGAGAGAGACGATGAGCGATAATCCGTTCTCCGAGCCGGACGATTCAGACCGCACCGTGATCCGCCCGATCCCGGGCGGCAAACGCCCGGCCACAACGCCGCCCGCCCAGCCCGCGCCGTTCGACAGCCCGTTCGGCGGCGCGCCCGCCGCCCCCGGCTACAGCGCCCCCGCCGCCGCCTTGCCGGCGGATGCGCCGGAGACGATCTCCATGGGCGGCGCGCCGCTGATCGCCGCCGCCGCCCCCTTGCTGCAATTGCTGGCGCGGCTGCGCAACACGCTGCAGGCGCCTGATTCCGGGGATCTGCGCGAGCGCGCCGTGCGCGAAATCCGCCGTTTCGAGGAAACCGCCCGGGCGCGCAACATTCCGATGGAGCAGCTCCGCCCGGCGCATTACGCCCTCTGCGCCAGCCTGGATGACGTGGTGCTGGCGACCCCCTGGGGTAGCCAGGGGGCCTGGGCGCAGCGCTCGCTGGTCTCCACCTTCCATCAGGAAGTCCGCTCCGGCGAGCGCTTCTTCGACGTGATGGCGCAGATCCGCCAAAATCCTGGCAATTTCCTGCCGGTTCTGGAATTGATGTATTTCTGCCTGTCGCTTGGCTATATGGGCCGCTACCGGCTCTCCCGCGCGGCCCGGCCGAGATCGACCGGCTGCGCGAGGAAACCTACGCGGTGCTGCGCCGGCAAAACCCGCCGGGAGATCCGGCGCTCTCCCCGCATTGGCAAGGTGTTGCGGCGGGCTATAAGCCGCGCCGCTTCGGCGTGCCGGTCTGGGTGGTCGCCATCGTGGCGCTGGGTGTGCTGGGGCTGGTTTATGCCGGCTGCCTGTTTTCGCTCTCCGGCAAGTCCGACGCCGCCTTCCAGGCGCAGGTGAGCGCGCCGCTGCCGCAAATGCCGCAGATCGTCCGCGCCCAGCCGGTGGTCGCCCCGGCCGAGCCCGCGCCCATCGGCCCGACGATCCTGGACCGTCTCTCCGGCTTCCTGCAGCCTGAAATCGCCGCCGGCAAGGTGAGCGTGCTGGGCACCACCCATCAGCCGATCGTGCGCATCAACAACCAGGGCCTGTTCGGCTCCGGCAGCGCCACGGTGGAAGATACCGATGTGCCGCTGCTGCGGAAAATCGGCCAGGCGCTGGCAAAGGAAACCGGCACGGTCGTCGTCACCGGCTATACCGACAACCAGCCGATCCACACGCTGCAATTCCCCTCCAACTTCGTGCTCTCGCAATCGCGCGCGCAGGCGGCGGCGGCGATTTTGGACCAGACCATCGGCGACCAGAGCCGGATCACCGCGAAAGGCATGGGCGATGCCGACCCTGTCGCCAGCAACGCCAGCGCGGCGGGGCGCGCGCAGAACCGGCGCATCGAAATCGTGCTGAACCACCCTTCGGGAAACTGACATCGCCATGAAAAAAATTCTCGGCTTTCTGGCGTCGCGCTGGGTTTTGAGCTTCGTCGCCGCCTTGGTGCTGGCGGCTCTGGTGTGGTTCTTCGCGCCCTTCATTCACGCTTTGGCCGGCATCATCGTCCGGCTGGTCATCATTCTGGTCATTCTGTTGGTCTGGCTCGGCGCCAATCTGCTGCTGGACCGGCGGCGCAAGACACGTGACGCGGCTTTGGCCGCCGGTGTCGCGGATGCCGGGGCGGCCACGCAGGACAAGGCGGCGGCGGAAGAGCTGGCGGCGCTGAGCGAGAAGCTGAAAAAATCCCTCGCCTTGCTGCGCAAGGCCAGCGGCTCGCGCGGCTATCTCTATGAGCAACCCTGGTACGTGATCATCGGCCCGCCAGGGGCCGGCAAGACCACAGCACTTCTGAATGCCGGGCTGAAATTCCCGCTGGCGGCGGAGTTGGGGCAGGGGGCGGTGGCCGGTGTCGGCGGCACCCGGCTTTGCGACTGGTGGTTCACCGAGCAGGCGGTGCTGATCGACACCGCCGGGCGCTACACCACCCAGGATTCCAACGCTGCCACCGACAAAGCCGGTTGGGAGGGCTTCCTCGACCTGCTCAAGCGCACCCGCCAGCGCCAGGCGCTGAACGGCGTGGTGGTGGCGATCTCGCTGGCCGACATCGCCGCCGCGCCGCGTGAGGAGCGCCTGGCCCATGCCCGCGCCATCCGCACCCGCATCAAGGAGCTCACCGCCCGGCTGGATCTGAAGCTACCGGTCTATGCGCTGCTGACCAAGGCGGATCTGCTCGCCGGCTTCACCGAGTTTTTCGACGATCTCGACCAGGAAAAGCGCGCCCAGGTCTGGGGCACCACCTTCCCGGCACAAAACACCAATGCGGTGGCGCAGTTCGATGCCGAGTTCAAGCTGCTGGTGCAGCGCCTGGATGAACGGCTGATCGATCTGCTGCAGCGCGAGCGCAGCCCGGAGCGCCGCGCCCTCATCGCCGGCTTCCCCACCCAGGTGGCGAGCCTGGAAGCTCCGCTGAACGAGTTCCTGGCCGAGGCCTTTGGCGGCTCGGCTTTGGACCCCGCCCCTTATCTGCGCGGTGTCTATTTCACCTCCGGCACCCAGGAGGGCACGCCGATCGACCGGCTGACCGGCGCGCTCACCCGCGCCTTCGGCATCGATCAGCGCCGCGCCCCCTCGCTGCGCGCCGCCTCCGGCCGCAGCTATTTCCTCTCCCGCCTGCTGCAGGAGGTGATTTTCGGCGAGGCGATGCTGGCCGGGCAGAATCCGGCTCAGCGCCGCCGGCGCCTCCTGCTGCAAGCGGCGGGCTATGGCGCTGTTGGCATCGTGTTTCTGGGGCTGCTCGGCGGGTTCCTGCTCAGCCGCGCCCATAACCAGGCGGCGATTGCCGCCAGCGACCAGGCGGTGGCCAATTACCAGCAGGCGGCCAAGAGCCTGCAGCTGGATCCGGTTCAGGATTCGAACCTGCAAACCGTGCTGCCCTTGCTGGATGCCGCCCGCGCCATGCCCTTCGGCGCTGGCGACACGGCAGATCATGGCGCGATGGGGCTGGGGCTGAATCAGGCGCCCAAGCTCAGCGCCGGTGCCAACACGCTCTACGCCAACGCGCTGGATAATATCCTGCTGCCACGGCTGATCCTGCAGCTGGAAGCGGAGATGCGCGGCGGCTTCGACAAGCCGGAATTCCTCTACCAGGCCACACGCGTCTATCTGATGCTGGGCGGGCAGGGGCCGATGGACAAAAACCTCGTCGAAGCCTGGATGAAGCTGGATTGGCAGCGCCTTTATCCAGGCATCGCCAACCAGGATGCGCGCGAGGATCTGATGCAGCATCTGGTGGCGATGCTGAACGCCCCGCTGCCGCAGGTGCCGCTGGATGGCGCGCTGGTGGAAGCCGCCCGCGCCACCTTCAGCCGGGTCTCGGTGGCGGAGCGCGTCTATTCGCGCATCCGCGATTCCCAGGCCGCCGCCGCCGTGCCCGCCTGGGTGCCGGCGACGGCGATGGGGGCGGCCGGCGTGCCGCTCTTCACCCGCGCCTCCGGCAAGCCGCTGACCGAGGGCGTGCCCGGTTTCTACACGCTGAAAGGCTTCCAGCTGGTGCTGCTGCCGGCCCTCACCCACGCCACCAAGGATGTCGCGGATGAGAGCTGGGTGCTCGGGCCCGGCCAGCAGGTCGATCCGTCCAGTCCGGACATGCAGAATCTGGAGCAGAACGTCATCAAGCTCTATGAGGCCGATTACGAGGCGCAGTGGAACGCGATGCTGGGCGATCTGAACCTGAAGCCGGCCACCAATATCGGCCAGGCGGTGCAGACGCTCTACATCCTCGGCTCCCCGCAATCGCCGATGCAGCGTCTGCTGGCCAGCATCACCACGCAGTTGCAGCTCTCCAAGGGCGTCGAACCGCCGAAGCCGGCCGCGACCTCGAAGATCCCCGGTGCGGCGGCGTTGAATGCGGATGCCACGGCGCTGCAAGGGCTGATGGGCGCGGCCACGGCCAGCGGCGGTCCCGCCCTTGGGTCCGAGGTGGATAATTACTACGCGCCGCTGATCAATTATGTCGGCGGCGGCGCCGGCTCGCCGATGAGCCTCACGCTCAACCTCATCAACGGGCTGCAACAGCAATTGGCGGCATTGGCCGCCGCCGCGCCCGGCACCGTCCCGGCGGCCCCGGCGGCGGGCGGCGACCCGGCCAGCCTGCTGCAAGGTGAGGCGGCGACCGACCCGCAGCCCGTATCGCGCTGGCTGCAGGCGCTGGTGGTCAATGCCAATGGTCTGCGCGGCGGCAGTGCGGCCAAGGCGGCGGCGGCGGCGTTCAACGGGGCCGCCGGGCCGGGCCAGCTCTGCCAGCAGGCGGTGGCCGGGCGCTACCCGTTCGTGCCTGCCTCCTCCTCCGACATCCCGTTGGGTGATTTCGCGCATCTCTTCGCCCCCAACGGGCTGCTGGACAGCTTCTTCACCCAGCAGGTGCAGCCTTTCGTCGATATGTCCGGCCGGACCTGGCGGGTGCAGGCGGTGAATGGCGTCACTCCGCCGATCAGCCAGGGCGCCCTGGCGGAGTTCCAGCGCGCGGAGACGATCAAGCAGCTCTTCTTCGCCGCCGGCGCCACGCCGTCCGTGCAGTTCAGCCTCAGCCCGACCGCGCTCGATGCCGGCGCGGCGCAGGCGGTGCTGCAGCTGGGCGCGGTGAATGTCTCTTACGCCCACGGCCCGCAAGTGCCGACGATGATCTCCTGGCCCGGTGCCGATGGCATGCAGACGGCGCGGCTGATCATCACCCCGGTCGGCGGCGGCAACCCGGTGGAGCTGGATGCCTCCGGCCCCTGGGCGTTGTTCCATCTGTTCAGCCAGGGCACGCTGGCCCAGGCCGGATCGTCGGACCAGTACACGCTCACCTTTTCCGCCGGCGGGCATAGTGTGAGCTACAGCATCGGCGCCAACTCCGTGCTCAACCCCTTCGCCCCCGGCATGCTGGCGGATTTCCGCTGCCCCAGCCTGCAGGGATGAGCATGTTCCAACCCGCTCTGACCGGGTTTTTCGGCAAGCTGCCGGCGCGCGGGGATTTCCTGCGCGCCGGGCTGCCGGAAGATGCGGTCGAGCCGCTCGATCTCTGGTGCCGGGACTGCCTGACCCAATCGCGTGCCGATCTCGGCGCGGGATGGGAACAGGCCTGGATGAGCGCGCCGATCTGGCATTTCTTCCTCCCTAACGGCGCCTGCGGGGCGCGGGCGATGCTGGGGGTGTGGCTGCCGAGCATGGACAAGGCCGGGCGGCATTACCCCTTCATTCTGGCCGCGCTGGCGGATGATCCGGCCGCATTGGCGCAAGGCGGCGCCTGGCTGGCGCTGGCGCAAGCCGAAGGGCTGGCCGTGGTGGTTGACGATAAGCCGCACGAAGCGATCGCCGCTGGCCTGGCCGCGCCGGTGGAAGACGTAGCCCTGCCGCCAATTGGCTGGTGGACCGAAGGCAGCCCGCTGGTGCGGCCTTGCCGTTTCGAAATGCCGGGGCTGTTGCCCGCCGCGACCCATGCCGGCGCCATGCTGCGCGATCCTCAGTCCCATGATTCTCAGCCCCATGATCCTCAGCCCGCGGAGGGGCTCAATTGATGCCACGTTCCTGGGCGCAGACGGATGTCGGCGCGGTCCGCAAACATAACGAGGATAATCTGCTCGCCCGGCCGGAGCTGGGGCTCTGGGTGGTAGCCGATGGCGCCGGCGGCCATGCCTCGGGTGAGGTCGCCTCGGGCATGATCGTCGAGGCGCTCTCCCGCCTGCCCGCTGACCTGAGCGCGAGCGAGCTGCTCTCGGGCATTCGCGTCACCATCACCCAGGTGCATGATGCGCTGCGCGCGGAAGCCGCCCGGCGTGGCGGCGATGTGATGATCGCCTCGACCTTTGTCGGGCTGATGATCCGTGACCGGCATTTCGCCTGCCTCTGGGCCGGTGATTCACGCGCCTATCTGCTGCGCGGCGGCGTGCTGCAACAGATCACCCGCGACCATTCGCTGGTGCAGGAGCTGGTGGAGGCCGGCACGCTGCGCCCGGAAGATGCGGAGAAACACCCGCACGCCAATATCATCACCCGCGCGGTGGGGCGGATGACGAGGTGCTGGAGCTGGACAAGGTGATCGGCCAGATCCAGCCCGGCGACCGGTTTCTGCTGTGCAGCGACGGCTTGAGTAAAACCCTGAGCGAACCGGAACTCCAAAGCCTGCTCGGCGCGCCAGAGGGCGTGCCACCGACGGAATTGCTGATTGCCGCCGCCCTGGCGCACCGGGTGAATGACAATGTGACGGCGGTGGTTGTGGAGGTTTAGGCAAAGCAAAATTTAGAGCCTTCAGATCACAGCTGAAGGCTCCAGGTTTTGTTTTGGCAAGCAATTTCTTGTGTTTATCTTGACGCCGGCGCGTCAACCTGAACCCATCTTTCTCTAACGCGCCACGATGCTACGGCAGGCGCACCAGTGGACCACGGCACCGTCGCAGATATTCCAGTTCGCGGCCAGCAAGGCGATGATCGGCACGCCGCGGTCCTTGATGTCGCCGGAGAGCGGCGGCATCACGACATAGCGCTTATCGCCGGGGATGCCCGGTGGCGTTTTGGCCGGGGATGCGGGATTGATCGCAGGATTATACTTCGAGGACGGGATATTTGCGGGCTTGTTGCCAAGGCTAAGCCCTGATGGATATGTCAGCCGGTAGTTCCAGATTTCCGAGCCGCCAGGAACGATTTCGGGAACTTTTTTGGAGTACCCGGCTCTTTCCGCAGCCTCGCTGAGATAATCGGGCAAGCCATTCACATCTTCATGAGATTCGATAAAGCTGCCAATGGAATCCAGAAGCTCCTCGCCATGCAGACACCAAAACACCATTGTGATATTGGGAGGCAGCCGAACTTTTGGAAAATTCTTGTCGGTGATGGTGTTGAAGGAGCCATGACCGGCGAAGATGACCCGTTTGGTGGTACCCGCCAGCCTGTCGCTGCCGATCGGCCCTGAGATAGTCAAAGGCTTTGTTTTTGGCTTTGATTTCCAGAACGGCATGGGAAACTCCTTTGAGTTGATCCGCCAAGATCACGGCGCAGAGAATTTGGGTTTCGGCAGGGTAAAACCTAAAGCAGACGGCGCGGGAGAATTCAAAAAAGACTTTAATTTTAGAGGTTTTTTTCTTTGTGTACGCTTAAAAATTGTTTCACGCGTTCAGAGGCCTGCCTTTTCAAGGCCGTCCTGGTCACCATCGCTCTAGATGCCTAGGGACATCAGTTTTCAGCTGAAATCTCAAACTTTTATTTTGGCGAGCAATTGCTTGTTGATGGTTTGCCGCTGCGCGTCAGCCTAGACCTGGTAGTGCTCTCGTGTGGAAAAAAGGCCGGCGCTTTTGGCGCCGGCCTTTGCGTTTTCAGGACAGCTTCTGCAGCCCCAGATCGTAGGTGACCGGGAAGGGCGAGCCGGCGGTGCCGTCGGATTTCTGCGGGGTGAACTTCACTTCGATCTTGGTGAAGTTGAAGGAGACGCTCTCGCTCGGCCGGTCGCCGCCAGAAGAGAGGCTGTAGCCGCTGATCATCGTGTCGGTCAGGGTGACCTCCAAATAAACGACGGCGCCGTTACCGTCGGTGCGGGTGAAGGAGATTACCAGCTTCGCCTTGCCGCCGCTGCTCAGCGCCTCTTTCAGCAGGCCACCGGAGGCATTGTCCAGCATCTTGGTGACGGTGATTTCGGAAACGCTCGGCGAGCTCGCCTCACGGTTGCCCGACGAACCGGTCGGCGAGCCGACGCCGCGGCCGACGCCCCACTGGAAGCTGTTGACCTCGATCTGCTTGTCGAAGCCCTGGGTGGTGACGTCGCCATCCACCGTCGGGCTGGTATATTTGATGTAAATCGCCATGTCGTGCTCCTGTTATGGAAGAGAGAGTCTTTAGCTGAGCGCGTAGGAGAATGATCCCTCCGGCCCGATCCCGACCGAGATGTTTGCAATCCCCTCGCCCGCGGCCATGCGGGCCAGAACCTCGGCGGAGAGTTCCGGCAACAGGCTGCGCGAGAGAATATTTTCTACATTGCGCGCGCCCGAGGAGGATTCCTTGCACCGCGCGGCGATGGTTTCCACCAGCTCCGGCGCGTAGGTGAACGAGGCCTTGTAGGCTTCCTTCACGCGTTTCTGAATCTTGTTGAGCTGCAGCCGCACGATCTGACGGATCACCTCGTCGGAGAGCGGGAAATACGGCACCAGCGTCACCCGGCCGAGGAAGGCCGGCTTGAAATATTTCATCAGCTCCGGGCGCAGCGCCTCGGCCAGCCCGGCCGCATCCGGCGCGGTCTCCGGATCAGCGAAGAGCTTCTCGATCAGATCGGTCCCGGCATTCGAGGTCATGATGATGACGGTGTTCTTGAAGTCGATATCGCGGCCTTCGCCGTCCTTCATGTTGCCCTTGTCGAACACCTGGAAGAATACATCCTGCACGCCAGGATGCGCCTTCTCCATCTCGTCGAGCAAAATCACCGAATAAGGCCGCCGGCGCACCGCCTCCGTGAGGATACCGCCCTCGCCATACCCGACATAGCCGGGCGGGCTGCCCATCAACAGCGAGACCTTATGTTCTTCCTTGAACTCGGTCATGTTGATGGTGGTCATGTTCTGCTCGCCGCCATAGAGCAGATTGGCCAGGGTCAGCGCGGTCTCGGTCTTGCCGGTGCCGGAGGTGCCAACCATCATGAACACGCCGATCGGCTTGCGTGGATCGGTGAGCTTGGCGCGGCTGGTGCGGATCGCCTGCGCCACCGCCTCCATCGCATGCGGCTGGCCGACGACGCGCTCTTCCATCGCCTGTTTCAGGTTCAGCACGGTGTTGATCTCGTCGGACTGCATGCGCCCGGCGGGAATACCGGTCCAGCTCTCGACGATCTCCGCCACCGCCTGGCCATCCACCACCGGGAAGATCAGCGGCGTCTCGCCCTGCAATGTCCGCAAATCTTCATGCAGCTTGTTGAGCTGCGCCCTCAGTGCGGCCTTGTCCTCGGTGTTCTCCGCATCCTCGATCTTGGCGCGCACGGCGCTGATCTCGGTCGCCAGCGTCTTTTCCTCGGCGAAACGGGTCTGCAAAGCCGCCAGCGCCGCTTCCAGCCCGGCCTTCTCCTCGGCCAGCTCGGCGATGCGCGCCTCATGCGCGCCGCCCGCCGCCATCTCGCGCTCCAGGATCGACACTTCGGTATCGATCAGCTCGATACGCCGTTGTTTGTCCTCGATCGGCGCCGGAATCGCGGCCTGGCTCATCGCCACCCGCGCGCAAGCGGTATCGATCAGGCTGATCGCCTTGTCCGGCAGCTGCCGGCTCGGGATGAAGCGCGCCGAGAGCCGCACCGCTTCGGAAATCGCCTCGTCCAGAATGCGGGTTTTGTGATGCCGCTCCAGTGTCGCGGTGAGGCCGCGGATCATCGCGATCGCCATCGGCTCGGAGGGCTCTTCTACCTTCACCACCTGGAAACGCCGCGTCAGCGCCGCATCCTTCTCGAAATATTTCTTGTACTCGGCCCAGGTGGTGGCGGCGACGGTGCGCAGCTCGCCGCGCGCCAGCGCCGGCTTCAGCAAATTTGCGGCATCGTTCTGCCCGGCCTGGCCGCCGGCACCGATCAGCGTATGCGCCTCGTCGATGAACAGGATGATCGGCTTCGGGCTGGCCTTGACCTCGTCGATGACAGATTTGAGACGCTGCTCAAACTCGCCCTTCATGCCCGCACCGGCCTGCAGCAGCGCCAGATCCAGCGTGCGCAGCGTCACATCCTTCATCGCCTCCGGCACATCGCCGGCGGCGATCTTCAACGCCAGACCTTCAACCACGGCGGTTTTGCCAACGCCGGCCTCGCCGGTGAGGATCGGGTTATTCTGCCGGCGGCGGGTGAGAATATCGATCGCCTGCCGGATCTCGAAATCGCGGCCGAGGATCGGGTCGATCTTGCCCTTCCGGGCGCGGTCGGTGAGGTCGTAAGTATAAAGATCGAGCGCGCCGCTGCCGGCGGGGCGGGGCACGCCGTTTTCATCCGCCACCGGGCGGCGCCATCGGCGGCCAGCGGGGTGCTGGCTTCGATGCTGCCGGCGGTGATGGTGGCCAGGTCGCGCTTCAGCACATCCGGCTGAATTTTCAGCAGCTGGCTGGAGGCCTCGCGCGCGCGCCGGGCCAGGGTTTCATCCGAGAGCAGGGCCAGCAGCACATGGCCCGAGCGCACCCGCGAGAGCCCCTGTTCGATGGAGGCGAGCAGCCAGGCCTGCTTGGCGGTATCGACCACATCCGGCGCCAGGCCAGGGGCGCGGGAATTGCCGGTTTTCAGCCTGTCCAGCGCCTTGTTGAGATCGGCCATGAAACGGCCGTGATCAATCTCATATTGCCGGAAGATCGCGGCGATATCGGTATCCGTGCCGTCGGCCAGTTTCACCAGCCAATGTTCGATTTCGACATTGTAATGGGTGCGGGACATTGTCAGCCCGGCAGCGGCTTCCAGCGCGCGGCGGCAATGCTCATCCAGGCGACCGATTAACGACCGGAGGTCAAGTGTGACCAAAGCGTCCCCCTCCAAGAAGGTCTCGCGTCCAATGAAGCGTTTACCAGGAGGGTAAACGCCGATCCGACACGCCCATACCGAAACAAAGCGCATCTTACGGTGCGCTAATTTAACAATATTTCGTTAGCTTGAGTTACCGTTAATGTCCAGCTAATACAAGCAGGGGAAGGCCGGTTCGTTGATGCAATTTTGATGATATCGCGTCACCAGCTGAACTCCCTCGATGGATAATGCAACAGCGTCGCCATGGTCGATGGCGATAGGGCGGGGAAGAGGGCAGATTCGTGGCGATTGAAGGCTTGGATCTCGAAAGCTTGCTGGCGCCGATCAGCGATGATGAGCCCGCCGGAACGGATGTCCGCAGCGATTTCTCGCCGACCTCTCCTTATTTCCGGCTGCGCGACGCGCGCGCCGATGCCCGCGCCGCCGAACGCGCGGCGGATGCCAATCCGGGCGAGGTGGCATCGCCGGAAGGCTGGCGCCAGGTGCGCGCCCTGGCTGTCGAAATTCTCAGCACCCAGGCCAAGGATCTGGAAGCGGCGGCGTGGCTGACCGAGGCGCTGGTGCGCAGCCATGGGTTGGCCGGGCTGGCCTTCGGCGCCAGCCTGCTGGGCGGGCTGGCGGAGCGGTACTGGGAGCATCTGTTCCCGATGCCGGACGAAGACGGCATGGAAACCCGCGTCGCCCCGGTGACCGGCCTGAATGGCGAGGGCGGCGAGGGCACGCTCAGCCAGCCTTTGCAGAAATTGCCTTTGTTCAAGGACCCGAACGGCGAAATGGTGATGTTCTTCCAGTATCAGCAATCGGCTGAGCTGGAAGCGATCGCCGACGCCAAGCGTGTCGAGGCGCGCATCGCCGCCGGCGTGGTGCCCTACGATACGATGCGCGCCGCCGCCCGCGCCGCCAGCCCCGGCGCTTATGTTGCGTTGCGACGCGATCTGGAGGAGGCGCGTCTGGCCTGGCGCGGCATGGGCGATATCTTCGACCGGCTGGCCGGGCATGATGCCCCACCCACCGGCCGCATCGCCGAAGCCCTGAACCAGATCAACGATTTCGTGACGCGTTATGCGCCGCTGGAGGCGGCGAGCGCGGCGGTGGCGGATGAGCCGGCGGCGGCGTCGGACGAGGCCGGGGCGCAGGCGGCGCAGGCTGGTCCCGGCAGGCCGAAACGTTTGGCCAACCGCGAGGATGCTCTTGCAACCTTGGCTGAAATCGCCGAGTATTTCCGCCGCACGGAACCGCAATCGCCGCTGGCTTACACGATCGATGAAGCCATCCGGCGTGGCCGTCTCACCTGGCCCGAACTCATCGCCGAGCTGGTGCGGGACGATCAGGTGCGCAACAGCATTTTGACCAGCCTTGGCCTGAAAACCGATCAATAAACGTCTAAAAAGACTTTCCTTTGAGTTTATCCAGCGCGGCCGCAGACGATTTAAAGCCTCTTTCACAACACCGCTTTGCATTGTCATGAACCGCAAGCCTTTCGGGAGACCTAGAAGATGAGTGGCAGCGTACACAGCAAACTGAACCGGGTCCGCAAACCGCGCGTTCACATTACCTATGAAGTCGAGACCGACGGCGCCGAAATCCAGCGCGAGCTGCCCTTCGTGGTCGGCGTGATGGGGGATTTCTCCGGCGATCCGACGCAGCCGCTGCGCCCGATGGCCGAGCGCAAATTCACCCAGATCGACCGTGACAATTTCAACGACATCATGTCCCGCATGTCGCCGGGCCTGAACATGAAGGTCGAGAACACGCTGGCCGACGATGGCAGCGAGATGGCGGTCAATCTGAAATTCAACTCGATGGATGATTTCGACCCGGCCCGCGTCGTCGACCAGGTGCCGGCGCTGAAATCCCTGCTGGAGACGCGCAACAAGCTGCGCGACCTGCTGAGCAAGGCGGACCGCTCCGAGGAGCTGGAGACGCTGCTGGAGCAGGTGCTGCAGAACGATGCCGAGCTGAAGGGGCTGTCCAGCCAGCTCGGCCTCGACAAGAAGGAGGGCTGATCCATGTCCGAGACCCAATCCAGCCCGCAAGGCGGCACCGGCGCCACCAGTGAAGGCGTCAGCTTCCTCGATCAGGTTGTCACCGCCACCAAGCAGACCGAACCGGACCGCGCCCAGGATCTGGTCAAGACGCTGGTCGAGCAGGCCCTGGCCGGCACCGTCACCTTCGACAAGAACCTGACCCGCACGATCGACAAGGCGATCGCCGCGATCGATCAGAAAATGTCGAAGCAGCTCAACGCCATCATGCATCATGAAAAATTCACCAAACTGGAAGGCAGCTGGCGTGGCCTGAATCATCTGGTGATGAACTCGGAGACTGGCACCGGTCTGAAGATCCGCGTTCTCAACATGACCAAGCGCGAGCTGAACCGCGACCTGACCAAGGCGGTGGAGTTCGATCAGAGCCAGCTCTTCAAGAAAATCTACGAGAACGAGTTCGGCACCCCGGGCGGCGAGCCCTATGGCGCGCTGATCGGCGATTATGAATGGACCAACCATCCGGACGATATCGAATCGCTGCGTCTGGTCTCCAACGTCGCCGCCGCCGCCTTCGCGCCCTTCATCTCCGCCGCCGGTGCCGGCATGTTCGGCTTCGATGACTGGACCGAGCTGACCAAGCCGCGCGATCTGGCGAAGATTTTCGACACCGCCGAATATACCAAATGGCGTGGCTTCCGCGATACCGAGGATGCGCGCTTCGTCTCGCTGGTGATGCCGCGCGTGCTGGCCCGTGTGCCCTATGGCGCTGCGACCAAGCCGGTCGAGGATTTCGCCTATGAAGAAGCGCCTTATGACGCCACCGGCGCCGCCCAGGCGCTGAATCACAAGGATTATTGCTGGATGAACGCCGCCTACGCGATGGGCGTGCGGATGACCAATTCCTTCGCGGAATCCGGCTTCTGCGTCGCCATTCGCGGTGCCGAGGGCGGCGGCAAGGTCGATAACCTGCCCACCCACATCTTCCAGTCCGACGATGGCGACATGGACGGCAAATGCCCGACCGAGGTCGGCATCACCGACCGGCGCGAGTTCGAGCTTTCCAATCTCGGCTTCCTGCCGCTCTGCCACTACAAGAATACGGATTATGCCGTGTTCTTCGGCGGCCAGACGGTGCAGAAGCCGAAGAAATATGACCGCCCGGACGCCACCGCCAATGCCGCGATCTCGGCGCGCCTGCCCTACATCATGGCGACCGGCCGTTTCGCGCATTTCCTCAAGGTGATGGCGCGCGACAAAATCGGCAGCTTCATGGAAGCCAATGAGTGCGAGCGCTGGCTGAATCGCTGGATCACCAACTACGTGTCCGACAACCCGGATGCCGGGCCGGAGACCAAGGCGAAATATCCGCTGCGCGAGGCCAAGGTCGAGGTGAAGGAAATTCCGGGCAAGCCGGGCTCCTACAACGCCGTCGCCTATCTGCGCCCCTGGCTGCAGATGGAAGAGCTGACGACCAGCATGCGCATGGTCGCCCGCATTCCGCAGAAGGCCTGATCCCGGACCGCCGCGCCCGAACCGGGCGCGGCGCACGGGCGTGTGTGATGACGGGGGATGAGGAAGATCCGGACGCGACGATCGTCTGGAGGCCCGCCAGCCGGCGCCTCCCGCCCACGCCTGCGCCCGAACCAGCGCCTGACCCAACGCTGCCCGAGATGCGGACTGACGAGGCTGAGCCCGTCCCCGAACCGGCCCAACTTGAACCCCAGAGCCTGCCCCCGTGCTGCCGCCTTTGCGCGATGCGGTGCTGAACGGCCGGTTTTTCGGCGCGGCCAATGCCGAGGCCGCCACCCGCCTGGCGGAAATGCTCGCCGGCCAAAGCTCCCCCTCTCCACCTGGTTCGGCGCCGATGCGAAAACCCTGATCCATGACCGCGCGGCGCTGGCGGCGCGGCTGGACCATGACATCGCCCGGCTGGATGCGATGATTGCCGCCCAGCTCGATGAAATCCTGCATCACCCCGGCTGCGCCGGCTGGAGGGGAGCTGGCGCGGCCTCGCCTGGCTGGCCGCCCGCCTGCCGCTCTCCGGCCGGGTGAAACTGCGCGTGCTCTCCGCCGGCTGGGGCGAGATCTGCCGGGATCTGGAGCGCGCCGCCGCGTTCGATCAGAGCCAGCTCTTCCGCCGTATCTATGAGGATGAATTCGGCATCGCCGGCGGCGAGCCGTATGGGCTCCTGGTCGCGGATTACGAGGTCCGCCACCGCCCCGGCCCGGGCGCGATCACCGATGACGTCACCGCCCTCGCCTCGCTCGCCGCCGTCGCCGCCGCTGCCTTCGCGCCGCTGGTCATCGGCGCCGCCCCGGCTCTGTTCGGGGTGGACGAGTTTTCCGAGCTCAGCGGTGTGGCTGATCCCGCCTCCACCATGGCCTCGGCCGAGTACCAGCGCTGGAAGCGCCTGGGCATGCTGGATGATTCGCGCTTTCTCGCGGTCACGCTGCCGCGCCTGCTGATGCGCCTGCCCTGGGCGGAAACGCTCGCCCGCCATCGCGGTTTTCGCTATCAGGAGCGGCTGCGTGACGGCACCGGCCGCGTTTCCAGCACGGCGGGCTATCTGGTCGCGGCCTGCGTCATCCGCGCCTTCGAGACCTTCTCCTGGCCCGCCGATATCCGTGGCTACGACATTGACCGTCTCGGCGGCGGCGTCATCGAGGATCTGCCCGAGCCCTGGTTCTCCACCGACCCCGCCGATGGCTTCGGCCGCCCGGCCCCGGATGTGATGCTGACCGACCGGCAGGAGCGGGCTTTGGTCGCCGCCGGGCTGCTGCCGATCTGCGCGCTACCCTATGGCGGCGAGGCGCTGATCGGCGCCGCGCGCAGCCTGCAGACGCCCACCACCAGCTATATCGGCGCCAATGCCGGTGTTGCCGCCGCCAATGCCCGGCTCTCCGCACAGTTCAACAGCGTCATCTGCGTCGCCCGCTTCGCGCATTATGTGAAGATCATGGGCCGCGAGATGACCGGCTCCTTCAAAACCGGTCCCGAAATTCAGCGCCGCCTGCATGACTGGCTGATGCGCTACACCAATTCCAACACCTCCGCCGGGCCGGAGACGATGGCGCGCTACCCGCTGCGCGATGCCAGTGTGAAGGTGGAAGAGGTGCCGGGCAAGCCCGGCGTGTTCACCTGCGCCATCCATCTGCAGCCGCATTTCCAGCTGGACGATGTCGCCGTCTCCTTCCGGCTGATGACCGAGCTGGCCGCCCCCGGCCAATCATGACCCACCCAATTTCTGAAATGGAATCACGCACATGGTAGAGACCGCCCTTCAGGCCGCCGATCTGTTCCGCGCCGGCCGCCTGGCCGATGCGCTGGCCGCCGCCAATGCCGAGGTGAAGGCCGCGCCGACCGATCTCGGCCGCCGCGTGCTGCTGGCCGAGCTGCTGCTGTTCTCCGGCAATCTGGAACGCGCCGACGTGATCCTGGATGCCGCCGGCCAGCTCGACCCGTCTGTTGCCGTCGTCGTCTCGGAATTCCGCCAGCTGCTGCGCGCCGAGACCGCGCGGCGCCAGCTCTACCGCGATGGCCGGGTGCCGGAGCTGCTGGGGGATCTGGAGCCGACCGGCCAGGCCTCGATGAAGGCGCTGGTGGCGCTGCGCGAGGGCCATCTGGCCGAAGCCGCCGCCGCCGCGCAGGAGGCCGAAGCGCTGCGCCCGCGCATCACCGGCACCGTCAACGGCCAGAGCGTCGATGATTTCCGCGACGCGGATGATCTGATCCCGGGCTATATCGAAACCCTGACCACCACCGGCAAATATTTCTGGATTCCGGTCTCGCGCATCGAGAGCCTGGAATTCCATCCGCCCAAGCGCCCGCGCGACCTCGCCTGGCGCCGCTGCTCGATGAGCGTGACCGCCGGGCCGGATGGCGATGTCTATATCCCCGCCCTCTATTTCACCGCCGAGGAAACGGATGACGCCCACCGCCTCGGCCGCGCCACCAGCTGGAGCGAGGGCGAAGGCCCGGTGCGCGGCATCGGCCAGCGTGTGTTCCTGGCCGGGGAAGAGGATCTGACGATCATGCAGCTCGACGCGCTGAGCTTCCAGCCGGCCGCATGAGCGACGACACGCTCAGCCGCGGCGCCAACGCCAATCTCTTCATCGAGCGGATGCGCGATTCCGGCGCGCGGGTGAAGCTCTCGGTGCTGGACCGGCTGCTCGATGATGCCCCGGAGATGGAGCGCGACCGCCCGCTCTCCGCCACCGAGGCACTGAGCGTGCTGCGCCGCGCCGTGCGGCGGGATCTGGAGGCGCTGCTGAATGGCCGCCGCCGCCTGGCCTCGGTGCCGGCGGGGATGAATGAGCTGGCCAATTCCTCCTTCACCTTCGGCCTGCCGGATTTCACCGCCGGGGCGATGCAGGAGGATGGCGCGCGCGAGACGCTGCGCCGCGAGATCGAGCGCAGCATCCGCCAGTTCGAGCCACGGCTGATCCAGGTGGCGGTGAAGCTGGTGCCGGCGAAGGAGGAGACCAGCACCACGCTGCATTTCCGCATCGACGCGCTGCTGCAGGCGGACCCGGCCCCCGAGCCGATCAGTTTCGAGACATTGGTGAACGCCGCCACCACCGACATCGCGGTCGCCGGAGGCGAGATTGGCTGATACGCTGCTGCCTTATTTCAACCAGGAGCTGGCGGCCATCCGCCAGCTCGCGGCGGAATTCGCCCAGGCGCACCCCAAGGTCGCCGGCCGGCTGCGGCTGAGCCCGGACACGGTGGACGACCCGCACGTGGCGCGGCTGCTGGATGGTGTCGCCTTCCTCTCCGCCCGCGCCCAGGCGCGGCTGGATGATGAATTCCCGGAACTCACCGACACGCTGCTGGATATTCTCTATCCGCACTACCTCGCGCCGTTCCCCTCCTGCGCCATCACCCAGTTCAGCGCCAAGCCGGACCTCGCCGCCCAGGTGGAGGTTCCCGCCGGGTTCGAGCTGGAGACCGAAGCCGTGCGCGGCCAGAGCTGCCGCTATCGCACCACCAGCCCGCTCACCCTCTGGCCGGTGAAGCTGGAGAGTGCCCGCCTCACCGGTCTGCCCTTCACCGCACCGGTCAACCAGCTTGCCAATGGCGCGGTGGCGGTGCTGCGGCTGGTCTTCACCACGCTGAACCCGGATGTGAAATTCAGCCAGCTCGGCATGGATAGGCTGCGCCTGTTCCTGCGCGGCGGCCAGGCGGCGGCATTGCAACTCTACGAGCTGCTGGCCGCGCATACGCTGGGCGTCGCGCTGGCGGATACGCCGGGGGATCTCTCGCCAGTGCTGCTGCCGGCCAGTGCCGTGCAGGAGGTCGGCTTCGCGCCGGAGGAGGCGCTGCTGCCCTGGCCGGCGCGCAGCTTCGAGGGCTTCCGCCTGCTCAGCGAATATTTCGCCTTTCCGCAGAAATTCATGTTCCTCGATCTCGCCGGGCTCGGCGCCAAGACGCTGGTGCAGGACAGCAACCGGCTGGAGGTGTTTCTCTATCTCGACCGGACCTCGGCCGAGCTGGAGCGCGGGGTCGATGCCAATATGTTCGCGCTCGGCTGCACGCCGATGGTCAATCTCTTCGCGCAGCGTTGCGAGCCGGTGGCGCTGGACCATACCACCACCGAATATCGCGTGCTGCCGGATGCCAGGCGCGCCAGCGTCACCGAGATCTGGAGTGTCTCCAGCGTGCGCGAGGTGCGCCAGGACGGCACCAGCCGGCCCTTCCTGCCCTTCTACCGGCTCAGCCGTAACGAGGCCTCGGCGCCAGGCGAGGGCGGGTCCTATCTCGTCGCGCGGCGGGACGGGCCGGCCGCCCTCGGCGGCACGGACAGCTTCATCTCGCTGTTCGATGCCGGCTTCGACCCCGAGGCGAAGCTGGACAGCGTGCTCTCGGTCGAGGCGCTCTGCCTCAACCGGGACCTCCCGGCCGATTTGCCCTTCGGCGGCGGCCGCCCCGGGCTGAAGGCCTTGCAGCCCCATACCGGGATCGCGGCGATGGCCTGCGTCACCCCGCCGACGCCGACGCTGCGCCCGGAGCGGCGGGCGCGCAAAGCCTGGCGGCTGATCTCGCACCTCTCGCTCGGCCATCTCTCCGTCACCGGCGGCGCGGAAGGGGCGGCGGCGCTGAAGGAAATCTTGCGCCTGTATGATCTGCGCGAAACCGCCGATACCCGTGCGGCGATCGAGGCGCTGCTCGCCGTCACCGCCCGCCCCGGCACGGCGCGTGTCCCCGGCGCGCGGCTGGGGGCCTTCTGCCGGGGGCTGGATGTGGAGCTGGAATTCGACCAGCGCGCCTTCCAGGGCTCCGGCCTCTATCTGCTGAGCGCGGTGCTGGCGCGCTTCCTGGCGCTGCATGCCAGCATCAACTCCTTCGTGCGCACATCCGTGCGGCTGCGCGGCAAGCCGGAGCCGGAGCTGCGCTTTCCGCCCCGCGCCGGGGCCAAGGTGCTGCTCTAGACGATGGCGCCGAAATCCCCACTCGAACGCCTGGCCGCCACCCCGCATCTGTTCCGCTTCGATGCGGCGGTGCGGCTGTTGCGCCTGGCCGCCCGCACCCGGCACAAGGATGACGCGGTGCGCTTCGCCGCGCCGCCGAGCCTGGCCCAGCCGGTCGCCGAGGTGCTGGAGGCGCAGGCGCCGTCGGGTGGCCGTCGCGCCCGGCTGGTCAGCACCCTGATCGGGCTGATCGGCCCCTCGGCTGAGATGCCGCGCTGGTACACCGAGCTGCTGGCCCAGGCCAACCGGCAGAAATCCCGCGCCGTGCTGGATTTTTTCGATCTGCTGGCGCAGCGCCTGATCTCTGGCTTCGCCCTGGCCGGCGCCAAATACCGGCTGCCGCGCTCGGCCGAGCAGGCGGCGCAGGCCGGGGTGGAGGAGCCGATCGGCGCCGGGCTGCTCGCCTTCACCGGCTTCGGCACGCCGCATCTGGAACCGCGCCTGCCGGTGGGGGCGGATGCGCTGCGCCATTATGCCGGTTTCTTCGCCGCGCATCCGCGCTCTTCCAGCCGGCTCGCCAGCATGGTCTCGGATTATCTCGGCCGGCCGGTGGAAATCCGGGAATTCGCCGGCGCCTGGCTGCCGATCGCCCCGGACCAGCAAAGCCGGCTGCCGCGCGGGCGCATCCCTGGCGCCTTCTGCGCGCTGGGCAGGATGCCGCCATCGGCACCCGCGCCTGGGACCAGCAGGCGCGCTTCATCGTGCGCATCGGCCCGCTCTCGCGCGCCGGCTTCGAGGCGCTGCTGCCGGACAAAGCCTTGCTGCCCGCCTTGGTTTCGCTGATCCGCGCCTATGTCGGCTGGGAGGCGGATTTCGCCATCAATCTGGTGCTGGACGCGCAGGAAATCCCGCCGCTCAGCCTGGGCGGCGGGCCGGGGCGGCGCGGCTGGGCTGGACCAGCTGGGCGCCGTCCTCCACCGCCGGGCTGAAAGGCCGGGTTCTGGTGGACGAGACCCTGTTCAGCGCCGCAACCGTGGAGCGGCTTTCCGCGTAAACCGGATCGTTGCTCTCGCCTAACGGGAGGGTTGGCGCTACAATCCCGCTCAAATCAAGGAGGTTTTAGACCATGCGCAAAACCAGCTTCAAACTCGCTCTTTCTGGTGTGCTGCTCAGCGCCGCCTTTGCCGCGCCCGCCCTGGCGCAAAGCGCGCAACAGCTGATCAACCAGCTCAAGCCCAGCGGCGCGCTGAGCGACACCACCCGCGGCATCAAGCCGATCGCCCCCGGCGAGGCCCCGGCCCCGGCGATGCAGGCCAGCCCCGCCGCGATGCCGGCGATGAACGCGCCAGCCGCGAAGCCGCAGGCGATGCCGACCGCGCCTTCGGCCAATCTGATCGTGGATTTCGCCTCCGGCTCGGCCGCGCTCACCCCGCAGGCCCGCGCCACTCTGGACCAGCTCGGCAAGGCGCTGACCAGCCAGCAGCTCGCCGCCTATCATTTCAAGATCGTCGGCCATACCGACACAACTGGCACCGCGCCGCAAAACCAGACCCTCTCCGAGCAGCGGGCCGATGCGGTGAAATCCTATCTGCAGACCAAGTTCGGCGTCGCTGATACCCGCCTGCAGGCCAGCGGCGTGGGCGAGGCGGATCTCGCTGTGCAGACCCCGCCGAACACCCCCAACCGCCAGAACCGGCGCGTCGAAATCATCAATATCGGCCAGTAACCATCTGCCATGGGGGGCGGGGCGGAAACGAGGACGATACCATCGTCATCCGGAGCGCCCCTCCGGCCATTGCTTCACGCCGGCGCGGCCTGCTCAAGGCCGGGCTTGGCGGCGGTGCCGCGATGCTGGCGCTGGCCGGGTTCGGCGTCGCCTGGTGGGCACGCGGGCCAGCACCAATCGCCATCGGCACCGCCAGCGAAGCCGAGATCGACGCCACCCAGCCCTGCGAGACCATCGTCACCTATTTCGCACCTGACAAATCCGTCGTGGTGGTGGATTTCCCGTCTCTGCTCGCCCAGGGCCAGGCTTTGGACCGGGTGGCGGCCTTCGTCGAGAAAGCCAATGTCCCGCATGACCGGCTGCTGGATGATGCCGCGTTGAACGCCGCCATCGCCGCCGGCGGCGAGACGGTCGCCAGCTATTATTACGGCCACGATTATCAGGCGGCGGACCTGGCGCGGTTCTTCGCTCTGGCGAAATCCGAGAATATCCAGCTCAATCCAGAGGAATTATGGCTGCGCCGGCTGCTGCGCCAGCTTGGCTGGCTGCGGGCGGGGGCGAATGGCGCGCTGATCACCCTGCCGGCGGCGGGTGGCGATGTTTCGCCCGAAATGCGCGCGGTGATTTTGCGCCATGAAATCTCCCATGGCGCCTTCTACATCGTTCCCGAATACCGGCATTACACCGAACGCTTCTGGGCCGGCCTGACGCCGGCAGACCGCGCCGCCTTCACGGGCTTCCTCGGCCGCCAGGGCTACGATACCAGCCTGACCGAGCTGATGCTGAATGAAACCCAGGCCTATCTGATCTTCACCCGCGACCCGCGCTTCTTCAACGCTGCGGCAGTGGGGAAAACCGAAGCCGAGATCGACCAGCTGCGCCAGGGCTTCATCGCCAACATGCCGAATTTCTGGCTCACCCCGCTCGCCACCGCGCCATTGCCGCCGGTGCCCGCCACCATGCCGACATGCCCGACAAAGCAGGCGATGGCGGTGACGGGGCAGAGGCGGATGTGCTTATGTTATCGCAAGGGGGATTCGAAGCGACGTGGGTATGACATGTCGGGGTACCGCGCCGCTCAGCAAACTCGTTTAAAGCCGGCTCAAGCGCCGCAGGCGGATCGGTGTTGCCCGTTTCGTCATCCCACAAAAAACGGCCATTTATCCAGCATGCTCAGAACGTGCAAAGCAGCCTGGATACGCTCGTAATAACCGGCTCAAACACCTCGGCGGATGAGATGCCGCCAAACCAGGAGTTTTTCACCTTTTTGCCGTACAGAAACGTGCTCGAATAAACATACCAACGTGTCCTGCCGCGCACCGTGACCAGGTAGCTGACATGGGCAGGGAATTCTTTGGTCGTCATGTTGTTGGCGAGATTGCCCGGTCCGGCGTAGGTCTCGTAATTGACGCGCGCGACAACATTGCCGGGAGTCAACTTGCCTTTGAGCGATACGCCATTGGCATCATGGTAAAAATGCAGGTTCGATCCTGAATCATTCACCTGCAAGCTGCAGCCATTCATCGCGCCCGTGAGCACGAGCGTTCCCAGCGGCGCGTTTTTGGGGACCACGCATGTGCCGACGCCGCCATAGGGAATATGCACATAAGGATAAAAATAATCGCCATTGCCGGGCGTCACCTGTAGCTCAAAGACGTTCTTGTTCTTGCCGTGGGAAACGCATTTAACCGAGCATGGGCCACCGATGGTCTCGGTATTGCCGGTATAAGCCGTAGACTGCACAAGATAAAAGTTGGATTGATAGGCTTTGTCCGGGTTCGACCGTAAATTGGTCATCGCCAGATTATTGCACGGCGGCAAATTCACAGATGCGGACATCTTCGGTGGTCTCCTGTTCCGCGGTTTGTTTTTGTCAAAGGCGATGGGATGTTTCATCCCGTGTCAACGGACGTCATCTTGTGCCCCTTCTTGCCAGGCAATCTCGGCGCAGGTCAACAGACGTTGCGAATATCGAATGTTACAACGGGGTGTCATTTTATCGATGGCTTTGGCGTCGATCCTGGCACGGTAATGGAAGCGCCGTGTACCGCCGCTATTTCGCCAGCGTCACCACCGGGATCGCCGCCACCGAAATTTTTGCCCCTCCCGCCGCAGCATTCTGCAACGCCTGGCGCAACGCCGGCAGATAATCGCTGGCGGTCTCATCCTGCGGCCGCAGCTTGGCAAAGAGCGGCACTGAGGAGGCGATGGAGATGATCATGTCCGTCCCAAACGGCGCGCTCACCTGCCAGCTCGCCCCGCCACGCGCCGGATCGCCGAGAACCTTGGCGCCGCCTGCGGCAAATTGCTGCGCGGCGTCGGTGCTGGTGGGGTAGAGATGCAGCACCGAGCCATCGGAGGAGAAATAATCCGTTTCCAGATAGCCGCTGAAATTCGGCATCGTCTCGTCGATGGTGATCAGATCGTTATTGTAAAGCTGGGTCTTGCCGCCGGCGAGGGCGAGTGACAGGGCGCCATCGCTGCCGGGGAACAAGGCGTGATACGGGCGGATCGTATCCAGAGCCGTGCAATAGGGCCCGTCCACGGTATCGATCTGGTTCACGATGCCGCCGGGATCTGGCAGGGATTGAATGGCGCCGCTCAACGCGGCCTGCGGCGCCCCCGCCCCGGCCAGGCCGGTCAGGGTTTGCGTTGGCAGATTGGCGCTGAGCAAGGTGCAGGGCAGAGCGCCCAGCGTCGCGCTGTAGCGCGCCTGCAACTGAGCAGGTGTGAGGGCGGGAGCAGGGGCCGGTTTCGGCGCCACCGGCGCGGGGCTTGCGCCACGGCGGGAGCGGGCGGCGAGGCGGGCGAGGGTGCCGCCTGCTTATGGCCGCCGAACAACGCATATCCGCCACCGCCCAGCACCGCGAGCACCAGCACGGCGGCGCCCCCAGCACTGCCGGGCTCGGGCCGTTTTTCTTGGGTACCGGTGCGGGCGCGGGCGGGGCGTTGGCGCCGACGGCGCGCTGGGGCGGCGCGGGGCCACCATCGTCGCCTCGGCATCGCCGAAATCCTCAGCCCCAGGCCGAAACTCTCCACCGCCGCGGTCTTCGCCTCAGCCGCCTCACGCAATGCCAGAGCAAAATCGGATGCCGCGGCGAAGCGGTCCTCAGGCCGTTTCGCCATCGCCTTTCTCACCACCGCATCCAGCGCCGGGGTCACGCTCACGGAGAGCGCGGAGGGCGGCGGCGGCTCGGTATGCAGCACCTTGTGCATGATCGCGGTCAGCCCGCCCTCGAACGGCTTTTCCCCGGTCAGCAGCTGATACAGCATTACGCCGAGGAATAGAGATCCGTGCGCGCATCCACGGTCTGCCCCATGAACTGCTCCGGCGACATGTAAGAGGGCGTGCCCAGCATGGTGCCGGCCTGGGTCATCGAGCTGCTCTCGATCCGGGCGATGCCGAAATCTGCGATCTTCACCTCGCCGGCCTGGGTCAGCATGATATTGGCGGGCTTGATATCGCGATGCACGACGCCGCGCCCGTGGCTGTATTGCAGCCCGGCCATCAGCCCCTCCATCAGCCGCACGATCTCGGGCACGCCGAAGCGCTCGCCCTTGTCCAGCACATGTTTCAGCGTCGTGCCGTCGACGAATTCCATGACGATATAGGCGATTTCAGGGTTTCGCCGTAATCGAAGACACCGACGATGTTGGGGTGGCTGAGCCGCCCGGCCGCCTGCGCCTCGCGCTTGAAGCGGGCCAGCTCCTCCTGGGCTTCCACATCCTCGGCATCCGGCAGCTTGACGGTCTTGATCGCCACGCGCCGGTCGATGATCGGGTCATAGCCCTCATACACCGTGCCCATGGCGCCCTTGCCCAGCACCTGGCGCAGCTCGTATTTGCCCAGCATTTCGGTCATGGTTTGGTTATAGCCGTCACTTGCCGGAACCGGAAAGAGCTTCGGCGCCGCCATCGCCGATGACGGTGAAGGCGGCCCAGTAAAACGGATCCGCGATCTGCGCCGGGAAGCCCTTGCCGGCACCGCTGATCAGCGCCAGCTGCGCCGCCCGCAAGCTGCCCGCCGCCCCGCCGGCGCTGGCCGCATGCAGGCGCGAGAGCGTATCGGCAACCAGATAGGCCGAGACCTGATCATTTACCGACCATTGCGTCACCAGCATTGCCCGCGCGCCGGCGAAGAAGAAGCTGCGCGCGAGGCCCGAGAGCGCCTCGCCGCCTTCCTCGCCGCCGCCGGTATTGCAGGCGGAGAGCACGACGAGATTGGCATCCAGCTTCAGCCCCATCACGTCGCTGGTGGTCAGCTGCGCCTGGTCGGCGGATGCCGCTCCCGCCGGGGCGGAGGTGACGATCGCCGGCTCCGCCTGGCAGGGCAGGTCGGTGGGCAGAAGCGCATGGGTGGCGAAATGCAGGATCTGGAAATTCTTCAGATCCGCTTTTTCCACATCCGGCACGGTGAAGCCGGCACCCAGCAGCTCATCCTGCGGCCCGGCGCCGAAGATCGCCGATGCCGCCTGCAATTCCAGCTTGGCGTAAGGCAGCTGCGGCAGCCCGGCGAATTCGGCCGCGGCCTGCGGGCAGGCGGCGGGGCTGTAGGTCGCCTGGGCCTGGGCCAGGCTCACCGGTCGGAAATCGCCGAAGCCGAACCAGGGCTGCTTCGCCGCCGACGTTCCTTCTGCCGGCGCAGGGAAACGAAATTCGCCGCGGCCGGCACATAGGCCAGGGTGGTCTGGCGGATCAGCCAGGGCGCATGCGCGAGATCCGTGGCGCTGGCCGGGCCGGTGGGCAGCAGCGCGAAGGGCAGGGCCAGCAGCGCGCCGGAGGGCGCCACCACCAGATCATGCACTCCCGCCATCTGCGCCGCGAACGGGCCCAGCGTATCGGCATAGATCGTCGCCGCGTCGGCCATGTCGAACGCCGGCAGGCCATTGGTGCCGGGTTCGATGCTGGCGCGCACCTGCTTCACCAGCCGCGCCATGCCAAGCTCGGTCTCGTTCGCCTGGGCCACGTCCACGCGTCCGGCATGCAGGAAGAACAGCCAGCTATGCCGGGGCGTGGTGGTGATGCCGAGGAAGGCCTCATCCGGGCGCAGCAATTTCAGCACCTCGGTCGCGGGCACCACCTGCTGCACGAGCTGCCCGTAATTCGGCGCCGCCGCCTGCTCGGCCAGCCCGGCCTGTTGCAGCCGCGCGGTGGCGGCGGCGATGTCCTTGTCCAGCCTGGCCAGGGCCGCGCCATTATTGGCCGTGTGCGCCGCCTGGTCGCGCTGCTGATAGAGATCGGCCAGCCGGTGCTGCGCATCCTGCTGGGCGCGGATGGCGGTTGCCACTTTCGGATCGCTGGCGCTGGAGGCAAGCCGCGCCGCCGCCTGGGCGATTTCCTGGGTGGTGACGCTGCCTTGGGTGAGTTCGGCGGCCTCGAACATTTCGCCATGCAGCGTGCCGGCCCGGGCCGGATCATCCGTGGCCGCCTTGGCGTAAACATCCAGACATGGCCCGATCAGCCCGGCGGTGCCGCCCAGGCGCAGCTTGCGCAACAGCGCGATACCGTCACGGCAGGCGGATAAAGCGGCCTGGGTGTCGCCGCTTTGCGCCAGCGCCGCGCCGCGCAGCAGATCCGTCTGCGCCACCGGCCGGCTGCCGGGCAGGGCGTCGTTGAACGAGGCTGCCGCCCTGGCCAGATCCGCCGCCGCCGCCGCCGGCTGCCCGTTCGCGCTGGCCAGCACGGCGCGGGTGCGGTCCAGCCGCGCATCCAGGGAGGGCGGTTCCAGCCCGTTGGCGCTGGCGATGCGCCGGGCATTGGCGATGGCCGCGTCGCTGCCGGCCCGGTCGCCGATCCGCTCCAGCACCAGCGCCTGATAGCGCCAGGATTCGATCACCCCGAGCAAGGCCGCCTGCGTCACCGGGCTGTTCAGCGTCACCTGGTCGGCCAGCAGCGTATCCGCCCCCGCCGGCGCGCTGATCGAGAACAGCGCGTTATTCTGCGCGGCCTGCGGCTGCGCCTGCAACAAGGCTGGCGGCACCAGCGCGGCATAGGCTTGCCGGGCCTCCTGCAGCCGCGCCAGCGCGCGCTGGCTCTGCCCTTGGTTGAGCGCGTCCAGCGCCTCGTCATAGCGCAAAACCGCCGGCGCGGTGGGGTCGCTGGCGCGCGGTGCCAGTGCGGCGGCGGTGGCGAACTGCGCCTGGGCCTGGGCGTACAGGCCCTGGTTGGAAAGGTTGAGCCCCAGCGCCAGCATCGGGATCACCGTGCCGGGATTGTCCGCGCCGAGCTTCTTCTGCTGCAGCGCCAGCGCGGCGCGGTAGGCGATGACCGCGGCGGGGAAATTCTCCGCCTGATTGGCCTGCGCGCCCAGCGCCATCAGCGCGTCATACTGGCCGACATCGCCGGAGCTGAACGCATGCGCTGCCAGCCTTTGCGCCAGCAGCTGGTCGGATTGCGCGACCCCGGCCTGGCCGGCGGCGGCGGCGGGAACCCGGCCGCTGACCACGCCAATGCCGCGCTGCATCGCCGGCAGTGCGGGCTGCACGCCATCAGCGTAATAAACCTTGCCGTCGATCTCCGCCGCCAACGCCACATAGGGCCAGCCGCCGAAACGCTGGGTGCAGGGCAGAATTTCAGCCGGCACGCCATCGAGGATTCGCGCCGGCTGCGGCGCCTCGCAGACATAGGCGGCATCCAGCCCGGCCCGCCACGGGCTGCTGGCGGCAAGGCCAGGCAGGGTGGCCGCGCTGGCCGCGCCGCCAATCTGCACATGCGCACTCGGCTGGTCCCAGCTGCCGCAATAAATATCAGCCCGGCCATCGGCCAGCCTTTGCAGGGTGCAGCCCTCCCCGGCGCTGTTCTGCCCCACCGGCAGGCCGGTGCTGGTGCTGCTGGCCTGCTCATAGGCGCTGGCCGGCGGCTTGCTGCAGCCCGCCACCGTGAGCAGCAGCGCCAAGGCGGCGGGCGTGTGGATAAAACCTGCAATCCTCATGGCCTGCCCTTTTAAAAATCCCGCGCCGCGACCCCGGGCTGCGGCACATTCTTGTCCAGCTTCTTGCGCTTGCGCGGCGAGAGATCGAAATTCTGCAGCGGGCTGGCTTGCGGCAGCCCGGCAATGGGCAGGATGGTGCAGTTCACCGAGCCGATCGGGCAGGTATTGAACCGGTATCCCGGCTGCGGGAAGGGGAAGGCGGAGCCGTTACCGGCCGCGGTCGGGCCGGTGATGCTGCCGATGGAGCCGGTCATGTCGGTCGAGGCCGCGCTCACCACTTCCAGATGCAGCACGTTGATATTGCCGGTGATCACCCCGGCCGGTCCGCTGGCCAGGACCAGATCGGTATTCGGCGCGTCGAGCAGCCCCGGGTCGGCGCCAGCGCGATGCTGCCGCTGCCGCCAAGGCGCATGAACAGGGCCGCGACCGGGCTGGCATTGCCGAGATAGGCGGCGAGATTCGGTCCGGAATCGATGTAGAAGGTCCCGGTGGAGACGATTGACGGGTCGCTGCTCACCAGCACGGAATCGATTCCGGTGCGCGGCTGGGTGGCCGTGCTGCTGATGGTGGAGCCGCTCAGGAACAGGCCGCCGGCCGGGTTGCCCTCCAGCGTCAATGCGCCGCTGGCGGTGATGCTGGCGACATTGGCGACCAGCGGGCCCAGCAGCGTCAGCGCCTCGCTGTCATTGAGCAGGATGGTTCCGCCCGGCATCAGGAAGCTGCCCAGCGTGGCGATGTCGCCCGGACCGGTGAAATTCGCCAGCTGGCCGGCGGTGCCGCTCAGCGTGCCGGCATCCAGGCTGCCCGCCAAGTGTAGAATCTCGCCGCTGGCCTGCAAAGCCAGCGCGCCGGTGATGTCGGTGGCGCCGGAGAGGGTGATCGAAGGGGCGCTGATCGTCGCCGTCGCCGCGCTGATCGACCCGCCGGTCTGCACCACCGCGCCGTTGGCGGTCAGCTTCAGGCTGTTGCCGATCCGCGCGGTGCCGCTGCTGGTGAAGCCGCCGGCGGCGCCCAGCGTGGCGTTCTGCGCGCTCAGCGTCCCCGCCAGCTCGTTGACATTGGCGATGCTCACATCGCCGCTCGCGGTGACATTGCCGAGCTGCGTGATGGCGGTGCCGCTCAGCGAGATGGCGCTGGCAACCGCATTGAAGACCGGCGTGCTGACCAGCCCGCCGGATTGGCCGATGGCGCCGCCGCTGGCCAGGTTGAGGGCCTGCCCGGCGGTGATATCGCCGCTCAGGGTGAGCGGGGTGCCGGTGGTCAGCTGCACCAGGCCGGTCGCCGCGAACGGCCCCAGCACCGGCACCAGATTGCCCGGCTGGCCGAAGCGGGCGTTGCCGCCGATGGTCCCGCCATCGCTGGTCAAGGCGGCGGCGGTGATGCTGCCGCCGGTCTGGGTGATGCTGCTGGCATCCCACAGCGCCAGCGTGCCGCCCAGCGCCACCGGCGCGCTGATGGCGAGCGCCGTGCCATCCGCCATCGCCAGCCCGCCGGCAGCGTTGAAATTGCCAAGCTGATCGATCCGGTTGGCGCCGCTATTGAGCACCGCGCCGCCGGAGAGGCTGCCCGTCCCGGTGGTCAGCAGCGCGGTGGTGATCGCGGCGCTGGCGCCCTCGCTGGCGCTGCCGCCATTCAGCTGCAAGGCGCTGCCGGCATCGAGGACGCCGTTCAGGGCCAGGCTCGGCGCATTCAGCGTCACCGTGCCGGCGCTGAGCGCGCCGGTTTGCGCCAGCACCGCGGCGCTGGTCAGGTCGATGGCGCCGGTCGCCGCCAGATCATTCACCACCGGGAACAGATTGCCCGGCTGGGCCATGATGATGTCGCCCTGCACGGTCCCCAGGCTGCTCAACGTGCCCGTACTCACCGCCCCGCCGCTTTGCAGGACGCTGCCGGTGCTGGCCAGCAGCAATGTGCCGGGAACCAGCACGGTGCCGGAGAGGTTCAAACCGTTGCTGGTCAGTATGGCATTGCCGGCGGAGAGGCTGCCGGCCTGGTTGAGGGCGCCGGCATCGCGCAGGCGCAGCGTGCCGGTAGCGCTGAAATTCGCCAGCGTGCCGATGCTGTTGCTGGCCGCATCGAGCGTCGCGTCGCCGCTGATATTGCCGGTCAACAGCGTGGCGTTGATGGAGCCGGTGGTCTCGGTCACGCCATTGCTGGCGATGAGCGCCAGCGTGCCGGCGGTGATCGGCGCCGCCAGCGTGAGGGTGCTGCCGGTGAGGCTGACCTGCTGGCCGCTGAGCGCGCTGGCCTGGGTGATCGCGCCGGCGCTGCGCAGCACCAGCCCGCCGCTGGTCGAAATCGGGCCGGTGATGGTCAGTGGCTGGGTGTCGGCCAGGGTGAAATTGCCGCTTCCGGGCGTCTGGGCGCTGCTCTGGGCGAAGCCGCCGCTGCCCAGCGTGAAGCTGCCGAGCGTGCCGAAGTTGTTGGTACCCTGGCCGAGATCGACATCGCCGACGATCTGCCCGCCTTGCTGCAGCAGGCTGGCGCTGAGCACATTGCCGGCGGTGGAGGTGATGCCGGCGCCGCTGGCCAGCGCCAGCGTGCCCGGCAGGCTCAGCGTGCCGGCGAAGCTTATGCCGTTGGCGGAGAGGGAGAGCAGCTTCGTCGACAGGCTGGCCGCCCCATCGGCGACGATGCCGCCTTGGGTGGAGATATCCAGCCGCGCCGCCGAGATCGCCCCCAGCAGCGTGCCGGACAGATCCAGCCCCGCCGCGCCGCCGCCCAGATCCACAGTGCGGGTGGCGGTCAGCGGCGAGATGTCCACGGTGCCGTTGCCGGCCTGGATCGCGCCGCCCGCATCGTTGATCGTATCGGCCGCCAGGCTGACATGCGGGCTGATCAGGGTGTTGCCCAGATCCAGGGTCGGCGCCGCGAGGGCGATGCTGCTGCCGGCACTGATCCCGCCCGCGACGCTGAGCGCGCCGGCATCGTTGATGGCGATGCCGCCGGCGGCGGTCAGGCCGGTGACGCTGGCGATGCTGTTGGCGCCGCCGGTCAGTGCGATGCTGCCCCCGCTGCCGGAGAGGCTGGAGAGGGTGAGCCCGTTGCCGCCGGTCTGGCTGATCGCGCCGCGCGCCGTCAGGCTCAGCGCGGTGGCGTTGATCTGGCCGTTCAGCGCCAGGCTGGTGCCGGTGAGGGCCAGATTGTTAGCACTGAGGTTGCCGGTCTGGGTCAGCCCGCCGGTGCTGTTCAGCGCGACGATGGCATTGGCGAAGGACACCGCGCCCTCGCTGAGGATGCTGTTGGCGGTGGCGCCGTCGGCGGCACCCAGCCTGATCACCGCGCCGCTGGCAAAGGCGCTGACCAGGGCTTGCGATAATTGCAACCCCGCCAGCCCGGTGCCGCCGAGATCGAGCCCGCCGCCATTATACGGGGCGATGGCGATGGTGCCGGCCGCCAGGCTGCCGCCAGTGCCTTCCACCAGGCCGGCGGTGACCAGCGCCAGGCTGGTGCTAGCACTCACCGGGCCGTTCAGCGTCATCGTGCCGGTATTGGCGATCAGCATGTCCCCGCCAGCGCTCAGGCTGCCGAGCGTGGCAATGCTGTTGGTCCCCCCAGCGCGATGGAGGTGCTGGCGCTGCCGGAGAGGCTGGCGGCGTTCAATTTCGCACCTGCCCCCTGGCTGATCGCGCCGGCGCTCTGGAGGCTGAGCGTGCTGGCCTCGACGCTGCCATCCAGCCCCAGGCTGGTGCCCGAGAGGCTGACGGCAGACCCGCTCAGCGTGCCGCTCTGGCTCAGGCCACCGGTGCTGTCGGCGGTGAAGGTGCCGGCGGAGATGTCGCCATTTAGCGCCATCGTGCTGCCGGCCAGATCGAACCCCTGGCCGCCCAGCGTGCCGGTCTGGGTGATCGCGCCGCTGCTGGTCAGCGTCACCAGCGCGTTGGCGAAGGAGATGTTGCCTTCGCTGTAAATGCTGCTGGCCTGCACGCCGTTGGCGGCGCCGATAATCACCACCGCGTGGCTGTCAAAGGTGCTGACCAGCGCCTGCGCAAGCTGCAAACCCGCCACCGCGGTGCCACCAAGATCGAGCGTCCCGGCATTATACGGGGCGATGGCGATCGTCCCCGCCGCCAGGCTGCCGCCGGTCCTCTCCAGCAAGCCGGCGGTGACCAGCGCCAGGCTGGTGCCTGCACTCACCGGCCCGTTCAGCGTGATCGTGCCGATATTGGCGATCAGCATGTCCCCGCCGGCGCTCATGCTGGCGAGCGTGGCAATGCTGTTGGCCCCGCCCAGCGTCAGCCCGCCGCCGATGCTGCCCGCCAGCCCGCCGACGACCAGGCTGCCGGCGCTCTCACCCACCGCCTTGCCGTCGGTAAGGGTCAAGGTGCCGGGGGTCGTCACCAGCCCTGCCAGCGTCAGGGATTGCGCGTCATTCAGCGCGATATTGCCGCCGGCGCTCAGCGTGCTGAGCGTGGCGATGCTGTTGGTGCCACCCAGCGCGATGGAGGCGCCAGCGCTGCCGGTGAGGCTGGCGGCGGCAAGCCCGGCGCTGCCGGCCTGATTGATCGCCCCTGTGGCGGCGAGGGTGGCGGTGGTCGCGGTGATGCTGCCATTCAGCCCCAGGCTGGAGCCGGAGAGGCTGATATCGGTGCCGGTCAGGCTCCCGCTCTGCACCAGCGTGCCGCCACTCGCCAGCTCCAGCGCGCTGCTGGCCGAGACGTTGCCGCTCAAAGTCATGGCCGTGGCGCTCAGCGTCACCGCGCTGGCGCTGACGCTGCCGGTCTGGCTCAGCGCCCCGGTATCGGTCAGCGCCAGCGTGCCGCCGGCGCTGAAATCGGCCAGCGTGCCGATGGTATTGCCGCCATTGCTCAGCACCGCGTCGCCGCCGATGCTGCCGGTGAGCGTGCCCGCCCGCAAGGGCGCGCTCTGGGTGAGCGTGCCGGCGCTGTCCAGCAGGGCAACCCCGGCGACGCTGACCGGCGCGGCCAGGCTCAGTGTCGGCGCCGAGAGCGTGATCTGCGCGGCGGCAACGCTGCCCGTGATGGCGAGCCCATGGGCGTCCTGCAGATCGATGCCGCTGCCGGCGGTCAGGCCGGTGACGCTGGCGATGCTGTTGGTCCCACCCAGCGCGATGGAGGTGCCAGCGCTGCCGGTGAGGCTGGCGGCGTTCAATTTCGCACCTGCCCCCTGGCTGATCGCGCCGGCGCTCTGGAGGGTGAGCGTGTTGGCCTCGACGCTGCCATCCAGCCCGAGGCTGCTACCCGAAAGGCTGACGGCGGTCCCGCTCAGCGTGCCGCTCTGGCTCAAGCCGCCGGTGCTGTCGGCGGTGAAGGTGCCGGCGGAGATGTCGCCATTCAGCGCCATCGTGCCGCCGGCCAGATCGAACCCCTGGCCGCCCAGCGTGCCGGTCTGGGTGATCGCGCCGCTGCTGGTCAGCGTCACCAGCGCGTTGGCGAAGGAGATGTTGCCTTCGCTGTAAACGCTGCTGGCCCGCACGCCGTTGGCGGCGCCGATGATCACCACCGCGTGGCTGTCAAAGGCGCTGACCAGCGCCTGCGCAAGCTGCAAACCCGCCACCGCGGTACCGCCAAGATCGAGCGTCCCGGCATTATACGGGGCGATGGCGATCGTCCCCGCCGCCAGGCTGCCGCCGGTCCCCTCCAGCAAGCCGGCGGTGACCAGCGCCAGGCTGGTGCCTGCACTCACCGGCCCGTTCAGCGTCATCGTGCCGATATTGGCGATCAGCATGTCCCCGCCGGCGCTCAGGCTGGCGAGCGTGGCGATGCTGTTGGCCCCGCCCAGCGTCAGCCCGCCGCCGATCTGCCCGGCCAGCCCGCCCAGCGACAGCGCCGCGCCGCCCGCCTCGGTGACGGCGGCGGCATCGGTCAAGGTCAGCGTGCCCGGCGTGGTCACCAGCCCGGCCAGGTTCAGCGCCTGGGCGTCGTTCAGCACGATATCGCTGCCAGCACTCAGGCTGCCGAGGGTGGCGATGCTGTTGGCCCCGCCCAGCGTCAGCCCGCCGCTGACGCTGCCGGTGAGCCCGGTGGCGCGGATCGCTCCGGCGCCGCTTTCCGCGAATGCCGCACCCTGCAGGGTCAGGCTGCCGCCGGCCTGCACCGGCCCGGTGATCCCGGTGGTGCCGGTGCTGGTCAGCAGAATGCTCTGCCCGGCGGTCAGGCCGGTGACGCTGGCGATGCTGTTGGTTCCCCCCAGCGCGATGGAGGTGCTGGCGCTGCCGGAGAGGCTGGCGGCGTTCAATTTCGCACCTGCCCCCTGGCTGATCGCGCCGGCGCTCTGGAGGCTGAGCGTGCTGGCCTCGACGCTGCCATCCAGCCCCAGGCTGGTGCCCGAGAGGCTGACGGCAGACCCGCTCAGCGTGCCGCTCTGGCTCAGGCCACCGGTGCTGTCGGCGGTGAAGGTGCCGGCGGAGATGTCGCCATTTAGCGCCATCGTGCTGCCGGCCAGATCGAAACCCTGGCCGCCCAGCGTGCCGGTCTGGGTGATCGCGCCGCTGCTGGTCAGCGTCACCAGCGCGTTGGCGAAGGAGATGTTACCTTCGCTGTAAATGCTGCTGGCCTGCACGCCGTTGGCGGCGCCGATAATCACCACCGCGTGGCTGTCAAAGGCGCTGACCAGCGCCTGCGCAAGCTGCAAACCCGCCACCGCGGTACCGCCAAGATCGAGCGTCCCGGCATTATACGGGGCGATGGCGATCGTCCCCGCCGCCAGGCTGCCGCCGGTCCTCTCCAGCAAGCCGGCGGTGACCAGCGCCAGGCTGGTGCCTGCACTCACCGGGCCGTTCAACGTCATCGTGCCGGTATTGGCGATCAGCATGTCCGCGCTGGCGCTGAGGCTACCGAGGGCCGCGATGCTGTTGGCGTTGGCCAAACTCAGCCCGCCGCCGATGCTGCCCGCCAGCCCGCCGACGACCAGACTGCCGGCGCTCTCACCCAGCGCCTTGCCATCGCTGAGGGTCAAGGTGCCGGGGGTCGTCACCAGCCCGGCCAGCGTCAGGGATTGCGCGTCATTCAGCGCGATATCGCCACCGGCGCTCAGGCTGCCGAGCGTGGCAATGCTGTTGGTCCCCCCCAGCGCGATGGAGGTGCTGGCGCTGCCGGAGAGGCTGGCGGCGTTCAATTTCGCACCTGCCCCCTGGCTGATCGCGCCGGCGCTCTGGAGGCTGAGCGTGCTGGCCTCGACGCTGCCATCCAGCCCCAGGCTGGTGCCCGAGAGGCTGACGGCAGACCCGCTCAGCGTGCCGCTCTGGCTCAGGCCACCGGTGCTGTCGGCGGTGAAGGTGCCGGCGGAGATGTCGCCATTTAGCGCCATCGTGCTGCCGGCCAGATCGAACCCCTGGCCGCCCAGCGTGCCGGTCTGGGTGATCGCGCCGCTGCTGGTCAGCGTCACCAGCGCGTTGGCGAAGGAGATGTTGCCTTCGCTGTAAATGCTGCTGGCCTGCACGCCGTTGGCGGCGCCGATAATCACCACCGCGTGGCTGTCAAAGGTGCTGACCAGCGCCTGCGCAAGCTGCAAACCCGCCACCGCGGTGCCACCAAGATCGAGCGTGCCGGCATTATACGGGGCGATGGCGATCGTCCCCGCCGCCAGGCTGCCGCCGGTCCCCTCCAGCAAGCCGGCGGTGACCAGCGCCAGGCTGGTGCCTGCACTCACCGGCCCGTTCAGCGTGATCGTGCCGATATTGGCGATCAGCATGTCCCCGCCGGCGCTCATGCTGGCGAGCGTGGCAATGCTGTTGGCCCCGCCCAGCGTCAGCCCGCCGCCGATGCTGCCCGCCAGCCCGCCGACGACCAGGCTGCCGGCGCTCTCACCCACCGCCTTGCCGTCGGTAAGGGTCAAGGTGCCGGGGGTCGTCACCAGCCCTGCCAGCGTCAGGGATTGCGCGTCATTCAGCGCGATATTGCCGCCGGCGCTCAGCGTGCTGAGCGTGGCGATGCTGTTGGTGCCACCCAGCGCGATGGAGGCGCCAGCGCTGCCGGTGAGGCTGGCGGCGGCAAGCCCGGCGCTGCCGGCCTGATTGATCGCCCCTGTGGCGGCGAGGGTGGCGGTGGTCGCGGTGATGCTGCCATTCAGCCCCAGGCTGGAGCCGGAGAGGCTGATATCGGTGCCGGTCAGGCTCCCGCTCTGCACCAGCGTGCCGCCACTCGCCAGCTCCAGCGCGCTGCTGGCCGAGACGTTGCCGCTCAAAGTCATGGCCGTGGCGCTCAGCGTCACCGCGCTGGCGCTGACGCTGCCGGTCTGGCTCAGCGCCCCGGTATCGGTCAGCGCCAGCGTGCCGCCGGCGCTGAAATCGGCCAGCGTGCCGATGGTATTGCCGCCATTGCTCAGCACCGCGTCGCCGCCGATGCTGCCGGTGAGCGTGCCCGCCCGCAAGGGCGCGCTCTGGGTGAGCGTGCCGGCGCTGTCCAGCAGGGCAACCCCGGCGACGCTGACCGGCGCGGCCAGGCTCAGTGTCGGCGCCGAGAGCGTGATCTGCGCGGCGGCAACGCTGCCCGTGATGGCGAGCCCATGGGCGTCCTGCAGATCGATGCCGCTGCCGGCGGTCAGGCCGGTGACGCTGGCGATGCTGTTGGTCCCACCCAGCGCGATGGAGGTGCCAGCGCTGCCGGTGAGGCTGGCGGCGTTCAATTTCGCACCTGCCCCCTGGCTGATCGCGCCGGCGCTCTGGAGGGTGAGCGTGTTGGCCTCGACGCTGCCATCCAGCCCGAGGCTGCTACCCGAAAGGCTGACGGCGGTCCCGCTCAGCGTGCCGCTCTGGCTCAAGCCGCCGGTGCTGTCGGCGGTGAAGGTGCCGGCGGAGATGTCGCCATTCAGCGCCATCGTGCCGCCGGCCAGATCGAACCCCTGGCCGCCCAGCGTGCCGGTCTGGGTGATCGCGCCGCTGCTGGTCAGCGTCACCAGCGCGTTGGCGAAGGAGATGTTGCCTTCGCTGTAAACGCTGCTGGCCCGCACGCCGTTGGCGGCGCCGATGATCACCACCGCGTGGCTGTCAAAGGCGCTGACCAGCGCCTGCGCAAGCTGCAAACCCGCCACCGCGGTACCGCCAAGATCGAGCGTCCCGGCATTATACGGGGCGATGGCGATCGTCCCCGCCGCCAGGCTGCCGCCGGTCCCCTCCAGCAAGCCGGCGGTGACCAGCGCCAGGCTGGTGCCTGCACTCACCGGCCCGTTCAGCGTCATCGTCGCCACGGACTCGATCGCGATATCGCCGGCGGCGCTGAGGCTGCCGAGGGCCGCGATGCTGTTATGGCCGCCCAGCGCGATGGAGGCGCCAGCGCTGCCGGTGAGGGTGGCGGCGGCAAGCCCGGCGCTGCCGGCCTGATTGATCGCCCCTGTGGCGGCGAGGGTGGCGGTGGTCGCGGTGATGCTGCCATTCAGCCCCAGGCTGGAGCCGGAGAGGCTGATATCGGTGCCGGTCAGGCTCCCGCTCTGCACCAGCGTGCCGCTGCTCGCCAGCTCCAGCGCGCTGCTGGCCGAGACGTTGCCGCTCAGAGTCATGGCCGTGGCGCTCAGCGTCACCGCGCTGGCGCTGACGCTGCCGGTCTGGCTCAGCGCCCCGGTATCGGTCAGCGCCAGCGTGCCGCCGGCGCTGAAATCGGCCAGCGTGCCGATGGTATTGCCGCCATTGCTCAGCACCGCGTCGCCGCCGATGCTGCCGGTGAGGCTGGTCGCGCTGATGCCGCCTGACGCTCCCTCGGCAATGCTGCCGCCGGCATTCAGGATCAATTCGGTGCCGGAGATCACGCCATTGATGTCGATGACGCTGCTGCTGCCGCTATCCGCCAGGGTGATGGTGGTGCCGCTGAGCGAGGCGCCGATATTCAGCGTCCCGGCGGCATCGATCTCGATCGATCCCTGCGCCGAGATATTCGCGGTGATGCTGACATTTTTGTTTGAGACCAACTTCAGCTCGTCGGCGAAGTTCAGATTTATAGCGCTGGCGACGGAAAGCAGCTTCGCCGCTTCCAGCACGATGGTGCCGTTTAGCAGCGCCAGATCGTCTGGATTGACGTAGGAGGTGGTGGGGCTGCTGCTGGTGTCACCAGCGTGGTGGTGGGGTTGTTGAATGGGCCGCTGGAATTGCTGTTGGCGTTGGTGAGGGAGGCGCTGGTGACGATCAGCGTCTGCGGATCCAGCAAAATCTCGCCGGCCTGGCCGTTGATCGCGGTGTCATACACCGTGCCGCCAAGGCTGATGACGCCGTCGGAGGAAATCTCGACGAGGCCGCCATTGCCGCCCAGCGTGCCGCCGGTGGTCGAGATGGTGCCCTGCAAGGCGGTGCTCTGGCTGCTCAGCAGCGTCACCTTGCCGCCATCGCCCTTGGTGACGGCATTGGCCTTGATCTGCGCCCCGGCGGCGATGCTGACGGCAGCGGCGCGCGGCGCCGTGCTGTCACGCGCCCCTTGCGCGGCGCGGGCGAGGTCGGTGCCGAGCGCGATGGTGCCGCCGCCCGCCTGGCCGGAGGCGTCGATGACAGCGTGCGGGGCCACCGCCACCGTGCCGCTCGCCACCGCCTCGATCTTGCCGCCGCTGCTGGCGACCGCATGGCCCTGCGCCAGCAGGTTGCCGGCGATGTTGATGCCCCCGCCCACCGCCTGCAGCGAGATGCTGCCGCTCTGCCCCTCGGCGCTGTTGGCGCGCAGCGTGCCGCCCACCTGCAAGAGCTGCGAGATCAGCCCGTCCGCATCCGCGGCGGTGAGGGTGATCTTGCCGCCATCGGCGAGGATCAGACCTTTATTGGTCACCAGAGCCGGGACGATTTTGCCCTTCAGATCCACCTGCGTCACCGCCTTGGTGACATCCAGAGAGATCAGCCTGTCGCCATAGAGATCCAGCGTGAAGGCGTCCGCCCCGGCCAGCACCACCTGGCCCAGCCGGGCGGTGATGATGCCGTTATTGGCCACTTGCGGCGCCACCAGCCCGACCAGCCCGGCCTGCCCGGCGGTCAGCTTGCCATCATTGACGATCTTCGCCCCCGGATTCGGCGTGCCGGTGAAGGCCATCTTCCCGGCCATGAAGTCGGAATCAGAGATGTTGGAGGTGGAGACGAGGATCGCCTGCGCATTCACCTCCGCCCCTTGGTGAACACCACGCCGGACTGGTTGATCAGCACCAGCTGGCCATTGGCGCTGATATGGCCGGCAATGACAGAGGGGTCCGGGCTGACGACCCGGTTCAGCGTCACCGCGCTGGACGAAGGCTGCACATAGGTCACCTGCGCATTGCTGCCGACATTATAGCTCTGCCAGTTGATCGCGGCGCGGTCGCTGCTCTGGGTGATGGTGGTGCTGCCGGTGCCCTGGGTGATGCTGGCATTGCCGCCCACCACCACGCCGCCTTGCGGGGTGGCGGTGGAGGAGAGGCTCTGGGCGCGCGCCGGTGCGGCATGCGCCAGCACGGCGCTGAGCGCGGTGCTGGCCAACAGCCAAGACCCGCGCCAGGCGGCGCGGCTCTGGCCGCGTAGAGGCGATGATTTGATCTGCCGTTCCAGTGCCATTTTCAGTCTCCCGCCGCGCCGCTTAGAAGCGCGCCGTTACACCCCAGTAGATGATCGTCTCGGAGAGCGGCGCCACGTGGGTGGAGCCGGGTACCAGCTGCGTCACCAGCCGGTGCGTCACTTCGCCATCGAGTTCGAGATTGCGCGTCAGCCCGAGCCGCACGCCGCCGCCGACAGAGGCGATGCGATGATTCAAATCCGTCGGCAGGTTGGCCCAGGTCTCGCCCCAATCATAGAAGCCATAGAATTGCGCGCCCATCTCAAAATCATGCTTGAACAGGGTGAAATCCGTGCCGGTGTTCAATTGCAGCTCGGCGGTGGCATAGGCCGCCTTGTCGCCCACCACCTCGCCGGAATAATAGCCGCGGGTGAAGCGGGTGCCACCGAGATAGAATTCCTCCGCCGAGGGCAGGATGGCGGTGCTGTACTGGCCGCCGACCTCGGTGCGCAGCGCCACATCCGCCGCCGGCCAGGGCGAAAACAGCGTCTGCACCCGGCTGATCGAGCCGTTGAATTTCCAGAAATCGAATTTCGCCTGGGCGCGGCCGCCCGGCGGCGCGGTGCGGCCATCGGCGGAGCTGCCCAGCAGCGGCAACCCTTGCGAATATTGCACTTCCAGCACGTTCAGCGCATTGCGGCTGTTGCCGAGCCAGAGATCCTGCCAGGCATATTGCCCGCCCAGCCGGGCCACGCGCAGGCTGTCGGCGCTGTTGGCGCCGCTGGCCCCGCTGCCGGCGAACATGATGTGGCTTTGCGCCGCGTCCAGCCGCACCCGCGCGATCAGCGCCTGGTTGCGGCGCAGCAGCACCGGATAGCTGAGCTGGCCGCCAAATACCTCCACCTGGCTTTGATAGCCGGCAGACCGCAGCACCCCGCTGGGATGGGCGCGCCCGGCGCCGCCATAGAGCTTCAGCTGCAGACCCGACGTGCCGATGAAGAAGCTCTCTGAAATCTGGCCGAAATTATCGGTGTTGCCGCTGGTATGGAAATACGAGATCTCGGTCTGGTCGCCATGCGCGGTCAGGCTGTTGATGTCGGCCACCAGCAGCCCCTCGGCCGGGCCGGTTTCATCGAAGCCGCGATTATCCGCCGTCACCAGCCCGGAAAGGGTCTGTTTGGAAACCTCGGCCACCAGCGTCAGCGCCCCAGGGTTGCCTTGGTCGGCCTGCAGCACCGCATGCACGGACACGCCCGGCACCTGCTGCGCCAACAGCAGCCAGCGCTCAAGGGCTGCCTCGCGCAGCGGGCGCTCCTGGGTGAGGTGATTGAGAAACCCAGCACCATGGTGCCGGCCGGGCCGATATCCTTGGAAAGTTTGACATTGGTGACATAGCCTTCCGTCACCACGAAGCGCACATCGCCGGTGGCACTCACATCCAGCGTCACGGTGGAGAGAATATAGCCATGGCTGCGATAGAGCCGCACCAGCGCCAGCCGGGCGGCTTCCAGCTTGGTGAGCGGCACGCTCTGCCCCGCCAGCCCGGCGATCATGCCGTTCAGTTTCGCGGCGGGAAAGGCGGTGGCGCCGACAATGCTGGCCGAATGCACCTGAATCGAAACCGCCGGCAACGGCCCTCAGTCCCGGTTTTTGAAAAATCCGGCAGCCCCTTGCCGAGTGTCGTCGGGGTTTGCGGCATGATGTGCGGCAAGGGAGAGGTTGTCAGGCTGGGAACGCTGGCCGTCTGAGCCAAAGCGCAATGGCCGGCCACCATAACAAGGCCCGCGCCCGACATGGCGGCGCGCGCGATTCTTCCGGCCTTGAACGTTGCGCGTCGCATTTTGCCTCGCCTTCATCCCTGTACCGGATCGTTATAAACAGAAAACTTTTTCAACGCTAACGCGTATCCGTGAATTTTGGACGTTTCGCGGATTAAACTACACCCGGTAACGAAATCATTGGCTCTTTCATATTGAAGGGCTGCCCCCGCGGGCTAAGCTGCCGGCATGCCGATGCCCGCCGCCCGCCTGACCGATATGCATGTCTGCCCGATGGTGGATGTGCTGGTCCCGCATGTCGGCGGGCCGATCATCGGCCCCGGCGCGCCGACAGTGCTGATCGGCGGCATGCCCGCCGCGGTGATGGGTGACAGCCTCACCTGTGTCGGCCCGCCGGATAGCATCATCAAAGGCTCGGCCACGGTGATGATCGGCGGCAAGCCGGCGGCGCGGATGCTGGATAATTGCGCCCATGGCGGCATGATCGTGCTCGGCTGCTTCACTGTGATGATCGGCGGCTGAACCGCGCCGTTTTGGTTGGGGCGCGACAGGTTTGTCACCTTTATAATAAAAAACGCCGCGTCATTGCTGACGCGGCGTGCGATGCGCTCATCCTGCCGGGCTTAGAGCCTCAAGCTTTTAGCTTGAGGCTCTAATTTTGATATTGGCGAGCAATTTCATGTGTTTATCTTGACGCTGCCGCGTCAATCTAAACACATATTGCTCTAGTACCCAGAGCGCAGCCATCCTTGCGCGGATCGGAGCCGCCGATCAGGATGCCCTTTTCACGGTCGATCTCGATCACCTGGCCGCCGCCATGCGCATCCGCCGCCGGCACCACCTTATGGCCATCGCGGCCAGCGCATCGCGGGTGGCCTGCGGAATGCCGCGCTCCGCCTCGACCTTGCCCGCATAGGGGAAGATGCGCGGCAGATCCAAGGCGGCCTGCGGGTCCATGCCGTAATTCAGCATGTTGGAGAGCACCCAGCTCTGCCCCATCGGCTGATACTGTCCGCCCATCACGCCAAACACGAAGCGCGGCAGCCCGTCCTTGAAGGCCATGGCGGGGATGATGGTGTGCATCGGCCGCTTGCGCGGCGCCACCTGGTTGGGGTGGCCCGGCTTGGTGCTGAAGGAGAAGCCGCGATTATGCATCACCACGCCGGTATTGCCGGCGACGATGCCCGAGCCGAAGCTCTGGAAGATCGAGTTGATGAAGCTGCAGCAATTGCCGTCCTTGTCGACGACGGTGATATAGACCGTATCCTTGTGCGCGTGTCCGGCCGGGGGCAGCGTGTCCAGCGCCCGGTCATCCTGGATCAGCCCGCGCAGCCCCGAAATATAGGCGTCGCTGAGCAGATGCTCCACCGGCACATCCACCTGCTTGGGGTCGGCCAGGAAGGCGTCGCGGTCGCGATAGACCAGCCGCGCCGCCTCCAGATGCCGGTGGAGGCGCAGCACCGAGAGCGGATCGCCGGGCGGGGCGAAGCCGTCCATGATCCCCATCAGCATCAGCGCGATGATGCCCGAGCCGTTCGGCGGGCATTCCCAGACATCATGTCCGGCGAACGGGCGCGAGATCGGCGTCACGAATTCCGCCAGGCTCAGCCCGTCAGCGAAATCCTCCTCGGTATGGAAGCCGCCACGGGCGCGCAGATCCTTCACGATCTCGGCGGCGATCGGCCCGGTGTAAAACGCCTTGGCGCCGTCCTTGGCGATGGCGCGCAGCGTCGCGGCCAGCTGCGGGTTGCGCATCACCGTGCCGGTGGCCGGCGCCTGCCCATCCTTCAGGAACAAGGCGGCCTCGTGCTTCCTCAGCTTGGCCAGCACATCCGGGTCGGCCCAGTCATCGGCGACGCGCGGCGCCACCACATAGCCCTCCTCGGCGAAGCGGATCGCCGGGGCCAGCAGCTCATCCAGCCCCTTGCGCCCATGCGCCTTGACCAGCGCCTCCCAACCGGCGACGCCGCCGGGAATGGTGACGGCATGCGGCGAGCTGTTCTCGTAGGCGGAAAGCCCCTGGGCGGCCAGCGCCTCCAGCGAGAGCCCGGCCGGGGTGCGGCCGGAGGCGTTCATCGCGATCACCTTGCCGCTGCCGGCGGGTGAATAGAGGCAGAACAGATCCCCGCCCACCCCGGTGGAGTGCGGCTCCACCACCGCCAGCACGGCGGCGGCGGCGATCGCGGCATCCATCGCATTGCCGCCGGCTTTCAGCACCTCGATGGCAGTCAGGCTCGCCTGCGGCATCGAGGTCGCGGCGATGGCGTTGGTGGCATAGATCGGGCTGCGGCCCGGCGCGTGGAAGTCCCGCATTCTGTGTCTGTCCCTGAATTTTTTGTGAGAGAAGAGTGTCGCGCCCGGGGCGCGGCGTCAATGCAGCACGGCGCCGAGCAGCCTTTGCGTCACTGGATGGCTGGGCGCGCCGAACACCTGCTCCGGCGGCCCTTGTTCGATGATCCTGCCCTGCGCCATCACCACCACCCGGTCCGCGACCTGGCGGGCGAAGCCCATCTCATGCGTCACCACCACCATGGTCATGCCCGACTGCGCGATCTCGCGCATCACCGCCAGAACCTCGCCGACCATCTCCGGGTCCAAAGCCGAGGTCGGCTCATCGAACAGCAAAATCGCCGGGTTCATCGCCAAAGCCCGGGCAATCGCCACGCGCTGCTGCTGCCCGCCGGAAAGCTCGGAGGGATAGGCCTCCTCCTTCTCCGCCAGCCCGACGCGCTTGAGCAAAGCCCGCGCCTGCGCCTGCGCCTCCTGCTTTGCCGCCTTGCGCACCAGCTGCGGCGAGATGGCGATGTTGCGCAGCACATTCATGTTGGCGAACAGGTTGAAGCGCTGAAACACCATGCCGACATCGCGCCACTGCACGGCGATGTTGCGCTCCCGGTCCTCAATCAGCTTGCCGCCGATTTCCCGGTAGCCGATCATCTTGCCATTCACCATGATCCGCCCATGCTCGATCGTTTCGAGATGGTTGATGCAGCGCAGCAGCGTGGTCTTGCCCGAGCCGGACGGGCCGATCAGCACCACCACCTCGCCGCGCTTCACGGTGAAATCGACATTATCCAGGATTTTGTTGGCGCCGAAATATTTATCGACATTCTGCATATCGACCAAAATATCATCCGCCATGCTCATGCCTCCGCCTCCGCCGCCACCGCCTGGATGCGCACGATCTTTGACTTACGGCCCAGCTGCAGCCGTTTTTCCACCCAGCCCATGAACAAGCTCCAGGCGCTGGTGAGGATGAGGAAATAGATGCCGAGCACGGCATAAAGCTCGAAGGTGCGGAAGGTGGCGGAATTGATCGTCTCCGTCACCAGAAGCATTTCCGACACGCCGATGACGCTGACCAACGTGGTATTCTTCAGCAAAATATTGAACTGATTGCCGATCGGCAGCAGAATCACCCGCAGCGCCTGCGGCAGCACCACATGGCGCATCAGCATCAGCGGCGGCATGCCCAGGGCTTTCGCCGCTTCGGTCTGGCCCTTATCCACCGCCATGATGCCGGCGCGGAAAATCTCCGCCATGTAGGCGCCCTCATGCAGCCCCAAAGCCAGAATGCCGGCCTGCAGATTTCCCGGAATGGTAATCCCGGCCAGGGTGAAATCCGAGAAATGCATGATCCCGGCGGCCGCCAGCCCGGTATAGATGAATACGATCTGCACCAGCAGCGGCGTGCCGCGCAGCGCCCAGATATAGAGGCTGGCGATCGCGCGCAGGCTGCGCCGGCGCGAGAGCCGCAGCTGCGCGAACAGCAAGCCAAGCACCACGCCGATGATCTCGGCCGAGACCGCCATGGCGACGGTCAGGCCCAGCCCGACCAGGAAGGCGCTGCTCGGGGTGAGCAGCTGAGCCCAGAAATACGACCAATCGAAATGCACGGGATCAGACCTGAAAGATCAAGGCTGCGGCTGCATCGGCGCGTCCAGCACGTCGGACGCCAGATCCCATTTCTTGAAGATGGCGGCGTAGCTGCCATCCTTCATCATGTCCGCGAGCTGCGCCGCGAACGCATCGCGCAGGCCGGGCTCATTCTTCCTGGTGGCGATGCCGGTGAGGATCTTGAAATAAGGCGCGCCACCGGTGACGAATTCCCCCGGCGCGGTCTGGTTATAATACCGCCCGATCTCGTAGGACACGCCGTAAGCCGCCACCTGGCCGAATTGCAGCTGCTGCAGCGCATCGGTGTTGGAGGGGAAATCGACGATGTTGATCAGCGGTTTGCCCGCCGCCTTCAGCTTGTCGTTCTCCGCCTGCAACAGCACCGTCGCGGTGGTGCCGGTGACACTCGCCACCTTCTTGCCGGACAGGCCCGCGAGTGTATCAACCGTCGGCATGCCTTTCTTGAACAGGATGATCTCCTGCGAATACATGTAGGGGACCATATCCACCACCTGCAGCCGCGCCGGCTTGATGAAAAGCTGGGAGATGATCGCATCGCAGGCGCCGGCCTGCAAAGCCGGGATCAGCCCTGAAAACGGCGTGTTCACCCATTTCGCCGTCAGCCCCAGCCGCTTGGCCAGCGCGTCGCCCAGCTCGATATCCGCGCCTTGCGGCTGCTGCTGGGCATTGACGAATTCCATCGGCGGCTGGCTCAGCGAGCTGCAGAAGGTCAGCGTCTTGCTGCTGGTGATGCTGGCGGGTAGCCCATCCGCCCGCGCGCTCACGGGAACCAGACAGGAGGATGCGAGCATCAGGCCCAACGCCATGCCGGTGAGTTTATCGAACATCGCCATTCCAATCATCTCCATGACACGAACACGCCCGCGGCGGGCAGGTTTGAGAGGCGCATGGTGATGATGAAGACAACGGTATACAATCATATTCTTAGGCAAAAACGCAGGGATGAAACGCGGCCTGCACACAGATTCATCGGCGTGATGGCATTTTCATCTTAGATTGCTCAGGATTGCGCAGATACCGTCCGGCGCAAGGAAGGTGGGTTTAAAATATTCAACGCGCCATGGGGTGCTTCGGCATATGCGCCGCCGGATCGCCCTCCAGCTCCTCCGCCACCGGGTTGATCGGGCCGGGGCGCGAGCCCACCCACTCCCGCCAGACCAGGATCAGCGCCGTCATCACCGCCGGGCCGATGAACAGCCCCACCAGCCCCAGGCCGAAACCCCGCCCAGAATGCCCAGCAATACCCATAGAAATGGCACACGTGACGCCCCGCCGATCAGCACCGGGCGGATGAAATGGTCGGCGACGAAGGTGACGATGACGCCGATCACGACGATGCTGATCGCCGCCGCCAGGCTGCCCGTTGCCAGGATCACCAAAGCCACCACCGCGATTGCCACCGCCGCCCCGAACGGCACCATCGCCAGAATCGCGGTGAGCAGCCCGAACAGGGTGGCGTGCGGCACATGCGCGATGAAATAGGCCGCACCCAGCACCACGCCCTCGCCCAGCCCGACCAGTACCAGCCCGTTCACCGTGCCATGCACGGAATTGACGATCTGCCGGCCGATATCCTCGCCCGCGCTGCCGAAGGCGCGGCGGCTGGCCACCAGCACCTGGTCGATGATGTAGTCGCCATCGCGCAGAAAGAAGAACAGCCCGAGCAAGGTGAAGCCGAACAGCACCACCCGGTGCACCGTCTCCTGCCCGAAATGGCTGAGCAGCTTCGCCCCGCCGCCCTGCATGGCGCCATGGGTGAGGGTGGAAATCTGCCCCGGCTGGCCGATTTTCTCGTCCCAGAGCGAAATCAGCGCCCCGCCATGCGGCAGCTCGCTGAGAAAGGCGGGCGGGTCGATGCCATATTGCTGCGCCTGCATCCACCATTCCCGCGCCGCATGCGCGTCCATCGAGAAGGGGATGGCGATGACGATGGCCGGCAGCACGAACACCACCACCACGGCCAGCACGAAGAGCGCCGGCAGCAAAACCCGGCGATGCCCCGGCCAGCGCGCGGCGGTGCGGCGGAAGGCCGGCCACAGCGCGATGGAAAAAATCGCCGTCCAGGCCAAGGCGGGGAGAAACTCACGCAAGGTGAACAGCCCGGCCAGCACCAGCAGCGCCACCGCGGCGAGGCTGCAATAGCCCTGGGTCCGGCTCATCCCCGCCTGCCCCTCGCGCAGCCAGGTTCCGGCCGGGGCGGCGTTGTCTTCCGTCATGTCGGTGTCATCTCCACAGATCCTCGTCTCTATCTGCGACAAGGCGCGGAAAAATCAATTAGAGCAACATCCGATCTACCCCGTCTGGCCGAGCAGCGCGCGCTTCAGCCCGGGGGCCTGCACATGCGGGCCGATGAACATGGCCAAAATCAATTTGGCGAATTCCGGGTCCGCGATCTGGCCGAGATAGTGGCTATTCTCATAGGCGTCGGCCTTGTCGTGCTGGAAGATGAACGTCACCGTCTCGCCGGCGGAAACCGCGTTCAGCGACGCGAGAAACCGGCTCAGCTCGGCTTGATTGAGGCTGCACGGGGCCAAGCAGTTCGCCGCCAGCCCGGTGGCCCAGGCCTTGCGCACCTGCGGCGCGGCGACATTATGCACGAAATGCAGTTGCAGGATTTTCGGCGAGTCGGAATTCAGGATGGCGGCGGCGTTGCGGCTCGGATGCGCCAGATACAGCCCGGCGACATAGATATGCACGTGAAACAGCGAATAGGTGCGCAGCCCCATGCCGTTGAGCTGCAATTGGTGGGTGCCGAGCGTCTGGCTGTCCGGCAATTGCACGCCGGCCATCTCGGCGGCGCGCGCCTGCAGGCCCGTGACGCAGCTCAGAGCGAAAACGGCCGCGCAGAGGCGGGCTTTGCTGAAGCGGATCATCCGCAACCCTATAGGAGATTTTCGTCCGGCGCGGCGCGCGAAAAAACGCTGTCTTAACGGATCATAATCTCCTGGTACGGCTGCATTCACCTGGTGCGAGGGCCTGTCTGCCGTTAGGGCGGGTGGGGTTGAAACCCACGCGCTCTATGTATGTTTCAGCGCGCCAAGCTGAACGCATCTTGTTCTAGGCCGCTGCCTCCAGCGCCTCCGCCGCTTCCAGCCAGGCCAGCTCCGCAGCCTCGATCTCGCCTTTCAGCTGTCCCAGACGCAGCGTGATCTTGCTCAGCTCGGCGGCCTTGGAGGCCGCGTAAATCCCCTGGTCCGCCAGCTTGCCCTCCAGCAGCGCCTTCTCCGCCGTCAGCTTGTTCAACGCGCTCTCCGCCGCCTTCGCCGCCTTTTGCAGCGGCGCCAGCCGGGCGCGGGCCTGGGCGCGCTCGGCCTTGTCGTTCTTTTTCTCCTCGGCCTTCTTCGCCTGCGCCGGGGCGACGCGCTCGGACATTGTGGCGGCATAGGCGGCGAGATCGCCCTCGAACGGCGTCACCTTGCCCTGGCCGACCAGCAGCAGCCGGTCCGCCGCCAGCTCGACGATATAAGGGTCATGGCTGATCAGGATCACCGCCCCCTCGAAATCCGTCAGCGCCTTGATCAGCGAATCCCGGGCATCGATGTCGAGATGGTTGGTCGGCTCATCCAGGATCAAGAGATGCGGGGCATCGCGCGTGGCCAGCGCCAGCAGCAGCCGGGCTTTCTCGCCGCCGGACATCTGGCCCACCGGCGTATTCACCCGGTCCGCATCCAGCCCGAAGCGGGCCGCCTGCGCCCGCACCTGGGCGGGGAGCGCCTGCGGCAAAGCGCGGGCGAGATGGTCATAGGGCGTGTCGCTCAGCACCAGATCATCCTCCTGATGCTGGGCGAAATACCCCACCCGCAGCCCCTTCACCCGGAATTCCCGGCCGCGCAGTGCGCCCAGGCGCCCGGCCAGCAGCTTCGCCAGGGTGGATTTGCCGTTGCCGTTCTGCCCGAGCAGCGCGATGCGGTCTTCCATGTCGATCCGCAGCGACACCCCGCTCAGCACCGCCTTGCCGTCATAACCGATATCGACCCCTTCCAGCTGCAGCATCGGCGGCGGCAGCTCCTCCGGCGAGGGGAAGGAGAAGGGCACCGATTGCGCCTCCACCACGGCATCAATCTGCGGCAATTTCTCCAGCGCCTTCAACCGGCTCTGCGCCTGCCGGGCCTTGGTGGCCTTGGCGCGGAAGCGGTCGACGAAGGCCTGCATATGGGCGCGCTGGGCGGCGACGCGCTCCGCCGCGCGGGCTTGCTGCATCGCCCGCTCGGTCTTGATCCGCACGAATTCGGCGAAGCCGCCCGGGGTGAGGTTGAGCTTGCCGGCTTCCAGATGCACCGTCGCCTCCACCGCCTTATCCAGAAGCTGGCGGTCATGGCTGACCAGCAGGATGGCGCCGGGGAATTTCTGCAGATAGCCCTCCAGCCAGAGCGTGGCTTCCAGATCCAGATGGTTGGTCGGTTCATCGAGCAGCAAAAGGTCCGGTTCGGCGAAGAGCACCGCGGCCAGCGCCACGCGCATTCGCCAGCCGCCGGAATAGGAACTCATCGGCCGCGCCTGCCAGTCCTCGTTGAAGCCGAGCCCGGAGAGGATGCCCGCCGCGCGGGCGGGGGCGCTGTCGGCCTGGATGGCCAGCAGGCGGTCATGGATTTCCGCCAGCTTTTCCGCCGGGGTGGCGGGGTTTTCGGCGGCCTCCAGCAGTGCCGCGCGCTCGGTATCGGCGGCCAGCACCACCTCCAGCGGGGTGATCGTCCCGCCCGGCGCTTCCTGCGCGACATAGCCAAGCCGCACCCGGTTGCCCAGCATCACCTTGCCGCCATCCGGCCGCAGCACCCCGGCGATCAGCTTCAGCAAGGTGGATTTGCCCGCCCCATTGCGGCCGATCAGCCCGACATGCTTGCCCTCATCCAGCAGCAGCGAGGCATGCTCCAGCAGCGGCCGGCCGGCGATGGAGAAGGACAGGTCTTCAAGGCGCAGAACACTCATGGGCTTCCCTGTATATTAACCTGCCAGGGCTTGCTACGCCTGGGCCGCCCGGCTATTGCGCGCGCAACATCCTTTAGGAAAGCGAGTATCATGGCCACTGAGCGCACCCTCTCCATCATCAAGCCGGACGCGACCCGCCGCAACCTGACCGGCAAGATCAACGCCAAGTTCGAAGAGGCCGGCCTGACCATCGCCGCCTCCAAGCGCCTGCACCTGACCAAGGCCCAGGCCGAGGCGTTCTATGCCGTGCATGCCGCCCGCCCGTTCTTCAATGATCTGGTCTCCTTCATGATCTCCGGCCCGGTGGTGGCGCAGGTGCTGCAGGGTGAGAACGCCATCGCCAAGAACCGCGAGATCATGGGCGCCACCAACCCGGCGAACGCCGAGCCCGGCACCATCCGCAAGGAATTCGCCGAGTCGATCGAGGCGAACTCCGTGCACGGCTCCGACAGCCCGGAAGCCGCCGCGCAGGAAATCTCCTTCTTCTTCGCCGCGATCGAGATCGTCGCGTAATCAGCCTTCAGGCTGATGTCTACAAAACCCGCCGGGGTCTCCCGGCGGGTTTTTTCATGGCTGAGGTCAGGGCCTGATCTCAACCGTCAGCCGCGCATCGTCGGGCGGGGTTTTCAGCCCGTGCAGATCAATCGCCAAACGCTGCCCCGGCCGCAGCGTCACCCAGCGCCGATACAGCACCGCCTCCCCAGCCAGGATGCGCAGCAGCCCCTTCACGGGCGCCACCGGATGCACCAGCAGCCGCCCGCGCAGCGGCACCACATGCGCCAGCATCTGCGGTGTGACCCGCGCCACCCCGTCGCCGGGCAGAACCGCCAGCCCGCCCTCCCAGGAGGGCAGCCCGCCTTCCAGATCATCCGCGATATAATCGCCGACCAGGTGCCCCGCCCCGGCGGCATCGCCCTGCCCGGGCACCTGTTCCACCACATCCCCGGCGGCGAAAAAGGCGGGGTCGGTGCAGCGGCCATATTGGTCCTGGATCAGCCCGGAGGCGTCCCAGCCGAGATGGCTCTGCCGGGCCAGACCGGCCTCCGCCACCCAGCAGCCGGAGAGCAACACGCCATCGCAGGCCAGGCTGCCGCCATCCGATAATCGTAGCGTTTCGATTATTGGGCCGGCTTCGGCCCGCTCCGGCCAGCGCGTCTCGACCAGCCTGATCCGGTATCGTAGCGCTGCGATTTTTAGCCCCAACGCAGCGCGCTCCCCCGCCGTGCTGGCCAGCAGTCCCGCCGGGCGCAGGCCGAGACGGGCACAGAGCGCCAGCGCCTCCGGGGCGCGCGGCGAGAGGCCGAGAAGCGCCGGGCGCTGGAACGGCAGTGCGCCGGGGGTGAGCGCATCGAGCGTCACCGCCCCGGCCAGGGCGGCTCCTGGCGTGCGCCCATCGCCAGCAGCACGCGCCGGGCGCGCAGCCGGGTTGGCCCGTCCGGCGCCGCGATCTCCAGCCCACCGTTGGGATCCAGGGCCCGCACCTCATGCCCCAGCCGCAACTCTACCCCTGGCAGAGGCCGCGGCAGGGCCACCGCGCCACGGCGCTCCAGCAGCAGGATCCGCCGCACCCCGCGCGCCTGCAGCCGCTGCGCCGCCGCGACTCCGGCCTCTCCGGCGCCGATGATGGCGGCGTCGATCATCGGCTTTGCGCGCTTTGTGTCATCATGCCCATGCCGCCATCAGGGCCCGGTTTGCCGCGCGGCGTCAACCAAGCGGCGGATTTCCGCCCGGCATTGGTTGAAAAGCGAAACTGCCCATGGCCAAATAGATGAACGCAATTATATTGCGTGAAACCTGACCCGGATTATGCATGCAGACCGAGACCGACGCCCTCATCCTCGATGAAATCGACCGCAAGATCCTCGCGGAATTGCAGGAGGATGGGCGCATGACCAATGTCGAGCTGGCCAGGCGGGCCGGCATCTCGCCCCCGCCCTGCCTGCGCCGGGTGCGCCGGCTGGAGGAGGCCGGCTATATCAAAGGCTACCATGCCGACACCGACGGCCATAAGCTGGGCTGGCAGATCGCCTTCTTCGTCGTCGTCGGGCTGGAGAGCCAGAAACTTTCGGTGCTGGAGGCGTTCGAGGCATTCGTCGCCGGCTGGCCGGAGGTGCGCGAGTGCCACATGATCCGCGGCGGCGGGGATTTCCTGCTGAAACTGGTGGCGCGGGATGCGGCGCATGAAAACCAGCTGACCCAGCGCCTGACCAACGCCCCACCGTGGCCCGGGTGCAGACGCTGCAGACCATCCGCACCAGCCGCGCCCTCTCCGGCGTGCCGATGGACCGGCTGCATGGCTGAGGCGGGGCTCATCCTCCTCACGCTGCTGGTGGGGGGGATGTGCGCCTATATCCCGGCCGAGCTGCCGTTTCTGCTGCCCTTCGTCTTCAACCCGATCGTCTTTCTCGGCTGCCTGCTGCTTGGCCTCTGGTACTGGCGCGGGCTGCGCCGGCTGGCGGAAACGCCCGGGCGCGTGCGGCAGGGGTTTTTCTGGCTGGGGCTGCTCGGCACTTGGTTCGTGCTGCAGACGCATTTCGAATATCTCGCCCAGCATATGTTCTTCCTCAACCGCGCCCAGGCGCTGATGCTGGGATGATCGCGCCTTTCTGCGCCGGCATTTCCTGGCCGGGGGCGGTGCTGGCGGCGGGCGCGCCGGGCTGGGTTGTGGCCGCCGCGCGCCGGCTCTGGCGGCCTTTGCGCCCGCTTACCCACCCGCTGGCGGCGATGGCGGTGTTTCTGCTCAGCGCCGATATCTGGCTGATCCCAGACGTGCATTTCGCCGCGATGATCGACCCGTTTCTGTATGGGGTGATGAATCTCTCCTGCCTCGCCGGCGGGGTGCTGTTCTGGATGGTGGTGCTGGACCCGCGCCCGCAGCCGCCTTGCCGGTTCTCTTACCTCACCCGGGCGGGCACCGGGTTTTTCGTGATGTTTCCGCAAATCGCCATCGGCGCCTATATCGCGCTGACCGGGCGGGATCTGTTCTCCTTCTATGAGCTGTGCGGGCGGCTGTTCCCGACCATCTCTTCCGCCCATGACCAGATGCTGGGCGGGATCATCGAATGGATCCCCTCGGGCATGATGAATGTGGCGGCGCTGATCATCACGCTGAATGCGCTGCGGCTGGCGGAGATGAAGCTGGATGCGACGATCGAGGCGCCGAAGGGGGCGAAGATCTATGAGGCGAAATGGACCGGGCGCTGAGATAAAATAAAAATTTTGGGGCTATCCCAGATAAGTGTCAGGCTTCTACCTTCAACGCCTTGAAGGGCCGTGATAATGGCCAGATGAATGAAGATCTGGAACAGCCCCAAAGTTCTTTGGTGCCGCTTTTTTTCACATATGGCTCCTAACCGGTTTCCGCCGTCACCAGCAGCCGGACATTATGGCTGTTCAGGCTGCTCGCCAGATTTTCGGGCGGCGTGGCGTCGGTCACCAGCGTGCCGATCTGCGTCCAGCTGGCATAGCGTGTGGCGAATTGCTGGTTGAACTTGCCTTGGTCCGCCACGACGATGGATTTGGCGCTGTGCCCGAGCATGGCGGCGTTCACCGCCGCGGTTTCCGCCAGGGCGTTGTTCGGCCCGTCCTGATCCACGCCGCTGGCGCCGAGAATGACATAGTCGGCATAGAGATTTTGCAGAAAGACGATGGCATGGCCGCCGAACACGCAGGCTTCCGCGGCATGATAGAGGCCGGGGATCAGCATCACCTCGATCGAGCTGTTGCTGGCAAGCGCCGCGGCGACGCCGCAGGAATGGGTGGTGACCATGATATTGTCGAGCCGCGCGGCAATTTCGCGGGCCACATGCTCGACCGTGGCGCCGCTGCCCAGCAGCAGGGAGCGCGCATCCCCCACGAGCCTGGTGGCGGCCTGCGCGATGCGCCGGCGTTCCTGCAGATTGATCAGCTTGCGTTCGGCGATGCCGGGCTCGCTGCCCTGCGGGCGTACCGCGCCGCCATAGGTGCGGTTGAGCAGCCCGGCCTCGGTCAGCTCATCCAGATCCCGGCGAATGGTTTCGGTTGAGACCTGCAAGGACGATGCCAACTCGGCCACGCGCAGGCTGGGAGCTTGGCCGAGCGCGTCGAGAATCTTGGCTTGCCGGTCTCGCTTCTCCTGCCTCATTCCATCACTCGCTGAGATTGCGTGTTAGTATGATTGCTGAGTCGGAATTATGCAAATATTGGAATTACAATAAATTTCCCTGGCTCTTGTTAGGCCGTCTCAATAATTAAGACGAGCTGGGGGAAAATACCCAAATCCCTCATCGGATCACGCGAATTTGAGAATTAAAAAACCGCCAACAAGGATGATCGCGAACAGGGCCGTTAACAATCCGAGCCGTTTTTCAATGAAAACCCGTGCTGGATCGCCGAACAGGCGCAGCAGAATCGCCTCCAGAAAGAAGCGGACGCCGCGCGTGATCAGGCTCAGCCCCATGAACAGCCAGAAATTGAACTTCGCCGCTCCGGCGGCGATGGTGACGATTTTATAGGGAATCGGCGTGAGACCTTTCACCAGAATGATCGCCGCCCCGTAGGTGGCGAATTTCTGCTGAAAGGCCGCGAAGGCGGCATCGTAATGGTAGAAATGAATGATCGGCTGCGCCAGCTTGACGAACAGCGCATAGCCCAGCGCATAGCCGATGGCGCCGCCCAGCACGCTGCCCAGCGTCGCGATCGCGGCGAACAGCAGGGCCCGGCGCGGCTTCGCCAGCGCCATCGGGATCAGCAGCACATCCGGCGGCAACGGGAAAACGCTGGCCTCCGCCATCGCCACCAGAAACAGCCAGAGCGGGGCCAGCGGGCGGGCGCTGAGATCCAGCGCCCAGTCATAAAGCCGACGCAGCATGCCGGATCAGTTGCTCTGCAGGATCACGGAGCGGTGGCGCAGCTGGTCCATCATCTGCTCGGATTCCAGCTGCACCCGCCGGTCCACGATCATGTTGGCGATCTGATCGTCCGGCGGCAGCTGGGCCTTTTCCTGGGTGCGGTTGCAGATCATCACCACCGAGACGCCGGCGGCTTCCACCAGCGGGCGGCTCAGCGTGTTCAGCGGCAGATTGGCGAGAATCTGCTGGAAGGCCGGCGGAGTGACGGTGGCGAGATTGACCGGGCCGGGATTGGCCGGATGCACATTGCCGTAAGACGCATTCAGCGCTTCCACCGCGGCGCAGCTCTTGGCCTGCTGCGCCTTGGCCATGAAGGCGTTGATGAAACTGATCTGCGCCGGGCCAAGCTGGCCGCCGCTGATGGGCTGCGGATATTGCCCATAGGCCTGGCGCATATCCAGGATGGTCTGCAGCGCGTCGCCCTCGTCATGCTTGGCGATCAGCTGCACGATCTCGAAGCCGCCGGGCACGCGGATCGGGTTGGAGATCGCGCCGATGGGCATGATCTTCACCGTCGCCGCCACCTGCGGGTCGAGCTGGCTGAGCTGCACGAAGCCTTCATCGCCGCCGGCGAGGGCGGTTTGTGCCTGGGAGAACTGCGCCGCGACGATCGGGAAGGGCGCGCCCTTATGCAGCTGCGCGATCACGGTGTTGGCGAAAGTCTCGGCCGGGGCCTCGTCGCTGGGGTCGGTGACGGGATGAAGATTTCGGCGAGATGATATTGGGTGGCGCCAAGGCTGGCCTGCAAGGCGGTCTTCTGTGCCGCCAGGTCGCCGGGGGTGGGCTGCAGCCCTGGGCCCAGCACCTTGTGCAGCACCTGCTGCCAGCCGAGCGAGGTGCGGATCTGCGCCAGCAGGGTGGAATAGGGCACCCCGGCTGCTTCCAGCTTGCTCTGCAGCCCGCCCGGCGCCATGCCGTTGCCCTTCTCGATATTGGAGATGGCGTTTTCCACCTCCTCATCGGAGACATTGATGTTGAGCTTGTCGATCTCCTGCTGCTGCAGGGTCTGGTCGATCAGCTGCTTGGTCACTTGCGGGGCGAGGCGGGCGATGAGATCCGGCGTCGGGTGGATGCCCATGGTCAGGGCCAGCAGCTGGGCGCGCGCGGCGACATCCTGGGTGGTGATGACCTGGCCATTGACCACGGCGGCCATGCCGACGGCACCGGGGGCCGCGATGGGCGCCGGGGCGGGGCCGGTTGGGCCAAGGCCGGGGCGGTGCAGACCGTGGCGAGAAGAGCGGCGCGGAGCAGGAATTTCATAGGGCGTTGAATCCGACGGTTCCAAGGGTTTTGAAATTGAACTGCAGGAGCACCGCGGTGCTGCCATTGTCCAGGTTGAAAGAGGTGAAGCGCTTATAGAACAGCAGGTTGACGCCGAAACAGTCATTCTGCCAGCCGATATCGGCATTGACGACGTCAAACTTCCCGGTTTTCAGGTTGCGCTGGCCGCCGCCGGAGAGGTTCCATTGGCCGACCTGGCTGGAGACGTTCAGCGTCGCTTCCTGGCGCGGGGTGAAATAGGCGGCGGGCGGGTTCAGCGTGTCCACCTCGCCCAGCACGGTATTGTCGTACAGCGCGTAAGGGTTGGTGCTGGTATAGAGATAGCCGCCGGAGACGCGCAGCCTGGCCGGGCCGACATTCGCGGTGACATCGGTCATCCGGTTGCCCAGGCTCGTATGCGAGAAGCGGCCGCGATAGGTGATGTTGAACCAGCTGGTCGGCGCCACCACGGCGCGGGCGACGATGTCCGAGGCATTGTCGGTCAGGCCGGAGGCGGGGAGATAGACCGAATCCTTGTGGAAGCGGTAGGACTGGCCGATCAGCCCGTCCAGCGTCATGCCGCCGGGCAGATACCAGGCGGCATGCATGGCGTAATCCACCCGCGAGCCGCCTTCCAGCCGGTCGATCCCGGGATAGCGGTTGAGCGCGAACAGGTTGGCGTCCGAGAATTCCAGATCCAGGCTGTCCTCGTTCGGGATGCGGTCATTCTGCGAAATGCCGATATTCGGCGAGGCGACGAGCTGCACGATCGGCTCGATCAGCTGGCTGCCCCAGCGCGCGGTCGGGCGCATCAAGGGCCAACGTAGCATCACCGCGCCGTAAGGCTGGGCGCGGCCAATGCTGGCCTGCTGGTCCTCGCTGTAGTTGGGCTGCTGGTTCAGCTTGTCGGCATTGTAATAGGCGGCGTCCAGCTGCAGCCGCGCGGTGCCGATGATGCCGGCCGGCAAGGTGAAGGGCACGGAATAGGACGGGATGAAGGCGAGGCGGCGGGTATTGGTGCCGACATCGCGCATCACGTTGAAGAAGCTGGTGTCAATCTTCAGCGTGCCGTTCAGCGGACCGCTCGGCGGCGAGACGTAATGATACTGCGCATAGGGCCCGACGATCGGCAGCTCGCTTTGATTCACCGAGGCGACCAGCCCCTGATAGGTCTGCGCATCGATCCGCGCATAGGAGCTGGTGGTGAAGCCCTCCAGGAAGACGTTGCTTTCCAGATAGGAGGCGTTGGGCAGGATCGAGAAATCGTCGAGATATTGCGGGTTGGAGGCGCGGTTGTAGGAGAAGCCGGCGCGCCAGTTCTGGTTCAGATCGAAGGTGCCGTTGGCGAAGACGCTGTCGCCGAATTCGCCGCGATCCTGGCCGCCGGAGAGTTTCACATCGAGATAGCCCTGGTTGAAGGCCTCGCGGAAATGCGCCTTCAGCGCCGGGCCCTGCTTGGTGGCCAGCACCGGGGTGAGGGTGACATCGGCGGTTTTGCCCAGGGTGAGATAATAGGGGATGACCGCGAAGGCGCCGAGCTGCGAGGTGGCGCCGCCGCTGGGGATCAGGAAGCCGCTCTGGCGTTTCACCGAGGGGTCGGGCTCGGACAGATAAGGCAGCCAGAACACCGGGATGCCCTTCATCAGCAGCGTGGCGTCGCGGAACTCGATCATTTTATGTTCGAGGTCGCGGGTGGCGCTGGCGGCGCGGATCGCCCAGGTCGGGGGTGAGCGGGGATCGCTCTTGCAGAGATCGCAGGCGGAATAGACCGGCTTCGACAGCTCATCGAGCTTGGCATCGTAGCGCCGGCCGCCATTGGCGATGATGCGGGCATTCTGCGCCAGCCTTGCGGCCACCGCTTCCATCACCCCGTCCTTCATGTTGTGCGAGAGCACCACATGCTCGGCATAGACGGTATTGCTGCCGTCCGGCTGGGTCAGCACCACATGGCCGTCGGCGGTGACGACATCGGTGGCGCGGTTGATCGTCACCTTGTCGGCATGCAGGGTCTGGTCGTTCTGGATGGCGACGACATGGCCGGTGGCGGTGATAATCTTGCCGGTTTTGTCATAGGACAGGCTGTCGGCGGTGAAGCTCACCGGGGCGTTCTTGTCCCCGGAGGCGGATGAGCCGGTGGCGAGCGTGCCGATGGATTGGGCGAGCGCGGAACCACCGAGGGCCGTGGCGGCGGCGCCGCTCAGAGCGGTGGTGGCGAGCAGGAGCAGAAACTTGCCGGTGCGGGTCATGGTTCAGCCATCTTCCAGATGCAGCAACAAGGCAAGCGCCAAAAACAATCCGGCCAGCGCCGGGGCCCAGGCGGCGAGGCTGACGGGGATGGCGCCGGAGGTGCCGAACTGGTTGGCGACCTCGGAGATCATGAACAGGGCGAATCCGAAACTCACGCCGGAGACCAGCATGGTTCCCGCCCCGCCGCGCCGCGAGGGGCGCATGGAAAATCCCGCCGCGACCAGCGCCATGGTGGCGCAGAGCAGCGGCAGGGCCAGCAACGTCTGGAAGGCCAGCTCATGCTGGGTGGCGGAGAAGCCGGAGCGCTTGAGCAGATGGATGAAGCCCGGCAACGCCCAGAAGGAGAGGGCGTTGGGCGAGGCGAAGCTTTCCTGCACCCGGTTGACGGTGAGGTCCGTGGGGAAATTCATCTCCGCCACCAGCTGCGGGGCCTGGTCGGGTTTCAGCACCGAGACGTTTTTCAGCGCCCAGTTGCCGCTGGAGAGGGTGGCGCTGCGCGCCTCCAGCCGTTCCAGCAGGCTGGTCTGCGGGTCAAGCCGCAGGATCGAGACCTGGTCGGCCGCCAGCTCGCGGCCCTTCAGCGTCACATCGTTCGCGTGCAGCACGGCGATGCCGCCGGGCACCAGCCCGCTATCGGTCTGGCGCACCCAGAGCGAGCCGCCATTCAGCGAAAGCGGGCCGCCGGAGGGTTTCAGATAGGCGTTATAGATCTGCTCGCCGCGCCCATACATCAGCGCTGAAAGCGGGCTGACCAGGGTGGTGCAGACCAGCCCGAGCGCGCAGGCCGCCAGCACCGGGGTGGAGAGGAACTGCCAGGCGGAGATGCCGGCGGCGCGCGCCACCACCAGCTCGGAGGAGCGGGCCAGGCGCCAGAAGGCGTAGATGCCGCCCAGCAGCACCGCGAAGGGCATGATCTGCATCATGCTCCACGGCAATCGCAGCGCTTCGATTTCCAGGATGATACCGAAGCTGGCGGCCGGCGCGGTGGCGGATTCGCGCAGCAGCTCCAGAAAATCGAACAAGGCGACCAGCCCGGTGAGCCCGGCGGTCATCGCCAGCACGGCGGTGGCGAAATGCCGGCCGAAATACCAGGACAGCGTGAGCGGAAACCTCATGCCCGCGGCGCACCCTGGCGCAGCAGCAGATAGAGCGAGACCAGCCCGGGAATGACCGCCCAGACCCAGATCAACGGTAGCAAGGCGAGGTTACGGGCGGCGAGATTGTTCACCCCCAGCCCAGCGCCACCAGGGCGGTGACGATGACCACGGCGCCGATGATGCGGGTAATGCCGCCATGGCGGCGGAAGGTGCCGCCAAGGGCGGCCACCAGCGCCACCAGCGTATAGCCGAGGGTGGAGAGCGGGGCGGTGAGGCGGCGCTGCGCCTCGACGATCCATTTCGCGCGGTCCCCGGCCTCCATTGTCGCGGGCGGGTGCAGCAGCGCGCCCAGAGGTTCCTCCGCGGCGTCGTTATCCACCGGCCCGCCCGCCCGCGCGGCCTGGGCCAGGGACAGCGTGTTGCGCTCGAAGGTCAGCATGTCCAGCTGGCCGGTCTTCGGGTCGATCTGCTCGCGTGAGCCATTTTCCAGCACCACCACCGGGCCTTGCGCGGTGGTGAGCAGCTCGCCGGTGCGCGCCAGGATGGTCGCCGGGGCGTTGGGGTCGCGGTTATCCTCGATGATGATGCCCTTGAGCCCGCCGGCCGGATCGCGGGATTGCACATAGACCATGATATTCGCCGAAACCGGGGTGAAGACCCCGGGCTCCAGCAGGAAGGCGGCGATCTGGTTGCGGATCTCGTACTGATAGGTGCGGAAGGTGGATAAGGTGGCCGGCACCACGCCCAGGCTCAGCCCATAGCCCAGCAGCGTCACCGCCAGCGCCAGCGCCAGCGCCGGGCGGGCGAGCTTGAGGTCCGACAGGCCGATGCCGCGCATGATGGTCAGTTCACGGTCGCCGGAGAGCCGGACATAGATGAACAGCACCACGATGAAGCAGGTGATCGGCAGGATGGTGGAGAGGAAGCTCGGCACCAGCAGCGCCGTCAGCTTCACGAACACGAACGGGGAAAGCCCGTGGCTGACGATGATCTGGATGAAGCGCAGCGACTGGGTCAGCCAGATCAGCGCCACCAGGCCGGTGGTGACCAGCGCCAGCGCCAGCGCCAGCTGGCTCAGCACATAACGGTCCAGTCGGTGGAGGAAGGGCAAGGCTTGCATCTCGGCTGCATCTCTGGCCGGGCGCGGGGGCAATGGCAAGACTGGGTGTTGCGGTTGGAACATGCCGTGACAAAACAGTCAGGAAACGGCAAAATTTTGCTTTGCACATGCCACAAAAAATCGTTGTATTTACCACAATGCAATAAGGTGGCGAAATAATGTGCTGTGCGGGCACGTCCGCGGTTTATCTGACGGATGGCGGAGTTTGCGGGGTTGTGACAGGTCCAACACTTAAGGTTGCGTTATGGCACGGGTGAAGGCGCTTGCGCGTCCGCGCCTGGCGCCGACGGATGATATGGAGGCGCAGGCCGGCCGCCTCCAGGCCCGGCTGCGCCGCTTCGGCTCCCCGCCGCCTTGCATTACGACAAGCCGGTGGAGATCGTGCGCGGCGATGGCGCGCTGTTGTTCGATGTCGCCGGCCAGCCTTATCTGGATTTTCACGCCAAGGGCGTGCTGGTCGGGCATGGTAACCCGGATGTCGCCTCCGCCGTGGCGGCGCAGACCGCGCGGCTGAACGTGCAGACCCGTTATCTGCACGATCTGGTCGATGGCTACGCCGAAAGGCTGCTGACGCTGTTTCCCGCGCCGCTGGACAATGTGGTGATGACCAATTCCGGCAGCGAGGCGATGGATCTGGCGCTGCGCACGGCCCGGCTGGTGACCGGCCGGCAGGGGGTCATCGTCACGAGCGGCGCCAGCCATGGACGCACCAGCGCGGCGGCGGAGATCTCGCCGCTCTTCGCGCCGCGCGGCCTGCCGACCTATGTGCGCACCATTCCGGCCCCCAACCTGGCGATGGCCGGCAACCAGAAATTGTCGGCCTGGTTCGCGGCGCAGGTGCGTGAGGCGGCGCAGAGCCTGGCCGCCAGCGGTGCCGGCGTGGCGGCGCTGGTGGTGGACAGCGTTTTCGCCTCCGATGGCGTCTTTACCGATCCGCCGGGCTTTCTGGCCGAGGCGGCGGAGGCGGTGCGGGCTGCCGGCGGCCTGTTCATCGCCGATGAGGGCCGTGCCGGATTTGGCCGCGTGGGCGGCGTCATGTGGGGATTTGCCCGGCATGAGATGGTGCCGGATATCGTCGTGCTCGGCCGCGCCCTGGGCAATGGCTACCCGTCCGGCGCCATGCTCACCCGGCCGGATTATTTGACCCGTGCCGCCGAGGAGGCGCCGTTTTTCGCCAGTTTCGGCGCCAATCCGGTTGCCGCCGCGGCCGGACAGGCGGTGCTGGAGACGATCGCCGAGGAGGGGCTGCTGCGCCATGCCGCCCGCGCCGGGGAGCATCTGCGTCGCGGCCTGAACAGCCTGGCGAAGAGTTTCATGCGCGTCGACATGGTGCGCGGGGCCGGGCTGATTCTGGGCGTGGACATCGCCAATCCGGAAAATGGCGAGCCGGACCCCGCCGGGGCGCGGCAGATCGTCAATATGATGCGGCAGAATTTCGTGCTGCTCGGCATTGGCGGCGTCCACGGGCAGACGTTGAAACTCTGCCCGCCGCTCTGTATCAGCCTGGGGCAGCTGGATCTTTTCCTGGAAAAATTCCGCGCCGTGCTCGCGGCGATGGGCTGAGCCGCACCGGCCGGGGTGCGCCTATGCGTGCCGATGCCTCGACATCTGGCTGTCACATCGCTAGTTGGAGCGCGGGATCAGCAAGGCGGGACTTCTATGATTGACGATGACAAGCCGCATGAGGAGTGCGGCGTTTTCGGCGCCTGGAATGTGGCGGATGCGGCGGCGATCACGGCGCTCGGGCTGCATGCGCTGCAGCATCGCGGCCAGGAGGCGACCGGCATCGTCACCCATGACGGCGTGCGCTTTCATTCGCATAAGGGCCTCGGCCTGGTCGGCGATAATTACGGCGATGCCAAGGTGATGGCGGGGCTGCCCGGGGCGCGCGCCATCGGCCATAACCGCTACGCCACCACCGGCGACACCGTGCTGCGCAATGTGCAGCCTTTGTTCGCGGAATTCGAGTTCGGCGGCTTCGCCGTTGGCCATAACGGCAACCTCACCAACGCGCATACGCTGCGCAAGGCGCTCACCCGCCGGGGCTGCCTGTTCCAGTCCACCATGGACTCGGAAGTGTTCGTGCATCTGATCGCGATTTCGCTCTATGCCAATGTGGTCGACCGGCTGATCGATGCGATCAAGCAGGTGATCGGCGCCTATTCGCTGGTGGCGCTGACCAATGAGCAGCTGATCGGCGTGCGCGACCCGCTGGGCGTGCGCCCGCTGGTGCTGGGCAAGCTCTCCGGCGCGGATGGCAAGCCGGGCTGGGTGCTGGCCTCCGAGAGCTGCGGCCTCGATATCGTCGGCGCCGAGTTCGTGCGCGACATCGACCCCGGCGAGATCGTGCTGATCGATGATAGCGGCGTGCAGAGCATCAAGCCTTTCGCGCCGACCAAGCCGCGCTTCTGCGTGTTTGAATATATCTATTTCGCCCGCCCTGATTCGATCATGGAAGGCAACTCCGTCTATACCGCGCGCAAGAAGATCGGCGCGCAGCTGGCGCTGGAGGCTCCGGCCAAGGCCGATGTGGTGGTGCCGGTGCCCGATTCCGGCGTGCCCTCCGCCATGGGCTTCGCCGAGGCGGCGGGGATTCCCTTTGAACTCGGCATCATCCGCAACCATTATGTCGGTCGCACCTTCATCGAGCCGACGGATCAGATCCGCCATCTTGGCGTGCGGCTCAAACATTCGGCCAACCGTGCCATGATCGAAGGCAAGAGCGTGGTGCTGGTGGATGATTCCATCGTGCGCGGCACCACCAGCCAGAAAATCGTGGCGATGGTGCGCCAGGCCGGGGCGAAGGAGGTGCATATGCGCATCGCCGGCCCGCCGACCACCCATTCCTGCTTCTACGGCATCGACACGCCCGAGCGCGGCAAGCTGCTGGCGGCGCGCAATTCCGTGGAAGAGATGGCCAGGCTGATCGGCGTCGACAGCCTCGCCTTCATCTCCATCGACGGGCTCTACAAGGCGCTGGGCAAGGAAGGCCGCGACCCGGCGGCGCCCGCCTTCTGCGATGCCTGCTTTACCGGCGATTATCCGATCTCGCTGACCGACAATGCCGAGACCCGCGAGGCGCGACCCAGCCTGCTGGCCGAACTCAGCTAGAGCAGCATCCGATCAAACGGATTCGTTTGGTCGGATAACGTTGCTCCCTCGAACAAAAAGCTAGCGCGCATGCGCAAGCTGGCGGCGGGCGGCGGGCGCGGGCGCTGAGAGCTCGAACTGCAGCAGCAGGCCGTTCAGCTGTTTCGCCTGCGCTTCCAGCGTGTGGATCACCGCCGTCGCTTCCTCCACCATGGCGGCATTTTGCTGGGTCACCTGGTCCAGATCGGTCACCGCGCTGCTGACCTCGCGCAGGCTCGCCGCCTGCTGCACGGTTTTGCCGGAAATATCCTGCACCGCCTGGTCGATCTGCTTCACCTCGTCGACGATATGCCCCATCAGCCCGTTCACGTCGCGCACCAGCCTGACGCCGGTTTCCACCTCGGCGCCGGCATTGGCGATCAGCGCCTTGATCTCCTTGGAGGCATCGGCGGAGCGCTGGGCGAGGCTGCGGATTTCGGTGGCGACCACGGCAAAGCCGCGCCCCGCCTCGCCGGCGCGCGCCGCCTCCACCCCGGCATTGAGCGCCAGCAAATTGGTCTGGAAGGCGATTTCATCGATGACCCCGATGATTTCGGTGATCCTGGCGGAGGCGTCTTCGATCCGTTGCATCGCCGCGGTGGCCTGGCGCAGCACCTGGCCGGATTGATCCGCATGATCGCGCGCGCCGGTGGCTAGCCCCTGGGTCTGGGCGACGAAGGCGGCGGTGCTCTGCACCGAGCCGTTGATCTCATTGAGCGCCGCCGCGGTCTGCTCCAGCGTCGCGGCCTGGCGCTCGGTCCGCTGGGATAGATCCTCCGAGGCCTGCATGATCTCCCGGGCCCCGCCGGAGACCTCGTCCGCCCCGGCCTGGATCGCCTGCATGGCCTGCGCGAAGGTTTCGAAGGCCTGATTGAGATCCGCCCGCACGCCCTCGAACGCGGCCGCCAGCCTGGTGGTCACGCGGTGGCCAAGGCGGCCTTTCGCCATGGCCGCCAAGCCTTCGGAGAGGGCGTGCAGCGCTTCACCCTGCGCGGCGGCGGCGCAGCGCTGCTCGTCCTCGGCGAGGCGCCGCTGGTCCTCGTAGCTCTGCCGTTGCTCAACCGCCGCAAGCGTATCGGCGGCGGCCGCCTCATTCAGCCGTCCCAGCAGGGCAAGGCCGCCGGCGAAGCTCGCCGGCATACGGTTTTGCGTGGTCACGCTGGTTTTCAGCACCCCGACATAGAGCACGCCGATCACCTCGCCGGCGGCGAGCAGCGGTTCATAATAGCTGTAATAATCCTGGCCGAGGATCTGCGCCTCGCCCCGATAGGCGATTTTGCGGGTGAATAGCGCCTGATGCGCCGGGCCGGGGGCGAGCCTGGTGCCGATGGCCCGCTGCCCGTTCGGCTGGGTGACATTGGTGGCGATGCGTTCATCGCGCAGGAAAATCGTCGCGGTGCCGCCATGGGCGGCGCGGATGGAATCGACGATCTCGGTATTCCCATGCAGGCAGGTTTCGCCAAAAAACAGCTTGTCGTCCGCCAGCTGGGGCGGGCCGAGCCGGGCCAGGGCGGCGCGCAGAGCATCGATATTGCGGTCCAGCCCAAGCTGGGCGCGCACCGCCGCCTGCCGGGCGGTGGCCTCCGCCACCAGCCTGGAGAGGGCGCGCAGATCATCCCGCCGCTGGCGCCTGCACCACCAAATCCCGGCGGCGAGAGCCAAAAGTTCGAGACAAATCAAAGCGTATAGCATGCAAAGCGGCCCCTTGTTGGGTTTCCAGCTGATTTTAATCGGCGCATGCTAAGCCGCGCTTAACGGAGGGGCGGGATTTGCCCGGCCGTGCCGAACCGGATAACAGCGCCGCATTCATCCCAGAGGCGGGACGCCCAGATGCGCGTGTTACAGATCATGGCCGGCGCCAAGAATGGCGGCGCCGAGCTTTACTCCACCGACATCATGCTCAGCCTGCACGAGGCGGGGCTGGAGCAGCGCATCGTCATGCGCCGCGCGGCGCCGCGCTTCGCTGAGCTGGCGGGGCGGGGCTTTCGATGGCGCCCGAGGTGCTGGCCGCCCCCTGCGCCCGCTGCAGCGCCGGCGGCTGGCGCGGCTGATTCGCGATTATCAACCGGACATCATCCATTGCTGGATGCGCCGGGCGGTGAGCCTGGTCGCCCCCGGTGCGGCGCCGGCGATCATCGGCTGGTACGGAGATTATGAGGAGCAGCAAAAGCATTTCTCCGCCTGCACGGATTTCATCGGGGTGACGCAGGATCTGGTCCGCCACGCTTATGCGAGCGGCGCCGCCCCGGCAGTGCCTTCTACGTGCCGACCTTCCCGTCGGTGGAAGAGGCGGCGCCGATTGCCAAGCAAACCCTCGGCACGCCGCCTGCGCGCAAGGCGCTGCTGATCCTCTCCCGGCTGCATCAGGTGAAGGGGATCGACACGGCCCTGCACGCGCTGGCGCAACTGCCCGATTGCGATCTCTGGATCGCCGGCTCCGGCCCGGAGGAGGCGGCGCTGAAAGCGCTGGCGGCGCGGCTGGGTGTGGCTGAGCGGGTGAAATTCCTGGGTTGGCGGAATGATCGCGGGGCGCTGCTGCGCGGCGCGGATATCTGCCTGCTGCCCTCGCGCTACGAACCCTTCGGCACGGTGATATTGGATGCCTGGTCCACCGCCACCCCGTTCATCGCCTGCGAGTCGGACGGGCCGCGCGCCACCATCCGCAATGGCGAGAACGGCATGATGGTGCCGGCCGACGATCCCGCTTCGCTCGCCGGGGCGATTCGCGCGGTGCTGGACGATCCGGCCTTGCGCGCGCGCATCGCCCAGACCGGCCATGCCGAATATCAGGCCGGTTTCACCCGCGCGGTGGTGACGCAGCGGATGCTGGAGACGTACCAGGCGATTCTGGCCCGGCACGCAGCGCCAGCAGCATCGGCAGCCAGATAATATACCAGAGCGGCGAGGGGCCCTTGATCACCTGGGTCAGGTCCGACAGGCCGGAGACCAGCGGCACGGCGAGCAGCGCCAGCGCCAGGGCGCGCTGAAAGCCGCGCTGCCGGCGCAGCACATGCCGGCAGAGCAGGATCTGGCAGAGCCCGTACAGCGCGAAGCCGACCAGCCCGCTATAGACCAGCAGCGAGAGATAAAGATTATGCGGGCTCGGATAGGCCGGGCAGGCGCCGTGCGGCAAGATCGGCAGCCGGGCGGACGGGCCATAGCCGATCACCGGCTGCGCCAGGAACAGCCCCCAGGCGGTGCGCCAGATGGTGATATGGCAATCCGTGCCGCGGGCCAGGAAATTGCCGATCACCGCTTTCACCCAGACCGGGCGCATCAGCACGACGCCCGCCAGCGCCGCCAGCGCGCAGAGCCCGGCAATGACCAGGGCCCGGAAGGCGCGCCAGCTGCTCAGCCCCAGCATCATCACCCCCATCGCCAGCGAGAGCAAGGCGGTGCGGCTGCCATTCAGCGGCAGATAAACCAGCATCGGCACCAAAGCGGTGGCGTAGAGCCAGCGCCGGGGCCCGGCCTCGGCAACTCGCCCCAGCGTCAGCAGCACGCAGATGACGATGACCGAGGCGCCCCAGACCGGGGTTTTCAGCGCCCCCCAGCCGCCGAGCCGGCCCGTCCAGTGGTCCTGCACCGCGAACAGCGCGATGGAGAGCAGCGCCGTCGGCACCGCGCAAAGGATGAAGGCGCTGACCGCGCGGCGGCGGGCGCTGGCATCCTGGCGGGTGGCGAAGTCGAAACAGAGCAGGAAGGCGAGGGTGCAGAGCGCATTCAGCAGCCAATAGCCATGGCCATCCCCCTGGCCGGAAATATTGCGGTCCCAGGCGATGGTGAGGCTGGACCAGGCCCAGAGGGCGAGCATGGCCAGCAGCGGGCGGTTTGCGGCATCCGGCCGGGCGCCGCGCCAGAGCTGCCAGCCTATGGTGGGCAGGCCGAGGATATAGAAGAAGGTGGACCAGGCGGCATTGCTGGGCAGCAGCAGCCCGGCCGCGAGGGTGAGCGGCAGCGCCAGGCGCGGTGTGAACAGAAAGCCAGGGTGCCAGCGTCGTCTGCCGGCCTCAACAGGGCGCATCGCAGCTTTGGAGGGGAGAGCCATATGCGCATGGCGATGGCGCAGCGATGCGGCAGGTGTCAAGGCCACCCCCGGGGCTGGCGGTTTCGTTGACTTCGCCGCCCCCTTCGCGTAACGCCCCAGACTGCCTTGCATCCAGCCGCGCAACAAGGACATCAGCCTGCCCATGCTCCGGATCGTGCATATCGGCTACGCCCCGGTATCGCTGAAAAGCCTCAACCAGCACGCCACCGGCATCAAGCTCTGCAACGGCTTCATCCGCAACGGGCATCAGGTGCTGGCGCTTTCGGACCGGGATCTGGCGCGCGGCTTCGGCTTTGGCCACAGGCGGCTGGGGCGCGGGCCGTTCAACCGGATGATCCGCGATTATTGCCGGGCGCATAAGCCAGAGCTGCTGGTGCTCGGCCATGCGGATATGGTGGATGCGCAGACGATTGCGGCCATTCGCGGTGATCTGCCGGGCTTGCGGGTGGTGCAATGGAATGTCGATCCGCTGTTCGAGCCGGATAATATCCGCCGCATCGAGGGCAAGCTGGGGGTGGTTGATCTGACCCTGGTGAGCACCGCCGGCGCCTCGATGGCGGCGCTGCGCCGCCCTGGCGTGCGGGTCGGCTTCATGCCCAATCCGGTGGATCTCTCGATCGAGCGCGGGCGGATGGATGAGGTGGAAACCCCGGATTTCGATATTTTCTATGCCTGCGGCAACCCCTCGCGCCCGCCGCGCCATGTTTGCGGGCAGGATTGGGATATGCGGGATTTCGTGGCCGGGCTGCAGGCGCGGCTGCCGGGCCTGCGCTGGCTGACACCGGGGATCGACCGGCCCTTCCTCAATGGCGCGGCCTATCAGGCGGCGCTTTGCCAGGCCGGGATGGGGCTGAATATCAGCCGGCGGGGGATGATTTCCTCTATAGCTCGGACCGGCTGGCGCATCTCACCGGCAATGGCCAGCTCGCCTTCATCGAGCGCGCCACCGGCTATGACCGGTTTTTCGGCGAGGATGAGATGGGGTTTTTCTCCTCGCTGGAGGAGCTGGCGGAGATGCTGGCGCGCTATAAGGCCGAGCCCCGGGCGCGGATGCGCGCGGCGGCGGCGGGGCGGGCGCGCTATGCGGAATTGTTCAATGAGCGCCGGGTGGCGGCCTATATCGTCGAGGCTGCTTTCGGCGAAACGCGGGAGAGCGACTATCCCTGGCCGGACCATCCGGCCTGAGGATTGTGCAACCTTGCCCCGCTCCGTCTTGCCCCTCTTCGTCTTGTTATGGTCCATTCCGGCGCTACATGCTGTCTTCGAATTCAGAATTTTAGGTGATTGAAAATGTCCGATCTCGTTCCTGTCACCGTCCTCACCGGCTATCTGGGGCGGGCAAGACCACGTTGCTCAACCATCTGCTCACCGGCACGCATGGCAAGAAATATGCTGTCGTGATCAATGAGTTTGGTGAGCTGGGGGTGGATAACGACCTCGTCGTGGATAGCGATGAGGAAGTGTTCGAGATGAATAATGGCTGCATCTGCTGCACGGTGCGCGGCGATCTGATCCGCATCGTCAGCGGGCTGATGAAGCGCAGCCAGAAATTTGATGGCATCATCGTCGAGACCACCGGCCTCGCCAACCCGGCCCCGGTGGCGCAGACCTTCTTCGTGGATGAGGATGTGAAGGCCAAGACCCGGCTGGACGCGATCGTGACCGTGGTGGATGCCAAGCATTTCCTCACCCGGCTGGAGGACAGCCCGGAGGCGGCCGACCAGGTGGCGTTCGCGGATGTGATCGTGCTCAACAAGCTGGATCTGGTGAATGCGGAAGAGCTGGCGGCGGTGGAGGCGAAGATCAAATCCATCAACCCCTATGCGGTGATCAAGAAGACCACCAAGGGCGATGTGCCGGCGGATGAGCTGCTGGGGCTGGGCGCGTTCGACCTCAAGCGCGTGCTGGCGAATGTGCCGGACTTCCTGGAGGAAGACAGCCACACCCATAACGAGCATCTGACCTCGATCAGCCTCTCCACCGACAAGCCGCTCTCGGCGCAGAAATTCAACACCTGGATCGGCCATATCTTGCAGAGCCAGGGGCAGAATATTCTGCGCACCAAGGGTATCCTGAATTATGAGGGCGAGGAGCGGCGCTTTGCCTTCCAGGCTGTGCATATGATCGCCGATGGGGATTTCCTGGCGCCGTGGAAGGCGGATGAAAAGCGGGTGAGCCGCATCGTCTTCATCGGCCGCGACCTCAACCGCCCGGCTTTGCGCCGGGGCTTTGAGAGCTGCGCTGCCTGAGCTGAACCGTCTGGGCTGAGCGGCCATGCTGTGCCGGGATCTCGGCTGGGTCGAGCCCGGCGCGGCCTTCGTGGCGCTGGCCGGGGAGGTGCCGCTGGTGTTTCTGGACAGCGCGGCTACGGGCGATGCGCGCGCCAGGGTCAGCTATATCGGGCTGGAGCCCTACGCGGTGCTGGACCTGGCCCGGGCCGATGAGCTGCCGGGTTGGCTGGCTTCTGCCCGGCCCGAGGATGATGCCTGCCCGCCGGACTGGCCGTTTGCCTTCAAAGGCGGGGCGATGGGCTGGCTCGGCTATGGCGCCGGGCTGACGCAAGCCGGGATTGAGTCCCGCCACGCGCCGATTCCCGGCTTGCCCGAAGGCTGGTTCGGCATGTTCGATCTGGTGCTGGGGTTCGACCATGCGGCGCGACGGCTTTGCGTGCTGGCCGGGGATCGGCCAGGGCAGGGGGCGCAGGCGCGGATTGCGGCGCTGGCGGCCCGTCTGCGGCAACCCGCCGCGCTGCCGCCAGGGCCGAAGCCGGACTGGCAAGAGGAGACGCCGCGCGCGGCGTATGAGGCGCGGGTGGAGAGGGTGCGGGCTTATATCGGCGCCGGGATGTGTTCCAGGCGAATTTCACCGCCCGCTTCACCGCGGCGCTGCCCCGGGTTTTTCGCCCGCCGCTTATTATGCCGCCTTGCGCCGCCGCAGCCCCGCGCCCTTCGCGGCCTTTATTCAAACCGGTGCCGGGGCGGCCTTATGCAGCGCCTCACCAGAGCGGTTTCTCTCGGTAAACCGCAGCGGCGCGGTGGAGACGCGGCCGATCAAAGGCACCGCCCGGCGCGAGGCCTGCCCGCGGGAGGACGCGCGGGCCGCCGCTTCCTTGCGGGACGATCCGAAGGAGCGGGCGGAGAATCTGATGATCACCGATCTGCTGCGCAATGATCTCGGCCAGCTTTGCGAAATCGGCTCCGTGCAGGTGCCGGAGCTGTTCGCGGTGGAGAGCTTTGCCCAGGCGCATCATCTGGTTTCCGCCGTCACCGGACAGCTGCGCCCCGGGGTGGGGGCGGCGGATCTGCTGCTGGCCTGCTCACCCGGCGGCTCCATCACCGGGGCGCCGAAGCATCGGGCGATGCAGATTATCGACGAGCTGGAAGCGGGTGCGCGCGGCGCCTATTGCGGCGCCCTCGCCTGGATCGGGCTGGATGGGGCGATGGATAGCGCCATCATCATCCGCACCGCGGTGGCCACGCCTGAGTGCCTCTACGCCCAGGCCGGGGGCGGCATCACCTGGGACAGCGATCCGGCTTCGGAGTATGAGGAGATGATGCTGAAACTCTCCCCTTTGATCGCGCATGGCTGAGATCGTCTGGCTGAACGGGCGGCTGCTGCCGGCGGAAGCGGCGATGGTCCCGGTGACGGATCGCGGCTTCACGCTGGGGGACGGGATTTTCGAAACGCTACGATTGAGCGGCGGCGTGGCGCAGGATGCGGCGGCGCATTTCGCCCGGCTGGCGGCGGGGCAAGGAAGCTGCGGCTGGCGCTGCCCTTTGAGGCGGACGGAATGGCCGAAATTCTGGCGCACACCGCCGCCGCCAATGGCATTGCGGAGGGTGGGGCGCGCCTCACCCTCACCCGTGGCCCCGGCCCGCGCGGGTTGTTGCCGCCCGCTGAACCCCGCCCGACCGTGCTGGCCACGGCCTTTCCCCTGCCCGCGCCGGGGCCGGTGCAGGCGATCATTTGCCGCTCGATCGCGCGCGATGAAACCTCGCCGCTCTCACAGGTGAAGACGCTGAATTATCTGCCGCACATTCTGGCCCGGCAGGAGGCTGAGGCGGCCGGGGCGCAGGAGGCGATTTTGCTCAACCGCGCCGGGCGGGTGGCCTGTGCCAGCATCGGCAATCTGCTGGTGAAATATGAGGGGTTGTGGCTCACGCCGAAGCTGACGGAGGGCGCGTTGCCCGGCATTCGCCGCGCCAGGCTTCTGGCGTCTGGTACGGTGGCGGAGGCGGTTATCAGCGTCGAGATGCTGCGCGCCGCGCGGGCGCTGGCGGTGTGCAATGTGCTGGCGCTGCGGCCGGTTCTGGCGCTGGATGGGGTGGCGCTGCCGGAGATGACGACGCCTGAGTGATCCGCATCAGGGCGATCAGCCTATGGTTCCGCGGTTTGCCCGTGGCATCAAGGGGTATACTCGCCTGCGGCGACGTGCAGCGAAGCTGCGCGCCCTTGACGCCACGGACAAACCGCGAAGCGGCTTGGGAGCGGCAAATGGCGGGATGGATGCCGATCCGGGGAGGGTTTGCGAGGCCGCTAATCCACCAGCGCGAATTTATCCACGTCCACCACGCCCATATCGGTGATTTTCAGATGCGGGATCACCGGCAGCGGCAGGAAAGCGAGATGCAGGAAGGGCTCGGCCAGCTCGCAGCCCATGGCGCGGGTGGCGGCGCGCAGGGCAATCAGCTCCTCGCGCACCGCCTCGGCGGATTTTACCGACATCAGCCCGGCCATCTTCAGCGGCAGTTCGCCGACCACCTGGCCGTTCGCCGCCGCGACGAAGCCGCCGCCCAGCTCCACCAGCCGGTTCACCGCCAGCGCCATCTGCGCATCGTCGGTGCCGGCGACGCAGACATTATGGCTGTCATGCCCGACCGAGGAGGCCAGCGCGCCATTCTTCAGCCCAAACCCCTTCACGAAGCCGCGCCCGATATTGCGGTTCTTGCCATGCCGGGCCAGCACCGCGATTTTCAGCACGTCATTCGCCAGATCCGGCAGGCGCTCGCCATTGCGGTAGGGCAGCGTCATGGTCAGATGCTCGGTGACGATCTTGTCGCGCAAAATGCCGATCACCGCGGTGGTCGGGCCGGTGCCGGGGGTGCGGAAATCCTCTGGGCTCACCTTTTCCAGCTTCATGCTGTCCAGCCCGACAAAGCCGGGCAGGGCGCGGGCGGCGAAATCGATCTCCTCCACCAGCCGCCCGCCAGCGATGACCCGCTTCACCGCGCAGGCCTCCAGATCCTCCAGCAGCACGATATCCGCGCGCTGCCCGGGCGCGATCAGCCCGCGATCCCGCAGCCCAAAGCCCCGCGCGGCGGCGTAGGAGACGGCGCGGTAGGCGTGCAGCGGCGCCACACCGGAAGCGATGGCCTTGCGCACGGAATAATCCAGATGGCCCTCGGTAAAAATATCCAGCGGGTTGCGGTCATCGGTGCAGAAGGAGCAGTTGAGCGAGGTCTCCGGCGTCAAAGCCGGGCTCAGTGTCGTCACGTCGCGGGTGACGGTGCCTTCGCGGATCAGCAGATGCACGCCCTTGCGCAATTTCTCCCAGGCCTCGGGCAGGGAGGTGGTTTCATGGCAATTGCGGATGCCGCAGGAGAGATAGGCATTCAGCTCCCGGCCCGAGAGTTTCGGCGCATGGCCGTCGATATGCTCGCCGGCGAAGGCGTAGAGCTTTTCCATCACCACCGGGTCTTTATGCAGAACCCCTGGGAAATTCATGAACTCCGCCAGGCCGAGGATTTTCGGGTGGCTGAGGAAGGGCAGCAGATCGCCGGCGCGCAGCTCGGCGCCGGAGGTCTCCAGCCCGGTGGCGGGCACACAGCTGGAGAGCTGCACGCGCAGATCCATCGCCAAAGCCTCGGCGCTTTGGGTGAAATACGCCAACCCCTGCGCGCCGAGCACGTTGCAGATCTCGTGCGGGTCGCAGATCGCGGTGGTGGTGCCGCGCGGCAGCACGATGCGGTCGAACTCGCCAGGTGCGACCAAGGTGGATTCGCAATGCACATGGGTATCGATAAAGCCCGGCACGGCGAACAGGCCACGCCCGTCAATCTCGCGCACCCCCTGATAGCTCTCATAGGTGCCGATGATGCGGTTGCCGGTGATGGCGATGTCGCTGACCGCGATCTCACCGGTGATCAGGTTGAGGATGCTGGCACCCTTGATGACCAGATCGGCTTGGGTGCGGCCGATGGCCTGGTCGATGCAGCGTTCAAGAAAGCCCGGAGGCAGTTTGGCTTTGGTCTCCATGACCCATGATACAGAGATGGCTGGGGCTGGCCAGACGTAATTTCGTGAGGCAGCCTTGTTCGAGGCTCATTATATTTTCGACATGACAGGCCAGGCGTGCGGCGGCGCCCCAAATCGGACGGATGACCCGAAAAGCCCCGCTCAATCCCTTCGCCGCGTATCTCTGGCTGGCTGAGGCCGGCTTTGTCTTCGCCATGCACAGCGCCCAGCTCTGGATGCAGCCGGGCAAGGCGGCCGGGCGGCTGGCGGCGTTGGGGGCGGAAAAGCAGCAGGCCTTTGCACAAGGCGCGATGCAGGCCGGGCTAGCGGCGCTGCGCGGGGCGAAGCCGCAGGCGGTGGCGAATGCCGCGATGGCCCCGGCCAAGCGGCGGGTGCGGGCGAACAAGGCGCGTATCCTGAAGGGCAAGACACTGAAGGCACGTTGACCGGCCTGTCGAGGTTTTCAAAAAGCTCTCACAGATGTTCGGGGCGGGACGGCGGCGGTGCGTACGCCCAGACGTTTTTGCCGCTTTTTTGAAAAAAAGCGGCACCAAAAAACTTTTGTGATGAAGGCGTTTCTTAGCTCGTCGGGATGGTCAGGATCGTTCCCGGTGTCGCGCTGGTCTGGGCCAGGGACAGCAAGGTCTGCACAATCGAAAAAGCCACCTTGCTGTTGAAATCGTCATTGGCGATCCAGAACCAGGTGGCGCCGTATTTCACCGAGACGAAGGCATCTTTCGGCGCCTTGTCGCCCGAATGCACGACGACGACCGGGTGTTTGGCGATGCCGATCGTGCCCAATGTCGGGGTGGTCAGCCCGGCTTTGACATCCGCCTCCGGCACCTCCACCTGGATCGCGAGCTGGTTGAGGATGCCGAGCATCGGCCTTGTCTGCAGCATGATCTGCCCGGAGGGCGGCTTGCCGGTGCCGTAATAGACCGTGGCGGTCTGTTCGTTCGGCTTCATGCCGAGCAGCGCGCGGGTTTGCGCGGCGACGCGGGCGAGGTCCGGATCGTCCGTCGGCTCGATCGCCAGGATGGTCTTGGTCTGGGCCGGGCTTTTGCCGCTGGCGGGCTTGGTTTCCACCTGGCCGCCATCCAGCACCCCGCCGATCTGCAGCAGCCGCAGATCATGCAGCAACAGGAAGAAATCCGGCGAGCCCAGCCCATCTGCACCGCCCAGCTCGCGGGAATTTTGCAGCCCGTTGATGGATTGCACATCCAGCCGGAACAGAATGTCCACCGGGATGCCGCCGCCGACGAAGGGGATCAGCTCCGCCGGGGAGAAGGGGCGCAGGAAGCTTTCGGCGAAATTCTTGCCGGTGATCGGCTCCAGCGTGAAGGTCGGGCTCTGCTGGAAGGTTCCGCCCAGCCCGCCGGAGATATAGTTGCCGGCCGAGGTGGCGGCACTCGGATAGGCCTCCAGCCCGGCATTCAGCGTCTGCTGCAGCTGGTAGGAGGAGATGATTTGCGTGGTCTGCAGGAAGCTGGGCGAATCCGCGTAGCGCAGCCGCACCACGTTGAGCAGCGTCTGCTGGTTCTGGGCGTTGCCCAGCGCCTGGGCGTAGCTGACCGTATCCTGTTGCAGCTGATGCGGCCCGAGCTGGATGCAGCCGGCCAGCGGCAGCGCGGCGAGGCAGGCGGCCAGCAGCCGCCTCATTGGCCAACCAGGGCCTGGGCGAATTCGGTGGCGTCGAAATCCCGTAAATCGGCGATCTGCTCGCCGGTGCCCACCGCATGGATCGGCAGCCCGTATTTTTCCGCCAGCGCCACGACGATGCCACCGCGCGCCGAGCCGTCCAGCTTGGTGACGATGAGGCCGGAGAGATCCACCATCTCCTTGAAGATGCCGACCTGGGTGACGGCGTTCTGGCCGGTGGTGGCGTCCAGCGTCAGCAAAGTGGCGTGCGGGCGGTGGGATCGAGCTTGCGGATCACCCGGATGATCTTGCGCAGCTCCTCCATCAGGGCGGTCTTGTTGTGCAGCCGCCCGGCCGTGTCGATCAGCAGCACATCGGCGCCGGTTTTCTGGGCGCGGCTCAGCGCGTCATGCGCCAGCGAGGCGGGGTCGGTATTGGCCGGGGCGGTGACCACCTCGCAGCCCGCGCGTTGCCCCCAGACCTGCAGCTGTTCCACCGCCGCGGCGCGGAAGGTGTCGCCGGCCGCCAGCATCGGGGTGAGGCCCTGTTCGCGGTAGAGTGCCGCCAGCTTGCCGATGGTGGTGGTTTTGCCGGCGCCGTTCACGCCGACCATCAGGATCACATAAGGCTTATGCGCCCGGTCCAGCTCCAGGGGCTTGGCGACCGGGGTGAGGATTTCGGCGATTTCGGCGCCCAGCGTCTCGCGCACCTCGGCATCCGTCACCTCCTTGCCGAAGCGGGTGGAGCGGAAGCCCTTGATCACGCGCGCCGCCACGGCGGGGCCGAGATCAGCGGCGATCAGCTGCTCCTCCAGCTCTTCCAGCGCCTCGTCATCGAGCTTGCGCTTGGTGAAAATGGCGGTGATGCCGCCGGTCAGTTTCGCGGTCGAGCGCGAGAGGCCGGATTTCAGCCGGGAGAAGAACGAACTGGCCATGGCTTAGAGACTTTCGGGAATTTCACCGGCAAAGGCGGTCACGGCGGGGCCGCGCATCAGCACATGGCCGGCCTGCGTCCAGGTGATCAACAGCTCACCGCCATCCATCTCCACCACCGCCTGGCGGCCGGTCAGCCCCCGGCGATGCGCGTTCACCAAAGTGGCGCAGGCGCCGGAGCCGCAGGCAAGCGTCAGCCCCGCGCCGCGCTCCCACACCCGCAGCCGGATGCGCGAGGGGCTTTCGATCCTGGCGAAGCCGATATTAGCGCGCTCGGGGAAGATGCGGTTTTTCTCCAGCATCGGGCCGATGGTCTCGATCGGCAGATGCGCGAAATCCTCGATGAAGAAGGTGGCGTGGGGGTTGCCCATCGAGCAGGCGGCGGGATCGGCGACGGGGCCGAGGGCGAGGGGCAGATGCAGCGTGTCGGCGGGGGCCGCGAGCGGCACGTCGCCCCACTCCAGATGCGGCGGGCCCATATCGACCTCGACCAGGCCGGGACCGAGGATTTCCGCCTGCAACAGCCCGCCGGCGGTGCGGATGGAGACATGCCGCGCGCCGCTCTCCTCCGCCAACAGGGCGGCGACGCAGCGCGTGGCATTGCCGCAGGCGCCGCTCTCGGAACCATCGGAATTCAGGATGCGCATGAAGGCATCCGCCCCCGCGCCATCCGGTTCGATGATGATCAGCTGGTCGCAGCCGACCCCGCGCCGGCGGTCGGCGATCTTGCGGATCGCCTCGGGGGCGAGGGCGGGCTTGGTCACGCGGCCATCCAGCACGACGAAATCATTGCCGGCGCCATGCATCTTGATGAACGGGAGCATGCGCCTTCCTTACCGTCTCGCCCCAGGCGGGGCAAATCCGTGCGGGGTAATGACAAGATGGTTAGAGCAACATCCGATCAAACGGAAGCGTTTGATCGGATAAAGTTGCTCGTTCAAACAAAAAGCGAGAGCGTGGTCCGCGCGCCAAGCTGAGCGGAATACGCTCTCGTGCGGTTGCGCCGCGCAATCGCGCCCTTATCTAGAGTTTTTGGGCCAGGGGAGGCGGGATGCGGCGCAATCTGTGGATCAGGATCACCTGTCCCATCCTTATACTGATCCTGCTGCTGATCATCTTCTGGAACTGGGACTGGTTCATTCCGGTGGTGGAGGCCAGGGCCTCGGCCGAAACAGGCCGGCCGGTGAGCATCCAGCATCTGCATGTGACGCTGGGCAGGACCATCATCATCCGCGCCGATGGCATCACCATCGCCAACCCGAAGGGCTTCCCGGCGGAGGACCCGCCGCTGGCGCAGATCCCCGAGCTGCGGGTGGAGGTGGCGGCGCTGCATTATCTGCGGCACCAGCAGCTGGAGCTGCCGGTGATCGCGCTGGAGCAGCCGGTGATTTCGCTGCGGCAGACTGGCGCCGAGACCAATTATACGCTGAAGCTGGCCGCCTCGCCCAGCTCCAGCACCCCGCCGAAGCTGGGGGTACTGCTGATCCATGGCGGCCAGGCCAGCGTGAAACTGCCAAGTTACAAAGCCGATTTCAATCTGGCGATCGAAACCCGCCCGGCGCCCGCCGACAGCAAGCTGTTCACCGGCGGCGAGATCGTGGTGACGGTCAAGGGCACCTATGCGAATGCGCCGATCACCGGGGATTTCACCGGCGGGGCGCTGCTCTCGCTGCGCGATGCGGCGACCCCCTATCCGGTGGCGCTGCATCTGCAGAACGGCACCACAATGGTGAAGCTGGCGGGAACGCTGAACGATCCGGCGCATTTCGCCGGGGCGCATCTGAAGCTCTCTTTCTCCGGCCAGAACATGGCCAATCTTTACGCACTGACCGGGGTGCCGATCCCCGACACCCCGCCTTTCAGCCTGACCGGCACCGCCGTGTATCAGGACAAGGCCTTCCGGCTGCAGGATTTCACCGGCCATGTCGGCTCTTCGGATCTGGAGGGCACCATCGCCGAGGCGCCGGGCGAGCCGCGCCGGCAGATTACCGCGCGCCTGACCTCGAAGCGGGTGGATCTGACCGATCTCGCCGGCTTCCTGGGCGGCACGCCGGGCAACAAGAACACCCCGGCCAGAATGCGGCGACCAAGGCCAAGCTGGCGAAGGCGGCGGACAGTTCAAAATTATTGCCCTCGACGCCGATCAATCTGCCGAAGCTGAACGAGGTGGATGTGGATCTGCGCTACAAGGGCGAGCACATCATCAATAAGGGCGTGCCGCTGGATGATCTGGTGGCGCATCTGGTGGTCAAGGACGGCCGGGTGACGGTGGATCCGCTGAATTTCGCGGTGGGGACCGGGACCATCGCCAGCGCCATCGATCTGACGCCGGATAAGAACGTGCTGCATGCCAAGGCGAATATCGATTTCCGGCGCCTGCAGCTCTCGCGCATCGTCGGCTCCACCACCGGCTTTGCCGGCAATGGCACGGTCGGGGGTTCGGCCTGGATTTCCGGCACCGGCAATTCGATGGCGGCGATCCTGGGCCATGGCGATGGCCATGCTTCGCTGTTCCTGCAGCATGGCGGCGATATCAGCGCGCTGCTGGTGGATCTGGTCGGGCTGCAGGGCGGCCCGGCGATCCTCTCCGCGCTGGGGGTGCCGAACAAGACGCCGATCGAGTGCCTGATCTCGGATGTCTCGCTGAAGGATGGGCAGATGAACACCAATGCCTTCCTGGTGGCGACGAAGGAATCGAACATTCTCGGCAAGGGCACGGCCAATCTGGATACCGAGACGCTGAATCTGCATATGTGGACGGAGGCGACGCATTTTTCGATCGGCAATCTGTCCACCCCGATCAATATCGGCGGCACGCTGAAACATCCGAGCATCATGCCGGCCCCTGGGCCGCTGGCGGCGCGGGTGGGCAGCGCGGTGGGGCTGGGGGTGCTGTTCCCGCCGCTGGCGATCATCCCGACGATCCGGCTGGGGCTGGGCGATAAAAACGCCTGCGAAGACACGCTGGCCAAGCTGCATAAATAAAACCCCGGCCGGGGCCGGGGTAGAATGGGAGCAAAAGTTTTTGAGGGTATGGGAACTTTTTTCAAAAAGTTCCCATGACTTCAGTACATCGCGGAGGTCACAGAGCGCAGATTGCGCTCCTCCAGCGCCCGCCCGGTGCCCAGAGCCACGCATTGCAGCGGGTTCTCGGCGACCATCACCGGCAGGCCGGTGGAGACGCGCAGCACCTCGTCCAGCCGGTGCAGCAGGGCGCCGCCGCCGGTGAGCATGATGCCCTTATCGACGATGTCGGCGGAGAGTTCCGGCGGGGTGTTTTCCAGTGCCACCTTGATCGCCTCGACGATCTGCCCGACCGGCTCGGCCAGGCTCTCGGCGATCTGCCGCTGTGTCACCGTCACTTCGCGCGGCACGCCGTTGATCAGATCGCGGCCCTTCACATAGCGGCTCGGGCCATCCTGGTTGCTCTCCACCCAGGCGGCGCCGATATCCATCTTGATGCGTTCGGCGGAGCTTTCGCCGATCAGCAGATTGAAGGTGCGGCGGATATAGGAAATGATCGCCTCGTCCAGCTTGTCACCGCCGACGCGCACCGAGCGCGCATAGACGATGCCGCCCAGCGAGATCACCGCCACCTCGGTGGTGCCGCCGCCGATATCGACGATCATCGAGCCGGAGGGCTCGGTGACGGGCAGGTTGGCGCCGATCGCCGCCGCCATCGGTTCCTCGATCAGCAGCACCTTGCGCGCGCCAGCGCTCTCGGCGGATTCCTGAATGGCGCGGCGCTCGACCGCGGTGGAGCCGGAGGGCACGCAGATGATGATCAGCGGCGAGGCGTAGCCACGGCGGTTATGCACCTTGCGGATGAAGTGCTTGATCATCTCCTCCGCCACCTCGAAATCGGCGATGACGCCGTCGCGCAGAGGCCGGATGGCTTGGATGTTGCCGGGGGTGCGGCCGAGCATCAGCTTGGCGTCCTCGCCGACGGCGAGCACCTGCTTGCGGCCCTTCACGTCCTGGATGGCGACCACGGAGGGCTCCGCCAGGACGATGCCCCGGCCCTTCACATAAACCAGTGTGTTCGCGGTCCCGAGATCGATCGCCATGTCGGCCGACATGAGGCCGAGAAGTTTGGAAAACATCAAAACCCTTTCCGCTTAGTCCGGCGAGATCTTCGCCGCGCCGTCAAGAACGCCGCATTGCGCTGGCCTTACAGCCCGTACAGCAAAGGGGCAAGCCTCAAAGAAGCCCTTCATTCGCCATATTGCGCGCCCAATATATCGTTTAGACCAGATTGCTGATTGATCAAGGAGATGTAAACGTGGCGTACAAAGTCACCCCTGTTGTCCTGTTGGCCGTAGCGGGCTTGAGCCTGGCCGGATGCGGCTATTCGCCTGGGTCGCGCGCGCTTTCGGGCGGTGCCATCGGCGCGGGTGCCGGTGCCATCATCGGCAGCGTGACCGGCGTGGGGCCGGGCATTGGCGCGGCGGTCGGCGGTGGTGTCGGCGCGGTCGCCGGTGCGGCGATCAGCCCGCATAATCTGAATCTGGGGCGTCCGCTGGTCGGGAATTAACGGCGTCGGCCGATTATGACTGAAGGTTTCATGAAGGAATCGTCAGGCGATCGGCGGCCGGTTGAATTTCCGAAGGCGGACTAAATATCCTTTTTGTTATGTTATGAACCACGGGAGTTGGAAATGCTTCGCAAAATCTCTGCCGGCCTGTTTCTGGCCGCGTCCCTGACCGCGCTGACCGGGTGCGGCTACTCACCCGGCCATCGCGCCCTCACGGGCGGCGCGATCGGCGCGGGCGGTGGCGCCATCATCGGCGCCGCGACGGGCCTGGGGCCTGGGACCGGGGCGTTGATCGGCGGTGCGGCCGGTGCCGTCACCGGTGCCGCCACCAGCCATCGCCAGCTGAACCTGGGTAACTGATTCTGGGCAACTGATCCGGGCGCTGGTCTCTCCTTGCGGAGAGACCAGCGTTACGCCCCATTCAGGAAACCGTGACGATCACCACGTGGTCGGCATCCACCTCCTGCAAGGCCTGATACAAGGCGCTGATGCCGGCCAGCATGGCCTGGCCGGCGCCTTTTTCGTCCTCGTCGGTGAAATCCTCATAGGCGTCCTGCAGCTCTTTGGCTGAGAAGCCCTCCGGGTCCAGCTGGTCCATATATTTGCTCTGATCCTCCTTGGTGAGGATGATCACCAGCGCATCCGTCGCGTCCGCCAGGTCGGCGACGATGGAATTCTCGCTGGTCTCCAGGTCGATGTCATAATCATCGGCCAGAACCGGGATCAGGACGGAGAAAATATCCCCGTCTTCCTCGAATTCGACCACCGATGTGCCGGTGGCGGCCAGATAATCGGCCAGGCCCTGCGGGTCGTCCCGTTGGCGGCATCGGTCAGGTCGCGCAGATTTTCCCGTGGCAAACGCACGAAAGAGGCAGTGGCCGGCATGTCTCGCTCCGCTATGGATGATGGGCGTCTTACCAAGCTGGTGGGGCGCTGCCAATCTCAACCCTCTTGGCCGCGCGCGCCAGGAGCATTACATCCCGAGCTGAAATCGTTTGAATACAGGAGGGTCGCATGAGCGAAGAGACACGGAATTTCGGCACCGAAGTGGGCCGGCTGCTCGATCTGGTGGTGCATTCCCTTTATTCCGACCGGGAGATTTTCCTGCGCGAGCTGGTGGCCAATGCCGCCGACGCCACGGATAAGCGCCGCTTCCTCGCCCTTTCGGATGAAAAGCTGGCGCTGCCGGACAATGCCGCCATCCGCATCGCCGCCGATAAGGGGGCGAAGACGCTGCGCATCGAGGATAGCGGCATCGGCATGGCCAAGGAGGAGCTGGCGGAAAATCTCGGCACCATCGCCAAATCCGGCACCGCCGGCTTCGCCGCGCAGCTGGCCTCGGCCAAGCCAGAGGAGCGGCCGAGCCTGATCGGCCAGTTCGGGGTGGGCTTCTATTCCGCCTTCATGGTGGCGGAAAAGGTGGAGGTGATCTCCCGCAAGGCCGGGACCGACGAGGCCTGGGAGTGGATGTCCGACGGGCAGGGGCAATATACGCTCAAGCCCGCCGAGCGCGGCGCGCCGGGTACCACCATCCTGCTGCATCTGAAGCCGGATGCGGAGGAATATCTGGAGCCGATCCGGCTGAAGACGGTCATTAATAAATGGGCCGACCACATCACCCTGCCGGTGGAGGTGGAGGACAACGGAACGTTCGAGGCCGCGACCTCCGGCCAGGCGCTATGGCGCAAGAGCCGTTCCGAGATCACCCCGGAGGAATATACCGAGTTTTACCGCCATGTTGGCCAGGGCTGGGACGAGCCCTTCGCCACCATCCATTGGCGGGCCGAGGGCGCGGTGGAATTCACCGCCTTGCTGTTCATCCCCTCCTCCAAGCCGTTCATGCCGGTGGAGGAGACCAAGGAGAGCCGGCTGCGTTTGCATGTGAAGCGCATGTTCATCACCGATGAGGCGAAGCTGCTGCCGAACTGGCTGAATTTCGTCGTCGGCGTGGTGGATACCGAGGATCTGCCGCTGAATGTCTCGCGCGAGATTCTGCAGGCGACTCCGGTGCTTGAGAAGATCCGCAAGGCGCTGCTGAACCGGGTGATGACCGAGCTGAAAAACAAGGCCAAGGACGAGGCGGCGTTCAAGCCGTTCCTGGAGAATTTCGGCTCGGTGCTGAAGGAAGGGATTTACGAGGATACCGGCCATGCCGCCGAGATCGCCGCGCTGCTGCGCTTTGCTTCCAGCAAGGAGGAGGCGACGACGCTGGATGGCTATATCGAGCGGATGCCGGAGGGGCAGAGCGACATTTATTACCTGGCCGGGGATGCCGCGCATCTGAAGACCTCGCCGCAGCTCGAGGGCTTTGCCGAGAAGGGCTATGAGGTGCTGCTGCTGGGCGATGCGATCGACGCGTTCTGGCCGGGGCGGCTGGGCAGCTACAAGGAGAAGAAGCTGGTTTCCGTCTCCCAGGCCGGTTCGCTGTTCGAGGCGGCGGAGGCGCCAGAGGCGATCACCGCCCTTTGCGCCAAGCTGAAAGAGGCGCTGGGGCGGAGGTGTCCGAGGTTGCGGCGTCGTCCCGGCTGAAGGATAGCCCGGCGATGCTGGTGGCGGCACAGGCGGGGCCGGACCTGGCGATGCAGCGTTTGCTCAAACGCGCTGGCCGGCCGACATTCGGGCTGCCGCCGAAGCTGGAGATCAATCCGGGCCATAAGCTGGTGGAAGCGCTGGCGGCGAAGGAGGATGTGAGCGAGGCGGCGCGCCTGCTGCTGAATCTGGCCAAGCTGCAGGATGGCGATTTGCCGGAGGATCCGGCGGCGTTCGTGCGCCAGGTGGCGGCGGCGCTGGCAAACGCTTAATTTATAAAAGTTTTTGGGGTGTGGGGACTTTTTTCAAAAAGTCCCCACAAAGGTTTGGGGTGGTGGCAACGGCGTTGCCACCACCCCAAACGTTTTCGCCGCTTTTTTGAAAAAAAGCGGCACCAAAAAACTTTTGCTCCTATTTTCCTTCGCGGGCTTCCAGAACCCGCATCAGCGTCACGAACTCCGCCACGCTCAGCGTTTCCGCCCGCCGCGCCGCGTCAATCCCCGCCGCCTCACACAAAGCCTCGCCGCCCAGCGGCTTCAACGCCCCGCGCAGCATCTTGCGCCGTTGCCCAAAGGCGGCGGCGGTGAGGCGCTCCATCAGCTTCAACTCGGCCTTCGTCGGCTGCGCGGCCTTCGGCACCAGCCGGATCAGCGCCGATTCCACCTTCGGCGGCGGCGCGAAGGCGCCGGCGGGAATGCGCATCAGCATCGTCACATCGCATAGCCACTGCGCCAGCACCGAAACCCGGCCATAGGCGCCGGTATTCGGCTGCGCGCAGACCCGCGCCGCCACCTCCAGCTGGAACATCAGCGTCATCGACTGGAAATCCGCCGCGTTCTGCAGCCAGTTCACCAGCAGCAGCGTGCCGATATTATAGGGCAGATTGGCGACGATGGCGCGCGGGGCCGGCACCAGCGCCGCCAGGTCCGCCCGCATCGCATCCGCCTCGATGATGCTGAGCCGCTCCGTGGTGCCGGCGAGCTGGGTGATGGCGGCCACCGCCCGCTTGTCGAACTCGATGGCGGTGACATGCGCCGCCTCGCTCTCCAGAAGTGCCCGCGTCAGCCCGCCCGGGCCCGGGCCGATCTCGATGACATTCACCCCTTTCAGCGACCCCGCCGCCGCGGCGATGCGCGAGAGCAGGGCCGGGTCCAGCAGGAAGTGCTGGCCGAGGGATTTGTCGGCCCGCAGATCGAAGGTGCGGATGGTGTCCGCCAGGGAGGGGAGAGATATTTTAGCCATGGCGGCTTGTTACCCCACGCCGCGCCATGGCAACAGGGAGCTGTGGATAAGCCGGACGAGAAGGCAGGGTTCATGCAGGTTCCGCGTCTGCTGCGCGCTTTGGTGCGGGTGGATGAGGTCTGGCTCGTCCTGCTGGCGGCCGGGGTTGGGATTCTCGCGGGATTCGGCGTGGCGCTGATGAACGAGATCTCGTTCCTGATGCACCAGAATCTGTTCGCCCTGGCGCCCGGCCATGAATTGTCCGAAACGCCGGACCTGGACCCGTTGCGCGCCTTTGGCGTGCCGACGCTGGGCGGCTTCATCCTGGGGGTGGTGCTCTGGGGGCTGGCGCGCTTCCGGCCGAAGCCGATCGTCGATCCGATCGAAGCCAACGCGCTCTATGGCGGCCGGATGTCGCTGACCGATTCGCTGATCGTCGCGGCGCAGACGGTCTGGTCCAACGGCGTCGGCGCTTCGGTGGGCATGGAGGCCGGCTATGCGCAGCTGGGCGCCGGTATGGCCTCTTGGTTTGGCAAACAGTTCCGCCTGCGCCGGAATGATCTGCGCACGCTGGTCGGCTGCGGGGCGGCGGCGGCCATCGCCGGGGCGTTCAACGCGCCGCTCTGCGGGGCGTTTTACGGCATCGAGCTGATCATCGGCATCTATTCGGTGGTGACACTGCCTTTCGTCGTCATCGCCGCGCTGCTGGGCACGCTGACCGTGCAGATTCTGGGCTTTTCCTCGCCGCCTCTGGTGGTGACGCTGCCGGCGACAGTGCCCAACGATATTTACGGCGTCATCCTGATCGAGGGGATTGCCTGCGGCATGGCGGGGATCGTCATCATGCGCGGGGTGACGCTGATCGAAACCGCGTTTCGCCGCAGCCGCATCCCGACCTGGCTGCGGCCGATGCTGGGCGGCGCGCTGGTGGGGCTGCTGGGCTGCCTGACGCCCAAGGCGCTCTCCTCCGGCCACTCCGCATTGCATGCTTATATAGATGTGAGCTTTCCGTTTCTTCTGGTTGCGGGGTTTTTCCTGGCCAAGGCCATTGCCTCCGCCTTCTCCATCGGCGCGGGCTTCCGTGGCGGCCTGTTTTTCGCCTCGCTGTTTCTGGGGGCCTTGTTCGGCAAGGTTTTCGCCGGCATCGCCCTGCTGGTGCCGTTCATCCACCCGATGCCCAGCGGCCTCTACGCCGTGGTGGGGATGAGCGGCATGGCCGCCGCCATCATCGGCGGGCCGATGACGATGACCTTCCTGGCGCTGGAAAGCACGCAGAATTTCAACGTGACGATGGCGGTGCTGGGGGCCTCGATCGTCGCCACCATCACCGTGCGCCGGCTGTTCGGCTACTCCTTCGCCACCTGGCGCTTCCATTTGCGGGGCGAGCAGATCCGCTCCGCGGTGGATGTCGGCTGGATCCATACGCTCACCGTCGGCCGGATGATGCGCCCGGTGCAGATGACGGTCCGCCCGCAGACCAGCCTGGCGGTGTTCCGCCAGGAAGTGCCGCTGGGCACCACGCAACGCGTGGTGGTGGTGGATTCGGACGGGCGCTATGCCGGCATCGCCTACCCTGCGGAGGCGGCGTCGGTGACAGGGGAGGGGCGGCAGATTACCGACATTCTGCATCTTCAGGACTATTTCCTGCGGCCCGGGATGAATGTGAAGGAGGCGCTGGCGCTGTTCGAGGCCGCGGAAGCGGATGCGCTGGCGGTGCTCGATGGCGGCGAGAGCCGCAAGGTGCTGGGGCTGCTGACCGAGCAATATGCGTTACGCCGCTATAATGAGGAGCTGGACCGCAAGCGGCGCGAGGTGTCCGGGGAATAAAGCCGTTAAAGCCCGAATTAAGAATAGGAAATTATGTCTTGTGGGTCATGAAAACAGGGCTTCAAGAACGATTTCGAAACGAGAAAAAATTAATGTTATTTAGACGAAATTCCAAGAATGAAACTTGTGTTGTAGAAGAAACGAAACAAGGGAGAATTGTCTAATAAAAATTGATAAATCTACAATAATAGTTAGATTTGCTCGAATATGGCGGTATGTATTGTTTTTTTAATGATATTTTTGTCAATGATATAGATTAAGTCCAATTTTTGACGTAAAAATTTTTGTGCTTCGCAACACGTTCTTAACAATCTGAGGTGGCCTTTTCCTTGCAATTCCACTTCGGAGGCGGTACTAAACTCGCAAAGGTGGAGATTTTAAGGGGTTATTATGAGCGGATTTTTGACTGTAGGTGGCGCGTTTAACGGCCAGAATGGTATTCTCAGTGTTCCGTCCGCTCTGTCGAGCCCGGTTAACACTCTGTTGCAGACCTATCTGAACGGCGTTACGGCGTCAGTGACCGGTGGGACTGCGAGCTTCACCAATATCGATATCACCGCCGGCACGGTGTTCGGTATAGGCGTCGGCGTTGCGCCGCATTTCACCGAAATCACCAATGTTGACGCCAATGGCGCCTCCACCAACGGCGCCGCCGCTGGCGTGGCGACTGTCGGCGCCGGCACCACCGACCTATTCGTGCAGGTTCCGGGCAATGTGACCGTCGATGGCGTGGCCTCGACCTCCGTCGCGATCTTCGGCGGGAACAGCAATGTTACCTATAATGTTGGCGGCGGCACCGGCTCGATCTTCGCTGCTGGCGGCGCTGACTCGCTGAACGCGACCGGCAGCGGCTCCAGCTACAACGTGACCTCCGCGGGTAACGACACGCTGAACTTCAACGGCACCAACGGTGTCGAGACCGTGACCGCGACCGGCAACGCCACCACCTCCGTGTTCCTCGGCGGCGGCGATGTCGCGACCGTGACCGCGACCGGCAATTCCAAGGTCAGCGTGGTGTTCCATACCAACGCCGGTGGTAACCTGGACTTCGTGAATAATTCCTCCCAGGCGCAGACCATCTTCTCCGGCTCCTACACCACTGGTGGTGGCCAGAATGTGTTCGCCCCGAACTCTATCACCGTGTTCGGTGGCCAGGGCGGCGGCTTCTATGTTGGCGGCCGTGGCGGTTTCAACTCCATCAATGGCGGCAGCGGCAGCTCGACCTTGGTCGGCGGTGGCCAGGGCGACACCCTGATCGCTGGTGGTGCCAACAACCAGCTGTTCGCCGGCGCCGGCGGTGAGACGCTGATGGGTGGCGGCACCGTGAACGGCTTCTATCTCGGCCTTGAAGAGCCTGGCATTGGCTCCATCCAGGCGGTCGGCGGTCTCGCCTCCGCTGGTGGCTCCGGCACCCAGACCTTCCTGCTCGGCAATGTTGATGGCACGACCCTGACCGGTTCTACCGTCTCCGGCTCGCAGAACGTGTTTGACGTGCTCGGCTCCTACACCACCACGGGTGGCGAAGCGCTGACCTTCGGCGGCTCCTCCTTCACCATCAATGATTTCAGCGGCAACGACACCATCAACCTGCTGAAATCCGTCTCCAACGGTGCCGGCGGCCCGTCGGTTGAGAGCGTCCAGGCTGGTCTGGCTGGCGGCACGCAGATCCTGCTGTCCGACAACACCGTGATCACCCTCTCGAACGTGACCACGAGCCAGGTGAGCGTCAACGGCGCCCACAATGTGATCACCTTCGTCTAATCCGGCTCCCGGATCTCACCTGGAAACCTGCCTTGGTCCGCCAAGGCAGGTTTTTTTGCGCTGATGGTTGCGGGCAGGTCTTAGAGCATCAAGCGTTTAGCTTGATGCTCTAAGTTTTTTTAGCGAGCAATATGTGTTTAGGTTGACGCTGGCGCGTCAACCTAAACACATATTGCTCTAAGAGACTAAAAAACAGGGTCTTCGGCCAAAGGCTGAAGACCCTGTTCTGGTTTTGGTTCAGGCCGGGTGGAAATCCAGCACTTCGCCATTGATGCAATAGCGCAGCCCGGTGGGCGGCGGGCCATCCTCGAACACATGGCCGAGATGGCCGCCGCAATTGCTGCAATGCGCCTCGATGCGGATCATGCCGTGGCTGCGATCGATGGTGGTGCCGATGGCGCCCTCAACCGGATCATTGAAGCTGGGCCAGCCGGTGCCGCTCTCGAATTTAGTGCCGGAAATGAACAGCGTCTGGCCGCAGCCCGCGCAGGCGAAGCTGCCGGCGCGCTTTTCGTAATTCAACGCGCAGGTACCGGGCCGCTCGGTCGCGTGCTGGCGCAGGATGGCATATTGATCGGGCGTCAGGCGCGCGCGCCACTCGGCGTCTGTTAATGTAAAGGGAAAGACAGTCTTACTGTCTGTGCTCATGGCCGTCTCCTTCGGGCAGGTCTGCCCGTAATATAAGGAGGCGGCTTCGATGAGCCAACGGGTATCAGTTCCCGCTGCGGGGGCCAGCCTTGCGGCTGGCCAGCATATACAGGCGCGATGCGGCGCCGGTGCGGCTTCTTAGCGGCTGGCGCTCTCGGCCGTCGGCAGCTTCTGGGTGCCCAGGGCGCGCCAGCGCTCCAGGGTCGCCTCGCGGGCGGGCTTGCCATCGTTCAGAGATGCCGCGATCAGCCGGTCGATCACGGCATGGCGAAGTTCGGCCTCGGTCTTCAGCATATTGGCAGGCATTGATTTACCCTCTGTTCGAATACTCTCGGACGCTATGTCCATGCTTGTTACAGTGCATTGCAACAAAGGCATGATTAAGGCGGCCTCTTGATTTCAATGTGACGATTCTCGGCGGGATTTTCAGCAAAAAAAATTGTTGATAACTTGTTAGGCCCCGGTGCAAGCTGCTTCGGGTTTTGATAAGGGAGACCAGGGTTTTTTTGTTTTCCCCAGGGCTTTCATGGCGAAGCGGGCTGTTTTCCGGATTTTATTCACGCTGGCCGGGCTGGGGGGCTTGGGCGCCTGTGCGGCGCCGCCGAAAATCGCCGCCGGCAATGATCTGCCCCAATCGGAACAGGCGCTGAAAGGCTCGACCCCGCAGGTGCTGGACGCCGATTTCGGCCAGCCCTCCCTGCGCCGGACGGACGGGCAGGCGCAGGTCTGGCTGTATCATTCGCCGATCTGCGGGATGAATGTGTTTCTCTATCCGGATGCGCATGGCGTGCCGCGTGTGGCGGCGGCGGTGGCGGATGCCGGGGATGATCCGCAAAGCTGCATGATGAGCCTGGAGCATCCGGTGGCGGCGGCGGCCCTGGAGCGCAACGCGTCCTCCTGATAGCCTGAGGCTAGTCAGTCATGAGGACAAAATGGCGTCTTTGAACATCGCCGTGCAGATGGACCCGCTGCACAGCATCGATATTACCGGCGATTCCACCTTCGCGTTGATGCTGGAAGCCCAGGCCCGCGGCCATAGGCTCTGGCATTATGAAGTTCCGCATATGTGGCTGGACGGCGCCGTGCTGAAAGCCCGGGTGCGGCCGGTGGAGGTGCGCAACGAGGCGGGGGCGCATTATAAATTCGCCGATGAGCAGGTGATCGATCTGGGCAGCATGGATGTGGTGCTGATGCGCCAGGACCCGCCCTTCGACATGGCCTACATCACCGCGACGCATCTGCTGGAGCATATCCACCCCAAAACGCTGGTGGTGAACAATCCGGCTTCCGTGCGCAACGCGCCGGAGAAGCTGCTGGTGACGCATTTCCCGCAGCTGATGCCGCCGACGCTGATCTCCTGGGATCGCGGCGCGATCCGGGATTTCCGGGCGCTGCATAAGGATATTATCGTGAAGCCGCTATTCGGCAATGGCGGCATCGGGGTGTTCCGGATCAAGCCGGATGATGAAAATCTCGGCTCGCTGCTGGATATGTTCTTCGCCGCCTCGCGCGAGCCGTTGATGGTGCAGCGCTATGAGCCGGCGGTGCGCAAGGGGGATAAGCGGATCATCCTGATCGATGGCGAGCCGCTGGGGGCGATCAACCGTGTGCCGGCGGAGGGCGATTCGCGCTCCAACATGCATGCCGGCGGCAAGGCGGAGCCGACCAGGCTGACGGCGCGCGAGCAGGAGATCTGTGCCGCGATCGGCCCGACCTTGAAGGCGCAGGGGCTGTTGTTCACGGGGATCGACGTGATCGGCGATTATCTCACCGAGATCAACGTGACGTCGCCGACCGGGCTGCAGCAGATCGCCCGGTTCGACGGCCTCAATCTGGCGGCGGCGATTCTAGAGAAGATTGAGGCAATCCGCGCCGCGTAAGTCGCAAAAGTTTTTGGGGGCGCAGGCGCCCAAGGTTCCAGCGCTGCGTAGCAGCGTTGGAAAGGCGCCGGAGGGTCGGGGGGCTTTTTTCAAAAAGCCCCCGAGACTTCACCCCAGCTTCGCCAGAATCTGATGATAAGCCCGCCCATGATACACCAGCCCCGACCCCGTCGGCCCGAGATGGATGGCCTGCACCTCGCAGAAGAACACGGTATGGGTGCCGACTTCGGTCTGTTGCACCACTTTGCAGTCCAGGCTGGCGGTGGCGGTCTCAAGCGCCGGGGCGCCGGTGGCGAGGCGGATCCAGCTGCCATGGCTGAAGCGCTCTTCCATGCCGAGATCGCCCTTGCCGGCGAAGATCGGGGAGAGCGCCTCATGCTCATGCGCCAGCACATTCACGCAGATGATGCCGGCGGTCTTGAAGGCCTCATATTGGCGGCTGGTCCGGTTGATGCAGACCAGCAGCGTGGCCGGGCTGTCGGTCACCGAGCACACGGCGGAGACGGTCATGCCGACATCACCTTGCGGGCCGCGCGTGGTGATGATGTTAACGGCGGCGCCCATGCGGGCCATCGCCTCGCGGAACAGGCTGGTATCTACGGCAGCGCTCATCGTTAAAATCCCCTGAAGCCGTCGGGTTTTAATCCTTACCCCTGGGCGGGCGCAAGCTGCGGCCGCGCTGAACGGCCTGTTCCCCAAACCGCAACCGCAACGCGTCGATGGCGTCCTGCCGGGCGCGGCGGCGCGGCGTTGAGGTGTCCGCCAGATCGCCCAGATCCGCCTGCGCGGCTGGGGCCAGCGGCGACGCGCCAATGCCGATGAGCCGGAAGCGCGGGCCGGTCGCCTCTGCGGCCAGCAGGGCCTGGGCGGCCTCGAAGATGGTCTCGGGCAGGCGGGTGGGGGCGGGCAGGCGCTGGCTGCGGGTGCGTTGCTGGAAATCCGCGGTTTTCAGCTTCAGCACCAGCCCGGCGGCGGCGACATCCTCGCGGTGCAGGCGCCGCCCCAGCTTCTCGCACAGCGGCCAGAGCGCGGCCTCCAGCGCGGTGCGGTCCGAGAGGTCGGTCTCGAAGGTGGTTTCGGCGCTGATGGATTTGCTCTCGCGCTCAGGCCGGACCGGGCGGGTATCCTCCAACCTGGCGCGGGCGACCAGCGCCATCCCCTCATTGCCGAGCCTGTTGGCCAAATGCGGCTCCAAAGCGGCGAGCTGGGCGATGGTGACGAGGCCCATCGCTTCCAGCTTTTTCACCTGGGCCGGGCCGATGCCAGGCAGCAGCCCGACCTTCTCATTGGCCAGCAGCTGTGCCGCCTCCTCGCCCAGCACGGCAAAGCCGCGCGGCTTGCCGCGCTCGGCCGCCAGCTTGGCCAGCATGCGGTTGCGCGCCAGCCCGATGGAGATGGTGATGCCGAGCTCCGTCTCGATCCGCCGCGCCAGCCGGGTCAGCACGATGGCGGGGGGCGCGCCGTGCAGCGCCTGGGTGCCGGAAAGGTCAAGGGCGGCTTCATCGATGGAGAGCGGCTGCACCAGCGGGGTCAGCGCCTCCATCATCTCCCGCACCTGGCGGGAGACGATGGCATATTTCGCCATGTCCGGGCGCAGCACCACGGCGTTGGGGCAAAGCTGCTTGGCCTTGAACATCGGCATCGCGGAGCGCACGCCATGGATGCGCGCGATATAGCAGCAGGTGGAGACGACGCCACGCACCCCGCCGCCGACGATCAAGGGTTTGTCGCGCAATTCCGGGTGGTCACGCTTTTCGACAGAGGCGTAGAAGGCATCGCAATCGATATGGGCGATGGCCAAGGTGAACAGCTCGGGGTGCGACACGATCCGCACCCCGCCGCATTTCATGCAGGCGGGGCCTTGGCAGATCGCGTCGCAATCGCGGCAGAGGGCGGGCATCTCAGCCCGCCCGCGGCGATGTTATTCGGCGGCGAGATGGATTTTCTCGTCGTCCGGATTGGCCGGGGAGGCCGGAATCTTGCCCTTGGGTTGCGGGTTTTCGATATAGTCGAACGGCGCCTCGTTCCAGGGGCCGCGTCCCTCCTCGCCCTGGCTGAGATTGAACACCACATCCACCGTGTCGTCCGGCTTGACGTTGCCGAACATCGGATCGTCGAGTTTGCCGATGGCGTCGAGCGCTTTCATGAACATGTTGGTGTGGGTGATTTCTCGGGTGAGCAGATGCGTCAGCGCGTCGATGGTGCCCTTGTCCTTGGTGCATTTCAGCAGCGCCTCGTAGGTCTGCCGGGCACCGCCCTCCGCCGCGATATTGGCGCGCAGATCGCGCACCACATTGCCACCTTCGTTGATATAGGTGGCGGTCCAGGCCGAGCCCTGGCTGTCGACAAAATGCGGGCCGATGCCTTTCATTTTGAAGAGCGGCGCCTCGTACACCTTGGTCTGGTCGAGCTTGGCGGTGTGCTGGGTGATCAGCTTGCCGACCATTTCCAGATGGTTGAATTCTTCCAGCGCGATATCCTGCAGCATGTCGCGCAAGGCCGGGTTTTCGACATGGAAGGACTGCACCCAATATTGCAAGGCGGCGGTGAGTTCGCCGGTGGCGCCGCCGAATTGTTCGAGCAGGAACTGGCCGAATTGCGGATCCGGCGTGCCGACATTCACGGGATAGAAGAGTTCTTTTCTGTGGTAGAACATGCTGGTGTCTCCTCGGGGTTTCGGAACCCTGAGAGTCGGCATCCGGTGCCGCCTGCGCAAGCATATTCGATGTCATGAAGTTGCTTTTAAGGACCTCGTTATTTTCAAACTTGGCTGTCATCGATGACATAGGAGGCGGTGAGGCCGCCATCGATCGTGTAGGCGGAGCCGGTAATGAAGCTGGCGTCATCGGATGCCAGGAATGCGACAAGGTTGGCGATCTCGGCGGGTTCAGCGAGACGGCCCATCGGGATATAGCGCCGGCGCAACGCCCAGGCCTCCGCATCCGCCAGAAACGCCTTCACCAGAGGCGTCGCGGTGGGGCCGGGGCAGATGGCGACGGCGCGCAGTTTCTGGCGGGCATAGATGATGGCGAGCTCACGCGTCATCGCCAGCACGCCACCTTTCGCGGCGGTGTAGGCGATCTGCGGAAAGGCGGAGCCAACCAGCGCGACGATGGAGGCGTTGTTGATGATCACGCCGTTGCCGGAGGCGAGCAGATGCGGAATCGCCGCCTTGCAGCAGAGGAAAACCGAAGTGAGGTTGGCGGCCAGGGTGGCGTTCCAGCTCGCGAGCGAGGTTTCCACCGGCCCGGCATCATCGTTGCGGCAGATGCCGGCATTGTTGAAAATCACCTCCAGCCCGCCGAAATGCCGCACGGATTGGGCGATCATCGCGGCGCAGGCGTCCTCTTTCGTCAGATCGCCCGCCACCGCGAGCGCCTCGCCGCCGCCCGCGCGGATGCTGGCGGCCACCGCTTCGGCGGCCTCCCCGCGCAGATCGGCGCAGACAACCCGTGCGCCTTCCGCCGCGCATTTTTCCGCCGTGGCGCGGCCAATGCCGCCCGCCGCCCCGGTGATGAAGACCCGTTTGCCCTTCAGACGCATGACATGATCGCTCGCAGCTGTCCGGCGAGAGTTTCGCCCGGCGCGAAGGCGCCGTCAAAGGCGGCGGAGCCGACGGTGAATCCATCCGCCCCGGCCGCGCGCAGGGCTTTGATGCGGGCCGGGCTGTCCACCCCGCCGGCGCAGATCAGCGCCGCACGCCCCAGCCCGTGCCGCGCGGCGCGCACCAGCGCAAGCGGGTCAGCCTCGGTGGCGCGATAGGCCAGTAGATCCACCCCGGCGCAGCCCTGGGCGATGAAATCGGCGCAATGCGTCTCCACCAGGGCTTCATCGCCGCGAAGCTGGGTGGGATGGCCGACGGGCGTGCCGGGGAAGGGGTAGTAGCCGATGCCGGTGCCCGCGAGCAGCGCCAGCGTGGCCGCCACCTCGGTGCCGCCGAGCAGCCGGTCCACCCCGATCGCCTTGCCGATCCGCGCTGAGTCCAGCGCGCTCTGCGGGGTGGTGGCGACCACTTCCAGATAAGAGACCGCCCCAGCGCCTTGATCCGCGCATTCAGCGTCCGCAGCGTCTTCTCATCCGCGCCGATATCCTTGAAGCCGATATGGCGCAGACCCAGCGGGGCGATCTCGTCCAGAACCGCCAGGCAGTCCGGCACCGTGCGGTCGTGGCGGGTGAGCATGAAGATGAAATCCATGCCCGATGCTGTCATTCCCGGACGGGGCGGGCAATAACCGGAGGGAATAATTTTTTCTTGCTCTGTCGCATGAAGGGCAGCTCGACGACGTGATGCAGCATGGCCGCGAGGAAGCAGGAGCCCAGCACCGCCAGCACCAGGAAGGCCAGGCTGAACCAGCCCGGATGCGCGGCCAGAGGCGGGCCGAGCCAGAGTGCGAGCAGCCGCTCCACCGGTTCGTTCACCAGATAAAGCGGGTAGGAGATGGCGCCGAGATAGAGCAGCCCCCGATTGGCCAGAAGCCCCCCCAGCTTTGGGTCTGCGCCAGCATCAGCGCCAGCCAGAGCAAGGCGGTGAGGGCGCGCTCCGGCGTGCCCAGCAGCGCCAGCAGGCAGAGCCCGGCCAGGCAGGCGAGAAACGGCGCGGCGCGGCCGGAGAGCAGCCAGATGCGGCTGCATAGCCCGAGCGCGAACCAGCCGGCCTGGGCGGGCAGGAAGGCGCGGGAGAATTCGGTGTGTGCCGGCAGCAGCGCATAGAGCAGCGCCACCGCGAGCAGCAGCGCCGCCAGTCCGCCCAGCCGCTTCGGCGCGGCGAGGCCGATCAGCAGATAGAACTGCCATTCGGTGGAGAGCGACCAGGCCGGGCCGAGCAAGGTCACCCAGCCATAAGGCAGCAGGCGGTCGGGGATGATCCCATGCAGCAAGGTCAGATGCGCCAGAAGATGCGCCCAGAGCGGCTGCGGCAGGCCGGGCGAGACGATCTCGCGCGCCGCAGCACCGGTCCAGGGCAGGGCGGAGAGCGGATCGCCCAGGGCTTCGATGCTGATCGCGGCGGCCAGCACCAGGAGATAGACCGGCAGCAGCCGCCGGGCGCGGGCCTGGATGAAGGGCCAGAAGCGGCCGCCATGCCGCTCCAGCGCGCCGGCGATCACCAGCCCGCTGAGGGCGAAGAACAGCTCCACCGCCGCCTGGCCATGGGCCAACAGGCGTTGCGCCCAGAGCGGGGCGGTGGTCAGCGGCAGGGCGTGGCTGAGCAGCACATACATCGCCAGCAGGCCGCGCACCCCATCGAGGCGTCGCATCCGTTGCATGATTGCAACCTAAACGCGAAATCAATTCGCGGCCAGAGCGTTATAAAAGTTTTTGGGCGGAGGCGGCAAAGGTTCCGCCGCTGTGCAGCAGCGGTGGAAAGCCGCCGGAGGGTGTGGCCCTTTTTTCAAAAAGGGCCACGAAAGGTTCGGGTGGTGGCAACGACTTTGCCACCGCCCCGAACCTCTTCGCCGCTTTTTTGAAAAAAAGCGGCACCAAAAAACTTTTGTTTTTTAGCGCTATTTCAGAGCGGCAGCAGCGCCACCAGCAGCGGTACGATAATCGCGGTGACGATGCCGTTCAGCCCGATCGCCAGCCCGCCAAAGGCGCCGGCGGTCTCGTTCAGCCGGATCATATGCGCGGTGGCGATGCCATGCGCCGCCGTCCCCGCCGCCAGCCCTTGCGCCTCCCAGGCCCGCACCCGCGCCGCCTTGTAGAGCGGCCCGCAGATCAGCGTGCCGAACAGCCCGGTGATGATGACGAACACGGCGGTCAGCGCCGGCAACCCGCCCAGCTGCTGCGCCACCCCCATCGCGATCGGCGTGGTGACGGATTTCGGCCCCAGCGACATCACCACCTCATGCGGCGCCCCCAGCGCCTTGGCGATGAGCATCGCGGACAGCGCCGCCACCAGCGAACCGGCGCCGAGCGAGACCAAAATCGGCACGAAATTGCGGCGGATGGCCGGCCAGTTGGCGTACATCGGCACCGCCAGCGCCACCGTGGCGGGGCCGAGCAGGAAATGGATATAGACCGCGCCGGAGAAATAGGTCTGGTAGCTGGTGCCGGTGAGCAGCAAGGCGGCCACCAGCATCGCCACCGCCAGCACGGTCGGGTTGCTGTAGGCCTTGTGGCCGGCGCGCTGGTCCAGCAGGGCGGCCACTTCCCAGGCGCAGAGCGTGGCGGCCAGGCCGAGCAGCGGCTGCGTCTGCAGATAGACCCAGACATGAAAGAAAGGCAGCGGCAGCAGCTTATGCATGGGGCTTGGCCTCGCGCCGGCTGAGGAACCATTGCATGGTCACCCCCGTCACCAGCAGCCCCAGCGTGGTGGAGACGGCGATGGCGACCAGAATGGCCACGGCATTTTCCCGCAAGGCCCCGAATTCATTGACAATGCCCACCCCGGCCGGGACGAAGAGCAGGCCAAGATATTTCAGCAGCCCTTGCGCGGTCTGGCGCAGATCCTCGCTCGGCGGCCCGAATTTCAGGAACCAGGCCAGCGCCAGGACCAGCCCGATGACCGGCCCCGGCACCGGCAGCCCCAGCCCTTGCTGGATGATGGTGCCCACCAGCTGGTACAAAACCAGTATTGTCAGCGCTCTGACCACTTAAGCTCTCCCAACGCCTTGGCGGACGGCCACGCCAGGGCCATGTTGCAATGCGATGCCACCGCTTGCCTAAACCGTGACGGAGCCAAAAACCATGCCCAGCTGGCAGTCTTATCTGGTCAACCCGCTGTTGCGCATCTTCGTCAAGCGCAAGTTGGCGCGATCCTTCACGCCGCAGCAGGCGCGGGCCGCCTTTGGCCGGCGCCCGCCGCAAGCGGTACCGGGTGTCGCCTTTACCGCGACGCAGGAGGGCGGCGTGCCGGGCGAATGGGCGCGCCAGCCGGGCCATGCCGGGCGGGTGATGCTGTATCTGCACGGGGGCGGTTATTTTGCCTGCTCGCCGGCCACGCACCGGCCGATCACCGGCGGCTTCGCCCGGCTGGGCTTCTCGGTCTTCGCCCCGGATTACCGGCTGGCGCCGGAGCACCCGTTCCCGGCGGCGGTGGATGACGCGCTGGCCGCCTATCGCGGGCTGCTGGCGGCGCATGGGGCGCACAGCCTGGTGGTGGCGGGGGACTCGGCCGGGGGTGGGTTGGCGCTGGCCTTGATGCTGGCGGCGCGCGAGGCCGGGCTGGAGATGCCCGCCGCGCTGGTGCTGTTCTCACCCTGGACGGATCTGGCCGCCACCGGCGCCTCGGTGAAGACCAACGCCCGGCGCGATGCCATGCTGATCGGCCATCGCATCGAGGAGGCGGCCAGCCATTATCTGGGCAAGGCTTCGGCCCGCAACCCGCTGGCTTCGCCGCTCTACGGGGATCTGCACGGCCTGCCACCGATGCTGATCCAGGTCTCGGACAGCGAGATCCTGCTGGATGATTCCACCCGCCTCGCGGCGAAGGTGCGCGCCGCCGGGGGCGAGGTGGAGCTGTCCATCTGGCCGGGGCTGCCGCATGTCTGGCAGATCAGCCAGAATTTCCTCCCAGAGGCGCGGGCTGCCCTGGTTCAGGCGGGCAGATTCGCGCGATCGGCCCTTGCATCGGCCTCCGTGCCAGCTTAAAAGCCGGGCCTTCCTCGCTGCCGGTCGGGATCGGTGGCTTTTTCGTATGGAGTTTACACGGTGAAAGCTAACATTCATCCGGACTATCACGAGGTCAACATCATCATGACCGATGGGACCGAATACAAAACCCGTTCCTGCATGGGCGTCGCGGGCGAGACCCTGCGTCTGGACATCGATCCGAAGTCCCACCCGGCCTGGACCGGCGTGCAGCGCGTGATGGACACGGGCGGCCAGGTCGCGAAGTTCAACAAGCGCTTCGCTGGGATCGGCACCCGCAAGGCGTAAGCGTACTCGCGAGGAGCGCTTACGGAAAAGCCGCCTTATGGGCGGCTTTTTTATTGCGCAAAAGTTTTTTGGTGCCGCTTTTTTTCAAAAAAGCGGCGAAAACGTCGGGGGTGGTCGCAACGGCGTTGCCACCGGTCCGAACCTTCGTGGGGACTTTTTGAAAAAAGTCCCCACACCCCAAAAACTTTTGCAAATTTTTCAAGATGTTGTTTCAGGCCTCGGCAATCAGCCGGCCGGCCTCCGCCATGCCGAGCGCCTGCAGGCTGCGCAGCGCCGCGCTCAGCCCCTTATTGAGCTGCTGGGCGCGCCGGTTGGCGGCGGCGGAGCGCTTGGCGAAGCGCCCCAGCGCCCCGCGCAGCGTCTCTGCCAGGCGGGCGGCCTCGCTCTGTTCGGCCTCGCGCAGCTGGATAGCGGCGGCGGCGAGATTGGCGGCGCCGAGATGGCCCATCATCGTCGCGATATCCGCGAAAGACGGCGCGGCATGGTTCAGCGCCTGCTCCAGCAGCGCCGCTTCCTGGGAAATCTCGTTCGGCTTGCCGCTCAGCATCAGCTGGTCCAGCCGTTGCAGTTTGGCGCTCAGATCCTCGACCAGCGCCAGCCCATCTTGCAGAATGACGCTGATGCTCGCTTTTTCGCTGAGCAAAGGCGGCAGTTCCACCGGCCGGAATTGCCCCGAGACACTCACGAGCCGGTCTCGTTCAGCACGGTGGAGATGGCCTGGGCGAGTGTCTCCGGTGAGACATTATAGGTGCCATTGGCCAGAGCCTGACGGATGGCGGTGACATTGGTCTGGTCGATGCCGCTGGAGGTGCGGGCGGCGGTGAGCAAGGCGGTGCCGGTCTGCGCGGCCTCGCTGAGGGTGACGCTATCCGTCTGCGCGGTTTGCGGGCTGGCGGCGGCGGTTGCCGGCTTGGCGGTCTGCACCGGCGGGGGCGCGGCGGCATCCGTGCCTTGCGGGCTGTAGGATTGGATTCGGCTGGTCATGCTGCCACCACGCTTTCGGGCTGGTTGGTCATCTCAGTGTCGAGCAGGGACAAGGCGGCGTCGAAATCCCGCAACGCCTCCAGGCTGTTTTCCGCATTGGCGCGCAGCAGGGTGAAGCGCAAGGCGGCATAGATGGTCATCAAGGCCGGGCCGAGCGTGCTGCCCTCCTGCGTATCCAGCACGCCGCTGAGCAGGGTCAGCAGCTCATCCGCGCGGGCGATCATCAGCGCCTTGGTGGGCTGGTCGGCTTCCTCGATGGCCAGGCGCGCCCGGCGGCCATATTGGCGCAGCGCCCGCCAGCCGGGCCGCAGCCAATGGATGCCGGGCGGGCCGTCAAACATCGCCGCGCGGTAGGTGATATTGATTGCATCCATGCTCATCTCATTCATGGTTTAGCCCGAGCTCGAAGAATTATTGCCGAGGAAAATACTGAGATAGGCCTGGGTGACGCTGGCGGAACTGGCCGAGGTTTCGGCGGCGGTATATTGTTTCTGCAGCTCGGTGATGGTGGCGGAAGCCTGTTTGCTGATCAGGGTGATCTGCTGCTGGATCGAATTGATCGCATCGTTCAGCGAGGAGGTTTGCGCGCTAATGAAGCCGGTGATGCTGCTGGCGCCGGTGGCGCTGGAGGCGGCGGCGCCGATGGCGCCCGTGGTGAGGTTGTCCAGGCTGGTATAGAGCTTTGAAACCAGCGTCTGCACCGCGGACGGGTTCTTGCTGAAGGCGGAGGAGAAGGCGGTGCTGCTGAAGCTCACCGTGCCGGCGCTGGTGAGGGTCAGCCCGATCGCCGCGGCGCTCAACCCGCTGGATTCCAGCGAGCTGACCGCGTTCATCAGCTGGTTTTTCAGATTCGCGGCGGAGAAATTGCCAAGCAGCACGCCGGATTTCGCGGAGCCGGAGGAGGCGGCGGTGCTGCTGGCGGTGCCGACATATTTGGTCTCGGTGCTGATCGCGGACAAGGCGGTGTTGAGGCTGTTGGCGACATCGAGCACGCTGCCGGACAAGGCGGTGGGCGAGGAGCTGACCGAGACGCTGGCATTACCGGAGCCGGCGAGGGAAATGGTGACGCCGGCGATAGCGCTGCCCAGGCTGTTGCTGGCGCTGGTGATGGGGATGCCGTTAAGGCTGAGGCTGGCATTCACCGCGCTCTGCGCCTTGATCTCGCTGCCCGGGCTGGCGCTGCTATAGGCGAATTGCGCCAGCGCGCCGGTGCCGGAGACGGAAAAGGCGGCGCTGGCGCCGGTGGCGCTGCTGTTGAACACCAGCCGCGCCCCGGCCGAGGTGCTGAGCACCGAGGCCTGCACCCCGCCATGCTGCTTGTTGACGGCGGCGGCGATGTCATTGAGCGTCATGCTGCCGGAGCCGAGCGAAATCGTCTCGCTCTTGCCGCTGGCCAGGGTGAAGGCCAGCTGCCCGGCGCCGCCCGAGAGCGTGGCATTGGATGAGCCGAGCAGGCCGGAATACAGCTCCTGCCCTTTGGCGAGGCTGATGCTGGTGAGATTATAGGTGCCGGTGGCGGCGGTGGCATTGGCGGTGGCGGTGGCGACCAGTGTGTTGTTGCTGGTGGCGGCGCGCGCATTGATGGTGGAAATGTTCTGGATGTGAACCAGACTGTCCGAGAGGCTGGAAATCGCCCCGCTGATGCTGCCCCAGGCGGAGATCAGCGCCTTGTCCGCGGCAACCTGGGTGCCGAGCGACGTGATCGGCGCTTCCAGCCTTTTGGTGACGGCGGATATATTGCTGTTGATCGCGGCGGAGCTGAGCGAGGAGACGGTCGACATCGTTCACCTTCATGGCCGGGTTGAAACGGAATTGGCCGGGGCAATTTGCCCCGGCCAGGTTAACCAATCGATTACGGCAGCAGGGAGAGATAGCTCTGCTGCAGCTGGGTCGAGTTCTTGAGCGCCGCCACGCCGGACTGCGCCTGGATCGTCGCCTGCGTCAGCTTGTTCGCCACCTGCGGGATGTTGGCATCCTGCACGACGCTGAGCGCGGTGGTGACGTTGGTGGCGGTGGTGTTCAGATTATTGATGTTGGCGGTGAGGCGCTGCTGCACCGCACCCAGCTGGCCGCCCTGATTATTGAGGCCGGCCAGAGCGTATTTGATGACGTTGATGGCATTGTTGGCGCCGGTGGTGGTGCCAACATTGATGCTGGCGAGCGAGGTGAGCGAGGCGGCGCCAGCCAGCTTCGCGGACCCGCTGACGCTGAAGGCGGCGCTGGACTGGAACTGCACCTGGCCTTGCTGCAGATCATTCGCGACGATGGCGGCCGCCGTGCCGGTCGTGGTCTTCAGCGAGCCGCTCGCCGCCGCCGTGGTGCCGACGGTCTTGAACACGATATTCTGACCATTCAGCTGCTTCAGGTTCAGCTTGCCGCTGGCGCTGGAGGCGACGATGCCGCTGGTGCTGGTCTGCTGGTTGATCTGCGAGACGACGCCCGAAAGGCTGGAGGCGTTTACCGAGATCGCCCCGCCGATCACCGTGCCCGCGGCACCGGCGGCGGAAGAGGCCTCGATCGAGAATTTCAGCCCCTTGGAGCCGAACGTGGTGGCATAGGTATAGTTATTGCTGGCCTGGGCCTGCACACCGGTCTTGCCGGCGATGTTGGTGGCTGCGGCTGCAATGTTGGCGGCGGATTCGCTCTTCGTGGTCGAGAAGGTGCCGGAGCCGCCGGTGGGGCCGTTCACCGTCACCGTCGAGCTGCCGAAGGCGCCGGTCGCCGCGGCGTTCACGGCCGCCGAGGAGGTGCCGCCGAAGGTGGAGGTGCCGGTGGCGGCGAAGGCGGTCCCGGCCGCCGTGGCGTACATGCCGATATTGCTGGCGGAGGTGTTGCCGATCGACAGATTCAGCGTCTGGCCCTCATTCGCGCCGACCTGGAACTGCACGCCGGAGAAGGTACCATCCAGAAGATTGATGTTGTTGAACTGAGTCTGCGAGGAGATGGTGGTGACCTGGCTGGTCAGCTGCCCGACCAGGGTTTGCAGCGATTGCGACTCAGCCGCCGTCTGCGTGCCGTTGGCGGCCTGCACGGCGATGGAGTTGAGCTGCTGCACGATGCCGATCTGCTGGCCGATGGCGCTCTGCGCCGTCTGCAGCAGGGAGACGCCCTGGTTGGCGTTGGAGGTCGCCTGGGTCAGGCCGTTGAGCTGGGAGGTGAAACCCTGCGCGGTGATATAGCCCGCCGGATTGTCAGCCGGAGAGTTGATCGACATGCCGCTGGCCAGCTGGCTCTGCAGCGAATTATTCGTCTGCGAGGTGGCGGCGATGGAGTTGAGCGCCGACAGCGCCCCGGTATTGGTGAGGATGGATCCGATGGCGGACATTAGGCAAAAGCTCCTTGGTTATGGTTGCCGTACCTATTCATTCGCGCGGGACCCGAAAAGTTTGCATGCAGATAATGAAAGAATTTTGCTGATTCCGGCAGAAAAAAATCAAAATCTATTAGTCAAATATTTACTATTTTGGGCTTGATAAATTGACTTAATAAATAACGTCTCGTTAGTTCTTTGCCATGCCTCAGTTCAGGTGCAGCGATACGCCTTGGGCGGTCACCTCGGCGGAAAAGCGCCGGCCGCTTTTCGGGTTGGTCAGCAGAATCGTATCGCCGAGATGGCCGGGCTGGTCGGCCGTTGCATCCAGCGCCAGCTCCACCCCGCCGCTATAAACATGCACGCTCACCGTCTGCCCGGCTTTCACCAGCAAGGGCGTTTGCAGCACATCCTGGGTGATGACCATGCCGGCGGCGATCGACATCACCGCACTGTCACCCTCGATCTCGGTCGGATCGGTGAAGATTTGCCGGCCGGCGAAGGCCTGCACCGGCAAAGCGCGACGGACGAGATCCGCCGCGCCGAGCGTGGCGCCGGCGGCGATCGGCCGCGCCGCGACCACCACCTCCTCGCTCTGCGCCACGGTGACGGTGACATAGAGCGTCCAGCGCGCGGCGGGGCATTCCACCTTGGCCTGTTCATAAGGCGCCACCCCGCTGAGGCTGACCGTGAGCGGCGAAGCGCAGGCCGGCATGGCGCGCGCCCCGGCGGTGCTGCCGAGGCTGATCTGCGCCCCTGGCGGTGCCAAAGCCCGCGCGGCCTGCAGCACGGCCTGGCGCAATGACGCCTCGTCCTGCGTCGGGCCCGGGGCGGCGTGGCCGGCGCGCGGCAGGGCGAGCGCGATCCCGGCCAGACCCGCCAGACCCGCCAGCAGGGCGGCGCGTGTCACGCCGCCTGCTCCGCCGTGTTGGTCAGGCGGGCCATGGCGGGCGCGGCCCAGCCGGGCGGGGACTCCTCCAGCGCGGGCAGCGCCAGGGCGGCGGCGCGGGCCTTGGCGCCGGCGCGCAGCGTCCCCGGCAGGTCGCGCGTCGCCGCGCGCAAAGCGTTCAGCCAATCCCCCTTGCGGTTGGGCAGCGCCTGCGCGCCCAGCGTCTCCGGCATGTCCAGCCGCCGGTCCACCAGCAGCCGGCAGCCGGCGGCCGCGCCCAGCAGCAGGGGGTAATGGTCGTGATGCGTCTCCGACGCCACCGGGCGTAGCATGATCTGCGGCCCCACCGTGGCCAAAGCTTGCGCCCAGCTCTGCTCGTTGGCCTGCGCCCCCAGCCGCGCGAAGGCTTTCGGGTAAGGATGGTCCGGCCGCTCCACGATCACCCAGGAGATTTCCTCCAGCGTCGCTTCGATCAGCTCCTGCATCCAGAGCGGGGCGATACCCTCATCGATCCACAGCACGCGCGGATTGGTGTTGAGCCCGGTCCCGCTCTCGAAATGACGCCAGAAGCGCCGGGAGAGCGCCGGGCGCCAGAGCGTCACCGGGATCGGCGCCGGGGTCAGCTGGCGCAGATGCGCGACCAGCTGCGGCGAGGTGGCGTAAATCTCCCGCGCCGCCGCCAGGGCGGGTTGCGCCTCCGGCGCCGGCAGCGTGGTATAGAGGGCGGTATAATCAGGGCTGTAAGGCTGCGCCGGCTGCTGCGGATTGATCCGCACCCATGTGTGCGTGCCGCGCCGGCCGAGATCCGCCGCGCCGGGCAAGCCGGGGGCCCAATCCGCGTCCAGCCTCCCGGTATGGCGCAGGGCGCGGGCGGCGTTGAGCGCGGGCTCGGCGGGTTCGCCGGTCAGCAGCAGGCTGGCCGGGTCCGCCGGGCTGGCGCGCACCAGCCCGGTCTGCAATTCCGCCGCCAGCAGATCGCCATGCAGCGACAAGGCCGGGTGGTGATACGGATCCGCCCAGGGCAGCGCCCGCGCCGCGGCGCCGCCTTCGCGGAACCGGTGGGTGGCATCCGGCGCCTGCGTGCCGGCTGGCATCACCAGGCTGACATCCGGCGTCCAGACCAGGCGGTGCCCGGCGGCGCGCAGCTGGGCGCAGAGATCGATCCATAGCGCATCCCCTTCCAGCCCGGTCTCGACATGACAGGCGGCCAGCGCCGCGCGGCGCGCCAGCAGCCCGGGCGGGGTGATGGCGCTGGCCTCCTGGTCCACCAGCAGCCAGCCGCCGGGGCCCGGGTCCATCACCCCATGCCCCGCCCCCAGCCGGGCATCCGCGCCGATCACGATCGGCCCCAGCACCTCGCCTTGCCGCCCATCCGCGCTGGTCGGCGTGATCATCCGCGCCGCCACCGCCGCCACGCCGGGGTCGGCCAGCCGGGCGCGCAGCCCTTCCAGCCAGTACGGGGTGATCTCCAGCATCCGCGCATCCAGCACCGCCACCAGCTCGGTGGGTGCCAGCGCCAGCGCCTGGGCCAGCGCGGCGCCGGGGTTGTCGGCGAGGCTGGCCAGCACCTGGCCCTGCAGCTCGGCGCCGCGCCGCGCCACCTCGCCCAGGTAAGTCCCACCGGGCTCTCGCGTTCCGTGGCGACGAGGATCACCGGGCCGCTCAGCGCCGGGCCGGAGAACAGCCCGGTCATCCATTGGTCCAGCCGGGGAATCTCCACCCCGTCGCAGAGCATGATCAGGCTGGTGCCGGGGTCCTGGGTGAGACGGACATGGTGGAACAACCCCATATGCTGGCGGTTCTGCACCTCCGCCGCCAGCCCGGCGCCGGCCAGATGCGCGCTCAGCGCCTCGGCGGCGCGGGCGCAGAAAATCTGCGGCGCGATATCGTCGCGCTTTGCCCCGGGCTGACGGATGAAGATCGCTTCCGGCAGCCGCTCCACCCGCGCCCCGCGGGCCGCGAAGCGCAGCTGCACATCATATTCCTCGGCCCCGGCGCGGCGTTCGTCAAAGCCGCCGGCCGCCAGCAGCGCCTCCCCCTGGTACCAGACCCAGTCCCCCAGATAGGCCGCCTGGCGCAGCCGGGTGACATCCCAGCCCGGCTTCTGCCGGATCCAGGCGCCTTCCGCGCGCGGCACGATCTCGTCGGAATAGAGCAGATCCGCCTGGCTTTGCGCCGCCAGCAGCGCCATGCGCAGGCAGCCATCCGGGGTGATCATGTCGCCGGCATTCAGGATCGCGACATAATCCGCGCTCCGCGCCGCATCGTTGAGGGCGGCGCAGAGGGCGCGCGTCATCGCTTCCGGCGCGTCCGCGACGGTGATGGTTTCGATCCCCGGCAGGCTCAGCGCATCGGCGGCGAGCACCTTGATGAGTGCGGGCGGCGCCCATTGCGCGCGCAAGCTCTCCAGGCTCTGCGTCACCGCCGGCGCCTGCCCGGCGGGGGCGGCGAGCAGCACGGTCAGGCGCGGCAGTGCTCCAATTTGATTTTGGATCGCCAGCAGCCGGGCTTTCGCCGCTTCGTCCGTGCGTTCGCTGGGGCGGGGCATTGCGGTGACGTCGCGCGGCGCCTCCGCCGCCATCGCGGCGCCGCCGAAGGCCGGCAGCGCGCGCGCCCGGCTGGCCCCGATTTCGTTGAGAAACCCAACCAGGTCAGCGGTTTCCTCGGTCAGCTCATCCCACAGCCCCGGGTCGAAATGCCGCGCCTGGATCGCCGCCCATGTCGCCTCGACCAGCCGGCGCAGCGGCTGGCTCAGCCCCTCGCTCGGCAGGTTTTCCGAGCGGTTGAGCTGGCCGTTGAGATGCGCGCAGGCGGCCCGCAGGTCGCGCTTGAAAGTCAGCCCCAGCTCGGCGCCGATGCGGGGCAGCTGCGCCTGCGGGTCCGCCAGCAGCTCCTGATAGGTGAGCCAGGTGCGCGGCAGATGCCGGGCCTGGCGTTCCGCGTCCGTCGCGTAGCTGAGCCAGAGCAGCAGCGCATGGGCGCGGGTGAGGCCGTTCTTGCGCGCCTGGCTGGACGCCGCCGCCCAGGGGTCGCGGAAAATATGCACCACATGCGGGCTGTGCCCGGCCTGCCGGGCGGCGCGCTCATAAAGTGGCAAGGTCCGGCACAGATGCGGATGTTTCAGCCCCCAGAGCCGTTCGCGCGGGGGAAAGCGCCGGCGCAAAATCTCATCCAGCCGGGCGGTGAAGCTGGCCATGTCCGGCCGCTCCGCCCAGCCGGCGGGCAGGCTGCGCACATCCGTCCAATCCACGCCCAGCCGGTTGAAGAGATCGACATCGAGCTGGATCAGTTCCGGAATTTCATAGAAGCCAAGCGGGTTATGCTCGTTGGCATCGGCATCGTTGTAGAATTTGACGCCGGCCTTTTCCAGCGTGCCGGAAAGGGCCGAGGTGCCGCTGCGGTAATAGCCGACGATGAAGATCGCATCCGACATTTTGGGGACTCGCTTTCAGAGATAGCTGAACAGGCTCAGGCTTTGCGCGCTGGCGAAGCTTTTCATCGCCGCCTGCATGGCGGTCATCGTCTGTTCCAGCGTGGTGATGGCGGCGGGCATGTTGACTCCGGTGGCGCTGTTGACGGCTGCCTGCGCCGCGGTCTGCTGGGTGGTATCGCCGGTCGAGGCATTGGCGAGGGCTTGCAGCGTCACCCCGTTCTGTGCCTGCGCGGTGGTCACGGATTGCTGATATTGCGCCAGCGTGCCGAGGCTTTGATTCAGAATCTGCCGGGTTTGCGCCACCTGCGCCGGGGTGGAGGTGGTGCTGGCCAGGGTCGAGGCGATTTGTTGCAGCAGCGCGAAGGCGGTTTGCGGCCGCGCCGGCGCGATGGTGAAGCTGTCCCCGTTCGCCGGCTGGCCGGTGATCTCATAATTCACCCCGGCCAGCTGCAGGCTGGTCTGGCCGGTGCCGTTGCTGACCAGCGTGCCGGTGGCCAAGCTGCTGCCGCCCTGCGTCGCGCTATAGGTGGTGGCGCCCGTCGCGGAGACGGCGAAGCTGACCGTGATCGAGGCGCTGCCCTGCTGGAAGGCGTTGGCGGCGCCGGCATTCACCAGCCCTTGCTGCAGGATCTCCCCGGTGCCGGTATTGGCGCTGGCGGCACTGACATACGAGATGCCGTCCCCGCTCAAGGCGGAGGTGAAAACCTGGCCATTGACCAGCGTGTTCGCCGTCTGCCCGGTGCTGATGCTGGCCTGACTCTGCCCGCCATCGCCGTAATAGGAGATGGTGCCGCTGGCATTGGGCTGGAACGGGGCCAGCGTGCTGCGCGAGCCGCCGAACAGATAATTCCCGTTCGGCCCGACACTATTGCCCAGCGCCAGCAATTGCAGCCCGGCACTTTGCACCTGCGAGGCCAGCGCCCCGAGATTCTGTGTGCTGGTGCTGCCGTTCAGCGCCTGCAGCATGATCGATTGCACATTATCCAGCAGCGTGTTGGTGGCGCTGTAAGCGTTGTTGGCGGCGCCGAGCTGGGTCTGGATCGAGGCCTGGGCGGTATTGTCGTTATTGAGCCGGCTGATCTGATCCGTGGCCAGCGCCGCGGTTTCATAGGCGGCCGGATTCTGTGAGGGCGTCTGCACCGCCTGGCCGGTGGAAATCTGCTGCTGCAGCGTGTTTATCTGCGCTTCCTGGGCGCTCAGATTGGCGATGAAATTGCTGTAGAAGGCGGTATTCATGGCGGATTCCCTTCAGATCAACGGGGCGGCGGGGCGGTGGGGCTGGTTGCGCGCGGCGCGCTCCAGGGCGGCGCGCAGCGCCTGGGCGCGGCTTTGGTCGAGCCGCGCGCGCAGCCGCTCGCGCTTGGCGCGGTGGATGGCCAGCGCGGTGGCGGCCTCGTTCACCCGCTCCCGCGCCGTGGCGAGGCTGGCGGCCAGCTGCAGCGCGGCATCCTGGGCGCGCAGGCTGAACAGCCCGGCGCGCTGCGCCTCGGCGGCGGCGATCACGGCGCCGTCCCGCCAGCCCGCCGTCAGCCGCGCCTGATAGGCCGCCAGCACCTGGCTTTGCCCTTCCAGATGCCGCATCGCGTGCAGGGCCTGGCTCAGCGCCGTCTCCAGGGCGCGCTCCTCGGCGGCGGCCAGCAGATCCAGCTTTTCCAGCGTGCCGAGCTTCATGGCGCCTCTCCGAACACGGCGCGCAGCCGCGCCAGCGCCTCATCCAACCCGACCGGCATTTCCGCCTCCTGGCGCAGCAGCGCTTCCATCGCCGGGGCGCGCTGCAACGCTTCGTCCAGCAGCGCGTCGCGTCCGGGCGCATAGACACCGAGATCGATAATGTCCTGCTTTTCCGCCTTTCGTGCCCACAGCCCGCGAAACCGCGCGGCGAGGCGCAGATGCTCGGGCGAAACCAGGCCCGGCATCGGCCGCGAGAGCGAGGCGGCAACATCGATGGGCGGATAGATCGCCGCCTCCGCCATGGCGCGGGAGAGCACGATATGCCCATCCAGGATCGCCCGCGCGGTATCCGCCACCGGATCGCCGACATGGTCGTCCCCCTCCACCAGCACGGTATGGATGGCGGTGATCGAGCCCTGGCCCGGCCCGCCGGTGCCGGCGCGCTCCGCATAGGCGGAGAGGGCGCCGAACACCGAGGGCGGATAGCCGCGCGTGGCCGGCGGCTCGCCCGCCGCCAGGCCGATTTCGCGCAGCGCCATCGCCAGCCGGGTCAGGCTGTCCACCAGCAGCAGCACATGCTGGCCCTGGGCCCGCAACGACTCGGCAATGGCGGCGGCGCGAAACGCGCCATGGGCGCGGGCCAAAGCGGTATCATCCGCCGGAGAGGCGATGACGACGCTGCGCGCCAGCGCCTCGCCCAGATGATCCTCGATGAATTCCCGGATTTCCCGGCCGCGCTCGCCGATCATCGCCAGCACCACCGCATCCGCGCGCGCATGCCGGGCGATCATCCCCAGCAACGTGGTTTTGCCCACGCCCGAGCCCGCAAACAGCCCGATGCGCATGCCCCGCCCGAGCGTGGTCAGCGCGTTGAGGGTGGCCACCCCGGTATCGAACGGGGTTTCGATCCGCGCGCGCTGCATCGGGTTGATGGTCTGGCCGCGCATCGGCCAGGGTGTTTCCAGCAGCGGCGGCGCCGTGCCATCCAAAGGCTGGCCGCGCGCATCCAGTATCCGGCCGAGCAAAGCCGGCCCGGTCATCACCGCCAGCGGCCCCGCCTCCACCCGCGCGCGGGCGCCGCGCAGAATGCCGCGCGGCCCCTGCTCGGCCATCGCCAGCAGGCTGTCGCGGTCAAAGCCGATAATTTCCGCGCTCGCCTCGCCATCTTGCTGCTCGATCAGGCAACGCGCCCCCACCGGCGCTTCCAGCCCGCCCAGCCGCAGCACCTCGCCGCTGGCCTGCAGCACCCGGCCATAGCGATGGATGGTGGGCTGCGCCAAGGCATGGCGCAGCCGCGCCTGGGTGCGCTCCCGGATGCTGTCCAGCGCGATCATGCGCCCGCCTCGCCCGGCAAGGCCAACGCCGCGCGCAAGGCCGTGAAGCGTTGTTCCAGCCGCGCATCCCACTGCGCGGCGGCCGCCCCGTCCTCGCCGACCAGCTCGGCCAGGGCGCCGCCGGGGGTGATGCTGGCATCCGCCACCAGCTCGGTCCCGGCGGCTTCAGGGAGGTTGGCCACCCCGTCGAAATCCAAAGGGTTGAGCCGCAGCCGCAATTTTTGCCCCGGCGCCATGCCGGCGGCGGCCTCCCGCAGCAAGCTTTCGACCAGCCCGGCCAGCTCGGCGCGCGCCTGGCCGCTTTCCCCGCCGGCGATATGGCGGGCGAGCAGAAACCCCATTTCCAGCACCAGCCCGGCCAGCTCCTGCTCTTTCTGCGCCAAGGGCGCCGCCAGCTGCGCCCCGGCCTGGTGCAAGGCGGCCAAGGCCTGGGCCAGCTGCGCGCGCTCGGCCGCCAGCGCCGCCTGCGCCTCTGCCAGCCCCGCCGCCTTGGCTTCGGCCAGGGCGCCCTCCCGCAGCTTGGCGATCTCTTGCCGCACCCGGCGCTGCAGCTCCGCCTCCTGGGCCGCGCGGTCCGCCGTTTCCTGCGCCAGCACGGTCTGTATGAAGGCCGCCTTGCGCGCGCGTGAGGGCACCACGAAGCTCATGGATCAGCCCCGCCCTGGTCGGGGCCGCGCGCATCGGCGATCAACAGCCTCAGCCCTTGGCCGGTCAGTTTCAGCAGCGGGCCGAGCAGCGCCAGACCCGCGCGGGTCAGCAGCGCCACCGCCAGCGCCCCAGCCCCCACGCGCCGACCAGCCCGGGATTGGCGAAGCTTCCCGGCTCATGCGTCGCCGCCCAAGAGGTCATCGCCGCCAGGCTGAGCCAGATCGGGCTGAACAGCTTGCTGGCTTTCGGGGGTTTCGCTTTGGCCATGGGCTTTACCCTTTGCCCGCGCCGGGAGCCGGGCCGGCGCCGGGAATGGTGCCGAGGCTGGGCGCGGCGCCGGTATCGCCGGCCGGGTCCGGCGCATGCACCACCACCACCACGCGCCGGTTCTGCGCGCGCCCGGCATCGTTCGCATTGCTGGCCACCGGCGAGAACTCGCCGAACCCCTCCGCCGCCAGCGCGTTGCCCGGCACGCCATTGGCGGCGAACAGCGACACCACGGCGACCGCGCGCTCCGCCGAGAGCGACCAGTTGGAGGGAAACTGCGCCGTGGAGATCGGCTGGTTATCCGTATAGCCCTCGACGGTGACGCGGAATCCAGGAGGCAGATGGGTCAGCCCGGTGCCGACCTTGGCCAACAGGCTGGCGGCGGCGGGCTTCAGCGTCGCGGCGCCGGAATCGAACAGCACCGAGGCATCGAGCTGGATGGTCAGCGTCAGCGGCGTGCTGGTCATGCTGACCTCATGCGCATCCGTCATCGGCTGAAAGACCTTTTGCAATTGCATTTGCAGCGCCTGCAGGGCTTTCATTTCTGCATCGAGCTGCTTGGTCATGCTCTGCGGCAGTTTCGTGGCGGCGCGTGGCGGTGCCTCGATCCTTTGCGGAATCGGCGAGACATTATGCTGCAACACCCCGCGCGACCCCGAGGGCGGCTCCACGATCGCCGGTGGATTGCCATGAAATGCCTGGATGAAGGCCATGGCGATCTCGTCTTCCTTGTGATGATTGCGGGTGGAGGAGGCATAGAGCACCACGAAGGTCGCCAGTAGCAGCGTCACCAGATCCGCATAGGAGATCACCCAGCGCTCGTGATTGGCGTGGCCTTCCTCTTTCTTCTTTTTCGGGGCAGCAGCGCCATGGTCAGGCCGCCTGCGAGGCGCCGTCCGGCGCCGCTTCCGTGGTCTCGTCTTTCGCCTTGGCCTTGCTTTTCTCCTCATGGAGGAAATTCTTCAGCGTCTGGCGAATGATGATGCCGGGCTTGCCCTCCGCCAGCAGGATGAACCCTTGAATGACGACCACACGCTCCTGCGCCAGCTCCTTGCTGATCGCCTTCAGCCGCGCCCCCAGCGGCAGCGCGATCAGATTGGCGAAGCCGACACCATAGACGGTGGCGATAAAGGCGGTGGCGATGCCAGCGCCCAGCAACTCCGGATGGTTCAGCTCCATCATCACATGGATCAGCCCCATCACCGCGCCCATGACGCCGACAGTGGGGGAATAGCCGCCGATCGCCTCCCAGAAATGCCCAGGCAGTTCCTGGGCATGATCCTTCTGCTCGGCGGCGGCGGTCAGCATCGCGGCGAATTCCTCGGGCGGGGTGTTGTCCACGATCATCTGTAGGCCCTGGCGCTGAAAATCGTCGGCGATGTTCGGAATTTCCGCCTCCAGCGCCAGCGTGCCGGCGGCGCGGGCCTTGGCCGACCATTCCGCCACCTGTTCGATATAAGCGTGCAGATCGATCCGCGGCGGCTTGGCAATCCACATCACCGCCTTGAAACATTTTCCGAACGCGCCAAAGCCGAATTGCAGCGCGCAGGCGGACGCGGAGCCGCACATCACGATGATGAAGGCGGTGAGATTGAGCAGCGAGCCGATCGGCACATGATCCGACAGCGCGCCACCAACGACGACGAGAATGCCGAGAAACAGCGTGACGAGGTTGATCAAGGCATGGTCTCTCCGCTTTGAGCCGCATTCATGTGGGTGCCCAGCAGCTCCAGCGCGCGCTTGCGCAGCCGCGAGGCATAGCCCTCGCTGATATCCAACACCGCCGCGATTTCCCGATTATTAAGGTCGTTGTAAAAATGCAGCGCCAGGATGCGATATTCCAATTCCGGTAAGGTTTTCAGCGCCGCCACCAGCAGCGTGTAATTGTCGGTCCGCGCGAGCAGGGAGAGCGGGTCCACCTGGCCGTAGGAATCCTCCTGCACGGTGTTTTCCATCACCTCCGGCGCCAGCACCGCCTCGTCGCGCCGGCGCGCCCCTTCGCGGCGCAGCCCATCGATCATCGCGCCTTTGATCCGCCGCGACGCGAAAGCCTGAAACGCCACGCCATGCGACGGATCGAAGCGCTGCGAGGCTTCCATCATCCCCACCGCGCCCCATTGCAGCATCTCGTCCAGATCCGCCCAGGGCATGCGGGCTTTCAGCAGCAGCGCCATGCGCTTGATCCAGTCGCCGTACAGTGAGGTCAGGGCTTTATGGTCGGGCGGGCTCTGGTCAGGCATGGGCGGGGGCGGGCTCCGCGGTATGCACCACCTGCAGCTTCATCGTTTCGGGAATTTCCTCCAGCGCGATCACCGGGATCACCCCGTTCAGGCATTTCGCCACGGCGCGGCGCATCGGCCCTTGCACCACCAGCACCGGCTTGGCGCCGCGCGCGCGCATCGCCTTCGCCGCCTGCTCCCCGGCCTGGCGCAGATGGGTGGCGATCTCCGCCTCCACCTCGCTTGCCCCCTCGCGCGCGCTGCGCAGGGATTTGCTCACCAGCTCCTCGAGCTTCGGCTGCAGCACCGCCACCCGCAAGGCCGGCTCCGGCCCGGTGAACTGGCTGACGATGAAACGCCCGATCCGCAACCGGACCGAGGCGAGCAATTTTTCCGGGTCCTTCTGGCCGCTATCGCTGCCTTCCACCAGGGCTTCGGCAATGCGCTCGAAATCGCGCACCGGCACCTCTTCGGCGAGCAGCCCCTGGCAGACCTGGCGGACCAGCCCGACGGACAGCCCCGCCCGCAAATCCTCAGCCAGGCGCGGCGTGGTTTCCGCCAGCCTGGTCATCAGCCCTTCCACCTGCGGGCGGCCCAGCAGCTCGGCGCCATAGCGCTTCAGCACCTCGGCGAAATGGGTGGCGATGGCGCTGGCCGCGTCCACCACCGTGTAGCCCAGCTCCTCCGCCTGCGGGATCGCACCATGCGGGATCCACACCGCATTCTGGCCGAAGGCCGGGTCCTTCACCGCGCGGCCGGTGGTGAGTTTCTCCACCACCATCGGGCCTTCAATGGCGAGCCACTGGCTGGGCCAGGCCTCGCCGCCGGCAATCGCCGCGCCGCGCAATGTGAAGCGATAGCTATGCGCCGGCAGCTCGGCGGAATCACGAATATGCACGGCGGGCACCAGAAACCCCATGGCGCGGCCATAACGCTGGCGCACGGCGGTGAGCCGGCCGAGCAGCTTGCCCTCGCCCGCCCCCACCATCGGCGCCAGGGCAAAGCCGATATTCATGCCCAGCGGGTCAACGCCGGAGACATCGGTGAGGCTGTCCGGCTTGACCTCCGGCTTGGCATCCTCGCTCTGCTTGGCGCCGGGCTGGTCGGCGGCGTCGTCCGGCGTGGCGCGGGAGAGCCGCCAGGCGGCGAGCCCCAGCGCGCCGCCCAGCAGCAGAAACGGGATATGCGCCATTTGCGGCACCAGCCCGATCGCCGTGGTGATCACCGCCGCGATCGCCAGCGCCTGCGGATATTTCGACAGCTGGGATTTGATCTGCCCGCCAATATCCTCGCCGGTGGCGACACGGGTGACGACCAGACCGGCGGCGACCGAGATGGTGAGCGAGGGGATCTGCGCCGCCAGCCCATCGCCCACGGTCAGCAGCGTGTAGGTGCGCGCGGCATCGCCGATCGGCAGCCCATATTGCAGCGTGCCGATGACCAGCCCGCCCAGCATGTTGATGACCAGGATGATCATCGCCGCCACCACATCGCCGCGCACGAATTTCGAGGCGCCGTCCATGGCACCGAAAAAATCCGCCTCCCGGCGGAGCATGTCGCGCCGGCGCTCGGCCGCTTGCGCGGAGAGGATGCCGGCATTGATCTCGGCATCGATCGCCATCTGCCGCCCGGGCAGACTATCCAGCATGAAACGCGCCGAAACCTCCGCCACGCGCGAGGCGCCCTTGGTGACGACGACGAAATTGATGATGATGAGAATGGCGAAGATGATGCCGCCGACGACATAATTGCCGCCGACCGCGAATTGCCCGAAGGCCTCGATCACATGCCCCGCCGCCCCCGGCCCGGTATAGCCGTTGAGCAGAATCGCCCGCGCGGTGGCGACATTCAGCGCCAGCCGCATCAGCGTGGTGGCGAGCAGGATGGAGGGAAAGGAGGAAAACTCCGCCGGCGAGCCGATATAGAGCGAGGCCCCGAGAATCACCAACCCCGCTGAAATATTCAGCGCGAACAGAAACGAGATCGCGGCCGGCGGCAGCGGCGCCGCGAGCATTACCAGCACCATCAGAATGATGGCGGGGCCGGAGAGCTGGCTCGGGCTCAACAGCCCGGGGCGCGGCGCGGCGCTGGCGTCAGCCATGCAGCAATCCCGGAATCGCGTGGAACAAAGCGGTGCTGTAGCGTTCGATGCCACCCAGCATCAGCGTGCCGCCGGCGCTGATCAGCGCCGCCAGCCCGCCCAGCTTCAACACGAACGGGATCGAGGCTTCGCGCACCTGGGTCGCGGTTTGCACCAGCCCGACCGCCAGCCCGATGACCAGCATCAGCAGCAGCACCGGCCCGGCCAGTTCCGCGAAGGCCAGCCAGGCGCCGCTATTCACGCTGGCCGCACTCATGGCGCCGGCTCCTCCTCCGCGGGCACGTCCTCGGTCAGGGCGGTCACGCGCACGCCGTAGCGGTCATTCGCCACAGCCACCACCTCGCCATAAGCGAGCTTCTGGCCGTTCGCGTAAATCGCCAAAGGTTCGCCGATCATCTGGTCCAGCTGCAAAATCTGCCCGTGGCGCAGCGCGCGCAGATCCTTCACGGTGATGTGGGTGCGGCCGAGTTCCACCGTTACCGCCACCTGCACCCGGTCCAGCACCGCCTTGGCGGTAATCGCCGGCGCGCCGCCGGCGCGCGCCTGCAGCCGTTCCAACTCCACCCGCTCGGTCTCGACGAGTTTCTCCGCCCCGGTGACGCGTTCTGTCTGCTCGCTCATTTCACTCTCCTCCTCATCTGATTCGGCGCGCACCCGGCAGCAGACATAACCGTCCTGCTGGCCGTAATCGGCCAGGAACAGATCCACCCCGCCGGAGACCGCCACCGCATGCGGCCACAGCGTGAAGGGCAGCACGTCGCCCGCCTGCAGCGCCTGAAACACCGCCAGCGGCACCTCCGCCCGGGCCAGCTCGAAGCTCAGCGCCAGCCTGGTGGTATCGGCCAGCAGCTCGATGCCGCTGGTCCAGTTCTGGTCCGGTCCGCGCCCGCCCAGCAGGCCGGACTGGGTGGCGATTTTCGCCTCCAGCGTTTCGAAGGCGGAGTAGGGGACGATGACGCGGATGGTGCCCGACCCCAGCTCGGTCTCGAAAATGCCGGTGACGGCGATCATCCAATCCTGCCCATCGGCGATGGCGAGCATGCCGGTGGCGTTCTCATAAGCCAGGGCCTCCAGCTGCATCGGCACCACCGGCGCGAAGGTGTCGGTGATGGTGGCGAAGGCGAGGTCGATCATTTGCTTGCCCACGCGCGTCTCCAGCGCGGAAAGCTCGTAACGCTCGAACGGATGCGCGGCGGTGGCGCCGCACATCGCATCCACCATCGCGCCGATCAGATCGCCATCGATCGCCAGCAGCATCCGCCCGCGCAACGGGGTGAGTTCGGAGATGCCCGCCAGCATCACCTCCGGCAAAGCGGACATGGCGGATTCATGCGAGATCACATTCTGGATGCAGGAGAGAACCTGCACCGAATGGCGCATGCGCTGGAACAAAGCGAAGGCGATCTGGCGCATGAACCGGTCCGCCAGCGTCTCCATGAGAATGGAGCGCAGCAGCGGGGCACGCATCGGGTCGAGCAGATCGAGCAGCTCGACATCGGCGTTTTCGTCAAGCATAGGCGCTCAGGCCGCTCGCCGGCGGGTTGTCGCTGCTGGGCTGCGGGGCGCTGGCCTGCTGTTGCGGGGCGCGTTGCTGGTGCTGCCCGCTCTGCCCGCCGCTTTGCGCGAATTGGCCGCCCACCTGCGCCTGGCCCAGCGTGAGGCCGGATTGCGCCATGGCGCCGGACAGGCCGGGCAGGGCGGATTGCAGCGCCTGCGCCGCATCCGCGGTGCTGGGCACGAACAGTAAATTCACCTGCCCCTGCGCCCCCAGCCCGACCTGCACGGAGAGATGGCCAAGCCCTGGCGGATCCAGCCGCAGCACCGCGCCGCTTTGCCCGGCCTGGTGCAGGGCGGTGACGGTGGCGGCCAGGGCGGTGGCGCTGCCGGCGGCCAGAACCGGGCTGGCGCTGGCGTGGCTGGTGGTTGCCGCCATGATGTTTGCTGCCATAGTGGCGGGCTGGATGCCGGGGGCGGCCATTGGCAGGGCGGAGGCAGGCCCCAAGACGCTGTTGCTGGACGCGGAGGCGGCATTTTGCGCGTGCGGGGCGGGGCTGGTGATGGCAGCCGTGGCGGCCGCCTCCCTGACCGCCAGCAAGGCGGCCGTGCTCGCCGGGGCAGAGCCAGGCGCGGACGCGGAGGCCGCGCCAGGACCGGATTTTGCTGGACCTGATTTTGCTGGTGCGGCGCTGGCGGCGCGGGGCGTCACGGCGGAAGGCACGGGACCGGGCGTGCCAGAGCCAGGCCGCGGGGCAGCCGGTGCAATGTTTTTTGCCGTGGTCGCGTCGCCGGTGGCGGCTGGCGCGAGGCTGGCGCCCGGCGCCTTCGCGGCCGGCTTGGCGTCCTTGCCGTCGCTGATGAGGGGAGGCGCGCTCGCGCTGGCCATAACGGGCGAGGCCGCCCCGCCGTCCCCTTGCGCGGGGGGCTCAGCCGAAGCGGCTTTGGCGCTCATGCCGGTGCCGATGCTGGCGCTGGTGCTGGTATGGAGGCCGACGCCGGCGATGGCCTTGGCGCTGCCCTTCCCGCTGGCCGGTTCATCCGTGCTGGAGGGCTGTACGCCATGCCGCGTATCAATCGCGGCGGCTTTGTCCGGCAGTCCGATGGCGGCCGGTTCATCCATGCTGGAGGGCGTCACGCCATGTCGCGTACCGATCGCGCTTGTGCTGTCCTGCGGGCCGGTGGCGGGTGCCACGGCGGCGGATGGCTGCTGCGTCGCTGGATCAGCCAGCGGGATTGTGAGCGGCGCCACCGCATCCTGGCGCGCCGCTTTCCGGGGGCTTGGCGGGCTGGCCTCGCTCGCCGCCTGCGCGTCTTGCGGCGCGCGCGCGCGCGCGGCTTTGGGCTTGGCAGGCGCGGCGTTGGCGGCCGGGAGGGGCAGAGCGGCGCGGGGCAGCGCGGGCGTGGCAGCGGCGTTGCTGGGCGCGGCGGCGTCGGACGCGGCGGCGTCGGGCGCGCCGGTGCCCGCTGACGGTGCCTCCATGTCCTGCTGCGCCGCCTGCAGGCTCTGCGCCCAGGCCGCTTGATCCGCCACCCCCGGGCTGTTGGGGGGGGCGCGCTCGCCTTCGTCATCGAGATCGGCGTGGCCATCGGCATCACAGCATCGCCCATCACACCATCTCCTCGGTGGCGCTGATGGTGATGCGCCCCTCGGCGGCCAGGCGCAGCGCTGCATCGACGATCTCGCTCTGCGCCGCCAGCGCGTCCGAACGGCGGATCGGCGGGCCGCCGCTCAGCTCCTCCTTCAGCACCTCGGTCTGCCGCGCGGAGAGATTGGTGAAGAACCGGTCGCGCAGATCCTGCTCGACCAGCCGCAGCGCCGGGGCCAGCTTGTCCGCCGGCACCTCGCGCAGCAGCAGCTGCAGATTGCGGTCGGTCAGCTTGCCGAGATCGACGAAGGTGAAGAGATTTTCGCGGATCTTCTCGGCGGTCTTGCTGTCGCGCTGGTCGATCGCGGCGAGCACGGTGTCGGACATGGCCGAGGGGAAATGGTTGAGAATCTCCGCCGTCTGCTTCGCGCCGCCGAGATTGGTGACGCGCCGCCCGCCGGTGCCGGTCTGCATCGCCAGCTCCTCCAGCATGTCCCGCAGCTCCTTCACCACGCTGGGCGAGACGACATCGAGATTGGAAAACCGATACAGCGCCTCCGCCGCCAGCGGCTCGGGCAGGTAGGTCAGCAGATTGGCCCCCATATCATGCGGAATATGCGCCAGCAGCAGCGCGATGGTCTGCGGCCGCTCATGCATCATCTGCATCGCCAGCGTCCGGGCATCGGTATTTGGCGGCAGCTGGAAGCTGGAGCGCCGGTCATTGCGGCGCAGCCGGTCCAGAATCTCCTTCGCCTGCGGTTCGCCCAGCGCATTCACCAGCACTCGGCTGAGAAATTTGATGCTGTCGCCGCCGATGCTGGTGATGCCGAGATCCGAGGCGAAGGACAGCATGATGTCCTCGCGGAGCTGCGCATTGACGCCTTTGAGATTAGACATCGCCACCGAAATTCGGCCGACGGTCAGCTCGTCCATCTCCTTCATCACCGCGGCGGCGGTTTCCTCGCCCAGCTCGCGCAGCACCAGCGCGGCGCGCTCAGGCCCGGTCAAACCGTTGGACAATGCAAGATCCGTGCTTTGTTCAGTCATTTTCTTCAGCCCAGCTTTGCAGGAGCCGCGCGACGCCCGGTATGTTTTCCGCCGCCTGGTCGCGCAGCTCGGTGAAATCGCGCGGCGGCACCACCACCGGCAGCGGCCGCTGCGGCAGCGGCGCGGGCGCTGGCGGCGGGATCAGCGTTTTCAGATTGACATTGGCCAAGCGCCGCCCCGCCGGCAGCGCCAGCCCGAACAGCAGCGCCAGCGCCGCCACCACCTCCAGCAGCGCATGCGCCACCGGATTGGCCGCCGCCGCCAGCGGTGCCGCCGCAAGCCCACCGCTCGGCTTCTGGAAGGGCGAGGCCAGCACATTCACGCTGACATTCGGATAGGCGAAGCCGGCGGCGATCGCGGCCTTCACCTGCTCGGTGGTCAAGCCCTTCGGCAGCGCCGCCTGGTTCAGCACCACGGATACGGCGAGCCCCTTCACCGCCCAATCCGGCTTGGTGATATCCGCCTGGGTCTGGTCATTGACGAAGCTCTGATCGAGATCGTCGCTGCTTTTGCTGGGCAGCGTCGGCTTGCTGGCGGGCGCGCCGCTCGTGCCGGGGGCGGCGCTGGCCGTGGTGCTCGCGCTCGCATTGGCGCTGGCCCCGGCGGCCCCGGCGCTGGTCTGCCCCGGCGGCTCGTTGGAGAGCGCGCCGGAATGCCGATGGCGCTGTTATCCGGCCCGGTCTGGGTGCTCTGCTTGCTGTCCGAATGCGCCACGAGATGGGTGGGCCCGTAGCTGGTCTGCTGGATATGGGTGCGGGTGAAATCCAGCTGGGCGGACACATCGGTTTGAAAATTCCCGGCCCCCACCAAGGGGATCAGCAGCCCGGCGACACGCGCCGCCGCCCCGGCCTCGACCTGCGAGACGGTGGCGAATTGCGCCCCGGTGGTCAGGCTGTCGGAGGGGGGTAGAGCGTGGTGCCCGCGGTGGTGACCACGGTGACGCCCGTCTCCTCCAGGCCCGGCACCGCGCCGGCGACCAGCCGGGCGATCGCCTCGGCCTGGCTGGCGGCCTGGCCGGGATCGGCATCCAGCACCACCGAGGCGGCGGGCTTGGGCTGGTCCGCCAGAAACGGCGTTTCCGGTGGCAGCGCCAGGAACACTTGCGCGCTGCGAATGCCGGCCAGCTGCTGGATGGATTGTTGCAAGGAGAGTTCCAGAGCCTGGGTCGCCATCGCGCTCTGGGCGCGCTCGGAGGTCGTCATCGGCGCGGTTTCAAGCTGGGTCCAGGCGGCTTGCGTGTTCGAGCCCGGCACCTGCGCCGCGCCCAGCTGCAGCCGCGCCTGCGCCAGCTGCGGGGCGGGCACCAGAATCACGTTGCCGGCGGCCTGCAGCTGATAGGGAATGCCGAGCTTTTGCAGCTGCGCGATCACCTTGCCGCCATCCGCCGGCGAAAGCCCCTCGCTCAACACCGCATAAGGCGGCCCGGACAGTTCCAGCCAGGCGACGATGCCGAGCGAAAGCAGCACCACGCCGCCCGCCGCCCAAAGCAGCTTCGGCAGCCTGGCCGCCGCCGCCCGCCCCCGCGCCAACATGTCGCGCGCCCGCTCCATCGATCAGAACTGCATGTTCATCACCGCCTGATAGGCGGAGACAATTTCATTGCGGACCGCCACGGTGGCGTTCCAGGCCACATCCGCCCGGTCGCTCGCCACCAGCGCCTTGCCCAGCGTGGCGCCCGGAAGCCCGGCGCTGTAGCCGGCCTCCGCCGCCGTGGCCGCCTGCTGGCTGGCGCTGACATGTTGCAGCGCGTCCGAGACCAGGGACAGAAAATGTCCGGGCTGCGGTGCGGTCGCGGCCGACGCGCGCGCGCCGGCGGCCACGCCCTGCCCCAGAATCGTTGAGATCATCAAACAGCTCCTTTATGGACCGAGGATAAAAGCGGGAGAGGCGCGGGGCGGGATCGCCCGCGCCGCCTCAGCGCGGCCGCCGCCCGCGCCGGGGAAATTTATTTTCGGAAATCAGGAAAACTTTGCTCATGCCGCACGATTAAATCCGTACGCCTAATCAATTCTTAAAATCGGCGCGGGCGATTTTTCTTGTCGCTTTAACCGCCTCTCAACACTTCCCAGCCATTCTGTCGCGACCCTGCGCAAATATAGCTGATTGGAGCGCCGTTCTCATGCCGATTATTCTTGTTCTCGACGATTCCGCCACAATGGTGATGAGTCTGTCACATATCCTGAAAGGAGCGGGTTATGAGGTCGAGACCGGCATGAACGGGCGCGAGGGAATCACCAAGCTGAGCGGGGGGTTGAAGCCGGCGGCGATCCTGACGGACCTGAACATGCCGGAGCTGGATGGCATCGGCTTCATCAAGGAAGCCCGCAAGATCGCTTCCGCGCGCTTCACGCCGATCATTGTGCTGACAACGGAATCAGGCGGGCGCAAGCGCGACGAGGCGCGGGCCGCCGGGGCCTCGGGCTGGCTGACCAAGCCGGCGGAGCCGAACCAGCTTTTATCCGTCGTCAAGCAGCTTTGCCCGGTAAAATAAAGGAGATCGGACATGAACGGGATGGCTGAGGCAAATGAAAAGCTGGTCTGTGCCATCCTGGCCGAGCAGGTTGCGCATTTACGCGACAAGATGGATGCGAGCGACGCGTTTGATCTGCTTTGGCGGACCTCGGCCTTGCTGTCCTGGCTGTCCGGATTGCTGGCCGATATTAATCGGCAATCGCCGCAGGCCAGTCCGGTGGTGGAGCGCGAACGCAATGAGGCGATCAGCGAGATCGCCGAAATCCGCCGCAAGCTGGACCATCTCGCCTTTGTCGAGGCGCAGCGGCAGGATTTCGCCAAGCAGATCGCTGATTGCGTGATTGTGGCGCTGGAGCGCATGTCCGATGCGCAGATGCCCCCGGGCACGCATTTTGCTTCCGCGGATCTTGCGGCGCTTTATGTGAGCGAGGATCAGCGCCGCCTGCATGAGGAGGTGTTGCAACGCTTGAAAGGGCAAGCGGCCTGAACCAGAAAAAAGTGCCTCTGGGCACTTTTTTTTTGCCAAGATCGGCGCCGCCAGGAAATCCGGCGCCGTGGAATTCGAATATAGGGATGGATACAGGACAGGCAGGATCAGGCCTGTTTTTACCATTTCTTCATCCCACCCGGATAGATCTCTTCCTGAAGCCCGAATGGGGCGGCAAATGCCGTGATCCCGTCGGTGGAATGAAGGAAGCTGATGATGCAGGCAGGATTTCTGGATTTCTATGGCGCCGTGCTGAATGTCCGGCAGGAGCGCGCGGATCTCATCGCCAATAATGTCGCCAATGCGGATACGCCGAATTACAAGGCGGTCGATATCTCCTTTGACTCTGCCCTGGCCAGCAGCCTGGGCGCAGGCGAGGGGCAGGATGCCGGTGCGCAATATCGCATGGATGGCGTGGTCGGGCTGAATGGCAATGATGTCTCGCTCGATAATGAACGTATCGAGGCCGTGCAGAATGGCGAGCAGATGCAAGCCGCCGCGACGTTCCTGCATCAATCCACCACGGCGCTGGTCACCGCGCTGCGTCCCAATCCCAGCGGCAATTAAAGGCGGTTCATCTCATGGGCAATGGTGTTTTCTCAATCATCGGCAGCGCCCTGGCGGCGCAGGATCAACGGCTCAGCGCGATTTCCTCGAACCTCGCGAATGCCTCCTCCATCGCCGCGCCAGGCGCGCAGCCTTACCGGGCGCAGGAGCTGGTTTTCCAGGCGGCGCCGGTGGTGGATGCGACGCAGATGGATGGCGCCACTCCCCCGCTCGGCGTGCAGGTCTTAACCAGCGTGCAAAGCAACGCACCGCCGACGCGCAAATACGATCCAGGCAATCCCTACGCGGATGCCTCAGGCTATGTCACCTCCTCGAATGTCTCACCGGTCGATGAGATGGTGAACATGATCGACAGCACGAATTCCTATTCGGCCTCGGTCGCGCTGCTCCAACAATCCACGCGGATCGATCAGCAAATCATCAACAGCTTTCAGGTGACATGATGACCAGCATGACCTCGCCCAGCACCAGCACCAGCGGCATTTCCAACGCCTCGGTCGCCGCCTCGACCACCGCGAGCACGGCCTCATCCGGCAGCGCCGCCAGCCTGACGCAGAATGATTTCCTGCAACTCCTGACAGCGCAGTTGAAATATCAATCGCCAACCTCACCCGCCGACCCGACGCAGATGACACAGGAATTCGCGGCGATTTCGACCGTGGATGGCATCAACCAGCTCAATACCAACCTCACGGGTTTGCAAACCGCGAATGGCGCCGCTCAGCTGGCCCAGGCTTCGGCGCTGGTGGGGCGGCTGGTGGCGGTCAACGGCAACAGCCTGTTCGCAAACAGCACGGGTAGCGCCACCGGCGCGTTCAACCTACCGAGCGCCAGCGCCAATACCGATGTCACCATTCTTAACGCCAATGGCAGTGTCGCGGGGACGATGAATCTGGGGGCGCTGCCAGCGGGACAGCAAAGCTTTAAATGGACAGGCGGCACCGCCGGCGATAGCTACAGCTATCAGATCAGCGCCGCCAGCGCCAGCGGCGTGCCGATCTCCGCCACGCCCTACACGGTTTACAATGTCCAGGGCGTCAATCTTACCAACGGCACACCAAGCCTGGATGTCGCCGGCAGCGCCAGCGCATTGCCCATTTCTTCCGTTCAAACTGTTCTGGGAGCATCTTCATGACACTGCAAACTGCCTTATCAGGCCTCACAAGCGCCCAGACGGGGCTCAACACCGTTTCAAATAATCTCGCCAATGCCAACACCACGGCCTATAAAAGCCAAACGGCGTTGTTCCAGGATATTTATCCGAGCAACGCCACCAATACGCCAGGCATCGGCTCGTCGTTGGAAGGCATGTCGACGGATCTGACCGAAGGCAATCTGACCTCGACGGGCAATTCGCTGGACGCGGCGATCCAAGGCAATGGCTATTTCATCGTCTCCAGCAACGGCGCGCAACAATATACCCGCGACGGCGCATTTCAGCTCAGCTCATCGGGCCAGTTGGAAACGCTGAACGGCTCCAAATTATTGGGCTACGCGACGGTTAATGGTGTGCAGGGCAATACGCTGGGCCGATAACGATCAATACCGGGGCCGTCGCCGCCAACGCCACCAGCACGCTCGGACTGACGCTGAATCTGAATTCCGGCGACAAGACGATTCCCTCCACCACGACCTTCAACCCATCGGACCCGACCACCTATAGCGAGAGCACATCCGCCGTCACCTACGATTCCCTGGGCAATGCCAATCGCGTGCAGTTTTACCTGGTGCAGAACCAGCCCGCGACCAGCGGCGCCACGCCGAGCTGGACGGTTTACGCCCAGCCCGAATTGGCCAACGGCACGAATGTTGGCACGCCGCAGAATTTGACGACGCTGGGCTTCTCCACCTCGGGCACGCTCACCTCCGGCAGTCCCGCCACCTTGGCGGTGAATTGGGGAAATGGCGCGGCTGCATCGAATATCGCGATGAATTTCACCGGCACCACCTTGGCGGCGCAGAGTTTCGCCGTCGCCGGCATCACCAATAATGGCTATGCGCCGGGCAATTACACAGGCAGCAGCATCTCCGCCGATGGCTCGGTGCAAGCCAGCTATTCCAACGGGCAGACGCTGAGTGCGGGCAAAATCGCGCTTGCCAATTTCATCAATCCGGAGGGGTTGAATCCGGTCACCGGCAATCTTTACGCTGTCACCAACAGCTCAGGCCAGCCAGTGGTGAATACGCCAGGCAGCGGCCAGGCCGGAACGCTCTCCGGTGGCGAGCTGGAAGCTTCCAATGCCTCCACCTCCTCTCTGCTCGTCTCGCTGATTCAGTATCAGCAAGCCTACCAGGCGAACACCTCGGTGATCCAGACCGAGCAGCAGGACAGCCAGAGGCTGGTGCAGATCTAACAAGGTAGAACAAGATGTATTCGGATTCCCTCTATACCGGCATGGCCGGGCTGCAGGCGATTACCGCGCAGATGCAAGCCGTGGCCAGCAACCTCGCCAACGCGCAAACCGCTGGCTATGAAGCCGTGCAGGCGGTGACGGATGCGCAGGCCTATAGCGGCAGCAATGCGCCGGTGGGGGCGGATGCGGCCGTGGAAACGCTGGGGCCGGATCTGAAACCAGGCCCGATGCGCCAGACCGGCGATCCGCTGAATGTTGCCATTGCCGGCGATGGCTGGCTGCAGGTGCAAACGCCCAGCGGCACGGCCCTGACCCGCAACGGAACACTCAGCATCTCCGCGGCGGGTCTGCTGACGGATAGTTCCGGCAATCCGATCCTCGACAATAACGGTACGCCGATCAGCCTTCCACCTTTGACGAAACTGCAAATCGGCGAGGACGGGACGATCTCTGGCATCGCCGCCGGAAATCCCGGCGGGGATGCGAAAGTCTATGGGCGAATCGGCCTGGTTGCCACGCCGTCCGGCAAACTCAGCGCGCTTGGCGGCTCGCTCTACCAGGCCCCGGCGGGAACGAATTTAAGCCAGAGCAGCACAGCCTCGCTGCATCAAGGCTACATCAATGACAGCAATGTCGATCCCACCAGCGCGATGATGGAGATGATCGACAGCAGCCGGTCCTATCAGCTGCAGACGGACCTGATGAAAACCCAAAGCAGCACCTCACAGGATCTCAATAATATCTTGGCGCAGGGCTGATTCGTCATGCCAGAATTTGGAGCCGCATTATGAACCACGCATTGGACACGATCGCCACCGGCCTCGCCGCCAGCCAGACGATGATGAACACGATCGCCGACAATCTCTCGAACGTGAACACGACGGGCTTCAAGTCGGAAACGCCGGAATTTCAAACCTTGCTCTACCAGGATGGCATCCAGCCCGGGGCCAATTCAACCGGCCAGACCGTTTATCCCTCCGGACTCGAAATCGGGACTGGCGTGAAGGTTGCTTCGGTGAAGGATACCTTGACCCAGGGCGCGTTGACCAGCACCGGCAACCCGCTCGATCTGGCGATCAACGGCTCCGGTTATTTCCAGGTGCTTCTGCCCAACGGCCAAACCGCCTACACGCGTGACGGCGCGTTTCAGCTCAACGCCACGGGCCAGCTCGTCACCTCATCGGGCTATCAGGTCCTACCCAACGTCACCATTCCCAGCAACGCCACCTCGGTGACGATCGGGACGGATGGAACGGTTTCCGTGACATTGCCTGGATCCTCCACCGCCTCGCAAATCGGCCAGATCCAGCTTGCAAATTTCGTCAATCCGCAGGGGCTGCAGCCGCTGGGTGGGAATCTGTATGCGTCCACGACCTCCTCGGGCACCGCCGTCAATGGCGCGCCGCAGAGCAACGGCCTTGGCTCCGTCAACCAGTCCTATCTCGAAGCCTCGAATGTCGATGTCGTGCAGTCGATGGTGAACATGATCTCGGCGGAGCGCGCCTACCAGCTCGGCACCCAGGTGGCCAGCGCCATCGATAATCAGCTCAACTATCTGGCGCAGGCGGCTGCTGGCGCATGAAACGTTTGCTGCCCGTTTTGCTGCTCACTGGCTGCCAAACGATTGCGGCACCGCCGCCCAGTCTGGTCAAGCCGGCGGCGTTTCCGGTGGCAGCCTTGCCCCGCTCGCATCGCAGGACGGGTCGATTTTTCCGGCTTCCACAATGGGCTCACTTTACGAGCCGCGGCGCGATTGGCGTATGGGCGATCTCGTGACAATCGACATCGTCACGAGCAGCGCCGCGAGCAATACCGACAACGCCGCTCTGAAACGGACCGGAACGCTCAACGATTCCATGACGAGTTTCATGGGAATCCCGATGAGCTTTGGCCATATCAATGGCGGCAGCCTCGCTCCTTCCATCGGCGCCACCTCCGATCAGGAATATACCGGAACCGGCGCGGCAAGTGCGGCGAATAATATTTCCGGTCAGGTCGAGGCGGTTGTCACCCATGTCGACGCCAATGGCATTCTCACTCTTGAAGGCCGCACCAACGTGAATATCAACGGCAATGTGATTTCCATCGTCGTCACCGGCTATGCCAGCCCGGACGATATCGCCGCCAATACCACCATCAGCTCGAATCAGGTCGCCGATATGAATGTGCAATATGTCGGCATCGGGCCGATCAACGGCGCACATCAGCTGCCTTGGCTGCAACGCGTCCTCAACAAGATTGCGCCATTCTGATGCGAATCTGCGCCGCAACTCTCCTGGCTCTCCTGGTGTTTGGCGGCAAGGCCTTCGCCGCCGGCGATGCGACGACCATCGGCCAGCTGGTGTCCGTCGCCGGCGCGCCCAGCAACCAGCTTTATGGCTACGGGCTGGTTGTCGGCCTACCCGGCACGGGCGACCAGACGACCCAGGTTCCCTACACGCAGCAATCCATCCTCAACATGCTGCGCAATATGGGCATCGCCTTGCCAAATGTCTCAACCATGCAGCCCAACGATGTCGCCTCCGTGATGGTGACGGCGGAAGTTCCCGCCTTCGCGCATTCCGGCCAGCATGCGGATGTCACCGTCTCCGCGGTCGGGAATGCAACGTCATTGGCTGGTGGCGTGTTATTGCCAACCCCGTTGCGCGGCGGCAATGGCGTTGTCTATGCCCAGGCGCAGGGGCCGCTGCTGGTCAGCGGATTCGCCGCGAGTGCCGGCGGAACATCCGCCAGCGTGAATGTGCCGACAGTCGGTACCTTGCCCGGCGGCGCCATCCTGGCCACGACGATTCCCGCCACCTACGCGATCAACGGCGCGTCCGCGTTGCTGCTCAACCAGCCCAGCTATCAGACCGCCCAGCAGATCGCGGATGTCATTAATCGCTATGATGCGGGCACGGCCACAGCCGTTTCGCCCGGTGAGGTCGATCTCTCCGCCCAGGGCCAGGATGCGATGCGCTTCATGGCCAATGTGCTCGCCTTGCCGATCACCCCGGTCGGCCAGGCGCCGACCATCGTGGTGGATGCGCAAAGCGGTACCATCGTGATGAATGCCGGGGTCACGCTGGGCCCGGCCGTTGTCAGCCATGGCGATCTGACCGTGACCATCCAGACGCAAAATAGCGTGAGCCAACCAGGGCCGTTTTCCAATGGCTCGACCGTCGGTGTCCGCAATACCGCGGTCAACGCCAAGCAGAGCAAGGCGCAGGTCATCAACCTGCCACGCGCCGCAACGCTGCAGGATGTGGCTGCGGCGTTGAATGCAGTGGGCGCCACCCCGCAAGATTTGATCGCCATCATCCAGGCGCTGAAGCAAGCCGGCGCCATCAACGGAACCATCAAGGTGATATGATGATCGAGGCACGGACCGCCCTAAATGCCGCCAACCCCGCGCCCACCCGGCCGACGCAGAAAGAGGCGATGCAGCATCTGACCGGGTTGCTCTGGTATCAGATGCTCAGCACGCTGAATGAAACCGGCATGGATGCGTCCACGCTGGGCCAGGGTGGCAGCGATTTTCAGAGCATGTTCCTGTGGAATCTCGCGCAGAATGATTTCGGCAAATATGATGCCCGGCTGCTGCAGGCGGCGCAGCGCCAGATTGGCGGACAGGCGCTGCAGACCCCGGCTCCTACCGCCTCAACCGCTTCCGTGCTTGCCGCCATGGGGTGCCGGCGCCGGTCAATGAAACCCCGTTGGCGCCGGCGCCCCAGCCAACGCCCGGATCTGAACAAGAGCTGGATCAGGCGACGAATTTTGCCAAATCCATCTGGCCGCAAATCACTGCGGCCGCGCAGGCCCTCGGGGTGCCGGCGGTGGCGGTGCTGGCGCAAACGGCATTGGAAACCGGGTGGGGTGCCGCGGCACCCGGCCATAATCTGTTCGGCATCAAGGCCGGGCCTGGCCAAGCCGGCAGCCTGCGGGCGACGCATGAAATGCAGAATGGCGTAGCCGTCGCGCAGGATGCAGCATTTCGTGATTATGCCGACCCCACCGCCAGCGTTTCGGATTATGTCGGCTTGATCCAGTCCAACTATCAAAACGCCACCGGCCAGGGCAGCGTCGCAGGATTCGCGCAGGCCCTGCAAGCTGGCGGTTACGCAACGGACGATCAATATGCGGAAAAAATCATGAAAATCGCGCAATCGCCTTTGATGAGCGCGGTGCTGCAATCGGTCGGTGCATCATCTTCGAATAGCGGAGCGCAACCATGAGTGGTCTCACCAACGCCGTTAATGCCGCGCTATCTGGCCTTCAATTATTTGAGGCCGGCATTTCGACAGTTTCCAATAACCTCGCCAACGCCAATACCGCCGGCTACACCGTTGAAAACGTCAACGCGCAAACGGCGCAGGCCGCGGCCGGGCAGCCAGGCGCGGGGGTGTTGCCAGCGCAGATCACGCGTGCGGCCTCGGGCTTTGCCGCCTCCCAGCTGCGAACGGCGAACAGCGCCAGCGCCGCCGCCAGCGCACAATCCACGGCGCTGACCGACATTTCCAACGCCCTGACCAATAACGGCAATGTGCAGACGGCGATTAACCAATTTTTCTCCGATATTGGCAGCCTCGCCGCCAGCCCTTCAAGTTCCGCGCTGCGCCAGACGGTTTTGTCGGACGCCGGCAATGTCGTCGGAACCTTCCAGACCGCCGCGACCAGCATCGCCAGCGTCGTCTCCGGTCAGCAGGCCGGGCTGAGCTCGAATGTCACCGCCGCCAACCAGATTTTGCAGCAGCTCAGCACTTTGAACAAATCCCTGCAAACCGCGCCAAATTCACCGAGTCTGCTGGACCAGCGTGATTCCGCGTTAAACGCGCTGTCACAATATCTGCCGGTGAATATTATCCCGCAAAGCGATGGCGGGGTGGTGGTGGCCACGGGCGGCACCGTGCTGGTGGATCAAAGCGGCGTGCAGGCGCTGGCGCTGGCGGAAAACGCGAACGGCCAAACCACGCTCACCGCCGGCAATAACCAGATGAAGCTGACGCTGGGCGAATCCGATGGATCGCTCGGCGCCACCCTCGCCAACATCGTCGCGGGCGGGCAGGCGACGCAATCTCTCAGCGCTTTGGCGGCGGTATTTTCAGCGCAGGTGAACACCGCGCAGGCGCAGGGGCTGACACCAACCGGCACCAGCGGCACACCGATTTTTTCCGTCCCGGCGCCCAGCGTCGCGCCCAGCGGCGGCAATAGCGGCAGCGCCGTCATCACGGCGAGCCTGAGCAATGAAGCCGCGCTGCCGGCGAATGGCGGGCCCTTCACCTTGACCTACAACAGCACAAGCGGCTGGAGCGCCGTGGATCAAGCCAACGGCCAGAGCTACATTGTAGGCGGCACGCCGCCGGCTTTTGCCGGGCTGGCGCTGAGCATCTCCGGCACCGCCAATAATGGCGACAGCTTCACCGTCAATCCCGCCCGGGTGCCGCCAATGCCATTGCCGTCGCCGCGACGACCCCCAACGATATCGCCGCCGCCGACCCTTATGTCGCGACCAACGGGACGCTGCAAACAGATGGTTCTGTTATCAACAAGAATGCCGGGACCATCAATGTCGGCACGGATTCGGTAACCTCCAGCCCCGCCAGCGGCAGCGCCGTGGTGCCGGCCAGCTATTACGGGCAAAATCTTCTGCTCACCTTTACCTCCGCCAGCGCCTATAATGTTTCCACCCTTGCCAGTCCCGGCACCATCATCGCCAGCGGCACGCTGGGCAGCAATGGCGGCAATGTCGCGGTGGCCTACCCGTCCGGTCTGGCGTCCGGGCAATATTGGAATTTGCCACTCACCGGCGCGCCGGTGGCGGGAGACACGTTGAGCCTCAGCCCCGGCGGCAGTGCCAGCGGCAGCAATGCGCAGCGCCTCGCCAATCTATGGACCGCGACCGGAACCACCAGTTCCGGCACGCTGGAGCAAAGCTTCGTTGGATTATCGACGGATTTGGGCGCCAACGCCGCCGCCGCGCAGGCGCTGGCGACATCGACAGGCTCGCAGGTCACCGCCGCCACCACCAACCTCGCCACCATCGCCGGGTGAATAGCGACCAGCAGGCGGTGCTGATGACGAATTACGAGCAAGCCTACCAGGCGGCGGCAAAGGCCATCAGCGCCGCCAACACCATGTTTGATTCATTGTTGAACGCGATTTGAGGAGCTGCGATGAAGAAGATCATTCTCGGCGCGGTCGCCGCGCTGGTGCTCGTGGGTGGCGGCGGTGGCGGTGCGCTGGTCTATATGAAAATGACCGGCCACCACAGCCCCCCCGCCCATCCGAAACCCCCGCCGCCGAAGCCGCTCCTCTTTGGCACGCTGGAGAATATGGTGGTGAGCGTGCCGCTGGATTCCAGCGCCCAGGCCGGGCAGGGCTTCGTGCAGATTTCCATCCAATACGCCACCACGGATCAGAAGGCGATCGACAGTTTCAACGCGCTGCTGCCGATCATCAAGGCGGAGACGATCACGCTTTTGATGAAGCAGACGGCGAAGCAGCTGATGGACCCTTCCACCCATGATTCGCTGACAAAAACCTGCGTCACCCTCGCCAACCAGGTGCTGGACAAAAATGCCGGCTTCACCCCGCCGGACCCGTTCACCGCCGCCTACATCACCAACATCGTGCAACAGGATTGAGCCAAAATGGGCACGGAAACAATTTCCGCTGCGGCTTCCACCATCGCGACATTACTGATCCTCCTGGGCTGCCTCGCGGCGGGCGCCTTTCTGCTGCGGCGTCTGCGCGCCAGGGCCGCGCCGGCGGCGGCGAACATGCCTCTCGCCATTCTTGCCGCCCGGGCGCTGGGCGGGCAGCAAAGTCTCGTCATCGCGCAAGCGGGCGGCCAGGTCTTGCTGCTTGGCGTCGGGCGCGGCGGCATCGCTCTGCTCAGCCGGCTCGATGCCGATGAATAGGCCCCTGGCCTATGCCGCGCCGCTGCTGCTGGCGGGCGCCGCGCATGCCGCGCCGGCGGGGCTCACCATCGTCAACACGCTCGCGAAGAATGGCGGTGAAGCCTACTCGCTGGATGTGCAGAGCCTGCTGGTCATCACCGCGCTCGCCTTCCTGCCCGGGCTGATCCTGTTGATGACGAGCTTCACTCGCATCATCATCGTCCTCTCCATCATGCGCCAGGCGATCGGGCTGCAAACCACGCCGCCCAACATGGTGCTGGCGGCCTTGGCCTTGGCGCTCTCCGTCTTCGTCATGCGCGGCGTCATCCAGCAGGAGCAGGACAAGGCCTTGCAGCCTTATCTCGCCGGGCAGATCACCTTCTCCGAGGCCATCGCCGCCGCGCAGCCGCCGGAGCGCGATTTCATGCTTGCCCAAACCCGCAAGGCGCCGCTGCATCTGTTCGTCGATCTCTCGGGCCAGCATTATGCCGCGCCGCGCGATGTACCCTTCACCGTGCTGGTTCCCGCCTTCGCCACCTCGGAGCTGGAGACGGCCTTTCAGATCGGTTTTCTGGTCTATATCCCGTTCGTGCTGATCGATCTCGCGGTCGCCTCCATCCTGATGTCGCTGGGCATGATCATGGTCTCGCCCACGCTGATCTCCTTGCCGCTGAAATTGCTGGTCTTTGTCTCCATCCATGGCTGGGTGCTGGTTTTGGGCACGCTGGCCAATAGTTTCGGCTGATGCCGCTTTATCTGCACTTGCTGCAACATGCCTTTTCGCTGGCGCTGGCGGCGTTGTGGCCTTGCGTGGCAGTGCTGCTGCTGGTCGGCATCATCACCGCCATCATCCAATCTGCGCTGCAGATCGAGGATGCCACCTTCGCGCTGCTGCCCAAAACCATCGCCATGGCCGGGCTCGCCGTCACTGGCGGCTTCGGCGCGGTGGCGATGTTCGAGGCGCTGGCGCGGGACTTCATCCTGCACGCGGCCATTCTGGTGCATCAGCCATGGTCTTAGATGAACAGACCGTGATGCTCTGGTTCGGTCGCTTCCTCTGGCCGTTTCTGCGCATCACCGGGCTGTTCCTCACCGCCCCCCTGTTCGGCTCCGCCCTCCTCCCCAACATGGTCAAGGCGCTGCTGGCCGCTGCCCTGGCCTTGGCGCTCGCCCTCTGGCTGCCGGACCTGCCCGCCTACCCGGCGGACCCGGCCCGCGCCATCCTCACCGGCTTTGAGCAGATCGCCTATGGCGCGCTGCTCGGCATGGCGGCGCAGATCGTCCTCGCCGCGCTCTCCTCCGCCGGTGAGATCATCGGCGAGGCGATGGGCCTCTCCTTTGCCACGCTGCAATTCCGCGACGCGCCGGGCGCCAGCTCGGTGCTGGCGGATATCATGCAATGGGCCGGGCTGCTCGGCTATATGGCGGCGGGCGGGCCGGTCTGGCTGTTCATGGCGCTGGCCCATTCCTTCGCGCATGGCGCCGGGGTGGCGCCGCTGCAAGGCTGGGGGCGCTGGCCGGCATGGGCGGGGTGGTGTTCTCCGCCGCCTTGGCGCTGGCGCTGCCGGTGCTGGCGGCGGGGTTCTGCGTCAACCTCACCGTTGGGCTTGCCACCATCTTCGCCCCCAGCCTCAATTTGCTCTCTGTCGGCTTTCCATTGCTGATTCTGGCCGGGCTCTGGGTGCTGGTGGGCATGGTGCCGGCCATTGGGGTGGCCACGTCGCATCTCACCGCGCAATCCATGGCGGCCATCGCCGGGTTGATGCCGCATGGCTGAAGGGGCGGGCGAGAAGAAGCATGCCCCCACCGAGCGCCGGCTGCGCCAGGCGGCCGAACGGGGTGATGTCAGCCGCTCGCAGGATCTGCCCCGGGCCGCCATCATCGTGCTGTTCACGGTGCTGGCGCTGGCGGCCGCGGGCGGGCTGGGGCTGCGCCTGCTGGATCTGGTCGCGGCCGGGCTGGCGCAGGCGGGCACCGCGCCCTTGCCGGCGGCGCTGGGGCTGGCCGGGGGCGTGTTCTGGCGGCTCTTCCCCTTGCTCGGGCTCATCGCCGCCATCGGCGCGGCTTCCAGCCTCGCCTCGGGCGGGTTCGTCTTCGCGCTCAATCTGTTGGCGCCGGATCTCTCCAAATTGCTGCCCCAGGCTGGATTTTCGCAGATCTTCTCCGGACACGGCATGGCGGAGCAGGGCAAATCCGTGTTGAAAATGCTCGCCATCGCCCTGGCGGGCGCGGTGGCGATCCTCGCGCGCCGGCCGGATTTCACCGCCCTGGCCTGGCTGCCCCGCCCCGCCGCCAGCGCCTTCTTCGCCCTGGCCACGCAATGTTTGAGCCTCATCTGCCTGGTGCTGGGGCTGCTGGCGGGGGTGGATTTCGCGCTCCAGTTCTGGCTGCACCGGCGCAAGCTGCGGATGTCGGATGAGGATATGCGCGAGGAGATGAAGGAGGCGGCGGGCAACCCGCATGTGAAATCCCGCCAGCGCGCCCTGGCCCGCAAAATGGCCCGCGCCCGGCAGATGCAGCGTGTGCCGGAGGCCAGCGTGGTGGTCACCAACCCCACCCATTTCGCCTGCGCCATCCGCTATCGCCGCGGGCAGGACAGGGCGCCGATGCTGCTCGCCAAAGGGGCCGGGCCGCAGGCGGAGGAAATCATCGCCCGGGCGCGCGGCCATGGCGTGCCGGTGGTGCAGTCCCCGCCTCTGGCGCGCGCGGTGTTTCGCTATGTGGAGCCGGATGAATATGTGCCCACCGCCCTCTACCGCGCCTGCGCGGAGGTTCTGGCCTATGTCTGGCGGCTGCAGCGCTGGCGCGCCCAGGGCGGGGCGAAGCCGCAGCCGCCGAAACCGCAGGCGGGTGACATCGAGGTCTCGCGCTGGCTGCCGGGCGCCTGAGCAGGTCAGAGGATTTGTCTATTATTTAAATCGCTTCTCACAAATAAGTTGACGGAACGTTCATTTTACCACAAGGAAAAAAGACGCCCACATCCGGCGGCCGAACGTCTAATCCAAGCAGGGATCATAAAATAATGAGCACAATCTCGCGGGGCGGCGAACGCCTCAAGCGTGACAGCCTCGGGCTTTCGCAGATCATTGCCTCCACCCTCGCCAACATCGCCCCGGCGATGAGCTTTTTCTTTGGTTTCGGGCTGATCGCCTCCGGTGCCGGCGTCGGCGCGCCGCTGACCATCCTGGTCGCGATGGTGGTGATTTTGTTCCTCACCAACACGCTGGCGCAGTTTTCGCGCTATCGCCCCAGCACCGGCTCCTTCGTCACCTTCATCGGCATGGCCTTCGGCCCTGGGCGGGGCGGCGGCTTCCATCTTCGTCGTGGTCGGCTATTGCATCGCCGCCGCCTCGGTGGTGGTGATCTCCGGCGGCTGGGCGGCGCAGACGCTGCAAACCTTCCTCGGCATCAATATCCCCTGGCAGGTGCTGGCGATTATCGCGACCGCCATTGTCGGCGTGCTGGTCTCGCGCGGCATTTCGCTCTCCACCACCTGGGCGGCGATCTTCTTCTATTTCGAGCTGATCCTGCTGGTCGTCGGCGCGGTGATCATGCTGGTGGTCAATCGCGGCTCGATCTCGATGGCCCCCTTCACCATCGCCGCCGTCACCGGCGGCTGGAAGGGCATCGGGCTCGGCTTCCCGCTGGCCATCTATCTGTTCATCGGCTGGGAGAATTCCGCGATGCTGGCGGAAGAAACCACCAATCCCCGCCGCAACGTGCCGCGCGCGCTGATCGTCGGCACGCTCTCCATCGGCATTCTCTACATGTTCCTCTCCTTCGCGACGGAGACGGCCTTCCATAACGATGTGAAGGCGATCACCAACTCCTCGCTGCCGTTTGTCGATGCCTTCAAGGCGTCCGCCGCCGGCATTCTCATCATCGCCTATCTCGCAGGCGTGACCTCGATCTTCTCCTCGCTCATCGGCCTTACCAACGCCCAGGCGCGCATCCTGTTCTCCTCCGCGCGCGAGGGGCTGCTTCCGCCTTTCTTCGGCAAGATCCACCCGCAGCATCGCACCCCGCACGCGGCGATGTGGACCTATATCGTGGTGGCTTTGGTGATCGTGCTCGGCTTCGGCACGTTTTACAATATCGATCCGGTGACCCTGTTCGGCGATACCGGCACGCTGGGCACCATCCCGGTGGTGGTCACCTATCTGCTCACCAATTTGGCGCTGCCGGTCTATATGCTTCGCTATCACCGTGAGGATTTCAACGTTTTCACGCATCTGATCGTTCCGGTGGTCGGCACATTGCTGATGCTGATGCCGCTCTGGGGCTGATCGAGCCGGGCCAGCCTTATCCGTTCAACCTGTATCCGAAGCTGGCGCTGGGCCTGCTGGTGGTGTCGGTGATTTACGGCGTGCTGCTGGCGAAATCCAAGCCGGATCTGGTGCAGCGCATCGGCTCCTACGTCGCCGACGAAGAATATTAAAAGTTTTGGGGTGCAGCCCTTTTTTCAAAAAGGGCTGCAAAACGTTTGGGGCGTTGGCAACATCTTGCCAACGCCCCAAACGTCTGTGGGGACTTTTTGAAAAAAGTCCCCACACCCCCAAAAACTTTTATAACTTAAGGCAGCATCTTGTCGCGGGCGCGGCCTTGCTCAACCAAATGCTTCTCAATCACCTCATCCACCGCCGCGAAACTATCCAGCTTGTACCAGACCCCTTCCGGATAAAACACCGCGCAGGGCCCCAGCTCGCACCGGTCCAGGCATCCCGCCTGGTTGACGCGGATATTTTTGAGCCCCAGCTCCTTCACCCGCACCTTCATATAATCGCGGATCTTCTCCGAGCCCTTGCTGGCGCAATCGCCGCGCGGATGCCCCTCCGGCCGCCGGTTGCCGCACACAAAGATGTGCGTTTCGAAATAAGGCGCCGGATCGCCCTCCATTCTTTCACCCAAAGCTGGTTCTCCTGTCTGTGCGCCCCTATGTAGCGGTTCAACCAGGAGAGAGCCAAATGACCAATCGCCTGCAGGACGCCTCCTCTCCCTATCTGCTCCAGCACAAGGATAACCCCGTGCACTGGCAGCAATGGGGCGAGGCCGCCTTCGCCGAGGCCAAGGCCCGCAATGTCCCGGTGCTGCTCTCCATCGGCTACGCCGCCTGCCATTGGTGCCATGTGATGGCGCATGAGAGTTTCGAGAATGAGCAGATCGCTGGCCTGCTGAATGAGCGCTTCGTCGCCATCAAGGTGGACCGCGAGGAACGCCCGGATATCGACCAAACCTACATGGCCGCGCTGCACGCCATGGGCGAGCAAGGCGGCTGGCCGCTGACCATGGTGCTCACCCCCGAGGGCGCGCCCTTCTGGGGCGGCACCTACTTCCCGCCGACCCCGCGCCATGGCCGGCCCAGCTTCCCGCAGGTGCTGGTGGCGCTCTCCCAGGCCTGGGCGAATGAGCAGGAGCAGATCGCCCGCTCCGCCGGCGCCATCCGCCGCGCTCTGGCCGAAGCCGCCGCCACCAAGCCGGGCGACGCGCCGGGCCCTGAGCTGCTGCATGCGGTGCAGGAGGCCTTCCTGCGCGGCATGGATTGGGAGCTGGGCGGCCTCGCTGGGGCGCCGAAATTCCCGAATATCCCGGTTTTCCGCTTCCTCTGGCAGCTGGGCGATGCGCGCGGGCGCGAGGCGGTGCATCTGCTGCTGGAGCGGATGAGCCAGGGCGGCATCTATGACCATCTGGGCGGCGGCTATGCCCGCTATGCCACGGACGATGCCTGGCTGGTGCCGCATTTCGAGAAAATGCTCTATGACAATGCGCTGATCCTGGAGCTGCTGGCCTACGCCCAGGCGGACAAGCCGAATCCGCTCTACGCCGCCCGCGCCCGTGAGACGGTGGGCTGGCTGACCCGCGACATGGCCGCCGAAGGCGCCTTCGCCGCCTCCGAGGATGCCGATTCCGAAGGCGAGGAAGGCAAATTCTACGTCTTCACCCGCGCCGAGATCGAAGCGGCCCTGGGTGACGATGCGCGGTTTTTCGAAACCGCCTACCCGATGCCGGCCGCCGGCAACTGGGAAGGCCGCATCATCCTGGAGCGTCGGCTGCCCTTTAACGGCGATGAGACCCGCCTGGCCGCCTGCCGGGCCAAACTGAAAGCGCTGCGCGACACCCGCATCCGCCCCGGCCGTGACGACAAGATTCTGGCGGACTGGAACGCGCTGGCCATCTCGGCGCTGGTGAAAGCCGGGATCGTCTTCCAGGAGCCGGGCTGGATTGCCCTGGGCGAGCGCATCTTCACCACGCTGATCCAGGCGATGGGCGAGGAGGATGGGCGCATCGCCCATGCCATGCGCGACGGCAAGATCTCCGCCGCCGGGCTGCTGGAGGACCAGGCGGCGATGATCCGTGCCGGCATCGCCCTCTACCAGGCCACCGACAAGAGCGCCTATCTGGTGCTGAGCGAGACCATCCTCGCCGCCACCGAGGCGCGCTTCGGCGATGGCGAGGGGGCGTTCTATATCTCCGCCGATGATGCGCAGGATGTCTACGCCCCGCGCGGCCGCTCGATCCAGGACGGGCCGACGCCGTCTGGCACCGGGATGATGGCGCAAGCCTACGCGTCCTTGTTCCACCTCACCGGCAAGGACGAGTACCGCGCCAAGACGCAGGCGGTTTTGCGCGCCTATGGCGGCCGCGCCCGCGCGCTCACCAACGCCCCGGAGCTGCTGGCGGCGGCGGATTTGCTGGCCAATGCGGTGAGCGTGGTGGTGACCGGCGGGGCGGAGGATTTGGTGCGTCTGGCCCTGGCCGCGCCGGATCCGAAGGTGCTGGTGCTGCGCGGCGGCAAGGTGCTGGCGCCCGAGCATCCTGCCTTCGGCAAGCCGGGGATCTGCGCGCCGCCTATGTGTGCCGTGGCAATGTTTGCGGCCTGCCGATGGAGGATGCGGAAATTTTGCGCCAGGAGCTGCAATGTTCCACGTGAAACAATTCTGAGGCTGGAATTTAATAACGTTGCGTTAGTGGTTGAAACGGGCCGGTCTTGCCAGGGGGCGGGCCGGCCCGTAACCATGCCGGCCTGCATGGAACCGGGGCGATGAACGAGACGATCAGGATCAGCCGCAACGCCCAGATCACCTGGCGCCAGGGCCAGACCCTTGCCGCGCGCTGCCGCAATTGCGGCCATGCGGGCGAGATGGCGCTGGTGCTGGAGGAGGATTTCAAGCCGCCGCGCAAGCATTTCCTGATCAATCTGCTGCGCTGCCCGGCCTGCACCGCCTGTTTCACCGACATCGTCCCGGATCTGGATTATGGCGATAACGCGCTGGTGGAGCTGGGGCTGCCGGCCTATCTGGCGCAGGTGGGGCGGGGCTGTGGCCGATCGCCGCCCAGCTGGCGCGGATCGACAAGCCGGCCGGGGCGCGGCTGCTGGAAATCGGCGGCGGCTACGGGTTCGGGCTGGATATCGGCGTGCATGGGCTGGGCTGGCAGGGTGTGGGGTATGATCCTTCGCCCTTCGGGCCTTTGGCCGGCGCGAGCTGGGGCTGGATCTGCGCGCGGATTACTTCACCGAAGCGCAGCTGGGCGCGCCCTGGGACGTGATCGCGGCGACGGAGCTGATCGAGCATCTGCCGGACCCGCCGGCTTATCTGCGGCTGATGCGACAGACCATCGCCCCGGACGGGGTGATGCTGCTGACCACCCCGGATGCGGCGACGATCACCCCCGGGCAATCCACCGGCAAGCTGGTCTCGGCCCTGGCGGTGGGGGCGCATCTGGTGCTGCAGACCGGCGAGAGCCTGACACAGGCGCTGCACGCGGCGGGCTTTGCGCATGTGCGGATCATGCGCGATGAGACCGGGCTGATCGCCTATGCCTCGCCCGCGCCGCTGGCTTTGCGCGAGGGGGCGGGGCGGGGGATTTACCGGGCCTATCTGGCCAAACGCGCCGGCGATTGCGTGCCCGGGTCTGACACCCAGCTCGGCTTTGCCGGGCGCGGGCTGTTCGATGCCACCATCGATGGCGATTACGATGCCGCCGATGCAGCCTGGGCGGCGTTCCATGCCGGGGTGGTGGCGCGGTTTGGGCGCATGCCGGAGGCGCTGCCCGAGGCGGCTTTGCAGGCGAAACTGCCAGAGCTTTCCGCGCTGATGCCGCTGGGGCTGGGCCAGGCCTTGTTCGCCCGCGCCATGTCCCGCCTGGCGCGCGGGCAGGCGCGGCCGGGGCTGCAGGCGATGTTCAGCCTGTCCGCCCAGGCGGCGCGGGCCTTGTGTCAGGCGATGGAGCAGATCTCCCAGCGCGACCCGTTTGCCGAAAATATCGCGGCCTTGTCCCAGCGCGAGGCGCTGCTCTGCGCCGCCGAGGCCGGGGACGCGGCGGCGCTGCCGGCCCTGCTGGCGCAAGGCGAGGTTGCCGCCGCCTGGCGCGGTTTTGTCGGGCTGGTGAATGCTGGGCGGCGGGAAGAGGCAGAGGCTTTGCGCGCCGCCGGGCTGGGCGACCTGCCGCCGGAGGGGCTGGAGCTGGGCTTGCGGCAGGATGGCGCCTTCACCGCCGGGATGCTGGCGCTGCAAAGCCAGGATTTTCCGCGAGCCGTGAGCGCGTTCGCAGCGCTGCGATTGCTGTTGCCGGAGGCTGAGCATCCTTTGCGCTGGCCAGGGTTGCGGGGCGAAATCATCGGCTTGTTCGGGCTGGAGCGGGGGGCAGAGGCGGTTGCGTTGCTGCGCCAAATCGTAGCGCTGCATGACGGGGCGCCGGAGGATTTGCTGCAGCATCTGGGGTAGGCGCCGGCGGCGCTGCCGGCGAAGATAAAGCGCGCCTGCGCCCTTGATCCCGCCCCGCTCGCCCCAAAATCTCGTCGATGGGGTATGTTACATTTTGTTATAAGGCCGGCAAGCGCGGTGTGGCGCGATGCTGATCGCGGATCTGCTGCGCCGGGAGAATAATAATTTTGATCTGCTGCGGCTGATCGCCGCGGCGGCGGTGATCTGGGGCCATGCCTATGCGTTGGTGCTCCCGACAGGACGGATGGAGCCGATCGGCCGGCTGCTCGGGTTTGATTATTCCGGTTCTCTGGCGGTGGAATTTTTCTTTTTCCTCAGCGGCATTCTGATCACCCATTCGCTGATGGTGAAGCAGAGCGTGGCCGAATATGCCATCCATCGGGTGATGCGGATTTTTCCGGCGCTGATCGTCAGCTGCGTGGTGTGCGTGCTGGTGATCGGCCCGCTCTTCAGCGATCTGGGCCCGCGCGGCTATTTCGGCCAGGCGGGCGCGCTGAAGGCGGTGCTGCTGCATCCTTATATCGAATACGGCCTGCCTGGCGTGTTTCAGCATAATCTCTACCCGCAGACCAATGGCGCGATCTGGACGATCAAATATGAGCTGTTCATGTATGCGATGCTGGCGGTGGCGGGGCTGTGCGGGCTGCTGAAATATCGCAGGGCGATGAGCCTGGTTTGTCTGGTGGTAGCCTGCACGCTGATGCTCTGGCCGGGTTATATTTCGCTAACCGGGCTCAGCAATGTGAATCTCGGCGGCAGATTGCCGGCATTTTTCCTGTTCGGCTCATTGCTGGCGTTGCATAAGGGCTGGGCGCGGATCGATGGCCGGCTGGTGGCGGGGCTGGTGCTGCTGGCGGTGTTCATGCGGCACGGCACGGCGTTTCAGTTTGTGTTCTATGCGGCGTTTCTCACAGGCTGTCTCTGGGTCGCGAGCACGAGGTTGGCGCGGGCGATCAGGCTGCCGGGAGATTTTTCCTACGGCGTCTATGTATGGGGCTGGCCGGTGCAGCAGATTTTCGCGGCCTGCCTGCCGCATATGGACCGGCATCTGAATCAGATATTATCCTTCGCCGTGGCGCTGGGGTTGGCGATGCTCTCCTGGTATTTCATCGAGAAGCCGTCGATCTCTTTCGGAAAACGCGCCTCAACCTGGCTGGCGTGGTGCAGAAGCTGGCACCCGTTAGAAACCCCGCGTTAAAAAGCAAAACGCCTGTCCCCTATAATTTTCAGGCTTATACCTTCAATGCCTTGAAGGATCGTTATAATGGCCAGATGAATGAAGGTCTGGGGCAGTCAAAAAGATCTTGGAGAGCAGGGCATTTTTTCAAGAAAAGCCCCATCTCTTACGCCTTGTCCTGATGATATTTGAAGCTGGCATTGATCATATCCAGCAAATGCTGCCCCGCCGTGGTCGGGGGAATTTCGGTGTCTCGCCTGGTTGCAGGCAGGTCGGCAAACATTCCACCGGGGCGTAGAAATCCGGGTCAAAGAAAAATGGCAAAGAGTAGCGCTCCTGGCCTGAGATGTTGATGACCCGGTGCGGGGTGGAGCGGAAGACGCCGTTGGTCCAGCGTTCCATCATGTCGCCGATATTCACCACGAAGCTGCCGGGGATGGGCGGGGCGTCGAGCCAGGTGCCGTCCAGCCCCTGCACCTGCAGCCCGCCGGCATTATCCTGGTGCAGCAGCGTGAGGCAGCCGAAATCCGTGTGCGCGCCGGCGCCCAATTGCGCCTCGGTGATGCGGCCTGTCTGTGGCGGGTAATGCAGCGGGCCCAAAGTGGTCATGGTGATGCCGAGCCAGGGGGAGAAATAATCCGGCTTGAGCCCGAGCGAGACGGCGAAGGCGCTGAGCAATAAGGCGCCGAGATCGACCATCTTGTCGTAATAGCCCTGCATCACGCTCTGCCAGCCCGGCAGATCCGGCCAGACATCCGGGCCGTGCAGCGGCAGCCCGGCCTTCACCCGCTCATGGTCCGGGGGCAGATCCCGGCCGATCTTGAAGCCTTCCTTGAAATCGCCTTGCGCCTGCTTGGCGGGGTCGAGATTCTCGCCGCCGAGGCGAAACCAGCCGCGATGGCAGGTGGATTTCTCGATCGCGGATTTTTCCTTCTCCGCCACCGGCAGATCGAAAAACCGCTTGGCCTGGGCATAGACCGCGTCGATCTCGCTCTGCGCGATGCCGTGATTTTTGATGTAGAAAAATCCGATCTCGCGGCAGGCGCGGCCGATCTGCGCGGCGGGGGAGAAATCCCGTGCAGCAGCGGGGCGATGTCGATCACCGGGATCGCATCCAGATAAGCGGGGGCCAGGCCGGGGGCAAGCTCTATGGTCTCGGGCATGGGGGGATGCTAGACCCGGAGGCGTTTTGTTTCCAGGAGCCATCGCCATGCCGGATTCATATTTGCTGGGCATCGATCTCGGGGCGGGCAGCCTGAAGGCGAGCCTGATTTCGCCGGATGGCGGCATCGTCGCCGAGGCGGCGGCGCCGGTCACCACGCAGATCAGGCATTTCGGCTGGGCGGAGCAGGATCCGGGGAATGGGTGGCGGCTCTGTGCCAGGCGGTGCGCGCGGTGGTGGCGGGGATCGATCCGGGGGAGATCGCCGGCATCGGCATCTCCGCCGGGGCGCATATTCCGGTGCTGACGGATGCGGCCGGCGCGGTGCTGCGCCCGGCGATCATGTGGAGCGACCAGCGCGCCGCCGCCCAGGCCGCCGCCCTGCACGAAAAAGCCGGGGCGCGGATTATCGCCACCTCGCTGAACCGGGTGAACCCGACCTGGACGCTGGCGATGCTGGCCTGGCTGTTCGAGCATGAGCCGGAGGTGATGCGCCAGGCCAAGCGGCTTTATCTGGCCAAGGATTTCCTGCGCCATTGCCTGACCGGCGGCTGGGAGACGGATTATTCCGACGCGGTGGGCGCGCTGCTGGCGGATGATGAGACGAAAAACTGGTCTCCAGAGCTGGCCGGGCTGATCGGGCTGGATATGGCCATTCTGCCGCCGATCGTCCCGGCGGAACAGGTGGTGGGGGGTGTCACCGCGGCGGCGGCGGCGCGCACCGGGCTGAAGCCCGGCACGAAGGTGATTTGCGGCTCCAATGATACGACGGTGGAGTTTTTCGGCGTCGGCGGCAATGCGCCCGGCATTGGCGGGGTGAAGCTGGCCACGGCGGGCGTGCTGTTTCTGGCCACTCAGGGCAAGGCGGTGCATCCGCCGATTTCCTGTTATCCGCATATCCTGCCCGGGCTGTATTACACCGCCACCGGCACCAATAGCTGCGCCTCCGCGCATCGCTGGGTGCGGGATCTGATGTTTGAGCAAGGCGGGTTCGCGGCGATGGATGCGCTGGCCAGCGCGGCGCCGCGCGGGGCCGGGGGGCTGCTGTTCCACCCTTATCTGCAGGGCGAGCGCGCGCCTTACTGGGACCCGCTGCTGCGGGCGGATTTCATCGGCATGACGATGGCGCATGGCAAGCCGCATTTCGCCCGGGCGGTATATGAGGGCATCGCCTTTTCCATCCGCGATCTGTTGGGCGCGGCGCGGGATCTGGGGCTGGATTTTTCCACCATCCGGCTGATGGGGGCGGGGCGCGGAGTGCCTGCTGGCGGCAGATCATCGCCGATGTCACCGGGCTGGTGATCGAGCGGACCGAGGCGGGCGATGCCTCGTTCGGGGCGGCGCTGCTGGCCGGCGTCGGGGTGGGGCTGTTCGCCGGCCCGCAGGAGGCGGTGGCCCGCGCGGTGCGGCTGCGGGATGTGACGGTGCCGAACCAGGAGGCCAGCGCTTTCTACGACCAGCTTTTCGGGCTGTATAAGGAGGCGCAGGCGGCGCTGGCCGGCATCAATCACCGGCTGCACGCGCTCACCCAGGGGTAGGGGGCGGGCCGGTGACGGTTATTTCATGACAGGGGCCGACGCGGCGGCCGCAATCGCGCCATCATAAAGCGGTTTGCTGTGCCATGGTTTTGTCTTGGTTTTTCGGAGGGTTGCGTGAACATCGTCAAATACCGCTATTACCAGCCGCGTCTGGCGCCGCGGCGCACGCGCGTCGAGGTGCCGGGCTGGGGCGGGGAGAAAGTACCGCGCCAGGATGGCGCGCATGAGCAGGGCTGGCATTGCCTGCCTTTCGTGGAAGGCGCGCAATATGGGGTGGAGCTTTTCTACCCTTACGAGACCGAGCTGCGCGTGCGCCATGAGAATGGGGCCTTCCAGTTCGAGGGGGATTTCGGCCCGCCGCCCACCCCTGGCCTGCAATGGCCGCCCTTCCGCAGCTTCGGCGAAGGGTTCTATACGCTGCAATTGCTGCTGGATTTGAAAGTGCCCGAGGGCATGGCGGTGCGCGCCGAGCCGCATCCGCGCTATTATCTCAGCCCCGCCGATGATGTGCCGCTGGCGGTGCCGGCCTTGTTGCGCACCTCCTGGTGGCCGATGATCAATTTCGTGGTGTTCAAGGCGCCGCCGAAAGGCCTGGTGCATGTCTTCCGGCCCGGCGAGCCGTTCATGCAGCTCTGCATCGTCCCGGCGGAGCCGGATTTCGCGCTGGAGCCGATGGGCGAGGAAGAGGCGGCGGAGCGGGAGATGCAGTCCCGCCGGATTCATGCCAGCCGCGAGACGCTGGGGCAGGATACACGCTGGGTCTCCGCGATGCATACGGTGTTCGATGGCACCTATCGGCGGATTCTGGGCGCGGCGCGGGCGCGCGATAAGGCGGCCGGGGATTGAAATGAGACGGGGGCTTTATTTTGGTAAAGCCCCCGTTCCGCTGGTCTAAGTTTTGTTTGAGCGCGCAACTTTATCCGATCAAACGAGTCCGTTTGATCGGATATTGCTCTAGTTCCGGATCACCACGCCTACGCCGGGCGCGGGGGAGAGGAGCACCGCGCCACCCTGGTGATGATGGTGGTGATGATGGTGATCATAGCGCGGCGGCGGGGGCGGCGGCGGCCGGTGATGGTGGTAATGCGCGTGATGATGGTGATGGTAGTTATCGTGCCAGTCGATGCGCGTCACGGCATCCCGGTTTTGCGCCAGCGCCGCGTTGCTCTCCCGCAGCGCCGCGACCGGGTTGGCCACCGGCTGCAACAGATCGGCATAGGAATTTACCTGCATCGCATTCGCGGCCTGGGCCGCGCCGCCAGCGCCAAGCGCCGTGGCGCCGGCAAGGGCGCCGAGCAGGCCGGCTTTTTTCGTATCCATCAGAATCTCCTGTGAAGAGAAGGTCTTGATTGTAACGTCGGCAGCCGGGCGGTGGATTTGAAGGCGTCACCGCATCCTGAAAGATGAATGATGCGGCGCTGCTTCATGAATAAACCGCAAACCCGGCGGCCGGGTGGGGCTGGTCAGTTGCCGATCACCACGCCGAAGCCCGGCGCCCCGAAAAACACCCCGCTGTGATGATGATGGTGGTGATGGTGGTAAAACACAGGCGGCGGGGGCGGCGGCGGATAATAATAGGCGTGGTGATGATGGTGATAGGCCCAGGGCGGCGGGTAATGCGCATGGTGGTGATGATGGTAATGGTCATGCCAATCGATGCGCGTCACCCCGGCGGGCGGCGCCTGGTTGCGCGTCGCCATCTCCTGGTTGCTCGCCTGCAGCGCCGCGACCGGGTTGGGCACGGGCGTCAACAGATCAGCATAGGACTTCACCTGCATGGCGTTCGCCGCCTCGGCGGCGCCGGCACTGCCCAGTGCGGCCATTCCGGCCAGCGCGCCGGCCAGGCCGGCTGTTTTGCCATTCATCTGACGACTCCTTGATGTTGAAATCAGGAGTGTAAGATCATTGGTCGGGATGGCGATTTCCAGCCGGAATCAAGCCGAGATCATGGCACTGACGTTCAATTTGATGAAAAATCCTTAAGAAAACCTCAGGCGAAGGCGTAGGCATCCATGCGCATGAAGCCATATTCCACCGAGCTGTGCAGCCGGGTGGGGGCGAGATTCGGCCCGCCAGCGCCGAGGGCGACATGCAGCGGCAGCAGATGCTCCTCCGTCGGGTGTTCGGCGGCGGCGTAAGGGGCGAGGCGGCGGTAATCGCACAAAGCGGGAATATCCCCGGCGACGATCCTTGCATCCATCCAGGCGGCGAATTCGGCGACGTCCGGAGTTTCCGGCGCGTCCTGGGCCGGGCGGCCATGGCGGAAGCGGCGCAGATCATGGGTGAAGGTGCCGGAGGCGAAGATCAGCACGCCCTCCTCGCGCAGGGGGCGCAGCGCCTCGCCGAGGGCGACGTGATGGGTGGTGCCGGCCTGGGTTTGTACCGAAAGCTGGATCACCGGGATGTCCTCGCCCGGATAGGCGAGTTTCAGTGGCACCCAGGCGCCATGGTCCAGCCCGCGCTGGCCATCCACCCGCAGGTCTGCCCGGCTTTTTCCAGCAGCTGGGCGACCCGCCCGGCCAGCTCATGCGCCACCGGCGGGTTGTAATGCTGGGCGTACAGGGCGGGCGGGAAGCCGTAGAAATCATGGATGGTCTCATTCGCCGGCGGGTTGCTCACCGCGGGAATGTCGGTCTCCCAATGGGCGGAGATTGCGAGGATGGCGCGCGGGCGAGGCAACAGCGCGCCGAGACCCGCCAGGAAATGCCGGGCGGGGGTGTCTTCAAGGATGGTCATGGGCGAGCCATGGCTGATGAACAAAGCCGGGAGCATGGGCCTAGACTGGACATGAAAGCGCCTCTGGGGCAAGCGCTTTGCAAGGCTGTCCCTCCATTCCCTGCTTGCCACGGGCGCTGAAAAGGACAATCTACGAGCCAGTATCAGGACCACACCAGTCCGCTTTGCGGACGGAGGATTGCAATGTTTATCGAAACCGAAGGCACCCCCAACCCGGCGACGCTGAAATTCCTGCCCGGCCAGAGCATTCTGGGCGACAAGACGGCGGATTTCGCGGATGCCGACGCGGCCTTGATCTCACCGCTGGCCGAGGCTCTGTTCGGGCTCGAAGGCGTGGCGCGGGTGTTCCTGGGCGGGGATTTCGTCGCCGTCACCAAGGATGACGCCACCGCATGGCAGGCGCTGAAGCCGCAGGTGCTGGGGCTGCTGATGGAACATCTGATGGCCGGCAAGCCGATCTTGCGCGAGGGCATCGCGCTGGAGGATGAGGATGTGGACCCGGCGGATCAGGAGATCGTCGATCAGATCAAGGAGCTGCTGGATAGCCGCATCCGCCCGGCGGTGGCCGGCGATGGCGGGGATATCATCTTCCGCGGCTACCGGGATGGGGTGGTCAGCCTGAAGATGCAGGGGGCCTGCGCCGGCTGCCCCTCCTCCACCGCGACGCTGAAGCATGGCATCGAGAACATGCTCAAGCACTATATTCCGGAAGTGACCTCGGTTACACAGGCGGCGTAACCTTAAGGAGGCACAATGGCTCTGGATGACGCGGCGCTGGCGGCGCTTTTTACCAACGCGCGCACCCATTCCTCATTCAGCGCCGAGCCGGTCCCCGACGAGTCGCTGAAAGCGCTCTATGATCTGGCGAAATGGGGGCCGACCTCGGCGAATTGCTCGCCGGCGCGGTTCCTGTTCGTGCGCACGCCGGAGGGCAAGGAGAAGCTGCGCCCTTGCCTGTCGGGCGGGAATATCGAGCCGGTGATGGCCGCCCCGGTGACGGTGGTGGTGGCGTTCGACCCGCATTTTTATCTCAAGCTGCCCGAGCTTTACCCGGAGGCGGATGTGAAGCCCTGGTTCTCCGGCAATCCGGACCTGGCGGAAGAGACCGCGATGCGCAATTCCTCGATGCAGGGGGCGTATGTCCTGCTGGCGGCGCGCGCCATGGGCTTTGCCACCGGGGCGATGTCCGGCTTTGACCGCACCAAGCTGGACCGGGTGTTTTTCAATGAAAATGGCTGGAAATCCAACTTCCTGATCAATCTGGGCCATCCAGCCGGGGAAGAGCTGCCAGCGCGCCGGCCGCGCCTGGGCTTTGGCGAGGCGGCTGATTTCGCGTGAGTCTGATCGCGCTTGACGCGTCCGGCCCGCGCGCCGTGCTGGCGCGGCTGGCGCCGGACGGGGCGGTGCAGGCGCGCTGGAGCGCGCCGCTGAAACCGGGCCTGATCGAGACGCTGCCGCTGCTGCTGCAGGAGGCGGCGGCGGGCCAGGAGATAACGGACATCGCCATTTGCACCGGGCCGGGGAGCTTTACAGGCTTGCGCACCTCCATCGCGCTGGCGCAGGGCTTTGCGGCGGGCGCGGGGCGAGGCTCTGGGGCATCGGCGCGGCGCAGGCTTATGCGCAAGGCGCGCCGGATTTGCGCCGGGCTTTATGGATTGCGATTCGCGCCCGGCGCGGGCGGCTGTTTCTGCTGCGCGAGGGCCAGGCGCTGGCCTGTGCGGATGACGATATTCCCAGCCCGGACCAGCCGGTCGCCCTTGGCGGGCCGGAGGCGCCTTTGGCCGCCGCCATCCTGGCCGCGCGCGGGGCGGATGTGGTGCTGACCGAGCTGCGGCTGCTGGAGGCCGAATGGGTGGGCCGCGCGGCTTTGGCGCAGCGCGCGGCGGGGCAGGCGCCGGCCCCCGCCTTGCCGCTTTATGTCGATCCGCCGGAGGCCAAGCTGCCGGCCGCCGGGTTGCGCCCGGCCCCGCTATGAGCGCCATCTTCCAAGCCGGGCCGGCCCAGGCCGCGATCATGGCGGCGCTGCACGCCCAGGCCTTCGCGCATGACCCGTGGGACGAGGCGGCCTTCGCCGCTTTGTTGCCGCAGCCGGGGATGCTGGCGCTGCTGCATGAGGCGGGCGGGCTGCTGCTGATCCGCCAGGTGCTGGATGAGGCGGAGATCATCACCATCGGCGCCGCGCGCAAGCGCCAGGGCATCGGCCGGGCCTTGCTGGCGGAGGGGCTGGCGCGGTTGCGGGCCCTGGGTGTCGCCACCTTGTTTCTGGAGGTGGCGGTGGAGAATGAGGCCGCCATCGCGCTCTATGCCGGGTTCGGCTTTGTGGAAAGCGGGCGCCGCCGGGCCTATTATGAGACTGGTGGGGATGCGTTGATGATGCGGCGTGACGAGCCGGGCGGGCAGTCATGAAAGCTTATCTTTGTCCCGCCGCCGCGTTGAGGGAGAGTGATCCATGGACCAGATGAGCCGATCCGAGCAGAATGTCGCGCCCTTCCGGCGGGCGGTGGTGGATCTCGGCTCCAACTCGGTGCGGCTGGTGGTCTATGAGGGCGAGCTGCGCAACCCGCTGCAGATTTTCAACGAGCGCGCGGTGCTGCGGCTGGCCAAGGGCATGACCAGCACCGGGCGGCTGAAGGATGAGGCGCTGGCGCAGGCGGAGACGGTGCTGCACCGCTACGCCGCCATCGCCCGCGCGATGGGGGCAAGCCCGGTGGAGGTGCTGGCGACCTCGGCGGTGCGCGATGCCGAGAATGGCCGCGATTTCGTGCAGGCGGTGATGAAGCGCCTGCCGGATCTGCGGATTTCCGTGCTCTCCGGCGAGCAGGAGGCGGCGCTTTCGGCCGAGGGCGTGCTCTGCGGCATTCCCGGCGCGGATGGGATTCTGGCGGATCTGGGCGGCGGCTCGCTGGAGCTGATCCGGCTGCAGGCCGGGCAGGTGGGCGAGGCGGCGACGCTGCCGGTGGGCGTGATCCGGCTGGCGGAGCGGGCGGGCGAGGATATCGGCCGGGCGCGGGCGGTGATGATCGAGGCGCTGCAGAGCGTGCCCTTCACCGCCGAGGCGGCGGGGAAGGATCTGTTCCTCTCCGGCGGCGCCTTCCGCGCGCTGGCGCGGATTCACATCGCCCAGACCGGCTATCCGCTGAATATCGTGCATCATTACACCATCAACCGGGACGAGGCGCGGGATCTGGCCGGGGTGGTGAGCGAGGGCGGGCGCAAGCTGATCGAGCGCATGCCCGGGGTGCCGCGCCGGCGCATCGAGGATCTGCCCTATGCGGCGGTGATCCTGCGCCGTCTGCTGCGCGCAACCGGCGCGGCGCGGGTGGTGTTTTCCGCCAATGGGCTGCGCGAGGGCTGGTTCTCCCGGCTGCTGCCGGCGCAGATCCGCGCCGAGGACCCGCTGCTGGCGGCCTCGCGGGATCTGGTGCGGGGCATGATCCGGGATGTGAATCTGCCCAAGGCGCTGGTGATCTGGACCCAGCCTTTGTTCCCGGACGAGACCCCGGCGCAGAAGCGGCTGCGCGAGGCGGCGTGCTGGCTTTCGGACATTGGCAGCCACGAGCACCCGGAATATCGCGCCGAGCAGGCCTTCATGCGGGTGCTGCGCCAGGCCGGGATGAGCCTGGACCACCATGCCCGCGCCTTTCTGGCGCTGGCGACGGCGGTGCGTTACGAGGCGCCGCCGGAAGCGGGCTTCCTGGCCCCGGCGCGGGCATTGCTGGATATGGGGGCGGCGCAGCGGGCGGAGACGCTGGGAACGGCGTTGCGCCTGGCTTACACGCTCTCGGCGGGCACGCCGCATCTGCTGGCGGGCACCGGGCTGGAGCTGACGCCGGGCCGGCTGATGCTGAGCCTGGCGGCGGCGAACGGTGTGTTTGCCGGAGAGGCGGTGCTAAGGCGGCTGGAGCGGCTGGCGCTGCTGCTGGGCCGCGAAGCGGATACCGTTATTCAATAGAGCAAAAGTTTTTGGTGCAGCTTTTTTCAAAAAGCTGCGAAAAACGCTGGGGGTTCGCAAGAACGCCCCCAGATACGCCGACCTTACGGCTCGGAGGCGAGGGCCGGGCTGCCATGGCTGGAAGAGCCGAGGCTCGGCCCGCCATTATCGCTCAGCATCTCGATGCGGCCGGTGATCTGGCCGCCATCCTCAACCTGCAAACGGCGGCAGCGGGCGGTGCCCAGCACCCGGCCGGTGGCGCGCACGATCAAGGTGGCGCGGGCGACCAGCGTGCCATCGATGGTGCCGGCGACTTCGGCGTCGTCCACCTCGACCTCGCCCTTGAACACACCGCCCGGGGCGATGGAGAGTTCATTGGCGTTGATCATCGTGGCTTCGACCGTGCCTTCAACCACCAGCCGCTCGGCATCCTGCACCGTGCCCTGCACGGAAATGCCACGGCCAACGACCAGGGTGCGGCGCTCGGCGGCCTCACGGCTGGGGCTGCCCATCAGCGGGCGCGGGCGGCGGCCGGCATGCCGGACGGGGTAGACGGGGTGGCGGGGACCGGCGGCGGCGCGAAAGGTGAGCGGGCCATGGGAGACTCCTTGAAGCTGGGGGGAATGAAACTGCTGGCCGGGAGGTGTCTTCATCCGGGGAAAGATCGAGGAGGGTTCCTCTTCCACCGTCGGCGCGGGGTTAAGCGGTTTTGGCTCTTCCATTTTGCGCTTGTTGAACACAAATCCTCCGTGCTGGCTCGTCGCGATAATGCCGGGCTAGCATGCGCGTTAAAGGCGAACAACAGCTTTGCTCATTTGCCGCTGCGGTGTGGCGATGCTAACCCGTCCGCGCTGTAATCTGTTGCGAATGTCTGGGGGGCTTGCCGAATGGCCGTGTCACAATTCGATATCACCGGCATCGGGAATGCCATCGTCGATTTTCTCCTACAAACTGATGACGAATTTTTAAAACGCCACGACATGCCAAAGGGCGCGATGTCGCTGATCGATGCCGATACCGCGACCAGGCTGACCGAAGCGATGCAGGGCGGGCACAGCGCCTCCGGCGGCTCGGCGGCGAATAGCTGCGCGGTGGCGGCGGCGTTGGGGGCCCGGGTGGCGTTTCTCGGCAAGGTGGCCAAGGATGAGATGGGCGAGGTGTTTCGCCGCGAGATCGCCGGCGTCGGCGTGCATTACGCCACCCCGGCGCTGGAGGCGCCGGTCCCCACCGCGCGCTGCCTGATTCTGGTGACGCCGGATGGCCAGCGCACGATGAACACCTATCTCGGCGCGGGCGGCGAGTTCGCGCTGCATGACATCGACGAGACCATCATCGCCGCCTCCAAGGTCACCTATCTGGAAGGCTATCTGTTCGATCCGCCGGCGGCGCAGAGCGCCTTCATCGAGGCGGCGCGCATGGCCCGCGCGGCGGGGCAGGAGGTGGCGCTGTCGCTCTCCGACGCGTTCTGCGTGGATCGCCATCGCGAAGGCTTCAAGCGGCTGATCGCCGAGGGGGTGGATATTCTCTTCGCCAACGAGACCGAGATTTGCAGCCTCTATGAGGTCAACAGCTTCGAGGAAGCCGCGACCAGGGCGGCGCTGGATGTTAAGATCGCGGTGCTGACCCGCAGCGAGCAGGGCAGCCTGATCCTGCGGGGCGAGGAGAGCGTGTTGATCCCGGCCGAGGAGGTGGCGCTGGTGGACAGCACCGGGGCGGGCGATGCCTATGCCGCCGGCTTCCTCACCGCCTATACGCGCGGCGAGGGGCTGGAAGCGGCCGGCAAGCTCGGCACCAAGGCGGCGGCGCTGGCGATCGCGCGCATCGGCGCCGCCCGCCGGCGCATGAGCTGCGGGCGCTGGTCGGTTGAGCTGGCAGCTGCTGGTGCTGGCCCTGGCGGGGTTCCTCGCCGGGGCGCAGAACGCGGTGGCGGGTGGCGGCTCCTTCCTGACCTTCCCGGCTTTGCTGTTCGCCGGGCTGGACCCGCGCGCGGCGAACATCACCTCCACCATCGCGCTCTTCCCCGGCCAGGCCACCACCGGCTGGACCGGACGGCACATGGCCGGGGGGCGGCGGGGCTTTCGCTGCGGACCCTGTTCACCGTCTCCGTCATCGGCGGGGCGATCGGCGCGATTCTGCTGCTGGCCACCCCGGTTTCGGTGTTCACCCATCTGGTGCCCTGGCTGATCGCCTTCGCCACCATCGTCTTCATCTGGGGCAGTTTTTTCCGCAAGCCGCGAAGCGAGGATGAGGCGCCGCCGATCTCCCCGCGCATGGGCGTTGTGATGCAGTTCATCATCGCCATCTATGGCGGCTATTTCGGCGGCGGCATCGGGATTTTGATGATGGCGGCGCTGACCGCCGTCGGCCTCGCGGTGCGCCATGCCGGGGCCACCAAGAATGTGCTGGCCGGGGTGGTGAATGTCGCCGCGGTGGTGATTTTTCTGGTCGAGAGCAAGCAGAACTGGCTGCTGGTCGGGGTGCTGGCGATCACCGCGATCATTGGTGGGCAGGTGGGCGTACTGATTTTGCGGCATGTGCCGGAGAAGGTTCTGCGGGTTGTCGTCAGCCTGATCGGGATCGCGCTGACCATCGGCATGTTTTTGAAAGCCTGAGATTTGAGCTACCAGATCCGTCCCTTCCGGCCTGCCGATACGCAAGGCGTGGTCGATCTCATCATCCCGATCCAGCAAGGCGAGTTCGGCGTTCCGGTGACGCTGCAGGACCAGCCGGACCTGCTGGATATCGAGAATTTCTACCAGCGCCAGGGCGGGTTCTGGGTGGCGGAAGCGGAAGGGCGGATCATCGGCAGCATCGCGCTGATCCGCTTCGGCACGGCGCAGGCGGCGCTGCGCAAGATGTTCGTCGCCGCCCCCTGGCGCGGGCGCGCGCATGGGGTGGGGCAGGCGCTGCTGGAGACGCTGCTGGCGCAGGCGCGCGCGCAGGGGATTGTGGAGATTACCCTCGGCACCGTGGAAATCCTGCGCGCCGCCTGCCGGTTTTATGAGAAGAACGGGTTTGTGGCGGTGGCGAAGGCGGATCTGCCGCCGGCCTATCCGCGCATGGCGGTGGATACGTTGTTCTATCAGCTCAGGCTGAGCTAGCGCGCTTTCAGTCTGATCGTAACCGGTCAGCGCGCTCCAGCTTTTTGTCTGTGGCTGTCCCAGATAAGTTTCAGGCCTAATCCTTCAACGCCTTGAAGGATCAGCATTATTTCGATCATTGCAGGGTTTCGCCTTTTGCCCGTGGCGTCAAGGGGTTTACTCGCCTTCGGCGACGCGCGGCGAAGCCGCGCGCCCTTGACGCCACGGGCAAAAGGCGAAGAGACTCGGGATCGACATAGTGGCCAGATGAATGACGATCTGGGACAGCCTCTTTTGTTTTGGCGGGCAACATGATCCTGACTGAGTCCAGTCAGGATCATGTTGCTCTCAGCGCCGGCTCCAGCCCGAACGGCGCCACCAAGGGCGTCGCCACCGGCGCGCCGGTAAAGCGTATGGTGCGCGGGGCGGCGCTGATCGCCAGCGTCTCGGCGATGCGCAAACTCTGCTTGGCCACCGGCATTGCCGGGTCGTGCCAGGAGATGTCCGGCCGCAGCGCCAGGAATTCCGGCAGCAGGAAGGTGTAATGGGTGCAGCCCAGCGCGACCGCGTCAATCGTGTCGCCGCCGGCTTGCGCGAAGAGCGGGGCCACGGCGGGGGCGATATCCACCGTCGCGCCGCGAAACTTCTCCTCCGCCAGCTCCGCCAGATCCGGCGTGCCGAGTGAGAGTACCCGGCAATCCGGGGCGAATTTTTCGATCAGCCCGTTCAGATAAGGCCGGCGCACCGTCGCCTTGGTCGCCAGCACGCCGATGGTGCGGCTGGTGGAGGCGCTCGCAGCGGGTTTGATCGGCGGCACGCAGCCGATGAAGGGCAGCGGGAAGGCCTCGCGCAAGGCGGTCAGCGCGATGGTGGAGGCGGTGTTGCAGGCCACCACCACCGCTTCCGGGCGCTGTCGGGCGATCGCCTCGCCCAGCAACGCGATCAGATGCGGCAGCAGAACCTCGTCCGGCTTTTCGCCGTAAGGGAAGAAGCCGGTATCGGCCAGGTAGGTGAGCGGCAAATCCGGGGCAAGCTGGTTCAGCGCCGCCACCACGCCCAGGCCGCCGATGCCGGAATCGAACACCAAAAGCGCCATCTCAGAAATCCCCCGGCTCGGCAAATTCCACGTCGCGATGCACATGGATCGACATCAGCACGCCAAAGCCCAGCATCACCGCGGTCAGCGCCGAGCCGCCATAGGAGATCAGCGGCAGCGGCACCCCGCCCACCGGGATCAGCCCCATCACCATCGAGAGATTGACGAAGCAATAGAGGAAGAAATTGGTGGCGATGCCCAGCGCCACCAGCCGGCCATAGACATGCGAGCAGGACAAGGCGGTGTAATAGGCCAGCGCCACGATCATCATCAGCAGCCCCAGCACCGCGACCGAGCCGAAGAAGCCGAATTCCTCGGCGACGATGGTGAAGACGAAATCCGTCTGTTTCTCGGGCAGGAAGTTGAGCTGGTTCTGGGTGCCGTGCAGATAGCCCTGGCCGAAAAATCCGCCGGAGCCGAGCGCGATCTTGCTCTGGATGATGTTGTAGCCCGCCCCAGCGGATCGGAGCCGGGATTGAGGAAGATGTCGATCCGGGCTTTCTGATAGGCGTGCAGATGGTGATAGATCACCGGCGCGGACACGGCGATCACCACCACCACCAGCGCGAACCACCACCAGCGCACCCCCGCCCCAGCATCACCGTGGCGCCGATGGTGCCGGTGATGACGGCGGTGCCGAGATTGGGCTCTTTCAGGATCAGCCCATCGGCACCAGAATCGCCAGGATGGCGGGCAGCACGAACAGCAGATTGCCGGTCTGCTCGGGTGTGGCGCGCTTGAAATAATGCCCGAGCGCCATCGCCAGAAACAGCTTCATCAGTTCCGAGGGCTGCACTTCCACGCCGCCCACGGTCATCCAGCGTTTCGCGCCCAGCCCGACATGGCCGAATTTCATCACCGCGATCAGCAGCAATATGCCGAAAATCCAGGCCGGCCAGGAGAGCTTGGCGATGAAGCGTATGTCCACCATGGCGATGCAAATCATCAGCACCAGCGCGCCGCAGAAGCGGATCAGCTGGCTTTGCGCGTAAGGCTGCGGCGAGCCGCCGGCGGCGGAATAGAGCGCCGCATAGCCCACCCCCGCCAGCGCGCAGACGCATAGCACGAACAGCCAGTTCACCCGCATCAGCTTGCGGGCGAGGCCGAAGGAGCGCTCCCGGAAGGGGCGGCGATAGCTCAGGCTGGCATGTTCGATCACGCTTTGAGTCCGGTCGGTACGGTCGGCGGGGGTTCCGGCGGCGGGTTGGCGAGCGGGGTGTCGCGCCCGGCCGGGTCGTGCAGGAGGGCGTAGGTCATCAGGTCATGGGCGATCGGGGCGGCGGTCTGGGCGCCGTAATTGCCGTGCTCGATCAGCACCGCGATGGCGTAGCGCGGCGCGTCGGCGGGCGCGTAGGCGACGAACCAGGCATTCGGGCGCTGCTCCCATGCCATGGTCATATCATTGAAGTTTTTGGCTTTTTCGGCGGCGGTGTTGTTGTGTACCTGGGCTGTGCCGGTCTTGCCGGCCATCTGCACGTTGGGGATGGTCAGGCGTGCGCCATAGCCGGTGCCGGCGGGGTCGTTCACCACCTCGAACAGCCCCTGGCGGACCACCGCCAGATGCGCGGGGTCGACATCCAGGGTCGCCGCGCCGCCGGGCAGCGAGTCCGGCTGCAGCGTGCCGCCGATCCGCCGGGTGAGATGCGGGGTGACGGCGAGGCCGGAGGCGAGGCGGGCGATCATCGTCGCCTGCGCCATCGGGGTGAGCTGGGTGTAGCCCTGGCCGATGCCCTGCACGACGGTATTGCCCTGGGCCCAATGGATGCCGTGCCGGCGCGCCCATTCCAAAGTCGGCACCAGCCCGGCCTGGGTGTGGGGGATGTCGGAATCGAGATCCACGCCCTGGCCCATGATCGTCGCCATCGCGGCGATCCTGTCGATGCCGGTATCCAGCGCGGTTTTATAGAAAAACACGTCGCAGCTGACCTTCAGCGCGGAGACGACATTGATGTTGCCATGGGCATCGTGATTGTCGCACCAGAAGATATGGTCGCCGAGCTTGAGGAAGCCGGGGCAGTTATGGATGGTGGTCGGGGTGAGGGCGCCGCATTTCAGCGCCGCCAGCGCCACGGTGGGCTTGAAGGTGGAGCCGGGCGCGAACAGCCCCGCTGTCGCCTTGTTGAGCAGCGGGTGTTTCGGGTCCTCCATCCAGCCTTTCCAGACATCGCTGGGCACGCCTTTGTCGAACAAGGACGGATCGAAGGAGGGGGTGCTGGCCATGGCGAGGATCTCGCCATTGGTCGCATCCATCATCACCACCGCGCCGGTCTGCGCCCCCAGGCTCTGCACCGCCAGCTGCTGCAGCCCGGCATCCATGCCCAGCGCCACGGTCTGGCCCGGGGTGCCGGCATCCTGCGCCACCACGCGCATCACCTCGCCATGCACGTTGGTTTCGGTCTGCACGAAGCCGGGATCGCCGCGCAAGGAGAGGTCGTCGGCATCTTCCGCGCCGGTGCGGCCCACCCGCATGCCCGGCAGCGCCAGCACCGCATCCTGCTTCGCCTCCTGCTGGTTCGGCCGGCCGACATAGCCCACCGCATGCGCCGCCACCGGCCCCAGCGGGTAGGTGCGGCTGGCCCCTTCCTCGACGATGACGCCGGGCAGGTTCGGGGTGTTGACCTCGATCGCGGCCATGTCCGGCCAGTCCAGCCAATCCTTCAGCAGCACCGGGATATAGCCGGGATGGTCGGCGAGATCCTGGGTGATGCGGGCCTTTTCCTCGTCCGAGAGCGGCACCAGCCGGAAGAAATTCTCCAGCACCACGTCCGGCTCCGGCGCCATCGCCTTCATGAACAAGGCGCGCCAATGCTGCTGGTTGCCGGCGAGGATGGCGCCGAAGCGGTCGGTGATGATGCCGCGCTCGGGCGCCACCAGACGCTCGGAGATGGAGTTCTGCTTGGCCATCAGCGCGTATTTGCCGTGCTCGGAGACCTGCAGATGATAGAGCCGGGTGGTGATGGCGGCGAAGATCGCCGCCTGGCCGGCGCCGATCAGCAGAGCGCGGCGGGAGAAGCCGGTGCGGTTCTTGGCCTGGCGACGCATGCTTCGCTCCTTACGCCTGTTCCACCGCCGCCGGGCCGCGATGGGCGCGGATCAGGAAGGCGGCCAGCAACGGGTAGAGCCCGGCGGCCAGCAGCACCTCCAGCACCAGCGGCCCGGGCGGCAGCAGCCGTAAGGCGAGGGCGGATTCAATCGCCCAGGCCAGCCCGGCGCAGACCCCGGCCGCCAGCGTGAAGCTGGCCCAGACGATGAGAAACCGCGCCGGCACCAGCTTGCGGCGGGCGAGCAGCGTGCCCCATTGCAGCAGCAGCAACAGCACCGCCCAGACCCCGAAGGAGGAGAGGCCGAGCAGGTCCAGCAGCAACCCGCACAAGGCCACCAGCGGCGCGGGCAGGGAGCCCGGGCGGTAGAGCGACCAGAAATACACGCAGGCCATCGCATAGACCGGGCGCAGCGCCGCCTGGCCGGGAATGCCGAAGGGCATGCCGATGACGAACAGCCCGAACAGCAGCGTGACCACGGGGAATATCCAGCGCGAAATCGCGTCGATCTGGCGCCACAATTTCGTGGGCCGGCGCAGGGCGGAGCCGCGGGCCATGGCTCAGCGTTTCCGGTGATGCTTGGCGGCGCTGGCGGCGGCGGGTTTGAGATGCGGGATGGGGGTGAGGGCCGGCAGATTATCCGGATAGCTGAACAGGCGCAGCACCCGCAGCGCGTCCAGATGCGCCAGCGGCAGCACCACCGGCTGGTTCTGCGCATTGTAATGCACCACCCCACCGGCAGGCCGGGCGGGAAGGCGCCGCCCTCGGCGCTGGTGAGCACCATCGCCCCTTCCGGCGGCGGCTGGTTCGGCGACCAGTACAGCAAGGACGGGTCCGGTCCGTTGGTGCCGGCCATCAGGGCGGGCGCGCCATTGGCGCCGATCGCCACCGGGATGCGGCTATTGATGTCGTTGATCAGCAGCACCCGGGCGGAGCGGTCCCCGGCATCCACCACCCGGCCGGCGAGGCCGCGCCCATCCATCGCCACCGCGCCGATGAGGCTTTGCGGGTTGCCATTGGCCGGCGGCACCAGCACCAGCACCGAGCGGGCATAGACGCCGCCGAGATCCGCCACCACCTCGCCAGTGGCGAATTCCGGCGTCGGGGTGGGGACGAAATGCAGCGAGGCTTTCAGCGCATCATTCTGCGCCTGCAGCGCCATCGCCACCTCCTGCCATTGCAGCAGCTCGGCGTTCTGTTCGCGCAGCTGCTCGTTTTCCTGGCTCAGCGAGAAGAGATGGCCGATTTCGCCGGTGCCGTGCTCGGCCGCCTGGATCGGGCCGGAGACCAGCATATAGGCCGGCGCCAGCATGTCATCCAAGCCAGCGCGCAGCCGGTCGGAGAAATTCTGATCCGCCCGGCCGATGAGAACGCAGCCGAGCGAGACCATCAGCATCACCGGCAGGGTCAGACGCGACAGGGCTTGGCGGAGCGGGATCGATAATCTGATCACCGGAAACCTATCTGCAAAAAGAGGACAATGACCGCCTAGCCCTTACAGGCAAATGCGCGGGACGCACAGTGGGAATGCGCGGATTCAGCCAGGGCAGCGCGTTTAAAACATTAAAAATTGTGTCTGGCGGGCGGGGCAAAGGGTCCGCTGTTGTTGAAGAAACACCCGATACCGCCAAAAACTTTCGGTAGCGTTAATTTGCCGGCGGGGTCTCGCGCCGGCCGAACAGAGCGGTGCCGATGCGGATATGGGTGGCGCCGGCGGCGATGGCGGCGGCGTAATCGCCGGACATGCCCATCGAGCGCACCGCCAGCCCGTGCGCATCGGCCATCGCGGCGAGGCGCTGGAAATAAGCTGTGGGGTCGCCCTCTGCCGGCGGGATGCACATCAGCCCTTTCAGCGCATCGCCGAAACGCGCGCGCGCGGCGCGGATGAACCCATCCGCTTCGGCGGTGGGGATGCCGGATTTCTGCGCCTCGTCGCCGATATTCACCTGCACCAGCAGCTCCGGCAGGCGCCCGGCTTTTTGCGCGGCGGCGTCGATGGCATCGAGCAGGCGCGGGCGGTCCAGGCTGTCGATCGCATCGGCCAGGCGCACCGCCTGCTCGGCCTTGTTGGTCTGCAGCCCGCCAATGATATGCAGTTTCGCGCCGGGGAGCGGGAATTTTTCCGCCGCCTCCTGCACCCGGTTCTCGCCGAATATATGCAGCCCCGCCGCCAAGGCCGCCTCCACCGCGGCGCGCGGATGGGTTTTGCTGACGGCGATCAGGGTGATCTCCTCGGGATCGCGCCCGGCGGCGCGGGCGGCTTGCGCGATCTGGGCGCGGATGATTTCGAGGTTGCGGGCAATCGGGCTAATATCGGCCATGGATTCACGGTTAATCGCCTGGGGCCGCGCGGTAAAGCGGCGCGACCCGCAGGCCCAGATCCCGCCGCTCTGGTTCTTCACCGATGCCCAGCGCACGCCCGACCCGCTGGCGGTGATCGCCCGGCTGCCTTTGGGGCTGTGCGGGGTGGTGCTGCGCCATGACCAGGACCCGGACCGCGCCCGGCTGGCGCGGCGGGTGGCGAAGATTTGCCGGGCGCGGCGGCTGGCGCTGATCATCGCCGGGGATGCGCGGCTGGCGGCGTCGCTGAAGGCGGGGCTGCATCTGCGCGGCGGGGCGGGCGGGTGCGTCCGCATACCGGGCTGCGCAGCGCCTCGGCGCATGATGAGGCGCAGATTCGGCAGGCAAGGCGGGCGGATGTGGCGCTGGTCTTCATCTCACCCGTGCATCCCACCGCCAGCCATCCCGGCGCGCGCGGGTTGGGGGTGGCGGGTTGGCGTCGTCTGGCGGCACGGCTGACTCCAGTCCGCGGCAAGGCGCCGATAAAGCCTTTCGCTCTGGGGGAATGAATGGCCGCCATGCTCGGAACTTGGGGCCTGCCTGTGCCGGCGTGGGGGCAATCGACGCCTTTTTTTGAAGCAATTGGCTTGAAGTTTGACCCGGTTCGGGCTCGCCCCGGAGCGGCAGGCCAAGCGTGTCTATAAAAATACTTAAACGGTATGAATATTATATCGCGCTGCAGCGTAAGCTGCGCATAGTCGCTGGTTTTTACAGGAAAAGCGCAGGATCGAATTTAACATTAACGTCATATACATGTGGCGTGCGTGCCACACTCCCCCGAATAAGCTCAAGAACGGAAAGTCAGAGATTGCGCGGGCCGGCGGATGGCGATTTATAGGCTGCCGAGCGCATCGGCTGTCGTCAGGCTGTCGGTGCACGCTTCTGGGGCCTCACGGTCTTAAAAATTCCGCCGCACGGCGAATGATGGAGATGATTTGATGCGCAAACTGCTTCTGGCCACTGCGGCCACCATGCTCGCCACGGGCGCTGCCTTCGCCCAGCCGGCGAAAGAGGTTGCCGCTCCGGGCAGCATCGTCGTTCACCTGAACGGTTACTTCCAGTACGGCGTCGGCGCGTTCGGCTCCACCCACATGTCCGGCGGCTCGGGCACCAGCGCCTACAAGCTGAACAATGTCGGCACCAACGGCGATTTCCGCATCTATCCGGGCTTCGACGCGCAGACCACCAACGGCATCTGGTATGGTGTGCAGGCTGAAATCCGCACCACCGTCTCCTCCGCTGGCAAGTCCGCCGGCTCCAACACCACCGTTTCCGCCGGCACCGAGAGCCTGTATGTGAAGCGCGCTTATGCCTATATCGGCGCGCCGGAATACGGCTTCATCCGCGCCGGCCAGACCGACAGCGCCTGGACCCTGTCCCAGGTTGGCGCGATCGAGAGCTTCGGCGACGGCGCCGGGTTCAACTGCGATGGCGGCGCCTGCACCATGCTGCCGACCTCCCCGGGTCTGTTCATGTTCGCCGACACCTCCGGCCTCTATGCCACCAACAAGGTTGTGTATGAGTCCCCGGCCGTGGGCGTGCTCGGCGGCAAGCTGTCCGGCATCATCGGCTTCGAGCCGAACTCCAACGGCATCAAGGAAGGCAACGCCGCCAACGGCAGCACCCTGGGCGAGTCCGCGAGCTCCATCTATGGTGGCAGCAATGTCCGCCGCCGCAACACGCTGGACATGTCCGTGTCCTACGGCGAGAAGATGAACGGCTTCGACAACAAGGTCTCCGTCTCTTACCTGCACGGCGCGCCGCTGGGCATTCTGGGCGGCACCCCGACCACCGCGCCGCATGGCTATGACGAGCTGAGCGTGATGCAGGCCGGTGCGCAGACCACCTTCGCGGGTCTGACCGTTGGCGGCAACATGAAGTGGGGCCAGGTTGAAGACGGCTACGCCTTCAAGCCGAAGGGCGCGCGTAACGCTCTGGGCTATGTGGTTGGCGCGTCCTACAATGTCGGCCCGTACACGGTCGGCGCCTCCTACTTCAACCAGCAGAGCTCCGGCAACTATGTTCCGGGTTCCACCGCCGTTGCTCGCACGCTGAGCGAGTATGGCGTTGCCGCTGGCGCGAACTACCAGATCGCCAAGCCGATGGGCCTGTATCTGGAATATCTGTATGGCCACCAGCACCAGCCGACCGCGACCTCGACCGGCAACGTGCAGGAGCAGATGATCGACCTCGGCACCACCATCAAGTGGTAATCGCCTAAAGGCCGGTCCTTCTGGGCTGATCTTGAAAGGGTGGCGGGCAACCGCCACCCTTTTTGTTTGCGCGGCCGCATTCGATCTTGTGGCCGCAGCCCTTGGCGGCGCCTTGGTTGAAGGCTAAACAGCTTGCAGTTTCGGGTTTGGAGAGCAGAATTGCGGATTATTCAACGTGTCGCCGTCCCCGCCAGCCTGGCGCTCAGCCTGCTCGGGCTCAGTGCCTGCTCAGGCGGTCTGAAGACCTCCAACCCTGACGTCGCCAATTACGAGATGGGCGGCATGGGGCCGGCCGCGCCGGGCTCTGGCTCGCTGTTCACCCTCGGCAAGGGCAGCACGGGTGGCGCCGCCTCCAACACCAATATCCAGGTCAATGCCTATCTCTGGCGGGCGACGCTGGACACGCTCTCCTTCATGCCGCTGGTCTCGGCTGATCCGTTCGGCGGGTGATCATCACCGACTGGTACACGCCGCCCGGCCAGCCCGGCACCCGCTTCAAGGCGAATGCCTATATCCTCAGCAAAACCCTGACCGCGGACGCGATTCAGGTGAGCGTGTTCGAGCAGGTGCAGCAGAACGGCCAATGGGTGGACAGCCCGGCCGATCCCTCGCTCGCCAGCGGGCTGGAGGATCGCATCCTGGCCCGCGCCGCCGATCTGCAGGCGGCGGCGAAGAACACCAAGTAAAGCTTTTCGGGTACAAAAAACCCCTCCCGTCGCCGACGGGAGGGGTTTTTTGTTGGGGGCTGAGCCACGGGCATGGAGGGAAGATCATAAAAGTTTTTGGGCGTAGGCGGCCAAGGTTCCGCCGCTGCGCAGCAGCGGTGGAAAGCCGCCGGAGGGTGCAGCCCTTTTTACAAAAAGGGCTGCAAAATGTCCGGGTGGTGACGACGGCGTTGCGCACACCCCGAACACCTTTCGCCGCTTTTTTGTAAAAAAGCGGCACCAAAAAACTTTTGATTTTTTAAGCGCTCAGCTCTTGTTGCGGCGCTCACCGAGGAAATATTCCGCCACCGCGCCGGTGATCAGCGCCGTCAGCACCGCCTTGCGCGGGTCACGCCGGACGATGAAGGTGCCAAAGCGCAGCGCCAGGCTCAGCGTGCTCACCGCCTCGGTGACGAGGCTGGGCTGGCGGGCGCGCATGCGCCGCAGCACGGCGGTGAAGATGAGCGCGCAGAGCGCGCCCACCACCAGCAGCAGGACGCCGCAAATGGCGGACGCCCCCGCCATGCCGACATAATGCGCCAGCCAGATCAGCAAAGCGGCGGCCAGCAAACCCAGCCCGCCCAGCCCGGTGCCGAGCAGCACCAGGGCCATGCAGACCCAAAGCGCGGCGGATTTACCGACATAGGCAGCGCGGCGGCCGAGGCTCATCCTCTCTTAGCCGCGGCGCAGGAAGCCGGCGGCGAGCAGGCCGACGCCGAAGGCGATGGCCAGCGACGCCAGCGGGCGCTCGCTCACTTCCGTCTCCAGCTTGGCGACCGCATCCTTGCTCGTGCCCTTCAGCCGGGCGCCGAGAATTTCCAGCTCCTCCTCGATCGAGGCGACTCGCGAGGAGAGGTTGCCGCCATTCAGATAGGAGGTGATCTGCTCCAGCGCCGCATGCGCGTTCTCACCCAGCTTCTCCCCGGCATCGCCGAGTCCGACGCGGAATTTCTCGAATTCCTGTTTCAGCTGATCGATATCGATGGAAGACGGATCAATTCGTTTGGCGCACATCTCGAAACCCTCCTTTGCTCAAACCTCACGTCGTACGGCAGAGCGGCTTTTTCAACGCCGCCGCCGGCCGCATCACACGATAATTGCTGAGCATGCGCAACAAAGCTGCGCTTTGGCTTGCCTGTTAACCGCGCGGCTGGCAAGGCATGGCATGGTTTGAGTGAGAGACGGAAGGGGCGGCATGGGCTGGCTGGCATTGGCGCTGGGGTTGTTTCTGGCCTGTCCGGGGTGGCGCTGGCGCAGTTCAGCCTGTTTGAGGGCGCGCCGCATTCCCTCGCCCCGCTGGTGAAGATGGTCGCCCCGGCGTGGTCGGCATTGCCGTCACCGAGGCGTCAGGCGGCTCCGGCGCCACCCCGGCCCCGGTGCATGGCGGCAAGGCCACCCCGCCTCTGACCCAGGCCGCCGGCTCGGGATTCATCATCAGCCCGGACGGCATGATCGTCACCAACGACCATGTCATCGCCGGCGCCGCGCAGATCACCGTGACCCTGGATAATGGCGAAAAATTCACCGCCCAGTTAGTCGGCGCGGATGACCTGACGGATATCGCTGTCATTAAAATCCATCCATCCAAGCCGCTGCAACCGGCCCGTTGGGGGATTCTTCCAAGGTCCAGGTGGGGGACTGGGTGCTGGCCGCGGGCAACCCGTTCGCGCTCGGAAATTCGTTCACACTCGGCATCGTCTCGGCCGAGGGGCGGGATATCGGCGAGGGCCCGTTCAACCATTTCCTGCAGCTGGATGCGCCGATCAATCCCGGCAATTCCGGCGGCCCGGCCTTCAACATGCAGGGCGCGGTGATTGGGATAAATTCAGCAATTGTCTCGCCTTCCGGCGGATCGGTGGGGATCGGCTTCGCCATTCCCAGCAACAGCGCGGCGCCCATCGTGGCGCAGCTGATCGCCCATGGCGCGGTGGCGCGCGGCTGGCTCGGCGTCTCCGTCGCGGACCTGAGCGATGGCGGCCCGGGGGCGGTGATCACCGGGCTGGAGGCTGGTGGCCCGGCGGACAAAGCCGGGCTCAACCAGTCCGATTTGGTGGTTTCGGTGAATGGCGAGGCGATCTCCGGCGCTGACGGTTTGACGCGGATCATTGCGTCCATGCCGCCTGGGCGGAAGGTAGTCCTTGGGGTAAGGAAAAATGGACATATATTCCACTTGCCGGTCACCGTTGGGCGGCGACCGGCGCAGATAGGGGAGTAGAGATGCGGATACTCGTCGTAGAGGACGACAAGGATGTGGCGGGCTTCGTACTGAAGGGGCTGCGCGAGGCGGGACATACGGTCGAACATGCCGATAATGGGCGTGACGGGCTGTTCCTGGCCGCCTCGGAGAATTTCGACGCCATCATCCTCGACCGCATGCTGCCGGGCGGCATCGACGGTTTGCGACTGCTGGAAACATTGCGTGGGCAGGACAATACCACGCCGGTGCTGTTCCTCTCCGCGCTCGGCCAGGTCGATGACCGGGTGAAAGGCTTGAAGGCGGGCGGTGACGATTATCTCACCAAGCCCTTCGCCTTCGCCGAGCTGCTGGCGCGGGTGGAAGCGCTGACCCGGCGCGGCAAGAGCGACGGGCCGGCGACCCGGCTGCAGGTGGGCGATCTGGAGATGGATCTGCTCTCGCGCTCGGTGCGCCGTGGCCCGACCAAGATCGATCTGCAGCCGCGGGAATTCCGGCTGCTGGAATATCTGATGCGCCATGCCGGCCAGGTCGTCACCCGCACCATGCTGCTGGAAGGCGTGTGGGATTATCATTTCGACCCGCAAACCAACGTGATCGACGTGCATATCTCGCGTCTGCGTCAGAAGATCGACAAGCCGTTCCCGACCGCGCTGCTGCATACCGTCCGCAATGCGGGCTACATGCTGCGCTCCGAAGAACCCTGATCGCGGCTTGATTCAGAACCATGGCTAGATCCAGCGCTGAGCGTATCAAAAGGCAGCGCCCGGCCCGGCGCGGGCTGTGGCGCTCGGCCGGGGTGCGCTTCGCGCTGGTCTATGCCGTGGTGTTTGGTCTCTCCGCCTTCGTGCTGGCGCTGGCCCTCTGGTACTCGGCGCTGAATTTGCTGCAGCGGCAGGTTCAGGCTTCCATCCATGCGGATTTTCAGACGCTGATCGAGCATGACCAGATGGGCGGGCTGCCCTCGCTGGAAGCGGCGATCCAGGAACGGCTGGCAGGGTCGCTGACGCCGGATGGGATCTATTTGCTGAAGGGCCAGAACGGCCAGGTGCTGATGGGCAATCTGGACCAGTGGCCGGCGGGGATGAGCCAGGATAATGCCTGGTATCAGCTCTCGGTGCGCCGCCAGGGTGTGGCCTCCATCGCGCTGTTGCAGATGCAGAAAATGCCCGACGGGTCCAGCCTGCTGGTCGGCCGGGATGTGCGGATGCGCACCAAGCTGCGCAATGTGCTGCGGGCCGGGCTGATCTGGGCGCTGAGCCTGATGATCGCGCTCGGCATTCTCGGCGCGGTGCTGATCCGCTCGCTGTTCCAGCGCACCATTCGCGCCATTTCCGTCACCACCGGCGCGATTGCGCGCGGCGACATCACGCGGCGGGTGCCGGTGACCGGGGTGGGCGACGAGTTCGACGAGCTGGCGGTGACGATCAACGATATGCTGGACCGCATCGCCCGGCTGATGGATGGGGTGCGCCAGGTTTCCAACGCCATCGCGCATGATCTGCGCACGCCGGTGACGCGGGCGCGCGCACGGCTGGAGGATGCGGCCTTGCACGCGCGCAGCGCCGAGGAGATGCAGGCGGCGATCGACCGGGCGACCGAGGATCTGGATGGCATCGTCGCGGTGTTCGAGGCGCTGTTGCGGATTTCCGAGATCGAGGCCGGGGCGCGGCGCGCGGCGTTCGCGTCGCTGGATCTTGCCCCGGTGCTGCTGGATCTGGACGAGCTGTACCGGGCGGTGGCGGAGGAGCGGGAGATCACGCTGGAGACCGAGATCGACGCGCCGCTGATGGTGTTTGGCGATCGCGAGCTGATGCAGCAGGCGGTGGTCAATCTGCTCGACAATGCCTTGAAATTTTCCCCGCCGGGCAGCTCGATCCGGTTCAGCGCGCGGCTGGCGCACGGGGCGGTGCAGATCGTCGTCGCGGATCGCGGGCCGGGGATCGCGGAGGCGGACCGCAAGCGCGCCACCGAGCGGTTTTTCCGCGCCGAGGCGGCGCGCAGCACGGCGGGTTCGGGGCTGGGGCTGTCGCTGGTGTCGGCGGTGGCGCAGCTGCATAATGGCACGCTGCATCTGCAGGATAACGAGCCTGGCTTGCGCGCGGTGATCTGCCTGCCGGCGGATATAAGCCCGGATTAGGAGCAAAAGTTTTTGGGGTTGAAGGGGAGTTTTTTCAAAAACTCCCCTTCGTGACAAAGGCCGGATCGCCCCTTTAGGGGGGCGTCCGGCCTTTGTCCTTTCGCCGCTTTTTTGAAAAAAAGCGGCACCAAAAAACTTATGCAAATTTCAGTTAGGCGACTTTGTCTTCCGCGGCACCTATGCCCAGCTGTTTGAGCTTGCGATGCAGCGCGCTGCGCTCCATGCCGACGAAATTCGCCGTGCGCGAAATATTTCCGCCAAAGCGCAAAAGCTGCGCCTGCAGATATTGCGTCTCGAACACATCCCGCGCCTCGCGCAGCGGCAGCGCCATCACATCCGCCGCCGGGTCGATCGCCAAGGCGCGTGGCGCGTGCGCGGCCAATTCGGTGGGCAGATGCTCGGCATGGAACAGCTCGCCCGGCTCGCTCGAGCGCATGATCATCAGCCAATCCATCACATTGCGCAGCTGGCGGACATTGCCTGGCCAGTCATGCGCCTGCAAAGCCGCCACCGCGTCCGAGGCCAGGCTGCGCACCGGCAGGCCGGAAATCTCCGCCGCATGGCGCAGGAAATGGTTGGCCAGGGCGGGAATATCCTCGCGCCGTTCCTTCAGCGCCGGCACCCGCAGCGGCACCACGGCGAGACGGTAATAGAGATCCTCCCGGAACCGCCCCTCGGCGATTTCCGCGGTCAGATCCTTCGCCGTGCTGGCCAAGGCGCGGATATCCACCTTCACCCTGGTATTACCGCCAACCCGCTCGAAGCTCTGGTCCTGCAGCACGCGGGCGATCTTGCTCTGCATCTCCAGCGGCAGCTCGGAGACCTCGTCCAGCAGCAGCGTGCCGCCATGGGCGCGCTCCAGCACGCCGAGCTTGCGCGGCGCCTCGGCGGTGGCCTCGGTGCCGAATAATTCCGCCTCGAATGTCTCCGGAGCCAGAATCGCGCAATTCATCACCACGAAAGGCCCATCCGCCCGGCGGGATTTGGCGTGGATCATCCGCGCCACGATCTCCTTACCCGAGCCGGGCGGGCCGGAGATCAGCACGCGCGAGCCGGTGGGGGCCACTTTCTCGATGGCGTTGCGCAAGGAGGCGATGCCGTTGCCCTCGCCGGTCAGCTTGGTGTCGCTGCCCACGCGCAGCCGCAGCTCGGCATTCTCCCGCTCCAGCTTGGCGGCTTCCAAAGCGCGCTTGACCACCAGCAGCAGACGGTCCGAATTGAACGGCTTCTCGATGAAATCATAGGCGCCGCGCTGAATCGCCGCCACCGCGGTCTCGATGGTGCCGTGGCCGGAGAACATGATGACGGGCACGCGCGGCACCTCCTGGTGCAGCACGTCGAGAATGCCGATCCCGTCCAGCTTGGAGCCCTGCAGCCACACATCCAGGATGACGAGTGCTGGGCGCCGGGCGCGATACGCCGCCAGCGCCTCGTCCGAGGTGCCGGCGCTGCGCGCCTCATAGCCTTCATCCTTCAAAATCGCTTCGACCAACATCCGGATATCCGGCTCGTCATCCACGATCAAAATTTCAGTCATCCTGCAGGCAACTCCCTCGCATCCTCTACGGCGGCGCCCTCCGGCAGCACCGGCAAAATCAACGACACCTCAGCCCCGACGCCGCCCGGTGCCTCGCGCAATGCCAGCCGTCCGCCATGGTCCTCCATGATCTTGGCGACGATGGCAAGGCCAAGCCCGGTGCCTTTCGGCTTATGCGTCACGTAAGGCTCGGTCAGCCGGTCGCGCCCGGCTTCCGGCAGCCCCACCCCGTCATCGGTGACGCTGAGCACCGCCATGCCGTTTTCCTCGCGCAGCCGCAGTGTCACATGGCTGGCACCGGGGCGCATCTCCACCGCATCGGCGGCGTTCTGCAGCAAATTGGTCAGCGCCTGGCCGATCAGCCGGCGGTCGCATTTGGCGCGCAACGGCGCCTCGATCTCGACCTGCCAGTCAATGTCCCGCTTCGCCACACGTTGCAGCACCATCGCCTCGCGCGCCAGCCGCTCCAGGCTCTCCGCGCGCATCACCGGCTGCGGCATCCGCGCGAAGGCGGAGAATTCATCCACCATCCGGCCGATATCGCCGACATGCCGGACGATGGTCTCGGCGCATTGGGTGAAGCTTTCCGGATCAGAGGTGATCTCCTTGGCGAAGCGGCGTTTCAGCCGCTCGGCGGAGAGCTGGATCGGGGTCAGCGGATTCTTGATTTCGTGCGCGATGCGCCGCGCCACATCGGCCCAGGCGGCCTTGCGCTGGGCGGACATCAGCTCCGTCACGTCATCGAAGGTCACGATGAACCCATCCGCCACGCCTTCCTTCATCTCCGCGCCGATGCGCACCAGCAGCACCCGCTTGGCTGAGCCCTGCCCATGCTCGATCTGCGCCGTCGCCGGGCGCTCGGGGTGGCGCTCACCTGCGCGATCAGAGCAGCGAATTCAGGCACCAACAAGGCAAGATACTGGCCGACCTGCGGTGTCAGGTCGAGCCGTAGCAGCTCGGAGGCGGCACGGTTGGCCAGCTCCATGCGCCCGGCGGCATCCAGCCCGATGACGCCGGCGGAGACACCGGCCAGCACGGTCTCGGTGAAGCGCCGCCGCTCATCGAGCTGGTTGTTGACATCCATCAGCTCGGAATGCTGGGCGGCGAGCTGAGTGGTCATGCGGTTGAAGGCGCGCGAGAGCCCTTCCATCTCGTCGCCGGTGGCGCGCTCGGGCACGCGCACATCCAGATCCCCTGGCGCACGCTCTCGGCGGCGCGGATCAGATGGCCGAGCGGCTTGGCGATCTGGTTGGCGATGACGAGGCCGAATCCGACCAGGGCGGAGAGCACCAGCAGGGTGAGCACCGCGATGATCAGCGCGAAGGAGATCTCCAGCTGCGCCCGGTTCTTCGCCAGGCGCTGATATTCCTCCACCGCCTGCTGGGTGCGGTTGACGTGATCCAGGATCGCCGGGTCCACCGGCTTTTCCAGCATCAGCATCAAAGGCGGGGTGATGTCGAGCTTGATCACCGCCTGCTCGGCGGTGCTGCCCGGCGGGCTGATCACCGGCACCTGCCCGGCATTGGCCTGGGCGATCACGGCGCGGTCCGGCACGGTATTGACCATGCCGGCGAACAGCCCGGCGGAGGCGATGACCTGGCCGCTGCGCGGATCGAAAATCTCCGCCTCGGTCAGGCCGCGAATGGTGGTCTGGCTGACCAGATAATTGGCAAACTCGTTGGGGTTGCCGAAAAACACCGAGCCGGAGAGATCGTTGGCCATGGCCAGCGCATCCAGCCGGATATCGTTCTCATGCTCGGTCAGGTAGCCCTGGGCGACCTGGTTGCTCTCGGCCAGGGCGGTTTGCACCCTGGTGTTGAACCAGGCCTGGACACCGAAATTGAAGAAGACGATGGCGAAGATGGCGACCAGCACGGCCGGCACCGCGGCCACGCCGCCGAACAGGAACACCAGCCGCACATGCAGCCTGGCCCCGGCGGCGCCGCGCCGATGCTCCAGCATCACCCGCGTCACCCGCCCGGCCAGCACCAGGATCAGCAGCAGCAGGGCGGCGAAATCCGAGACCATCAGCGCCAGCGCGCCGCCGGAATGCAGCGAGAGATGCACCCTTCCTGCCAGCAGCCCGAAGGTGAGGATGCCCAGCACCAGCGCCACCGAGGCGACCAGCAGGGTGGAGACGCGCCCCAGCATCAGATCCACCGCCCAGGTGAGACCCGAGCGGCGGGGGCGTTTTTCAGCGATGTCCTTGGCCCCGCTCATCCAACACGGCGCTGCACGAGGTTATCCCACACGGCGTTGCACGCCGATGCCATGCTCGCGGATCTTCTTGCGCAGCGTGTTGCGGTTGAGCCCGAGCAGGGCGGCGGCGCGGATCTGGTTGCCGCGCGTCTCCGCCAGTGTCATGCGGATCAGCGGGCGCTCCAGCTCGGCCAGGGCGCGCTCATACAGCACGCCTTCCTCGCCGGATTCCCGCAAGCTCGCCAGCAGCCGGCCGATATGGCGCTCGACCACGCTGGTCATGTTGTCGCTCTCCTCGCCGCCGCTCATCGCCTTTGCCGGCTCCTCCACCGGGCTATGGTCGGCCAGCTCCTGGGCGATCACCTCCTCGGTGATCACCGGCTGCGGCACCAGGGCGGTTAGGCGGCGGATCACGTTCTCCAGCTCACGCACATTGCCCGGCCAGCGATAGGCGGAAAGCAGCGCCATCGCCGCCGGGTCGATGGTCTTTGCCGGCAGCCCCTCGGCCTGCGCCTTGCCCAGGAAATGCTGGGCCAGCACGGGGATATCATCCGGCCGCTCGCGCAAGGGCGGCAGCCGGATCGGCACCACGTTGAGCCGGTAGAACAGATCCTCGCGGAACTGGCCGGAGCGGATCAGCGCGCGCAGATCCCGGTGGGTGGCGGCGACGATGCGAACATTGGCGCGGATCGGCTGGCGCCCGCCGACGGTGGTGAACTCGCCCTCTTGCAGCACGCGCAGCAGCCTTGTCTGCGCCTCCGGCGGCATGTCGCCGATTTCATCCAGAAACAAAGTGCCGCCGGCGGCCTGCTCGAAACGGCCGATATGCCGGTTGGTGGCGCCGGTGAAGGCGCCGCGCTCATGCCCGAACAGCTCGCTCTCGATCAGCTCGCGCGGGATCGCGGCCATGTTGATGGCCACGAACGGCCCTTGCCGCCGGCGGCCGAAATCATGCAAAGCGCGCGCCACCAGCTCCTTGCCGGCGCCGGATTCGCCGTTGATCATCACTGTCAGATCGGTGGTCGTGAGCCGGGCGATGATGCGGTAGATTTCCTGCATCGCCGGGCTGCGGCCGATCAGCGGCATCGCCTCGTCGGGGTTGGGCTTCTGCGCGTCCGGCGCCGCCGCCAGGGCGATCGGCTGCTTCAGCGCCCGGTCCACCACCGCCAGCAGATCGGTCAGGTCGAACGGCTTGGGCAGATATTCGAAGGCGCCGCGCTGGGTCGCCTGCACCGCCGTGGTCAGCGTGCTTTGCGCGCTCATCACGATCACCGGCAGCTCCGGGCGGATGCGGCGGATGCGCGGGATCAGATCCAGCCCGTTTTCATCCGGCATGATGACATCGGTGATGGCGACATCGCCCTCCCCATCCTCCACCCAGCGCCAGAGTGTGGCGGCGGAGGAGGTGGCGCGCACCTGATACCCGGCACGCCCCAGAGCCTGGGTGAGCACGGTGCGGATCGAACGATCGTCATCGGCGACGAGTACGGTGGGAAGCGTCATGGGCTTAATTCACGCCTTCTTCGGGATCTTCAAAAACGGGCAGATGGATGCGGAATTCGGTACGGCCGGGATGGCTGTCGACATCGATGAGCCCGCCATGATCGGCGACGATCTTCGCCACCAGCGCCAGACCCAGCCCGGAGCCCGCCGCCTTGGTGGAGACGAAGGGCTCGAACAGATGCCGGCGGATATCCTCCGGGATACCGGGGCCGTTATCGCGCACCGCGACGAAGATCGGCAGATTCGGGCGCGAGCGCCCGGCCGAGGCGGAGAGCCGCACCCCGTGCTGGAAGCCGGTGGTGAGATGGATCTCGCCATCCTGGCGGTCGCCGCCCTCGATCGCCTCGGCGGCGTTCTTGACCAGGTTCAGCAGCACCTGGATCAGCTGGTCGCGGTCCCCCAGCACATGCGGCAGCGAGGGGTCGTAGCTCTCGATGAATTTCACCTTGGCGGCGAAGCCGGAGGCGGAAAGCTTGCGGACATGCTCCAGCACCCGGTGGATATTCACCGCCTGGCGCTCCAGCGTCTTCTCGCCAAAGGTCTCCATCCGCTCGACCATGGCGCGGATGCGGTCCGCCTCGTCGCGAATCAGCACCGCCAGCTCGCGGTCCTGCGGCGGGGAGCTCAGCTCCAGCAGCTGGGCCGCGCCGCGAATGCCCGAGAGCGGGTTCTTCACCTCATGCGCCAGGATGGCAGCCATGCCGGTGATCGAGCGCGCCGCGTTGCGCGCCGACATTTGCTGGCCGAGCGCCTTGGCGGCGGATTCGTCCTGCAAGGTGAGCACGACGAAGCCCGGCTGGTCCAGCAGCGGGGCGGCGAGCACGGCGCAGCCGCGCCTGGTCATGCGCGGGCCTTCCATGATCAGATCATGCTCGGCGATGGTGACCCGGCCGAGCGGGCGCGTTCCATCATCAGGAAAATCGGATGGTCCACCGGCAGCAATTCGCTGAGATTGGTCATCTGCAGCATGGTTTTGGAGGCGCCAAAAAACTCTTCGGCGGCGTAATTCACCTCGGCGATGATATCCTGCTCATCCACCACCACCACGGCGATGGGCATGGCCTCCAGGATCTGCGCCGGGTCGAGCTTGACCTGCGTTTCCCGCGGCGCCCGGCGCACCAGCTTGAAGGCTTTCCGAAACCCGCTCATTTCACGCCACTCCTTCGTCGCGGCGCAAAATGATTTCTCTCTGCGCGCGTGGCCGCCCCACCATCCCCACGCGCGTATTTTTTTCCGTCATCATGTGAAACAGCGTCATGCCGCCATCGCCATTTCGTCCTGGCGGATGAAGCCCTGTTCGATCAGCGGGTCGTAGAATTCATGAATCAGCGCCTCCACCGCGGCGCCGTCATCCAGCCGGTTGATCCGGGCGCGGAAGCCGGCCGAGCTGTGCAGCCCCTGGCTGTACCAGGCGACATGCTTGCGCCCCAGCCGCACCCCGGCCTGCTCGCCGAAATGCGCCCGGATGGCGCGGTAATGCCGCAGCAAGATCTCCTTCTGCGCGGCCAGGCTGGGCGGTGGGGTGCGGGTGCCGGTGGTGAGGTAGTCGATCACCTGCTGCAGGAACCAGGGCCGGCCATAAGAGCCGCGCCCGATCATCACCCCGTCCGCCTGGGCGCGGCGCAGCGCCTCGGCGGCCTTGTCCACGCTGGTGATGTCGCCATTGACGATCACCGGCAGGCTGGTCGCGGCCTTCACCTCGGCGATGAAATCCCAGTTCGCGACACCCTCATAGAATTGCTGGCGGGTGCGGCCATGCACGGTGAGCAGCGCGATGCCCGCCTGCTCGGCGATGCGCGCCAGGCTGGGCGCGTTCAGGCTGTTATGGTCCCAGCCCATGCGCATTTTCAGCGTCACCGGCACATTCACCGCGCGCACGGTGCTCTCCAGAATCCGCCCGGCCAAAATCTCGTCACGCATCAGCGCCGAGCCGGCGGTCTGGCCGATCGCCACTTTTTTCACCGGGCAGCCGAAATTGATGTCGATGAGGTTGGCGCCCAGCCCGACGGCGATACGCGCCGCCTCGGCCATCGCCTCCGGGTCGCAGCCGGCCAGCTGCACGGAATTCGGGCCGCCGGCGGAGACTACTTCGGCCATGCGCAGCGTGTTGCGGTTCTCGCGCACCATCGCCCAGCTGGCGATCATCTCGGAGACGACCAGCCCCGCCCCTTGCTCTTTCACCAAGGCGCGAAAGGGCAGATCCGTCACCCCGAGAGCGGGGCGAGGATGACAGGGTGATCCAACCGCACCGCCAGGGGGCCCTGGCCGATGGTGATCGGTTTGATCATGGGGAAAACGTCGTTGCTCATGATTTGGGCAAATTATTCCGCCTTGCCGCGCCGCGCAATGCGTCAGCCCTTCTTTTTAGGCGAAGCCGCCCTCAGATCTCCCTTATTGACGCTCCGGCCTTGGCGCGTGCATTCCAGGCCGGAGCATTATCAGGAGAAACAGGGCATGATTCCGCGCATCGGCACCGGCTATGACGTTCACGCGATGGCGGAGAACCGCGACATGATCATCTGCGGGGTGAAGCTCCCGCATGAGATGGGGCTGGCCGGCCATTCGGACGCCGATGTCGGCATCCATGCGCTGTGCGACGCGATCTATGGCGCGCTGGCGGAAGGCGATATCGGCCGGCATTTCCCGCCCTCCGAGACTGAGTGGAAGGACATGGACAGCGCCCGCTTCCTGCGCCACGCCGCCGAGCGGATCAAGGCGCGTGGCGGCAAGCTGGCGAATGCGGACATCACCATCATCTGCGAACGCCCGAAAATCACCCCGCATGCCCCGGCCATGCGCCAGCGCCTGGCGGATCTGCTCGGGGTGTCGATCGATCTGATCTCGGTGAAGGCCACCACCTCCGAGCGTCTGGGCTTCACCGGCCGTGGCGAGGGCATTGCCGCGCAGGCGGCGGTGATCGTGCTGGTGCCGGAGGGCTGAGGCCCAACCCGCTTTGGCGGACTGCATGAAAAAGCGTCGAAAGCCTGCTTCCGGCGCTTTTTGTTTACGCATCATGAAGCATTTTGCATGCGCCGGGAGGGGGTAAATTAATCTATACTAAGCTTATGAAGAAAACTTCATTAGCCCAGCTTTTTGGTATTGCTGCGCTGCGAATTGGCCGGTTTCGCCGTTTCATCCGGCCAGTTATATACTCCACCCATAGGATGAGTGTTCTCTCCTATTTCTTGGACGTTTCCTCCCTAAACTTGGCGGTGCTTTTGTGCACCGCCTTTTTTTTGTCCTCTTCGGCGGCGCGGATAGCCAGCGCCTAAGCGATCTGCTTGGCGGCGATGATCACCGGCGGGCTGCCGAGCAGCGGGCCGGCGGCGGACAGGGCGGCTTTCAGATGCGCGCTGGCCATATGCGCGTCCACCGCCGCCTGGTCGGCATAGGCCTCATAGACGATGAAGGTGCCGGGCGCGTCGGTGGCTTCGTGCAGGGTGTAGGTGACATTGCCCGGCTCCTGGCGGGTGGCGGTGACCAGCTCTTCCAGGGTCAGGCGCAGTTCGGTTCCGCGCCCGGGGGCGGCGGTCAGGGTCGCGAAGACATAGACGATTTTATTGTCCACCATGAGGGGTTCCTCTGTCTGTTTTGGGTCAGTTCTGTCTGCGGGTGGCGCGCGGCCCCAGATCTGGCAGGGCCGGGATGCGCGGGAGGGATGATATCGCGGCGGGGATCGCGGGCAAGGTTGCGCCGCTCTGGCACAATGCGGGCCGAAACGCCGATCCGCGGAGTGGGGGGCTTCTGTTGCCCGGCGCCCCCGAGCCGCGCTTTAGCTACTGATTAGGCAGCTGCAGCGAATGCAACGTTGTTATCGTTCGCATTTAAAAATTAGCCCGATAACGGCGGTACAATGCCGGGCAAAAGATGGGTCTTTACCACGCGTGTCGAGTCTATTTCGCCCCCGCAAATCCCCCGTGATCGCGTCCTGATGACGTAGCGGCGAACGCCGCGAAGTCTGAATCAGGCCGCGGCGGCCCCGAAGGGCCGCAAGAGAATATGGAGGCGCCGGGTACCGCCCCGGGTCCACAACGCTTATTCCACGCACCGTTTATCGCCATAGTCAGCAAGCTGACGAGGCTGATATAGGCGCCCTTCGCGGTTTGTGAAAGAGCCCCCGTGCTGGCCAGACTCGGCCCGGTATGGGAGAGAGGGGGATGATACGCCGCGCTTTGGGATGCGGCCCGCGCGCAAAGATTGAGGTGAGCCTTGCAGCAATATCACGATGCCCTCCGCACGGTGCTGGAGCTGGGCGAGATGTCGAGTGACCGCACCGGCACCGGCACAATCTCCTATTTCGGGCTGCAATCGCGCTATCGGCTGGCGGACGGGTTTCCGCTGGTGACGACGAAGAAGCTGCATATCCGCTCGATCATCCATGAGCTGCTCTGGTTCCTCGCCGGGGACACCAATATCCGCTACCTCAACGAGAATGGCGTGACGATCTGGGATGAATGGGCCGATGCAAATGGCGATCTCGGCCCGGTCTATGGCCGCCAGTGGCGCGCCTTTCCGGCGCTGGAGCCGGCGGGGCTGGCGCAGGATGGCGCCCCGCTCTACCGCGCCCGCGAGATCGACCAGATCGCGCAGCTGGTCGAGATGATCAAGAAAACCCCGGATAGCCGCCGGCTGATCGTCTCCGCCTGGAATCCCGGCGATGTGCCGCAAATGGCGCTGCCGCCCTGCCATACGATGTGGCAGGTCCGGGTGCTCAACGGCAAGCTGCATCTGCAGCTCTATCAACGCTCGGCGGATATGTTCCTGGGGGTGCCGTTCAACATCGCCTCCTACGCGCTGCTGCTGGTGATGCTGGCGCATGTCACCGGCTATGAGCCGGGGGTTTCGTGCATACGCTGGGCGACGCACATATCTATTCCAACCATATGGAGCAGGTGAAATTGCAGCTCTCGCGCACGCCCAAGCCATTGCCCAGCTTGCGGATCAAGCGCCAGGTCAGCTCGATTTTCGATTTCCGCTACGAGGATTTCGAGATCCTCGGCTATGAGCCAGACCCGGCGATCCGCGCCCCGGTGGCGGTCTGATGCTGACATTGATCGTCGCCCGGGCGCGCAACGGCGCCATTGGCCGGGCGGGGGCTATCCCTGGGAGCTGCCGGAGGATCTGAAATCCTTCCAGCGCGAGACGCTGGGCGGGGCGGTGATCATGGGCCGCAAGACCTGGGAGAGCCTGCCGGTGAAGCCGCTGCCCAGGCGGCTCAACATCGTCGTCTCGGCGCGGCCGAATGCGGCGGAGCTGGTGGCGCCGGATGTCGGCGCGGCGATCGCGCTGGCCTATGAGCGTGGCCATGATCGGGTTTACGGCATCGGCGGGGCGCGGATCTATCAGGAGATGCTGCCGCTTGCCGACCGTCTGCTGATCTCCGAGGTCGCGCTCGACGTGCCGGATGCCGACACGTTCTTCCCGGATTTCCCGGCGCAAGCGTGGCGGCTGGTGCATGAGCGGGTGTTGCGGGCGCAGGCGCCGGGCTGCGTCCTGCGCGACTATCTGCGCCGCGCCTGAGACGCCAGGGCAAGTGCGACTCAGACCGGGACCAGCGCTCCGTCTTTCCAGATCTGCAGGGTCACGAAGCTGGCAATGTTCTGGCCGCTGGCGTCGAACTGCGCGCCGAAGCCATTGGCCAGCGCGCCCGGCGCCAGCTTGAGCTGGCGCAGCGCCGCGAGCAGCTTCGCCGGGTCGCCGCCGGCCGCGTTCAGCGTGTCGAAGGTCAGCTTGGCGCCGACATAGGCGGTGCAGCTTTCCGCCGAGCGTGGCGGCACCGCGAAGCGGGTTTCATAGGCTTTCGCCACCGCCAGGGCGGGGCCGGGGAAAAACGGCGCGGCGATGACAAAGGTGCCGTTCAGCGCCCCGCCCAGCGCCACCTGGGTATCGCGCAGCCCGTAGCCGTTGCCGCAGCCCAGCAGCGCATCCGGCCGCCAATTCAGGTTCCTCATCGCCTGGAACAAAGCCAGCGTATCATCCGGCCCGGCGGCGTGCAGCAGCACCTCCACCTTGGCGCGCATCATCCGCCCCACCTGCTCGTAAAGCCCGGCCGCATCCGTCGGATAGCCGGCGGAGAGCGCCACGCTCTGCCCCGCCTTGCCCAGGGCCGTCAGCGTCGCCGCCGCGATCGCCCCGTCAGTGGCGCCGGTATTGAACAGCAGCCCGAGCTTGCGCTTGGCGAAGCGCGCCTGCACCGTCGCCGCCGCCAACCCGCCGATCATGCTGGTGGTGGGCGCGGTGCGTAGCAGGAATTTGAAGCCGCGGGTCATGATGCCATCCGCCGGGGCGGTCAGCTCGATGAACGGCGTCTGCGCCAGCTCCGCCGCCGCCGTCGCCGGGTAGGAGAGGGCGGAGCTGCCGCTGCCCAGCAGCAGATTGGCGTGGGATTGGGTGAGCAGCCCGTTCACCGCGGTGGCGGCGCTGGCCTGGGTGGACATATCCGCGCTGGTGAAGGCGACAGGCTGGCCGGCCACCCGCCGGCCGCGTTCACATCCGCGATGGCCAGCAAAATCCCGCGCAACGCCTCATCTCCCTGCAGCGCCTCGGCGCCGGTCAAGGGCAGGGCGGCGCCGAAGCGCGCTTTCGGCGGGGTGGGGGCGGGCGGCTTCTGGGCAGTGCTGGCGGCGCGGCCCAAAGCGGGCAGGGCCAGGGCCAGACCAGTGCCCAGCAGGGCGCGGCGGGGAAGGGGGCTCATGCGCCGCCTACCTTGCACCGGCGATGGCTTGACGCAAGCCGGGCGAAGGCGTCGATATGGCGCCATGATGCTTCCCGAGACGATGCGCTTTGTCGATCTTCCCACCCCGGCGGTCCGGAGGCGATGGTGATCGCTCATGGCCCGGTGCCTGTGCCGGGGCCGGATGAGGTGGTGATCCGCGTGCAGGCGGCCGGGGTGAACCGGCCGGATGTGCAGCAGCGCAAGGGGCTCTACCCGCCCCCGCCCGGTGCCAGCCCGATTCTGGGGCTGGAAGTGGCCGGCGAGGTGGTGGCGCTGGGCGAGATGGCGAGCGGGTTTTATCCCGGCCATAAGGTGACGGCGCTGTGCAATGGCGGCGGCTACGCGGAATATGTCGCGGTGCCGGCGGGCCAGTGCCTGCCCTGGCCGGACGGGTATGACGCCTTCAGGGCCGCCGCGATTCCGGAGAATTTTTTCACCGTCTGGGCCAATCTGTTCGACATGGCGCAGCTCGCCCCGCAGGAGAGCCTGCTGGTGCATGGCGGCACCTCCGGCATCGGCCTCACCGCCTTGCAGCTGGCCCGCGCCCAGGGGTCGCGCGTCTTCGCCACCGCCGGTTCGGACGAGAAATGCGCGGTGATCGAGCGCTACGGCGCCACCGCGATCAATTACAAGACCCAGGATTTCCAGGAGGTCATCGCCCAGGCCACGGATCAGCGCGGGTGGATGTGGTGCTGGATATGGTCGGCGCGCCTTATACCCAGCGCAACATCAAATCCCTCGCCCCGCGCGGGCGGCTGGTGCAGGTGGCCTTCATGCAGGGCGCCAAGGCCGAGATCGATCTGCTGCCGGTGATGACCAAGCGCCTGACCATCACCGGCTCCACCATGCGCCCGCGCAGCGCCGAGGAGAAGGCGCATATCGCCGCGTCGCTGAAGCATCATGTCTGGCCGCTGCTGGCCAAGGGCAAGGTCTCCCCGGTGATCGACAAGGTGTTTCCCCTGGCGCAGGTGGCGCAGGCGCACGCGCTGATGGAGGCCAGCACCCATATCGGCAAGATTTTGCTGGACCTGGCCGGTTGAGTTTTCCGGCAAAGCCGATATGGCTGGCGCAGACCAACGGAAGCCTTATCGCATGAAACCGCATCTTGCCGCGCTGGCGGCCGCTCTGCTTCTGGCCGGCTGCGCCAGCCCGCCGCAAAGCCAGGCCGACGCCGCCAACCGGGCCGCCTGCACCGCCAGCGCCAACCAGGCCTATCAGAACAGCACGGTCAACCTGCAGGCCCGCACCTTGCAGGATGGCCAGCGTTTCGGCGCGCCGACCCAGCTGTTCCAGTCCGAGCAGATGGGGGCGATGAATGACCGCTATCAGCAGATTCAGCGTTGCGTGCAGTTCGGCAACCAGAATGGCGGCCCCAGCGTGAACAACGTGCCGGTCGTCACCCCGCATATCGTCAACTAACGGAGTTTTTCATGAGCCGTATCATCCGCACCGAGGCCGGCCCGGTTCTCGCCAAGGCCGTCGAATATCACGGATTCGTCTACACCATGGGCGTCGGCCCGCTGGATAATAGCGGCGACATCAAGGCCCAGACCAAGGACGTGCTGGACCAGATCGATGCCCTGCTGGAAGCGCATGGCACCGACAATACCCGCCTGCTCCAGGCGCATATCTGGCTAAAGGATATTTCAGATCGCGCCGCGCTTAATGAAGTCTGGACCGCATGGCTGCCGGAAGGCCAAGCCCCGGTGCGCGCCTGCGTCGAGGCCAAGCTGGCCGATCCGGCCTGGCTGGTGGAGATCATGGTCACGGCCTGCCGCTGATTTTTACCGGCCGTTCATTCTTTTTTAGAATGAACGATTTGGGGAGCGTTCCACGCTCCCTTTTTTGTTAAGACTCGCTTAAAAAACCCGGTTCTGGCCTGGAAAGATTGCGTTTTCGGCGTTTAGGAAAATTGTCTTAAACATAACAGCCAGATGACACTCAGATCATCGAATTTATGTATCTGTTGTAATTTTGTCGCAGTCATGGGTTGCGCCTCCTGCAATCCACCCGTAGCAAATCGTCATAGTTTGTTTGCGTCTCGTACGGATCGGGTGGACACGAAATGGCTGGGAACAAGGCGAACAGGATGATGACAAAGGGCGTTGCCGCCTGGGCTGCGGGTGTTTCCGTGGCCGCGATAACCGCCCTCTGCCCCGCCGCCGCCAAGGCTTCCACCCATCACAGCGTCTCCCACGTCTCCCATATCGCCCACAGCACGGTGCACCATACCAGCAGCCGCGTCGCGCATGAGACCCATCACATCAACACCCATGTGGCCGCGCGCGAAACCCACCACGTGATCCGCCATGTGGCGCAGAGCCGCCACGAGATCAGCCACACCCACGAAGCCAGCCGCCGCAGCGTGCATGAGCTGCATTATGTCGCCAGCCGGCATCTCTCGCACCGCGCCCGAATCGCCGCCGAATATCGCCATTCCTATATTCAGTGCGTGCCTTATGCGCGCGAGGTTTCGCATATCCAGCTCTCCGGCGATGCCTTCCTCTGGTGGGCCGAAGCCGCCGGCCGTTATGAGCGCGGCGACACCCCGAAGGTCGGCGCCGTGCTGAATTTCCGCTCCATCGGCCGCATGCCGCTCGGCCATGTCGCCGTCGTCACCGCCGTGCTCGACCCGCGCACCATCCTGGTGACGCAGGCGAACTGGGTCCCGGGCTCGATCACCAATGACGTCACCGTCCAGGACGTTTCCCCGGACAATAACTGGTCGGCGGTGCAGGTTGAGCTGGGCGATACCCGCACCATGGGCTCCACCTACCCGACCTACGGCTTCATCTATAACCATGCCGATACCGGCACGGTGATCGCCTCCACCAGCAATGGCCGCAACGAGGTCGCGGAAGCCCCAGTGGCCCGCCCGGTCGCCGCCGAAGCCCCCAACCGCAACCTGCAATAAGGCAGCGTTTTTGCCTCTCATCTGAGGTTCGGCTAAGCTCGCCCCGCGTCTTAGAGGCTGTTTCAAAAGTCGCTATGGTGAGTCGCCACGTGGTGATTTGCGAGCACCGGAGCGGAGCGTACTTAAGGTACGTGAGCACCGGCGCGCAGCAAACCGCCGCTTGGCGGCCGCCAGAGTGGCTTTTCAAACAGCCTCGTACTTATAGGAGCGATGCATGAGCCTGACCGCCAATTCCCGTACCGCCGACCACCCGATCGAGCCGGTTTTCCTTGAGCGCTGGTCGCCGCGCGCCTTCAATGGCGAGGGTATTTCCGAACATGATCTGCGCACCATGTTCGAGGCCGCGCGCTGGGCCCCGTCCTCCTATAATTCCCAGCCCTGGCGCTTCCTCTATGCCCGCCGCGACAATGCGCATTGGGACAAGTTCCTGGGCCTGCTGAACCCGTTCAACCAGAGCTGGGCAAAGACCGGCTCGGCCATCGTCTTCATCGTCTCCTCCGAGACCATGATGGTGCCGGGCAAGGAAACGCCGGTGCCGTCCTACAGCCATTCCTTCGACGCCGGCGCCGCCTGGGCCTGCCTGGCGCTGCAGGCCACCGCCATGGGCTGGTTCGCGCACGGCATGGTCGGCATCGAGCTGGAGAAGATCTATACCGAGCTGAAAGTCCCGGCCGGCTACAAGGTCGAGATGGGGCTGGTGATCGGCAAGCAGGGGCCGAAGGACCAGCTGCCGGAAGCTTTGCAGGCCCGCGAGGCGCCGAGCCCGCGCAAGCCGGTGACGGAATTGGCCTTCGAAGGCGGGTTCTGAAAGTAAGAGTTGGGGGGATTTTTGAAAAAATCCCCCAAACCCCCTTAAAAACTTTTGCTCTTTTACGCGGGGAGTTTCGCGGTTAGCGAAACGGGGAGCAGGCGCAGCAGCGCGACCCTTACGCGGTGCCAGAAGGCGGACAATAACAGCAGCGCGCAGCCGGCGATCAGCGCTGTCACCGCCAGGCTCTGCGCCTCGCTGCCGGACTGGCGCAGCACATGCGCCAGCGCATAAATCACATAGCCAAGGGCCGAGACCAGCAAGGCCCGCCGGTCCACCAGCAGCGCCACCATTGCCAGCACCGCGTACAGCGCCACCGCCATCGCCGCATCGCCGCCGCCCTGCAACAGCCCCAGCAGATAAAACGCCGGATGCACCAGCATGGGGGCGGCCAGCAGATGCAGCCAGAACGCCACATCCGCCCGGCGGGTGATCCTGGCGCGGTCCGACATGTCCCACCACAGCGCCACCGCGAACACCGCCAGCCCGCCCGCGATCATCAGCCAGGGCCAATAAGGCAGCAGCCCCGGCGCGAAGCCCAGCGCCAGAAACACCACCAGCCCAACCAAGGCCCCGCACCCGGCCGCCACCGTGATCGGCACCTTGAACCGCCACCAATGCGCGTAAATCGCCAGCGCCTCGAACCCGGCGGTAAAGCCGGTGGTGAGGTATAGCCCGCTCTTGGTTCCCACCCGCCCATAAGGCAGAAACGCCAGCAAATGATCGGCCACATAAACCCCAATCACATGCATCAGCAGCAGCGCGACACCCTGCGCATACATCAGCAGGAGCAAAATACTCGGCAGCGCCATGCGCCGGCGGCGGGTGAAATACTCCGCCATCACCCAGGCTTCCGCCGCCATCGCCAGCCCGCGTGACCAGGCATCCCCGGCCAGCACGAAGGTGGCGATGCCGACCAGCGCGATGGCGATGGAGACGAAAATATCGTTGAAGCCGCTCAACAGCCGGACATATTCCTCATCCACCGCCGGCAATTGCCGCCGCGCCGCGACGAACTCGCGCAGCGCCGCCGCATTTTGCGCGGTGATCGCCCCGTGTTGAACCGCTTCGTCGAGATCCTGTTCGGAATACATCAGACCAAAGCGGGCTTCAGATCCGCCTCGCGCTGTTTGCCCCGGAAGCCGTCGAACAGGCTCATCTGGTGCACGCAGCTCAGCGTGCAGGTCGGCGCGCAATCCTTCTTGGTATGGTATTCGCGCTTAATGTCCTCGCGCGTGTATTCCAGCAGCGGTTTCGCCGGATAGCCGCGCTGCTGCGAGCAATAATGCACCCGCCCATCCTCGGTGATGTAGAGATAGCGCGCCCCCGCCCGGCATTTCCAATCATTCGGCTTGCCCTGCATCAGGTTCTTCTGGAACAGCTTGTAGTTCAGCGTGTGCACCATCGAGGGCGAAATCTCCGTCACCCTCCGGTACGCCGCCATCTGCGCGTCCGAGAGCGCCTTCAGCGCCCCGGAATGGTCGTGCAGCACGCCCACCGAATGCTGGAACCCGTATTTCGCCGCGGTCTCGGCGATGGTGATCACATCCTGCGTGCGCTCACCGGTGACACCCAGCACCGAGTTCACATTCACATTGAACTTCGCATGCTCCTGCAGCAGCTTCAGCCGCCCTTCCACCGACGAGAGGCTCTTCATCGAAATATCGTCGGCGATCAGATTATCGATGCTGATCTGCATGCCCTGCAGCTTCGCCGCGTTCAGCCGCTCGATCCAGCTTTTGGAGAGCTTGAAGCCGTTGGTGATCATGGTCACGATCATGCCCTTGTCGCGGGCATGGCGGATCACCTTGTCCAGATCCGGGTGCAGCAGCGTCTCGCCGCCGGTGACGGTGAGCGAGGCGCAGCCCAGATCCGCCAGGTGGTCCACCTGCGCGATCAAGGTCGCCAGCGGCACGGGGGCCGAAAAATCGTCATATTCATTGCAATAGCCGCAGGCCAGGTTGCAGCGCCGCGTCACCACCATCTGCGCCAGGAGCGGCGTATAGCGCGTGAAAATCGCCTTGCCGGCGAAGCGCAGGCCCGCTCCTAAAGTATCGAGGCGCTCGGGAAGGGTCGGTTTATCCACGCGGAGGGGCTTTCTGGCTGGTGAAATACCAAGACAATAAAGAAAACAGTGAAAAACTCAAATTGTGACGCTCTGTCGTCTCTCTTGTTCATCAGCTTTGGCCGTGAGATGAACCGGCGATCGAAACAAGAAAAAGCTCGATGGGATCACCTGTTACATCGCTTTTTACGATGCCGATTTCGACGACCGACGCCGGCGCAATGGCAAATCTGTTCCTCAATGAGGCGGCTGGCCCGCACAAAGAGGCGACATTAACGCTCAAGGCGATGGGTTTGATGCGGTGCGTTCTGGAAAATCGCTTGCGCCACCCGGGGATGTTTGGGGCGCCGGGTGCGACCACGCTGACGCAGATCATCAAAGCGGCGGGCTTTGGGGTACAGTTTGCCGGGTTTAACACCTACCCGACTTTACCTGCGTCCATACAGGCTAATATTGATGCGAAGTTGAGCATTGCGGCCGATTTATCGGACCCACGGCAGGCGCGTTATCTTGCGTTTGTGAAGGCGGCAATCACCGCGGCCACCCAACCAGCGCCTACCGATCCATGTCCGACAGGGCTATATTTCTGGCGCACGGCAGGTGCGTCAGGTCCTGGCGGCAAATCCTCCCTCTACCAAAGCCTCGATGGGAATGACTTTTACACCTTGCCGGCAGGCTTTTTCCCCGCGTCCCATAAGCGCCGCTAAGGTGATGTTTGTCTTGCTGGCGTCCGCGAAGGCTGACTCACGGATTGGCGGCGTCGGCTATAATCAGCTTCATGGCGTCGGCGTGAAGCTGAAGCCCAGGGCGGCTACCCTCCGCACGCGACCCGCACCCACGTCACCGCCTGGCTCAAATCCGGATAGGCGTCGGATTTATCGAAAAATCGCATCGCCATCATCGCAGGATCGGATTTAGCAAACACCCAATTTGCAGCGGCGAAGCCGGGTAGGATGATGGCGTAGGGGGCGTTCTCTTGCATGTTGGCGGGGCTGAAATCGCGATGTAACGTCACGATGGCGGAGGATGTCCCCGCATCCCCCGAAATCCCAAGTTGGCACAGCCCTTTGCCGTTCGGGCAGGTCTCGTCCATGGCGAGTTCGGTCTGCAAGGTTTTGCCGTTGGGGGTGTAGAGCTGGAACACCCAACGCGCCCCCGCCGCAGCCGCCGTCTGGTGTCGGATGGTCAGCCGATAGAAGGCTGGCTGGTCCGGATCGTGCAGGGCGGGTTGCGGCCTGGGCTCATAAACCGCGCCATATATCCCGCAAGACGCCGCCCGCGCCTGCAACGGCCCCAGCAGGCATGTCAGCACCAACCCTGCTCTCAACGATGCGCCACGCCACGCCGCCACGCTCATCTCCTCGCTCGATGTGTCTTGTCTAACAGCGCCGCGCCCAACAAAAAACCCCGGCATCGCTGCCGGGGTTTCCTGTTTCAACCTGGAGGGCTGGATTAGAAATCCATGCCGCCCATGCCGCCCATGCCGCCCATGTCGGGGGCGCCCATCGGGGCCTTCTTCTCGGGGCGCTCAACAACACCGGCTTCGGTGGTGATGATCAGAGCGGCCACGGAGGCGGCGTCCTGCAGGGCGGTGCGCACAACCTTGGTCGGGTCGATGATGCCGGCGGCGACCATGTCCTTGAATTCGCCGGACTGGGCGTCGTAGCCATACACGTACTCGTTATTATCGAGCACCTTGCCGGCGATGACCGCACCGTCTTCACCAGCGTTCTCGGCGATCTGGCGCAGCGGCACCTGGATGGCGCGGCGGATGATCTCGATGCCGGTCTGCTGGTCGTTATTCTCGGCCTTCAGCCCGTCCAGCACCTTGGAGGCGCGGGCCAGTGCGACGCCGCCGCCCGGCACGATGCCTTCTTCAACGGCGGCGCGGGTCGCATGCAGCGCGTCGTCGACGCGGTCCTTGCGCTCCTTCACCTCAACCTCGGACGAACCGCCGACGCGGATGACGGCAACGCCGCCGGCCAGCTTCGCCAGACGCTCCTGCAGCTTCTCACGGTCGTAGTCCGAGGTGGTCTCCTCGATCTGCGCGCGGATCTGGTTGACGCGGCCGGTGATGTCCTCCTTGGCGCCCACACCCTCGACGATCGTGGTGTTTTCCTTCTCGATGAGGACCTTCTTGGCGCGGCCCAGCATGTTCAGGGTCACGGTCTCGAGCTTGATGCCCAAATCCTCGGAGATCACCTGGCCACCGGTCAGGATGGCGATGTCTTCCAGCATGGCCTTGCGGCGGTCACCGAAGCCCGGCGCCTTCACGGCGGCGATCTTCAGGCCGCCACGCAGCTTGTTCACGACCAGGGTGGCCAGGGCTTCGCCCTCGACATCCTCGGCGATGATCAGCAGCGGCTTGCCGGTCTGCACCACGGCTTCCAGCAGCGGCAGCATCGGCTGCAGCTGGGAGAGCTTCTTCTCGAAGATCAGGATGTACGGGCTCTCGAGGTCCGCAACCATCTTCTCCGGGTTGGTGATGAAGTACGGGGAGACATAGCCGCGGTCGAACTGCATGCCCTCGACGACATCGAGCTCGGTCTGGATGCCCTTGGCTTCCTCAACCGTGATCACGCCCTCATTGCCGACCTTCTGCATCGCCTTGGAGATCATCTCGCCGATCTCGGTCTCGCCATTGGCGGAGATGGTGCCAACCTGCGCGGTCTCGGACGGGTTGGTGATCTTCTTGGTGCGGGCCTTCAGCTCTTCCACGACGGCGGTAACCGCCTTGTCGATGCCGCGGCGCAGATCCATCGGGTTCAGGCCAGCAGCCACGGCCTTGACACCCTCGCGCACGATGGCCTGAGCCAGCACGGTCGCGGTGGTGGTGCCGTCGCCGGCCAGGTCGTTGGTCTTGGAGGCGACTTCGCGGATCAGCTGCGCGCCCAGATTCTCGAACTTATCGGACAGCTCGATTTCCTTGGCGACGGACACGCCGTCCTTGGTAATGCGCGGGGCGCCGAAGGATTTCTCGATGACGACGTTACGGCCCTTCGGGCCCAGCGTCACCTTGACGGCGTTGGCGAGGGTATCGACGCCGCGCAGCATGCGGTCGCGCGCGTCGGAACCAAAACGGACATCTTTAGCAGCCATGTGTTTAGCTCCTTGAATTGAATTGAGCGTCTGATGACGGCGGCCTCAAGGCCACCATTCAAAATCAGGCCGCGACGATCCCGAGAATATCGGATTCTTTCATGATCAGCAGGTCTTCGCCGTTCAGCTTGACCTCGGTGCCGGACCATTTGCCGAACAGCACGCGGTCACCCGCCTTGACGTCCAGCGCGACCAGCACGCCGGCCTCGTTGCGCACACCGGAACCGGCAGCGACAACTTCACCTTCCTGCGGCTTTTCCTTGGCGGTGTCGGGGATGATGATGCCGCCCGCGGTCTTTTCCTCGGGGGTGATGCGACGAACGACGACGCGGTCGTGCAGGGGGCGGAAATTCGCCATATGATCGCTCCTAAACATTATGTCTTAAAAGCTTCCCAGCCTGTCCGGCCCAATCGTGCGGCACCGCGGCTGTTAGCACTCCATTGGAAGGAGTGCCAGAGATGTAGCCTGTGCCGGCAGTGTAAGTCAAGAACGGCAGCACTTCCCGGTTTTGAGTGCTAAGTTGCTGGTTTCGTTGAAGATTATAGTTGCGCAGCAGGGGGCTGTGTGTGGCAGTCTGGTGAAACCCGGGGATTGCCAACACTGACTTCAAGAGAGAGTGCCAAGCATGTCCCTTGCCTTGCAGATGCGCGACTACCGCCTGACCACCGCTGAGATCCTCTATCATCTGCCGGACCATCCGGGCCTGTTGCAGAGCTATATCTGGCAGGAGCTTGATCTCGCGCCGAAATTCCCCGCCTTGCATAAATTCCTGGATTTCTGGGCCGCCAACCTGGATGGCAAGCTGCATTCGGTTCGCGTCGGCCAGGCGGAGCTGATCAAGCCCGCCGGCTGGCGCAACGCCCAGCTGCTGACGCTGCATTAGCTTTATTGGCCGCCGCAGCTGACATCGCCCTCCTGGCAGTGCAGCTGCGCTTCCAGCCGCCTGGTCTGGGCCTGGGTCAACGCCGTTTCGCACTGATTGAGCACCAGCGGGTGGATGCTCCCGCCTTGCGTGCCCATCGTTTCGAAGCCGCATTGCGCGTCGCGGTAAGCAACCCAGTCGCGCTCGGCCTCGCGCAGGCCGGTCTGGCCGGCCGGGGAGAGTTTCGCCATCAGCGTGCGGTAGCTGGCATTCAGCGCCGCATCCGCGGTCTGGAACGCCTGATAGGAGCAGATATTCAGATCCGTCTGTGTCTGCGTGTCGGCGCAGTTCTGCGCCAAAGCCGGGCCGGTCAGCAGCAGGCCAGCCACCAGGATGATGCCGCGCATGGCGGTTAGCGCACCAGCTCCACCAGCCGGAACAGCCCGATCGGCCGCATATCCGTGATCCGCGCCTGGGCGAGGTCGGCGGCCTTGAACATATGGTCCAGCCGGAAATCCGGGTGCCAGCCCAGCGGCTTCGAGGCCGGGGCCATGGCGCGCTCGATCCACCAGATCGGCCCCGACTCGCGGGCGAAATGGTTGACGAACAAAATCCGCCCGCCCGGCTTCACCACCCGGCGCAGCTCCGCCACCAAAGCCCGCGGGTCCGGCACCACGGAGGCGACGAACATCGCCACCGCGACATCGAAGCTGCCATCCTCGAAGCTGGTCGCCTGCGCGTCCATCTCTTCCAGCGCCTCGACATGGCGCAGCCCCATCTCGGCCACGCGGTCGCGGGCGATGTTCAGCATGTCGTCCGACAAATCAATGCCGGTGATGCGCTTGGCCGGGCTGTAGAGCGGCAGCGCCAGCCCGGTGCCCACCCCCACCTCCAGCACCTTGGCGCCGGGGGCCGCGTTCACCGCTGCCACCGCCGCGCGGCGCGCGTGGCCCGAGACCAGCCCGAACCAGCTGTCATAGGATTTCGCGTAGCGTGAATAGGTGGCTTTGATGCTGTCAGCATCCAGTTTCGCGCGTGGGCCGGACAGCGCCGCGCCGGAGACATCCTGCATCCTCAAGTCCTTGACGCCTGTCATTTTATCGTAACCGAATTTTGCGCGGATTGGGCTCAGGCGCAATGGCCGTAAAGGTTTTTTAACCTTGCAGCGCCGCTTTCACGATGCCGGGGGTGAGGATTTGCGGCAAAATCGCCGCCGCGCCGCCCGGCGGATAATAGAGATAGAGCGGCACGCCGGCGCGGTGGCTGGCCGTCAGCAAGGCGGTGATGGCCGGGTCGCGGTTGGTCCAGTCCCCCACCAGCAGCGCGACATGCTTGTCCTTGAACAGATCCCGCACTGGCGCGGCTTCCAGCGTGGTGCGCTCATTCACCTGGCAGGTGATGCACCAGGCGGCGGTGAGGTCGATGAAGACCGGCCGGTGCTGCGCCCGCAGCTGCGCCAGCAGCGCGGCGCTGTAAGGCTGCGCGCCGGGCAAGGTGAGGCTGGCGCCGGCCGGGGCGCTGGGCAGGAAGGGCAGCAGCACCAGCGCCAGCAGCGCGAAAACCGGCTTGCGTGCCAGGCTGAACCCCAGCAGCAGCCCGCCCAGCCCCAGCAGCGCCAGCCCCAGCGGGCCGGATTGCCGGAACAGCACCCAGCCCAGCCAGAGGCAGGTGGCGAACATCGGGAGGGAGAGGAGCTTCTGCACCCATGCCATCCAGCGCCCGGGGCGGGGCAGGGCAGCGGCCAGGGCCGGGATGAAGGCGAGGATCAAAATCGGCAGCGCCAGCCCCAGCCCCAGCGCCAGGAACAGCCCCATGGCGGGCAGTGCCGGCATCGCCAAAGCGGCGGCGATGGCCGCGCCCATGAAGGGCGCGGTGCAGGGTGTGGCCACCAGCACCGCCAGCAGCCCGGTGAGCACGCTATGCTGCGCCGGCAGCCGGCCGATGAAGCCCGGCATCGAGAGATGGAACAGCCCGGCCATGCTCAGCCCGCCGCCAGGATCACCCAGGCGGCCAGAGCGACGAAAATTGGCGACTGGAACTGAAACCCCAGAACGCCGCCACCCCGGCGGCGCGCAACCCCAGCAACACGCCGCCCAGCACGGCCATCGAGCCCAGCACGCCCAGCGTATAGCCCAGTGCCTCGCGCCGAATATGCGCATGGGCGGCGCCGCCCATGCGGGCGAAGGCGGCGGCCTTCATCGCCAGAATCGGGAACACGCAGGGCATCAGGTTCAGAATCAGCCCGCCGGCCAGGGCCAGCAGCCACCAGGGGGCGTGCGCGGCGGGTGGGGCCGGGCTGGTGGCGATGGCGAGCGCCTGCATCCGCCCGCTCGGATCGGTGAGTTCCAGAACTCCGGTCAACTCTGCCGTGGCAGGGCCGGCCAGTTTCAGGTGCAGCGTCAGATCATGCGCACCGAAGCCCAAGGTTTGCGGCGCGCTGTTCACCAGGGCGCTGGCCGAGTCGGGGAAGAAATGCGCGGCTTTCACCTGCTGCGCCCCACCCCGTCCAGCCGCAGCGTGCCATCCGGCGTCAGCGTCGCTTTATAGGGGGAGGGGACGATGCTGGGGGCGGCGGGGAACAGCCCGGCCTCGGCGGACGCCCCGCCCGTCAGGGGCAGGGTGAAGCTGGCATGTTCGGGCACGCAGACATCCGCGCAGACCAGCCAGCGTGCATTCACGCTGAGGCTGTCGCCGCTGATCCCGCTGGCGGTGAAGGGTAGCAGCGCCTCGCCCGAGAGCACATAGGCGGCGATCCCGTCCTGCAGGAAATAATCGGGCGGCGGGTCATCGAGGGCGCCCAGCGTCACCGGCGCGGCGGCGCTGACGGCGGGGGGAAAGCCGGCATCGCCGGGGTTTTTCCAATAGATATGCCAGCCGGGTGCGAGCTTGAACTGCAGCGCCAGCTGCAATTTGCCATCCGTGGCGCTGTTGGTTTCCGAGACCAGCCGCACCTGATCGCGCGGCGTTACATAAGGCGCGCTGGCCGCCGCTTGGGCGAAATGCGGCAGGAACAGCAAGACGAGCAGGGCGAGGCAGCGCATGGCCGGGAATATCGCATGGGCGCGCGCTCTCTGCTATCCGGGCGCGATGATGACCGATCTGCCCGTCGCCGAAGCCCTGCCCGCCCTGCTGCAAGCGCTGGGCCAGCCGGGCGGCAATGCCGTGCTGGTCGCCCCGCCGGGGCGGGCAAAACCACCACTGTGCCGCTGGCGGCTTTGGAAGCGGGCATGGGCGGCAAAATCCTGCTGCTGGAACCGCGCCGCCTCGCTGCCCGCGCCGCGGCGATGCGCATGGCCGAGCTGCTGGGCGAGGTCGCGGGCGAGACGGTGGGCTTCCGCACCCGGCTGGAGAGTGCCGTCGGCCCCAATACCCGCATCGAGGTGATCACCGAAGGACTGCTCACCTCCCGCCTGCTCTCCGACCCGGGGCTGGAGGGCATCGGGCTGGTGATTTTCGACGAGGTGCATGAGCGCAGCCTGGAGGCGGATCTGGCGCTGGCGCTGGTGCGCGATTTGCAGCGCGGCCTGCGCCCGGAGCTGCGCATATTGGCGATGTCCGCCACCGCCGAGGCCGAAAAACTCTCCGCCCTGCTGGCGGCGCCTGTGATCAGCAGCGAGGGCAAGATGTTCCCGGTTGAGGTGATCCACGCCAAGCGGGACATCATGTCCCCGCGCGATCTGCCGGAGGCGGCGGCGAAGGCGGTGCGCGAGGCGCTGGTGGCGCATCCCGGCGATATTCTCGTCTTCCTGCCCGCATGGCCGAGATCCGCCGCACCGCGCAGGCGCTGGAACGCTGCCCGGCCCTGGTGCTGCCGCTGCATGGGGATCTCTCGCGCGAGGCGCAGGACAAGGCGCTGCGCCAGCATGAGGAGCGCCGCGTGGTGCTCTCCACCTCCATTGCCGAGACCTCGCTCACCGTGCCCGGCGTGCGCATCGTCATCGATGGTGGCTATCGCCGCGCGCCGGTGCTGGACACGAATTCCGGCCTGACCCGCCTGACCACCCAGCGCATCTCGCGGGCCGCCGCCGCGCAGCGTGCCGGCCGCGCCGGGCGGCTGGGGCCGGGTGTGGCGATCCGGCTCTGGTCGGACGCGCTGAATCGCGGCCTGCCGCCCTTCGACCGGCCGGAAATCTTCGCCGCCGAGCTCTCCGGCCTGGCTTTGGCCTGCGCCGCCTGGGCGAGGCGCCGGGCGATCTGCCCTTCCCGGACGCCCCGCCCGACGGCGCGCTGAAAGCCGCCCAGGCGCTGCTGGCGCAGCTGGGGGCGCTGGATGAGGCGGGCAGGATCACGGCGTTGGGCCGGGAGATGGCCCGGCTGCGCGCCGAACCGCGCCTGGCCGCGATGATGCTGGCCGCCCCGGACAAACCCACCCGCGCTTTGGCCGCCGACATCGCCGCGATCCTGGAAGAGCGCGATTTCCTCGCCCAGACCGCCAGCGCGGATCTGCAATTGCGCCTGGACGTACTGGCCGGGCGCGGCGAGGGCGACCGCGCCATCCTTTCGCGCGTGCGCCAGGCGGCGAAGATCTATCGCAACCGGCTGGGGCTGGGGAGCCTGCCCGGCTTTGGCGCGCCGGGGCCGGTGGTCGCCGCCGGGTTTCCGGACCGCATCGCCCAGGCGCGCGGGGCGGATGGCTCTTACCGGCTCTCCGGGGGCGGCGCCGGCAATCTTCCGGCCGCCGACCCGCTGGCCCGCAACCGGCTGCTGGCGGTGGCGTCGCTGGATGGCAAGGGCGCGAAAATCCGCCTGGGCGCGGCTTTGGATGCGGATGATCTGCCGGATTTCCTGCGCGCCCGCTGCAAGACCACGCGCGAGACCGGGTTCGATCCGGTGAGCAATAATGTCTCGGTGCGCGAGCGGGTGCGGCTGGGCAATCTGGTGTTGCGCGACCGCGCGGCAGCACCCAACCCCGAGGAAATCCAGGCCGCCCTGGCGCAGGCGCTCTCCACCCGGCTGGAGCAGCTGGACTGGACCGACGCGGCGGAAAATCTCTGCGCCCGCGTCGCGGTGATGCGCGGGGTGGATGACAGCTATCCGGACCTCTCCCGCGCTACCCTCGCCGCCACCGTGCAGGACTGGCTGGCCCCCTATCTCGCCGGGATGACGACGCTGAAGGAGGCAAAGGGTCTGGACCTTTATAGCCTGCTGCGCGGTCTGATGAGCCATGAACAGGCCACCCGCCTGGACAAGGAACTGCCCGCCGAACTCAACCTCAAACATGGAAGGGTGCGGATCGATTATTCCGGCCCGCTGCCCGTCGCCTCCGCCCGGGCGCATGTGTTTTACGGCACGGACGCGACGCCGCAACTGGCCGGGGGCAAAATTCCGCTGCAACTGGCGTTGCTCTCCCCGGCGCAACGGCCGATCGCCATCACCGCCGACCTCGCCGGCTTCTGGCGCGGCGGCTGGGCGGATGCCAGGCGCGATATGCGCGGGCGCTATCCCAAGCATGACTGGCCGGAAGAGCCCTGGCGCGGATAAGATTTCATCGCCTCATTTCGGCCAGGCCCGGTGGCCGCGGTTGCGGCGCAGTGTATCGATGCGCTGGCGCCGGCAGCCTCACAGCCGCCAGTTTGGCCGAACCGGTTGCAAGCAGATTTCGCCCTGCATGGCCCAGCGCACCCGCACCTGCAAGGTCTCGCCATTCGGCAGCTCCAGGCTGAACTGGTCGCACAGGCTCGGCTCATCGGGAATGGTGACGCGGAACAGCTCCCCATGAACGCCCAGCAGATCGCAATCATGCGGCTCGGGCTCGCCATTTTCGCGGGGGATGATGATTCGGGTGACCGGGTTGAGGATTTCCAGGCCAAGCACATTGCCGTTCACCCAGCGCACGCCGACCATGCGGCGCCAGCCATCGGCATGTTCCAGTTCCACCTCCTGGCCGGTGGAGAAATGCCGCCCGGCATCCGGACGCGGTGAGAGGATGACGGCGCGGTAGCCGGCTACCGAACAATCGGTGATGCGGCACGGATGCCGGAAGGGCTGCCCGGGAATGCGCAGCAGGGTGCGGCGGGATAGGTAGGAGCCGGTTTCCACCGGATGCGGCGGGGCGTGCCGCTGCTCCCAGGGCGTGGAAGTCTGGAGGTCCATGAACGGTTTCCATCCTTGGCGAAGTTTGAAGTGACAAGGATGATGCGCAGAAGGAATTAATAAAAAATTTCGAAAAGTGATGCCTTACAGCTTCGTAATTTACTGTTTCGAATGGTGTTCGTTTTCAAAAACGTCATGCAAAACCACAAAATTTTGGGGCTGTCCCAGATCTTCATTCATCTGGCCATTATGTCGATCCCGAGTCTCTTCGCCTTTTGCCCGTGGCGTCAAGGGGTTTACTCGCCTTCGGCGACGCGCGGCGAAGCCGCGCGCCCTTGACGCCACGGGCAAAAGGCGAAACCCTGCAATGATCGAAATAATGCTGATCCTTCAAGGCGTTGACCGTATATGCCTGAAAGTTATCTGAGATAGCCGTAAAACTTTTGGGAATTTCCCAAATCGCCTCTTACGGGGTCAGCGCCGCCCAGAGCGCTTCCACCGCCAGGGCCAGATCCGCCTCGTCCATGGCTTCATCCGGATTATGGCTGCCATTCCAGTTGCGGATGAAAATCATCGTGCTCTCCCAGCCGGCCATCGCGAACGCCGCGGCATCATGGCCGCCGCCGGCGCGCATGCGCCGGGGGCATGGCCCAGCCGCGCCGCGCCGGAAGCCGCCAGCGCCACCATCGCCTCGGAAAGCTGCGCCGGCTGGCTGCGGCTTTGCGCGCCGAGCTGGAAACCTATGCCGGGCCGGGCGATTTCGATGCGGGCGATTTCCGCGCGCAGCCGCCGCTCCGCCTCGTCCAGCGTGGCGTTGTTTTCGGAGCGCAGATCGACACAGAATTCCAACGTCCCGGCCACCTTGGCCATGGCATGGACCGGGCTGGCGGCGTCCACCCTGCCGAAGGTCACGGTCAGGTCATGGCCCTGCGCCAGCATCTCGTCCCAGACCTGCTCCATCGCCATCGCCAGATCGGCGAAGGCGATCACCGCATCCGCGCGCCCTTCGCGCGGGGCGCCGCCGGAATGCGCCCAGACGCCATCGATGCGCGCGTTACGGTAGCGCAGCCCGCCGCGAATCGCGGTGACCAGCCCGTAAGGCTCGCCGGCGCTGTGCAGGACCGGCCCCTGCTCGATATGGAATTCCAGGAATTGCGCCGGGGGCGGCGGGGTCCGCGCCAGCGCCGCTTCCGGGTCGTAGCCCTGGGCGCGCATATGTTCGGCCAGGCTCTGCCCGGTATCGGCGCGCGTCACCTCCATATCCTGCCGGGTCAGCCGGCCCAACGCCCCGCGCGAGCCGATATAGGAGGCCGGAAACCAGACGCTCTCTTCCGCGCGGGTGACGGTGACGACGAAATCCATCTTCGGCGGGTGCCGGTGGCGTGGAAGCAGGCGGCGAGCGCCATGGCGGCGGCGACACCCGCCTGGCCATCATAAGCGCCGCCCTGGCTCACCGTATCCAGATGCGAGCCGACATAAAGCGGGGTCGCGGCCGGGTCGCTGCCCCGCAGCCGGGCGAAGAGATTGCCAGCTTCATCGCGCGAGACCTCCAGCCCAAGGCGTAGCACCTCTTCCTCGATCAGGGCGTGGGCGCTGGATTCCAGGTCACTGTAGGAAGGGCGGGTCCAGCCCGGGCCGCCGGCGGAGAGGGCGTTCACCCGCGTCAAAATCCGGCTGATCGTCTCGCGGATGGTGGCTTGGATGGCGGCGGGCTGGTTCATGGGCGGCGGGTCCAGGCGTTATCGTGGGTGGCGGCAAGGCGCCGGAGAGGTGCGGGGGACGATGGCGGTGCGACAAGCGGATATGCTTCGGCCTGGCATCCAGCATCGCCGTCACGGACAATCAGTGACGGTTGGAAAAATACAGGAATTTCAGGGGTTTTTCAACCGTCGGCGGGCATCGCCGGACGGGAAACTGGAGCGGGTAGCGGGAATCGAACCCGCGCATCGAGCTTGGGAAGCTAGCAGGCTACCATTACATCATACCCGCCCGTGAGGGCGTACATAGTCGAGCCCGTCTGGCTGCGCAAGCCATGTTGGAGCATTGACCGCGCTCCCCCGGAGGGCTAGGCGTTGGGGCACCTCGTGATTTGTCCGGCCGGATTGCGGCGAGGCGTCCCCTGGCGGGACGGAGCAAAATAAGCGCTAAAGAGGCCCGGCGGAGGGTTGCGCGCGCCCCGCCTGGCCCGGGCCGGACAGAGTTTGTCCGCACCGCGCTTGAAAGATGGGCCACCGAAGATGTCCGACACGCCGAAAACCCGCCTTGCCACGGACCTGATCCATGCCGGGCGCATCCGCACCAATCTGGACGAGAATGGCGAGGCCTTGTTCCTCACCTCCGGCTTTACCTATGAAAGCGCTGACCTGGCCGAGGCGGTGTTCGCCAACCAGGTCGAGCATTTCCAGTATTCGCGCTTCGCCAACCCGACGGTGACGATGCTGCAGGATTGCCTGGCCAAGATCGAGGGGGCGGAGGCGTGCCGCGCCACCGCCACCGGCATGGCGGCGGTGCATAGCGCGGTGATGTGCGGCTTGAAGACCGGCGACCGGGTGGTGGCCTCGCGCGCTCTGTTCGGCTCCTGCCACTGGATCATCTCCACCCTGCTGCCGCAATTCGGGATTGAAGGCGTGTTCGTGGATGGCGCCGACATGGAAGGCTGGACGGCGGCGCTGAGCCAGCCCACCGCTTTGGTGCTGCTGGAGAGCCCCTCCAACCCGATGCTCGATATTGTCGATCTGCGCGCCGTCTCCAAGCTGGCGCATGCGGCCGGGGCGGTCGTGGTGGTGGATAACGTCTTCGCCACCCGCTGCTGCAGAAGCCGCTGGAGCTGGGGGCGGATGTGGTGGTGTATTCCGCCACCAAACATATGGACGGGCAGGGGCGGGTGCTGGGCGGCGCCGTGCTCGGCTCGAAAAAATGGATCGAGGAGGTGTTCCAGCCCTTCTTCCGCAATACCGGCCCGTCGCTCTCGCCCTTCAATGCCTGGGTGATCCTGAAGGGTCTGGAGACGATGGCGCTGCGGGTGAAGGCGCAGAGCGAGACTGCCGAAAAGGTGGCGCAGTTCCTGGATGGCCATCCGAAGATCAAGCGCGCTTTGTACCCGACCCTGGCGAGCTTCGCGCAGCGTGAGCTGGCGATGAGCCAGATGAGCGGCGGCGGCACGCTGGTGGCGTTCGAGCTGCAAGGCGGCAAGGCGGAGGCGTTCCGCATGATGAACGCGTTCCGGGTTATCACGATTTCTAATAACCTTGGTGACACCAAATCCCTGGCGACGCATCCGGCGACGACAACGCATATGAAGATCGGCGCGCAGGAGCGGGCGAAGCTCGGCATCACTGACGGCACGATCCGGCTGTCGGTGGGGCTGGAGGATGCCCAGGATCTGGTCGAGGACCTCGCCCAGGCCTTGGATAAGGTCTAAAAAGTTTTTAGGGGGTGTGGGGGATTTTTACAAAAATCCCCCACGACTTTCTTAGCTAGACCAGCTGCCGATCCCCGCCCGGCGTGCCCGCCCGGCGACGTAAAACGTCCAGACCACCTGTACCACCAGCGGCAGCAGCCCGATCCAGAGTTTCGAGGCCGAATTCGCCGCGACGAAGCCAATCGCCGTCACCCCGCCCAGCAGCGCGAACAGCCAATGGATCACCGCCACCAGCCGCGCATCCATCCCGGCCCGGCGCACCACCTGATAAAGATGGCCATGATGCGCCCGGGCGATGTTCTCGCGCGCCAGGGTGCGGCGGATGAGGGTGAAGGTCACATCATAGAGCACGCCGGAGAGCAGCAGCGGCACCAGCAGGAAAGAGAGCTGCACCTGTTCGAACCGCGCCGCCGCCACCCCGAACAGAGCCAGCATGAAGCCGCAGAACTGGCTGCCGACATCGCCCATGAAAATCCGGCCCTTGGGAAAGTTGAAGGGCAGAAACCCCAGCACCCCACCGGCCAGCAGCAGGGAGGCGGTATAGATGAAAAACCCGCCCAGCGCCCCGGCGATGCCGGCCAGGAACAAACAGGCGATGAGGGTGACACCGCCGGCCAGCCCGTTCAGCCCGTCGATGAAATTCATCGCGTTGGTGACATAGAGCAGAAACCCGAGTGTCAGCGGCAGGCCGAGCCAGCCAAGCGGGGTCAGCCCGAATCCCGGCAGCGCCAGATCATGCAGATACAGCCCGAGGCCACGGCGGCGATGGCGGCCAGCAGCTGGGTGCCGAGCTTCACTGTGAAGGGCATGTTCAACAGATCGTCGGCCATCGAGACCAGGGCGATCAGCACCGACGCGGCGATGACGCCGATGAAATACCCCTCCGCCAGGCGCGAGACCTGGCCGTAGCGATAGAGCAGCAGCACCCCCAGCAGAAAGGCGAAGACGATGCCGACCCCGCCGGATTTCGGCGTGGTCTGGGCGTGCGCCTTGCGCGCATCCGGATGGTCCGGCACGCCGATGGAGATCATCACCCGGACGATCATGCCGGAAAAGATCGCCAGCCCGCCCATGAGGGCGAGATGACGGGGAGTGACAAGGCGGAAAGGGTGGTGAGGCTCATCTGGCGCGGACCATGGCTGAAACCGGAGGGAATTTGAAGATCTCTTGTTTTCCGCCGGCCAGGGCTTGTGCTGGCCTGCCGGCCACGCCAGAAGCAGGGAGCAGGACAAACCGGTGCGGAGGGTTTGGGGGTTGAGGATCGCGATTATCGGCGGCGGCTATGTCGGGCTTGTCTCGGGGGCCTGCTTCGCTGAATTCGGCGTCTCCGTGGCGGTGGTCGAGGCGGATGCCGCCAAGCGCCAGATGCTGCTGGAGGGCCGCATCCCCATCTATGAACCGGGCCTGGACAAGCTGGTGGCCGATAACGCCGCCGCCGGGCGCCTGACCTTCCCCGAAACGCTGGAAGCGGGCATCGCCGAGGCGGAGGCGATCTTCATCGCCGTCGGCACCCCGACAAGGCGCGGCGATGGCCATGCCGATCTCACTTATGTCTATGCCGCTGTCGAGCAGGTGCTGAAGGCGCTGGACCATCCGGCGGTCATCGTCACCAAATCCACCGTGCCGGTCGGCACCGGGCGGACGATCCTGGAAATGGCCCGCCGGCTGCGCCCGGACCTGGCGGTGGAGGTGGCCTCCAACCCGGAATTCCTGCGCGAGGGCAGCGCCATCCCGGATTTCATGCGGCCGGACCGCGTCGTCGTCGGCGCCGAGAGCGAGCGCGCCCGCGAGGTGCTGCGCCAGCTCTATCGCCCGCTTTATCTGATCGAAACCCCGATTCTGTTCACCGGGCTGGAGACGGCGGAGCTGATCAAATACGCCGCCAACGGCTTCCTGGCGATGAAGATCACCTTCATCAACGAGATGGCCGATCTCTGCGAGAAGGTCGGGGCGGATGTGAATGATGTCGCCCGCGGCATCGGGCTGGATGGGCGGATCGGGCGGAAATTCCTGCATGCCGGGCCGGGCTTCGGCGGCTCTTGCTTTCCCAAGGATACGCTGGCGCTGATGCGCATCGCCGAGGAGGCGGGCGCACCCTCGCGGCTGATCCAGTCGGTGGTGGCGGTGAATGACCATCGCAAGGATGGGTTGGCGGCGCGTGTGGTCGCGGCTTGCGGCGGCGATGTCGCCGGCAAGGTGATCGCCGTCCTCGGCCTCGCCTTCAAGCCGGAAACCGACGATATGCGCGAAAGCCCGGCGCTGCCGCTGGTGCGCGGGCTGGTCTCGCGCGGGGCCAGCATCCAGGCCTTCGACCCGGAGGCGATGGAAACCGCCCGGCCGCTGCTGCCCGCGCGCGTCACCCTGGCGGCGGATGCCGCTGGCGCCCTCACCGGCGCGGATGCGCTGGTGCTGGTCACGGAATGGAACGAATTCCGGGTGCTGCCCCCGGCCCGGCTGCGCGAGCTGATGCGCGGCGACGTGGTGGTGGATCTGCGGAATGTCTTCGACCCGGCGCCGCTGCGCGCGGCGGGCTTCACCTATACCGGCATCGGGCGCCCGCTGCCGTGACCAAAAGACCGCCCCAACCGCGAGGAATGATCGCTTGAACGCCGTGCACGCCAAATATCCGGATTTTGCCAATCCCGAATTGCTGGAAAAGATTCCGCTGACGGCGAAAACCGTGCTGGATGTCGGCTGTGCGCAAGGCGCGCTGGGAGCGAATTATCTGCGCCGCAACCCGAATTGCCGCTATCTCGGGATCGATATCGACGAGGACGCGGCCGTCCAGGCCCGCACCCGGCTGACGGAAGTGTTCGTCGGCGATGTCGAGGCTGATCCGAATCCCTTCGGGCTGGCGGAAGGCAGCCTCGACTGCATCGTCTATGGCGATGTGCTGGAGCATCTGCGCGATCCTTGGGCGCTGTTGCAGGCGCATGCCAAGCTGCTCTCCCCGGAGGGCACGGTGGTCGTCTGCACGCCGAATATCGAGCATTGGAGCGTGGTGGCGCGGCTGCTCGTCGGCAAATTCCAGTACGAGGAGAACGGGCTGTTCGATCGCACCCATCTGCGCTGGTTCAGCCCGCGCACGATGATCGAGGCGCTGGGGCAGGCCGGGCTGGAGCTGGTGGACGCGGCGCCGCGTCCGAATACCGAGATGGAGCGCGCCGAGCAGTTCGCCACGCTCGCGGCGCCGCTGTTGCAGGCGCTGGGCGTTGATGTCGAGGAGTATAAGCGCCGCTGTGCCCCGATTCAGGTGATCCTGCGCGCCCGCAAGGCCGCCCCGGCCTGGCTGGACATCGCCGCGACGATGCTGACGCCGCAGGGCGGTGTTTCCGATGTGCGGGTGCTGGAGCCGATGCGCGCCTTGCGCACCGAGAGCAGCGTGCTGGCGACGGTGATGCCGGAGGCGGAGCTGCGCCCGCGCCTGAACAATGTGCCGCGCATCGCCATGCTGCACCGGCCGCTGCTGCTGGGCGAGGAAGGGCTGGCGCGGGTGCGCGCGCTGCTGGCGCAGGATTATCTGGTGGTCAGCGAATTCGACGATCACCCGATGTTCATGGAAGAGCGCGGGGTGGATCTGAGCCAGCTGCTCACCTTCCGCGGCGTGCATGCGGTGCAGACCAGCACCCCGGTGCTGGGCGAGGCGCTGCGCGCGCAGAACCCGGAGCTGGCGGTGTTCCCCAACGGCGTGTTCGAGCTGCCGCAGGTGCAGAATTTCCAGGACCCCGAGCATCTCACCCTGTTCTTCGGCGCGCTCAATCGCCAGCGGGACTGGGCGCTGCTGATGCCGGTGCTCAACGAGGTGGCGCGCGCCGTCGGCGATCGGCTGCGCTTCCGGGTGCTGTTCGATGAGGGCTTCTTCCAAGCGCTGGAGACCCCGCATAAAAGCTTCGAGCCGGCGCTGGTGGATTATGCCACCTATCTGCGCGAGCTTGCCGCCGCCGAGATCAGCTTCATGCCGCTGGAGGATACCCCTTCAACCGCGCCAAGTCGGATCTGAAATTCATCGAGGCCGGCGCGGCCCGGGTCTGCGCCCTGGCCAGCCATACCGTCTATGCCGCCTCCATCCAGGACGGCAAAACCGGGGTGCTGTTCCGCGATGCGGCGGAGCTGCGCGCGGCGCTGCTGCGCCTGCTGGCCTACCCGGAAGCGACCCGCCGCATCGCCGATAATGCCCGCGCCTATGTCGCGGAAAACCGCATGCTGGCCTATCAGGTGCAGGCGCGCATGGAATGGTATCGCAGCCTGTGGGCGCGGCGTGAGGAGCTGAACGCGGCGCTGCGCGAACGCGCCCCGGAGCTGTTCGCCTGATGAGTTCGACCGGCCGGTATCGGATCAGCGCTTACACCGAAGCGGAATGGCTGCACGGGCGCAGCCAGGCGGCGCATTGCCCGAATTGCGGGCATGAGGGCAGCGCCGAGGCGGCTTTGGCGGTGTTTCACCACCCGCCGGGGCTGGATCTGGATTATAACCTGCTGCGCTGCCCGGCCTGCACGGTGCTGTTCGTCGATACGCTGCCGGTGGTGGATTATGGGCGTGACGAGCTGATCGAGATCGGCTGGCCGCCTTATTATGCGCAGATGGGCGCTGGCACCTGGCCGATCGCCTCGGCGCTGGCGCGCATCGTCAAGCCGGCGGGGCGAGGGTGCTGGAAGTCGGCGGGGCCTACGGGTTCGGGCTGGATTTCTGCGTGCATGGCAAAGGCTGGCAGGGCGTCGGGTACGATCCTTCGCCGCTGGCGGCGATCGGCGCCAAGGCGCTGGAGCTGCCGGTGATCCAGGGCTTCTTCACCGAGGAGACGCTGAAGGACGGGCCGTGGGATGTCATCGTCGGCACCGAGCTGATCGAGCATATCAACGAGCCGCCGGAATTTCTGCGGCTGATGCGCCGGGCCATCGCCGAGGACGGGGTGCTGATGCTGACCACCCCGGCGGCGGATTTCATCACCCCGGACTTGGCACCGCTGGAGCTGGACGCGCTGATCGTCCCCGCCGCGCATGTGGTGCTGCAGAGTGTGGCGAGCATGGAGCGCGCCCTGCGCGATGCCGGATTCGCGCATGTGGCGGTGCGCCAGAAGCGCTCGGCGCTGGTCGCCTATGCCTCGCCTTCGCCGCTGGCGCTGGATGAGGACCAGGGCGCGGCCTGGCGCGCTTATCGCCGCTATATGGAAGCCCGCGCCGCGCGCGCGCCGGTGGGCAGCGACATCCAGTTCGGCTTTGCCGGAAGGGCGATGTTCGACGCCGCCAACGATGCCGACGAAGCCGCCTGCGAGAGCGCCTGGGCGATGCTGAATGCAGGTGCTGCGGCCCGCTATGGCTACCGGTTGGAGGATCTGACCGCGCTGCCCGACGGGGCGGCGCAGGCGCAGCTCGAAGGGCTGGGCGAAAAAATGCCGCACGGGCTGGGCATGATCCTGTTCGCACGCGCCATGCAGCGCCTGGCCCGCGGCGAGGCCCGCAGCGCGGTGCGCCCGGTGATGGCGCTGGGGCTGCAGGCGGTGGAGGCGCTGCAGGCCGCGCTCGGCCGGCGCTCGCTCGGCGATGACCTGCTCTCTTCCAGCGTCGGCGATGTATTGCGGCTGGAGCTGCTGCTCTGCGCCGCCGAGGCCGGCGCGCCGGGCGTGGCAGCGGCGCTGATCGCGCGTGGCGACCTGATCGGTGGCTGGCGGGGTTTCGTGGCTTTGGTGAATGCCGGGGCCATCGATCAGGCGGCGTCGCTGCGAGCCGGGCTGCTCGGCGCCGCGCCGGGGGCGGATCTGCCCGCCGGTCTGCGCCGCAACGCCCTGCTCAGCCTGGCGAATTTGCATCTCGCCCCGGGCCAGGACGCCGCCGCCGCGCTGCCGGTGGCCGAGATGCTGGCGGCGGCGGGCGAGGATGTGGAGACGCTGCGCTTTGGGGTGTTCGTGCGGCTGGTGAACGCGGCCCGGTATGAGGAGGCGCAGGCGCTGGCGCAGTCGCTTGGCCCCGTACTCGCGGCGTTGCGGCCGCCTTTCTCCCGCGCGGCGCAGGATGCGCTGTTTTCCGTCGGCATGCTTTATCTGCAGCTGCCCAATGGCCAGCGCCGCGCCGCCGCGACCCTGGCCCGGCTGCGAGAGGATCTGCTGACCCAGGCTCCGCCTGGCGGGCTGGCCCACCCGCTCTTCTGGTCAGCTTTGCGCGGCGAAGTCATCGCGCTGTTCAAGCTCGAACGCGGCGAGGAGGCGGTCGGGCTGCTGAAAGCCCATCTGGCCTCCTATGAGGATTCGCCGGAGGATCTGTGGCAGGTGCTGGATGAGCAGAGCGCATGAGGGCTGAGCTGTGAAACGCATCGCCCGCAGGGTGCTGTCCATCGGCCGCTGGTATTTCTGGGTGCCGTTGGCGCGGCTGATCGGCTGGATTCGCTCGCCCCGGCAGACGCTGAGCTCCTGGCCGGAGGCCGGTATCGCGCTCGGCCCGCGCGTGGTGCTGTTCATGCATTATGACGGCCGTGGCGGCGTGCGGGCTCAGGTCTTCAGCTATCTGCGTGCCTTGCGGGCCAGCGGCCGGGATGTGGTCTTCGTCAGCAATGCCGGCAAATTGAACGAGGTGGCCCAGGCAGAGCTGCGCGAGATCTGCGCCGGCATCATCCTGCGCCGCAATGTCGGCTATGATTTCGGCGCCTGGCGCGACGCGATCGACCGCCTCGGCCTGCCGCGCGCGGAGACCGAGGAGGTGATCCTCGCCAATGACAGCGTCTTCGGGCCGCTATTGCCGCTGGGCGATGTGTTGCGCCGGCTGGATTATACCCGCGCCGATATCTGGGGCCTGACCGAGAGCTGGCAGCTGCGCTACCATCTGCAATCCTACTTCCTGGCCTTCGGCCCCGCCGCGCTGCGCGCCAAGGCCTGGCGGAAATTCTGGAATAGCGTGCGCCCGGTGCCGGCGAAGCCGTTTATCGTGCATCGCTACGAGGTCGGGATCACCCAGGCGATGATGAAGGGCGGGCTGCTCTGCGCGGCGCTTTGGCCCTACGAGACGCTGACAAAGATGGTGAGCTTCGAGGTTTTGAAGGCGCTGGTGGCCGATGAGCAGGACGGCAATTTTGTGGACCCGGTGAATGCCGCCAGGCTGTCGCAGGTCCGAAATATCCGCGACAATGTCGCGCGGCGGGTGGCGATGAACCCGACCTCCGATCTCTGGCGCCAGCTGCTGCTCACCGGCTTTCCCTTCATCAAGCGCGAGCTGTTGCGCGACAATCCCAGCAAGGTGCAGGATGTCGGGGACTGGAAGGATGTCGTGCGCGACGAGCTGGGCGCGGATCCGGGGCCGATCGAGCAGGATCTGCGGCTGATGCTGAAGGGTGGGGCGCCCTGATCCGGCTGGTCTGCCGGGCGGCTGCGACCCTGCTCTGGACGGTTTTCGCCATCGCCGTGCAGGCGGTGCTGCTGAACCTGCCGGGCCGGGGCAAGGCCTGGTTCGCGCGGCTTTACTGGCGCGGGGTGGCGCGCATCATCGGGCTGGAGCGGCGCTGCCTGGGTGGGCTGAGCCCCAGCCGGCCGACCTTGTTCGTCGCCAATCACTGCTCCTGGCTGGATATCGTGGCGCTGGGGGCAACGCTGCCGGGCTGTTTCATCGCCAAGGGTGAGGTCGCCGGCTGGCCCGGCATCGGGCTCATCGCCAGGCTCGGCCGCACCATCTTCGTCTCCCGCAACCGCGAGACGGTGGCGCAGGAGCAGCGTCTGCTGGAGGCCCGGCTGCAGGCGGGCGATAATATCATCCTCTTCCCCGAAGGCACCACCTCGGACGGCAACCGCGTGCTGCCCTTCGCCTCGGCCTTCTTCACTTTGGCTTTCGGCGCCGCCAAGCCCTGGGTGCAGCCGGTGACCATCGTCTATGACCGGCTGGAGGGCCAGCCCCTCCGCCATGCCGATCGGCCGCTGGTGGCCTGGTACGGCGACATGGACCTTGCCCCGCATCTGCTGCCGCTGCTGGGCCGGCGCCGGGTGCGGGCGACCATCCTGCTCGGCGAACCGATGCCCCCGGGCAGCTATGCCAACCGCAAGCAGATGAGTGCGGCGCTGGAGCGCCAGATCAGCGCCAACGCCGCCGCACTGCGCCAGGGCCGGGAGCTGCCGGGGCGTGAGCGCCAACCAGTTCATGCATCAGGAGCTGGCGCTGCTGCTCGGCTTCGCCGGCTGGCTCATCGTCGCGGTGCTCGGGCTGGCGGTGCTGGCGCTTTGCTATCTGGGCCTGCGCCGCCTGCTGCACAACATCCTCGCCCGCGCGGCTTCAGCCCGGAAAAAATCACCGCCATCGGCTGGATCGTCGTCCCGCTGGCGGTGCTGCTGGTGCTGGCGATCCCGGCGGCGCGGATGCTCTATCGCGGCGATGAGCCGCCTTATCTCACCGTCAGCGTCACCGCGCATGAATGGTACTGGCATTACGACTATGTCTCCGCTCCCGGCCTGGGCTTCGATAGCCGCGCCGTGCCACGGGAGCGGCTTCCCCCGGCGCGGTCTATGGCGATATCGCCGATCATCCGCTGGTGGTGCCGGCGGGGGAGAAAATCCGGTTTCTGGTGACCAGCGGCGATGTGATGCACGGGTTCTTCGTCGCGGCGCTGGGGCTGCAGATCTACGCCCTGCCCGGCGCCCTCCTCACCGGCTGGACGGTGATCGCCAGGCCCGGCCTGTATGACGGCCAGAGCAGCCCGATCTGCGGCGACGATCATCAGCCGATGCCGATCCAGATCAAAGCCTTGCCGTTGCCGGCCTATCGGGCCTGGCTGGCGGCGCAACGCGGCTGAGCGAGTGCTGCAAGCCGGGACACTCGCCTATTTCGCTTGATCTCCCCTGCCGCCGCCCGTATCGTTTCCAACATAAGAAGGCTTGGAAACGGCCAATGAAAATAAAGCGGGATGCAGACGCATGAAGCTGAGAGTGAAATCTGCCTTGACGTTGGCAATGCTGGCGGCGGCAAGCGGGCTATGGTGCCACGCTGGCCTGGCCCAGAGTGCCGCCCCGGACCCCACGGCGGCAGCCAATCACTATGTGGACGCGCCATTCAACTGGCAGCTCTGGTTTCCGGCGGCCGGCAGCCCGATGCAGGCCAAGATCGACTGGCTGATGAAATATGTGCTCTGGATCATGGCCGGGGTGGTGGGTTTCGTCACCATCCTGATGGGCTATGTGATGGTGCGCTACCGCGCCGGGCGCAACCCCAAGCCCAGCCAGACCACCCATAATACCTTGATCGAGATCATCTGGATCGTGGTGCCCTGCCTGATCCTGGTCGCCATCATCGTGCCCTCGATCAACCTCATCTATTACGAGGCGAATGACAGCGACCCATACATGACCGTCACCGTCACCGGACATCAGTGGTATTGGGAATATAAGTATGACTCCGTGCCGGGGCTTGATTATACCAGCTATATGATCCCGGATAATGAGATCAAACCCGGCGAGATCCGCCGTTTGTCGGTCGATCACCCGCTGGTGCTGCCGGTGGGCAAGAAGGTGCGCTTTGTCATCACCAGCGCCGATGTGCTGCACGGCTTCTATTTGCCTTCGCTGGGGTGCAGAAATACGCCATTCCCGGCACCCAGCTCACCAGCTGGACCGAGATCGACAAGCCCGGCACCTATTACGGCCAATGCAACCAGATTTGCGGCCTCAACCATGATGCCATGCCGATCGAGATCAAGGCGGTGCCGCTGGCCGATTACATCGCCTGGACCAAGCAGGCGCTAACCAATTACGCGCAGACTGCGCCGGCCGCCGCCCCCGCCATCCCCCGCACCCTGTTGGCTGACGCCGCGCGCTGAGGAGCCAGAGAATGTCCATTACCGCTGACCAACATGCCCTGCACGCTCACGGCCACCATAAAAAGAGCTTCGCCGCGCGCTGGCTGATGAGCACCAACCACAAGGATATCGGCACGCTCTACATCATCATGGCGTTCATCGGCGGCTGCTTCGGCGGCGTGCTCTCGATGATCATGCGCCAGCAGCTGATGTATCCGCACAACGACATCATCACCAGCGGCAATACCTGGAACGCCATCATCACCGCCCATGGGCTGATCATGATCTTCTGGTTCGTGATGCCGGCTTTGATCGGCGGCATGGGCAACTGGTTCGTGCCGATGATGATCGGCGCGCCGGACATGGCCTTCCCGCGGCTGAATAATATGAGCTTCTGGTTCCTGGTGGCGGGCTTCGTGTTCGTGATGCTGGGGCTGTTCCTGGGCACCGGCACCGGCGCGGGCTGGACGCTCTACCCGCCGCTGGACAATGCCCAGTACTCCCCGGCGTGGCCACGGATTTCTCGCTGTTCTCGCTGCATCTGGCCGGCATTTCCTCGCTGCTGGGGGCGATCAATTTCATCGCCACCATCCTCAATATGCGTGCCCCGGGCATGACCATGCACAAGATGCCGCTCTTCTGCTGGGCGATCCTGGTCACCGCCTTCCTGCTGCTGCTGGCGATCCCGGTTCTGGCGGGGCCGTGACCATGCTGATCATGGATCGCAATTTCGGCACCTCCTTCTTCGAGCCCTCCGGCGGCGGCGATCCGGTGCTGTTCCAGCATCTGTTCTGGTTCTTCGGCCATCCGGAAGTCTACATCATGATCCTGCCGGCCTTCGGCATCATCAGCCATGTCGTCTCCACCTTCTCCCGCAAGCCGATCTTCGGCTATCTCGGCATGGCCTATGCGATGGTGATCATCGGCTTTGTCGGCTTCGTGGTCTGGGCGCACCATATGTTCGTCTCGGCCATCTCGACCGATAGCCGGGTCTATTTCGAGGTGGCGACGCTGATCATCGCGGTGCCCACCGGCATCAAGGTGTTTTCCTGGATCGCCACCATGTGGGGCGGCTCCATCGAGTTCAAAACCCCGATGCTCTGGGCGCTGGGCTTCATCTTCCTGTTCGTCATTGGCGGGGCGACGGGCGTGGTGCTGGCCAATGCCGGGCTGGATCAGGAGCTGCATAACGACTATTTCCTGATCGCGCATTTCCATTATGTGCTCTCCATGGGGGCCGCCTTCGCCATCTTCGCCGGGTTCTATTTCTGGATCGGCAAGATGAGCGGCCACCAATACCCGGAATTCTGGGGCAAGCTGCATTTCTGGACCTTCTTCATCGGCGTCAATCTCACCTTCTTCCCGCAGCATTTCCTGGGGCTGGCCGGCATGCCGCGCCGCTATCCGGATTATGCGGATGCCTTCGCGGGCTGGAATTTCGTCTCTTCCGTCGGCTCGATGGTCTCGGGTGTTTCAACCCTGATCTTCTTTTATGTGCTTTACGCGGTGTTCACCTCGAAGCAGAAGCTTGCGGATAATTACTGGGGTGAGGGTGCGACGACGCTGGAATGGGCGGTGCCCAGCCCGGCCCCGCACCATACCTTCGAAGATGTGCCGATCATCCGTTAGGAGCCGATTTGTCCGACCACGTCTCTGAGTTCCTGTCCAACAGCCGGGCGGTGCCGCATCTGGGCGCCGAGCCGGCGGACTGGATCGCCCTGCTGAAGCCGCGCGTGGTGTCGCTGGTGGTGTTCACCGGCGCCATCGGGCTGCTGATCGCGCCCGGCCATATCAACCCGCTGATGGCGGCGATCGCGATTTTCTGCATCGCCCTTGGCGCCGGCGCGGCCGGGGCTATCAATATGTGGTATGACCGCGATATCGACGCGATTATGCGCCGCACCACCTCAAGGCCGATCCCGGCGGGCAAGATCTCGGCCGCCGGGGCGCTGGGCTTTGGCGTCGTGCTCTCGGTGGTCTCGGTTCTGCTGCTGGCGATGGCGACCAATCTCTGCGCCGCCGGCGTGCTGGCCTTTTCGATCTTCTACTATGCCGTGATCTACACGATCTGGCTCAAGCGCCGCACGCCGCAGAATATCGTCATTGGCGGCGGGGCAGGGGCGTTCCCGGCGGTCATCGGCTGGGCGGCGGTCACCGGCCATATCGGCCTGCTGCCGATGGTGCTGTTCTTCATCGTGTTTTTCTGGACGCCGCCGCATTTCTGGTCCCTCGCCCTCTACGCTTCCACCGATTACGAGAAGGCCGGGGTGCCGATGCTGCCGGTGGTGAAGGGGGCGCGCCATACACGCTGGAACGTGTTCATCTACACGCTGATCCTGTTCCCGCTGGCGCTCTCGCCCTGGTTCATGGGGCTGGCGGGGGCGATTTACGGGCTGACCGCCTTGGTTCTGGGTGGCGCCTTCATCTATTACGCCTGGGGTGTGCTGCGCGACGACCAGGACGAAAAAGGGGTGAGCCTGAACAAGGATGCCCCGGCCCGCGCCGCCTTCAAATTCTCCATCCTTTATCTCTTCCTGCTGTTTGCCGCCTGCGCGGTGGACCGGCTGGTATGAGCCGCGCCATGGCCCGCAAGCTCGATGAGATGCCCGGGTGGAGCTTACCGAATCGCATTGGAGCGATGAGCAGAAGGCGGAGTTTCTGCGCCGCCGCCGGGCCAGGAATTTCCTGCTGCTCGCCGCCTTGGGCGGGTTCTGCCTGATCGTCTATGTGATCGCGCTGGTGAAGCTGCACGAATACGGCCAGATGTGGTGATCCGCGCCGATTAAGACACCGCCTAAAAAAGACGCCTCAAGGAAACGCCTCAAGGAAGAAAGGGAAACAGATGAGCGGCTCAATCCATACCGCGACCGACCAGGTGAAGGGCACCGTGCCCCACCCTTACCATCTCGTCGATCCCAGCCTGTGGCCGCTCTTCGGCGCCACCGCGGCGATGATCACCTTCACCGGTATCATCCTGGCGGCGCATTTTCATGATTTCATCGTGCTCGCCATCGGCGGCGTCGCGGATCTCAGCGTGATGTTCCTCTGGTGGCGCGATGTGATCCATGAGGCCCGCACCCCTGGCCTGCACAAGATCGTCACCCAGATGGGCCTGCGCTACGGCATGGCCTTGTTCATCGCCTCGGAGGTGATGTTCTTCGTCTCCTTCTTCTGGAACTATTTCAACTATTTCTTCTACCCGGACAAAATGGGCACCGCCTTCGCGCCGGTCTGGCCGCCGCAAGGGGTGACGACGATCGACCCGTTCGCGATCCCGCTTTTCAATACCATGGTGCTGCTGCTGTCGGGCTCCACCATCACCTGGGCGCATCACGCGCTGCTGGAAGGGGATAACAAGAACCTGGTGCGCGGGCTTGGCATCACCATCGTGCTGGGGCTGATGTTCCTCTGCGGCCAGGCCTGGGAATATACCCATTCGCCCTTCCCGTTTTATCATGGCGGCATTTTCGCCTCCTCCTTCTTCATCGCCACCGGGTTTCACGGCGCGCATGTCATCATCGGCACTTTGTTCCTCACCGTCTGCTTCTTCCGGGCGCGGGCCGGGCAGTTCACCAAGGAGCGGCATTTCGGCTTCGAGGCCGCGGCCTGGTACTGGCATTTCGTCGATGTGGTCTGGCTGTTCCTGTTTGTCTGCATCTATTATCTCGGCCGCAGCGCGGTCACGGCGGGATAGTTCTTGCGCCGGCTGATCCTGCCCGCCGCTCTGGGGCTCGCGGCCTTCTGCGCCTTCATCGCGCTGGGCGTCTGGCAGCTGCACCGGCTGAGCTGGAAAGAGGGCATCATCGCGCAGATCCGCGCCGCGCAGGTGGCCCCGCCGGTCCCGCTCGGGCCGCATCCCGGCCCGTTCGAGAAGGTTGCCGCCAGCGGGGATTGGCTGCCGGGCAAGGCGGCACTTTACGGGCAGATCGTGCATGACGGGCCGCGCGGGCCGATCTCCGGCGGCGAGCTGATCATGGCGCTGCGCCGGCCGGATGGGCAAATTCTGCTGGTGGATCTCGGCTGGGTGCCGCAGAGCGTCCCCACCCCTCTGGCCGATCCGCCCGTCCCCCCGTCCGGCTATATCCACGCCCCGATCAGCCCTGGCTGGTTCGCTCCGCCGGACAACCCCAAGGCCCAGCATTATTACACGCTGGACCCGGCGCGCATCGGCGCCGGCATGGGGCTGCACAATGTCGCCCCCTATATGCTCATCGCGCTCGGGCCGCTGCCGCCGCCGGGCAGTACGGCGCCGCAGCCGGCGCAGAATTTGCCCACCCCGCCGAACAACCATTATGGATATGCGCTCACCTGGTTCGGCTTCGCCGGGGTCCTGGTGTTCGAATTCATCTTTCTCGCACGTAAAAGGCTGCTGTCGACATGAGCGCTTACGAAGCCCTGAAATCCGCCTTCAACCGCATCGCCTGCCTGGACGAAGCCAGCGCCATGCTCGGCTGGGACGCCGCCGCGATGATGCCCGAGGGCGGCGCGGCGGCGCGCGGGGAGCAGCTCGCGGTGCTGGCCGGGCTCAGCCACGAGTTTCTCTGCGCGCCTGAGGTCGGCGAGAATCTCGCCGCCGCCCAGGCCGAAGGCTGGGACGGCAAAAACCTGGCTCTGATGCGCGAGACGCATCTGCGCGCCACCGCCTTGCCGGGCGCGCTGGTCCAGGCGCAGGTGCGCGCCGGCCGGGCCTGCGAAACCATCTGGCGCAATGCGCGCAAAGCCAGCGATTTCGAAGCCGTCCGCCCGGCTCTGGAAGAGGTGGTGAAGCTCACCCGCGAGGGGGCGGAGATCCTCGGCCAGGCGCTGGGGCTCTCGCCGTATGACGCGCTGATGAGCCAGTATCAGCGCGGCATCGATGCGGCGCAGGCCGAGGCGATTTTCACCCGTTACGAGGCCTTTCTGCGCGAGGCGCTGCCCAAGGCCGAGGCCTTGCAGGCCACCCGTCCGCAGCAGGAATTGCCCCCTGGCCCCTACCCGGAAGCGGTGCAGGCGGCGCTGGCCCGCAAGCTCGCGCAGGCGGCGGGGCTGAATTTCAACGCCGCCCGGCTGGATATCTCCGCCCACCCGTTCTGCGGCGGCACGCAAACCGATATCCGCATCACCACCCGCTATGACGAAGCCGATTTCGCCGCCGCTTTGATGGGCGTGCTGCACGAAACCGGCCATGCGCTCTATGAGCAGAACCTCCCCGCCGCCTGGGCGCGCCAGCCGGTGGGGGCGGCGGCCGGGATGGCGGTGCATGAAAGCCAGTCCCTCATCATCGAGATGCAGGCGGTGCGCTCGGATGCCTATCTGGGCTATCTCGCCCCGCTGGCCTCGGCGGCGTTCGGCAAGGAGATCACCCTGGCCGGGCTGCAACACCGCCTGCGCCGGGTGCAGCGCAGCTTCATCCGCGTCGAGGCGGATGAGATGACCTACCCGGCGCATGTGCTGCTGCGCTTTCGGCTGGAACAGCGCCTGCTCTCCGGTGCGCTGCAGGTGAAAGACCTGCCCGGCGCCTGGAATGAAGGGCTGAAGGGCCTGCTCGGCATCACCCCGCCGGACGATGCGCGGGGCTGCCTGCAGGACATCCATTGGTTCGATGGCGCGATCGGCTATTTCCCCTCCTACACGCTGGGGGCGATGGCGGCGGCGCAGCTGATGGCGGCGGCGCGCCAGGCGCTGCCGGATCTGGACGGCGCGCTGGCGCAGGGCGATCTCTCGCCGCTGACCGGCTGGCTGGCGCGGCATGTGCACGCGCGGGGCGCCTCCGCCGGCTTCAATGAAATCCTGCAAGGCGCCACCGGCGAAGCTTTGAACCCGGACTATTTCGAGGCGCATCTCACCGCCCGCTACCTCACCTGATGTTTGCCGCCTCCTCCAGCCTGCTGCGCCGGCGCGGTGCCCCCGCGCCGGTGACGCAGATCGAGCTGTTTTTCGATCTGATCTTCGTCTTCGCCGTTACCCAGATTTCGGAATTTCTGCGCACCCACCTGAATAGTTTGGGCGCGTTCCAGGGGCTGATGCTGTTCGCGGCGATGTGGTGGTGCTGGGTCTATACCAGCTGGGTGACCAACTGGATCGACCCGGAGCGCCGCCCGGTGAAGCTGCTGTTGCTGGGGTTGATGGGCTGCGCCTTGCTGCTGGCCGCGTCGCTGCCGGAGGCCTTCGCCGAACGCGGCCTTGCCTTCGCCATCGGGTTGGGCGGGCTCAATCTCGGCCGCTCTATGTTCATGCTCTGGGCGCTGCGGCGGCATGATTCGGGAAATTACCGGAATTTCCAGCGTATTTCCATTTGGCTCGGCATCGGCGCCGGGCTCTGGCTGCTGGGCGGCTTGGCCGAGGGCAGTGCCCGCATGGCGCTGTGGATCGCCGCGCTGCTGATCGATCTTTCAGGCCCCGTCAACGGATTTTACGTCCCGGCCTCGGCCGTTCGACGACGCAGGACTGGCAGGTCGATGCCCGGCACATGGCCGAGCGCTGCGCCGGCTTCGTGCTGATCGCGTTGGGGAATCCATCACCGTCATCGGCGCGAATTTTTCCGAATTGCACTGGGGCGCGCCAACCTACCTGGCCGCATTGCTGGCGCTGCTGGCCGCCTTCGCGCTCTGGTGGATCTATTTCAACGATGCCGCCGAGCGCACCGCCCACGCCTTCGCCCATGCCCAGGATGTCGGCAAGATTGCCCGCGCCGCCTACACCTACGCGCACGGGCTGCTGGTGGCGGCGATCATCGTCGTCGCGGCCGGCGATGCGTTTCTGCTGGAGGCGCCGTTGCATGCGCCGACAATGGGGCAGGGGCTGATGCTGCTTGGCGGCCCCGCCGCCTTCCTGCTCGGCAATGGCATTTTTCGCCGCATGCTGCATCCGCGCTTCCCGCCCTCGCATCTCTACGGGTTGGGCGGCTTGGCGGTTCTGGCGCTGGTCTCGCCTCTCGCCCCGCTCTGGCTGCTCGGCACGCTGGTGCTGGCCGTGCTGCTTGCCGTCATTCTCATCTCCAACAAGCTGGTTCGCACGCCGTGAGCACGATCTTTGCGCCGATCACCGGGCGCGGCGGCGCCATCTCCACGCTGCGCCTCTCCGGGCCGGACACGTTCAAAATCACCCAGGCGCTGGCAGGCGCTTTGCCGCCTCCCCGACAGGCGGCGCTGCGCAAATTGCGCCAGGGCGGCGCGCTGCTGGACGAAGCGCTGCTGGTCACCTTCCCCGGCCCGCGCAGCTTCACCGGCGAGGATGTGGCGGAAATTTCCCTGCATGGCGGCCGCGCCGTGCTGGCGGCGGTGAGCGCCGCGTTGGTCGCACTCGGCGCCCGCCCGGCCGAGCCCGGCGAATTCTCCCGCCGCGCCTTCGAGCATGGCCGCATGGATTTGTTGCAGGCGGAAGCGATGGCCGATCTCATCGCCGCTGAAACCGAGGCGCAGCGCCGCCAGGCGCTGGAGGCCGGGCTGCACGACCAGGCCGCCGATTGGCGCGAGCGGCTGCGCCAGATCATCGCCCGCCAGGAAGCGCTGATCGACTTCCCGGATGAAGATTTGCCGCCCGAGGTGGAAGCCAATCTCCTTGCCGGCATCAGCGATCTTCGCAACGAGATGCAGGCCGGCCTGCACGCCGCCCCGGCCGCAACGCGGCTGCGTGAGGGGCTGGAATTCGTCATTCTCGGCGCGCCGAATGCCGGCAAATCCACGCTGCTGAACGCGCTGGCCGGCGAAGATGTCGCCATCGTTTCGGACATTCCCGGCACCACCCGCGATGCGCTGGGGGTGCGGGTGGATCTCGGCGGCGTGCCGGTGCACCTGACCGACACCGCCGGGGTGCGCGAAACGCAGGACGCGATCGAGGCCGAAGGCGTGCGCCGCGCCAAAGCCAAGGCGGGGGCTGCGGATTTTGTCATCCTGGTAGCGCCGCCCGGGGCGGATTATGCCGAGGCCCCGCCCGGTGCCGCGGTGCTGCGCCTGCGCACCAAGGCCGACCTCGCCGAAAACCCAGACGAATTCTGCATCTCCGCCAAAACCGGGGCGGGCATGGCGGCGTTGCGCGCCCGCCTCGCCGAGGAAGCCGCCGCGCTGACCGACCGCCAGGGCGCCGTCGCCCTGGCCCGGCCCCGGCAGATCGCTTGTGTGCGCGATGTGGTGCAGGCGCTGGATATGGCGCTGGCGCTGGCGGAACCGGAATTACGCGGGGAGGAGCTGCGCACGGCGGCCTCGGCGCTGGCGCGGCTGGCGGGCGGGATCGGGGTTGAGGAGATACTCGACGCGGTATTCTCGGGGTTTTGTATCGGGAAGTAGGCCAGGTAGCGATCGAATAAAGTCCCCACAGACGTTGGGGGGGGGACAACGCCGTTGCCCCCCCAAAACGTTTTTCGCCGCTTTTTTCTAGGGCTTGTTGACATTCATCGTGAATTGATTGTTGCAGCGGCGAGATAGATCATTGCTTTGAAGGATTGGTCTGTCTTGTCGCTGCGCATGGCGATACGCTTGAACTCCTTGAGTTTGGCGAAAAAGTTTTCGATGAGATGGCGGGCCTTATAGGTCGTTTTGTCATAATCGCGTTTGACGATACGGTTTTTCCGTTGGGGAATGACGGCCTCTGCCTTTTGCTTTTCCAGAGCCTCACGGATCCACTCTACGTCAAATGCCTTGTCGGCAAGCAAAGCGGCAAAGTCCGCCTGCTGGATGAGCGGGGCGACGCCGACAGTGTCAAAATGCTGACCGGGGATAATGACGAAGCGGACCAGATTGCCGAGCGCGTCTGTTAAAGCGACGATTTTGGTCGCCCATCCGGTGACGCTGCGCCCTATGGCCTGGCTTTTGGTCCCCTTTTGCGCCTTGGCCATGGCGATGGACCTTTACAACCGTGCCGTCGATCATCGCGTATTCCATGTCCGGCTCATCCGATAAGGCCTCGAAAAGCTTCTGAAAAACACCAGCTTTTACCCAGTCACGGTAACGCTTGAACACCGTGTTCCATTTACCAAACCACGGCGGCAGATCACGCCACGGGCTGCCCGTGCGCGCAATCCACAAAACACCTTCAACAAATAAGCGGTTATTCAAACCGCTCCGCCCGGGATCACCCACTTTCCCAAGGCAGTGCGGCTCAATCTTCGCCCATTGGGCGTCAGTCAGGACAAAACGCTCTTCCATGAAAAGCGTGAATCACAAAAGACGTGGTCAGGGGAATCCTTAAATCTCAACAAGCCCTAAAAAAGCGGCCCCTCCGGCGGCTTTCCACCGCTGCTGCGCAGCGGCGGAACCTTGGCCGCCTCCGCCCAAAAACTTTTGCAAATTAAAGCGGATTCACGCTCAGCGCCGCCAACCCGGCCCAGCTCGTGGCACTCAGCGAGGGCCGGCGGTAATAGTTGAAATCCGCCTCCGGCACGCCCTTCTGCAGGGAGGGCCCAATTTTCAGCCCCGTCCCCAGAACCGGCGCCACCGTCGCATACACATAGCCCTGCGGCGACAAATTCCCCGCCACCGTCTGCAAAAATGCCGAAGCCCGGGCATCCCCCAGCCGCTTCAGCGCCAGCGCCGCAAACGCCGTGCCCTCCAGCCAGATCCCGTCCGAGGCGCTGGAAAACCCGATGCCATCGCCATGCTGCAACGCGTCCACCGCCGCCGTCGCGCTCGCCTTGTCGCCAATCCCGGCCAGATACGGCCAGATCCCGGCATCCGCCGCCAGCATCGCCCCCGGCTTGCCATCCGGCGCCAGCCCGGTCTTGAACAGATGCGCCTTCGCATCATAGGCCGCCTTCACAAATGCCCTGGCATGGGCTGCATCTTCCGCCCGGCCCAGCCGCGAGAAGGCCACCGCCAGATCGAGATTCTGCTCCGTGCTCTCCCAGGTGAGTTTCTGCTGCGCCTGATCGAACCCGTAAAACCCGCCATAATAGCCAAGCGGGGCGCGCAGCCTCTCATCCAGGAAATTCCCGGCCTTGTTCGCGGGGGTTGTCATCCCCAGCGCCTGCCAGAGCAGCATCGCCCAGGCCACCGGCCCGGTATCGGTGCCGACCTGATACGGGTCCTCGTCCCACTGATTGGTCTTTTTGTTCCAGAAACCGGGCAGCTTCGCCGGGCTGGTCATCACCCCGGCGGCATAGCCGTTGCGCAAGCGGCCATCGTGAAATGTCCGGTCATGCGCCTGCGCCATCGCCAAAGCCTGACCGATGCGCAGCGCCTCATCCTTATGCCCGGCCGCGATCAGCAGCAGCCCGGCCAGCGCATTGTCGTAAACATAGGCGGCATTGGCCTGGGTCAGGTCGAAATCATCAGCCTTCGGCCCGGTCTCCACCAGATAGGAATTCAGCAGCACCGGGCCATCACCCAGTGCCGCCATCTGCCCGCGCACCGCCTGCACCAGCCGGCTGGCCAGATCCGGCGCTGCCCGCGCCAAGGCGGGCAGCGCCAAAGCCCCCGCGCAAACCGCGCGGCGTGTCAGCTTAGTCAAGGATTTCGGCGAGCAGCTCGGTGGTGTGACCATTGGCGATGGTCGCGGCGCGGGCATCGTAATGCACCCCGCCAACGCGCGCGAAGGCGTGCTGCACCTCGGGGAACACGAAAGCGTCCACCCACTCATTGCCCTCCAGCCCCTCGATCAGCTTCTCCCGCCCCTCGGCCGGGAAGAACTCATCCTCATCGGCGATATGCAGCATCAGCGGCGCCTGGATGCGGTCGAATTCCGGCAGCAGGCTGTCCAGCCCGACACCGTAATAGGACACATTCACGTCCGAATCGGAGCGCGTCGCCATCATCACCGCCAGGCGCCCGCCGAGGCAGAAACCGATGGTGCCGGCATTGCCATTGCAGCCCGGCAGCTCACGTGCCTCGGCCAGGGTGGTCTTCAGATCCTCGATGCCCTTATCCTGGTCGAAGCGGTTCATCAGGTCGAACGCCTTCTGCCATTCCGCGTCGCTCTTGTCGGAGATATTCACCCCCGGCTCCAGCCGCCAGAACAGATCCGGGGCGATGGTGATGAAGCCCTGCTCGGCAAGCGATGCAGCCGTCTCGCGCAAACTGTCATTGACCCCGAAAATCTCCTGGATCACCACCACCGCGCCGGCTTCCTTGCCGGCCTTGAGCCCCTTGGGCTCCCAGACGAAGGCCGAAAATTCGCCGCTCTGATCCGCCGCCTTCAGTTTGATCTCGCGCATTCTGCTCTCCGTTTTTTTGATGTCGTCCGGCCGGAATGGCCGGTCGGGGCGGAGTGTAGAAGAAGCGCGGGGAAGGCGCAAAAGTGCTTTGATGAACAAAAATTGCAATTGATAATCATTATCAATTGTGCGAGGGTCAGGCATAGGAGGTGCAGCCATGACCCTGTTGCAAGCTGAGCCGGGTTTGAGCCGGGCGGAACGTGTGGCCTTGTGCGCATTGCGCCGGGCGGTGGGGGGCAGGCGGGGGCGGCCAGTCTGGTCTGCCCGTTCGGGCTGGGGCGCGATCAGGCGCAGATCCATCGCGCCTTGCTGGCGGTCTGGCAAGGGCGGCAGGCGGATTGCGCGCGGGCCTTGCCGCTGCGCCCGCCCGGCGGGTTTGCCGTCACCAAGCTGGAACGCCGGCTGCTGCGCGCGGTGGCGGCGGCGCTGGCGGTGCATGGCTATTGGCTGGAGGCGCCGCGTGAAACCCCGCCGCTCGCCGCCTCCGCCATGCGGGTGGCCAGCCAGCGCAGGCTGGATCTCGCCACCGCCCAGGTCGCCTGGCCGTAAAGCCCGCCTTCAGGCGGCTTGGGCCTGGCCCAGCGCCTGGCGCAACGCTGCTGGCAGCTGCCGGGCGGATTTCACCCGCGGCAGTTTCATTTCCTGAATCGGCGGCATCGCCGCCTGCGGGCCGCGCGCCGCCCAGTTATTAAAGGCCAGCCGGTCGATATGATCGACGAAGCTTTCCGAAGCCGCACCTTCGGCCAGCACCAGCGTATGTTCGGCCAGCTCCAGATGGTAATAGGTGAAGCGCTCCGGCATCTGCGCCTCACGCTGGATGCTGCCGCCATTCACCATCGCCCCGGCCTGCACCAGCACCCCGCCAAGCAGAAACGCATGGTCGGGCGAGCAGCGCAGATCCCGCCGTGGCAGCCCATTCCCCAGCGCGCCGGCGCGGATGCGCACCGGGCCGACACGGATCGGGTCGGCGAAGGCGCGGACAATCTGCTGCTCGCCCAGCCAACGCAGCGGCATCAGCCGGCCATCGGCGCAGCGGATCAGATCGCCCGGGCGCAGGCTCTCCACCGGCTTTTCCCCGTCATGCGTCTCAATCAGCGTGCCGGCCATGAAGCAGACGGCCTGGCCGGTGGCGAGATCCCATTGATAGGGCGAGCTGGCGCCGGTCGTGTCATGATGCGCCGTGCCGGAAGCGCCCCGGCCGAGGCTGTTGGAGTGGCTGCTGCTGGGGGTGACGAAATACCAGAGCCCGGCCCGCCTGGCAGCGTGTTCGCGATGAAGCCGCTGACGCCGTCGATCGTGGCGGTGCCGTAATAGTAGCTCGGGAGGCTGAAATCGCCGATGTTCAGCTTGAAGCTTTCGCCGGTGATCGCGGTGTTGACGTCACCCAGCAGGTTGGCGAGGGCGCCGGTGGCGGTTGAGGTGACACTCACCGCGATATGCAGGGGGGAGAGAATGCTGGCGGTGGCGCTGCCGCCGCTCCCCGGGGTGAGCGCGATCGCATAGGCGGTCATGCCGGTTTCCGTGACTCCGCCCTTGCCGGAGCCGTCGCCATCCCCGTCCCCGTCCCCAAAGCCGGGCCATGTCCAGCTCCCCGGCGCGCAACCGAACCAATTGCTTGGCCAGGAGGAATCGTCAAAATTTTGATAAATTGAGTCCATTTGTAGGTTCGCCATAAAAACCTCTCTTGTTCTCAAAATTAGGTAAATTTTGAGTCGAAGTAAAATTTGAGAGACATATTTAGGGCAAATTTTGAGCAGGCGATGTTAAAAAAATAATAGATGTGTCACAAAATAAATCTCCTGACTCCGCGTTGGCGGTGTCAGGCGATTTGATCGGCGCGTTAAATTTACTTACGCAACCTGCTGCTGCGGCGGTGTCGGGGCGCGGGGCGCCAGGCTGAGCCTTTCCGGCTCAGCCGCCACAACCCTCAGATGTAATGCTCCGCCAGCGGCGCGAAGCCGTTGAAGTTCTGGCTGGCATAGCTGGTCACGTAGGCGCCGGCGTCGTGGATCAAAACCCGGTCGCCGGACTGCAAATCGAGGGGGAGGCTGAAGGATGTCTTTTCATACATGACATCGACCCCGTCGCAGGACGGGCCGGCCAGCACCACTGGGCCGGTGGGTCCATTGCCGGCGGTGATGCGATAGCGGATCGCCTCGCCCTCGGTCTCCGCCAGCCCGCCATAGCGGCCAATATCCAGATACACCCAGCGCCGCTCATCCTGCGGCATGCGCCGGCAGACCAGCACCGCCTCCGCCGCCACCACCCGGCATTGCCGACCATCGCGCGGCCCGGCTCGATCAGGATGTCCGGGATATCATTGCCGAAATGCGCGACCATGCTGTTCATGATGGCATCACCAAAGGCATCCGCCTCGGGCACGTCTTCCTGGTAGCGCACCGGAAAGCCGCCGCCGAGATTGAGCATCCGCATCGGCAGGCCAGCCGCCTTCAGGTCGGTGAACAGCATCGCCACTTCCGCGATCGCCAGCTCATAAGCCAGCGTGCCGGTCTGCTGCGAGCCGACATGAAAGGAGAGCCCGTGCGGCACCAGCCCCAAGCCAGGGGCGGCCAGCATCAGCTCCCTCGCCTTTTCCAGCGTGGTGCCGAATTTCTTCGAGAGCGGCCATTCGGCGCCGATATTATTCACCGCCAGCCGGCAATAGATCTTTGCCCCTGGCGCGTGCTGGGCGATCTTCTCCAGCTCCTCGCGGCTGTCGAAGGCATAGAGCGGCACCCCAGCCTTGTAGGCCGCCTGGATGGCGGAGGGCTTCTTCACGGTGTTGCCGAAAGAAATCGCCGCAGGCGCGGCCCCAGCCTCCAGGCAGGACTGGATTTCGGGCCAGGAGGCGGCATCGAAGCAGGAGCCCGCATCAGCCAGCAGCCGCAGGATCGCGGGCGCCGGATTGGCCTTCACGGCGTAATAGATCGAAGCCGCCGGCAAAGCCGCGCGCAGCCGGGCATAATTCTCCGCCACCTGGTCCAAATCCAGCACCAGGCACGGCGTCGCGGGCTGCGACGCCAGAAAGGAAGCGAGTTTGGGGGTCATGGCCCTCAAGTCCTTCTCTCAAATGCCCGCCTGTTCACGCGGCGGGGCAGGGTTATCGAAACGGTCGAACGAACCAGCCGACTTCCAGGTCGCCGGAGGGCTTCCCAGTCGTGCTGCCAGAACGCTTGACGCCGTTGCGTAACCGGAGAGCCGGCAGAGGCACGTACGTTGCTGCGTGAGCGCGCATTAGAGCCAACGGCCCAGGGGGGCAAGCGTTTTTTTCGTGGCCCGGACTGTTGCGGTTCAGGCCCGAATTGTCACGTATTGCAACCTCATCTGCCCAAAGCCCCAGCGGATCGCTATTGTAACAGCCATGGACACCCTGCCGCACATACTCGTCGTCGATGACGACCGTGAAATCCGCGATCTGCTGGCGAAATTCCTGGAGCGCCAGCGTCTGCGCGTGACCGCCGCGCGCGATGGGAAGGAGGCCCGGCGCGCCTTCCTCAACGGCCATTACCAGCTGGTGGTGCTGGACCTGATGCTCCCCGGCGAGGGCGGGTTGGAGCTGGCGCGCTGGTTCCGCGCCGAGACCAACGTGCCGATCATCATGCTCACCGCGATGGCCGATGAGACCGACCGGATCATCGGGCTGGAGCTGGGGGCGGATGATTATGTCACCAAGCCCTTCAACCCGCGTGAGCTGCTGGCGCGCATCCGCGCGGTGCTGCGCCGTACCGCCGAGGCGGAGGACCGCGCCGCCGACCAGACCGCGAAAACCTACCAATTCGCGGGCTGGGTGCTGGAGACCGCGCGCCGGCGCCTGCTGGACCCGAGCGGCACCGAGGTCGCGATCACCGGTGGCGAGTATGATCTGCTGGTCGCCCTGCTGGACCGGCCGAACCGGGTGCTGACCCGTGACATGCTGCTGGACCTGCTGCGCGGCCGCCAGGCCGGGCCGTTCGACCGGGCGATCGATGTCGCGGTCTCGCGCCTGCGCCGCAAGCTGGAGGATGACGGGCGCAACGCCCAGCTGATCAAGACCGTGCGCGGCGGCGGCTACGTGCTCTCCACCCCCGTCGAGCGGCTTTGATCTTTCGGCGGCTGAGATTGGGCTGTTTCAGGACGCGCCTGCTGCCGCACAGCCTGGCGCGGCGGACGATTCTGTTCCTGCTGGTCGGCTTCGCGCTGATCCAGATGCTGGGGCTGCTGGTGCATACGGTGAACCAGATCAATCTGCAGCGCCTGGTCGAGGAGCAGGAATTCGCCACCCGGGCGGCGATCATCTATCGCCATATCGCCCTGGCGCAGCCGGATAACCGCGCCCTCGTGGCGGCCCGCGAGCCGGTGCCCAAGGGCGACACGGTCAGCCTGACCATGGTGCCGCCCCAGCAGGGCACCCTGCCGATGCCGCTGCCGATGGCCGAGGCGGTGCGCGCCGGCATCTTCACCTATGGCATCCCGCGCCCTATCCATCCGCGCGGCATCGTGCTGCGGATCATCCCGCATCCGCTGCGGCTGATGGTCAGTTTCGGCCTGCCGGACGGGCTGTTCTTTCCGCCGCTGCCCCGCCCGATGCCGGCCCGCCCGATCACGCGCAACCGCCAGATGGCTTCCCTGACGGCCCGCCGCCCTTCGCCTTTCCCTCGCCGGACGAGCTGATGCCGCCCTTGATGTGGCTGACGGTGACGACCGAGCTGCATCCCCCGCCCCTTGGCGCTCGCCGGGCTTCGCCACCGCCTTCATCGTGATGATGCTGCTGGGCGGCATGATGATCACGCTGGCGGTGCGGCAATTGCTGGTGCCGGTGAAAACCCTGGCCCGCGCCGCCGAACTGTTCGGGCGCGACGTGGTCAATGCCCAGCCGCTGCCGGAAACCGGCCCGGAGGAGATCGCCACCGCGGCGCGCGCCTTCAACACCATGGCCGCGCGCATCCGCCGCTTCGTCGAGGACCGCACCTTCCTGCTCACCGCCATCGGTCATGATCTGCGCACCCCGATCACCAGGCTGAAACTGCGCGCGGAATATATGGAGGATGACGAGCAGCGGGCGAAAATGCTGGCCGATCTCGACGAGATGGAAGCGATGGTCGCCGCCACTTTGGCCTTCGGCAAGGACATCACCACCACCGAGCCGCTGGCCCGGCTGGATCTGGCCAGCCTGCTGCGCACGCTGGTGGACGAGGCGGGGGATCTCGACCCCGAGCGCGCCGAGACGGTGGATTACCAGGGCCCGCTGCATCTGCCCATCAATGCAAGGCCGCTGGCGCTCAAGCGCGCGCTGAGCAATCTCATCACCAACGCGCTGAAATATGGCGACGCGGCGCGGGTGCGGCTGCACCCGCCGGTGAAGGGCACGCTGCGCATCGAGATCGAGGATGACGGGCCGGGGATTCCGGTGGCGGAGATGGAGCGCGTCTTCGAGCCCTTCCACCGGCTGGAGACCAGCCGCAACCGGGAAACCGGCGGCTCCGGGCTCGGCATGTCGATCGCCCGCAACATCATCCGCGCCCATGGCGGGGATATCGCGCTGGCCAATCTGGCGCAGGGGCTGCGGGTGAGCGTGACGCTGCCGGTTTGAAAGTTTTGGGGCTGTCCCAGATAAGTTTCCGGCTTATACCTTCAACGCCTTGAAGGATCGACATCATGGCCAGATGAATGAAGATCTGGGACAGACCCAAAGTTTTTGCGGGTTTTGAAAAAACCCTCGGTCAGACGAAAAGCTTGGTGTTCTTGAATTCCGCCCAGGCGGCGTTCAGCGCCCGGGGCTCGCCCAGGGCGGCATGCGCGGTCCAGCCGAGCACGATGCCCAGAGCCCGCAGCGCCTCCGGCGTGCCGCCCTGCAACCGCGTGGCCAGCCCTTCGGCGGTCGCCATATCGTTGAGCTTGCCCAGCTCCTCCTGCAACGCCGCGGCGGCGCGGTTGAAGTTTCGCACCTTGCCCTTCTGCGCGCACAGCCCGCCGAAAAACTCAGCCGCATAGCGCAGCTTTTTCAACTCGATGCGCACCAGATGGCGGTCATGCGCCGGCAGCGCCGCCAGATGGCGCCCGCGCTTGCGCAGCTTGCGATGCAAACGCTGCAAGCAGATGGCGCCGAAATCGCTAGCCGGGGCGGCCAGTTGCGCCAGCGCCTCCACGGGCAGGCCGCCGCGCCAGCCGCGCCTGGCGATGAAGGCCTCGGCGGTGATGATGAAGCGCGTCGTCGCCGGATCATCCAGCAGCGCGCGCACGGCATCATAGCCGGCGGCGCGATGGGTCCGGCATTGCGCCGCCAGCGCCGCGAAGCCGCGCTCCTGCGGGAAGGCATTGGCCGGCCCGTCTTGCAGCATTTCGATGAACACGTCCCAGTTGCGCGCCTCGCCCATGGCGTTGGCGATGCGCTTGGCCTCCTCGCGCAGCAGCAGAAACTCCCCACATGGCAGCGCCCGGTTGAACAGCCCCAGCGCCGAGCGCAGCCGGCGCATGGCCACCCGCATCTGATGCACCGCCCCCACCTGGTCTCCATGCGCGAACACCGCCCAGTTGGCGCGGAACTGGTTGAGGCAGGATTTTATGACGTCATGCACCGCCTCATCCAGGCAGGGCGCCCCCTCCAGCGCCCCGGCAGCCTTTTGCGGCTTCAGCATCGGCCCGCCGGCCAGGCGCACGGCGCGCGGGCCGGGGCATTCCGGTTGCAGGGTCAGCGCCGCCTGCCCGGCGAGCGCCAGCGCGGCATCGGCCAGGGCGGTGGCCGGGCCGCAGAGTTCAACCTCCGCCAGGGCGATCTTTCCCCCTCGGCGCTGAGCTGTCCGGCCTCGAAACAGAGCGTGGCCCCGGCGAAGCTGCGCGTGGTCTGGCGCAGCCTGGCGCCGGCAATCTCATAAAGCGGCGCATCCTGCAGCAGCGTGGTCAGGCTGGCCTGCCAGGCCGGGCCGAAGGCGCTCAAATCCGGGTCTTCGCCGCTCTGCGCCGCGTCCAGCCGCACCCCCTCATGCAGCAGGCTGAGCCGCATCCCGCGCCCCGCCTTGCGCCAGCTCAGCGTCACCCCGGCCCGCGCCAGAGCGAAATCTTCCGTATCCAGATAGCGCTCCTGCAGCCGCTTCGCCCGCGTCGGCGGGCCGAAGAGCGGGCTCTGCTCCAGCGCCTTCAGCTGCGCCGGCACCAGGGCAAAGCGCCATGTCCGGATCACAGTCTGCTCGATTTCCGCTTCCGCCACCGGCGTCTCCGGCGTCAGGGCCTCGCCCGTCACAATCGCGTCCATGCCGCAACGATACCGTGGCGGCCGCCCCCGAGTCGAGCCGAAGAAATGTGAAGATTGCCGTAGCGCGCGAGGGGCTGACGCCCACGCGCGCTCCTCATGTTTTGGCGAGCCATATGTGTTTATTTCGCCGCTGCCGCGTCAATCCAAACATATATGGCTCTAAGCCAGGGCGTATTCGGCTTCCGGCGTGTAGGTTGGCTGGTCCTTGCCCAGGAAGGAGGAGAACAAGGTCACGTTATCGGCGCGGATCGGCGCCGAGCGGTACAGATTATTCGCCTGCACGAAGCTGGTCAGCGCGGGCGTCACCCCCATATCCATCCGCGCCAGCGTCACATGCGGGGTAAAGCGCCGCTTCTCCGGCGCCAGCCCGACGCGATGCAAAGCCGTCTCCACCTTCGCTTGCAGCCGCGCCAGATGCTCATTGCGCTCCACCCCGGCATAGAGCGTGTTCACCCGGCCATTCTTCTCGAACCAGCCGAGCCCGGAGAGGGAGAAGGTAAACCCGCGTCCGCGCAGCGCGCTCAGCGCCATGTCGATCTCCTCCGCCTGCAGCCGGTTGGCCTCGCCGATGAAGCGCAAAGTGAGGTGGAAATTATCCTCCGGCACCCAACGCGCGCCGGGCAGATTGCAGGAAAGCTCGCTGAGTTCTTCCTTGACCTCCCAGGGGAGGTCGAGTGCGACGAACAGGCGCATGGCTTGCCCTTTCTTCAAAAATTCAGCGAATCCGCAGCTCAAAGACTGCCTGATCCACGACGCGATGGTCAAATATTTATATGGGCGCGCAAACCCGCTTCAGCCAGCCGGCTGCTTTATCAGACAGATAAGGCGAGAGGCTGGCTTGCACCCGCGCATGATACGCATTGAGCCAGGCCAGCGCCTCCGCCGGCAGACGCGCCGAATCGATCAGCGCACGATCAAACGGGACAAGGGTCAGCGTCTCGAAGCGCAGGAATTGCGTCTTCGCTGCGGGAAGCTCCGCCTTCTGCACCAGCAGCAGATTTTCCATGCGGATGCCGTAGGCACCGGGCAGATAATAGCCCGGCTCGTCGGAGAGGATCATCCCCTCCGCCAGCGCCACCGGCCGCGCCGCGCGCGAAATGCTCACCGGCCCCTCATGCACCGAGAGATAGGCCCCCACCCCATGCCCGGTGCCATGGTCGTAATCCAGCCCGGCGCGCCACAGCTCCTGCCTGGCCAGCGCATCCAGATGCGCCCCCGCCACCCCTTCCGGAAACACCGCCCGGGCCAGCGCGATGGTGCCGGCCAGCACCGCCGTCACATGCGCCTTCACGCTGTCCGGCGCGGGGCCGGGGCCGGTCCAGATGGTGCGCGTAATATCCGTGGTCCCGTCCAGATACTGGCCGCCACTATCGATGAGATAGACCTCATCCGGCTTGATCGCCCGGTTGCTGGCCTCATCCACCCGGTAATGGATGATGGCGCCATTCTCCCCGGCGCCGGAAATCGCCGGAAAGCTCTCGCCCTTGAATTTGTCTTGCGCGGCGCGGCAGGCCAGCAGCCGGGATGCAGCGCTCATCTCGGTCTCCTTGCCGGTGGGCAGCGCCTCCGCCGCCCAGGCCAGGAATTCCACCATCGCCACGCCATCGCGCAGATGCGCGGCGCGCGCCCCCGCCTGCTCGGCCGCATTCTTCCGCGCCTTGGGCAGCGCCACCGGGTCCGGCCCGGGCGCGATCACCGCCCGCGCCTCCTTCAACGCCGCCTCAAACCAGGCCGGCTGGCTCGCCGGATCATAGCGCACCACGCGGCCTTCCAGCGTCGCGATCGCCCCCGGCAGCGCCTCCGGGGTCGCGATGAACACTTGCGGGCCGAGATGGGCGCGCAATTCTGGCGTGATCTTCTCCGGCGCCATGAACAGCCCGGCGGTGCCATCCTTGTGCAGCAGCGCGTAGCCGAGCGCGAACGGGCAGAATTCCAGATCCGTGCCGCGAATATTGAACAGCCAGGCCAGCGAGGCGCCATCGCTCAGCACCGCGCTATCCTGCCCGGCCGCCTGCAGCGCCGCCCCCAGCCGATGCCGCTTCGCCTCGCTGCTCTCCCGGCCAGCGCCTCCGGGTAAGGATAGGCCGGCGCCAGCGGCGGGGCAGGGCGGTCCGTCCAGATTATGTCGATGAGATTGGGCGAGAGCGGCACCATCTCCACCCCGCTAAAGCGCCCCAGCGCCTCGGCGCTGATCGTCCAGGGGTCATAGCCGATCCGCCCGCCCGGTGCTGCCTCGGCCAGCCAGGCCGCGGGCTTGTCCTCGATGATGTGCCGCCGCTCCCAGGCGCTGGCATCGGTCTGCTGCTCCAACTGCAAGGTATAGCGGCCATCCGAAAACACGGCAGCTCGCGCGCCCAGCACAATCGCCAGCCCCGCCGAGCCGGTGAAGCCGGAGATGAAAGCCAGCCTCTCCCCGCAGGGCGGGACATATTCACCCAGATATTCATCGGATCGTGGAATCAAATATCCATCCAGCCCGTATTGGCGACATGAAGCGCGTAAGGCGGCGAGGCGTGTGTTATGTTCTGATGACATGAGTAATCCCGTTGCTATGCTTCCAACGCAGGCCTGACTCGGCGTTCGCACCTGCACAAAAATTCCGCGAAATGCCCTATATGATGCCTCGAAACGGCGACGAACTGGTCGTTTCCGGAACGCAGCTGGCTCATCCCGAACCGGCCGTTCCATCAGAGAATAGGTGAATCATGTCGACGACTATCCATAACCGTACCACCCTGGGCAAGCTCGGGTCGCTGGTGATCTCGCGCGAGGCTCCTGTCGCCGCCGAGAGCAAGACGGGTGGGCTGCGCCGCTGGTTCAAGGCCTGGCAGGCCCGCCGCGCTGTCGCGAGCGAGCTCTACGCCATGAATGAGCGTGACCTGAACGATATCGGCATCTCCCGCGCCGATATCCCGACCATCCTGCGGACGGTCCGGTAACAACACGCTCCCCTTGGAGCTGGTACAATCAAGGCCCTCGCGGGGCCTTTTTTGTGTCGCCGTCATGGGGTAAATCCCAAGCGTTTTCGCCGCTTTTTTGTAAAAAAGCGGCACCAAAAAACTTTTGATAGTTTAGAGCAATATGTGTTTAGGCTGACGCGACAGCGTCAACCTAAACACATGAAATTGCTCGCCAAAACAAAACTTAGAGCCTCAAGCTAAAAGCTTGATGCTCTAAGTGCCTTATTCCGCAGCCATCGCGTGGCCTGGGTCCACCATGTCCATCGCCCGGTGGAAATCCACCGAGAGCAGCCGCGAAACCCCGCGCTCCTGCATCGTCACCCCGTAAAGCCGGTCCATCCGCGCCATGGTCAGATGATGATGCGTCACCACCAGGAACCTGGTGCCGGTCTCGCGCACCATATCCTCCAGCAGATTGCAGAAGCGCTCGACATTCGCGTCATCCAGCGGCGCATCCACCTCATCGAGCACCGAGATCGGCGCCGGATTGCATTTGAACACGGCAAAGATCAGCGACAGCGCCGTCAATGCCTGCTCGCCACCGGAGAGCAAGGACAGTGTCGAGAGCTTCTTGCCCGGCGGCTGCGCGAAAATCTCCAGCCCCGCCTCCAGCGGATCCTCCGAGCCGACCAGCGCCAGATGCGCCTTGCCGCCGCCGAACATGCGCGCGAACAGCCCCTGGAAATGCTTATCCACTTCGGCGAAGACGGTATTCAGCCGCTCCCGCCCTCGCGGTTCAAATGCCCGATCGAGCCGCGCAGTTTGGCAATGGCGGAGGTGATCTCGTCGCGCTCCTTGTCGATGGTGGCGATCGCGGCTTCCGCCTCGTTCACCTCGATCTCGGCGCGCAGATTGACCGCCCCCATCTCCTCACGCTCGCGCTGCAGCCGCTCCCAGCGCTTGCGGGCCTTGTCCTCAACCTCGGCATTCAAAACCTCCGGCGGTTCCGGCAGCTCCGGATTGGCGCCGAGACGTTCCAGTATCCGCTCCGCCACCGTGCCCCAGGCATGGTTAGCGGCGGTGATGTTGCCTTCCTCACGCGCCCGGGATTCTCGCGCGGCCGCCAGTTCGGATTCGGCGGCGCGGGCCAGGCGCATCGCGCCCTCATTGGCGTTCAACGCCTCCTGCAAGGCCTTGGCGGCGACGCGATGGGCTGTTTCAGCTCCCTGCAGCGCGTCCTGCGCTTCCTTATGCGCCGTCTGCGCCTGCTCAGGTGCCGCGTTCAGGCTCTCCAGCCCGCTCTGCGCCTCATTCAGCCGAGCGGTGAGGTCTTTCAGCCGGTCGCTCGCATCGCGGCCACGCTCGCGCCAGCCTTCCAGCTCGCGGGTCAGGCTTTGCAAACGCTGGCCGCGCTGGGTCTCGGCATTGCGCAGCGCCAGCAGCCGGGCGCGGGCGGCACTCTCGGCCTGGCGCGCCTCGTTCAGCGCGTTGCGGGCCTGTTCCACCGCCAGCCTGGCCGCATTCACATCCGGCAACGCCGCATGGGTTTCGCGCAGTTTGGCCAAAGCCGCCTCGGCCTCCTGCGCCTCGCTGCCCGCCTGCTCGGCCTGGGCGGCGGCGGCGGCGGCGCGGGACGCCCCGCGTTCAGCCTCGGCGGTCAGCCGGATCGCCTCGTTGCGGGCCTTGTCGAAACGCTGCTCCGCCAGCCGGCGCGCCTCGCGCGCGGCGGTTTCGGCGGCACGATGCGCCTCGCGGGTCTTCGCTTCATTGGCGCGGGCCTCGCGCTCGGTTGCCTCGGCCTTGATCCGCTCATCGCGTGCGCCCTGGGCGGCCTCGCGGGCCACGGCGCGCTCGCGCTCCAGCTCGGTCAGACGGTTGCGCTGTTTCAGCCGCACCGCCGCCTCGGAGGCCGCCCCGGCGCGGACGATATACCCATCCCAACGCCACAACGCGCCCTCACGCGAGACCAGAATCTGCCCCGGCGTCAGGTTCGGCTGATAGAGATCCCCGGTCTCGCCCTCCGGCAGCAGCAGAATATGCGAGAAAGCCCGCTTCAGCGCCTCCGGCCCTGCGCCAGCTCGGCGAAGCTCTGCAGCTTGCCGGTCGTGCTCTCCAGCGCCGGCAGCGCGCGCCAATGCCGCGCCGCGGTGAGGTCCGCCGAGGCCGATAATTCCTCCCGCAACGCCGCGCCCAAGGCCGCTTCCAGCCCTGGCGGCACGGTGATCTGATCCAGGATCGGCTGGCTCTCCCGCCCGAATTTCTGCGCCAGCAACGCCGCCAGCGCGTCATATTCGGTGCCCACCTTGGTCGCCGTGGCTTCCAGCGAGGCGGCGCGCGAGCGTGCCCCGGCGAGCTCGGCTTCCGCAACCGTCCGCGCCTCGGCGGCCTCGGCTTCGGCCTTCACCTTCGCCGCCTCGGCTTCGGTCACCGCCTCGCGCGCCCCGGCCAGAGCCGCCTCGGCCTCTGCGCGCTCCGTCTCCGCCGCCGCCACCCGCTCGGGCGGGATCAGCGTCGCGGCGATCTTGTCATGCTCGGCCTTGGTCTCGGCCGCGCGCTGGCCCAGCCGACGGGCCCGGCTCTCGGCTTCCTGCAAAGCGCGGCGGGCGGCCTCCGCCTCAGCGGCCAGACGGGCGGCATATTCGGTGGCCTTGGTGGCAGCCCCCTCGGCGGCGCGCATCGTCTCCAACGCCGCCTCGGCCTCATCGGCGGCCTGATCGATCGCCGCCGGCGCGGCGCTGGTTTCCTGCTGCAGCACCTCCTGCTCGGCGACCAGACGCGCCTGCGCCGCCTGCGCATCCGCCACCAGTTTTTCCGCATGGCCATGGTCGCGGCGCAGCGCCTCCAGCCGGGCCTTGGCATCGTTCAGCGCCGCGCGGGCGCGGGCTTCCTGCTCCTTCACCTGCTCCAGCCCGATGCGCGCGCGCTCCAGCACCGTCCGCGCCTGCGCCTCCGCCTCACGCAGCGCCGGCAGATTGGTGTCGGCCGCCTCGGCCTGGGCCGCGCTTTCCGCGGCCTTCGCAGCCGCCGCCGCCACCCGCGCCTCGGCGGCGGCGAAAGCGGCCTGCGCCGTCTCCCGCGCCTTCACCGAAATCGCCCGCTGAATGGACAGCAGCTCCGCCTCGGCGGCACGGATATTGCCCGAAAGCCCCTTATAGCGCGTCGCCTGCCGTGCCTGCTTGCGCAGCTCACCTAGCCGCGCCTCCAGCTGGCCTTTCAGATCATCGGCGCGCAGCAGATTCTGCTCCGCCCCTTTCAGCTTCAGCTCCGCCTCGTGCCGCCTGGCATGCAGCCCGGTGATGCCCGCCGCCTCTTCCAGCAGCGCCCGGCGCTCCTCCGGCCTGGCATTCACCAGCGCACCGACCCGCCCCTGGCTCACCATCGCCGAGGCGCGCGAGCCCGAGGCCAGGTCCGCGAACAAGGTCTGCACGTCGCGGGCGCGCGCCTCCTTGCCGTTGACCCTGTAGGCGCTGCCCGCCCCGCGCTCGATCTTGCGGGAAATCTCCAGATCCGCCGATTCCTGGAAGGGCGGCGGCGCCAGCCCCAGCGTCTCCTCCAGCGTCAGCGTCACTTCCGCCAGATTCCGCGCCGCCCGGCCGGAGGTGCCGGCGAAGATCACATCCTCCATCTCATTGCCGCGCATATTGCGGGCATTGGCCTCGCCCATCGCCCAGCGTAGCGCCTCGATGACGTTGGATTTGCCGCACCCGTTCGGCCCGACCACCCCGGTCAGACCGGGGAGGATCTCCACCGTCGTCGGGTCGGCAAAGCTCTTGAAACCGGCAATCCGCAGCCGGGCGAAACGAGCGGGCATTCAGCCTCCTTTAGCCCCCGGCCGCCTTGGCGATCAGGGCGGCGAAATCCTCGTAATCCATCGCCCCCGGATAGGTCTTACCGTTCAGCACGAAGGACGGGGTGGCGTTGATCTTGTAGGTGGTCTCGGCTTCCTTCTGGCCGGCGAGAATCCATTTCGCCAGCGCCATGTCGTTCCAGGCCTTGTCGTAGGTCGCCTGGTCCATGCCGGCCAGGGCGGCATATTTGAAGATCGAGGCGTGATAATCCTCGCCCTGCTGGAAGGCCCAGTCATTCTGGCTGGCAAACAGCGCCTCGATGAACGGGTAATATTCATCCACCGGCAGATAGCGCGCCACCTGGGCCGCCTTCAGCGCCACCTGGTCGAGCGGGAAATCATGATAGACGATGCGCAGCTTGCCGGTATCCACCAGCTTCGGCTTCACCTGCGGCATGGTGACCGTGCCGAACTCGGCGCAATGGGTGCAGGTGAGGGAGAAGAACTCCATGATCGTCACCGGCGCGGTGGCGGCGCCGATCGAGCGCTGCGTCTCGGTGGCCGGAAGGCTGCCCGAGTCGGCCCAGGCGGCGCCTGGCATCAGCGCGGTGGCACCCACAACAGATAGTATGGAACGGCGAGTAAACTGCATGTTGTCTCCTATATCTAGTGTAGCCAAAGACCCTGCCGGGAGTCCAACCCGGCGTGAGAGTTATCCACGGGATTTTAAGCCCTGGTAGAGCCGGGCCAGCGCCTCGCCCAGCGGGCCGGGCGGCAGATCCTCCGGTGGTGCGGCGGGATGGCGCGGTTTCGGGCGGGCCGGCGGGGTGGCGGGCGGGCGCGGCGCCTGCTGCTCGAAGCGCAGCCGCTCGATCATGCTCTGCCCAAAGCCAGGTTCAGCCGGCCGATGATCTGCGGGGCGGCGAGTTGCAGCTCCATCGCGGTCGGCCCGGTGCAGCCCAGAGTCAGCGTGCCGCCGGCGAATTTCAGCGGGGCGGCGCGCGCCGCCAGCTCGGGTCCGGCCAGCTGCGCCCAGTCCGCCATCAGCTGCGCGGCCGCGGGGGCGCGCTTGCGAAAGGCCGGACGGGTGACCGGCGCCAGCACCGCCGCGATGCCGCGCGGGCCGAAATTGCGCGGCGCAGATTCCTGCGGCACAATCGGCGCCCGTGGCGCACGCTTCTTCTTCCCCTCCTCCGGCACGCAAACTCCTCTCATGGTATCACCGCCATCGCCGTCATCTGCCATGGCGCTCAGCCCCTGGCGAGCATGCCGACCCTTACCATGTCTGGCTCTCCGAAATCATGTTGCAGCAGACGGTTGTGGCAACCGTGCGGCCTTATTACGCCAGATTTCTAGAAACCTACCCCACCGTGCAAGCGCTCGCCGCCGCCAGCGTGGAGGAGGTGTGCGCCCTCTGGGCCGGGCTTGGCTATTACGCACGCGCCAGAAACCTGCATAAATGCGCGGTCGCGGTGGCGGCGCTGGGCGAATTCCCTGATTGTATCGAAGGGTTACGCGCCCTCCCCGGCATCGGTCCCTACACCGCTAACGCCATCGGCGCGATCGCCTTCAACCTGCCGGTGCTGCCCGTGGACGGCAATATCGAACGCGTCGCCGCCCGCCTCTTCGCCATTACCGCGCCGCTGCCGGGCTCCAAGAAAACCATCGCCACCGCCGCCGAGGCGCTGATGCGCGACAAAGCCGCCCGCCAGGCCCCCGGCGATTTCGCCCAGGCTCTGTTCGATCTGGGGCCACCATCTGCACCCCCAAATCCCCCGCCTGCGCCATCTGCCCCTGGATGGCGCATTGCGCGGCCCATGCCCAGGGCATCGCCGCCACCCTCCCGGCCAAGGCGAAAAAGCCCGAGCGCCCGCACCGTGAGGGCATCGCCTATATGCTGCTGGACGCGCAGGACAATGTGCTGCTGCTGCGCCGCCCGCCCAGCGGGCTGCTCGGCGGCATGCTGGCTCTGCCGGATACCCCGCCGGTGAAAACCCGTTGGCGCGATGCCGGCGCCATCGAGCATATCTTCACCCATTTCGCTCTGACTTTGTCCGTGAAGGTGGCCCGCGTGCCCGCTTTGCCGGCGGGCGCGCTGCATGCCCCGGTCGGCACCGCCCCGGTGCCCTCGGTCATGCGCAAGGCGCTTGACGCCGGTTGCCTGGCGCTCAACCATGCGGGGAATGGAAAACGATCCGCATAACGGCCTGCTGGCCATCGATACCCATGTCGACATCCCCTGGCCGGAAGGCCCCAGCCCGTTCGAGGACGGGCCGCGCTGCGTCGATCTGCCGAAGATGCGGCAGGGCCGGGTGGGGGCGTATGCTTCGCCGCCTATATCCCGCAAGGGCGGCGCGACGATGCCGGGCACCAGGCCGCCACCAGCCGGGCGCGGGCGATGCTGGACGCCATCGCCGCCATGGCCCCGGCGGATGGCTCTGGCGGCATCTGGGCGACCAGTGCGGGGGCCATCGAGGCCGCCTTCGCGGCCGGCAAGCCCGGCATCGTCCCGGTCATCGAAAATGGCTACGCCATCGGCAAGAGCCTGGCTTTGCTGGACGAGTTCGCCGCCCGTGGCATCCGCTACATGACCCTCACCCATAACGGCCATAACGAGATCGCGGACGCCGCCATCGCCTTGCCGACCTTGGGCGACCCCGAGGCGCTCTATGGCGGGCTCTCGGATTTCGGCCAGGCGGTGATCGCGCGAATGAATGAGCTGGGCGTGCTGATCGACATCTCCCACGCCTCCAAGGCGACGATGATGCAGGCGGCCCAGCGCTCGCGCACCCCGGTGGTGGCGACCCATAGCTGCATGAAAACCCTGTGCGACCATAAGCGCAATCTGGACGACGAACAGCTCGACGCGCTGGCCGCCACTGGCGGGCTGGCGCAGATCACCATCGTCTCCAATTTCCTGCGCCCGAAAGCCCGCGCGGCGGATTTGACGGTGGAGGATATCGTCGACCATGTCGATTACGCGGTGAAACGCATGGGCGTGGACCATGTCGGCATCGGCACCGATTTCGACGGCGGCGGCGGCGTGCGCGGCTTTATGAACGCCAGCCAAACCCCGAACCTGACAGCGGCGTTGGCGAAGCGCGGGTATGGGCGGAGCGAAATCGAGAAAATCTGGGGCGGGAATTTTTTGCGGCTGATGCGAAAGGCTGAGGCTGTGGCGGGGGAGAAGGCGGCGGCGGAGTAGGGGTAATGAATAGGGGCGGCGGTTGCCGATGGCTAGATCGGGCCGGGAGCGGCTCGTCTGCGTCAGATTGACAGCCGCAAATAGCGGAGATCTGGCTTAAGAGCCGACCGCCTAGCGGAAAATGTTTGAAATCAAAAGATGATTTGAGCCAAGGAAATGAATTTTGGGTTTCGGTCATATCTTTTGCAAGATTTAACCTATTGAAATCATGTGACTCTATTTAGTTTCCAGAAGTCTTGATTTTTGAGAAATGAACTGCCCATTACAAACACACGAACAGTCGTTATAGTAAATAATGCAATTCACTTTAGAAATGTTCTGGACGAACCCCAGCGGGGAAATTGAGCCGTTACTCAAACCGTTAACTCTTGATTTTAAGACCGTTGAAGAGGCGCGGCAGGTTTTTAGCGCGGTGACTAATCACCCCAAAATTCCCGCACACTCGCTTACCCTTATTTCAGAGGATCGCTCAGTTTCTGAGAGATGGTTCCAGCTCGACGGCGTGTGGAGACGAAAAGACCTGTAATCATGGCCGATCCGTATATCTTTGACCAACTGCTGGGAATTGCAAATGCAGCCCTTTCCTCGCCACTTTTTATTGCCATTGTCAGTACCGCTATTGCCGCTTTCGCTGGCACCTGGGGTGCCCAACTTCTCGCCGAAAGGACAGCGCGGCGGAAAGAAATTTTGGCCGAAATAAGGGGGTAAATGCGGCGCTGAGTTTTGCCTTCAATATCGCCAACACCTACATCGCGACCAAAAAGCAGCTCACCAAAGAACTCGTTGCAGGCTACAAACAGCAACGCGCGGATCGCGAAGCCCACGACATGCGCGTAAATGCACTGGTAATCCCGCAAACACTACTTTTACCTATCAACTCGTGCTCCAAACAATTCTGCCACCCTATTCTCCCATTGCGGAACTGCAAAAAATTCTTTTGGATCGGATTAACCCGAGCGGCAGGGCACTGCTTCTGTTAACTCCTCTTATGCAGTCCATCGAGGGCTTTGCTGATGCTGCGGCACAACGCAACGCCTGGATCGACGAAGTCAAAAAGATGCCTGAAAACAATGACGCTATGAAAGCATGCCTTTATTTTGGCACTCCTTTCGCACCTGGCCGTGTTGATGATCGATACCCCAATTTGATGGACGCCATAGAACGTTACAATGATAGCTGCATCGGATTTAGCGTCCAGCTCGTCAATGTGCTTAGAGAGCATGGAGAAAAAATGGCCGCCGAATACGGGAAAGATGCTCCAAAAATCAGTAAGCCAGATTTTAAAATGGCCGGTGATTTGATCCCTGACCTGAAAGAATATGCTCGCTGGGTGGAGGAGCCTAAAGCTTAGGCCTACGGCGCAAAAATCTTTCCCGTGGGAACGGCGGCTTTCGGGCCATTAACCAGGGCTCGGGAACGACAAGGATGGGCGCAAAGTAGCCGCTTCTGAGCGGCAATTTTCCTCGTCCCCACCCCTACACCCCGCCAACAACGCCCCCGACCTCGCCACCGCCCCAAACACCCCGCCCTGCATCGTCACCATTTTTAGCGCCGCCGCATGGTTGCCCGCATCCGTCGCGGCGCAGCAATCCTCCAGAATCACGCACTCAAATCCACGATCATTCGCCTCGCGCATGGTCGTATGCACGCACACATCCGTGGTAATCCCGGTCAGTACCAGATTGCGGATGCGTTTCTGGTTCAAAATCAACTCCAGATCCGTCGCGCAGAACGAACCCTTGCCCGGCTTATCGATGATGATTTCCCCCGGCAGCGGCGCCAGCTCGGGAATAATCTCCCAGCCTGGCTCGCCGCGCACCAGAATCCGCCCGCACGGCCCGGCATCGCCAATCCCCGCCCCGATCTGGCGTGAGCGCCAGCGTTTATTCGCCGGCAGATCCGCCAGGTCCGGCCGATGCCCCTCGCGCGTATGGATGATCGTATAACCCCCGCCCGCATCGCCCGCAGCACCGCCTGAATGGGCGCGATCGGCGCGCGGGTCAGCGCGATGTCATAGCCCATCTTGTCCACATACCCGCCCGGCCCGCAGAAATCCGTCTGCATGTCGATGATCACCAGCGCCGTGGTCTGCGGCCCCAGGCTGCCATCATAGGGCCAGGGATAGGGGCGGGCGGCGATGCTGCGGGTCGGCTGGGTCATGGCGGTCCTTGCGCTGGAAATGCAGCGCCGCCGCAAAGGCCGCGCATGAGGCGGGTGAAGCAATCCGCGTGCCAGCGCTGCACCGCGTGGCGTTCAGCCCTGCCCCGCCGGCCACAACCAGGCCGCCCCGCGCACCCCCGAACTATCCCATGCTTCGCCTTCACGATGTGCGGCGCCACCTGGTCCGAGAACACATAAGGCCGCATCAACCCGGGCAGCTGCTCATAGAGATGCGCCATATTGGAAACCCCGCCGCCGAGCACGATGCAGTCCGGGTCGAGCAGATTGGTGATCACCGCCAGCGCCCGGGCCATCCGGTCCGCGTGCCGGGCCAGCGCCGCCTGCGCCTTGTCGTCCCGGCGGCGGCGCGCTCGGGCAGCGAGCCGGCATCGTGATAGCCCGGCCCGTCGCATTCGCGCGCCAGCGAGGGGCCGGCCAGATACAGCTCCAGGCAGCCGCTCTGCCCGCACCAGCAACGCGCCAGCGGCAGCTCATCCTCCCGTGGCCAGGGCAGGGGGGTATGGCCGAACTCCCCGGCCAGGCGGTGCCGCCCTTCCAGTATCCGCCCATTCACCACAATCCCGCCCCGGTGCCGGTGCCGATGATGATGCCGAACACCACCCCCGCCCCGCCGCCGCGCCATCCACCGCCTCGGAGAGGGCAAAGCAATTGGCATCATTCGCCACCCGCACCTCGCGCCCGAGCAAGGCGGCCAGATCGCGGTCGAAGGCATGGCCGTTCAGCGCGTTGGAATTGGCGTTCTTCACCAGCCCGGTGGCGGGCGAGATGCAGCCGGGTATCCCCACCCCAACCGTGCAAACCTGCCCGCTCTCCTGCTCCGCCTCGGCCACCAGATCGGCGATGTTGCGCAACGCCGCCGCATAGCCGGGCGGGGTCGGGCGGCGGCGGCGCAGTATTTCGCGGCCATCCTGCGCCAGCAGAATGATTTCCGTCTTGGTGCCGCCGAGATCGATGCCGATGCGATGGGTCATAAGCCGGGTTCTGGGCCGAAACCTCATCTTGCTCAAGCCCGCGTGAAGGCGCATGATTCGCGCCATGGGAGAAACTCTAATCGACGCGCAATACCAGAAATCGCCCATCCCCGTGCTGCGCGCCGCCCGCGCCCTGCGCGCCATGGCGCCCGGCGAGAAATTGCGCATCCTGGCGACGGACCCAGGGGCGGTGGCGGATTTCCGGGAATTCTGCAAAACCAGCGGCCATGCCTTGATCGCCGCCAGCGAGGTCAAGGGTGTGTATAGCTTTTCGCTGAAACGCGGCGGCCAGCCCGGATGAGCGTGGCGCTGTTCACGCATCCGGCGGCGTTGGGGCATGATACCGGCCCGGACCATCCCGAATGCGCGGAACGGCTGCGCTACGTGCTGCGCGCCCTGGACGCGCCGGATTTCGCGCACCTGCTGCGCGAGCTGGCCCCTTGGCCACGCCGGCGCAGCTGAAGGCCGCGCATGACGCGGATTACATCGACGCCGTGCTGGGCTGGTCCGGCGAGCCCGTCCGGCATATCGACGGCGATACGGTGTTCGGCCCGGGCACGCGCGAGGCCGCCTTGCGCGCCGCCGGGGGGGGGCGGCGGCGGTGGATGCGGTGATGGAAGGCTGGGCCCAGGCCGCCTTCGTCGCCATGCGCCCGCCCGGCCACCATGCCGAGGCCGACCGGCCGATGGGCTTCTGCGTCTTCAATAACGCCGCGGTGGCCGCCCGCCAGGCGCAGCGCCAATGGGGCCTCACGCGCATCGCCATCGTCGATTTCGATGTGCATCACGGCAACGGCACCCAGCATATTTTCAGCGCGGACCCGCAGGTCTTCTACGCCTCCTCCCACCAATCACCCTGCTTTCCCGGCACCGGGGCGCAGAGCGAGACCGGGATGGGCAATATCCTCAACATCCCGCTGCCGCCCGGCGCCACCGGCGAGGTCTTCCGCGCCGCCTGGAGCACGGCCCTGCTCCCCCGCCTGGCGGATTTCGCCCCGCAGATCTTGATCCTCTCCGCCGGTTTCGATGCCCATGCCGCCGACCCGCTGGCGCAGCTGCGGTTGAAAGAGCCGGATTTCGCCTGGGCGACGCGCGAATTGCTGGCCATCGCCGATGCGCATTGCCCCGGCCGCGTCGTCTCGCTGCTGGAAGGTGGCTATGATCCCACCGCGTTGGCGCAAAGCTGTGCTACGCATGTGCGCGCGCTGATGCGGTTGTGATTCCCGCGCGGCGCGGCTACGGGAGCATTCATGACTGATCAATCCGATATTGCCGCCCTCTCCTTCGAGGACGCCCTGGCCGCCCTGGAAGCCATCGTGCGCGGGCTGGAATCCGGCCAGCAGAAGCTGGAAGATGCGATCACCGCCTACGAGCGCGGGGCGGCGCTGAAGAAACATTGCGAGGAAAAACTGGCCCAGGCGGAAGCCCGGGTGCAGGCCATCGTGGCGCGGGCGGATGGCTCGCTCGCCCTCAAGGACGGAGAGTAAGACCATGGCGCTTGATGTGGTACCCAAGCCGGACGCGCTGGGCGAGGCGCTGGCCGAGGTGGCAAGGCTGGTGGAGGCGCAGCTCGACGCGCTGCTGCCCGTGCCCGAGACCGCCGAGGCGAAGCTGATGGAGGCCATGCGCTATGCCGTGCTGAATGGCGGCAAGCGCATGCGCGCCTTTCTGGTGATGGAGGTGGCCAGGCTGTTCTCGGTCAACCGCACCTGCGCCGCGCGCGTCGCCGCCTCGGTGGAGATGCTGCACGCTTATTCGCTGGTGCATGACGATCTGCCGGCGATGGATGACGATGATCTGCGCCGCGGCCAGCCCAGCTGCCACAAGAAATTCGACGAGGCCACCGCGATCCTGGCCGGCGACGCGCTGCAGACCCGCGCCTTCGAGGTGCTGGCCGAGGAAGACACGCATGGCGATGCCGAGGCGCGCATCGAGCTGGTGCTGGCGCTGGCCTCGGCTTCGGGCATGCGCGGCATGGTCGGCGGGCAGATGATCGACATGCAATCCGAGGGCAAGGAACTCTCGGGCGCCGAGATCACCCGGCTGCAGGCGCTGAAGACCGGCCGGCTGATCCAGTACGCCGCCGAGGCCGGGGCGATTCTGGGCCGTGCGCCCACCGCCCAACGCCAGGCGATCGTCGCCTATGGCCGCGATCTGGGGGCGGCCTTCCAGATCTATGACGATGTGCTGGACGAGACCGCCACCGCCGAGGAAATGGGCAAGACCGCCGGCAAGGATGCCGCCTCCGGCAAGGCGACCATGGTCGCGGTGCTGGGGCTGGAGCGCGCCCGCGCCCAGGCCGAGCGCCTGGCCGAGCAGGCGGCGGCGCATCTGGAGAGCTTTGGCGAGCGCGCCGCGCTGCTGCAGGCGCTGGCCCGCTTCACCGTCTCGCGCAAGAGCTGAGGCGCACGCGCTGAGCGCGCTTTCAGCCGGTTGCCCAAAACCGCGCCGTGGGTGGAATCTGAAACAGGCAGGGCCGGGTTCGGTCCTGCCTTTTTAAATGGCCGGGCGGGCAACTTACCGTTGACAGGCCGGGTGGGTGGGGTGGACACTCCGCGGGTTGGGACGGGTGTGGAGTAGAGCCAATGAGCGTGCGGTTCCTGCTGGATGGCGAGGTGATCACGCTGGACGCGCCCGACCCACCGGCACGGTGCTGGAGCTGTTGCGCGGCCCGCTGCGCCGCACCGGCACCAAGGAAGGCTGCGCCGAGGGCGATTGCGGCGCCTGCACCGTGCTGCTGGGCACGCTGGCGGGCGAGGGGGCAGCGCGCGCATCGCCTGGCGGGCGGTGAATAGCTGCATCATGTTCCTGCCGATGCTGCATGGCAAGGCGCTGCTGACCATCGAGAGCCTGGGCGGCGCGCATCCGGTGCAGCGCGAAATGCTGGAGCGGCACGGCTCGCAATGCGGCTTCTGCACGCCGGGCATCGTGATGTCGCTCTATGCGCGCAGCATCGGCGCGCTGGGGGCGGAGCAGAGCGTCGCGGATTGCCTCGCGGGCAATCTCTGCCGCTGCACCGGCTATGGGCCGATTCTGGCGGCGGGTGCGGCGGTGGCGTCGGCCCCGCGTGACGATGCGGCCATTATCGCAGCGCTGCGAAAACTGCGCGACGCTCCCGGCGCGATCAACTATCAGGGCCGCCGCGCCTTCCTGCCGCAAACCGTCGAGGAGCTGGCGGCACTCTATCTGGCGCACCCCCAGGCGCGGCTGGTGGCAGGGGCGACGGATGTCGGGCTCTGGGTGACCAAGCAGCAGCGCGTGCTGGACGAGCTGATCTTCATCGCCGATATCGAAGCGCTGCGATTTATGGAGGAGACGCAGGACGGGCTGCGCCTCGGCGCGGCTTTGCGCTATGCCGAGGCGCAAGCCGCGCTGGCGCGGCTGCATCCGGCTTTGGGCGAGCTGGTGCGGCGGATCGGCGGGGCGCAGGTGCGCAATGCCGGGACCATCGGCGGCAATATCGCCAATGGCTCGCCGATCGGCGACATGCCGCCTTCCCTGATCGCGCTGGGGGCAACGCTGACGCTGCGCCGGGGGGCGGAACGCCGGACCATGGCGTTGGAGGATTTCTTCCTGGCCTATGGCAAGCAGGACCGCCAGCCGGGCGAGTTTGTGGAAAGCCTGTTCATCCCCGGCCCGAGCCGGGCGCGCTGATCCTGATTGCGAAATTATCGAAGCGCTTCGATAGCGACATCTCCGCCGTCTGCGGGGCGATCCATCTGCGGGTGGAGGGGGCACCATCACCCAGGCGCGGCTGGCCTTTGGCGGCATGGCCGGCACGCCGAAACGGGCGGCGCATGTCGAGGCGGCGCTGACCGGCGCGCCCTTTACCGAAGCCGCGCTGGAGGCGGCGGCATCGTTGATCGGGCAGGATTTTGCGCCGCTTTCGGATGTGCGGGGCACGGCTGCCTATCGCCTCACCGTGGCGGCCAATCTGCTGCGCCGGCTCTGGGCGCAATCCCAGGGCGAGGCGGTGAGCGTGCTGGAGCTGGCCGATGGCTGACCGCGAGATCCAGACCCTGGGCGCCGTCGCACGGCCCTTGCCGCATGACAGCGCCGCCGCGCAGATTTCCGGCACCGCGCTTTATGCCGATGATGTGCCCGAGGCCGCCAACATTCTGCATGGCGCCTTCGGCCTTTCCAGCGTGGCGCATGCGCGGCTGACCGGGCTGGATCTCTCTGCCGTGCAGTCCGCCCCCGGCGTGGTGGCGGTGTTTTCCGCCATCAACATCCCCGGCAAGAACGATGTCAGCCCTTCGCCGGGGATGACCGGCTCTTCGCGGAAGATGAGGTGGTCTATCACGGCCAGGCGCTGTTCTTGGTGGTCGCCAGCTCCCATCAGGCGGCGCGGCGGGCGGCGAAACTGGGCAAGGCCGCGTATGAGCCGTTGCCGCCCTTGCTCACCATTGCCGAAGCGGTGGCGGCGGACAGCCTGATCGAGCCCGCCCAGAGCATGGGGCGCGGCGACGTGGCGGCGGCTTTGGCGGCGTCGCCCCACCGGCTCTCCGGCCGGCTGGCGATGGGCGGGCAGGATCATTTCTATCTCGAAGGCCAGATCGCGGTGGCGACCCCGCAGGAGCAGGGGGGCATGCATGTGCTCTCCTCCACCCAGCATCCGAGCGAGGTGCAGCATATCATCGCCCGCGTGCTCGGGCTGGCGGATGCGCAGGTGACGGTGGAGGTGCGCCGCATGGGCGGCGGCTTCGGCGGCAAGGAGACCCAGGCCTCCCTGTTCGCCGCCGGGGCGGCGCTGGCGGCGGCGGCGACCGGGCGGCAGGTGAAAATCCGCGCCGACCGCGATGACGACATGGTGCTCACCGGCAAGCGGCATGAATTCGAGACCAGCTACGAGGTCGGGTTCGACGATGAGGGGCGGATCGAAGCGGTGTCGATGGAGCTGGCCTCGCGTTGTGGCTGCTCGGCGGATCTCTCGCAGGCGATCAATGACCGGGCGATGTTCCATGCGGATAATTGTTATTTCTACCCGGCGGTGAAGATCCTCTCGCACCGGACGAAAACCCATACCGTCTCTGCCACCGCCTTTCGCGGCTTTGGCGGGCCGCAAGGGATGATCGTGGCGGAGCGGATGCTGGACCATATCGCCCATGTGCTGGGCAAGGACCCGCTTTCGGTGCGGCTGGCCAATCTCTACGGGCCGGGGCGGGATCTCACACCCTATGCGATGCAGGTGAGCGATAATGTCGCCCCGCAGATCATCGCGGATCTGGTGGCCAGCAGCGATTATACGGCAAGGCGCGCGGCGGTGGCGGAGTGGAATGCGCGCCATCGCATCATCAAGAAAGGCATCGCGCTGACGCCGGTGAAATTCGGCATCTCCTTCACCACCACCCATCTCAACCAGGGCGGGGCGCTGGTGAATATCTATACGGACGGCTCCATCCTGCTGAACCATGGCGGCACCGAGATGGGGCAGGGGCTGATGATCAAGGTGGCGCAGGTGGTGGCCGATGTGTTCGCGGTGCCAGTGGCGCAGGTGCGCATCTCCTCCACCCGCACCGACAAAGTGCCCAACACCTCGGCCACCGCCGCCTCCTCGGGTCCGACCTCAACGGCATGGCAGCCTTCAATGCGGCGGCGACGATCCGCGCCCGGCTGGTTGAATTCGCCGCCAAACATTTCGGGGTGGCGGAAGCGGCGGTGCGCTTCACGCCGGACGGGGTGGTCGCCGGGGCGGAGCGGGTGAGTTTCGCCAGGCTGTGCCAGCTGGCCTATCTGGCGCGGGTTTCGCTCTCCGCCACCGGGTTTTATGCCACCCCCGCCATCCATTATGACCGCGCCAGCCATACCGGCCGGCCCTTCTATTATTTCGCTTACGGCGCCGCGGTGGCGGAGGTGGCGCTGGATACGCTGACCGGCGAGCATAAGGTGCTGGCGGTGGATATTCTGCATGATGTCGGCAAATCGCTGAACCCGGCGATCGATCTCGGCCAGATCGAGGGCGGGTTTATTCAGGGCATGGGCTGGCTGACCACCGAGGAGCTGGTGTTCGACGATCAAGGCCGGCTGCTCACCCATGCGCCCTCGACCTATAAAATCCCGACCGCCTCGGACCGTCCGGCGCGGATGAAGATCGAGCTGTGGGCACCAGGCGAGAATGCCGAGCCGACCATCCATCGCTCCAAGGCGGTGGGCGAGCCGCCTTTCATGCTGGCCAATGCGGTGTTCTGCGCCCTGACCCAGGCGGTGGCGGCGAGCGTGCCGGGCGGCGGGTTTCCGGCTTTGGATGCGCCGGCGACGCCGGAGCGGATTTTGGCGGCGATTGCGGCATTGAGGGTGGGTCATGGCTGAGTGGATCGAAGCGCTACGATCCTGGCTGCCGCGTGGTCCCGTGGCGCTGGTCAGCGTGCTGGCCACCGAAGGTTCGGCGCCGCGCGGGGCGGGGACGAAGATGCTGGTGTCTGCCGAGGCGATTTTCGGCACCATTGGCGGCGGCAAGCTGGAATTCACCGCCATCGCCCAGGCAAGGGCGGCGTTGGGGCGGGCACCCGGGAGCTGGGCGGTGCAGGATTATCCTTTGGGGCCGCTGCTCGGCCAATGTTGCGGCGGGCGGGTGCGGCTGCTGGTCGAGCATCTGGACCCGGAATCTTGCGGATTTTTGCAGGCGGAGCCGGGGAGACGCTGGTGGCGAGGCTGGCGGAAGGGCGCATCGAGCGGGCCTATGGCGGGCGGCTGGCGACAAAGCTGCCGCAAGCGCGCGGGGCGTTGCCGGGGGCGGGGGCAAGCTTTGTCGAGCCGGTGGAGATCACCAGCCGGCCTGTGCTGCTGTTTGGGGCCGGGCATGTCGGCCAGGCGATGGCGCGGGTGTTTGCCGGGCTGCCGCTTTCGCTCGGCTGGTTCGATGTGCGGCCGGAGCTGGCCGGGCTGCCCGGGCTGGTCTGCTGCACGGCGGAGGAGATGCAGGCGCTGCTGGCAGAGGCGCCGCCGGAGGCGGCGGTGCTGGTGCTCACCCATGACCATCAGCTGGATTATGCCCTGGTGCGCGCCGCCTTAAGCGGGCCGGCCGGGTTTGTCGGCATGATCGGCTCGGGCACCAAGCGGTCGCGGTTTCTCGCGCGGCTGGCGGCGGACGGGGTGGACCCGGCGCGGCTGACCTGCCCGATCGGTTTGGCGGGGGTGGCCGGCAAGCAGCCGGAGGTGATCGCGGTTTCGGTCGCGGCACAGCTTTTGAGCCTGGAGGGCGGATGAGTTTGGATGAGGATTTGCTGCGGCGGAGTTTCGCGGTGGCGGCAAAGGCGCGCGAGGCGGGGTGCCACCCGTTCGGCGCGCTGCTGGCCGGGCCGCAGGGGCGGTGCTGATGGAGCAAGGCAACGGGTTTCTGCCCGACCATGACATGACCGGCCATGCCGAGCGCATCCTCGCCGGGCGGGCCAGCATTGCCTATGGCAGCAAATTCCTGGCCGAGTGCACGCTTTATTCCAGCGCCGAGCCCTGCGCGATGTGCGCCGGGGCGATCTATTGGGCCGGGATCGGCCGGGTGGTGTACGGGCTCAGCGAAGCGGCGCTGAAGGCGCTGACCGGGGACCATGCGGAGAACCCGACGCTTGATCTGCCCTGCCGCACGGTGTTCGCCGCCGGGCAGCGGGCGGTCGAGGTGGTCGGCCCGCTGCTGGAGGATGAGGCGCTGGCGCTGCATGACGGGGTTTGGGCATGAGCCGGGAGATTGCAGCCAGGCCGCGCCCTTTGTGCTGGATATCGGCCGCGTGGCGCTGGTGATCATCGACATGCAGCGGGATTTTCTGGAGCCGGGCGGGTTTGGCGCGGCTTTGGGCAATGATGTGACGAAGCTGCGCGCCGCCATCGGCCCCATCGTAACCGTGCTGGCGGCGGCCCGGGCGGCAGGGATTTTGGTGGTGCATACGCGCGAAGGCCACCGGCCGGATCTGGCGGATCTGCATCCGGCCAAGCATCGGCGGGCGGCGGGGATCGGCAGAGCCGGGCCGATGGGGCGGATTCTGGTGCGCGGCGAGGCCGGGCACGGCATCATCGATGATCTGGCGCCGGCTGATGGCGAGCCGGTGGTGGATAAGCCGGGCAAGGGCGCCTTCTATGCCACCGATCTGGAGACGATCCTGCATAAGCGCAGCATCACCCAGCTGATCCTGGCCGGGGTGACGACGGAGGTGTGCGTGCATACCACGCTGCGCGAGGCGAATGATCGCGGCTTCGAATGTCTGGTGCTGGAAGATGGCACCGCCTCCTACTTCCCGGAGTTTCATCGCGCGGCACTGGAGATGGTCGCGGCCCAAGGCGGCATTTTCGGCTGGGTCGCGGCGAGTGCGGATGTCGCGGCGTCGCTGGCAGGGGCCTGATTCTATTGCAGCTTCGTGTCAGTCTGGCTACGCTTTGGGCAGGATGGGTTGCCTGCTTCATAGCCATTGCCGGTTGCGGGCGGGATCGATGCTGGCCTGAATATTGCTTGGAGGTTGCGCGATGGCCCTGGTTTGAACCGCTCTGTTGCTGAAGACGCGCCATTGCTGGCGTTGCGGGGCATCGTCAAGCAATTCCCCGGCACGCTGGCGAATGACCATGTGGACCTGACCATCGGCCAGGGCGAGATCCATGCGCTGCTGGGCGAGAACGGTGCGGGCAAATCGACGCTGGTGAAGATCATCTATGGGGTGATGAAGCCGGATGCGGGAGTCTGCGCTGGCGGGGACAGGAGGTGGCGATCAACAGCCCGGCCCAGGCGCGCGCGCTGGGCATCGGCATGGTGTTCCAGCATTTCTCGCTGTTCGAGGCGCTGACGGTCGCGGAGAATATCGCGCTGGGGCTGAATGATCCGAAGGACCGGGAGAATCTCGAGGGCCGGATCGCCGAGATTTCCAGCCGTTACGGGCTGCCGCTGGACCCGCATAAGGCGGTGCATGATCTCTCCGTCGGCGAGCGCCAGCGCATCGAGATTGTGCGCTGCCTGCTGCAGAACCCGAAATTGCTGATCATGGACGAGCCGACCAGCGTGCTCACCCCGCAGGAGGTGCAGGCGCTGTTCGCCACGCTGCGGCGGCTGCGCGCCGAGGGCTGCTCGATTCTCTATATCAGCCACAAGCTGGAAGAGATCCGCAGCTTGTGCGAGGCGGCGACGATCATGCGGCTGGGCAAAGTGGTGGCGCAGTGCGACCCGCGCGAGAAGACCGCCCGCGAGCTGGCGGAGCTGATGATCTCGGCGAAGCTGAAAACCCAGGATTATTCGCAGAAACACAGTGCCCAGGGGCCGGAGCGGCTGGTGGTAAGTAAGCTGACCATCCGCTCCAACCAGCAATTCGGCACGGATTTGAAGGAGATTTCCTTCGCCGTGAAAGGCGGGGAGATTTTCGGCATCGCCGGGATCGCCGGGAATGGCCAGAGCGAGCTGATGGATGCGCTTTCGGGTGAAATTCCCGCCGGCGCGCCGGGGAATATTCTGCTGGATGGCGCCCCGGTGGGGCTGGAGCGGCCGCGGGCGCGCAGGCGGCGCGGCGGCTGTTTTCTGCCCGAGGAGCGCAACGGCCATGGCGCGGTGGGCGGGATGAGCCTGGCCGAGAACGGCTTTCTTTCCGCCCATATACGCGGCGCGCTGGGGCGGTTTGGTCTCATCAATAAGCGCCGGACCCAGGAATTCGCGGCCAAGGTGATTTCCGCCTTCGATGTGCGCACCACCGGGCCGCTGGCGGAGGCGCGTTCGCTCTCCGGCGGCAATCTGCAGAAATTCCTGGTCGGGCGGGAGGTGTTGCAGCAGCCGGGCGTGCTGGTGATCTCGCAGCCGACCTGGGGGGTGGATGCCGGCGCGGCGGCGGCGATTTACGAGGCCCTGGTGGCGCTGGCCCAGGCGGGTACGGCGATCGTGCTGATCTCGCAGGATCTGGACGAGATTTTGCTGTTATGCGACCGCATCGCGGTGATCGCGGCGGGGCGGCTTTCCGAGGCGATGGATGTGAAGGATGCGACGATCGAACGGATTGGCCTGTTGATGGGCGGCACGCAGACGGGCCAGGATCAAGCCGGGGAGGCGCAGCATGTTGTTCCGGCTTGAACCGCGCGGCGAGCGCTCGGGCTTCTGGTCCATCGGCTCGCCGGTTTTGGCGATTTTGCTGACCATCGTGACGATGATGGTGATCTTCGCGCTGCTCGGCAAGCCGCCTGTGCAGGGGATCGAGACCTTCCTGATCACCCCGATCGCCAATGTCTCGGGCCTGTCCTCGCTGGCGGTGCGGGCGGCGCCTCTGATCATGATCGGGGCGGGGCTGGCTTTGTGCTACCGGGCGAATGTCTGGAATATCGGCGGGGACGGGCAGTTCACCATGGGCGCGCTGGCCGGGGCCGGCGTGGCGCTGGCGCTGCCCAATGGCGCGTTCTGGTGGGAATATCCGCTGGTGCTGGCACTCGGCGTGCTGGGTGGCATGGTCTGGGCCGGGCTGGTGGCCTGGCTGAAGCTGAAATTCAACGCCAATGAAATTCTGACCTCGCTGATGCTGGTCTATGTCGCCAATCTGATCCTGGTCTGGCTGGTGACCGGGCCGTGGCGCGATCCGCAGGGCTTCGGCTTTCCGCAATCGGCGATGTTCGGGGCGGGGCGACGACTCCGGATTTTGGCAGCACCTCCATCCATCTCGGCTGCGCGCTGGCGCCGGTGCTGGCGCTGGTGCTGTGGCAGATTCTGGGGCGCTCGGTGCTGGGGTTTCAGCTGCGGGTGGTGGGGCAGGCACCGCGGGCGGCGCGCTTTGCCGGGTTTTCCAATGCAAGGCTGACCTGGATCGCGCTTTTGGTCTCGGGCGGCTTGTCCGGGCTGGCGGGGATCATCGAAGTCACCGGGCCGATCGGGCAGCTGACCACCACCATCACCCCGGGCTATGGGTTTTCCGCCGTCATCGTCGCGTTTCTGGGGCGGCTGCATCCGGTCGGGGTGATTTTCGCCGGGCTGCTGCTGGCGCTCTCTTATCTCGGTGGCGATGCGGCGCAGATCAATCTCAACATGCCCAACGCCATCACCGGGATTTTCCAGGGTGTGCTGCTGTTTTATCTGCTGGGGGCGGATGTGCTGATCCTGCACCGCGTCCGGCGCATCCGCCCGCGCGCGACGGAGGCCGCATGATCCTCTCCATGGTCACAACCTTGGCGGTGTCGGTCGTCGCCGCCTCCACGCCGCTGCTGATTGCCGCCTCCGGCGAGCTGGTGGCGGAGAAATCCGGGGTGCTCAATCTCGGCGTCGAGGGGATGATGCTGGTCGGCGCCATCGCCGGTTTCGCCACCGCGCATCATAGCGGCAGCGCCATGCTGGGGGTTGGGGTGGCGGCGCTGGCGGGGGTGTGCATCGCGATGATCTTCGCGCTGCTCAGCCTCTCCTTCCTCGCCAACCAGGTGGCGACCGGTCTGGCGCTGACGATTTTCGGGCATGGCTTCGCGGCCTTGCTGGGGCGGGCTATGTCGGCATTTCCGCGCCGGTTTTGCACCCGATCGCGATCCCGCTGCTGAGCGCCATTCCGGTGCTGGGGCCGGTGTTGTTCGATGAAAATATCCTGGTCTATTTCGCCTTCATCATGCTGGCGGTCATCGCCTGGTTCCTCAACCGCACCCATGCCGGGCTGATCTTGCGCGCGGTGGGGACAGCCACGATGCCGCGCATGCGATGGGCTATCCGGTGCTGCGCATCCGCTACGCCGCGGTGGCGTTTGGCGGGGCGATGGCGGGGATCGCCGGGGCGTATTTCTCGCTCTTCTATTCGCCGCTCTGGTCGCAGGACCTCACCGCCGGGCGCGGCTGGATCGCGCTGGCTTTGGTGGTGTTCTCCGCGTGGCGGCCGCTCTGGCTGCTGGTCGGCGCCTATCTGTTCGGCGGCATCACCTTCTTCTCGCTGTATGTCCAGGGGCTGGGGATTTCGGTGCCCTCGCCCTTGGTCTCCGCCTTGCCTTATGTCGGCACCGTGCTGGTGCTGGTGCTGATCTCGCGCGATGCGCGGCGCATCCGGCTCAACCAGCCCGCCTGCCTCGGCAAATATTTCCACGCCACAGCCTGAGCTTCACGAAAAGGAAGGAGCAACATCATGTCTTCACTCAAACGCCGTGGCTTTACCGCCATGCTGGGGGCCTCGGCCCTGGCCGCACCCGGCATTATCGGCGCCGCCCGCGCCGCCGCACCGCTGAAGGTGGGGTTTGTCTATGTCGGCCCGGTCGGGGATTTCGGCTGGAGCTACCAGCATGATATCGCCCGCAAGCAGGCGCAGGCGGCTTTGGGGGGCGCCATCGAGACCTCTTATGTCGAGAATGTGCCGGAAGCGCCGGAATGCCAGGCGGTGTTCGAGAGCCTGGTCGCCTCCGGCCATAAGCTGATCTTCGGCACCTCGTTCGGCTATATGAACTATATGGTGAAGGTGGCGGCGAAGCATCCTGATGTGATGTTCGAGCATTGCACCGGCTATAAGCAGGCCAAGAACCTCGCCATCTATGACATCCGCTATTACCAGGGGCGCTATATCCAGGGCGTCATTGCCGGGCATATGTCGAAGACCGGCAAGATCGGCTATGTCGCCTCCGTGCCGATCCCGGAAGTGGTGCAGGGCATGGATGCGGTGCTGCTGGGTATGCGCTCGGTGAACCCGCAGGCGCAGCTGAAATTCATCATGGTCGATAGCTGGTACGATCCGGGCAAGGAAGGCGATGCCGCGAAGGCGCTGATCGACCAGGGCTGCGACGTGCTGACCCAGCATACTGACAGCCCGGCGCCGCTGCAGGTGGCCGCCAGCCGCAACATCCCGGCCTTTGGCGAGGCGACGGACATGATCAAGTTCGCGCCGAAGAACCAGCTCACCGCCGATGTGAATGAATGGGGCGGCTATTACATCAAGCGCTGCAAGGCAGCCCTGGCCGGCACCTGGAAGACCGAGAATACCTGGGGCGGCTTTGCCGATGGCATGCTGGCCATGGCGCCCTACACCAACATGCCTGACAGCGTGGCGGCGGCGGCGAAGCAGGCGGTGGCGGATATTTCCTCCGGCAAGAACAAGATCTTTGTCGGCCCGCTGACCGACCAGACCGGCAAAATCTTCCTGCCCGCCGGCCAGGTGATGGATGACAACACCCTGACCGGGCTGCAGACGCTGGTGCAGGGTATCGACGGCAAGCTCTCCTGATGAGCGCGCCGGACGAAGCCGCCTATCTGGCGGCGGCGTCGAAATTGCTCGGGCTGCCGATCCGGCCCGAGCACCAGGAGGCGGTGCAAACCGCCTTCGCCGTGCTCTGCGCCCAGGCGGCGCTGATCCGGGATTTTCCGCTGCCGGCGCAGACCGAGGCGGCGCCGCGTTTTACCCCCTGAGGCGATATGGAATTTTTTGAGCTGAGCGCGGTGGAGATCGCCACGCGGGTGCGGGCGGGCAAGCTCTCCGCCTCGCAGGTGCTGGCGGCGCATATCAGGCGCATCGAGGCGCTGGACCCGGTGCTGAACTGCTTCACCGGCAAAACCTTTGAGCGGGCGCGGGCCGAGGCGGCCTGGGTGGATGCCACCGTGCAGGCGGGGGGCGATCCCGGCCCGCTGGCCGGGGTGCCGTTCGCGGTGAAGAACCTGTTCGACATTGTCGGGCTGCCGACGCTGGCGGGCTCGAAAATCCGCCGCGAGGCGGCCCCGCCCAAGCAGGATTCGCCGCATGTGCAGCGGCTGAACGAGGCCGGGGCGGTGCTGCTCGGCGCCTTGAACATGGACGAATTCGCTTATGGCTTCGTCACCGAAAACGCCCATGACGGGCCGACGCGCAACCCGCATGACACCACGCGTATCGCCGGCGGCTCCTCCGGCGGCTCGGCGGCTTCGGTGGCGGCGGGGTTGTGCGTGCTGGCGCTGGGCTCGGACACCAACGGCTCGATCCGCCTGCCCGCCGGGCTGACGGGCATTTACGGGTTGAAGCCGAGCTACGGCCGGGTGACGCGGGCGGGGACGTTCCCGTTCGTTGACAGCTTCGACCATATCGGCCCGTTCGCGCGTTCGGCGGCGGATCTGGCGCTGGCTTATGATGTGCTGCAGGACGAGGATGAAGCCAGCCCGGTTCTGGGCGAGGCGGCCGATGCGGCGCGGGTGGCGGTGCTGGATGACTGGTTCCAGCACGGGCCAGTGCTGAGATGCTGGAGGCGGTGCGGATCGTCGCCGATGCGCTGGGCGGCACGCAGAGCGTGACGCTGCCGGAGGCGAAGCGGGCGCGGGCGGCGGCGTTCTGCATTTCCGCCTTCGAGGGTGGGCAGCTGCATAAGCCCAACCTGATCGCAAGGCCGCAGGATTATGATCCGGCGACGCTGCCGCGGCTGATCGCGGGGCGTTGCAGCCGGCAGAGACGATTTATCAGGCGCAGCGCTTCCGCGCCTGGTTCCGGGAGCAGGCGCTGAAATTGTTCGAGCGCCATGATCTGCTGCTGGCACCTGCCACGCCGATCACCGCGCCTTTGATCGGCCAGCCAAGTTTCGAGCTGGCCGGGGAACAGGTGCCGCTGCGCGCCAATATCGGGCTTTATACCCAGCCGATCAGCTTCATCGGGCTGCCGGTGGTGTGCGTGCCGGTGGCCTCAAGCGGATTGCCGCGCGGGGTGCAGATCATCGCCGCGCCTGGGCGTGAGGCGCTGGCACTGGCGGCGGCGGCGCGGCTGGAGGCGGCGGGGGTGCTGGCGGCGAAGGTGGTCGGGTGATCATCGACGAGCCGGCGGCGAAGGCCGAGCTGGAGGATTTGTTCGCCGCCTATGAGCGGGCCTTGATGGCCAATGATATCGAGGCGCTGAACGGGTTTTTCTGGCCGAGCCCGCAGGCGCTGCGCTTTGGCGATAACGGGGCGGCTTACGGGATCGAGGAGATCGCCGCGTTTCGCCAAGGGCGGGCCGGCGGCTCGCCGAAGCGGCGGCTGATCAATACCCGCATCGTCGCCTTCGGGCCTGACCACGGGGTCGCCACCACCGAGTTCGAGCGCGAGGGTGAGGCGCGGCGTGGGCGTCAGACGCAAATCTGGGTTCGGTTTCAGGATCTTGGCTGGCGAATCGTCAGCGCCCATGTCTCTCTGGTAACGACCGACACCGGAGCCTGAATGCCGCAAGCTTTGTCAGAAGACCGTCTCGCGGAAACCCGCGAGAAAATCGTGCGCGTGGCCGAGCGCCAGGCGGTGGCGCAGGGGCTGGAGAATGTCTCCACCCATTCGATCGCGCGTGAGCTGGGCTGGTCCGCGACGGCGCTGTATCGCTATTTCCCGAACAAGGAGGCGATTCTGGCCGCCGCCCGGGCGCGGGCGCTGAACCGGCTCTCCGAGGCACTGGAGGCGGCCATCGGCGGGCCCGGCGATGTCTGGGAGATTTCGCGCGCGGTCGGGGATGCGTATGTCGCCTTCGCCTTCGAGAATCCGGATGCCTACCGGCTGATCTACGCGCTCAACCAGCCGGACCCGGATGAGTATCCGGAATTCAGCGCGGCGCTGGCGCGCGCCCGGGGGAACATGACGCTCTATGTCGAGCGCATGGTGGCGCAGGGCGGGCTGGAGACGGATGCCAGCGTGCTCGGGCATCTGTTCTGGGCTGGGCTGCACGGGCTGATCACGCTGGAAATGACCGGCAAGATCCGCTCCGAGACGCTGAATTTCACCAGCTTGCGCCATGAGATGATGCGCGCTCTGGTGCGCGGCACCCGCCCCAGGCCGGATTAGCGGATCAGGCGTTCGTCTCGGCGCCGAGGTGTGCCAGCGCGGCCTGGTATTCATCGCGCAGCCGGGCGATCAAGGTGGCGGCGGGACGATGTCGCGCACAGCGCCGATGCCCTGGCCAGCCCCCAGATATCCCGCCAGGCCTTGCTGCCATTCACCACCTGGCTCCATTCCATTTTCGCCGGGTCGGCGCCGGCCAGCAGGGCCGGGTCCAGCCCCGCCGCCTTGATGCTGGGGATCAGGTAATTGCCGTGCACCCCGGTGAAGAGGTTGGAATAGAGGATGTCCTTGGCGCTGCTCTCCACGACCATTTGCTTATAGGCGGCGGGGGCGTCGGCCTCCTGCGTGGCGATGAAGGCGGAGCCGATATAGGCCAGATCCGCCCCCAGGGCGCGGGCGGCGGCGATGGAGCGGCCATTGGCGATGGCGCCGGAGAGCGCCAGCGGGCCATCGAACCAGGCGCGGATTTCCTGCACCAAGGCGAACGGGTTGATGGTGCCAGCATGGCCGCCGGCCCGGCGGCCACCGCGATCAGCCCATCCGCGCCGCGCGCGACGGCTTTGTGGGCAAATTCATCGTTGATGACATCATGCAGCACCAGCCCGCCATAGCCATGCACCGCCTCATTCACCTCCGGCATCGCGCCGAGCGAGGTGATGATGATGGGCACCCGATATTTCACGCACAGCGCCAGATCCTCCTGCAGGCGCGGATTGGTCTTGTGGACGATGAGATTGACCGCGAAGGGGGCGTCCGCGTCGGTCAGTTCCGCGCGCAGGCGGGTCAGCCACTCTTCCAGCACGCCGGAGGGACGGGCATTGAGCGAGGGAAAGGCCCCGACGATGCCGGCTTTGCATTGCGCGATGACCAGCTCCGGCCGGGAGATGATGAACATCGGCGCGGCGATGGCGGGCAGAGACAGGCGGGGTTCCAGCCAGGCGGGCAGGGTCATGGGCACGGTTCCTTGGAATAATGGCGATTATTAACGCCGTTAACCATAGCCAGCCATATTTTCCCGGGCAGGGCAAGGGCTTGACCGGCGGCGCGCATCCTCCCACATGGCGGCAAGCCCGTCCCGGGGCCTTCCGAACAAATCGAGTATGGGGCTGATGGATCAAAACCTCCCGCGTGCGGGCAATGCCGGGCTGGCCTTGCTGGCGCTTTCCACAGGCGGGTTCGCCATCGGCACCACCGAGTTCGGCACGATGGGGCTGGTGCCCTATTTCTCGCAAGGGCTGCATGTGGATATCGCCCAGGCCGGGCGGGTGATCAGCGCCTATGCGCTGGGGGTGGTGGTGGGCGCGCCGATCCTGTGCGTGGCGGCGGCGAAGCTGCCGCAGCGGCGGCTGCTGATCGGGCTGATGGTGCTGTTCGCGCTCGGCAATCTGCTCAGCGGTCTGGCGCCGAGCTTTGGCTGGATGCTGGTGTTCCGCTTCCTGGCCGGGCTGCCGCATGGGGCGTATTTCGGCGTCGCCTCGCTGGTCGCGGCCGAGCTGGTGCCGGCGGAGAAGCGCACCCAGGCGATTGCCAGCGTCATCACCGGGCTGACGGTGGCGACGATTTTCGGCGTGCCGCTGGCCAATGCCATCGGCCAGTTGCTGAACTGGCGGCTGGCCTTCGTGCTGGTGGCGGTGCTGGCGCTGGTGACGGCGGTGATGGTGTGGAAGCTGGTGCCGCGGCGCGATAATAGCGGGGAACCCGCGAAGAACCCGCTGGATGAGCTGGACGCGCTGAAGAACAAGCATGTCTGGCTGACGGCGGCCATCGGCGCGATCGGCTTTGGCGGGATTTTCGCGGCCTATACCTATTTCGCCTCTACTTTCCTGCAGGTGACGCATGGCGCGCCTTATCTGGTGCCGCTGGTGCTGGGCTGTTTCGGGGTGGGGATCACGGTGGGGAATATCCTCACCGCGCGCTTCGCCGACAAGGCGCTGATGCCGACGGTGGCGGGGGTGCTGATCTGGAGTGCGGCGGCGCTGGCGCTGTATCCGTTGATGACCGGGCATGTCTGGAGCATGTGCCTGGCGGCCTTGCTGATCGGCGGCGGCGGCGGGTTGGGCTCGCCCTTGCAGGCGCGGCTGATGCTGGTGGCGGGCCGGGCGCAGACGCTGGCGGCGGCGCTGAACCAGAGTGCGATGAACGTGGCCAATGCGCTCGGGCCATTGCTGGCGGGGGTGGCGATCAGCCTGGGGGCGGCGCTGCCGCAGACCGGGTTGGTGGGGTGCCTGCTGGCGCTGGCCGGGCTGGTGATGTGGTGGCTGGCGCTGCGGGCGGTTTAATCCGGGGGAAAAGTTATAAAAATTTTTTGGTGCCGCTTTTTTTCAAAAAAGCGGCGAAAACGTGCGGGGGGGGGCACCTAAGCCGTCAAAACCCCAGACGTTCTGAAGCCCTTTTTGAAAAAAGGGCTTCACTCCAAAAACTTTTGCAAATTTATTTAGTCTCTTAGCGCACCGGGATGGTGGCGTAGCGCAGCTCGCCCACCCGCTCCAGCGGCGGCGCCTCGCGGCAGCAGATCAGCCAGTAGGGCAGCACCAGCAGCAACGTCCAGGCGAAATTGCCGATCAGCTGGGCATGGGCTTCCAGCGGCCATTGGGTCGGGAACAGCACCAGATCCAGCAGCCACAAGGTTCGCCAGAGCAGCCCCGAAAGGCGCACCGCCGGGGCGACATGGGCGCGCCGGCCGGTGCGGGCCTGCTGGCTGTTGATTTGCAGATGCGCGGCCCCGGCCATGATGCCGAGGCAGATCATGTCTTCGAAAAAATCCGAGGTGTAGGGGCGGTCGAACAGATGCACCCAGAGCAGCCCGGCGAGGGCGCCGGCGCCGGTGGAGATGCGGGCCAGGGTGAAAAGCGGCAGGCCGAACAGCCAGGCCGCGTAATCGACCCCCGGCTGCAACAGCCGGTCTATGATGAAATCGTCCGCCTTTCTTGCGAAACCGATGATATTCCCGGCCATTTCTTCGTCCCGTCAGACCGAATCCACGCTCAATCCATAGTCAAAGCCCGCCGCAGCGAGCCACCCGCCGCCGCCAGCCTCGCCCGCGCCAGATCCGGCGCCAGGCCAAGCCTGATGGCCAGCACGGCAAGTTTAACATGCATGTCGCACGCCTCCAGTTCAAGGCTTGCGGTTTGCTCATCCACGCCGGTCAGCCCGGTCACCATCCGCACCGCCCGGCGGCGCAGCTTGGCGTTGCTGGCCCGCATATCCACCATGAAAGGTCCAAAGGTTTTATTAAGACGGATCATCACGGTGGAGGAGAGGATGTTCAGCGCGATCTTTTCCGTGGAGCCGGCGGAAAGGCGGGTGGAGCCGGCGATGATCTCCGGGCCGGAGAGGATTTCCACGGCGATCCGCGCGGCGGCCGCCATCGGTGAGGCCGTATTGTTGACGATGGCGCCGGTGAGCCCGCCCAGCCCCGCAGCATGGCGCAGCGCCGCCAGCGTGTAAGGCGTGGAGCCGGAGGCGGCGATGCCGACCAGCGCGTCCCTCTCGCAGAACCGCTGCGCGTCGAGGGCGGCGCGGGCGGCGTCCTCGTCATCCTCCGCGCCCTCGGCGGCCTGGATGAAGGCGCCCTCGCCGCCGGCCAGCAGCGGCACGATCAGCCCGGGCGCGACCCCGAAGGTGGGGCGGCATTCCACCGCATCCAGCAGCCCGAGCCGGCCGGAGGTGCCGGCCCCGGCGTAAAACAGCCGCCCCCCGCCGCGAGCCGGGCCGCCACGGCATCCGCCAGCCGGGCCAGGGCCGGGGAGGTGCTGTTCAGCGCGCGCTGGGCGGTGGCTTCCTGGGTGAGGAAGAGGCGGATGATCTCCTCGGTGGGGCGGGCTTCCAGGTCCAGCAGCTCCAGGCGCGGGGCCTCGGTGCCGCGCGGCGTGGCCGGGCTGCCGGGCTGGCCGGCCTGCCAGACCTGCAAGGCCTGGAAATCCTCCGACCACCAGACCAGATCCGCCGCCGCCCCCGGCGCGATGCGGCCAAGGTTGAGGCCGAGCGCGTCGGCGGGGCGGGAGGTGGCGGCGGCCAAAGCGATTTCCGGGGCGATGCCCCAGAAGATCATCCGGCGCACCCCTTCATCCAGCGTGATCGCGGCGCCGGCGATGGTGCCATCCGCCCGGTGGCCGACGCCATCCGGCCCGAGAATGGCCGTCGCGCCGCCAAATTCCAGTTCCGCGCCAGGCTCCAGCCCGGCCAGAGCGATGGAATCCGTCACCGCGATGGCGCGCGGGCAGGCGGCGAAGGCGATCTGCAGCAAAGCCGGATCGACATGCACGCCATCGACGATGAGGCAGGGGGCGAGAAGCGGGTCGGTGAGGCCGATGCCGGGCGCGCCGGGGGCGCGGTGGCCGAGCGGGGATTGGGCGTTGAAGAGATGCGTCACCAGCCGCGCCCCGGCCGCCACCCCGGCGCGCATCTGCGCGGCATCGGCATTGGTGTGGCCGAGCGAAACGCGGATGCCCGATGCTGTGAGCCGGGCGATGGCGGGCAGCGCGTACTCCAGCTCCGGGGCCAGGGTGAGCAGCTTCAGCACGGCGGCGGCGGGGCCGTCCAGCAGCTCATCCAAAGCCGCCTGGTCCGGCAGGCGCAGCCAGTCCGCCCGGTGGGCGCCGCGCTTGGCGGGGGCCAGGAACGGGCCTTCCAGATGCAGCCCGAGCAGGCCGGGGTGACGCGCCATGGCGGCGCGCAGCCGGGTTGCGGCTTCAGCGATGGCCGGCAGAGGCTGGGTGATGATCGTGGGCAGCACGGAGGTGACGCCGCGCGCGGCGAGGCCGGTGGCGAATTTGTCCCATTCCGCCGGCGTGGCGCTGGCGCAATCCACCCCGAAGGCGCCGTTATTATGCAGATCGATCAGCCCCGGCCCAAGGATGCCATGTTGCAGCTCCAGGTCCGGATTGGCGGCGCCTGGGTGGATGGCGAGGATGCGCCCGGCCGCGATTTCCACCGTGGCCGGGCCGGTGAAACGCTCACCATCGAAGAGTGTCTGGGCAAAAATCCGCATGGTCCGGCCTTGTTCGATCTCTGCCGCCCTTCTGCGGCCAGGGCGGGGGCGGGGCAAGGGAGCAGGCCAGATCGGCGGATAAAAATCGCCGCTGGCCCCTTGCCGGGCGCCGCCGGGAGTGCTGGCCTGGGCGCCTGTGAATGCAAGAGGTGATGCATGGATGCGCTGCCCCCGCCCCTGAGCTTTGCCAGCTCGATGCCGCCGCGCTGGCGACGGCGTACCGCAGGCGCGATCTCTCCCGGTGGAGGTGACCAAGGCGGCGCTGGCACGGGCCGAGGCGATCAACCCCGCCCTCAACGCCTTCACCTTTCTCGACCGCGACGGCGCGCTGGCGGAGGCCAAGGCGTCCGAGGCGCGCTGGCGGATGGGCGCGCCGCTCTCCGAGGTCGATGGGGTGCCGACGACGTTGAAGGATATCGTCTGGGTGCAGGGCTGGGCGGTGCGTTATGGCAGCGAGACCACCGACGCCACGCCCTGGCGGAGGATGCGCCTGCGGTGCGCAAGCTGCGCGAGGCGGGCTGCGTGTTCATCGGCCAGACGACGACGCCGGAATTTGGCTGGAAGGCGCTGACCGACAGCCCCGCCTTCGGCATCACCCGCAACCCGCATGACCCCTCCAAGACCTCCGGCGGCTCCTCCGGCGGGCGGCGGTGGCGGCGGCGATGCAGGCGGGGCGGTTGCATTTGGGCTCGGATGGCGGCGGCTCGATCCGGGTGCCGGCGAGTTTCTGCGGGATTTTCGGGATCAAGCCGAGTTTTGGGCGGGTGCCGGCCTATCCGGCGAGCGCCTTCGGCACGGTGGCGCATATCGGCCCGATGGCGGCGAATGTCGCGGACGGTTTGGCGATGCTGAAGGCGATGTCCGGCCGGGACCGGCGTGACTGGAACCAGGGGGCGGGCAGTTTCCGGGGCTGGAGGCTGCCCCGCTTTCGCCCAAGGGCTGAAGATCGGCTATTGGCGCATCCCGCCTTCGGGGGCGCTGGATGCGGAGCTGGGCGCGATCATCGATGCCAGGATCGCAGAGCTGGCGGGGCAGGGGGCGGAGATTTCGCCCTTCACGCTGCCGGGCGGCGATTTGCTGGACTTGTTCCATGACCATTGGTTTTCCGGGGCGGCGACGCGCCTGGCGGGGGTGCCGGAGGCAAAGCGCGCCGGGATCGATCCGGGGTTCCTGGAAATCGCCGCGCAAGGGGCGCGGATGAGTGCGGTGCAGCTGGTGCGCGCCCAGGTGCGCCGGGCGGATTTCGGCGCGGCGATGGATGCGGCACTGGCGGAGTATGATTTCATCCTCTCGCCGGGCACCGCCATTCCGGCTTTCGAGGCCGGGGCCGAGGTGCCTTCGGGCGCCGGGCTCACGCGCTGGACCGAATGGGCCGGGTTCAGCTACCCGGTCAACCTCACCCAGCAGCCCGCCGCCGTGGTGCCGTGCGGCAAGACCAAGGCCGGGCTGCCGGTGGCCCTGCAGATCATCGGCGGGCGCGGCGAGGATGGAAAGGTGATGGCGCTGGCGGCTTCGCTGGAGGCGCTGTTCGCTTAAGGCGTCTGACCTTGCAGGGTGGCGGCGGATAGCCCGGCTTTTTTCAGATTGCTGGCGACGCTGTCCGTCTCGCTGCGCACCTTGGCGTTATAGGCCTGGCCGGGCGGCAGATGGTCCTGCAGCACGAAATCCGGCCGGGGCTGGGTGTCGACATAAAGCGCCACCTGGAAGGCTTGCTGTTCGCTGAGATGCGGGTTGCCGAGCGGCATATTGCCCTTCACCCAGGTGGCGAGCTTGGCGATGTTGGCCAGCCCCGCCCCGGCATTATAGCTGCGCGCGCCCCAGACCGGCGGGAAGCTGCCCATGCCGGCGCCGTTGGCGCCGTGGCAGGCGGCGCAGTTCTGCTTGTAGAGCGTCTGGCCGGCGGCATAGTCCGCCGCAGTGGCGGCCTTCACCATCGCCGGGTAGGGGCTGGGGGTGGGCGTGGCGAGCGCTTCCACTTTCTTGTCGCGGTCCAGCCAGTCGATATAGGCGGCCATGTCCACCACCACGGCGCTGTCCGTGCTCGGCCGCTTGCCGTTCATGCTGCGCATGAAGCAATTGGCGATGCGGTCCTCCAACGTGATCACCGCCCCCTCGCGCGGCGAGAAGGAGGGGTATTCGCTGGCGGTGTTGAGGAAATTACCGGGATGATCGTTATTGCCGGCATTAGTATGGCAGTTGGCGCAGGTGAGCGCGTTGCCGATATAGCCCTTCGAGGCGGCATTGGTGCCGGTCTGCATGATCAAGTCATGGCCGCTTTGAATGGCGGCGCCGAGCGGGCCGGGCGGCAGGCCCTGCAAAGGCTGCGCCGCCGCGGGCAGGTTGGCGAGGCTGAAAAGGAAGGTGGTGATGAATAGCTTGCGCATGATTCGCTCCCGTTTGTCCGAGCTCTATCACTTTTGTAATGAAGCGGAAATGACCGGAACGAGAAAATCCTGGCTTTACGCGCGCGAAGGGTGCGGTTCGGGCCTTCGCCTGTGCGCGTGGCTGGGGTAATCTCGCGCCAAAAGGAGATTTGCCACGGTGGCCCACGCCCCGACCAAGACGATGATGCCGCCGATGGCGGAGCCGCCGAGCCTGGTGCTCACCCGCCGCCAGCGCATGGGCGACCAGCTTTATGGCCAGATCCTGGAGCAGATCCTCTCCGGCCGCCTGCCCGAGGGCACCAGGCTGCCGGCGGAGGTGGATCTCTGCAAGATGTTCGGCGTCTCCCGCCCGGTGGTGCGCCAGGCCTTGCAGCGTCTGGGCGCGGATGGGCTGGTGCAGGCGCGCCAGGGCTCGGGCACCTACGTGATGGCGCGCCCGGCGGAGCGGCTGGCCAGTTTCGCGGCGCCTGAGCAGGTCGCGGATTATCTGCGCTCGGTCGAGGTGCGGGTGGTGCTGGAGGGGAGCGCGGCGGAACATGCGGCGGAGCGGCGCAATGCCGGGGAGCTGGCCGCCATCGAGGCGGCGCACGCGCATTTCCGCCAGGAGGCCGAGCGCGGCGTGCTGACCCCGGCCGGGGATCTGGCGTTTCACATGGCCATCGCCCGGGCCAGCGGCAATCATTTCTATGCGAGCGCGATGGAGCATCTGCACCAGGCGGTGAGCGGGTTCATGAGCGTCTCGCTCAGCCTCACCCGCACCAGCCCGCGCGAGCGCGCCAGCGTGGTGCTGCGCGAACATGAGCTGATTCTGGAAGCGATCCGCGGCCAGGACGGGGCAACGGCGCGCATCGCCATGCAGTTTCACATCACCCAGGCCCGGCGGCGGATGGTGGACCATCATCGCGACGATTGAGCCGCGGGCGCCGCGCTCCTCGCGTTTCATGAAGCGGCTTTAACCGGTCCCCCAGCCGCCTTTGCCTGGCGCATGCGCTATAAGGGGGCGGGCCCGTGTGGCCGCCGATCGTCAAGATGTGATGGAGGATCGTTGAAATGGCTCTGCAAACCAGTTCCGCCCATGCGCGTGTGCGCGAGCGCTTGTTCGTGATGTGGGAAGAGGCGGGGAGCGACCCCGATGCCGCCTACCAGCTCTGGCATAAGGTCCGCCCGCTGCTGGAGGATCGCGGGATCTCCGCTGTCGCCCGGCCGCCTGCCTCCCGGCAGGCGCCGCCGCGAGAAGCAAGGCGGCGCTGAGCGCCAGGCTGAGCCCCAACGCTGAGGCCAGCCCGGCCTTGGGGGAGACGCGTGGGTTTGGCAAAAAATGAGTTACAATCTTCCGTTAAATTTGAGCTTGTAACCTTTTTTGCGAAGAGGGTGGTTCGATGCGTTATCTCTTGAAACCGCTTGCTGTACTGTCCGCCCTGGCGGTGGGGGCGCTGGCCCTGCCGGGGCGCGCCCAGGCGCATGATGGCTGGCATGGTGGCGGTTGGGGATGGGGGATCGGGATCGACGTGGCGCCGATCGTGGTGCCGGGGCCTTATGTCTATCCGCCTTATTACGCCCCGCCGCCGGTTTATGTCGCGCCGGCCCCGGCGCCGGTGCCGGATGGCTATTATGAGCCTTATCCGGGCTATATCGCGCAGGCGCCGGTCGCGCCCGTGGCGCCGGTGGCCCCTGCCGCGCCCGTCGCGCCGGCCGATGCGGGGGCGGCGCAATCCTGCCATGCCGGCGCTTATATCTGCCCGATGGAGGTGAGCGTGCCGGTGGGCGGGCGCTGCTATTGCCCGGGCAATGATGGCGTGCGCCAGTACGGCACCGCCCAGTAATTTCCGCCCTCCGTGGGTGAACGCGAAAGGGCTTCAGCGTCGCGCCGAAGCCCTTTTTGCCGCCCGGATGCAGGTGCGTCAGGCCGCGAAGAGCGGCGCGCCGATATAGCTGCCCGGCTGCGCCCCTGGCGGGCAGGCGAACACGGCGCTGCCGACATGGGTGGTGAACTGGTTCAGCGCGTCGAATTTCGACATTTTGTCGAAAATCTTGATGAAGCCGTTGCGCGGGTCTTTCTGATAGGCCTGGAAGAACAGGCCGGACTCGAACTCGATCCCCTGCGTCCAGGGCGGCCAGCGCTCGGCGGTGAAATCGGCGCCGTTATTATAGCCGTAAGAGCGGCGCAGGATCTGCGCGCCATCATTCAGTGCCGCCGCGCCCAGCCTGGCATGGGCGGTTTGCGGGATGACATAATTGCCGTCGCTGTCGGTGGCGTTGAAATTCGGCGTGTCGAACTCGCGCGTGCCGCCGAGCGGGGCGCCGCTGGCCTTGTGGCGGCCGAAGGTCTGCTCCTGGAAGCCGACCTTCATCCGGTCCCAATGTTCCAGGGCGATGCGGATGCGCCGCGCCACCATGTAGCTGCCATTCTGCATCCAGCCGGCATCCGCCCCGGCCCAGACCACCGCATCCATCTCATGGCCGGTCGGGTTCATGGTGCCGTCCTTGAATCCCATCAGATTGCGTGGCGTGCCCTTGCTCCGCGGGGCGGTGGAGAAGCCGGTCTGCACCCATTTCAGCGTCGCGGTGCCGTAGGCGAGGCGGGAGAGTTGGCGCACGGCGTGGAAGGCCACCTGGGGATCGTCGGCGCAGGCCTGCACGCAGAGCGCGCCGCCGCACTGGCCCGCCACCAGCTGGTCGCCGTTGAAGGCGGGCAGATCCACCAGCGCCGCCGGGCGGCGGGCGGCCAGCCCGTAACGGTCCTTGCCGTTCAGCGTGAACAGATCCGGGCCGAAGCCGAAGGTGAGGGTGAGCCGCGCCGGGGTCAGCCCCAGCGCCTCGCCGCTATCGAGCCCCGGCTCGTCCTCCTGCTGGGTGCCGGGCTCGGCCGGTAGGCCGGCGGTCATCCGGGCCGATGCCGCCGTCCAGCGTTGCAGCAGGACGATCAGCTCGGCGCGGTGTTCGGTTTCGAGATCGAAGGACGCGAAATATAGGGCACTCTGCATCGGGGTGGTGATGCCCTGCTGGCGGGGGCCATAGAATGGCAGGGTGGTCCCGGCCGCCTGCATCCGCGCGGCGGCGGCGGCGGGCAGGCTGGCGGCGGCGCCCGCCAGCCCGGCCGTGCCGAGGAAGCGGCGCCGCGAGGGCGCCTTGGGTGTATCCGTGCTCATTGCGCCAGCTGCACCGTGTTCATGTCGTCCTCGACATAATAGAGCCCCTTGCCGTCCGGCGTCGTCACCAGACCGAACAGGTCGCCACTGCCCGGCGGGGTCTGGGCCTGGTCCTTATCCAGCCATTTATCGCCGATCTGCTGGCCCGAAGCCGGGTCGATCTCGACGGCGCGGCCATCCAGCCCGTTCACCGCGATCAGGTTGCCGTTCGGGGTCATGGTCAGGGCCAATGGCCGGTTCAGCAGCCCGCCCTTGCTGACCTCGGTGCCGGTGCCGGCACTGTCCGTCCGGGTGGCGGCGTCGGTGATCTTGACGATGCGGTTGCCGATCGCGTCCGAGACATAGAGCGTGCCATCCTTGCCCAAGGCCAGGCCGGTGGGGCCGACTAGGAAGACGCTGGCATCCGCCTGGGCGCCGAAGCCAGTGCCGATCACGGTCTGGCTCGTCACTTCAGGCGGTTTGCCGGCGGGAATGTTCAGCTCCAGCCGCAGCACGGTGGCGGTGTTCTGCACGGGCTGGCCGGTGGCGCCGATGCCAAAGCCGGCATTGGAAAGGAAGAGTGTGGCTTTGTCGCCCTCATCGATCCAGGCCATGTTGCCCCACGGATCGTCGATATCCGGGCCGGCCAGCGTGCCCGCCAGCTTGCCGCTGGAATCCAGCAGGATCAGGCAGCCTTTGCCCAGCGTCTTGGTGGTGCCGTCGGTGGAGGGGGCGGAGCCGACGATGACCCAGCCGGATTTCAGCACCGCCATGGCGGTGGAAAGCCCGACCCCGCCGGGGCAGCCGGCGAGCTTGGCGGGCAGGGTGGCGAAGGTCGTCGTCTGCCTGGTGGCGGGGCGGTAATCGATGATCGTGGTGCCGGTGCCCTGCAGATTGGCCTTGTTGTTGAAATTATCCACCAGCAGGTCGCCCTTTTGCAGGCTGCCGGCGGAGACCGGGGAGACCGCCATGGCGTAGGGGTTCTGGTCGCCGTTGGCCGGCACGGTGGAGGTGATCAGCCGCTCATGCTTCAACCCGCCGAGATAGCCAGGTCCGGGATGGTCGGTCTGGGCATAGGCGGGCAGGGCCAGGGTCAGGCCGAAGAGGGTCAGCAGCGTGCGTGAGGGCATAAAATCAGTCTCCCAGGTTTCTAAAAGAGAATGAAAACCATTCTCAATTAAAACGCAATAGGAGATGATAATAATTCTCAGTTGAGGGGCGGGTCAGACCCGCGCGGTGGCTGGAGCGCGCCGACCGTAAACGGTCAGCGCGCTCCAGATCTTTGTTTTGGCGAGCAACTTTATGGCCCTGACTGAGTCCAGTGAGGGTCATGTTGCGCTATGTCGGCGATCAGCGCTTCCAGCGCCTCGAAGGAGACCGGCTTGACCAGATGATGGTCGAACCCGGCCTCGGCGGCGCGTTCCTTGTCGCGCTCCTGGCCCCAGCCGGTCTGGGCGACGATCTGAATGCCCCGCAAGGCGGCCTCCTGGCGCAGGAGGCGGCAGACCTCATAGCCGTTCAGCCCGGGCAGGCCGATATCCAGCAGGATGATATCCGGCCGGTAGCGCCGTGCCGCGTCCAGCGCGCCGTGCCCGTCATGCAGCAGCTCATAGTCGTGGCCCATCTCGTCGAGCATCCAGCCGACGGTCTGCGCCACTTCGACTGTGTCATCGACGACCAGGATGCGCCGCGGGCCGGAAGCGGGGGCGCTGGCGGCGGGGGCCGGCGCGGCCAGAGGCGGCGCCTCGATCAGCTGCATGCGGATGGTGAAGCGGCTGCCCTGGCCGGGGCCAGCACTCTCCACGCTGATCTGCCCGCCTTGCAGCGCCGCCAGCTGCTGCGCCAGCGCCAGACCGATGCCAAGCCCGCCCTGCGCCTGGTGGCGATGCGCATCGATCTGGGTGAAAAGCTGAAAGACCGACTCCAGCATCTCGGCGGGAATGCCCATGCCGTCATCGATGACGCTGATCACCGCCGCCTCGCCCTCCTGATGGGCATCCAGCGTGATATGGCCGCCGGCAGGGGTGTATTTGGCGGCGTTGTTGAGCAGATTGCCGATGATCTGCGCCAGCCGGGAGAGATCCGCCTGCAGCCAGAGCGGCGTCTGCGGCTGCAGGACGGTGAGGTTGTGGCCGGCGGCGGCGATCAGCGGCTGGCTGGTCTCCAGCGCCAGGCGCAGCACATCGCTCAGTGGCACCGGCGCCAGGCGCAGCTCGATCTTGCCCTGGCTGATGCGCGAGACATCCAGCAGATCGTCGATCAGCCGCACCAGCTGCGTCAGCTGGCGGTCCATCATCGCGTGGATGTCGGCGGCCTGGTCGCGGCCGGGGTTGCGCCGCAGCAGGTCCAGCCCGTGGCGCAGCGGCGCCAGCGGGTTGCGCAGCTCATGCGCCAATGTCGCGAGGAAATCATCCTTGCGCCGGTCGGCGTCGCGCAGCGCCTCGGCCTGCTGGCGCAGCGTGTCGCGCTGTTCGGCCAGCTGCTGGCGCTGGCGGTAGAGCTCGAAAAACACCTCGGCCTTGCTGCGCAGAATATCCGGCTCGATCGGCTTATAGATGAAATCCACCGCGCCGGCGCCATAACCCTGGAAACGGCGCTGCGTGTCCGAGGCGCCGGCGGTGACGAAGATGATCGGGATGCGCCTGGTGCGCTCATTGCCGCGCATCAGCTCGGCCAGCTCGAAGCCGTTGAGGCCTGGCATCTGCACATCCACCAGCGCCAGCGCCACGTCATGGGTCAGCAGCAGCTCCAGCGCCTCGTCGCCCGAGCGCGCCTTCAGCAGCACCAGCCCGTCGCGGCGCAGCAGCGCGTCCAGCGAGAGCAAATTCTCTTCAAGATCGTCGACCAGAAGGAAATAGACGGGTGCCATATGCGGTCTCTCAGTTCTCATCGACGGGCGGCATCGCCGCCAGCTCTTGCAGATAGGCGGCGACGCCGCCGGGTGTGACGATACGGGCCCGCGGGCAGGCCGCCAAAGCCGCCTCCGGCATGGCGGCGGCGAAGGCGGTTTTCGGGTCCTGCACGGCGACCTGGCCGCCGGCGGCTTCAACCGCCCGCAGGCCCCTTGCCCCATCCTCATTCGCGCCGGTGAGCACCAGCGCGGCCAGGGCCGGGCCATACACATCGGCGGCGCTCTCGAACAGAATATCGATCGCGGGGCGCGAATAGAGCACCGGCTCATCCGCCGACAGGGCCAGAGCCTGCTCGGTCTCGACCAGCATATGATAATTCGGCGGGGCGAAATAGATTGTGCCGGGCTCGATCGGCTCCTTGTCCTCCGCCTCGCGCACCCGCATCTCGCAGCGGCGCGCGAACAGCTCCGCCAGCAGGCTTTTGCGGTCCGGCGGCACATGCACCACCACGAAAACCGGCAGCGGGAAGCTGGCGGGCAGGGCGGGCAGGAACGTGCCCAACGCCTCCAGCGCGCCGGCGGAGGCGCCGATGACCACGGCACGGCAGCGTCTCGCGCTCATCCGTCGCGCCTCTGGTAAAGCCGCTCCTCGCGGTTGAATTCGCTGAAGGCATCGGCATGGGCGCAGAAGCGCAGATTCTCCTTCGCCCCCAGCCCAAGAAACCCCTTGCGGGAGAGCGAATCCTTGAACAGCCCGATGGCGCGGTCCTGCAAAGTGCGGTTGAAATAGATCAGCACGTTGCGGCAGGAGATCAGATTCATCTCGGCGAAGACCGCGTCGGTGACCAGGCTGTGATCGGCGAAGAGCACGCGCTCGCGCAGGGATTTATCGAACACCGCGCGGCCGTAGCCGGCGCTGTAATAGTCCGAGAGCGAGGATTTGCCGCCAGATTTGCGATGGTTTTCGGTGAAAAGCTGGATCCGTTCCAGCCCGTAAATGCCGGCGCGGGCGCGGGCCAGCGCGTCCTGATTGATGTCGGTGGCATAAAAGATCGTGCGCTCCTCCAGCCCTTCCTCGCGGAACAGGATGACGAAGGAATAGAGCTCCTCGCCATCGGCGCAGCCGGCGATCCAGAGTTTCAGCGACGGGTAAGTGCGCAGATGCGGGATGACGGTTTCGCGGATGGCCTTGAAATAGCTCGGGTCGCGGAACATTTCGCTGACCTGCACGGTGAGATAGCCCAGCATGTGCGGCAGCATCGTCTCGTCATGCAGCAGCCGCTCCTGCAGCGCCGAGATGCTGGCAAAGCCCATCTGCTCGCGCGCCAGCCGCAGCCGGCGTTTGATCGAGGTGGCGGCGTAATGGCGGAAATCGTAATGATAGCGCAGATAGAGCGCTTCCAGCAGCAGCTGGATTTCGATCTCCTCGACCTGGTCAGTCATTGGCGCGGGTCATTTCGGCATCCAGACCCGCACCAGCGAGAGCAGCTTCTCCACATCCAGCGGCTTGGCCATATAGTCGCTGGCGCCGGCTTCGATGCAGCGCTGCTGGTCGTCGGGCATCGCCTTGGCGGTGAGCGCGATGATCGGCAGCTTGGCCCAGGCGGGGTTTTCGCGGATGGCACGGGTGGCGGTGAGCCCGTCCATCACCGGCATCATCACATCCATCAGCACCAGATCCACCGCCAGCTCGCGATGCAGCTGGGAGGTCGCCAGCCGCTCCAGCGCCTCCTTGCCATTGCGGGCGATTTCCACCAGCGCGCCGCGCGGCTCCAATATGTTGGTGAGCGCATAAACATTGCGGACATCGTCCTCGACCACCAGGATGCGCCTTCCTTCCAGCAGCGCGTCGCGGTTGCGGGCCTGGCGGATCATGTTCTGCTGCTGCTCCGGCAGCTCGGCCACCACCTGATGCAGGAACAAGGTGACTTCATCGAGCAGCCGCTCGGGGGATTTGGCGCCCTTGATGATGATGGATTTGGAATAGCGGCGCAGCCGCAGCTCGTCATCGGCCGAAAGCTCGCGGCCGGTATAGACGATGACCGGCGGGAAGGAATAGGCATCCTGCTGGCTCAGCGTCTCCAGCAGCGCGTAGCCGGAAGTGTCGGGCAGCGAGAGATCCAGCACCATGCAGTCGAAGGTCTGGGTGCGCAGCAGCTCCAGACATTCCGCGGCGGTGCCGGCGGTGACGGTCTCGGTATCGTCCGAGGCGAGGAGCTTGGAAACGGCGTCGCGCTGGCGCTCATCATCCTCGACGATCAGCACGCGGTGCATGCGTTGCTCCAGCCTGGCTTCCAGCTTGGCCAGCACCTCCGCCACCTGTTCGCGGCGCACCGGCTTGAGCATGTAGCCGACCGCGCCCAGCGACAGCGCGGTCTGCGCATGATCGCCGGCGGAGACGACATGGATGGGGATGTGGCGGGTATGCACGTTGCGCTTCAGCCGGTCGAGCACCGAGAGGCCGGACTGGTCGGGCAGGCCGACATCCAGGATGATCGCGCTCGGGGTGAGGTCGCGCGCCAGGCTGAGCGCTTCCTCGGCGGTGCCGGCGAGCAGCACCTGGAAGCCCATCTCATGCGAGAGATTTTTGAGGATGCCGGCAAAAGCCTGGTCGTCCTCCACCACCAGCAGCACCCGGCGGGATTGATCCAGCGAGTCGCGGTCATCGCTCAGCGGTGGGGTTGGCGCCGGGCGGGCGCGGGTGGGGCCGGGGCGGGCAAGGCGGCCGGCGCCGGGAAGCTGGCCGGGCGCGCGGGGCGCGGCGCCACCAAGCCGGGATCGAACGTCTCCGGCAGGGTCACGGTGAAGACGCTGCCCTGGCCGAGCGTGCTCGTCACCCCCAGCGTGCCGCCGAGCAGCCGGGCGAGCTCGCGCGAGATCGACAGCCCCAGCCCGGTGCCGCCATATTTGCGGCTGATGGTGCCATCCGCCTGATGGAAGGCATCGAAAATATGCGCCTGCTGCTCTTCGGAAATGCCGATGCCGGTATCTGACACGGCGAAGGCGATCCGCCCGCCATCGGCGCGCTGCATGCTCAGCCGCACCTCGCCGGCTTCGGTGAATTTCAGCGCGTTGGAGAGCAGGTTTTTCAGTACCTGCTCCAGGCGCTGGGAATCCGTCACCATGCTGGTCGGCGCGTCCGGCGCGGCCTCGATCACCAGCCCGATCCGCCGCTCGCGGGCGATCGGCTCGAACATCTGGCGCAGATGCGTGGCGATGCGCTCCAGCTTCACATGATCCGGCTGGATTTCGACATGCCCGGCCTCGATCTTGGAGAGATCGAGAATATCGTTGATCAGGGTCAGCAGATCATTGCCGGAGGATTGGATGGTCTGGGCGTATTTCACCTGCTCGGCGGAGAGCGTGTTGGTCGGGTTATCGGCGAGCAGCTTGGCCAGGATCAAAAGCGAGTTCAGCGGCGTGCGCAGCTCGTGCGACATATTGGCCAGGAAGTCCGATTTATAGCGGCTGGCCTGCTCCAGCTCGCGCGCCTTCAGCTGGATGAAGCCATTGGCTTTTTCCAGCTCGTCGCGCTGGCTTTCCAGCAGCTGGGTCTGTTCTTCCAGCCGGGCATTGCCCTGTTCCAGCTCCGCCTGCTGCTGCTCCAGCCGCGCCTGGGATTCCTTCAGCGCCCGGCTCTGCTCCTCCAGCTCCTCGTTGGAGACCCGCAGCTCCTCCCCCTGCACCTGAAGTTCCTCGGATTTTTGCTGGGTTTCCGCCAGCAGCGCCTTCAGCTCGTCGCGGTAGCGGGTGGCGCGCACCACCATGGCGATGGCGGCGGAGAGCTTGTCCAGCAGCGCCACCACCTCGCCATCCACCGGCTGGATGAAGCCCAGCTCCAGCACCGTGTTGGCCACGCCTTCGATGCTGCCGGGCACCACGATCAGCTGGCGCGGGCTGCGCTGGCCGAGCGCGGTGCCGAAGGTGAGATAGCCTTCCGGCACGTTTTCGAGCACGATATGATGGGTCTTCGCCACCGCCTCGCCGAGCAGCCCGTCATGCGCGGTGATGCGCGCCGGCAGGAAGGCGGTGGCCGGCACGCCATAGCTGGCGGTGCGCGCGAAGCCGTCCTCGTCGGCGACATAGATCACCCCGGCGACGGCGCCGAAATAGTTGGACATGAAGGCGAGGATGCTCTCGCCCAGCCGCGCCGCATCCGGCTGGCCGCGCATCGCCGCCTCCAGCCCGACCTGGGCGGACTGGATCCAGTCCTGGCGCTGGCGTTGCAGCGTGGCGCGGCGGATCAGCCAGCCCACCACCAGCGCCAGAATGATGCTGACCAGGCCGGAGGCGATGCCGCTGGCCATCGCGTGCTGGTAGGCGGCCGCCATCTCGCGCAGGCGCTGGGCGCGCAGCACTTCCTCGGTCTGGTCCATCTCGCCGAGCAGATCGCGGATATCGTCCATTTCGATCTTGCCGCGATTGCTGGCGATGATCGCCATCGCCGCGGGCTTGTCGCCGGACTGGGTCAGGGCGATGGTCTGTTTCAGCTCCGCCAGCTTGGCCGCCACATGTTGGCGCAGCGGCGCGATCCGCGCGACCTGTTGCGGGTTATCCTTGACCTGCCACGCCAGCGTGTCGATTTGCGGCGCCATGTTGGCGATGGCGTTATCATAGGGGGCGAGATAGGCGACATCGCCGGTGAGCATGTAGCCGCGCTGCCCGGTTTCGGCATCCAGCGCCGTGGCGCGCAGGGCCGATAGGCTGGCCAGCACATCGTGCGAATGCGAGATTTCGGCATTGTCGCGCTGGATCGTCCGCAGATTGAAATAGGCGGTGGCGCCGCTGATCAGGAAGAAGAGGATGGTGAGACCGAGACCGATGGTGATGGCGAATTCCGATCCTGCCGCGCGTCGATTCGCCTGCCAGCCTGGGGTCCGCTTCATCCTGGTCTCTATTCAATGATCTGTTGGTTAAACCGCGCGTCACACTACATATGGAAAAAGGTAAGGCAAATTGCATTAGTGTCATAAGATTTTTAGGCGCCAGGGCTTGTGCCGGGGTCGGGTCGTCCCGGATGCTAGGAAGCTGGGTCTCCCCGGATCGATGCCAGGTCGGCGTCGGCGTAAATGGAAGCGGACATGTGATGGAAGCGGACATGTGATGGAACCTGGCATGTGACGGCAGTGGCTCGCAGCGGCGCACTGGACGGGCTGGCCCAGCTGGCCGCGCAGATTTGCGGGGTGGCGGCGGGCCGGGTGACGCGCGTCACCTCCGCCGGGCAGCTGGTGCTGGGGCAATTCGGCACGGCGGCGCAGGCGGACGCGATTTTGCCGCTCTCCCATGGCTTCTGCCCGCTGGTGACCGCCGCCGGCGCGATGCTGAGCATTCCCGACATCGAAGCGGTGCCGGCGCACGCGGCGAATGCCGCGCTGCGCGAAGGCTGGCGCTTCTATGCCGGTCTGCCGCTGCGCGATGCGGACGGGGCGATTTTCGGGACGCTCTGCGTGGTCGATCTGGCGGCGCGGCCTGGCGGGCTCTCGCAGGAGCAGGTCGCGGCGCTGACGCTGCTGGGCGGGCAGGCGAGCGCGCAGCTGGCGCTGCGCGAGCAGGCGCGGCGCCAGAGCCAGGATGCCGAGAACGCCGCGCGCTATCGCGCTTTGTTCAATAATCTCGATGCAGGCTTCTGCATCATCGAGTTTTTCGACGGGCCGCACGGTCCGCTCTCCGATTATGTGCATATCGAGGCGAATGAAGGCTATGAGCGCCATACCGGCATTGCCGGCATCGTCGGCAAGACGCTGCGCGAGGTGGCGCCGAATGCGGCTGAGGGCTGGCTGGAGATTTATGGCGAGGTGCTGCGCACGGGCCAGGCGGTGAGCTTTGAGCGGGCGTTCACCGAGGTCGGGCGGGTCATTGAGGTCTCGGCGAATCGCATCGGCCCGGCGAACCAGCGCCAGGTTTCGGTGTTGTTTCGCGATATCACCGCGCGCAAGCGGACCGAGGCGGCGCTGCGCGAAAGCGAGGCGCTGGCCCGCGAGAACGGGCAGCGCCTGCAGTTCGCGCTCGCGGCCGGGGCGATTATCGGCACCTGGCTGTGGAATCTCGGCACCGGCCTGGTTGTGGTGGATGCCGCGTTTGCCGTGAATTTCGGGCTGGACCCGGAATGGGGGCTGGAAGGGCTGGAGCTGTCCCAGATTATGGCCAGCGTGCATCCGGACGATCTGCCGGGGCTGATGGGCGCGATCGACTCAGTGATCGCCCGGGGCGGGCCCTATGCCCACCAATATCGCGTGCGCCGCGCCGATGGGCGATATTACTGGGTGGAGGCGAATGGCCGGGTGGAGCATGATGCGGATGGCACGCCGCTGACCTTCAACGGCGTGCTGCTGGACGTGCAGGAGCGCCGGATGATGCTGGCCGAGCGCGAGCGCGCCGCCGCCGCGCTGCGCAGCCTGAACGAGACGCTGGAGCAGCGCGTGGCTGAGCGTACGGCGGAGCTGATGCGCGCCGAGGAGCAGCTGCGCCAATCCCAGAAAATGGAAGCGGTGGGGCAGCTGACCGGCGGGCTGGCGCATGATTTCAACAATCTGCTCACCGGCATCATCGGCAGCCTGGAATTGCTCGGCACCCGGGTGAATCAGGGCCGGCTGAACGAGCTGGACCGCTATCTGAATGCCGCGCAAGGCGCCGCCCGGCGCGCCGCGGCGCTGACCCACCGGCTGCTGGCCTTCTCCCGCCGGCAGACCCTGGACCCGAAACCGACCGACATGAACCGGCTGGTGCGCGGTATGGAGGAGCTGATCCGCCGCACCATGGGGCCGGAGGTGGAGATCGAGGTGGTGGGCGCGGCCGGGCTGTGGGCGACGCTGGTGGACCCGCCGCAGCTGGAAAACGCCCTGCTCAATCTCTGCATCAATGCCCGCGACGCGATGCCCCATGGCGGCCGGCTGACCATCGAGACCGCCAATCGCTGGCTGGACCCGCGCACGGCGCGGGCGCGCGATCTGCCGCCGGGGCAATATGTCTGCCTCTGCGTCACCGATACCGGAGCGGGGATGCCGCCGGAGGTGATCGCCAAGGCGTTCGACCCGTTTTTCACCACCAAGCCGCTGGGTCAGGGCACCGGGCTGGGATTGTCGATGATCTACGGCTTCGTGCGCCAGAGCGGCGGGGTGGCGCGGATTTATAGCGAGCCGGGACATGGCACGTCGGTGAGCCTGTATCTGCCGCGCTTCGCCGGCGAGGAGGCGGCGGGCGAGCCGGTGCCGGAGCTGCGCGCGGCGCCGCGCGCCAGCCATGGCGAGACGGTGCTGGTGGTGGATGATGAGCCCAGCGTGCGGATGCTGGTGATGGAGGTGCTGGAAGAGCTGGGCTATGCCGCCATCGAGGCGGCGGACGGCCCGGCCGGGCTGCGGGTGCTGCAATCGGATATGCGGATCGACCTGCTGGTCACTGATGTGGGGCTGCCGGGCGGCATGAATGGGCGGCAGATGGCGGATGCCGCGCGCGCCACGCGGCCGGCGCTGAATGTGCTGTTCATTACCGGCTATGCGGAGAACGCCATCATCGGCAACGGCCATCTGGAACCGGGCATGCATGTGCTGACCAAGCCCTTTGCGCTGGAGACGCTGGCGGCGCGGATCAAGGAACTGATCACCAACCCCGGGTGAAGATATAAAAATTGGGGCTGTCCTAGATAACTTTCCGTCTTATGCCTTCAACGCTTTGAAGGATCAGCATTATTTCGATCATTGCAGGGTTTCGCCTTTTGCCCGTGGCGTCAAGGGGTTTACTCGCCTTCGGCGACGCGCGGCGAAGCCGCGCGCCCTTGACGCCACGGGCAAAAGGCGAAGAGACTCGGGATCGACATAATGGCCAGATGAATGAAGATCGGGGACAGCCCCTAAAACTTTGCGGATGTGAAGGCTTTTTTCAAAACCCCGCAGGCTTTCTCTGTCTTCGTCAAAAACCGCGTAATTGTTTCAAGGAGGCGGTCTCAAACCGTCTCTCATCGATTTCACCATGGCGTTTTAGAGCATCAAGCTTTTAGCTTGATGCTCTAACTTTTGTTTTTGCGCGCAATTTTATGTGTTTATCTTGACGCTCCCGCGTCAACCTAAACACTTATTGCGCTAGCAGTTTGCTGAAAAACCCCGAAACTTGGTTTTATTTTTTCTGATTTAGCTTTGGGGCCTGGATTTTGGTTCAAGTGATTGAAGTTTCTTGCCGGTTTCTGGACTTTTTTCGTCCAGCGGACAGACTCGTCCCTTATATTGCCACCATTTTTGGAATGCGTACCAGATTATAGGCGATCAGGTTGAGCATGAAGGTGCCGGCGACCCGCGCAACGCCGCGCAGCTTGGTCTTGCGCATCGTGCCGTGCTGCTTGCCCCAGCCGAATATGCACTCGATCATCGCCCGGCGGGTCTGCGACATCGCATAACCGGGATGGCGCGTGGTGCGTCCGTCAATCGCGCTGCGGCGGTGCCTGCCGGTTTTGGTCTCACCGTTGTTTTGTGTGACATGCGGTGTCACGCCGGCGTCGCGCAGATTGGCGACATGATCGGCGGTATCGTAAGCCTTGTCTTCGCCTACGGTGATCCGCCCGGCGGCCGACTTGGCTTTGGCTTTCAACATCGCTTCCGAGGCTTCACGCTCAGCCGTGCCTGTGGCCTGGGTCACTCGGCCACCCACCGCCAAGCCGTGCCGGTTGTCCATCAGCGCGTGCCCCATATACGAAAGCTTTGCCTCCCGCCCAGCGGCCTTGCGGTACAGCCGGCTTTCCGGGTCGGTGGTGCTGGCATGGGTATCGTTCTTACGCTTCTGACCGTGGAAATCCGAACCATCATCGTCGCTGCCATCCTTCGGCCGGAAGCTCTTCTGCGACGCCCACGCCTCGATCAGCGTGCCGTCCACCGAGAAATGCTCATCCGATAGTAGCGGCGTCACCCGCGGGTGGTTCAGCAGCCGGCTCATGAATTTCTGGAATATATCGCCGTTCTGCAGGCGCTCGCGGTTCTTGCTAAACGTGGTCGGGTTCCAGACCGGATCATCCGGGGATAAGCCCACAAACCAGCGGTACAGGAGATTATAATCCAGTTGCTCCATCAACTGCCGTTCCGAGCGAATCCCGTACAGCACCTGGATCAGCAGCGCGCTCAGCAATTGTTCAGGCGGCACCGAGGGCCGGCCTTCCCTGGAATACAGCCAGGCAAAGCTGCGGCTCATCTCATGCAGAACATCCCGCACCAAAGCACGGATCGCTCGCAACGGATGGGTCGCCGGAACCCGTGTTTCTGGTGAAACATACGAAAACATCCCGCCCTGATCTCGAAAAGAACCCCGCACCCCACGCCTCACAAAACCTGCCAGCCAAAGTGAATCACATCATAATCCCGGCCGCCAGGAGTTTTTCAGCAAACTGCTAGAACCGGTTTTCGGTGCGGCCGCCAGCAGGTCGTTGCCTAAAAACAGAGGCGCGGCATTTTTGATTTCCTGGCGGATGAAGGCCAGCGCCAGCTTCACCGGCATGCTGTGGACGAGGTCCGCATGTACCATCGCCCAGTAGCTGCGTTGCAGATGCAGCGTCTGCGCCAGTACCGCCACCAGCTCCGGCCGGCTTTGCGCCACATAGCCGGGCAGCAGGCAAAGCTGCTGGCCGGCACAGGCGGCTTCCAGCTGCGCGTGAATGCTCGAACATTGCAGGCGCGCGCGCAGGCTCGGTTCCAGCTCGGTCAGATAATCCAGCCCGCGGGTGAAAATCAGCTCATCGATATAGAACGCGAAATCATGCCCGCGCAAATCCTGCGCGCTGCGGATCGGCTTGTGCGCGTTCAGATAATCCTTCGTCCCGAACACGAATAAACGGTAATCGGTGAGCTTCTCCGAGACCAGCTTGCGCGACTCCGGCGGGGTGAGGGTGATCAGGATATCCGTATCCCGGCGCGACATCGAGACCACTTGCTGGATGGTCAGCAGCTCCACCGCCAGCCTTGGATGGGCGGCGGCAAAGCGCGCCAGCCGCCCGGCCAGGAAGAAATTGCCGATGCCCTCCAGCGCGCTGATCTTCACCGCCCCGCTGGCGCTGATCTGGCCGCCGCCCAGCCGCTCCTCCAGCTGGCCGGCCTCTATCTCAATGCGTCCGGCCTGTTCCAGCAGCGCCTCGCCCTGGCGGGTGAGGGAATAGCCGCGGGCATTGCGCACGAACAGGGACACGCCCAAGGCCGCCTCCAGCGCGCTGATCCGCCTGGCCACCGTCGCGTGGTCCGCCGCCAGCATCCGCCCGGCCTGGGAAATGGTGCCGCTGCGCGCCACGGCGAGGAAATAGCGCAGATCGTTCCAGTCGAACCCCGGTCTCATATGTGCAATTCCGCACAGTTGATGGTTGATATTTCCTGTATTCCTGCGGAAGCTGTCAAGGCTAAGGTGATGCTCAAATCCGGCCCGTCAGAGGCAAAGGTGAGAAGGGAGACATAATGTCAGCAATCATGCTTCCGCGCGTGGTGCGCATCGGTGGCGGCGCTCTGGCCGAAACCGGCGAGGCGCTGCTGCAACTCGGCCTCACGCGCCCGGCCATCATCACTGACAAATTCCTGCTGCAAAGTGGTATGGTTGAGCGGCTGCAGGATGTTCTTGGCAAATCCGGCCTGCATGCCTCGGTGTTTTCGGACACCGTTCCTGACCCGACCAGCGATTGCGTCGCCGCCGCGTCCGCGTTCGTGCGCGAAGCGGGGGCGGATTGCGTCATCGGTTTTGGCGGCGGCAGCCCGATCGACACCGCCAAGGCCGCCGCCATTCTGGCGCCGCGCCCGGGCACGATGCGGGCGTTGAAGGCCCCGCATCAGGAGATGACTCCCGGCCTGCCGATCATCGCCATCCCCACCACGGCGGGCACCGGCTCCGAGGCGACGCGCTTCACCATCGTCACCGATACCGCAACCGATGAGAAAATGCTCTGTCCGGGCCTGGCTTATTTGCCGACGCTCGCCATCGTCGATTACGAACTGACGCTGACCATGCCCAAGCGCCTGACCGCCGATACCGGGATCGACGCGCTGACCCATGCGATCGAGGCTTATGTTTCGCGGCTGGCCAACCCGTTTTCGGATTCGATGGCGATCGCCGCCATGCAGGCGATCTGGCGTGGCCTGCGCACCGCCTATCACGAACCCGGCAACCGCGCCGCGCGCGAGCAGGTGATGTTGGGCGCGATGCAGGCGGGGATGGCGTTTTCCAATGCCTCGGTCTGCCTGGTGCATGGCATGAGCCGGCCGATCGGCGCGCATTTTCATGTCGCGCACGGGCTTTCCAACGCGATGCTGCTGCCCGCCATCACGCGCTGGTCGATCGAGGGCAATGTCGCGCGCTATGCGGATTGCGCCCGGGCCATGGGCATCGCCCCGGCCAGTGCCGCGGATGCGCCGGCGGCGGCAGCGCTGGTGGAGGCGTTGCGGGGGCTGAATGAGGATTTGGCGGTTCCCAGCCCGAAAGATTACGGGCTCGATGCGGCGCGCTGGAGGCAGCTGCTGCCATTGATGGCTGAGCAGGCGCTGGCCTCCGGCTCGCCGGGCAACAACCCGCGCGTGCCTGAGGCCGCCGAAATTGTAGCACTTTATCAAGATGTGTGGGGCTGATGCGGTTTTCGCGCGGATCCGCGCAAAGGATTGTTGACATTAACGCAACGGCGAAGGAATATCTCCTAAAAATTCGACGAACTTAACAAAAATTTCGCGGCTAACCGAAATAAATGAGGAAATAACAAGATGGTCTTCAAAAATACCGCCTCTTTGAATCGTCGTGGCTTGCTGAAGGCTGGCGCTGCCGCCTCCGCCTCAAGCCTGATTCTTCCTGAAGTCAGCTGGGCCCAGAGTGAATCGCCGGTGAAGATCGGCAATATCGATCCGCGCACTGGCACCTATGCCGCCCTGGGCGAGAATCAGATTCGCGGCGCCACCATGGCCGTGGATGAGATCAACAAGAAGGGTGGCATTCTCGGCCGCCCGGTGCAGCTGCTGGTGGAAGATTCGCAAGGCCTGCCCGGCCCGGCCGTCAGCAAGGCGCAGAAAATGGTCAGTCAGGATAAGGTGGATTTCCTGATGGGGTCGGTGAACTCTGCTGTTTCCGCCTCGCTGGCGCAATTCTCCAGCCAGCATAACCTGCTTTACATCGACACTGGCGGCCATGCCGATCCGATCACTGGCAAGAACTGCACCTGGAATACTTTCCGCACCTGTTCCACCACCTGGCTGGAAACCGCCGCGGACTTCGATCTGCTCTATCAGAAATTCGGCAAGAAATGGTTTTTCATCACGCCGGACTATGCTTTCGGCCATTCGCTGCATGATGATTATGTCGCGCAGCTGACCAAGGCCGGCGGTGTGTCGCTAGGCAACGCGCTGGCACCTTTGGGCACCACGGATTTCTCCTCCTACCTGATCCAGGCGCGGGCCGCGAAGCCGGACGTGCTGATCTGCCTGCAGGCGGGCGACGATCTGGTGAATGTGCTGAAGCAGGCTGTGCAGTTCGGCATGAACACGCAGATGACCATTGCCGGCGCGCAGCAGGAGCTGGAAGTTCTGGAGGCGCTGCCACCGGCGGCGCGGCTCGGCTGGTGGACGTTCGAGTGGTACTGGAACCAGCCCGGCGTCGCGCATCTGGAAGATTTCGTCGCCGCGCATAAAGCGAAATATAACGGCAAGGTGCCGACCGCGCGCACCTGGTTCGGCTATGCCTCGGCGCATGCCATCGCGTTGGCGGCGAACCAGGCGAAGTCGCTGGATGCGCTGAAGGTTGTGCGGGCGCTGGAAGGGCTGGTGCTGCCGCCGGAAGTCGCGCTGCAGCCGGGCAAGTGCTATTACCGGGCGGAGGATCATCAGATGATCGCCAACATGTTCCCCGGCAACGTGCCCAACGGCGCCACCTATCCCAACCTGTTCAACGTGGCGCAGACCGTGCCGAGCGGGACGATCGCGAAATCCCCGGCCGAGGCCGGTTGCAAGCTCGTCTATCCGAGCTGAGCCTTGGCGTGACCGCAAGGGAGCCGGCGTGGGGATGCCGGCTCCCTTTTCCGTTATGCACGGTTGCAATGAAAAGCTGCGCCGCGTGGCGCTTTAAGGGCGAAACACCGTGGAATCACTGATTATGTACAGCGCGTTCAACGGGCTGATCGTCGGCATCTTCTACGCGCTGATGGCGCTGGGGCTGTCGCTGATCCTGGGCTTGAACGGCGTCATCAATTTCGCGCACGGCACCTTCATGGCGCTGGGCGGCTATCTGGCTTTCACCATCGAGCCTTATGTCGGGTTCTGGGGGAGTCTCATCCTGGCGCCGTTCGGGGCGGTGGTGCTCGGCCTGCTGGTCGAACGGATTTTGATCCGTCCGCTTTATGGGCGCGATCCTTTGTTCTCGCTGCTGCTCACCTTCGGGCTGGCGATGATCATGGAGGATCTGATCCGCACCATCTGGGGCTCGGTCGGGCAGCCCTTCGTGCTACCCAATTATCTGAACACCCCGCTGTCCGCCTCGCTGTTTTTCCTCACCGGCTATCGGCTGGTGTTGATCGCGATCACCATTCTGGTCACCGGCGCGCTGTTCGCGGTGCTGCGTTATACGCGCATCGGCATCCGCATCCGCGCCGGCAATGCGGATCTGGAGACGATCTCGGCGATGGGGGTGAATATCTTCTTCCTGCGCGCTGCGAATTTCGGCATCGGCATTTTCCTCGCCGGGCTGGCGGGATTCTCGCGGCGGGGCAGCTCGGGCTTTCGCCCTCGATCGGCTCCTCGCTGATCATGCCGTCTTTCGTGGCGATCATCGTCGGCGGTGTCGGCAGCTTGATCGGCTCCGTGCTGGGCGGGCTGATCATCGGCATCGCCTCGGGCATCACCGCGGCGTTTTTCCCCGTCGCGCAGGAGGTGGTGATCTATGTGATCATGGCTGTTGTGCTGGTCCTCAGGCCGCGTGGCCTGCTCGGTCAGGAAGGATTGTTTGAATGAGCGCCTCCATCGAAACCAAACCGGCGGCGGCGCAAGGCTCCGCGCGCATGCTGGTGGCGGCCGGCATCTGGGTGCTGCTGCTGCTGGTGCCGCTCTGGCTGCCGGCTCTGGGTGGCTATACGGATCTCGCCACACGCGCGCTGATCTACGCCATCGCCGCCTCCGGGCTGAATCTCGTGCTCGGCTATACCGGCGGGCTTTCCTTTGGCCATGCCGCCTATTTCGGGCTGGGCGCCTACGGGGCGGGGCTGTGCCTGATCTATATCGCGCCCTCGCTGCCGCTGGCGATTCTGGCGGGCACGGTGCTGGGCGGCATCGCCGGCATTCTGGTCGGGCCGATGGCGATGAAGCGCAAGGGCATCTATTTCGCGATGATCACCATCGCCTTCGGGCAGATGTTCTATTTCATCGCGGTGCGCTGGAATGCGCTGACCGGCGGTGAGGATGGGCTGACCGGCTTCTCGCGCGTGCCGCTGCATCTGGGCGGGCATGCGATCCACATGGGGCCGGTGCGGTTTTATTATCTGGTGCTGGCCTTGTTCGCGGTGGTGATGCTGGTGCTCTGGCAGATTTTGCGCTCGCCGCTCGGCCATAGCTTCGTGGCGGTGCGCGAGAACACCACCAGGCTGCGCTTTCTAGGCGTTGCGGTGGATAAGCAGATCTGGGTGGCGTTCGCGATTTCCACCTTCATCACCGCGCTCGCGGGGGCGCTGAATGCGCTGCTCACCGGCTTTGCCTCGCCGGATAATCTCGGCTGGCAGCTTTCGGGCTCCTTCGTCGTCATCTGCGTGCTGGGCGGGATGCGCTCTTACTGGGGGCCGTTCCTGGGGGCGATCATCTTCATCGTCGCGCAGGATTATCTCTCCAGCGTGACGCAGAACTGGATGAGCTTCATCGGTCTGATCTTCGTGCTGGCGGTGTTGTTCTTCCCGCAAGGTCTGCTGGGCTTCATCAAGGGGAGGGCGCGGTCATGAGCTTCCTGACATTGGATGGCGTCGGCCGCCGCTTCGGCGCGGTGCAGGCGCTGAAGGGGATTTCGCTGTCGGTGGAGAAAGGCGAGCTGCGCGCCATCATCGGGCCGAACGGGGCGGGCAAGACCACCTTGTTCAACCTGATTTCCGGCTACTTCCCGCCCAGCGAAGGCAGCATCAAGTTCGATGGCCAGCCGATCCTTGCGGTCTCGCCGAACGCGCTGGTGCGCCGGGGGATCATCCGCACCTTCCAGATCACCCAGGTGTTTCTCTCGCTCAGCGTCTATGAAAATCTGCGCGTGGCGGTGGAGACGGCGATGGGGTTGCAGCTGCGGCCCTGGATCTCGCGCAATGTTCGCAACCAGGTCGAGGCGAAGGTGGAGGAGCTGGCGGCGATCACCCGGATCGGCCCGAAGATGGACCGGATCGTCGGCGAGATGTCGCATGGGGATCAGCGCGTCGTCGAGGTTGGCATCGCGCTGTCGCGGCATCCGAAGCTGCTGCTGCTGGATGAACCGACGGCGGGGATGGGTGATGAGGAAACCAACCACATGACCGATCTGATCCGCCGGCTGAACAAGGAGCAAGGCATCACCATCCTGTTCGTCGAGCATGATATGGCGATCGTGTTCGGCATCGCGGACCGGATTACCGTGCTGGATAACGGCACCATGCTGGCGGAGGGCACGGCCAGGGAGATTTCCGAAAATCCCGCGTGCAATCGGCCTATCTCGGCAATGCGCTGGAGGAGAACGCGGCATGAGCGCGGTTCTGGAAATCGATGGTGTGCACACCTATTACGGCAAGAGCCATATTCTGCACGGCGTGTCGCTGAAGGTGGAGGAGGGCGAGCTGGTGGCGCTGCTGGGCCGCAATGGCGCTGGCAAAACCACCACCATGCGCAGCGTGATGAGCCTCACGCCGCCAAAAGCCGGCAGTGTGAAACTGTTCGGGCGTGACCTCACCCGCGCCTCGCCGCATAAGATCGCGGTCTCCGGCGTCGGCTATGTGCCGGAGGGGCGCAAGATTTTCGGCCATATGAGCGTGCATGAAAATCTGCAGGTGCCGCCGGAGATCAGCGGGCCGTGGAATATTGAGACGGTGTATGAGCTGTTTCCCCGGCTGTTCGAGCGCCGCGCCAGCAAGGGCGGGCGGCTTTCGGGCGGCGAGCAGGAGATGCTGGCGATTGCCCGCGCGCTGCTGCTGAACCCGAAGCTGCTGATTTTGGACGAGCCGAGCCAGGGTCTGGCGCCGGTGATCGTGCAGGAGGTGATGCGCACCATCGCGCGGATGAAGAAGGAGGGCATGTCGGTGCTGCTGGTCGAGCAGAACGCCATGCTGGCCTTGCAGCTGGCGGACCGCGCCTATGTGCTGGCCGATGGCGAGATGGTTTATTCCGGCGATGCGGCGACGCTGAAAGCCGACAAGGCCAGGATGGAAAGCCTGGCCGGCGTCAGCCATGCGGCCTGACCAATTGCTCTTGCCCTGAGGGGCGGATCCGGCGTGAAATAGGCTGGAGCCGCGATAAAGACAGCAAGAGAGTTCGAGGATGTCCCTGCAAATGCCTCTGCCGGACCAGCGTGTGCTGGCCCGGCGCGACGAGATCATCAAGGCGCTGCGCCAGATCGTCCCCGGCGAAGGGGTGATCGACGCGCCGCATGAGCTGCGGCCTTATGAATCGGACGGCCTCACCGCCTACCGGCAGCCGCCGATGGTGGTGGTGCTGCCGGAGACGGTGGAGCAGGTGGCGGCGGTGCTGCGCTACTGCAAAGGGCAGAATATCAAGGTGGTGCCGCGCGGCTCCGGCACCTCGCTCTCCGGCGGGGCGCTGCCGCTGGCGGACGCCGTGCTGCTCGGCATGGGGCGGTTCAAGAAAATCCTTGAAATTGACTATGAGGATCGGCTGGCGGTGGTGCAGCCCGGGGTCACCAACCTCGCCATCACCAAGGCGGTGGAGGGCGAAGGGTTTTATTATGCGCCGGATCCGTCCAGCCAGATCGCCTGTTCCATCGGCGGCAATGTCGCGGAGAATTCCGGCGGGGTGCATTGCCTGAAATACGGTCTCACCACCAATAACGTGTTGGGCGTGCAGCTTGTGACGATGGAGGGAGAGATTTTGCGCTTCGGCGGCAAGGCGCTGGAGGCGCCGGGGCTGGATCTGCTCGGCATCATCGTCGGCTCCGAGGGGCTGCTGGGGTGGTGACGGAGGTGACGGTGCGGATTTTGCCGAAGCCGGAGACCGCGAAGGCGCTGCTGATCGGCTTTCCCAGCGTGGAAGCCGCCGGGCAATGCGTGGCGGATACGATCGCCGCGGGGATCATCCCGGCCGGGATGGAGATGATGGACAAGCCCGCCATCCATGCCGCCGAGGCCTTCGTGCAGGTCGGTTATCCGCTGGATGTGGAGGCGCTGCTGATCGTCGAGCTGGATGGGCCGGAGGCGGAATGCAGCCATCTGATCCAGGAGGTCGAGGCGATTGCGCGGGCCAACCAGGCGGGGATGATCCGCATCTCCCGCGATGAGGCGGAGCGGCTGGCCTTCTGGGCCGGGCGCAAGGCGGCGTTTCCGGCGGTGGGGCGGATTTCGCCGGATTATTACTGCATGGATGGCACCATCCCGCGCGCCAAGCTGCCGGTGGTGCTGCGGCGGATGAACGCGCTCTCCGAACAATATGGGCTGGGGTGGCGAATGTGTTCCATGCCGGGGACGGCAATCTGCATCCTTTGATCCTGTACGATGCCAACAAGCCCGGCGAGCTGGAGCGGGCGGAGGAATTTGGCGCGGATATTCTGCGCTTGTGCGTCGAGGTGGGCGGGGTGCTCACCGGCGAGCATGGGGTGGGGGTGGAGAAGCGGGATCTGATGCCGGCGATGTTCTCCGAGGGTGATCTGCGCCAGCAGCAGCGGCTGAAATGCGCGTTTGACCCTGAGCTGCTGCTCAATCCGGGGAAAGTGTTCCCGAGCCTGCATCGCTGTGCGGAGCTGGGGCGGATGCATGTGCATCGCGGTGCCGTGCCGTTTCCCGAACTGCCAAGGTTCTGAGCATGAAGCCCCAAAATACCAAAGAGGTTGGCGAGATCATCGGCCAGGCGCTGGCGGGCGGTGAGAAGCTGGAGGTTATCGGCGGCGGCACGCGGGCGGGGATCGGCGCGCCGCGCGAGGTCCCGAGGCTCTGCCTGGCCGGGCTTTCGGGCATTCTGGAATATGACCCGGCGGAGCTGGTGCTCACCGCCCGCGCCGGCACGCCTCTGGCCGAGATCGAGGCGGCTGTGGCTGAACGCGGGCAGGGGCTGGCGTTTGAGCCTTATGGCGCGGCCGGGTCCACGATTGGCGGGGTGCTGGCGGCCGGGGTGGCGGGCGCGCGCCGGGTCTCCGCCGGCGGGGCCAGGGATCATCTGCTTGGGTTCGAGGCGGTGTCCGGCCGGGGGAGATATTCCGGGCCGGGGCGAAAGTGGTGAAGAATGTTACCGGCTATGATCTGCCGAAGCTGCTCTGCGGCTCCTGGGGGCGGTTGGCGGCGCTGACGGAGGTGACGCTGAAAGTGCTGCCCCGGGCGCCGGAGCGCGTGACTTTGTGCTGGCGCGGGCTGGCGGATGAGCCGGCCTTCGCGCTGATGCGCGCGGCCTTGCGCGCGCCCTGCGATGTGGCGGCGGCGGCGCATCTGCCCGGCGAGGCGACGATGTTGCGGCTGGATGGCGTCGGCCCGTCGATCGCGGCGCGGCGTGACTATCTGGGTGCGGCGCTGGCGGCCTATGGGCCGCCTGAGGCGCTGGACGATGCGGCGCCGCTCTGGGCGCGTGTGCAAGGCGGGGCGGGGCTGACGACCGAGGCACCGCTATGGCGGCTCAGCCTGCCGCCACGCGCCGCGCTGGGGGCTATCGCGCCGCTGCTGGCGGCGGGCGGGGCCTGGTTGGCGGATTGGGCGGGCGGGCTGATCTGGCTGGCGCCGGAGGGGCATGAGGCGCTCATCCGTGAAGCGGCGGACGCGGCGGGCGGCCATGCCACGCTCATGCGTGCCCCGGCGGAAATACGTGCCCGCATTCCGGCGCTGCATCCCCAGGCGCCGGGGGTGGAGGCGCTCTCGCGGCGGGTGCGGCGCGGCTTTGATCCGATGGGGATCTTCGAGACCAACCGCTTTCTGGACGAGGCCGATGCAGACTGATTTCTCCCCCGCCCAGCTCGCCGACAAGGACATCGCCGCCTCCGAGGCGATCATCCGCAAATGCGTGCATTGCGGCTTCTGCACCGCCACCTGCCCGACCTATGTGCTCGGCGGCAATGAGCTGGATAGCCCGCGCGGGCGGATCTATCTGATCAAGGACATGCTGGAGAATGAGCGTGTGCCGGGGCCGGAGGTGGTCAAGCATGTGGATCGCTGCCTCTCCTGCCTGGCCTGCATGACCACCTGCCCCTCGGGGGTGAATTACATGCATCTGGTGGACCATGCCCGCGCCTATGTCGAGACGCATTATCGCCGGCCTTTGGCGGAGCGCGTGTTGCGGGCGGTGGTGGCTTCGGTGCTGCCTTACCCGAAGCGCTTTCGGGCGGCGTTGCGCCTGGCCGGGCTGGCGCGGCCGCTGGCGGGATTGCTGCAGGGCATCCGCCCGCTGCGCCCGGCGGCTTCGATGCTGCAACTGGCACCGGCCAGGCTGCCCCCCAGGCGCCGCTACCCGCCAGCCCCGCCGGGGCGCGCGGGCGGGTGGTGCTGATGCAAGGCTGTGCAGAGCCGGTGCTGCGCCCGGAAATCCGCGCCGCCACCGTGCGGCTGCTGGAGCGCTGCGGCTATCAGGTGAGTTTCGCCCCCGGCGAGGCCTGCTGCGGCGCGCTCACCCACCATATGGGGCGCGAGGCCGAGGCGCTGGCGGCGGCCAGGCGCAATGTTGAGGCCTGGAGCCGGGAGATCGAGGCCGGACTGGAGGCGATTGTCATCACCGCCTCGGGCTGCGGCACCACGATCAAGGATTACGGCTATATGCTGCGTGACGATCCGCTTTACGCGGAGAAGGCGGCGCGGGTTTCGGCGCTGGCCAAGGATGTCTCGGAGGTGATCGAGGCGGCGGGGCTGCCGGCGCGGGTGGAGATCCCGGCGCGGATCGTCGCCTATCATCCGCCCTGCTCGATCCAGCATGGCCAGAAACTGACCACCGGGCCGCAGAATCTGCTGCGCGCGGCGGGGTTTACGGTGAAGCTGCCGGCGGATTCGCATCTCTGCTGCGGCTCGGCGGGGACGTATAATATTTTCCAGCCGGAGATCGCCGGGCAGCTCGGCGCGCGCAAGGCGCAGACGCTGGAGGCGCTGTGGCCGGATGTGGTGGCGACGGGCAATATCGGCTGCGCGGTGCAGATCGGCCAGCATTCCGGGCTGCCGGTCGCCCATATCGTCGAGCTGCTGGATTGGGCCACCGGCGGCCCCGCGCCCGCCGGCCTCTAAGGTTCAAAAGGTTCCGGGGGTTCACCCCGGTTGATCGTCACCACGGAAGACGTCATCGGCGCGATCGCCTTGGCCAGGGCGCTCTCCACCGCCTTGGCGGTAAAGCCCGCCCGCAGCAGCGCCCGCCCGGCCGCGACATGCGCCTTCGACGCACCCGCATCCTGGCTCAGCGTCCCGATCGCGGCGATGAGCCCGGCCGCATCCGGCGCCACGGCGGCGCGCAAAGCGGGGGCAGCTCCAGCCCCTCGGCGGCGATCGGTGTCATCACGCAGGGCAGGCCATGCGCCCAGGCCTCCAGCACCTTGCCCTTGATCCCCGCCCCGAAGCGCAGCGGCGCCAGCGCCAGGCGGGCGCGGGCGTAATAGGGGGCGAGATCCTCCACCGCGCCGGCCAGCTCCACCCCTTGCGTGCGTAGCATCTGCGCCACGCCATGCGGCAGCCCGGCGCCGACCACGGTGAGGCGCTGCCCGGCCAGGGCGGGCAGCACCGCCTGGGCGAACCAGAGCAGCCCGTCGAGATTGGGCTCATGCGCGAAATTGCCGACCAGCAGCAGCCCCTCGCGGTCGGTGCGCATGGCGGGCTTCACCGGCTTGATCGCCCAGGGCACCAGATGCAGCTTCTGCGCCTCCAGCCCGGCCTGGCGCAGCAGCGCCGCCTCGGCCGGGGAGTGGGTGAGCACGGCATCGGCCTGCAGCATCACCGCGAATTCCTGCGCCTGCTGGCGCTGGGCGGCGCGGGTCAGCTCCGGGCGCTCCTGGATCTCGCCCTGGCGGCCCAGGCGCAGATGATGCAGGTCGGCGACGCTGAACATCACTCTCGCGCGCGGCTGGTAATGCCGGATCAGGCTCATATAGGGCGCGGCGACGCTGACCCGGTGCAGATAGACCAGCTCGAACATCCCGGCCTGGCGGCAGAGCGCTTCCTCCACCGAGGCGATGGCGGGGGCGGCGAGGCAGGCGATGCCCTGCGCCGCCAGCAGCGCCTGGGCGGCGCCATCCGGCGCGGCGCCGGTGCGCGGCAGGAAGGAGACGTGCCAGCCCAGCGCCTGCAAGGCGCGCATATGGGAGAGGATGGCCTGGGCCCCGGCATTGCGGTCCGGCCGCGGCCAGGCATCGTCGATCACCAGCGCCCGCTTTGCCGGCAGGGCGGCCTGGCTGCCGCGCTGGCGGCGCATCGGCCCGGCGTTGTGGCGCTGCGCGGCCTGCTGGCCCTTCAGCTGCTCGACCTCGTCCAGCAGCAGCGCCAGCAGCGCATCGCCCTCGCCGCTGCAGCCGCGCGCCTCGTCCAGCGCATCGCGCAGGCTGGCCAGGGCCGCCGCGTCCAGCGTGGTGCGCGGGGCGATCGGCGCCGGGGCGCCGCTCAGCAATGTGCCGCAGCCGGCGGCGCGCACGCTGATCAGATGCGCCTGCCCGGCGGGCAGCGGGCGCGGCAGGGTGAAGCTGAAGCCATGCCAGCCATTGCCGATGCCGGCCTCCGCCAGATCCGCGCGGAACTGGTTGGCGAGCACGCTGCCGATCCTGGTCTCGTGGTTGAAAATCTCCAGCTCCAGGCTTTCCTGCGGCTGATCCTTCATCCAGGCCAGCCGCGCACCAGATGCCGCGTCGCCTCGTCCAGAACCCCTTGCACCGCGCCTTGCGCGTTGCCGCGCCGCTGGGCACGCGCCAGGATGCGCCGTTGCAGCGCCGCCAGCCGGCGGCCGCCTTCCAGCACCGGCGCGCAGAATTTCCATTGCGGGCGGGTATCGTCCGGATAGAGGGCGGCGAACTCATCGGCATTGTGGAACATGTTGCGGCTGGCGCAATCCATGAAGCTCTCGGTGGGGGCGTCCTCCGCGAACAGGATTTCGTGGCGCTCCAGCTCGATATGCAGATATTCGACCCGCGCCGGTGCCTCGATGAGGGTGACGTTGCGGCCATTCACCAGATGCTTGGCCGGCACCAGATGCCCCTCCAGCAGCATCGCATGCTCTGGCGAGACGATCAGCGGCCGGGCGGGCAGCCCCTCGCCCAGCGCCCCGGCCTCGATGCGCACCGGCCAGACGCCGCGGTTGGCGGCGAGGAACGGGTTGGCATAAGCGCGCTTGCCGATCCATTTGATTGGCTGCGGCCCATGCTCGCGGTCTGTACCAGATCCCCGATGGACAGCGCCTCGACCGGGGTTTCGCCGGCCGGCGTGCGGATGCGCGTGCCCGGGCAGAAGCAGGGCGTGCCGGTTTCCACCAGCACCAGCTTGTAGCTTTGCGCGGTCAGCGCCGATCCCAGTGTGACCGGCGCGCCGGCGCTGCCGAGATTCTGGTAATCCTGCATCGTCACGTCGTAGCTGCCCTGATTCACCAGGGTCGCGGTGCTGGCCCAGGCACCATCCGCATCGGCTGTGGTAATGATGGTCTGGGTGGTGTTGTTGGCGGTGTCGGTCAGGCGGATCACCACCGCATCCTCGCCATTCACCTTGTTGGTGTAGGTGGAGGCCCAGAGGCTGCTATTGCTGCCGGTCACGGTGCCGCTGGTCCAGGTGCCGGAGGCGTTGTCATCGCCGGTCCAGCCGAAGGAGAGCAGGGTTTCGGCGGTGGTGATGGTGTTGAGCGCGGCGCTGCCGATGGTGGTCAGGCTGCCGGCACTCACAGTCAGCGTATCGCCCGAGAAGGTCTGTCCGGCCAGGGCTTCGAAACTCGTGCCGGAGAAGGTGCCCACCACCGGCGCGGCGGCGAGAGAGAGCCCGGCGATGACGGTGCCGGCGGTGTTTTCCTGCACCAGATTGGGGTCGCTGGCGGTGCCGTCGCTGCCGGCGAGGTTGTAGGTCAGGCTGTTGACATATTGCGGCACGCTGGTGCCGCTCGTGCCCGAGACCACGCCCAGCCCATCCACCCGGCGGAGGCTTGTTGGCCGCTATAATCCGGGTTGAGGATGGCGGGCGGGGTGGTCACGGTGCCGCCCGTGACCAGCGCGCCGTTCACCGTGCCGGAGGCGATGGTCAGCGGGGCGGTGATGCTGCCGCCGGTCACCTGCTCGGCGGTGAGGGTGGCGTTGGTCAGCGTCGCGCCTTCAATCAGCTGGCCGCCATTCAGCGAGGTGCCGCCGGTGACGACATAGCCGGAGACGGTGCCGGCGGTCACGCTGCCGCCGGCGATGGTGCCAAAGGCGAACACGTCGTTATTCAGCGCCGTGCCGCTCACGCCGGCATCGCGCAGCCCGGCATTGGTGTAAGTCGTGCCGTTGATGACGTAGGTGACGAGGTTGCCGTCGAGCGTGCCGGCGGTGATGGTGCCGTCCTGGATGGTGATGTCGCTGCCCAGCCCGGTGACCAGCGTGCCGGCCTGCAGCGCCCAGGTGCCGTTGCTCTCGGCGAGCTGGGCATTGACGATGCTGGCGACGATGCTGCCGCTGGCGAAATTGCCGTTATCCAGGGTGCCGGCGGTCAGCGTCGCGTCGTTGATCGTATCCGTGCCGTAAGTGATGCTGCTGGCATTGGTGACGGCGCTGGTCTCGGCGGTGAGATAGAGGTTGAAGGTCTTGCTCTCGGTGCCGTTGGTCTCGACCACCTGATACCATTCGGTGCCGCCGGCGCTGTTCATCGGCAGGTTGTCGAGCATCAGATTGCCCGTTGCCATGGTCGCGCTGGTATTGGCGCTGGCGCTGTAAATGCCGTTGCTTTGCGAGATATCCCATTGCTGCCACAGCGAACCGCTCAGCGTGATGGTGTCGCCGAAGGTCGGCACGTTGTTGGCGTCCGAGGTGAGCAGGCGCAGCTCGATGGTGGCGTTGTCGGCCAGCACCACGCCGGCATTGGTGCCGTTGCCGGTGGCGAAATCCAGCACGATATTATTGCCGCTGGTGCCGGTGACCGGCGTGTAGGTGCTGGCGGAGACGATATTGGCGATGGTGGGGCGGTATAGCCGGTCGGGGTATCGGTGGCGCCGAACACGGTGAGGTCGATGGTGGAGACATCTATGGTGCTGCCGGGCTCGGCGAGGGCGAGCAGCGGCCCGCCCGTGGTGTAGGCGGCGGTCTCGGCGTCGGCATAGTTGAAACCGTAGGAATTCGAATAGCTGGCGAAGGCGGCGGCGTAGCCGTTGTAGGTGTGGCCGGCGATGATGGTGCTGCTGAGGCTGCGCCCGAAGGCGTAGGTGGGGTCCCAGTTGGCGCTCTTGTTCAGATCGATGCTGCCGCCGAGTTGGCCGTTCACCGGAACGCCGCTGGTGCCGTAATAGCCGGCATCGAAGCCGACCAGGAATTGCCGCAGCACCGTGCCCCATTCATTATTGGCGCCGGTGTTCATGGTGGTGAACACGCTGCCATTGGAGACGATGGTGGCGGTGCCGTCGGTGGCGTAGATGCTGTTTTCCAGATTGCCGGCGTCGATATAGATGGTGCCCTGGATCTGGCTGTCGGGCTGCGGGGTGAGGGTGAAGACCAGGCTGCCGCTGCTGGTGCCGGCGCTCACCGCGTAATCGAAATAACCGGCATTATGGTAGGTGCCGCCGGCATCCGCGCCGCCATTGAAGAAGCCGGAAATCTCGATGTCGCTGGCAATCGAGCTGACGGTGGTGACATAGCCGGCCCAGTCCAGCGTGTTGCTGGCGGGATGGCGCTGGCGAGGGAGCCGGCCAGCGGCCCGGTGCTGTAGGTGCTCAAGGTGGCGCCGGCATGGGCGAGCAGCGTTTCCAGCGCGGTGCCGGTGATGTCGTAGCCGACCGAGGCGCTGGCGCCGCTCGTGTAGCTCACCCCCATCCCCAGGCTGAGCCCGTACTGGACCACGGAGGTGAGGTTGCCGGCATCGGTGGCGGTGCCGGTGAGGTTCAGCTCGACCGAATCATAGCCGAAATGATTGGCGGCGGCGGTTTGCGCGTTGATGTCGCTCTGCTGGGTGATGAGGCTGGAGAGCGAGGGGCCGTTGGCGCCATTGGCCTCGCTCTGCGCCAGAATATAGATCTTGCCGCTGGCGAAGCTGCCGGGCAGGGTGACCGGCACGCTTTCGCCGCTGAGCGTGCTGGAGATGCTGGCGGCCGTGCCGCCGACCACGGTGCCATCGGTCAACAGCGTGGTCCAGGTGCCGGTGGTCGGGCCGCCATTGTCGTAATAAACGACATAGACCGACGAGGCGGTGTTGTTGTTGGTCAGTTCATCGATCAATGTCGAGCTGAGCGTCACATCCACCGTTGTCGTCATATCGCCAGCCTCTGCCTCGTTGCGGACGCAACTTTGTTTTCGATGGTCACATTAACGGTTGTTTAATCCTTTATTGTCAATGCAGTAATATTGCCACACGGGGCCACATGGCCCTCGGGCCGCCGCCGGTGCGATTTTGACGTGTAGCGTCCGTACCGTATGATGTGGGTTGTTTTTAAAAAGAGACTAAACTTGGTTGTGCGCTGAATTTAAAGCGCTTTTCGGGGCGTTCCGGTGAAATTTCAGCCCCCGGCCGTTTTGTTGCGGAACATGGTGAATTCTTTGTGAAGCCGCTTCCGGGGGCGGCGTGATTTCGCGTCGCCGCGCGGTTAGAGCCGCACGCTCTTAGCCCGAGGCTCCGACTTTGGTATCGGCGAGCGCTTCCCTGTGTTTATCTTGACGCTGGCGCGTGGACCAGGCCCTCGCTTTTTGTTCGAGCCCGCAACTTTATCCGTTCAAGCGATTCCGTTTGATCGGATATTGCTGTAGAGCAATAGGGTTTATCCTGACGCGCCCGCGTCGGGAGACACACAACAACGAGCGCGTCCGACCAAACCGAGAGCGTCACCCCAGACGCTGGCGGCTTTGGAACGCCGCGCAGGATATTTTCAGGGTCGTTATGAAGAGATTGATTGCGGCATTCGCCTTGCTGGCTCTGACCGGGTGCCATTCCGCCGACAAACAGGCGGGTCTGGGCCGGGGCGATGCCGGGGAATGCTGGTCGGCGCCGAGCAAGAGCGCGGCGCAACTGGCCGCCTTCCAACTGGCGCTGGCCACGCTCACCCAGTCCTTGCCCGATGGCATGACAGACGCGCAGGCCAGCAAGATCGGCGGGTCGATGAAGCTGACCCTGAGCAAATTCTTCCTGGAATCCTACGATCCCGTCGCGGGGCGGCGAATTGCGGGGCGGTGTACAGCTTTTCCTACACCCGCCCGGATGGCAGCACCTATAGCGACGATCAGGGCAACACGATCGGCTTCGAGGTCTATCAGGCCGAGCAGGGGCAGAAGATCGTCATCAGCGCCGATGATTATGACAGCGCCACGTTTCAATATCAGGATGATGGCGGCGCGGCCTCGCCCTCTGGCGGCGGCGATACCGAACAGTAGGCTGGGCTTACCCTTCCAGCCGATAGCCCACGCCCGGCTCGGTTTTCAGCCGGGCGGCGAAGTCCTCGCCCAGCTTGCGGCGCAGCTGGCCAATATAGACGCGCAGATAGGCGACATCCTCGGTATGGGCCGGGCCCCAGAGGGCGGTGAGGATCTGCCGGTGGGTGAGTACCCTCCCGGCATTGCGGGCCAGCAGCAGCAGCAGCGCCTGCTCGCGCTTGGTCAGCGCCAGGGCCACGCCATCCAGCCAGGCCTTGTCCGCCTCCAGCCGCAGCCCGGCCAGCTCCAGCACCGGGGCGGCGGCGGGCTGGCCCTGGCGGCGCAAGGCGGTGCGGATGCGCGCCAGCAGCTCGCCCAGCGCGAAGGGTTTTTCCACATAATCATCCGCCCCGGCATCGAGGGCGGCGATCTTCTCCGCCTCGCGCTCGCGCGCGGAGAGGATGATCACCGGTACGGCGGAGAAATCCCGCAAGCGGCGCAATACCTCCTGGCCATCCATGTCCGGCAGGCCGAGATCCAGCAGCACCAGGTCCGGGGCGTTGCCGGCCACCAGGCGAAGCGCCTCCTCGCCGCGTTCGGCGCGCAGCGGGGTGAAGCCGGCGGCGCTCAGCGCCGGGGCCAGGAAACGGTGGATCTGCGGCTCGTCATCCACCACCAGAATGCGTCCCGAGATCATGCCGCCGGCAGCTCCAGCGCGATGATCGTCCCCGGCAGCCCGTCGGCCGGCAGATCCGTGCGCGGGCTCTGGGCGCGGATGCTGCCGCCCATCGCCTCGGTGAAGGCCTTGGCGATGGCCAGCCCCAGCCCGGTGCCCGGCGCCACCCTGTCGCCCCGGCTGGCGCGAAAGAAACTGTCGAACACCGAATCCAGCTCGCCGGGCGCGATGCCGACCCCGGCATCGGCCACGCTCAGCCGCACCAGCGCGCCATCGCGCACCGCGCTGACGGTGATGTGGCTGTCCGGCGGGGCGTATTTCACGGCATTGTCCAGCAGATTGACCATCACCTGTTCCAGCAGCCCGGCGTCCGCCTGGGCGAAGACAGCATCGGGCGCGATATTGACGCGTGTATAGACCGCCCCGGCCACCCGCGCGATGGCGGCCTCGACGATCTCCTCCAGCTTCACCCGCTCCCGGCGCACGGTCAGCCCGCCCGCCTCCACCCGCGCCATATCCATGATGTTGGCGAGGAATTTGGTCATAAGCGCGCTGTCCTGGATGATGCTGGCGAGCATATCGGCGCGGGTGGCCTCATCCAGCGCCGGCCCGGCCTGGGACAGCGTCTCGGCGGCGCCGCGGATGGAGGTGAGCGGCGTGCGCAGATCATGGCTCAGCGAGGAGAGCAAAGCGTTGCGCAGCTTCTGGCTGTCCTGCTGGGCCTCGGCGCGGGCGGTGGTGAGCGAGAGCCGGGCGCGCTCGATGGCCAGCGCGCTTTGCCCGGCCAGGGCGGCCAGCGCCTGGGCCAGCGGCGCGCTGGGCGGGGCCAGCGGCCGGGCGCCGAGCACGCCGATGCAGCCCTGGCTGTTGGTGAGCGGCAGAAACCGCCAGGGCACCGAGGGCAGGGTGGAGGTGCCGGCGCCGGTTTCCATGCCATGGGTGGCGCACCATTGCGCCGCCGCCTGCGCCGCCTCGTCCAAAGCCGTGCCGGGCGGGTGGCTGGCTTCGGCGCGCAGCCCCTGCGCATCGGCCAGCAGCACAATGCCGGCCGGGGTCAGGCTGGCCGCTTCCTCGGCGCTGCAGGCCAGCACGTCCGACAAGGTGGCGGCGCGGGAGAGGCGCTGGCCGAATAGCGAGATCCGCCGCAGCGCCTCCACCCGCGCGGATGCCGCCCCGGCCTCCTGGCGCACCCGTCCGGCGAGCTGGCCGGTGAGCACCCCCACCAGCAGGAATACCAGCAGCGCCACCACATCCCGCGGGTCCGCCACCGAGAGCGTGTAGAGCGGCGTCAGGAAGAAGAAATTCCACAGCAGGAAGCCGGCAATGGCGGTGAACAGCCCGGCATTGCGCCCGGAGCGGCTGGCCATGGCGACGATGAGGCCGGTGAAGATCAGCCCCATCGCCTCCTGCGGCACATAGGCGCGCGCCGCCAGCCCGCTGAGGGTGACGAGGCCCAGCAGCGTCGCCGCGACCGCGTAGGGTTCCCAATCCGGCCGGCGGGGGCGGCGCGGCGGTGCTGGCGCCGCCGCGGGGACGGGCACGAAATGCAGGGTGTAGGCGCTGGCGCGCCGGGTCAGCGCCTCCGCCAGCCGCCGCCCCGGCCGCCAGCGTGAGACCGCGCGACGTCCCATGACGATATGGGTGATATTTTGCCGGGCGGCATAATCCAGCACCGCGCCGACAATGTCTGTCGCGCTCTGGGTCACCACCTGGCCGCCCAGCTGCAGCGCCAGATCCAGTGCCGCCTGCAGCCTGGCATCGTCGCTGCCGCGCTCGATATGAAAGATTGTGAGGGGGGCGTGCAGCGCCTCCGCCAGCCGGGCGGCGTGACGCACCACATTGCCGGCGGCGCCATCGGCTGCCACCAGCGCCAGCACCCGCTCGGCCACCGGCCAGGGGCCGGGGATGGCGCGCAGGCGCATATAGCGGGTGACATCCTTGTCGATCCGCTGCGCGGCGCGGCGCAGCGCCATCTCCCGCAGCGCGCCGAGATTGCCTTCGCGGAAGAAATCCTTCAGCGCCCGCGCCGCCACCTCCGGCCGGTAGATCTGCCCCTCCTGCAGCCGCCCGCGCAGCTCCGCCGGGGGCAGGTCGATCAGCTCGATCTCATCGGCCATGTCCAGCATTGTATCGGGATGGTCTCGGCCACCCGCACCCCGGTGATGCGTGCCACCTGGTCGTTCAGGCTTTCCAGATGCTGGACATTCACCGTGGTCCAGACATCGATGCCCGCCTCCAGCAGCGCCTGCACATCCTGCCAGCGTTTGGCATGGCGTTGGCCCGGCGCGTTGGTGTGGGCGAGCTCATCGACCAGCAGCAGCTGCGGGCGCCGGGCCAGGGCGGCCTCCAGATCGAACTCCTCCAGGCTCTGGCCGCGATAGGGAACGGCATGCCGGGGCAGCTGTTCCAGCGTGCCGATCTTGGCGAGGGTGCCGGCGCGGCCATGGGTTTCGATCAGCCCGGCGACCACATCCAGCCCGCGCGCGGCCTTGGCCTGGGCGGCGTCCAGCATCTCCCAGGTCTTGCCGACACCGGGTGCGGCGCCGAGGAAGATTTTCAGGCGCCCGCGCCCGTCCCGTGCCGCCGCCGCCAGCAGCGCCTCCGGGTCCGGCCGTGTATCCTCGTCTTTCGCCATGCTGGTTTATGAGCGGCTGAGCTTGTCCAGCGCAAGATTGAGTTCGAGGACATTCACATGGTCGGTGCCGATGACGCCGAGCACAGCATGGTGGGTCGAGCGGGCGATGAGGTCGGTCACGGTCGCTGCCGGCAGATGCCGCGCGGCGGCGATGGCGGGAGCCTGACGCAGCGCGTTGGCGAGCGAGATGTCAGGGTCCAGCCCGGAGCCGGAGCTGGTGACGGCATCCGGCGGGACCGGCCCCGGGCCATAGGCTTTAACGTAGGTGGCGACGCGCTGCTGGATGGCGGTTTGCAGCGCGGCACTGGTGGGGCCGAGATTCGAGGCGCCGGATTCGCTGGCGTCATACGGGGTGGGGATGGCGTTGCCCTTGGCATCCGTACCCATCAGCGCCGAGGGACGGGGCTGGAAATAATCCGCCCCGGTGAAATTCTGCCCGATCAAGGCGGAGCCGATGATCTGGCCGTTCTGGCGCAGCAGCGAGCCATTGGCCTGGACGGGCAGCGCCGCCTGCATGGCGCCGGTGAAGGCCTCCGGTAGGATGAAACCAAGGCCCAGTGTGAAAAGCACGACCAGCGAGAGCGCCGGGCGAAGTTCGCGGAGTATCATGATGATGTTCCTTCAGATCAGGCCAAGCAGCATGTCGATCAGCTTGATCCCGGCGAAGGGCGCGATGAGGCCGCCCAGCCCGTAGATCAGCAGGTTGCGCTTGAGCAGGGCGGCGGCGCCGATGGCGCGGAATTTCACCCCCTTGAGCGCGAGCGGCACCAGCACCACGATGATCAGCGCATTGAAGATCACCGCCGAGAGGATCGCACTCTCCGGGCTGCGCAGATGCATGATGTTGAAGACCCCAGCTGCGGGTAGGTGCTCACGAAAATCGCCGGCAGGATAGCGAAATATTTTGAGATGTCGTTGGCGATGGAGAAGGTGGTCAGCGCCCCGCGGGTGATCAGCAATTGCTTGCCGATCTCGACGATCTCGATCAGCTTGGTCGGGTCGCTGTCCAGATCCACCATGTTGCCGGCCTCGCGCGCCGCCTGGGTGCCGGTCTGCATCGCCACGCCGACATCCGCCTGGGCCAGGGCCGGGGCGTCGTTGGTGCCGTCGCCGCACATCGCGACCAGGCGGCCTTCTTCCTGAACCTTCCTGATATAATCAAGCTTGTTCTGCGGTGTGGCCTCGGCGATGTAGTCGTCCACCCCGGCCTCGGCGGCGATGGCGGCGGCGGTGACGCGGTTATCGCCGGTGACCATAACGGTGCGGATGCCCATGGCGCGCAAGGCGGCGAAGCGTTCCTTGATGCCGGGTTTGACGATATCTTTCAGCTCGATCAGCCCGAGCAGCTTGTCGTTCAGCGCCACCGCCAGCGGGGTGGAGCCGGCGCGGCCGATGCGCGCAGCGGCCTGCGCGAAGGCGTCGTCGCCTTGCGTGTTCAGCGCTTTCAGCACGGAATCCACAGCCCCTTTGCGGAAGCTTTGCCCAGCGCTGTCGATGCCGGACATGCGGGTATTGGCGCTGAAGGGGATGATGGTGGCATCCGCCGGACGCTCGGGCGTGAGGCTGTATTTGTCGCGCGCCAGGGCGAGGATGGAGCGGCCTTCCGGGGTTTCATCGCCCAGGCTCGCCATGGCGCAGGCCTGCGCCAGATCGCGCTCCTGCACGCCATTCACCGGATAGAAGGCCGAGGCCATGCGGTTGCCGAAGGTGATGGTGCCGGTTTTGTCGAGCAGCAGCGCATCGACATCGCCCGCCGCCTCCACCGCGCGCCCGGAGGTGGCGACGACATTGAAGCGCACCAGCCGGTCCATGCCGGCAATGCCGATGGCCGAGAGCAGCCCGCCAATGGTGGTGGGGATCAGGCAGACCAGCAAAGCCGCCAGCACGGGGATGGAAAAGCTCGTTCCGGAATAAGCGCCAAAGCCAACCAGTGTCACCACCGCGATGAGAAACACCAAGGTGAGGCCGGCGAGCAGGATGTTCAGGGCGATCTCATTCGGCGTCTTGCGGCGCTCAGCACCTTCCACCAGCGAGATCATGCGGTCCAGAAAGGTGTTGCCGGCATCGGCGGTGATGCGGATCACCAGCCAGTCCGAGACCAGCTGGGTGCCGCCGGTCACCGCCGAGCGATCGCCGCCCGCCTCGCGCACGACCGGGGCGGATTCGCCGGTGACGGCACTTTCATTGACGCTGGCGACACCTTCGATGATCTCGCCGTCCGAGGGGATGATGTCCCCCATCTCGACCAGCACGATATCGCCCTGGCGCAGATCAGGTGCCGCGGTGGGTTTGTAGAGGGCGCGGTTGGGCGGGTTGGTGAGCAGCTTGGCCATGGTATCCGAGCGGGCGCGGCGCAGCGTTTCCGCCCGCGCCCGCCCGCGCCCTTCCGCCACCGCCTCGGCGAAGGTGGCGAAGATCACCGTCAGCCACAGCCAGGCCGCGATGACCAGGGGAAATTCCGCCGGCCGGTGTGTCACCAGCGCCTCGATGCCGGTGGCGGTGACCAGGGCCGAGACGATCTCGGTGACGAAGATCACCGGATTGCGCATCAGCGTGACGGGGTTGAGTTTGGCCAGCGCATCCAGGCCCGCGCGGCGCATGATGCCGGCATCGAACAGGGAAATTGTTTCAGCGTTCGACATTTCAGAAAATCTTTCCAGCTTGCAGGAGCACATGTTCGGCGAGCGGGCCCAGCGTATCGGCCGGCAGGAATTGCAGACCGCCGAGGATGATGATGACGCCGATGAGCAGCCCGATGAAAAGCGGGCCGGTGGTGGGGAAGGTGCCGGCGCTGGCGGCCAGGCGCGGCTTGGCGGCGAGCGAGCCGGCGATGGCCAGAACCGGGATCATGAAGGCGAAACGCCCGAACAGCATCGCCGCCCCCAGTCCGTAATCCAGCAAGGGCGTGTCGGCGGAGAGGCCGGCGAAGGCGCTGCCATTATTCTCGGTGGCGGAGGTCCAGCCATAGAGCATCTCGGTGAGGCCGTGCGGCCCGGCATTCGCCAAGGAGGCCAGCCCGGATTTGGTGACCAGCGAGAAGCCAGCCCCGGCCAGGATGAACAGCGTGAGGATCAGCACGCCGAGCATGGCGAGCTTGATCTCCTTCGCCTGCACCTTCTTGCCGAGATATTCCGGTGTCCGCCCGACCATCAAACCCGCAATAAACACCGAGAACAAAGCAAAGACGATGATGGTGTAGAAGCCCGAGCCGACGCCGCCCGGTGTCACCTCGCCCAGCTGCATCAGGAACAGCGGCACGGCACCGCCCAGCGGGGTGTAGCTGTCGGTGAAGCTGTCCACGGCACCCGTTGAGGTGCCGGTGGCGGAGACGTTGAAGGTGGTGCTGGGGGCGATGCCGAAGCGCATTTCCTTGCCTTCCCAATTGCCGCCCGGCGCGACGCCGGCGGCGATTTGCAACGGGTTGCCATGCGCCTCCGCCGCGTAGGCGCCGATGCAGCCCAGCGCCAGGATGATCGCCATCGCCGCCATCAGCGCGCGGCCCTGCGCCTTGTCCTTCACCATATGGCCGAAGGCGATGGGCAGGGCGAAGCCGATCACCAGCAGCAGCCAGTTTTCAAAGAGGTTGGTCCAGCCATTGGGGTTTTCGAACGGATGCGCGGAATTGGCGTTGAAGAAGCCGCCGCCATTGGTGCCCAGCTCCTTGATCGCCTCCTGCAACGCCACCGGCCCGATGGCGATGGTCTGCGTGCCGCCCTGCAGCGTGTGCGCGGTGATGAAGCCAGAGAAACTTTGCGGCACGCCCGCCAGCACCAGCAGCACCGCCGCGATTAAAGCGCCGGGCAGCAGCAGATAAAGGGTGATGCGGGTGAGATCGACATAGAAATTCCCCAGCCGCGCCGCGTTTCCAGTAAAGGCGCGCATCATCGCGGCGGCGGCGGCGATGCCGGCGGCGGCGGAGATGAACATATGCACGGCCAGCCCATAGGCCTGCGCACCGTCAGAGATCTGCGCCTCCGGCGCGTAGGCCTGCCAGTTGGTGTTGGTGGCGAAGCTGGCGGCGGTGTTGAAGGCCAGGCGCGGCGACATGCCGGCGATATGTTGCGGGTTCATCGGCAGATAGAATTGCAGCCGCAAAATCGCATAGAGCAGCGCGAAATGGATCACGCTGAGCAGCAGCAACGCCACCGCGTAGCTTTGCCACCCCATGGCGCGGCGTTCATCCACCCCGGCCAGCCGGTAAATCCCGGTTTCGAGCGGGCGCAGAAACCGCACCCGCCCTTCAAAAATCGCCGCCAGATAGCGCCCGAGCGGAAACGCCGCGCCGAGCACGAGCAGAAAGACCAGCGCGATATACGCGATGCCCTGAATTGTCATGGGAGTTCTCTCAGAAATCTTCAGGGCGCAGCATCGCCCAGACCAGATAAACCAGCAGCACGGCGCAGATGGCGCCCCCAGAGCCTGGTCCAGCATCATACGTGCTCGCAGGCGGGAACATAAAGGATCAACAACGCGAAAATCATCGCGCCGAAGATGATGGTGACGAGATCGCCCATTTACGGCCTCCTATGGAAGCCTGTGGTGTAGGCGGACAAAAATAAAGCCGCGATGCGGAAGGCATCGCGGCGCCATAAAGAGCGTATAAAGATTTGCGGCTAGAGCGTATTCTGTTCACTTTGGTGCACGGAATACGCTCTAGCTTTTTGTTTGCCCGAGCAACTTTATCCGATCAAACGAGTCCGTTTGATCGGATGCTGCTCTAGCCGCGCGGCAGCATGCGGCGCAGCACCCCGTCCTTCAGCACATAATGATGCACCAACGCCGCCAGCGCATGCAGCCCGGCGAGGATGATGATCGTCCAGGCGACATAATCATGGATCTGGTCGACGAAATGCCCGGTCGCCCTGGAAAAATCGCCGAAGGGCGAAGGGATCGGCAGGCCGAAGAAGCTCAAGGGCTGGTTATCCGTCCAGCGTGTGGCGAAGCCGAGCAGGATTTCCGCGCCCAGCAACAGATAAAGCAGGTGGTGCAGCCCGCGCGCACCGCGATTGAGCAGGTCCTTGCCGTCGTCGAACTGGGTGTGGCCGGGGCGGGCGCGCCAGACCAGCCGCAGCACGAACACCGCCGTGAGCAGCAGCCCGAAAGACATATGCAGCACGATCATCAGATGATGGTTCGGTTTGGAGAAAAAATCCCAGAATTCCGCCAGCAGGAAGTTCACCACAACCAGCAGGGCGGTGAGCCAGTGCAAGGCGATGGTCGGCCCGTCATGGCGGCTGCCGGGCTTATCAATCGATATCATATCGGACATGTTTTGGCCTTATGGCTGTAATTCGGATCGCGTGACCGTTCTGGGGGACGGGGTGTGGCAGAAATCGGGCCAAAATGGCAAGCGCGACATCGGCATTCCGCCACAAATGGCTGGTGTTACAGGATCTTCATGTCGCGGTTAGGATGTGGCAGCATTTCCGTGGCCATATCGGTCGGATGCGCCACCAGAACTCTCCGCCCGAATTGGCACATGATTGCGCCCTGTTCCTCGATATTGACGGAACGCTTCTCAACTTCTCTGTTGATCCGTTGGGTGTGGAGGTGCCGCCTGGTCTGCCGCCGCTGCTGCGCGGGCTGGCGGGCTGGCTGGATGGGGCGCTGGCTTTGCTCTCCGGCCGCCGTCTGGCGGATATCGACCAGCTGCTCGGGGCAGGTTTCGCCGCCGGGGCGGAGCATGGCGCCGTGTTGCGCGCCGGGGACGGGGCGATCATCGCCGAGGCGCGGCCGGACCCCGCCTTGCAGGCGCTGCGCGCGCCGCTGGCCGAGGCAGTGGGGCGCCATCCTGGCACGCTGCTGGAGGAAAAACGCTTCGGGTTGGTGCTGCATTGGCGCGCCGCCCCGCAGGCGCAGGAGGCGCTGACCGAGCTGGGCCAGGCGCTGGCCGCGCCGCATCCCGGGTTGGTGCTGATGCCGGCGCACGCCGCCCTGGAAATCCGCCAGCGCGGCACGGATAAGGGCGCGGCGCTGGAGCGCTTCATGGCGCTGCCGCCTTATGCGGGGCGCCGGCCGGTCTTCATCGGCGATGATGTGACGGACGAGCCGGCCATCGCCCGCGCCCGTGAGATGGGCGGGATGGGGCTGCATGTCGCCCGTGATTTCGGTGGCAAGGTCGAGGCGGTGCGCGCCTGGCTGGCCGCCAGCCTGGAAAAAGGGAGGATGGATGTCGCTACGCTCCAATCTTGACCTCGCCGTCATCGGCAATGGTGCCATCGCCTCGCTGGTGGACCGGGACGGCCGGCATGTCTGGTGCTGTTGGCCGCGGCTGGATGGCGACCCGGTCTTTCACGCTCTGCTTGGCGGCCCGGCTGAGCAAGGGGAGATGCATGTCGAGCTGGTCGGCCAGGTCGAGGCGACACAGAGCTATCTGCCCAATACCGCGATCCTGGAGACGATCCTGCGCGATGATCAGGGCAATGCGCTGCGGGTGCTGGATTTCTGCCCGCGTTTCCGGCTTTATGGGCGGGTTTTCCATCCCTACATGCTCATGCGCCGGCTGGAGCCGCTCGCTGGGCGGCCGCGGGTGAAGCTGCGCATCAAGCCGGGCTTCGCCTATGGCGCGGAGCATCCCAAGCCGGGGATTGGCAGCAATCATCTGCGTTTTGTCGGCCCGGAATTCGCCCTGCGGGTGACCACGGATCTGCCGATCTCGCATATCGTGCATGAGCAGCCGCTCACGCTGGGCCGGCCGGGCACGCTGGTGCTGAGCGTGGATGAGCCGCTGAACCAGGCGCCGGACCAGCTGGCCACGCATTTCCTGGCCGAAACCCGGGCTTATTGGGAGGAATGGGTCGCCAGCCTGAACGTGCCGTTCGACTGGCAGGAGGCGGTGATCCGCGCCGCGATCACGCTCAAGCTCTGCTCTTATGACGATACTGGCGGCATCGTCGCGGCCCTCACCACCTCGCTGCCCGAGGCCCAGGGCTCCGGGCGCAACTGGGATTACCGTTTCTGCTGGCTGCGTGATTCGATGTTCACCATCGCCGCCCTCAACCAGCTCTCGGCGACGCGGACGATGGAGACCTATCTCGGCTTCGTGCTGGATACCGTCACCAGTGCCGGCCCGCGCGAGCTGCCGCCGCTCTTTCCCATCGCGCCGGGCATGAAGCTGGATGAATATATCGCCCCGGCGCTGACCGGCTATGGCGAGGGCAATCTGCCGGTGCGGGTCGGCAATGGCGCCGCCGGGCAGCGCCAGAACGATGCCTATGGCTCGATCATCATGAGCCTGGCGCAGCTTTTCTTCGACCGCCGGCTGCGGGTGCGCGGCGATGAGGCGCTCTATCGCCAGCTCTGCGAGCTGGGCGACATAGCCGAGCGCGTGGCGCTGGAGCCGGATGCGGGGCCGTGGGAATTTCGCGGCATGGCCCGTGTGCATAGCTTCTCCGCCGCGATGTGCTGGGCCGCCCTCTCGCGCCTGGCGATGATCGCCTCGACCTTGGGGTTGGAGGCGGAGGCGGCGCAATGGACCCTGCGCGCCCAGAGCCTGCGCGCGGAAATCATGCGCCGGGTGGTGACCAGGGAAGGCTGGATCTCCGGTGCGCTGGATCAGGAGGTGGCGGATGCCTCGGTGCTGGTGTTGCCCAATATCGGCTTCATCGACGCGAAATCCCCGGAATTCGCGGCGACCTTGGATATGGTCGAGCGCCGGCTGATGCATGGCGGCTTCGTGATGCGTTATGACGATCCGGATGATTTCGGCCTGCCGGAAACCGCGTTTTTGCTGTGCAGCTTCTGGCATGTCAGCGCCCTGGCGCTGGCCGGGCGGCGGGCGCAGGCGATGGAGCTGTTCGAGCGCATTCTGGCGGCGCGCAACCATGTCGGGCTGCTGGCCGAGGATGTGGAGCCCGCGCAGGATGGCACGCCCAGCCGGCTCTGGGGCAATTTTCCGCAAACCTATTCCCATGTGGGCTTGATTCTCTGCGCGATGCGTCTCTCGCGCGGCTGGGAGGAGGGGCTATGGCGCGCCTCGTAATCGTCTCTAATCGCGTCCCGGATGTCTCGGATGGCGCCGCGCCGCGCGCCGGCGGGTTGGCGGTGGGGCTGGCCGATGCGCTGGTGCCGGGCTCGGTCTGGTTTGGCTGGTCGGGCAAATGCATCGACACGCGCTCCCATGAGGTGACCCGCGCCGAGGCCGAAGGTGTGACCTACGCCACCATCGATCTGGCGGAGGCTGACCACCGCGCCTTCTATCTCGGCTTTTCCAACGCCACGCTCTGGCCGCTCTTTCACATGATGCCGAGCTTCGTCACCTTCGATTCCGCCGAGTACAAGGCCTATCGCGAGGTGAATGAGCAATTCGCGGAAGCGCTGATGGCACTGCTGCGGCCGGATGATCTGATCTGGATCCATGACTACCAGCTGCTCGGCGTGGCGGCGGATCTGCGTCGGCGCGGGGTGCGCAACCGCATCGGCTTCTTCCTGCACATTCCCTTCCCGGCGCCGGCTTTGTTTGAGCTGCTGCCCTGCGCGGAGGAGCTGCTGGCCGGCATGCTGGCGCATGACGTGATCGGCTTTCATACCCCCCGGACCGGGCGCGGTTTCTCGAGGCGATGGCGGCGCATGGTTACCAGGTGCAGGGCGATGATGTGCTGCATGAGGGGCGGCGCATCCGCGTCGTGGTCACGCCGATCGGCATCGATGTGGAGGGCTTCTCGCGCCTCGCCGGGCGCGCCATCCGCCGGGTGGAGGCCAAGCGCGTGGTGGAAAGCCTGAACGGGCGCACGCTGATGATCAGCGCCGACCGGCTGGACTATACCAAGGGCCTGCCGGCGCGTTTCGACGCCTATCGGCGCTTCCTCGGCAGCTATCCCGAGCATCGGCGCAGGATCAGCTTCCTGCAGGTCGCCGCCCCGTCGCGCGAGGAGGTGGAGAAGTACAAATCCTTGCGCGACGAGCTGGCCTACAAGGCCGGCGCCATCAATGGCGCGTTCTCGGATTTCGACTGGGTGCCGCTGCGCTACATGACCCGCGCGGCCGGGCGTGGCCTGCTGGCGGGGATGTTCCGGATCTCGCATATCGGGCTGGTCACGCCTTTGCGTGACGGCATGAATCTGGTGGCGATGGAATATATCGCCGCGCAGGACGGGGCGGACCCGGGGGTGCTGATCCTTTCGCGCTTCGCCGGGGCGGCCTCGCTGCTGCCCGAGGCGCTGCTGGTCAACCCCTATGACATCGACGCGATGGCGGCGGCGATGGATCGGGCGATGAGCATGAGCCTGGAGGAGCGCCAGGAGCGGCACGAGGCGCTGCTGGAGCATATCCGCACCCATAACGCCACCGCCTTCAGCCGTAGCTTCGTGGCCGCGTTGAATCGGCATCATTAAGCGAGAGTTGTAAAAGTTTTTGAGGGGGTCGGAGCTTTTTTCAAAAACTTCCCACGAAGGTTCGCGGGGTGACGGCGGCGTTGCCTACGCCCAGCCGTTTTCGCCGCTCTTTTGAAAAAAAGCGGCACCAAAAAACTTTCGCAAATTTTCAGAAGGTTGTTTTCAAGGATTCGCACCAGCCTCGACGCGGCCCGCCGCGGTTGATAAGCCCTCCCGGCGATGCAGGGCTTTGGACTCGGGATATGACGGTAGCGATTGATATGGGGCAGGGGCCCGGCGGGGTTGCGGCCGCCATGGATCTGGAGGAGCTGCTCGCCACCCGCCTGCTGGTGCAGGGCAATTCCGGCTCCGGCAAGTCCCATCTGCTGCGCCGGCTGCTGGAGCAGAGCGCGCCCTGGGTGCAGCAGGCGATCATCGACCCGGAAGGCGATTTCGTTACTTTGGCCGAGGCCTTCGGGCATCTGGTGATCGATGCCGAGGCGCATAGCGAGCAGGGGCTGCAACTGGCCGGCGAGCGGGCGCGGATGCACCGCGTCTCTACCGTGCTGAACCTGGAAGGGCTGGACGCGGAGACCCAGATGCGCCGCGCCGCCGCCTTTCTCGGCGGCATGTTCGAGGTGCCGCGCGACCATTGGTACCCGGTGCTGGTGGTGGTGGACGAGGCCCAGCTTTTCGCTCCCGCCGTCGGCGGCGAGGTTGCGGACGAGGCCCGCAAGCTCTCTCTCGGGGCGATGACCAATCTGATGTGCCGCGGGCGCAAGCGCGGGCTGGCGGGGGTCATCGCCACCCAGCGCCTGGCCAAGCTGGCCAAGAATGTCGCCGCCGAGGCCTCCAACTTCCTGATGGGCCGCACCTTTCTGGATATCGATATGGCGCGGGCGGCGGATCTGCTGGGCATGGAGCGCCGCCAGGCGGAGGCGTTCCGGGACCTGGAGCGCGGGCATTTCATGGCGCTCGGCCCGGCATTGTCGCGCCGGCCGCTCTCGATTCGCATCGGCGCCACGCAGACCGCGCCGCGTACCTCCACCCCGCGCCTGACCCCGCTGCCGGGGGCGGCGTTGGAGGATGCGCATGCGGTGATTCTGGCAGCACCTCCGCCGGACGCCCCGCGCCCGGTGCGCCGGGCCCCGGCCCCGCCGCCGCCGGACCTGATCAGCCAGCTGATGCAAGCCGCCCCGGCGGTGCAGGAGCGTGCCGAGGAAGCGGCCGCCCCGCCCAGCCCGGAGGAGCTCGCCGTCCGCCGTGCGCGGCTGGACAAGATCCTCGCCGCCATCCTGGCCGACCCGGAGGCGGGGTTTCGCACCGTCGGCGTGCTGTATCAGGATTTTCTGGTGCGCTGCCGGATCGAGGGCATGGGCAATGGCGCGCCGGACCTAGCCGCCTTCCGCCGGATGCTGACGCGCGCCCGTGCCGGCATCTCCGCCGAGATGGCGCAGGAGGAGGTGTGGCAGGACGTGACCGCCCGCGCTGGCCTGCTGCCGGAGGACATGCAGGGGATCTATATGATGATCGCCCGCGCCGCGAAGGATGGTGCCCCTTGCCCCTCGGACGCCGCCATCGCCCGCGCCTACGGCACCCGCTCAATGGGCCGCGCGCGGCGGCTGCTCACCTACATGGAAGAGCAGGGGCTGATTGTGTGCCAGCAGGACGGGGCGGGGAGACGAATCGTGACGCTGGTGGAACTGGCCTGGGCGACGGCGGCGGGGGATCCGAACGGGGGGTAGGGGAGGTTAGTGGGGGATAGCGGAATGGCGACTTTTGGACCACTCCTACAAGAAATTAGACGCTCAACCCACATCCGATCCTGACTGGCAGTAAGGTGGTTCCTACTTGATGGCAAGAATTAGTCAGCCCTTATTCAAAGATATTAGCGAATTAATTTCTTCGCTTGAAAGGGGGCGATCTGTTTTGGCTCGTAACAGCCAAAGAGCGAAGCGTTGAGAAAATCTTTCTATCGCTTCTTCGGTAATGACGCTGCCTTCGCTGATCTGGCATTCCCGAAACGTGTCAATAAGCATTTCGTGGATATGCTGTTCTTGCTGCTTTTCAGTATGGTCTTTGAGTGCGGCGCCGATAGAGTCTCCTGGATTTCTACTCGATTCATCAATAGTAGGTGTCTCTAGCCAGGAAATATCAAGGTCAAACCCATAGTTTGGTAGATACGACCAGTTATTTGGGTTAAGAGGGTTGGAGACCAACCCAACCGCTCGGTTGGGCATTCCGCCCGCCTCGGCAATGACTATACGCCAGTATGCTGTGTTATAGTTACCTACATAAGCAAGTATTTTTCCGTTACTGTCGCTTTTGACAAAAATAAGGTTGAAAATTGGACCGAATTTACTTGCAAGGATGTCTGCGCCTGGAATTGGGCGTCCGTCTAATTTTATCTTATTTGACAAAAATGTTTGATCACCACGTGTGACGAACACTTTGACGGCGTCAAAGGGAGATTCTTTGATCGCATTATCCTGCCCACTCTTATTCCATAAGACAAGGCACGATTTGGCAAGCGATCGCAACGGATCATGGCCACCAAATGCCATATTTCTTGTTACCTGTGGACCAGGCTGTATAATTTCACGCGCATTTGCCCGCCCTAATTGGTTTCTTAGATTTTCTTCTGAGATTCCGATGGCCGCAGCGACATGAGGCATAAGACTGTCAACGTGTTCCAAGTCTTTTGCTTTAATGGTAACGTCAAATCCGCCGTCGCTTCGTTTTTCGATTATAAATGGCTTCTGTCTCAGCTCTATCCGGCCATCAGGCCAAACGACAAATTTCTGATTTTCCTCAATGGTTACTTGCAACGGCGGTGGCGTTCTTCTGTCTCCAGACGACAAATTAAGCAGTGTACGAAGATCCTGAACTTGGCTTGCAAGTGCAGTGTCAATTGTAGATCCGAATGTGTTGTTGCATTCTGAACAAATGACGCCACGAGTGGTGGCACGCCCCCGAGCGCGTTTAGCCAAATATGCTCAGGCTTCGTATCTGGGGTTAGCACTGTTGGACAAAAGATGCAGATGTTCATTACATACTCTTAGCATGCATACTCTTGGCCATGAAGAAGCGTTCGCTGGATACCACCAAACAATAGGGAAAGTTTCGGTAGCCTCAGACGGCCGAACGTCTGCTCTTGAGATGATCTCCCATGCCGGTATATGTCCGCCAGGGGTCGTAAGCCGTCACTCACAGATGCCCGCTTTGCCATCACGCCCCGCAAATCAGCCGTGCAAAAGCGATCCTTTGCGTCAGCTTAAAAACTCCCCTCACCCTACCCGTGTCATCGCCCCCAACACCTCCGTCGCCGCCCGCACGCCGCTCTCATACGCCCCATGCGCGGTCGAAAAATCCGTTGCATGTGTCGCCTCCCCTGCGAAAAACAGACGGTTCTCGAATGGCCGCGCCAGCGTCGCGCGGGCGCTGCGTTGGCCGGGGCGGGCGTAGGAGTAGGAGCCGCCGATATGGGTGGTGCGGGTCCAGTCGGTGGTGATCAGCGGGCGCAGCTGTTTGCGCACATCGGCACCCAGCAGCTTCGCCAGCCCGTCCATGGCTGCCGCGTAGGCGGCGACCGGGCCTTCGCGGGTGATGATCTCGGCGCTGTCATTGCCGAGATAGGCTTCGATGGTCGGCAAACCCATGGGCCGGATGCCGTAACTCATCGCTTTCACATCGCGCGGGTCGCCGAGCAGATGGCTGCGGGGCTCGAACGCTGCGGGTTCCAGCAGCTCGAAAATTACCTTCTCGTCATGGCCGAGCGGCAGCTGTGCGGCCGCCTCCCGCCACGCAGCCGCCCCGCCGGCAGCTTGATCCGCCCGTCCGCCAGCATCGCGGTGGAGCAGGTGAGGATGGCGGCGCGCGCGCGGATCGCCCCGCCCGGCGTGGTCAGCGCCACGCCCGCGGCGGTGAGGGAAATCTCCTGCACCGGCGTGGAGAGTTTCAAATCCACCCCGGCCGGAAAATGGGAGGTGATCAGCGCGCCATAGCCGCCGGGCATGCGCCAGTTCTCGTCGGTGGAGGCCTCTTCATAGGCGGCGTAATCGGCGGCGGATATGTCCTCCAGCCGGCCGCCGCTGATGAAGCCGACGATGGTGCGGATATAATCATTCCACGCCCCGCCCGGCTCCAGCGCGCCGGCGGCGACATCATCCGCCGGCCGGTTGTCGATCAGGCGTTGCGACCAGGCATCGAACGCCTCGCTCGCCGCATCCTGCTCGGCGGGGGTGAAGCCGAGATCGCGATATTGCCGGCGCCAGGCGGAGGGGCGGCGATAGATCTCCACCCCGGCGGCCTCGGCCAGCCGCGTCCAAACATTGCGGCTGGCCGAATGCAGCCAGGCACAGCCCATATCCAGCTTCAGCCCGGCCAGATCCAGGGTCCAGCCCCGCCCGCCCAGGCGTGCTGCTGCCTCGATCAGCATCACCTTGCGTCCCTGCCCGGCCAGATGGCGCGCCGCACCGATGCCGGCGGCGCCGCCGCCGATGATGGCGATGTCGATCTCCATGGCTTCACACTCCGTTTTCTCGGACTGTCATATCCCGCCCCACGCCGTTAGGTTAATAGGGTAGAATTGAAACAGGCTATTCGAGTTTTGAGGTATAATGCGCGGAACTGAGTTTGCCCGGCTGCGGGCCTTCGTGACGGTGGTGGAGGAACAGAATTTCGCCCGCGCCGCGACCCGGCTGCGCATCGCCGCGCCGACGCTGAGCCAGATGATCCGCGAGCTGGAGGAGGCGCTGGGGGTGCGGCTGCTCAACCGCACCACCCGTAGCCTCTCGCTCACCGCCGCCGGCACCCGGCTGCTGGCGCGCTTCAAGCCGGCGATGGCGGAGATGCAGGCGGCACTTGAGGATGTCGCCAGCCTGCGGGACACGCCGGCCGGGCTGGTGAAGCTGCACACCCCGGCCCAGCCCTGCGCCGCCTTCATCGAGCCGCTGCTGGGGGCGTTTCATGCGGCCTATCCGGACATCGTGCTGGACATCACCGTGGATGACGCCGTCACCAACATCGTCGAGGCGGGGTTCGATGTCGGCATCCGCATCGGCGAGCTGCTGGAGCAGGACATGGTGGCGCTGCGGCTGTGCGGGGACATGCGCCAGATCGCCGCCGCTTCGCCTGAATATCTGGACAAGTTCGGGGTGCCGCAGACGCCGGGGGATCTGCTGGGCCATCGCTGCATCAATATCCGCCCGCCCGGCCGGGCAGGGATTTATAACTGGGAGTTCGGGCAGAATGGGCGCTGGTTCGCGGTGGCGGTGGGCGGGCCGTTGATCGTCTCGCACCGGGAGGTGGCGTTGCGGGCGGCGCTGCAGGGTGTGGGCATCGCCTTCATGTCGGAGCAGCTGCTGCGCCCGCATATCGAGGCCGGGCGGCTGGTCGGGCTGTTGCGGGATTACGCGCCGCCTTTTCCCGGCTGGCATCTCTATTATCCCAGCCAGCGCGATCTGCCGGGGGCGGTGCGGGCCTTCGTGGAGGTCTGCCGCGCTCATGCGGCGGTTGAAGGATGACGCTTTGATGACGCGCTGGCCTGAACCGGGTGCGGACTGTTACGAGCATGGCGATCAGGGGGGCGCCATGGAGGAGAGCAAGGGCAGCGCGCTGGAGGTGCTGCGGATTTTCCTGCGGCTGGGCTGCAGCTGCTTTGGCGGGCCGGTGGCGCATATCGGCTATTTCCGCACGGCGTTCGTGAGCAAGCGTGGCTGGCTGGCGGAGCGCGATTATGCCGAGCTGGTCGGGCTCTGTCAGTTCCTGCCCGGCCCGGCGAGCAGCCAGGTCGGCTTTGCCATCGGCCTGTTGCGGGCGGGGCTGCCGGGGGCGCTGGCGGCCTGGGTTGGGTTCACGCTGCCTTCGGCCTTGTTGCTGGTCGCCTTCGCTTATGGTGCCGGGCATCTGAACGGGGGGCTGAGGCAAGGGCTGCTGCACGGGCTGAAGCTGGTGGCGGTGGCGATCGTCGCGCAGGCGGTCTGGGGGATGGCGAAATCCTTCTGCCCGGATCTCCGGCGCGCCGGCATCGCGGTGGCGTGCGGGCTGCTGATCCTCAGCGCGCAGAGCGGGGCGATGCAACTGGTGGTGATCGCGCTGGGGGCGTTGGCGGGGCTGGCGCTGTGCCAGGGCGGCGGCGTGCCGGAGCCGTTGACGCAGATGCCGGTCTCGCGCCGGGCCGGGCTGGTGGCGCTGGGGCTGTTCTTTTTGCTGCTGTTCGGGCTGCCGATGCTGGCCTGGATGCCGTCCATGGCGGTGATGGCGGCCTTCTACCATGCCGGGGCGCTGGTATTTGGCGGCGGCCATGTGGTGCTGCCGCTGCTGCGCGATGCGGTGGTGGCGCCGGGCTGGGTGAGTTCGAGCGCCTTCCTGGCCGGCTATGGCGCGGCGCAGGCGGTGCCCGGCCCGCTGTTCAGCTTCGCCGCCTATCTCGGCACGCTGGCCGCCCCCTTGCCGGGGCCGGGCGGGGCGGCGCTGGCGCTGATCGGGATCTTCCTGCCGGGGATGCTGATTTTGCTGGCCGCACTCCCCTTCTGGGCGGCGCTGCGCCGGCGGCCCGGCGCGCAAGCGGCGATGCGCGGGGTGAATGCCGCCGTGGTCGGGCTGCTGGCCGCTTCGCTCTATAACCCGGTCTGGACCAGCGCGGTGCTGCGCCCGGCCGATGCGGCGCTGGCGCTGGTTCTGTTTCTACTGCTGCTGGTTGCCAAGCTGCCGCCGCTGGCGGTGGTGGGGCTTGGCGCGCTGGGCGGGATGGGGCTGATATTCATTTAGATATCATGGGCTTATTCGAACCCGGCCGCCTCGTCCATCCGCGTCCCCTCCCGCACCCCCTCGATATCGCCAAGCGCCACCAGCAGATGGGAAAGCGGACGCTTTTCTGCCGGATCTCCCGCTCGGTGCCGATCAGCGCGGAAAATAGAAAGGCCAGCGACAATTCGCCGATCTGCAGCCCGTTCGGATCGAAACCATGCAGCATCAAAGATGCCTCCCGCAGCCCTGCCTGAGCGGCACGCTGCCAAAACATGAAAACGAGGTCAGGCTCCTTGCATTACAAGCCTCTCGGTGGTTCAGATTGGGGTGATTGGGGAGATGCCTATGCCGATTAAACATGCGGGGCAGCAGGCGCCGGCCAAACTGGCAAGCGGGTTTGCGGGATGAGCGCGCTGCCCTATCGCGCCGCCTTGGAGGCTTGCGCCGCCGAGCCGATCCGCATTCCCGGGGCCATCCAGCCGCATGGCGCGCTGCTCTGTTTCGATCCGCAGACCCTGGCCCTGCGCCAGATGAGCCGCAATGCAGCGGCGATGCTGGGGGTCGAGCTGGCGCCTGGTCCCCTGCCAGCCGGGCTTTCAGGGCTTAAGGCGCCGCTGCGCGCCTGGCTGGAGAGCGGCGATGTCGTGTTCCTGAAAGTGCTGGAGGTCGCCGGGCGGCGCTGGCAGCTGCAAGGGCATCTCACCCCGCAAGGCGCGCTGCTGGAATTCGAGCCGCCGCCGCAGCCGGATGAGGAGGCGCTGGAGAGCCTCTATCCCGGCTCAGCGCCTTCATGGCGGATCTCAGCGCTTCGGCGGATCTGGCCGGGGTGGCGCGCGCCGCGGTGCGCGAAATCCGCGCGCTGACGCAGTTCAACCGCGTGCTGGTCTATAGTTTCGATGAGACCGGCGACGGTACCGTGCTGGCCGAGGCCAATGATGGCGTGCTGCCCAGCTATCAGGGTTTGCGTTTTCCCGCCTCCGACATTCCCGAACAGGCCCGGGCTTTGTACCGGCTCAGCCGCATCCGGCTGATCCCTGCGGTGGATTACACGCCCTGCCCGATCGAGCCGGTGAACAGCCCGGTGGACCAGGCGCCGCTGGACCTCTCCCGCGCGGGCTTGCGCAGCGTCTCGCCGGTGCATCTGGAATATATGCGCAATATGGGCACCGGCGCCTCGATGTCGGTCTCGATCCTGGTGAATGGCGCGCTCTGGGGGCTGATCTCGGCGCATAACGCGGCGCCGCGCATGGTCAACCCGCAGATTCGCAATGCCTGCGACATTCTGGGGCAAGTGCTGTCGATGCATATCGAGACCCGGCTGCAGGCCGGGCTGGCGGCGGAGCGGCTGGCGCTTTCGGCGGTCGAGCAGAGCCTGCTGGCCGGGCTGGCGGAGGCGCCGAGCCTGCAGGCGGGGCTGGCCGCGCATGCGGCCGAGCTGCTGGCCATGCTGCGCGCGCAAGGGGCGGCGACCATCATCCAGGGCAAGGTCTGGATGACCGGGCAGACGCCGGATGAGGCGGCGATCAAAGCCTTTGCGGCCGATCTGCAGGCCGCCGGGGAAGAACAATTCGAGACTGACAGCCTGGCTCAGCGTTGGCCGCAGGCGGCGGGCTTCGGCGCCCAGGCCAGCGGCATGCTGGCGATCTCCACCTCCCAGGTGCATGCGGATTACGTCTTCTGGTTCCGCCCGGAGCTGGTGCGCACGGTGGAATGGAGCGGCAATCCGGTGAAGGCGGCGGAGCCGGTTTCCGGCCGGCTGCACCCGCGCAAATCCTTTGAGATGTGGAAAGAGCGGGTGGAGCTGCGCAGCGCCCCCTGGCGCCCGGCCGAGATTGAAACCGCGATCTCCTTTCGCAACGCCATCCAGACGCTGGTGCTGCGCCGGGCGGAGGAGCGGGCCGAGCTGACCGATATGCTGGAGCGCTCCAACCGCGAGCTGGAGGCGTTCTCCTACTCCATCTCGCATGATCTGCGCGCCCCTTTCCGGCATATTGTCGGTTTCGCCGAGCTGCTTTCGGATCGTGAGCGCTCGCTGGATGAGCGCTCGCGTCATTACGTCACCACGATCAAGGACGCGGCGGTCTCCGCCGGGCGGCTGGTGGATGATCTGCTGGCCTTCTCCCAGCTCGGCCGCAGCCAGCTCCATAAAACCCGGGTCGATATGGCGAAGCTGGTGCAGGAGGCGCGCCGGCTGCTGGAGCCGGAGTTGGGCGGGCGGCTGGTGCAGTGGCGGGTCGAGCCCCTGCCCGATGGTTGGGGCGATGCCACCATGCTGCGGCAGGTCTGGCAGAACCTGCTGCAGAACGCGATCAAATATACCCGTGGCCGGGAGATGACGCGGATTTCAGTTGGCGGTACGGCGCAGGGCGGCAAAATCCGCTACTGGGTGGAGGATAATGGCGTCGGCTTCGAGATGGCCTATGCCGGCAAGCTGTTCGGGGTGTTCCAGCGGCTGCACCGGATTGAGGAGTTTGAGGGCACCGGCATCGGGCTGGCGCTGGTGAAACGGATTGTCGAGCGCCATGGCGGCACGGTCGAGGCGCACGGTGAGCCAGGCAAGGGCGCGCGCTTCAGTTTCGTGCTACCCGAGGCTGGGCATGACAAAAGGAAGACGATAAGTGGCTGATTTGCGACCTATTTTGCTGGTCGAGGACAATCCGAGGGATCTGGAGCTGACGCTCGCGGCGCTGGCCAAATGCCAGCTCGCCAACGAGATCGTGGTGGCGCGGGACGGGGCGGAGGCGCTGGATTATCTCTATGCGCGCGGCGCCCACGAGAACCGCGTGCCGGGCGACCCGGCGGTGGTGCTGCTGGATCTGAAGCTGCCGAAGGTGGATGGGCTGGAGGTGCTGGAGAAGGTGAAGTCCGACCCGATGCAGCGCCAGATCCCGGTGGTGATGCTGACCTCCTCGCGCGAGGAGCGCGACCTTTTGCGCAGCTATGAGCTGGGGGTGAACGCCTTCGTGGTGAAGCCGGTGGACTTCAACGCGTTTTTCGAGGCGATCCAGGATCTGGGGATGTTCTGGGCGATTTTGAACGAGCCGCCGCCGGGTGCGCGATCCAATGGCATCTGAGACGCCGGTTCGGGTTCTGCTGCTAGAGGATAGCGCGGTCGATGCCGAGCTGGTGGCGGCGCATCTGCGCAAGGCGGAGCTGGAGGCGGAGATCACCTGCGTCGCCACCCAGGCGGATTTTCGCGCGGCGCTGAAGCGCGATACGCATGATGTGGTGCTGGCGGATTATTCGCTGCCGGATTTCGACGGGCTGAGCGCGCTGGCCATCGCCCAGGAGCTGCGCCCGCATCTGCCCTTCGTGTTCGTTTCCGGCGTGGTGGGGGAGGAATTCGCCACCAATGCGCTGAAGCTGGGGGCGCTGGATTATGTGCTGAAGCGTAATCTCTCGCGCGTCGCCCCGGCGGTGCGCCGGGCGCTGGACCAGGCACGCGAGCGCGGCGAGCGCCGGGACGCGCTGGCGGCGCTGGAGCGCAGCGAGATGAATGCCCGCCTCGCCGCCGAGGCGGCGAAGCTGGGCTTGTGGGAATATGCCCCGGAGAGCGAGACGCTGCGCTGGGACGACACCGCGCGCTGGATTTTCGGCGCCGGCCCGCAGGACGAGCTGAGCCTGGAATTTTTGCGCGCGCGCTGCCACGAGGAAGATGGCGCGGCCTTGTTCGCGGCGCTGCGCGCGGCGCTGGAGGGGCAATCCGGCAAGACCGCGCGGGTGCAGCAGGATATCCGCATCACCCTGCCCGGCGGCGCCTTGCGCTGGGTGGCCGTGCATGGCCAGGCGCTGGCCGATACCACGCGCAGCCTGCGGCTGGTGGGGGTGGTGCGCGACATTACCGAGGAGCGCCACGCCCAGGAGATCATGCGCGCCGAGGCGCAGGAGCTGGAGCGCCAGGTGGCGATCCGCACCGCCGAGCGCGACCGGATCTGGCGGTTGAGCGACGAGCTGTTCGCCGTGGTCGATCTGGGCGGGCGCATTCGCCGCGCCAACCCGGCCTGGGAGAGCCTGCTTGGCTATCAGGAAGGCCGGCTGGATGGCTGCCTGCTGAGCCTGCTGCTGCATCCGGAGGATCGCGACGGGCTGGCGGAGGTGCTGCAAGAGCTGCGCGATGGCCGCAAGCCGCCGCGCCGGGAGGACCGGTTCAGCCACCAGAATGGCGGCTGGCGCTGGATTTCCTGGGGGGCGGTGGCGGAGGAGGGGGCGGTCTATCTCGCCGGGCGGGATGTGACCGCCGAGCGCGAGGCGCGGATCGCCCTGGCCGAGCGTAATGCCGAGCTGGCGGCGCAGATCGAGGAGCGCCAGCGTGTGGAGGAGACGCTGCGGCAGATGCAGCGGCTGGAGGCGGTGGGCCAGCTCACCTCCGGCGTGGCGCATGATTTCAACAATCTGCTCACTGTGATTCTCGGCAATATCGGCTTCGCCGAGCGCCGGCTGAAAACCGCCGAGGATGATAAATTCCTGCAGCGTTTGCAGACTATGCGCAGCGCGGCCGAGCGCGGCGCCTCGCTGACCGCGCAGCTGCTCGCCTTCTCCCGCCGTCAGCGGCTGGAGCCGAAGGCGGTGGATCTGAACGAGACGGTGCAGGGCATGCGCGAGCTGCTGCAAAGCACGATGGGCGGCTCCATTCGCATCGAGACGAATCTGCGCGCGGATTTGTGGAGCGCGCTGGTCGATCCGACCCAGATCGAGCTGATCATCCTCAACCTCGCGATCAATGCCCGCGATGCGATAGAGGTGGGCGGCACGCTGACGCTGGAGACGGCGAATGTCAGCCGCACCGGCCCGCGCCAGCGCCCGGAGGAGCCGCCGCCGGGGGATTATGTGATGCTCTCGGTGCGCGATACCGGCACCGGCATGAGCCCGGAGGTGCTGGCCAAGGCGTTCGAACCGTTCTTCACCACCAAGGAGGTGGGCAAGGGCTCAGGGCTGGGGCTGGCACAGGTTTATGGCTTCGCCGCGCAGTCCGGCGGCGGGGTGAATATCGAGACGCGGATCGGGGTTGGCACCACCATCTCGGTATTTCTGCCGCGTACGCAGACGGCGCAGGAAGCCGGGCCGGACGCGGCGGCGCATGCCCCCGTTCCGGCGGCGCAGGCCGGGCAGACGGTGCTGGTGGTGGATGATGATCCGCAAGTGCGCGAGGTGACCAGCACGGTTCTGGGCGAGGCTGGCTATCGGCTGACGGAGGCCGCCAGCGGAGCCGAGGCGTTGGCGATTTTGCGGACGAAGCAGCGCGTGGATCTGCTGGTGGCGGATTTCGCCATGCCGGGGATGAGCGGGGTGGAGCTGGCGCGGGAGGGCCAGGCCTTGCGGCCGGGGCTGAAGGTGCTGTTCGTCACCGGCTATGTCGATCTCACCTCGCTGGATGGGGTCGGCGAGGCGCAGATCATCCGCAAGCCCTTCCAGGAGGAGGAGCTGCGGGCCAAGGTTTCGGAGCTGCTGCGCGCTTCGCCGCCCGGCAATGTGTTGCGCTTCACCCGCTCGGGCTGAGGCGGCGCGGCGTTTTGGGGCGGCTTTGCGTCAGAAGATCTGCTCGCCATGCAGAACCACATCCAGCCCTTCGCGCTCTTCCTCGCGGCTGACACGCAGCCCGACCAGCAGATCCGTGAGTTTCAGCAGCACCCAGCTGACCGCGGCGCAGTACAGAATGGCCACGCCAACGCCCAGCGCCTGCACGCCCAGCAGATGCAGCCCGCCAATGGCCGCATTGTTGGAGAGCGGGCCGAAGGCGAACCAGCCGGTGGCGAGCGTGCCGATGATGCCGGCAATGCCGTGCACGCCGAACGCATCCAGGCTGTCATCGTAATCGAATTTATGCTTCAGCTCGGTCGCTGTCCAGAAACATACCGCCCCGGCAACGAGGCCGATCAGCAAGGCCGGGCCGGGCAGCACATAGCCGCTGGCCGGGGTGATCGCGACCAGCCCGGCCACCGCCCCGGAGATTGCCCCCAGCACAGAGGGCTTGCCGCGTAGCACCCATTCCACCCCGGCCCAGGCCAGTGTGGCGCCGGCGGCGGCCATCTGGGTGGCCAGCACGGCCATGCCGGCGCGCGGGTTGGCCCCCATCGCGCCGCCGGAATTGAAGCCCATCCAGCCGACCCAGAGCAGCGAGGCGCCGATGACCGCATAGCTGAGATTCCACGGCGCCATGTTCTCCTGGCCATAGCCCAGCCGCTTGCCGAGCATCAGCGCGCAGACCAGCCCGGTGACGCCGCAATTGATTTCCACCACCGTGCCGCCGGCGAAATCCGCCAGGCCAAGCCGCGCCAGCCAGCCATTCGGCGACCACACCCAATGCGCCAGCGGCGCATAGACCAGTAGCGACCAGAAGGTGAAAAACACCAGCAGGGCGGAAAATTTCATCCGGTCGGCGCAGGCGCCGGTGACCACCGCCGGGGTGATGATGGCAAAGCTCATCTGGAACATCAGGAAGACGCTCTCAGGAATGCCGGTCTGCACCGCGAAGGGGGTGCCGGCGGCGATGGTGAAGGGCTTGTCCCAGCCATTGGCGAGGCCCGCCAGCAACAGGCGCGAGCCATCGCCGATCCAGCCATTGCCGGGCCGAAGGCGAGGGAGTAGCCCGCCAGCATCCAGAGCACGCTCACCAGCGCGCACAGCATGAAGGATTGCATCATGGTGGCCAGCACGTTCTTCTTGCGGACCATGCCGGCATAGAACAGCGCCAACCCCGGCACCGTCATCAGCAGGACCAGCACCGTGCACATCAAAACCCAGGCGATGTCGCCTGGTTGCAAACTCTGCATCTTTTTTCTTTTGCCTCTGGCGTCAACGGCCCGTTCGCGGACCTTGCGGGTGCGTTATCGTGCGCGCCGCTGCCCGTCAACGCGCTGGCGGCAGCGGGTTTGGCCGGCGGCTTGTATCCCGGCGCGGGGGCAGGGGGGCGGTGAGGCCGCCCGCCACCCGGGGCGTTGAATAGGGTAGGGGGGTATGCTATGGCGCCGGGATGACGCATGCGGTGAAAGACAAGCAGCGCCTGCTGGCGCGGGTGCGGCGCATCCGCGGCCAGGTCGAGGCGATCGAGCGGGCGCTGGAGAGCGAGGCGGGGTGCGAGACGGTGATGCATCTGATCGCCGCGATGCGCGGCGCCACCGCCGGGCTGATGGCGGTGGTGGTCGAGGACCATGTGCAGAACCATCTGGTCGATGAGGCCGCCCATCCTGGCGCGCTGGACCGCGACGCGGCGGCGCAGCTTCTGGAAATCGTGAGGACTTATCTGAAATGAGCGAGAGCAACAGCCTGGCGCATGAGCATGTGTTTCTGGGTGCGGACCATGCCAATAGCGAGCGCCGCACCTGGTGGGTGATCGCGCTGTGCGGCGCGATGATGCTGCTGGAGATTGTCGGCGGCTGGCTGTTCGGCTCGCTGGCATTGGTGGCGGATGGGCTGCATATGAGCACCCATGCCGGGGCGCTGCTGCTGGCGGCTTTGGCCTATCGCTATGCCAGGCGCCATGCGCGCGATCCGCGCTTTTCCTTTGGTACCGGCAAGCTGGGCGATCTTGCCGGCTTCACCAGCGCCATCATCCTGGCGATGATCGCGCTGTTGATCTTCTACGAGGCGGTGGGCCGGTTTTTTTCTCCGGTGCCGATCGATTTCGCGCAGGCGCTGCCGATCGCGGGGCTGGGGCTGGTCGTGAATATCGCCAGCGCCTGGCTGCTCTCCGGCGGGCATCATCACCATCACGGCCATAGCCACGGTCACGGCCACGATCATGACCATGACCATGATCATCACCACCATGCCGGGCGGGACAATAACATGCGCGCCGCCCTGGTGCATGTGGCGGCGGATGCCGCCGTCTCGCTGGCGGTGATCATCGGGCTGCTGCTGGCACGCGCCTTTGGCTGGGTGTGGATGGACCCGCTGGTCGGCGTGCTGGGGGCGGTGGTGATCCTTAGCTGGTCCTACGGGCTGCTGCGCGATACCGGCGCCATTCTGCTCGACATGATCCCGGACCAGAAGATGGAGCGCGCCATTCGCGGCATCGTCAACCGCGCCGGAGACGAGGTGCTGGACCTGCATCTCTGGCGGCTGGGGCCGGGGCATCTGGGGGCGATCCTGTCGGTTGCCAGCGCCAAAGGCCGGGATGAGGATTTCTACCGCGCCCGGCTGGAGGGGTTTGAGGGGCTCTCGCACATCACCATCGAGATCCGCCAGCGCCGGATTTGAAACCGGCGCGCCCCGGCGGCATAAGCGGGGCGCACAGCAGAGGCGTTTCCATGGCCGCGCAGAAAGACAATATCGCCCGCAAACCCAGCCGCTCCAGCGGCCGCGATGCCTATGAGCTGCTGCTGGAAGGCATCGAGAACGGCGCCCTGCCGGCCGGCACCCGGCTGCGCGAGACCGAGCTGGCGCAGCGTTTCGCGCTCAGCCGTACGCCGATCCGCGAGGCGCTGAAGCGGCTGGAGCAGCAGGGGCTGATCACCCATGAGCCGCATCAGGGCATGGCCGTCACCTCGCTGGATTATAACCAGATCGCCGAGCTGTACGCGCTGCGGGAGGTGCTGGAAGGCACCGCGGCGCGGCTGGCGGCGCAGCATGCCTCGGCCATCGAGATCAGCGTGCTGGAGGAGATGGTGGCGGCGGACCGTGCCCGCATCGAGGATGCCGTCATGCTGGCGCGTACCAACCGGGCCTTCCACCAGCAGCTGCGCGATGCCGGGCGCAACCAGTATCTGGCCCAGGCGCTGGAAAATCTGCGCCTGTCGCTGGCGTTGCTGCCGGGCACCACGCTGGGCGCGCCGGGGCGGGGGGCGTCGTCGGTGGAGGACCATGCCGCCATCGTCGCGCGCATTGCCGCGCGGGATCCGGAGGGAGCGGAGGCGGCGGCGCGGGAGCATATCCGCAATGCCTTCAAGACCCGCATCCAGCTTTTGCAGCAGCGCTTCACCGGCTGACTTGCGGGCATTTTGAGGCTGCCGGGGCTGTGCGCCGGCCTGCCCACCCCAGGCGGGCGTGCGGCGGGGGCGGGCCTGATGCGCGGCGGCGCGATGAGCCGGCGGATTGACAGGACAAGGCTATCGCCGATAATTGTATGCAACTGCATACAAAGGCGAGGCCGGGATGGATCAGAAAGCCCTGCGTTACGACATTGTGGTGATTGGCGGCGGCAACGCGGCCCTCACCGCCGCCCTGGAGGCGCGGCTGGCCGGGGCCAGCGTGCTGGTGCTGGAACACGCGCCAAAGGCGATGCGCGGCGGCAATTCCCGCCACACGCGAAATATCCGCGCCATGCATGCCGCCCCCACCTCGGTGCTGACCGAGTCCTATCTGGAAGATGAGTACTGGGACGATCTGCTGCGGGTGACCGGGGGCCAGACCGATGAGGCGCTGGCGCGGCTGACCATCCGCGCCACCCAGGAGGCGCTGCCCTTCATGGCGCGCTGCGGGGTGAAATTTCAGCCCTCGCTGACCGGCACGCTGAACCTCTCGCGCACCAACGCGTTCTTCCTGGGCGGCGGCAAGGCGTTGCTGAACGCCTATTATGCCACCGCCGAGGCGCTGGGGGTGGAGGTGCTCTACGACACCCAGGTCACCGAAGTGGCCCTTGAGGGCCGCCGGGTGCGGCGGCTGAAGGTCGTCTGCAAGGGGTTTCCGCTGGAGGTGGCGGGCAAGGTCGTGATCGCCGCGTCCGGCGGCTTTCAGGCGAATATCGAGTGGCTGAAACAGGCCTGGGGGCCACAGGCGGAGAATTTCCTGATCCGCGGCACGCCCTACGCGCAGGGGCGGGTGCTGCGTCATCTGCTGGACCAGGGCATCGCCTCGGTCGGTGATCCGACGCAATGCCATGCCGTGGCCATCGATGGCCGGGCGCCGAAATTCGATGGCGGCATCGCCACCCGTTTGGATTGCGTGCCGTTTTCCATCGTCGTCAACAAGCATGGCCAGCGTTTCTATAATGAGGGCGAGGATGTCTGGCCGAAGCGCTACGCGATCTGGGGGCGGCTGGTGGCGCAGCAGCCGGACCAGGTCGCCTACAGCATCATCGACAGCCAGGCGGAAAAACTCTTCATGCCGTCGGTATTTCCGGCGATCAAGGCGGACAGCATCGCCGCGCTGGCGGAAAAGCTGGGCCTGGAGCCCGCGGCTTTGGAAGCGACCGTGGCCGCCTACAATGCCGCCTGCGTGCCCGGCGATTTCGACAGCTCCAGGCTCGACGGCGTGCATACGCAAGGGCTGGAACCGCCAAAGACCAACTGGGCGCGGCCGATTTTGCAAGCGCCTTTCATCGGCTATCCGCTGCGGCCGGGGATCACCTTCACCTATCTCGGCGTGAAGGTGAATGAGCGCGCGGAAGTGATCATGCAGGATGGCGGTGTGATGGAAAATCTCTACGCTTCGGGGGAAATCATGGCCGGCAGCATTCTCGGCAAAGGCTATCTGGCGGGGTTCGGCATGGCGATCGGCACGGTGTTTGGCCGCATCGCGGGCAAGGAGGCGGCGCGCAATGTCCAGCGTTGAAATGATCGAGAGCCCGGCGATGGCCGATAGCCGCCGCGCCATGGAAGTGTGCAATGCCTGCCGCTATTGCGAAGGGTTCTGCGCGGTGTTTCCGGCGATGGAGCTGCATCGCGATTTCGCCGCGGGTGATCTCTCCTACCTCGCCAATCTCTGCCATGGCTGCAAAGGCTGTTACTATGCCTGCCAATATGCGCCGCCGCATGAATTCGGCATCAATGTCGCCCGCAGCTTCGCGCTGCTGCGCCAGGAGAGCTATGCCGAACATGCCTGGCCGGCGCCGCTGGGCCGGGCCTTCGCCCGCAACGGGCTGGTGACGTCGCTGGCGATGGCGGGCGGCATCGCGCTGGTGCTGCTGCTGACTTTCCTGCTGCAATCGCCGGGGACGATCTTCGGTGTTCTGCCAGTGACGCCGGGGGCTGGATTCTACCTGATCATCCCGAAAGCGGTGATGACGCTGACGGCGCTGGCCGCCGGGCTGTTCGCGGTGCTGGCGATGGGCATGGGGCTGGCCTCCTACTGGAAGGCCAGCGGCACGCGTGGCTGGAGCGTGAAGGATCTGCGCCAGGCCTGCAAGGATGCCGCCAGCCTGCGCTATTTCGGCGGCAACGGCCATGGCTGCAATGACAAGGATGGCAGCTTTTCCACCACACGCCGGCATCTGCATCATCTGATGGCCTACGGGTTTCTGCTCTGCTTTGCCGCCACCAGCGTCGGCGCCTTTGAGGATCTGATCCTCGGCTGGCCCGCACCCTACCCGTTGCTGAGCCTGCCGGTGCTGCTGGGGCTGGCTGGTGGCATCGGCATCATCTTCGGTTGTGCCGGGCTGCTCTGGGTGAAATTGCAGGCGGACCAGGAACCGCAGGCGCGTGAGTTGCTGGGGGCGGACGCCGGGCTGTTGCTGCTGCTGTTGCTGATTGCCGCGACCGGGCTTTTGTTGCTGGCCCTGCGCGGCACCAGCGCCCAGGGGGTAACGCTGTGCGTGCATCTCGGCCTGGTGCTGGGGTTTTTCGTGACCATGCCCTACAGCAAATTCGTGCACGGGCTCTACCGTTTCGCCGCCCTGCTGCGCAATGCCCGGGAGCAGCGCGAAGCTGGTTGAGCCAGCGTAGCGGGGCCATTCGGCTGTGCTGCGGTGCAAACTTGCCCAAATTGTCATGCGCGCGCGCCGGGTAAATCTCTGGCGCGCGGCTTTATTTGGGGTTATCGCTTTTCCCAAGATATATTTTTCGTAATAAGGGGGAGTATGAGCGAAAGCCTCGTCGTGCCGAGTGCCGAGCAGATCCGCAAGGTTGCTGTTGCCAGCTTGATCGGATCGGTCATCGAACAATATGACTTTCTGGTCACCGGCATCACCGCCGCCACCATCTGGGGCGGTTTGTTCTTCAAGCTGCCGGGGCTGGCCGCGGTGGCCGCCGCGATCGGCGTCTATGGTCTGGGCATCATCATCCGCCCGCTTGGCGCCTTCATCTTCGGCAATATCGCCGATAAATATGGGCGCAAGGATGCGCTGGTCTGGGCGCTGGTGCTGATGGGTATTTCCACCCTCGCCATCGGGCTGACGCCGACCTACGCCTCCATTGGCGTGGTCGCACCGGTGCTGCTGGTGATTTTCCGTCTCTGCCAGGGCATCAGCTTCGGCGCCGAGTTTGGCACCGCCTCCACCTGGGTGGTCGAGCAGGCCGCCAACACCAAGCACCGCGCCTTCTGGGGCGCCTGGGTCGGGTTTGCGATTCCGATCGGGCTGATTCTCGGCTTCACCTCGGTGCTGTTCGTGAAATCGCTGATGAGCCCTGCGGATTTCATCGCCTGGGGCTGGCGCATCTTCTTCTTCATCGGCTTCCTGGTCGCCATCGTCGGCATCCTGATCCGCTCGCGCACCGAGGACAGCTATCTGTTCGACAAGCTGCGCGACAAGAGCCATGTGCTGGACTTCCCGGCCGCGCGGGTCTGGCGCGAGATGCCGCTGCGCATCATCCGCACCTCCTTCGTGAATGCGATGTTCTCCGGCGCCTTCTTCCTCTCCTTCGTGTTCGGCACCAGCTACATGAAAGCTGTCGGCTTCACCGCGACGCAGGCGGAAGTGATCGGGCTGATCGCCGCCGCCTTCATGCTGGTGTTCATGGTCATCGGCTCGTTGCTCGCGGATAAGATCAACCGCCGCACCGTGCTGTTGATTTCCGCCGTGGTGTTCCTGGTCTTCATCATTCCGTATTTCTATCTGATCAACACCCAGAACATCTATCTGGCGGCGATCGCGGAAATCATCGGCTTCGGCTTCGTGTTCGGCTTCGGCTATGGCGCGATCCCGACCTTCTACACCGAGAATTTCCCGACCCGCTATCGCGCCTCCGGGGCGAGTGCCGGTTATCAGATCAGCCAGGTCTATGGCGGCGGCCTGCTGCCGATCATCGCCGGGCAGATCCTGAAGGATCTCGGCATTCATCACGCCTATCTCTATATCGGTGGGATCGTGATGGTGTATGCGCTGGCGGCGATCATCGCCATTCTGATGACGCCGGATACCACCAAGATCGACATGAACGCGGATTACTGAGCACCGCGCGCATCACGAAAAATGCCGGCGTCAGCCGGCATTTTTTTTGCCTATCCAGCAAGCCAGCCCGTGATGCCGGCGAGGCTGCGGAACTCTTCAAGCGCGCGCGCCGCGCCGCCGGGAAAGAGCGGCGCGGCCATGTGGGCGAGCGCGCGGCCGGGGCCGAACTCCAGCACGCGGGTGGCGCCGCTGGCCGCGCAGCCATCGAGGCAGGCGGCCCAGTTGATCGGCGCGGCAAGCTGGCGGGCCAGCGCGTCGATACCCGCGTCGAGATCGAAGACCGGCCGCCCATCCAGCCCGCCCAGCAGGCGCAACCCTGGCCGGGGCGGGCGCGGCCCGGCGGCGCGCAGGGCGGCCGCGAAGGGGGAAACGGCGTCCTGCAGAAACGGGGTGTGGGCGGGTACGGCAACCGGCAGGCGCACCGCCCGCCCGGCGCCCCGCGCCAGGGCCGCTTCGCACAGGGCCGCCAGCCTTTCATCCGCCCCGCCGACGACGACATGATCTGCCGCGTTAACGATGGCGATGACGGCGCCGTGGGCTGTCAGCAGCGGGTCCAGTAGCGTCCGGTCCAGCCCGAGGATCGCCGCCAGCCCATGGCCGGGCGGGGCGGCGTCCCGCATCAGTTCGGCGCGCGTCGCGGCCAGGCGCAGCGTGGTTGGGGCATCGAATATCCCGGCGCAGCCCCAGGCGGCCAGCTCGCCGATGCTGTAGCCCGCCAGTAAGCCGCGCGCCGGGGCGAGCGCGGCCCAGCCGGCGAGGGCCTGGGTGCAGCAGAGGATTTGCGCAACGCGGCCGGAGAACAGATCCGCCCCGGGCCGCGCCACCAGGCTGCGCGGGTCTTCGCCCAGCAGGCTGGCGGCGGCGGCGAACACGGGTTCAGCCTCGGGTGCCTGCGCCAGCGGGCCGAACATGGCGGGGTGCTGGCCGCCCTGGCCGGCGCAGAGAAAGGCGGGCGGGGTCATGGCCGGGCGAGCGCGTCGATGAACAGCGCCATCGCCAGCAGATCGGCGCAGCCGCCGGGGCTGAGATGCCGGGCGACGAAGGCGTCATGCACGCTGGCGGCGCGAGCCTGCCAGCCAGGGGCATGGACGCCGCCTGTGGCCAGGAAGTCCGCGGCCTGGGCGGCGGCGAAGCGGGCCCCGTCCGCCCCGCCGCGATGCAGCAGATTGGTGTCGCTCACCTGCGCGATGAGGGCGAAGCAGGCCTGCACCGCACCCTCCTGGGCGCTGGCGGCGCTGCGCAGGGCCGGCAGGGCGATCTCATAGACCGAGGGAAACCCGGCCATCGCCTCCGCCCGGGCGCCGCCGGCGCCGTAGCGGCGCAGCGCCTGGCTGCCATGGCTGAACAAAGGCACCGGCCCGCGCCCGATGGCCGCCCCCAGCGCGCCGCCACCACCCGGCCCAGCGTGGCGGGGGCAGCGCCGCTGCCGGCGGCGGCGGCGAGCAGGCCGAGCCCGAAAATCGCGCCGCGATGGGTGTTGACGCCGCCGGTGGCGCGCAGCATCGCCGCCTCGGCTTGCAGCCCGATGGCGCGCAGCCAGTCCATCGCCGCACCCGCTTGGCCCGCCGCCGCCAGGGCGGTGAAGAAGGGGCGTAGAGTGAGGGCGCTGGCGCGCAAGGTCGCGGCGTCCATGTCCCGATGGCTGCCGGAATCCCGGTGGCTGACCAGGCCCGGCTTGGGCCAGACGGCCAGTTCACGCAGCAGCGCCCGGCTGGCGGCGGCGCCGATGGCCTCGGGCGCTAAAGCCGGGGCGTGGGTGGGGCGCGGGGCGTTCATGCCGCCTGCATCAAGGTGACGCGCGGCAGCAGCCGGGCGCGCCGCGCCTCTTTCACCAGCAGCATGTCATCCGGGCCGGCGGCGTGGAATTCACGCCAGTTCACGGCCATGCCACCGGGGAAGAGCAATTCGCCATCCAGCTGCGGGCCGGGCCCCGCCGCCGCCTGCGCCAAATCGGCGGCCAAACCCGGCGCCATGTCGGCGGTGTTGAGCGGCCAGAGCGTGTCGAGGTCCGAGGACGGGCTGAGATAGGCGAGGCCGGTGAGATGCTGCCAGGCCAGCCCGCCGAAACAGGCGGGGACGATGCCGTATTGGGTGGCAAGCGCCAGCAGGGCCGCGATGCGCGGCTGCCAGCTGGGCGGGGCGGCTATGGCGGCCTGCGCCAGCGGCGGCGGCGGGGTGGTGGTGAGGATGGCGCTGGCCGGCACGGCCAGGGCGATGCGCTGCTTGCCCTGCGCCGGCGGCAAGGGCACGCCCAGCGGCACCAGCCCTGGCGCGTCGCAAGGTTGCGGGCGGCGGATGATCGCCGGCCAGCCTTGCGCAGCCCAGCCTTGCAGCAGCGCCAGCCCGGCTTGCGCATGCCCGTCCAGCGCCGCCGCCCAGGCGGCTGGCGCCACCCGCACCAGCGCGTGGCGCGGCCAGCCGGGCGCTTCAGCCATGCGCGGCGGCTTGCGCCATCACCTGTGCCGCGATGTCATGCGCCCGCTTGCGCCCGCCCCTGGCCTGACCCAGAGCGTCACGCGTATCCGCGCGCGGCGGCGGCGCGGCGAGGGTGGCGGCCAGCCGCGCGGCCAGCGCCTCCGGCGGCCAGATCTCGGCGATCGCCCGGTGGCGAATAGCGGCTCAAGCCCGGGGCGAAGATCGGCGTGGTCTGCGCCAGCGCCTCCAGCGTCTCCAGCTTGAGCTTGGTGACGCGGGCGATGGAGGGCAGGTCCATCACGCTGGGATAGGCATCCGGCAGCGCCACCAGCATCTGGGTGGAGAGGGCGGTGGCGATGAAGGCGCCGGCGGCGGCGCGGCCATAGAGCAGCCCGAGCGTGAACATGCCTGTCTCGGCGGCCAGGGCCAGGGATTTGGCGAGATGCGCCAGCGCCTCATTCAGCCCCAGCAGCTCCTCGCGCCGGGCCATCTCCTGGGCGGCGGTATCCACCAGCACCAGCAGCGGCGCCCGGCTTGCGGCGGCGACCAGATCCAGCACATGGCCGGAGAGGATCAGCGCGCCCTCGATGCCCAGCGGCGTGCCGGCCTCGATGCCGATGATCTCGACCCGCCCGGTGCCCGGCAACTCGGCCATGCCGCGCAGCGTGCCGAAGCCGCCGGGTTGGATGCTGCAGCCGGCGGGAAACAGGGCGGTCAGCAGCTCATCGCGCGTCATGGTCGGCCTCCGGAAGGCGAGAGAGGCCAGCATAATCCGCCTCAGAGAGATCCGCGACAGGTGCGGGCGTCTCGAGCCCGGCCTGGCGCCAGATCTCGGTCGCATCCCGGCAGACGCCATAGGCGGCGAGGCGCTGGCTCAGCCGCGCCTGTTCGGCCTGCAGGCTCTCCAGTGTGAAGGGCGGGGCGTTGGGGATCTGCGCCAGGGCGGCATCGCGGAAGGCGGAGATACGGTCCGCGACATAGGCATCCGCGCCGCCGAGCAGCGCGCGCGAGCGCCCGCCCGTGACCCGCCAGACCAGCCCGCGATCCTTGGAGTCGAACTCCTCCACACCTTTGTTGGTCTCGATCACTTCCGGACCGCTGACGCTGATGCGGCCATGGCCGGAGACGATGATGCGGCTGCAGCTGGCGGCGATGATGCCGCCGCCGCCGAACGCCCCGGCCCGCCCGCCGACCAGCGCGATCACCGCCACCCCGGCGCGGCGCGCCGCGACGATGGCGCGCAGCACCTCGGAAATCGCCATCTCGCCGGCATTGGCCTCCTGCAACCGCACCCCGCCCGTATCCAGCGCCAGCAGCACGGCGGTGATCTTTTGCGCGGCGGCGGCGCGCAGCAGCCCGACCAGCTTGGCCCCGTGCAGCTCGCCAAAGGCGCCGCCCATGAACCGCCCCTCCTGTGCTGCGACATAGACCGGCATGCCCTGCAGCAGGCCGGCGCCGATGATGATGCCGTCATCGAAGGCGCCGGTGAGGTTGAATTGCGCCAGATGCGGGCTGAGGCAGCGTGACTGCGGGCCCATGAATTCGGTGAAGCTGCCAGGGTCGAGCAGACCTTGCGCGCGCTCGCGGGCGGAGGCCTCGTAATAATAATCGCTCTGCGCGTTCATACCGGGTGCGTTCATGCCGGCTGCTCCATCAGCGCGGCCCCCTGCATCAGCCGCAGCCCGACCACATCCGGCCGCGCCCCGCCATCATTGATGGAAAAATGCAGCCCGCCGACCGGCAGGCGCGCACAGAGATCACTGATCACCGCCTCCCACAAATCCCGAAAACCGGTGGCGGCGGTGGCGATGTCAAACACCGCCTCGCCGGGCGGCAGGCTGCGCTCGACCAGCAATTCGAGATTGCCGGAGGCGTTGACGCCAAGGCTGGCCAAACGGCGCCCACCCGGCGCGGGGCGGGCTGGCTCGATGCGGATCTGGAACTGCTCCATCGCGGTTCTCCTACCAATTCCTGAATTTCGCCGGCGGCCGGTACAGCCCGCCGGAGCAGGCGACCAGATCCTGCACCGAGCGCGCCGCCAGCAGCTGGCGGGTGGCGTCCAGCGGCGAGATGCCGAGATCTTCCGGCCTTTGGATCACCTTGCGGGCGCGCAAGCGCTCCACCACCGCCCGGTCGCGCCCGCGCCCGATCGGGGTGAAGCCGGCGACACCGCGGATCGCCTGTTCGCGCTCTTCTGTGCTGCGGCAGAGCAGCAGGTTGGCGATGCCTTCCTCGGTGACGATATGGGTGACATCGTCGCCATAGATCATCACCGGGGCGAGATCGAGCTTGAGGTCGCGGGCCATGCGCACGCTGTCCAACTCCTCGACGAAGCGCGGCACCAGCTTTTCGCCGAAGGTCTCCACCATCTGCACCACCAGCTTGCGCCCGCGCACCAGGCTGCCGGCCTCGCCGGCGGCCTCCTGTCCGGCCTGCATCCAGGCCGGCGAGGCATGGCGGCGGCCGCGCGCATCCGCGCCCATGTTCGGCGCCCCGCCAAAGCCGGCGATGCGGCCATTGGTGAAGGTGGAGCTGTTGCCGGCGAGGTCGATCTGCAAGGTCGAGCCGATGAACATGTCGCAGGCATAGAGCCCGGCGGTCTGGCACATCAGCCGGTTGGAGCGCAGCGTGCCATCCTGGCCGAGGAAGAAGATATCCGGCCGGGCGGACATATACTGGTCCATTCCCACCTCGCTGCCGAAGCAATGTACCTGCTCCACCCAGCCGGTTTCGATGGCGGGGATCAGCGTCGGGTGCGGGTTGAGGGCGAAATGCGTGGCGATTTTGCCGCGCAGCCCCAGCGCCTCGCCATAGGTCGGCAGGATCAGCTCGATCGCCGCGGTGGGAAAGCCGATGCCGTGATTGAGCCGGCGCACGCCATAGGGCGCGTAGATGCCCTTCAGCGCCATCATCGCCATCAAAATCTGCACCTCGGTGATGGCGGCGGGGTCGCGGGTGAAGAGCGGCTCGACATAGAAGGGCCGGTCCGCCTCGATGACGAAATCCACCATGCTGCCGGGGATGTCGACGCGGGGCAGCTTGTCGACGAGCTTGTTCACCTGCGCCACCACGATGCCGGATTTGAAGGCGGTGGCCTCGACGATGGTCGGCGTGTCCTCGGTATTCGGGCCGGTATAGAGATTGCCCTCATGGTCCGCCTGCACCGCCGCGATCAGCGCGACATTCGGGGTGAGATCCATGAAATAGCGGGCGAACAGCTCGATATAGGTGTGCACCGCGCCAAGCTCGATTTTGCCGGCATCCAAAGCGCGGGCGATGGCGGCACTTTGCGGGCCGGAATAGGAGAAATCCAGCTTGCGGGCGAGGCCGCGCTCGAACAGATCCAGATGCGCCTGCAGCACCACGCCGGACTGCACGATGTGCAGATCATGGATCTCGGCCGGGTCCAGCGCCGCCAGCGCATCGGCCAGGAAATCCGCCTGCTTCTGGTTGTCGCCCTCCAGGCAGAGCCGGTCCCCGGGGCGGATGAGGGCGCGCAGCAGGGCGCTGACCCGTGCCGTGGGGACGATCTTGCCCTGGGCGAGGGGTGCCGCCGCATCAAGCCGCGCCTGGCGCTCACGGCGCTGCCGATCCCATGATTTCAAACCCATGTTTTCAAGCCCATGTTGTCTTTGGCACCCTCAATTCGCTCTGCCTTCAGGCCGGCCGTTGGCCAGGAGGGTGGGGGGTCGGCGCCGTGCTGTCAATGCGCGGTGGGTGAGGGATCAGAGGACGATTTTTTCTGATTCTTCGGTCAGCCCGACCAGCATTTGCGCCCGCAGCTCCTCCCGTGGCAGCAGCGGCGTCATGTCCTCCAGCGGCATCGAGAGCAGCGTGCCGTCCGCCTGCGGCACCGCGATAGCTTTCGGCCAGAGCGATTCATCCGGCGTGACGCTGATATCGCAGATGAACGGGCCGGGCTGCGCCAGCGCGTGGGCGATGCCGGACTCCAGATCGGCAGCGTCCTCGATGCGCATAGCGGGGAGCCCCATCGCCCGCGCCAGGGCGACGAAATCCGGCATGAACAGCCCCGCCTCCGGCCCGGTGCCGACATAGCGGCCATTGAAGTAATTGCGCTGGGTGTTGCGGATGGAGGCGTAGCCGCGATTATTGATGATGAACATCCGCACCGGCAGGTTGAGCCCGCGCAGGGTGGCCAGCTCCTGCAAATTCATCATCAAGCTGCCATCGCTCTCCACCCCGATGGTGGGCACCCGCCCGCGCGCCACGCAGGCGCCGATCATCGCCGGCAGGCCGTAGCCCATGGAGCCGAGGCCGGAGGTGGTGCATAGGCGCTGGCCGCGTTTGGCCTCGAAGGTCATCCAGAAGCTCTCGATCGCCAGGCCGGAGCCGCCGGTCATCACCAGCGCGTTTTCCGGGAATGCCTTGGCGAAGGCGCTGATCAAATGGAAATGGCTGATCTCGCCCGAAGCCGGCCAGGGGGCGCCGCCATTCAGCGCGTAGCGCCGCTTCCATTCGCCGTAGCGGGCGAACCAGGCGCTGCGGTCGCGCGGTTGCAGGCCGGCTTTTTCGGCGAGCGCGGCGGCGATGAAGTCCTTCGCGTCCGCGAGCACTTTCAGCTCGATCTCATGGGTATATTTATGCAGCTCCACCGGGTCCACATCCACCATCACCTTGCGCGCGGCCCGTCCAAAGCGGCCGGGATTGAAGGCGGTGAGGGAATTGTCCAGCCGGGTGCCGATGCAGATCAGCAGATCGGCATTCTGGATGGCGAAATTCGGCGCGCGCAGCGCCACCGTGCCGGGCTTGCCGAAATTCAGCGGATGATCCGCGGGCAGCATGTCCTGCGCGTTCCAGCTCGTCTGCACCGGAATGCCGAAGGCTTCGATCATCTCGCTCAGCAACGTCGCGGCGCCACCCAGGCGCACGCCATGGCCGATGAAGAAGATCGGCCGCTCGGCCGCGTTGATCAGCTCGATCATCCGCGCCGCCGCGGCGCGCAACGGCGCTGCCGGGCGGGGGCCGGGGGGTGAAGCCGCGCATCGCCGCTGGCTCGACCGGCCCGCCCTGAATATCCAGCGGTACATCCAGCCAGACCGGGCCGGGGCGGCCGGTGGTGGCGAGGTGCAAGGCTTTTTCCAGATGATAGCGCAGATCCTGCCCGTCCATCACGGTGACGGCATATTTGGTCATGCCCTTCACCATCTCGACGATATCGACCTCCTGCGGGCCTTTCTGCCGCAGGCCGGAGTCACCCTTGAGATCGGCGCGCTTGACCTGGCCGGAGATGATCAGCAGCGGGCAGGATTCCGCCCAGGCCTCGCCCGCGCCGGTGATGGCATTGGTGGCGCCGGGGCCGGAGGTGACGAGGGCGACACCCACCTGCTCGGTGACCCGCGAATAGGCCTCCGCCGCCATGGCGCAGGCCTGCTCATGATGCATCGGCACCGCCTCCAGCCCGGCGGCCTGGCCCATTGCATCGGAGAGGAACATGTTCCCCCGCCCGGCACCAAAAAGACGGATTTCACCCCCGCCCGACCAGGAATTCGGCGATATAATCGGCACCACGCAGCGTGTTTGTCATGTCAGATCGGACCAGTCCGTAGGTTTCGAGCGATGGCGGCAGGCTATAGCGCAATGGCGGGCGGGGTAAATCTCGGCGGCTACGTCCCCGCCCCCACAATCTCCAAAATCTCCGCCCCGTAGCGCTCGATCTTCGACGCGCCGATGCCCGGTATCTCCGCCAGCGCGGCGGCGTTGGCGGGGCGGGCGGTGGCGATGGCGGCCAGGGTGGCGTCGTGGAAGATCACATAGGCCGGCACGTTCTGCGCCTTCGCGAGGCGCGAGCGTTCGGCGCGCAGGGCCTCGAACAGCGCCTGGTCTGCCTCCGCCACCTCCAGCCGGTTGGCTTTCTTTTTCAGCAGCCCGCGCGCAGTGCCGCTGGTGGCTTCCTGGCGCAGCCGCACGCTTTCCTTGCCGCGCAAGATCGCCTCGCCGCTTTCGGTCAGGCAGAGCGCGCCGTAATTTTCATGGTCCACCTCCAGCGCCCCGCGCACGATCAGCTGGCGGAACACCGAGCCCCAGCCTTTGCGGTCCAACTCGCTGCCCACCCCGAAGGTCGGCAGCTGGTCATGCTCGAAACGCTCCACCTTCTCGGTCTTCACCCGAGCAGAATATCGGTGAGATGACCGACGCCGAAGCGCTGGCGGGTGCGCCAGGCGGCGGAGAGGGCTTTCTGCGCGGCGATGGTGCCGTCCCAGGTTTCGGCGGGGTGATGCAATTATCGCAATTGCCGCAGGGCTGGGCTAGGGTTTCGCCGAAATGCGCCAATATCGCCTGGCGCCGGCAGGTGATGGTCTCGCAGACGCCCAGCAGCGAATCCAGCTTGCGCCGCTCCACCTGCTTGATCTCAGCCGGGGCGTTGCTCTGCTCGATCATTCCCCGGCGCAGCACCAGATCCTGCATGCCATAGAGCAGCAGCGTTTCCGCCGGCAGCCCGTCGCGCCCGGCGCGGCCGGTTTCCTGGTAATAGGCCTCCAGGCTGGAGGGCAGGTCCAGATGCACGACGAAGCGCACATCCGGCTTGTCGATGCCCATGCCGAACGCCACGGTGGCGACCAGCACCAGCCCCTCCTCGGTGGTCAGGAATTCGTCCTGGTTGGCGGCGCGGGTCTCGGCCGGCATCCCGGCATGGTAGGGCAGCGCGCGGATGCCGTGCTGGTTCAGCGCGGCGGCGGTCTGCTCGACGCTGTTGCGGCTGAGGCAATAGACGATGCCGCTCTCGCCTTCATGCGCGCGCAGGAAGGTCTGCAGCTGGCGCAAAGGCGCCTCCTTGCGCAGCACGGCGTAGCGGATATTGGGCCGGTCAAAGCTGGAGAGGAACAGCGGCGCCTCCTCCAGCCCCAGCCTCTGGGCAATGTCCTGGCGGGTCTGCGGGTCGGCGGTGGCGGTGAGCGCCATGCGCGGCACGCCGGGGAAGCGCTCGGCCAGCTGCGAGAGGCCCAGATATTCCGGCCGGAAATCATGCCCCCATTGGCTGACGCAATGCGCCTCGTCGATGGCGATGAGGGCGATGCGCGCGCCATCCATCATCTCCAGGAAATCCGGCATCAGTAGCCGTTCCGGGGCGGCGTAGAGCAGCTTCAGCCGGCCGGCGCGAAGATCAGAGCGCACCTGGGCGCGCTCGGGCGCGATGAGGCTGGAATTCAGCGCCGCCGCCGGCACGCCGAGCTGGCGCAACGCCGCCACCTGGTCGCGCATCAGTGCGATCAAAGGCGAGACGACGATGCCAACCCCCTCCCGGCACAGAGCCGGGAGCTGGTAGCAGAGGGATTTGCCGCCGCCGGTTGGCATCAGCACCAGCGCATCGCCGCCGGCGCAGACATGCTGGACGATCTCTTCCTGCTGGCCGCGAAAGCCGGGCAGGCCGAAGACCCGGTGCAGGAGGTCGTGCGGGTCCGCCGACGGGCGGGCGAGGGAGGAGCTGGCCATGCCCAAGGGTACAACCCCGCGCCGTGGCGGGGCAATCTCGGGCCGGGTTAAATGAAGCGCCGCGCCCCGCCGACACAGGCGGCAATGGCGACCATGCTGGCAAACACCGTCGGCGGCACTGTCTCATGCAGCACCACCGCCGAGACGGCCAGCCCCAGCGCCGGCTGCAAAAGCTGCAGCTGCCCGACAGCGGCGATGCCCCCAAAGCCAGCCCGCGATACCAGAAGATGAAGCCGATCAGCATGCTGAACAAGGCGACATAGCCCAGCCCCATCCAGGCGCCCTTGGGCACGCCAGCGAAGCTGGCGGGGCGTTGAGCCAGCCCAGCGCCAGCATCCAGGGCAGGGCCAGCACCAGCGCCCAGGAGATCACCTGCCAGCCGCCCAACCGGCGGGCGAGCTTGGCGCCCTCGGCATAGCCCAGGCCACAGACCAGGATGGCGGCCAGCATCAGCCCCACGCCGGCCGGCGGCAGCTGCGCCTTGTGGCGCAAGGCCACCAGCACCACACACGCGCTGCCCAGCAGCGCGAAGATCCAGAAGCCGCTGCGCGGGCGCTCACCGCCGCGCAGCACCCCGAACAAAGCCGTGGAGAGCGGCAGCAGGCCAAGGAAAATCTGCGATTGCGCGGCATCGATATGGCGCAGCGCCAGGGCGGTGAGCAGCGGAAAGCCCAGCACCACCCCGAAGGCGACGATGGCGAGCGAGAGCAGATCACCCGCGCCGGCCGGCTCTGGCGCAGCGCCAGCAAGGCCGCCAGGGCCAGCAGCCCGGCCAGCACGGCGCGAGCCAGAGTGAGAAATACCGGGTCGAACCCGGCCAGGGCGGCGCGGGTGGCGGGCATCGAGCCGCTGAAACAGATCATCCCCAGCCCGCCCCAGACAAAGCCGCCCATCGTCTTGTTCATCGTCGCTCCTGCCCGAAAAAAGCCGATAGGGCCGGAAAGCCTCTGGCGGAGCCAGATAAGGATAGGTACAATTCAACCAAACTGTACTGGTAATGTTGAGAGTACACTATGTCCGAAGCCAGCCTGGTGGCGCAGCTTGTCGGGGAGATACGCGGGCGCATCGCGTCGCGCGGGCTGGGGGCCGGGATGCGGCTGCCCTCCATCCGGGTGCAGGCGGGGCAGGCGGGGGTGTCCAAAAGCACGGTGGTGGAGGCGTATGACCGGCTGGTGGCGGAAGGGGTGATCGAATCCCGCCGGGGTTCGGGGTTTTACGTCGCCGGGCGCACCCCGCCGCTGAACCTGGCCGAAGCCGGCCCGGATCTGGACCGCGATGTCGATCCGCTCTGGGTCTCGCGGCAGACGCTGGAGACGCCGGCTGATGTGCTCAAGCCGGCTGCGGCTGGCTGCCGCCCTCCTGGCTGCCGGAGGATAGTCTGCGCCGGGCGTTGCGCGGGCTGGCACGGGCGGAGGCCGCGGTGCTGGGGATTATGGCAGCCCGCTCGGACTGCCGGCCTTGCGCGAGTATCTGGCGCGGCGCCTGGTGGGGCAGGGTGTGCCGGCCGCGCCGGGGCAGATCCTGCTCACCGACTCCGGCACCCAGGCGGTGGATCTGCTGTGCCGGTTTCTGCTGGAGCCGGGCGACACGGTGCTGGTGGATGATCCCTGCTATTTCAATTTCCGGGCGTTGCTGCGCGCGCATCGGGTGCGGGTGGTGAGCGTGCCCTACACGCCGCAGGGGCCGGATCTGGCGGCGTTCGCGCAGGTGCTGGCGGCGGAAAAACCGCGCCTCTACATCACCAACTGCGCCGTGCATAACCCGACCGGCGCAGCACTGGCCCCGGCCAGCGCGCATCGTGTGCTGAAGCTGGCCGAGCAGCATGACCTGATCATCATCGAGGACGATATTTTCGCGGATTTCGAGGCCGAGCCCTCGCCACGCCTCGCCGCCTTCGACGGGCTGGAGCGTGTGGTGCAGATTGGCAGTTTTTCCAAGACCATCTCGGCTTCGCTGCGGCTGGGCTATATCGCGGTGAAGCCGGGCTGGATCGACGGGCTGATCGATCTGAAAATCGCCACCAATTTCGCCAGCGGCCGGTTGAGCGCGGAGCTGCTGCTGGCGGTGCTGCGCGATGGCGGGCGGCGCAAGCATGTGGAGGCGCTGCGGGCCCGGCTGGCGGCGGCGATGGGGCAGGTGGCGGGGCGGTTGCAGGCGATTGGCGTGCGGCCCTGGATGATGCCGAAAGCGGGGATGTTTCTGTGGTGTGAATTGCCGGCAGGGGTGGATGCGGCGCAGCTCGCCCGCCAGGCGCTGGCGCATGATGTGGTGCTCGCACCCGGCAATGTGTTCAGCCCGGCGCAGACGGCGTCAGGGTTTTTGCGCTTCAACGTCGCGCAATGCGCCGATCCACGAATATTCCAGACGCTGGACCGGATCTTGCGAAACGCACAGGCCTGAGGGGGGAAAAGTTTTTGCGGGCGTAGGCGGCAAAGGTTCCGACACCGCGAAGCGGTGTTGGAAAGCCGCCGGAGGGGTGGAGACTTTTTTCAAAAAGTCCCCACGAAGATTTGGGGTGATGGCACCAGCGTTGCCGCCACCCCACCCGTTTTTGCTGCTTTTTTTCAAAAAACCGGGCCCCGCCCAGAGGGAAAGCGGGGCCCGGGCCGGGCTATTTCAGGTGATGCACACTCTGAAGCCCGTAAACCGGTGTCGGCAGCCCCTCCATCCGTGCTTTCAACTGCAGCGCCAGATACAGCGAGTAATGCCGGGACTGATGCAGATTGCCGCCATGGAACCAGAGATTTTCCTGCTGCGTCGGCTTCCACATATTGCGCTGCTCGCCTTCCCAGGGGCCGGGGTCTTTCGGCGTGTCTGAGCCCAGGCCCCAGACCTTGCCGACCTTGTCCGCGACCTCCTGGCTGATCAGATCCGCCGCCCAGCCATTCATCGAGCCATAGCCGGTGGCATAGACGATGAGATCCGCCGGCAGCGCGGTGCCATCGACAAACTTCACGCCTGTCTCGGTGATCTCCTCGATTTCGACATTGGATTTCAGTTTGATCCCGCCATTGGCCACCAGCTCGCAGGCGCCGACATCGATGTAATAGCCTGAGCCGCGGCGCAGATATTTCATGAACAGGCCGGAGCCGTCCGCGCCGAAATCCAGCATGAAACCGGCCTTCTCCAGCGACGCATAGAAATCCGCATCGCGTTTCTTGATGGCGTCGTAAATCGGGATCTGGAATTCATGCATGATCCGGTAGGGCAGCGAGGCGAAGATCATATCCGCCTTGCGGGTGGTGATGCCGTTGGCCACGGCGCGCTCGGAATAGAGATCGCCGAGACCGATTTCCATCAGCGAGTCAGAGCGCACGATATGGGTGGAGGAGCGCTGCACCATGGTCACGTCCGCGCCAACCTCCCAGAGTGCCGCACAGATGTCATGCGCGGAATTATTCGCGCCGATGACAACAACTTTCTTGCCCGCATACGCATCCGGCCCCGGATGCTGCGAGGAATGCTGCTGCTCGCCCTTGAATTTATCCATACCCTTGAAGGCCGGGATATTCGGCTTGCCGGACATGCCGGTGGCCAGCACCAATTGCGTCGGACGCAACTCGATCTCCTTGCCGTCGCGTTCAACGGTTACGCGCCATGTCTTGCTCGCCTCGTCATATTCGGCGTGCTTGGCGATGGTCTTGCTCCAGTAATTCACCTCCATCACCTTGGTGTAGAATTCCAGCCAGTCGCCGATCTTGTCCTTCGGCGCGAACACAGGCCAGTTCTTCGGAAAATCGATATAGGGGAGATGATCGTACCAGACCGGATCATGCAGGCAGAGGGATTTATAGCGCTTGCGCCATTGATCGCCGGGCTTGTCATGCTTGTCGATGACGATATGCGGCACGCCGAGCTGGCGCAATCTCGCCCCCAACGCGATCCCGCCCTGGCCACCGCCGATGATCAGCACGTAAGGCTGGGTCTCATAACCCAAATTCTCAGCCTCATGTTGGCGTTTTTCGCTCCAGCTCAGCCGGTGCTTGGAAATGCCGTGCTCGGCCCCCAGCGGCCGGCGTGGGCCTGAATTTTCCTCAAACCCTTTCAGTTCGGTAAGCGTGGTCAGCAGTGTCCAGGCCTCGTTATTCTTCAGCCGCAAATGCCCCTGGCCCCGGCCAAGCCCGGTCTCGAAGGACAGCCACGCCTCCACCACGCCGCCGCTCTCGCTGGGCTCTTCCTCGATGCTGAAGCGCACCGCCCCTAGATTTGGCAGCGTCGCTTCCAGCATGTCGCGAACGCCATCAGGGTTTTCAACGGTTTTCAGATTCCAGGTGAAGGCGATGAGGTCGCGCCAGAAGCTGGTGGCAGCGAACAGCTTGGCCGCCGTCCGCGCGTCCCGGCCGCGAGTGCGCCGTTGAAGCTGGTCAGCCAGGCTTCGACAATGGCGCGTGGCGTCGCAGATTTTGTCTCTTTGCTGATTTTGTTCATGTCCGTTTTCCTTTTGTGAGGAAAGACGTGGGGTCTTTTTGAAAAAACACCCCACACCCCCAAAAACTTTTTTGATTTCAGGCTTGCAGGTCGATCAGGATTTTTAAATGTTTGCCGCTGGGGTCCAGCAGGGCGTCGAAGCCTTCTTTCACCGCGTCTTCCAGCTTGATTTTTGCTGTCACCACTTTCGAGGCCGGCAGCGCGCCGCTGGCGATCAGCCTGATCACCCTCGGCCAGTAATGCGTGGGATAGGCCCAGGCGCCGCGCAGATCGACATCCTTGAACGTCACCTGAAACCAATCCAGAGGATTTTCATGCGGATGCAGGCCGGTCTGCACCACCACGCCCTGCTTGCGCACCGCATCCAGGCAAGCCTTCAGCGCATGCTCATTGCCCACACATTCCAGCGCCACATCGCAGCCAACGCCGCCCTCGGTCTGTGCGCGCACCATCTCACCGACATTTTCGCGCTTCGGATTGATCACGATCAGCTCAGGCACGATCGATTTCGCGTAGGCCAGCCGGGCGTCGTTGAGGTCGGAGACGAAAAGCGGCCCGGCGCCGGCGGCGCGGGCAGCCAGCACGGTGAGCAGCCCGATCGGCCCGGCCCCGGTGACCAGCACGGAAGCGCCGGCGCGCACCCCGCCGCGGTCACAGGAATAAACCGCAACGGCGCTCGGCTCCACCAAGGCCGCCTCTTCATCGCTGAGGCTGTCAGGGATTTTCACGACATTATAGTCATTCAGCAACGCCGCCTCGGCCATGCCGCCCCAGGCCCAGCTCAACCCCGCCAGCGCCAGTTCCGGGCTCAGATGAAACAAGCCCCGGTCGGCAAAATAATCGCCCGCGCGCGGCATGATCAGCGGCTGGATGGACACACGGTCGCCCGGCTGCACATGGCTCACCCCGGCGCCGATGGCCTCCACCACCCCGCCAAATTCATGGCCGAGGATCTGCGCCCCATGCGCCTTGGTGAACGGGTGCGGGCTGGTGGGGATGAAGATCGGCCCGTAGGCATATTCATGCAGATCGGTGCCGCAGATGCCGACGAAGCGGTTGCGCACCAGAATCTGCCCCGGCGGCGGGGCGGATGGCGCCGCGATCTCCTCAATGCGCAAATCGCGCGCGGCGTGGAAACGTAAGGCTCGCAACTCTTGGTCCTCCTGGTTTTGTTTGCAGGAGATCAAGCGCAAGCCGCGTGCCAAAATTAAGGTGTTGATAAATAGTTAAAACCACCGCCCGGACGCGCCACAGTGTGGCGGTATCTGTGGCGCTCAGCTGTGGCGGCGCAGCCCGGCCTTGCGCAGCCGCCGGTGCGCCGTGGTGCGGTCGATCCGCAGCCGCCGCGCCAGCGCCGAGACATTGCCGCCGCACTCAGCCAGGGCGGCCCGCAGCTGTGCGGCCTCATCCGGCAGGGCCAGGGCCACGGGCAGATTCTCCGGGGTAATCTCCGTGCCCTCGCACAGGGCGCAGGCGGTGGCCAGGCAATGGTCCAGCTCGCGCAGATTGCCCGGCCAGCCATGTGCCCGCAACGCCGCCAGCGCGGCTGCGCTCAGCCGCAGCCTGTCCTGGTTGTGCCGCGCCAGCAGCCGCGCCACCAGCCAGTCAAAATCCTCCCGCGCCCGCAAGGGCGGCAAGGTGAGGCTGGCGGCGTGCAGGCGGTAATAGAGATCCTCCCGGAACAGCCCTTGCGCGACAAGCCCTGCGAGGTCGCGGTGGGAGGCGCAGAGCACGCGCAGCTTCACCCGCCGCGCCGCGCCGCCGCCCAGCGGCTGGATCTCCTGCTCGGCCAGCACCCGCAACAGCCTGGTCTGCAGGGTGAGCGGCATGTCGCCGATCTCATCCAGGAACAACGTCCCGCCATCCGCCGCCTCCACCAGCCCCTTGCGGCCTTTTGGCGCGGCGCCGGTGAAGGCGCCCGGCGCGTGGCCGAATAATTCCGCTTCGATCAGGCCCTCCGGCAAGGCCGCGCAGTTCAGCGCCACGAAATCACCGCGCCGCGCGCTGGCGTCATGGATGGCGCGGGCCAGAACCTCCTTGCCGGTGCCGGTTTCGCCCTGGATGCACAGCGGCAAATCGGTGCGGGCCAGCCGCGCCGCCTTGGCCAGCAGCGCATCCATCACCGCGCCGGGGGCGGCCAGAGCGCGCAGCGGCGCCGGGATGCCGCCGATGGAAGCCAGGGCCGCGCGGGGTTTTGGGCGCGGCGGCGGCTCGATGGCATGGGCGAACAGAATCTGCCCGTCGCGGGTGCGCAAGCCGCGCTCCTGCGCCGGGCGGCCGCGCATCAGCCCGGGCAGTCCGTTCACATCCAGCTCCAGAAACCGCTCCAGCCTCTGCCCGAGCAGCGCCTCCGGGCACCGCCAATCCTGCCCCGCCGCCCGCGCCAGCAGCCTGGCGGCCTGGTTGGTCATCCCGGTGATCCGCCCTGCCGCGTCCACGGCGATGGCCCCTTCAGGGTCCACATCCAGGAAATCCGGCGCGGCGGCGAAGCGTAGCACCCATTGCCGGCTGGTCTGCGCCATCAGATTGGCGAGCTCGATCCGCCGCGCCGTGGCGCTGACCAGATGCCGCGCCAGCACCTGGCTCAGCTTCTCATCCGGCGAGGTGAGCAGGGAGATATCCAGCACCGCGCAAAGCCTTCCATCCAGATCATAGATCGGCGCGGCGGTGCAGGAGAGCGGGGTATGGGTCATGTCGAAATGGTCGGTCTGATGGATGGTCAGCGCCTCGCCGGTGGCGATGCAGGCCCCCACCGCGCAGGTGCCCGCCCGCGCCTCCGCCCAGTCCGCGCCCAGATACAGCCCGGCCTTGCGCAGCTCCCGCGCCTGGCGCGGATCGCCGAAATATTCGACCGCGATGCCCTCGCGGTCGGTCAGCAGCAGCACGTAATTCTGGCCGGAGATATGCCCGTAGAGCCGCTCCAGCCCGACCCTGGCGATGCCGATCAGCGCCTGCGCCTGTTCGCGATGCTCATTCAGCCGCGCCTCGGGCAGGATCACCGCCTCGCAGCGCGCCGCCGGGTCGAGATGATGCTCATCCAGGCAGCGCCGCCAGGATTGGATGACGTAGGAATCCCGCCCGAGGCCCCGCCCTGCCAGACGGTTTCGATTTCGCGCACATGCGCCTGCGTGCTCATCGCGTTTCCCCTCGCCGCCGGGTCTTTGCGGGCAGCCGTTTTGCTTTGGGGAAAATCTGGCCGCAGGCGGTGGGGAATGCAAGCGCGGCGTGGGGCCGCCGCGTTGCCTGGACTACTGCCCCAGCCTGGCGCCGTCCGGCCCCAGAACCTGCACATTCACCTCGATCCCGGCGCGCACGCTTTCGGTGACGGTGCAGAAATCCTCGAAGCTCGCCAGCGCCCGGTTCAGATGCGGCACCGCGGCCGGGTCGCCATTCATGGTGATGGCGACATCGATGCGGGTGACCCGCAGCCGCTTCGCCGCGTTGCGGCCGATCTCACAGGTGACGCTGGCGGAAAACTCGCCCGGGTCCTCGTGATATTTCCGGCAGGCGAAGGTGAGGCTGGCGCAGAGGCAGTTGGCGATGGAGGCGGCCAGCAGATGCTGCGGCGAGGGCCCCATATCCTCTCCCACCGGCGCCGGCTCATCGGCGATCATGGTGGCATATTGCGGCCCGAATTCCACCAGGAACTGAAAATCCTGCTGACGGGTGACGGTAACGGTAACGCTCTCGCTCATTCGGCCTCCTTATGACCCAACCGGCTTGCTTCCCGGCAGCGGGATGAATTCTTGGTCGTCACCCGGGACTAACCCGAAACGGTGCTGGACCCAATCCTGTTTCGCCTGTTCGATACGCTCTTTCGAGCTGGAGACGAAATTCCACCAGATATGGCGCGGCCCATCCAGCGCTTCGCCGCCCAGCAGCATCAGCCGGCTATCGGCCAAGGCGCGGATGGTGATCGCATCGCCGGGACGGAAAACCAGGAACTGCCCCTCGCCGAAGCGCTCCCCGGCAATTTCGACCTCACCGGCGATGATCTGCACCGAGCGTTCCTCATGCTCATCCGGCAAGGGCAGGGCGCTGCCGATGCCAAGGCTCACATCCACATAAAGCGTGTCCGAAAAGACTTTCACCGGCGCGGTTGCGCCATAGGCCCGCCCGGCGATGATCCGCGCCACGATACCGCCATCCTCAAGTTGCGGCAGGGTGGTGCCCTCATGATGGAAAAACCCGGGAGCCGCTTCCTCATGCGCCTTCGGCAGCGCCACCCAGCTCTGAATCCCCAGAATCGGCTGTGCGCCGCGCCGGGCATCCTCAGGCGAGCGCTCGGAATGGGCGATGCCGCGCCCGGCCGTCATCCAGTTCACCGCACCAGGGCGGATCTCCTGGGCGCTGCCCAGCGTGTCGCGGTGCAGGATGCGCCCCTGCATCAGATAGGTGAGCGTGGCCAGCCCGATATGCGGATGCGGGCGCACATCCAGCCCATGCCCGGCCTCGAACTGTGCGGGGCCGATATGGTCCAGAAACACGAACGGCCCGACCATGCGCTGGCTGGCATGGGGCAGCGCCCGGCGCACACGCAGCCCGCCGATGTCGTGGCTGACCGGGGTGATCACCAGAGCGGCGGCGCCCTCGGGCTGGTCGGATGGGTGGTGCAGCCAGGACATGGTGCCTCCGTTACATACTGACATACTGCATAGCCGCAGGGTCGCGGCAGGGCAAACAAAGCTGCGAAAACCGGCTGGCGAGACGCTCACTGGCCGCGCATCTGCCAATCCCGGAGATGATTTTACGCGTGCGGTTGATCCGGTGGCGGTCCAGCTGCGTAAGCCGGCAGGAATAGGAAGGCAGCTTGTGCACGAACGGGGATCATTATCCGCAGCCGGGCTTTGGCCGGCCAGAGCCGATTCTGCGGGCGCATTGTCCGGGCAGTGGCGCGCGCCCGCGGGGGGATGTCTGGCGTGCCCTGGTGAGCGCGCATGACGTTTAATCAACCCGCGATCAACGGCATCTTCAGCCCGCCGCCGCCCATCCGCGAGGCCGGCTTGGCCCGGTTGGCCGCGTTTACGCCCCGGGCAGGCCGCGCCTATGCGGCGGGGCGCAACACCGATCCGGGCCCGGGCGCGCCCAGCGCCGTTTCGGGTCTTTCCCCTTATCTGCGCCATAGGCTGGTGAGTGAGGTTGAGGTGATCTCGGCGGTCATCGCGCGGCACGGCGCGGGCGGCGCGGAAAAATTCATCCAGGAGGTTTTCTGGCGGATCTATTGGAAAGGCTGGCTGGAGCTGCGCCCGGCGCTGTGGACCAGCTACAGGCAGCGTCTGGCAGCGTTGCGGGAGGATGCGGCGCTGATGCCGCGGGCCGTGCAGGCGATGCGCGGAGAGACCGGGATCGGCTGTTTTGACGCCTGGGCGCGGGAGCTGGCGCAGACCGGCACGCTGCACAACCATACCCGCATGTGGTTTGCCAGCATCTGGTGCTTCACGCTCAAACTGCCGTGGCTTCTGGGCGCGGATTTTTTCTTCCAGCACCTGCTCGATGCCGATGCCGCCTCCAACCTCCTCTCTTGGCGCTGGGTGGCCGGATGTCAGACGCCGAATAAGCCCTATATCGCCCGTGCGGCGAATATCGCGCACTACAGCAACGGACGTTTTGCGCCTTACGGGGTGCTGAACGAGGCGCCAGAGCCGGTGGCCGAGCCCAATCCGCCCCCCATGCAAACCCTGCCGGCCATCGACGACCTCCCCGGGGCAAGCTCGCCTTGCTGCTGCATGAGGATGATCTGGGCGCCGGGGGCTGGCGCTTGCCGGCATGAATATCGTGGCGCTGGGCGGCCTTGCCCCGGCGGCCGCGCGCGCATTTGGTCCGGTGAGCGAACAGGCTGCGGGCTGGACGCGGGCGGCGCTCGCCGGCAGCCTGAGCCAGGCCAGCCGGGCTTACGGCCTGGCCGCGCCTGTGCTCGCGCCCGACGCGCTCGCCGCCTGGGCGCGGGATGCGGGCGCGGAGGCGGTGATTACACCCTATGCGCCGGTGGGGTGGACGGCGGATGCCTTGCGCGCGGCCGAGGCGAAGCTGCATGGCGCGGGGCTTCGCCTTCACCGCCTGCGCCGGGCGTTTGATGCGCGCTGCTGGCCGCTCGCCCGGCGCGGCTTTTTTGACTTCAAGGCGCATATTCCGGCCTTGCTGAAGGAGTTGCCATAGATGCCGAAACCAGTCGTGTATTACGATGGCGGCTGCCCGGTCTGCCGGCGCGAGATCGGCTTTTACCAAACCTGCCCGGGCGCTGAGCGCATCGCCTGGCAGGATATTTCACAGGCTCCCGAGCTCGTGGCGGCGGATCTCACCCGCGGCCAGGCGCTGGCGCGTCTGCACGCGCGGCGGGGCGATGGCACGCTGGTCAATGGCGCCGCCGCCTTCGCGTTGATCTGGGAGCAATTGCCGGCCTTCAAGCCCGCCGCCTGGCTGTTGCGGCGGGCGCCAATTTTGGCGTTGGCCGAGTGGCTCTATAATGGCTTCCTGCGCCTGCGGCGTTTGTGGCGGCGGGCATGATGTGTCCTTCTGCGCCGTGATCGGCGCAGGTGCGGCGCGGCTTCACCCCTTGCCGGCAGGCAGGAGCTCACTCAGGAGCCGGTTGGGAAAACGCCGCTTCTGGACGATGGCATAAAACGTCTCGGTCACGTCCTCGATCCGGCAATGCTCGACGAGAACACCCGTGTTCAGCTCATCGCGGACAACGATCGGCGGCACCAGGGTCACGCCCTCGCGCTCGCGCGCCAGCAAGCGCAGCATCGCCATGTCATCGACTTCGGCGAGGATGATGGGTCTGATCCCGCCAGCTCAAGCACGCGGTCGAAGGCGACGCGGATATCGCTATCGAGGCTCGGCAAGAGAATGGGTTCGGAGCGCAGATCGTCCGGAAACTTGAACTTGCGCCGGGTTGCGCGCGGACGGCCGACCAGGCTGACAGGCTGTTCGTTGAGCAGATGATTGCGCAATGAGGACCGCGCGTCGCGCGGCGCGGCGCTGTTGGCCAGGACCACATCGAGGGCGTGCGCCTCCAGCTGGGCGAGCAGATCGCGGATATTGCCCGAGCGGACGATCAGCTCAACATCCGCCCGCCCTACCAGGGGGCGAAGGAACTCAAGCTGGAAATTTCGCGACAAGGTCGTCAGCGCGCCGACGCGCAGCACCTGGCGGGTGGCCAGGGGCTGCCCGCGCAAGGTGCTCATGAGCTCCTCGCCCGCCTTGAACACCGTATCCGCATAGTCGAGCGCGATCCGGCCGGCTTCGGTCAGCACCAGCTTCCGGCCGGCCCGCTCGAAGAGCGGATGCCCGATCTGGTGTTCAAGCTTCTGAATTTGCACCGAAAGCGCTGATTGCGACAGGTTCATCATCGCGGCCGCCCGGGTCAGGCCGCCGGCATGAACCACCGCCCAGAAATAGCGCAGATGATTATAGTTCAGGTCCCTCATATCGTTCTATTAAAACGAACGAATTTGCGCAAACAATGAATTTTTTTCGGATTTCCCGATCAGCTACCAACCCCGAACAGTCTTTGCGTTTGAAGGGGATTTTCGTGCTGCCATTCCTCGCGCCGCTGCTGGCGCCGGTTCCGCTGCTTCTCGCCGGGGCAACCGGCTTTTTCGATCATGGGCCACGGCCCAAATACGCCCCGCTGCTGGCCGAAGCCGTCTCGCTTCTCGCCTTGCTGGCGGCGGCCGGGAGCTTGATCCTTCACGGCGCCGGCGATGGTCGCGTCATCGGCATTGAAGGTGCCGGCCTGTCCGTCCGGCTCGATGCCGTCAGCGTGGCCATGCTGCTGCTGGTGACGTTCGTGGGCTGGATCGTCGTGCGATATGCGCGCCGCTATCTGGATGGCGATGACCGGCAAGGCCGCTTCACCGCCTGGCTCTGCCTGACGCTGGCCGCCGTGGCGCTGCTGGTCACCGCCGGCAATCTGGTCCAGCTGGTCATCGCCTGGATCGCCACGAGCCTGTTCCTGCACAGGCTGTTGCTGTTCTATCCGTAGCGTGTCGCCGCGCGGCGGGCGGCGCGCAAGAAATTCATCACCGCGCGTCTTGGCGATGCCGCGCTTCTTGGCGCCGCGCTGTTGCTGGCCGCCGCTTACGGAAGTTTTCAAATCGGAACAATCATGGCGGCGGCGCGGTCAGGCGCGGGTGGCGAGATGGCGGCCGGCGCGGCTTCGCTCATCGCCGCCGCCGCGATGCTCAAATCGGCTCAGTTTCCCACCCATGGCTGGCTGACCGAAGTCATGGAGGCGCCGACCCCGGTCTCGGCCCTGCTGCATGCGGGGGTGATCAATGCCGGCGGCTTCCTTCTGGTCCGCTTCGCCGATGTCATGTTGCTGGCGCCGGGCGTTCTCGCGGTGCTTGTCATGGTTGGCGGGTTCACCGCGCTCTTCGGCAGTCTGGTGATGTTGACCCAGCCCGCCGTCAAAACCTCGCTTGCCTGGTCCACGGTGGCGCAGATGGGCTTCATGATCCTGGAATGCGGGCTGGCGCTGTTCCCGCTGGCGCTGCTGCACATCGTCGCCCACTCACTCTACAAGGCGCATTCCTTTCTGGCATCGGGCGGCGCGGTGGAGCGGGTGGCGGCCCTACGCAGGCCAGGCCCGGTCGCCGTGCCGAAGGCCGGGGCCGTCGCGCGCGCCTTTCTCTCGGCTTTCGTCATTTATGGTCTCTTTGGCGCCGGCTTCGGCGTCGCGCACAAATCGCCGCAGGCCATTGTGCTCGGCGTCATCCTGATCTTCGGCGTCGCCTACATGCTCGCGCAAGGCTTCGCGGATGCCGCGCCCAAGGCGCTGACCCAGCGCACAGCCTTCTACGCGGTGGCAGTTTCGGTGGCCTATTTCACCCTGCAATGGGCGGCGATCTCGATCACGGCGGGCATCTTGCCAGCACCCCCGGCGCCGGATCCGCTCGAATGGACGCTGCTCGTCCTCGCCGCCGCCAGCTTCGGCCTGGTTGCCATCGCACAGGCTCTGTTTCCGCTCTGGGCTTTCCACCCCGCGGCCGCCGGGCTGCGCGTGCATTTATCCAACGGGCTCTACGCCAACGCCATCTTCGACCGGCTGATCAACGCCTGGTCCATCCGCAGCTCATCCATTCCCGCCGGGAGCAACGCCCATGATCAATGAAATCTCCCCCGCCTGGCCCGCCCCGCCCGCCGTGCAGGCGGCGATGGACCGGGCCGCCCGCGCCATACCGCCCGCCTGGCCCCTGGCTTCCAGTGTCGCGGTCAATCCGTTTCTCGGGCAAGCCGGTGAGCCTCTCGCCGTGGCCGGGGCGCGGCTCGCGCGGATCGCGGGCGCGCGCGTCACCATGCCCGGCGCTGGTACGCGGAGAAAATCGCGGCGGGGGTGATCGGCGATGCTGACCTCGCGGCGGCGCTCGCGGCTGCGGCCGGGCCCAAGCCAGCCGATGTGGCGGCTTTGAAGGCGGCGGCGGCGGTTGAAATGCCGCCACCCAGCCCGCTGCCGTCTATCGCCGATCTCGCGTCCCGTATACCGGCATCGATTGGCCGGGTATCATCGCCGACCGCTTCGGTGCCTGGGCTGGCGGATATTTCGACGAAGGCCAGGCGCTTTGGGCCGCACCGAAGGAAAAAAGCGCCTATGCCGCCTGGCGGGCTTCCGCCACCCACGACATCACGCCGGAAATCCTCGGCCTGCCCGGCTTTGCCCGTCACGTGGCGGAAGCGCCGGAGACCGGTTTGGCGGTGGCCGCACGGGCGGTGGACCGGTTGAGCCTGCCCGCCGATGCCGCCGACACATATTTCCACCAGATGCTCATGACCCTCGGCGGCTGGGCGCAATATGCCCGCTACAAGCTGTGGCAGGCTGAGCTTGCCGGCGGCGCGGATGAGACGATCACCGATATCCTCGCCATCCGGCTGATTTGGGAGGAGGCGCTGTTTCTGCGCTACGAAGCCGGGATCGCGGATGGCTGGGCCAGCGTGCGCGTGGCGCATGCCGCCCGGTTGCGGCAACGCCCGAGGGCAGCATCGATGCCATCCTGCAGGAGGCTGCCGAGCGGGCCGCGCAAAACCAGCTCGCGCGCCGGCTCGCGGAACCGCCACAGGGGGCGGCGCTTGCCAGGCCCGCGCTCCAGGCCGCGTTTTGCATCGATGTGCGCTCCGAAATCTTCCGCCGGGCGCTGGAAGGTCTCGATCCCCGGATCCAAACCATGGGTTTCGCCGGGTTTTTCGGTCTGGGCACCGCGCATCGGCGCTTCGCCTCGGATGTCGAGGAGCGGCGCCTGCCGGTCCTGCTTGCGCCGGCGCTGCGCTCCTGCGCTGGCGGCCCCGATCTCCACGCGAAGGATCAGTCCGCGCGGTTCAAGGCGCGCGCAAAGCGCGCCTGGGGGCGGTTCAAGCTCGCGGCGGTGTCCTCCTTCGCCTTCGTCGAGGCCACGGGGCCGGTCTATGCGGGTAAGCTCCTGAGCGATGCGCTGGGGCTGCATGCGCTCCCGCCGCCGGACGAGCCGCCGCCCCGGCTCGATCCCGCTTTGGATGTGGCGGTTAAGATCGATGCCGCGAAGGCCGTGCTGCGCGCCATGTCCCTCACCAGCGGGTTCGCGCCGCTGGTGCTGCTCGTCGGGCACGGCGCCAATGTCGTCAATAATCCGCACGCCAGCGCGCTGCATTGCGGCGCCTGCGGCGGCTATTCGGGCGAGGTCAATGCCAGGCTGCTCGCCGCGCTTCTCAACGATGCGCAGGTGAGAGACGGGCTGGCGGCGAACGGCATCGAGATCCCCGCCGGCACGCTCTTCGTGGCCGCGCTGCACCTCACCACCACGGACGATGTGACGCTCTATGAGGAGGATCATCTGTCTGCTGCCCACAAGGCCGACCTTGAACAGGCCAAGGCTTGGCTCGCCGCGGCAGGCAAGCTTGCCCGGGCCGAGCGCGCCTTGCGCCTGCCGCGCGCCGCGGGCGCGGCGGCCCTTCACAGGCGCAGCCGCGACTGGTCGGAAACCCGGCCCGAATGGGCGCTTGCCGGCTGCCAGGCCTTCATCGCCGCGCCGCGCCGGCGCACCGCCGGCAAAAGTATGGAAGGACGCGCCTTCCTGCATGATTACGATTGGAAGCAGGATAAGGGCTTTGGGGTTCTGGAATTGATCATGACCGCGCCGATCGTCGTCGCCAGTTGGATCAGCCTGCAATATTACGGCTCCACCGTGGCGCCGGACTTGTTCGGCAGCGGCAACAAGCTGTTGCACAACGTCATCGGCGGGATCGGGGTGGCCGAGGGCAATGGCGGCAGCTTGCGCGCCGGCCTGCCCTGGCAGTCGGTTCACGATGGCGCGCGCTACGCGCACGATCCGCTGCGCCTATCCGTCTGCATCGAGGCGCCGCGCGACGCCATGTCCGAGATCCTCGGCCGCCATCCGGAGGTGCGCGCTCTGTTCGATCATGGCTGGATGCATCTCTTCGCCCTTGATGAGGCCGGGCAAATGGCCTGGCGTTATGCCGGCGATCTGCACTGGACGGCCATGGCGGGCCGCCATCTCGTGCAGCCATCCGCGCGCCTGGAGGCCGCGGTCTGAGCGGTGATCGGCGGGCGCAACATATGTTTAGGCCGACGCGGTGGCGTCAAGATAAACGCATGAAATTGCGGAGCCAAACAAAAATGAGAGCAGCCAGCAAAAGGCTTGATGCGCTCATCCCGATGGGCGGGTTTTGGTGAGGAGATGAACCAATGACGCTCAGCCTTACACCATTGAGACTCTTCTGGAGGAAGAGGGCGCAACCGACCATACTCGGCTTCGCTTCCAAGTTTGGGCGCGTGTTCGCGTAGGTTCCGGCGGTGCGCTCCGCGCCCACGCAGGCCATAATTTTCGTGAGTGCCGTGAACATGCTGATCTCAACAGGATGAGCAGCGCTGCCGGCACAAGATAAACATGTTGACACGGGGTCGGCCAAGCTGCTCCTCGTCCCGGTATGAACATGCCTCGCCGCGTTCTTCTTGCCGCTCTGCCCGCCTTCTGCGCCTCCTCCGCCAGGGCGGATGAGGCAACCAGCTTCCTGGCGGAGAGCGAACGCCGGACCGGCGGGCGCATCGGAATCTACGCCCGCAACCTCGCCACCGGGCGGACATTGTCCTGGCGGGCGGACGAGCGCTTCGTGATGTGCAGCACCTTCAAAATGTCGCTGGTGGCCTGCGTGCTCTCGCGCGTCGACAAGGGCGAGGAGCGGCTCGGCCGCTTCGTCCAATACGGCGCGGCACAACTCTCCAACTACGCGCCGGTGGCGCGGCTTCATCTGGCCGATGGCGGCATGACGGTCGGGGCCATGTGCCAGGCGGCCATCGAGGTCAGCGACAACACCTGCGCGGATTTGCTGCTGCTGAGCGTGGGCGGCCCGGCCGCGCTGACCCGCTTCTGGCGGGCGGAGGGGGACGAGGTGACGCGGCTCGACCACACCGAGCCGCGCCTGAATTTCTCGCCGCCGGGCGACCCGAGGGACACGACCACGCCCGCCGCCATGGCGGGCGACCTCCAGCGCTTCCTGCTGGGCGACGCGCTCTCTCCAGCCTCTCGTGCGCGGCTCACGGGTTGGATGCTGAATTGCCAGACCGGCGGAGCGCTGCTGCGCGCTGGCCTGCCCAAGGGCTGGAAGGTGGCGGACAAGACCGGCAACAACGGCAAGGACGCGCTGGGCGACATCGCGGTGGCTTGGCCAGCCCCGGACAGGCCGATCGTCATCTGCGCCTACACCCAGGGCGGACAGCCGAAGCCGGAAATCCTGCCGCCCATCCTCGCCGGCGTGGGTCGGATGGTCGGGGCGCAATTGGCCTGACGCTCCGGCGCGCATGCCGGCGCCGCCGCAGCTTCCCACCGGGCGAACTGCGGCGTTCCGCGACCGTTGAGGGGATAGTGGTGGGCGGCGCCAAAACGCCAGCGGGCCGGTCCGCCAGGACCGACCCGCTTTCGCTTTATTTTCAAGGAATTAGTTGGCGCGCCCGAAGAGATTCGAACTCCTGACCCTCAGATTCGTAGTAGGTTCGTAACGAAATCCAGGACGCCCTTGATCGTATGCGGTCGTCCTTGATGACCTACCATCACTACACCGTGGCACACAACCCGGACGGCCTGTACCCCGCGGTAGCACCCGATTACCGCCCGTCGCCGCCGATCGCTCGGGGGATTGTGGTGGGAAGCCCCTACGAGCCCCGCAGCCAATTCTCGCAGGCCAGCCCTTCGACCCGCCGGAACTCCCGCTCATTGTCCGTCACCACAGTGCAGCCAAGCGCCTTGGCATGGGCGGCGATCAGAAGGTCATTGCCGCCGATGGGCGTGCCGGCCTGCTCCAACTGCGCCCGGATGGTGCCGTAGGACTCGTCCGCCGGCTGTTCGAACGGCACGATGTCCAGCGCGGACAGCACCGCTTCGAGCTGTGTGGCCAGCCGCGCGGAGCCGCGCTTGGCGGCGCCGAAGCGCAGCTCGGCAGCGACGATGATGCTGGTGCAGACTTCGGTTTCCCCAACGCGCCTGATCTGCTCGGCCACGCGCCCTTGCGGATGCCGGATGAGATCGGAGAGGATGTTGGTGTCCAGCAGGTAGCGCATCAGAGCGCCACGTCGTCCGGCGGCAGGTCCTCGATCGGCGCGAAATCCTCATCCAAGGCGGGTAGGGTAGCCAGCAACGTCAGCAGAGACCTGGGTGCCGCCGGCTCGATGATCAGCCGGTTGCCTTCCTTGTGCATGACGGCGTCCTCGCCCGGCAGCTCGAACTCCCGGGGATGCGCACGGCCTGGTTCCGGCCGTTCTTGAAGAGCTTGACGTGGCGGGTGGGTTCCATGCTATTCAGTTAGCATATGTCGTGGCATATGTCTATTGCCGGGGAATGGGCTTCCCCCGCAGAGAGGGCGATTGCTATTGGAACTTCCGGCGTAGGAACAGTCTCGATGCCCGAATTCTATCACATGGTCAAAAACGCTTGGGACATCATGAAGACGTCTGTCGGGCTCAGGTCTGGTCTCAGTAATCAAGAAGAACCCGCATCCTGATCCTGATCCGTATGCTCGTCCCCCTGACCTGCTAGTCGGAGTCGCGTCTTTTGCATTGGCCGTTTCGGGCGTTACAGGTCCTACGGCCTCGCCGATCAGTACCATCACAATGCCAGCATCTGGCGCCACAGGTACGGCGGTTGAGCCGGAAAGCCTAGATCACTCTAAAGACTCCGTCTGATCAGTCCAGGATTGCGAGAGAGGCGTTATGAAGAACGACAGCTGATATAGATCGTTGTGGCCAAACGACCCCTTATATCCCAGCTCTCTTGTCCGCTGCTCTCTTTCGATACGCTCAAACATTATCAGTCTGGGGTCAAAATAAACTTCGTCAAATACCTCATTCGGATCGATGTCCACAAGAAACCGATCTGTGCGCATGTCTTCTGTACCGACAAGAATAATGCGGACTTCCTCTTCATGCCGGAAAGCTAGGCGTTTCTTTAACAGGGACGCCGCCCGATGGTCGCCTTTGCCAATCGCGACCGGACCAACTTGGTCAAGCAGTGCGGCGACTTCTCCTCCGGGATTTTCAGAGTATTGGATGGCTCCCAGGTAAAATTTCAGTTCGGAATTCCTTCTCTTCTTGGAAAATTTGTTGATGGCGCAAACAAGCTTTGCCGGGTGGTTTTAACCTGCACACCTTCAAACTTTGGCTCTGTATTTCGTCCCGTCGCCGCGTCCCTGTTGACCCTGGAATATGCGCGAAGCAAAGCGTCTGATTGCCCCTCGAATGACCAGCATTGAGCAAAGGCGGGCCTTAGATATGGCGACAACATTTTCTGCTTATGGTCTGGAGTCTGCAACATTATCTTACTGCAGATGTCCTCGTACGGGTCTTCCCAAGCATCGGGACGAATAAGGAACAAATTTCCGGCATTTGTTGTTAACGCGGCCTCAAAGAACCACAAAGGAAAAATTCGGTATAGTGGGCGGTTCATGTCGGGAATGCCCGAAACCATGACCACAGGCTCATCCGTTTCAGTTGGGGTCATCGGGGCAGCTTGGTCGTTCATGTGCCTGTCATTTCCTGCTTATCCTCACGGCAAATTAAACGTCATGCCTAAACGGCGCTTCAACGCTTAATTCTGTGTCCACTGATCCAAGCCATCCCGGCGGCGGTTGTGGCTTGTCTGCCAGGGTTGCCCATGGCTGCTCGCCCGTCAAAAATACTGGCGCCGGTCTGTTCGCGCGAATGGATTGCTGCGCCTCCAATTTCTTGTCACCGCCGGCTACCGCGACATCCACGGCTAAATTTTGTAGAAATCCCCGTGCATGAATCGTGCGGAACGGAGTGTCGAAAATATCCCTGTAACGCAAGACCACCTCGTAGGCATCATTGGCTACCCATTCGAGTGCTTGCGTGGACACTCGCTTCCCATCTGCAACCTTGGTTGCCACGTGATGCGCCTCAATCGACAGGTTGATTTCGATGCTCTCATTTGCCGCTATCAATCCGCACACAACAATCGGATGCGTGAGCCAGTATGCCAGGCCCTCAACACTGCTGCCCCAGTTGAGGTAGGCTGCGACATCCCTTGCCGGCCCAAGCCCTCTGTTGTACAAGCGCCCCTTGATCGAAATGTAGGGCTTGTCATCCCCTGCAAAATACTGTGGCCCTGGGGTCGCCGTTCGGATGTTAAAGTCCGCGCCAAATGGCTTTTGCGCACTGGATTCCCGAAACTCGACTACACAGAACGGACGCAGATTTTCTCGATGATGCTGGTCCGCCTGCTGCATGGCCTTCTCTGCATCGGCTACCGTGGCTTTCGTGAATCGGGCCAGAGAGAATGTAGCCCATGCCAGTGCCCCGGTTCCTACGGCCACAATAACGGAACCGACCGCGCCGGCTAGATCAATCCAGTCCTTTAGCCCCATTGTCATGCCGAGCAAACGCCTCAAAGTTTGATACATGTTCTATCATCAATCTGCTTCTTAACGAAACCTCTTGCCAAATCTGTCAAGAGGTCAAACAGACATTGCGCGGTTCAGTGACCGAGAGCGGCGTGATGGACCCGGCGCGGCTGTATGAGTCGCCCTACACCGACCTCAACGACCAGGGGTTGGACGGGCTGTTCGGCGGCGAGGCGGCGGACGCGCTGCTGGCCGTGCTGGACGAGATCAAGCGCCGCGCGGCGGCGTAGGCCCGGCGCGAGAAGGGCACCTGGACCGAAACGGCCCAGGTGCTCCGTTACTTGACTTTCAGGATATGGAAGATGCCCCGCAGCTCACTCGGCCGCGCCGGTATCCACGTCAGTCAGCTTCCAGCCCAACCTACCGCCATCGATCAGGCCAGCCTCGGCGAGCTTCGACAGCGCGGCGGAGATGGAGCCGAGGGGCATCTCGCCGGCATCCTCGGCGGCGAGGAGGTCCGCGATCTGCGGGCGGGTGAGGGTGCCGTGCCGCCGCAGGATGCCGAGGACGCGGGCGTAGATGGTGTTGGCGCCGGGGGTCCACGGCCGGTGGATGCGGCGGCCGCCAGCCAGCCTGGCGACGGTGTCCCGCATGCTGGCCAGCTTGGTCAGTTCAGCCTTGCCGGCATCGATCTTCTCGTCGAGCATCGCGATGAAGGCGCCGGCGTCGGTGCAGGCGGGCAGGCCCAGCCCCGCGCCGAGGGTGTTCACCAGCTCGAGGTTGCCGGCAGCGGTGGTCAGCTTCTTGGTCTTGATGTTCATGGTCACGAACTCTCCTTGCTTGTCGTGATGATGGCTCGGCCGCGCATCGGTATTTGAACCTGAATGGCCGCTCAGCTTCGTGTTCCTAGTGTTTGGCCATTTAATCCTGGCCGCGTTCATCGGCCTGCTTTTGAAACGGCCGACCGGCGGACGAGCAGCTTCTCCCGCCGCGCCTTCAGCCGAATGAGTTCGAGGATTTCATCGCGCATCGCCGACATCTCCCCTGCCACGGTCGGATGCCTCACGATGGCGCCTTCAACGATCTCCAGCAGCTCCGTCAGATTCTTGGTGGCAGCATGCTCTGACTGACGGCATACCAGCCCAAGCCCTGCCGCTAGTGCCGCGTCTCTAGCCGGCGAGCGCCTTCAGGCTGGACGCCTTGGTCTTCTTGGCCATGGCATCTCCACAAAAGCTGCATCAGGACGGCGACGGCCTTCAGGGCCGCCACCGTCCATCGTTTCGATACATCGGCCTGCTTGAGGTGTTAGCCGGCTTCCTGCTCGTTGGGTTCCGTGGCAAGCGACTCGTCCATGGCCAAGCGCCACAGACCGTTGCTGAGGGTGACTAGGCCCCTCTTCTTCATGGTGTCGAGGGTGCCGCTGGCGCACCCATGCGTAACCTCGCCATGGCCATCATGGGCCAGTTCCCACTTAATCCGCCGCACGCTAGCTACTCCTTGCTCCATCAGAACTTTTTCGATCCTCACGGCGACAGGGGCCTCTCGGCGTGGTGCCCTTGGCCCAACCTCCAAGAAATCGGTGGCGTCCAGCACCGCCAGAATCTGCGTTGCCGCTACCACCATCTGCTGTAGCGCCTGTCGCAGGGTCGCCCGCTCGTCCATGGATATTCGTGTATCTCGCATATTGAAATCCTTTGAGGATTCGCCCCAGATTTCGGTCTGAAGCGCGAATGCCGGTTCCCCGGCATCCATCGCGGCACATCGATTTTGATCGCGCCGCCCGGGCTTCGTGGCCCTCCTAGCCAGCAAGCCGCCTTCAACGGCGGCTTGCTGCTTCTTCAGTGAATCGAGCTATCCACCGGGACGTAGACCTCTTTGCGGATGAAGCTTCCATCCACCGCCCAGACACCATCCTCGTCGATTTCAAGCTCCCCGCCGAGGTCCATGTACAGGAGCGTGAGCCCCACGTCTTCCTTCGGAATCCACCCAGGGTTATCCAGAGCGATGGACTTGATGACCTGCCATGTGCTCGTGGAACCGTATCGCACCAAGAGGTCATGTATTTGGTCGCGGACAATGTACATCGGCCACACCGTCCGGTTCGGCTTCTTCCGCACGGGCTTCATGCGTAGATAGGCGACCATCTTCCCCAACTCGATCAAACCATCCGCGGGGGTGATATTGTCCTCGCGGAGCTCCTTGAATCTCGCCACGATCTCCGCAAGGTCAAACCTCGAAGAAATGCCAAATGCCGCACGGAGCGCGACCGCAATGTGCTTGTCTTCCGCCTGCACGGCGGAGTTCTTCATCGTCAGCATGTAGGGTCCTTGAAATTCCGGGTTGCCGCGCCCGCCCGGGGCGCGGCTCTGTACGGCGGTGTACGCTGATTCCCGCGCACGCCGCCCCCAATCCGCTACACCTGCGGCTAGCCGGTGAGCGCCCGCAGGCTGGGCGCGCGGCCGGCGCCGACCACATTGTCCACGCGCCTCAGCGTGACCGAGGTGCCGGGGACCTTCTCGTAATTCGCCTTCAGCATCGAGAAGGTTACGAAATCCCGCGTGGTGCTGCCCGAGTGCCGCAGCACCACTTCATCAGCCTCCTTCTTGGAAATCTCCTCCAGGCCAAACATGACCCTCACCGCCCCGGCCATGGAGCCGGCGCCGCGACCGTTGAACATGGTCAGGTTGCCCTTCGCATCCTTGGTGACGTGATGGGTGATGAGGATGGCGCAGTTGTTGTTGCGCGCGAGATCGCGGAACGCGCTGAATACCCCGTGCATTTCGCCATTATCCGATTCCGGGGCGGTGTGGACTTCCACAAGGGGGTCGAAAATGACTAGCCGCGCGCGGTGATCCCGGATCGCATCGCGCAGCTCTTCACCAAGCTCCGACAGTTCCTGGCCGCCATTGACGGCCTTCGCCAGCAGCGGGCCGCCGCGCCTGAAGCTGGCGACCTGGAGGTTTTGGTCGACGATTTCCTCATCGGCGCCCAGCTCGCGGCAGGCGGCATACAGCCGCCGGGCGATCTCCTTGTCGGGGTCTTCGGGCGTGTAGATCAGCACCCTCTGCGGCCTCGGCACATCCAGCCCCGCGAACGGGCGGCCGCCGGCCGTGGCCACGCCCATGTGGAGGACGGCGGTGCTCTTGCTGATGCCCGGCACACCGATGATCTTGCCAAGAAGCCCCGGTTCCAGCGAGCCGATGACCGGATCATTCGGCTGGTTGATGACGTCGGCGAAGCCCGAAAGGCTGGTCAGCACCAGGTTCCGCGAAGCGGGCGGGATGCCCTGGCCACCTCCTTCACCCGTTTCCGGCACAGCCTCGCCGGTGTTGCCCGCATGCGCGGGGCCGTTTGCCAGCGGCGGCGCCACCGGCAGCCGCGAGGGTGCCGGCGCCCCGTCATGGGTAGCCGGATAGGCGCGCCGCTCATGGCGGTTGGTAGGCTGATCGGGCCCATCGGCCTTGCCCCCATCCGGGCCAGGCGGCAAGGCGGCGTTGACCGCCCGCGCGGAAACGCCGCCGAGCAGCATTTCCTCCGTGCCCGCGGATTGTTCCTGTTCGGTCTCGGCCAGCTTGGCGCTGTTCGCGCTCTCCTGGTTCTTCGTTTCTTCATCGCCCCATCCTCGGGGGCTGCATGCGCCATTGGCGCCCCGGCGTTGCTGTCCGCGTCGCCCACTGCGGGATGCGTGGCATCCGTCGCGGGCGTGAAGGTCGGCAGCGCGAAATTATTCACCTTGTCGCCCGAGGGGGCGATGCTGGCATTGAGAATTTGGCTTCTCCGCGTTTTTGGTGGTCGTCGCCCCGCAGCCAGGATGGCGGCGGGGGACTGCATCAAATGTGCTGGCGCCAAACTGGTTCAAGAGGTGGTGGAAGAATTTTTGGCGCTGTCCGATCCGCGCGCTGGGGCGCTTGAATGGGCTGGCTTTTTCCCGCACGACAATCACCTCATCCCCTTGAAGGGATGAGGTGATTGTCTCGATGGCACGGTTCCGCTCATCTCGTGGAAGCAAAGCTTGTCGGCTCTCGCTTGGAGACTGAGTTGCCCCGCGCGGGTCATGCCCAGGCCCGCCTGGGCTTTGGCGGCCTCGGCGGCGAAACGTCACGCCGGCCTGGGCGATGGCATGTCACTGTGGGGTGGGGGCCTTAAAGCCCCCACCCCACAGTGACATGTTGCCCGCACTTTTTTGCCTAAGTTGAGATCGCTTCGTCTTCCCCGGTCTCCGACCGTCGAAGGCTGGGGGTGGGTGGAACGGAAGGGCCAGGCGCCGTGAAGCGCCTGACCCTTCCGTTCTTCCTCTGCACCACCCAGGGCGCGGCGGCGTCCCGGCTGGAGCGCATGTCATGGTCTCGCCCGCGCGGTGCGGGCCCAGCAACCCCGGTCGGCACGGGGTGGCCAGCCTTTGAGGGCTGGCCACCCCGCGCCTTGGAGACCATCGACATGACACAACTTCCGCCCCAGATCCGCATCCTGGACGAACTGGTCCGCCAGCACGCCGAGGGCCACGATTTGCCCCGGCACATTCCGCACGTGCGCCTTGCCGATGCCCTGGCGCGCGGCGATGATCCGCTGCATCTGCTTCCATACTTCGCCGATCTGGGCACGAAGATCGAGAACCTGGAAGAGCTCTTTGCAGCCTGCGCCGACCCCGGCGAGGAGGAAATCCAGGCCTACCGCATCGAGCAAGGAATAGCCGTTTTTCTCGTTCCGGATGGCCAATGGGCGGTCTTCACCAAATGAACGAGGCGGCCATGGAATCCAGCACCCCGACCGCATCCGCCAGGCCCGCATCCACTGCTGGGGCGGAAGCGGCCGCGACAACGTCGCGTGGCGCGCGACCAGCACCGGGCGCGATGTCGCGCTTATCTCCACTGATCTGATTCCGGGCCGGCCACTGCGCCTTTGGGGCGCGGCGGTCGAGGTCGCGGATGGTGGCGCGTTCATCCGCCTCGCCACTCTCAACGCTTTCGACGGCTGGAGCCTGACCCAGCTTTTGGCCGTGGCGCTGGCCCGGTTCGAGGCGGAGCAGGCGCATTCCGGCGAGGCCGTCCTGGCCGAGATCGTCCGCCACCTGGACCGCGCCGCCGCAATGCACCGTGAGCCCAGGATGGCTGGGCGGTGCCGCCGGTTTCCTTTGAGCCGGCGCCGCCGGGCAGTCCGGCCTCGCCGTTTCCATGGAGCCTGGCCAGGGCAGGGCAGTTCGCCATCCAGCTGTGCCCGGATGCCGAGGCGCGGCAGCGCGGCGTCACGCCCGAGCAACTTCTGACCGTGATCGAAATGGCATTGACCAGTTGGCTGCGGGTCACGCCGTGGAGAAGGAGCTGCTGGCAGGCGCGGCGCGAGGTGCGCACGGCGCTGGCCTTGGAGGCGGAGCGGGCCAGGGCGCGCTGGGCGGCGCACGTGGCGGATTGCGACGCGGAGACGAACCTGGGCTGAACCGGCCCACCCGCCTCGTTACTTCCTCCAATATAGATGGAGGAAGATGCCTAGCACGGCGTGGCGCATCGGCGCCAAAGCCCAACCGCTCAGCCGCATGTGATGCTCTCGCCCAGGCCGTTGCAGCCCGGGCGATCCATCCACCCCGAACCAGCAGGAGGCCCCGCCTGCAAAGGCGGGGCTTCCTGCGTCTGGAGCCCCACCACATGGACCAACATGAGACCCACACGCTGGAGGAATTGCTGCGGCGCTACTCAGGCATCGAGAAGTTGCCAGAGGTGCAGCGGATCAAATTCGACGAGGCCGTGCGCACCGGCGAGGACCCGCTCAGCATCGTCAAGTATTTCAAGACGCTCGGCATCGAAGTGCGCGAGCCGGCCGACCTGTTCCGCCTCAACGACGATCCCCACGAGGAAGAAATCAACGCCTTCAAAATTCCCGAGGGCGTGGCTGTGTCCGTCGAGAGCGATGACCTCTGGCTGGTGTTCGAGGTGGACAGTGTCGGCCTGTCTGATCTGTCGGACGGAACCAAAACGGAATCATCCTCCAGTGCCGCGACGCCTGTTGCGTGCGCCGAAGGAGGAGCGGGCCGATGATCGACTTCGATGAGACATCCATCGTCGCCGTGCGCCGCACCGGAGACGGCGAGCGCTTCGCGCTGTTCACCAACGCGGATGTGCAGGCCTTTTGGACGCAGAAATTCTGGGTGGCGATTCTGGACACCGGCGGCGACGGCTTCGGCCTGCCGGTGCGGTACGGCACGGTCTGCTCCGCCCCGGCGGGCTGGACATTGCGCCAGTTGATCCTCGTGGCGCAGGCCCGCGCGGCGCTGGAATACGGGCGGGTGCCGGAGGGCGGCGCGCTCGCCGTGCTGGAGGCGCTGGGCAAAGCGGTCAGGCAGATGCAGGCGGGCGAGCCTCTCGGCGCCGGGGTGGAATTCTGCCCCGGCGCCGTGACCTCACCCTACAGCTGGACCAAGGCGCGCTCCGGCGACCTGGCGATCGAGCTCTGCCCCGACCCGAAAGCCGCCGGGAGGGCATCGTGCCTGAGCAAATCCTGATCGTCGTGGACGAGGCGCTGCGGGACTGGGCGGAGCGGGCGCCGTATCTCTCGCGCCTGTGGACCTGCCGCAACGCGGTGCGCGAGGCGTTGGCCGCCGAAATCAGGCGCGTGCGGCTCGCGCGTCTGGCGGCGGGTGAAGCCGGCGAAGGTCGGTAGGGCAGAAGCCAGAGAAACTGGCATGGCCGAATAGGGCAGGGCAGGCAGCAAGGCAGGATGTGAGAATTGGTCGCCAACGCGCCTCGCGAATTTTGAACCTGTAAGCGCGGCCCTGCCGTCTTCCTCGCAGGCCAACGCGGACCAGCGAAGGTTTTTGGCGGCAAAGTTGGGTCGGCGAACACCTCCATGGACGAGCCGGGGCAAGCCCGCCCCGGCGTCAGACATGGAGACAATTCGACATGGCCAAGCACATGACCACCGCCGCCGAGAACGGCGACAGTGCGACCAGCACGATCACCGCCGCCGCCACCACCGAACCGCCGGCGCCGATGAAGCTGCTCACCGCCCGCCAGGCGGGTGAGCTGCTTGGCGTCTCGCCGGAGACGCTGGAGCGCTGGCGCGGGGCCGGCACCGGGCCGGCCTACGTCAAGCTCTCGGGCCGGTACGTCCGGTACAAGCAGGACGATTTGGAAGCCTTCATCCAGAATGCCCGCCGCAGCAGCACCGCCGGGTGAGCATCGTCCGCCTGCTGCTCTCGGCCCGGCGCCGGAAGCGGCACGTCCACCTGGGCGAGATGCCCGCGCCAGGCATCACCGCCCAAGACCCCGATGACCCCCATGCCCATCCACCCCATCCATCCAGCCAATGGAAAGGAACCCCATGGCCGCGATCACCATCACCCGCACCACGATGCAGAAGCTGCCGCCGCTCGCGGAAGGTGCTGTCAAGCAGCGCATCTTCGACGATCGCCTCGTCGGCTTCATCGCCGAGCAGCGGCGCGGCACCGTGACGTTCTACTTCCGGTACAAGGACGCGCGCGGCCGCCAGCACGAGATCAGGCTGGGCCGCCTCGGCGACGTCACCGTTGACCAGGCCCGCAGGCGCGCCGAGCAGCTCAAGGCCGAGGTCAGCCTGGGCGGCGACCCGGTGGCGGAGAAGGCGAAGCTCAAATCCGTGCCCACCGTCGAGGAGTTCGCCCGGGACAGATACCTGCCGCACGTCCAGGAGCCCCAGCGCTCAGCGCACAACGTCGAGGCCTATCTGCGCCTGCGCATCCTGCCCGCCATCGGAAAGAAGGCCCTGGACGAGGTCACACAGGCCGATGTCGCGGAGATGCGCAGGAGGTTCCAGGCGGAGGGCCTGGCCAACGGAACGGTGAATCGTCACCTCGCCACCCTACGCGCCATGTTCAACCAGGCCCTGAAATGGGAGCTCTACGAGGGCAAGACCCCCGCCAGCTCGCCCGGCATGCTCAGGGAGCAGCACCGCGACAAGTACCTGTCCCCGGCGGAAACGCAAGCGCTCTTCCGCGCCCTGGCCGGCGACAAGGACGAGACCGCCGCGTCGGTTTTGGCGCTGCTGGCTGTCACGGGTGCCCGCCGGGGCGAGGCGCTGCAGGCGAAATGGGAGAACGTCGACCTTGAGCGCTGCATCCTCACCGTGCCGCGCTCGAAATCGGGCCGCACCCGGCACATCCCGCTCTCGCCGGTGGCCGTGGCGATCCTCCAGCGGCAGCTCGCCAAGCGGTCCATCCACCCGGAGAACCCTTACGTCTTCCCCAGCGCCCGCCTGCCGGGCAAGCCGGTGGAGGGCGTACGCGGCGCCTGGGTGCGGGCGAAGAAAGCGGCGGGGCTGCCGGACGATTTGCGCATCCACGATTTGCGGCACAGCTTCGCCAGCGCCCTGGCCAACGCCGGCACGCCGCTGAACGAGATCGGCACCGTGCTGGGCCACAGCCAGCTCAGCACGACGACGAGGTACGCGCACCACTCGCCGCAGAGGCTGATCGATACCGCAACAACCGCGCTGCGGGCGTGGAACCTGCTGCCCGAGGCACAGCAGGCCGAGGGCGCGGAGGTGGACGTGGTGCAGGAAGGCGCGAGGGACGCCGCCTGAACCAAGCAGGCGGGCAGAACCACGACAACCACTGAGGCCAGCACAACCACCGCGCCCGAACCGAAGACCCAAAACGAGGAAGGGGAAGGCGCCGAAGCGCCTTCCCCGATGCATCGCCGAACCAGAACCCGAAAGGAACCACAATGCAGAACGAGAAGAACCAGCTCGCCACCGCCGCCGAGATCGTGCCGCCGCGCCAGGGGCAGACCCCAGCTCCGGAGGCCAGAAAGCGCGGCCTCTGGAACCGCCTGCCGGCCGTGGTGAAGATCGTCCTCACCCTGCCGGTGGTGATGGCGCTGCTGGGCGCGGAAATCGAGCTGCGGCTCGCGCCCCAGCTCGACCTCGTCCTCACCGCCGCTGGAATCTGTGCCATGTGGGCGTGGTTGAGAGGTTCGTCTGACAGAGCATGAAGCTCCATCGAGGGGCTGGTTGGTGTGTGAAATTTTCTGTATCGTAACGTATAGGAGAGCTTCTGGAGAAGAGGAAAGTCATGCCATTCTACGTGCGCAAGTCTGTCTCGGCCGGTCCGTTCCGTTTCAATCTGTCGAAGTCCGGGATTGGCCTTTCGGTCGGCGTCAAGGGGCTCAGGATTGGAACCGGTCCGCGAGGGCATTACATCCAAGCGGGATGCGGCGGCCTCTACTACAGGGCTTCAATAGGTGGCGGTCGCTCTCAGCGTCCAGTTCGTCAGCAGCGACCGGCATCCGTGCACAAGGTAGATCAGCCAATCACACCAGCCGATGCCGGGCAAGTCGTGATGGTCGAAGTAGCGTCGGGAGATGTCACGCAGATGCAGGACTGCTCGGTGTCGGAGCTGATCGACGATCTGAATGCCAAGCAAGCGCGGATTCCACTTGGTCGATTGCTTGGCATCGGTGTTGCCTGCCTTGGCTTGTTAGCCATGATGGCGAGTGGCTCCTTGGGCCAGAATGGCCCTGTGATTAGCATCATCATCCTACTGCTGGCATTGCCGGCCTGGGCCACGGGTGCATGGTTGGATCAGTTCCTGCGAAGGAGCGTGCTCTTCTACAACCTCGACTCAGAAGCCGGGACCAAGTTCGAACAGGTCACGAAAGAGTACGACGCTCTCGTGGTCTGCCGAGGACGGTGGCACATCCAGGCTGGAGGTGCTGTCCATGATCTAACCACATGGAAACGAAACGCCGGAGCGGATCACTTGGTCAATCGCAAGACTGCACGCTTGGGGTACAGCCTGCCGAAGGTGCTCCGTTGCAACATCACGCCGCCCGCACTTGGATTGGGTAGGTGCACGTTCTATTTTTTTCCAGAGGTCGTGCTTGTGCAGGACGGGAAGAAGTTCGGCGCCGTTGGGTACGGAGATCTCCAAATCAGGCACCAGCCATCGCGTTTCATTGAGAGCGGCTCTCCACCGAACGATGCCCAAGTCGTCGATCACACGTGGGAGCACCCCAACAAGAGCGGCGGCCCAGATCGTCGGTTCAAGAGCAATCGCAAGCTCCCGGTCTGCCTGTACGACGCCATGCACCTGTCCAGCCGGTCTGGGGTGAATGAATTGGCTCAGTTCTCGCGGGTCGGCCTCGTCGAGAGGTTCGCGGCCAGTTTGCGAGAACTACCCATGAGTCCGGCATCTGCAAGCCTATTGGCGCTGAGTTATACATCATCATCAGCGTAATCTGGGGTTGCCGTCGACCTCCCTGGGGAAGTGACCAGACTCATGGCGACCGCCGCCCATATCTGCGCCATCTGGGCGAGGTTCTTTGGCGCACCTTCGCGATGGTATGAGTGCTGGAAATTTCGATGGTGCGCTGGGCTTTTTCGCCCAGCGCACCATTACGTACAATTTTTTGTCTGCCCAAGCTGAGATGGTTGGGGCCTGACAGTCCAGTTCCGGGTGATGATAGACGGAATCGATCATTCTCTAATCGGTATGATCGAGTCGAAAGCGGAACCGCCGTTCGTGGCTGTCAACCCTGACAATTGCGGTCGCCTCCGCCGCGTAGTCCGGCAGATACCTACCCCACGTGGTTCAGCGAACCTCTCAAGCACATGCGGTCTGATCTTTGTCAAATAACTCGGTATTGAGCATAAATTCTGCGATCACTGCCCCCACGCCACATCCCCCAAGGCATTGACCGGTATTTTGAGATAGCGAAGACCGTTGCTCTCAGGCTCGGGAAGGCGCCCGCCCATGATGTTGACCTGGAGGGCGTGCAGGATGAGCTTCGGCATCGGCAAGTCTCTGTCCCGCGCTTCCCGCAGGGCAATGAACTTTGCTCTGTCTACTCCAGCAATGTGGCTATTCCGGGCTTTCTGTTCGGCGACCGTGCTCTCCCACCGCGGCGCACGGCCGTCGGGCTGATAATCATGGCCGGTGAAGATACGCGTTTCCTCCGGCAAAGCCAGGATCGCCTGGAGCGACTCCCAAAGCCGCTCGGCACTGCCGCCTGGGAAATCTGCGCGCGCTGTGCCGGAATCAGGCATGAAGATCGTATCGTGGACAAAGGCGGCATCGCCGATCACATAGGTGATTGATGCCAGCGTATGGCCCGGGGAAAAGAGAACCTGTGCGTCGATCGTGCCGATGGCAAAGCGCTGGCCATCCTCGAAAAGATGGTCCCACTGGGAACCGTCGGTCTTGAGGTCAGGCCAGTTGTAGATCGACCGCCACAACCGCTGTACTTCGACCACATGCGCGCCAATCGCCGTGGGCGCGCCGGTCTTTTCGTGCAGATAGTGGCCGGCGGAGAAATGGTCGGCATGCGGATGCGTATCGAGGATCCATTGGACGATCAGCTTCTCCTCTGCCACGTAGCGCAAGATGGCATCGGCGCTCGTCGTGGCAATAGAGCCTGATTTTTCGTCGAAATCCAGTACGGGATCAATGATCGCGCAATGACCGGTGGTAGGGTCCGACACGACATATTGCGCGCTGAAGGTGCGCGGATCGAAGAAGCCCTTGACACGCGGCCGCCGTTCCTGATCGCGCGCCAGCCATTTGGCGGCAACTGAAAGATCGATGCCCCATTTGGCACTGAGGCCGGCCAAGTCCTCCCGGGCGAGGCGCCCGTCCAGCACCTCGCCGATGACATGGAGGCTCGCGGACCGGACCCCGCTTCTGCAATGCGCGAAGACCGGGCCGGGAACCTCAGAGACTGCCCTCTGGAAGGATCGCACATCGGCTTCGGTAATTGTCGACGTCGTCACGGGTATGAAATGGAAGGACATGCCGCCCGCCTCGGCGGTCTGCTGCTCGGCCGCCGGGCGCGGTTGCCCGGCCTGTTCGTCCGCCGGGCGATTGCTGATGACGCCCTTGAACCCGGCGGCGGCAAGATCGGGAAAATCCGTAAGCCTCGGCTGAGGAGAGATGAAGAGCTTGTCTGATATCTGCGTCGCGGAGGGAGGTATAGCCATGTGGTCGGGCATTTTAGTCTCCTGATAAAAGGGCGGGATCATTTCGCCGCCACTGCAAGAAATGTACGATCGCCAAGTCAGCCGTCTCATTCAGGGAGAGCTATCTGCGAACCCGGGAAGCTGTCGCAGGGGGTTTAGAGGTGCGAGCGGGAGAAGCTGGAACTGCATCAAATGCGCCTGGCCCAGCGGCAGGGCTTCCAGCATCGCGTGAGCTTCTTTGAGATCCGTCACGTTGAGCAGGAACACCACACCGTTGCGGTCGGCGAGCGAGAACCACTGGTCGATCTTGCCGGCGAGGTAGAGCTTCACCGTCTCGCGCACCTCGGTCGGCAGAACGGCGCGGACGGAGGCGAGGCTAGCGCCCGGGGTGATCGTGCCGATTGCCAAGATGCGGGTGGTGGGCGCGGGGAGGTGCTGAGTCTGCGCCTCTCCGGGTCTGGTGGCGGCGAGCAAGGCAAGGCCGGCCGAAAGCGTGCGTGTCATGTCGGGTTCCTGGGATCAGAGGACGCGCACCCGGCCGTCACTGGCCGGGTGCAGCTTGTAATCAGGCGTTGAGCATGATGCGGGCGGATTCCTCGGCCGCGTCGATCTGCGGCCAATGCCCGGCGTCCAGCGCGTGGAGCGAGACGTTGCGGAGTTGGGCCTGGAGGAAGGCCGCCGTCGAGAGATGCAGATAGGGGTCGTTGCGGCCCCAGATGAGCACCACAGGCACCTCCGACCGGCGGAGCGCCACGGTGCGGCCGGTATTCGCCGCGACCTCATCCTTCAACTGGCTCGTCATCTGCGCGAAGGCGATGGCGGCACTCGGCTGCTGGCGGAAGTTGGCGTCGATCAACGGCCCGAGCAGTTCCTGGTAGCGGGTCTGGCCGGTGAGCGCCGCGTCTCCCAACAGCAACTGGCGCTGGAACTCGATCAGCCAAGCGAATTGCTGCGGGCTCGTCAGGAAATGCCGCGCGAGGGACTGCAGCGGCTTGTGCGAGAAGAGCTCGATCAGCTCCGGCACCAGAAGGCCCGGCGCCTCGCCGTAGAAGACGTTCATCAGCACGACTGAGGCGACGCGCTCTGGATGGACGAGTGCCATGTTGAGGGCGGCTGGGCCGCCGGCGTCATGGCCGACCAGCACAACCTTGTCGAGCTGCAGGGCGTCAAGCACGGCTTCGACATCGTCGCGCTGCTGGGCGAAGCTGTATTGCGCGCCCTCCGGCTTGTCGGAGGCGCCGAAGCCCAGGAAGTCGATGGTAATCGCCCGGCGGCCGCCGGCGACGAGGTGCGGAATGAGATCGTCGTAGATATGCCCGTTGTCCGGGAAGCCGTGAAGCATCACGAAGGCGGGGCCGTTGCCCGGATAGTCCCGCACATAGACGTTGCCGTTGGCGGTAGGCACGCGGTATTCGGAGAAGCTGGTCATGACATTTTGTCCTTCTGATGGCGCGTAAGGCCCTTCGGGCCTCCACAGCGCGGTTCGATTTTTCTTGAGCAAGAGGGGCGGGGTGCGTTCAGGCCGCGGTCTTGCCGTAGCGGTCGGCGGCATGCTGGCGGGAGAGGTTGGGGCCGAGCCGGCCGCGGGCGGCATTGAAGCTATCCCAGTCGGCGCGGTCCGGCAGCGAAGGAATGGTGACATCTTCGCCCGCATCGAGGCCGGCCAGTGCCGCGTCCACAAGCTCCTCGGCGTCCATGACCATCTCGGCCGGCAGGCTCTCACCGGCAGGGCCCAGAAGGCGGTGCGGGTGGCGCCGGGCAGCACGGCCTGCACCTGCACACCGCGCGGCGCTACTTCCTGGCGGAGCGAGATCGAAAGGTTGAGGATATAGGCCTTGGTACCGCTGTAGGCGCCGCTGAAAAGCTCCGGCGCGAGAGCAAGCGCCGAGGAGATATTGACGATGGTGCCCCGTTCGGCGGCGGAGAAGGCAGTGGCCGCTGCGGCGGCAAGACGGGTCGGCGCCGTCACGTTCACCTGGATCATCTGCTCCAGCGCATCGACATTGGCATTGGCAAGGCCCGGGGCGGCACCGATACCGGCATTGTTGACCAGCATGGTTACGGCGCTGTCCGTGCGCAGCCGCTCTTCCACGCGGCGGACATCGGTGGCTTCGTTCAGATCGGCGCGGATCGTCTCGACGGCCACGCCATGGCGGGTGGCGGCTTCGGCCACCGCCGTCAGGCGGGCGGCATCGCGGGCCACCAGGATCAGGTCATAGCCGCGACGGGCCAGCCGGTCGGCATAGACGGCACCGATGCCGCTGGAGGCGCCGGTGATCAGGGCGGTCTTGCGAGAGTAAGTGTTCATCGTTTGGGTTCCTTTCGGGTTTCGATGAAAGGAAATGTGCACCTTCCTCCTCAGCGTGATAATTGGCTAAGATTGGTGATCATCTTCCTGTGGAGTGGTATAATCATGGACCGACTTGACGCGATGACCACTCTGCTCGCAGTGGTGGAGACGGGCAGTTTCTCCGCCGCAGCGCGCAAACTGCGGGTACCGGTGACGACGGTGAGTCGGCGCGTGGCGGAGCTTGAAGCGCATCTGCGGACGAAGCTGCTGCAACGTACCACCCGAAAGGTCACGCTGACGGATGCCGGTGCTCCCTATGTCTTGGCCTGCCGCAAGGTGCTGGAGCAGATCGGTGAAGCGGAACGGATGGCAGCCGGCGAGTATCAGAGCCCGCGGGGAGAATTGACGGTGACCGCGCCGCTGGTTTTCGGACGCATGCATCTCGTGCCTGTCATGGTGGAATTCATGGCGCAGTTCGTCGATGTTCGCCTAAATTGCCGCTTCAATGATCGCGTGCTGGACATGCAGGACGAGCGTATCGACCTTGCTGTTCGTATTGGCCAACTGCCAGATAGCAGCCGCCGCGCACGGCGGATAGGCACGATCCGCCGCGTGGTATGCGCGAGCCCGGACTACCTGGTGCGCCGTGGAGAGCCGCGAACGCTTGCTGAATTGGAAACGCATGAGTGCGTTGGCTTCCATGGATTTGATCCTGCGGGGCAATGGCTTTTTGCTCGGCCGGAGGGGTTGGCTGTCGTGCCGATACGATCCCGCATCATGTTTGATGCGATCGAATCAGTGATCGACGCCGGCATTGCCGGCGCGGGCCTCATTCGCGTTTTCTGCTATCATGTCAGACCAGCCCTCCGATCAGGCCTGCTGCGGGAGGTGCTTTCCGATTTCGCGCCGGCAAGTCTTCCAGTCCATATCTTGCATAGTCACGACGATATGGTGCCACACAAAGTTCGTGCCTTCATCGACTTTTGCGTTCCACGGTTGCAGGCTAGGCTAGCACCCTGAGGGTTGAAAGCACTGAATTCCATTGAAACGGTTGAGGAGCGCTGGGTGCAGGTACCCAGCGCTCCCTTCCTTTTGGAACCCTCAGCAGGCTTACCGCCGCGCGGCTTCCGCAGGCGCACATGCAGCCCTGCCCGGAAACGCCACCAGCCACATGAACACGAACGGCCCGACCAGGGGGATGAACAGCGCGGCCAGCCGCCAGCGCTGCAGGCCCAGCAGGGTGAGCAGCCTGTTGGCGGGCATCAGGGCCATCATCACCCCGAGGGAGGTGATCCCGACCAGCAGCGCGGCCGGCGGGATCACGCCGGCCCGCAGCACCCGCACCCCCACCCGAACCTGTCCCGTTCTTCACAATCATGGGTCCATTATGCGTGGAATAATAGGCCTTCGCAATATGTGGTCGCCCGACCATGGACGCGCGGGAGAGAGTGGCGGTGAACATCAGACGGCTTCGCGTCGAGCGCGGGGTTTCGCAGGAGGCGTTCGCGGTCGACGCCGGTGTGGACCGGACCTACATGAGCCGGATCGAGCGGCGCCTTGAGAACCCGACGGTGACGGTGCTGGAGAAGATCGCGGCGGCGCTGGGGGTGGAGATCGCGGCACTGTTCGCCGACCCCGGGCCGGAGGATGGGGCGCCGCCCTCGCTGCCGGCGGGAAGGAAGAGGCGGAAGCCTGCATGATGGCTTGGGCGGGTCATATGCGCCGCCGGGTGATGGGAAATGGCATCGCGGCTTCCATGACGGGGTGCCTTCGCGGGCCTGCCATGTCATACGCCTAGGCATGGATTTGATCGCCTTCAAGCTCGTCCTGCCGCCGCTATTGATCCTGGCGGCCAGCCTCGCCGGGCGGCGCTGGGGGATGCGATCGGCGGCTGGCTCGTTGGTCTGCCCCTCACGTCCGGGCCTGTGGCCGTCTTTCTCGCCGTCCAGTACGGCCCCGGGTTCGCCGCAGCCGCCAGCAACGGGTCCCTGGCTGGCACGGCCGCGCAAGCCTTCTTCAGCCTCGCGTACGCCCTGTTGGCGCGGCGGGGTTGGATGGTGGCCCTGCCGGGTGGAGCTGCCGCCTACGCGTGCGTAGGCTTTTTCTTGCGGTCGTTCCCCTGCCGCACTGGGGTTTCTTCGTCCTGGCGCTGCTGGCGCTCACGGTATCCGCGCGGCTCATTCCCCATCGCGTGGCCGCCCGCGGCGTCATCGCGGCACCCTGGTGGGATCTGCCCGCCCGCATGGTGGTGGCGACGAGCTTGGTCTTGGTTCTCACCGCCGCGGCCGCGTTCGTTGGGCCGCGGACCGCTGGGATGCTCGCCAGCTTCCCGGTGTTCGGCGCCATCCTCGCCATCTTCGCGCACCATATGAGGGGCGCGGAAATGGCGAGGCAGGTGCTGCGCGGCATGGTGCTGGCGCTGTACGGCTTCGCCTCGTTCTTCTTCGTCCTTGGCTTGCTCCTGGTGCCGGCCGGCACGTTTCTCGCCTTCCTGGCCGCGACGGCGGCCGCGTTGCTGGTGCAGGCCGTTGCGCTCCGTGTCATCCGGCGCGGCCAAGTACCAGCCGCGGCTCTGGAGCGGGCCTGAGAGCCGCTTCCCACCGGGCGAAGTGCGGCGTTCTGGGGCCGTTGAGGGGATAGTGGTGGGCAGACCCAAAACGCTAATGGGCCAGCCGTCGCCGGCTGGCCCATTTTCACTTGTATTTCAAGGAATTCCGTGGCGCGCCCGAAGAGATTCGAACTCCTGACCCTCAGATTCGTAGTAGGTTCGAAACTAAATTTCAGGACCCCTTATCCGCCTCTGCGGGCCGCGCATGACCCCGCCTGGCCATGCCGGCGGTCGCGTTGGATGCGGGCTGCATCCCCTGTTGGCCTCAAACCGCCGCTCTTCGCCGCCGCCCGCCCGAGGGGATTGTGAGGGGAAGCTGAGGGGAAGCTGGGGGGACGCACAGCTCAGCTGCCGGAGCCTTTCCGCTAGTTGGCGGTCATGCTGGTCCTGTTCAGCACTGCAGCGGGGACGCGAAGCGGCAGATCACCCTGGATTATCAGTCTTGGCTTTCTTCTCGCCCAGTGCAATTTGGATGAGCCGCAGTTGCTTGAGTCGAAGCTCCGAAGCGGCATCGCGAATCTCTCTCGACGGATCTTGAGAAAGCTTTGTAATTGCAGCGTCGATCGCTACAGCGGGTAATATATAGAGGTCGAGTACCAACATCGCCGCACGGCGTATACCTACCTCAGGGTGGTCGAATAGTAGAAACAGTCGAGACACCAGAGCCTCGTTGAGTGTCACTCCCAATCTTAGGAAGCCGGCTAGTGCATCGGCAGGCAGTGTGCCAGCTTCGGCGCGGGCAATGACCTTCGCGCGTAGTGCTCCATCTGCTTGGAAGCGAGCATGGAGACGCGCCTCGATCATATTCCGTATTCCCATGTCAGATCGGGCCAGTTCGTCTAGCAGTTTGCTGAAAAACTCCTGGCGGCCGGGATTATGATGTGATTCACTTTGGCTGGCAGGTTTTGTGAGGCGTGGGGTGCGGGGTTCTTTTCGAGATCAGGGCGGGATGTTTTCGTATGTTTCACCAGAAACACGGGTTCCGGCGACCCATCCGTTGCGAGCGATCCGTGCTTTGGTGCGGGATGTTCTGCATGAGATGAGCCGCAGCTTTGCCTGGCTGTATTCCAGGGAAGGCCGGCCCTCGGTGCCGCCTGAACAATTGCTGAGCGCGCTGCTGATCCAGGTGCTGTACGGGATTCGCTCGGAACGGCAGTTGATGGAGCAACTGGATTATAATCTCCTGTACCGCTGGTTTGTGGGCTTATCCCCGGATGATCCGGTCTGGAACCCGACCACGTTTAGCAAGAACCGCGAGCGCCTGCAGAACGGCGATATATTCCAGAAATTCATGAGCCGGCTGCTGAACCACCCGCGGGTGACGCCGCTACTATCGGATGAGCATTTCTCGGTGGACGGCACGCTGATCGAGGCGTGGGCGTCGCAGAAGAGCTTCCGGCCGAAGGATGGCAGCGACGATGATGGTTCGGATTTCCACGGTCAGAAGCGTAAGAACGATACCCATGCCAGCACCACCGACCCGGAAAGCCGGCTGTACCGCAAGGCCGCTGGGCGGGAGGCAAAGCTTTCGTATATGGGGCACGCGCTGATGGACAACCGGCACGGCTTGGCGGTGGGTGGCCGAGTGACCCAGGCCACAGGCACGGCTGAGCGTGAAGCCTCGGAAGCGATGTTGAAAGCCAAAGCCAAGTCGGCCGCCGGGCGGATCACCGTAGGCGAAGACAAGGCTTACGATACCGCCGATCATGTCGCCAATCTGCGCGACGCCGGCGTGACACCGCATGTCACACAAAACAACGGTGAGACCAAAACCGGCAGGCACCGCCGCAGCGCGATTGACGGACGCACCACGCGCCATCCCGGTTATGCGATGTCGCAGACCCGCCGGGCGATGATCGAGTGCATATTCGGCTGGGGCAAGCAGCACGGCACGATGCGCAAGACCAAGCTGCGCGGCGTTGCGCGGGTCGCCGGCACCTTCATGCTCAACCTGATCGCCTATAATCTGGTACGCATTCCAAAAATGGTGGCAATATAAGGGACGAGTCTGTCCGCTGGACGAAAAAAGTCCAGAAACCGGCAAGAAACTTCAATCACTTGAACCAAAATCCAGGCCCCAAAGCTAAATCAGAAAAAATAAAACCAAGTTTCGGGGTTTTTCAGCAAACTGCTAGTAGTTCGGCGTCGCCAGGTGGATTGTGGTCCAGCAAGAATCGTAGCAGCGGTTCAAGGGGCGATGCTGGTACTATGCCTTCCCGTTTGACGCGCGGCTGCCTATTGCGCCAAGCCTCAAAGGCAGTATGCGCGAGCGACAGGATTTCGGGCGTAGGAGGCAGGCCGGCAAGCAGAATCGCAGCGGCCTTTGCTGCATCACCCTGCTCACTAAGAAGAACCGCCTCAATTACCTCGAGTAGCTGTTGATCGGGCTCGAGTGGAAGGTGCTTCAGGCCGGCAAAGATATGGCGGAAGGTCTCGACTGGTCGACCACGCAAATGCGCGAGCAAAAGTGCTCTCGCACGGCGCACAGGAAGCCCAATTGCGAGTCTTACACCTGCTAAAACAGCGTCATCATCTTGAATCGTGAGCAAGGTCTCGACGACATTTTCGCGACGATCGTGGTCGAGCGTATGATCAAGGAGATTGACCGCCACGTCAGCGAACCACGAGGAACCATGACGGATCGCCAGTTGGAGTTGCGCAGGATCAAGTTGGAGTTGCCTTGCCTTTGTCCAATCCGGTTCGCATATGTCCATTTTGAGCGGTCGCCCCCAGATCACACTCCCCTCATCGTTGGACGGCGCATGCGCCGCACGTGCCGCAAGGATCGCGTCTTTGGTTAAGAGCTCGAGCTCAATATCGGAAATCTTCGCGATTGCACCAAGCACCGCCCATTCGAGCAAGCGATTCTGCTCGCCCCGCCAGTGCCATACATCTGAAATCACCATATCTCCCATCTTGACCATAGAGAGGAAACCGCTGAGTGCAATGAGTGGGCGCCCGTCGTCAGGCAACTCGGGCATCTCCTCAAGGCGCATTCCAGCTAGTGCTTCAAACGTGCGAATTTCAAATCTACGCACTGCCTCAAGATACTGAGGGAGATCAAGATTTAACTCGGGTATCGTTGTGCCCCCGACCCAGCGGACCCGTGCCTGTTCGCCGAGGTCCTGTCTGCCCAGCAACTCGAGGACATGGGAAATCTCCATCACCGAGCTCATAATTGAAAAGTCGCCATGATCAAACATCGACAATAGCAACTGATCAAGATCTGGATCTCGAACTGTCGCGAAGCGTCGGGTAAGAGCGATACCGAAGCCGAGAGAGAGCGCAGTGTCGTGTCTGGGAAGCGGCAATCTACGAAGCGAGCTCTCCCTTGGATCAGACGGCAGGATAATCGCTGCGTCGCGAAGCGCCCGTAAGGCTTCTGTATCCGTGCACCAACTCGGACCACAATTCAGTCTGCATGCCCAACCAAGCAGCCGAATCGCGGGACGTTCTCCGCCACAGGCTGACCGTGACAATATTGCAATGGTGCCAGGATAACGCGGGCAGAGAGCCAAGAGATCTGCCCCCATCTCAAAAATCGTGAAGGCGGAGACCGTCGCTGCAGCCTTGAACACCGCTTCGAGCCAGGGCTGGATAGTCTCGGGAGTAGGTGGATGTTCACTGACTCGCGCGATGCGAAGCGCACGCATGATCTGCTCGGGGTCATCATAGTTGCGGCCGCGCGCTGTGAGCACAGCGTCTGCAAGCCCGAGTGAGCCGGCGAACTCGACGAATTGGTCGCATCCAGGAAGTTGCCCGATCTCCCTAAGCGCCTCTGATCGCGCTGGCTCAGTAAGCCCTGCAACGTGGCGCGCGGCCAAGAATTCGGCGAAGCTCCGATGCACAAATGAAAGCGCTTGGATTCCATCGTGCTGGACATGCTCGACCAACCCTGTCCCAACCCAATAAGCAAGTACGGTATCGGCAGTTCCCCTTGCGGCGAGAGGGGGAGTGCCGAGCGCCTGGGCTAGCTGCCCGGACGTACGGTTGAGCGTATTCTCGGCAGTCGCTGTTGGGCGAATGAGTGCTTCCAGTGCGATCAGTTCAATGAACCTATCGAGCACGCTCACGGGTATCGCAACAATTTCGTTCCGCTCTCCTGTTGCCTCGCGGATAAGTCCAAGCACTTGATTGTAGAGTTCACAGCGTGTCGGTCCAATCGCACCGCATCGAATCGCGACGACAACGGCGAGCGTCAACATGAGAGGGGTCTTAAGCAAGGTTCCGATCATCTCGCTCTTGCTTGCACGTTCGATCAATGCCTCGACGGTTTTCACATTTTCCTCATTAACGCCGAGCACTTCCAGAAGCCTGGGTACGTTTGGGCGCCGGTCTTCCTCACCGAAGGGCACGAGCTCATAATGACGCCATTCAGCAAGTCGGCCCGGCACATATCCAATCGGCCGGGTCGTGACGACGATTCGGTACTGCGGGTGGCCAAGTGCAAATTCGGCGAGTTGGTCAGTGATGCTGCGCTGATGCACTCCACATTCATCGAGGCCGTCGCACAGCAGTACCCAGTTGGTAATGCCTGCGCGCCGTGCCGCCTCTGTCCCGATGCCGCTGCGGTCGAGGCCGAGCGCAAAGATTGCCTCTTCGAAACCCGCACCCTGTCGGCGGATGCGCTCGACCAACAGTTTCAGCTTGACCATGAGCACGGGATACCCATCCAGCGCATATTCGTACGCGAGCTTCTGAGCGAGCGTGCTCTTGCCCATGCCAGGGCCACCGATCACGATCGCATGTCGGATGAAGCGGGCGATGCCCTTGGCATCGATGGTGCGTTTGGCACCCACCTCCGGCATTCCTTCGAGCTTCTGATAGGCCGCGAGCGCAGATGCAAGATCGCGATGAGGTTCGGCAGGGTGGACGACCCGCGCATGCTGCTCAAGCCAGGCCGACCCGATCGACAACTGCTTGGCCATACCAACGATCCCGTAGCTCGCACGTGCCTGCAGGGTCCAGCGTGCGAGCCTAGCAACGATTCCTGCCGTCCCGGCGTCTGCGCCCTCACGCAGCACGATACTTCCTGCGGTGAGCGAGCGCGCAATCGACACAGCGGTACGCCTTCCGCGCATTGCGATCAGTTGGGCTGCGTCCGCAAGCAGCACCGCTTGAGCTGCTGTTGTAGCCCCAGCATTGGCTAGCAAGCACGAGAGCTCCGCCCGCATTGCGTCGACCGACGCCGAATTCTCTGGCGTCACAGCGAAGCTCTTGATTCGGAGCTTAGCGCAACTTGCTTCGATCGACAGCCCTATTCCCTCGAGACGACAGACAAATTCTTTACCGAGCTTGCTTAGGTCGTCGCGGCGGCCATCGCCCAGCCGCGTGAGATCGCGAGCGAGGAGGTGCGTGATCGAGCGGCTCGAGTCAGCCGAAACGGCAAGCAACCCAAAATCTATCGCACCGGCAGAGATACCACGGGCAAGCGCGAGTAGGGTGTCCCAGAGTTCGGTGCCGGCGCGCAAACCGCGTTTCGCCTGGACCTCAATACGTTGCCCATTAACGAGCGATAGGGCCATGTCGTCGCCTGGACCGCCGGTTTCAGCCTCAAGTTCAACTGCGCGGTCCTCGACTAGGTCAGGTAACCAGCCGAGCGCGGTACCGCGAGCAATGTGCACCATCGCGATTGCACACAGAGCTGCATGGAAGTTGGTGCCGCTTGCGGTTGCACTGCCGCCGGAACGGTTAGCGCGAAGGGGGAGCGGATTGCCGATATCGTCCATACCTCACCATAGCACCCGTTTCCGCCAGCAGGGCAGAGACTTCGGCGCCGCATCATTCGGCTTGGACTGCTTTCAATACCGAGGGACTGGTGTTGTCTCTGGACCGGTTGATGCCGCCAGCATACTGGTTCGCGCGGCGACGTGTGCTTCAGGTTAGACGCGTTCTTCAGGTTAGAGGCTGAGATTGGTTGGGGAAGGCGCGGAAGCGCCTTCCCCTTTTTCGTGCTGCCACGGCTCTAGGCTGGGCGATTTCCGCGTCATGTACTGGGCTCATTTTTGAGACGGAATTTTTTGCACGGAGGACTTGCCTCCTTGATCCAGAAGGATTATCCGCGCCATCGCACCCCTGGGAGCAATCCCATGCAAGCCGTGGTGCTTTTTTTGAGCCTGAGGATCTGGTTGACGAACCAGCAGGCGAATCGGCTTGGATTACCTCACGCCAAGGACGCTGGCCGGGAGATCGCCACTTGGTCTGAAGACTGGGTTCGGTGATCGAGCAGACGCTGTCGATAATCGCCAGCGTCTCTCTTTTGGGCGTGCGCGAACGAGTTGGTCGGGACAGCCCCACCAATGACATTCCGCATGAAAGCATCGAATCGGCTCATTGCCGATCGCATGGCTTGGACGCCGGCGGGGACCGCCGGCGGCATTTTTCCTATTTCCTGGTGAAGGGCGAACTATGTCCAACGATCAAACACGCGCGGGCGCGGCCGATTCCATCGGCCAGGCCTCGCGCACCCCTGATGTTTCCGAAATGGCCAGCGGCGCGGGAGCGGCCGCGGCTCACCCCGCCGAAGTTTCCGGCGGAGAGGGCGGCGAAAGGCCGCCGGCGAAGGTTTCCACGGCGCTCGGCGAGGCGGCCGAGCGGGCGCTGGATGATTTGCGCCGCCGCCTGGAAGGCGGAGACGCCGCCTTCATGGATGGTGCCGCCAAGCTGTGCCTGCCGCCTTTGGACTGGGTGAGCCAAACCTGGCAGCCGGGCCAGCCCAACGCCATCGGCGCGATTGTCGCGGCGGCGCGCGACAGGCTGCTTGCCAACCCCGGCTGGCTGGAGCGGTTGGAATCTTTCCTTGGCGGCAGCGATGGCTCCGCCGGCGAAGGGGATGCGACGCCGGCGGTACAATCCACCAGGCCGCGCGCGAGGTGCGAGGCGACGGCCCTGGAATACGCCGCCCTGGGTTGGCCGGTGATCCCCCTGCACAGCGTGGCCGGCGGGAATTGCACTTGCGAAAAGCGCGCCGCCTGCCCGACCCCCGGCAAGCATCCGCGAACGAAGAATGGCGTGAAGGATGCGTCGTCGGATTCCGCGGTCATTGCCCGCTGGTTCGGGCGCTGGCCAGACGCCAATGTCGGTATTGCCACCGGGGTGCTCTCGGGCCTGATGGTGCTCGACATCGATCCGCGCCACGGCGGCGGTGAGAGCCTCGAGGAACTCTGCAAGCGGCATACCGCTTTGCCCACCACCCTCTCGGCGAATTCCGGCGGTGGCGGGCGGCACCTTTTCTTCCGGTGCCCTGAGGCTAGGATCGGCAACTGCACGAAGCTTGACGGCCTTCCCGGCCTCGATCTGCGGGGCGACGGCGGCTACATCGTGGCCGCGCCGAGCATTCACGCCTCTGGCGGCAGCTATTCCTGGGTGGATGGCTTTTCCCGGGATGCCGTCTTGCCGGCGCCCGATTGGCTGTGTGCGCTGGCAAGCGCCAAGGGGCGTGCGGGTCAAGCCAAAATGGCGGCGGCCCCCGCAAAGGCCGGCGAGTCGATTTCGGAGGGTGGGCGCAACGATACCCTCTTTCGGATTGGCTGCGGCATGCGGAGCAAGGGCGAGGAAGCCGACGAGATTCTTGCCCAGTTGCTGGAGATCAACGCGGCCAGATGCGAACCGCCGCTCGGCGAGGAGGAGATTGCGCGGATCGCTCAAAGCGCCGCGTGCTATGAGCCTGCCCCCGCCAAGCCGGATCAGCCGCTGATCCCGATTCCGGCAGATGCGCCTGACCCCGACACGGACCATCCCAAGCTTGGCGCCGCGGCGTCGGTTCACACCTACAGGAATAGCACCGGCGAGGCCCTTTGGCACGTTTGCTCGTTCTGGGATCAGGGCAAGCTGACCACGCGGCCGCTTACGCTCTGGGGCGATGAGGAGGAAACCCGGCGCTGGCTTTGGAAGGGGCCGGGGAAGCGGCATGTCCTCTATCGCCTGCCCGAGCTTGCCGCGGAACCGGCCGCGCCGGTGCTGGTCGTCAGGGATGAACCTTCCGCGGATCAGGCAGCGGCGGATTTCCCCGGCTGGGCGGTCACTTGCCCGCTCTTCGGCACCTTCGGCATTCGGGGCGCGGAATGGGCGGCGCTCGGCGGGCGCCAGGTTTTGCTCTGGTCCGACGATACGGATGAGGGGCGCGCCTTCGTGAAGGAGGCGGCCGACCAGATACGCCGTGCCGGCGCCGCGCGGGTGGCGGTCTTCGCGCATGATCGCCGCCCGATTGAAGGCGGCGGCCTGGCGAATGGCGGCGGCGATGGCGGCGCCATTCCCACGGTTGCCGCCGGCTGGACGGAGGCCCATCTGGCGCAGCTGTTCGATGCATCGGCCAGCCCTCGCGTCACCTTCCTCGAAGAGATGAACGACATCCGTGACAACCGGGGAAGCTGCGTCCCCACCGCCGCGATCAGGCCGCGGCCGAGTTTCTCACGGAGAAGCTGAGAAGCAGAGGCAAATTCTACCATGAGCAGGACGTTGGGTACTACTTCGACCTTGCCGAGCGCCGGCTCATCCCGCTTGACGGCGAAAACCAGGCGCTGGTGAGGCTGCTCGCCGAATTTGGCGTCAACCGTTCAGAGACGCTCTTCAGCTATCTGGCACCGCATCTTTTGATCGAAGCCACGACCCGGGGCACGCCGACCGAGGTGAGGCACCTCGCGCACTACAGCCAGCGCCGCAATGCCTGCTACGTCTTCAACCAGGCGGGGCTCATCTACAAGATCACGCCCGCCGGCATTGAGGCCGTGGAGAATGGCGCGGACGGCGTCCTCTTCCTGCAAGAGCCCGAGGCGGAACCGTTCTACATGGTAGATGATTTCGACCCGGACATGCGGGATGAGCGCGGGCGCGATCCGATCCAGCGCATGTTGGAGAACGGCCTGAGCCTTGAGCCCGGGCTCATGACCCCCGCGCAGGGGCTCGCGCTGCTCCGTTATTGGATTTGGGCGCGGTTCTTCCCCGAATTGATGCCGACCAAGCCGATCCTCGCCCTTGTTGGCGAAAAGGGCTCCGCCAAGACGGCGGCGGCGAAGCGGATTGGCACGATGTTCTTTGGCCGCAACTTCGATGTCGCGTCGATGACCGATGACGTGAAAGATTTTGACGCCGCGATCTCGGCTACCGCCCTTCTCGTGGCGGACAATGCCGACACCGATCGCAAGTGGCTGGCGGACAAGCTCGCCACCGTGGCCACCGGCGGCAGGGTCAAGAAGCGGGTGCTCTACACGACGAACACGATGGCCTCGATCAAATCGATCGCCTGGGTGATCCTCACCTCGAGGACGCCTCATTTCAAGCGCGATGACGTGGCCGAGCGCCTGCTGCTGCTGCGCACCAGGCGCCTGGAGAGTTTCCGGGGGCTGTCTGAGCTGGACCGCCGGACGGTCGAGGAGCGGGCGGTGCTGATGACCAACCTGCTGCACGATCTGGCCGAGGTGACGCGCGCGATGCGCGATCACGGCGATGACGATATCTCCGGCGATGTTCGCATGGCGGACTTCTACGCCTTCGCGGTGCGGGTCGCCCGGTACCGAGGCGAGGAGGATGAGGTGCAGGAGGCGTTCCGGCGGCTCCAGCGCGCCCAGGTGGGCTTCGCCGCTGAGGGCGACCCCATCGCCGCCCTGCTGGAGATATGGCTCAGAACGCCCGCCAACGCCGGCCGGTGGATCAGGGCGGCGGCGCTGTACCGGGAGCTCTGCGAGGCCGGCGAACGGCACAGGCGGCCGATGCCGGAGGGCATGGGGGAGCGGAGCTTCTGCCACGCCCTGGCGCATTCCCTGGAGGCACTGCGCGAGCGTTTCACCATCCAGGTTCAGTCCCGGAAGAACACCGCCGAATACAGCTTCCGCCACCTCGCGGAGGCGGCGGAGGACATCTAGGCCAGTGGCTGCCCGCCCTGCGGCGGGCGGCGCGGCGTGGTGGGTGGAAAGGTGGAAAGATTGGATGGAAAAACGGTGCTGGATTTTTTCGGTGGCCTGGCGAGACCGTTTTTCGCTGCGTCTCCAACTCTTCGCTGTCGTCTTTTTCGTCGATCAGTTTCCACCTTTCCACCCTGAGCCCCAGAGGGGTCCAGCCAGATGCTCTGGCTGGGTGGAAACGCTGTGGAACTGGGGTGGTACCGCTGCTCCCCTCCACCCCGGGCGCATGTCATGGTTTCGCCCGCGCGGTGCGGGCCCAGCAACCCCGGTCGGCACGGGATGGCCAGCCTTTGAGGGCTGGCCGTCCCGCGCCTTGGAGACCATCGACATGACCCAAATCCCAGCCCAGCTCCGAACCTTGGACGAACTGATCCGCCAGCACGCCGAGGGCCACGATTTGCCCCGGCACGTGCCGCATTTGCGCCTGGCCGACGCCCTGGCGCGCGGTGACGATCCGTTGCGCTTGATTGAATACTTCCGCGATCTGGACAGGAAGGTCGAGAATCTCGAAGATCTCTTCGCCGCCTGCGCCGATCCCGACGAGGAGGAACTCGAAGCCTTCCGCGTCGAGGAGGGCATCGCCGTCTATCTCGTTCCGGACGGGCAATGGGCGGTCTTCACCAAATGAAGGAGGCGGCCATGGAATCCAGCACCCAAACCGCACCCGCCAGGCCCGCGTCCACCGCCAAGGGCGGAAGCGGGCGCGACAATGTCGCGTGGCGCACGACCAGCGCCGGACGCAACGTCGCGCTCCTCACCACCGACCTGATCCCGGGCCGGCCGCTGCGCCTTTGGGGCGCGGCGGTCGAGACCTCAGACGGCGGTGCGTTCGTTCGCCTCGCCAAACTTGGCCCGTACGATGGTTGGAGCATCGGCCAGCTCTTGGCCGTGGCGCTGGCCCGGTTCGAGGCGGAGCAGGCGCATTCCGGCGAAGCGGTTGTGGCCGAGATCGTCCGCCATCTCGACCGCGCCGCCGCCATGCACCGCGAGCCGCAGGATGGCTGGGCGGTGCCGCCGGTCTCCTTCGAGCCGGCGCCGCCGGGCAGCCCGGCCTCGCCGTTTCCATGGAGCCTGGCCAGGGCTGGGCGGTTCTCCATCCAGATGTGCCCTGACGCCGAGGCGCGGCAGCGCGGCGTTTCGCCTGAGCAACTTTTGCTCCTGATCGAACTGGCGCTGAGCAGTTGGTTGCCGGTCACGCCGTGGAGGAGGACCTGCTGGCAGGCGCGGCGCGCGGTGCGCGTGGCGCTGGCCTTGGAGGCGGAGCGGGCCAGTGCGCGCTGGGCGGCGCATTTGGCTGATTGCGACGCCGAGCCGGGCCCGGGCTGAACCGGACGGCGCATCGGCGCCAACGCCCAACCACTCAACCGCATGTGATGCTCTCGCCCAGGCCGTTGCCGGCCCGGGAGATCCATCCACCCCGAACCAGCAGGAAGCCCCGTCCGCAAAGGCGGGCTTCCTGCGTCTGGAGCCCCATCACATGGACCAACATGAGACCCACACGCTGGAAGAGCTGCTGCGGCGCTACTCCAGCATCGAGAAGCTGCCAGAGGTGCGGCGGATCAAATTCGACGAGGCCGTGCGCACCGGCGAGGACCCGCTCAGCATCGTCAGGTATTTTGCCACGCTCGGCATCGCGGTGCGCGAGCCGGCCGACCTGTTCCGCCTCAACGACGATCCCAACGAAGAGGAGATCAACGCCTTCAAGATTCCCGAGGGTGTGGCTGTGTCCGTTGAAAGTGATGACCTCTGGCTGGTGTTCGAGGTGGACAGCGCCAGTATGTCTGATCTGGCCGAGATGGATGGAACCGAAACGGTCTCCTCCGCCAGTACGGCGTCAAATACGCCAAGCCTGGAAGGGAATGCAGGCCGATGATCGATTTCTCCGACGACGAGATTCTCGCGGAGCGCCGCACGGCCGACGGCAAGCGCTTCCTGTACTTCCTCGGCACCGACGTGCTGCCCTACTGGGAGCAGCGCTTCTGGACCGTCGTGCTCGACACCGGCGCGGACGGTGTGGGCGTTCCAGTTCGCTACGGCACCGTCGCCTCCGCCTCGGTGGGCTGGACGCTGCGCCAGTTGCTCTGCATCGCGCGGGCACGCATGACCCTGGAGCAGGCGCGGGCGCCGGAGGGCGGCGCCCTCGCCGTGCTGGAGGCGCTGGGCAAGGCGATCCGGCTGCTGCCGCCAGGCGACCCCCTGGGCGGCGGCGTCAGCTTCGCGCCCGGCGTTCTGCCCTCGCCCTATGGCTGGACGGAGGCGCGAAGCGGCGAGCTGGACCTCGTCCTCTGCCCCGACCCGGAAAGCCGCGATGAGGGCATCGTGCCAGAGCAGCTCATCATCGTCGTCGACGAGGCGCTGCGGGAATGGGCGGAGCGGGCGCCGTACATCTCCCGGCTTTGGACCTGCCGCAACGCCGTGCGCGAGGCCCTGGCGGCCGAGATCAGGCGCGTGCGGCTCGCGCGCGTGGCGGCGGGTGAAGCCGGTGCGGCCGGGTAGGGCCGGGGCCAGCGAAGAAGGCATGGCCGAATAGGGCCGGGACAGGCAGCAAGGCCGGGTGTACGGATTGGTTGCCAACGCGCCTCGCGGGTTTTGAACCTGCAAGCGCGGCTCTGCCATCTTCGTCGCCGGCCAACGCGGACCGGCGATGGCCTTAGGCGGCAAAGTTGGGCGGTCGAACACCTCCATGGACGAGCCGGGGCAAGCACGCCCCGGCGCCAGATATGGAGACAATTCGACATGGCCAAGCACATGACTACCGCTGCCGAGACCGGTGACAGCGCGACCAGCACGATCACCGCCGCCGAGAACGCCGAGCCGGCGCCGCCGACGAAGCTGCTCACCGCCCGCCAGGCGGGTGAGCTGCTCGGCGTTTCGTCGGAGACCTTGGAGCGCTGGCGCGGCGCCGGCACCGGGCCGGCCTTCATCAAGCTCTCGGGCCGGTACATCCGATACCGCCAGGACGATCTGGAGGCTTTCATCAAGGCCCGGCGCTGCCAGAGCACGGCGCGGGCATAGCCGTGCGCCCTCCCGGCAAGAGGCCCGCGACCGGGGGCGTGAAGCCCCAGCGCGCGGGCGCTCCCCATGACCCCCACGCCCAGAAATGGAAGGACCACCATGCCCGCCGTCACCATCACGCGCAGCTCCGTGCAAAAGCTGCCGCCGCTGCCCAAGGGCACGGCCAAGCACCGCGTCTTCGACAATAGGCTGGTCGGCTTCATCGCCGAGCAGCGCAGAAGCACCGTGACGTTCTACTTCCGGTACAAGGACGCGCGCGGCCGCCAGCACGAGGTCCGGCTAGGCCGCCTTGGCGACGTCACCGTGGACCAAGCCCGCAAGCGCGCCGAGCAGTTGAAGGTCGAGGTCTCCTTGGGCGGCGATCCGGCGGCGGAGAAGGCAAAGCTCAGGGCCGTGCCAACGGTCGACGAGTTCGTCCGCGACAGATACCTGCCGCACGCGCGGGAGCACCAGCGCTCGGCGCACAACACCGAGGCCTACCTGCGCAAGCGCATCCTGCCCGCCCTGGGCAAGAAGGCGCTGGACGAGGTGACGCAGGCGGACGTCGTCGAGCTGCGGCGCAAGCTCGTCGCGGAAGGTCTTGCCGCGGGCACGGTGAATCGGCATTTGGCATGCGTCCGCGCCCTGTTCAACTCGGCGCTCCGGTGGCAGCTGTACGAGGGCAAGAACCCGGCCGCCTCGCCGGGGATGTTGCGAGAGCAGCACCGCGACAAGTACCTGAGCCCAGGCGAGACCCGGGCGCTGGTCAAGGCCCTCGACGCGGACAAGGACGAGACGGCGGCGGCGGTGCTGGCCCTGCTGATCGTCACGGGCGCGCGCCGGGGCGAGGTGCTGAACGCCACCTGGGAGAACGTCGACCTCGAGCGCTGCATCCTCACCGTGCCGCGCTCGAAATCGGGCCGCACGAGGCACATCCCGCTCTCGCCGGTCGCCGTGGCCATCCTCCAGCGCCAGCTCGCCAAGCGGGCCATCCACCCGGAGAACCCACACGTGTTCCCCAGCGCCCGCCGGGCCGGGCAGCCGGTGGAGGGCGTGCGCGGCGCGTGGCGGCGGGCCAGGGTGGCGGCGGGGCTGCCGGAGGATCTGCGCATCCACGATCTGCGGCACAGCTTCGCCAGTGCCCTGGCCAATTCCGGCACGCCGCTGAACGAGATCGGCACGGTGCTGGGCCACAGCCAGCTCAGCACGACCCAGCGCTACGCCCACCACGCCCCGCAGCGCCTGATCGACACCGCAACCACCGCCCTGCGGGCATGGAACCTACTGCCCGAGGCAAAGCGGGCAGCAACGGTGGAGAAAGACGTGCGGGATGCTGCCTGACCCAAACGGGCGGGCCAGAACCGAAACGAGGAAGGGGAAGGCGCCGAAGCGCCTTCCCCTTCCATCGCCGAATCAGAAACTCGAAAGGAACCACCATGCAGAACGAGAAGAACCAGCTCTCCACCGCCGAGATTGCGCCCCACCGTGGGCAGCCCCCAGCTCCGGAGGCCAGAAAGCGCGGCCTCTGGAACCGCCTGCCGGTCGCGGCGAAGACCATCCTCACCCTGCCGGTGGTGATGGCGTTGCTGGGCGCCGAGGTCGAACTGCGCCTGGCGCCCCAGCTCGACCTCGTCCTCACCGTCGCCGGCGTCTGCGCCATGTGGGCATGGTTGTCTGGCGGGCCTTCGGGCGTGACCTAGCTAGTAACTTTGGGCTTTATCGTATTCGCTTTGGTTGAGCAGGGTGATGAGGTACCCATGCCACTGGCTGGAGAGAAAGCCGGTGCACCACTACTAGCAGCCTTGATCGTTGGTTCTACCATTGATTTTAGTTGAGGACGAAGCCCAAAGCCGACGACGCAAGCGACGACTAGCAACGCAATAATTAATGTGCAGTAGAAAATGTCCATCTTGCGTCCAGAACGGATTTTGGCCTTGAACACCCATAGCTTGAATGGACTCTTGGCCGAGATTTCTGACCCGAGATCCACTTTATAGCCAAGGTCTTTAAGAGCAGTTTCTGCGTCAATGCCGGCCTGAACCGAGCCTTGCAATAAGCGATGGTACCATAGTCTGTCCATGAAATAGAATGCGAGTAGCGGGAGGATGGCAGAAAAGACAACAAGTCCGGCAATAGATATTCCGATCCCGAAGATCTTGATGATGCCGCCATTTGTAATCGCATATCCCCCATGCCAAGGAAAGCGCCCGTGATAATCAGGGCGAAGTTGCGGATACGCAGTTCAAGGTCGTTGAAGTGCTGCTGTACGTCGACGATCTTTTTCCAGATTTCAATTTGGCCCGCTGCTAGCGGCGATGGTGTATCGGAATCGGCCATCAGGGTGCTTCAAATAGTTTAAGAATTTGTGCAAAGTTCTTATCTAGAACATGGGTCGGCACCACCTCCCCAAGTTTCAAGGCATTGCGTTCACGCTCGACCATTTCAGGGGTCCAATGCGTGACCTTCCGCAGCAATTCGTATTCGGGTTTGTGTTGGCTTGCGCCATAGCGCGCGTGGACATCAGCCACGCCAGCCTGTTGAGCCATGAGAACGTCCTTGAGAATATTGTCTCCGACATACACAACTTCGTCGATGGACACAGACAAGTCAGAAATAATCTGGAGTAAAATGTCAGGATTCGGCTTCAGCTCTCCTTCGGGAGTGTAGCGATGGATCGTGTGCTTAAATGTGTAGCTTTCGGGTTCATAATACCTAGTGTCAGAAGTGTCCTCTGGCATGCTGTGATCTTCCGGAGAGTATAGATAGTCAACCAGACCATCTAGGCCTAGCTTGCGGAAGCGGTAGTTGGTGTAGAAAGCTTTGGACTCCGTGAAAGCGACAATAGGTACGCCCGAAGTCTTTAAGATTTTTAGTGTATCCTCAACGGTTGGGTAGAGTTGTAAAGCGCGCCGCCGAGCTTCACGAAACGCGTCAATAGCAGGTGCCATGACAGCTAGAACGTTGCTGCCGTACAATTCTCGCAAGCAGGGCAATTCGCCAAGTAACCGCGAGTACTCGCTAGTGCCATACTTTTGGTGAATGACACTGCACTGCGCATAGAGCATTTCAGGGTCGACACCAGATATCTCGATCACTTTCGCAATCATTGCCGAAAAGGTCTGATACCAAAGGTCCTGCCAGTCCAGCAAGGTATTGTCGACGTCGGTGATGAGTACGCGCTTTTGCACCAATTTTGGTATCCACTACAGCTTTGGAGGACGTGGGTATCTATGTGCAATCACTAGCTGAGGCTAATCGTTCCGACAATCACCTCGTCGATTGGTCATAATTGGATGAGGTAATTCAACGTGGTGGTTGAGACCTCAGCCCGGCTCCCGCGGCACGGCTTCCGCAGGCGCACATGCAGCCCTGCCCGGGAACGCCACCAGCCACATGAAGACGAACGGCCCGGCCAGGGGGATGAACAGCGCGGCCAGCCGCCAGCGCCGCAGGCCCAGCAGGGTGAGCAGCCTGTTGGCCGGCATCAGGGCCATCATCACCCCGAGGCAGGTGATCCCGACCAGCAGGGCCGCCGGCGGGATCACGCCGGCCCGCGGCACCCGCGCGCCCACCCCGAACCTGTCCCGATCTTCACAATCATGGGTCCATTATGCGTGGAATAATAGGCCTTCGCAATATGTGGTCGCCCGACCATGGACGCGCGGGAGAGAGTGGCGGTGAACATCAGGCGGCTTCGCGTCGAGCGCGGGGTGTCGCAGGAGGCGTTCGCGGTCGACGCCGGCGTGGACCGGACCTACATGAGCCGGATCGAGCGGCGCCTTGAGAACCCGACTTTGACGGTGCTGGAGAAGATCGCGGCGGCGCTGGGGTGGAGATCGCGGCGCTGTTCGCCGACCCCGGCCCGGGTGGCGGGGCGCCGCCCTCGCTGCCGGCGGGGCGGAAGAGGAAGAGAGCGTAATGACATTTGAACCGAGCGGCGGTGTTCGCTGCAAGCCGTCGGCCAAGCGGTGCGCCGGACTGGAAGGCATCTCGGCATGAAGATGCCTCGCCGTATGCTCCTCGCGGCTCTGCCCGCGCTCTATGCCTCATCCGCCCAGGCGGATGAGGCGACCAGTTTCCTGGCGGAGAGCGAACGCAAGACCGGCGGGCGCATCGGCGTCCACGCCCGCAACCTCGCCACCGGGCGGACATTGTCCTGGCGGGCTGACGAGCGCTTCGTGATGTGCAGCACCTTCAAGATGTCGCTGGTGGCCTGCGTGCTTTCGCGCGTGGACAAGGGCGATGAGCAGCTCGGCCGCTTCGTCCACTACGGCGTGGCGCAGATCTCCAACTACGCGCCGGTTGCGCGGCTTCATCTTGCCGAGGGCGGCATGACGGTCGAGGCCATGTGCCAGGCCGCCATCGAGGTCAGCGATAATACCTGCGCGGATCTGCTCCTGATGAGCGTTGGCGGCCCGGCCGCGCTGACCCGCTTCTGGCGGGGAGAGGGCGATGAAGTGACGCGCCTCGACCACACCGAGCCGCGCCTGAATTTCTCGCCGCCGGGCGACCCGCGGGACACGACCACGCCCGCCGCCATGGCGGGAGACCTCCAGCGCTTCCTGCTGGGCGATGCGCTCTCCCCGACCTCGCGCGCGCGGCTCACAGGCTGGATGCTGAACTGCCAGACCGGCGGGGCGCTGCTGCGCGCCGGCCTGCCCAAGGGCTGGGAGGTGGCGGACAAGACGGGCAACAACGGCAAGGACGCGCTGGGCGACATCGCGGTGGCGTGGCCAGCCCCGGACAGGCCGATCGTCATCTGCGCCTACACCCAGGGCGGACACCCGAAGCCGGAAATCCTGCCGCCCATCCTCGCCGGCGTGGGTCGGATGGTCGGGGCGGAATTGGCCTGACGCTCCGGCGCGCATGCCGGCGCCGCCGCAGCTTCCCACCGGGCGAACTGCGGCGTTCCGCGACCGTTGAGGGGATAGTGGTGGGCGGCGCCAAAACGCCAGCGGGCCGGTGCGCCAGGACCGACCCGCTTTCGCTTTATTTTCAAGGAATTAGTTGGCGCGCCCGAAGAGATTCGAACTCCTGACCCTCAGATTCGTAGTCTGATGCTCTATCCAGCTGAGCTACGAGCGCGCGGTGGGCGGGGTGTAACCGAAGCGTCTTGCGCAGGCAACCCCCACCTTAAAATTAAATCGCCTGCAGCTCTGCGAGCAGCGCATCCCCCATTTCCGCTGTGGAAAGGACGGCGCGGCCGGGAGCGGCGATGTCAGGCGTGCGGCCGGCCTTGGCCAGAACGCGCTCCACCGCGGCCTCAATGGCGGCGGCATCCTCGTCCATGTCGAAAGAGTAGCGCAGCATCATCGCCAGGCTCAGCACCTGCGCCAGAGGGTTCGCCTTGGCCTGACCGGCAATGTCCGGGGCGGAGCCGTGGATCGGCTCGTAGAAGCCCGGCAGGCGGCCGGTGGCGTCCTTGGCGCCCAGAGTCGCGGAGGGCAGCAGCCCCAGCGAGCCGGTGAGCATCGCCGCGAGGTCAGACAGCAGATCCCGAACAGATTGCCGGTGACGATGACATCGAACTGCTTCGGGTTCTTCGCCAACTGCATCGCGCAATTATCGGCATACATGTGGCTCAGCGCCACATCCGGGAATTCGTCCTGCTGCAGCTTGGTCATCACCTGGCGCCAGAGCAGGCCGGATTCCATCACATTGGCCTTCTCCACGCTGCACACGCGATTCTGCCGCTTGCGGGCCAGCTCAAAGGCCACCCGGCCGACACGCTGGATCTCGCCTGTGGTGTACACCTCGGTATTGATGCCGCGCTGGGTGCCGTCCGGCAGCGTCTCAATGCCGCGCGGCTCGCCGAAATACACCCCGCCCGTGGCTTCACGCACGATCATGATATCCAGCCCGCGCACCAGATCTGGTTTGAGCGAGGAGGCATCCACCAGCGCGTCGAACACTTTCGCCGGGCGCAGATTGGCAAACACCTGCAGCTCGGCGCGCAGCTTCAACAGCCCGGCCTCAGGGCGGATGTCAAATGGCACCTTGTCCCATTTCGGGCCGCCGACGGAGCCGAACAGCACCGCATCCACGCCCTTGGCCGCGGCCAGCGCGGCATCGGTCAGCGGCACGCCATGCGCGTCGATGGAGGCGCCACCCACCAGCTCCTCGGTGATGGCGAAGCTGGCGCGCTTGCTCTCCTGCAGCCAGCCCAGCACGCGTTTGGCCTGGGCCATCACTTCGGGGCCGATGCCGTCGCCCGGCATCAGCAGCACACTCTTATTGGCAACCATGATTACGCTCCCTGAATTTTCGGCGTCCAGGCCGGGATTTTCGACTCATAGGAATCGATCGCGGCCGCGTGTTCCAGCGTCAGCCCGATATCGTCGAGCCCGCCAAGCAGGCAATGTTTGCGGAACGGGTCCACCTGGAAGGGGATCTCCTCGCCATTCGGGCGCACCACCATTTGCCGCTCAAGGTCCACGGTCAGACGGGCATTGCCGCCCATCGCCGCGTCCTCGCGCAGCTTCGCGCAGATCTCTTCCGGCAGCGCGATCGGCAGGATGCCGTTCTTGAAGCTGTTATTGAAGAAGATATCCGCGAAGCTGGGCGCGATGATGCAGCGAATGCCGAAATCCAGCAGCGCCCAGGGGGCATGCTCGCGCGAGGAGCCGCAGCCGAAATTATCGCCCGCCACCAGGATCTGCGCCTTGCGATAAGGCTCCTGGTTGAGCACGAAATCGGCCTTGTCCGAGCCGTCGGCATTATAGCGCATGTCAGCGAACACGCTCTTGCCAAGCCCGGTGCGTTTGATGGTCTTCAAAAACCGCGCCGGGATGATCTTGTCGGTATCGATATTATCGATGTTCAGCGGCGCGGCGATCGCGGTGAGGGTGGTGAACTTATCCATCAGATCAGCTCCCGGACATCGGTGATCACGCCGGTCACGGCGGCGGCGGCGGCCATGGCCGGGGAGAGCAGGTGGGTGCGCCCGCCCGGCCCCTGGCGGCCCTCGAAATTACGGTTGGAGGTGGAGGCGCAGCGCTGGCCTGGCGTCAGCTTGTCCGGGTTCATGCCCAGGCACATCGAGCACCCGGCCTCGCGCCACTCAAACCCGGCCTCGGTGAAGATCCTCGCCAGACCTTCTTCCTCAGCCTGCTGCTTCACCAGGCCGGAGCCCGGCACCACCAGCACCCGCACGCCCGGCGCCACATGCCGGCCCTTGGCCACATGGGCGGCCGAGCGCAGATCCTCGATGCGCGAATTGGTGCAGGAGCCGATGAACACCACGTCAATTTTGGTGCCTTCGATCTTCTGCCCGGCCTCTAGCCCCATATAGCTCAGCATCCGCTCCATCTGGGCGCGCTTGGCCGCGTCCGGCTCATCCGCCGGGTTCGGCACGCTGCCGGTGACGGGAATGACGGTCTCCGGGCTGGTGCCCCAGGTGACCTGCGGAATGATATCTTCGGCCCGCAGCTCGACGATCTTGTCGTAATGCGCGCCCTCATCGCTCGGCAGGGTCTTCCAATAGGCCACGGCGGCGTCGAAATCCGCCCCCTTCGGCGCGAACGGCCGGCCCTTGATATATTCAAAGGTCACCTCATCCGGCGCCACCAGCCCGGCGCGCGCGCCGCCCTCGATGGACATGTTGCACATGGACAAACGCCCCGCCATGTCTAGCGCGCGGATGGCCTCACCCGCGAACTCCATCACATAGCCGGTGCCGCCGCCGGTGCCGATCTTGCCGATCACCGCCAGCATGATGTCCTTGCCCGAGCAGCCCTCCGGCAGCTTGCCATCCACGCGGATCAGCATGTTCTTCGCCGGCTTCTGCAGCAGCGTCTGGGTGGCGAGCACATGCTCCACCTCCGAGGTGCCGATGCCAAAGGCCAGCGCGCCCATCGCGCCATGGGTGGAGGTGTGGCTGTCGCCGCACACAATCGTCATGCCCGGCAGCGAAATGCCCTGCTCCGGCCCGATCACATGCACAATGCCCTGCCGCACGTCCGACATCGGGAAGTACGTCACCCCGAAATCCTTGACGTTCTGCTCCAGCGTCGCAATCTGCAGCGCGCTCTCGGGCTCGTTCACTTCGGTCAGACGCTCAGCACTCGTCGGCACGTTATGGTCGACGACGGCGATGGTGTTCTCCACCCGGCGAACCTTGCGGCCCGCCATGCGAAGCCCCTCAAATGCCTGCGGGCTGGTTACCTCATGAACGAGATGGCGGTCGATATAGAGAACGCACGTGCCGTCCTCCAGCCGATCCACCACATGGGCATCCCAAATCTTGTCAAACAACGTCCGCGGCATCGTCTTCAGGCCTCCTCAAAGTAAGAAAGCCCAGGGGGCAGCTGCCCCTGGACCCCCGCAAAGGGCCGAGAGGCCCTTTGATCCCATAAATTCGGGTCTGGGAAAGGGAGGGCCGGCAAAAGCCCTCTCCACGCTAGATGGTGGATCGGCCCTCCCTTTCCCAGACCCGGGTGGGTTCCAAGGGCCTTCCGGCCCTTGGTGGGGGTGCAGGGGGTGAAACCCCTGCGGTCTTCCTTACTGAGCGGCCTCGGTCGTGGTGACCTCGCGGGCCTTCTCGGCGATGCGAGCGGACTTACCGCGGCGGCCGCGCAGGTAGTAGAGCTTGGCGCGGCGTACGTCGCCGCGGCGGATCACGTTGATCTCCGCGATGATCGGGGCATAGAGCGGGAACACGCGCTCCACGCCTTCGCCGTAGGAGATCTTACGGACGGTGAAGGAGGAGTTCAGGCCACGGTTGGAGCGGGCGATGCACAGGCCTTCGAAGGCCTGGATACGGGAGCGCTCGCCTTCCTTCACGGTCACGTTCACGCGCAGCGTGTCGCCGGGGGCGAAGGCCGGGATGGTCTTGGTCTCGGTCAGCTTCGCGATCTGCTCAGCCTCGAGGGTCTGGATGATGTTCATGGGTTAGGTCCTTCTCGAAACGGGTGTTTAGGGTGCTGGCGCACCGGTTGCAACAAATTGGGCATAGAGGTCGGGTCGGCGGGTTTTGGTGATGGCGATGGCCTGGTCCTGCCGCCAGCTGGCGATGGCGGCATGGTTGCCGGAGGTGAGCACCTCTGGCACCGCGCGGCCGTCCCATTCGGCGGGGCGGGTGAAATGCGGGTATTCCAGCAGCTTCTGAGAAAAACTCTCCTCCGTGCCGCTTTCCGCATGGCCCATGACGCCGGGCAGCAGGCGGACTACCGCATCCAGCAACACCAGAGCCGGCAGCTCGCCCCCGGAGAGCACATAGTCTCCGATGCTGATCTCCTCGCCCCGCGTGCCTCGATCACGCGCTGGTCGATCCCCTCGAACCGGCCGCAGACCAGGATCACACCCGGTCCGTCCGCCAGCTCGCGCACCTTCGCCTGGGTGAGAGGCGCGCCGCGCGGGGTGAAGAAGATCAGCGGGCGGTCATCCGCGACGCTGGAGATGGCGGCATCCACCACATCCGGGCGCAGCACCATGCCGGCACCGCCGCCGAAGGGTGTGTCGTCCACCGCACGGTGGCGGCCCAGCCCGAATTCACGGATATCCGTGGCCTGCAGGCTCCAGGTGCCGGCTTCCAGCGCCCGCCCGGCGAGGGACTCGCCCAGCGTGCCGGGGAACATGGCGGGAAACAGGGTCAGCACATCGGCGCGCCAGTTCATAGGCTGGGCTCCTCGGTGTTGGCCGTGTCGTCCTTGGCCTCGATCTCTAGCGGCGGGTTCACCACCACATAGCCATCGGCCAGCTTCACCACCGGCACGCAGGCCCGGGTGAAGGGGATCAGCAATCCGCCGGGGGTCAGCTCCAGGCTCGCACCGGCACCGTAATCCAGCACATTGCCGATCTTGCCCAGCACCTGGCCTTGCTCATCCTGGGCATTGAGCCCGATCAGATCGGCCAGGTAGAACTCCTCCTCCTCGGTCTCCGGCAAAACGGAGCGGGGCAGGAACAGCTCGACATTGGTCAGGCGCGCGGCAATGTCACGGTCGGTGATGCGGGTGCGGGTGGAACCTTCGACCGTGCTGATCCAGGCGACATTGTCATGCGCCCAGTCGAGCGCGAAATGCCGGCCCTTGGCGTCGACAAGCACATGCTGGCTGAGGAGATCGGGCTCCTCCCCGTAAGCGTGCACGCGCACTTGCCCGCGCACGCCATGCGGCTTGCCAATCACGCCCATCAGGATCAGCCGGTCTTCCACACTATGCCTCTGTCTATGCCCTCAAAAGCTCAAGCGGCGGCTTCGGCCTTGGCCTTGGCGGCGGCGCGCTCCTGGGCCTTCTTCTTCGGCGCGGACTGCTTCGGCTGCTCGGCATAAACAGGGGCCTTGATCAGCTCGGCCTTGGCCAGGAAGCGGGCGACGCGGTCGGTCGCCTGGGCGCCATTGGAGAGCCAGTACTGCAGGCGCTCGGTCTTCAGCAGCACGCGCTCGGCATGCTCGGCCGGCAGCATCGGGTTGTAGGTGCCGACGCGCTCGATGAACTTGCCGTCGCGCGGCGCGTTCGCATCGGCGATCACGATATGGTAGAACGGGCGCTTCTTGGCGCCGGCGCGGGAGAGGCGGATTTTAACAGACATAGAGACTCCTTGGTTTCATCGTAAACGTTAAAAGGGTTTGCGGCCGCCCTTGGCGCCGCCCATGGCGGCCTGCATCTGGCGCATCATCGCCTCAGGCCCACCCATCTTGTTCATCCGCTTCATCATGGTCGACATATCGTCGAACTGCTTCAGCAGCTTGTTCACCTCCTGCACCGAGGTGCCGGAGCCGGCCGCCACGCGCTTCTTGCGGCTGGCCTTCATGATATCCGGCGCCCGGCGCTCGGCCGCCGTCATCGAGCCGATGATGGCGAGGTGGCGCTTGAACACCGTCTGGTCGAGATTCGCATCGGCGATCTGTTGCTTCATTTTGCCCATGCCGGGCAGCAGCCCAAGAATCCCGGACATCGAGCCCATCTTGGAAATCTGCTTCAGCTGCGAGGCATAATCGTCCAGATCGAACTTGCCCTTCGCCATCCGCTTGGCGAGCTTCTCGGCCTCGGCCTTGTCGATCGTCTCGGCGGCCTTCTCGACCAGCCCGACAATATCGCCCATGCCGAGAATCCGCCCGGCGATCCGCTCCGGGTTGAATTCATCCAGCGCATCCAGCTTCTCGCCCTGGCCGATCAGCTTGATCGGCGCGCCGGTGACCGCGCGCATGGACAGCGCCGCACCGCCGCGCGCATCGCCATCCAGCCGCGTCATCACGATGCCGGTAATGCTCACCGCTTCGTTGAAGGCGGTCGCGGTGGTCACCGCGTCCTGGCCGGTCATCGCGTCCACGACCAGCAGCGTCTCCACCGGGTTCACCGCAGCGCGGATCGCCTTCACCTCCTCCATCAACGCCAGGTCGATGGACAGGCGCCCGGCCGTATCCAGGATCACCACATCGTAGGATTCGCGCCGTGCCGTATCCATGGCGCGGTTGGCGATCTGCAACGGCGTCTGCCCGGCGATGATCGGCAGGCTGGTCACCTCGGCCCGCTGGGCGAGCTGTTCCAGCTGCAATTGCGCGGCCGGGCGCTGCGTATCCAGGCTGGCCAGCAGTACCTTCTTGCGCTCGCGGGTGCGCAGGCGGAGCGCGATCTTGCCGGAGGTGGTGGTCTTGCCGGAGCCCTGCAGACCCACCATCAGGATCGGCAGCGGGGCGGGGGCCAGCAGGTTCAGCGGGGCGGGCAGCCCGCCCAGCGCCTCGATCAGCGCGTCATTGACGATCTTGACGACCATCTGCCCCGGCGTGACCGAGCGCAGCACTTCCGCGCCCACCGCCTGCTCGCGCACCTTGGCCACGAAATCCTTGACCACCGGCAGCGCCACGTCCGCATCCAGCAGCGCCAGACGGATTTCGCGCAGCGCCTCGGTGACGTCAGATTCCGACAGCGCCCCGCGACGGCGGAGCCTGTCGAAAATATCACTGAACTTGCCCGACAGATTGTCGAACATCAGGTCAAACTCCACTCCTTGCGCGCCCCGCCGGGCTCGGGCACATCAGATGCCGCCAGCCCACGCAACGCAAAACGCGCCGTGGTGCGAACACTCGCAGCACGACGGTTTTTTCCAGGGCCGAGCCTGTGCGCCCCTCAAGCCCCAGAGTCAAGCCTGGGCGGCGATGGGGGCGGAAAAACCACGCTAGGTCGTGTCTGCATTCATCGTAGCCAAATCATGGCGCAAGCGAGATGTACGAAGCCCATGAAGGCTTTGATGGTTTTTTCGCATCTGAGGGCGATTCTGCGGAAGCGTTTGAGTTTATTGAAGAAGCACTCGACCTGATGGCGCTCCTTGTAGAGCCTCCAGTCGATTGGGGGGCTTATGGCGCGGCTGGGATTAGCCTTGATCTGAGCGGTTGCACCGAGATCATTGGCAATGAAAGCGCGTAGGGGATCTGCGTCGTAGGCAGCGTCAGCGATGACATGACCAACACCCTGCAACCCATCCAGCAGGGCTTCCGCCTGTGGGCAATCGCCGTGATGTCCCGGCGTCGGGTGGATGCGCAGCGGCAAGCCAAGTGCATCGACCGCGGCATGGAGCTTGGTCGTCAGTCCGCCGCGTGAACGCCCAATGGCGGCAGCTTCAGCCCCCCTTTTGCCCCTGCCGCATCGGCATGGACTTTCGAGATGGTGCTATCAATCAGGACGTATTCAAAATCCGGCGTATCCGCCAGGGTTTTGAATAGCGCTTCCCAAACGCCCGCATGAGACCAACGCCGGAACCGCGCATGTACCGCCGTCCATTTGCTAAACATCTCCGGCAAATCTCGCCAACGCGCCGCATTGCCAGCCATCCATAAGATCGCATCAACAAAAAGTCGGTTGTCCACCCCGCTTCGGCCAGGGGTGCCAACACGGCCAGGCAAGTGACCCTCAATGCGGTTCCATTGTTCGTCCGTCAGTGTCCGTCTGCTCAAGGCAAGAACCCTCCTCAAGCCTTGAATCAGAAATCACAAACAAAGGGAATCTATGAATGCAGACACGACCTAGAGCGTATTCCGTTCACGTTGGTGCACGGAACACGCTCTCGCTTTTTGTTCGAGCGAGCAACTTTATCCGATCAAACGAGTCCGTTTGATCGGATGTTGCTCTAGCGGGGGCGGTCAGGGTGCGGCGCGGGCGGTGAGCACCATGCGGACCAGATCCGGCAGGCTGCCGGCCTGCATCTTCTCCATCAGGTTGGCGCGGTGGATTTCCACCGTGCGGGCGCTGATCTTGAGGTCATAGGCGATGCTCTTATTCGGCAGCCCCTGCACCAGCCCGTCCAGCACCTCCGCCTCGCGCGGGGTGAGGCGGCGCAGCCGGGCGAGGATGGCCTCGGCATCCGCCGCGCCGGCCAGGGCGCGGGCCTGGCGGGCGAAGCCTTCCTCCACCGCCGCCAGCAGGGTGTCGTCCGAGAAGGGCTTCTCGATGAAATCCACCGCCCCGTTCTTCATCGCCGCCACCGCCAGCGGCACGTCGCCATGGCCGGTGATGACGATGACCGGCAGGAAGATCCGCCGTTCGGTGAGGGTGCGTTGCAGATCCAGCCCGCTCAAACCCGGCATCCTTACATCGGTGACGATGCAGCCCGGGGCGAGCGGGACGGGGCTGTCCAGGAAGGCGCTGGCCGAGTCGTAGGCGCGCACGCTGTGGCCGGCGCTGGCCAGCAGAAACACCAGAGCGGCGCGCACCGCCTCGTCATCATCGATGAGATGGACGATGTTGGTGCTCATGCGGTGCACAAGGTGAAGGCGAAGAGGGTGCCGCCGCCGGGGCGCGGCTCTGCCCAGAGCTTGCCACCATGCGCCTCGATGATGGTGCGCGAGACCGAAAGCCCCACCCCCATGCCGCTCGCCTTGGTGGTAACGAAAGGCTGGAAGAGCTGGGCCGCGACCTCCGGGGCGATGCCGGGGCCGGTATCGGCGACTGAGATGCGCACCATCCCATCGGGCAGCGGGGCGGTCTCGATCTGCAGGGTTTTGACTTCACTGCCCTGCATCGCCTCCATCGCGTTGCGGATCAGGTTCACCAGCACCTGCTGGATCTGCACCTTGTCGGCGATGACGACGGGGCAGTCCGGATGGAAGCTGAAGCCGACATGCACCCCGCTTTCGCGCGCCCCGATCAGCGCCAGGGCGCTGGCTTCCTCGATCAGCTTGGGCAGGGTTTCGCGCTGGCGCTCGGTGGCGCCGCGGGTGACGAAGTCGCGCAGGCGGCGGATAATCTGCCCGGCCCGCAGCGCCTGCTCGGCGGCGCGCTCGATGCCGTCCTGCAGCAGCGCCGGGTCGGCAGCGCCGCGCGCCAGCAGGCGTTTGCAGCCGCTGAGATAGGTGGCGATGGCGGTGAGCGGTTGGTTCAGCTCATGCGCCAGGGTGGAGGCCATCTCGCCCATGGCGGTGAAGCGCGACATATGGGCGAGCTCGGATTGCAGCTCATGCAGCCTTGCCTGGGTTTCCTGGCGCTCGGTGAGGTCGCGCACGAAGCCGGTGAAGACGCGCCGCGCCCCCATCGCCGCCTCGCCGATATAGAGCTCCATCGGGAAGGTGGTGGCATCGCGGCGCTGGCCCATTACCACGCGTGAGGCGCCGATGATGCGTTTCTCGCCGGTGGTGAGGTAGCGGGAGAGATATTGGTCATGCTGCTCGCGATAGGGGGAGGGCATCAGCAGGCTGACATTGCGGCCGGTGAGCTCGGCCTCCTGGTAGCCGAAGAGCTTTTCGGCGGCGGCGGAGAAAGAGATGATGTCGCCCTGCCCGTCGATCACCACCATGGCGTCGGGCACGGTCTCCAGGATGGAGCGCAGATGCGCTTCGCGGTCCAGCCAGGCGGCGTCTGCCGGGGCATGGGTGGAGGGCTTGGTCTTCATGCTCCCTGGTGGCGTTGTTGTGCAGCCACTCTAACCCGGGCCGGCAGCGAAACACAACCGAAGGCGGTGCCTGAAACAGCCCGCTGAAAAAAGTTGTAAAAGTTTTTTGGGTGCCGCCTTTTGTCCAAAAAAGGCGGCGAAAACGTCTGGGGTGGAGGCGACGCCGGTGCCTCCACCCCAGACGTTTGTGGGGACTTTTTGAAAAAAGTCCCCGCACCCCCAAAAACTTTTGATCATTTTAAAGGGCTTTAAGTGCCCAGATGCGCCAGGAAATGCCGCTCTGCCCGGCGGAAGCAGAAGATCAGGGTGAAGGAAATGCAGAGATAGATCATCGCCGCCAGCCCGAACGCATCGAACGGCGCGTAGGTGGCGGTATAAGCGTCATTGGCCACTTTCAGAATGTCCGGCACCGTGGCGGTAAAGGCCAAGGTGGTGGCGTGCAGCATCAGGATCACCTCATTGCTGTACATCGGCAAGGCGCGGCGCAGCGCGGAGGGGATGATGATGCGCCGGTAGAGTGTGGCGCGCGACATGCCATAGGCGCGCCCGGCCTCGACCTCGCCAAAGGCGGTGTCACGGATGGCACCGTAGAAAATCTCGGTCGTGTAGGCGCCGGTATTCAGCGCGAAGGAGAGCAGGGTGCAGTTCAGCGCGGAGCGGAAGAAATGCGCCAGCGGCGGCGTGTCATGGACGAAATGCAGCCCATAAATGCCGGTATAGATCAGCAGCAGCTGGACATAGAGCGGGGTGCCGCGAAAGATGAAGCCATAGAGCCAGACCGGGCCCCAGATCAGCGGATTTTTGGAATTGCGCGCGATCGCCAGGGGCAGCGCCAGGCAGAAGCCGATGGCGCATGAGATGATCAGCAGCCACAACGTCATCGCCACGCCGGTCATCTGGTAGCCGTCGGAGACCAGCAGCGCCAGGCCGTAATGCTGGAGAATATAGATCATAGCACCGCCTTGCGCACGCCGATCATGTATTTGCGCTCCAGCAGCAGCAGCACGCCGTTGGAGATGATGGTGAGCACCAGATAGACCGCCCCGGCGATGCTGATGAAGTAGAAGGTTTCGAAGGTGGCCTCGCCGGCCTGCTGGGCGATTTTCACCACATCGGTGAGGCCGATGATCGAGACCAGGGCGGTGGCTTTCAGGATCACCTGCCAGTTATTGCCAAGGCCGGGCAGGGCGTAGCGCATCATCTGCGGGAACAGCACCCGGCGAAAGACCAGGAAGGGGCGCATGCCGAACGCCCGCGCGGCTTCCAACTGGCCCTTGGGCACCGCCATGAAGGCGCCGCGAAAGGTTTCGGTGAAATAGGCGCCATAGATGAAGCCCAGCGTGATGACGCCGCTGGTGAACGGGTCGAGATTGAATTCCAGATCCACCGCGTTTTGCAGATTATCGATCCAGTCGGTGAGATCGTTGATCCAGATCTGCAGCGAATAGAAAATCAGCAGCATCAGCACCAGGTCGGGCACGCCGCGGATCAGGGTGGTGTAGAGCGTGGCCAGGGTCCGGGCGGTGCGGTTCCTGGAGAGCTTCGCCGAGGCGCCGATGAGGCCGAGCAGGAAAGAGACCACGAGCGAGAGCAATGAGAGCTCGATCGTCGTGATGGTGCCGGCGAGAAGTTGCGGCCCGTAGCCACCGAGATTGAACATGCTCCAGCCCTGTAGCGAAAGCCGGCCCCGGCGCAAAGATGCCGGGGCCGGATGGTCTTGAGAATCAGGGCGCCTGCTTGGCGGCGGCGGCGTTGTAGATGCTGAAGTTGAAATACTTCGCCTGCAGCTTCTTGTAGGTGCCGTTCTTGTGGATCTGCGCGATCGCCCAGTCGATCTTCTTCAGCAGCGCCGGCTCGTCCTTGCGCACGCCGATGGCGATGTAGGAGCCCAGCACGTCCTTCGGATCGGAGGTGACATTGCCGGCCAGCGCGTAATCAGCGCCCTTCGGGGTCTTCAGGAAGCCGTAATCGGCCTCGACGCTATCCTGCAGAGAGGCATCCAGACGGCCGGAGAGCAGATCGGCATAGACCTGATCCTGGCCCTGATAGGAGACGACGTTGACGCCGTTCGGCTGCCAGTAGGTCTTGGCATAGGTCTCCTGGATGGTGCCGGCCTCGACGCCGACGGTCTTGCCCTTCAGGCTCGCCGCGGTCGGTTGCAGGCCGGAGCCCTTCTTGGCGATCAGGCTGGTCGGCTCGTCATACATCTCGGAGGAGAAGGCGACCTGCTTGGCGCGCTCCGGGGTGACGGTCATCGAGGACAGGATCGCGTCGAACTTGCGGGCTTCCAGCGCCGGGATGATGCCGTCGAAGGACTGGCTCACGAACACGCATTTCACCTTCAGCTCGGCGCAGATGGCGTTGCCGAGATCGATGTCGAAACCCTGGAACTGGCCCGAGGAGGAGAGGCTCTCGAAGGGCGGGTAGGTGGCGTCGACGCCGAACTTGATTTCCTTGAAGTCCTTGGCCGAGGCGGCCACGGGCGCCAGGCCGGCGAGCAGACAGGCGGCGGCAATGGCCGGCGCGAGGAATTTTTTCATGTTGTCTCCCATGTTTGACAGACCGCCCCGGCCCGCCTGCCGGGATGCGGTTTCAATGACATTACCCGATTAAAATCACAGCGCAATCACCTGTTTGCGGTTCAAAACGTCGTGAAGTTGCGGTGTATCAAGGCAGATGCCGGGCGGGGCGGACAAGGTGAGGGCGAAAATGCCTGTTGAGGCGGCAGCGCAGCGTTGAAGAGGGGTTGGGAGCATATGGCCGAGTCACGGCCGCTGGTGCTGGTGCATTCGGATGAGGAGCCGGTGGGCCAGGCCTTGCGTTTCGCGCTGGCGCTGGAAGGGGTGGAGGTCGGGCTCTGCGCCAGTGGGAGCGCGTTGCTGGCGCGGCGGGATCTGTCCCTCGCCGTCTGTCTGGTGCTGCGCCATGCGCCGCCGCAGCTGGATGGCTGCGCCCTGGCCGCCTTGGTGCGCCAGGCGGGCGTGGCGGCCAGGGTGCTGCTGCTGGCGCCGTCTCTCTCGCCGCAGATGCAGGCGCAGGCCCGGGCGGCCGGGGTGTGGCTGGTGCTGGAAACCCCGGTGCAGGGCGATGTGCTGGTGGAGACCATCGTCGCCTGCGTGCCGGGGCGGCGGGACTACGTAGAATCCCTTAAGGAACAAACCGGATAGCGAGGCGGCGCGGCGCGGCGCTAGATCCCTCTGTCTTTGAGGGGATCGCAAAATGTCAGTCACCATAATGAGGTCGCAAGCGCCGCAATTTCGGGTCCCACCGATGGTGCCGGGCCGTCCGGCCCCGCAGCACGCCGCCCCGGTTCTGCATGTGGCGGCGGAGGCGAGTGTCTTCAGCCAGGGTGATGCGGCGCGCTGCATGTACCGGGTCGTCTCCGGGCTGGTGCGGGCCTGCGCCTTCCAGGCGGATGGGCGCCGGCATATCGATGCCTTCTACCGGCCGGGCGATGTGTTTGGCTTCGAGCTGAACGGCGTGCACACGCTCTGTGCCGAAGCGGTGAGCGACTGCACGCTGGTGGCGCTGCGCCAGCCGGCCCTGCAGAGCGACCCGCAGGAAGCGGCGCAGCTTTATCATTACGCCATGCAGGCGCTGCAGCGCGCCCAGACCCATGCGCTGCTGCTCGGCCGCTGCAACGCGCCGCAGAAGCTGGCGCATTTCCTGCTCGACCTGCCCGCCCTGGGGCCGGTGGTGGAGCTGGTGACCTCGCGCCAGGATATCGCCGATTATCTCGGGCTGACGATCGAGACCATTTCCCGCACCTTGTCGCAGCTGGAGCGCGACGGGGTGGTGAAGCTGATCTCGGCGCGGCGGATCCAGTTTCTCGACAAATCCCGGCTGGAGGCGCTGACCCGCTAAACAGGCTGGACGAATGAGATGATATAATATATCAATCCCAGACGTGACGTTTGGGAGTTGGCGTATGCTGTTTCATCGTATCGGTTTGGCGCTGGTTTTTGGCCTGGCCGGGCATCTGGCGATGGCGCAGCCCGTGCTGCATGCGGTCGGGCTGGAAAATCAATATGCGGACGTGCTGGCGCAGATCGGCGGGCCTTATGTAAAGGTGAGCGCGATCCAGTCCGATCCGAACACCGATCCGCATGAGTTCGAGGCGACGCCGCGTATCGCCGCACAGTTCCGCAAGGCCGATCTGGTGGTGGAAAACGGGCTGGGCTACGATTCCTGGGCGGCGCAGCTGCTGAAGGGCGGCCATGCCAAGCTGTTGAGCGCGCAGGCGCTGCTGAAGCTGCCCGATAGCACGCCCAACCCGCATCTCTGGTACCGCACCGATACGATGCCGGCCGTGGCGGCCGCCGCGGCGGCGTTTTTCGAGGCCAAGGACCCGGCGCACAAGGCGCAGTATCAGGCCAATCTGAAAGCTTTCGATGCCGCGCTGGCGCCGTGGAAGGCGGAGATCGCCAAGGTGAAGGAGGATTATGCGGGCGCGCCGGTGGCGGTGACGGAGCCGGTGGCGGATGATCTGCTGCAGGAGGCCGGGTTGAAGATCATGACGCCGTTTTCCTATGAGCTGTCGGTGATGAACGATACCGATCCGGCGCCGCAGGATGTGGCGGCGGAAGAGGCGCTGCTGCGCGACAACAAGGTGAAGCTCTTTGCCTATAATGAGCAGGTGACGGACCCGCAGACCGAGGCGCTGCTGGCGCTGGCCAGGCAGCACCAGGTGCAGATTGTGCCGGTCTATGAGCTGATGCCGAGCAGCGCCAAGCATTACCAGGACTGGATGCTGCAGGCGACGACGGCGCTGAATCGGGCGCTGGCCGCGAAGTAAGGGCTTGACCTTTCAACGCCCCGCTCTGAAGTAGCGAAAGTTTTTGGGGGCGTAGGCGGCGAAGGTTCCGCCGCTGCGTAGCGGCGGTGGAAGGCCGTCGGAGGGGTGGGGACTTTTTTCAAAAAGTCCCCACGAAGGCCTGGGGGTGGCAATCGCGTTGCCACACGTCACGGTTTTTGCCGCTTTTTTGAAAAAAAGCGGCACCAAAAAACTTTTTGTTTTTTATTCAAGGACTCATTGGTGGATCAGCCGGCACTCGAAGTTACCGATCTGGCCGTCGCCCATGGCGGGCGCGAGGTGCTGCGCAATATCAGCTTCGCGCTGCCGCGGGGCAGTTTCTGCGGGCTGATCGGCGCCAACGGTGCTGGCAAAACCACGCTGCTGCGCGCGATTCTGGGGCTGCTGCCCGCCTCCGGGCAGATCCAGGCCGGCGGGCGGATCGGCTATGTGCCGCAGAAAATCGTGCTGGAGCCGGATCTGCCGGTGCGGGCGAAGGATTTCGTGGCGCTGGGGCTGGATGGGCATAAATTCGGCTTCGCGCTGCCCTCGCGCGCCCGGCGCGCGGCGGTGGCGGCCGCCTTGCAGGCGGTGGAGGCGGAGGGCTTCGCCGAGCAGCGCATCGGCCGGCTTTCGGGCGGGCAGCAGCAGCGTGTGCTGATCGCCCATGCGCTGGTGCGCCAGCCGGAATTGCTGCTGCTGGACGAGCCGCTGGCCAATCTGGACATCAAGGCCGCCGCCGAGATCGTAGCGCTGCTGCGCCGGCTCTGCCGGGAGCGGCGGATGAGCGTGCTGCTCTGTGCGCATGACATGAACCCGCTGTTGCCGGTGATGGACCGCATTCTTTATGTCGCCAATGGCAGGGCGATCTGCGGGCCAGTGGAGAAGGTGGTGCGCACGGAAGTGCTCTCGAAGCTCTATGGCTACCATATCGACGTGATCCGCGTGCATGGGCGGGTGCTGGTGGTGGCCGGGCAAGGCGGGTTCGAACCGGAGGACGAGGCGTGCTGCGCGGAATGCGAGGCCGCGCACGTGACGGCCATCCCGTAAGATGATGGCGTTTCTGCAAAGCGGGCCGGTGCAGACCGCGCTGCTGCTGAGTGCGGCGGCCGGGCTGCTCTGCGGCGCGCTGGGGGTATTCACCGTGCTGCGCGGCCAGGCTTTTGCCGGCCATGCGCTTGCTGATGTCAGCTCTGCCGGCGGGGCGGGCGCGCTCTTGTTCGGGATTTCGCCGCTGCTGGGGTTTCTGCTGTTCGGCATCGCCGGGGTGGGGGCGCTGGAGCTGCTGCAGCCACGGCGGGCGGCGGCGCGGGATGAGGCGGCGGGCATCTTGCTCGGCGCCGGGTTGGGGGTGACGGCGCTTTTGCTGCATTTTTGCCTGACTGGCCATGGAGCCTCCGGGGCGGCGCAGGCGGTGATGTTCGGGGCGATGTTCTCCGCCCCGCCCGGCACCGCGCTCTGGGCCAGTGGGCTGGCGGGGCTGTGCCTGCTGGGGCTGGTGCTCATCGCTCGGCCGCTGCTGCTGGCCACATTTGATGCCGAGCTGGCGCTTGTGGCGAAGCTGCCGGTGCGTGCCCTCGGATTCGCATTTCTGGCGCTGCTGGCGCTGGGGGTGACGCTGGCGGCGATGACCATCGGCGCGATTCTGGCCACAGCCCTGCTGATCGGCCCGGCGGCGAGCGCCTTGCGGCTGGCCGGCTCGCCATTGCGGGCGGTGCTGCTCTCGATGGGGTTGGGGCTGGCCGCCTGCTGGGGCGGGGTGGTGTTGGCTTATGCTTCTTATGGCTGGATCCCGGGGCGGACCTGGCCGGTGAGCTTCTTCATCGTCGCGCTGCTGTTTCTGTTTCATGAGGCGGCGCGCTGGGGGCGCAGGGCATGAGCTGGCTGGCGGAAATCTGGCTGGCCACCAGCCTGGTGGCGCTGGCGGCCGGAGCGGCGGGATATTTCGTGGTGGTCCGCCGCGCTGGCTTCGCCGCGCATTCGCTTCCGATGGCGGCCTTTCCAGGCGCGGCGGCGGCCAGCCTGTTCGGCTTTCCGCTCTGGCTGGGGTTGGGCGGCTTCGCGCTCGGCGGGGCCGGGCTGCTGGCGCTGATGCAGCGCCGCGCCCGGCGGGATTCCGCCACCGCCTTGCTGCTCTCCGGTCTGCTGGCGCTGGGGGCGTTGTTCCTCTCGCTGTCCGGCCATTATGCCGGGTCGGTCTATGGGCTGCTATTCGGGCAGGTCTTCGCGCTCGGTCCGGCGGATCTGCCGGTGCTGGGGGCCATCGGGCTCTGTGTGCCGGTGGCGCTGTGGGGGGCGATGCGCCCGCTCAGCCTCTCCGCCCTCTCCCCGGAGCTGACCCGCGTGCAAGGCGGCAACCCGGCCCTGTTGGAATTTCTGTTCCTGGCGCTGCTGGCGTTGGCGGCGGGCTTCGCGGTGCCGGTGACCGGGGCGCTGCTGGTGTTCAGCCTGATGCTGGGGCCAGGGGCGGCGGCATCGCGGCTCTGTGCCCGGCCGGGCGGGGCGTTCCTGCTCTCGATGGGCTTGGCGCTGGGGCTGTCCTCGGTCTCGCTGGCGTTGGCGTATGTCAGCGACTGGCCGATAGGGTTTTTCACCGGGGTGGGCGCGGCTTTGGTTTATTTGGCGGCGCGGATGACGCGGGCCTGACAGCGCCGGTTCAGGCCGGCTGTTCGGCGCAGTTGGCGCACAGCCCTTCGACTTCGATGACGGCGCGGCTGATGGAAAACCCCTGCCGCGCGGCGGCACTGGCCAGGGCGTGCGAGACCGCGTGATCCTCGATCTCCGTCACCGCGCCGCAACGTTTGCAGATCAGAAACTGCGCGTCGTCATGATGATGGTCCGCCTCGGCGCAGGGCACGAAGGCGTTCAGCCGCTCGATCCGGTGGATCAGCCGGTTTTCCAGCAGAAATTCCAGCGAGCGATAAATGGTCGGCGGCACCGCGGATTTGCGGATCGGCTTCAGCTGGTCGAGCAGCTGATAGGCCGTCACCGGCGCGCTGGCCTGCAGGATCAGCTCCAGCACCTCCCGCCGCAGGGCGGTGAGCTGGGTGCCGTGCTGCGCGCAGGTGGCCTCCGCGGCCTTGATCCGGGCGGCAATCTCGGTCTCGTGGGGTGGGGCGGCATCGTGCGGCATGGAGAGGATATAGTGTATCCATGCCGCCTGGGCCATCTATTGCGGCATGGCTTCGGGGATGATGGTTTTCACGATGGTCGCATCCAGCGCCTCGAACCCGGCATAATCGATGGTGGCGTAGAGATCCTTGCGGGTGAGCATCTGCTCGACGCAATTCTGCGCCCCGCCATCCTTGGCGATGGCCTTGTAGAGCTTCTCCTGCGCCAGGGCGGCGACGCGCAGCGAAGTGACCGGCCAGATCACCATCTTATAGCCGAAATCCTCGAACTGTTCCTTGGTATAGAAGGGGGTGCGGCCGAATTCGGTCATGTTGGCGAGCAAAGGCGTGCCCTGCATGCGTCTCGCGAATTCGCGGAACATCTCCTCGGTGTTCAGCGCCTCGGGGAAGATCGCATCGGCGCCGGCTTCCATATAGAGTTTGGCCCGCGCCACCGCGCCGTCGATACCCTCCGAGGCGGCGGCATCGGTGCGGGCGATGATGTAGAGATGCCGGCGCGCATGCCGGGCGGCGGCGATCTTCGCCGCCATATCCTGCGCCGGGGCGATTTTCTTGTCGTTCAGATGGCCGCATTTCTTTGGCAGGATCTGGTCTTCCAGATGCACCGCGGCGGCACCGGCATCCTCGAAGCTGCGGACCATGTGCATGACGTTCAGCGCCTCGCCATAGCCGGTATCGCCATCCACCAGCACCGGCAGGCCGGAGGCGCGGGCGACCTGGCGGATGAAGAAGCAGACTTCATCGACGGTGATGATGCCGAGATCGGGCAGGCCCATCGAGGCGGTCATCGCGGCGCCGGAGAGATAGGCGGCCTCGAAGCCGGCGTCTTTGGATTGCTGGGCGGCGAGGCCGTTATGGGTGCCGGGAATGCCGAGAATGCCGGGGCGGGCGAGCAGGGCGCGGAAACGCTCGCCGGCGGGGACGTTGGAATAGGATTCAGCGCTCAAATAGGTCATCGCGGCACGCTCCAAAATTATAAAAGTTTTTGGGGTGCAGCCCTTTTTTCAAAAAGGGCTGCAAAATGTGTGGGGGTGGCGGTGGCGTTGCCATACGTCACGGTCTTTCGCCGCTTTTTTGAAAAAAAGCGGCACCAAAAAACTTTTGCTACCGATCCTCAAGCTTCACGAACGGCAGATTCTCCGGCCCGGTATAGTTGGCCGAAGGGCGGATGATCTTGCCATCAATCCGCTGCTCGATCACATGCGCGCTCCAGCCGGCGGTGCGGGCAATGACGAAAAGCGGCGTGAACATCAGCGTCGGCACCCCCATCATGTGATAGGAGACAGCGGAGAACCAATCCAGGTTCGGGAACATCTTCTTCGCCTCCATCATCACCGCCTCAATCCGCGCCGCGATATCGAACATGGCGGTGCTGCCCGCCTCCTCCGAAAGCTGCCGGGCGACACGCTTGATCACCACATTCCGCGGGTCGGCGATGGTATAGACCGGATGGCCGAAGCCGATAATGACCTCCTTCTTCTCCATCCGCGCGCGGATATCAGCCTCCGCCTCGTCCGGGGTCGCGTAGCGCTTCTGCACCTCGAAGGCGAATTCATTGGCGCCGCCATGTTTGGGGCCGCGCAGCGCGCCGATACCGCCGGTCAGCGCCGAATACATATCCGAGCCGGTGCCGGCGATGACCCGCGCGGTGAAGGTGGAGGCGTTGAACTCATGCTCGGCATAGAGGATCAGCGAGGTATGCATCGCCCGCACCCAGCTCTTGGAGGGGCTACGCCCATGCAGCAGCCGCAGGAAATGCCCGCCGATGCTGTCATCCTCGGTCTCGACCTCGATGCGTTTGCCGTTGGTGGAATAATGATACCAATAGAGCAGCGCCGATCCGAGCGAAGCCATCAGCCGGTCCGCGATGTCCTTCGCCCCCGGCTGGTTATGGTCATGCGCCTCGGGCAGGATGGTGCCGAGCACGGAGACGTAAGAGCGCATCACATCCATCGGATGCGCGCTGGCGGGGATCTGCTCCAGCACCGCGCGGGCGGCAGCGGGGATGCCGCGCATCGCCCGCAGCTTGGTTTTGTAGGCGGCGAGCGCGGCCTTGTTCGGCAGCGTGCCATGGACCAGCAGATGCGCGATTTCCTCGAATTCCGCCGCCTCGGCGAAATCCAGAATGTCATAGCCGCGATAATGCAGGTCATTGCCGGTGCGCCCGACGGTGCAAAGCGCGGTATTGCCGGCGGCGATGCCGGACAGGGCGACGGATTTCTTCGGCTTCGGCAGCGTGGCGGTATCGTTCATCGCATTCTCTCCTGCGGCTTGGGCGTTTGCGTTGGAGATATCCTATGGGTGCGACGCGTCCAGAGGAATGATGCGAAGGCGCTGGACGGATTTTGTTAATTTTGCAAATTTAAACGTATGAAAGCGCCAAAAATCTTCGCAGGGACGAGGCTGCGCCAGGCCCGCGAGCGCGCCGGGCTGACGCAGCGGGCGCTCGCCGTGGAATTGGGGATTTCGCCCAGCTATCTCAACCAGATCGAGGCGGAGCAGCGGCCGCTGACCGCCCGGCTGCTGGCCCGTGCGGCGGCCAGGCTGGATTTGCCAAGCAGCTATTTCCAGGATGGCGAGGATGCCAGGCTGGCGCAGCAATTGCGCGAGGATCTGGCCGACCCGCTATTTCGCGCCCATCCCGGCGCGCCAGCGCAGATCGAGGCGCTGGTGCGCGGCGCGCCGCATCTGGCGGAAGCGTTCGCGACCCTCTACCGGGCCTACGACTCGCAGCGCGCCGCCCTGGCCCACGCCCCGGCCAGTCTGCCGTTATTTCCCTATGACGAGGTGCGCGACTGGGTGCAGTCCCGCCGCAACCATTTCGAGGCGCTGGACCGGGCGGCGGAGGCGCTGTTCGAGGGGCAAGGGTTTTCGCCGCTGACGTTGCGCGAGGATCTGCGCCGGTATCTGCGCGACGCCCACGGGATTTCGGTGAGTGCGGCGCCCGGCCTGCTGGCGGAGGGGATGTTCTGGCGGCTCAATCGCCGTGCCAAGGCGCTGCATCTGGCCGCCGAGGCGGCGCCGGAGAGCGAGATGTTCTGGCTGGCGCATGTGATCGCCCGGCTGGAGCAGGAGCGGGCGATCGAGGCGGAGCTGCGCCGGGTGCGGTTTTCGGCCGAGGAGACGTACGGCCTGGCGCGGCTGGCGCTGGTGAATTATTTCGCCGGGGCGCTGGTGCTGCCTTATGGCCGGTTTCACGATGCGGCCAGAACGGCGCGCTACGATATCCAGCGCCTGCAGCGCCAGTTCGGGGCGAGTTTCGAGCAGGTCTGCCACCGGCTTTCCACCCTGCAGCGGCCGGACCTGCCGGGGATCCCGTTCTTTTTCGCCAAGACCGACATTGCCGGGAATGTGCTCAAGCGCTCCTCCGCCACGCGCTTTCAGTTCGCGCAGTTCGGCGGGCCGTGCCCGCTCTGGAATGTGTACCGGGCGTTTTCGCATCCTGGCGAAATCCTGGTGCAGCTGGCGCGCACGCCGGATGACGCGATCTATCTCAACATCGCCCGCACGGTGGGGCGGGGCGGCGGGTCTTACCTCTCCCGGCCACGCGCGGTGGCGGTGGTGCTGGGCTGCGAGACCCGCCATGCGGCGCAGACAGTGTATGCGGCGGGGCTGGATCTCGGCAATGCCAAGGCGGCGGAGCCGATCGGCCCGGGCTGCCGGGCTTGTTCGCGGACCGATTGCCGCCACCGCTCGGTGCCGCCGCTGGGCGCGGCGCTGGATACCGGCACGGCCGCGCGCGGCGTGGTGCCGTATCGGCTGAAGAGTGAGGTTGCAGGCGGCTGAGGCCATTGCAAATCCCAGCAGCACAGGCACAAAATTTTCGGGGTGGGGGGCAAAAACACCCCACGTCTTTCTCTACCAGAACCGATGCGCGGATCCGCAACTGGCCATCGCATCACAGAAGCCATTCAGCGCCACAGGACGATGCGGATGAAGATTGTTCCTGGGCCGAGATCATCACGATCATTGCACCGCGCGGTTAAGCCCTGGTAGCATTTTCGGGTGATCGGCGCATTTGAAATCGGGTATTTGGCGGCATGACCGGGGCGGCGGCGCGGCTGCGCCTGGTTGGCGTGGCGCTGGCACCTGAGCTGTCGCGGCTGCGCGCGGCGGAAGCGGACCGGCTGCAGGCTGTGCGCATCGCCCGGCCCGGCTGGCCATGGCGCATGGCGCTGCTGGCGGTGGCCGCGCATCTGGCGGCGGTTGTGGCCTTGCTCTGGCTGGGGCGGCTGGTGCTGCCGAAGCCGCCGCCGGAGCCGATCGCGATCAGCATCGTCTCCGAGACCGCGCCGCAGGGTACCATCCAGCCGACACCGAAAACCTCTCCCCTACCGCACCCCGCCCCGCCAGCCCCAAGCGCGGCCCCGTCATCCAGCCCGCAAACGCCGCCGACGCGCAGCCCGGCGCCGGCGCTGCCCGCGCCGCCCAGCCCGAAGGCCGATCTGCCGCCCCCGCCGCCCCCGCGCCCGCCCCAACCCCGGTGGCTGCGCCGGCCCCGCCCAAGCCGGCCAGGGAGGTGGCCAAAGCATTGCCGCCCGCCGCCCCGTCAATGTCCGGCGCGAAAATCAAGGCGCAGAAGCAGGCGGCGGTGACGGTGGCGGTGCTGCATCCGGCGGTGGCCTTTGCCGATAACCAGGCCCCGGATTATCCGCGCGCGGCGATTCTGGCCGGCGAGCAGGGGGTGGTGCGCTTCAGGCTGATCGTCGGCCCGGATGGCCGGGTGGAGCGCTTCGAGCTGACCCAGAGCAGTGGCTATGCGGATCTGGATGCGAGCGTGCGCACCGCAGCGCTGGGCTGGCGCTACCAGCCGGCGACGCGCGGCGGGGTGGAGGTGCCCTCCATCGTCACCTTCCATGTCCGTTTCGTGCCGCATTGAGAACGTGCGAGAGCGTATTCCGCTCACCTTCGCGCGCGGAGCACGCTCTCGCTTTTTGTTTGAGCGAGCAACTTTATCCGATCAAACGATTCCGTTTGATCGGATGTTGCTCTAGCATTTGCACATGCATCTCACTCATCCGCATGAAGCCCCCGCCGCCGATCAGATCGATTTCAACCAGTTTCTCGCCGTGGATATCAGGGTGGGCACGGTTCTGACCGCCGAGCCCTACCCGGAGGCGCGCAAGCCGGCCTACAAGCTCTCCATCGATTTCGGGCCGGGGATCGGGGTGAAGCGCTCCAGCGCGCAGATCACCAAACATTATACGCTGGAGGAGCTGGTGGGGCGGCAGGTGGCGGCGGTGGTGAATTTCCCGCCCCGGCAGATCGGCAAATTCATGTCCGAGGTGCTGACGCTGGGGTTTCCTGATGCGGAGGGCGAGGTGGTGTTGTTCGCGCCGGATCAGGGCGTGCCGAATGGGGCGAGGTTGTTTTAGGGGCGGCGGAGGGCGGTCTGTCCGGTGATGAGCAAGTAATCCAAGAAGCAGACATCAAAGACAGGCTAACGGGGCAACGGTAGTCGCCATGAATGTATCGCTTGCAGCGTTCAAAATGCTCGATTTAAGATATTTACATGCTTTCAGCTGTACAGCTTCGCGTTGCGCGTCCAACTGACAATATCGAGGCTTTGATTCCATTTTATCGAGACGGTCTCGGATTGGACGTATTGTGTCGATTTGAAAATCACAATGGCTTTGACGGCATTATGCTAGGAAAAGTCGGTGTTATTTTTCATTTTGAGTTCACCCGTGCACAAGGCCATACGGTCGGTCGGGCACCGACACAGGACAATCTTTTGATATTCTACCTACACGATCACGACGAATGGACTGCCGCTATAAATAGCATGAGATCTGCGGGATTTATGCCTGTGCCGGCGTTCAATCCATATTGGGATAACTTTGGCTGTACTTTTGAAGACCCTGACGGTTACAGGATCGTTATCCAGCGTGGCAGCTGGGAACCTGAATGAACGTCGCATTTTGAGGGTAAGGGAAACATGAGTGCCATCCAGCTTCGCGTCGCAAACTTAAGTGATGTAGGTTCGCTCGCCGCTGTGCATGTTGCGGCCTGGCGTGAGTCCTATCCAGGCATTCTTCCCGATGAGATGTTGGCGGCTCTTTCCGTTGAAGCTAGAACCGACATGTGGCGTGAATTCCTTAGTGCCCCAGCGACGTCAGCGGAAACAAAAGTCTATGTCGCCGAAATGCATGGGCAAATAGTTGGTTTTGGCTCTTGTGGGGGGCAGCGTGAGAAGGCGCTTGCACAGCTGGGCTTTGGTGGTGAGATTAGCGCAATATATCTGTTGCGGTCTCATCAGCGTTTGGGGCTGGGACGCTCGCTTATGACGCAAATGGCGCAGGCTCTGACGAAGTTAGGTTTCGTAGGGGCCGCGCTATGGGTATTGCGCGAAAATATCGCAGCCCGTGGCTTTTACGAACGGCTTGGCGGCACGTTGGTTGGCGAGAAAAAAGATGAGAGGCCAGACGCCACGTTCGACGAGGTGGCATATGGCTGGCGCGACCTGACGCTATTCGCCCGCTAATGGACGCTCCACGCGATGCTTTAAACGGTAAAATTGGGGCGCAAGCCGCCCCACCCCCTCACGCAACCATCGTCGATTGCCGGCTCGCAAACCTTGCCCAGGCATCCGCCGCGTCCTCGTCGAACAATTCCGTCAGCTTGCGCATCATCGTGCCGCCCAGCTCCTCGGCGTCCACGATCGTCACCGCGCGGCGGTAATACCGCGTCACGTCATGGCCGATGCCAATGGCGATCAGCTCCACCGCGTCGCGGGATTCGATCTCCTTGATCACGTCGCGCAGATGCCGCTCCAGATAATTCCCGGCATTCACCGAAAGCGTTGAATCATCCACCGGCGCGCCGTCCGAGATCACCATCAGAATCCGCCGGTGCTCCGGCCGGTTCAGCAGCCTTTTATAGGCCCAGAGCAGCGCCTCGCCGTCGATATTCTCCTTCAGAAGCCCTTCGCGCAGCATCAGCCCGAGATTTTTGCGGGCCCGGCGCCAGGGTGTGTCGGCGGCCTTGTAGATGATGTGGCGCAGATCATTCAGCCGTCCGGGATGCGCCGGCTTGCCCGCCGCCACCCAGGATTCGCGGCTCTGCCCGCCCTTCCAGGCGCGGGTGGTGAAGCCCAGAACCTCCACCTTCACCGCGCAGCGCTCCAGCGTGCGGGCGAGAATATCCCCGCACATCGCCGCCACGGTGATCGGCCGGCCGCGCATCGAGCCGGAATTATCGATCAGCAAGGTCACCACCGTGTCGCGGAAATCCGTGTCGCGCTCGCGCTTATAGGTCAGCGCCAGCAGCGGGTCGGCGATGACGCGCGAGAGCCGGGCCGGGTCCAGCATGCCCTCTTCCAGATCAAACTCCAGGCGCGGGTCTGCTGGGCGAGCAAGCGGCGCTGCAGCCGGTTGGCGAGCTTGGAGACGACCGCCTGCAGATGCTGCAGCTGCTGGTCGAGCTGGGTGCGCAGCCGCCCCAGCTCGTCCGGGTCGCACAGATCCTCGGCCTCGATCTCTTCGTCATGGGCGCGGGTGAAGGCGCGGTAGCTGGTATGGTCGTCGCTGGGGGCGGGCGGGCGGCGCTGTTGCGGGCCGGCCGGGGCCTCGCCATCATCCGCGCCCATATCCTGGGCGTCCTCCTCGTCCTCGCCGGGCTCGTCCGCGCCCTCGGCCTCGGCCATTTCCGGGCGGAGGCGAGCATCGGGGCCTCCTCCTGCTGGCTCTCGCCCTGGCTGTCCTGGGAATTATCCTGCTGCGGCGTCTGCTCGCCGCCCTCATTCTCTTGCTCGGACTCGTCATCGTCACCCGGCTCCACCTCGCCCTCGGCCAGCTCCATGGCGGCGAGCAGCTTGCGGGCGGCGGTGATGAAATCGGTCTGGTTGTCGCGCGCGGCGGCCAGCTCGTTCAGGGCGCTGTTGGCATTGGCATCCAGCGCGTCCCGCCAGAGCGCCAGAGCCGGCTTGGCGGAGTCGGGGATCGAGCCCGGGTCCATCTTGGCGCGAGCCATCAGCGCGAGAGCGGCGGTCAGTGGCAGCTGGTCGCGGGCGGTGATCTGGTCCAGCCCTTGTTGGATATAATCATCCCCCAGCCTGGTGCGCAGATTGGCGGCGACACCGGCCATGAATTCCGAGCCGACCACCTCCACCCGCGCCTGCTCCAGCGCGTCGAACGCCTCCTTCGCCTCGCGGCTTTGCGGGGCGCGGGCATTATGCAGGCCGTCATCATGGTGGCGCAGCCGCAAAGCGATGGCATCCGCCGCAGCGCGCAGCTTCAGCATCTCCGGGTCGGCCAGCGCGCGGGAGGGGGCGGGCAGGCGGGCGCGCTTGCCCACCAGCCCGGAGGGGCCAGGCTGATATGCCACCTGCACATCCGCCGTGCGCGCCATGGCGCGCAGCGTGCTCGCGGTGGCGCGCTTGAAGTCCTCCGCCCGGCCCTGGTCCTGCTTGCCGCTCATCGGCTCAGGCGCTCTTGCGCAGGCCGGTCGGGATCTCTTCGTTGAAGCAGCGCTGGTAATATTCCGCCACGGTCTGGCGCTCCGCCTCGTCGCATTTGTTCAGGAAGGTGAGCCGAAAAGCGAAGCCGAGATCACCGAAAATCCGCGCATTCTCCGCCCAGGTGATCACCGAGCGCGGGGACATCACCGTGGAGAGATCCCCGGCGATGAAGCCGGCGCGGGTGAGGTCGGCCAGCGCCACCATCGCGCCGACGCGCTTCTTCTCCGCCTCGTTCTTGGCATCGATCCCCATCTTCGCCATCACGATGGCGACTTCCTGGGCGTGCGGCAGATAGTTCAGCGTGGCGACGATGTTCCAGCGGTCCATCTGGCCCTGATTGATCTGCTGGGTGCCGTGATAGAGGCCGGTGGTGTCGCCCAGCCCCACCGTGTTGGCGGTGGCGAACAGCCGGAAGGCCGGATGCGGGCGGATGACGCGGTTCTGGTCCAAAAGCGTCAGCTTGCCCTCGACCTCCAGCACCCGCTGGATCACGAACATCACATCCGGGCGGCCGGCATCATACTCGTCGAACACCAAAGCGCAGGCATGCTGCAGCGCCCAGGGCAGGATGCCCTCGCGGAATTCCGTCACCTGCTTGCCGTCCTTGAGCACGATCGCGTCCTTGCCGACGAGATCGATACGGCTGATATGGCTGTCCAGATTGACGCGGATGCAGGGCCAGTTGAGCCGCGCCGCCACCTGCTCGATATGGGTGGATTTGCCGGTGCCGTGATAGCCCTGCACCATCACGCGGCGGTTGAAGGCGAAGCCGGCGAGGATGGCGAGCGTGGTCTCGCGGTCGAATTTATAGGTCGGGTCGATCTCGGGCACATGCTCGGTGCGCTGGGAGAAGGCCGGCACCTCGAGGTCCGACTCGATGCCGAAGAGCTCGCGGACCTTCACCGTGATATCCGGCAGATCGATCGCCGAGGTCGGCAGGGGGCGGGTTTCGGTGGCGACGTCGTTCATTCAATCCATTCCTAATTGCTTCGCGCATGGGGCGCTTGGGCCGGCGGCCGGAGGGTCAGGGTGAGGCGGCGTAGGCGTCCGGCTGCGGCGACATTGTCAGTTTGCCACGAAGCGCCGCATAGGCAAGGTTGATCGTCTTCAATCTTTCCTCGGCCGCGGCATCGCCGTGGTGGATGTCGGGGTGGTGGCGCTTCACCAGCTCCTTGTAGCGGGTCTTCACCATCTCCAGCGTCACCGGCCAGGCGAGGCCGAACACATTCAACGGGTCCCGCAATTCAGCCGGCGTATCCGAAGCGGGCGGCTTTTTCTGCGGGCGCTTGCCGAAGGCGAAGGCGTGCAGCTCCGCCTCGATCGCCTCTTCCAGGCGGGCGGCGCGGCCGTTCTGGCCCAGCGGCCAGGTGGGACGCTGCCATGAGGAATCCTCCCGGGTGGCCGCTTCGATCTCCTCGGGCGACATGCCCTTATAATAATCCCAGGAGGCATTATAGGCGCGCACATGTTCCAGGCAGAACCAATGGAATTCGCGCAAGGTGGAGCGGGATTTCGGCGCGCGGAATTCGCCCGCCAGGGCGCAGCCCGGGCTTTCGCAAGGCTGGCCGGGGCGGCCGGGTCCGGCACATAGGCTCGGCGGCGGCTGGTCGGCTTGTCGTCGGAAGAATACATGGGCCTAATGTGCGCGTTGAGAGGCCGCGCGGCAACATGAACTTCGCCCGCCATGCGCGCGGCGCGGGACAGAAAACGGAGCAGATGATGACAAGCAGGCTTGACCGCATACGTACCACCCTGGAGGCGGGCTTCGCGCCGCTGGCGCTGGAGATTGAGGATGAAAGCCGCCGCCATGCGCATCATGGCGAGCGCAACGGCCTGCCGGCGGGCGAGACGCATTACCGCGTGGCGATGGTCTCCGCCGCCTTCGCCGGGCAGAGCCGCCTGGCCCGCCAGCGCGCGGTGAATGAGGCGCTGAAATCGGAGTTCGAGACCGGGCTGCACGCGCTCTCCTTGGCCCTGCGCACGCCGGAGGAGGCGGCCGGCTGACCCCGTTGCGTGCTTGAATCACCCGCCTGGCGGCCCAACCTGCTGATCCAGAACGCAGGAGAGCACAGCATGCGCCGCCAGATGGGGTTTGGAACGATCGCGATTGTAGCCGGCTTGGGCGGGTTGCTGTTTGGCTATGATACCGGGGTGATCTCCGGGGCGCTGCTTTATATCCGCGAGAGTTTCAGCCTGTCGGGGGCGATGCAGGGCGTCGTGGTCGCGGTGACGCTGGCCGGGGCGGCGCTGGGCGCGGCCTTTGCCGGGGCGCTGGCGGATGCGCTGGGGCGGCGGATCGTGCTGCTCTTCACCGGGCTGGTGTTCGTCGCGGGCGCGCTGCTCTGCGCTGCCGCCTGGTCGCTGCCGGCCTTGATCGCCGGGCGGCTGGTGGTGGGGCTGGCGATCGGTGTGGCCTCGATGCTCACCCCGCTCTACCTCTCCGAAATCGCCCCGCCGGAGAAGCGCGGCGCCATCGTCACCATCAACCAGCTTTTCATCACCATCGGCGCGTTTCTCTCCTACGTGCTGGATTATGCGATGACCTTTCTTGCCCATGGCGGCGGCGGGCATGATGTGGTCTGGCGGGCGATGCTGGGGCTGGCGGCGATTCCCGGGGCGGCGCTGCTGATCGGCATGGCGCTGCTGCCGGAGAGCCCGCGCTGGCTGCTGGCGCACCAGCAGGAGGAGAAGGCCAAGGACGCGCTGACCAGGCTGCGGCCAGGACGCGATTCCGGGGAGGAGTTTGCGGCCTTGCGCCAGGATATCGCCGAGGCGGACAAGCAGCGCGCGCCCTTCAGCCGGCTATTCGCCGCCGGGGCGCGGCTGCCGGTGATGATCGGGGTGGGGCTGGCGATTTTTCAGCAGATCACCGGCATCAACACGGTCATCTATTTCGCCCCCACCATCTTCAAGGATAGCGGCATGACCGGCAGCGCCGGGGCGATTCTGGTGACGGCCGGGATCGGGCTTATCAATGTCATCCTCACCATCATCGCCATGCGGCTGCTGGACCATGCCGGGCGGCGTGCGCTGCTGCTGGTCGGGCTGGTGGGAATGTTTGTGAGCTTGCTGGGCATCAGCGCCTGCTTTGCCATTGGGCTGCATGCTGGCGGTGGCCATCTGGTGGCGGTGCTGGTGATCCTGCTGATCGCGGCTTACGTATCCTTCTTCGCGATCGGGCTGGGGCCGGTTTTCTGGCTGCTGATCGCGGAGATTTTCCCGCTGGCGATCCGCGGGCGCGGCATGAGCCTGGCGACCATCGCCAATTGGGGCTTCAACATGCTGGTCTCGCTGACCTTCCTCGATCTGCTGAAGGGGATCGGCCAGAGTGCCACCTTCCTGGTCTATGCGGTGCTGACCGGGGCGGCTTTTCTGTTCACCTACAAGCTGGTGCCGGAAACCAAGGGCCGCTCGCTGGAGGAGATCGAGGCGCAAATGCGCGGCTAGAGCAACATCCGATCAAACGGACTCGTCTGATCGGATACAGTTGCCCGCTCTAGCTCCGCCCGTAATGGTCCTCGATTCTAACGATATCATCCTCGCCGAGATAGGAGCCTGACTGGACCTCGATCAGGGTCAGCGGGATTTTTCCCGGATTATCCAACCGGTGGACACAGCCGAGCGGCAGATAGATGCTCTCATTCTCCTGGATCAACAGCTCCTCGGTGTCACGCGTCACCAAGGCACAGCCGGCGACGACCACCCAATGCTCGGCGCGATGGAAATGTTTCTGCAGCGAGAGCCGGCGGCCGGGCCAGACGACGATGCGCTTCACCTGGAAGCGCTCGCCCTGGATCAGGCTTTCATAAAACCCCCAGGGGCGATAGCTGCGATATTGCGCCTCCGCCTCCGGCCGCTTCTGGGCCTTCAGCTTGTCGACGATTGTCTTGACGTTCTGCGCCTCGGATTTATGCGCCACCAACACCGCATCCTGGGTGGTGACGACGACGAGATCCTGCACCCCGAGCAGGGCGGTGAGCATGCCCTCCGAGCGGGCGTAGCAATTCTCGGCATTTTCCAGCACCACGTCGCCCTGGGCGAAATTGCCGGCGGAATCCTTCGGCGCGATCTCGGCCAGAGCCGACCAGGAGCCGACATCCGACCAGCCAAGAGCAGCTGGCACGACGGCGGCCTTATGAGTCTTCTCGGCAATCGCATAGTCGATCGAGATATCTGGCGCGGCGGCGAAGCTGGCCTCATCCAGCCGGATGAAGTCCAGATCGTCATGACGCGCGGCAACAGCGGCACGGGCGGCGGTGAGCACTTCGGGAGCCAGAGATTGCAGCTCCTCGATCATGATATCGGCCCGGAAGATAAACATGCCGGAATTCCAGAGATAACCGCCTTCGGCGAGCATCTGCGCGGCGCGGCTGGCGTCGGGTTTTTCCACGAAACGGGCCAGCTTGTGCACGCCGGAGAGGTTGGGCAGCGCCTCGCCCTGGGCGATATAGCCATAGCCGGTCTCGGCTGCCGTCGGCTGCATGCCGAAAGTGACGATATAGCCGGCGCGGGCCGCGGCGGCGGCTTTCGCCAGCGCCTCATGCAGGGCCGGCTCATCCTGAATGGCGGCATCAGCGGCCATGATCCAGAGCACGGCATGCGGGTCGGTCTCGGCGGCGAGCAGGGCGGCGGCGGCGATGGCCGGAGCAGAGTTGCGGCCCACCGGCTCCAGCAGGATGCGCGGCGCCTTCACCCCGGCATCGCGCAGCTGTTCGGCGACGATGAAGCGATGCTCCTGATTGGCAACAACGATCGGGGCGGCGAAGCCAGCGCCCGTGCCGCGCAGGGCGGTTTCGGCCAGCATCGGGGTGGTGGAGAGCAGCGGCCAGAATTGCTTAGGGAAGCTCTTGCGCGAAACCGGCCAGAGCCGCGTGCCGGAGCCGCCGCAAAGAATCACCGGGACGATCTTTTGGTCCGCGTTCTGGTTCGACATGTCAGCCCCTTGCTCTGTTGGCGCGAATTAGCCGCCAAGGCTGGAAACTGTCCAGTCGGGCTGGCAGGATGGAGCGCATGCACAAGCCCTTTGCCAGCGTCAGGCTGGCCGACCTCACCGCCCCGGATTTTGCTGTTCTGGCCCAGCGCCAGCCGGTGATTTTGCTGGCGCTGGGCAGCCAGGAAGATCATGGCCCGCATCAGCCGATGGGGATTTTGTCCTGGCCGATGAGATCGCCGAACGCATCGCCCGCGCGGCGAATGAGGCCGGCACGCCCTGCGTGATGGCGCCGACACTGCCCTTCGGTGTCGCGGATTATTTTGCCCCCAGCCCCGGCGGGCTGGCGCTCGCGCCGGAGAGTTTCAGGCGCGTGCTGGCGGAGCTGCTGGAAGGGCTGCTGCGACATGGCTTGCGGCGCATCGTCATCCTCAACGCCCATGGCGGCAATGTGCCGGTGGTGCATGAGGTGACGCTGGCGATCAAACGCCGCACCGGGCTGGTGATCCCGTCCTTCTATCTCTGGAAAATCGCCCGGCAGCTGATGGAACGCCGGCTGGATGGCGCCGCCGGGCGCTTCGGCCATGGGGCGGAGCCGCTGCTCTCGCTGAACCGGGCGTTGCGGGCGGACACCATCCGGGATGCCGCCGGGGCGCCTGAGGGGGCGAGATGCTGGGGTTGAAGGTGCGGGATTTCGGCACGCTCGATTTCGAGGGGCTGAGCGTGGAAGCGCCGGTGGAATTCGATACCGTGCCCAAGCCCGCCATCGAAGCCGCCTGGGCGGCGGGGGATGCGGATCTGGGTGAGGCGGTGGCTGAGGATCTGGTCGCGGCAGCGGCGCGGTTCGTCGCGCATGTCGCGGCCGAGGTCGGCAAGGCCGTTTGACGCTCTAGCAGTTTGCTGAAAAACTCCTGGCGGCCGGGATTATGATGTGATTCACTTTGGCTGGCAGGTTTTGTGAGGCGTGGGGTGCGGGGTTCTTTTCGAGATCAGGGCGGGATGTTTTCGTATGTTTCACCAGAAACACGGGTTCCGGCGACCCATCCGTTGCGAGCGATCCGTGCTTTGGTGCGGGATGTTCTGCATGAGATGAGCCGCAGCTTTGCCTGGCTGTATTCCAGGGAAGGCCGGCCCTCGGTGCCGCCTGAACAATTGCTGAGCGCGCTGCTGATCCAGGTGCTGTACGGGATTCGCTCGGAACGGCAGTTGATGGAGCAACTGGATTATAATCTCCTGTACCGCTGGTTTGTGGGCTTATCCCCGGATGATCCGGTCTGGAACCCGACCACGTTTAGCAAGAACCGCGAGCGCCTGCAGAACGGCGATATATTCCAGAAATTCATGAGCCGGCTGCTGAACCACCCGCGGGTGACGCCGCTACTATCGGATGAGCATTTCTCGGTGGACGGCACGCTGATCGAGGCGTGGGCGTCGCAGAAGAGCTTCCGGCCGAAGGATGGCAGCGACGATGATGGTTCGGATTTCCACGGTCAGAAGCGTAAGAACGATACCCATGCCAGCACCACCGACCCGGAAAGCCGGCTGTACCGCAAGGCCGCTGGGCGGGAGGCAAAGCTTTCGTATATGGGGCACGCGCTGATGGACAACCGGCACGGCTTGGCGGTGGGTGGCCGAGTGACCCAGGCCACAGGCACGGCTGAGCGTGAAGCCTCGGAAGCGATGTTGAAAGCCAAAGCCAAGTCGGCCGCCGGGCGGATCACCGTAGGCGAAGACAAGGCTTACGATACCGCCGATCATGTCGCCAATCTGCGCGACGCCGGCGTGACACCGCATGTCACACAAAACAACGGTGAGACCAAAACCGGCAGGCACCGCCGCAGCGCGATTGACGGACGCACCACGCGCCATCCCGGTTATGCGATGTCGCAGACCCGCCGGGCGATGATCGAGTGCATATTCGGCTGGGGCAAGCAGCACGGCACGATGCGCAAGACCAAGCTGCGCGGCGTTGCGCGGGTCGCCGGCACCTTCATGCTCAACCTGATCGCCTATAATCTGGTACGCATTCCAAAAATGGTGGCAATATAAGGGACGAGTCTGTCCGCTGGACGAAAAAAGTCCAGAAACCGGCAAGAAACTTCAATCACTTGAACCAAAATCCAGGCCCCAAAGCTAAATCAGAAAAAATAAAACCAAGTTTCGGGGTTTTTCAGCAAACTGCTAGGTTTTATTTTAGCGAGCAAGTTCATTTTCTTAGCTTGACGCTGCCGCGTCAATCTAAACACATATTGCTCTAAGGTTCGTGAGGGGAGGCGCACGTGGCGGCTTATGTTCATGTCAATCTGCGGGTGATCGATGCGGCCAAGCAGGCCGCTCTGGCCCCACGCTTTCAGGCTGCACTCGCGGCGGCGGACGGGAAAATTCTGCATTTCGGGCCGGTCGCGGCACAGCTGGAGGGGGATGTGACGCCGCTGCCGCTGGCGGGAATTTTCGAATTTCCGACCTTGGCGCAAGCTTTGGAATTTTATCATTCCGAGGCGTACGGGCCGATCAAGCAAGAGCGGCAAGCGGCGCAGGAGGCGCGGATGTTCGTGGTCGATGCGGGTTAGAGCAATATGCGTTTAGATTGACGCGGCAGCGTCAGGCTAAGCACATGAAACTGCTCGCTAAAACAAAACCTAGAGCCTCAAGCTAAAAGCTTGAGGCTCTAATCGCTTCCCGCACGCATGAAAAAGGCCCCGGTGACGGGGCCTTTTCTGTTGGCGGATGGCCGGCTTGCGTCAGCTGGCCAGCGAGGCTTCCAGGATATCCAGCCCTTCTTCGAGCAGCGCATCGGAGATGGTCAGCGGCATCAACAGCCGCACGGCATTACCGAACACGCCGCAGGAGAGCAGGATCAGCCCCTTTTCCTTGGCAGCGGCGAGGATCTTCTTCGTCGCCTCCGGGTCCGGCTCGTCGGTACCGCGGGTCTTCACCACGTCAAAGGCGATCATCGCGCCGGGGCCGCGGATATTGGCGATCGGGTGGGCGTCGTTGCGCTGCGCCATCGCCTCCAGCCTGGTCTTCATCCGCGCGCCGATGACATTGGCGCGCTCGACCAGCTTCTCTTCCTCGATCACTTCCAGCACCGCCAGCGCCGCCGCACAGCCCAAGGGCGAGCCGGCATAGGTGCCGCCCAGCCCGCCCGGCTCGGCCGCATCCATGATCTCGGCCTTGCCGATGACCGCCGAGAGCGGGAAGCCGCCGGCGAGCGACTTCGCCACCGTCATGATGTCGGGCTTGATCGAGGAATGCTCGATGGCGAACATCTTGCCGGTGCGGGCAAAGCCGGTCTGCACCTCGTCGATGATCAGCAGGATGCCATGTTCGTCGCAGATCTTGCGCAGCCCGATAAGCAGCTCCTCAGGGGCGGGCAGGAAGCCGCCTTCGCCCTGCACCGGCTCCAGCGCGATGGCGGCGACGCGGCCTGGCTCGATATCGGCGCGGAACAGCATGTCGATATATTTCAGCGAGTCCTCGACGCTGACCTCGAACTGCTTGTGCGGGAACGGCACATGGTAGATCTCCGCCGGCATCGGGGCGAATTTCTTCTTGTAAGGCAGCACCTTGCCGGTCATCGCCATGGTCAGCATGGTGCGGCCATGATAGCCGCCGGCGAAGGTGATCACGCCGGGGCGGCCGGTGGCGGCGCGGGCGATCTTCACCGCATTCTCCAGCGCCTCGGCGCCGGTGGTGAAGAAAATCGTCTTCGCCTCGCCCTCGATCGGGGCGATGGCGTTCAGCTTCTCCGCCAGCTCAATGTAGCTGTCATACGGCGTGACCTGGAAGCAGGTATGGGTGAAGGCCTCCATCTGCTTCTGCACCGCCGCCATCACTTTCGGGTGGCGATGGCCGGTATTCAGCACCGCGATGCCGCCGGCGAAATCGATATAGCGCTTGCCCTCGACATCCCACAGCTCGGCATTCTCCGCGCGGGCGGTGAAAACCGCATGGGCATTGCCCACGCCACGCGGCACCGCCGCCATGCGGCGCGCCATCAACTCGCTGTTCGTGCTCATTCCGGGTCCATCTCCATCGCGTGACATCACGCCCGCCAGATCGGGGTGTGTTTAAGATTATAAACGCCGCCGATCCGCCACGCCAGTCAATTCGGGCGATATTGTTCCGCTGACGTGGGCTTTTTTTCGAAGCCGTCGGTGCCGGGGGCGGGGCAGGGCGTGGTGGCGATATTCAACACCTGGGCCAGAGGCGGGCCATCCTGGCAGGCGCGCACGCCCGCCTGCACGGCCGCGTCCGGCCCGGCCAGCACGGCCTCCACCCGCCCATCCGTCAGATTGCGCACCCAGCCTTGCAGCCCCAGCGCGCGTGCCCGGCGCAGCAGCCAGTCCCGATAGCCAACGCCCTGCACCCGCCCGGAGATCAGCAGGTGCAGCGCGCTCATGCGCGGGTGAGGTTCAGGAAATCGAGCGCGGCGCTGACATCGGCCAGCACCCGCGCGCGGCGGGCTTCGTCCAGCGGGTCGTCGCCCCATTGTTCGGCCTGCCAAAGCTCGTCCAATGCGGCGGCGGCGCAGGCGGCCTGCGCCTCCAACGCGCCCTCGGCGGCGGCCAGCCCAAGCACGAAGCTGCCCAGCGCCGGGATCAGCACGCCGAGCGCGGCCAGCGCCGCATCGTCGCGCACGGCCAGCAAGGCTTCCAGCTTCTCCTTGGTCCAGGGCAGCTGGTTCACCGGCATCAGCCCGATGGTGGTGATCAGCCCGATGCCATGGGTGGCGTTCAGCCAGCGCAGCCAGGGGTCCCATTGCGCGTGCTGGCGCGCCGCCAGCTCCGGCGGGCCCTCGGCGCGGTAGCAGAGCAGATCGTTCAGCCCATAGGCGGCGAGCTGGCGGATGATCTCCTCCCGGTGCAGCGCCACCCGTTCCTGCGCGGTGCAGACCATCTGGGTCAGCGGCAGATCATCCGGGGTGAATTCCGCGCCGGTGCGGTTCCATTCCTGCGCGATCGCCTCCGCCAGCTTCAGCGAGGCGACGGTGAGCGGTGCGCCCGAGGGCATTTTCACCAGCCGCTTGTCGAGCTGCACGCGAAACCCGCCATCCTGCGGCAGCGGCGCGGCCAGGGTCCAGAAGCGCTTCATTGGCCGAGGATGCCTTGCAGCAGATTGCGCGGCCCGTTGGCCGGGGCAGAATTGCCGGCGGCGGGAGCGCTGGCGCTGGCGGGGGCGGCCGGCGCCGGGCCAGGGGCGCCCATCCGCGCCAGGCTGAGCGCGGCGGGGCAGACATCGGCATGGCTGTCATTGCCGAGCAGCCCAGCCACCTGGCCCAGCAGCGTGTTCGCCCCCAGCGCTTTCTGCACCGGATTGGCGGCGAGCCCGCTGGCCGCGGCAGCAGCCGCACGCACCGCCGATTCTGGCGCCAAGCTGTAGCGCGGGGCGAGGAAGGTTCCGCCCACCTGCACCGGCACCGTGACATTGGTACCGCCGACGGCGAGGCGCGGCTTCAGCACCAGCCCCAGCGTTTCATCGGCGAAATTCACCGAGCCGCCGCCTTGCAGCAGCAGCCGGCTGGAATCGAGCGTTAGCGCCTTCACCGTGCCGGTGCCGTTCTGCGCATCCAGCCGCAGCGCCGCGCAGCGCACGGAAACCGGCCCCTGTGCCCCGGCGAGATTGGCCGGCAGCCCGACCGATTGCAGCGCGCCGCCGAAAATCTGCCCGATCACCCGCCCATCGACCACGCCATTGACGCTGGCGATGCCCAACTGGCCGGTGACGGAACCGAGCAAAGCCGGCAGGGTATTGCCGTGCCCGCTGGCATCCAGCCGCACCTGCACCGTGCCCTCCGCCATGTTTTGCACGCCGAACCCATGCAGGAACGGCCCCAGCGCCAAGGCGGGGGCGTTGAGCTTGACGCTGGCGCTGGCCGGGTCGGTGCTGGCATCGAGGCTGGCGGAGGCGGTGATCGCCCCGCCCGGCAGCTGCGCGGTGAGCGGGCTGATTGTCAGCACGGCTTTGTTCAGCACCGCATGGGCCTGCACGGCGCTGTAAGTCGCCTTGCCATAGGTCAGGGAATCGGCGTGCAGCATCACATCGGCGCTGGCGCGGCGCAGCAGGCTGACCGGCAGCGCGATGTCCGGCACCAGCTGTGCTGGCGGTGCCGCGGCTGGGCTTGTCGCCGGGGTGGCGGGGGCGCTGGCGGCCGGCCAGGCGGCGGCGAGCGCGTCGATATCCGCCTGGGCGATGTTAAGATCCAGCTCCAGCTTCGGCGTGGCGCCGAAGCTCAGGCTGGCATCGCCGCCGAAGCTGGCATTATCCATGTTGGCGGCCAGGCTGTCGAAGCCGATTGCATGGTCCAGCCCCTGCCCGCCAGGGTCGATCAGCGTGGTCTTCACCGAGATGTTTTTCCAGCCGGGCAAGGCGGTGCCGGCGGCGGGCGACAAGGCGGCGAGGTCGGGGATGGAGAGGCTGAGCGCCAACGCCGCCCCGGCCAGCGTGTGCGGGGTGGCGATGCCGCCGGTCAGGCTGAGGCTGGCATTGCCCAGGCTGGCATTCAGGCTCTCGGCGAAATTGCCGGCCGGCGGGGTGCTGGCCGGCAGCCAGTTGGCCGGGATGAAGGCGCTGGGCGCGGTGAAATTGCCTTGCAAGGCGAAAGGCATCGCCCCCAGCGTGCCTTTGGCGCTCAGCGTGCCGGAACGGTCCAGCCCCGGCAGCTCCAGATCCAGCGCCGCCAGGGTCAGGCCCGGGCGCAGGCTGGAGAGGTCCGCTGCCCCGGCCTTCAGCGACACATTGCTGATCGCCGGCAGCTTCGCGCCCTGATCGGCGATGCGCGCGGTGAGGCTGAGATTTTGCAGCGGCGGCAGGCTGAGCCCGCCCAGCCAGGACGGGGGCAGGGCGGCGGTGAGGCTGGCCAGCGCCGGGATGGTGGCGTTCAGCGCCAGATCATAGCCGCTGGCATTTTGCGGGCGCGTCACCTTGCCCTGCAGCGTGGCGCTGGCGCCGGCGAAGCCGAAATTCAGATCCACCGGCCAGGGGCTGTCGCCGCTGCCGGTCAGCCGCGCCACCGGGCCAACCATGCCCTGCATGGTCAGCTTGGTGGCGCCGATGGCAGCCGCCCCGGTGAGGTGCAACGGCGCCTGCAGCGAGCTGGCCTGGCCGGTCAGTCTGGTGAGCTGGATCACATTCGGGGGCTGCTGCCGGGGCCGCGCAGGATAATCTGGCCATTCCGCAACTCCACCGCCTGCAGCGCCACTTTATAACGCGGACGCTTGCCGTTCGGCGCCGGGGCGGTCTCGGCCGGGGTGGCGGGGGCGCTGGCGGCCGGGGCGAAATTCCAGTCCGCCTGGCCCTTTGCGTCGCGCTCCAGATAAAGTTTCGGGCCGACCAGCACCAGGCGCAGAATATTCACCTGATGATGCAGCAGCGGCAGCAGCGCGATCTGCGCCTGCACCTGGTCCAGCGTCAGCAGCGACGGGTCGGCAAAGCCTTGCGGGTTGGAGAGGCTGAGCGTGCTGGCGGTCAAGGTCGGGGTCAGCGAGAGCTGCAGCTTGATCGGCCCGCCAATGCTGAGCTGCCGCCCGGTCGCCTGCTGCACCGCCGTGATGATCTGCGGCGCGTAATCATTCGGGTTGAACCGCGCCACGAACCAGGCCGCCCCCGCGACCGGCACCGCCACGGCCAGCGCCACCGCCCCGCCGACATACCAGATCCAGCGCCGCCGCCGCGCGGGGCGAGGATTTTCGCGTGAAACCGGGGTGCGCTGCCTGTCCATGAAGCGGAATTAGTCGCTTTTATGCCGATAGACGAGGGGCAAGCTTGTGAAACAGCGCAACACGCGCTATGCGCCCCGGCTTAAGTTTGTCGGCCCGGATGCGGGCGTGGTGAAACTGGTAGACACGCCAGATTTAGGTTCTGGTGGCGAAAGCCATGGGGGTTCAAGTCCCTCCGCCCGCACCAGACCGCTTTGTTGTTGATTTAACGAGGTTTGTTCGTCCCATGCAGGTTACCGAAACGCTCTCCGACGGCTTGAAGCGCGGCTTCACGGTCGTGGTTCCCGAACCCGAACTGGCCGCCAAGCGTGAGCAGCGTTTGGCCGAGCTGAGCAAGACCATCCAGATGCCGGGCTTCCGCCCCGGCAAGGTGCCGATGAACATCGTGCGCAAGCGCTATGGCGAGGCCGTGGCCGCCGAGATCGTCGAGGGCGCGGTGAACCAGGCTCATTCCCAGCTCCTCACCGAGCGCAATCTGCGCCCGGCGATGCAGCCGAAGCTGGAAATCGTCAAGCCGGGCACCGAGTCCGAGCTGGAATTCACCGTCGAGATGGAAATCCTCCCCGAGGTGGCGGTGCCGGACCTGTCCGATGTCACCCTCTCCAAGCCGGTCGCCGCGGTCAGCGATGACAAGGTCGAGGAAAGCCTGAAAAACATCGCCGAGCAGCGCAAGAGCTTCACCAAGGTCGAAGAGACCCGCCCGGCCGTGGCCGGCGAGCAGCTGACGGTCGATTTCATCGGCCGCATCGATGGCGTGGCCTTCGAGGGCGGCACCGCCCAGGATGTGGCGCTGATCGTCGAAGGCCCGGGCTTCATCCCTGGCTTCACCGAGCAGGTCGTCGGCATGCAGGTGGGCGAGACCAAGACCATCACCGTGACCTTCCCCGAGGAATACGGCGCCAAGGACCTGGCCGGGAAGACCGCCGAATTCGAGATCACCGCCAAGCAGTTGGCCGTGGCAGAGGTGCCGGTGCTGGATGACGAGCTGGCCAAGACCATGGGCCTCGAAGGGCTGGAGCAGCTCAAGGAGCGCGTGAAGGAGCAGATCGGCCGTGAATATGAAGGCCTGACCCGCGCCAAGCTGAAGCGCGCTTTGCTGGACGTGCTGGCCGAGAAGGCGCAGTTCCAGGCCCCGGTGTCGCTGGTCGATGCCGAGTTCGACGCGATCTGGGCGCAGGTTGAGGCCGAGAAGGAAGCCGGCGAGCAGGACCCGGAAGATGCCGGCAAGGACGAAGAGACCCTGAAGGCCGAGTACAGGGCGATCGCCGATCGCCGTGTGCGGCTGGGCCTGCTGGTCGCCGAGATCGGCCGCGCCAACGAGGTGCAGGTGACCGACCAGGAGCTGCAGCGCGCCATGTTCAACGAGGCGATGCGCTATGGCCCGCAGGCGATGCAGGTGGTCGAGTTCTTCCGCAAGAACCCGCAGCAGATGGAGCGTTTCCGCGGCCCGATCTTCGAGGATAAGGTGATCGACTTCCTGCTCGGCTCCGTGAAGCAGGATGAGGTCAGCGTCTCCGCCGAGGAACTCGCGAAGGACCCGGAAGAGTAAGAAAGCAGCCGCTTTTTGAAAAAAGCGGCACCAAAAACTTTTGCGATTTTAGGGTGAAGCCGTTTCTCCGCGAGGGGAAACGGCTTCACCTTTCTGAGGCGCCTCTAGACGAACCGGAAAGATGCTCTAACCTAAGAAGCATGACGCCGTGTTTCGCGGTTATGGCGGCCACGTGCTGGCGCGGTAACGAGGCGGAAGCTGCGGTTATTTGATAAAGGATTGAAAACACATGTGGGATCGGGATCCTGTCGAGGTCTATAACAACAACCTCGTGCCCATGGTCGTCGAGCAGACCGCGCGCGGCGAGCGCTCTTACGACATCTATTCCCGGCTGCTGAAGGAACGCATCGTCTTCCTCACCGGCCAGGTGAACGATGTCGTGTCGTCCCTGCTCTGCGCCCAGTTCCTGTTCCTGGAGAGCGAGAATCCGAACAAGGAAATCTCCTTCTACATCAACAGCCCGGGCGGCGTCGTCTCCTCCGGCCTCGCCATCTATGACACGATGCAATATATCCGCTCGCCGGTGTCCACCGTCTGCCTGGGCCAGGCCGCCTCGATGGGCTCGCTGCTGCTCTGCGCCGGCGCCAAGGGCAAGCGATTCGCCCTGCCGAATGCCCGGGTGATGGTCCACCAGCCCTCCGGCGGCGCCCAGGGCCAGGCCACGGATATCGAAATCCAGGCGCGCGAGATCCTCAAGCTGCGCTCCAAGCTGAACCAGATCTATGTGGATCACACGGGCCAGCCCCTCGAAGCCATCGAGGCGAAGCTGGAGCGCGATACCTATATGTCGGCGGATGAGGCCAAGGATTTCGGCATTGTCGACGAGGTGGTGAAGTACCAGTCCGAGACCGGCAGCCTGAAGAGCGACGCGCCGAAGCCCGACTCCAGCGGAAGCTAAGCCTCGCGCCCAAGCCTTCCGAAGGTTTCGGAAATCCGGTCCGTTCAACAAAAGGACGGCCGGATTTTTCAGTTTTTTGACGTTCCGCGACGCAAAAAGAGGCCGTCCCCGGCCGGAAATTTTCGATACAGGTCTGAAAACCCTGTAATTTTATGAAAAAACCCGGCGCTTGTGCCCTCTGGCACGGGGGATTAGTCTTTTCAGCTAAGACGCGGGTTGTGGAGTGACTATGACCAGTAAATCGGGCGACACAAAAAATACGCTTTACTGCTCCTTTTGCGGCAAGTCCCAGCATGAGGTGCGGAAGCTCATTGCCGGCCCGACCGTGTTCATCTGCGATGAATGCGTCGAGCTGTGCATGGATATCATTCGCGAGGAGCATAAGACGCATCTCGTGAAGACGCGCGACGGCGTGCCGACGCCGCGTGAGATCTGCAAGGTGCTCGACGATTATGTCATCGGCCAGATGCATGCCAAGCGCGTGCTCTCGGTGGCGGTGCATAACCATTACAAGCGCCTCTCTCACGCGACCAAGAGCAACGATGTCGAGATCGCGAAGTCCAACATCATGCTGGTCGGGCCGACCGGCTCGGGCAAGACGCTGCTGGCCCAGACCCTGGCGCGAATCCTCGACGTGCCCTTCACCATGGCCGATGCGACGACGCTGACCGAGGCCGGTTATGTGGGCGAGGATGTGGAGAACATCATCCTCAAGCTGCTGCAGGCCGCCGATTATAATGTCGAGCGCGCCCAGCGCGGCATCGTCTATATCGACGAGGTGGATAAGATTTCCCGCAAGTCGGACAATCCTTCCATCACCCGCGATGTCTCCGGTGAGGGCGTGCAGCAGGCGCTGCTGAAGATCATGGAAGGCACCGTGGCCAGCGTGCCGCCGCAGGGCGGGCGCAAGCATCCGCAGCAGGAATTCCTGCAGGTGGACACCACCAATATCCTGTTCATCTGCGGTGGCGCCTTCGCCGGGCTGGAGAAGATCATCTCCGCCCGCGGCAAGGGCTCGGGCATCGGCTTCGGCGCGGATGTCCGCTCCCAGGATGAGCGCCGCATGGGTGCCATCCTGCGCGAGGTGGAGCCGGAGGATCTGCTGAAATTCGGCCTGATCCCGGAATTCATCGGCCGTTTGCCGGTGGTCGCCACGCTGGAGGATCTGGATGAGGCGGCGCTGATCGAGATTCTCACCAAGCCGAAGAACGCGCTGGTCAAGCAATATGGCCGGCTGTTCGAGATGGAGGGGGTGAAGCTCACCTTCACCGAGGATGCGCTGAAAGTGGTTGCCAACCGCGCCATCAAGCGCAAGACCGGCGCGCGCGGGCTGCGCTCGATCATGGAAGGCATCCTGCTCGCCACAATGTTCGACCTGCCGGGCCTGGAAGGCGTCTCCGAGGTGGTGATTTCCGGCGAGGTGGCCGAAGGCCGCGCCGAGCCGCTCTATCTCTACTCCGAGACCCGGGCCGAAAACGCCTCCTGAGGCGCTTCTGCCTTGCAAGCCTCGCCGTGAAGCGGGCTTGCAGGGGCCTGCTCACCTGCCGATATGTCGAATGTGGCCGTAAAAGACGGCGCATCGCGCTGTGCCTGTTGAGGGCAGCCGACAGACCTAAGGAATATATATATGTCTGACGTTAAAGACCCCGGATCGCCCACAGAGACCCTCGCGGTGCTGCCGCTGCGCGATATCGTGGTGTTCCCGCACATGATCGTGCCGCTCTTCGTGGGGCGCGAAAAATCCGTGCGCGCGCTGGAAAGCGTGATGAAGGAAGACAAGCAGATCCTGCTGGTCGCGCAGAAAAACGCCGCCCAGGACGACCCGGCGGCCGATGATATCTACCGTGTCGGCACCGTTTCCACGATTTTGCAGCTGCTGAAGCTGCCGGACGGCACCGTGAAGGTGCTGGTGGAAGGTCTGCGCCGCGCGAAAATCACCGATTTCAAGGCCACCGAGGATTTCTTCGAGGTGGTGGCCGAGCCGATCGAGGATCGCGGCGACGAGGCCAAGGAGGTCGAGGCGCTGGGCCGCACCGTGGTCGCGCAGTTCGAGCAATATATCAAGCTGAACAAGAAGATCGCGCCGGAGGTGCTGGTTTCGGTCAACCAGATCGAAAGCCCCTCGAAGCTGGCCGATACGGTCGCCAGCCATCTCGGGCTGAAGATTTCCGACCGCCAGGAGCTGCTGGAACTGGACAGCACGGCGGAGCGGCTGGAGCGCGTCTTCAACCATATGGAATCCGAAATCGGCGTGCTGCAGGTCGAGAAAAAGATCCGCAACCGCGTGAAGCGGCAGATGGAGAAGACCCAGCGCGAATATTACCTCAACGAGCAGCTCAAGGCGATTCAGAAGGAGCTGGGCGAGGGCGAGGACGGCAAGGACGAGACTGCCGAGCTTGAGGAAAAGATCAAGGCCACCAAGCTCTCCAAGGAAGCGCGCGAGAAGGCGCTGGCGGAGCTGAAGAAGCTGCGCTCGATGAGCCCGATGAGCGCGGAAGCCACGGTGGTGCGCAATTATCTGGACTGGATCGTCGGCATCCCCTGGAAGAAGCGCAGCAAGATCAAGAATGACGTGATCGAGGCGGAGAAGCTGCTCGACGAGGAGCATTTCGGCCTGGACAAGATCAAGGAGCGCATCGTCGAATATCTGGCGGTGCAGGCGCGCAGCCCGAAGGTACGCGGCCCGATCCTCTGCCTGGTCGGCCCGCCCGGCGTCGGCAAGACCTCGCTGGGCAAATCCATCGCCAAGGCGACGGGGCGGCAATTCGTGCGCATGTCGCTGGGCGGGGTGCGCGACGAATCGGAAATCCGTGGTCACCGCCGCACCTATATCGGCTCCATGCCGGGCAAGATCATCCAGGGCATGAAGAAGGCGAAGACCTCCAACCCGCTCTTCCTGCTGGATGAGATCGACAAGCTCGGCGCGGATTGGCGCGGCGATCCGGCCTCGGCCCTGCTGGAGGTGCTGGACCCGGAGCAGAATTCCACCTTCGCCGACCATTATCTGGAGGTGGATTACGACCTCTCGGACGTGATGTTCGTCACCACCGCCAATAGCCTGCGCATGCCCCAGCCGCTGCTGGACCGCATGGAGATCATCCGCATCCCCGGCTACACCGAGGATGAGAAGGTGGAGATCGCCAAGCGCCATCTGCTGCCCAAGCAGGGCGAGGCGCATGGGTTGAAGAAGGATGAATGGTCCGTCTCCGACGACGCCATGCTCGAGCTGGTGCGCACCTATACGCGTGAGGCCGGCGTGCGTAACCTGGAACGCGAGCTGGCGACCCTGGCCCGCAAGGCGGTGAAGGAGATTGTCACCGCCAAGACCAAGAAGGTGAAGATCACCAAGGAGAATTTGCAGAAATTCTCCGGCGTGCCGAAATTCCGCTTCGGCGAGACCGAGGCGGAGGACATGGTGGGGGTTGTCACCGGCCTGGCCTGGACCGAGGTGGGCGGCGAGATCCTGACCATCGAGAGTGTGCTGCTGCCCGGCAAGGGCGGCATCAAGCAGACCGGCCAGCTCGGCGATGTGATGAAGGAAAGCGTGGCGGCGGCCTATTCCTATATCCGCTCGCGCGCCACCCAGTTCGGCATCAAGCCGCCTTTCTTCGATAAGCGCGACATCCATGTGCACGTGCCGGAAGGCGCGACTCCGAAGGATGGCCCGTCGGCCGGCATCGCGATGGCGACCTCCATCGTCTCCGCGATCACCGGCATACCGATCCGTAAGGATATCGCCATGACCGGCGAAATCACCCTGCGCGGCCGGGTTCTGCCGATTGGCGGCCTGAAGGAAAAGCTCCTGGCGGCCCTGCGCGCCGGCATCACCACCGTCTTCATCCCCAAGGATAACGAGAAGGATCTCGTTGAAATCCCTGAGAATGTGAAGAAATCCCTGACCATCCTACCGGTCAGCCATGTCGATGAGGTGATCAGCAAGGCGCTGGTGCGCGCCCCTGAGCCGATCGAGTGGGACGAAGCGCCGGAGGAGCTGGCGAAGGCGCCGGATGGCGAGGTGAGCGCCTCTCTCCCGCACTAAGCAAACCCAAGCGTTTGACGGGTGGCGCGCGATTTGGTTATGACCGCGCGCCACTCTTTTTTGTGGACTGCCCGCGCTGTTTGCGGACAAGCCCGTCACACCCAACCCGACAACAGGGAGTTTTGCCCGTGAACAAGAATGATCTGATCGCCGCCGTGGCCGAGGAAGCCGATCTGTCCAAGGCGAAGGCCGCGGAAGTGGTCGATGCCGTGTTCGGTGCGATCGAGAAGACGCTGAAGAAGAAGGAAGAGGTTCGCCTGGTCGGTTTCGGCACCTTCGCCACCGCCGAGCGTGAGGCCTCCAAGGGCCGCAACCCGCGCACCGGCGAGGAGATCGACATTCCGGCCTCCACTTCCGTGCGCTTCAAGCCCGGCAAGACGCTGAAAGACGCCGTCAACTAATTCAGGCCTGGCCTGAACCGGGAATGGATGGTGTTTCATCCATTCCCCCGCTTCGTATGGGGGCGGTTAGCTCAGCGGTAGAGCATCTCGTTTACACCGAGAGGGTCGGCGGTTCGAAACCGTCACCGCCTATACGAAACAACGCTTATGGATCATTTCGGCAAACCTCGCCGCGAAAATATCCACAGTAATTTGCGCAAACGCGATGTCATACGCTTGACGCTGATTTCAATGCCAAGTACATCGCCGCCACGCCTTACGCGGGTGTAGCTCAGTTGGTTAGAGCGCCGGCCTGTCACGCCGGAGGTCGCGGGTTCGAGCCCCGTCACTCGCGCCATTCCTTGCTCCGGCAAAGCTTGCTTCGGCAAAGATTTTCATTATTCCTAAAATTGAATAAGGTTACGATGCGCCGTGCGATTTCGTGCGGTCTTCACGCGTTTGCGCAGCATGGCTGTCCATTTTGGGGCGGGGTTGACCGCAGGCTGTTGCGGTGCGACACGGCGGGTAATAATCCACTACGGTTGGCCGTTTTGGCTATGCCGGCGCGATCAAGGAGATGAGCACAAGTGCAGCTGAACCTGGCTCAGTACTTTCCGATTCTCATTTTCGTCGCCCTCGCCGCTATTCTGGGCGTTGCTTTCATCGCCGGCTCGCTGCTGGCCGGGAAGCAGAAACCCTATGCTGAAAAGCTGTCGGCTTATGAGTGCGGCTTCGAGGCGTTCGGCGATGCCCGCCGGCGTTTTGATGTGCGCTTTTACCTGGTGGCCATTCTTTTCGTGATCTTCGATGTCGAGGTGGCGTTTCTGTTCCCCTGGGCGGTGTCGCTGGGCCATATCGGGCTGGTCGGGTTCTGGTCGATGATGGCCTTCCTGGCGGTGCTCACGGTCGGCTTCATCTATGAGTGGAACAAGGGCGCCTTGGATTGGGAATAAAGCCATGAGCACTGCGCCAAACAATGCTGACATCGCCTGGAACCGGGAGGCGCTGCCGCCTGGGGCCGAGCAGGATGCGGTGATCAAGGGCATTACCGGAGAGCTCGCCGGCAAGGGCTTCATCGTCGCCAATATCGACAAGGTGGTGAACTGGGCGCGCACCGGCAGCCTCTGGCCGATGACCTTCGGCCTGGCCTGCTGTGCCGTGGAAATGATCCACGCTTACATGCCGAAATATGATCTCGACCGGTTCGGCATTATCCCGCGCGCCTCGCCCCGCCAGTCGGACGTGATGATCGTCGCCGGCACCCTGACCAACAAGATGGCCCCGGCTCTGCGCAAGGTCTATGACCAGATGCCCGAGCCGCGCTGGGTGATCTCGATGGGCAGCTGCGCCAATGGCGGCGGCTATTACCATTATTCCTATTCCGTCGTGCGCGGATGCGACCGCATCGTGCCGGTGGATGTGTATGTGCCGGGCTGCCCGCCCACCGCGGAGGCGCTGGTCTACGGCATCATGCAATTGCAGAAGAAGATCCGGCGGACGGGGACGGTGCTGCGTGGCTGAAGAAACCGACATTCAGACCGAGGCGCCTGCCGCGCCGGTCGATGACATTCTGGTGGGGCTGAGCGCGCTGCCGGGGCGCATGAGGTGAAGCGCGCGCTGGGCGAGGCGATCATCCTCACCACACGCGAGGCCGCCCATGCGCTGCTGCTGGCCCTGCGTGACCAGCTCCAATTCCAGCAGGTGATGGATATCTGCGCCGTGGATTATCCTGAACGCGCGCAGCGTTTCGAGGTGGTCTATAACCTGCTCTCCGTCACCCGCAATCAGCGCGTGCGCGTGATCTTCTCCACCGATGAGGCGGCCGAAGTGGCCTCCGTCACCGATATCTGGCCGGTCGCCGGCTGGTGGGAGCGCGAGGTCTGGGATCTGTTCGGCATTCGCTTCAACGGGCTGGCTGATCACCGTCGCATCCTCTCCGATTACGGGTTCGAGGGTCATCCTCTGCGTAAGGATTTCCCGCTCACCGGCTATGTCGAAGTGCATTATGACGATGAGCGCCGTGCTGTGGTTTACGACAAGGTTAAACTGACGCAGGAATTCCGGAATTTCGATTTCCTCTCGCCCTGGGAAGGCATGACCCTGCTCCCCGGCGATGAGAAGGTGAACAGGAGCCGGTCATGAGCGAGGCCGTCGCGAAGACCAAGATTTTCGAGGTCGATAGCCACACCATCAATTTCGGGCCGCAGCATCCGTCCGCGCATGGCGTGTTGCGTCTGATCCTGGAGATGGATGGCGAGGTGATCGAGCGCTGCGATCCGCATATCGGGCTGCTGCATCGCGGCACCGAAAAGCTGATCGAGTATAAGAGCTATATGCAGGCGGTGCCGTATTTCGACCGTCTGGATTACGTCTCGCCGATGGGCTGCGAGCATGCTTTCGCGCTCGCCACCGAAAAGCTGCTGGGCGTGCAGGCGCCGGAGCGGGCGCAATGGATTCGCGTGCTGTTCGCGGAGCTGACCCGCGTGCTCAACCATCTGCTCGCCATTGGTCATTTCGCGCTCGATTGCGGCGCGATTTCGCCGAGCCTGTGGATGTATGAGGAGCGGGAAAAGCTCCTCGAATTTTATGAGCGGGCCTCCGGGGCGCGCTTCCACTCGAATTATTTCCGCCCCGGTGGGGTGGCGAAGGATCTGCCGGCAGGGCTGGAAGCGGATATCGCGGCCTGGGCCGATGAATATCCGAAATTCATCGATGAGATGGAAAACCTGCTGAATGGCAACCGCATCTTCAAGCAGCGTCTCGTCGATATCGGCGTGATCTCGGCGGATGAAGCGCTGGCCTGGGGCTTCTCCGGCCCGTCTTTGCGCGGCTCTGGCGTGGCGTGGGATCTGCGCCGCGCCCAGCCTTACGACAAATATGCCGAGGTGGAATTCGATGTTCCGGTCGGCAAGCATGGCGATTCTTACGACCGCTATCTGGTGCGCATGGCCGAGATGCGCGAGAGCGTGAAAATCGTCAAGCAGGCGCTGGCGAAAATGAAACCGGGGCCGATCAAGGTGCAGGATCGCAAGATCACCCCGCCGACGCGCGCCGAGATGAAGCATTCGATGGAAGCTTTGATCCATCACTTCAAGCTCTATACCGAAGGCTATCACGTTCCCGCCGGTGCCACCTACACCGCCGTGGAAGCGCCGAAGGGTGAGTTTGGCGTGTATCTGCAGGCGGATGGCTCCAACCGGCCCTATCGCTGCAAGATCCGCTCCACCGGCTTCGCGCATCTGCAGGCCGCGGACAGGCTGTGCAAAGGCCATATGCTGGCCGACATGGTGGCGATCCTCGGATCGCTCGACATTGTTTTTGGTGAGATCGACCGGTGAGCATCAATCACGCAGAACCGACCAGCTTCGCCTATACCGACGCCAACATGAAGTTGGTGCAGAAGGCGATCAAGAAATATCCCGAGGGCAAGCAGATGAGCGCGGTGAAGTCGCTGCTCGATCTGGCGCAGCGCCAGATGGGCGAGCAGACCGGCTCCGCCTGGCTGCCGCGCGCGGCAATGGATGTTGCAGCTGAAATCCTCGGGGTTTCGCCGATGCGCGTGTATGAGGTCGCGACCTTCTACACGATGTTCAATCTGAAGCCGGTCGGCAAATATCATCTGCAGGTCTGCACCACCACGCCGTGCTGGCTGCGCGGCTCGGATGACATCGTCTCCGCCTGCAAGAAGGCCAGCGGCGTCGCCCATTTCGGCGGCACCAGCGAGGATGGGCTGTTCACGCTCAAAGAGGTGGAATGCCTCGGCGCCTGCGTGAACGCGCCGATTTTGCAGATCAACGACGATTATTATGAGGACATGAATGCCGAGCGCGTCGAGGCGCTGCTGGCCGATCTGAAGGCGGGCAAGCCCTTGCCGCCGGCCGGCTCGCTTGGCGGGCGGGCCTCTTCCGCGCCCGCCGCCGGGCTGACCTCTTTGACCTCCAACCCAACCGCCGGGGAGTGAGCCGATGCTGAAAGATGAAGACCGCATCTATCAGAACCTGTACGGCCAGCAGGATTGGAAACTTGCCGGCGCCCGCGCCCGGGGCGATTGGAGCGGCACCGCCGAGATCATCGCCAAGGGCCGCGATGCGCTGATCGAGGAGATGAAAGCCTCGGGCATGCGCGGGCGTGGCGGGGCTGGCTTTCCCACCGGCATGAAATGGTCCTTCATGCCCAAGCAGAGCGATGGCCGCCCGTCCTACGTCGTCATCAATGCCGACGAATCCGAGCCTGGCACCTGCAAGGATCGCGACATCATCCGCAACGAACCGCATAAGCTGATCGAAGGCGCGCTGATCGCCTCTTTCGCGATGGGGGCGAACAAGGCCTTCATCTATATTCGCGGCGAGTATTACAACGAAGCCCAGCGCCTCCAATTCGCGATCGACGAAGCCTATGAAGCGGGTTTAATTGGCAAGAATGCGGCAGGTTCGGGGTGGGATTTTGACCTCGTGCTGCAGCGTGGCGCCGGCGCCTACATCTGCGGGAGGAATCCGCGATGTTGGAGAGCCTGGAAGGCAAAAAGGGCATGCCGCGGATGAAGCCGCCCTTCCCGGCGGCGATGGGGCTGTATGGTTGCCCGACGACGGTGAATAATGTCGAGACCATCGCCGGCGTGCCGACGATCATGCGCCGTGGCGGCGCCTGGTTCGCGGGCCTGGGCAAGCCGAAAAATGCCGGCACCAAGATCTTCTGCATCTCCGGCCATGTGAATAATCCCTGCAATGTCGAGGAAGAGCTAGGCATTCCGCTGCGCGAGCTGATCGAGAAACATGCCGGCGGCGTGCGCGGCGGCTGGGATAATCTCGGCGCCGTCATCCCTGGCGGCGCCTCCTCCCCAGTGCTGAACAAGGCGATGTGCGACACCCAGCTGATGGATTTCGACAGCCTGGCGGCGTCCAAGAGCATGATGGGCTCCGGCGCCATCATCGTCATGGATAAATCCGTGGACGTGGTGAAGGCGATCTGGCGGCTTTCGAAATTCTTCAAGCATGAGAGCTGCGGCCAATGCACCCCTTGCCGCGAAGGCACCGGCTGGATGATGCGCCAGATGGATCGCATCGTGCAGAATAAAGCGACTTTGGCGGATATTCATCTGCTCGAGCAGGTGACCACCCAGGTGGCGGGCCACACGATCTGCGCCTTCGGCGAGGCGTCTTCCTGGCCGATTCAGGGCATGATGCGCGCCTTCCGCCCCGAGGTGGAAGCCCGCGCGACCGATTATCAGCCGCCGGTGGCGGCGCAGGCGGCGGAGTAAGCCATGGCCAAGCTCACAATCGATGGCATCGAGGTCGAAGTCCCCAACGGCTCGACCGTGATCCAGGCCTGCGAGGCGGCGGGGATCGAAATTCCTCGCTTCTGCTATCATGAGCGGCTTTCGGTGGCCGGCAATTGCCGCATGTGTCTCGTCGAAATCGAGAAGATGCCGCCGAAGCCTGTCGCCTCCTGCGGCCAGCCAGTGGCGGATGGCATGGTGGTGCACACCGATAGCGAGATGGTCCGCAAGGGCCGGCGCGGCGTGATGGAATTCCTGCTGATCAACCATCCGCTGGATTGCCCGATCTGCGACCAGGGTGGCGAGTGCGATCTGCAGGACGAAGCCGTGGCTTATGGTCGCGACACCTCGCGCTACGAGGAAGACAAGCGCAGCGTCGCGCAGCCCGATTGGGGCCCGCTGGTGCGCACCACGATGACGCGTTGCATCCATTGCACACGCTGCGTGCGTTTCACCACCGAGGTGGCCGGCACGGCGGAGCTGGGCGGCACCTTCCGCGGCGAGAGCACGCAGATCGGCACCTTCGTGCAGAAGGCGCTGACTTCCGAACTCTCCGGCAATATCATCGATCTTTGCCCGGTCGGCGCGCTGACCAGCAAGCCCTATGCCTTCACCGCCCGCCCCTGGGAGCTGCGCAAGACCGACAGCATCGACGTGCTGGACGCGCTCGGCTCCAACATTCGCATTGATGCGCGCGGCGCGGAAGTGCTGCGCATTCTGCCGCGCATCAATGACGAGGTGAATGAGGAATGGCTGGGCGATAAATCCCGCTTCTCCGTCGATGGGCTGAAGCGCCGCCGGCTGGATCGTCCCTGGATTCGCGAAAACGGCAAGCTGCGCCCGGCAAGCTGGGAAGAAGCCTTCGCCGCCATCGCCGGCAAGATCAAAGCCACGGCACCCGAGAAGATCGGCGCGCTGGTCGGTGATCTGGCGGATGTCGAATCCATGCTGGCGATGAAGGAATTCATGGCGGGGCAGGGCTCGGCCAATATCGATTGCCGGATTGATGGCGCCGCCTATGATGTTTCGAAGCGCGCCTTCTACAGCTTCAACACCACCATCGCCGGCATCGAGGAAGCGGATGCGCTGCTGATCATCGGCAGCAATCCGCGCCATGAGGCACCGGTGCTGAATGCGCGTATCCGCAAGCGCTGGCTGGCGGGCAAATTCCAGGTCGGCGTGATCGGCGAAAACGCCGATCTCACCTACAAGACCACGCATTTGGGCGAAGGCCCGGCGGCCTTGCAGGCGCTGCTGGACGGCACGCATGAATTCGCCGAAGTGCTGAAGGGTGCGGCCAAGCCGATGCTCATCATCGGCGCCGGCGCGCTGGCCCGGCCGGATGGTGCGGCTTTGCACGCCACCGCCTGGAAGCTGGCCACGCAGTTCAACATGCTGAATGCCGAGTGGCATGGCTTCAACGTGCTGCAGCACGCGGCCTCCCGCGTTGGCGCGCTGGATCTGGGCTTGCTGCCCGGCACCAACGGCCTCAGCGCCCAGGCGATGCTGGGCGGTGCCGCCGACGTGCTCTGGCTGCTCGGCGCCGATGACGAGGCCGTGCGCAACATCCCCAACAGCAGCTTCGTGATCTATCAGGGCCATCACGGCGATGCCGGGGCCTCCCGCGCGGACGTCATCCTGCCCGGTGCCGCCTACACCGAAAAAGATGGCACCTACGTCAACACGGAGGGTCGGGTGCAGAGCGCCTATATCGCGGTAAAGCCGCCGGGCGATGCACGTGAGGATTGGCGCATTCTGCGCGCCATCTCCGCCTATCTAGGCCACGCGCTGCCCTACGACACTCTGGAACAGCTGCGCGCGCATCTGAAAGCCAATTACCCGGTGTTTGGGCAAGAATTCCGCCGATTCGCGGGCACGGATACGGCCGCCCCGCCAGCTACGGCGCGCTGGGCGATGCCCCCTTCACCCGGCTCTGGCGAATTACTACCAGACCGACGTGATCAGCCGCTCCAGCCCGACCATGGCCGCCTGCGTGGCCGCCCTTAATCCTGCCCTCGCGGAGGCCGCGGAATGACCATGCCGTTCTGGGATACCGATACCGGGATCGTGATCCTCACGCTCCTGAAAACCCTGGCCCTGGTGGTGCCGCTGCTGATCGGCGTCGCCTACCTCACCTATTTCGAGCGCAAGGTGATGGGCGCCATCCAGCTGCGCAAGGGCCCCAACGTGGTCGGCCCGTTCGGCCTCTGGCAGCCTTTCGCGGACGCGATCAAGATGCTGATGAAGGAAACCATCCTGCCGACCGGCTCGGACAAGGTGCTGTTCATCCTGGCGCCGATGATCACGTTCGGCCTCGCCATCATCGCCTGGGCGGTGATGCCGGTGAATAATGGCTGGGCCATCGCCAACATCAATGTCGGCGTGCTCTATCTCTTCGCGGTCTCGTCGCTTGGCGTCTACGGCATCATCATCGCCGGCTGGGCCTCCAATTCCAAATACGCCTTCCTCGGCGCGCTGCGCTCGGCGGCGCAGATGGTCTCCTACGAAGTCTCGATGGGCTTCGTGATGGTGACGGTGCTGATCCTCGCCGGCAGCCAGAACCTCAACGATATCGTGCTGGCGCAGAAGCATCTCTGGTTCGCCATCCCGCTCTTCCCGGTGTTCATCATCTTCTTCATCTCAGGCCTGGCGGAAACCAACCGCGCCCCGTTCGATCTGGCGGAAGGTGAATCGGAAATCGTCGCCGGCTTCTTCGTGGAATATAGCTCGATGTCCTTCGGGCTCTTCTTCCTCGGCGAATATGCCAACATGATCCTGATCAGCGGCATGACGACCACGCTCTTCCTGGGCGGCTGGCTCTCGCCGATCCCGTTCGCGCCCTTCACCATGATCCCGGGGCCGCTCTGGTTCATCTTCAAAGTGCTCATCTGCCTGTTCGTTTTCGTCTGGGTGCGCGCCACGCTGCCGCGCCTGCGCTACGATCAACTGATGGCGCTGGGCTGGAAAGTGTTCCTGCCCATCTCGCTCGTCTATCTCGTCCTCGTTGCGGGCGTGATGGAATATTCCGGCCTGCTGGCGCATGCGTAAGGGAGCGCAATCATGAACAAGGTCCTGCGTTGGACATGGGGCCTGGTGCTGTGGGAAATTCTCTGCGGCCTGGGCATCACCTTGCGCTATTTCTTCCGGCCCAAGGCGACCATCAACTACCCGTTCGAAAAGAACCCCACCTCGGCCCGCTTCAAGGGTGAGCACGCGCTGCGCCGCTACCCGAATGGCGAAGAGCGCTGCATCGCTTGCAAATTGTGCGAAGCGGTGTGCCCGGCCCAGGCCATCACCATCGAGGCCGAGCCGCGCGAGGATGGCTCGCGCCGCACCACGCGCTACGATATCGACATGACCAAGTGCATCTATTGCGCCCTGTGCGAGGAAGCCTGCCCGGTCGATGCCATCGTCGAAGGCCCGAACTTCGAGTTCGCGACCGAAACGCGCGAGGAACTGATGTATAACAAGGCGAAGCTCTTGGATAATGGCGACCGTTGGGAGCCGGAATTGGCCAAGCGGCTCGAGCTGGACGCGCCGTACCGGTAAGGGCCCCAAGCACATGATCGCAAATCTCGCTTTCTATCTCTTCTCCTTAATCCTGCTGGCTTCGGCGGTGATGGTGGTGACCAGCCGCAACCCGGTGCATGCCGTGCTCTTCCTCATTCTCGGTTTCGTGAATGCGGCGGTGCTGTTCCTGCTCACCGGGGCGGAGTTCCTGGCCTTCATCCTCGCCATCGTCTATGTCGGCGCCGTCGCCGTCATCTTCCTCTTCGTGGTGATGATGCTGGATGTGGATTTCGTCGCCCTCAACGAAGGCTTCCAGCGCTATGCGCCGGTGGGCGCGCTCGTGGCGCTCATCATGTTCATCGAGCTGGCCTTCATCGCCGGCAATTGGGCGATCGCCCCGGCGGGCGGTGCGGATCGGATGTTCCCCACCCGGATAATGTCACCAGCTCGGTGGCGTTGGGCAATCTGCTCTATACCTCCTACCTGCCGGTGTTCCAGCTTTCCGGCATCGTGCTGCTGGTGGCGATGATCGGCGCGATCGTGCTCACCCACCGCGACCGCAAGCGCTCGCTGCATCAGAATCTCAGCGCGCAGCATGCGCGCGATCCGAAGCAGACTTTGGCCCTGGTCAACGCCCCGCTCGGCCAGGGTGCCGCGCTGCCGGCCAAGCAGACTCACGAGGAGACGCTGTAATGCTCATACCGCTGTCGCATTATCTGGTGGTCTCGGCGATGCTGCTGGTCATCGGCATCTTCGGCATCTTCATGAACCGGAAGAACATCATCGTCATCATGATGTCGATCGAGCTGATCCTGCTCGCCGCCAATCTCAACTTCGTCGCCTTCTCCGGCGCGCTGCATGACATGGTGGGCCAGGTCTTCACCATGTTCGTGCTCACCGTCGCCGCCGCTGAATCGGCGATCGGTCTCGCCATCCTGGTCATCTATTTCCGCAATCGCGGCTCGATCGAGGTCGAGGACGTGACGTTGATGAAGGGCTGAACATGTTCACCTTGATTGCCGTTTTCGCGCCGCTGGTCGGCGCCATTCTCGCGGGCATCGCCCGCCCCTTCATCGGGCGTGCCGCGTCGCTGGGGGCCAGCGTCGCCTTCATGCTGGTCTCGGCGCTGTTCGCCATCCTGGCCTACCGGGCCGGGGTGCAGGCGCCGCTGCATCTCGCTACCTGGTTCCATGTCGGCGGCTTCACCCCGGATTGGTCGCTGCGGCAGGACCAGCTGAGCCTGGTGATGGTGCTGATGGTGAGCGTGGTCTCCATGCTCATCCATATCTATTCCGTGGGCTACATGGCGCATGACAAGACGCCGCAGCGTTTCATGTCCTATATCTCGCTCTTCACCTTCGCGATGTTGATGCTGGTGACGGCGAATAACCTGCTGCAGCTGTTCTTCGGCTGGGAAGGGGTCGGCCTCGTCTCCTACCTGCTGATCAATTACTGGTATGACCGCAAAGCCGCCAACGATGCCGCCATCAAGGCCTTCATCGTCAACCGCGTGGGTGATCTCGCCTTCGCCGTCGGCATCGCCTTGGTCTATTTCACCTTCCAGAGCACGCAGTTCGATGTGATCTTCGCCGGTGCCGCCGCGCATGCCGGCCAGCATTACACGCTGTTCGGCACCTCGCTGCCGGTGCTGGAGATCATCGCCTTCCTGCTCTTCATCGGTGCCATGGGTAAATCCGCGCAGATTGTCCTGCACACCTGGCTGGCGGATGCGATGGAAGGCCCGACGCCGATCTCCGCCCTCATCCACGCCGCCACCATGGTCGCGGCCGGGGTGTTCATGATCGTGCGCATGTCGCCGCTGATCAATCTGGCCCCGGAGGCGATGGGCTTCATCACCTTCATCGGCGCCACCACCGCCTTTTTCGCCGCCACCATCGGTTGCGTGCAGAACGACATCAAGCGCGTCATCGCCTACTCCACCTGCTCGCAGCTGGGTTACATGTTCCTGGCCGCCGGTGTCGGCGCCTACCCGGTGGCGATGTTTCATCTCATCAACCACGCTCTGTTCAAGGCGCTGCTCTTCCTCTCCGCCGGCTCCGTCATCCATGCGATGTCCGACGAGCAGGATATCCGGCTGATGGGCGGTCTGGCGGGCAAACTGCCTTTCACCTGCGCGATGATGCTGATCGGCTCGCTGGCGCTGATCGCGATCCCGCCTTTCTCGGGCTATTACTCCAAGGATGCGATCCTGGATGCGGCGCTGGCCGCGCATACCGGCATGGGCACCTATGGCTGGGTCTGCGGTACCGCTGCCGCCGGGCTGACCGCCTTCTATACCTCGCGCCTGTTCTTCCTGGTCTTCACCGGCAAGTCCGCGCGCCCAAGCATGTGCAGGACCATGTGCATGAAAGCCCGGCGGTGATGCTGGTGCCGTTGCTGTTCCTGGCCATCGGCGCGTTCGGTTCCGGCATCGCGCTGAAGCCGGATTTCATCGGCGCCAACTTCCAGAGCTTCTGGGGCAGCTCCATCGCGGTGGCCGCGAACTCCGCCATGTTCCACATGGAGGACATCTCGGCGCTCGCGAAAATGGCGCCGCTGCTGGTCGGTATTTTCGGCATTCTGGTTGCGGTGCTCTTCTACCTGCTGGTGCCCTCGCTGCCGGGCCGGCTCTCGCAAAGCTTCTCGCCGGTTTACAAGTTCCTGCTGAACAAGTGGTATTTCGACGAGCTCTACGATGCGCTGCTGGTGCGGCCCTCGCTGAAGCTGGCGAAATTCGTCTGGCGCGTCGGCGATGAGCAGGTGATTGACGGCGTGCCCAAGGGGCTGGCGGCGATCACCTCTGATGCCTCCGCCCAGGCCGTGAAGCTGCAAACCGGCTCCATCGCGCTCTACGCCTTCGTCATGCTGATCGGCCTGCTGGTCTTCGTCAGCCTCTTCATCTGGGTGAAGTGATATGAACCAGCTTGGTTTTCCCATCCTCTCGCTGATCACCTATTTGCCGCTGCTAGGCGCCTTCATCATCGCCACGCTGAGCGGCGATGAGGCGAAGATCGCCTGCCGGGCGCGGGCCATCGCGCTCGGTTTCTCGGTGCTGGTGCTGGTTCTGGGCGTTTATGTCTGGACGCAGTTCAATACCGGCATCGCCGGCTACCAGTTCGTCGAGGCGATGCCCTGGCTCTCGGGCATCAATGTCGAATATCGCATGGGCGTGGACGGCATCAGCCTGTTCCTCATCCTGCTCACCCTGGTGCTGACCCGATCGCCATCCTCTCGAGCAACGGCATCAAGACCCGCGCGCGCTCCTTCTTCGCCGCGATGCTGCTGCTGGAGACGATGACCATCGGCATGTTCGCCGCCACGGATTTCGTGCTCTTCTACATCTTCTTCGAAGCCGTGCTGCTGCCGATGTATCTCATCATCGGCGTCTGGGGCGGGGAACGCCGGATCTACGCGGCGGTGAAATTCTTCGTCTTCACCCTGGCAGGCTCGCTGTTCATGCTGCTGGCCCTGGTCTGGATCTGGCGCCATCTCGGCACCACCAACATCGCGGTGATCACCCATGCCGCCATCCCGGCGCATGCGCAGATGTGGCTGTTCCTCGCCTTCCTCGCCGCCTTCGGCGTGAAGGCCGCGGTGTGGCCGCTGCATACCTGGCTGCCGGACGCGTATGGCGAGGCCCCGGTGCCCGGCACCATCATGCTCGCCGCCGTGCTCTCCAAGATGGGCGCGTACGGCTTCCTGCGCTTTGCCCTGCCGATGCTGCCCAACGCTTCCTACGCCGCCGAGCCGCTGATGTTCACACTGGGCGTGGTGGCGGTGATCTACATCTCCTATGTCGCGCTGGCGCAGACGGATATGAAGCGCATGATCGCCTACTCCTCGGTCGCGCATATGGGCGTCATCATCATCGGGCTGTTCACCTTCACGGTGGAAGGCATCGAGGGCGCTTTGTTCCAGATGCTCAGCCACGGCCTCGTCATCGCCGGGCTGTTCATCTGTGCCGGCATCCTCACCGCCCGTGGCCAGAGCCTGACGCTGAAAAATCTCGGCGGGCTGGCCAGCAACATGCCGGTTTTCGCGGCGGCCTTGATGTTCTTCACCCTGGCCAATATGGGCCTGCCCGGCACGTCGGGCTTCATCGGTGAAATCCTGGTCATCGTCGGCGCGCTGAAGGTGAATTTCTGGGTCTCGCTGCTCGGCGGTGCCGGCATGGTGCTCGGCGTCACCTACTCGCTGGTGCTGGTGCGCGCGGTTCTCTTTGAGAAATATGCGAGGCCTGAGCTGGCGGGGTTGAAAGACCTCACGGGCCGTGAATACGCCATGCTGCTGCCGCTGGCGGTGCTGGTGATGTGGCTGGGCGTCTATCCTCCAGCTTCACCCATGCCTTCGATGCGCCGATCAACGCCCTCGTGCAGGCGCATTCCGCTGCCCTCAACCCGCATATGGCGCTGGCCATGGTGACCGCAAAATGACCGAACTCTACGCTCTCCTCCCGGCCCTGGTTCTGGGCCTTGGCGGCATGGTGCTGTTGACCGGCGGCGTGCTGGCGAAAAAATCCGAAACCACCCCGGCCGTCACCTTCGGCGCCGTGGTGCTGCTGGCGGTTGCCGCCGTGGTCAATCTGTTGGCACCGGACACGCTGATCTGGAACGGTCTGTTCAAGACCAGCCTGTTCACCCGCTTTGCGGATACGCTGGTCTATCTCGGCGCCATCGCGGCTTTGATCCTCTCGGTCGATTACAATAAGCGCGAAGGCATTGCCCGGTTCGAATATCCGATCCTGGTGCTGTTCGCCGTCATCGGCATGATCGCGATGATCTCCGCCGCCGACATGCTGACCTTGTATCTCGGCTTCGAGCTGCAATCGCTCGCCCTTTATATCTGCGCGGCGCTGGCGCGGGATAATCTACGCTCCACAGAGGCGGGTCTGAAATATTTCGTGCTCGGCGCGCTGGCTTCCGGCCTGCTCGTCTATGGCATCTCGCTCGTCTATGGCTTCGCCGGCACCACCAATTTCGCAGCACTTGGCGAAGTGTTCCGCAGCGGCACCGCCGGTGTCGGCACCATTGCCGGTGTGGTGTTCGTGCTGGTCGGCATCGCCTTCAAGATCTCCGCCGCCCCGTTCCATATGTGGGCGCCGGATGTGTATGAGGGCGCGCCTACTTCCGTAACAGCTCTCTTCGCCACCGCGCCGAAGGCCGCCGCCATGGCGCTGTTCCTTTCGGTGATGGCCGGGCCGTTCGGGCATCTCACCGGCCAGTGGTCGGCGCTGATCCAGATCCTGGCGGTGCTCTCCATGGTCATCGGCGCGCTCGCCGCCATCGGCCAGAGCAATATCAAGCGCCTGCTGGCCTATTCCTCGATCAGCCATATGGGCTACGCGCTGATGGGCCTGGCCACCGGCACGGTGGACGGCATCCAGGCCAGCCTGGTCTATATCGCCATCTATGTGGTGATGTCCTTCGGCGTCTTCGGCTGCGTGGTGGCGATGCGCCGCAACGGCCAATCTGTGGAGAAGATCAGCGATCTCGCCGGTCTCGCCTCCGAGCATCCTGGCTTTGCCTTCGCTATGGCGGTGTTCATGTGGTCCATGGCCGGCATTCCGCCGCTGGCCGGCTTCTTCGCCAAGCTCTACGTCTTCGCCACCGCCTTCAATGCCGGGCTGGATACGCTCACCATCATCGGTATCGTCGCCAGCGTGGTCAGCGCCTTCTATTATCTGCGCGTGATCAAGGTGATGTATTTCGATAAGGGCCAGCCGAATTTCGAGCGCGTCTCCGCCGGGGCCGGGTTCGTGATGGCGGTCGGCGCCTTCGCCACCATCGTCTTCGTCATTCTCCCCGGCCCGCTGATGGCGGTGGCCGGCGAAGCCGCGAAAGCGCTGATGGGGTGATCCCCTGGCGCCTCGAATGTTACGAGGAGCTGGGGTCCACCTCCGATCTTGTGGTCACCCGCGCCAAGGCGGGTGAGCCCTCCGGCCTCGCGGTGCTGGCGCTGCGCCAGACCGCCGGGCGCGGCTCGCGCGGCCGGGCCTGGAGCGCGCCGGAAGGCAATCTCAACCTCTCCATTTTGCTGCGCCCGGCCCGTCCGGCGGCGGAAGCCGGGCTGTTCTCGCTGATCGCCGGCATCGCCGTGGCGCAGGCGCTGGCGGGGCAGGGGGCGCAGGGCCTGTCGCTGAAATGGCCGAATGACATTCTCTGCGACGGCGCCAAGCTCGCCGGCATCCTGATCGACGCGGTGCCTGACGGTGCCCGGCTGGACTGGCTGGTCATCGGCATCGGCATCAATCTGCGCCAAGCCCCGGAAATCCCCGGAAGGCGCACCACGGCCCTGGCCGCGCAAGGGCTGGTCCTGGCCCCGGAGGACGCCGCCCGCGCCATCCTGGCCCGGCTGGAGCCGCTGCTGGAGGCGCCGGGCGAGGAGATCCGCGCCGCCTGGCTGGCGCTGGGCCATCCGCTCGGCACCAAGCTTGATATCGCCTTCGCCGGCCAGCGCCGCAGCGGGTTGTTCGCCGGTCTCTCGCCCGCCGGTGAATTGCTGTTGCAGTGCGAAAATCGTATCGAGGCGCTCAATACCGGCGAAGTCTTGCTGGCGAACGGGTAAGAGCGAGGAGGGGCGGATGCTTCTGGTCATCGATGCAGGCAACACCAATATCGTGTTCGCCGTGCATGACGGCACGCAATGGCGGGGCAATTGGCGGCTGGCGACCTCCGCCCAGCGCACCTCGGATGAATATGGCGTCTGGCTGGAGGTGCTGCTGGCCCGCGCCGGCATCTCCGCCCAGGAAATCACCCGCGCCGTCATTGGCACCGTCGTCCCCGCCGCCTTGTACCATCTGCGCCGCCTCTGCCGGGAATGGTTCGAGGCCGAGCCGCTGGTGGCCCGCGCCGCGCTGGATTGGGGCTTTCAGATCAAGACCGCCAACCCCGAAGGGGTCGGGGCGGACCGTCTGCTCAACGCTTTGGCGGCGCACCAGCATTACCAGGGGCCGCTGGTGGTGGTGGATTTCGGCACCGCCACCACCTTCGATGTGGTGGACGAAACCGGCGCCTATATCGGCGGCGCCATTTCGCCGGGTATCAATCTCTCCATCGAGGCGCTGCACCAGGCCGCCGCCCGGCTGCCGCGCATCGGCATCGGCCGGCCGCAGATGGTGATCGGACGCGATACCGTGCCGGCCATGCAATCGGGCATCTATTGGGGCTATATCGGGCTGATCGAGGGGCTGCTGGCCCGCATCGAGGGCGAGTTCGGGGCGAAGCTGAAAGCCATCGCCACCGGCGGCCTCGCCCCGCTTTTCGCCGAAGGCACCGCCAAATTCACCGCCATTGACCCAGACCTGACGCTGGAAGGGTTGCGCCTGCTCTCCATGCGCAATAAGCCCCCTTCTTTGCCGCGCGATCGCGCGCGGTTCCTTGAAACTGACTGACGACACGCGAGGAGCAGACCAATTCGTGGCTAAATCCAAAGGCAAGACCGCCCCCGTCATCGACGAGGCCGAGGCGGGGTTCATCTTCGTGCCGCTCGGCGGCACCGGCGAGATCGGGATGAACTTCAACCTCTATGGCTGTGACGGCAAATGGCTGGCCGTGGATTGCGGCATGGGCTTTTCCGGGCCGGAGACGCCGGAGGCGGAAATCCTGCTGCCGGACCCGGCCTTCATCGCGCAGCAGCGCGAGGATCTGCTCGGCCTGGTTATCACCCATGCGCATGAGGACCATATTGGCGGCATCGCCCGGCTCTGGCCGCAGCTGCGCTGCCCGGTCTATGCCACCCCCTTCGCCGCCGCCGTCATCCGCCGCAAGCTGCAGGAGGTGAGCTTCCACCGCGAGGTGAAGATCCACATCATCCCGCCCGGGGCGCCTTTGAGCTGGCCCCGTTCAGCCTGCGCTATATCCGCATGACCCATTCCACGCCTGAGGCCCAGGCGCTGGCGATCACCACCAGCTACGGCACCGTGCTGCATACCGGCGACTGGAAGTTCGATAACGGCCCGGTCATCGGCGACGTGACGGACGAGGCCGCCTTGCGCGAACTGGGCGATAAGGGCGTGCTGGCCATGGTCTCGGATTCCACCAACGCCATGGTCGAGGGCCATTCCGGCTCGGAATCCGATGTGAAAAAGAGCTTCGAGGCGCTGCTGCCGGAGCTGGATGGGCGCATCGCCGTCACCTGCTTCGCCTCCAACGTCGCGCGCGTGGCCAGCATCATCGCCGCCGGCGAGATCGCCGGGCGACATGTGGCGCTGGTCGGGCGCAGCCTGAATAATTACATCGCCGCCGCCCAGGAGGCCGGCTATCTGCGCGATGTGCCGGATTTCGTGCCCGAGGACGAGATCGGCGCGATCCCGGATGACAATCTCCTGCTGCTGGTCACTGGCAGCCAGGGTGAGCCGCGCTCCGCCATGGCTCGCATCGCCGCCGACACCCACCGCTACGCCGTGCTGGGCGAGGGCGACAAGGCGATCTTCTCCGCCCGCACCATCCCCGGCAATGAGCGCGCCATCTTCACGGTGCAGGACCAGCTGGCACGGCGCGGGGTCGAGGTGATCGTGGATGGCGAGGAGTTCGTTCATGTCTCCGGCCACCCGGCGCGTGAGGAGCTGCGCAAGCTCTACAAGTTGGTCCGGCCGAAATATATAATCCCGACCCATGGCGAATGGCGTCACCTCTCCACCCAGGCGGCCTTCGCCAAGGAAAACGGCATCGAGACGCTGCTGGTGGAGAATGGCGATGTGGTGCTGTTCGGCGGCAACGGCCCGGCGGTGGTGGATAGCGTGCCCACCGGCCGGCTGGTGGTGGATGGCGAGCGCATCGTGCCGCTGAAAGGCGGCGTGCTCGCGGCGCGCAAGCGCATGCTGTTCAATGGCGTCGTTGTCGGCAGCCTGGCCATCGACTCCAGGGGGGCGCTGCGCGGCACCCCGCAAATTTCCGCCCCGGCCTGCTGGAGGAGCTGGATGCCCGCCAGCGCCGCGCTTTTGAGGAGGAATTCCAGGAGCTTCTGGAAGACCTCGCCCCGTCCTTGCGCCAGGACGAGGCCGCCTTCGCCGACGCAGCCCGGGCCGGTCTGCGCCGCATCGTCGGCAAGAAGCTGGGCAAGCGTCCTCTGGTCGAGGTGCATATTTTGCAGGTTTGAGTGAAAATTGGGCGAGTTTTAAGGGTTTTCAGTCATCATGCCTAAACGCGGTGCATAACTAGTCCAGAAGCCTAAAAAACTTGCTTTTAGTGAGGTGTTTTTTCTGGCTTTCTCTCCATGTTGCGGCGCATTATGTGGGTACGGATGGAGTTTGGTTCTTCATCCTGCCGTGTGACTGGCGTTTCCTCCCTGAACTTGGCCCGCCGCCCTTATGGGCTGGCGGGCTTCTTTCTTTTCGGCCATTTTGTCCTGGGCGCCCCGGCGCAGCTTCTATCTGACCGAAGATTGATTTAGAGCAGGGCGCCGATGATGAGCCAGAAGCCGGAACTCACCGACCTGACGATCTGCCGTGCCGCCTTCGCGGCCTGGGTGTTCGTCTATCACCTGGATCTGCATTTGCATTTCTCCGCCTGGCTGGGGCCCGCCGCCGGGCTGGTGCGGCATGGCTATATGGGGGTGGACGGGTTCTTCATCCTCTCCGGGCTGGTGCTGATGCACACCCACCAGGAATTCAACGCCCCGAACATGGATCAGGTCGATGCGCGATTCCGCCCGGCCCCGCCGCAGGCTTGGCTGCGCTTCTATGGCAAGCGCCTGGCGCGCATCTATCCGGTGCATCTGGCCACCTTGCTGATCCTGCTCGCCTTGCTGGCGCTGGGTAGCGCGCTGGGTATCGCCCCGCAAAGTCCGCAGCGTTTCGGCCTCGGCAGCTTCGTCGAGAATCTCTTCCTGGTGCAGGGCTGGGGCTGGACCATTTCGGCGCCTGGAACTACCCGGCCTGGTCGGTGAGCACGGAATGGGCCGGCTATTTGCTCTTCCCGCTCTTCGCGCTGCTGCTGACCTATTGGGACCGAGGGGTCTCCCTGCAGCTCGCCATCGTCGTCTTCCCGGTGATGGGGCTGATCTATTATTTCGCCGGCGAGACCCTCAATCTCGCCTTCGCCGCCGGGCTCTGGCGCCTGATTCCGGAATTTCTCGCCGGCATGGTGATGGTCCGTATCGCCTCAGCGGCCGCCGATTATGATGTCTGGCGCCGGGTCTTCATCGGCGGTGGCGCGGCGCTGATCCTGCTCGGTGCGCTGACGGTGGATGTCGCCACCGTGCTCGGGCTGTGGATGCTGCTGTTCGGGCTCTATATGCAGTATGACGCGCAGCGCCCGCCGGCTTTCGGCCGCCGCCCAGCGCTGCATTTTCTCGGCCTGCTGTCTTATTGTTTCTATATGAGCTTCGCCATCGCCGAACTGCTGACGGTACAGCTCTTCCGTCATCTCGGCTGGCAACCCACCGATGAGAAAGCGCTCTTCGCGCTGATCATGACCGGCCTCACCTTCATCCTCGCGATCCTGCTGCGCGGCTTCGTCGAGCAGCCGGCGCGCCGTGCCGCCAATCGCTGGCTGGCCGAGGATGCGCCCGCCCAAGCGCCGCCGCCCCCGGCCACCGAAAAGCCTCAATCCCTGTTTTAAGGTTCATCATGCGTCTGTCCAAAAGCCTGATCCCCACCCTCAAGGAAACGCCCGCCGAAGCGCAGATCGTCTCGCACCGGCTGATGCTGCGCGCCGGCATGGTCCGGCAGATGGCCTCGGGCATCTATGCCTGGCTGCCGACGGGCATCAAGGTTCTGAACAAGATCGCGCAGATCGTGCGGGAGGAGCAATGGGCGGCCGGCGCCCAGGAAGTGCTGATGCCGACCATCCAGAGCGCGGATCTCTGGCGCGAATCCGGCCGCTATGACGCCTACGGCAAGGAGATGCTGCGCATCACCGACCGGCATGAGCGCGAGCTGCTCTACGGCCCGACCAACGAGGAAATGATCACCTCGATCTTCCGTGATTCGGTGAAGAGCTATCGCGACCTCCCGCAGAACGCTTTCCAGATCCAGTGGAAATTCCGCGACGAGGTGCGCCCGCGCTTTGGCGTGCTGCGCGGCCGCGAATTCTACATGAAGGACGGCTACGGCTTCGACCTCGACCGCGAAGGTGCGGTGATCACCTACAAGCAGATGATGCTGGCCTATATGCGCACCTTCCAGCGCCTGGGCATCACCGCGATCCCGATGCGCGCCGATACCGGGCAGATCGGTGGCGATCTTTCCCATGAATTTCACATCCTCGCCCCCACCGGCGAATCCGGCGTGTTCTATGATGCGGATTTCGAGGCGGGCGATGCCTTCGCGCATGACGACGTGGAAAAATTCTACGAGCAGATGACCACAATCTACGCCGCCACGGATGAGAAGCATGATCTGGCCACCTGGGAGACCATCCCCGAGGCGCGCCGCCGCGAAGGCCGCGGCATCGAGGTCGGCCAGATCTTCTATTTCGGCACCAAATATTCGAAATCGATGAATTTCAGCGTCATCGGCCCGGATGGCGGCAAGATCTTCCCCGAGATGGGCTCCTACGGCATCGGCGTCTCCCGCCTGGTCGGCGCCATCATCGAGGCCAAGCATGACGAGGCCGGGATCATCTGGCCGGATGCGATCGCCCCCTTCAAGGCCGCCATCCTCAATCTGCGTCAGGGCGATAGCGTTACTGACGGGCTGTGCGAGGAACTCTACAAGGCGCTGGGCCAGGACGCGCTCTATGACGACCGCGAGGAGCGCGCCGGGGCGAAATTCGCCGAGGCCGATCTGATGGGCCATCCCTGGCAGATGATCGTCGGCCCGCGCGGGGCGGCGAACCGCATGGTGGAGCTGAAGCGCCGCGCCACGGGCGAGCGTTTCGAGCTACCGGTGGACGAGGCACTGGCAAAGGTTCGCTTCTGATGTTCAACGCCTTCGAGCGGAAGATCGCGGCGCGTTACCTGCGCGCCCGGCGCGGCGAGCGCTTCGTCTCCGTGATCGCGATTTTCTCGCTCGTCGGCATCGCGCTTGGCGTCGCCACACTCATCATCGTCACCTCGGTGATGAATGGCTTCCGCCAGGAGTTGCTCAGCCAGATTCTCGGGCTCAATGGCGATATCGGCATCTATGGCGCCGGCCAGCCACTGACCAATTATGATGCGATGTCGCAGAAGATCCGGACCATCAAGGATGTCACCGGCGCCTTCCCGATCTCGCAGGGCGAGGTGCTGATGTCCGGCCCGCAAGGCGGGGCCACCGGCGGCATCGCGCGCGGCATTACGCTGGACGGGCTGAAACAGCTGCCGACCGTCTCCCACCATGTCGTCGCCGGTTCGCTCGCCAACCTCACCGGCGGCGATGCGATTGCCATCGGCGCCGGGCTGGCACAGCAATTCAACCTCTCCGTCGGTTCGCAAATCTCGCTGATTTTGCCGCAAGGAAAAGCCACCGTCATCGGCACCATCCCGTCGATCCAGGCCTTCCATGTGGTGGCGATTTTCCAGACCGGCATGCAGCAATATGATTCGAGCTTCGTCTTCCTGCCGCTGGACGCCGCGCAGACCTTGTTCCAGCAGACCGGCAGCGCCAGCCAGATCCAGGTCTTCGTCACCGACCCGGATCACGATGAAGCGGTGAAGCAGGCGATCCTCAACATGTTCCCAGGCCAGCCCTTGAATATTCAGGACTGGAAGCAGAACAACGATTCATTCCTCGCCGCCGTCACCGTCGAGCGCAATGTGATGTTCCTGATCCTGACGCTGATCATCATCGTCGCCGCCTTCAATGTCATTTCCTCGATGATCATGATGGTGAAGGACAAGGCGAAGGATATTGCGATCCTGCGCACGATGGGGCGAGTTCCGGTTCGGTGCTGCGCATCTTCCTGATGGCGGGCGCTTCCATCGGCGTGCTCGGCACCTTCTTCGGCTTCGCGCTGGGGGTGCTGTTCTGCCACTACATCAACGATATCAGGCTGTTCATCCAGCACATCACCGGCCAGAAACTCTTCGACCCGACCATCTATTATCTTGAATCCCTGCCGGCCGAGCTGGATTGGCGCGAGGTGGTGGAGATTGTGCTGATGGCGCTGGTGCTCTCGGTGCTGGCCACCCTCTATCCCAGCTGGCGGGCGGCGAAGATCGACCCGGTGGAGACGCTGCGCAGTGAGTGAATATCTGCTCTCGATGAAGGCGGTCCGCCGCACCTACCAGTCCGATGCTGGCGGCCTTACCGTGCTGGACGGCGCGGAGCTGACCCTGGCCCCGGGCGAGATCGTCGCCCTGGTCGCGCCCTCCGGCTCCGGCAAGTCAACCTTGCTGCATCTGGCAGGGCTTTTGGAAAAGCCGGATGCAGGGGCGGTGATCATTCGCGGCCAGAACGCCGCCGAGCTGAACGATGCCGGGCGCACCGCGATGCGCCGCCAGGAAATCGGCTTCGTCTATCAGTTCCATCATCTGCTGGCGGAATTCACCGCGCTGGAGAATATCTCCATCCCGCAGATGATCGCCGGTGTGCCGCAGGCGGCCGCGCATCAACGCTCCATGGAATTGCTGGAAAAATTCGGTCTGGGTCCGCGCGCGACGCATCTGCCGGGCAAGCTTTCGGGCGGCGAGAAGCAGCGCGTGGCCATCGCCCGGGCGCTCGCCAACCATCCCTCGCTGCTGCTGGCCGACGAGCCGACGGGAAATCTCGATGTCGCCACCTCCAACATCGTGTTCGAGGAGTTGCTGCATGTGGTGCGCAGCGAAAACACCGCCGCGCTGATCGCCACGCATAATCCCGAGCTGGCAGCGCGCATGGACCGCCAGATCACGCTGCGCGAGGGGCGGTTGGTTTAGAACGAATGGGGTAAACCCGTCTCGTCGGAGAGCATAAAGCAAAAAGCATGATGCTCTACGACGTAAGCGGCTTCACCATATCCAAACCCTGAACCGAAAAACCAGCCTCTTCATAAATATGCCGGGCACGCGCATTGCCAGATAAGGTAAATAGCCGCAGCCGTTGAACGCCGCGTGCTTTGCAGAGAGCTTCCGCGTGCGCGATCAGGCCCCGGGCAATCCCCTTGCCGCGCCAGGGCTCGTTGACGAACAGACTTGAAATAAGCGCATGATCACGCAGCTCTTCGATCACGTAGGCGTCGTCTGACTGGTACAGCAGGCATAAATGCCCGCTCACCGTCCCGTCTTGTTCCGCAACGAGCAAAGCTCCGTCCTCACTGGCCGCCGCGATCATGTCGGTCAATGTCTCACGCGCGCCCGCCAAATCTGTACGGCGATCGTGGGTCAGCTCTTGCTCAAAACAGTTCAGTGTCCAAATTTGAGCGATAAGGGCGTCGTGGTCGTCCAGGGTCGCGGCGCGTATGAGCAAAGTCATGGCCGCCAAGCCTAACCCTGCACAGCCTTCTGCGGCAGCCGGTACCCCGCCGCCCGCAACGCCCTGGCCGCACCAGGATGAAACGCAATCCCCGCCGCGTAAATCGGCGCCAGCTCCTGCGCATGCCCCGCCGCCGGCACGGCCACGCCCAGCAGCTTGCGGTTCTTCAGCGCCGCGCGTGTCACCGCCTCGGCCAGGCTGTCCGGCAGGTCGGTCGCACAGACCGCGACATTCGATGTCCCCACCGTGCCGACATTCACGCTCTGCCCCGGAAAGGTATCGGCGCTCAGAACCGTCCGGAAAAATCCCGGCAGCTTATGCGCCACTTGGGCCGATTGCGCGGCGGACATGCCGATGAGCGCCAGGTGCCGCCCCATCGCCGCCGCGTTCAGCGCCGGCAGCGGCGGCGCTCCGATAAAGGCGCAGGCCGCCAGCTCGCCTTTCAGCATCGCCAGCACCTGCTGCTGGTAATCGCCGCTCACCACCCGGGCAGGGGCCACGCCCAGTGCTGTCAGAATCTGTTTCACCGTATCGGCGCTGCTGGAGCCATCCGGCCCGACGCCGACCACCTGCCCCTGCAACTGCGCCAGCTCGCGCACGCCTGCCCCGGTGGAGGCGACGATCTGCAGGCTGGAGGCATAGGCCGGGAACAGGGCGCGGAAGCCGTTCAGCTTTACCCCGGCGGTCCAGCTGCCCTGGCCGGAACGCCCCTGCGCCGCCACCGCCGTGCTGGAGAGCCCAAGCTGCGCCTTGCCTTCCTCGATCAGCAGCAGATCGGCGCTGGAACCGCCGGTGGTGCGGTAGGCGATATCGATGCCGGTTTCCCGCTGCACCAGCTCGCCCCAGGCCGGGGCGAAAATCGCAAACGCCCCGCCGGGGGCGCCGGTGCCCATCACCAGCGCGCCGGGCCAGGGGGCGGCAGGCTGTGCGGCCAGGCCCGGGCGGGCGAAGGGCAGGGCCAGCCCGGCCCCCAGCAAGGTGCGGCGGGTCAGGCTCATAACAGCCCCCGGCAGCGCTCAAGGGCGGAAATCAGCGCCGTGCGCACGCCCGGTTCCAGTGCCGAATGCCCGGCATCCGGCACGATGGTCAGCCTTGCCTGCTCCCAGGCGGCGGCGAGTTCGAAGGCGGATTGCGCCGGGCAGATCATGTCATAGCGCCCCTGCACGATCTCGCCGGGAATGCCCTGCAGCCGGTGCATATGCGCCAGCAGCCCGCCCGGCGGCAGGAACAGATCATTGCGGAAATAATAGGCCTCGATCCTTGCCAGCCCGATCGCGGTGCGGTCTTGGGCGAAGGCGGAGACCGCCTCGAAGCTCGGCAGCAGCGTCGAGCAGGAGCCCTCATACACGCTCCAGGCCCGCGCCGCCTCGGCCTGCATGCGCGGGTCCGGGTCGGTCAGGCGCTTGAAATAATTGCCGAGGATATCGCCGCGCTCTTCCGGCGGCAGGAAGCTGGTGAAGGCGGCGTGGGCGTCCGGAAACACGCGCTGCAGCCCGTGCAGGAACCACTCCACCTCCTGCGTCCGGCCGAGGAAGATGCCGCGCAAAATCGCCGCCGCCACATGCTCGGGATGCGCCTGCGCATAGGCCAGCGCCAGGGTCGAGCCCCAGGAGCCGCCAAACAGCACCATTCGCTCGATATTCAGGAAATTTCGCAGCGTTTCGATATCGCGGATCAGCTGCGGGGTATTGTTGTTCTCCAGCCCCCCAGCGGGCGCGACCGCCCGGCGCCGCGCTGGTCGAAAATGATCACCCGCCAGATGCTGGGATCGAAAAACCGCCGATGCACCGCCCCGGCCCCGGCGCCGGGCCGCCATGCAGAAACAAAACCGGCTTGCCATTCGGGTTGCCGACCTGCTCCCAGTACATCACATGCCCTCGGAGAGGGGCAGATAGCCGGTCTCAAACGGCCCGATATCGGGGAACAGATCGCCGCGCGGCATGGCTAACCCCCAGCGCCTGGATCAGCGTCGCGGCGACGCGCTGCGCCTGCTCATCGGAAAGGTCGGGGTGGATCGGCAGCGCCAGCACCCTTGCCCCCAGGCTTTCGGCCACCGGCAGCGCCGGGCCGTCATGCGCAGGCTGATAGGCCGGCTGCTGGTGCAAGGCACGGGGATAATACACCGCATGGCCGATGGAAGCCGCCGCCAGCGCCGCCTTCGCCGCCTCGCGGGTGGCTTCATCTGGCAGCGTCACGCAATAAACCGCCCAGGCGCTCTGGCTCCCGGGCATCCGCGCCGGCACCGCCAGCACGTCTTTCAGCGCCGCGTCGTAAATTTTGGCGATCTCCTCGCGCCGAACCAATTCCGCCTCGAAGACCTCGAGCTTTGCCAGCAGCACGGCGGCCTGCATCGTATCCAGCCGGCCATTCATGCCGGTGCGCAGCACCTCATAGCGGGTCGTGCCCTCGCCATGGGTGCGCAGTGAGCGATAGAGCGCCGCGCGCTCGGCGGATTGCGTGAACAAGGCGCCGCCATCGCCATAGGCGCCGAGCGGCTTGGAAGGGAAAAAGCTGGTGGCGGTGGCATCGGCGGCTTTGCCCAGCCGTACCCCGCCTTGCGCGGCGCCGAAGCTCTGGGCGCAATCATCGAGCGTAAACAGCCCCTCGCGCGCCGCAATGGTTGCAATCCCGGCCCAGTCCGCCGGCTGGCCGAACAGATCAACTCCGATGATCGCCCGCGGCCGCAACGCCCCCGCCTTCTTCACAGCGGCGATGCGCGCCTCCAGGCTGGCCAGATCCATCTGGAAGGTGCGGGGATCGACATCCACGAATACCGGCGTTGCCCCCAGCAGCAGCGGCACTTCGGCAGTGGCGGTATAGGTGAAGGCGGGCAGGAACACGGCATCGCCGCGCCCGATGCCCTCGGCCATCAGCGCGATCTGCAGCGCATCCGTGCCGGAGGAGACGCTGACGCAATGCGCAGCACCACAGAAGCTGGCAAGCTTGGCTTCCAGCTCATGCACCTCAGGCCCGAGAATATATTGCCCATGCGCCAGAACCGCGTCGAGCCGGGCTTTCAGCCCGGGAAGCCGCGCCTGTTGCGCCTTGAGGTCGAGAAACGGGATCGGGGGAAAAGCCTGGGCGTTCATGACGCCGCAGACTACTCGGCTGCGTGCGGAATCGCGAGAGGCGCGGGGCTGAAAAATTCCGGCACCATCTGCTGCAGCAGCGCCATTGCCTGCGCCTCGTCGCCACGCGCCGCGTGCCTGGCCAACGCCTCCATGGCGCGGCGCACGGCCGCCAGATCGGCCAGGCGCGGGGTGGCCATCAGCAGCCCCTCATGCTCAGTCGGCACCGGCTGCTCGGCGCCGTGAAACAATTCTTCAAATAATTTCTCGCCCGGCCGCAGCCCGGTGAATTTGATCTGGATGTCCTCATCCGGCTTCAGCCCGGCGAGGCGGATCATCTGCCGGGCGAGATCGACGATCTTCACCGGCTCGCCCATATCCAGCACGAAAATCCCGCCATCGGGGATCGCCTCGGCGCCGCTGCCGACGGCCGAGGCCTGCAGCACCAGCCCCACCGCCTCGCGCACCGTCATGAAATAACGCTGCATGCCGGGATCAGTCACGGTGAGCGGCCCGCCTTGCGCCAGCTGGCGGCGGAACAAAGGCACCACCGAACCGGTGGAGCCCAGCACATTGCCGAAGCGCACGGTCACACAGCGCAGCCCCTGCTGGCTGCGGCGCGCCTGCACATCCAGCGCCTGCGCATACATCTCCGCCAGCCGCTTCGAGGCGCCCATCACCGAGCTCGGATTCACTGCCTTGTCGGTCGAGATCAGCACCATCAGGCTGGCCCCGGCGGCGGCCACGGCATCCGCCACCACCTGGGTACCCAGCGCATTGGTGCGCAGCCCTTCCAGCCTGTTCGCCTCGACGATCGGCACATGCTTCAGCGCCGCCGCGTGAAAGACCAGATCCGGCAGAAACTCATCGGCGATGGCGCGCATATGCGGCGCATCGCGCACATCCGCCACCACCGCGCGCCGGGGCAGTGCCGGGGCCAGTTCGCGGATTTCCAGATCGATCTGCCAGAGCGCGAATTCGGAGCTGTCCAGCAGCAAAATCTCCGCCGGGGTGAACATCGCCAGCTGCCGGCAAAGTTCGGAGCCGATGCTCCCGCCCGCCCCGGTCACCATCACCCGCTTGCCGGCGATCAGATCCGCCATCGCGGCACGGTCCAGCTGCACCTGGCGGCGGTTGAGCAGATCCTCGATGGCGATCGGTTGCAGCGCCATCTTCTGGTCGGCCGGGCCAGGCGGGTCAGGCTGGGGGCGCGCATCACCCGGATATTGCGGGCCTCGGCGGCGCGCATCAGACATTGCAGCCGGTCGCCGGTGAAATGCGGCGCGGTGACGATGAGCAGATCCGGCTTTTCCGCCAGCCGTTCCAGCATGTCCCCGGCGCCATCGGCGGCGGTCAGCACGTCCAGCCCGTGCACGCGCCGGCCGATATGTTTCTCGGAAAGCGAGATCAGCCCGGTGATGCGATAGGGCGCGCTGGCCTGCTGGGCATGGGCGGCGAGAAACATCTCGGCATATTCGCCATCGCCGACCAGCAGGGCGGTCTGGGCCGCGCCCCGCGCGCCGCGCTTCTGGCGGATCAGCCGGTAGATCAATTTCGGTACAGTCAGCGCCGCGCCGAGGGTAAGAGCCAGGATGACCGGGAAGGAGGCGGAGGGCAGGGCGATGCCCGCCCCGACCATCAGCAGGCACAGCATCAGCGCCGTCACCAGTGCCGCCAGCCCTAGCCCCATCAGATCGCGCATCGAGACGAAGCGCCAATGCAGGCGCGACAGGCCGAAGGGAATGCCGAGCAGCCAGATTGCCCCGGCACCCGCCACCGGCAGCATATGCGGGTGCGGCACCGGCGCCGCGGGATTGGCGAGCCAGAAGCTGGCGCCCACAGCGAAAGCCGCAAAGGCGCCATCCAGAACGATGTTCACCGCCATGCGCAGAGGCAGGGACGGGATGTCGGTATGACTCATGGCCGACTTATAACCGCGATAATAAAGGCAGAAAAACGGTCAAAATCACGCGGAGGGTGAATTAACCGATATAAAACAGCCCTTCGACCTCCACCGCCGCGTCCAGCGGCAGCGACGCCACGCCCACGGTGGAGCGCGCATGCCGCCCGGCCTCGCCAAACACCGCCACCGAAAGATCGGAGGCGCCGTTCATCACCACCGCATGCTGGGTGAAATCCGGGGTGCAGGAAATGAAGCCGCCGAGCCGCACCACCTTGGTCACGCTCTCCAGCCCATTCGGCAACGCCGCCTGCAGCTGGGCGAGCACATTGATCAGGCAGAGCCGCGCCGCGTGCTGGCCTTCTTCCAGCGCCACGCTGGCGCCGAGCTTGCCGGTCACGGCGACCTTGCCGGCGATCGCCGGCAGCTGGCCGCTGACCGTGACCAAATTGCCGGTAATGCTCACCGGCACATAATTCGCAACCGGCGCCATCGCCTGCGGCAGTGTGATGCCCAGCTCGGCCAGGCGCTCGGAAATGCTCATCTCAGCTCACCAGTTTCAAATTGCGACGGCGTTCGCGCGGGGCCGGGGCCGGCAGGTCCAGCGGCAGCAAGGGGGCGCGTTCCGCCGCACCGTCGCCCAGCTCATCCGGCGCGTCAATGCCGGCCGGGGCGAGGTTGGTCTGGCCAAGATAATTCACCGCCAGATTGCGGAAGACATAATCCAGCATCGAGGTCGCGGCCGGCACCGCCGGGTCCCCTTCGACCACGCCGGCCGGCCCAAAGCGGGTGAAGGTGAAGGCCTCGACATAGGTGGAGAGATTGACGCCGTGCTGCAGCCCGATGCTGACCGAGATGGCGAAGGCATCCATCAGCCCGCGGAAGGCCGAGCCCTCCTTGTGCAGGGCGATGAAGATCTCACCCAGCCGCCCGTCCTTATATTCTCCCGTGGAGAGGAACAGCTTGTGCCCGCCCACGGCCACCTTCTGGGTATAGCCGGTGCGCCGGGCCGGCAGCATTTCGCGGTTGACCTGCGCGGCGGGGGCAGTCAGCGGCGCTGGGCGGCGCGGCATGACGGGGACCAGAGCGGCCAGCGCGTCGTGCATGGCGCCATGGGCGCTCGAGCGGGGCAGCGGGAATAAATCCTCGCCAGCCAGCATCCGGGCTAGCGCCCGCTCTGCCGTTAGCCCGCGCGCCGCCAGGGATTGCAACGCCCAGTGCGCCAGCCCGCCATCCTGGTTCAGCGGCGAGAGGGCAGGGGCGAAATTCACCTGTTCGGCGCCCAGCAGCGCCTCGATCTCGGCCTCGCCGAGGAAGCCCAGCAGGCTCTCATGCCGGCGCTGGCCGAAGCTGAGCGCCTGCTCCTGCGCCGCCAAAGCCGCTTCGCGCAGCCCGGGTAGCACGCCATCCTCTGGCAAAGCCGGGGCGGTGATGCGCGTGCCCGGCGCATTGCCGCGTGCCAGCAGCCGGGCGGAGGCCAGATCCGCCTCGGCGCCGATGAAGCCGGTCAGCGTCACCGCCAGATCCCGCGCCGGCGCCGAGTCGTAAGCCAGCCCCAGCCGCGCCAGGAACAAATTGAAATCGGTAAAACCCAGCCGCAGCCGGTGCTCGGAGGGGCGGCCAGGGTCAGCGCCGTCACCGCCAGCTGCACGTCATGGCCAAGGGCGGCGAAGTCGAACCCGCCCGCCTCATCAAGATAAGCGGAAGGGTTAAACACAAAGCCCGGCTGCCCACCGGCGCGGTTGCGCCAGACATTGCCGCTGGGGCTGGCGCGGTGCGCGGCCAGCATGGCGTGCAGCTCATGGCCGATGCGCTCGCCCAGCCCGGCGGCCAAAGCGCGGGCCGCGATCGGCGCGATCCAGCTCTCCGCCGCCTCGGCGATATGGCGCATCCGCCGGCCCGGCAGAATGGCGGCCAGCGCGTTCGCCGCCTCCTGCCCCAGGCGGCGGGCAGCGTGACCAGCACGGTCTCGGCATCCGGATCGGGGGCGGCCTCGAAGGTCGCGAGCTTGACGCCGTGCCAGGATTTATCGGTTCGGATCTGTGCCATGGATCGAGTTTAGGCCCTGATATGACTCAATTAAAGTGCATCTTGTGTTGAATCTCGGCCTGACCCACAGAATCTTGTGGATAGCTTTTCCATCATGCCGTCACGCTGCGTTGCACCGGCGAGATGGACCATTCGCGCGGCTTCACCTATATCACAGCCATGAGCAACGCCGCCCAAAGCCCGGCCGCGACCGGCCCCGCCTCCACCGATAAGGCAAAGCCGCTTGGCCTCAAGCGCCTGATCCTGAATCCCGGTCTGTTTTTCCTCACCACCTTCAAAGGCCGCTTCATCGGCCGGGACGAGGCGGGGAACCAGTATTTCGAGCGCCCGGGCAAGCCGCGCGCCCGGCGCTGGGTGGTCTATGCCGGGGTGCAGGACCCCTCGGTGGTGCCGCCGCAATGGCATGCCTGGCTGCATCACCTCACGGATGCGCCGCTTGCCGCCGCGCCCCGCGCCTGGCAGCGCCCGCACAAGCCCAACCTCACCGGCACGCCGGCGAGCTACCGCCCGGCCGGTCATGACTACATGGGCGGCAAGCGCGCCGCGGCCTCGGCGGATTATGAATCCTGGACCCCGGATCAAGGCTGATGGTCCGCCGCGTTCCGGAACTCGCCGCCGGGTTTGCCGTCATCATCGTCGCCGTGCTGTTCCTGCTCTACGCGCTGCGTGGGGCGGGTGAGGTCAACACGGGCGGCTATCCGCTGCAGGCGCAGTTCGGCTCCGTCGGCGCGCTCAGCGTCGGCGCGGATGTCAAGATCGGCGGCGTCGTCGTCGGCCATGTCGCCGCCGAGACGCTGAACCCCACCACCTATGCCGCGCAGGTCAAGCTCGCCATCAATAGCGATATCAAGGTGCCCGAGGATAGCAGCGCCTCGATCACCTCCGACAGCCTGCTCGGCGGCTCCTATATCTCGATCTCGCCCGGTGGCTCCAATACGATGATGAAGCCCGGCGCCAGCTTCCAGGTCACTCAGTCGGCGGTGAATCTCGAGGATCTGCTCGGCAAGTTCATCTTCTCGATGGGCAATGGCGGCGGCGCCAAGAGCAGCGGCCAGGGCAGTGGGCAGAGCAACGGCCAGAGCGGCGCGCAGGGCGGCACCGCCGGCGCGTCCGCGCCAGCCCAGCCCAGCAACCCGATGGCGCTGTCGAAATAATGCGCCTTCTCCTTCTGGCCAGCGCCGTCTCGCTGATCGGCGGCGCGGCCTTCGCGCAGAGCATGCTGGGGCAGAGCAGCCCTGGCCAGGGCGCTGGCGGCACGCAGGCCCCCGCTGTGCTGGTGCCGGCGGCGCCGCCCGTGGTGGCGGCGCCGCCAACCGCCCCGGTGGCGCCCGTCGCCCCCAGCCCCGCCCCACCGCCGGGCCTGGTGGAAACCCCGCTGCCCCCGCCCGGCAGCGACAACGCCGATAATGGCAGCGGCGCCGCCGATAACGGCAATGGCGCGAATACCGATAATGGCGGCACCGCGCAGGCGCAGGTCGTCTCCCCGGCGGCGCCGAACGGGCTCAACCCGCCCCGCCCCCGCCCCCGCCGGCAATGGCGCGGTGGCGCCAGGCCCCAGCGGCAACAACCCCGCCCCGCTGCCCAACAACGATGTCGCGCCGACCCCGCCGAATGATTGGGTCCCTGGCAAGACCGCCGAGATCGGGGTGTTGAGCAAGGCCGATGGCAGCACCTCGACCTTGACCATCCCCGTCGGCGGCCAGGCGACCGCGGGCGACCTGATTGTCAGCGTGCAGGCCTGCGTCACCCGCCCGCCGGGACAACTTCCTGATGTGGCGATCTTTTTGACGTTGCAACCAAAAGATGGTTCCGGCAGCGCACCGCTCTATCATGGCTGGATGGTGCGCTCCGCCCCAGGGGCCACCGATGCGGGGAACGCTGGGGAAGCTTTCCGGGTTATGAACTGCTCGTAAAATTTCCTGTACGATCATCAGGTTGTGCCCAAAATGCCACAGGTCCAGAATGTTAAAATCGAAACCCGTTTTGATCTGTTGAATTCCCGTCGGCAGGGCTAAATAGACCTTGGTTAATTAAACGCACTCACTTTTGGAGTCACGTCATGAAGCTGCGCTTAGCCCTTGCCGCCGCCACCTGCCTTGCGCTGCCCCTCGCGGCGCACGCGCAGCCGGTTACCGGCCCTTATGTCAGCCTGGGTGCTGGCACCACCATCCAGAACCCGATCAACATCAACAGCCGCTCCACCGGCTCGTCCGGCAAGATGCTGTTCCGTGACTCCTACTCCGGCGACGCCGCCGTGGGTTATGGCTTCGGCAACGGTTTCCGCGTCGAGTTGAACGGCAACTTCTACCGCGACACCGCGCACAAGGTTGATGGCAACGGCGGCCTCGGCCAGACCCGCGTCACCGGCGGTCTGAACACCTATGGCCCGATGGTCAACGTGCTGTACGACTTCAATGTCGGCCTGCCGATCTTCCCCTATGTCGGCGCCGGCGCTGGCTACCAGTGGCAGAAGTTCGACAGCCATGTCGTGAATAACGGCGTTGGCGTCGGCGGCACCAAGGGCTCCTTCGCCTACAACATCATCGGCGGCGTGTCCTACCCGCTGGCGATGGTGCCGGGCCTGTCCCTGACCGCCGAGTATAAGTTCACCCAGCTGACCGCCAGCCGCAACTACGCGGCGATCCAGCCGGGCGGCGGGCAGCTGCATGTCGGCCAGTCCACCAGCCACACCTTCCTGCTGGGCCTGCGCTATCAGCTGTTCCAGCCGCCGGCCCCGCCGGCTCCGGCTCCGGCTCCTGCCCCGGTCGCTGCTCCGGCTCCGGCCCCGGCCAAGACCTACCTGGTGTTCTTCGACTGGGATAAGTACAACCTGACCCCGCGCGCGACCCAGATCATCGCGCAGGCCGCGTCCGACTCCAAGACGCAGAACGTCACCACCCTGGAAGTCAACGGCTACACCGACACCTCGGGTACCGCGACCTACAACATGGGTCTGTCTGTGAAGCGCGCGAAGGCGGTTGCCGCCCAGCTCGTCGCCGACGGTGTGCCGGCCTCCGAGATCGAGATGCACGGCTATGGCGAAACCCACCTGCTGGTTCCGACCGGCCCGGGTGTGCGCGAGCCGCAGAACCGTCGCGTGGAAATCATCTTCCACTAATCTTCGCGCAAGCGTGGATGAGACCCCGGCAGGCAACTGCCGGGGTTTTTTATTGCCAGGCGCGTGAGGCGCGTTGCATTTTGGCTACAGCAAAGCGCCGCGTGCGCGTGCCCCTTCGCAACCGGCCCATTTGCCTCCACATAGGCTCAAGTGCCGTTCTGGAATGGCGCCTGTCGGAAGGAAATCAGATCATGCAGTTTCGAGCCGCCTTATTCGCCGCGACAATGCTGGCCGTGCCGCTGGCGCTGGCCGGCCGGGCAGAGGCCCAGCCAGTGGCCGGCCCCTATGTCAGCCTGGGCGGCGGCCTGGATCTGAAGAGCGCCACCACCCAGAAGAATTATGTCGCCGGCGGCGCCAATCTCTCTGGCGACACCAAGGCGGTGTTCAAGAACGGCTTTGATGCCCGTGCCGCCATCGGCTACGGCTTCAATAATGGCTGGCGGGTCGAGCTGGAAGGCGACTATATCCGTAACGGGCTGGACAAGGTGAAGTCCGGCGGCGTCGCCGCCAAGGGCAGCGGGCATGAGAGCCAGTATGGCGGCTTCGTCAACGGCGTTTATGATTTCGATATCGGCCTGCCCTGGCTTTATCCTTATCTCGGTGCTGGCATCGGCTGGCAGGAAGCCCGCTACAGCGATGCCAAGGCGGGCGGTTTCAACGTCAACCAGGCGCGCGGCTCCTTCGCCTATCAGGGCATTGTCGGCCTGTCCTTCCCGATCGCGCCGGTGATGGGCCTCTCCGCCACCGTCGAATATCGCTTCATCGGCCTGACCACGGCGCGCCGTTACGCGATCGACAATGCCGGCATCCCCGCCAGCTTCAAGCAGCAGGGCGAGTATAACAACCAGATCAATATCGGTCTGCGGTACGAATTCGCCCCGCCAGCCCCGCCGGCCCCGGCGCCGCAGCCGGCCGCCGCGCCCGCCGCGGCCCCGGCGCCCGCCCGGCCAAGACCTATCTGGTGTTCTTCGACTGGGATAAATACAGCCTGACCCGCGCGCGACCCAGATCATCGCGCAGGCCGCCTCCGACTCCAAGACGCAGAACGTCACCACGCTGGAGGTTAACGGCTACACCGATACCTCGGGGACCGCGACCTACAATATGGGCCTGTCCGTGAAACGTGCGAAGGCGGTTGCCGCCCAGCTCGTCGCCGATGGCGTGCCGGCCAACGAGATCGAGATGCATGGCTATGGCGAGACGCATCTGCTGGTGCCGACCGGCCCGGGTGTGCGTGAGCCGCAGAACCGCCGGGTGGAAATCATTTTCCACTAAGAAAGACGTGGGGGATTTTTGTAAAAATCCCCCACACCCCAAAAACGTCTGAAAACTTTAGGCTTCGATTTGGACGGCGTAGTTGCCTAAGGGCAGCTTTTTCTTGATCACGCCGTTGGCCAACAGGAAGTCTCGGTAGGTTAGATAGCGGGCGTCGTTCAGCTTCGCCGGGTCCTTCGCGAAGTAGGGCGGCATCGCGTGCCAGGAAGCGATGTCGAGCTTGTCGTTCAGGCTCGGATTATCCTTCAGGAATTGCTTCAGCATCCCCTCCGGGTCTGCCTGCAACGCCGCCACGCCTTCCTTCAGCGCGCTCAAAAACGCCTTCAGCGCCGTGTTCTTCAGCCCGCTTTCATTGGAGAGCAGCAGCAGCTCATCCGAGGCCGGCACCCCGTAATCCTCCGGCAGGAAGATCACCGGGTCCAGCCCGGCCTGCGCCAGCTGAATATCCTCGTAATTCCTGTAGGTGCCGATCACCGCGTCGACCGATTTGCTCTGCAATGCCGAAACCAGCTCGAAATTGACATTCACCAGCTGAATATCGGCCAGGCTCATGCCGACATGCTTGAGCATCGCGCCGATGATCACCGGCTCCACCCCGCCACCGAATAGCCGACCTTGCGGCCTTTCAGATCCTGCAGCTTGGTGATGCCGCTGGCCTTCAGCGCCGTCAGCGTGTTCAGCGGCTTGTCGATCAGCGTGCCGGTCCGGCGCACCGGCAGCCCCTGGTCGACCAGCAGGTACAGCTCGGTCTGGTAGGTCAGCGCCGCATCGGCCTTGCCGGCGGCAACCAGGCGCGGCGGCAGATCCGGGTCGGTCGGCGCCACCAGCTTCACATCCAGCCCGGCCTTGGCATAGGCGCCGCAATATTTCGCGGCGAAGAGCGGGGCATGGTCGGGATTCACGAACCAGTCGAGAATCAGCGTGAACGGCGTCGCGGTCGCGGCGCGGGCCAGAGCCGGCGCGGCAAGCGCAGCGCTGGCGGTTGAGAGGAATAGACGTCTATTGAGGCTCATTGGCGCTCTCCCTTCGCTGGCATGACCCAGGCAGGTTCTACGGGTATGATCTCAGCCCGCACGATGCGGACACCCCGGCGTGATGCTTCTCCCGCGTTTAGGGCCGCGTCGTCAATCTTGCGTCTTGGGTTGGCGGGGGGCTTCGCGCTAAACCGCTCTCATGAGCACGACAGATCCGACCGACGCGACGCTGCGCAAGGCCGCCAGCGGCGCCAGCCTGGCTTTTGCCGTGGTGCTGGTGGTGGTGAAATTCGCCGCCTGGATCGCCACCGGCTCGATGTCCCTGCTCACCTCGGCGGTGGATGCGCTGGTGGATGTCGGCGCCAGCCTCGCCACATTTTATGGGGTGCGCTACGCCCAGCGCCCGGCGGACGCGGATCATCGCTACGGCCATGGCAAGGGTGAGGCCATCGCCGCCTTCACCCAGGCGATGCTGCTGGCCGGCGCGGCGATGGTGCTGGCCTTCCAATCCATCGAACGGCTGGTGTTTCCGGAAAGACTGGAAGCGCTGGATTTCGGCATCATGATCATTGCGCTGAGCCTGCTCGCCGCCATCGTTCTGGTGGTGATGCAGAGCTGGGTGGTGGGCCGTACCGGCTCCACCGCCATCGCCGCCGACCGTGCGCATTACCTCACGGATGTCGCGGTGAATGCCGCCGTGCTGGCGGCTTTGGCGCTGACCCATTTCACCGGCTGGACCCGCGCCGACCCGGCCTTCGCGCTGCTGATCGCGCTTTACATGATGTGGAATGCGCGCTTCGTGGCGAATGAGGCGCTGAGCCAGTTGCTCGACCGCGAATTGACCGAGACCGACCGGATGATGATCCGCCGCACCGCGCTGGGCTGCCGGGGGGTGGAGGATATCCATGATCTACGCACCCGCCATGCCGGGGACCGGGCGTTCGTGGAATTCCATCTGGAGGTGGAGGGGCGGCTCAGCGTCAATGAGGGCCATGCCATCGGCGATGCGGTGGAGCGCGCGGTGCGCCGGGCGCTGCCGGGCCGGGTGGAGGTGAGCGTGCATCTGGAGCCGGCGGGGATCGAGGATCACCGGCTGGACGATCAGGTGGAAACCAAAGGATAGGTGCCAAAAGTTTTTTGGGGCCGCCCCTTTTTTTCAAAAAAGGGGCGGGGAGGCCTGGGCGTATGCACCTGCGTTGCCAACACCCCAAACGTTTTGCGGCCCTTTTTGAAAAAAGGGCCGCCTCCCAAAAACTTTTGAACCCTACATCCACCCCATCAAAATCGCCGCCGCCACTGCCAACCCCACATCCCGGTTCAGCTTGAACAGCGCCAGGCACCGCGCCGGATTATCAATATCCAGCCTGATAATCTGCCAGGCCAGCAGCGCGCCAGGCACCACCATCAGCCAATAGCCCCAGGGGTGCAGCGAAAAGCCGGACATCGCGATCAGCAGCATCAGAAACGCCAGCGCGTAGAGAATGCACAGCGCCTCGCGGGTACGCGTGCCGAACAGCCGCGCGGTGGATTTCACCCCGATCAGCGTATCATCCTCGCGGTCCTGATGCGCATAGATCGTGTCATAGCCGATGATCCAGAAAATCGCGCCGAGATAGAGGAACAGCACCGGCCAGGTGAGATGCCCCCTTGCCGCGGCGAAACCCAACGGCGCGCCCCAGCCAAAGGTGAGCCCGAGAAAGGCCTGCGGCCACCAGGTGACGCGCTTGGCCAGCGGATACAGCACCACCAGCACCAAGGAGACCACCCCAGCAGCTTCGCGGTATTGTTCAGCGTCAGCAATATCGCCAGCCCGATGGCGCAGAGGATCGCCAGGAAGCCCAGCGCCTGAATCGGCGTCACCATGCCCGAGGCCAGCGGGCGGCCGCGGGTGCGCTCCACCATCGCATCCATTTTGCGGTCCCAGAGATCGTTCACCACGCAGCCCGCCCCGCGCATCACCACGCTGCCGATGCCGAACAGCACGGTGAACCACAGCCCCCACCAGAAATTTTTCGCGGTCAGGCAAATCGCCCACAGCCCGGGCAGAAATAGCAGCCAGGCGCCGATCGGCCGGTCCAGCCGCGCCAGCAGCACATAGGGAAGGTAACGCTCGGGCAGACGCGCCACCCAGCCGCCGCGCCTGATATCGGTAAATCCGCTCATATCTGCTATTCAGCCCGGCATGGCCGATACGTCAATTCGTCTGCATGTTCCCGATCTCCCCGGCGCCGGCGAGGGCTTTGCCGTCTCCGATGGCCAGGCCCATTATCTCGCCAATGTCATGCGGCTGGGCGAGGGCGATACAATACGGGTTTTTAATGGCCAGGCCGGGGAATGGCGCGCCCGCATCGCCAAAATCTCCCGCAAGGCCGCGATTCTGGAGCCCACCCAGCAGACCCGGGTTCCGGCGCCGGAGCCCGATGCCTGGCTCTGCTTTGCCTTGCTGAAACGACAGAAAACCGATCTGGTGGTGGAAAAAGCCACCGAGCTCGGCGTCTCCGTGATCCAGCCGATCATCACCGCCCGCACCAATGCGGACCATGTGAATCTCGAACGCCTGCGCGCCATCGCCACCGAGGCGGCGGAGCAATGCGAGCGCCTGCATGTCCCCGAAATCCGCGCGCCGCTGCCGGTGATGAAGCTGATGGCGGCCTGGCCGGCGCAGCGCCCGCTTTGCATCGCCGATGAGCGGCGCGACGCTGCCCTGCTTGGCCCAGCCTCCGGCCCCAGCGCCTTGATGGTCGGTCCGGAGGGGGGCTTTACCGATCAGGAGCTTGAAGCTATCGCGCGAACACCCATCATTACACGCGTGTCATTGGGCAGCCGCATCCTGCGGGCCGAAACCGCCGCCATCGCCGGGCTGGCGCTGCAACTCGCAGCCCAGCCCTGAGACAGCGCCCGGCATCGCGCCTGAAACACAGAGTTTGAAGGAAGAGAGACTTGTCAAATCCCGGTGACGCTGACGCGCGTGTGGTTGAAAGCGTCAAGGATCTGGCGGCCTATCTGGACTCCGGCGCGAAGCCGGCCGCCCAGTACAGCATCGGCACCGAGCATGAGGCCTTCGGCTTCCGCGCCGCTGATTTCACCCCGCCCGCCTATGAGGGGGCGGATGGCATCGGCGCATTGCTGCGCGCCGTGCAGGCGCGCGACGGCTGGGCGCCGATCCTCGATCATGGCAACATCATCGGGCTGAAAGGGGCGGGCGGCGCCTCGATCTCGCTGGAACCGGGCGGGCAGTTCGAGCTCTCCGGCGGCACGCTGGCGGATCTGCACGCCACCAAGGCGGAGCTGGATGCGCATGTCGCCCGGCTGCGCGCCGTCACCCCGGCGCTGGGGCTGGGCTTCGCGCCTTTGGGCTTCCACCCCACCGCCACCCGCGCCGCCATGCCCTGGATGCCCAAGGGCCGCTACAAGATCATGCGCGGCTACATGCCCAAGGTCGGCACGCGCGGGCTGGACATGATGCTGCGCACCTGCACCGTGCAGGTGAATCTGGATTTCACCTCCGAGGCGGACATGGTGGCGAAGATGCGCGTCGGCGCTGCCCTGCAGCCGCTCGCCACCGCCCTGTTCGCCAACTCGCCCTTCTATGAGGGCAAGCCCAACGGCCTGCTCTCCAACCGCGCCAATGTCTGGACCGATACCGACAATGCCCGCTCCGGCATCCCGGCGGTGATCTTCGAGGACGGGTTCGGCTTCGAGGCCTATGCCAACTGGCTGCTCGATGTGCCGATGTATTTCGTCTATCGCGACGGCGGCTATCACGACGTCGCCGGCGCCTCCTTCCGCGATTTCATGGCGGGCAGGCTGGCCGGGCTGGAGGGCGAACGCGCCACCATCGGCGATTTCGCGGACCATTCCACCACCGCCTTCCCGGATGTGCGGCTGAAGAAATATATCGAAACCCGGGGCGCTGATTCCGGCCGCCCGGAGATGATGCTGGCGCAATCCGCCCTTTGGACCGGGCTGTTCTACGACGCGGCGGCGCTGGCCGCCGCCCAGGCGCTGATCAAAACCTGGCGCCATGCGGACATATTGGCCCTGCGTGCCGCTGTGCCGGTCAGCGGCATCAACACGCCCTTCGGGAAAGGCAGCCTGCGGGATCTGGCGAAAGAGGTCGTCGCCATCGCCGCCCAGGGCCTCAAGGCCCGCGCCCGGGGCAACGCCGCCGGGGCGGATGAAAGCCTCTACCTGGCCCCGCTGCAGGAGATCGCCAACGGCGCGCCCACCCAGGCGGAGCACTGGCTGGCCCGCTATCACGGCGCCTGGAACGGCGACATCACCCGCATCTTCACCGAGGCGGCCTTCTAAGCGCGGGCCATCATGCCGCCCCTTTGGTTCATCGTCTCGGTCTTCGCCAATTTGTTGGCGATTGTGATCGACATATTGGTGGTGCATCGGCAGATCCTGCCGCAAGGCTGGATCGGTCCTGGCGATTTCCACATTTTCCGCGATGGTGCCCGCGCCGTGCTGGCACATTCAAACGCCGTCGGGGAATTGCAATACCCCCCGCCCTTTCTGTTGCTGGCGACACCGTTCGCGTTGCTCCCGGCAAATCCCGGCACTCTGCTATGGGACGCGGCGGGACTTTTGACGCTGGTGCTCTGCGGTCTGCGGGCCGGGCTGCGTCCTGGGCTGCTTCTGCTCGGCTGCGTGTCTCCGCCCGTGCTTTATTGCCTGGCCATGGGCGAGACCGGGCTGTTCATTTCCTAGGCCCTGCTGCTGGCCTTGTGCCTGCTGGAGGAGGCGCCGATCCTGGCCGGGATCGCCGCCGGCTGTGTCGTCGTCAAGCCGCAATTTGCCCTGCTGCTACCGGTCTGTTTCATTGCCGCGCGGCAATGGCGCGGCGTCGCCGCGGCCGCGATCACGGCCGGCCTTCTTTGCCTGCTGCCAATGCTTATATTCGGCCCCTGGGTGTGGCGGTTGTTTTTCAGCATCGAGCTGCATACCGCCTTGAACGATGCCGCCGCCCCTCGGCCCTGCAGCAGCATATGATGGTGACGCCCTATGTGTTCTTCCGTACGCTGGGGATGCCGGATCGCCTTTCCGGGCTTTGCCAGCTGCTGGTGAGCATCGGCGCCGGGGTGGCGTGCTGGCGGGTCTGGTCCGGCGCCGGGGCCGGGCGGTTCGGCCTAGCCGGACGCGCGGCGGTGACAACCTGCCTGATCTTCCTGGCCACCTCCTTCGGCTATATCTACGACATGTCGGTGCTGGCGCTGGCGCTGCTGCGCTACGCGGCGGCGCGCGGCTGGCGCTGGCAGGCGGCGATCATGCTGTTCTGGGGCTTCACCGGCCTTTACGGCTTCATCTCGACCTTCGCCTGGCCGGCCGGCGCGGGGCTGGTGCTGCTGCTTGTCCTCATCATCTGGCCAAGCCAAAAAAACCCGCCTGAAGGCGGGTTTTTTTCGTAAAGTGCCGGGCGTTACGGGCTCTTGCTGCTCGCCACTTCCGGATGGCTGCCGCTGGCGGTCTTCGCCTTCACCTTTTCCACCGGCTTCTTGTGGCTCACGCTCTTGGCCTTGTGCTCGGTTTTCACCGGGGCGGGAGGCGCGGCCGGGACGGCGGCGCTGGCAACCTGCGTGGTAGCGCCGGGCGGCGCGTCAGTGACGAAGCTGTCGAGCTGGTCTGGCGTCTTCATTGCCAGCACGGCGTTATATTCGGCCTGGTTGTTCAGGCAGAAAATCTGCCCCTGGGCGATGCCGGCGACCGACTGGTTGTTGGCCAGCAGGGTGATGAAGCTGTCTTCCATCTTCTGGCCGCTATAGGGGCCGCTCGCCTTGTGGAAATAGGCATCCATCTCATGCTGGGCGTCGAGCACATGCGGCTGGAAGCTGTGCATGAAGGCGTCATATTTGTCGCGCTGGTCGCAGGAGAGGGCGGCGACCATCAAGGCGGATTTCAACGCCACCACGTTGAAGGCCTGCTGGATCTTCTCCTGCTCGGCCGGGGTGAACTTGATCTTCGGCGAAACCGGCGGCGGCACCGCCACGGCGACGGCATAAATATGCCCGACCGGCGTGGCGGCGGCCTGCGGCGCCGTCACCGGCGCCGGGCGATGGCAGGCGGTGAGAAGCAGCGCCGCGGCGCCCATGCCGAACGCGATCTTGCCATACGCCGTGGCCTTGCGTGAACTGTGCAAAGTGAAAATCCTCAACCTGTCGAAGCCTTGAAACCGGCCCCCATCTTACAGGTGCCGGCAGGCGCGGCCAAGCCGCTCAGGCCAAGAAAGATCTACGCCAACCCCTTCATAATAAAACATTTGCTCAAAGGCGAGCAAAAAGTAATGAAGGGGCGGGCCGAGGGCTTAGAGTTTTGCCACGCGCAGCGCGTTGGTGGTCCCCGCCTGGCCGAACGGCACGCCGGCAACCACGACGATCTCGTCGCCCTTGCTGGCAAACCCCTCCACCCGGGCGATTTTCTGTGCATGTTCAACGGCTTGGGTCATTGAATGGGCGGCTTCGGCGCGCACCGCATGTACCCCCCACACCGCCGCCAGACGGCGCGAAACCGCCTCGTTCACGGTCAGCCCGATCACCGGGCAGTCCGGCTTCTCGCGCGCCACGCGCAGCGCCGTGGAGCCCGATTCGGTCAGCGCCACGATCGCCTTGGCATTGATGGTATGCGCCACCTGCACGGCGGCGGCGGCGATGGCGTCGGCGGAGTTCTTCTCCGGCTGCGGCCGCTTGGCATCCAGCCCGCCGCGCCAATCCTCGTCGCGCTCCACCCGGGCGATGATGCGGTCCATCATGTTCACCGCCTCGCGCGGGAACTGGCCGGCGGCACTCTCGGCCGAGAGCATCACCGCATCGGCGCCATCGAACACGGCGGTCGCCACGTCCGAAGCCTCGGCGCGGGTCGGGGCGGGGGCGGTGATCATGCTCTCCAGCATCTGGGTCGCCACCACCACCGGCAGGCCCCGCTGCTGGGCGGCGCGGATGATGCGCTTCTGCGCGATCGGCACTTCTTCCGGCGGCAGCTCGACGCCCAGATCCCCGCGCGCCACCATCACCGCCTGCGCCTCGGCCATGATGCCGTCCAGATTATCCAGCGCCTGCGGCTTCTCCAGCTTGGCCATCACCAGCGCCCGCCCGGCGGCGATGCGCTTGGCCTCGATCACGTCTTCCGGCCGCTGCACGAAGGAGAGGCCGATATAATCGATGCCCAGCGGCAGGGCGAAATCCAAATCGGCGCGGTCCTTCTCGGTCAAAGCCGGGATCGGCAGCACCACATCCGGCACGTTCACGCCCTTGCGGTCGGAGAGCACGCCGCCCACCACCACTTCGGTCAGCAGATGATCATCGCGCTTGCGCAGCACTTTCAGCCGCAATTTGCCGTCATCGAGCAGCAGCGTCGCGCCGATCTCGGCGGCGGCGATGATCTCGGGGTGCGGCAGGCAGACCCGGCGCGTATCGCCAGGGGCGCGGTTCATATCCAGGGTGAATTGCGCCCCGGTCTGCAGCTGCACCCGGCCGGACTGGAAGCTGCCCACCCGCAGCTTCGGCCCCTGCACATCCGCCAGAATGCCGATCGGCCGGCCGGTGCGCTTCTCGGCGGCACGGATCATCTCGATGCGCTGGGCGTGGTCCGCATGCGCGCCATGGGAGAAATTCAGGCGGAATACATCCGCCCCGGCCTGGAAGAGCTGCAGGATCATCTCCGGGGTGGAGCTGGCCGGCCCCAGCGTGGCGATGACCTTGGTGCGGCGGTGGCGGCGCAGACGTTCCATGCGAAAACCTCGGTTTGTTGTTTAAAATCGGTTTGTGGAGAGCGGCAGCGCCATATTGCGCCCGGCCCGCGCCTGCGGCAGGCTGGCGCCCGGGCCAGGGGCGACCCCTGTGCTGCCCGACCGGTAATTTTTAAGGTCGTTGAAATAGGCGTTTTCCACGCCGCGACTATGAGCGGGAGCAGAAACTTGAGCAACCCCTTGATGGATAGCGCTACCCAGGAGCGGCTGGAGGCGGCCGCCTTTCGCGCTTTGGTGGCGCATTTGCGGGCACGCCCCGACGTGCAGAATATCGATCTGATGAATCTGGCCGGCTTCTGCCGCAACTGCCTCTCGCGCTGGTATCGCGAGGCGGCGCAGGCGCAGGGGATCGAGCTGAGCGATCCGCAGGCGCGCGAGATCATCTACGGGATGCCCTATAAGGAGTGGCAGGCGCTACACCAGAAACCGGCGAGCCCGAGCAGCAGGCGGCGTTCAAGGCGGCCAATCCGGGGCATTAAGGGAAGTTTTTGAAAAAACTTCCCTTACCCTCAAAAACGTTTGCGACTGGACGCGGGCCGTTCGAGACCGGTGCCACGTAAAATCTCGTTGACCTGGGGCGGCCGCTTCTTTATCCCCGCCGCCCTGACCTGGAGTGGGCTATGTCTGTATCGACCGAAGAGAAACCGACCAATATCGCCGGCGAGCGGCTGCGCAGCATCATCGAGCGCATCGAGCGTCTGGAAGAGGAGCGCAAGGCGCTGGCCAACGACATCAAGGACATCTTCTCCGAAGCCAAATCCGCCGGCTTCGACGTGAAGGTGATCCGCCAGCTGATCAAGATCCGCAAGCAGGAGCCGGCCGAGGTGGAGGAGCAGGAGACCCTGCTCGACATCTATCGCCGCGCCATCGGCATGTAAAAGACACGGGGGCAAAGCCCCAAAGGTGTAAAAGATACGGGGGGCAAAGCCCCCGTTTGACCTTGGCGCCGCAACGCCTAAATCTGTTCCGTGAGATTTGAAGGAACGGAGCGGATATGAAGCAGGCACGGATCAACTGGCAGCCCGAGGGGCTCTCCGCCGGAAATGCTGCATCCCTGCCGAGCTGGGATCTGAACGATCTCTACACCTCTACCGCTGACCCGCGCCTGGCCGCCGATCTGCAGGATGTGCAGCAGCGCGCCGAGGCTTTTACCGCCTATCAGGGCAAGCTCGAAGCTCTCTCCGGCGCCGAACTGGCCGAGGCGATTCGCACCTATGAGGCGCTGCAGGAAATCCCCGGCCGGATCATGTCCTATGCCGGGCTGCTGTTCGCGGCGGACAGCTCGATTGCCGCTCACGGTCAGTTCTACCAGACCATGTCCGAGAAGCTGACCGCGCTCGGCACCAAGACCCTGTTCTTCACCCTAGAGCTGAACCGCCTCTCGGACGAAGCGCTGGCGGAAAAGCTCCGCGCCCCGGAGTTGCAGCGCTACGAATCCTGGCTGCGGGATCTACGTGTGTTCCTGCCGCACCAGCGTGAGGATGTCATCGAACAACTGTTCATGGAGAAGGAGGTCACCGGCCATTCCGCCTGGACCCGGCTGTTCGACGAAACCATCGCAGCGCTGCGATTGGAGGTCCGCGGCGAGGAGCTGACTCTCTCCGCGGCGCTGAACAAGCTCTCCGACACTGACCGCGCCGTCCGCGAGGACGCCTTCAAGGCGGTCGCCAAGACGATGGCGCAGAATGAGAAATTATTCGCCCTGGTGCTCAACACCATCGCCAAGGACAAGGCGATCGACGATGACTGGCACGCTTATCCGCATCCCTGGTCCTTCCGCAACCGCGCCAACATGGTCGAGGATGAGGTGGTGGAGGCGCTGGTCGGCGCGGTGAAATCCTCCTATGGCCGGCTATCGCACCGCTATTATGCGTTGAAGGCGAAATGGCTGGGGCTGGAGAAGTTGGAGCAATGGGACCGCAACGCCCCGCTGCCGGCGGACCTGGACAAGCATATTTCCTGGCAGCAGGCGCGTGACATCGTGCTGAACGCCTATGGCGGCTTCTCCCCGGAGCTGGCCGAGACCATCAAGCCCTTCTTCGAGAAAAACTGGATCGACGCTGATCTGCGTCCGGGCAAGGCCGGCGGCGCCTTCTCGCATTCCACCGTGCCCTCGGTGCATCCGTATGTGCTGATGAATTTCCACGGCAAGGCGCGGGATGTGATGACGCTGGCGCATGAGCTGGGCCATGGCGCGCATCAGTCGCTGGCCGCCAAGCAAGGCTATCTGCTCGCCGGCACGCCGCTGACCCTGGCCGAGACCGCCAGCGTGTTCGGCGAGATGCTGACCTTCCGCTCATTGCTGGATGCCGAGACCGATCCGGCCCGCCGGCGCATCATGCTGGCGCAGAAGGTGGAGGACATGCTCAACACCGTGGTGAGGCAGATCGCCTTCCACGAATTCGAGGTCGCCTTCCATACCGAACGCGCCCAGGGCGAGATCCTGCCCGAGCGCATTGCCGAGATCTGGCTGGACGTGCAGACCAGGAGCCTTGGGCTGGCCTTCAATTTCACCGAGGATTACAAGGTCTTCTGGGCCTATATCTCGCATTTCTTCCACTCCCCCTTCTATGTCTATGCCTATGCTTTCGGGGATTGCCTGGTGAATGCGCTCTATGCGGTTTACCAGGAGAGCCCGGATAAGGCGGGCTTCGCGGCGAAATATCGCGACATGCTGGCCGCCGGCGGCACCAAGCGGCATAAGGCGCTGCTGGCCCCGTTCGGGCTGGACGCCTCCGACCCGGCTTTCTGGAACAAGGGTTTGGACGTGATCTCAGGCTTTATCGACGAGCTGGAAAACGCATGAGCGATCGCAAGGACGGCAATTTTTTCGGCGAGATGCGGCGTATGGCCCGCACCTCGGGGGCGGTGGGCGGCATTGCCGCGCGCATCGCCGGCGAGCGGGTCTTCGGCATCAAGACCGACCAGGCCAAGCATGCCGAGGATTTGAAGGCGCTGCTCGGGGGCTGAAGGGCCCGATGATGAAGGTGGCGCAGTTCCTCTCCACCGTGCCGGACGCGCTGCCCCCGGAATATGCCAAGCAGCTGGCGGAATTGCAGGCCAACGCCCCGCCGATGGGCTGGCCCTTCGTGCGCCGGCGCATGTCCGGCGAGATGGGGCCGGATTGGGAGGGCAAGTTCCAGAGCTTCACCCGCGAGGCGGTGGCCGCCGCCAGCCTGGGGCAGGTGCACCGCGCGGTGCTGCCGGATGGCCGGGACGTGGCGGTGAAGCTGCAATATCCTGACATGCCCAGCGTCATCGAGGCGGATCTGCGCCAGGTGAAGATGGCCATGGCCGTTTACCGGCGCATGGATAACGCGATCATCCAGGACGATATCTTCGTCGAGCTCTCCGAGCGCTTCCGCGAGGAGCTGGATTATCAGCGCGAGGCCGCGCAGATCCGGCTCTACCGGCTGATGCTGGCGGATGTGCCGGATGTGAATGTGCCGGAGCCGGTGGAGGGCTATACCACCACCCGGATGCTGACCATGACCTGGCTGAAAGGCCAGGGCTTCCGGGACTGGATGGCGGCCAACCCGAGCCAGGAGGCGCGCAACGCCCTGGCCACGGCCTTGTTCCGGGCCTGGTATATCCCGTTCTATCGCTATGGCGTGATCCATGGCGATCCGCATCTGGGCAATTACCAGGTCAGCGAGAGCGGCGGGCTCAATCTGCTGGATTATGGCTCCATCCGCGTGTTTCCGCCGAAATTCGTCAGCGGCGTGCTGGAGCTCTACAATGCCGTGCGCGAGGCTGACGAGGCCCGCGCCCGCCACGCCTATGACATCTGGGGCTTCAAGGGCATCACCGACGAGCAGGTGGCGGTGCTGAATGAGTGGGCGAAATTCCTCTACCAGCCGCTGATCGAGGACCGGGTGCGGCCGATCCAGGTCGGCCAGGGTACGGAATTTGGCCGCGAGGTGGCGCAGAAGGTGCATGCGGGCTTGCAGCGCACCGGCGGGGTGCGCCCGCCGCGCGAATTCGTGCTGATGGACCGCTCCGCCATCGGGCTGGGGGCGGTGTTCATGCGCCTCGGCGCGGAGTTGAACTGGTGCCGGCTATTCCAGGAGACGGTGGCCGGGTTCGACGAGGCCGAGCTGGCGGCGCGCCAGGCGGATGCCTTGAAGATTGCCGGGGTGCCGGAGGCCAAGTAAACCTCAACCCTCAGCAAGGCGGACCCACCCATGGCGATTCTCAAACGCGGCCTGCGGTCCGGGCTTCTCGCCCGGGCCTATCGGAAGCTGCTGCACTCGATCTATGTGAACGATCTCTGGCTGGATCTGCGCCTGCACGCCAAGCGCGAGGCGGTTGAGTATGTGATCGCGCATATGCCAGAGGCGATGGTGCTGGCGGACCGCTACGAGCTGGCGCGCTTTGCCCTCGGCCGCGCCCCCCAGGAGGGGCTGGTGCTGGAATTCGGCGTCGCCGGTGGGGCCAGCTTGCGCAATCTGGCGGGCCAGACGCCGCGCGAGGTGCATGGGTTCGACAGTTTCGGCGGGCTGCCGGAGGATTGGGCCGGCACCAGGGAAGGGGCCGGCGCCTTCACCCAGAAGGGCAAGCTGCCCAAGGTTCCCGCCAATGCCAGGCTGCATCCGGGCTGGTTCGACCAGACGCTGCCGCCCTTCCTCGCCGCCCATGCCGGAGATGTTGCGTTTTTGCACGTTGACTGTGACATCTATACCAGCACGGTGACGATTTTTTCCGCCCTGGCGGGGCGGATCGTGCCGGGGACGGTCATTCTGTTTGATGAATATTTCAATTATCCCGGCTGGCGCGGGCATGAATATAAGGCCTTCCAGGAATTCATCGCGCAATCCGGCCTGACCTATGAATATATAGGTGTTTCCGCTGAAAAGGGGCATGTGGCGGTGCGCCTGGGCGCGGCGGGCAGCCTGCCGGAGCCGCGGGCGGGCGCGGCGCTCGCGCGTCCATAAAACTAAACAAACCGGAAAACGCGGCCTGGTCCCGAGGGTTGTGCCGACGCGCCAGGCGGGGCCGCGCGGCGGGCGCGGGCTTGTAATATCCAGCGCCTTAACACAAGGTAACAGAAAATTTTCAAGCGTTTGAGGACCAGGGTATGCGGTTAGCGGTTTTGAAGGAGCGTCGTGCGGGGGAACTCCGCGTGGCGGCCACGCCTGACACGGTGAAGAAACTGATCGGGCTGGGCCTGACGGTGGCGATCGAGACCGGGGCGGGGATCGCGGCGGCGATTCCGGATGCGGAATTCATCGCGGCGGGCGCCGAGATTGTGCCGGATGCGGCCGCCGCGCTGGCGGGTGCTGGGATTCTCTTCGCCGTCGCCGCGCCGGACGAGGCGGTGCGGGCATTGATCCCGCCGGGGACGCTGCTGATCGCAACCCTCGGCGCGGCCTCGGATGCCACGCTGGCGCCGGCTCTGGCGGCCGCGCGGATCGACGCGGTGGGGCTGGAGCTGCTGCCGCGCATCACCCGCGCGCAGAGCATGGATGTGCTCTCCTCCCAGGCCAACCTTTCCGGCTACCGCGCCGTGATCGAGGGGGCCTATGAATTCTCCCGCGGCTTTCCGCTGATGATGACCGCCGCCGGCACTGTCGCGCCGGCGCGCGTGTTTGTGATCGGCGCCGGTGTGGCGGGGTTGCAGGCGATCGCCACCGCGCGGCGCCTCGGCGGCGTGGTCTCGGGCACGGATGTGCGCCCGGCGGCCAAGGAAGAGATCAAATCCCTCGGCGCCAGCTATATCGGCGTGGATGACGAGGAATCCGCCAAGCAGACCGGGCCCTATGCCGGGCAGATGTCGGATGAGTTCCGCAAGAAACAGGCGGAGCTGATGGCCAGCACCGTGGCCAAGAACGACATCGTGATCTGCACCGCCTTGGTGCAGGGCCGCAAGGCGCCGGTCATCGTCACCTCGGAGATGGTGGCTTCGATGAAGCCTGGCTCGATCATCGTCGATCTGGCGGCCGAGGCCGGCGGCAATTGCGCCGAGACGGTGCCGGGCGAGACCATCACCACGCCGAACGGGGTGAAGATCATCGGCCACAAGAACTGGCCCTCGCGGATCGCGGTGGCGTCCAGCCAGCTTTATGCCCGCAATCTGCTCACCTTCCTCACCAATTTCTGGACAAGGACGCCAAGGCGCCGAACCTGAAGCCGGAGGATGATCTGATCAAGGGCGCGTTGGTGACCAAGGGCGGCGAGATCGTCCATCCCAACTTCAAGCCCGCCGTTTAATTCGCAGGGAGGCTTCATCATCATGACACCCGCAGACTTGGCCGCCCAGGCGGCGGACCTCGCCCATCAGGCCTCGATCCTGGCGCAGAACGCCGCCGGGGTTGCCGCCGTTGCGGCCCAGCACGCGCCGCCGGCGGCGCCCTTCGTGTTCCTGTTCAGCATTTTCGTGATGGCCGTGTTTGTCGGCTATTACGTGGTCTGGTCGGTCACCCCGGCGCTGCACTCGCCTTTGATGGCGGTGACCAACGCGATCTCCTCCGTCATCATCGTCGGCGCAATGCTGGCCACCGGGCTGCATGGCTCGATGGTGGCGCATGTGTTCGGCTTCCTGGCGGTGGTGCTGGTCAGCGTCAATATTTTCGGCGGCTTCGCGGTCACCAACCGCATGCTGGCCATGTTCAAGAAGAAGTAACGCCCGATGAACCAGTCTCTCACCTCGTTTGCGTATCTCGTCGCGGCGGTTCTGTTCATCCTGGCGCTGCGCGGCCTTTCGCATCCCACCACCTCGCGCCAGGGCAACCGCTTCGGCATGATCGGCATGGTCATCGCCATCCTCGCCACCTTCCTGCATGGCGGGATGGATTGGGGCTGGGCGCTGACCATCATCCTGGGCATCGCCATCGGCGGTGGCATCGGGCTGGTGGTGGCGCAGAAGATCAAGATGACGGCGCTGCCGCAGCTGGTCGCGGCCTTCCACTCGCTGGTGGGTCTGGCCGCCGTGTTCGTCGCCACCTCGGCGCTGAACGCGCCGCAGAGCTTTGGCATCGGCACGCCGCACAATATCCATACCGAGAGCCTGATCGAAATGTCGATCGGCCTGGCCATCGGCGCGATCACCTTCACCGGCTCGCTGATCGCCTTCGCCAAGCTGCAGGCCTTGATGAAGGGCACGCCGATCACCTTCCCGGGCCAGCATAAGCTGAATGGCGGGCTGGGCGTGCTGATCGTGCTGCTGATCATCGCCTTCGTCGCTTCCGGCGGCAGCACCGTGCTGTTCTCGCTGATCGCCCTGGTGGCGCTGGCGCTGGGCTTCCTGCTGATCATCCCGATCGGCGGGGCGGACATGCCGGTCGTCGTCTCGATGCTGAATTCCTATTCCGGCTGGGCGGCGTCGGGCATCGGCTTTACCATCGGCAATTTGGCGCTGATCATCACCGGCGCGCTTGTTGGTTCCTCGGGTGCGATTCTGTCCTACATCATGTGCAAGGGCATGAACCGCTCGATCATCAACGTGATTGCCGGCGGCTTCGGCAATTCCGGCGATGCCGGGGCGGTTGCCGGCGCTTCCAACGGCGACAAGGCGGTGAAGCATGGCTCCGCCGACGATGCGGCCTTCATCATGAAGAATGCCTCCAAGGTGATCGTGGTGCCGGGCTATGGCATGGCGGTGGCGCAGGCCCAGCACGCGCTGCGCGAGATGGCAGACACGCTGAAGAAGGAAGGGGTGGAAGTGAAATACGCCATCCATCCGGTGGCGGGGCGTATGCCCGGGCACATGAACGTGCTGCTGGCGGAAGCCAATGTGCCGTATGACGAGGTGTTCGAGCTGGAGCAGATCAACAACGAATTCGCCACCGCGGATGTCGTCTATGTGATCGGCGCCAACGACGTCACCAACCCGGCCGCGAAGACCAACCCGGCCAGCCCGATCTTCGGCATGCCGATCCTGGAAGTCGACAAGGCCAAGACCGTGCTGTTCGTGAAGCGCTCGATGGCGTCCGGCTATGCCGGCGTGGAGAATGAGCTGTTCTTCAAGGACAACACGATGATGCTGTTCGGCGATGCGAAGAAGATGACCGAAGAGATCGTGCAGGCGCTCAATCACTAGAGCAATATGTGTTTAGGTTGACGCGGGAGCGTCAAGATAAACACATAAAATTGCTCGCAAAGACAAAAGTTAGAGCATCAAGCTAAAAGCTTGATGCTCTAAGACTGGGTGCCAGAAAGAAAAACCCAGGGCCTGAGGCTCTGGGGTTTTTGCGGACCAGGCCGGGACGCTTATTCAGCGGGCAGGGTGGCCGGCTTGCGGTGGAAGATCTTCGCGAAGAGGGTCTTCACGGCGCGGGCGATTTCCTGCGCGATGATCTGATTGCCTTCGGCGGCGGCGATCATGCCTTCGCCCATCGTCTCAAAGCTGCTCTTAAAGCTCATTGTTAAGCTCCTTCAAATGAGGGCAGTTGCCCAGGGTTGAAGGACGGCCTCCAGCTAAACCTTGATCCCTTATCCTCCCGGCTTCTGCTGCACTGCAACAAACGGCTTTGCATGGCAGTTTTGTCGGAATGGAAGGGTTATTTGCGCAGGGTCAGGATCGACCAGGCGCCATCGATGAGCTGGCGCTCCAGCCGCAGCCCGGCGCGGCGATGGCAGGAGAGCACCCAGTTCACCTGGGTATTGAGCAGCCCGGCCAGGATGGCGACTCCGCCCGGGGCCAGATGCGCGGCGAGCTGATGCGCCATGGCGCAAAGCGGCCGGGCCAGGATGTTGGCGAATACCAGATCGAACGGCGCGGCCTTGGTGATACGCGGGTCCTGCCAGCCATCGGCCTGGATGGCGCGGATCATGCCCTGCACCCCGTTCAGCTTGGCGTTTTCAGCGGCGACACGGGCGGCGCGGGGATCGATATCGGTGGCCAGCACGGGTTTGTGCAGCAGCTTGGCGGCGGCGATGGCGAGAATGCCCGAGCCGGTGCCGAGATCCAGAATCCGCCGCGGGTGGTGGTGCTTCACCAGGTCCGCGAGCGTGACGAGGCAGCCACGGGTGGAATTATGCTCGCCGGTGCCGAAGGCCAGACCGGCATCGAGCGTGATGGTGATCCGGCCGGGCAGCTTGGCATCCTGGATATGGGTGCCGCGAATGGCGAAGCGCTTGCCGATCAGTTGCTCCGGGAAGGCCTGCTGGGTGCGCGCCAGCCAGCCGCCGACCGGCACCAGACCGCGGGTGATCTCGGGCGAGACACCGGAGACCATTTCGGCGATCATCAGCGCGGCGGCGAGGTCGGCCTCATGTTCGCCGCGCTCCTTCACCCCTTGCAGGTCCCATTCATCGACATCTTCATCGTGGTAGAAGGAGACCGCGCGGCAGACGCTGGAGAGGGCGGCCTCGAACGTCTCCATCACCTCGGCCGGCACCCGCAGGCTGATGCAGTCCAGCAATTCCTCAGCCATCCTGGCGCTCCACGAAACGGTCCAGCACGCGTTTTTCTCCTGATGTCTCGAAATCGATATCCAGCCGGTCGTCATCGGCCGCGATCACCCGGCCATAGCCGAATTTCTGGTGAAATACCCGCGCGCCGACCGGGATTTTTTGCGCCCGGGCGGGCCTGGCCTGCACCTCCCAGGCATCCGGGCGGCGGGCCTGCAGGGGGAATTGCGTGGCGGGCAGGGCAGCGCGGGCGCCGGCGGGCTGGGCGGAGCCGGAACGGCGGATGACCTCTTCCGGCAGCTCCTCGATGAAGCGGCTGGGAATCGAGCTTTGCCAATTGGCATAGATGCGCCGGTTGGCGGCGTGCAGGATGATGGCGCGGTGTCTGGCCCGGGTGATGCCGACATAAGCCAGCCGCCGCTCCTCCTCCAGGCTCTTATTGCCGCCCTCATCGAGCGAGCGCTGGTTGGGGAACACGCCTTCCTCCCAGCCGGGGAGAAAGACATTGTCGAATTCCAGCCCCTTGGCGCCGTGCAGTGTCATCATCGAGACCTTGGCGCCGTCCTCCTGGGCTTCGGCTTCCGTCACCAGCGCGACATGCTCCAGAAATTCCTGCAGCGTGCCGAAATCCGCCAAAGCGCGGGAAAGCTCCTTGAGGTTTTCCAGCCGGCCCGGCGCGTCCGGGGCCTTGTCGGCCTTCCACATGGCGATGTAGCCGCTTTCTTCCAGCAGCGTGTCCAGCGCCACCACCGGGCCTTGCGCGGCGAGGATATCGCGCCATTGCGCGAACTGCTCCATCAGCCCGCGCAGCGTGGCGCCGAGCTTGCCGCGCAGCCCGTTCTCTTCGATCAGCTTCAGCGTCGCGTCATGCAGCGACAGCCCGTGCGTGCGCGCGGCTTCGTGCAGGTTGCGCAGCGCGCCATCGCCGACGCCGCGCTTCGGGGTATTGACGATGCGTTCGAAGGCCAGATCATCCGAAGGCTGGCCCAGCACCCGCAGATAGGCGATGGCGTCGCGGATTTCGGCGCGCTCATAAAAGCGAAGCCCGCCGACGATGCGGTAGGGGACGCCGAGGGTCAGCAGCCGTTCCTCGAAGGCGCGGGTCTGGAAGCCGGCACGGACCAGGATGGCGATTTCATTGAGGGATTCACCGGATCGCCACAGGCTCTCGATGCGGCTGCCCACGGTGCGGGCTTCCTCCTCGGAATCCCACAAGGAGATCACCTCAACCTTCTCGCCCTCGGCATTTTCCTTGCCGGAATGCAGGGTTTTGCCCAGCCGCCCCTCGTTATGGGCGATCAGGTGCGAGGCGGCGGCGAGGATGGGGGCGGTGGAGCGGTAATTGGATTCCAGCCGGATGATTTTCGCCCCCGGAAAATCCCGTTCAAATTTCAGGATGTTCTCGATCTCGGCACCGCGCCAGCTATAAATGCTCTGATCGTCATCACCGACACAGCAGATATTCTTGTGGCCCTGGGCGAGCAGCCGCAGCCAATAATATTGCACCAGATTAGTGTCCTGGTACTCATCCACCAGAATATAGCGGAAGGCGCGGTGATAATGCGCCAGCACTTCCGCGTCGGTCTTCAGCAGATGCACCATCAGCAGCAGCAGGTCGCCGAAATCCACGGCATTGAGCTGGCGCATCCGGGACTGGTAGGCGGCATAGAACTCGTCGGCGCGGCCATTGGCGTAGTCGGAGGCATCGGCCACCGGCACCTGGCCTGGCATATAGCCCTTGTCTTTCCAGCTCTGGATCTGCGCCATTAGCGAATTTGGCGGCCAGCGTTTGAAATCCACCTTCGCCGCGTCCAGGATTTGCTTGAGCAGGCGCAGCTGGTCGTCCGTGTCGAGAATGGAAAAGCTGTTGGTCAGGCCGACGCGATCGGCGAAGCGGCGCAGCATCCGGGCGCAGAGCGCGTGGAAGGTGCCGAGCCAGAGCCCTTCCACCGGCCCGCCCATGATCTTGGCGACGCGCTCGCGCATCTCCCGCGCCGCCTTGTTGGTGAAGGTGACGCTGAGAATCTGGTTGGGGAAGGCGCGGCGGCTGAGCAATATATGCGCGAAGCGGGTGGTGAGCACCCGGGTTTTGCCCGTGCCCGCCCCCGCCAGCACCAGCACCGGGCCCTCGGTGCTCTCCACCGCCTCGCGCTGGGCGGCGTTCAGCCCCTCCAGATAGGCGCTCAAGCCGCCGGGGCCTCCGGCTTCACGCCGAGGATGCGCGCGATGGCGTAGGTCAGGTCCGGCCGGTTCAGCGTGTAGAAATGAAACTCGTCGATGCCGTTGGCCTGCAGCAGGCGCACCTGCTCGGCGGCCATGGCGGCGGAGACCATGCGGCGGGTCTCGATGTCGTCGTCCAGACCGTCGAACATATCGGCCATCCAGGCGGGCACCGAGGTGCCGCAGGCCTCGGCGAAGCTCTTCGCCTGCTTGAAATTGGTCACCGGCAGAATGCCAGGGACGATCGGCGCCTTGATCCCGGCGGCCAGGGCCTTGTCCAGGAAGCGCAGGAAGATGGAATTGTCGAAGAATACCTGGGTGATGGCGCGGGTCGCCCCGGCATCGAGCTTGCGCTTGAGATTATCCAGATCCGCCTCGGGGCTGGCCGCCTGCGGGTGGGTTTCCGGATAGGCGGCGACCGAGATTTCGAAATCCGCGACTTTTTTCAGCCCTTCGACCAGATCCGCCGCGAAAGCGTAGCCGCCCGGATGCGGCGCGTAGGCGGCCCCACCCGGCATGTCCCGCGCAGCGCGACGATATGCTTGACCCCGGCCTCCCAGTAACGCTGAGCGACCTCGTTCACCGCCTCTTTGGTGGCGCCTACACAGGTGAGATGGGCGGCGGGGGTGAGGTCGGTTTCCTTGACCAGGCGCAGCACCGTGGCATGGGTGCGCTCCTGGGTGGAGCCGCCGGCGCCGTAGGTCACGGAGACGAAATCCGGCCGCAGCCTGGCCAGACGCTCGATGCAGGACCAGAGCTGGGCCTCCAGCGCCTCGGTCTTGGGCGGGAAGAATTCGAAGGAGATGGCGGGCGGGGCGGCGCCGTCGCGCGCCGGCAGCGGGGCGATGCGCTCGCCTTGCGCCCAGCGTTCCAGAGTGTGTCGGACAGGGGAATGGGTCATGGTCATCGTTCCGTAGAGGGGGTTGCTGTTACCATGCAAGTGGCGCGCAAGCCACAGCTGGAGGGGAAGCGATGGCGCGGTGCTTGACCCTGCTGTAATCTGCCTCACATGTGAGGGTGCCGCCGTATTTGCGGCCCGCAGCCAGGAAAGAAGTTAAGGATGAAGACGTCTTTGAAACGCCGGCTTACGCAAGGGCTGGCCATCACCCTCCCGGGCCTGGTTCTGGCCGGGGCGCTCACCGGCTGCGCCACCCCGCCGCCGAAATCCGACACGGCCGATTATCAGGCCTATCAGCAGCTGAACGACCCGCTGGAGCCGACCAACCGCGTCTTCTTCAAGGTCAACAACAAGCTCGATACCTATGTGATGAAGCCGGTGGCCAAGGGCTATGTGGCGATCACCACCCAGGGTATCCGCAACCATGTGGGGGATTTCGCCAGCAATATCGGCGAGCCGGCGCGGATGCTGAATTTCATGGCCGAGGGCCACCCCACCGATGCCGGCAGCGCCATGGTGCGCTTCCTGGTCAACTCCACCATCGGCATTGGCGGTATTTTCGACCCGGCCAGCGCCATGGGCTACCCCGAGACCGATACGGATTTCGGCATCACCCTGGCGACCTGGGGCGTGCCGCCCGGCCCGTATCTCTACCTGCCCGCTTTCGGCCCCTCCGGCGTGCGCGATGCGATGAATTATCCGGTTTCCTGGTTCGCCACCCCGATGGAGGCCGCCCCGGTGAGCGGCGCCCTGACCGATTTCGGCTATTCCGAGACCGGTATCCATCTGATCAATACCCGCGCCGAATATCTGCAGCCGATCGACCAGATCAACGCCACCGCCCTGGACCCCTATGCCACATTCCGGAGCCTTTATCGCCAATCTCGTGCCTCAGAGCAGAAGCAGGTTGAGCAGCGCGACAAACGCACCTGGCCGAACTGGTACCACCAGTAAGCCTTATCATATCGAGGATTTCATAAACGCATGATGTTCCGTCGTTTCATTCTGGGGGCCGTGGCCTCCGCGCCGATGCTCGCCGCGATGGCGGGTGCCGCCCATGCCCAGGCGATGTCCCCGGACGCCGCCAAGAGCTTCATCACCCAGTCCGGCGACAAGCTGGTCGCCATCGTCGACGGGCCAGGTTCGCAGAGCCAGAAGGCGAGCCAGCTGCGCGATCTGGTCAACCAGATCGTCGATGTCGATCAGGTCGGCGATTATGTGCTGGGGCGCTATATCAATGTCGCCACCCCGGCGCAGAAGCAGCAATTCCAGAGCCTGTTTCACCAGCTGCTGAGCTATAACATCACTTACCAGATCAAGGCCTATCAGGGGGTGAGCTTCACCGTGAACAGCGCCGCCCCGCAGGGCAATAACGTGCTGGTGGACACCACCGTGACCGCGCCGGGCAAGGCGCCGGCGGATGTGGGCTGGGTGGTGCAGGATGAGAGCGGCCAGCCGAAGATCATCGATGTGATCGTCGCCGGGACCAGCCTGCGCATCACCACCCGCAATGATTATGCCGGGGTGATCACGGATAATGGCGGCCAGGTTTCGGCGCTGTTGAAGGCGATGCAGGGGCAGATCAACAAGATCGCCAACCAGTAACGGCGCCCGGTTTACGAAAAAGGGGCCTTTCGGCCCTTTTTTTATGGCGACGCGGCGCCGGAGCCATCGCCCGGGGCGGTGGCCGGGGGCGGCGCGGGCGGCGGCGGGTTGAGCAGCTTGTCCCAATCCAGCGGCGGCATGTCCCCGGTGCGGGTGTCGTTGATGAACACGCCATCCTTGCCAAAACGCGTCTGCACCGCGAGCATCTGCCCATCCTGGGCGTTGCTGGAGATATAGGGCGAGAAGCGGGCCTGGGCCTGCGCCACCCAGCCTTGCAGGAAGGGGTAGGATTTGGTCAGCGCCGCGCTCAGCGCGTCCAGATGGTCGGCCTTCAGGCTGGAGGCGCCGGAGGGCTGGCCGTTCGCGTCGAAAACCGTATGGCCGGCGGCGTCCAGCTGGCTGGGGCCCAGCGCCAGATGCGCCTTGCCGGTGGCGCTGCCGCCCGCCATTGCCCATTGATGCAGCGCCTGCAGGATGAATTTATGCCGCGCCGTCTCATCCGGCAGCGCGGCCTCCTGGCGGGCCAGGCTTTGCCAGTCCAGCGGGCCGGAGAGCCGCACGGAGAGATCCAGCCCGGCCAGCTTGCCATCGAAGGGCAAATTGATCAGCCGGGCGAGGATCGGCGAGAGCGCGAAGCCGCGCATCTGGAGGGTCGCCGCCAGGGCCGTCTGGCCCTTGCCGGCGGTGGCGTCCAGCGCCTGGTGCAGCACCAGGCTGTCGATGCTGGCCACCTGCAGGCTGCCATTGCTGGCCAGCAGATTAATGCCGGCGAAACGCGCATCCCCGGCGCGCACCGGATTGTCGGTATGGCCGAGCCAGACGCCGGGATTCAGCCGCTCGGTCATCTGCGCCACGGCGAAGGTCAGCGCGCCCGAAGCGCGGGGGGTGGAGATGTCGAGGCTGTGCGGCACGTCGATATGCAGGATCAACGGGCGAAGCAGGTCGATATGCGCGCCGAAGCTGGCGGCGTGGAGCGAGAGCGGGCCGGCGCCGGGGGCGGGGGTTTCGCTCCAGCGCGGATTGACCAGGGTGACGCTGGCCACCAGCGGCGAGCGGCTGCTGGTCAGGCGGTCATAGCTGATTTGCACCGTGCCGCTGGCATTGATCTGGTCGATCTGCGCCGTCACCAGCTGTTTCAGCCGCATTTCCGCATAGAGCCACAGCCCCAGCCAAAGCAGCGCCAGCACGATGACCAGCCCGATCAGCCCCTTGAGTATCCGGCGCATGTGCGATCCTTCCCGCATTTGTTCGCGTCCATCTTCTGCAATACCCTTGACCCGCGGCCAAGGGTGGGGGCTTTAGCACGGGCATGAAGATTTATTCGGATTGGCGGACAGTGCCGGTGGCAGCGCGCGGGGCCAGCGTGGCGCTGGGCAATTTCGACGGTGTGCATATCGGCCATGCGGCGGTGCTCCGCGCCGCGCATGCCGCCCGGCCGGACGCGCCGCGCGCGGTGCTGACCTTCGAGCCGCATCCGCGCGAGTTCTTCCGCCCGCAGGATGCGCCATTCCGGCTGACCCTGGCGGCCGAGCGCGCGGCGGCTTTGCAGGCGCTGGGGGTGGACATCCTCTACCAGCTGCCGTTCGACGCGGAATTCTCCCATCTCACCGCCGAGGCCTTCGTGCAGGAGATATTGTTCAAGAGCATCGGCGCGGTGCATCTCTCCTGCGGCGCGGATTTCGCCTTTGGTCACCGGCGCGGCGGGGATGTGGCGTTTCTGGCGGACCGGGCGGAAAATCTCGGCATCGGCTTGTCCATCGTCCCGGCGGTGGCTGACGCGCAGGGGCCCATCTCCTCCAGCCGCATCCGCCGGCTGCTGCAGGATGGCTATCCTGAGCGCGCCGCAGCACTGCTGGGCCGGCCTTATTCCATTCGCGGCCCGGTGCTGCATGGTGATGCGCGCGGGCGCACCATCGGCTTTCCCACCGCCAATATCGAGCTGGGCCGGCATCTGGAGCCGCAGCGCGGGGTTTATGCCGTCACCACCCGCATCGGGGCCAAGCTGGTGAAGGGGGTGGCCAATCTCGGCCTGCGCCCCACCGTGGGCGGCACCCAGTCCCGGCTGGAGGCGCATTTCTTCGATTTCGAGGGCGATCTCTACGGCCAGGAGCTTTCGGTGCAGCTGCGCCATTTCATCCGCGATGAGCAAAAATTCCCCTCTTTCGACGCGCTGAAGGCGCAGATCGCCCGGGATGCGCGCGAAGCCCGGCACGCGCTTGACGCTCTGCCCGGCGCGGCCACATAAGATGCGCATGACCGGCCAAATCGCCCGAATTATATCGCCTGCCCGGGCCTGAAACGGGTTTTTCCGCGCAAAGCTGCTTCCGCCGAGTCATTCTTACGCCGCCAGGTGATCTTTTCCCATGACCGAACCGACCGATTATAAAGCCACCGTGTTCCTGCCGCGCACGGATTTCCCGATGCGCGGGGAGCTGCCCAAGCGCGAGCCGGAAATGCTCAAGCGCTGGGCGGAGATGCATCTCTGGACCAGGCTGCGCGAGGCAGCCCAGGGCAAGACCCCGTTCGTGCTGCATGACGGCCCGCCTTACGCCAATGGCAATCTGCATATCGGTCACGCGCTGAACAAGATTCACAAGGACGTCATCAACCGCGCCCAATCCATGGCCGGGCGGGATGTGGATTACATCCCGGCTGGGACTGCCACGGCCTGCCGATCGAATGGAAGGTCGAGGAAAAATACCGCGCCAAGAAGCTGGATAAGGACCAGGTGCCGGTGCTGGAATTCCGCAAGGAATGCCGGGAGTACGCGGCGCATTGGCTGGATGTGCAGTCGGCCGAGTTCCAGCGCCTGGGCGTGATGGGCGATTGGGCGGCGCGCTACGCCACCATGGATTTCGCCTCCGAGGCGGCGATTGCCGGCGAGATCGGCAAATTCCTGCTCAATGGCGCGCTCTATCGCGGCCTGCGCCCGGTGATGTGGAGTCCGGTGGAAAAGACCGCTTTGGCGGAAGCCGAGGTCGAGTATCACGACAAGAAGGATACCGCGATTTATGTACGGTTCCCGGCGGCGGAGGCGGATCTGGCCGGTGTCGCCATCGTCATCTGGACGACCACGCCCTGGACCATCCCCGGCAATCGCGGTCTCGCTGCGGGACATGAGCTGGAATACGCGATCGTCACGGTGAAGGAGGTGGCGGAGGGCGGCCTGGCGGTGGCGGGCGAAAAGCTCATTGTCGGGGTCGAGCTGCTGGAGGGCTTCGCCAAGGAGGTCGGCATCACCGGCTTCGAGATCGGTGAGCGCTTCAAGGGCGCGGAGCTGGAGGGCAAGCGCTTCTACCACCCGCTGGCCAAGGCCGATCCGGGCTATGATTTCACCGTGCCGGTGATGCTGGGCGAGTTCGTCACCATGGAGGCGGGGACGGGCATCGTGCACATGGCGCCGGGCCATGGCGAGGATGATTTCCAGCTCTGCAAGGCCAATGGCATTTCCGTGCCGGATACGGTGGCCGATGACGGCACCTATTACCAGAATGTGCCGCTTTTCGCCGGGGTGCATGTGTACAAGGCGGCGGACCCGGTTTGCGCGGCGCTCACCCAGGCGGGCAATCTCGTGCATCGCAACGAGTTCATGCACTCCTACCCGCATAGCTGGCGCTCCAAGGCGCCGCTGATCTATCGCGCCACGGCGCAGTGGTTCATCGCCATGGATGGCGACGGCAAGATCCGCGAGAAAGCCCTGGACGCCATCGACGCGACCAAATTCGTGCCCGAGATCGGCCGCAACCGCATCCGCGCCATGGTGGAGAGCCGGCCGGATTGGTGCATCTCGCGCCAGCGCGCCTGGGGCGTGCCGATTGCCATTTTCGTCGATAAGCGCAGCCATGAGCCGCTGCGCGACGAGGCGGTGGTGAACCGGGTGGTGGAGATTTTCACGGCAGAAGGTGCCGATGCCTGGTATGCCCGCCCGGCGGCTGACTTCCTTGGGCCGGACTATGACCCGGACAATTACGAGCAGATTTTCGACGTCGTCGATGTCTGGTTCGAATCCGGTTCCACCCATGCTTTCGTGCTGGAAGCGCGGGGGATGAAATGGCCGGCGGATGTGTATCTGGAAGGCTCGGACCAGCATCGCGGCTGGTTCCAGTCCTCGCTGCTGGAGGCGGTGGGCACGCGCGGCGTGGCGCCGTTCAAGGCGATCGTCACCGATGGCTTCGTGCTCGATGAGCAGGGCCGGAAAATGTCGAAATCGCTCGGCAATGTCACCGCCCGCAGGAGGTGAATGACAAATACGGCGCCGATATTCTGCGCCTCTGGGTGCTGAATTCGGACATCTCCGAGGATCTGCGCATCGGCCCGGAAATTTTGAAGCAGCAGGCGGAGCTGTATCGGCGGCTGCGCAACAGCTTGCGCTGGATTCTGGGTTCGCTGGACGGGTTCTCCGAGGCTGAGCGGGTGCCGGTGGCGGATTTCCCGGATCTGGAGAAATTCCTGCTGCACCGGCTTTCGGAGCTGTACGCGAAGCTGCAGGCGGCGGTGGAGGGGCATGACTGGACCGGCGTGTACCCTGCCATCCATCATTTCTGCGCCACCGATCTCTCCGCCTTCTATTTCGATATCCGCAAGGACAGCCTGTATTGCGACGCGCCCTCCGCGGCCACGCGCCGGGCCTGCCGCTCCTTCCTGGATATTCTGTTCCGCTGCCTGACCACCTGGCTGGCGCCGGCGCTGCCCTTCACCGCCGAGGAGGCCTGGATGGCGCGTTATGGCGCTGAGGCCTCCGTGCATCTGGAAGCCTTCGAGGAAGCGCCGGGCGCCTGGCGCAATGAGGCGCTGGCCGAGGGGTTCGCGCAGATCCGCGCGGTGCGCGGCGAGGTCACCGGGGCGATTGAGAAAATGCGCGCGGCCAAGGAGGTCGGCTCCTCGCTGCAGACGGTGGCGTTGCTGCCGACCCCGGCGAGCGCGCTGGGCAGCGAGGCCTTCTGGGCGGAAATCTGCATCACCTCCGGGGCGATGTTCGGCGATGAAGCCGGGGCCGCCGTGGCGCCGGGGCAGAAATGCGAGCGCTGCTGGAAAGTGCTGCCGGAAGTGGGCGCGAACCCTGCCCATCCCACGCTCTGCCAGCGCTGCTGCGAGGCGGTCGAGGCGCCGCGCTGATGCGGTTCCTCAGCGGGCTGATCGTCGCGATCCTGGTTTTTGCCGCCGATCAGGCGAGCAAATATGCGGTGCTGCATGTTTGGCATTTGCAGAACGGCCAGGTGCTCTCGCCGCTGCCGGTGCTGGACCTCGTGCTGGTCTGGAATCACGGCATCACGTTCGGGCTGTTCGCCGGGTTCAGCGCGAAGATTTTGCTGGCGGTGCTGGCCAGCCTGGTCGTCATCGCGCTGCTGGTCTGGATGGCGCGCACCACGGATTGGGTGGTGACCATCGCGGTCGGCGCCATCGCCGGCGGGGCGGTGGGCAATGTGCTGGACCGGCTGCGCTACGGCGCGGTGGTGGATTTCATCCATGTGCATATCGGCGCGCTGGCCTACCCTTGGGTGTTCAATGTCGGGGATTCGGCCATCGTCTGCGGGGTCATCGCGCTGATGATCGAGCAATTGCGCCGCAAGCCGCCTGTTGCGGCGGATCAGCGGGAAGGATAGGAAGACAGCCATGATCACACGCAGCGCCCTTGCCGTTCCGTCGACCATCCTGCTCGCTCTGGCGCTGGCCGGGTGCAGCGACAACATGAAGAAGAGCTTCGGGCTGGAAGCCAATCCGCCCGATGCCTATCAGGTCGGCACGCTGCCGCCGCTCTCGCTGCCGCCGGAGCTGGGCCAGCTGCAGACCCCGAATCCGGGCCAGCCGCCGACGCAGCAGGTGAATGCCGCCGAGCAGGGGGCGAACATCATCTCCGCCTCCAACGCGCTGCCCTCCGGGCCCCAGCAGATCTCGCCGGCCGGTGAAGCTTTCCTGAACCAGGCCGGGCCGACGCCGCAGGGCAATATCCGCGCCGAAGTGAACCAGAACGCCGCCGTCGCCAGCAAGTCGGGCAATTTCGTCGACAAGCTGATGGGCAGCAACCCGAACGCGCCGGCCGTGGTGAATGCCGATGCCGAGCAGCGCCGCCTGCAGGAAAACGCCGCCCTCGGCGAGCCCGCCACGAAAGGCAGCACCCCGCAGGAAAGCACCGCGCAGCCGGGGCTGTTCCAGCGCTTCCTGAACATGTTCTGATCGCGCCGTGGGAGGCGACGCCTCCCACGCATTTTTAAGTCGGGTTGGGACGCGAAGCTTCCCACGTGTGAGGCTTTGCTCTAGAGACGAGGTCATCTCGTCTCGGAGGATATCATGCGCCTGTCTCTGTTCGCCGCCGCCGCCAGCCTGATGCTGGCCGCCGCCCCGGCCGCTTTTGCCCATGCCCATCTGAAAGCCTCCACCCCCGCCGCCGGGGCCAAGGTGGCGCCCAGCACCTCCGCCTTGCTGCTGACCTTCACCGAAGCCGTGCAGCCGAAATTCTGCACCGTGACCGTGCTGGACAGCATGGGCATGCATGCCGAGCAAGGCGCGCCGCAAACCGTGCCGGGCCACCCGAACGAGCTGAGCGTGAAGCTGCATTTGCAGATGGCCGGCAAATATACCGTCGATTGGCACGCGCTCTCGGTCGATACCCATAAAACCCACGGCAAATTCAGCTTCACCGTCACCAATTGATGGATGACAGCGCCTGGCTGGTCCTGCGCGGGCTCTGCCGGGGGCTGCATCTGGCCGGGTATTTCGGGGCGTTCGGCACGGCTTTCTTCGCCGCCATGTTCGGGCCGTTGCCAGGGCTGAAACGCCTGGCCTGGGGCGGATTCGCCCTGGCGCTGGCCGGCGGGGCGGCCTGGTTCTGGCTGCAAACCGCCTATTTCGCCAGCGCCGACGCCCCCGCCAGCGTGTTTGCCGCTTTGCCGCTGGTGGCGGGCTATACACGCTTTGGCTGGCTTACCTTGGCACGGATGGGCGCGCTGCTGCTGGCCATGCTCTGCGCCCAGGCCGGGCGCTGGCGGGTCGCCGCCCTGCTGGCCGGGCTGGGCGTGCTGGCGCAATCCTGGCTCGGCCATGGCGCCGCCATGGGTGGTCCCGAAGGCAATGCCCTGCTCGCCTTCTCGCTGCTGCATATCGGCGCCGCCGCCTGCTGGCTCGGCACCCTGCCGGCATTGGCGCTGGCGGTTGCCCGCTCAGATACCCCGCAAGCCCTGGCACAAGCCTATTCCCGCCTCGGCCTCATCTGCGTCGCCCTCATCTTGGCCAGCGCCTTCCTGCAATATTGGCTGCTGATCGGTCTTCTCAGCGCCTTTCTCACCACCGGCTACGGCGCCGCCGCCCTGCTCAAAACCGTCCTCTTCGCAGCCCTGCTGGCCCTGGCCGCCCGCAACCGCTTCCGCCTCACCCCAACCCTGCCCGCCAGCCGCAAAGCCCTGCGCCGCGCCATCGCCTGGGAAATCGCCCTCGGCCTCATCCTCCTCGCCGCCGCCGGCGTGCTGATGCAACTGCCACCGCCAGCGATGGCGGGTATGGAGATGGGGTAGGGGCAAAGCAGGGGCGCTGCCCCCTGCACCCCCGCCAAGGGCCGGAAGGCCCTTGGAACCCACCCGGGTCTGTGAAGGGAGGGCCATTCACGCGCATGCGTTTTGAGAGGCGCCGTTGCCGGCCCTCCCTTCACAGACCCGAATAGAATGGGATCAAAGGGCCTCTCGGCCCTTTGCAGGGGTCAAGGGGGACAGCGTCCCCTTGCTCTGCCCCGTCCCCCGTTTTCAGACCAGCCGTTCGATCCGGGCGCCGCAGGCGGCGAGTTTGGCTTCGACGGCTTCGTAGCCGCGGTCGAGATGGTAGACGCGGGAGATGGTGGTTTCGCCTTGGGCGGCCAGGGCGGCGAGGACGAGGAGAAGGAGGCGCGCAGATCTGTGGCCATGACCGGGGCGCCGGTGAGGTGCTTGACGCCGCGGACGATGGCGGAGGAGCCTTGGATGTTGATTTTGGCGCCCATGCGGCTGAGCTCCTGCACGTGCATGAAGCGGTTTTCGAAGATGTTTTCGGTGATCAGCGAGGCGCCGTCGGCGACCGTCATCAGCGCCATGAACTGGGCCTGCATGTCGGTGGGGAAGCCGGGGAAGGGCTCGGTGGTGACATCGACCCCGTGCAGCCCGTTGGCGCGGGTGACGCGGAAGCCGTTTTCGGCTTCGGTGATGATGACGCCGGCTTCGTTGAGCGCGGTGAGCACGGCGCCGAGGTCGGAGGCGCGGGCGTTTTCCAGGAACACATCGCCGCCGGTGATGGCGGCGGCACAGGCATAGGTGCCGGTCTCGATGCGGTCGGGCAGGATGTCATGGTGGGCGCCGTGCAGGCTGGTGACACCGTGGATGGTCAGGGTGTCGGTCTCCAGCCCCTCGATTTTGGCGCCCATGGCGATCAGGCATTTCGCGAGATCGGTGATTTCCGGCTCGCGGGCGGCGTTTTTCAGCACCGTGATGCCATCGGCCAGGGAGGCGGCCATCAGCAGGTTCTCGGTGGCGCCGACGGAGACGAAGGGGAAGACGATTTCCGCCCCCTTCAACCCCTTGGGCGCGCGCGCTTCGACGTAACCGCCATCGAGCTCGATGGAAGCGCCCATCGCCTCCAGCCCTTTCAGGTGGAGATCGACCGGGCGGGTGCCGATGCCGCAGCCGCCGGGCAGCGAGACGCGGGCCTGGCCGAGGCGGGCCAGCAGCGGGCCCAGCACCAGGAAGGAGGCGCGCATCTTGCGCACGATCTCGTAGGGGCCTCGGTATTGGTGATCTTGCCGCCGAGGGTGACATCGCGCCCGGCGTGCGTCACTTCGATGCCGTGCTGGGCGAGCAGGTCGGACATCGTGGCAATGTCGGCCAGTTTGGCGACATTGGAGAGCACCAGCCGCTCATCGGTGAGCAGGCCGCAGGTCATCAGCGGCAGGGCGGCGTTCTTGGCGCCGGAAATGGCGATGGTGCCGGAAAGCGGCACGCCGCCGGTAATACGAATCGAATCCATGGTCTGAACTTACATCCTCGGCAGCGACACGCCGCGCTGGCCCATATATTTGCCCGCCTTGTCGGCGTAGGAGATCTCACAGGGGCTGTCGCCCTTGAGGAAGAGGAACTGGCAGATGCCCTCGCCGGCGTAGATTTTCGCGGGCAGCGGGGTGGTGTTGGAAATCTCGATGGTCACCTGGCCTTCCCATTCCGGCTCCAGCGGGGTGACATTCACGATGATGCCGCAGCGCGCATAGGTGGATTTGCCGAGGCAGATCACCAGCACATCGCGCGGGATGCGGAAATATTCCACCGTGTTGGTCAGCGCGAAGCTGTTGGGCGGGATGATGCAGACCGGGCCGGTGCGGTCCACGAAGCTGGCCGGGCTGAAGGCTTTCGGGTCGACGATGGCCGAATCGACATTGGTGAAGACCTTGAAATTCTCCGAGCAGCGCGCGTCATAGCCATAGGAGGAGAGGCCGTAGGAGACGACGCCGTCGCGCTTCTGGCTTTCCACGAAAGGCTCGATCATGCCCTTCTCCATCGCCTGTTGGCGGATCCAATGGTCGGGCATCACGGGCATGCGGGTTCGTCCTTCTTGTCGTCGGCGGGTTTGGCGCGGGCCTGGGCCTTGCGGCGGGCGAGATTGGCGCGCAGCGCGGCCGCCTTGGCCTCCGCGCGGGCGCGGTGTGCGGCTTCGGTTTTCTCGGTCCGGGCGGGAGGGGTAGGCGCCTTCATACGCAATGGTTCAAGCCGTGTCCTGCCGCTTGCGTCAAGAGGCGCGACGCGCAAGGCAGGGGGATCGGCTTAATTTGCTGAAACGCGGCGCAGCAGAAGGGTGGATTGACCTTCAAACGGATAGAGGGCGTGGTTCCGGTCTAGCAGGATCAGGCGGGTCACGGGCGGATAAGGCGGCGGACCAGGTGGTGTGGCGACCGCGCATTCGAGTATGACGAGGAAAGCCGTTTTGGCGTGGGCGTCAGCGGGCGGGAGCAGGGCGGCGCGATCCTCGGCGCCAAGGGGCGTGGTGATGTAGGCGGCGTTGGCTGGGCAATTTGCCGAGAGCGGGTCCTTGAAGCTGTCCGCCATGATTTTGATTTCGACCTGTAAGTCCGGTGGTGGGATGGCGGCACAGCCCTGGCAGAGCTGCGCCGTCACCCGCCAGATGCCAATCAAGTCTGGCGGCGCGGGCTGGGCGCGGGCGATACCAGCCCAGGCCAGGACAGCGAGGCAGGAGGAGAGTGCGGCAAGGCGTGTCATGATGCCGGACCGATATAGCGGAAAAACCGGAACGGACGGGATCCCCACCATGGATTGCTGGTTTCGACCTGTCCTAGCCCGTGGCTTTGCATGCCGAGAAACCTTGTCGGCGAGAGCATGACCGCGACATGCCCGGGATAAATTCGTTTATCGCCACGCTTTACCTCGAGCCCGACCGCTGACGGTGGAAAATAGATGATGTCGCCGGCTTGCGGTTGGCCAATGACCGGCTGAAATAGCAAGCGGTCCTCGGCAATCATTTTCGAGCTTTCCCGTCGAAAAAGAGGATTGATCTTTTTCAAGGTGAGCCAGACAAAATATGAACAATCGAAAGCTTGATCAGAGAGGGGTGGCGTTGCGTAGCGGGCGGTTGCGTGAGCCGCAGCCGCTTGGAGCGCCGCACTGGCAATCATATCGCCTCGCGACCGCGTGGGTGCCGCTCCATCTGGCATGAAATTGCCCTGATATGTTTCTGTTGTGATGCCTTAAGCCTAAGCGGGATGACCCGATCTGTAAATTCGGATGCCTATTGCCGGGCGGCCTTAAAAAGCTCAGCTTGGAACGACCGGATCTGGAGCGGGCGAAGGGATTCGAACCCTCGACCCCAACCTTGGCAAGGTTGTGCTCTACCCCTGAGCTACGCCCGCGCGCTACAGACACCGTTTTAATTGGAGCGGGCGAAGGGATTCGAACCCTCGACCCCAACCTTGGCAAGGTTGTGCTCTACCCCTGAGCTACGCCCGCTCGCGGCGTGGGAGGCTCTTTATAGGCAGGCGCGGGGATTGCAAGCGGGCGAAAACGGGTTTCGCCGGGTGTCGCGCTTTGGGGTGGGAGGCCGCCAGCGCATCCTATATATAAGAGCCAGGAAACATTGAGACGGAAGCAGATCATGAGCACGCTGTTCAACGACGCGCCCAGCGCGCAGCCGGCCGGGGCCGCGCCCTTCATCATCGATGGCGACCAGGCGAATTTCATGGCCGATGTCATCGAGGCGTCGCGTGAGCTGCCGGTGCTGGTGGATTTCTGGGCGACCTGGTGCGGCCCGTGCAAGACGCTGACCCCGGCGCTGGAGCGGGCGGTCACCGCGCAGGCCGGGCGGGTGCGGCTGGTGAAGATCGATGTCGATCAGAATCAGGCCCTCGTCGGCCAGCTCACCCGCATGGGGCTGCCGCTGCAATCGGTGCCGACGGTGGTGGCGTTCTGGCAGGGGCAGATCGCGGATACGTTTTCGGGTGCTGTGCCGGAGAGCGAGCTGAAGCGCTTCGTCGAGGGGTTGCTGAAGCTGGCAGGCAGCGCGGCGCCGGGTGAGGCGCTGATCGCCGAGGGCAAGGCGCTGCTGGAGCAGGGCCAGGCCGAGGCGGCGGCGCAATATTTCGGGGCTGCTCTGCAGGAAACGCAGGACAAGCCAGAGGCCTGGGGCGGGCTGGTGCGCGCGTTGCTGGCGCTGGGCGAGGAAGCACAGGCGCAGGAGCTGCTGGGCCAAGTGCCGCCAGCCTTGGCCAATCATGCCGAGATCACCGGCGCGCGCGCGGCTTTGACCCTGGCGCAGGAAGGCCGGCAGGCGCAGTCCGCCATGGCCGGGCTGGAGCAGCGCCTGGCCGCGAACCCGGACGATCATGAGGCACGCTACGAGCTGGCGACGGCGCTGAACGCCAGTGGCGCCCGCGCCGAGGCGGCTTCGGCGCTGCTGGAGATCATCAAGCGCGACCGCGCCTGGCACGAGGACGGGGCGCGGCTGCAGCTGCTGAAATTCTTCGAGGCCTGGGGCATGGACGACCCGGCGACGATGGCGACCCGGCGCAAGCTCTCTGCCCTGTTGTTCAGCTGAATGGCGATCATCATCCCCCGCCTTGAGGATCTGCCGGAGGAGTTCCCGGTGTTTCCCCTGCCCGGGGCGCTGCTGCTGCCCGGCGGGCAGTTGCCGCTGAATATTTTCGAGCCGCGCTATCTGGCGATGGTCGAGGATGCGCTGGGGCAGGGGCGCTATTTCGGCATGGTGCAGCCGGATCGGCGGCTGGCGCAGGGCGAGACCGGTCCCGGCCTGTACCGCACCGGCTGCCTGGGGCGGATTTCCAGTTTCGAGGAAACCGATGATGGGCGCTATCTGATCGCGTTGACCGGGGTGATCCGCTTCACCATCGTTGAGGAGACCGGCCTGCGCCGGGGCTATCGGCGGGTGCAGGCGGGGCTGGCCGGCTATGCGGCGGATCTCTCGCCCGAGCCGCTCCCGCTGCCATTCCCCGGCAGATTTTGCTGGATGCGCTGGGCCGCTATTTCGCCGCGGCGCAGGTGGAGGCGAACTGGGAGGCGATCGGCCAGATGAGCGACGCGGCCCTGGTCACCTCGCTCTGCATGGCTTGCCCGTTTTCGCCTGAGGAAAAGCAGGCTTTACTGGAAGCCCGTGACGCGGCGCAGCGCGCGGAGGCCTTGCGTGCCTTGCTGGAGATCGACGCCTTCGATGGCGGGCCGGGCAGGATAAAACGCCGAAAGCGAGTTGAGGTGGGATGAGTGTTGAAGCGGATGAGCCGGGGATCGACCCGCGCCTGTTGGAAATGCTGGTCTGCCCGGTGACGCGCGGGCCGCTGACCTATGACCGGGCCCGCCAGGAGCTGGTGAGCGAAAAAGCCCGGCTGGCCTACCCGATTCGCGATGGCATTCCGGTGATGCTGGCGGAGGAGGCGAGGCCGCTCGATCCATGAGCAGCGAGATCGAGCAGGAGATCGAGCCGGAGGTTCCCACCAAACGCATGCGGACCACGGCGATCATCATCGCCGTGGCCTTGTTCATGCAAAATCTGGATTCGACCGTGGTCACCACGGCGCTGCCGGCGATGGCGAAAAGCTTTCACATCGATCCGCTTTATATGAGCGTTTCGGTCACCTCCTATCTCATCGCGCTTTCGGTGTTCGTGCCGGCCTCGGGCTGGGTAGCGGACCGGTTCGGGGCGCGGCAGGTGTTTCGCGCGGCGGTGATCATCTTCACCCTCGGCTCGGTATTTTGCGGCATCGCGCCGAGTTTGCTGGTGCTGGTGGCGGCGCGGGTGGTGCAGGGGCTGGGCGGGGCGATGATGCTGCCGGTGGGGCGGCTATTGCTGCTGCGCTCGGTCAGCCGCAGCCAGATGGTGGCGGCGATGGCCTGGTTGACCGTGCCGGCGCTGCTCGGCCCGGTGCTGGGCCGCCCTTGGGCGGGCTGATCGTCTCTGTCGCCTCCTGGCGCTGGGTGTTCGACATCAATGTGCCGATCGGCATTGCCGGCGCCATCGCGGTGTCGATGTTCATTCCCGATGTGCGCGAGGAGGGGCGAGGCGGGCAGCTCGATCGTCTGGGGCTGGTGTTCTCGGGTGGGACGATGGCCTTCCTGATGATCGGCATGGAGACGATCGGGCGCGGGCTGATCCCGCTGCCCTGGACGCTGCTTGCCTTCCTGCTCGGTATCCTGGCCTGCCTTGGCTATTGGCGCCACGCCCGCAACGCCGCCAATCCGATCCTGGATTTCTCGCTGTTCCGGGTGCCGACCTTCTCGATTTCGCTGACCGCTGGCACCTTCTTCCGGGTGGCGGTAGGGGCGGTGCCGTTTCTGCTGCCGCTGATGTTGCAGCTGGGATTCGGCAAAACCCCCTTGCAGAGCGGCATGATCACCTTCGCCTCCGCCGCCGGGGCGATTGCGATGAAGCCGGCCGCGACGCCGCTGCTGACCCGCTTCGGCTTCCGTTCGGTGCTGATCTGGAACGGGGTGGCGGCGACGCTGATGCTGGCGGCGAGCGCCCTGTTCTCGCCAACCTGGCCGGCCTGGCTGATGGCGCTGGTGCTGCTGGTGGCCGGCACCTTCCGCTCGCTGGAATTCACCGCCTATAACGTCATCGCCTATGGCGATATTCCGCGCTCGCGCATGTCCGCCGCGACCACGCTCTACACCACTGTGCAGCAGCTCTCCTTGACGATGGGGGTGGTGGTGGGAGCGGCGAGCCTGGAGATTTCCAGCTTCCTGACCGGGCACGCCACACCCAGCCTCAGCGATTACGATATCGCTTTCATCGTGGTCAGCCTAGTGGCGCTGCTGGCCTCGCCGCTTTGCGCGCGGCTGCCGCGCGATGCCGGAGATGCGCTGACCGGGCATCGGGCAGGGTGAAATGAAAGTCGGGGGCCGCGGCGCGGATGCCCCCGAAACCTTCGTTATGCCAGGTCCTTGGCCAGCAGGAAGCGTTTGAGGCTGGATGTGCCGGGGCCGAGCTGGCGCCAGCTGCTGGTGACCAGGAATTCCGAGAGGCTGGCGGTGGGGTAGCCGGCATCGATCCGCGCCAGCGTGGCATCCGCCCGGCTCTCCCCTGCCAGGCTCAGCGCCAGCTCGTGCAGGCCGGGATTATGGCCGATGACGATGGCGCTGCGCACCGTCTCCGGCAGGTCGCGCAGCGTGTTCAAAATCTGCGGCGGGGTGGCCATATAGAGCTGCGGCAGCTGGTCGATATTCGGCCATTCATCCCAGACCGTCGCATCCTCCAGCCCTTCCAGCGTCTGCTGGGTGCGGGTGGCGGTGGAGACCAGCACCACCTCTGGCGCCAGCCCGGCGCGGCGCATGGCGGCACCGACACGCCGCGCCGCCTCGCGCCCGGTCTCGGTAAGGGCGCGGTCATGGTCGGACTGGCCCTCGGCCTGCGGTTCGGCCTTGGCGTGGCGAAGGAGAATCAGCTGGTGCATGGGGCGATTGTGCCATGGTAAAAGGGCGCTGTCGCCCCTATCTCAGGCGGCAAATGAACCGGACGGAGTGCAGACGCGCATGATGCAAGGCAGGCTGGAGCGGCGTGGATTTCTGGCGGGGGCAGCGGCGTTGACGGCGGCCCCATGGGCGCCGGCGCAAGCCGTCTCCGCCCTGCCGGTGCCGCCCAGCGGGCAGATGCGGTTTCAGATTCTGCGCAATGGCTCGCCGATCGGTGAACAATTGATGACATTCACCCAGGATGGCGATGGGCTGAAGGTGGATATCCAGGCGGATATGGTGGTGACCATCGCCGGGATTCCGGTGTTTCGCTATCGCGGCCATGCCGTGGAGCAATGGCGGGGGGATGCGTTTGTCGGGCTGCAGAGCCAGGTGAACCATAACGGCACCCTGCTTTCGGTGCAGGCGAGCCCGATTCCCGGCGGCTTCGCGGTGCAGGCGACCAAGGCAGGGGATTATCAATATACCGGCACACCGCCGATGCTGCCGCTCACCTACTGGAACCGCGCCATGCTGCAGGCGATGATTCTGAACGTGGAAACCGGGCGGCACTACCCGGCCATCGTGAATTCGCCGGGCTGGAACAAGCTACCGGACGCGAATGGCGGCACCATTCTCGCACAGCGTTTCGACGTCACCGGGAAGCTGCATCTCAGCATCTGGTACGACCAGCGGAACCAATGGTCCGGCCTGGCCTTTCACGTCGATGGCTACGAGATGTTCCGCAAATACGTCGCCTGAGCGGGCGGCCGGTCAGGCGACGGCTTCGTCCGGATGGCGCAGATGCCAGAGGCGCTCATGCGCCGCCACCAAGCTCTCGATGCTCTTGCGGCGGTTGGAATCCGGCGGAACCGTGCGTCGGGTCAGCATCGATTCAAGAATCCGCAGCAGCTGCTCGGCAATTTCGTAATCGCCTTGATCGCAGGCATGATGGAAGGCGAGCAGAATCTTGTCCGACAGGCGGCGGCTATAGCGCGGCGTGCCACCCGAAGCGCGGGCGCCACCAGCTTCAAACTCTTCATCGGGGCCTTGAAAACCTGACATGGTGCGTTTCGATCCGAGTTTACAACGTTTCGTTAACTTAACGGCTTAAAAGATGGCAGGGCGCTGCCGTAATGATGTAGGTCAAGCGTCCTGCGAAGTCTGCCAAGTCCGGGCTCTCAATATTCACCTCCCTTTCATAGGAGGTGTGGGTTGAACTCTCCACGGCGTGATTCTTAAGAGAAATTTAGACTTCGCGCTACAGAAAAAACAAGCCCCTGGAAAAGAACGAAAAAATTCGTTCCATCCAGAGGTTGACGTTAAATGAAATTTAAGTACGATATCGTAAAATTTATCTCAACCTCCCGTGGTGGGTGTGTCGAAATCGGCGAAGGCGTCTTCCCAGCTGCCCGAGGTCGCCGCCTTGCTGTACTCGGTCGAGCGGTTCTCGAAGAAGTTCGTGTGCTCGACGGCGTTGAGCATTTCATCCAGCCAGGACAGCGGGTTCTTCTCGACGTGGAAGAGCGCGTTGAGCCCCAGACCGGCCAGTCGCCGGTCCGCGATATAGCGGATATAACGCTTGACCTCGGCGGCGGTGAGCCCTTCCACGGCCCCGAACTCGAAGGCGAGATCGATGAAGGCGTCCTCATGGTCGACGATGGTGGCACAGGTCTGGTACAGCTCCTGGCGCAATTGTTCGGACCACACCTCGGGGTTTTCCGAGATGAAGGTGAGGAATAATTTCGTGATCGAATCGCAATGAAGTGATTCATCGCGCACCGACCAGGTGATGATCTGCCCCATGCCCTTCATCTTGTTGAAGCGCGGGAAGTTCAGCAGGATGGCGAAGGTCGCGAAGAGCTGCAGCCCCTCGGTAAAGGCGCCGAAGGCGGCTAGGGTTTTGGCGATTTCATGCTTGCTCTCCATCGAGAAGCTGTGCATGTAATCGTACTTGTCCTTCATCTCCTTGTATTTGAGGAAGGCCTGATATTCGAGTTCGGGCATGCCCACCGTATCCAGCAGATGCGAATAGGCGGCGATATGCACGGTCTCGATATTGGAGAAGGCCGAGAGCATCATCAGCACTTCGGTGGGTTTGAAGACCTGTGAATATTGCTTCATGTAGCAATTATTCACCTCGACATCCGCCTGGGTGAAGAAGCGGAAAATCTGGGTCAGCAAATTGCGCTCGCCTTCGGTGAGCTTCTTGTGCCAGTCGCGCACATCCTCCGCCAGCGGCACTTCCTCGGGCAGCCAGTGCACGCGCTGCTGGGTCAGCCAGGCCTCATAGGCCCAGGGATAGCGGAAGGGCTTATAGACCGGGTTTTCGGTCAGCAGGTCCATCTTCGGGGCGTGGTCGGTCATGTCGCGGCTTTCCGTCAATCGGCGTCGGTTTTTCGCCGCTTTTTGAGAAAAGCGGCACCAAAACTTTTATAACAAGTCTTGCCTTACTGGCAGGCGAGGCATTCTTCGTAATTTGCCGTGGGCTCGGCGGGCTTCAGGGCGGCGGTGGGTTTCTTCTCGGACACCGTATCGGCGCGCTGGATGGAGAGTGAGCGGCAATAATAGAGCGATTTCACCCCCCGTTTCCAGGCCTGATAATGAATCTGGTGCAGATCGCGCTTATTCACATTCGCCGGCAGGAACAGGTTGATCGACTGGCTCTGGCAGATAAAGGGGGTGCGGTCGGCGGCATGCTCGATCACCCAGCGCTGGTCCAGCTCGAAGGCGGTTTTGAACACGTCTTTCTCATGCGGGCTCAGGAAGTCCAGATGCTGGACCGAGCCCTTGTTCACGGTGATCGAGGACCAGGTGTCCTCGTCGTCGAAGCCATGCGCCGCGAGCACCTTCTTCAGCGCCCGGTTGCGCACCGAGAAGCTGCCCGAGAGCGTCTTCTGCAGGAACACATTGGCGCTGATCGGCTCGATCCCCGGCGAGGCATTGCCGGCGATGATCGAGATCGAGGCGGTGGGGGCGATGGCGATCTTGTGGGAGAAACGCTCCTGGATGCCGTAATCCGCCGCATCCGGGCAGGCGCCGCGCTCGGCCGCCAGGGTTTTCGAGGCCGCATCCGCCTGGGCGCGGATATGCTTGAACATGCGGGTGTTCCACACCTTCGCCATCACGCTCTCGAAGGGGATGGAATTGTCCTGAAGGAAGGAATGGAAACCCATCACCCCCATGCCGACGGAGCGCTCGCGCATCGCCGCATATTTGGCCCGCTCCATCGAATCCGGCGCCTTCTGGATGAAATCCTCCAGCACGTTATCGAGAAAGCGCATCACATCCTCGATGAAGCGCTCATCCTGGTGCCATTCGAACCAGGTCTCCAGATTGAGCGAGGAGAGGCAGCACACTGCAGTGCGCTGCTTGCCATATTGGTCGATGCCGGTGGGCAAGGTGATCTCGGCGCAGAGATTGGAGGTTTTCACCTCCAGCCCGGCCAGCTTATGCTGCTGCGGGCGGGCATCGTTAACATGGTCGGAATAGATGATGTAGGGCTCGCCCTGCTCGATGCGGGTGGTGAGGATGCGGATCCAGAGCGCGCGCGCCGAGATCGAGCGCACCACGCTATGGTCCTTCGGCGAGCGCAGCCCCCACATCTCGTCCTGCTCCACGGCGCGCATGAAATCATCCGAGATCAGGATGCCGTGATGCAGGTTGAGCGCCTTGCGGTTGGGATCGCCGCCGGTCGGGCGGCGCATATCGACGAACTCCTCGATCTCCGGATGCCAGACCGGTAGATAGACCGCCGCCGAGCCGCGCCGCAGCGAGCCCTGGGAGATCGCCAGGGTGAGAGAATCCATCACCCGGATGAAGGGGATGATGCCGGAGGTTTTGCCGTTCTGCCCGACCTTCTCGCCGATCGAGCGCAGATTGCCCCAATAGGAGCCGATGCCGCCGCCCTTGGAGGCGAGCCAGACATTCTCGTTCCAAAGCCCGACAATGCCATCCAGGCTGTCGGTGGCTTCGTTGAGGAAGCAGGAGATCGGCAGGCCGCGATCCGTGCCGCCATTGGAGAGCACCGGGGTGGCGGGCATGAACCACATTTTGGAGATGTAGTCGTAAAGCCGCTGGGCGTGGGCCTGGTCGTCGCCATAATAGGAGGCGACACGGGCGAAGAGGTCCTGATAGCCCTCGCCGGGCAGCAGATAGCGGTCGTCCAGCGTGGCGCGGCCGAAATCGGTCAGCAGCGAATCGCGGCTGCGATCGACATTGACCCGGAAGCGGCCCGGCATCTGCACGCCGTCATCGAGCAGCGGGGCTTCCGGCTTGGTCATCATGTTCATCGCTGCCGATACTCCAGAGGGTCAAAAACGGAAGCGCATAACAACATATAGTGGGCGGACGCGCAATCCAGACCAGATCAAGTCTGGGAAGATTTTCTGAGTCGGGTTTGGGGCCAGGGCGCGGGCCTGTGCTCAGGCGCGCCGGCGGCGGCGTTGCAAGGGTTGGTCGATGAAAAAGGCGGCGGCGGCGCTGAGCGCGTAAATGGCCAGCATCGCCCCGAGCAGGAGCGCATATTGCCCGCCTTGCCCGAGATGCAGGCGCGATGGCGCGGCCAAGGCGGTGAAGAGCGCCAGAAAACTGCCATGCAGGATATAAAGCGGGTAGGAGATGGCCCCCAGCCGCGTCGCCAGTGCGGTCGGCCGGATCGCCCCAGCCGTCTCCAGCGCCGCCAGCCCCAGCACCACCGCGCCGAAGCCCAGTGACAGCACCGGGGCGAGGGCCGGTGTGTAATAGGCGTTGCCCCAGTGCAGGAACGGCAGACAAAGCAGCAGCGCGGCCGCGCCGGCCGCGAGCACGCCCCAGGCCAGGCGCGGGCCCGGGGGCGGGTTTGGTAGAGCCAGCCCGCCAGCATGCCGCCGAAGAATTGCAGGTGAAAGCAGGTGAAATTGGTTCCGAACAGGAACAGCACGGCATGCGCGCGCAGCGCCTGCGGCACGAGGTCCGCCTGCAGATGCGGCCAATAGGTAAGAGCCACCGCGCCCGCCACCCAGAGGACCAGCAGCGCGCGGCCGATTCGCGGCAGCAGGCAGAGCCCGAAAAGCAGATAAAACGCGATCTCCAGCCGCAGCGACCAGGCGGGGGGTACGATATCCGGGGTGAAATACGGGGCGAGCGTGACCAGCCCGAGCACCCGCCCGGCTTCCGGCATCGCCCGCAGGGCGCAGAGCACCAGGAGCAGGGAGAGCCAGTACATCGGATAGACGCGCCGCGCCCGGCGCCACCAGAAGCGCGCGCTGGCCCATGCTGTCCAAACTCCCGGCCATGCGCGCAGACCATCACAAAGCCGCTCAGCGTGAAAAAGAACTGCACGGCGAAGGGCGCGGGCGGCACGAAGCCGCCCAGCAGTGCCGCCTGCCCCGCCAGCCCATAGGCCCTGGCGAACCAGATGAGATGCGTTGCCATCACCAGGCTGGCGGCGATGAAGCGGCCAATTTCCAGCGTGCGCAGCTTCGCCGGACCGGGGCGGTGGGAGCGTTCATGCTGCCCGGGGTTTTCGGCAAAGGCCGGGGGAGCGTCAAGCCGCCGCGGCGCCGGCGCGATTGTACGCGCCGGCCGGTTTGCCGTACTGTCCCGGCATGAATGCGATGACCCCGCTTTATCAAGGTTATGTCGATGAACGCAGCATCGCGCATGTGAAAGGCTGGCTGCGCGATGTGAACGACGCCAACGCGCGTCTCGCCTACGAGGTGGTGCTGCCGGGCGATGAAGCAGAGCGCGTGCTGGCCTCCGGCCGCGCGGACGGGTTCAGCGAAATCCTGGTGCAGGTCGGTGTCGGCGATGGCGGCTACGCCTTCGAGGCGCATTTCAACCCGCCGCTGAGTGAGGCTGAGCGCGAACTGGTTTACGTGCGCCCGCAAGGGGCGGCGCACCGGCTGGAGCTGGCGCCGAATCTGCGCACCGACCCGCCGGGGCAGGGGCCGTATCAGGGCTTTGTCGATGCCTGCAGCACGCGGCATGTTGCCGGTTGGGTGCGGGACCTGGCGGATGGGGCGCGCCGGGTGGTCATCGATTTGCTGCTGCCGGGGGCGGGCGGTGAGGTGCTGCTGCAACGCCATGTCGCGGCGCAGACCAACGACATGTTGCGCAAGGCCGGGCTGGGCGATGGGCAGAATGCCTTCTTCGTGCTGTTCGACCGCGAACTGAGCGAGGTGGAGCGCGAGGCGCTGATCGTGCGGGTGCATGGCTCGGCGCATGTGGTGGAGCGCTCGCCCCGGCTGAACCGGAAATTTCACCCGCTGCAATGCGTGCGGCTGGATATCGTCAATAATTGCAATCTGCGCTGCCCGTTCTGCGTTTATGATTACACTGAGACGTTCCGCACCAATGTGATGGAGGAGGCGACCTTCCAGGCGGCGTTGCGGCTGATCCCCTACGTGCCGGACGGGAATTTCTGGCTCTCCTGCCTGCATGAGGCGACCTTGCATCCCAGGTTGATGGAGTTCATCGCCCTGGTGCCGCGTGAATACCGGCGCAAGCTGTTCTTTACCACTAATCTGGCCAAGCGGCAGAAGCGGGAGTTCTTCGAGGCGCTGGCCGGCTCCGGGCTGGACCATATCAATATCTCGCTGGAGAGCTTCGACAAGGATGTCTATGAGCGCATGCGCAAGGGCGCGCGCCAGGGGATTTTCCTGGAGAATCTGGCGCTGCTGCTGGAGGTGTTCGGGCAGACGTCGGGGCGCCGCGTATTCGCTATAATCTGATGGCCTATCGCGCCAATCTGCAGGAGTTGCCCGGGCTGGCGCGCATCCTGCTCGAGGAGAAGCAGGCCTGGCAGGTGGAAATTCGCTATACGTTCGACGGGCCGCAGATCCCGCAGGATTTCCGCCAGGCGGAGTTTCTCTCGACCGATGAATGGGCCTGGCTGGCGCGGGAATTGAGCGCCTTCCCGGCTGAGCGGGTGCTGCTGTTTCAGCCGCCGGGCGGACGCGGCTATGACCGCAACGCCCCGCCGCCGCCGCCCGCGCCGTCGAGCCAGCCGCCGGAGCGCCGCGGCTGGGTGCAGGTGCAGGCCCCGGTCTCGCGGCCGCTGAATGTGCGGATTTTGTGGGATGGAACGCTGAGCGTCTCCTCTGATCTGCTCGGCGATGAGGATGAGCATCCGGAGCGGGCGATCCATCTGCTCTCCAACATCAACGCGCTGGAAGACCCGCTGGCCGCCTGTCTGGCGCTGGAATAGCGGGTTAGACCACCCGGCGGGCGAGGCGCTGCAAGGGCTTGTCGATCAGAAAGGCGAGCAAAGCGGCGGCGGTGAGTGAGAGTGCCATTTCCAAAAGGAACAGCTCCGGCACCGGCAGCCTATGCCACAGCCCGGCGGCTTGCAGCGTTTTGATCAGCAGCGCCCCGCAATCGGCATGGATCAGATAGAGCGGATAGGACATCGCCCCCAGCCCGGCGCCCCAGCGCGGCGGGGTGAGGCGCTGGCTTTGCTCCAGCCCGGTCAGCGCCAGGATAAGCCCCGCAAAGCCAATGCCGGTGAAGAGTTCCAGCGTGCGGTCGGGATAGTCGAACCCCCAATGCTGGCGGGAGAGTAGGACCAGTACCGCGATCGCCGAAGCCCCGAGCAGCGCCCATAACCCCCAGCCGGGCAAAGGGCGGCGGGCGAGGAGCGTCGCGGCCTCCACCCCGCAGAGAAACAGCAGATCGTGGATGCCGAAGAAATACCAGGCGAAGCCGGCCGGCAAGGCTTGGAAATAGGGCCGCACCACGACATGAAACAGATGCGGGAACCAGTAGAGCAGCAGCAGCGCCAGCCAGATGCCCAGCACCCAGCGGCCCAGGCGCGGCAGCAAGGTGAGGGCGAAGATGATATAAAAGGCCAGCTCGAAGCGCAGCGTCCAGGCCGGGGATTGGCCTCGGGCATAGAGAAGGAAGAGATTGGCGCCAGGCTGATGGTCTGCGCCAGATAGGCCAGGCTGCTGCTGTGCCAGAGAAACCAGAGCGGCATGATCAGCGACAGCCAGTAGAGCGGATAGATGCGCCAGATCCGGCGCCAGAGATAGCGCGGCAGGGCGCCGATCTGGCCGAGGTCGCGCGCATGGGCGCTCTGGATGACGAAGCCGGAGAGCACGAAGAAGAACAGCACCGCGGCGATCGGCGGCAGGGAAAAGCCGAAGGGCATGGCGCTGGTACCGTTGCGGGTGGCGAGCCCGGCCAGATGGTCGGTGGCGACGCAGAAGGCAGCGATGAACCGGGCGATTTCCAGGGTGAGAAAACGGTTCGCGGCGCGCTGCATGGATCTGGCGTTAGGGGGGGCGTTACGGCGCGTCAAGCGCGGCGCCGTCGCGCAGCACGGCTTGCGCGGCGGCGGTGATGCCGGCTTCATCGTGCAGCGCTAGGCCGGGCAGGATCACATCCGGGCCGCGGCTGGCCTTGCAGGCCCGCAGCAGGATCAGCTTCGCGGCCTCCCCGGCGCGCGGCCAGAGCGGCAGCAAGGTGATGCCGCCGCAGGCCGGGCGCAGCAGGCTGGCGGCCTGGGCGAAGCTGGCGGCGGGCAAGGCCAGGGTCAGGCTGCCCTGGTCGCGCAGCAGCCGCAGCGCCTCGCCGATCCAGCCGGCGAGCAGCCCCGCGGTGGCGTGATGGGCCAGGGCGCGGGTAGAATCGGGGAGTGTGTGCCATCCGGCGCGAACCAGGGCGGATTGGCCATCACATGCTGGAATGTCTGGCTTGCGAAGGGCAGGCGGGTGGCATCCGCCTGCAAGCCAGCGAGATCGTGAAAGCCATTGCCGGTGAAATTCGCCTGGGCCAGGGTGGCGAGGGCGGGGTGACGCTCAACCCCGATACCGGTGATCCCGCCCAGCCGGGCGCGCAGGCACAGCAGCGCCGCCCCGCGCCGGTGCCCAGCTCCAGCACGCGCACACCGGGGCGGGCGGGGCAGAAGGCGGCCATCAGCACCGGCTCGAAGCCGCTGCGATGCCCGGCGCGCAGCTGCCGGTAGGCCAGCCGCCCGCCCAGCAGCGTGCCCGCACTCGTCTCATCCTCGACCACCCGCTTGACCCTTCCGACAACCCGCCTGATATGGTGCTAACGCAATTTGCTTGGATAGGTTAGGGCGCTGATTTTGGACAATGCGACCCCTTTGACGACAGAGCCGACCACCGACGCGCTGGCCCGCCTGACGGCGCTGCTGGAGGCAGAGCTGCAGGCGACGAACGAGGCCATCGTGGCGCGGATGGACAGCCCGGTGGCGCTGATCCCGCAGCTGGCGGCGCATATCGTCGCGGCGGGGGGCAAGCGCATGCGCCCGCTGCTCACCCTCGCGGCGGCCAAGCTCTGTGGCTACACCGGCGGGCGGCAGGTCAATCTCGCCGCCTGTGTGGAGTTCATCCATACCGCAACGCTGCTGCATGACGATGTGGTGGATGAATCGCTGCTGCGCCGGGGCTTTGCCTCCGCCAATGCGGTGTTCGGCAACAAGGCTTCGGTGCTGGTCGGGGATTTCCTGTTCTCCCGCGCCTTCGAGCTGATGGTCGAGGATGGCTCGCTGGAGGTGCTGCGCATCCTCTCCTCCGCCTCCGCCACCATCGCCGAGGGCGAGGTGTTGCAGCTGACCACCCAGAACGATATTTCCACCACGCCGGAGACCTATTTCGAGGTGATTCGCGGCAAGACCGCAGCTTTGTTCGCGGCGGCCTCGGAAGTGGGCGGGGTGATTGCCGGGGCGAGTGCGCAGGATTGCGCCGCCTTGCGCGATTTCGGCATGGATCTGGGCATGGCCTTCCAGCTGGTGGATGACGCGCTGGATTACGCCGCCAACCAGGCGCAGCTCGGCAAGACCGTGGGCGATGATTTCCGCGAGGGCAAGCTGACCTATCCGGTGATCCTGGCACTGCAGGATGCCGATGCGGACGAGCGCGGCTTCTGGCAGCGCACGCTGGAAGCCAGCGAGCAGACCGAGGAAGATCTGGCCACCGCGCTGAAGCTGATCGAGAAACATGATTGCACGGCGCGCACCATCGCCCGCGCGGATGCGTTCATCGATAGCGCCGTGAACCGCCTTGCCGCCTTCCCCGAGAGCGAGGTTCGCGCCGCCCTGGCCGGGGTCGCGCGTTACACCACCGCCCGCAGCCACTGATTTTAGAGCCCCCTATTGCCATGCGGGGCTTTCCAGCGCAAAAACATAGCAAGTTATATGTCTTGTTATATTTATGGTGCGGGAATGAGCGGCGATATTCTGAAGGAGCGTCCGGCTTTGTTTCTGGCCAGCCGATTGAAGCGGCTGGCGGAGCGGATGCAGGGCGATGTGGCGGCACTCGGCGGCGCGGTGGGGCTGGAGATCCAGCCCGCACAATATTCGCTGTTGGCGACATTGGATGCGTATGGCCCGCAGACCATCGGGGAATTATCCCAGGCGATGGGGCTGAGCCAGCCGGCGATCACCCGCAACGCGGCGAAGCTGGCGCAGATGGGGCTGGTGGCGATCGACCGGCTGCATAAGGACCAGCGGCACAAGACGGTTTCGCTCACCGCGCGGGGCGAGGCGGATATGGCCTGCTCGAAGGCGCTGGTCTGGCCGCAGGTGGAGGCGGCGGTGAGGGATCTGCTGGCCGGGATGGAGACGCAGTTTCTGGCGCAGATCGATGCGATCGAGACGGCTTTGGCGCAAAAGCCGCTGCACCAGCGTTTTGCCCCGGCCGGGCTGCGGCTGCTGCCCTTCAGCGATGAGCGGGCGGCGTTGTTCGGCGCCATCAACCGGGAATGGATCGAGGCGATGTACCGGCTGGAGCCCGCGGATCTCGACGTGCTGGATCATCCGCGGGCGCGGATCATCGAAAAGGGCGGGGAGATCTGGTTCGTCGAGGCGCAGGGGCTCGGGGTGGTCGGCACCTGCGCGCTGCTGAAGACTGGCGAGGGCCAGTATGAGCTGGGCAAGATGGGGGTGCTGGAGGCGGCAAGGGGCCGCAAGGCGGGGGAGTTTCTGCTGCGCGAGATGATCGCCAGGGTGCGGGCGCTGGGGCGAGGCGGCTCTATCTGCTGTCCAACAGCAGATCCGCCGCCGCCGTGCATCTATATGAGAAGCTGGGCTTCCGGCATGACGAGGGCATCATGCGGGAATTCGGGGCGCGCTATGAGCGCTGCAATGTCGCCATGCTGTTCCCCTTGAGCGCGAACGGCGCCAAGGCAGCGGCCTAGGGGAGTAAAAGTTTGGGGGTGGGGGCTTTTTTCAAAAAGCCCCAAGTTCCGTCTTACTTCTTCACCGAGTCATTGGCCGGCGCGGCCGGCGCCAGCACGGTGGTGATGGTCGAGCGCACGATGCTCACTGTCACGTTCGGGGCGATCTCGACCTCGATCTCGTTGGAGCCCTCGGCGGTCTTCTTCACCAGCCCGACGATGCCGCCGGCGGTGACGACCTTGTCGCCGCGCTTGAGCCCGCCGAGCTTCGCTTTCAGCTCTTTCTGCTGCTTCTGCTGCGGGCGGATGAGCAGGAAATAGAAGACGATGACGATGAGGACGATCGGCGCGTACTGCATCAGCGCGGCGATTCCGGCGGGGCCGGAGGCGGCGGCGCCGGAAGCGGTTTGCGCATAAGCGGCGGACATGAACATGGGCACTCCTGGTTGCCGTGAAGTTGCGCGGACCATAGGGTGCGCGCCGATGCAGTCAACAGGAGGAGACGAGAATGGATGATGACCTGTTGCGCCGGATCGCCGAGGCGCTGGAGCGCCTGGCGCCGCCGCCGCCGCGCACCCCGGATTTGATGCAGGCGGATGCCTTCGTCTGGCATCCGCACTCTGGCGGGCTGAGCCCGGTGAAGCAGGTCTCGCGGGTGGAGATTTCGCTGCTGCAGGGGGTGGAGAGCCAGAAGGCGCTGATTCTGGAGAACACGCTGCGCTTCGCCAAGGGCTTGCCGGCGAATAACGCCATGCTCTGGGGCGCGCGGGGGATGGGTAAATCCTCGCTGGTGAAGGCGGCCCATGCCGAGGCCAACCGGCAGCTGAAGGATTCGCTGGCGCTGATCGAGATCCACCGCGAGGATATCGGCTCGCTGCCGGCACTGCTGAATGTGCTGCGCGCCGCCCGGCGCCGCAGCCTGATCCTGTGCGACGATCTCTCCTTCGAGAAGGGCGATGCCGATTACAAGGCGCTGAAATCCGTGCTGGATGGCGGCATCGAGGGGCGGCCGGAGACCGTGCTGTTCTATGCCACCTCCAACCGCCGGCATCTGATGCCGCGCGACATGATCGATAATGAGCGCTCGACCGCGATCAATCCCGGCGAGGCGGTGGAGGAGGCGGTGTCGCTCTCCGACCGGTTCGGGCTGTGGATCGGCTTCCATAACGGCGACCAGCAGCAGTTTTTCGCGATGGTCGAGGGCTATGCGGCGGCCTACGGGCTGCCGATCGAGACGGCTGAGCTGCGCGCGGCGGCGGTGGAATGGAGCATGACGCGGGGCAGCCGCTCCGGGCGGGTGGCCTGGCAGTTCATCCAGGATCTGGCCGGGCGGCTCGGGGTGCGCTTGACCTTGGAGGCCTGACGCGGGAAAGGATGGCCGCCGGGTGGATATAAACGCCCGGCGGCGCTGGAAGGGTGGCCGAGTGGTTTAAGGCAGCGGTCTTGAAAACCGCCGTGCGTGCAAGCGTACCGTGGGTTCGAATCCCACCTCTTCCGCCATCTCACGGCCTCCTAAAACCGCCTCTGTACTGAGCCATGCGCAAGCGTGAACGCAAGGTGGGGCGATCCGTCCCACCTTGGACGCCCATTGCTCGCTAAAACAAAACATAGAGCCTCAAGCTAAAAGCTTGAGGCTCTATGCGGCCTCGGCCGTCAGCTGCTGCCGCAGGGCAGCGGGCAATTGACGGGCGGACTTCACGCGCGGCATGTCCATTTCGGCGATCGGCGCCAGGGGCGCGGTGCGCTCATCCCAATTATGGAAACTCCGACGCTCGGCATTATCGACAAAGCTTTCCGCTTCCAGCCCTTCAGCCAGCAGCAGCTCATGGCTGCTCAGCTCAACATGATAATAGGTGAAGCATTCCGGCACATTCGCGTCCCGCAGGATGGTTGTGCCGTTCACCAGGGCGCTCGCTTGCACCAATATATTATCCAGGCAAATCGCGTGGTCCGGCGAGAGCAGCAAGTCGCGCTTCGGCAGGCCGGCGCCCAGCGCCCCGGCGGTGATGCGAATCGGCAGCGTGCGAAGCGGATCAGCGAAGCGGGTGGAGACGTGGCTCTGGCCAAGCCAGCGCACCTTCATCGGCCCATTGCGCGTCAGCACGAGATCGCCCGGCTGGAGTGACTCTACCGGCACGTCGCCGGTCGGGGTGGCCAGGCGGACGCCGGCATAGAAGCAGAGGGTGGTCACGGTGCTGACCTCGGTGCCGCTCGAGGTCAGGGTCAGCGCGTTGTAGCCTTGCATCAAGGCCGAATATTGCGCGTTCCCGCTGGTCGTGTTGGTTTCCTGGCCCAGGAAGAAGACCGGGTTGGTGGCCGAATTCCAGTCCAGATGCAGATCCGTAAAGGTCGGTCCGGTTCCGGAGGACGAGGCCTCGGGAATGAAAATCTCGTACCCCGAGTTCGTGCCGTTCGAGGTGTTGTAATTAATCCCGCTGCCGCTGGATTGATTGCCGACAAGTGTCCCCGCGTTGTTCAGGGTGAAGGTCTCGGTGGTGACGCCGCCGGCGGTCAGCGTTTCCGTCAGGGAGATGGTGCCTGTCTCGCTGATCAAGGTCCCGGCGCTGTTATAGGTCGCGAAAAGATGGCCCGAAATCGTCTCGCCACCGGAAACGCCGGAAGCAGGGCTGAACACCGCGTTGGAGAAGGTGGTTGAAACAAGTGTATTGGCCATAAAACGCTCCGGATCAAAAATTTTTCACTGCGACGAAAAGCAGGAAACATTGCGAAAGCGCGGCTTTTATTCAGGATGAATGTATAAAAGTAAATAAATTAGAAACAAATTTTCTCGTTATTCGAGACAATTATCTGTGATAAATATAAAATTGTCTCATTTTTGATTAAAAATCGGTGTGAGGCCCGTGCTGGATCGCTCTGTCAGGCGCAGCGGATGGCGCGGGTCGCGCAATACCCGAAAACCAGATCCCCGCCGCGCCAGCGGGCGCTGCGGGCTGAACTCAAGCGACACGAGCGCGAGCGCTGGCGCCGGGCGAAGACGCGGGCCGATTTCACGGATTGATGGCCATTCCCGCCGCGCGGCGGCGGAAAAAAGATATTCTTTTTTCGGCTGGTCCGCATAAGGTCCGTGATTTCGAAGCGTCTCCCGCGTCATGCGCAGGTTCGACTGAAATCTTTGTTTTCCTGGAAAACCTGGTGCCGTCCGCCGGAATCGAACCGGCGACCTACTGATTACGAATCAGTTGCTCTACCAACTGAGCTAGGACGGCATGAGCCTGTGCGGCCGGTTGGGCGTATGGCACAGGGAAATCCAAAAATCCAGCCTCAAGCGGGCATGGCGGAGCGGGAATTTCCGTCCCGCTTTGCACCTTTGGCGGGCGCCGCTAGTCCATCCGGCGTTTGTATTTTGGCTTCACCCGCTCAGTGGCCAGGCCGCCATGCAGGGCGGAGCCGCGGCCGGAGAGAGAGGGGTTGGTCATGAAGTAGTCATGCGCGGAGGCTGGCGGGTCGCCGGCGGTGACGCGCACCCAGCTGCCATCGGCGCGCAACTCGGAGCTCTGCGCGTCGTCCCGCAGATTGACGACCATGATCTGGTCCAGGATCTGCGCATGCACGGTGGGGTTATGGATCGGCACCAGCGTTTCCACGCGGAAATCCATGTTGCGCTCCATCCAGTCGGCGCTGGAGATGAACAGCTTGTTCTCGCGCGAGGGCATGGCCTGGCCGTTGGCGAAAATATAGATCCGTGAATGCTCCAGGAAGCGCCCGACGATGGATTTCACCTTGATCGTCTCGGAGAGGCCCGGCACGCCGGGGCGCAGGCAGCAAATGCCGCGCACCACCGCCTGGATGGGCACACCCGCCCGGCTGGCCTCGTAGAGATGGTCGATCAGCTTGGCATCCACCAGCGAGTTCATCTTCAGCCAGATGCCCGACGGCTTGCCGGCCTTGGCATTGGCGATCTCGTGGTCGATCTGCTGTTCCAGCGTCTTGCGGGTGGTCAGCGGTGAGAAGGCGAGCTGCTCCATGGCCTCCGGCTTGGCGTAGCCGGTCATGTAGTTGAACAGCCGCGCCGCGTCGCGGGTCATCGCCGGATCGCAGGTGAAGAAGCTGAGATCGGTATAGATGCGCGCCGTGATCGGGTGGTAATTGCCGGTGCCGAAATGCGCATAGGCGCGCAAGCTGCCGGCCTCGCGCCGCACCACGTAGGAGAGCTTGGCGTGGGTCTTCAGCCCCACGAAGCCGAACACCACCTGCACCCCGGCAGCTTCCAGCGCCCGGGAGAGGCGGATATTCGCCTCCTCATCGAAGCGGGCCTTCAGCTCCACCATGGCGGTGACGGATTTGCCGGCCTCGGCGGCTTCGATCAGCGCCTTGACGATGGGGCTGTCGCGGCTGGTGCGATAGAGCGTCTGTTTGATCGCGACGACATTCGGATCGATGGCCGCCTGGCGGAGGAACTGCACCACCACATCGAAACTCTCGAACGGGTGATGGACCAGAATATCCTTGGCCCGGATGGCGGCAAAACAATCCCCCGCGAAATCGCGGATACGCTCGGGAAATCGAGGCGTGTAGGGGGCGAAGAGCAGGTCGGGCCGGTCATCGACGATCAGCTGCTTCACATCGACCAGCCCGATGATGCCGGATTCGGTGTAGACCTCCTCGGGCGGGGCCTCGACCGCGTCGATCACCAGCTCGCGCAGATCATCGGGCATGTCGGCCTGGATGGTGAGCTGGATGGCGACACCGCGGCGGCGGCGCTTCAGCGCGCTTTCGTAAGAGCGGACCAGATCCTCGGCCTCCTCCTCGAACTCCACGTCCGTATCGCGGATCAGCCGGAACAGGCCGGAGCCCTGGACCGAGAAGCCGGGAAACAGGCGCTGCATGTTCATCGCCACCAGCTCTTCGAGCATGATGAAGCGGATCGGGCCGGTGCCGGAGGGCAGGCGGATGAAGCGCTCGATCTGGCTGGGCAGCGGGATCAGCGCCGACATCTGGCCGCGATCATCGTCGCGCGCCAGGGAGAGCGCCATCACCAGCCCCATATTCGGGATGAAGGGGAAGGGGTGCGCCGGGTCCACCGCCAGCGGGGTGAGCACCGGGAAGACGCGTTCCATGAAATAGGAATCGAGGAAGCTGGCATCGTCCGTGGTCAGCTCGGCGGCGGCCAGAACCACCAGCCCGGCCTTGGCCAGCAGGCCCCGCACCTCATCAAACGCCGATTGCTGGGCGTTGATCAGCTCGCGCGAGCGGATTTTGATCGCCTGCAGCTGCTGGGCGGGGGTGAGGCCGTCGGCGGAATGTTCCAGCACCCCGGCGCGAGCCTGGCCGATCAGCCCGGCGACGCGGACGGAGCAGAACTCATCCAGGTTGGAGGCGCTGATGGAGACGAAGCGCAGCCGCTCAAGCAGCGGGTGCCGGGCGTTGCGCGCCTCCGAGACCACCCGGAAATTGAAATCCAGCCAGGAGAGTTCCCGGTTGATGAAGCGGGCGGGGTCATGCAGCCCGATCGCATGGTCGGGCGCGGTTTCAACGACAGGCGGGGGATTCTGCTGGTCCATGACCGATTTATACCAAGGTCATCAAAGATGACATGTTATGATTGAGTAAAAACTTTACGCGTCGGAGGCGATCTCCGCCAGGATTTCCATGGCCATCGGGCGGGTGATGCGCGCCCCGCGATCCATCGCCAGCCGGTCCAGCCGGGCGATGGCTTCGCGGTAAAAGGCGGGCGCGCGGGGGAGGTGCAGGAGCAGCAGGTTGCGTACTGGTAGGGGCAGGCTGAGCTGGCGGGCGGCGGCCAGGCGGGTGAGCAGCGCTTCCAGCAACTCATCCTCCGGGGCGCGGATTTCGACACTGGCGGAGGCGCGCAAGCGGCTGGTCAGGTCCGCCAGCTTGTAGCCCATGCGGATCGGCGGCGGGCGGGAGGCGAGCAGGACCGGCAGCCCGTCCTCGGCGGCAGCGTTGAGCAGGTGCAGCAGGGCGGTGGGTTCGGGCGTGAGATCGGCATCGTCCACCGCCACCGGGCGGGTGGGGCGGATGAGGCCGCGCAGCGAGGCGCCATCGACAATGCGCGCGTCTTGGCTCTGCGCCCAGAGATGCAGCAGATGGGTTTTGCCGCAGCCGGCCTCGCCCCACAGCACCAGCCTTCCATTACTCCAGGCTTCCGGCCGGGCCAGCCATTCGCGCGCGGCCGCGTTGGAGGGGCGGGGCAGAAATCCTCCTCCGTATAAGGCAGCGACAATTCCGCGAAGGGCAGGACGAGTTGCCTCATTCGGGCGGAGCGTCGAGATAAAGTGGCGAGAGCAGATAGCGGCGCAGCCAGAAGCGGGTGAGGACCCCAGCGTGGCGGTGACCGGCACCGCCAGCATGATGCCGAGGAAGCCGAACGCGGCGCCACCGGCGAACAAGGCGAAGATCACCCAGACGGCGGAGAGGCCGACCCGGTCGCCCAGGAAGCGGGGCTGGATGATATAGTCATTCAGCCCCTGGCCGACGGCGAAGACGATCAGCACCGCGATTACCCCATGCCAGCCCTGATTCTGGCTGAGTGCCAGCAGCATCGCGGTGATGCCGCCCAGCAGCGTGCCGACATAGGGGATGAAGGAGAGGATGCCGGCAGTGAGCCCGACGATGAGCCCGAGATCCAGCCCGATCACGGTGAGGCCGATGGCGTAGATGGCGGCCAGGGCGAGGCAGCAGATCGCCTGGCCGCGGATCCAGGCGGAGAGGATCTTGTTGATCTCCACCGCCTGGGCGCGGATCAGACCTTCATAAGGCCGCGGCAGCCAGCTATCGACATGGCGGATGATGCTCGGCCAGTCACGCAGGAAATAGAAGGTGACGACCGGGGTGACGATGAGCAGGGTGAGCACATTCACCACCGCGAAACCGCTGCCGATGATGTTGGAGGCGGCCTTGCCGGCATAGGTCACCAGCGTATCGGCTTGGTTGGAGGCCAGATCCTGCAGCTTGGTGCGCAGCTGATAGGGCAGGCGGTGCTGCAGATTGCGCATCAGGCTGGCGAAATCCGCCTGGACGGTCTGGATATAGGTGGGGACGTTGGAGATGAAGGATGAAGCCTGCGCCGCGATCACCGGATAGAGCAGCAGAATGAACAGAAGTACGGCCACGCCGAAAGCCAGCAGCACCAGCAGCGTGCCATAGGGCCGGCTGATGCCGAGATCGTCGAGGCGTTCCACCAGGGGATCAAGGAAATAGGCCAGTCCGGCGGCGACGACGAAGGGCAGCAGGATCGAGGAGAAAAGCCGGAAGCAGAGCCAGCATGCGGCCATCACCACGACCAAGAGCGCCAGACGCTGCCACTGCACGCGCTTATAGCGCTGCATATCGGCCTTGTTTTCGTACATCATGCCCCTGGTAAGATTGCGCGGCCCCGCCGGCTGTGTTGAAAGGCGGCGGGATTTCGCCGGAATTTTGAAGCAGCGCCATGGCGCTGGCTTAGCGCATCGGAGGCTGACATGACTAGCGTGACGTACCGGGATGCCGGGGTGGATATCGAGGCGGGCGACGCGCTGGTGGAAGCCATCAAGCCGATGGCCAAGGCGACGACCCGTGCCGGCGTGATGGGCGGGCTGGGCGGCTTCGGCGCGCTGTTCGATTTGAAGGCGGCGGGCTTTACCGACCCGGTGCTGGTCTCCACCACCGATGGCGTCGGCACTAAGCTGAAAATCGCCATCGAGACCGGGATCCACGACTATGTCGGCATCGATCTGGTGGCGATGTGCGTGAATGATCTGGTGGTGCAGGGTGCGGCACCTTTGTTCTTCCTGGATTATTTCGCCACCGGGGCGCTGGATGTGGATGCCGCCAAGCGGATCATCGCCGGCATCGCCGAGGGCTGCAAGCAGGCCGATTGCGCCCTGGTGGGCGGTGAGACGGCGGAAATGCCGGGCATGTACGCCAAGGGCGATTATGATCTGGCCGGCTTCTCCGTGGGGGCGGCTGAGCGCGGGGCGCTGCTGCCGGCCGGCGTGGCGCCGGGAGATGCGATTTTGGCGCTGCCCTCCTCGGGCGTGCATTCCAACGGCTTCTCGCTGGTCCGCCGGATCATGCAGGATGCCGGGCTGGGGTGGGATTCGCAGATCCTCGGCCAGCGCGCGGCCGAGCTGCTGACCACCCCGACCCGCATTTACGTGAAGCCGATGCTGGCGCTGCATAAGGCCGGGCTGATGAAGGCGGCGGCGCATATCACCGGTGGCGGCCTGCCGGGCAATCTGCCGCGTGCGCTGCCGAAGGGCTGCGGCGCCAGGCTGAACGGCCCTGGGCGATGCCGGAAATCTTCTCCTTCCTGGCGCAGACCGCGAAGGTGGCGCCGGAAGAGATGCTGCGGGTGTTCAATTGCGGCGTGGGCATGACGCTGATCGTCAGCGATGCCGAGGCCGCGATGGCGCTGCTGCGTGAGGCTAGCGAGCAGCCTTTCCTGCTCGGCCATGTCACCGCCGAAGAGGGCATCGTCGTCGCAGGCCAGGATAAGCTCTTCGCCTGATGAAGCCGCGCGTTGCGATTCTGATCTCCGGACGCGGCTCCAACATGGTGTCGCTGGTGAAGGCCGCGCAAGCGCCAGAGTTTCCGGCTGAGATCGTGCTGGTGCTCTCCAACAAGCCGGAGGCGGCCGGGCTGGAGATTGCGCGCGGGCTTGGCGTTGAGGCGATGGCCGTGCCGGCCAAGCCGTTCGGCAAGGACCGTGAGGCGCATGAGCGGGCGATCGACGCGCAACTGCGGGCGCGGGATGTGCAGATTATCTGCCTAGCTGGCTATATGCGGCTGCTCACCCCCTGGCTGGTGCAGCGTTGGGCGGGGCGGATGCTGAATATCCACCCCTCGCTGCTGCCGAAATTTCCCGGGCTGGATACGCATCAGCGCGCCATCGAGGCGGGCGAGGCCGAGCATGGCTGCACCGTGCATCTGGTGACGGAAGGCATGGATGAAGGCCCGGTTCTGGGCCAGGCGCGGGTGAAGCTGCTGCCGGGCGATGACGAGGCGGCGCTGGCGGCACGGGTGCTGGAGCAGGAGCACAAGCTCTACCCGGCGATGCTGGCGGAACTGGCGCGCAAAATCAGCTTGCCTACGAAACAGGGCTGAGGATAGGTTTTCCGCAACGAAACAGACGACGCGGGAAACCTCACATGACCAGCACCCACCCGGAGGGCCATGCCCACGCCCCGGCCAGCGAGTATGACATCGATTTCGATACCCCGCCCGGCAGGGATGGCAGCGTTTCGGTAAATTTCTGGCGCTGAATGTCGCGGCGGTGGTGTTCGGGCTGCTATTTATCGGCGCGCTGACAGTCTGGCGCTAATCTTCCGCGATCACCTGACGCAACAGGCGGCGCTTGGTGTCGGCGAAGCCCATTTTTCTGTAGAGGCTGTAGGCGCGTTCATTATGCGCCTCCACCTCCAGCAGCAGGACGCGGATGCCAACCTCGCGCGCCGCGGCGATGGCGAGTCCCACCGCTTGCCGGCCCAGCCCCGGCCGCGCAAAGCCGGGATCAGATAGATATCGTCAATGAACCCGTCAGTGCCGCCATTCTCGACGCTGTAGCCCAGCGTGAGCACGAAAAAGCCGGCTGGCGCGCCCTCATGTTCGAGCAAAAAGGCGGGGGCCAGGGCTTCACCCGCGCAGATATGGGCGATGGTGGCTTCTCCGGCCGCATCCAGCGGGGAGCCGTCTTCCAGGTGGAAATCCCGGCACATTTGCAGGAACAAGTCGGTGTCGGCCGGGGTGGCGCGGCGGGTGGTCAGGCTGGACATGGTCATTTGACTCGGATGCTTGCGGCGCGTTCCTCGGCGACATCCAGCATCGCTTCCGCCGCGTTGCGGAAAATCAGGCGCCAGAGGCCGCGCGGCGGCTTGGGTTTCAGCCAAAGCGGGCGGGCTTTCTCGCCGCCGAGGGCTTTTACGATTTGCTCGACATCGCCGAAGCCATCGATCAGCCCGAGGGCTTTGGCCTGCTCGCCCAGCATGTAGCCGCCATCGAAAATGCGGGTTTCATCGCTGGTCAGGCGGCTGCCACGGCGGCTGCGGACCCAGTCCTTGAACATCACATGGATATCGTCGAGCAGGCTTTGGGTGAAGGCTTCGTCCTCGGCGCGGCGCGGCGCGAACATGTCGTTGCGGCGCTTGTTCGCGCCGGCGGTGAGGGTGCGGCGCTCGATGCCATAGCGGGCGATGAAATCGCTGAGGCCAAAGCCCTCCGTCACCACCCCGATGGAGCCGACGATGGAGAGGCGCGAGGCGTAGATCTCATCCGCCGCGCAGGCCAGCCAATAGCCGCCCGAGGCGCCGAGATCGCCGATCACGGCGGTGACCTTGATGTCAGTTTTTTCAGCCCGGCGGCGGATCAGCTGGCCAATCAGGTCAGACTGGGTGGCCGAGCCGCCGGGGCTCTCGATCGCCAGCACCAGATGGCCGGATTTCTTGGCCAGCGCAAAGCCGCGCTCCAGCAACGGGGCGCAGCCTTCGAGGTTCAACATGCCCGGCCGCGCGGCGATGATGCCGCGCAGCTGGACCACGGGAATTTTAGGCTTTGAAAAAGGGAGCCACATGGCTCCCTTATCCGTCATTCCGCGGCGGAGGCAAGCTGTGCGGCGCGGCGTTCGGTGTCGTACATATAATCGCGGGTGAGCTTCAGGGCTTCCTGCTGGCGCACCAGCTGGATCTGGAAGTTCATATGGTCGGAGAGGCGGAAGGTCAGCTCGGAGCCGGAGAGATAGAATTCAAACATCCGGCAGAAGCGTTCGTCATAAAGCGAGGCGATCGTATCCCGGTTGGCGGCGAAGCGCCGGCGCCAATGCGCCAGGGTCTTGGCGTAATGCAGGCGCAGGATTTCGATATCCGTGGTACGCAGCCCCGCTTTCTCCACCGGCCCAGAACCTCGGAGAGGGCAGGGGAGTAACCGCCGGGGAAGATATATTTGGCGATCCAGGGGTTGGTGGCACCGGGCCCGTCGAAGCGGCCGATGGAGTGGATCAGCGCCACGCCATCCGGCTTCAGGCAGGATTTCACGGTCCTGAAGAAGGTTTCGTAATTCGGCGCGCCGACATGCTCGAACATGCCGACCGAGACGATGCGGTCGAATTGCCGGTCCATGGCGCGGTAATCGATCAGTTCGAAATTGACGCGATCTTCCAGCCCTTCCTGCTTGGCGCGGGCACGGGCGGCGGCCAGCTGCTCCTCGGAGAGCGTGATGCCGGTGACCTTGGCGCCGAACTCCTTGGCCAAGGTGAGGGCCATTCCGCCCCAGCCACAGCCGATATCAAGCACTTCGAGGTCAGGCCGGTCCAGCTTCAGCTTGGCGGCGATGTGACGCTTCTTGGCCAGCTGCGCCTCTTCCAGGGTCACCTCGTCCGAGGTGAAATAGGCGCAGCTATATTGCCGGTCGCGGTCGAGAAAGAGGGAATAGAGCCGCCCGTTCAAATCATAATGATGGGCGACATTGCTCTTGGAGCGGATGGCGTTGTTCGCCTGCAGGATGGGCCTCATCAGGCGCCCGGCATTTTCCGCGATTTTCAGGATGGGAAGGTTGGTGTCCTGGAGATTATCCATCATCACGCACAATACGTCGTGGATGGAACAGTTCAGCGGGATCAAGGTTTCGTTCATGTAGGCTTCGCCGACGGCGAGGCCTGGATTTAGGGCCAATCCCTTAACGGCTTCGTTGTCTTTGAGCCGTATACCGGCCTTGAACCCCTCGCTCCCTCCATATTCGGTCCGTGACCCGTCGGGCCACAATACGAGGAGGGAACCGCGCCGCACCAGTTTGACTAGGCAGCGATCCAAAAGCTTTCGATACAGCCAGATCACGTCAGTCTCCTTGTCTCAAGACTGAACGTAGCTAGTTATTAACCACCGCTAAAAGAAGATGTTCAAGAAAAAAGGCCCCTACATTTTTTGCAAGGGCCTCTTTTAATCGACGGGACGCGGGAATGAGTGCGGGGCCTGATTAGGCCGCCGGTTCCTCTTCTTCCTGGCCGAAGAGCGGGCCGAGATCCGGCTGCTCGTCTTCCTCGCGGGCAATGGTCTCGCCACGCGCCTGCTTCTCTGCCTCTTCGACGGAGCGGGCGGCGTTCACCTTGATCTCGATATGGACTTCCGGGTGCAGCTCGACGCGCACGGCGGAAATGCCCAGATTCTTGATCGGGTGCACCAGCAGGACCTGGCTACGCTCGATGCCCAGGCCGGCCGCGGTGGCGGCTTCGGCGATGTCGCGGCTGGAGACGGAACCGTAGAGCGCGCCGGCCTCGGAGGCCTGGCGGATCAGGGTCACGGTCAGGCCATCGACGCGCTCGGCCACACGCTCGGCTTCCTCGCGGCGCTTCAGGTTCTGCGCTTCGAGGTGAGCGCGCTCATTCTCAAAGCGCTCCTTGTTCGCCTTGGTGGCGCGCACGGCTTTCGCCTGTGGCAGCAGGAAGTTGCGGGCATAGCCCGGCTTCACCTTCACCAGCTCGCCCATCTGGCCCAGCTTCTCGACGCGCTGGAGCAGGATCAGTTCAATGTTTGCCATTGGTCTCTATCCTTCCTCAGCTCAGCACATACGGCAGCAGCGCCAGGAAGCGGGCGCGCTTGATGGCTTTCGCCAGCTCACGCTGCTTCTTGCCGGAGACGGCGGTGATGCGGGACGGGACGATCTTGCCGCGCTCCGAGAGGAAGCGGGACAGCAGACGCACATCCTTGTAATCGATCGCCGGCGCGTTGGGGCCGGAGAATGGGCAGGATTTCTTCCGGCGGAAGAACGGGCGGCGGGCGCCAACGGCGGGGCGGCGCAGGCCGGTGGTCGGTTCGTTGGTCTCGGACATTAGACGTCCTCCTCAGCGGAATACTCGTCACGGTCGGCGCGGAATTCGTCGCGGGCGCGGAATTCCTCACGCTCGTCGAAGCCGCGCTTGCGGCCGGATTCAAAGCGGCCAGCCGGCTTCGGACCACGGAAATTGCGGTCACGCTCATCAGCCTTGCGGGAGAGAATCGCGGAGGGCTCCTCGTTGATCTCTTCGACGCGCACCGTCATGAAGCGCAGCACGTCTTCATTCAGGGTCAGCTGGCGCTCCATTTCCTGCACGGCGGCGGACGGCGCATTGAGGCCCAGAAGGATATAATGACCCTTGCGGTTCTTCTTGATGCGGTACGCGAGCGGGCGCAGGCCCCAATATTCGCGCTTCTGGATGGCACCGCCATCGGTTTCAATGGTCTGGATCGCGGCGTCGGCGACGGCGTCAGCCTGCGCCTGGGTGATCTCGCTGCGCGCGATCACCACGGTTTCATATAACGGCATATGTCCCCCTCTGGCTTGATCAGCTCAGGCCCTGGTCAGGGCCGCCCGGAATTGGGGTGAGCATAGCCGGGCACGATGCCACGCACCCGGCAGGGAAGGCGCGGCTTAAGCATGACGGGGCGGGGAGTTCAAGAGGAATTGTTGGAAATCTGTACGAAAAGCCAGGATTGGTCAGGCATGGCAGGCCATCGCCGCTGGCGGGGGCAGCGGGCGGCGGTCAGAGGGCGAGGGTGGCTTCCATGATGTCCGGTTCCTCGGGCATGCGGGCGAGGCTGAAGCCGAGCCGTTTGATGAAGGCCAGCATCGGCGCGTTATCCGCCAGAATCTGGCCGGAAATCTCTTTCACCCCTGGGCGCGGCCCCATTCGATGACGCTTTTCATCAGCGCCGTGCCGAGGCCGAAGGTCTTGGCGCCGGGATCGATGGCGACGGCGAATTCGGCCGAGGTGCCATCGGTGTCGTTGCAGACCAGCCGGGCGACGCCGACCGTGTCGCCCGTCGCCTCATGCACGGCGATCATCGCCATCTCGCGGGAATAATCGACATCGGCGAGGCGCACGATCTGCTCGATCGGCAATTGCTTCATCGGTGAGAAAAACCGGTAGCGCATATCTTCCGAGGAGAAGCGCGCGATCATCGCGGCATGGGCGTCGGCATCCTCGGGGCGGATCGGGCGCAGCAGGAAATTCTGGCCGCGGGCGGTGTAATGGCGGATCAGCTCACTCGGGTAAGGCGGGATGACCAGAGCCGGGCGCGCGGCGCCGGCAGGGCGCAGCCAGATGCGGGCGCTGGCCGCCACCGCGCCGAGCGGTGAGGCGAAGAGAGGGTCGATATCGAGCGCCTGGATTTCAGGCGTATCGATGATCAGCTGCGAGACCCGGACCAAGGTCGCGGCGATGGCCTCTTCATCCGCCGCCGCCTGGCCGCGATGCGCCACCAACTGGCGCGCGATCGGGGCGCGGTGGATCATCGCATGCGCCAAAGTGAGGTTGAGCGGCGGCAGGCCGGTGCTGAGATGGGAGATGGTCTCAGGGTCGCCGCCACCTTCGCCAAAGCTGATCACGGGGCCCAGCATCGGGTCGTCACTGACTCGGATCCGCAGCATGGTGCCGTGGGGCGCCTGCGCCTGTACGACGAAACCGGCCTTGCTGATATCTGCCTTCAGGCTCTGCAGCTGGTTCAAAATCGCGCGGGCGGCGGCGAGAACGGCGTCGGGGTCGGGCAGGTTAAGCACCACGGAGCCGGCCAGCAGGTGGGTCGGCATGTCCGGATGGGCGAGTTTCAGGACCGCCGGAAAGCCCAGCGTCGCGGCGGCAGCGGCGGCTTCGCCCGGGGTGTTGACGTGGCGGCTCTCCAGTGTCGGGATATGATAGGCGCCGATGATCGCCAGCGCCTCGTCCTGCACCAGCTGGTCGCGCCGCTCGGCCCGGGCGGCTTCGATGCGTCCCATCACGCTGGCGCTGTTAGGCTGTACCTGCAGCACCGCGGCGGCGGGAAGCTCGCGCGCCTGGGCCCGGTTGCGGCGGTTTTCCAGCAGATGCCGGAACCCGGCGATGGCGGCCTCCGGACTGTCGAAACAGGCCAGCCGTGCCTGGCTCAGCGTATGCCGGTGGCCAAGCCCGGTGGCCTCGCCCATGGCGGCGATCAGCAACGGGATCTTCACGGTCTTCGCGCAGGCGGTCAGCGCCGCGATCGCGGCGCCGTCATCCTCGCCAGAAGGCGCGTGGATGACCAGAATGCCGCCAATCTCCGGCGCCGAGGAGAGCAGGGCGGCGATGTCGGCCATCGCGGTCGGGCTTTTCTTGCCAGCGAAAATCGGCCCGGTGGCGGGCGGCACCCGGTTGGCGGCGAGGCTGAGGATTTGCGCCGATTCTGGGGAGAGGGTGGCGAGTTTCAGCCCGGCGCGCAGCGCCTCATCGGCGGCCAGGCGCCCGAGAGAGACTGAATTGGTGACGATGGCGAGGGTTTCGCCGCGGGCGGGCTTCACCCGGGTTAGCGTCTCGGCCGCGGCCAGGAATTCGCTGACCGAAGCGGTGAGCAGCACGCCGGCCCGTGCCAGAGCGGCTTCCATCCCGGCATAGGCGCCACCGTTCGGGTCCTTCAGCCGCAAACCAGGGGCAATGGCGACCACCGGGCGCAGCCGTGCCGCCATGCGCGCGGCAGAGAAAAAGGCGCGCGGGTCGCGTAGCCGGTCGATCTCGACCATGATTGCCGCCGTGCCGGGGTCACGGCCGAGATGGTCGAGCACCAGCCCGAAGCCGATTGTCGCATCATTGCCGCCAATGCCGATCAGATGGCTGAACCCAACCTTGTTCGGCACCGCCCAGTCGATGACCGTGCGGGCGATGGCGGAGGACTGGCCGACCAGCGCCACCCGGCCTTTGCCCGGCACAAACGGCAGGGGGCTGGCATTCAACCCCAGCCCGGGCAGCACCATGCCGAAACTATGCGGCCCGAGCGTGCGGATGCCCGCCGCCAGCGCCATCTCGCGCAGGCCGGGGCCTTGCATATAAGACAGGACAATGGCGCCCCGCGCCCCGCGCGCCGCATGCGCGGCCAGGGCGGCCGGAATGTCCGGCGCGTCGTCCGCGACCAGCGCCAGATCGGCATTCACTACCGGATCATGCTCGGCCGTGCCGATGGGGCCGGCAAAGCCGCCGGCGCGCAGATGCGCCAGCACTTTTGCGCCAAGCCTGGTCAGGCTGCCGCTGAGGCAGATGGAGGCCGGGTGGAACAGGCGTGCCGGATCGAAATGCCGCTTCGCCGCGGTGGTCATGATGCGCCTCCTGCTTGTCCCCGCTATACACCGGGGGCGAGGCTGTATCCATGTCGCCTGCCCTGGCGGGGGGAAGCGACATGGGGTATGAGACAGGCGCATGGACTCCTACGACCCTCCCTCCACCGGCCTGCCCTCGCGTCTCCCGCCCAGTAATATCGAGGCTGAACAGGCGCTGCTGGGCGCGCTTCTGGCGAATAACAAGGCGTTCGAGCGCGTTTCGGACTTCCTGGCGCCCGAGCATTTCGCCGACCCGATTCATGGCCGGATCTTTCAGGCCATCGCGCGGCGGTGCGAGCAAAATCAGGTGGCCGACCCGATCACGCTGCGTGCCGAATTGGAGCACTCCGGCGTGCTGGAGGAGGTGGGCGGCACCGCCTATCTGGCGCAGCTGCTCTCCGCCATGGTCGGCATCATCAATGCCGGCGATTACGGGCGGCTGATCCATGATGCCTGGCTGCGCCGGCAACTGATCGATATCGGCGAGGTGATGGTGAATGACGCCTTCGCCTCGGAAGCCGAGCTGGACGGCAAGGCGCAGATCGAGCGCTCCGAGCAGGCCTTGTTCAACCTCGCCACCAAGGGCGGCGCCGAAGGCAAGGGGATCTCCTTTCACGACGCGCTGGTCGCGGCGATCGAGCTGGCGGAAAAGGCGTTCCGCAACCAGGGCTCGGTCTCCGGCCTGGATACCGGCCTGCGGGATTTGAACAAGCGCACCGGTGGTCTGCATAAGTCGGACTTGGTGATTCTCGCCGGGCGCCCCGGCATGGGCAAGACCGCTCTGGTGACCAAGATTGCCTTCGGGGCCGCCAAGGCGATGCTGAATAATGCCCGGGCCGAGAACCCGAACGCCATGGCCAATCAATGCGTGGCGATCTTTTCGCTGGAAATGAGCGCGGACCAGCTGGCCACCCGTCTTCTGGCCGAGCAGGCGCGGGTTTCGGGCGACAAGATCCGCCGTGGCGAGATCTCGACCAAGGATTTCGACACCTTCGTGCGGGTCAGCCGGGAGATCGCGGATGTGCCGTTGGTGATCGACGATACCCCGGCGATCACCCTCTCCGCCTTGCGCACCCGTTGCCGGCGCTTGCAGCGTACCCAGGGGCTGGGGCTGGTGATCGTGGATTATTTGCAGCTGATGCGCCCGGCCTTGGGCACCAAGCCGGAAAGCCGGGTGCTGGAAATCAGCCAGATCACCCAGGGGTTGAAAGCGATCGCCAAGGAACTGGCGGTGCCGGTGATTGCCCTCTCTCAGCTCTCGCGTTCGGTGGAAAGCCGCGACGACAAGCGCCCGCAGCTCTCGGATCTGCGTGAATCAGGGTCCATCGAGCAGGATGCCGACATGGTGATGTTCATCTACCGCGATGAATATTACTTGGCGCAGCGCGAGCCGAAGATCACCACCTTCGAGAACGAGGCGAAATATCAGGAGGCGCATGAGAAATGGAAGGCGGATATGCAGTCCGTTTACCAGAAGGCCGAGCTGATCGTCGCCAAGCAGCGTCACGGCCCTACCGGCAAAATCGATTTGCTGTTCGAAGGCGAGTTCACCAGGTTCGAAAATCTCGATACCCACCATAATGATGAGATGATGTGACGGCCTTTCTCGACATCGATCTCGGCGCTGTCGTTGCCAATTGGCGGCTGCTGGCGGGGATGACCAAGGGGGAGGCCGCTTCGGTGGTGAAGGCCGACGCCTATGGGCTGGGTGCGGCGCGGGTGGCGCCGGCCCTGGCGGCGGCGGGCTGCACGACCTTTTTTACCGCGCATCTGGCGGAAGCGGTGGCGCTACGGGAAATTCTGCCCGATGCGCGGATTTTGGCGTTGAACGGGGTGGCGCCGCATAGCGCGGCGGCTTTCATAGCGCACAGGTTGACCCCGGTTCTGGGTTCGCTGCATGACGTCGAGCAATGGCGCGCGGCGGCCGGCCGGCTGGAGCGCAAATTGCCGGCCTTTCTGCACCTGGAAACGGGCATGAACCGGCTGGGCCTCTCCGTGCAGGAATTGACGGTTTTGCGGGAGGAGCCGGCGCGGCTGGAGGGGATCGTGGTTGACACGGTGATGACCCATCTCATTGCCGCCGAGATGCCGGATGATCCACGCAACCGCGACCAGTTGGCCCGGTTTCTGGCGCTGGCGGGGCAATTTCCGGGGGCGAAACGCAGCATCGCGAATTCGCCCGGCAGTTTCCTGGGCGAGGCGTTTCATCTGGATCTGATCCGTCCAGGGGCTGCGCTGTACGGGCTCAATACCAGCCCCGCGCAGGCCCAGCCGATGCGGCCGGCGGTCAGGTTGCGGGCGCCGATCCTGCAGATCCATGACATTCAGCCGGCACCTCGGTTGGCTATGGCGGTGCCTGGACCGCGCAGCGCCCGAGCCGGATCGCCACCATCGGCGTGGGCTATGCGGATGGACTGCATCGCAGCCTTTCAAATCGCGGCAGCGCGGTTTTTGACGATACCCCGGTTCCCCTGGTAGGCCGGGTGTCGATGGATCTATCCACCTTCGACGTGACCGACGTGCAGGCCAAGCCGGGCGATCTGCTCACCCTCCTCGATCCGGCCCATGGTCCGGATGCGCTTGGACGTGAAGCGCAGACCATCGGCTATGAAATATTGACCTCTTTGGGGCGCCGCTATGAGCGGCGATATATCGACGCATGACGATCCTGTTGGATGCGGTGGCCTGGCTCGGCGCGCTCGTGCTTGGGGTCGTGGAGTATATCGGCGAGCTGGGGATCTTCGCGCTGCGCGGCGTGTCGCATATGGTCCGGCCGCCCTTTTATCCGCGCCAGCTGGCCCGCGCCTTTATGGAAATCGGTTTTTTCTCGCTGCCGGTGGTGGCGCTCACCGCCTTGTTCACCGGCATGGTGCTGGCGCTGCAATCCTATACCGGCTTTTCCCGCTTCGGCGCGGAAAGCGCCATTGCCTCGGTGGTGGTGCTCTCCGTGACGCGCGAGTTGGGGCCGGTTTTGGCCGGGCTGATGGTCTCCGGGCGCGCCGGTGCGGCGATCGCCGCCGAGCTGGGCACGATGCGGGTGACGGACCAGATTGACGCGCTTTCCACCTTATCCACCGATCCGATGAAATATCTCGTGGCGCCGCGCTTGCTGGCCGCGACCATCGCCTTGCCGCTGTTGGTGATGATGGCCGATATTCTGGGGTGATGGGCGGGTTTCTGGTGGCGACGCAGAAATTGGGCTTCTCCTCCGGTGGGTACCTCACCAGCACATTTTCCAATCTGCAGAGCCAGGATGTCGTCTCCGGCCTGATCAAGGCGGCGGTGTTCGGGTTCGTGATCGCGCTGATGGGCTGCTTTAATGGCTATCGCTCGCGCGGCGGCGCCCAGGGCGTCGGCGCGGCGACGACCTCGGCGGTGGTCTCGGCCTCCATTCTGATTCTGGCGCTCGATTACGTGCTGACACAGGTGTTGTTCGTCAAATGAGCGAGATTAAAATCCGTATCCGGGGGCTGAAAAAGCATTTCGGGGCGAAGAAGGTGCTGGATGGGGTGGATCTCGATATCGCCGCCGGCACCGGGCTGGTGGTGATCGGCGGGTCCGGTACCGGCAAGTCGGTGTTGCTGAAATCCATACTCGGGCTGGTCACCCCTGACGCCGGGGTGATCGAGATTGACGAGGTGGATGTGCTGAAGGCCCCGCCGCGCAGGCGCGGGCTTTGCGTCAGCAGATCGGCATGCTGTTCCAGAACGGCGCCTTGTTCGATTCTTTGTCGGTCTGGGAAAATGTCGCCTTCGGCCCGCTGGCGCAGCGCAAGGTGAGCCGGGCGAAGGCCAGGGATCAGGCCATCGAGGTTTTGGCCCAGGTCGGGCTGGGGGCGGATGTGGCGGGCTTGTCGCCCTCCGAACTCTCCGGCGGCATGCAAAAACGCGTCGGCCTGGCGCGGGCGATCGCCGCGCGGCCGGCGATCATGTTCTTCGACGAGCCGACGACGGGGCTGGACCCGATCATGGGGGCCGTGATCGACGAATTGATCGTCGATTGCGTTAAAAAGCTGGGCAGCACCTCGATCGCCATCACCCATGACATGGCCTCCGCCCAGCGCATCGGCGACAAGGCGGCGATGCTTTATGATGGGCGGATCAGCTGGACCGGCCCGGCGCCGGAGCTGCTGACCACGACCGATCCGGTGGTGGAGCAATTCACCCACGGGCGCGCGCACGGGCCGATCAAAATGGCGCTCAGGAAATAGCCAGCCTCAGAGGCTGAGAGCGAGGGGTGCGAAATCCCCCGTTTGCGCATTCCGGGGAATGGTGACGATGTCGCAGGGCAGGTAGCGGGAGATCGCGGCTGCGGTTTCGGCGGTGGGCACCGGGGCCACCGGGCTTTCATTCAAAAGAATCGCCCGGATAGGAATGTCACGGCGCAACAGGAACTCAGCCGTGGTGATGCAATGGCTGATGCTGCCCAGATAGCTGCCGGTGACCAGCAGCACCGGGAGGTTCAGATCCTTGATCCAATCCGCTGTCATCCGGGTCTCGGTCAAAGGAACCGCCGCGCCGCCGGCCCCCTCGATCAGCGTGGTCCCCCGCGCCAACTCGGCACGGCAGAAGGCGAGCAAGGCCTCATAAGAGATGCTCTGGCCTTCGCGCGCCGCCGCCATGTCAGGCGAAAGCGGGGCCTTGAAGCGCCAGGGGGTGATGGCGGCGATCTGCGCGGCATCAACGGTCCGGCCCATCGCGGCAAGCAGTTGGCCGGAATCGGATTCGGCGGCGTTGCCGTCCTCGAACCCGGATAAGAGCGGTTTGATGGCCCGCAGGGCCGGGTTGGCGCGCAAAAGCCCGGCCGTGCAGAAGGTTTTACCGGTATCGGTGCCAGTGGCGGTGACAAAATAGCCTTTCATGCCGCCTGCACTACCCGAATAGCCGGCATGGGCCACCGGGTCTTTCCTCAGAGTTTGCTTGAGGTTAGTCTGGAGGATATTGCCGCGTCTGGAGTGTTCTGCGCCGTGCCTGAAAGCCATATCGAAATCCGTGCCCGTTGGACCCGCGCCGAGGTGCAGGCCTTGTTGGATCTGCCCTTTCCGGAGCTGCTGTTCCGGGCGATGAGCGTTCACCGCGCGCATTTCGACCCGACGCGCGTCCAGATTTCGACCCTGCTCTCGATCAAGACCGGCGGCTGCCCGGAGGATTGCGGCTATTGCCCGCAGGCCGCCGAGTACGAGACCGGGACCAAGGCCTCGAAGCTGATGGCGATTGAGACGGTGCTGGAAGAGGCGCGCGCCGCGAAGGAGAAAGGCGCTGGCCGCTTCTGCATGGGGGCCGCCTGGCGCAGCCCGAAGGACCATGATCTCGACACGGTGTGCGAGATGATCGAAGGCGTGAAGGCGCTGGGTATGGAAACCTGCGTGACGCTGGGCATGCTGGACCCGTTCCAGAGCCGGAAGCTGAAGGCGGCGGGGCTGGATTATTACAATCACAACCTGGACACCTCGCCCGAATATTACGGCAAGGTGATCACCACCCGGACCTACCAGGACCGGCTGGATACGCTGGATGCGGTGCGTGACGCGGGCATCAATGTCTGCTGTGGCGGCATCGTCGGCATGGGCGAGGATGAGAGCGACCGCGCCGGGCTGATCGCCACCTTGGCCAGCCTGCCGACTCCGCCGGAATCCGTGCCCATCAACGCGCTGGTCGCGGTCGAGGGTACCCCGCTGGCGAAGGCGGAGAGGATCGACCCGATCGATTTCGTGCGGGTTGTCGCGGTGGCGCGCATCACCATGCCGAAGAGCTATGTGCGTCTCTCCGCCGGCCGTGAGGCGATGAGCGACGAGGCGCAGGCGCTGTGCTTCATGGCGGGGGCGAACTCGATCTTCCATGGCGAGAAGCTGCTGACCACCAAGAACGCCACCGTGCCGCGCGATGAGGCGCTGTTCGCCAAGCTGGGTCTGCAGCCGGCGCAGTAAGATGTCCTGGCTGGAGACCGGCTGGCGGCATGTCTGGCTGCCTTATGCGCAGATGCAGACAGCGCCGTTGCCGACGCCTGTGGCGCGCACCGAGGGGGCGCGGATCATCCTTGAGGATGGTCGCGCGCTGATCGATGGCATCGCGAGCTGGTGGACGGCCTGCCACGGCTATAACCACCCGCATCTGCGACAGGAAGTGGCCCGGCAGCTGGAGGCGATGCCGCATGTGATGTTCGGCGGGCTGGCGCATGAAGCGGCGTATAAGCTTTCCACACGTCTCGCCGCACTGATGCCGGGTGACCTCAACCGCGTTTTTTTCACCGATTCCGGCTCGGTCGCGGTCGAAGTCGCGATCAAGATCGCGGTGCAGTCCCGGTTGAATCGCGGATTGCGGGGGCGGACCAAGGTGCTGGCATTCGCCGGCGGGTATCATGGCGATACCATCGGCACGATGGCGGTCTGCGATCCTGAGGAAGGGATGCACAGCCTTTTTGCCGGGCTATTGCCGGACAATCCGGTGGTGCCGCTGCCACGGGATGCCGCCAGCATCGCCGCTTTCGAGGCGCTGCTGGCGCGCGAGCATCAGAGCCTTGCCGCGATCATCGTCGAGCCGCTGGTGCAGGGCGCCGGGGGGATGGTGTTTCACGAGCCTGCTGTGCTGCAGAGGCTCCGCGCGGCGGCGGACCATTATGACCTGACTTTGATTTTCGATGAGATTTTCACCGGTTTCGGGCGCACCGGGAGCATGTTTGCCTTCGAGCAGGCGGGGGTGGCGCCGGATATCGTCACCTTGTCCAAGGCGCTGACCGGGGGACCAGCCCGTTGGCCGCGACCATCGCGACCGACCGGCTGTTTGAGACCTTCCTCTCGGACAGCCCGATGACCGCCTTGATGCATGGCCCGACCTATATGGCGCATGCGCTTGGCTGTGCCGCGGCCAATGCCTCGCTGGATCTGTTTGAAACCGAGCCGCGCTTGCAGCAGGTGGCGGCGATTTCCGTACAGCTGGCGCGCGAGCTGGAGCCCTGCCGGGCCCTGCCTGGGGTGAAGGATGTCAGGGTGATGGGGGCCATCGGCGTCGTGCAGCTGGACGCGATCAAGGACCCCGCCGGGCTGCGCCAGAAGCTGATGGCGCAAGGTGTGTGGATCAGGCCGTTCCGGGATATTGTGTACCTCACACCGGCGTTCACAATCTCGCCGGACGAGCTCTCATGCCTGACCAGAGCCATGTTCAAGGTGCTCTCCGGCGGCTGAGCTGTTTGTTGCGGCTTGCCAACAAGGCGGCGCGGTGCAACCTATGGGCGTAAATGCCGCAAGCCGCTCACCTTCTTCTGCGCAGCGATGCCAAGCTCAGGCCGGCCTGGGCAATGTTCGATCGTGGCTGGTATCTGCATCATTATCCCGATGCGCGGGCATTATGTGTAGATGCCCCTGAAGCGGCGGCGCTGGACTATTATCTTCAGGTCGGGGCCAGGCTGGGGCACAGCCCGTCACCATTATTTGATGAAGCCTATTATCTCGCCAGCAACCCGGACGTGGCGGCGCTGGTGCGATCCGGCCAATACGCGTCCGGGTTCGATCATTACTGCCAGCATGGCTGGCGCGGTGTCTCTCCGCATTGGCTGTTCGACGACGCGCTCTATGCCGAACTTTACGACGATATGAGCCTGGAGAATCTCGAACTTCACGGCTGTTTCGGGCGCTATGATCATTATCTGCGCTCCGGGCAGAGCGAAGCGCGGGTGGGGCATTATCTGTTCGATGCGCCCTATTACCGCGACCAGGCTCTGGCAGCTTCCTGCTCGGCGGAGGAAATCGACGGGCCGGGCCCCTATGTTCATTTCCTGGCCTGTCTGGGCTCTGGCCGTGACGAGTTGGCGCCGTCGATCTATTTCGACCCGGCATGGTATGTTGAACAGCATCCCGTGGCGAAGCAGGCGATCTTGCGCGGCGATTATCTCGCCGCCCTGCATCACTATCTCACCAACGACACGCCGGAGCTGTTCGATCCCGTCCCGCAATTCTCCGAGCGTTTCTATCGCCAGCGTTATCCGGATATTGATGCGGCCATCGCGGCGGGGTTGTACCGCAACGCCTATCAGCAATTCGTCCAGCACGGGTGCTTCGAGTTGCGGCAACCATCGGCCGAGATCGATCTGGCCTATTATCGCGATATGCACAGGTCCGTAAGGGATGCGTTGAACGCCGGATTGTTTCGCGATGCCTTCGCGCATTTCAGGCGCGCCGGGTTGACGGAGGGGCTGGCTTACAGCCCGCCTGTTAAACGCTCCGGGCTGGAGGAGTATCCAGCCCGCGAGGGGTTCATCCGCAAGGCCCGCGCCGATCTCGCTTTGTTTGCCAGGCAGGGGCTGGATTTCTCGTTTGCCGGCACGCCGGATGTCGCAGTGATCATGGTCGCGTATGGGCGCTTTGAGCTGACCATGCGAAGCTTGGCGTCGCTGCGGCAGAATTTTGGGGGGAAGATCCAACTCATCCTGGTCGATAATGCCTCAGAGGATGATACGCGCCGGATCGAGCACTATGTGCGGGGGATGGCGCTGCTCAGAAACCCGCAGAATGTCGGGTTCCTGAAGGCGTGCAACCAGGCCTTGGCGCATGTTGCGGCACCTTGCCTGCTTTATCTGAATAACGACGTTGCGCTGGGATTTGGCGCCGTCGCGTCTGCCATGGCGCGGCTCAGCGCCGCTGCGGATATCGGCGCGGTGTGTGGCAAGATCGTCCGAACCCATGGCTGCCTGCAGGAAGCGGGCTCGATCATCTGGGATGACGGAACCACAAGCGGCTATTTGCGCGGCGAATCCCCGCTCGCGCCGGGAGCCAATTTCGTGCGGGATGTCGATTATGGCTCCGCCGTCTTTCTGCTTTGCCGCACGGCGCTGGTGAAGGCGCTGGCCGGTTTCGACGAAGCCTTCGTGCCGGCCTATTATGAAGATGCGGATTTATGCGTGCGCATGTTGCAGGCCGGATACAGGATTGTTTACGATCCCGCGGTCAGCGTCGAGCATCTGGAATTCGGCAGCGCGGTGACACCGGAAGCATCCATGGCGCTGATGCGGCGCGGACGGCGCATTTTTCGCGAGCGACATAAGGCGTTTCTGCAAGCGCAGCCATCGCCTGGCAGGCAGACCCCGACGCGGGTGCGCGAGAGGAGCGGCCGGCCCAAGCTGCTCTTCATCGAAGATACGGTCCCTTGCGGCGTCTTGGCTCAGGGTTCGTGCGCTCGAATGACATTGTCCACGCGATAGACCGAGCCGGTTACGATGTTCACGTCTTGCCGATGAACGGCGCGCCATATGACGTGATGAGCCTGCTGGGCGACATGCCAGCGCGGGCGGAAGTGCTTTATGACCGGGCGTTCGGCGACATCAAGGCGTTTTTAAGCGAGCGGCGAGAGGATTATCAGCGCATCTGGGTCGCGCGAACGCATAATCTGCGCCGGCTGCGCACGCTGCTCATCGAATCCGGCAATGAGGTGCCGGTGATTCTGGACACAGAGGCGCTCGCCAGTTGCCGCGCTGCGACGAAAGCCGCGATGATGCGAACAGGCTTTGATCTCGACACAGCGCTCCAGGCGGAGTTCGCTGACCTTCCTGATTTGGCGCGTATCATTGCGGTCAATCAGGCTGAGGCGCAGCTCTTACAGCGCGTGCGTGGCCAGACCGTTGAGATATTAGGAACCTACCGCGAGGCGACGCCGACAAAACCCGGATTCGCGGCGCGTAGCGGGTTGCTTTTCATCGGTGCGGTTCATGAAGCGGACGCGCCCAACGCCGATTCGTTAAATTATTATACCCAAGAGATTTTTCCGGTTTTGGCGCAAGCCTCCGTGTCTGCGCCGCTGCTCACTGTCGCGGGATATTGCGCGCCAGGCATTGAACTTGCCGGGTTGAAGATGAGCGAGGGGGTGAGGGCGCTTGGCGAGGTGGCGCAGACCAGGCCGCTTTATGAAGCCGCACGGATTTTCGTGGCGCCGACGCGCTTTGCCGCTGGTACGCCCTACAAAATTTACGAGGCTGCGGCGCACGGTGTGCCTTGCATTGTGACGACGCTTCTGGCCGAGCAGCTTGGCTGGCGGGATGGCGAGGAGGTATTGGCTGTGCCAACGCTCGACGCCGAAGCCTTTGCCAGGGCAATTCTGCGTCTCGACTCCGATGAAGCTTTGTGGACCAGGCTGCGTGCGAACGCCTTGAAGCGGTTGCGCCGGGAGAATGGCATTGCCGCGTTCCAGGCGCGGGTTCAGCAGATTTTAACGCCGTAAGGCGGCAAGAGATTTTTTGCATGCTCGTCAGGGGTAAATCGTCGCACGTTAAGCTAATGGCCGGTGGCTCGAAGGCGCTCAAGGGTGGCTTGTTGTGGCAGCTTATGGCGGTAGGTCAGCGCTTCGGCGATATGAAAACGCTGAGTTTCCTGCGCACCGGCAAGATCGGCGATGGTGCGCCCGACGCGCAGCGCCCTGATCTGGCCGCGCACGGAGAGTTGCAATTTTTCCGCTGCCCGTTCCAGAAATTCGCGCGCCTCGATGGTGGTTGGCATCAGATCCGGACCGGCTTCGGCGTTTGAGCCAGGGCCGTCCTCGCCATAGCGCTGGATCGCCCGGGCCCGGGCCTCGGCGATGCGCTGGGCCACGACCGCGCTGCTTTCCCCTGCCGGGATCCAGCTCATCTCGCGCGGGCTGAGTGGCATTACGCCAATGGTGATGTCGATCCGGTCCAGCAGCGGACCGGAAAGTTTGCTCTGGTAATCTTCCCGCAGCGCGGGGCGCGGCCGCATTCACGCCCGCCATCGCCCAGATAGCCGCAGCGGCAGGGATTCATCGCGCCGACAAGCTGGAATCGCGCCGGGTAGGTGATATGCGCCGCGGCACGGCTGACGGTGGTCTGGCCGGTTTCCATGGGCGCGCGCAGGGCCTCCAGTGTCGCCCGCGGAAATTCCGGCATTTCATCGAGGAAAAGCACGCCGCGATGGGCGAGCGAGATCTCGCCCGGGCGCGCCCGCAGGCCGCCGCCGGCAATCGCCGCCGGACTGGCTGAAAAATGCGGATCGCGAAATGGTGGCCGGGTGACGAGCTGGCCATTGGTGAGCATGCCCGAGACGGAATGGATCATGCTGACCTCGAGCGCCTGGCGCGGGGTGAGGTCCGGGAGCAGCCCGGGCAGCCTTGCGGCCAGCATGGATTTGCCCGAACCGGGCGGGCCGATCATCAGCAGATTATGCCCGCCTGCCGCGGCGACCTCCAGCGTGCGCCGGGCGACATCCATGCCTTTGACATCGGCCAGATCCAAGCTCGGTGCGCCGGCGCCCAGTGTGCCTGGCGGCGGCGGGGCGAGCAGCTGGGTGCCGCGAAAATGATTGATCAAACTCAGCAGGTCCGGGGCGGCGAGAATGGTCATGTCGCCAGCCCAACCGGCTTCCGCACCTTGTGAGGCCGGACAGATCAGCCCCCAACCCTGCCCTTGTGCGGCGATGGCCGCGGGCAGAATGCCGGCGGCGGGATTGAGGCGGCCATCGAGCGACAATTCGCCCAGCGCGGCGAAAGCAAAGAGGTCTTCGGCGGGAAGGATATCCATCGCCGCGAGAACCGCCAGCGCGACCGGAAGGTCGAAATGGCTCCCTTCCTTCAGCATATCGGCCGGGGCAAGATTGACGAGAATGCGCTTGGGCGGGAGCGCCAAACCCATCGACGTCAAGGCCGCGCGGACGCGCTCACGCGCCTCGCCCACGGCTTTGTCTGGCAAACCCACCATGAGAAACGCCGGCAAGCCGCTGGCGATTTGAACCTGAACCTCGACGCGCTGGGCGTCGATGCCGGAAAAGGCGAAGCTGTTGACCCGCGCGATGCTCATGACCTGTCCGCCCTGGAGTTGGGGACAGGTTATGAATGCAATCTATGATTGTCTATAGTTGTTTCGGGTTCGTTGTATTTTAGGCGGGCTGGCGCTTCACCGTCAAAGGTCCGGAAGCCTGGCAAGTCGGCATCATTTCGATCCGGTTGATATTCATGTGCGCGGGCAGGCTGACCAGCCAGCTTGCGGTTTCGGCGATATCGTCCGGGGTCAGGGATTCAGTGTCCTCATACACCTTGGCGGCGCGTTGCTGATCCCCGCCGAAGCGGACCTGGGAGAACTCGGAGCCGCCGACCTGCCCGGGTTCGATATCGGTGACGCGGACATTCCGCCCCACCAGATCCGCGCGCAGATTGAGGGAGAATTGCTTCACGAAGGCCTTGGAGGCGCCATACACATTTCCGCCCGGATAGGGGTAGGAGCCCGCAATCGAGCCGATATTGAGGATCAGCCCGTCATTGCGCTCGACCATCTGCGGCAGGATGGCGCGTGTCATATGCAGGACGCCGGTGATGTTGGTCGCAACCATCGTGTCCCAATCATCCAGCTTGGCCTCCCAGGCGGAAGCCAGCCCCAGGGCAAGACCGGCATTGTTCACCAGCACGTCAATCTTGCGCCACGCCTCCGGCAGCGCGGCGACGAAGCCGGCGACCGCTTTCGTATCGGTTACATCCAGAGCCGCGATGTGAACATGCTCGCCCAGTTCCGCCTTCAGCGCCTCCAGCCGTTCGACGCGCCGTCCGGTGGCGATCACCCGATGCCCGTCCTTGACGAAACGCCGTGCGAAGGTGGCGCCGAATCCGGCTGTCGCGCCAGTGATCAGGATCGTCTTCATGTGTCTGTCCTTTCGGAGGCTTACCAGGAAAATCCTGGCAGGATGGCGGTGGGAGAGAGGTTCGAGGCTGCCGCTTCCGCAGGCGCCTGCTCGGGATGTAGGGCGTGGATGCCGGAGAGAACCCAGCAGCTATCGATGCCGGCGGCTTTCGCGCCGGAAATATCGGTGCGCAGCGAATCGCCGATGGCCAGGGTGCGCTGCTGTGTCGTACCGAGCAAGGCGAGTGTCGGCTTGTAAATTGCCGCATCCGGCTTGCCGCGCTGAATGACGCGGCCGCCCTCCGCCTCGTAAAGCTGGGCCAGATAACCGGCGCAGATGATGCGGTCCTTGCCCTTCATCACTTCGAGGTCCGGATTGGCGCAGATCATCGGCAGACCAGCCTTCAGGCAGGCCTGAAGTGCTGGCTGGTAGAGATCAGGGTTGTGCGGACCCAGCTCGTCATCCGGTCCGGTATTCAAGACAAAATCAGCGACCTCCGGAGAGGCGGCCTCTTCATAATCGAGCGTGTCGAACACGTCCCGGTCGCGGGGCGGGCCGAGATGGTAGAGGCGTTTGCCAAGGGTGGCGAACTCGTCGGTGCGGGTCTTCAAACCCAGATAGACGGCTTCGCCGCTGGACATGACGCCGTCATGCAAGGCCGGTGTGACGCCCATGCTGGCGAGAAATTTGGCAATCCCCGCCGCCCGGCGGGGGGCGTTGGAGAGGAAGACCACGCGTTTACCCGCCGCCTTGAGGCGAGTCAGGCAATCGAGAACGCCGGGATAAGGGGCGAAACCGTCATGCACAACGCCCCAGAGATCGACGATAAACCCGTCATACGCAGCGCAAAGCTCGCCGATTCCGGTCATAATCCTGCTCCCACGGCGTCGGATACGGTGCTGAAGCCGCGGTCCTTCAGCAAGGCCGCGAGCCGGTGTTTGAGTTTTGGCAGCATGGCCGGCCCTTGATAGGCGAAGCCGGTATAGATCTGCACCAGGGAGGCGCCGGCCAGGAGTTTTGCCAGCGCGTCCTCCGCGGTGAACACCCCGCCCGCGCCGATAAAAGTGAGCTGCCGCCCGGCAAGGCGATAGGCGCGGGCGAGCATCGCGGTGGAGGCGTTGAACAGCGGTGCGCCCGACAGCCCCCAGCCTCACGCCGCAGCGGGCTTTTTAGCGTATCCGGGCGCGCGATGGTCGTGTTGGCGATGATCAGGCCGCTCACTTTATGCTGAATGGCGACTTCAATGACGGCTTCCAGCCCCTCCTCCGACAAATCCGGCGCGATTTTGACATAAACCGGCTTCGGGCTGTCGATGCCGGCCAGGATGCCGGCCAGCCGTTCCTCGGATTGCAGGTCGCGCAGGCCGGGCGTGTTGGGCGAGGAGATGTTGATCGTGATATAGTCGGCATGCGGCGCAACCGCCTTGACCAGCGCCGGGTAGTCGCGCTCCGGATCCGCGCCGTCCTTGTTGATCCCGACATTCGCGCCAAGGACGAGGCGGGTTTTGTCTGCCTGTTTCAGGTTTTCAAGATAGGCTTGCAGTCCCTGATTGTTGAAGCCCATCCGATTGATAACGGCGTTGTCCTCGGCCAGGCGAAACAGCCGGGGCTGCGGGTTTCCGGGCTGGGGGCGCGGGGTGACGGTGCCGGCCTCCACAAACCCGAAGCCCAACCGCCCCAATGCCGTGACCGCATAGGCGTTCTTATCGAACCCGGCGGCAAGTCCGATCGGGTTCGAGAGTGTCCGGCTGAAGGCCTGCGTGGAAAGGCAGGGATCGTCCGGCGTGTTGTCGGTACCGACCAGCCCCAGCGCAACGCCTTGAGAGACAGGTTATGCGCGCGTTCCGGATCCAGCTGCCGCAGGAGCGGCATCAATAGAGCAGGGGCGAAGATCATTTGACGTAGACGAGAATGACCTGATCCAGCCCCGCAGTTTTGGCGCCGGTTGAAACGCGCGATGCTGCGACACCGTCTGCGACAATGGCTTTGGCGATGGCCTGCGCCTCGGGGTAAGCCCGGCGAGGGTTTTCGCATCGGTATCCGGGTTGCCTGTGGCCGGTGCCTCGGCGACGACCTGGAATGCGGCATCCGACTTAATCGCCAGGGCCTGGTTGACGGCATTGCGCAGAGGCGCCTGGAAGTCCTGCGTATCCGGCAGAACCGAGACCAGCGGGATGCGGTTGTGAAACGCATCCGCGGCTAAGACGGTTTGTGTATCCGGCCCGCAGGTGTCGGAGAGAAGGTTTGGCGGCCCGGAGGGCGCATGAAGCCAGAACCAGAGCGGATAACAGGACAGGAATGCGGCGCATGGGTCTTATCTAGTCGTGGCATGCTTGCGCGGCAACAAGTGTTAAGGCGATGTTTGCTCTAGGCATACCGGCATAGTGAGGCGTGGCTGATGTTCGATCTGATTGTGCGAAACGCGAATCTGCCCGGGGGCGGAAAAATCTGGATATCGCGATTGCCGATGGGCGGATCGTGGCGGTCGAAGCAGGCGTGCAGGGCGAAGCTGCGCAAGACATCGATGCGACAGGGCGGCTGGTGACGTCGCCCTTCGTTGATTCGCATATTCATCTCGATTCCACCCTCTCTCTGGGGCTGCCGCGAATGAACGAGTCCGGCACGTTGCTCGAAGGGATCGCGCTTTGGGGCGAGCTGAAGCCGCATCTGACGCAGGAGGCGATTTACGAGCGCGCCAGAAAACTCTGCCTCTGGTCGGCGGCGCGGGGCACGCTGGCCATCCGCTCACATGTCGATGTGTGCGACGAACGGCTTTTGGCGGTCGAGGCGCTGCTTCAGCTGAAAAAGGATCTGGCCGCGTGGATCGACATCCAGCTGGTGGCGTTTCCCCAGGATGGTTTCTTCCGGTCGCGTGGTGCCGAGGCCAATCTGCGTAAAGCCTTGAAGATGGGCGTCGAGGTGGTCGGCGGGATCCCGCATTTCGAGCGCACGCAGGAGGATGGGCGTCTTTCGGTCCAGGCCTTGATGAGGATCGCCGCCGAGGCGGGTCTCATGGTGGACATGCATTGCGACGAAAGCGATGACCCGCTGTCACGGCATGTCGAGACGCTGGCCGCTGAGACGCTGCGCCACGGTATGGGAGGCAGGGTCGCGGGCTCGCATCTGACCTCCATGCATTCGATGGATAATTATTATGTGTCGAAATTGATCCCGCTGATTGCCGAATCCGGCCTGTCGGCGATTGCCAATCCGCTGATAAACATAACTTTACAAGGCCGTCAGGACAGCTACCCGAAACGGCGCGGGATGACGCGGGTGAAAGAATTGCTGGCGGCGGGCGTGCCGGTAGCGTTCGGCCATGATTGCGTGATGGACCCCTGGTACGCGCTTGGCAGTCACGACATGCTTGAGGTGGCCGCGATGGGTCTGCATGTCGGCCAGTTAACCTCAATGCAAGAGATTGATGCCTGTTTCGACGCTGTCACCAGTACGCCAGCGAAGATCCTGAATCTGGACGGGTACGGGGTGAGCCCTGGTAGCTGGGGTGATTTGGTGGTTTTGCAGGCGGAAGACGAAATGGAAGCGATTCGGTTGCGGGCCGAGCGGCTTTACGTCATCCGGCGCGGCAAACTCCTGGCGCGATCAGCGCCTCGGGAAAGTCAGGTTTGGTTTGGATCTGACAGGCAGAATGTGGCGTTCACCCGTCAAAATCTCAATCAACTCCGATAAGCCTAGAGTTGTAGAAAGCCGAGTTAAACTTCGGTTCTAGGATCGAGTATTTTCCTTACAGGAATATTGGATCGATTATCATCGAATCGCGTTGACTCATTTTTATTCATAATCCGACTTTTGCGAGCGTAGGGCGTTCCGGCTGGCAGATGCCGTGTCGGCGGGTTGTCTGCTATAAGATGAAGGCCAATTCCAGCTTTCGGGCGGAAATTGGCCTTCTGTACGATTAAACCAGCCGTGATTGCTTGACCGCTGCCTCGATAAAGCCCTGGAACAGCGGGTGTGGGTCGAACGGCTTTGATTTCAGCTCAGGATGGTACTGCACGCCGATAAACCAGGGATGATCCGGGTATTCGACGATTTCCGGCAGAATGCCGTCCGGTGAGAGGCCAGAGAAGCGCAACCCCTTGGCTTCGAGCTGCTCGCGGTAATGGATATTGACCTCGTAGCGATGACGGTGGCGCTCCTCGATATGAGCCGCTCCCCGTAAACTTGGCGCACGAGCGAGCCCTGGGTGAGGGTGGCGGGGAAGGCGCCAAGCCGCATGGTGCCGCCCAGATCGCCATCGGCGCGGCGGCGTTCAATCTCGTTTTCCCGCGCCCATTCGGTCATCAGCCCGACAATGGGAATGTCGCAGGGGCCAAATTCGGTCGAAGAGGCGGCCGTCATACCGGCTAGATTGCGGGCGCATTCGATGACCGCCATCTGCATGCCAAAGCAGATACCGAGGAACGGGACTTTATGCTCGCGCGCAAAGCGAACGGCTTCGATCTTGCCCTGGGCCCCGCGCTCACCAAAGCCGCCAGGCACCAGAATGCCATGCACGCCTTCCAGTTGCTCAACCGCATCGGGTTGCTCGAAGATCTCGGCATCCATCCAGTCCAGCTTGACCTTGACCTTGTTGGCGATGCCGCCATGGGCCAGGGCTTCGGCCAGGGATTTATAGCTGTCGAGCAGGTTGGTGTATTTGCCGACCACCGCGATGCGCACCTCCCCTTCGGGGAAGCGGACGGTATCGACGATCGATTTCCAGCGTGCCAGATCCGGCTCGCTTTCGAAGGGCAGGCCGAAATGGCGCAGCACTTCCCGATCCATCCCGGCCTCATGGTAGGAAATGGGGACGGTGTAGATCGTATCGACATCCAGCGCCGGCACCACCGCCTCAGCCCGGACATTGCAGAAGCTGGCGATCTTGCGCCGCTCATTCTCAGGGATTGGCCGGTCACAACGGCAAATCAGCATGTTCGGCTGAATGCCGACATTCTGCAGCTCCTTGACCGAATGCTGGGTCGGCTTGGTTTTCAGCTCGCCGGCGGACGGGATGTAGGGCACCAGCGTCAGATGCACGAACATCGCCCGTTCGCTGGTCAGCTCATTGCCAAGCTGGCGGATGGCTTCAAGAAACGGCAGCGACTCGATGTCGCCAACCGTTCCGCCGATCTCGACCAGCACGAAATCCAGCCCGTCCGTTTGATTTTGAACGGTTTCCTTGATCGCGTCGGTAATGTGAGGAATCACCTGGACGGTGGCGCCGAGATAATCGCCCCGGCGCTCCTTGGCGATCACCCCGGAATAGATCTTGCCGGTGGTAGCATTGTCGGCCTTGTTGGCATGAACGCCGGTGAAGCGCTCATAATGGCCGAGATCCAGATCGGTCTCGGCGCCGTCATCGGTCACGAACACCTCACCATGCTGGTAAGGGCTCATCGTCCCGGGATCGACATTGAGATAGGGGTCCAGCTTGCGCAGCCGGACAGAATAACCCTGGCTTGCAGCAGGGAACCGAGGGCCGCCGAGGCAATGCCCTTACCGAGGGACGAAACCACGCCGCCGGTGATGAAAACAAACCGCGTCATGGAATCCAATCTTACATGAGTCGCAATGGGAGGGTGAAGAGGGAAGCGCCGTATTACTGGGTTTTGTTCGGCGCAGGGGTCGCGGGCGCGGCCGGCGCCGCCGGCGCGGCGGGGGCAGGCAGCGCGTCAGCCGGGGTTTGCGGCAGCGACGAGGGCAGAGACGGCGCGCTCGGCGCGGGGGCGGACGGTGCCGCCGGCGCCGGGCTGTTCAAAATCGCCGCGTTATTGGCTGTGCCGCTACCATTATATAGCAGGGCCAGTGCCAACGAGAGCACGAAGAAGGCCGTGCCGAGGATGGCCGTGGTGCGGGTGAGAAGATTTGCCGTGCCTCGGCCGGTCATGAAGCTGCCCATGCCCTGGCCGCCGCCAAGACCAAGACCGCCACCTTCGCTGCGCTGGATCAGCACAACGCCGATCAACGCCACGGTGACGAACACATGCAGCACGAGAAGAACCTTGATCATCACAAACCCGCAAAAACAGATAGGCGCGCTTCTAGTGCGGGCGGGCGCAGGATTCAACCTTGCAGCCGCCCACGCGGGTCGAAAAGCGCAGAGCCGGACCTAAAGCGGCGCGGCTGTCGCGATGGCGAGGAAGTCGGCGGCTTTCAGGCTGGCGCCGCCAACCAGGGCGCCGCCTACCTCGGGCAATGCCAGCAGAGCGGCGGCATTGGCCGGCTTCACGGAGCCGCCATACAGGATCGCAATGGCAGCGCCTGCGGTGCCGAGTTGCTCGACCAGCGCCTTGCGAATGGCGGCATGCATGGAGGCGACATCGTCTTCCGTCGGGGTGCGGCCGGTGCCGATGGCCCAGACCGGCTCATAGGCGACGACGCCGCTGAATTGCGCCGGCAGGCTATGCGCCAGCTGGCTGCGAACGACCGCTTCAGCCTCGCCGGCTTCGCGCTCGCCCTCGGTCTCGCCCACGCAGATGACCGGGGTAAGCCCCGCCGCGATCGCCGCCTCGGCCTTCCCGCGCACCACGGCGTTGGTCTCGCCGTGATTGGTGCGCCGTTCCGAATGGCCGAGAATGACATGAGAAGCGCCAACATCGCGGATCATCGCGGCCGAGATATCCCCGGTATGCGCACCTTCCGCCGCGGGGTGGCAGTCCTGGCCGCCCAGGGCGATCTTGCTGCCAGCCAAGGTGCTGGCAAAACGGTCCAGCAGGGTGAAGGGCGGGCAGACCAGCATGTCCACATGCGCCGGGGCGTCGGCGCGAAGGGCCGCCGTGAATGCCTCGATATCGGCGCGTTTGCCGAACATCTTCCAATTGCCCGCAATAAGTTGCCTCATCCTGCTCTCCCTTCTGATAAATACTGCATAATGCTGAATGGTTCGGGCGCGCTGCCATGCAGCAAATGCGCTTTTGATTCGATGGTGCGACGCAGCATAATATGCCCGTTTCCAATCGAGGAGGGTTTCCCGATGCTGTTCTTTCTTGCCATTCTGGCGCTTGCCGCCATCTCGATGCTGCTGATCCGGGCGATGGCCTTGGAGGGCCGCAAGCCAGCATTTCTGCCGCGTGAGCGTCCTGCCAAGGCGCATCGCCTGCCGGCAAGCGCGCTGTTGGATGCCGCGTCTCTGCGGGGATTGTACTGAGGCCCTATTTGACGTTGCCAAACACCCTCATGCCAAGTTCTGGCATGAGGCGTGGTCAGGGCTTGGGGGCTATTCACGCCCCCTCCCACCGATTTGTCCGGCACCGTTGAATTGCCCAGTCCATGACGCCTAGCTATAGAGGCGGCGGTTTGGGGTAAAGAGAGACGATGCTGGTCTGGGTCCGGAATTTAATGGGTAGCTGGGTGGCGCGTGTGTTCTTCGCGCTGCTGGTTGTGGTGTTCATTTTTTGGGGCGTCTCCAACGTCTTCACGATGGCGGGCAGCCCGAATGCGGTCGCGACCGTCGCCGGCCAGCCTGTCGATGTCAGTGTCGTCCAGGCCGCTTACCAGCGCGCGCTGAACCAGTACCAGCAACAGGGCCAGACGCCGGATCAGGCGACGCGGCAGCAATTGGCAGAGCAGGCCTTGTCGGCCGCCATTCGCGAAAAGATCATGCGCCAGGCGGCGGCTGATGATAGGATCGGCGTGCCGGACGCGGCCGTGCGGGCGGTGCTGGACGGGATTCCGGCCTTCCAGACCAATGGCAGCTTCGACAAAGCCAAGTTCGCGCAGGTTCTGCGGCAGAATGGCCTGTCCGAAAACGAGTTCATCAATGAGATCAAGGACGAGGTGATCTCGCGCCAGTTGATCACGCCGATCATCAATGGCGCGCAGGTGCCGGATGAAATGCTTGGCCAGATTTTTGGATTGCTGGGCGAGCAGCGGACAGCGTCTCTGGTAAATGTTCCGGTCAACACGCAGCCGGTGCCGGCCACGCCGTCCGACGCTGTGCTGCAGCGTTTTTGGCAGAATCACCAGAGCCAGTTCACTTCGCCGGAATATCGTAAAATCCAGCTTGTCATTTTGTCCCCCGCCTTGATGGCGCCCCACGAAAAGGTATCCGAGGCTGAGGTGCAGGCAGCTGTCGCGCGGGCGCAGGCAAACAGCCCGAGCACGCCGGTGCGCAGTGCGGATGTGCTCTCCGTCGAGGATCTGGCGGATGCCTCGCAACTACTTGCGGCCTGGAAGAAAGGCGCAAGCTGGGCAAAAATGCAGGCCTTGGCGAAATCCTATCACGCCGTCTCGGTGCCGTTGGCCAAGATGCAGCAGAACCAGATCCCGTCCGGGGCGCTGGCGAACGCGATCTTTGCGGCCCCTGCCGGCCAGGTGATGGGGCCCATTGCGGGCGGCCAGGGCATGTATCTTTTCAAAGTGACGGATATCGGTCAGTCCGGGCCTGATCGGGCACAGCTGGTCGCGCAGGCGACGCAGCAATTGCAGTTGCAGCAGGCCCAGGCGGATGTGGCGAAGAATGTCGATGCGCTGCAGGATGCGCTCGCCGGGCAGACGCCGTTGGACCAGCTTCCGGGCAATCTGGGTCTGGTCGCGGTTGAGGGGACGCTGGATGCGGGCGGCCAGACGCCGGATGGCTCGGCCGCGCCGATCCCCGGTGGCGACGATCTGCGCAATGCCATCGTCAAGGCTGCTTTTGCAACGCAACCGGGGCAAGCCGCAAAGCTTCAGTCCGGCCCGGATGGCAGCTATTACGCTTTGACGGTGCAGAAGCTGCTGCCGCCTGCCGTGCAGGCCTTTGCGCAAGCCAAAGCCAAGGTTCTGGCGGCCTGGCAACAGGATCAGCAGATCCGCGAGGCGGAGGTGATCGCCGCTGATCTCATGCATAATGTGAATACCGGAACGCCGATCGCGAAAGCGGCCAGCGCGCAAGGGCTTACGGCGACGGCCAGCCCGGTTTACACGCGGCAGACCCAGCCCCAGGATCAACCCTCGACACTCGTCCCGAGCCTGTTCGCGATGAAGTCGGGTCAGGCTACGATGATCCAGACGACGGACGGCTTCCTGGTCGCGGCGCTGACCAAGGTGGTGCAGCCGACACCGCAGAGCGACCCGGCCATGTATGCGCAATTGCAGCAGAGCCTGAATAAAGGCTTGCAGGATGACCTGGGCGGGAGTTTTCTGGCCGGACTGCAGGCGCGCGATAAGGTCACTGTGAACCAGAAGCTGTTCGCGCAAATCTATCAGTGAGGAAAGAAAGAAGTCTTGTCATGAATGCCGTTTCGCCAGACCGTTTTGAGACCTTCCGTGCCGCCTATGATCAGGGTCGCGGCGCGCTGGTCTGGCGTCACGGCATCGCCGACCTGCTGACACCGGTTGCGGCCTATCTGAAGGTCGCGCATGGCCAGCCTTATTCTTTTTTGCTGGAGAGCGTGGAAGGTGGGGCGACGCGTGGGCGGTATTCCTTTATCGGCTTGTCGCCCGATCTCGTCTGGAAATGTGAACGCGGGGTGGCTTCGGTCAATCGCGAAGCCCAGAGTCAACCGGAGAGCTTCGCCCAGATTTTCGAGGCGCCGCTCAAAAATCTGCGCGGCCTGATCGCCGAGACGCGGATGGAAGTGCCCGAAGGTCTTCCGCCCGGAATTGGCGGCCTGCACGGATATCTTGGCTATGATCTGGTCAGGCTGATGGAAGATCTGCCGGCGCTGAAGCCGGACGTAATGGGCGTTCCCGAGGCGATTCTGACCCGTCCGGGCTGTTGATCGTGTTCGACAATGTTACCGATGAAATGACCCTGGCGGCGCCGGTCTATCCGAAGCAAGGGGTGGAGGCGGTCCAAGCCTATGCTGCCGCCGAGGCCAAGTTGAATGACCTGGCGAAAGCCCTGGAGGCACCTGTTCCGGAGCTGCAGGGGCGTTTGCTGGCGCCGATCGAGCAGAGCTCGAACATGGAAAAGGAAGAGTTCCTGGGCGCGGTGGAAACCGCCAAGAACTATATCCGCGCGGGCGATGCCTTCCAGATTGTGCCCTCGCAGCGTTTTGAAGCACCGTTCTCCTTGCCCGCCTTCGCGCTTTACCGGAGTCTGCGGCGGATCAACCCCGCGCCCTTCCTGTTTTTCCTGGATTTCGGCAATTTTCAGGCTGTCGGCTCTTCACCGGAGATCCTGGTGCGGCTGCGCGATGGCACCGTGACCATCCGCCCGCTGGCGGGCACACGCCGCCGCGGCGCCACCACCGAGGAAGATGTCGCGCTGGAAGAAGAGTTGCTGGCCGACCCCAAGGAGCGGGCCGAGCATCTCATGCTGCTGGATCTCGGGCGCAATGATGTCGGGCGGGTGTCGGAAATCGGTTCTGTGCGCGTGGCGCAAAGCTTCGCCATCGAACGTTTTTCGCATGTGATGCATATTTCCTCGACGGTTGAGGGCAAGCTGCGGCCGGGCTCGAGGCGCTGGATGCGCTGATCGCCGGATTTCCCGCCGGCACCTTGTCGGGCGCGCCAAAGGTCCGGGCGATGCAGATCATTGAGGAGCTCGAACCGTCGCGCCGGGGGCTATATGCCGGATGCATCGGCTATTTCGCCGCGAATGGCGAGATGGACACATGTATCGGCTTGCGCACCGCTTTGGTGAAGGAGGGCCGCATGTATGTGCAGGCGGGCGTCGGCGTGGTCGCCGATTCCGACGCCGAGGCCGAATATATGGAAAGCGTGCAGAAAGCGCGCGCGTTGTTCCGCGCCGCAGAGGACGCCGTGCGCTATGTCAGCGCGCCGGGGGCTTGAGCGATGATTCTTCTCATTGATAACTACGACAGCTTCACTTTCAATCTCGTGCAGTTTTTCGGGGATCTCGGCGCGGAATGCGTAGTCAAGCGCAATGATGCGTTGAGCCCCGAGGATGTTCTGGCCATGCGGCCCCAGGCGGTGGTGCTCTCGCCGGGGCCCTGCACGCCGAATGAGGCCGGGATCTGTCTGCCGATGGTGCAGGCGGCGGCTGCGGCGAATCTGCCTTTGTTCGGTGTGTGTTTGGGACACCAGGCGATCGGCCAGGCCTTTGGTGGGCAGGTGGTGCGCGCACCACAGCCCGTGCATGGGAAAACCAGCCCGGTCTTCCATGATAATACCGACATTTTCGCAGGCTTGCCGAATCCCTTCACCGCGACGCGCTATCACTCGCTGATCGTCCAGCAGGCGACCCTGCCCAGCACGCTGGTGCCCACGGCGCGTACCGAAGACGGCATTATCATGGGATTGCGCCATGCGGAGCTGCCGATTTACGGCGTGCAGTTTCATCCGGAGAGCATCGCGACCTCGAACGGGCATGATATTCTGCGCAACTTCCTGCGTCTCGCAGGGGTAAAGGTTCCGGTTGCTGCGTGAATAATTCGCTGAAACCGGTGCTTGCGCGCCTCGGTAAGGGGGAAAGCCTGACCGTGTCTGAGGCCGAGGAAGCATTCGGCGTGGTCATGGATGGGCAGGCCACCCCGCGCAGATCGGCGGGATGCTGATGGCCATGCGCGCACGCGGCGAAACAGTGGCGGAGCTGACCGGCGCGGTCACGGCGATGCGCAAGCGTATGGCCAGGATCGAAGCGCCGGCGGATGCCATGGATGTTTGCGGTACAGGCGGGGATGGCGCCGCCAGCCTCAATATTTCCACCGCGACGACGTTCGTTCTGGCGGCGTGTGGCGTGCCTGTCGCCAAGCACGGCAACAAGGCGTTGTCCTCGCGCTCAGGCGCCGCGGATGTATTAACGGCGCTTGGGGTTGCGATCGAGCCGCCCATTGACAGGTTATCGGCGGTGCTGCGCGAGGTTGGGTGCGTCTTTCTATTCGCGCCGCGCCATCACCCCGCACTGCGGCACGCTGCCCCGGTTCGGGTGGAGCTTGGCACCCGAACCTTGTTCAACCTGACCGGCCCGATGGCCAATCCGGCCGGGGTGCGCCGCCAGTTGATGGGGGTCTATGACCCGTTCTGGCTGCGCCCGGTGGCGGAGACGTTGCGTGATCTTGGCACGCAAGCCGCCTGGATCGTGCATGGCGCCGGCATGGATGAACTTGTGCTCGACGACGTGAACCAAGTGGTCGCGTTGAAGAACAACGAGATCAGGGAATTCGGGGTAACCGCCGCGGATGCGGGCCTTGAAGCCGCGCCTGCCTCTGCCTTGAAAGGCGGAGACGCCGCCTATAACGCGGCGGCTTTACGGGCTTTGTTGCGAGGCCAGGCGGGTGCGTATCGTGATACGGTGTTGTTGAATAGCGCTGCCGCCCTGATTGTGGCGGGCCGGGTGGAAACACTGCCCCAAGGGGTCGAGCTGGCGGCGCAAGCGATAGATCGAGGTGACGCTTTGGCTGTTCTGGAACGGTTGAAGCGGGTCTCCGGAGAGCAGGCATGAATATTGTAATCGACGATGTGCTGGCAAAAATCTGCGTGGATAAACGCGCTGAAGTTGCCGAGCGCCAGGGCCGCAGGCCGCTGGATGAGCTGAAGGCCGAGGTCAAGGACGCCGACAAGACACGTGGCTTCGGCCGGGCTTTGATGGATAAGGCCGCGCAGGACCAGGCCGGACTGATCGCGGAGATCAAGAAGGCCTCGCCCTCGGGCGGTTTGATCCGCCCGGATTTCGAGCCTGCCTCGCTGGCGCGGGCCTACGCGGCCGCCGGCGCGACCTGCCTTTCCGTTCTGACCGACGAGAAATACTTCCAAGGCCAGACCGCGCATCTTGAGGCGGCCCGCGCAGCGGTTTCCCTGCCCGTCATTCGCAAGGATTTCATGCTGGATGAATGGCAGGTCTATGAGAGCCGGGTCATGGGGGCGGACTGCATTCTGCTGATCATGGCGGCGCTTGAGGACGATCAGGCCCGTGATCTCGAAGGGCTCGCTCGGGCTCTGGATATGGATGTTCTGGCCGAAGTCCATAATGAAGAAGAGATGGAGCGCGCGCTTCTGCTGCAGACGCCTCTGATCGGCATCAATAATCGCAACCTGAAGACCATGGTGACGGATATTGCGACGACCGAGCAGCTCTCCAGCCTGTGCCCGCCGAATAAATTCATGATCTCCGAGTCGGGCATCAAGACCAATCAGGATGTGGAAAGGCTGCGGAAGGTCTGTGTGCAGGGGTTCCTCGTCGGCGAATCGCTGATGCGCCAGGACGATCTGGAAGCCGCTGTGCACGCGCTTTTGGGCCATTGAGCCAGCTTACCCATATCGGCGCCGACGGCGCGGCGCGTATGGTCGATGTTTCGGCCAAGACGGTGACGCTTCGCGAGGCGCAGGCCAAGGGGCGGGTGGTGATGCGGCCCGAGACCGTCAGCCTGATCCGTGATAATCAGGCTGAAAAAGGCGACGTGCTCGCCGCAGCCCGAATTGCCGGGATCATGGCGGCCAAGAAAACCGGCGAGCTGATCCCGCTCTGCCATCCGCTGCCGCTGGATGCGATCAGCATCGACCTCATCCTGGAGCAGGATTCGGTCGAGATCGTCGCCACAGCCCGGACAACGGCACGCACCGGCATTGAAATGGAAGCCCTGACCGCTGTGAGCCTCGCGGCTTTGACCATTTATGACATGGTCAAGGCCGCCGATAAGACGATGCGGATCGAAGCGATACGCCTGACCCGAAAGACAGGCGGCAAGAGCGGAGATTTTTCGGCGCCATGATCAGCGTCGAGGAGGCGCGCGCCCGGATTGTCGCGGATTTGAAGCCTGTTGCCGTTGAAATGGTCGGGCTGGCCCAGGCCTATCACCGCGTGCTGGCGCGCCCGGTCATCTCCCGGCTGACTGTCCCACCTGGCGATGTTTCGGCCATGGACGGGTATGCGGTGCGTGCCGTTGACACTGACTCCGGCAAGCCGCTTCGGCTGATCGGCGAAGCGCCGGCCGGGCATCCGTTCGCGGGTGAGGTCGGCCCGGGGGAGGCGGTTCGGATCTTTACCGGGAGTGCGATCCCGAACGGTGCGGATACCGTTTTGATCCAGGAGAACGCCTCGGTCGCAGCGGATTTGGTGGAGCCGGCGGCAAGCGTGCGCGCTGGACTGCATATCCGGCGGAAGGGCCAGGATATACAAGCCGGTGACCAGGTCTTGCCAGCGGGGGCGCGGCTGTCTGTGCGGGATATCGGACTTGCCGCCGCGGCGGGGCATCCCTGGTTGGCTGTTTACCGGCGCCCGCGCATCGCGATCCTCTGCACCGGGGACGAGATTGCCTTGCCGGGTGAGCCGCTGCCCGCCGGGGGATCGCCAACTCCAACGCCCTGATGTTAAGCGCTTTCGTTACAGCCCATGGTGGCGAGCCGTTGGTGTTGCCGATTGCGCGTGATGCTGCCGATGAAGTCGCGCAGGCGGCGTTAGCTGCCAAAGGGGCTGATCTGTTGCTAACCACAGGCGGGGCGAGTGTTGGCGCCTATGATCTGGTCAGGCAAGGGTTGTCCCAGCACGGCTTCGCGCTGGATTTCTGGAAAATCGCGATGCGTCCCGGCAAGCCGCTGATATTTGGCAGACTCAGTGATCTGCCTGTGTTGGGGCTGCCCGGCAATCCCGTGTCCGCTTATGTCTGCGCGGTTTTGTTTTTGCGGTCCGCCATTGAGGTGCTGTCTGGTTTGCCCCCTGAATCGCCAGGCTTTGAAACCGTACGATTGGCAGCGCCGATGCGGGCCAATGATGTGCGGGAAGACTATGTGCGGGCGATCATCGCGAAGACTGCTGACGGGGAAATGCAGGTTACCCCGCTGCAGGTACAGGATTCAGGAATGCTGCGTGCCCTGGCCGGGTCCAACGCGCTGATCCGCCGTGTGCCGTTTTCACCTGCCATCGAGGCGGGCAGTTACGTGGAGATCCTGCGGTTGGATCACTCGTAACGCTTGACGCGAAAACAAGAACTAAACTAGAACATTATCGTGTTGTTGCTTTGTTCCTGAAGCTTTAAAATTCGGAGATGTTCAATGCTGACGCCGAAACAGCATGAATTGCTGTTATTCATCGACCGGCATCTGCGCGAGACCGGATGTAGCCCCAGCTTCGAGGAAATGAAGGAGGCCCTGGACCTCCGTTCAAAATCCGGAATCCATCGGTTGATTTCCGCCCTGGAAGAACGAGGCTTCCTGCGTCGCCACAAGCACAGGGCGAGGGCTCTGGAAGTGGTGCGGCTGCCGCAGGATATCACGCCGAGCAAGGCGCAGGCGCATGGTTTTGCGCCCAACGTCATTCAAGGACATTTTGGGACGCGAGGGCTGTCGCAGCAAGATGAGCTGGAGAGTTTTGAACCCTCCGCGATTTCTCTGCCGCTTTACGGTAAAATCGCCGCTGGCCTGCCGATCGAGGCCTTGCGCGACAATGAAGAGACGATTGAAATCCCCCTCTCCATGCTTGGCGCCGGGGAACATTTCGCACTGACCGTCGAAGGCGATTCGATGATCGAAGCGGGAATTCTGGACGGCGATACAGTGATCATCAGGCGAGGCGATACGGCGGAAAACGGGCAAATTATCGTCGCGTTGGTCGATGAGCACGAGGTGACGCTAAAGCGGCTGCGCCGGAAAGGGCAGTCCATTGCGCTGGAGCCGGCCAATATCCGGTATGAAACCAGAATTTTCCCGGCTGAACGTGTCCGTGTTCAAGGCCGCCTGATCGCGCTGTTGCGGCAATATTAACCGCGTGCCGCAGAGCTTAGAGCATCAAGCTTTTAGCTTGATGCTCTAACTTTTGTTTTTGCGAGCAATTTCATGTGTTTATCTTGACGCTGGCGCGTCAACCTAAACACATATTGCTCTAGCTGGTTGATCCGCTCCCCTCCGAGGCCCGATCAATAGCGATCAGTGGCGAGAGGCTTTATTCTGCCGCCGGCGCTGTTGCTCGCTGAGCTTGCCGCCGGGCTTTGGCGCATACGGCTTCGGCGCCGCTTTCGTTTTGAAATCGCCGCGTTCGGAAATGTTCGCGCGAGAGCGTGAGGGGCTGCTCGGCGGCGCGGCGGGCTCGATCCGCGCCTCGGTCTGGGCGTTCGCCGCATTGGCAAAGGCGCTCGCGGCATGGGCCGCGATTTCGAACTTGGTTTCGCGCTCAAAAATGCGAATAGCGCCGATCTCTTGTTTGCTGACGCCGCCCGCCTTGCAGATCAGCGGCACAAGCCAGCGCGGATCGGCGTTTTGTTTGCGGCCAAGGGCCACGCGAAACCAGGTTCCCTCGCTGACGTGGGTATGGGATGCCTTGCCGGTATGCGGCGCGCGGGTGGGGCGCTGGGCTTCGGGCGGCAGGATCGTGACGTGAGCCGCGCTTGGCAGATGGGCCTGGGCCAGTTTCACAAAAGCCGCGGCGATGATTTCCGGTGAACTCCGGGCCAGAAGCTTCTGGCCGAGTTCCAGTTCGAATTCGCCGGGTGTTTCTTGCAGCTGCGGATTGTTCAGCAGGCGTATCTCATCCTTTGCACGGATATCCTCCGGCGTCGGCGGGTCAACCCAGACAGCCTGGGCATTCGCCTCCCGCAAGAGCAACTCCGCCCGGCGGCGACGCGCCGGCGGGACGAGCAGGACAGAAACCCCCTTACGCCCCGCGCGCCCGGTACGGCCGGACCGATGCAGGAAGGTTGCCTTGTTGGTGGGAAGGTCCGCGTGAATGACCAGGTCGAGATCCGGCAGGTCCAAACCCCGCGCGGCGACGTCTGTTGCGATGCAGACCTGGGCCCGGCCGTCGCGCAGCGCGGACAGGGCGGCGTTACGCTCAGCCTGGGATAGTTCTCCCGACAAGGCTGCCGCGGTGAAACCCCGGGCGACGAGGTTGGCGTGAAGCGTGCGCACCGTATCCCGGGTGGCGCAAAAAACGAGCGCCCTGCTATCCTGCGCTCTTAATATATTGACGAGGGCGGCTTCGAGTTCATGGCCGGCAGCGCGGACGGCGCGGTACTCGATATCGGCATGCGGCTGATTGGCGGCGACGGTGTCGATACGCAGGGCATTTTGCTGATAGGTTCGGGCCAGTGCCGCGATGTCGCGCGCGATGGTGGCTGAAAACAGCAAGGTGCGGCGGGAGGCCGGCGCCGCGCTGAGAATGAATTCGAGTTCTTCCCGGAAGCCGAGATCGAGCATTTCGTCGGCTTCGTCGAGCACCACGGCTTCCAGCTCGTCGAGGCGCAGATTGCCGCGCTCGATATGGTCTTTCAGACGGCCCGGCGTGCCAACCACGAAATGGCACCCGCCGGCCAGGAGGCGCGCCTCGCGTCGTGCGTCCATCCCGCCGACGCAGGACAGGATCCGGGCGCCGGTGAATTCGTAAAGCCAGGTCAATTCGGCATGCACTTGAAGCGCAAGCTCACGGGTAGGGGCGATCACCAGCACCAGAGGCGCGTGCGTGGCTGGCATCGACGCGGACTCGCCGAGGATGCTACCCGCTAAAGCAAGGCCGAATGCGACGGTCTTCCCGGAGCCGGTTTGGGCAGATACGAGCAGGTCACGCCCGTCAGCTTCCGGCGTGAGGACTGCGCTTTGTACGGAGGTGGGGTCGGCATAGCCGCGCTGAGCGAGAGCTTTGGCGAGGCTGGGATTGGTATCGGGGAAGGGCATGAGCGGCTCTTAGGGGCTGGGGCGCCAGGCAACAAGCGGTGGATTAGCCGTGCAGCCGTGCAGCGGCGCATATTCATGCGTATTTGGGTCGAGAATCGTAAAAATGGCGGCTATTTTAGCTGAAATGCTTGCGTTGGAGCAGCATTTCGGGATTGAAGGCCGCCACAGCGTGGCCTATGCTGTTTTCGCTTGGCTAGAGCCCGGTGCCCCGAAAGTCTTTTAGAGGACAGTTTTTATAGTGCGACCCCCGAAGAATGACCGCCAGCGGCAGAGCCGCCGCCGTGGTTTCGACGACGATAATTTTTATGGTAACGCTCCTTCATTCCCGCCGTCTTTCTCGGGGTTTGGGGCACAATCAACTGCCCCGAAGCAAAGGCCACTGTGAAGTGGTATAATGCTGAAAAGGGGTTTGGTTTCGTCGAGATGGCAGATGGCTCCGGCGACGTGTTTCTTCACGCAAACTCGCTTCAGAGTGCCGGTTTCCAGTCCGTCACTCCCGGCTCTGTTCTGCAGATCCGTGTCGGGCAGGGGCAGAAGGGCCGCCAGGTCAATCAGGTTATTTCCGTGACTGAGGGTGATGCCCCGCCGCCGCGTGCGCCGGGCGGTTTCGGTGGCGGAGGTTTCGACCGTCCACGCGCGCCGCGCGCCCCCCGCCAGCAGGCCTCCGGCCCGGCTGTTGAGATGGCTGGTATCGTGAAATGGTACAATGCCACCAAGGGGTTTGGCTTCATCAGCCCGGAAGCTGGCGGCAAGGACGTGTTTGTCCATGCCACTGCGCTTGAGGCGGCCGGCTTGTCGCCGCTGCAAGAGGGCCAGGCGGTGAAGATGAGTGTGGTGCAAGGCTCCAAGGGGCCGGAAGTTTCAGCAATCATCGTCGATTAATCGATGAATTTCCGTGAAAAACCCCGCTCCTGCGGGGTTTTTTGCGTTTTGAGGGGCGATTAGTGTGACTGCAAGAGATCTTGGCTCTTGGTCAGCTTGACCCAGCGTTTTGCATGGCCGCGCGGGCCTTCGCGCTCGAGCCTTGTAAATCTATCGCCCGGCACGCATCCTCAACAACCCAAACCTCGAAGCCTGCTTGGACGGCGTCCTCGGCTGTCCAGCGCACGCAGAAATCAAAGGCCAAGCCACATATATATAGTTGTGTGATGCTCCGTTCCCGCAGATAGCCGGCAAGGCCGGTGGGTGTGGCGCGGTCCGCTTCCAGGAAGCCCGAATAGCTGTCGATTGAGGAGTGGCTGCCCTTTCGCAGGATGAGGCCTGCGTGTGGAATATCGAGCCCGGGGACGAGCGCGGCACCCAGTGTCCCCATAACGCAATGGGCGGGCCATAGGACTTGGGGGCCGTAAGGCAGTTGGATTGTGTCAAATGCGGCTTTTCCCGGATGGTTGGCGGCGAAGGAGGTATGGTCAGCCGGATGCCAATCCTGGGTGAGCACAACGTCGTCGAAATACCGCGCCAGGCTGTTGATCAAAGGCGCTATTTCATCGCCGCCGGGTACGGCAAGCGCGCCGCCGGGGCAGAAATCATTTTGCAGGTCGATAACCAGAAGGGCCGCTTTTTTTTGCATGGCTTATATTATCGGGAAAACGCGAGCGGGTGCTAGACAGTAGGGTACGGTTGAGTTAAGGCTCCGCCCCTCGGAACGTGGGAGGCTTGGACAGGTGTGTCCGGCTGCTTGAACCGCGGTCCAATGGCGCAAGCCATAGGATGAAAGGAGCCAGAAATGGCTAAGAAAGTTGTCGGCTATATCAAGCTGCAGATCCCTGCGGGCAAGGCGAACCCGTCGCCGCCGGTGGGTCCCGCGCTCGGCCAGCGTGGTCTGAATATCATGCAGTTCGTCAAGGAATTCAATGCGGCGACGCAGCAGATGGAGCCGGGCATGCCGGTTCCGGTGGTGATCACCGCCTTTGCTGACCGCACCTTCTCCTTCATCATGAAGACCCCGCCCAATACCTACTTCCTGAAGAAGGCGGCGGGCATCGACAAGGGCACCACGACCCCGGCAAGGGCGCGGCTGTGGGCAAGGTGACGACCGCGCAGCTGCGTGAAATCGCCGCGACCAAGATGAAGGACATGAACGCGAACGATGTTGACGGCGCTGTGCGCATGCTGGCGGGCTCCGCTCGCTCCATGGGCCTGACCGTGGTGGAGGGCTAAACGATGGCCAAAGATAAGCGTCTGAACGCTGCCCGCGAGACGGTTGAGCGCAACAAGCTGTACGCCCTGACCGATGCCGTGTCGCTGGCGAAGAAGAATGCCACCGCGAAGTTCGACGAGACTATTGAGATCTCGCTGAACCTGGGCATTGATCCGCGTCACGCCGACCAGATGGTCCGTGGCCTGATCTCGCTGCCGAACGGCACCGGCAAGACCCTGCGCGTCGGCGTGTTCGCCCGTGGCCCGAAGGCCGAAGAGGCGCTGGCCGCCGGCGCTGACGTGGTTGGTGCTGACGATCTGGCTGAGAAGGTCCAGGCCGGCGACATTCAGTTCGACCGCTGCATCGCGACCCCGGACATGATGGGCGTTGTGGGCAAGCTCGGTAAGATCCTCGGCCCGCGCGGCCTGATGCCGAACCCGAAGCTGGGCACCGTGACCATGGACGTGAAGGGCGCGATCACCGCTGCCAAGTCCGGCCAGGTCGAGTTCCGTGCTGAGAAGGCTGGTATCATCCATGCCGGCATCGGCAAGGCGAGCTTCGAGGCGGACAAGTTGGTTGAGAACGCCAAGGCGTTGATCGACGCCGTGCAGAAGGCGAAGCCGACCGGCGCCAAGGGTACCTACCTGCAGAAGGTGGCGCTGTCCTCCACGATGGGCCCTGGCGTGCGCGTGGACGTCTCCACCGTCGCCTAAGGTTTTTTGAGAATACGCTTTGGCCGGAAGGCCGAAGCGGGCAGGGGGCCGCAAGGCTCCCGACCTGTCCAAGACCGTATGTATCCTCGGATTTAATGGGGGGCCCGCAAACGGTAGAGAGGTGCCAGATGTTTCGCTTCGGCGGGGCTTTGGTGGTTCTGACATAGGACAGGCGAAAGCGGCCGGGATGGTCCCGGTTGCTTGGGTAACCTGGGTGGTGAGGCGGCAACGCCAAGCTGCCCGTCAAGTTGGAGACGGATGTGGATCGCATAGAGAAGCGTGAATTCGTCGCTGAACTGTCTGCGGTGTTCGCGGATACGTCCATGGTTGTCGTCACCCGGAATGACGGGATGACGGTGGCTGATGTGACCAATCTGCGCCGCAAGATGCGTGAGGCGGGGGTGAGCTTCAAGGTTGCGAAAAATCGTCTGGCCCTTCTTGCTCTTGAAGGAACCCGGTTCGACGGTATCGCGCCCCTGCTGAAGGGGCCGACCGCGCTGGCATGGTCTGCTGACCCTGTTGCCGCGGCCAAGGTTGCCGTCGACTTCGCCAAGACCAATGACAAGTTTGTTCTGTTGGGCGGCGCCCTCGGCAATCAGGTTCTGAATGTCGACGGTGTCAAGGCGCTCTCCGAGCTGCCGTCCCTGGACAGCCTGCGTGCCAAGCTCCTGGGGCTTATCCAAGCCCCGGCGACCAAGGTGGCCGGCGTCCTGCAGGCTCCGGCCGGACAACTTGCGCGGGTCTTCGCGGCGTATGCCGATTCCCAGAAGAGCGAGGCGGCCTAAGGTTTTCGCCCGCTTGTCGCTTTTTCGCGGGCCGCGCGGTGCGGCCTTGCATTGAACCAAACAAAGCCTATCTTATCGAAGGATTATTCTAATGGCTGACCTGAACGCGCTCGTTGAAGAGCTGTCGAAGCTGACCGTCCTGGAGGCCGCTGAGCTCTCCAAGCTGCTCGAAGAGAAGTGGGGCGTTTCCGCTGCCGCGCCGGTGGCTGTTGCCGCTGCTGCCCGGCTGGCGGTGCGCCGGCTGCTGCTGCTGAGGAGCAGACCGAGTTCACGGTGATCCTCGCCAATGGCGGCGACAAGAAGATCAACGTGATCAAGGAAATCCGCACCATCACCGGCCTGGGCCTCAAGGAAGCCAAGGACCTGGTCGAGGGTGCGCCGAAGACCGTCAAGGAGAATGTCTCCAAGGACGAGGCTGCGGCCATCAAGAAGACGCTGGAAGAGCAGGGCGCGACTGTCGAAGTCAAATAATTCCTCTTCCCGCGACGGTGTGATTATGCCGTTGCGTGCATAGGGTAAAAGGGCAGGCGGTGACCTTTGGGGCGCCGCCTGCCACCTGTTTCTTAAGACTACGCTTTTTTAGACGATCAATCTGACCGAGGGTGATGCGATGAACGCGATCAATGGTTTTGGCAAAGGGTCTTTCACCAGCCGCAAGCGCATTCGCAAGAGCTTCAGCCGTATCCCTGAAGTCGCGCCGATGCCAAACCTCATCGACGTGCAGCGTGCGAGCTATGATTCGTTCCTGCAGATGAATGTGAAGGCCGACGCACGGACCAACTCTGGCCTGCAGGAAGTCTTCAAGTCGGTCTTCCCGATCGACGATTTCGCCGGCCGCGGCCGCCTGGAGTTCGTGCATTACGAGCTCGAAGAGCCGAAATATGATGTCGAGGAGTGCATCCAGCGCGGCATGACCTACGCCGCCCCGCTGAAGGTGATCCTGCGTCTGATCGTGTGGGATCTGGACGAGGATACCGGCGCGCGCTCCATTCGCGACATCAAAGAGCAGCCTGTTTACATGGGCGACATGCCGCTGATGACGGACAACGGCACCTTCGTGGTGAACGGTACCGAGCGCGTGATCGTCTCTCAGATGCACCGCTCGCCGGGCGTGTTCTTCGACCATGACCGCGGCAAGACCCATTCCTCGGGCAAGTATCTCTTCACCGCCCGCGTGATCCCCTATCGCGGCTCCTGGCTCGATTTCGAGTTCGACGCCAAGGATCTGATTTATGTGCGCATCGACCGTAAGCGTAAGCTGCCGGCCACCACGCTGCTCTACGCGCTGCCCTCCGCCGCCACCGAGCAGCTGATCGAGGCCCGCGCCGCCAAGGGCGAGAGCGTCGAGATCGGCGAAATCAAGGGCATGGATTCTGAGGAGATCCTGAATTTCTTCTATGGCAAGGTCGTGTTCTCGAAGCAGAAGGGCCAGTGGTCCCGTCCGTTCGAGGCGGATTCCTTCCGGAACCTGAAGCTGATCGAAGATCTGGTGGACGCGCAGACCGGCGAAGTTGTCGCCAAGGTCGAGGACAAGTTGACCGCGCGTACCGTCCGCAAGATCGCCGAGAAGACCAAGAACGTGCTGGTGGCGCGCGCCGACCTGGTTGGCCGCTACCTGGGCGAGGACATCTATGACCCGAATACGGGCGAGATCTTTGGTGAGGCCGGCGAAGAACTGACCGATCAGAAGCTGACCGCGCTTGAGGATAAGGGCATTGACGAGCTGCCGACCCTGGCGATCGACCAGCAGAACGGCCCGTGGATTCGCAACACGCTGGCGGCGGACAAGAACGCCAACCGTGAAGACGCGCTGATCGACATCTACCGCGTGATGCGCCCGGGCGAGCCGCCGACCTCCGAGACCGCTGAGGCGCTGTTCAAGGGCCTGTTCTTCGATTCCGACCGCTATGATCTCTCGGCCGTGGGCCGCGTGAAGATGAATATGCGTCTGGGCATCGATGTGCCGGATACCGTGCGCACCCTGCGCAAGGACGATATTCTGCGCACCATCAAGATCATGAACGAGCTCAAGGATGGGCGCGGCGCGATCGACGATATCGATAATCTCGGCAACCGCCGTGTGCGCTCCGTCGGTGAGCTGATGGAGAACCAGTATCGCGTCGGCCTGCTGCGTATGGAGCGCGCCATCCGCGAGCGTATGGGCTCCGTCGATATTGACAGCGTGATGCCGCACGACCTCATCAACGCCAAGCCGGCTGCGGCTGCGGTGCGCGAGTTCTTCGGCTCCAGCCAGCTCAGCCAGTTCATGGACCAGACCAATCCGCTCTCCGAAGTGACGCATAAGCGTCGCCTCTCCGCGCTTGGGCCGGGCGGTCTGACCCGCGAGCGTGCTGGCTTCGAGGTCCGCGACGTTCACCCGACCCATTATGGACGTATTTGCCCGATTGAGACGCCGGAAGGCCCGAATATCGGTCTGATCAACTCGCTGGCCACCTACGCCAAGGTGAACAAATACGGCTTCATCGAGACCCCTTACCAGCTGGTGACGGACGGCAAGGTGCAGCCGGAGTTCAAATATCTCTCCGCCATGGAAGAGGAGCGGCTGGTGGTCGCCCAGGCCGACGCCAACAAGGCCGAGGACGGGCAGCTCAAGGACGATCTGGTATCCGTGCGCCGCAATGGCGACTTCTTGATGGTCAAGCCGGAAGACGTGACCGCCATCGACGTCTCGCCGAAGCAGCTGGTTTCCGTGGCCGCCGCGCTGATCCCGTTCCTTGAGAATGATGACGCCAACCGCGCGCTGATGGGCTCGAACATGCAGCGTCAGGCTGTGCCGCTGATCCGCTCCGACGCACCGATCGTCGGCACCGGCATGGAAGCGGCTGTGGCGCGCGATTCCGGCGCCACCATCGTGGCCAAGCGGGCGGGTATCATCGACCAGATCGATGGCGCACGTATCGTCGTGCGCGCCACTGGCGAGGACGGGGCGACCCAGGGCGTCGATATCTATCGTCTGCGCAAATATATGCGCTCCAACCAGAGCACCTGCATCAATCAGCGTCCGCTGGTGAAGGTCGGTGACCGCGTGTCTGCCGGCGACATCATTGCCGACGGCCCGTCCACGGAGCTGGGCGAGCTGGCGCTGGGCCGCAACGCGCTGTGCGCCTTCATGCCCTGGAACGGCTATAACTTCGAAGACTCCATCCTGATCTCCGAGCGGATCGCCAAGGATGACGTGTTCACCTCCATCCACATCGAGGAATTCGAGGTGATGGCGCGTGACACCAAGCTGGGGCAGGAAGAAATCACCCGCGACATTCCCAATGTCGGCGAGGAAGCTTTGCGCAACCTCGACGAGGCCGGTATCGTCTATATCGGCGCGGAAGTTCACCCGGGCGACATTCTGGTCGGCAAGGTGACGCCGAAGGGCGAGAGCCCGATGACCCCGGAAGAGAAGCTGCTGCGCGCCATCTTCGGCGAAAAGGCCTCCGATGTGCGTGACACCTCGCTGCGTCTGCCGCCCGGCACCTCCGGCACTATCGTCGATGTGCGTGTGTTCAACCGCCGCGGCGTGGATAAGGATGAGCGCGCGCTGGCGATCGAGCGCGCCGAGATCGAGCGTCTGGCCAAGGACCGTGACGACGAAAAGGGCATCCAGGAGCGCTCCTTCCTGAACCGTCTGCGCGAGGCGCTGATCGGCCAGGTTGCTGGCTCCGGCTTCAAGGGTATCAAGGCGGGGACGGAAATCACCGCCGAGCTGCTGTCCGAGCAGCCGCGTGGCGCCTGGCGCAACGTGGTCGTGCAGGACGATGCGGTGATGGCGAATATCGAGCTGATGAAGCGCGAATTCGACGCCGCCGTGAAGAAGCTGCAGGACCGTTTCGAGAGCAAGGTCGAGAAGCTTCAGCGCGGCGACGAGCTGCTCCCCGGCGTGATGAAGATGGTCAAGGTGTTCGTGGCGGTGAAGCGCAAGCTGCAGCCGGGCGACAAGATGGCCGGCCGTCACGGCAACAAGGGTGTGGTCTCGCGCGTGGTGCCGGTCGAGGACATGCCGTTCCTGGAGGATGGCACGCCGGTCGATCTGGTGCTGAACCCGCTGGGCGTGCCCTCGCGCATGAATGTCGGGCAGATCCTGGAAGTGCATCTGGGTTGGGCCTGTGCCAATCTCGGCAAGCAGATCGGCAAGGCGGTGGAAGAGTATCGCCGCACCGGTGAGGCGCGCCTTGAGCTGCTGGACCGGCTGAAGCTGGCCTATGGCGAGGAAATCTTCGAGAGCCAGATCAAGGATCTCGATGATGATGCGCTGGTCGAGCTGGCCCGCAACGTCACCAAGGGCGTGCCGATCGCGACCCCGGTGTTCGACGGTGCCCGTATTCCGGACATCGAAGAGATGCTGGCCAAGGCCGGTGTCGACATCTCCGGCCAGAGCACGCTGATCGATGGCCGTACCGGTGAGCCGTTCGAGCGCAAGGTGACGGTTGGGTATATGTATATGCTCAAGCTGCACCATCTCGTCGACGACAAGATCCATGCACGCTCCATCGGCCCGTACTCGCTGGTCACCCAGCAGCCGCTGGGCGGTAAGGCGCAGTTCGGTGGCCAGCGCTTCGGTGAGATGGAAGTCTGGGCGCTGGAAGCCTACGGCGCCGCCTACACGCTGCAGGAAATGCTGACGGTGAAGTCCGACGACGTTTCCGGCCGTACCAAGGTCTATGAGGCGATCGTGCGCGAGCAGGACAATTTCGAAGCTGGTATCCCCGAGAGCTTCAACGTGCTGCTGAAGGAACTGAAATCCTTGGGCCTGAACGTCGATCTGGAGCAGTCGGCCTCTTAAGGCCGGCGTTCCCAGAGCGACTACAGGATACCAGGCCAAGATAAGGATGATGCGTGATGAATGATTTGATGAAGATTCTTGGGAATGCTGGTCAGACGACGTCTTTCGACCAGATCAAGATCCAGATTGCCTCTCCGGAGCAGATCCGCAGCTGGTCTTACGGCGAGATCAAGAAGCCGGAGACGATCAACTACCGGACCTTCAAGCCCGAGCGCGACGGCCTGTTCTGCGCGCGCATCTTCGGGCCGATCAAAGATTATGAATGCTTGTGCGGCAAGTACAAGCGCATGAAGTTCCGTGGCATCATCTGCGAGAAGTGCGGCGTTGAGGTCACGCTGGCCAAGGTGCGCCGTGAGCGCATGGGCCATATCGAACTGGCTTCGCCCGTCGCCCATATCTGGTTCCTGAAGTCGCTGCCGTCCCGCATCGCCACCATGCTCGACATGACGCTGAAAGATGTCGAGAAGGTTCTGTATTTCGAGTCCTATATCGTGCTGGAGCCGGGCACGACCGACCTCAAGCTGCACCAGCTCATCTCCGAGGACGAGATGTTCAACAAGCAGGATGAGTTCGGCGAGGACGGGTTCCGCGCCGGCATCGGCGCCGAAGCGATCAAGTCCATTCTGCTTGGCATCGATTTGGCTGAGACACGGGCGCAAATGCGCTCCGAGTTGAAGGAGACCACCTCCGAGACCAAGCGCAAGAAGCTGGTCAAGCGGCTGAAGCTGATCGAGAATTTCCTCGAATCCGGCACCCACCCGGAATGGATGGTGCTGGACGTGATCCCGGTCATCCCGCCCGAGCTGCGCCCGCTGGTGCCGCTGGATGGTGGCCGCTTCGCGACCTCCGATTTGAACGATCTGTATCGCCGCGTCATCAACCGCAATAACCGTCTGAAGCGGCTGATGGAGCTGCGCGCTCCGGACATCATCGTGCGCAACGAAAAGCGCATGCTGCAGGAATCGGTGGATGCGCTGTTCGATAACGGCCGCCGTGGCCGCGCCATCACCGGCACCAACAAGCGTCCGCTGAAGTCGCTCTCTGATATGCTGAAAGGCAAGCAGGGCCGCTTCCGTCAGAACCTGCTCGGCAAGCGCGTCGATTATTCCGGCCGTTCGGTCATCGTCGTGGGGCCGGAGCTCAAGCTGCATCAGTGCGGCTTGCCGAAGAAGATGGCGCTGGAGTTGTTCAAGCCTTTCATCTACGCCAAGCTGGAGAAATACGGCCTGGCCACCACCATCAAGGCTGCGAAGCGGATGGTGGAGAAGGAGCGTCCCGAGGTTTGGGATATCCTTGAAGAGGTGATCCGCGAGCATCCCGTGATGCTGAACCGCGCGCCCACCCTGCACCGCCTGGGCATCCAGGCCTTCGAGCCGATCCTGATCGAAGGCAAGGCGATCCAGCTGCACCCGCTGGTCTGCACCGCCTTCAACGCGGATTTCGACGGCGACCAGATGGCCGTGCACGTGCCGCTTTCCATCGAGGCGCAGCTGGAAGGCCGCGTGCTGATGATGTCCACCAACAACATCCTCAGCCCCGCCAACGGCAAGCCGATCATCGTGCCGAGCCAGGATATCGTGCTGGGTCTGTATTATCTCTCTCTTGAGACGCCGGAATTCGTTCAGGCGAAGGATGAGGAGGCGTCGGCCTTCGGGACTGTCGGCGAGATCGAATTCGCGCTCACCGCCGGTGCCATTAAGCTGCACGACAAGATTCGCGCCCGCGTGAAGAACATGAACGCGGACGGCGAGGTGAAGACCTCTATCGTGGTGACGACTCCGGGCCGTATGCTCATCGGCCAGTTGCTGCCGCTGAACGCCAACCTGAACTTCTCCGTGGTCAACCGCATGTTGACCAAGAAGAATGTGCAGGACGTGATCGACCTTGTGTACCGCCACTGCGGCCAGAAGGAAGCCGTCATTTTCTGCGATCGTTTGATGGGGCTTGGCTTCCGTCACGCGGCGAAGGCGGGCATTTCGTTCGGCAAGGACGATATGCGCATCCCCGACTCCAAGCAGGAGTTGGTGGCCACGACCATCGCCGAGGTGCGCGAATATGAGCAGCAGTACCAGGATGGTCTGATCACCGCTGGCGAGCGCTACAACAAGGTGGTTGACGCCTGGTCGAAGTGTAAGGACCTGGTTGCCGGCGCGATGATGAAGGAGATTTCCAAGCAGGAGATCGGCCGTCCGACCAACTCTGTCTGGATGATGAGCCATTCCGGTGCGCGTGGCTCCGCGGCACAGATGTCTCAGCTTGCGGGTATGCGCGGTTTGATGGCCAAGCCCTCCGGTGAGATCATCGAGCAGCCGATCATCGCGAACTTCAAGGAAGGTCTGTCGGTTCTCGATTACTTCAACTCCACCCACGGCGCCCGTAAGGGCCTGGCGGATACGGCGTTGAAGACCGCGAACTCCGGTTACCTGACCCGCCGCCTGGTCGACGTGGCGCAGGATTGCATCATCGTCGAGGATGATTGCGGTACCGAGCGTGGCCTCAGCGTTAGCGCGGTACGCGATGGCGGTGAAATCGTCGCGTCACTCTCCGAGCGCGTTCTCGGCCGTACCGCGGCCGAGGATATTGTGGACCTGAACACCAATGAGGTGATCGTGGCCCGCAATGAGCTGATCGAAGAATCGCATGCCGAGCTGATCGAGAAGTCCGGTATTGAGATCGTGAAGATCCGCTCCGTGCTGACTTGCGACACCAAGGTCGCGGTTTGCGCCAAGTGCTATGGCCGTGACCTAGCCCGCGGTACGCCGGTGAATGTCGGCGAGGCGGTGGGTGTCATCGCGGCGCAGTCCATCGGTGAGCCGGGCACGCAGCTGACCATGCGTACCTTCCATATCGGTGGTGCGGCACAGCGTGGTGCTGAGCAGTCCAACGTCGAAGCCAGCCATGACGGCTCGGTGGTCATCCGCAACCGTGCGGTTGTCACCAACTCCGCCGGCGTGCCGGTGGTGATGAGCCGTAACTGCGAAATCATCCTCACCGATGCCGGCAAGCGCGAGCGTGCCCGCTTCCGTGTGCCCTATGGTGCGCGACTCCTCGTGGATGAAGGCGCGGATGTGGCCCGTGGGCAGAAGCTGGCCGAATGGGATCCCTACACCCTGCCGATCATTACCGAGCGTGCCGGTATCGTCGAATATGCCGATCTCATCGAGGGCGTGACGTTGGTGGAGCGGACCGACGAAGTCACCGGCCTGACCTCCAAGGTGGTGGTGGACTATAAGCAGTCGGCTCGTGGCGCGGATCTGCGCCCCCGCTTGCTGCTGAAGGACTCCAACGGTGAGATCCTGCGCCTCGCGAACGGGACCGAAGCGCGCTACTTCCTGTCGCCTGACTCGATCCTCTCGATCGAATCCGGTGCCATGGTTGCGGCGGGTGACGTGCTGGCGCGTATTCCGCGTGAGGGTTCGAAGACTCGCGACATTACCGGTGGTCTGCCGCGCGTGGCTGAGTTGTTCGAGGCGCGGCGGCCGAAGGATCATGCGATTATCGCGGAAATTGATGGCCGGGTGGAATTCGGTAAGGATTACAAGGCGAAGCGCCGCGTCATTGTGAAGAATGACGAGACCGGTGAAGAGACCGAGTATCTGATTCCGAAGGGCAAGCACGTTTCCGTTCAGGAGGGCGATTATGTCCGCCTCGGTGACCCGCTGGTCGATGGTCCGCGCGTGCCGCACGACATTCTGCGCGTGCTGGGCGTCGAGGCGCTGTCCGACTACCTGGTCAACGAAATCCAGGACGTCTACCGGCTGCAGGGCGTGAAGATCAACGACAAGCATATCGAGGTGATCGTTCGCCAGATGCTGCAGAAGGTCGAGATCTCCGAGCCTGGCGATACCACCTTCCTGGTGGGCGAGCTGGTGGATCGCGTGGAGTTCGAGCAGGAGAACGCCAAGCTGGCGGCGGACGAACGCCCTGCCGTGGGGCTGCCGGTGCTCCAGGGCATAACCAAGGCCAGCCTGCAGACCCAGAGCTTCATCTCGGCCGCCTCCTTCCAGGAGACGACTCGCGTCCTCACAGAGGCTGCGACCGCCGGCAAGATGGATCTGCTGTCCGGCCTGAAGGAGAACGTCATCGTCGGGCGACTGATCCCGGCCGGTACCGGCTCCGTGATGAACCGGTTGCGGGCGATCGCGGCTGGGCGCGACCGCCAGTCCGTTGGGGGGCGTTCCGGGTCGACCAAACCGGAGCTGGCGGCCGAGTAACGACTCGCCTTATAATATAGGTATATTGAGCGGCACCCTTCGGGGTGCCGTTTTGATTCTGGCCTGCAGAGCCTCACTGCGTGGCGATGAGCTATGAGGATTCCGGAATACAGCGTTTTTCTTGATAAAGGGCGCTATGGAATCGCTTGACTTGGGGGGGAGCGGCTTCTAAGGAGAGCGCTCTCGCGGTTCCGGTTTCCGGTCCGGGTTGTCTGTAAAAGTCTAGCGCGTGCGGCGCCGTGCAAATAAGCACCTAGGCCGTGTGCTGGATAAGCAGTCCCGTAAGGGTGGGTTCCATACCCCTTGCGGTGATTTCTTGTGGACAATTCGTTCCTCGCCAAGGAATTCGGGTTTTGAACACGTAGCAGGATGAGATATGCCGACCATTAACCAGTTGATCGCCAAGGGCCGCGAGCCGGCAGCCAAGCGCAACAAGGTGCCGGCCCTTGAGGGCTGCCCCCAGAAGCGTGGCGTTTGCACGCGCGTCTACACGACGACCCCGAAGAAGCCGAACTCCGCGCTTCGTAAGGTTGCCAAGGTGCGCCTGACCAACGGGTTCGAGGTGGTGAGCTACATCCCTGGCGAAGGCCATAACCTGCAGGAGCACTCCGTGGTGCTGATCCGCGGTGGCCGCGTGAAAGATCTTCCGGGCGTTCGCTACCACATTCTGCGTGGCGTTCTTGATACGCAGGGTCTGCCGAAGCGTCGCAAGCGTCGCTCGCTCTATGGCGCCAAGCGTCCGAAGTAAGGAGAGGTTGAGATGAGCCGCCGCCGCCGCGCTACGAAGCGTGAAGTTCTGCCGGACGCCAAGTTCGGTGATATCGTGATCAGCCGTTTCATGAACGTGCTGATGTATGACGGCAAGAAGTCCGTTGCCGAAGGGATCGTGTATGGAGCCCTCGACGTGCTGAAGAAGCGCGGCGGGCCGAACGCTGACCCGGTGCGCCTGTTCCATGAGGCGCTGGACAATGTGAAGCCGGCGATCGAGGTTCGCTCCCGCCGCGTTGGCGGTGCGACCTACCAGGTCCCCGTCGAGGTTCGCGCCGAGCGCCGTCAGGCGCTGGCGATCCGCTGGATCATCGACTCTGCCCGCAAGCGCGGCGAGCACACGATGGAAGAGCGGTTGTCGAACGAGCTGCAGGATGCGGTGAATAATCGCGGCTCTGCGGTCAAGAAGCGTGAAGACACCCATCGTATGGCCGAAGCCAACAAGGCTTTCAGCCATTATCGCTGGTAATCTTCTGACCATTCCAAGTTTTTAGCCTGCACACACGGAGCAGTTTAATGGCCAAAGCTAAATTTGAGCGCAACAAGCCGCACGTTAACATTGGCACCATCGGCCACGTTGACCATGGCAAGACCTCCCTCACCGCCGCCATCACCAAGGTGTTGGCCGAGAAGGGTGGCGCGACCTTCACCGCCTACGATCAAATCGACAAGGCGCCGGAAGAGCGCGCCCGCGGCATCACCATCTCCACCGCTCACGTGGAGTATGAGACCGAGAACCGCCACTACGCGCATGTCGATTGCCCCGGCCACGCCGACTATGTGAAGAACATGATCACCGGTGCCGCCCAGATGGACGGCGCGATCCTGGTTTGCTCCGCTGCTGACGGCCCGATGCCGCAGACCCGCGAGCACATCCTGCTGGCCCGTCAGGTCGGCGTGCCGGCTCTGGTCGTGTTCCTGAACAAGATGGATCTGGCTGACCCCGATCTGGTCGAGCTGGTCGAGATGGAAGTGCGCGAGCTGCTCTCCAACTACGGCTTCCCCGGCGACGATATCCCCATCGTGAAGGGTTCGGCTGTTTGCGCCCTGAACGACACCAACCCGGAAATCGGCAAGAACGCCGTTCTGGAGCTGATGGCTCAGGTTGACGCCTACATTCCGCAGCCGGAGCGCGCTGTCGACAAGCCCTTCCTGATGCCGGTGGAAGACGTGTTCTCCATCTCCGGCCGTGGTACCGTGGCAACCGGCCGCGTTGAGCGCGGTGTGGTCAAGGTGGGTGAGGAAGTCGAGATCGTCGGCCTCCGTGCGACCACCAAGACGACCGTGACAGGCGTGGAAATGTTCCGTAAGCTGCTCGATCAGGGCGAGGCTGGCGACAACATCGGCGCGCTGCTGCGTGGCACCAAGCGTGAGGACATCGAGCGCGGCCAGGTTCTGGCGGCTCCGGGCTCCATCACGCCGCACACCAAGTTCTCTGGCCAGGCCTACATCCTGACCAAGGAAGAGGGTGGCCGTCACACCCCGTTCTTCACCAATTATCGCCCGCAGTTCTACTTCCGTACCACGGACGTGACCGGCGTGGTGACGCTGCCGGAAGGCACCGAAATGGTGATGCCGGGCGACAACGTGACCATCGCCGTTGAGCTGATCGCTCCGATCGCCATGGACGAAGGTCTGCGTTTCGCGATCCGCGAAGGCGGTCGCACCGTTGGTTCGGGCGTCGTCGCCCAGATCAGCAAGTAATCAATCGGCCCCAGTATCTGAAGAGTTCGAGTTAAGATGGACAACCAAAACATCCGTATTCGCCTGAAGGCGTATGACCATCGCGTGCTGGATAACAGCACCAAGGACATCGTGAACACGGCGAAGCGCACGGGCGCGCAGGTGCGGGGGCCGATTCCTTTGCCGACCCATATCGAACGGTTCACTGTGAACCGTTCCCCCACGTCGATAAGAAGAGCCGCGAGCAGTTCGAGATTCGGACGCACCGGCGCTTGCTGGATATCGTTGACCCGACCCCGCAGACCGTGGACGCGCTGATGAAGCTCGACCTGGCCGCCGGCGTCGAAGTCGAAATTAAGATCTAAGCTTAGGTGGTATTATGCGTACCGGTGTGATCGCAAAAAAGCTGGGGATGACCCGGCTGTTCAAGGAAGACGGCACGCATGTGCCGGTCACGGTTCTGCATCTCGATGAGGTGCGGGTTGTGGCGGCGCGTAACGTTGAGAATGATGGCTACAGCGCGGTTCAGCTCGGCATTGGCAAGGCCAAGGCGAAGAATGTGAGCAAGGCGCAGAAGGGCCACTTCGCCAAGGCGAAGGTTGAGCCGGCGCAGAAGCTGGTTGAGTTCCGTGTGGCTGACGATGCCGCGCTGGAGCCTGGCGCTGTGTTGTCCGCTGCTCACTTCACCGTTGGTCAGTTTGTCGACGTTGCCGGTATCACCAAAGGTAAGGGCTTTGCCGGTGGTATGAAGCGCTGGAACTTCCGCGGTCTTGAAGCGTCTCACGGCGTTTCGATCAGCCATCGTTCCTTGGGCTCGACCGGTAACCGTCAGGATCCCGGCAAGACCTTCAAGAACAAGAAGATGGCTGGCCATCTCGGCCAGGAGCGCGTCACCACCCTGAACCTGAAGGTCGAAGGTGTGGATGTCGAGCGTAATCTCGTTTTGCTGCATGGCGCGGTGCCCGGTTCCAAGGGCGGCTACGTGATGGTGCGCGATGCGGTGAAGAAGGCGCGTCCCGAAGATGCAGCCTATCCCGCCGGTCTGAAGGGCTGAGTCAATGAAGCTTGATGTTGTTGATTTTGATGCGAAGGCCGCGGGCAGCGTTGAGCTGCCGGATGAGCTGTTCGCTGCTGAGCCCCGCGTGGACATCATTGCCCGCGTGATCCACTGGCAGTTGGCGAAGCGCCGCGCAGGCACCCACAAGGTGAAGGGTATGGGCGAGGTTTCTGGCACGACCCGCAAGCCGTATAAGCAGAAGGGCACGGGTAACGCCCGTCAGGGCTCTCTGCGTGCGCCCCAGTTCCGTACCGGTGGCGCTGTCCATGGTCCGGTTGTGCGTGATCATGGCTATTCGCTGAACAAGAAAGTTCGTCGTCTGGGTCTGATCTCCGCTCTCTCCGCCAAGGCGGCCGAGGGCAAGCTGGTGGTGCTTGATGGCGTCGCTGCTCTGGACAAGACCAAGGACGTTGCCGCCAAGGTTGCGAATTTTGGCTGGAAGTCCGCCTTGATCGTGGATGCCGCTGTTGAAGAGAAGTTCGGCCGCGCCTCCCGCAACGTGAAGGGGCTGGATGTGCTTCCGGTCGTCGGCGCGAATGTCTATGACATTATGCAGCATGACGTTCTGGTGGTCACCAAGGCCGCTGTCGAGGGTTTGAAGGAGCGCCTGGCATGACCGGCACTGTGAAAATTTCCGACGAGCGCATGTACGAAATCGTGCGTGCGCCGCACATCACCGAGAAGGCGACGCTGCTTTCCGAGAAGAACCAGTTCGTCTTCAAGGTTGCGGCAGATGCGACCAAGCCTGAGATCAAGGCTGCGGTCGAAGCGCTGTTCAAGGTGAAGGTGACCAACGTCAATACGCTGATCACCAAGGGCAAGACCAAGCGGTTCAAGGGCCGTCCCGGTCAGCGCTCTGATGTGAAGAAGGCGTTCGTGACTCTTGCCGAGGGTGAGAGCATCGATTTCACCACCGGTCTCGCCTGAGGTTTTTGAACAATGGCATTGAAGCATTTTAATCCGGTCACGGCGAGCCTTCGCGGCACAGTGCTGATCGACCGCAGCGAGCTGTGGAAGGGCAAGCCCGTGAAGGGGCTGACCGAAGGTCAGCACTCGACTGGTGGCCGTAACAACCATGGCCGCATCACCAGCCGTTTCCGCGGCGGTGGACATAAGCAGTCTTATCGTATTGTGGACTTCAAGCGCCGCAAGTTCGATGTGGCCGCGACCGTCGAGCGTCTGGAATATGACCCGAACCGCACCGCCTTCATCGCGCTGATCAAGTACGAAGATGGCGAGCTGGCTTACATTCTGGCGCCGCAGCGTCTCAAGGTCGGTGACAATGTCATCGCCGGCGCGCGCGCTGATATCAAGCCGGGCAATGCGATGCCGCTCTCCGCGATGCCGGTGGGTACCATCATCCACAATATTGAGCTCAAGGTTGGCGCCGGCGGCAAGCTGGTTCGTTCGGCCGGCACCTTCGCGCAGCTGGTCGGTAAGGATCAGGGCTACGCGCAGATCAAGCTGGGTTCCGGCGAGCTGCGTATCGTGCGCGCCGAGTGCATGGCGACCGTGGGGGCGGTGTCCAACGCTGACCATTCCAACCAGCAGATCGGCAAGGCCGGTCGCTCGCGTTGGCTGGGCCGCAAGCCGCATAACCGTGGTGTGGTCATGAACCCGGTCGATCACCCGCACGGTGGTGGTGAAGGCCGTACCTCCGGTGGCCGTCATCCGGTTACCCCGTGGGGCAAGCCGACCAAGGGTTACAAGACGCGCTCCAACAAGCGCACCGACAATCTCATCATCCGCCGGGCGAAGGGCGGGAAGGGCTAAGCGATGTCACGTTCTGTTTGGAAAGGTCCGTTCGTCGACGGATACCTCCTTGGCAAGGCCGAGGCGTCCCGCGCCTCCGGCCGCAACGAGATCATCAAGATCTGGTCGCGCCGTTCCACCATTCTGCCGCAGTTTGTCGGCCTGACCTTCGGTGTCTATAACGGGCGGAAATTCCTGCCCGTGCAGGTCACCGAGAACATGGTCGGCCACAAGTTCGGTGAGTTCTCCCCACGCGCACCTTCCCGGGGCACGCGGCGGATAAGAAAGCGAAGCGGGGCTAATCATGAGCAAACCCAAAGCAGTGCGGTCGCTGGCCGATAATCAGGCTGAGGCGATTGCCCGCAACATCCGCGTTAGCCCGCGTAAGCTGAACCTGGTTGCGGCCTCCATCCGCAATCTGCCGGCTCAGCGCGCTCTGGCCGACCTGACCTTCTCCAAGCGTCGCATCGCCAAGGCGGTGAAGAAGCTGCTGGAAAGCGCCATCGCCAACGCCGAGAACAATCATCAGCTGGACGTGGACAAGCTGTTCGTGTCCACCGCCGAGGTTGGCCGCGGCATCGTGATGCGCCGCTTCCATGCGCGTGGCCGTGGCCGTTCCGCGATGGTCGAGAAATGGTTCAGCCATCTGAAGATCGTTGTTGAGGAGCGTGAGGCGGCCGAGAAGGCCAGCCGCGACGCCCGCCCGGGCTTCGGCAAGAAGACCGCCAAGTCCGCCGAGAAATCCGCTGGGGAGGCCGCGTAATATGGGTCACAAGATTAATCCGATCGGCCTGCGCCTCGGCATCACCCGCACCTGGGACAGCCGCTGGTACGCCGACAAGGACTACGCCAAGCTGCTGCACGACGATCTGAAGTTGCGCAGCCATCTGCGTGGCAAGCTGCAGCAGGCGGGCGTGTCCCGCGTGGTGATCGAGCGTCCGGCCAAGAAGCCGCGCGTGACCATCTACGCTGCCCGCCCCGGTGTCGTCATCGGCAAGAAGGGCCAGGACATTGACAGCCTCCGCAAGGAACTGTCCAGCATGGCGAAAACCGATGTCGCGCTGAACATCATGGAGATCCGCAAGCCGGAGATCGATGCGACGCTGGTGGCTGAGAATATCGCTCAGCAGCTGGAGCGCCGCGTGGCCTTCCGCCGCGCCATGAAGCGCGCTGTGCAGTCCGCGATGCGTCTGGGCGCCCAGGGCATCAAGATCACCTGCTCCGGCCGTCTCGGCGGCGCTGAGATCGCCCGCGTCGAGTGGTACCGTGAAGGCCGCGTGCCGCTGCACACGCTGCGTGCCGACCTTGATTACGGCACCGCCACGGCGATGACCACCTACGGCACCTGCGGCGTTAAGGTTTGGATCTTCAAGGGTGAGATCCTGGTTCAGGATCCGCTCGCGCAGGACAAGCGCGCGGCCGAACAGGCCCCGCAGCGCTAAGAGGAATTTGAAGCCATGATGTCTCCTAAGCGTACCAAGTTCCGCAAGGCGCACAAAGGCCGCATCCACGGCAACGCCAAGGGCAACACGCAGCTGAATTTCGGCGCGTTTGGCCTGAAGGCGCTGGAGCCCGAGCGTATTACGGCCCGTCAGATCGAAGCCGCCCGTCGTGCCATCACCCGCTCCATGAAGCGTGCTGGCCGCGTGTGGATCCGCATCTTCCCGGACCTGCCGGTCTCCACGAAGCCGGCCGAAGTGCGTATGGGCTCCGGTAAGGGTAGCCCGGAATACTGGGTCGCGCGCGTTCAGCCCGGCCGTATTGTGTTTGAGATTGACGGTGTGCCCGAGCAGCTGGCTCGTGAAGCCCTGTCGCTGGGTGCCGCGAAGCTGCCGATCCGCACCAAGTTCGTCACCCGTATCGGCGAGGCGTAAGAGTTATGACCACTGCATCTGACATTCGGGCTAAGTCCCCGGACGAGCTGAAGGCGCTGTTGGTGGATCTGCGCAAGGAGCAGTTCAATCTGCGTTTCCAGCGCGCCACCGGGCAGCAGGAAAACACCAGCCGCGTGCGCACCGTGCGCCGCGACATCGCGCGCGTTAAGACGATTCTCGCGGAACGCGCCCGCACCGCCGAGAAGGGTTAAGAGGGTACCATGCCGAAACGTGTTCTGACCGGGCGGGTCGTGAGCGACAAGATGGACAAGACGATTACCGTGCTTGTCGAGCGCCGCATCATGCATCCGCTGTATAAGAAATTCATCCGTCGCTCCAAGAAGTACGCGGCGCATGACGAGAACAATGTCTGCGTGGAAGGTGACCTGGTTCGCATTGAAGAGTGCGCGCCGATCAGCCGTCGCAAGACCTGGGTGGTGACCGAGCGTAATGGCGCGGCGCTGTCCGAAACGCCGGCTGGCTGAGAGGATTTGAGACATGATTATCGTTGAATCCAATCTCGATGTTGCCGACAACTCCGGCGCCAAGCGCGTGCAGTGCATCAAGGTGCTCGGCGGCTCCAAGCGCAAGACCGCGTCCGTTGGCGATGTGATCGTGGTGTCCGTCAAGGATGCGATCCCCCGTGGCAAGGTGAAGAAGGGTGACGTCCATCAGGCCGTTGTCGTTCGGACCGCCTTCCCGGTGCGCCGCGCGGATGGCAGCGTCATCCGCTTCGACCGCAACGCCGCCGTGCTGCTGAACAAGCAGCAGGAGCCGATCGGTACCCGTATCTTCGGGCCGGTGGTTCGTGAGCTGCGCGCCAAGAAGTTCATGAAGATTATCAGCCTGGCGCCGGAGGTGCTGTAATTATGGCCGCGCGTATCAAGAAGGGTGACAAGGTTCTCGTCATCTCTGGTTCCTCCAAGGGCCAGACCGGTGAGGTGCTGAGCGTCAACCCGACCGCGAACAAAGCGGTTGTGCAGGGCGTGGCGATTGCCAAGCACCACACCAAGCCGAACCGCATGGGCCAGGAGGGCGGCATTGTCGCTCGCGAGGCCGCCGTGCATGTCTCGAACCTGGCGCTGATCGACCCCGCCACCGACAAGCCGACCAAGGTCGGCTTCCGCGTGCTGGACGATGGCCGCAAAGTCCGTGTCGCTCGCAAGAGCGGCAACGCGATTGACGGCTGAAGGAGGCCGCAATGAGCGAAACCAATACTCTCCCGCGTCTGAAGGCTCACTATCGTGAGGTTGTTCGCGCCGAGCTAAAGAAAGAGTTCAACTACGCGAACGAGATGCAGATCCCGACGCTGGAAAAGATCGTGATCAACATGGGCGTCGGCGAAGCCGCCGGCGACCAGAAGAAGCTGGATGCGGCCGTTGCCGAGCTGACCCTCATCGCTGGCCAGAAGCCGGTGAAGACGGTGGCGAAGAAGGCGATCGCCGGCTTCAAGATCCGTGCTGGCTTGCCGATCGGCGCCAAGGTGACCCTGCGTGCTGACCGCATGTATGAGTTCCTTGACCGTCTGGTCACCATCGCCCTGCCGCGCGTCCGCGACTTCCGCGGTCTCCCGGCAAACAAGGGTTTCGATGGCCGTGGCAACTTTACGCTGGGTCTGAAAGAGCAAATTATCTTCCCTGAAATCGTGTACGATAAGGTCGATGCGATCCGGGGTATGGACATTTGCTTCGTGACCAGTGCAAAGACCGACGCGGAAGCGAAGGCACTGCTCAAGGGCTTCAACCTCCCGTTCGCTAAGTAAGCGGGCGGGTTTGGCAAGTTATTTGGAAAACGGCTGGGCGTTCCAGCAGGTTCCGGAGGGGTTTTAGAGAATGGCGAAGACATCGCAGGTCAACCGGAATGCCAAGCGCGAGCGCATGGCGGCCCGTGATGCGGGCAAGCGCGACGCGCTGAAGGCGACGATCATGGATCGTACGTTGCCCGTGGAAGACCGTTTTGAGGCGAGCCTCAAGCTCGCGCAGCTGCCGCGCAACGGCGCCAAAGTGCGGGTTCGCCTGCGCTGCGAGCTGACCGGCCGCGCGCGTGGTAACTACCGCAAGTTCAAGCTCTGCCGTGTCGCCTTCCGCGACCTGGCGAGCACCGGGCAGATCCCCGGCGTCGTCAAGGCCAGCTGGTAAGGAAGGGCAATCCAGTATGTCTATGTCCGATCCTTTGGGTGATATGCTCACCCGCATCCGCAATGCGCAGCATGCGCGGATGACCTCTTGCATTGCGCCGGCGTCCAACCTGCGCGCCAATGTGCTTGAAGTTCTGAAGCGCGAAGGCTTCATCCGTGGCTATTCCCGTGAGGAAGTGCGCACCGGTGTGGCGCAGCTGCGCATCGAGCTGAAGTATAATGAAGGCCAACCGGTGATCAAGGAGATCTCCCGCGTGTCCCGTCCGGGCCGCCGCGTGTACTCCAAGATCAAGGAGCTGCCGCGCGTCTATAATGGCCTCGGTGTCTCCATCCTGTCCACGCCGCGTGGCGTGATGAGCGATGTGGAAGCCCGCGCTGCCAATGTTGGCGGCGAAGTGCTCTGCCGCGTGTTCTAAGGGAGCGCCAAGATGTCTCGTGTTGGTAAATATCCCGTTGAGATCCCCGCCGGCGTGACCGTTGCCCTCTCCGGCAATGTCGTCACCGCCAAAGGCAAGCTCGGTGAGCAGACCTTGGCCCTGACCGATCTGGTCAATGTCTCGGTTGACGGCAACAAGGTTTCGGTTGAGCCGAAAACCAAGGAAGCCCAGGCGCGTATGATGTGGGGCACCACCCGTGCCAACATCGCGAACATGGTGAAGGGCGTTTCCCAGGGCTACTCCAAGACCCTGGAAATCACCGGCACCGGTTACCGCGCTGCGGTGCAGGGCAAGAACCTGGTGGTGAATCTTGGGTTCTCGCACGATGTCACCTACCCGATCCCGAGGGGATCAAGGTGACCTGCGAGAAGCCGACCTCGATCAAGGTCGAGGGCGTCGATAAGCGCCAGGTTGGCCAGGTTTGCGCTGAGCTGCGCGCATGGCGTCCGCCCGAGCCGTATAAAGGCAAGGGCGTCAAGTTTGAGGGCGAGGCCATCCGCCGCAAAGAGGGTAAGAAGAAATAATGTCGAGCAATCTGGACCTGCAGGCCCGCCGCCGGGCGCGCCTTCGCTATCAGCTCCGGCAGAAGTCCGGCGGGCGCCCGCGCCTGTCGGTGTTCCGCTCCGGCAAGCATATCTATGCCCAGATCATCGACGACGCGCAGGGTCGCACCCTTGCTGCCGCTTCGAGCCTGGACAAGGATCTCAAGACCAGCCTGAAGACCGGCGCGGACAAAGATGCCGCCGCCGCCGTTGGCAAGCTGATCGCCGAGCGCTCCAAGGAAGCCGGTGTGACCCAGGTCGTCTTCGACCGCGGTTCTTATCTGTATCATGGCCGGGTCAAAGCCCTGGCAGAGGCGGCCCGCGAGGGCGGCCTCGACTTCTAAGAGGGTTTGCACATGGCACGTGAAGCACGTGAAGGTGGCCAGCGCCGGGACCGCGATCGCAACAATGATCGTGACCGCGAGGCCGGTGATGAGTTCGTCGACAAGCTGGTAACGATCAACCGCGTTGCCAAAGTGGTGAAGGGCGGCCGTCGTTTCGCTTTCGCTGCTCTGGTTGTGGTTGGTGACCAGAAGGGGCGCGTCGGCTACGGCGCCGGTAAGGCCCGCGAGGTGCCCGAGGCGATCCGCAAGGCGACCGAGCGCGCCAAGAAGACCATGATCCGCGTTCCGATGAAGGAAGGCCGCACCCTGCATCACGATGTTCAGGGCGTGTTTGGGGCTGGTGAAGTTGTGCTGCGTACGGCTCCGGCCGGTACCGGCATCATCGCCGGCGGCCCGCTGCGCGCTGTCTTCGAGACGCTGGGCATCGCCGACGTGGTCGCCAAGTCGCTGGGTTCGCGTAACCCGCACAACATGGTGAAGGCGACCTTCGCGGCGCTGCAGAACACCACCAGCCCGCGCCAGGTTGCCAATCGTCGTGGCAAGAAAGTGGCTGAGCTGTTCGGCACGGCCGAGAAGCAGGTGGAGAGCGCCGATGTCTGAGAAGAAGATCCGCATCACCCAGCTGGGTTCTGGCTTCGGGCGCAAGCCCGGCCAGCAGGCCACCCTGGTCGGTCTCGGTCTGAACAAGATCGGCCGTACCGTTGAGCTGAACGCCACCCCGGAAGTTCTGGGAATGGTGAACAAGGTGAAGCATCTGCTCAAAGTCGAAGAGCAGGGCTGAGCCGTAAGGAATCGCAACGATGAAACTGAACGAAATCCGGGACAATCCCGGCGCCCGTCTCAAGTCCAAGCGCCTCGGCCGTGGTATCGGCTCTGGCAAAGGCAAGACCTCCGGTAAGGGTGTCAAGGGTCAGAAGGCGCGTGAGGGCGTGTCCCTCAATGGCTTTGAGGGTGGTCAGCTCCCGATCTATCGCCGTCTGCCGAAGCGCGGCTTCCATAACGTGAACCGCAAGGTGTTCGCGCCGCTGAACCTGGATGCGCTGGAAGCAGCACTCGAGGCCGGCAAGCTGAACGCTGGTGAGACCATCACCGAGGCCAAGCTGGCGGAAGCCGGCGTGGTCCGCCTGAACAAGGCTGATGGCGTGCGCCTGTTGGCGCGCGGCTCCTTGTCGAAGGCCGTGACCCTCGAGGTCTCCGGCGCCTCCGCTGCGGCCGTTGCGGCCGTTGAGCAGGCTGGCGGCAAGGTGACGACGCTGGGTGGCAAGGTGGAAGAGCCCGCCGCTTAAGGGCTTGCCTCTGCCGGGAAAACCGGCGAATTTGCGCTGAATGAACGGCGCTTGCTGTTGTGCAAAGCACCCGGCAAGCGCCGTTTTTGTTGGATAAGGGATTGATATGGCATCCGCCGCAGAACAGATGGCCGCGAGCATGAACCTGAGTGCGTTCGGCAAGGCGACAGATCTTAAGAAACGTATCTGGTTTACACTAGGTGCGCTGATCATTTTCCGCCTGGGGACCTATGTTCCCCTGCCAGGTGTCGACGGCGCGGTGATGGCGCAGCTGATGAGCCAGAACGGCAACGGCCTCCTGGGCATGTTCAACATGTTCACCGGCGGTGCGCTGGGGCGTATGACCATCTTCGCCCTGAATATCCTTCCCTATATCAGCGCGTCGATCATCATTCAGCTGTTGAGCTCGACGATCCCGGCACTTGAAGCGATGAAGAAAGAGGGCGATTCCGGGCGCCAGCGGATTACGCAATATACGCGCTATCTGACGGTGCTGATCGCGGCGGCCCAGGCATACGGCATCGCCGTCAGCCTTGAGCGCGTCCATGGCGCCAGCGGCGCCGCTGTGATCGATCCAGGTCCGTTCTTTGTGTTCACAGCGGTGGTCACCCTGGTCGGTGGCACCGTCTTCGTCATGTGGCTCGGGGAGCAGATCACCTCGCGCGGCATCGGCAATGGCTCCAGCCTGATCATCTTTTCCGGGATTGTCGCGAATATGCCCATTGCCGTGGCGAATATTCTTGAACTCGGCTCCACCGGCGCGCTGTCCACCTTCTTCATCATCTTTATTTTTATCGCGGCGCTGATCATCATCGGCTTTGTCGTGTTCATGGAGCGCGCGCAGCGTCGCATTTTGGTACAGCATCCCAAGCGCCAGATGGGGCAGAAAGTGTTTGGCGGCGAAGCCAATTATATGCCGTTGAAGGTGAATGCCTCCGGCGTTATGCCGCCGATCTTCGCATCGTCCCTGCTGGTGATTCCGGCGACGCTGGTCGGGTTTTCGGCTGGTGGTCCGGTCTGGCTGCAGACGATTGCGCACCTGCTCTCGCGCGGACAACCGCTCTATTTGCTGCTTTTTGCGGGGCTTATCATTGCGTTTTCCTTTGTCTGGGCGGCGATTGCGTTCAATCCGGAGGAGACGGCGGATAATCTCAAGAAGAACGGCGCCTTTATTCCCGGCATCCGGCCGGGCACGAATACGGCCAAATATTTCGATACGGTGCTGACCCGTCTGACCGCGATCGGCGCGGCCTATTTGGTCATCGTCTGTCTGTTGCCTGATTTTGCGATGAGCCATTACGCTCTACCGTTCTATTTTGGTGGTACCTCCCTTCTGATCATTGTCTCGGTTACAATGGACACGATGACGCAAATCCAGTCTCATCTGCTTGCTCATCAATATCAGGGGCTGCTTCGCAAGGGGCGCGGTAAGGCCCGCAAGTAAGGAGAGAAACAGGTGAAGTTGATTTTGCTGGGGCCGCCAGGGGCAGGCAAGGGGACACAGTCAAAGCTTCTGGAAACGCGTTATGGCGTCGCGCAGATCTCAACCGGTGATATGCTCCGGGCTGAAGTGAAGGCGGGCAGCCCGATCGGTCTGGAAGCGAAGAGCGTCATGGATGCCGGCAAGCTGGTGTCCGACGATATTCTGGTTCGGATGATCGGTGAGCGGATCAGCAAACCCGACTGCGCCAAGGGCTTCATCCTGGACGGGTTCCCACGCACGGTTCCACAAGCCGAGGCTTTGGACAAAATGCTCGGCGAACGCGGGATCGAGCTGGATGCCGTCGTGGAGTTGAAGGTCGACGAAGCGATTCTCGTTGACCGGATCTCGGGCCGCTTCACCTGCGCAAAATGCGGTGAGGGCTATCACGATAGCTTCAAGCAGCCGAAGGCCGCCGGTGTTTGCGATGTCTGTGGCGGTACGGAGTTTACCCGGCGCCCGGACGACAAGGCGGAGACCGTAAAGGCGCGGCTGGAAGCCTATAACGCGCAGACCGCGCCTATTCTTCCTTATTATAAGGAGAAGGGCCGGCTTCATTCGGTCGACGGCATGGCTGAGATGGCTGATGTCGAAGCTGAGATTGAAGCAGTCCTGCGTGGCGTCGGCGTCGTAGCCGCCTGATTCCTCTCCAACTGCGCCGGTCTGGGTCAGGCCGGCGTGGATTTAGACGTTCGATCACGAAAATTTGATCGAATGTCGTTGACTCTGAATTGGCGGACGCTATAACCCGCTTTCGCGGCGCTTCCGGGTGGGGCGCCGCTACTTGTTATGACCTCAGGAGAAACCCCGTGGCGCGTATTGCCGGCGTAAACATTCCCACGAATAAGCGTGTCGTGATCAGCCTTCGTTACATTTATGGCATCGGCCCGGCCAAGGCGCAGGAGATCTGCTCTGCCCTGGAAATCCCGGCTGAGCGCCGCGTCAACCAGCTTTCCGACGATGAGATCATGCGCCTGCGTGAAGTGATCGACCGCGATTACCGCGTTGAGGGCGATCTGCGCCGTGAGACGGCGATGAATATCAAGCGTCTGATGGATTTGGGTTGCTATCGTGGTCTGCGTCACCGTAAGGGCCTGCCGGTCCGTGGTCAGCGCACCCATACCAACGCCCGTACCCGCAAGGGTAAAGCCGTGGCGATCGCCGGCAAGAAGAAAGCCACTCGCTAAACACCTCCGTAGACATAGGATTCGACAGATATGGCGAAGACCGCCTCCACCCGTCCCCGCAAGAAAGAGCGCAAGAACATCATCTCTGGTGTTGCTCATGTGCTCGCAAGCTTCAACAACACCTTCGTGAACATCACCGACGCGCAGGGCAACACCATCGCCTGGTCGTCCGCCGGCGCGCAGGGCTTCAAGGGCAGCCGCAAATCCACCCCGTACGCGGCGCAGGTCGCCGCTGAGGATGCCGGGCGCAAGGCGCGCGAGCATGGCATGGAGATGCTCGAGATCGAGGTCAGCGGCCCGGGTTCGGGACGCGAGAGCGCGCTGCGCGCGCTGCAGGCTGTCGGGTTCCAGATTTCCGCGATCCGCGACCTGACCCCGATTCCGCATAATGGCTGCCGCCCGCGTAAGCGCCGTCGCGTCTAATTCGCCGGAATCGTATTTTCTGTAAGGCCCCCACGGCGGTGTTCTCATCACCGCTGCCGGGCCGGAGGGGTAGATGTTGAAAGAGTCGAATTTGTCTCTGCAGCGCAACTGGCAGACGCTGATCAAGCCGGAACAGCTCGATGTCGAGTTCGGGTCCGATGCGACGCGCGTGGCGACGATCATCGCTGAGCCGCTGGAACGTGGCTTTGGCATGACGCTGGGCAATTCGCTGCGGCGGATCCTGCTCTCGTCATTGCAGGGCGCGGCCGTTACGGCCGTGCGGATCGATGGCGTACTGCATGAATTCTCCACGCTTCCGGGCGTGCGCGAAGATGTCACCGACATCGTGCTGAACATCAAGCAGCTCGCCGTGAAGATGCATGGCGAGGGGCCCAAGCGCATGGTGCTCACCGCGACCGGTCCGGGCGAAGTGAAGGCGGGCCAGATCCAGGCCGGCCACGATATCGAGATCATGAATCCCGATCTCGTGCTCTGCACGCTGGATGACGGCGCGCAGCTCGGCATGGAATTCACGGTGAATGCCGGCCGCGGCTATGAGCCGGCCGCGAATAATCGCCCGGAAGATGCGCCGATCGGTCTGATCCCGGTCGATGCGATCTATTCCCCGGTCAAGCGCGTCTCCTACAAGGTTGAGAAGACCCGCGTCGGCCAGGTGACGGACTATGACAAGCTGATTCTCGAGGTTGAGACCAACGGCGCGGTGACGCCTGAGGATGCGGTGGCATTGGCCGCGCGCATCCTGCAGGACCAGCTCAGCATGTTCGTCAATTTCGAGGAGCCGCAGCGGGCCCGTCCGGAAGAGCCGCGGATCGAGCTGCCGTTCAACCCGAATCTGCTGCGCAAGGTCGACGAGCTGGAGCTGTCCGTTCGGTCCGCCAACTGCCTGAAGAACGACAATATCGTGTATATTGGCGATCTGGTGCAGAAGAGCGAGCAGGAAATGCTGCGCACCCCGAATTTCGGGCGCAAGTCCTTGAACGAAATCAAGGAAGTGTTGACCGCGATGGGGCTGTCCCTGGGCATGACCGTGCCCGATTGGCCGCCTGAGAATATTGAAGAGCTGGCCAAGCGCTCCGATCAACCCTTCTAATTATCGTCTAACCAGGAACACCTCATCATGCGTCACGGAATTGCCGGCCGGAAACTCGGCGTCACCTCCTCCCACCGCCAGGCCATGTTTCGCAACATGGCTGTCGCGCTGATCAAGCACGAGCAGATCACCACCACCTTGCCGAAGGCGAAGGAACTGCGTCCGGTGGCGGAGAAGCTCATCACCCTCGGCAAGCGCGGCGGTTTGCATGCGCGCCGTCAGGCCTATGACAAGCTGCGTGACGAGACGATCGTCGCCAAGCTGTTTGACACGCTGGCCACGCGCTACAAGACCCGCTCCGGCGGCTATACCCGGGTGTTGAAGGCTGGCATGCGCTATGGCGACGCGGCTGACATGGCGGTGATCGAGCTGGTTGACCGTGACGTTTCCGCGAAGGGCCAGGATTCGGGTCCGAAGCCGGAAGTTGCGGCCGAGGACGACAGCGAAGCGTAATCTTCGCGCTTCCTGGGATAAAAAAGAAAGGCAGGCCCCACGGCCTGCCTTTCTTTGTTTGACGATCCCGCCTCGGTTCAGATCGGCTTGTGCGCTTTGTCCAGCAAACGGGACAGAAACCCTTTTTTCTTTTCGACAGGGGGAGCAGTACGCTGTGCTGTTTCGGCTGCCAGCCTGGCTTTATGCTTCATCCAATCATCCAGGCTCTTGCCGGCTTTCTTGGCGCGCTCCTGCTCATAAGCGAGCTGGCCCTTGCTGAGTTTTTTATCTGTCGTCGTCATACGCATCTCCAATTCTGAGCCGAACCTAGCTTGGCTTTCGAAAAATTCAATCGAATTTAAACCGACATGGCTTTGTTTGGCAGCTCAAGCATGGATGCCTATGGGCCGTCCCGTCTTGTCAGGATCAGCCGCTCCAAAGCACCCAGCGAAGCGTAAATCGCAACGCCTGTCGCGCCGAGCAGAAACAAGGCGGCAAACATGCGCGGGATTTCAAGCCGATAGCTTGCCTCGATGATCTCCCAGGCCAGCCCGGACGCAAAGCCGCCAGAGCCCGCCACGAATTCCGCGACGACGGCCCCGACCAGCGCCAGCGTGCCGGCGAGCCGCAATCCCGTCAGAAAGAAGGGCAAGGCGTAGGGCAGTGAGAGATGCAGCAGAACCTGCCAGCGCCGTGCGCCATTCAGTTTGAACAGGTCGAGCAGTTCGGCCGGCGTGCCGGCGAGGCCGGCGGCCGTGTTTGAAAGGATCGCGAAAAACGAAACCACCATCGCGCAGGCAACCAGCGCCAGGAATGGTTGGCCAACCCAGATGATGATCAGCGGCGCGATGGCAACCACTGGCGTGACCTGCAGCATGACCGCCCAAGGCTGCACCGCGGCGCGAAAGAGCGGGCTGGCGGCCATCGCAAGTGCCAGCACGACACCGAGGATGGTGGAGGCGAGCAGGGCGGAGACCGTGACGGCCAGGGTCGAGAGCAATCCCGCCCCGAGCGCCCAGCGGGCTTTGAAAAACGCGGTGGCGATGGCGACCGGGCCCGGCATGACATAGCTCGGCACATTGCCGATCCAGACCGCCGCCTGCCAAAGGCCCAGGGCAAGCAACAAGAAGATAAAAGGTGCGAGCTTGGTCATGGTTCTGGTCATGCTGGCACGGAACGCTGGAAGCATTCGGTGATTTGACTCACCATGGCATGGTAGGCGGGGCTGTTCCGGCGCTGTGCCTCATCCTGCAGGTCTGAGGTGATCGTCGTAAAAATCCGTCCGGGCCGGCTGGTCATGATGATGATCTGGCTGGCAAGATAGGCCGCCTCATATATTGAATGGGTCACGAAGATCACGGTCATGCGGTTTTCGCGCCACAAGGCGAGCAGGTCGTCCTGCAGACGGTGGCGGGTGAATTCGTCCAGCGCGGCGAAAGGCTCATCAAGGAGCAGCAAAGAGGGCTTGGAGACGAGGGCGCGGGCGATGGAGACGCGCATTTTCATGCCGCCCGACAATGATTTGGGCTTGGCCTGCTCAAACCCGGCCAGCCCCATTTGCTTCAAGATGGCAGAGACCCGTGGCATCGCAGCGGCCCGGCTCACGCCACGAAGCCGCAAGGGCAGATAGACATTTTCCGCGGCATCGGCCCAGGGCAGCAAAGTCGGGTCCTGAAAGACATAGCCGATCTCGCCGGTTGCCGGCGGCCCATTATGGCCCCAGTCGATCTCGCCCGAGGACGGGTGCTCCAACCCGGAGAGCAGACGCAACAGCGTGGATTTGCCGCAGCCCGAGGGGCCGAGCAGGGCGACAAAGTCACCGGGTTGGATCTCGGCGTCGATATCTTCCAGCGCCTTGGTGCCGGAGACGAATTGCTTCGCGACGTGGCGCAGTGAGATCATTAATTCTGCGCCGGCCGGCCGTGATCGACGAATTCCAGCGTATAGGCGCTCTTATAATCAAGCGTCTTGTCATACATTCCCGTGGCGGCCATCTGATTGAAAAAGCTTTTCCAGCGGGCATTGGTCATCGCGTAGATGCCTTGCGTTTTGGCGTCGCCGGAATCCACGATCCCCCTCTGCTTGAGTTGTTCGTACCCGAATTGCATCAACCCCTCTGTCATATCGGGGTTGGCGGCCTTGATCGCTGCAAAGGCTGGCTTGGGGTCTTTATAGAGGAAATCGTACCATCCCTGCGCGGAGGCGTCGATGAAGCGTTTCACCAGGTCCGGGTGGGTTTTCACCATCTTGTCGCTGGTCGCGATGAGGCTGGCATAGCCGTCAAACCCAGCGTCCGGCAGCGCCAGCACGACAGGCCATTCGCCCGTGGCCTGATGCACAAGATAAGGCTCGGAGGTGACGTAGGCTTCCTGGATATCGGTCTTGTTGGTCAGGAAAGGCGTCAGTGAAAATCCATAAGGCCGCAGCTGGGCGTCCGAGTAGCCGTATTTTGCCTTGAGGAAGAGCCACCAGCTGGCGCGTGTGTCGGTCGAGACCGCGATCGGTTTGCCTTTCAGATCGGCGAAGTGATCATCGCCCTGGCCTGGATGTGCGATCAGGCAGTCCGGATCTTTTTGAAAGCCGGCGGCGACCACTTCGTAAGGGATGTGTTCCTGCACGAAGTTCAGAGCCAGAAACGCGTTGGAGGTGATGTCGAAATCCAGCTTGCCCGAAATCAGCAATTGCGCCGTGTTCACCTGCGGTCCGCCCTGGAAGATGGTGACATCCAGCCCGGCTTTCTTATAAAGCCCTTCGGCGATCGCCTCGTAATAGCCGCCATATTCCGGTTCCGCGACCCAATCCAGGCCAAAGCTGATTTTGTCCGCCGCCCTTGCCGTGTTAGCGAATGGGATGAGAGCCAGGCTTGCGGCAATGGCGATACGCAGCGAGCGGAACATGCGGGCAACTCCAAACTCTTGAGTTTCAAACCAAGACCCGCGGCTTCAGGAGGGCGTCCTGCAGCAAGGGCATTTAAACAGGACTTACCATGGGCGATGTCAGGATCAAGGCGGCGATTTGGGTTGCGGCTTCATTGCGGCTGGGAACGCTGGACAATAAGCCGGGCGTCGTGGTCCGAAAGGGGGATCCGGATGCCGGTGGCGTGCTGGTGAAGCTCTATGGGCGTAGCGGTTCCATCGTCCTTAGCCAATTTCGCGACGTCGCCGGCGAGCTGGCCTGGATGCGCGCCACGGGTGCTGAGCCGGTCAGTGAACAGGTCGCCGACGATTATATCGCCAAGCAGACCCGTTTCGATCCTGATATCTGGGTGCTGGAATTCGACGCGCCGGATTATCTACCGCCGTTCGAGGCCAAGATTGTCTAAAGCCTCAAATTTTCGTTGTTGCGGGAAGCCTCATGCCTTCAGCCTGGGCATGTGGATGCCAACGCAGAGACGACCGGACGGGGCGGTGATACAGCTCTGTGGAGCATGCGGCCAAGCGCCCGGGCGACCATGATCGAATGTTTGAATTGGCAGGGCTGAACCAGATGTTCGGGCCCGTTGAAGAAATCAGCCGACGGATACCGGCTCTTGTTTTCGAGGTCGAGAAAATCCCCCCCGTAAATCCGGGCCACGGCGGCCAGCGTTGCGGGCCGAATATGGATGCTGGCCAGCTCCACCGGCCAACCGCCGATCACGATCACGACTTTGGCGCGTTGGCGGCTTATGAACCGCTCAATCAACCGGGTGCCGTAGCCGGTCTCGATATCCCGTGCGGTGAACGGATAGGAGGACGGGGCGGCGGCAAGCAGCGCATGATCGGCACCCGCCAGTTGGTTGTCGATCCGGTCTCCTTCGGCGTTATATTCCCGGTTGAGGCGATTTCTGTTCATCCTTGCCAGGGGCAGCTCCACCAGCGCCTCCAAGGCATCAGCCAGCGTACAGCAAAATAACGCGCCAGCCACACGCCCCGGAGGCAGTTTGAGCAGAGCGGACCGATCATGGCGAAGCAACATCTCGCCATCGGCGAAGGCGCGGTATTGCGCGGCACTCATTACGTACTGGCTGAACTCCATCGGCATATACACAATATCGCCGGGCCGCAGGGGCGCGTCATATCGGTTGAAGATTTCATCCAGCCCGAAGCCCACGGCGATTCCGGCATTTTCGCAGGGCAGTTCGAGCATCTGCCCGATCACCGCGCAACTGTGGGAGTAAGGTCCGTTGGATCCCGCCAAAATCACCAGCTTTGGGGAGGGTAGGCGGGAGAGTCGGCTGGCTTTTTGCTGCAATTCAGCGCGAAGCGGTCCCAGTGACAGCGGCCGGTCCAGCAGAAACCCGAACAGCACCGCATACAGCCCCACCGCCAGCAGCGCGTTTCGCACCAGCCTGCGCATCAGAACTGGAAATAAAGAAAAGGTATCGCGGACGGCGCGAAAAAGAGCGCTTGTGCCGTGAAGGCCAGGCTGGAGATCAAGGCGAGGCTGCGCCGTCTCTCGCTCATATGATCGAGAGACGGCAGACAGAGCGCGATGAACCAGCCCAGCGCCAGCATCATCACGCTCTGCGGCAGGCTAATGCTGCGTGCATCGCCAAGCCAGGGCAGCACGGGCACGATATGTCCCAGGCCTGGAAGAAGTGGCGCGAGCAGAGCGGGGACCGCCAGCCCATTCAACCCCGCGAGCCCCCGATACATTTGCGCGACGGCGGCAAGGTTTTGCGCGCGGAACGGGACCCAGGCCAGAAGCACGCACAGCAATGTAAGTCCCCATGAAACGCCTTTCGGCCAGCGCAGATGCCAGCGCCTGCTCCAGCCATGAAGCACCAGAAAGAGCCCATGTAGCCCGCCCCACAGCACGAAGCGCCAGGCCGCGCCATGCCATAAGCCCCCAGCAGCATGGTGATCAACAGGTTGCGAACACGCTTGCCCTCGCCGTGCCGGTTGCCGCCCAAAGGGATGTAGAGATAATCTTTCAGGAACGAACTCAGCGTGATGTTCCATCGGGTCCAGAACTCACTGATATTCCCAGCCTGATACGGGGAACGGAAATTGACCGGAAAGCGGATGCCGAATAATTGCGCCAGGCCGATGGCCATGTCTGAATAACCGGAAAAGTCGAAATAGATTTGCAGCCCATAGGCCAGGAGCGCGACCCAGGCCTCGATCAGTGAAATTGGCTCGCCGCGGGCAGCGGCGGCAAAGCCAGGGCCGGCAAAATGCGCCAGCCCATCGGCGAGCACCAGCTTTTTTGCCAGCCCCAGAAGAAACAACTCAAAGCCTGCCGGCAGCCGCGAGCTTATGCCCTCGCGGGGTTCCAGCATCTTAAGTTGCGGCAGGATATGGCCGGGTCGCACCAATGGCCCGGAGATCAAATGAGGGAAAAATGCTACGAAACAGGCATAATCGAGCAGGGGAGGGGGATCGATCTCGCCTTTGGACAGATCGACCAGGAACATGATCTGCTGAAAGGTGAAAAAGGAAATGCCCAAAGGCAGAATGATGCCCTCAACCCCGAACATGCCGGCATATTTGAACCAGCCGAGCAGGCAAAGATTGAGGCAGATTCCGAGTGCGAGCCAGAGCCTGGTGTGCGGTGAGTGCAAAACCAGGCCCGCAACTGCGAAGTTTACGCCAATGGACCCGAGCAGCAGGAGCAGCAACTCTGGCCGCCACCAGGCGTAAAAGAACAGGCTGCATGCCAGGAGCCATAAAAGTGCCAACCGGCGGGACCGGCCGAGCAGCAGGAAGCCGCCCAACGCCACGGGAAGAAAGCCCAACACGAACAGCTTGCTGTTGAAGAGCATTTTTTAAACCCGTTAAGGTTGAGTAAGCGTTGCTTAACCCAGCCTTGTGCGCGCGTCCATTGGCCCCACTGGTTCATGATGGTATAGCGCCGCGCCAATTATCGGGTTGAAGATGAACGAGACGCCGAATATCCATCCCGCCCTGCTGCCCGCCGGGCTTGCCGACCTGTTGCCGCCGGAAGCGGAGCGGCAGGCGCGGTCTGTGGAAGCGATTATGGATTGCTTCGCGGCGCACGGCTATCAGCGCGTCACCCCGCCCTTGCTGGAATTCGAAGATTCCTTGTTCTCTGGCTCCGGTGCCGCCACGGTGGAGCAGACGTTTCGGCTGATGGACCCCGAAAGTCAGCGCATGATGGGTCTGCGGGCGGATATGACGCCGCAGATTGGCCGCATCGCGGCAAGCCGTCTCGCCACCGCGCCGCGCCCATTGCGTCTGACCTATAGCGGCCCTGTCCTGCATGTTCGTGGCACCCAGCTGCAGCCGGAACGCCAGCTCGCCCAGGCCGGGATCGAGCTGATCGGGAATGATACGGCGAGCGCGGATGCGGAGATCATCGTCACCGCGATCGCCGCGCTCGAAGCGCTGGGGCTGCGGGATCTCTCCATCGATCTGACCATTCCGCGCCTGGTGCCGAGCTTGCTTGAGGCCGTTCCGGCGCATCTGCATCCGGCGCTCGCTCACGCGCTGGACCGCAAGGATGCCGCTGCCGTGGCCGAGTTGGGGGCGCGCAGGCGGATTTGCTGTTGAAGCTTCTGGAGGCCAGTGGTCCCGCGCAGCGGGCGGTGGCGGCGCTGCGGGCCATGGCGCTGCCGGAGGCCGTGCGCGGCCAGGCCGAGCGCCTGGGTGAGGTGGTCGCGGCGGTTGAGGCCGTGCTGCCGGATTTGCAGCTGACGGTCGATCCGGTTGAGTTCCGTGGCTATCGCTATCATTCCGGGGTGTCGATGACGCTGTTCGCAACCGGGCAGCAGATGGAGCTCGGGCGTGGTGGACGTTATGTGTGCGGCGATGGCGAGCCCGCGACCGGCATTACGCTTTATCCGGACAGCATCATGCGCCTGACGCCGCCCGCCACGCTGCGTCCCCGGCTTTATCTACCGTTTGGCTCCAGCCTGGCCGCGGCGCGCGCCGCGCGCGCTGAGGGGTTTGCGACCGTGCAGGGGCTTGCACCGCACAGCGCGCCTTGCGATGAAGCCCGCCGGCTTGGCTGCTCGCATTTCTTGTCCGAGGGTGTGATTACCGCCCTCTCCTGAGTAGGATTTTACAATGACCAACGTGACAATCATCGGCGCCCAATGGGGGACGAGGGCAAAGGCAAGGTGGTGGACTGGCTCGCCAGCCGGGCAGACATCGTCGTGCGCTTTCAGGGGGGGCATAATGCCGGCCACACGCTCGTGGTGGGCAACCAGACCTATAAGCTCTCTTTGCTGCCGTCTGGCGTTGTGAACGGAAAGCTGGGCATCATCGGCAACGGCGTCGTCGTCGATCCGAATGCGCTGCTGGCCGAAATTGAGCGTGTCTCGGCTCAGGGCCTCAAGGTCACTCCGGAAACGCTGCGCATCGCCGAAAACGCGCCGCTGATCCTGCCCTTGCATGCGGCGCTGGACGCTGCCCGCGAGGCCGCCCGGGGCGAGCGCAAGATCGGCACCACCGGCCGCGGCATCGGTCCTGCGTATGAGGACAAGGTCGCACGGCGCGCCATTCGCATTTGTGATCTGGCCGAACCGGAAACGCTATCGGCCAAGCTGGATGAGTTGCTGTTACATCACAACACGCTCCTCGCGGGGCTCGGCGCGGCGGTGTTCAAGAAGGAAGATCTGCTGGCGGACCTGCTGGCGCTGGCGCCAAAGCTGCTGCCTTTCGCCGAGCCGGTCTGGGAGCGGCTGGCCGAGGCCAAGGCCAAAGGCGAAAAAATCCTGTTCGAGGGCGCGCAGGCGGTCATGCTGGACGTGGATCACGGCACCTATCCGTTCGTGACCTCCTCCAATACGGTCGCCAGCACGGCGGGCTCTGGTTCCGGCATGGGCCCGGATGCGGCGGGCCGGGTGCTCGGGATTGCCAAGGCCTATACGACCCGGGTCGGCTCCGGGCCGTTCCCGACCGAGCTGCATGACGAAACCGGTCAGCGCCTGGGCGAGAGAGGGCATGAGTTCGGCACCGTGACCGGGCGCAAGCGCCGCTGTGGCTGGTTCGATGCCGCCATGGTCCGGCAGGCGGTGAAGGTCGGCGGCGTCCAGGGGCTGGCGCTGACCAAGCTGGACGTGCTGGACGGCTTCCCCGAGTTGAAAATCTGCACGGGCTATATGATTGACGGCCAGCCTTACAAGCATTTGCCCGCGGCGATGTCCAAGCAGGCGGCGGCGATGCCAGTTTACGAGGTACTCGAAGGATGGACGCAGAGCACGCAGGGCGCGCGGTCCTGGGCGGAATTGCCGGCCGCGGCCATTAAATATGTCAAACGTATCGAAGAGCTCGTCGAGGCGCCGGTAACGCTGCTCTCCACCAGCCCGGAGCGTGATGATACCATTCTCATGCAAGATCCGTTTGCCGGTTGAGAAAACAGCTTTGACGGCCGCTAGCCCACTATATTTGCTCGATAAGATAGTGGGCTTCGGCTCTCGTTTGGGAGTCAGCGCATCGTTCCTGCGATTTGCGATCGTCGGAACGTTGGGTTTTTTGTGCGATACGGCAACGGTTTATCTGTTGCATCCTATAGTGAATTTATATGTGGCGGGGACGGTGAGCTTCGTTGTCGCGGCAAGCTTCAACTGGTTCCTCAACCGCATCTGGACATTTCGAGGCATTGACCATGCACCGCTGCATCTGCAGTGGGCAAAATTTCTGATTGCGAACTCGATCGGCTTTGTTGCCAATCGCGGCGTTTTCTTTTTCCTGGTTGCGTCGAGCGGCGTCGTTGTGGCTTATCCGATCATTGGTGTGGCTGCGGGTTCGCTCGCTGGACTGGTCTTTAATTATTTTCTTTCCAAAACGTTTGTTTTCCGGTAATACAACCTGAGGTAAAATTTAAAAATTTTACAACCTTTTGGTGTTTGCCATGGTTGAATATCGGGATGGATACGGTATGCGCGTGGCTTTAACTGATCGCTTGACCGCGCTTGTGAGACGCTTCGTTGCAGAACCGAGATCTGCATACCTCCTGCCGATAGCCGATTTTTTTATAATTCTCTTGATTCCTGGTGCGACACGGGCGCTGGGGGAGGCTAATGGCGACATGCTGCACTATGCCGGGCTGTGGGGCACGTTGGCGTTGTTGTCGGTCAGCCTCGCCGCATCCCATAGATGTTTCGAACTGCGTGCATCATGGCATGGCGGTGTCGTGGTCGCCATTTCGTATGTGGCGACAAGCTCTGCTGCCTTGGCTTTTGCAGCTTTTTTTGACCATTCGGCTGTCCTGACCGGGTATTGGACCGTTCTGGATCTCGCCATCACGCCGCTGCTGCTGCTTGGCTGTCATCTCTTGCTGAAGACTGCGCAACCGTCGAGACAAGTCTCTGAAGGCGTCTTCGTGGTTTGCCACGATCACTGCCCCGCTGACTTAGAACTCGCGTTAGCCCAACAGGAACAGCCAAAACGGATACTCGGCGTCCTGTATCTGGCGGAACTACGCGAACAAAGTCATTGGCCTGAATTTCGCGATCGCGATGATTTTATTGCGCGTTGCGCCAGCCAACGAAGGCGGGATGTTGTGTTCGTGCATCATTCAGATTTTGATGCATTTGAAGACGCTGCATTTTCGACGTTGTTGCGCGAGATCTTGTCGTTCCCGGTAAGGATCTGGCTTGCTTTCGATGTGTCGTTGAACATACCAACCTGCTTGCGCGGCGAAAGCGGCTCGTGCCGGATCGTTCCGGTTTTGACGGACGATCTTGTAACGTCAAATGATTGGACCAAACGCTGCTTTGATATCGTGGTTTCCACGCTGCTGCTCATTCTGTTTGTACCGATTTTGGCGGGGATTGCATGCCTTGTAAGCGTGAGCGGGCCGGGGCCGATTATATTCAGGCAGAGCCGCATCGGCGCGCAGGGACTGCCCTTTACGGTATTCAAGTTTCGTACCATGCGTCATGTGCGGAACGCGTGCTTTTCGCAAGCCGTTGCAGGGGATTTGCGAATTACGAAAATAGGGCGGTTCTTGCGGCGTACGTCGCTGGACGAGCTGTTGCAACTGATCAATGTACTCAAAGGCGACATGTCGCTGGTCGGGCCGCGGCCGCATGCACCGGAAACCATGGTCGAAGGGATAAGTTTCGAGCAGGCGCTGAAACTTTATAAGATCAGGCATCGCGTTAAACCCGGTATCACCGGCCTCGCGCAGATACGCGGACAGCGTGGAGAGACCAGAAAGCTCAGCGCTTTGGAAGGGCGCTTATCCAGTGATCTTGAATATATTCGGGCCTGGTCGTTGATGCTCGATATCAAGATACTTTTTCAAACGCTGCAAGTTCCATTCAGGCCGCATAATGCTGTCTGAGACTGTCCCGAAATTGATTGCCGGCCAGCGTCCGCCTGTCGGTGCCTATGACGCGGATATAACCATTCTCTGTTATAACAGACTTGAAGAGACAAAACAGGCCATCGCCTCAGCGCAAGCGCAGCGCGGGTGCAGCGCCCATATCTCGGTTTTGGACCAGGGCTCTTCTCCCGATACGCTGCGTGCCCTTGTGCGGATGCTCTCAGCTGTTGATAACTGCGCATTATACGCGGTCGCCGAGAATATCGGCGTTGCCGCGGGGCGCAATCTTCTGGCATCGCGCGGGCATGGGCAGATACTCATAGGGCTGGATAACGATGCTTGCTTTGCGGATCGGTTCGTCGTGGCCGGCGCCGTGCGTGCTTTTAGTCGATTGCCAGAACTTGGCGCGCTGGGTTTTGCAATATTGACGTCCGACGGGAAAGGGCCGGACCTATCGAGCTGGGGCTATGCGGACCGGCTGCTCGATCGATACCAATCAAAATTCGAAACCACCAAATTTGTCGGCGCCGGTTACGCGATCAGACGCGCAGCCTGGGCTTCGGTCGGAGGGTTTGACGAGAATTTCTTCTTTACCTGGGAGGAGTATGATTTCTGCCTCTCCGCGATCAGCCGTGGATGGCGTATTATCTATGATGGTAGCCTGAAGGTTCTTCATGCGACGGCAGGTGAAGCCAGGGTCGCATGGCGTGGAGACAGGATGCGCCATTATGTGCGCAACCGGCTTATCATAGGTCGAAAATGGCGGCAGCCCATGTCGGCTCTGCTGTTGTTCTTTTGTGCTTACGCGATGATTGCGGCTCGGCATGGCTGCCTGTCTGCGGCCTGGCAGGGAATGGTCGAGGCGCGACGTTTCCCCCTGTCATCGCGAAGGCGGATACCGCCGGCGATGCAAGTTTATTTGCGCCAGCACGAAGCACGGCATCGAGACCCGGTCTTTCACTGGCTTCATAAAAAGCTTTTCAGCCGTTTGCCGGCTTAGGCTTTGCCTCGCCAAGCGGATGATGCGCCTGCACCAATTTTTGCAGCCGCTCCGCCAGCACATGCGTATAAATTTCCGTCGTGGCGATATCGGCGTGGCCGAGGAGCTTTTGGACCGCGCGCAGATCGGCCCCTCGTGCCAAGAGGTGTGAGGCAAATGAATGCCTGAGAACATGAGGCGACAGGCGCGCCGGGTCGAGGCCGGCTTCCAAGGCGAGCTGCTTCAGAAGCAAGGCAAAGCCTTGCCGTGTCATCGGTTTGCTGGCATCCCGGCCGGGAAATAGATAGCGGGATTTGGCGCCACTGAAGCTCTGCAGGGCAGAGGCGGCGCGTCGTGCAGGCTCGGAAACGGGCACAATACGTTCTTTGCCGCCTTTCCCTTTGACCAAGAGAATTGCCGTATTCGGGTTGAACGCGCTGCGCTTCAGGTCCAGCATTTCGCTGATTCGAAGGCCCGTGGAATACAGAATTTCCAATCCGGCATGTGCCTTCAAACCGGGGCCACCATCCATCTGTTCGGCTGCGGCCAGCAAGGCATCGACCTCGTTTTCGCTGAGATATTTGGGTAGGCTTTTCGGCCTCTTCGGCGTGGGCATCTCGCTCGCCGGATTGTCATTCCTCACCCCCTCACGCAGCAGGAAGAGATAAAATTGCCGTAGGGTCGAGAGGCGCCGCGCCTGGGTTTTGGCGGCCATGCCGGATTGCGCAAGGCTCCGCAGATAGGCCGAGATGTCCGAGGCTTGTGCGGTCAGCAGCCCTTGCTGCGGAGGTAAAAATCCACAAAAGTCAATGATATCAGACTGATACGCGTTTAACGTGTTTGGGGCGGCACCGCGCTCTGCGGCGAGCATTTCCAAAAAGGCTTCGACTTGATCTTGCGCCATAATCTGCCTCTAACGCCGTTGAAACCAATGTGATAAGCGTCCACGCCGATGTCACTCAATAGTCAAACTGCGCCTGACGAAAGCGCGTCTCACATGGCACGAAGCATCGTGTTGGTCGGCCTGATGGGAGCCGGCAAAACAGCCATTGGGAAGCGGCTTTCCGCATTGTTGAAGCTGCCGTTTTTTGACGCTGATGAAGAAATCGAACGCGCCGCCGGGATGACGATCAGCGAAATTTTCAAAACCCATGGCGAGGCTTATTTTCGTGCTGGGGAAAAGCGGGTCATCAAGCGTTTATTGAGCCAAGGCCGGATCGTGCTGGCGACAGGCGGCGGCGCATTCATGGATGCCGAGACCAGAGCCACGATCCGCGAATATGCGGTTTCGGTCTGGCTTCGCTGCCCGATTCCTGTGCTCGTCCAGCGCACCTCCGGAAGAACCCACCGGCCGCTTTTGAATGCAGGCAATCCCGCGGATATTTTGAGCAAGCTTTCCGCCGTGCGTAGCCCGGTCTATGCGTTGGCCGATATCATCGTAGATGGATCTGAGGACCCCCCCAAGTGACCACTGCCAAAGTCGCCCAAGCGCTGGAACAATATCGCGCGGCCCGAAAAGTTGACGTCGCGCTGTCCCAATCGAGCTATGAGGTCGTGATTGGAGACGGTTTGCTCGCGCGTGCCGGTGCACTGATTGCGCCCTTGCTGCCCCAGCCCCGCTGCATCATCGTCACGGATCAAACCGTCGCCGATCTGCATTTGGCGGGTTTGAAGGGGAGCCTTGACGAGGTGGGAATTGCCCATCAAGCCCTCATCGTGCCACCAGGGGAGGCTTCAAAAAGTTTCGCATGTTGGCACCGGCTCGTTGAAGACATGCTGGCCGCGAAAATAGATCGCAGAACCACAATCATTGCCCTGGGCGGCGGGGTTGTCGGGGATTTGGCGGGGTTTGCCGCGGCCTCCGTTATGCGGGGCGTTCCTTTCGTTCAGATCCCGACAACCTTGCTGTCCCAGGTTGATAGTTCAGTTGGCGGCAAGACCGGCATCAATTCCGCGCACGGGAAAAATCTCGTCGGCGCCTTTTATCAGCCTTTGGTGGTGCTGGCGGATACTGGCATCCTGGACACGCTGCCGGCGCGCGAGCGCCGGGCCGGCTATGCGGAAATCGTAAAAACTGGCCTGATTGCCGACCCGGCTTTCTATGAATGGTGCGAGGCCCATGCCGCGTCCTTGTTGGCTGACGACAAGCAGGCTCTGGCGCAGGCAGTCGAGTATGCCGTGCAGTTCAAGGCGCGCGTCGTGGGCGACGATGAGCGGGAAACCAAACCCAATGATGGTCGGGCGCTTCTTAATCTGGGTCACACCTTCGCGCATGCGTTTGAGGCCGAGACCGGCTATGGCGGCGAATTGCTGCATGGTGAGGCCGTTTCCATTGGGCTTGTCCTGGCCTCGCATCTCTCGGCTTTGCTGGGGCTGGCCCTCAGGAGGATGCGCCGCGCATCGCCCAGCATTTGGCTGGGGTGGGGCTGCCCACCCGCATCGCCGGCCTATCTGCGGACAGGTTGTTGGCGCATATGAAGCTCGACAAGAAGAACCGCGACGGAAAACTCCATTTCGTGCTGACTCGCGGCATTGGCCGCGCTTTTACGAGCGGAGACGTTCCTGAGGATGCCGTTCGCATGGCGTTGATCGCCAACGGCGCCGTTTAGCTGGAGAAAAGCTCCCGGGGCCGACGTCATGGACGCCGCCCCGGGACTGGGTCAGGATTGCGCGTCCGGCGACAGGATCACGCATCCCGTTGGGCCGGTGGAAAGCCGATTGCAGGCATTGACCGCTTCGTCATGATGCAGCCCCACGAAGCGGGCGCGATATTTCGTGCCATCGCCGGTGTGGATGGTCATGACCATCGGCTGGGCTTTCATCAAAATCTGCGCGCCGGTCAGTTCCGCCATGCCAAGCGCGGCCTTGGCGTTGGAAGAGCTATCATAGGCCCCGACCTGAATGCCCCAGCTATGCTTGCCCGAGTTGAAATCCACGGGCTGAGTCGGCAGCGTCGCCGCCATGGCGGAGGGGACCAAGGAAAATCCATGCCGTGCCGGCGGGGGGGCGGGGCCGGTAACGCCTGACTTGCGAACGCCACCTCTGTCCTGTGAATGACCGGAGGGGGCGCCGGCGGCGGAACCGGCAAGGCGTTTGGCGCGTAGATCGACGACGTAGACGCGGATGCGACACGCACAGGGATTTGTGCCCGCTGAGGCGCTGGGGCCGGAATGGCCTGTGGAGGGGCTTGCTCAGGCGTAATGGTCTGAGTTTGGATCTGCGCCGTTTGTACAGGTGCCGGCATGATGGACGAGATGGGAATTGAAACAGGCGCAGGTGAATCGTCCTCGGCCCCAGCGCGGGGTGCAAGCGAAGCAACCTCAACCGGCGCGGACAATTGCGATGCTGTGGGCGCTACCGGCGTAAACCCGTCTGGCAGAATGCCGCCACTACGTCCCATCGGCTCAGTGTTCAGGGCGAGCTCATCCGCAGCGGACCTGCGACGAGGGTAATAACCGCCAATATTGGGGGCGATCATAGCCACGTAGTTGATCGTCTCGCTTGGAAGAGGGCGATGATAATTGATGAACGAGTCCAGCCGCCCCGGGCCGGCATTATATGCCGCCAAAAATCCGGGCGAGCCGTAGATCTGATACATCTCATGGATATAGGCGGCGCCCGCCATGATATTATCATAGGGATTAAACGGGTCGTTTCCCAAGCCGTAGCGGTCAGCCATCTCCTGGTATGTTCCAGGCTCCAACTGCATAAGGCCCATTGCCCGGCAGACGAGACGATCAGATGGCCGCCACTATATTCATGCCCACCTGATTCAACGCGCATGACCTGGCGGATCCACATTGCCGGAACATCGAAATGCGCTGCCGCGTCTTTAATGTAAGGTCCCCATGGATCGCTTGGCGGGCCTGGTGGATTATAATTATGGGCAGCGTGTGAAAGATAATAAGACGTGGATTCAGCGGCAGTGCGGCTGTTATGGCCACCCGCGCATGCCGAAAGCACAGCCAAGCTGCTGCATCCTGCAACCAGCCCAGGTCTGAATTTCGCAGCTTTCCGAGTGAAGCTGACTGCCAGCTTTCCGATAGCCCCAAGATCTAAGCCTCCACGCGATTTATTGGCCACCACTTGAACTATTTAGCTCAATGATGGCTTAAACAAGGCGCTATAACCTCTTAAACGAGCTGGAAACTCGCGGCAAGAAAAACCTCGTCTTCTGTCGCTATCGGTTGTCGGGGCCGCATGCTAGCAACCAGATATGGATCGTGCCTGGTTTTCATTGATCATATTATCCGGTTGTCTGGCTGGCTGCGCCAGTTCCGCGCCGCCATCCTCCCCCAGGCTATGTCTGGCTCCGGCGCCGCTTTGCGGGGTAAAATTCTGGTTGTACGCCAAGTTTCCGGCGGACAGGCTCTGGGGGCAGTGATGCAGGCGCTGGGGCAGGGGGATGTTGGCTCGTCCTCATCGGCTGACGAGATTATCGTCCAGTTGCCCGATGGCTCAGTCAAAACGCTGATCCCCCGCCATCCTCCCCGCCGCAAAGGTTTTTCGTTGGCGAAGAGGTTTTCATTCAGGACTCGCCGGAGCTTCAGCTCGCGGCGCATTAGGGGAAAGCCTTTGGCATGGGGCTCTGGAGATTATTTTGACGCCCCTGCCGGCAATGTTTATCTGACCGTTTCCAAGGTTTTTCTGGCCTGTAAGGCCTCCGATTTGCGTGCTGCCAGTTTCGGGGCGGCTGCGGATCCAGCTTTTCCGGTGTTGAAGCGCGCCAGCTGCGCGGCAATGCCCTGGGCGGCTCTCTCCAGATTTTGGCTTGCCTCCGCCGCTTCCTGGGCCATCGCCGCATTGGCCTGGGTCATCCGGTCCATCTCGCCGATGCTGCTATTGATCTGACCCAGCCCGTTGATTGCTCCTGGGCGCTGGCGGCGGTTTCACCGATGCTCCTGTTGATGCCATCGACATGCCCCGCGATCCGCTCCAGCGATTTCCGCGCCTCGGCCACGGCGCTAACCCCGGCGCCGACAATCCCTCCCGCCTCGCCAATCAGCGTTTTGATCTCTTTCGCGGCATCGGCGGAGCGCTGCGCCAGGGCGCGTACTTCGGTGGCGACAACGGCAAAGCCGCGCCCCGCCTCGCCGGCGCGGGCGGCCTCCACCCCGGCATTCAGCGCCAGCAGATTCGTCTGAAACGCGATTTCGTCGATGACGCCGATGATATTGGCGATTTTTGTGAAGCTTTCGTCGATTTTGCCCATCGTCTGCACGGCCTCGCCGGCCACCTGGCCGGAATTTGCCGTATCGTCCCTGGCCTTGCCCGCCATATTGCGCATGTCGGCGGAGTTCCCCGCGGATTTGCGGACGGTGACGGTGATCTCCTCCAGCGCGGCGGCGGTTTCCTCGAGGCTGGCGGCCTGCTGCTCGGTGCGCTGGGAGAGTTGGGCGGCGGACTGGCTGACCGTCGTCGCGTTGTCCAGGATGGTTTCCGCCGCGCTGGCAACCCCTTGCATCGTTTTGCGCAGCGTCGCCAGGGCGTTGTTGAAATCCACCCGCAATGTATCGAGGGAGGGCAGCAGCTTGTGGTTAACCTCGGCGGTCAGATCGCCTTGCGCCAGGGCGGCGAGCCCAGCCCCCACCTCCCGAACATTCTCCATGCGCGCGGTGAGGTCGGTGGCGAGTTTCACAATTCTGGCAACTTTGCCGGCATTATCAAAAACCGGATTATAGCTTGCCTGCAACCAGACAACCCGGCCGCCCTTGCCAATCCGTTTATACTCGGCGGACAAAAACTCTCCCTTTCCCAGCTTTGCCCAGAAATTTTCATAATCCTGGCTGGCCGCATAGGCGGCGTCCACAAACATGCGGTGGTGCCGGCCTTGGATCTCGTCCAGCCGATAGCCGATCGCGGCAAGAAAATTCTCGTTCGCCTCGATGATGGTGCCGTCCGGCCGGAAACTGATCACCGCCTGGGAGCGGTCGAGCGCTTTGAGCAAGTTTTTATCCGCCTCGGCCTGCTCGTGACTCGCGGTTGTGTCCAGCGCCAGCTTGATCACCCGTGTGACCTTGCCGCTGCGCCCGCGGATGGGCGCGTAGGAGGCTTGCAGCCATAAATCCCGCCCATCCTTGCGGCGGCGGTGAAACTCCCCGGTTTGGAGCTGGCCCGCCGCCAAGCTGGCCCAGAAGCCGCGATAGGCGGCGGAGGCGGCTTCCTCGGGCGTCACCAGAATCCGATGTGCCTGGCCGATCAAGCCGGCGCGAATTCGATCACCGCGTAGGATTTTGAGAGACCCTCCATCGCGGCAGCCGCGCGCAGCATCTGAAGCGGGGTTTTCATGGGCATTCACGCGCCTTTGGGTTGGTTCGACGCTGCGCCTTATCAATCAGCTTCATTAAGAAAGATTTGTCTTAAAAAAACAAAAAAACCCGGCAGCTTTCGCCGCCGGGTCGTATCCAACGCCTGTTCGGGCTGGATTAGTCTTCGGTCTGCTGGTTACGGCGACGGATCGCCGCCCCCAGAATGTCACCCAGCGAGGCGCCGGAGTCGGAGGAGCCATATTCTGCGATCGCGGTCTTGTCCTCGTCGATCTCCTTGCCCTTGATGGTCAGCTGCAGCTTGCGGGCCGCGCGGTCCACCGCGGTGATCTTGGCATCGACCTTGTCGCCGACGGCGAAGCGCTCGGGGCGCTGCTCGCCCTTGTCGCGGGCCAGCTCGGCGCGGCGGATGAAGCCGGTCAGCACGTCGTCCACCTTCACCTCGATGCCGTTGCTCTGCACGGCGGTCACGGTGCAGGTGACGATCTGGTTCTTGTGGATGCGATCCAGCACGCCAGCGGCCGGGTCGACCTCAAGCTGCTTGATGCCGAGCGAGATGCGCTCCTTCTCGACATCCACGTCCAGCACCTTGGCCTTGACGATTTCGCCCTTGCCGAACTTGGCAATGGCGGCCTCGCCGGTCTCTTCCCAGGAGAGGTCGGACATGTGGATCATGCCGTCGATCTCCGGGCCGACTGCGATGAACAGGCCGAACTCGGTGATGTTGCGGATTTCGCCCTCGACGATGGACCCGATCGGGTGCTCGTCCTGGAACTCTTCCCACGGGTTGCGCTGCACCTGCTTCAGGCCCAGCGAGATGCGGCGCTTGGAGGCGTCGACATCCAGCACGACCACTTCCACTTCCTGCGAGGTGGAGACGATCTTGCCCGGGTGGGCGTTCTTCTTGGTCCAGGACATCTCGGAGACGTGCACGAGACCTTCCACGCCCGGCTCCAGCTCCACGAAGGCGCCGTAATCGGTGATGTTGGTCACGCGGCCGGTCACCTTGATGCCCGGCGGGTACTTCACGTCCACCCCTTCCCACGGATCCGCCTCGAGCTGCTTCATGCCCAGCGAGATGCGCTGGGTGTCGGCATTGAAGCGGATCACCTGCACCTTGACCGGCTGACCGATGGTCAGGGCCTCGGCCGGGTGATTGATGCGCTTCCAGGCGATGTCGGTGACGTGCAGCAGGCCGTCGACGCCACCCAGATCCACGAACGCGCCGTAATCGGTGATGTTCTTGACCACGCCGTCGAGGATCTGGCCTTCCTTGAGGCCGGTGATCAGCTCGGAACGCTGCTCCGCACGGGTCTCTTCGAGGACCGCGCGGCGGGAGACGACGATGTTGCCGCGCTGGCGGTCCATCTTCAGGATCTGGAAGGGCTGGGCCACACCCATCAGCGGGCCGACATCGCGGACCGGACGGATATCCACCTGGGAGCCGGGCAGGAACGCCGTGGCGCCGCCGAGATCGACGGTGAAGCCGCCCTTGACGCGGCCATGGATGACGCCGTTGACGCGGGTCTGGACCTCGAAGGCCTTCTCAAGCTGGGTCCAGCTCTCTTCGCGGCGGGCCTTCTCGCGGGACAGCACCATGGCGCCGTCCTTGTCTTCATAACGCTCGATGAAGAGGTCGTAGACATCGCCGGGGTTCACTTCCGGCTTGGCGCCGACGGGGGCGAATTCGCGCAGCGGGACGCGGCCTTCGGACTTCAGGCCGACATCGACAATCACGTAATCGTCATCGATGCGCAGCACGCGGCCGGAGATGACGGAACCTTCAAAACCGGCATTGCCGCCGAGGGAGGCATCCAGGAGGGCGGCGAAATCATCGGCGCCGGTATAGGCCGGGGCGTCGGAATGACGCAGGGCAGTGGAGGAAGAAGCCATGTGGCTATATATGTCCTTGAAACAGGCTGAACTTTCAGCCCGAGACGGGTATGCGCGGCCAGAGCCTGGCAACGACTAAACAATCCCCCCACTCAGTTCGGGGATTGTCCGGTTTGACGATAGCCAGCTGTTTAGACCGGATCGGCGCAAAGTCAAGCAGAACCGCCATTTTTGGCTTCGTGGGCACCGCGTCCGGCGGACGCCTGTCAGGGCTTGGCGCCAGTCAGGGAGGTTGGGAGGTACGATCGCGAGGGAGGTCTCTCGGCAGGAGCGTCTACAGGCTTCATGTTCGTGGATTAACTGCTATAAGCCGGACGCAATGACACATCTTCGTACCGGCTTCGTCCGCCTGTCCCTGCTCGCTCTTGGCCTCGCCTTGGCGGCCTGTTCAAGCTCCAAAAAGGGCGATGCGTCGCTGGGGGACTTCGCCAGCGGTAACGTTCCCCCGCCTGACCAGGCATATGCTGCGGGTGTGAAGCGGATGCAGGCCGGGGACTACGATAAGGCTGTGGGCGATTTCAACGCCTTGCAGGAAACCTATCCGTACTCCACCTGGTCGACCCATGCCGAGATCCTGGCGGCTTACTCACAATATAAGCAGATGGACTATGATGACGCGATCAGCTCCCTGAATCGCTTCATCCAGCTGCACCCGAGGATGGGGAAGTCGCCTACGCCTATTATCTGAAGGCGCTCTGCTATTACGAGCAGATTGACGATGTGCAGCGCGACCAAACCACGACATACGAAGCGATTCAGGCTCTCCAAGACGTGGTGACCCGCTTTCCGGATAGCGCCTATGCGCGCGATGCGCGGATAAAAATGCGCCTCGCCTATAATCGGTTGGCTGGCCATGAAATGGTGATCGGTCGGTTTTACGAGAAGCAGCATCTCTATGCTGCGGCCATTGGCCGCTACCAGACCGTGGCGAATTCCTATCAGACCACCACCTTCGCCCCGGAAGCCCTGGAGCGCATGGTGGAGGTCGATCTCGACCTTGGGCTGCCCGATGCGGCGATTCGTAGCGCGTCGGTCTTGGGGTATAACTATCCTGGCAGCTCCTGGTATAAGGCCGCTTACGATAAGTTGAAGGCTCATGGGCTGGTGAATAAGGCAGACGAAGCGTCCGCGAACACGGATGCCGTGGCCCCAACGCCGAGCAAGCCGAGGCACCATTGGTACTGGCCCTTCTGATAGGCAATGCTGAATAGCCTCTCGATCCGCGATGTGGTGCTGATCGAGCGGCTCGATCTGCATTTTTCCTTCGGACTGACAGCGCTGACCGGTGAGACCGGCGCCGGAAAATCCATTCTGCTGGATAGTCTCGGCCTGGTTTTGGGCGCCCGGGCCGATTCGGGCCTGATTCGCGCCGGTGCCGCTCAGGCTGTGGTGGCCGCCAGCTTCTCGGCCGCGCCGGGGCATGCCGTTCATAGGCTGCTCGCTGAGCAAGGGCTCGATTCCGGCGAAGATATCCTCGTGCGCCGTATTGTCTCGCGGGATGGCCGTTCCCGGGCTCTGGTCAACGATCAACCGGTCAGCGCCGGGTTTTTGAAAACCCTCACCGCGTCGCTGATCGAGGTGCAAGGGCAGCATGAACAGGTCGGGCTGGCTGACCCCGCCCACCATATGGCGTTGCTGGATGCCTTCGGGGTTCCCGAAGCAGGGCGTGAGCTGGTCGCCGCCGCCTACAAAGCCTGGCGGCACGCGGCGGCGCGCCTTGCTGAGGCCCATCAAAAAATCGAAGACGCCGCGAAGGAAGAAGAGTTTCTGCGTCATGCCGCGGCGGAATTAGGAAAGCTAGCGCCGGTGGATGGCGAGGAGGAAGCTCTTGCCGCCGAACGCTTGCGCCTGCAGGCCGGAGAACGGCGTGCCGAGGCGATCGCGAGCGCGATCGCGGAGCTGCGCCCGAAGGACCGTCGTCAGGCCGGGCCGGCGGCGGCTTTGCGTGCGGCGGCTCGGGCCATTGTCCGGGTGACCGTGCCGGCGGGCCACGTCAATCCTGCCGGTCCTGCCATCGCGGCCATAGAGCGGGCTGAGGTCGCGCTGGCTGAAGCGGAAGATTTTCTGGAGCGTTTGGCTTCCGCCGAGGAAGACGATCCGCGGGCCCTGGAAGCGACGGAGGAGCGGTTGTTTGCCTTGCGGGCTGCGGCGCGCAAGCATGGGGTACAGGTGGCGGATTTGCCGGCATTCTTTCAATCGCTGCGGGAACGCCTCAGCGCTTTGGAAAGTGGTGTTGCCGGACTTGCGCAATTATCGGCGGAAACGCAAAAACTGCGCGACGCTTATATCCATTTAGCCGCTAACTTATCGCAACAAAGAGAGGTGAGCGCGCGCAAGCTGGAGGCGGCGATTGCGGTTGAACTGCCACCCCTGAAACTGGAGCGGGCCAGGTTTGTGGTTGAAACGAGTGCCTTGCCAGAGGCGCAATGGGGGCCGCGGGGAACTGACGCGATACGTTTTTTGATATCCACTAACCCTGGAGAATTGCCAGGCGCTCTTGATAAAATCGCCTCTGGCGGCGAGTTGTCCCGCCTGATGCTGGCCATGAAAGTGGTCCTTTCAGCAGGATCGGATAATGAAACCCTGATCTTCGACGAGGTGGATTCCGGCATTGGCGGCGCGACGGCGGCTGCCGTGGGTGAGCGGCTGGCGCGCGTTGCCGACGAGGTGCAGGTGCTGGTGGTGACACATTCGCCGCAGGTGGCCGCGCGGGCCCACGCGCAGATGCGCGTGCAGAAACTGGAAATAGACGGCCGGGCCGTGACGGACGTGAAGATGTTGAATGATGAGGAAAGGCGCGAGGAGATTGCGCGCATGCTGTCCGGCGAAAGCGTGACGCAGGCCGCACGCCAAGCGGCCGAGAGCCTTTTAACGAAATGACAGACCGAGATAATTTTCTGCGTTTATTGGCACAAATTGAGGCCGCCAATATAGCCTATCATACGCAAGACGCGCCGACCATGCCGGATGCGGCGTATGACGCCCTGCGTAAAGAGGCCGAGGCGATACTTGCGATTCATCCCGAATGGCGCGGCGACGCGAAGGCGCTGCAGCAAGTCGGCTCAAAGCCGGCCTCCGGTTTCAAGAAAATTCTTCACCGGACGCCGATGTTGTCATTAGACAATGTTTTCAACGCCCGAGAATTCGAGGAGTTTGTTTTAAGGATCAGGCGTTTTCTGGGGTTGAAGGAAGATGCGCTTGAGTTCGTCGCCGAACCAAAGATGGATGGTTTGTCGATCTCCCTTGTGTATGAGCACCACAAATTCGTGCGCGCGGCGACGCGCGGAGATGGCAGTGAGGGTGAGGACGTAACAGCGAACATCTTGACGCTGGACGGCTTGCCGCGCCAATTGCCGTCTGATGCGCCTGAGTTCATCGAAATCCGCGGCGAAGTCTATATGATGAAGGCGGATTTTCTGGCGCTGAACGCCTCGCAGGAACGCCAGTTTGCCAACCCGCGCAATGCGGCTGCGGGAAGCCTTCGCCAGTTGGACCCGTCCATTACAGCGAAACGAAAATTGTCGCTTTATGTCTACGCGCAGGGCGAAACCTCGGTGTCCGTGGCGCAAACGCATATGGAGTATCTGGCAACGCTCCGGCGTTGGGGCTTTCAGGTCAATCCGCTTTCCCGCCTGGTGAATGAGAGCGGTACTGAAGATTTCCAGACCGAAATAGGGGAGAAGCGCGCTGAGCTGCCTTACGATATCGATGGTGTCGTCTATAAGGTGAATGATCTCGGCTTGCAAAATCGCCTAGGCTTTGTCGGTCGTGCACCGCGTTGGGCGGTGGCGTGGAAATTCCCGGCTGAAAAAGCAAGCACAGTTCTGGAAGATATAGAAATTCAGGTGGGAAGGACCGGTGCCCTCACGCCTCGCGCCCGGCTCAAACCGGTGAATGTCGGCGGCGTGCTAGTAACATACGCGACCCTGCACAATGAAGACGAGATCGAACGCAAGGATCTCCGTATTGGTGATATCGTGGAGTTGCACCGCGCGGGAGACGTGATTCCTCAAATCTTGCGGGTGCTCCAGCGCGGCGAGAAAGCTGAACCCTTCCTTTTTCCAGACCATTGCCCCGCCTGTGGTGCATTGGCTGTCCGGGACGATGACGACGTCGTCAGACGCTGTACGGGAGGTTTGACCTGCCCGGCGCAAATCGTCGAACGGCTCATCCATTTTTGTTCCCGTGCGGCGTTTGATATTGAAGGCATGGGCGAAAAGACAATCAGCGAATTTCATGAGGCGGGTTTACTTGATGGACCGCCGGATGTTTTCAAATTGCCCGCGCTTGAAAGCATTGTCGCGAAACGTGAGGGCTGGGGTGCGCTTTCGGCGGCCAAGCTGTCTGCGGCCATCGAAGCGCGCCGAGACATGGATTTGGCTCGCTTCATCTTCGCGCTTGGCATACGCCGCATCGGCGAGAATAACGCCAAGCTTCTGGCGAAGCATTATGGCTCTTACAAGATATGGAAAGAGTCCATGCTTGCGGCACAGGTAATCGGCTCGGACGCAAGGTTGGAATTAGGCTCAATCTCCGGAATTGGCCCCGCAATTGTTCATGAATTATTGGCATTTTTCAGCGAGAGTCATAACCTGGATACGCTCGCTGCGCTGGAGCAAAACGTCCGCGTCCTTGATGCCGAGATTGTAGGCGGTGAGGATTCGATTTTCGCCGGCAAAACGGTTGTTTTTACCGGGACGCTTTCAATCGCGCGCCCTGAAGCCAAAGCACGTGCGGAAATGCTAGGAGCCAAGGTTACGGATTCGGTTTCGAAAAAAACAGACTATGTCGTTGTCGGTGAGGACGCAGGATCGAAAGCGAAGAAGGCGATCGAATTAGGTATCAGGATCTTGTCGGAACAGGAATTTAAGGAACTATCTGGCCTCTGAGGAAAGGGAGCGGGTATGCATCAGGCGGTATCGGCGTTTCTTCTGGCATTTCCGGCGCTCTTTTCCATCATAAATCCGCTTGGTGGCGCGATTATTTTTTATGAGGTTGCGGGAAACGTAGATGTCTCGCAAAGGCACCGGTTGGCCAAGCGTGTCGCGCTTTATTCCTTTTTTGTTATGGTTTCGGCGCTCTTGGCCGGCACCTACATACTTAATTTTTTTGGCATTTCGATGAACGCCCTACGTATCGCCGGAGGATTGGTGGTGTCGGTTCGGGCGTATGAAATGCTGAATGCCCCAGAGAGCGGGACCAAGCGGAAACAAAAAGACGCTGAAGCAGTGGCCGCGGCCGCGGACCAGGATTTGGCGAGCTATGCTTTTTTCCCTCTCACGCTACCCTTCACCACCGGACCCGGGACGATCGCCGTTACAATTTCCCTGGCAACGGGTCGACCAGATGGCTGGGCGCAAGCATGGATATTTTATGCAGCAGACGCGTTGGCAGTGCTCGCAAATGCGCTGGTAATTTGGATTTGCTACAGCGCGTCGGACCGCATGGTCCGCATTCTGGGCCAGTCAGGGCAAATCATCGTCTCGCGAATGGTCGCCTTTTTGCTGTTGGGGATCGGCGTTCAAATCGCCATTACCGGGCTCAATCCCATTTTGCACGACGCGTTTGTTCGATAGTCGTATGAAAATACTTACTCTATTCATCCGAAGCTGAAATTCGTTTCGTTATCTCGTGTTAGAATCGTTTGACCGAAGCCAAGATCTAGTCTTCGGCTTTTACCCACCGATACGGTTTTGGATTTTCGTTGTGTGTGTCGATGAACATGTCAATACGGCCGCCGGGCCAGTCAAGTCTTGATCGTAGGGGGCGTGGCGTAGTTGTTCATCATCTGATGGACATCCAGAGCGGCGGGAATCGCGGCATTGATACGCATCAGAAATTCAAGAAACCCGTTGGTGCGCTGGCATTTGTGTAAGCATCCGGCATCGCCGGCGCAGCCTGATCAACCTGCTGCCGCTGACGCCGGATGCTTACGCGGAGCGGACATCACGGCAGGCGTTTCACGCCGGAATGATAGACATGTCCTGGCCAAACGTCGCGCGCATCTGCTGTTTGTCGCGCCCTGCCGCAATGAGGGCCGCCAGTAAAATCCGAGCTTGGCCGGGCCGCAAGATGCTGGCCTGAATGGCTCCCGCCGCCGCCAGATCATGCCCGCCGCCGCCGCCGCCATAGGAGCTGGTCAATAGCCCATTCGGCACCCTGCTGGAAACCACCACCGGCACAGCGCGTGCCGTGCACTGCCGGACCGCCTCCACCAACTGCGGATTGGCATTGCCCGAGCCCAACGCGGCCAGAACGATGCCATCGGCCCCAGCCGCCAGGCTTGCTTGCAGATGTGTCTGGTCGCACCCCGGATAAACCGCGACGATATCGACACGGACCGTCCCAACGTCCCCATCAAGGGCCAGGCTTTCCGGCGATGCCATCGGCCGGGCCTGGCGGAAGGCATCGGCCATTTCGGTGGAGTATTTATAAACACCCCAGACCGGCAGCAGCTTTTCATCGAAATAAAGCAAAATACCTTGTGCCGCATGCGCGGGGCGAAGTGCCGCCGCAATCGCGCCTGCAAGATTGGCCGGGCCGTCCGGCTTGGCATGGTCCGAGGTAAATTGCGCCCCGGTGAAGATCACCGGCTTGGTCAGATGCCGCTGCACATGCACCAGCAGCGCGGTTTCCTCCATCGCGTCCGTGCCGTGCAAAACCACCACCCCTGCCACATCGGGGTCGTGCAGCTGTGCCTGCACCGCGTCGCTGATCCGTTGTAGATCATCGAGCGTGAGGCTCGCGGAATCCTTGGCCATCAAATCCAGGATGCGGAGCCGGCACCCGTCATGGGGCACCAGCGCCAGCAGGCTCTCTCCCGTCAGCGTGGGCGCGCTCGCGCCGCTGGCCCCACGCTGGCTGGCAATTGTTCCACCAGTGGCGATAACCGCCACCAGTGGTTTGGCATCGTCAAGGCTCACGCCGGCTCCTGCTCAGTTTGAAACTTCACCACTGCCGCCTGCGCGCGGCGGTGGCGCATCAAATGCCAGCCCACAGCCAGCAGCGGCACGATGACAATAAGAGACGCCATCGTCCAGGTGCCGGTCGGGTAATCGAACGCCATCAGCACGAGCACCCCGGCCAGAAACACCAGCGTGAGAATGCCCGTGTAAGGCGCGCCCATCATGCGGAAGGCCGGCCGGGTCATCTCGCCGCGCCGGGCTTTATGCCAAAGCTTGAGCTGGCACAGGATAATGACGCCCCATGCGGAAATAATGCCCAACGCCGCGACATTGAGCGCGATCTCGAACGCGGAGGAGGGCACGATGGCATTGAGCCCGACGCCGATCATGGTCACCACGGCGGTAACGGCCACCCCGATATAAGGCACACCGGCCTTGTTCATCTTCATCAACACGGCCGGCGCCGAGCCCGAGGCGGCCAGCGCGTGCAAAATCCGGCCGGTGGAATAAAGACCCGCGTTGAGAGAGGACAGCACCGCCGTCAACACCACCAAATTCATGATGATGGCCACGTCGTTATACCCAAGCTTGCCAAAGAAGGTCACAAACGGGCTCTCGCCGGCGCTATAGGCCGTATAAGGCAGCAGCACCGCCAGCAGCAGCACCGAGCCCACGTAAAACACGACCAAGCGCAGAACCACCGACCGAATGGCGCCGGGAATCACCGCCTGAACATTTTCGCTCTCCCCAGCCGTCGTGCCGATGACCTCGATCGCGGCATAGGCGAACACCACGCCCTGCACGATGATCAACGCCGGCAGGACGCCGTGCGGAAAAAAGCCGCCATTGCCGGTAATCAGGCTCAGCCCCGGGGTATGGCCGTCAATGGGCGTACCGCTGACGACGAAATAAATACCGACGGCCAGAAACACCACCAGCGACGACACTTTGAGCAGGCTGAACCAGAATTCCAGCTCGCCAAATACCTTCACCGACAGCAAATTCATGCCCAGCACCAGCAGCAGCGCCGAGAGGGCGAACACCCATTGCGGAATGCCCTGCAGCCAGGGCACATAATGCTGGAAGAAATTCATATAGAGCGCCGCGGCGGTGACATCTGCCACCGATGTCATGGCCCAGTTCAGCCAATACATCCACCCCACCGTGAAAGCCATTTTCTCGCCATAGAACTCCCGTGCATAAGAGACGAATGAACCCGAGCTGGGGCGGTGCATGATCAATTCACCCAAAGCGCGCATCACCAGAAAGGCGAAAAAGCCGCAGAGCGCGTAAACAAACACCAGCGCCGGCCCGGCCAGCGCAAACCGCCCGCCGGCTCCCAGAAACAGCCCCGTGCCAATCGCCCCGCCAACCGCGATCATCTGAATCTGCCGGCGTTTCAGCGCCTTTCGGTAGCCCGCATCCTCGGCAATTTCTATTTTTTGCACAGCTTTTTCGTAAGCCTTTGTTTCCTCTGACATTATCCCTCTCCATGGGGTTGTACTTCGTGGGCGTCATCAACCGGTGCCGGCGCTTCCCGGCACAGCACGGCCCATATGAAGCCGGCGCAACGCCGGGGGCTCCATATCTGTATTACAGCTTAACAGCAAGGCTTATTTTTGAAGTCCTGCCATCCTTGCAAAAGCTCATCCCATCAATTGACGCCCGAAACGACGAGGGTACCTGAAAATTGGTCTTACAGCTTTACAGATCGAAAATGCATAAACAAAAGGAAACGACCATGGTTGCACCGCGTATCGAACATGATCTCCTGGGGCCCAAGGAGATTCCGGCCAACGTCTATTGGGGCGTTCACACTGCCCGGGCGGTGGAGAATTTCCAGATCACCGGCATCCCGATCGGCCATTACCCCCACCTGATCCGGGGCTTGATGTTCGTGAAAGAGGCGGCCGCCTGCGCCAATCACGAACTCGGTTTGCTCGACGCCGAGCGATTTGCGGCCATCGCCCAGGCCTGCCAGGACATCCGGGCCGGCGCGCTGCGTGATCAGTTCGTGGTCGATGTCATCCAGGGCGGCGCCGGCACCTCCACCAACATGAATGCCAACGAGGTGGTCGCCAACCGCGCCCTCGAGGTGCTGGGCAGTCAGCGGGGCGATTATGCCCGGCTTCATCCCAACGACCATGTCAATCTCAGCCAATCAACCAACGATGCCTATCCCACGGCGCTCAACATCGCCCTGATCGAGGCGGTGGACGACCTCGCCGCCTCAATGGATGTTCTGCAACAAGCCTTTGAACGCAAAGCCCAGGCTTTTCAGGGGCTGCTAAAAATCGGCCGGACCCAGTTGCAAGATGCCGTGCCCATGACGCTCGGCCAGGAATTCCGCACCTTCGCGGTGATGCTTGGCGAAGACCGGGCGCGGCTAATCGAATCAGCTTCCTTGCTTCACGAAATCAATCTCGGTGCGACCGCGATCGGCACCGGCCTCAACGCGCCGGCCGGCTATGCGGCGCGGGCCTGTGCTCATCTCGTCCGGCTCACCGGCCGCCCGCTGGTGACCGCCAGCGATCTCATCGAAGCAACCCAGGACCCCGGCGCCTTCGTGCATCTGTCCGGCGTTCTCAAGCGTGTCGCGGTCAAGCTATCTAAAACCTGCAACGATTTGCGCCTGCTGTCCTCAGGCCCGCGCGCCGGACTGGGCGAAATCTCCCTTCCTCCGATGCAAGCAGGTTCGAGCATCATGCCGGGCAAGGTCAACCCGGTCATTCCCGAAGTGGTGAACCAGGTGGCTTTCACGGTCATCGGCAATGATATGACCATCACCATGGCGGCCGAAGGCGGGCAGCTTCAGCTCAACGCTTTCGAACCCGTCATCGCGCGCTCCCTGCTCGATAGCCTGCTCGCCCTCTCCGCCGCCTGCCGCACCCTGGCCACGCGCTGCGTTGACGGCATCACCGCCCATGAACCGGTGATGGCCCAGCGGGTGCGGGACTCCATCGGGCTCGCGACGGCTCTCAACCCTTTCATCGGTTATCAGGCAGCCACCAAGATCGCCAAGCAGGCCCTGGAGACCAACCGTACGATCGTGGATGTCACGCTCGAGGGCGGCTATCTCTCCGCCGCCGAGCTCAACGAGCTCTTAACGCCCGAGCGGCTGCTCAACCAGCTAGCCCCCGTCACTCAACCGCCTGGGTCCGGTCGATAATGTCGTTCAGGACATTCTTGACCTGGGTGAGATGGGCGCTCATGGCGTCCTGAGCCTCACGCTCAAGCCCCGCCGCGATCGCCTCGGCGATCCGGCGGTGTTCGACATTCGAGGCTTCCCGCCGATGCGCCATCAGATTGAGCAATGCCGATTGCCGCAGCAGCGCATTTTGAATATCGCCCAGAATTTTGCCGAACACGGCATTTCCCGAGGCCTCGATGATCAGGCTGTGAAACGCGCCATCCAACCCGCCCCACGCGCCAAGATCCTCCTCGCGCTCCATCTGATCGCACAAATCCAGAAGCCTGGCGGCCTGCGCCGTATTGCGGCGCCGCGCGGCCAAGGCCGCGGCTGGCGCTTCTATGTGCGGGCGCGCCTCGATCAGGTCACGGGCTGAATATGTCCCATAGCTGAGCTTAGGGTCGGGCGCCGCCGTGACCACAAACGTGCCGCTGCCGGTGCGGGTCTGGGTCAGGCCCAAAGTCTGCAATGACCGCAATGCTTCGCGGATCACGGGGCGGCTTACCTGGTAGCCGCGTGCCAGCTGCACCTCGGAAGGCAGACGCGCCCCCACCGGCAAACGCCCCGCGGTGATGGCGGAACGTATGTCATCAAAAACCGTCTCAGCGGCGTTTTTCTTGTCAACCGGATGTGCGTTGGACAGCCAAGCCGTCACGTCGTTCATTATGAGGCTCTTTACTAAAACATGCCGCGTCGCGCCCGGCATGAACTATGCCGGTCTGGTCGAGCGTTCCCAAGATTTTCCAGATTAAGCGGACGGCCAGGCAATGGCAACGCCGCCACGTCCCGGCGAAATGCGCACATCGCCAAAGGCGCCGTCCGTGCGGCATGAAAACCTTCGAGGATGCGGTTCCTCGCGAAACCAAAACTGCGCCATACCCTGAGGCGGAAAAGCAACCATGCGCCCGGCGCTTCGTTGGTCATGCAGCCGAGTGCTGCGCGCATATCGAGCCAATTCAGAGCCGGATCACCCCCTTGGTGATGATGACGTTCGCATAAAGCCGCCTGTCGCCGGTCTGCACGATGCAGTAGCTGGCGCGGGCCTGGTCGTAAAACGCCTCACGGCTGATCGTGCCCAGCCGATCAGCGCTGACGCCGTTGTCCTGCGCGATCTGGCGGATCTGCGCCACGGCCTCCGGCACCTCCTGCGGCGCGTCGACAACCTGCATGGTCAAAAGCGGCAGCGGGATGAAATCATCCACCGGCAGCACGCTGAGCACCGCCTCGAACACGCGGTCGATGTCCAACGCCGGCAGGGTGATCAGCCGGCGCGCGCAGCTGGTGGCGGGGAAATTCGCGTCGACAAGGCTGATGCTGTCGCCATGGCCCATGGCGCGCAAAGCGTGCAGCAGGTCGGCGGTGAGCAAGGGATCGATACCGTGCAGCATGGCGGAACTCCGTCAGGGGGATAAAGCGAGGCGGGCGAGAATCGCGTCGCGTCGGGGTAAAGAGGGCTGGGCGCCGCGGGTGAGCGCCGCCAGGGCGCCGGCGGCGTTGCCAAAGCGCACCGCCTGCGCCAGCGCCGCGCCCTCCTCCAGCGCCGCGGCGAAGGCGCCGGCGAAGGCATCTCCGCAGGCGGTGGTGTCGAGCGGGGTGATGTCATGGGCCGGCATTTCGCCATGCCCCTCGCTCCCGGCCCAGACCACGCCCCTGGCCCCCTGGGTGATCACCGCCGCGCGCCGCCCCTGGGCCAGGCGCCGCGCCGCCAGGGCCGGGTCGGTCAGGGTGGGCATGCCGAGCAGCGCCGCCGCCTCGCTCTCATTCGCCAGCACCACATCGGCGGCTTCCAGCAGCCGGGCGCGCGCCGTCTCCGCCAGCCCCGCGACAGGGGAGGGGTTGAGCACCACGCAGCCGCCGGCGGCGCGGATTTTCGCCGCCCCGGCCAGGACGGTCTCTATGGGCACTTCCAGCTGGGCAAGCAGCAGCGTCCCGGGCGGGATGGTCGCGGGCAGCATCTCCGGGGTGAGGCGATGATTGGCGCCGGGCACGACGATGATGCGGTTCTCCCCGCTCGCCTCCACCGTGATCAGCGCCACACCGCTTGGGGTTTCACAATGGCGCAGGCCGGACAGCTCCACCCCGTCCGCCGCCAGCGCGGCTTGCAGCGCCGCGCCATGCGCATCCTCGCCGAGACAGGCGCAAAATTTCACCTGCGCGCCGGCGCGGCGGGCGGCGATGGCCTGGTTGGCGCCCTTGCCGCCGGGATACAGGGCGTAATCCAGCCCCAGCACCGTCTCCCCCGCCGCCGGGGCGCGGTCCGCCCGCACCACGACATCCATGTTGGCGCTACCGATGACGAGCACGTGCTGTCCCTCCCGACATGATGGTCGATGCCCGTTCGATCAGGCTGATCGGTAGAATATGGTGCACGGCCGGGCTGTCCGGGGCGGCGATGCGCGCCTCCAACGTTGCCACCGCGCACTCGCCGAGTGCCGCCACCGGCTGGCGGATGGTGGTGAGCTGCGGCTCCACCAGCGCCGCCCAGGGTATGTCGTCATAGCCGATCAGCATCACATCCTCCGGAATCCGCCGCCCGAGTTCGTGCAGCGTGCGCAGCGCGCCGATCGCCATCACATCGCTCGCGGCAAACACCGCATCCAGCGCCGGGTCGGCCAGGGCTTTCACCGCCTGGCGCGGCAGATCCAGCGTGAACGGCGCCTCGCGGATCCATAAGGGTGTCTGCGGCGCCCAGCTCTCCAGAAACCCCTCTTGCCGGCTGGTGGCGCTGGGGGAGTGCGCCGGCCCGGCCAGCAGCCCCACCCGCCGCCGCCCGAGCCGGCGCAGCAGCGCCGCCGCCGCCGCGCCCCCGGCCCGGTGATCGGCGCTGATGCTGTCATAGGCGGCGAGGCTGGCATCTGGCCGGTCAAGCACCACCATAGGCAGGTTGGGCCGGGTGGCGATGCGGGTGGAGCCTGGAATCCAGATGATGCCATCCGCCCGCTCCGCCAGCGCCGCCAGCGCCTCGCTCTCCGCCTCATGGTCGATGCCGGCACTGGCCAAAATCAAGGCATGGCCGCGCTGCCAGGCGGCCTGCGTCACCGCCTGCGCCAGCGCCGGGAAGAACGGGTTGATCAGATCCGGCAGCAGCAGCCCCACCGCATGGTGCCGCCCGGTGCGCAGTGCCCGCGCCGAGAGGCTGCGCCGGTAATTCAGCGCGCTGATCGCCTCCTCCACGCGCTGGCGGGTCTCCGCCGCCACCGGCTTGCTGTCATTCAGCACGAAGGACACGGTCGCGGTGGAAACCCCCGCGCGGCGGGCGACATCGTGCAGGGACGGGCCGGGGCGGCGGGCCATCGTGCTTAAGCGGCGCCGCCGGCGATGGCGGCGACCACCTGCGTGCGGTCGACCTCCTTGGTGCGCCACTGCGCGATGGTGCGGCCGCCGCGCATCACCCAGATGCTGTCGGAAATCCGCATCACCTGCTCCAGATCATGGCTGATGATCAGCTGCGCGATGCCCTCATGGCGCAGATTGCCGATCAGCGTTTCCACCGCCCCGCGCTCACGCAGGCCCAGCGCCGCCGTCGGCTCATCCATGATCACCAGCGCCGAGCCCCAGGAGGCGGCGCGGCCGATGGCGATGGATTGGCGCTGCCCGCCGGAGAGCCGGCGCACCTTGGCGCGCACCGGCGGCATGTTCACCAGCAGCCGTCCCAGCCGCGCCTGGGTTTCCTCGATCATCCGGCGCCGCTGCAGCCAGCGTAGCGGGCCGAAGCCGCCGGTCAGTTCCCGGTTCAGGAACATATTCTGCCAGACGGCGAGATCCTCGATCAAAGCGAGATCCTGATAGACCGTCTCGATGCCCCTGGCCCGGGCCTCGGTGGGGGCGCTAAAGCGCACTGCCTCGCCACGAAAGCTGATGCTGCCGCCATCGGGCGGATGCACGCCGGTGATGCAGCGGATCAGCGTGGATTTGCCCGCGCCATTATCGCCGACCAGCGCCGTCACTTCCCCGGCCGGGCAGCACAGCGCGGCGCCGCGCAGTGCCTCCACCGCGCCGAATTGCTTGCGCAGATCCTTCACCTCCAGAACCGGGCTCATCGTTGCAACCTGCTGAGAATGGCGGCGGCGATGACGACGATGCCGACCGCGATGGGTTGATAGAATTCCGAAATCTGCAACAGCGTGAAGCCGTTGAGCAAGGTCGTGAGCACCAGCGCCCCGGCCACGGTGCCCAAAATCGCCGCCCGCCCGCCAAACAGCGAGCTGCCACCCAGCACCACCGCGGCAATCGAGGTGAGCAGCTGCGAGGTTTGCAGCGACGGGTCCGAGCCGCCGGTGCGCGCCACCAGCAGGATGGCGGCCAGCCCGACCAGCGCGCCGTCGATCACATACACGGCGATGCGCATGCGGTTGACCGGAATGCCCATATTGCGCGCCGCCTCCCGGTTGCCGCCGGTGGCCAGCACATGCGTGCCGAAGGCGGTATGGGTGAAGAGCAGATGCGCGCCGGCGGCGATGAGCAGGGCGATTAGATAGAAATACCGCACCGGCCCGATCGAGCCCAGCGCGAGCGCCTGCAGGAACGGGCTGGTGACGCTGAAGGACTGGCCGGAACTGACGATCAGCGCCAGCCCGTTCATCACCCCCAGCATGCCCAACGTGGCGATGAAATCATTCACTTTCAGCTTGGCGATGACCAGGCCATTCACCAGCCCGACCAGCGTGCCCGCGACAATCGCGGCCAGCGCCGAGAGCGCGATGCCGAACCCGCCATTATAGGCGAGCCCGAAGATCACCGCCGCCCAGGGCAGATTGCCGGCGATGGAGAGGTCAATGCCGCCGGTGACGATGGCGAATTGCTGCGCCGTGGCCAGCACCAGCAGGATCGAGGCGGAGACCAGCAGATCGCTGATATTCGCCCAGGTGAGGAAATAAGGGGTGAGCACCGAAAAGGCCGCGCCGATCACGATCAGCCCGATCAGCGCGGCATTATCGCCCCAAAAACCGGGATCGCGCAGCTTCAGCGCGATCCCGCCCGGCCTGGCCACGGCTTCGCTCACGGCGCGCCGAAGGGGTCGGTGAAGCTGAAGAACGGCCGCGGGAAGGATTTCAGCGCGGCGTCGGCATTCTTCGGCGTGATCAGTTTAATCGGCGCGGTGATCTGGGCGGGCACGGCTTTGCCCTGGGAGAGCGCATCGCAAGCCTGCACCGCCATCTCGCCCTCGGCATAAGGATATTGCGAGACGGAGCCTGAAAGTTTGCCGGACTGCACGGCCTGCAGCGCTTCCTTCACCCCATCGATGGAGACGACCTTGATCTGCCCGGACTTGCCGGCATTGGCGATGGCCTGGGCGGCGCCCAGCCCCATCTCGTCATTGGCGGCGAAAATGCCGGCCAGCGTGGGGTGCACGCGCAGCATCGCCTCGGTCTCGGTCATTGCCCGGTCGCGCTCGTAATCCGCCGCCTCGGCCTGGACGATGTTCAGCTTGCCGGCAGTGGTTTTGCGAAACGCGCCCTCGCGCAGAATGCCGTTATGCTCGCCCGGAATGCCCTCCAAAATCGCGACATCGCCATGATCGCCGAGCAGCCCCAGCATATAATTGGCGGCGAGCTCGCCAGCATTGGTGTTGTCCGAGCCGATGAAGCTGGTGATCTTCAGCCCCGCCGCCTTCACCGCGTCAGGATCCAGCCCGGTATCGAGATTGATGATCGGGATGTTCTTCTGTGAAATCGGGATCAGCGGTGTGATGACATTGGTGCCATTCACCGGCACCACCCCGAAACAGCTGAAATTCTCATTCGCCATGGTCGAGATCTTGGCGTTCTCGCCGACCGCGTCGGTCTCGCTGGCGCCGGCCTGCACGCTCACCGGCACGCCCAGCTTCTTGCCCTCGGCTACGGCGCCATCGCGCAGCGCCCGCCAATAGGGATTGTTGAAATCGCGCACCACGATGGCGATCCGCGGCTTCGCGGTCTGGGCGTGGCTGAGTGCTGTGGTGGCGAAGGTGAGCGCGCAAATGGACGCGGCCCCCGCCAGAATATGGCGTATCGAACGGTTCATCATTTCCCCCTGCGGCATTTCGCGCCGCTTGTTTTGACGTATTGCTTCAACGTGGCTTGGCCGCCTGATCTTCGCAGGTTAAACGTTTAATATTGACAAGCCCGGCAGGTGTAAAGAGATTTTTTCAGCTTGTTTTTTGCTGCGCCGCGGAATTTTATCGGAGACCCGGTCATGTATAATGGCATCGAAGCGGAGGATGAGGGCGATGATGAGCAAACCGACACTCTATGGCATCAAAGCCTGCGACACGATGAAAAAGGCCAGGTCCTGGTTGGATTCGTATGGCATCGATTATGTGTTTCACGATTACAAGCAGGCGGGCATTGAGCCGACGCTACTGGCCATCTGGGCGGATAAAATCGGCTGGGAGCTGCTGCTCAACCGCGCCGGCACCACCTTTCGCAAACTCCCTGATGAAACGCGCGCGGATCTGACTCAAGCCAAGGCGCTGGCGCTGATGCAGGCGCAGCCTTCGATGATCAAGCGTCCCGTGCTTGTGCGTGAGAGCGAGATTATCGTCGGGTTCAAGCCGGAGCGTTATGCGGCGTTGTTTTCGGCATGAGATCCTGCGGGGGCGCTTAAGAGCCTGGACATCGCGCCGCCGATTGGCCAAACCGGGGCATGGTGAATCTCGATCCTCCCGCTCTGCCGCTCGTTGCCGCCCTGCCTTATCGCCTTGGCCGGCACGGGCTGGAGATCCTGCTGATCAACAGCCGGGCGACGCGCGGCTGGAGCATTCCCAAGGGGGCGCCCAGCGATGCGCGCCACCCGCACCGCACCGCTGAAATCGAGGCGTTTCAGCAGGCCGGGGTGCGGGGGCGATGTCGCGCAAAGCGCTCGGCCCCTATGCCTCGGCCTGGCGCCTGCCGGAGGGAGGCGAGCAGAGTGCGGAGGTGGAGATCTTTCCGCTTTTGGTCTCCAACGAGGCCGCCACCTGGCCGGAAAAACCCCATTGCCGGCGGGTCTGGTTTCCCGCCCAGGAGGCCGCCGGTAAGGTGGAGGAGGACGCGCTGGCGCAGATCATCCGCGACTGGCTGGCCGAGCGCGTCGATAACGGGCGCGGCCTGACCAAACAGGCCCGTGGCCGTGGCGGCAGCCGCCACGGCTGAGCCGGGGCATCCACGCCACCGGGGTTTCTGCCGCCATGTTCATGACCCCCGCATTGCCGCGTTGTAGCACGTGGCAGACGCTTTCCTCTTGCGGGGCGGCAGCGGGCTGCCCAAGTGGTGGCGCGGAGCTATCTTTGAAAGGGCGGCGACGTTGCAACAAGCCACACCCCCGAGGCGCGAACTGGGCGACCAGATCGCAATCAATGCGGCGCACGCCAGGCATGAATTGGCATCTTGTCTATCCCGTCAAATTGCCACTCTGCCGCCGAAATATTTCTACGACACCCAGGGCTCGAAACTCTTCGAGGCGATTTGCGAACTCGATGAATATTACCTCACCCGCACCGAAGCGCGGATATTAAGCCAGAACCTCGCCGCCATCGCCCAGCGGGCCGGGGCGGATGTGGCGCTGATCGATCTCGGCGCCGGCAATTGCGCCAAGGCGTTCAAGCTGCTCGCCCGGCTGCGGGTGCGGCATTACGTGCCGGTGGATATTTCCACGGCGTTTTTGAGCGAGGCGGTGAAGACACTGGCGCAGGCCTATCCGGATCTGGAGATCCACCCGGTCGCGTTGGATTTTTCGGAGCGTTTCGCTTTGCCCGCCGCAGTGCAGGCGCTGCCCAACAAGCTGTTCTTCTATCCCGGCTCCTCGCTCGGCAATTTCTCGCCGGTGCAGGCGCGGCTGTTTCTGGAAACGTTGCGCGCCGCCGGCGGTGATCTGCTGATCGGGCTCGATCTGGTGAAGCCCGCCGCAATGCTGGAAGCGGCTTATGACGATGCGCTGGGGGTCACCGCCGCCTTCAACCGCAACGTGCTGCGCCAGACCAATCATCTGCTCGGCAGCGATTTCGATCTGGCTTCATGGCGCCACAAGGCCGTATTCAATGCTGACCATAGCCGCGTGGAAATGCATTTGCAGGCCGCCACCGCCTGCCATGTCAGCTGGCCCGGCGGTGGCCGGGATTTCGCCGCCGGCGAGACCATCCATACCGAAAATTGCTACAAATTCACCTGCACCGGGATCGAGGAGATGCTGCACAGCGCCGGCTTCAGCGACATCGCCTGCTGGAGCGACCCTGATGATGCCTATCTGGTCTGCCATGCGCGCGCGGGCTGAAGCGCCAAGCGCCAGCGCCCTGGCGGCGCGCTTCGCGGCGGTGCGCGCGCATAGCCGCACTTTGGCCGCGCCCTTGTCGGAAGAGGATTGCGCGGCGCAATCCATGCCCGATGCCAGCCCGGTGAAATGGCATCTCGCCCATACCAGCTGGTTCTTCGAAACCTTCATCCTGGAGGCGCATGAGCCGGGCTTCACCGCGTTCGATCCGGCCTTCAGGGTGCTGTTCAATTCTTACTATAACGGCGTCGGTGAGAAATTCGCGCGGGCGCAGCGCGGCCTGCTCACCCGGCCGGGCCTGGCACGGGTTCTGGCCTATCGGGCGAATGTGGAGGAGCGAATGTCCCGGCTGTTCGCGGCCGGGCTGGGGGCGGAAGCTGCCTCTCTGGTGGAGCTTGGCCTGCAGCATGAGCAGCAGCATCAGGAGCTGATCCTGACCGATTGCCTGCATCTGCTGGCGCAGAACCCACTCTACCCGGTCTATGACGACGAGGCGCCGCAGCCCGCTATGGCGCCCGGCGCGATGGAATGGGTGGCGTTCCCGGAAAGTCTGGTGCGGATCGGCCATCAGGAAGGCGGGTTCTGTTTCGATAACGAGCTGCCGCGCCATCGCGTCTTTCTGGAACCCTTCGCCTTGGCCGACCGGCTGGTGACCAATGGCGAATATCTGCGCTTCATCGAGGATGGCGGCTACACCCAGCCGGGGCTCTGGCTTTCCGCCGGTTGGGATTTTGTGCGGGCCAACGGGCTGAGCCATCCTTTCTACTGGCGCCCCGGCGCGGAAGGTTGGCGCGCCTTCGGCCTGCGCGGGTTGGAGGCTTTGCAACCTGATGCGCCCGTGCTGCATCTTTCCTATTTCGAGGCGGCTGCCTATGCGCAATGGGCCGGCGCCCGCTTGCCCACCGAAGCCGAATGGGAGACAGCGGCACGGCATCGGCCGGACCTGCCGCAGCTTTTCGGTGCCGCCTGGCAATGGACCAGCAGCGCCTACGCGCCCTATCCGGGCTTCCAGGCGGCGGCCGGGGCGGTGGGCGAGTATAATGGCAAGTTCATGGTCAACCAATATGTGCTGCGCGGCAGCTCGCTGGCCACGCCGCCGGGCCATGCCCGCGTCAGCTACCGGAATTTCTTCCCCACCGAGGCGCGCTGGCAATTCACCGGGCTGCGTCTGGCCAGATCGCTATAGGGCGGGCGATGCGTGGTCAAACCAGCTGCCGCCGGGCGCCGAGCGCATAGATCGCGGCGCTGGCAAGCGCAATGAGCGCCGCCAGCAGAAAGGCCGGGGTGAATGAGCCGGTGACCTGCACCACCAGCCCGGTCACCAGCGGTGCCAGCGCCCCACCCATCGAGGCGCCGACATTCTGCACCGCCTCCAACGTCGCCACCGCCTTGTTCGGCGCGATGATCGCCGCCAGGGCCCAGCCGCAGCTGGAGGCCAGATTGGCGCCGAACAGCCCCGCCGCGATCAGCGCGATCGCCGCCCCCAGCCCGGAGACCAACGCGGCGGCCAGCGTGCAGGCCCCGGCCAGCGCCATGCCGGCGATCACCGGCGCCAGGCAGGCCCAGGCCGGACTGCAGCCAAGCCGGCCGAGCCCGCGCGCCAGAAACCCCGCCAGCACCGCCCCGGCAAACCCCGCCAGCAACGGCAAGCTCGATAAAAACCCGGCCTGGCGGATGGAGAGATGCCGCGCCGTCTCCAGATAGCCGGGCAGCCAGGTGGCATAGAGCCAGGAGACATAGATGATCCCGAAGAACCCGAAAAACAGCGCCCAGCTGGTCGGCTGGCGCAGCACCCAGCCCAGCCCGGCGGCCTCGCTTGCATCCTCCGGCGCGATCTGCGCGAGATCATCCGGCGCCAGCCCCGCCTGGGCCGGATCGCGGTAATACAGCACCCAGCCCAGCGCCACCGCCAGGCCTGCAAGCCCGGCGACCACGAACATGCCGCGCCAGCCGCAGGCCAGCATCAGCAGCGTGAGCAGCGGCGGTGCCAGCGCCGGGGCAAAGGCGGAGGAGGCGTTGAACAGCGAAATCGGCAAGGCCCGCTCGCTCACCCGGTACCAATCCGCGCAGACCCGGGTGCCGCCAATATACATCGGCGATTCCCCCAGCCCCAACGCGACGCGCGCGGCCAGAAACGACCCCAGCCCGGTAACGAACCCCGCGCTGATCTGTGCCGCCGACCATAGGACGAGCCCGGCGCTGAGCACTTTGCGTGCCCCGAACCGGCCGATCGCCGCCCCGGCCGGCAGTTGCGCCAGCCCATAGGCCCAGGCGAAGACCGCCAGCAACAGCCCCATCTGGGCGTAGGAGAGATGCAGCTCCTGGCGGATCCGCGGATTGCCGATGGAAAGCGCCGAACGGTCCAGATAATTCACGCATCCGGCGAGGATCAGGATGGCGAGGGACAGCCCCCGCCTGTGTCGCGTGCGCGCCTGCATCCGCTCCCCCTCATGCTGCAGGTTTGAATGTGGCGCGGCCGGCGGCGAATGAAAGGGCGCTAGGTTTTGTTTGAGCGAGCAATCTCATGTGTTTATCTTGACGCTGGCGCGTCAAGATAAACACATATTGCTCTAGTCGCCCGGCGCGATCTCCAGCTCGTCATAGCGTTTGAACTTGTAGATCGCGACCGATGCCAGCCATGCCAGCAAAAACACCGCCACGATGCCGTAGCCGAGCAGCCCGAAGACAGCATCACCATTCAGCCAGGACACCTGGTCCCAGAACCGCCCGGTGAGCACGAAGGCGCCCTGGACCATCCCAGCAGCTCGATCCCGCCGATCCCCACCGCCACCAGCACCGAGACCGCCGTGATGGTCATGTTGTAGAACAGCTTGCGCATCGGCTTCATGAAGGCCCAGCCATAGGCGCCCAGCATCAGGATGGAATCCGCCGTGTCGATCAGCGCCATGCCGGCGGTGAACAGCGCCGGGAAGATCATGATCGTCCAGATCGGCAGTCCCTTGCTGGCGGCGGCGGCGGAAATGCCAAGCAGCCCCACCTCGGTCGCGGTATCAAAGCCCAATCCGAACAGCAGGCCGATCGGATACATCTGCCAGCTCTGCGTGACCATGCCGAACAGGCCCCGGAACAGCCGGGCGAAAACCCCGCGCCGGGCCAGCAGCAGTTCCAGCTCCTCCTCCCGGTAGGCGCCCCCCTTGCGCACCCGCCGGAAGCTTTTGAACAACCCGCGCAGAATGCTGAGATTGAGTGCCGCCATGCCGAGCAGGAACAGGCCGGAGACCAGCGTGCCGAACAGACCGCCCCAGCTGGAGAGCGCGTGAAACCGCCCCTGGAGCGCCGCCGCGCTCAGCGCCACGGCGGCGGAAAGCGCGACGACGACGGTGGAATGGCCGAGCGAAAAGGCCAGCCCCACCCCAACCGGGCGCTGCCCCTGCTGCATCAACTTGCGGGTGACATTGTCGATGGCGGCGATATGGTCAGCGTCCACCGCATGGCGCAGCCCGAAGCCGTAGGCCAGCAGCGCGGTGCCCAGCAGCAACGGATAATGCCGCAACAGGCTGAGTGCCCCGCCCCAGAGCAGCGCATTGGCAAGCGCTAGACCCAGCAGCATCAGCACCCCGCGCCTGCCGGCGCCGCCCGCCATTGCTTGCCTCAACGCGCCCAGCATAAGCTCCGCCTCCATCGCCTGTCTCCTCAAGCGTATGAGGAAAATAAAATTCTGTCATACGCTTTTTGACGCAGATTGCACCGCTCCCGCATTCGCCGCACACTCCGCACATGGAACGGGTCACCATCACCATCGATGACGAGCTTCTCGCCCAGCTGGACGCGCTGGCGACGCTGCGCGGCTATGCCAGCCGCTCGGAGGCGGTGCGGGAGATGCTGCGCGAGGCGGCGCGCCAGGACCATCTGCGCGATGGCGCCACACCCTGCATCGCCACCCTGACCTATGTTTACGACCACACCCAGCGCGACCTGCCGCAACGCCTGGTGGAGGCGCAGCACCATCAGCATGATCTCAGCGTCGCCACCACCCATGTGCATTTCGGCCATGATGAGTGCCTGGAGGTGGCGATTTTGCGTGGCCCGGCGCGGGCGCTGCAGCGCCATGCCGATGCGCTGACCGCCCAGCGCGGGGTGCGCCACGCGCATCTACACCTCATCCCCGCCCCGGCGCATGAGCATGGCGCGCACAGCCACAGCCATACGCCGGGGCGCACTTCAAACTCTTAATCTTCCCGTCATTGGCCGCCGCCTCCCGCCGCCTACATGCAAGCTAGACCAAGGAGGTTTATGTGATGGACGAAAACGAAATCAAAGGTGCGGCGCGCGAGTTTGGTGGCCGGGTGCAGGATGCGCTGGGCGGCCTGACCGGCGATGCCAAGACCCAGGCCGAGGGCAAGTGGAACCAGGCCGCCGGGCAAGCCCAGCGCAGCTTCGGCGCCACGGTCGATGATGTGATCGAGAATGTGAAGGACAAGCCCCTGGCCGCACTGGCGGCTGTCGCCGGCGTCTCCTTCCTCGCCGGCTGGTTGATGCGCAAATAACCAAAAACGGGGCCGCGAGGCCCCGTTTTTTTGCCACCAAGCGGCGACCTGAGGAAACAGAGCATCAAGCTTGATGCACTGTTTTCTACAAACAATTTCAATTCATGATTTAACGCTGTCACGTCCACCGCAACAGATCATGCTTTAGCGCCGTCGATCCGCAGAAGCGAGATCGAGTGCGCCGCGCGATGTCAAACCCGCCGCAGCAGCGCCACCGGCAGCTTGGCCAGCAGTTCGCGCAACAGCAGCGTACCGGGGCTTTCATACGCGGTGCCGGTCAGCTCATCGCGCCAGCGCCCGGACGGCACCGCGAGGCTGGTGGTGCCCCAGACATAAGGCGGCAGCAGCGGAATCTGCACCATGAAGCCCCCGCCAGCCGGGTGGCGAGGGTGAGCACCTCATGCTGCAAATCCGCCCGGCGGAAGGCGATGAGATGCCCCGCCATATCGCCGTCCGCCTCCAGCGCCTCGTAGCTGCCATGGGCGAACAGACCCTGCATCTCGCGGCGGGCGGCGAGGGCGCGGGCGATCAGGCTCTGCTTCACCCGCCCATCCCGCCAGGCGGTGAGATCCTCTGGCCCTTGCCGCAGTCCGGACATGCGCGCGGTGAAATCAACCGGCCGGCGATTATCCGGATCGACAAAACTTTGGTCCCAGAATTCCGTACCCTGATAGAGATCCGGCACCCCGGCACGGTCAGGCGCAGCAGCGTCTGCGTCAGCCCGTTGATCGCCCCGGCGGCGGCGATGCGGTTGGCGAAGGCGATCAGCTCGTAGAGCATCGGCCGCCTGGCATCCAGGCAGGCCATCAGGAAGCGCTCGCAGGCCGCTTCATACTCCTCATTCGGCGCCGCCCATTCCGAATGCAGCTTGGCCTCGCGCAGGGATTTCTGCTGCCAGGCCGCCACCCGCGCGCCATAGGCCTCGATCCCGGCCTGATGCTGCGCCTCCAGCCCCAGCGGCCAGCCCGCCACCAGCATCTGGTAGAGCATCAGCTCATCGGCCGCATCCGGCCCCACCGGCTCACGGATCGCCGCGTTCAGCCGCATCCAGCGCGTCGCCGCCAGCTCCCATTCGCCGGGGATTTCGGAGAGCACGGCCAGGCGCGCGCGGGTATCCTCGCCGCGCTTATGGTCATGGGTGGCGGTGGCGAGCATCGCGCCGGGGGTGAAGGCGCCGCGCCAGGCCGCCTGGGCGTGGAAACTGGCCGGGCTGAGGCTGAACTGGCCAGGGCTGGAGCCGACTTCATTGCGTGAGAGCAGCCGCCCAAACCGGTAAAACGCCGTATCCTCCACCGCTTTCGCCGCGGTGGGGGAGGAGAGTTGCTGAAAGGCGATGCGCGTATGCAGCAGCAATGCGCGCGCCGGGCCGGCGGGCAGGGCGCAGGGCCGGGCCTCCAGCAGCCAGTGGCGCAGCAGGTCCAGCACCTGCCGGTCCGCGCGGCGGATGCGCTGCGCGGCCAGCGTCATCGCCGTGTCGAAAGCGCGGCTATCCTCCGCATCCGCCCCGGCCGGGCCGGCATAGATGCGATAGAGCGGAAAGGCGGCCAGCAGCTCCTGCAGCCCTTGCTTGATCACGTAGTAGGAGAAATCCGTGGTGGCGCGGTCCTGCCTTGCCAGCCGGGTGAGCAGCCCCGCCAGACGCGTCAGCTCTCCGGCCAGGCTGTCGCGCAAAATCTGCCGGCGCGCCTGGTCCTCGATTTGCATAAAATCCGCGCCGCGCCCGGTCAGGCTCCAGAGCGCTGTCAGCTCCGCCTCACCGGACGGGTCGTGCAGCACGGCACTGACCTGATCCATGAAGTCATAGCCGGTGGTGCCATCCGCCTGCCAGCGCGCCGGCATCGTCTCGCCCGCGGCCAGGATTTTCTCCACCACGATATAAGGCGCGCCCTGCGCGGCGCTTGCAGGGCGCTGTGCCCCCGCAGCCGCCATCGCCCGGCGCAGCTTGCGCAGATAGGTGCCCGGTGCTGCCAGCCCGTCCACATGGTCCACCCGCACCCCGTCGATCAGCCCGCGCGCATAAAGCTGCAGAATCAGCCCATGGGTGGCGTCAAACACCTCCGGGCGTTCCACCCGCAGCCCGGCCAGGCTGTTAATGTCGAAGAAACGGCGCCAGTTGATCTCGGCGGCGGCGGTGCGCCACCAGGCCAGCCGGTAATGCTGCCGGCGCAAGAGCTGGTGCAGCCGGCCGGGGCTGGAAAACCCCGCCAGATGCGGCGCCAGCGCTTCCTTCTGTGCCGTGGCGAAGTTCCGCAGCGCCTGTTTGGCCGCCGCACCGGCCTGGGCCGGATTTGCGGCCTGCGCCGCCTCGGCGAAATGCTGCGCCAGCGGGGCGGAAAGCCCGCGCAGCAATGGCGCGATGCTGGCCAGAGAGAGCGGCAATTCATGCTCATGATAGCGCAGCACCAGCCCGCCCGATTGGGCCAGAGCCAGCTTGATCTCTCCGGATTGCAGCGCCTCGCCATATTGCAAGCCAAGATACGGCGCCAGCACCCGCCTGTTCAGCAGCGGGTCCGGATTATCCCAGTCGATATCGAAGAAATTCGCGTAGGCGCTGCGTTGCCCATGCTCCAGCACATCCTGCCACCAGCGATTATCCGCCCCGCCCACTGCCATATGGTTGGGCACGATATCCAGCAGCAGCCCCATCTCATGTGCCCGCAGCGCCGCCACCAGCCGCTCCAACGCCTCCATGCCGCCCAGCTCCGGGTTGATCCGGGTCGGGTCGATCACGTCATAGCCATGCATCGAGCCGGCGCGGGCGGTCAGCAGCGGCGAGGCGTAGAGATGCGAAACGCCGAGGGCCGCATAGTACGCCACCAGCGCCACCGCGTCATCGAGGGTGAAATCCTTGTGGAATTGCAGCCGGGCGGTGGCGCGCGGCGTGGTGCGCAGGGTCATTTTGCCTCCTTGCGGGCCTGATCGAGGGCGGAAAGCCGGGCCTTCACATCCTCCCGGGCGAATAAGCTTGGCGCATCCGCGGGCAGGCGGCGGCGCCAGTTGGGGTGCTCATCGGTGGTGCCGGGCAAATTGGGTGCATCCGGGCTGCTCAGCGCATCCTCGATCGGCAGCAGCGCCAGCGCGCAGGCGGATTTGCCGAGATGCCGTGCCGCCGCCAACGTCACCGGCCCGGCCTCCTGCGGGCTAGGCTGCGCCGCGCGGGTGACGCCGGAGCGACGAAACGCCGCCCACAAGGCGGCGCGATATTCCCCCGCGCCGCCTCATCCTCGCCGGCCCGCCCCAGGCGCTGCCGCCAGGCGATATCCTCGCTCTGCCACCAGCCGGCCACCGTTGGCAGGTCATGGGTGGTGGTCATCGCCACCGCCTCCGGCGACCAGCGGGACGGGGAAATGAAGCTCTTGCCACGCCGCTCGAACCAGAGCACCCGCATCCCGGCAATCCCGGCGCGCGCCAGATCCGCCCGCAGCCCCCGCGGCAGCGTGCCGAGATCCTCGCCCAGCACGATGGCGCGATGGCGGGTCGATTCCAGCACGGTCAGGCGCAGCAGATCTTGAAAGGGCATCGACAGATACGCGCCCTCGCGCGGCGAGCGCCCCAGCGGCACCACCCAGAGCCGCTTCAGCCCCATCACATGGTCGATGCGTACGCCGCCGGCATGGCGCAGCGCGTGGCGCAGCATGGCGAGATAGCCGGAAAACCCGCTGCGCCGCAGCCCCAGCGGCGAGAAACCGGTAATGCCCCAGCCCTGGCCCTCCTGGTTGAACAGGTCCGGCGGCGCGCCGATTTCCAACCCGTTCAGCATCTCGCTCTGCCGTCCCAGGCCTGGGCGCCATCCGCACTGGTGCCCACCGCCAGATCGCTGATCAGCCCGATCCGCGCCCCGGCACCACGGCAGGCCTGCTGGGCCGCCTCCAGCCCCGCCTCCGCCTGCCATTGCACCCAGGCATGGAAGGCGATCTCCTTGGCATGGGTGGTAGAGAAATCCGCCAGCGCCGGATTGTCCGGATGCCGATACGCCTCCGGCCAACGCCGCCAGTCACAGCTGCCCAGATGCAGGCTGAGCGCCTCATACCGCGCATGCTGCTCCAGATCCGCCCCGGCCTGTGCCCGATAGGCGGCCAGTCCGGCCTCGTCGACGCCATGGTCGAAATCCTGCCGCAGCAAGGCGAGCTTGCGCGCGGCGGCGCGCGGCCAGTCGATCAGCTCATCCGGCGGGGCGATGGCATCGCGGGCGATATGCAGCACATTCAGCGCGATGCGGCTGGACGGCGCATAGGGCGCATAGCGCGTGACATCGCCCGCGAACAACGCATGCACCGGGCTGAGCGCGATCGCATCCGCCCCTTGCGCCGCCGCCTCGCGCCCATGCGCTGCCAGGGCCGCGAAATCGCCGATGCCGCCATCATCCGTCCGGCGCAGCGCATATAGCTGCAAGGCCAGCCCCAGAGCCGCCCCTGCGTTGGGCCAAGCCGTACGCGCGGCCCGGTGCGATCGCGATGTCATGCGTCCGCGCGCCGATCTCGATGCGATGATAGCCCGCCCGCTCCAGCCCCGGCAGCACGATACCGCCTGGCGCCTTCAGCGCTGTCAGCGCCTGGGTGCTGCCGTCCTCGTAAATCACCCGCGCTGCGCCTGGCCGCCCTGGCAGGCGGAGCGCCTGGCCAACCCAGGCGGTGTGAAGCGCCTGCGGCTGATCGGCCCGGCTTTCCCCCAGCGCCTCCAGCACCAGGCGCAGCGTCTCGTCGCTGACAATTTGCGTCTCACCCCCAGCATCCAGCCAGCGCCGGGCAATGCCGGCCTGGGCGGCGGCGCGGTGCAGCGCCGTCACGCGCCCCGCCACAGGCAGGTGGTGCAGGCGGGCAAGGCGTCGGTCACTGGCGGGCCGTAAAGCTGGCGGCCGGGCGCGGCTTGCAGGGCAACCGCATCATGCCCGAAATTCGCCGCCAGGGTGAGCAGGCTGCCATCGTCCATCCGCCAGCTTGCACGCACCGCATGCCGGCCCAGCGCCTGCGCCCCCAGGCTGCGGCAGCCTTGCAGACCCGGGGCGATCTCCCGCGCCCGCAGCGCCAGGCAGCTTTGATAGAGGGCGGTCCAGCTGGTCTCGGGAAAATGCGGACGGCTGGCTTCGAAGCTGGCGGGATCGTTCGGGTCAGGGATGGTCTCGCGCACCTCGGGATCGGAAAAGGCCGGGAATTTCGCGAATTCCTTGCGCCTGCCTTCGGTGACCGCCTGGCGCAGTTCATCGTGATGGTCGGTGAAGAACAGAAAGGGCGTGGTCTCGCCGCTCTCCTCGCCAAAGAATAGCATCGGGATCTGCGGGGTGAAGAGCAGCAACGCCACCGCGGCGCGCAGCGCATCCGGATGCGCCAGCGCGTGCAGCCGCTCGCCAAACGCCCGGTTGCCGACCTGGTCATGATTCTGCAGGCAGATCACGAAGGCGCTGGTGGGCAGGCTTGTGCTGTCACTGCCGCGCGGCGCCCCGCCAGCATGGGGCGAGGGCTCGCCCTGGTAGGCGAAGCCTTCCGCCAGGCAGCGCGCCAGCAGCCGCGCGGCATCCTGGAAATCCTCGTAATAGGCATCCTTTTCGCCGGTCAGCAGCACATGCAGGCAATGGTGAAAATCATCATCCCATTGCGCATCGAAGTTCTTCGGCCCGCCGCCGATCAGGCTGGCATCATTCTCCTCATTTTCCAGGATCAGATGCACATGCCGCCCTGGCGTGGCGCTGCGGATGGCGCCGGCTAGCTCATGCAGAAAGTCTTTATCGGCGATGGCGTGCACGGCATCGAAGCGCAGCCCGTCGAACCGGTAATCGCACACCCATTGCAGCGCATTGCCGATGAAGAAATCCCGCACCGCGCGGCGGCGGAAATCGATCGCATCGCCCCAGGGCGTAGAGCGGTCGGCGCGAAAGAAATCGCTGGCGTAGCCGTGCAGATAATTTCCGTCCGGGCCGAAATGATTATAGACGACATCGAGAAACGCCTGCAGCCCGTGCCCATGCGCCGCATCCACCAGCGCTTGCAGCTCAGCCGGGGTGCCGTAGGCCGCATCCGGCGCGTAGGGCAGCACGCCGTCATAGCCCCAGTTCCAGCGTCCGGGAAAATCCGCCACCGGCATCAGTTGAATGGCGGTGACGCCCAACGCGGCCAGACGTGGCAGATGTGCGATGACACCGGCAAACCCGCCCATCGCGCCGACATGCAGCTCATAGATCACAGTCTCGCTGAGCGACCGCCCGTGCCATTCCGGGTGCCGCCAGGCGTAGGTCAGATCCACCACCAGGCTCGGCCCAAGCACATCCTGCTGCTGGGCACGGGAGGCCGGGTCGGGCACCAGCGTCTCGCCATCGATCCGATATTGGTAGGCACTGCCGGCGGGGGCGTCGGCGTCGATGGTCCATAATCCGGTCTCCCCACGCTGCATGGTCTGCGCTGCGCCATCGCGCATCAGCTCGACCATGCGCGCCTGCGGTGCCCAGAGGGTGAAGCGGGTTTGCACTGTGCTGAGCGGGCGCGCGCCGAATTGGATCAGGCTCATGACGCCGCGTCAGCAACCAGCAGCAGCACCGCACGCGGCGCCACATGCACCTTGTCGCCCTCCACGCGCACCGGCTCCAGATCCGGCCGGGCGCTATCCAGCACCAATGTCCAGCCCATGGCCGGGCCGGGCAGGGTGTAGTCGCGTGCCTCGGCGGCGGCATTGAACATCGCCAGCGTGATATCGAGCTGCTCATCGCTTCTCACCGCGCGGCGCAGCGAGAACATCTGCGCCGACGCATCCGCCCAGGCCGCCTCATCCAGCATGTTGCCGGATTCATCGAACCAGCTCGCATCCTGAATACCGGGCAAAATCTCCTTGCGCCCATGCATGAAATGTCCTGGCAGTAGGCTCGGATGCGCCGTCCGCAGGGCGATCACCTTGCTCGCAAACGCGATCAGGCACTCATCCTTTTTTGACCAGTCGAGCCAGGAGATTTCATTATCCTGGCAATAGGCGTTGTTATTGCCCTGCTGGGTGCGGCCCATCTCATCGCCGGCCTGCAGCATCGGCGTGCCGTGGGAGAGAAACAGCGAGCCCAGCAAGGCGCGCTTGAGCGCAGCACGGGTATCATTGACTGCCTGATCCTCGGTCTCGCCCTCATGGCCGTAATTGGCGGAATAATTTTCGCCGTGCCCGTCCTTGTTATCCTCGCTATTCGCCTCGTTATGGCGCTCCGCGTAGGTGACGAGGTCATGCACGGTAAACCCGTCATGTGAGGCGATATAATTGATACTGGCCCAGCTTTTGCGGCGATGATGCTCGAAAATCTCACTCGATCCCATCAGCTTGCCGGCAAGCGCCCCGCGCTGCCCGGCATCGCCGCGCCAATAGCGGCGCAGCGTATCGCGATACTGGTCGTTCCACTCCGCAAAGCCCGGCGGATGATTGCCAAGCTGATAACCGCCAGGGCCGATATCCCAGGGTTCGGAAATCAGCTTCACCCTGGAGAGCACAGGGTCCTGCCGGATGGCGTCAAAGAAGCCGCCATGCGGATCAAAGCCATGGCTCTCGCGCCCCAGCGTCGAGCCGAGATCAAAGCGGAACCCGTCGACATGGTATTCCTCCACCCAATGGCGCAGCGAATCCAGCACCATTTGCAGCACCCGCGGATGCGCCACATTCAGCGTGTTGCCGCAGCCCGTGTCATTCACCAGATAGCGCGGCTTATCCGCCACTGGCTGGTAGTAGGAGAGATTATCCAGCCCGCGCCAGGAGAGGGTTGGCCCCATCTCGCTGCCTTCGCAGGTATGGTTATAAACGACGTCGAGAATGATCTCGATCCCGGCCTCATGCAGCTTGCGCACCGTCTCGCGAATTTCCCGGCTACCGGACTCTGGGTTGGCCACGTAGGCGGGCTCCGGCGCGAAGAAGGCGAGGGTGGAATAGCCCCAATAATTGCGCAGACCCTTCTGCTGCAAGAAATGATCCTGCAGATAGGCGTGCACCGGCAGCAGCTCGATGGCGGTGATGCCAAGTTTGACCAGATGCTCGATAACGCGCGGATTGCCCAACCCGGCGAAACTGCCACGCTCGCTCTCGGCCACGTCAGGATGGGTTTTGGTGAAGCCGCGCAGATGCGCTTCATAGATCACGCTCTCTTCCCAAGCCCGGTGAGGCGGCGCGTCACGACCCCAGGGAAAGGTCTCGTTGACCACCACGGCCTTGGGCATGAAATTCGCGGAATCGCGCCGGTCGAAGGAGAGGTCGCCGCGCGTCGAGCCAACATTATAACCAAACAGCGATTCTGAAAAAGTTAAAGTGCCAGAAAGACGTTTTGCGTAGGGATCGAGAAGAAGCTTGTTCGGGTTGAAGCGATGCCCCGCCTCCGGCTGGTAGGGGCCATGGGCGCGATAGCCATAAAGCAAACCTGGCCCCGCCTGCGGCAGGTAGCCATGAAAAATCTCATCCGTGCAGTCCGGCAGCTCGATCCGCCGAACCTCCCTGCGCCCGGCCGGGTTGAACAAGCATAATTCGATCCGCTGCGCATGCGCGGAAAACACCGCGAAATTTACCCCAAGCCCGTCCCAATGCGCGCCCAGAGGGTATGGTTTTCCAGGCAGCATTTTTTGCATCGTCCAAGGCATGGTCTAGAGCTCCCGCAGATAGAGTACGCCGAGTGGCGGCAGAGACAGGGACAAGGAGGCCGGTTGGCCATGAGAAGGATGCGGCTCGCTCTCGCGCACACCGCAATGGCCGACACCGGAGCCGCCAAATTCCATCGCATCGGAATTCAAAATCTCTTCCCACCGTCCTTCCGGTATACCGACGCGATAATTATGGCGCGGCAAGGGGGTGAAGTTGCTGAGCACCAGAACCCGTTTCCCGTCCGGCGCGCCCTGGCGCAGAAATGCATAGACGCTCTGCCCGGCATCATCCTCGATCACCCAGCGAAACCCGTCCGACGTGAAATCACGCTGATACAACGCCGGATTTTTCGCCAGCGTTGTATTGAGCCGCCGAACCAGCCCCTGCACTCCGGCATGCGGTGCATATTGCAGCAAGTGCCAGGGCAATTCGGCATTATGGTTCCATTCGGTAGGTTGGCCAAACTCGCAACCCATGAACAAAAGCGTCTTGCCTGGATGCGCCCACATGAAGGCAAGGTAGGCGCGCAGATTGGCGAAGCGCTGCCATTCATCGCCCGGCATTTTGCCAAGCAGCGAACCTTTGCCATGCACTACCTCATCATGCGAAATTGGCAGAACAAACCGCTCTGAGAACGCATACACCAAGCCGAAGGTCAGCTGCCCATGATGGTAGGCCCGATGGATCGGATTTTCCTGCACGTAATGCAGGCTGTCATGCATCCACCCCATATTCCATTTATGCGTAAAGCCTAGCCCACCTTCGGCCACCGGACGGCTGACTCCAGGCCAAGCGGTGGACTCCTCTGCAATCAGCAACGCACCGGGCACCCGCGCCGCGATCGTCTCTGATAGCTCCTTTAAAAATGACACAGCTTCGAGGTTTTCCCGGCCGCCATGGATGTTAGGCACCCATTGCCCTTCAGCGCGCGAATAATCACGATACAGCATGGAGGCGACAGCATCCACCCGCAGCCCGTCCACCCCATATTGTTCCAACCAAAATAACGCGCTGGCAATCAAGAATTGCTTCACCTCGGTGCGGCCAAGATTGTAAATCAGCGTATTCCAATCCTGATGGAAACCTTCCCGTGGGTCCTGATGCTCATAGAGGTGGGTGCCATCAAACATCGCCAGCCCGTGCTCGTCGGATGGAAAATGCGCCGGAACCCAGTCCAGGATCACACCCAAACCTGCCTCGTGACAGGCACCGACAAAGCGTGCAAATGCGTCCGGTGTACCCATGTTAGGCATCGGCGCGAATTGACTGAGAGGCTGATACCCCCAGGACCCACCAAACGGGTGGGCCATAACGGGCAAAAGTTCAATATGCGTAAAACCAAGATCTTTCGCGTAGGGTACAAGCCGCTCCGCCAACTCGTCCCAATCGTAACTCGCACCATTGTGATGACGCATCCAAGAGGGCGCGTGTACCTCATAGATGGAGAGTGGCGCATCATCGGGAAGAGGCGCGCGCCGCAGCACGGCCGGCAGTTGTGCCGCCACAACCGACGCCGTCGCCGGTGGCAATTCCGCTTGTCGAGCCACCGGATCGGCTTTTAAGGGCAGCAAGCCATGCGGCCCGAGAATTTCATATTTATACAAACTACCCGCCGGTAGGCACGGTATGAAAATTTCCCACACACCACCATCGCGCCGGCGCATGGCGTGGCGTCGCCCGTCCCAGCCATTGAAGCCGCCAACCACGGAAACGCGTCGCGCATTCGGCGCCCAAACCGAGAATCGCACGCCCGGGACTCCGTCAATTTCCAGTATCCGCGCGCCGAGGCAATCTGCCAGCAGATGCTGCCTCCCTTCGCTAAGCAAGAAAAGATCGAAGTCGGACAACAAAGTTCCAAAGCTGTAGGGATCCTCGAACTCCTCGCTAACCCCCCCCAATCGACCCGTAGACGGTAGGCGGTTGGCGCATCAACCCGTGCCTCCCACACGCCCTGCTCAAGATGCTGTGCTTCGGCGAACGACACGCCGGTAGGTCCTATCAATTCCACGCGGCTGGCATACGGCAACAACATACGAACAATCGTTCCGTGAGGCCCAAGCAACGCAAACGGATCGCCATGCCGCCCTTCTGCCAAAGCTTGAAGCGCCGGATCAAGCATCATGTTCTTCCCGCACTAAAATCCGTGATGCAATAGCGGCGAGACCACGTATCGGAATTCCGGTCCAACTTGGTCGGTTAGCAGCCTCGTAGCAGATCTCATAAGCTGCCTTCTCGACCAAGAAAAGTTGAAGAAGTTCGTCCTGCCTTTGTTGCCTTGTTTCTGTGTATGCCCCGCTGAACTCAGCGCGCATCGTCTCACAGAAGCGATGTAGCGGAGCTTCGGCCTGGGCCTTTTCCAGGGTCTTCTGTCCTTGTTGAGCGACAGCAATGGCGTAATCGAAACTGCGTAGCAGCCCGGCCACATCGCGAGCCGGTGCGCTCTTCGCGCGCCGCTCTGCTAGAGGTTTTGACGGTTCGCCTTCAAAATCGATGATCCAGGCGTCACCCCTATTGACGAGCACTTGCCCTAAATGAAAATCGCCATGGACGCGCGTTGCCAATGTTCCTTCGCCCGTCAATGCAAGGCTTGGCAGCAATTTTTGTAGATCGCCCGAGCAGTCCCGTAGAAACCTTGCTGACCTCGCCGTCTGCTCATCAGAATATTCTTTCAGCTTCTCGATTGCTGCCAAAGCAGCCTCAAACTGTTTGAACGCAGCCTCGCCCCATTTCTTAGCCTCGTTACGCGACACGGTCACTGGATGGAAGGATTTGTCTGCGCACGGTCGGGCTAAGACCTCGTGTAGCTCTGCTAATCTAGTACCGAGGGCGCGGGCGAAGCTCGCGTAGGCATTCATGAGATCTGCTTCATCCTCGGAATTACGGCCGCCAATGCCTATCTGATCGATAAACCGATCAAGATAATTCAATGTATATTGCCAGGCATCACCTTGATTCTCTTGAAATGACTGTGCCACGACAATTGAATGCACCTCACCATCAGGTTTGGTCATCATAATTTCCCCTAACAGCGAAGGCGTATTGGCAAAGCCTTGTTTGGTCAAATGTCGCATCATTTCGACTTCAGGATTGATGCCAGAGTTCACTCGTCGTATCAATTTAACAACGATTTTCTGTGCGAGGGTCAATGAGCTGTTGGACTGTTCTGCGGAAAGGCGGCGGATTTCCGGCTCTGCGGGTAGCTCGATTGCGGCAAGCGGCGCCTCAGGGCGGGAAACGATAGTAGCTCCATCAGCGACCTGGACAGTCTGTCCAGCGCGGAGTGCGCGCACCATCAAGGCCGGAAAAGAATCTAACGCGAATGCATCCGTAAGATAGCCGAGCCGGCGCCCCTGGCGCACGCGCGCCAATGCCAATTGTGAAGGCAATGGTGCATTTGTCTCCCCGTCCCAAGAAATTCCTAACGGCAGATTGAACCGTTGCAAATGGCCCCGCACTTCCACTTCGACTTCAGTGAGCAAAACGTCTTGCAAATGCTCGGAAATGAGCTGCATTCGTGTTAAGCGTACTTCGGAAATGTCCTGGTCCTTGGCCGGGAACCAACGCCTACGGACTAAGTAGGAGGGAAGAATGTCGGTTTCCAAAATTCGCCTTGCAGGCGCCGTGGCGATTTCATTCACGTCTTTGCGGATGACAAGTGTCGTCAATTCTGGCAGTGGTGTGGAAGGCTTAATATGCCAGGGCGGTAAGGCCTCTTCCGTGGTGAGCGCAAACCAGTAAAATCCAAACGGTGGTAACGTCAGAAGATAAGTTAGTTGGCCAATAGCTGGAAACCCAGAACCGCCAATCAGGTCCACGGGCACAAGTCCTTCGAGTGCAGACAGATCCAGCTCCACCGCTTGCGCCGTGCGTGATAAGTTATAAACGCAGAGGATTTTTTCCTCGTCTCCAGACTCGTTGGTGAAGCGGCGTAGAAATGCAAGAATTCTACGGTTGGCAGGGTAAAGAAATTGCTGTATCCCGCGACCGAAAGATTTGTGTCTTTTGCGTACGGTCAGCATCCTCCGCATCCAATTCAACAGCGAATATTGATCTGCCGATTGGCGTTCGACATTAATAGCATCGAAGCCGCTGATTGCATCCATGACAGCTGGAAGTACGAGATCTGCAGGATTTGCACGCGAAAAGCCTCCATTTCTATCGGGTGACCATTGCATAGGAGTGCGTACCCCATCTCTGTCGCCAAGATGAATATTGTCGCCCATGCCGATTTCATCACCGTAATAGATGACGGGCGTGCCGGGCATCGAGAGCAAGAGCCCGTTCATCAATTCAATGCGTCGACGATCATGATCCATTAATGGCGCCAGGCGTCGACGTATGCCGAGATTGATGCGGGCGCGCTTGTCGGCAGCGTAAGTGTTCCAGAGATAATCACGCTCCGAGTCCGTTACCATTTCTAGCGTCAGTTCGTCGTGATTGCGAAGGAAAATCGCCCACTGGCAAGATGCCGGAATTTCTGGTGTTTGCCTCATAATATCTGTTATTGGAAAACGATCTTCTTGTGCGATCGCCATGTACATTCGAGGCATCAAGGGAAAATGGAAAGACATGTGGCATTCGTCGCCATCTCCAAAATATTGCTGGGCATCTTCTGGCCATTGATTGGCTTCTGCGAGCAACATGCGGCCCGGTGCGTGAGCGTCCAACGCTGCGCGGATCTGACGTAAAACTGCATGGGTTTCGGGCAAATTTTCATTGTTCGTGCCGTCGCGTTCAATCAGATAAGGTACTGCATCCAGGCGCAAGCCATCTACTCCAAGGTCAAGCCAGAAGCGCATGACCTTTAAAACTTCTTTTACAACCTGTGGATTGTCGAAATTTAAATCAGGCTGATGATGATAAAAGCGGTGCCAATAGAATGCATTAGCGGTTTCGTCCCATGTCCAGTTACTCTTTTCTGAATCGATGAAAATAATACGTGTTTGCTCATATTTTTTGTCGCTATCAGACCAGACATAAAAATTTCTATGGGCAGATCCCGGCCTAGCCAAACGTGCGCGCTGAAACCACGGATGCTGGTCAGACGTATGATTGATCACGAGCTCGGTTACGACACGCATCTCGCGCTTATGCGCTTCTTGGATGAATGCTTTGACGTCGGCAATTGATCCATATTCGGGGTGTACATCACGATAATCGGCGATGTCATAACCGTCGTCACGGCGCGGCGAGGGGTAAAATGGAAGCAGCCAAATTGTGTTAACACCCAGACTAGCGATATAATCCAGCTTCAGAATAAGTCCACGAAAATCTCCAACACCATCGTTGTTGGCGTCAAAAAATGATTTCACGTGTAACTGGTATATAATGGCATCCTTATACCATTGTGGATCAGCGGCTGTAGAGCGAAGCGGATTCATGTTTCGGTCCTCTATGGCTGTAGGCGCCAGATGCTGTATGGCAACTCGTGCGGATCTAAACGGATATTCTGATGTTTTCCATGCCAGAAAAAGCTGCTGGATCGAGTCAAGTCCTCAACGACGACGACGCCATCATCCGGAAGTCCAACTCGCCAAAGCGGAATTTCAATCAATGTCTCCTGTACCTGGTGCGGATCCAAGCTAATCACAACAAGAATAAAACTAACATCCTCTGAATACCGTCTCATATAAAGAATGTTTTCATTTTCGCAGTGCAGAAACTCGATCCCGAGATGAGATTGCAATGCCGTTGTCTCCCGGCGGATCATATTCAAAGTCGTGATTTCAGAAATGATATTGCCAGCCTTGGCGTAATCCCAAGCTTTTATTTCATATTTTTCAGAATTGAGGTATTCTTCTTTTCCAGGAACTGGTGCAGCTTCGCATAATTCAAAGCCATTATAGACACCGAATAGGCCCGACAAAGTAGCTGCCAACGCAGCGCGGATAAGAAACCCTCCGCGTCCACTGCGCTGCAGGAAGATCGGATTGATATCCGGCGTATTCACAAAAAAAAGTGGCCGGAAAAAATTTTTGGCCGGCCCATGGGCTAATTCTCCCATGTAGGAAATCAACTCTTGTTTTTCGTTGCGCCATGTAAAGTAGGTATATGACTGGGAAAAACCGAGCTTGGCGAGACGATACATCAATTTTGGGCGAGTAAATGCTTCAGCTAGAAATATTGTGTCCGGATGTCTGCTGCGGATGTCGGCAATCATCCACTCCCAAAAAGGTAGAGGTTTGGTATGAGGATTATCGACACGGAAATAGCGTATACCCTGATCGACCCAGAACTGCACAATATCGCGCAGAGCTAGCCAAAGGTCTGGAATAGAACCAGGAGCGTAGAAATCGACATTGACTATGTCTTCGTATTTTTTTGGCGGATTTTCTGCATAACGTAGTGAGCCATCTGGCCGCCAGTCGAACCACTCCTTGCGCGTTTTTAACCAGGGATGGTCTGGGGAACATTGGATCGCGAAATCCAATGCGATTGATAACCCGTGCTTATCCGCCACAGCGATTAAGTTTTTAAATTCAGCTAACGTACCCAGTTCTGGATGCAACGCGTCATGCCCGCCAGTTTCATCACCAATAGCGTAAGGGCTTCCGGGGTCACTAGCTTGCGCCTGAAGACTATTATTTGGCCCTTTTCGGTTTGTTTTTCCTATTGGATGAATGGGCGGGAAATAAACCACATCGAAGCCCATCGCGGCTATACGTGGAAGTTGCGAGATTACATCTGTAAAGGTGCCGTGGCGTGTTACGTCTCCACTCTGGCTGCGAGGAAATATTTCATACCAACTGGCAAAACGCGCCCCGGCCTGTTCGCAGTCGAGTTTCATAATTGAAGAGACTGAAAGGAATCTGCGAGGTAATGCGACTTGGATTGTACTCTCGAACTCCGGATTCAAAAGGCATTCTTGTAAATTTAATTGATCAAGCCCTTTGCACCGAGCTGCGATTGAATTGAGCCTGGTATCCGCGGCAGCGGCTTCGTCAACCAACGCAAGTCCTTCACGCAGTTCAAGCGTCACGTTTTGTCGAGCGGCAATTTTTTTCCTCAATCCGTCGGTTAATGTTGCAAAACGATCAAACCAAGCCTGTACGAAATATTCATATTGCCCGAGCCTTTCTAACGGAAAGGAAGCTTGCCAAGAGTCATTGCCGCTATGGTTCATTGCTAAGCTATGCCAAGCTTCGTTAGGCCCCGCACGATAAACCAGTTCCGCGGCGATCTTATCATGGCCATCAGTGATCAAATCAGCGCTGACCTTGACCAATTCTCCAATAATTCGCCGCGTCGGAAAGCGGCCTTGATCAACGCTAGGTGCGAGTGATTCAATAGCGATGCGCGGTGCGTTGGTGTTCAATATGGGTGCGCGGACATGCGAAAAGCTAAGCGCTTGACGGATAAAGTGCGCTACTTCACCCGGTGCTAAAGTGATGTTACCCGAGGCGGTTACGCCAACTCCAGTGCTATCCTGAAGCAGGGCGCAGTCTAGGTATGGAAGAATGTGGGCCGCGGGCATTGCCGCCGCACGATCCAGAGATTGATTGACTCCAATCACGAGATCACCGCGCCGCAAAAGCGCTGGCGTTCCTCCGGGGGCAGAAATAAGCCGTGCCGCACGCCGCGTTGACATCGGATCAAGTTTACAACGGAGTTCCAAGAGGTCTTTAGTTTCATTAAGAAAATCTGGATCGCCTTGAAACAAGAATGTGCGATCCACTGCCCAGCCTGGGGCAAATAATGCTGAAAACCGCAATGCACGCCGGGCTGCCGCGCCGTTCCAATCACGGGATCCAGGGGGTGAAGCGTGGGCAAGAGCCGAGGCGATCGATTCTATTCTGTTTGTATCCTGATTTAACCAGCCCGAGGAGAAATCCCAATAGCATGAGGAGGAGTTCGCGAAGGCAAACTCGCCTGCTTCATAAGATTTCAGCTCCTGCGGCGAGGCGCCGAAGCAATCCGCGATGAAAATCACATTTTTATTATATGTCTTGATGTCTTTCAAGCACATATTGACGGTCGCAGCTGATAACCGTGACAGCGCCTCTACGTAAAATCCTCCAACGCCCTCTTCTAGCCAACCCAGCATCCTGGCGGCTTCGGTATCCTGCGCTCGCATAATTGGAACGAGGCCTGTTTTGAGCACGCTATTGATCAGCGCACCGTTGTCAATAAGGGCGTGCGTGAATCCTAGGTCATATGCAATCTCGAAATCGCCTTGTTGACCAGAACAGAAGAGAGAAAACGGCCTGGAGCTTGCGGTGCTCACTTCCGAAAGATCTAAGGAAGATAATATAGGCTTTACGTCATGGCTATCCATCGCACCACTCCTTGCCGGCATTGTTCTCGCCTTTCTTGGAAAAGGCAGTGTGCGATCCGAACAGATCGCTCAGAAAGCCTGATTAAAAGCCAGTGGAGTCAGAAATTGGAGGTGTGGGATAAGGTTCAATACTGGTTACCGACTTTCAATGCAGATAGAAGAAAGCTTGTATTTGGCTTCTATCGTTCCTTCGGGAGGAGGGGTGCAAGCCTGTGCATTCGATGTCATATCAATTTCGCCTGCGTTAACGCTGGAATGGCGAGTGAGGCGATCAACCTGGTTTCTGAGGTTTAACTTTGGTCGTTCGGCGATTTAGTGTCTTGCCTCCCTCGTGGTCTGCAGACTCGACGAGCATAGCATGTCTAGGTCGCCAGGATCTTTTTTGCTTCGCGAACAACGCCATGCCCTGTATTTCTTGTCGACGGCGCCGTTATGGTGATTCGCGGCGCTGCGGGGGCTCGTCACTGGCAGGGCAGGAAGGGGGCGGAGGCGTTGCTATCTGCTCCCGCCCGGCATTCGTCATCCTTTGTCTTTGGCTGTCACATAAAGCGCGCCGCCAGCCTCGGTGAAGGCGGCGCGCATTGCTTCCATCCCCTCCTGGCGTTGCGCCTCGGCGCGGATATCCTGGCTGATCTTCATGGAGCAGAATTTCGGCCCGCACATTGAGCAGAAATGCGCACTCTTATGCGCCTCCTTCGGCAGCGTCTCATCGTGAAAGGCTCGTGCTGTATCCGGATCCAGACCGAGATTGAACTGATCCTCCCAGCGGAATTCGAAACGCGCCCGCGAAATCGCGTCATCACGCAGCCGCGCCGCCGGATGGCCCTTCGCCAGGTCCGCCGCATGGGCCGCCAGCTTGTAGGTAATCACCCCAGTTTTCACATCTTCCCGGTTCGGCAGGCCGAGATGCTCCTTGGGCGTGACATAGCAGAGCATGGCGGTGCCGAACCAGCCGATCATCGCGGCGCCGATCGCCGAGGTGATATGATCATAGCCGGGCGCGATGTCCGTGGTCAGCGGACCCAGCGTATAGAATGGCGCCTCGCCGCAGGTGGCAAGCTGCTTCTCCATATTGGCTTTGATCTTATGCATCGGCACATGGCCGGGGCCTTCCACCATCACCTGGCAGCCTTTCGCCCAGGCCCTGCGCGTCAGCTCGCCCAGCGTCTCCAGCTCGGCAAACTGTGCCGCGTCATTCGCATCCGCGTTCGAGCCAGGGCGCAGCCCGTCACCCAGCGAGAACGACACGTCGTAGCGGCGCATGATGTCGCAAATTTCGTCGAAATGCTCGTAAAGGAAACTTTCCCGGTGATGTGCCAGGCACCATTGCGCCATGATCGAACCGCCACGTGAGACGATGCCGGTGACGCGCCGTGCCGTCAGCGGCACATGCGCCAGCCGCACCCCGGCATGGATGGTGAAATAATCCACCCCTTGCTCAGCCTGTTCGATCAGCGTATCGCGATACAGCACCCAATCCAGCTTCGCCGCATCGCCGCCTACTTTTTCCAGCGCCTGATAAAGCGGCACCGTGCCGATCGGCACGGGTGAATTCCGTAGAATCCAGCTTCGGATATTGTGAATATTCCGGCCGGTGGAGAGATCCATCACCGTATCCGCGCCCCAGCGGATCGCCCAGACCAGCTTCTCCACCTCCGCCGCCGCATCGGAGGTCACCGCCGAATTGCCGATATTCGCGTTGATCTTCACCAGGAAATTGCGGCCGATGACCATCGGCTCCAGCTCCGGATGGTTGATATTGGCCGGCAGAATGGCCCGCCCGGCGGCGATTTCCGCGCACACGAATTCAGGTGTGACGAATTCCGGCAAGGCGGCGCCGAAGCTCTCGCCATCCGCCACCCTCGCCTGCGCCTGCTCATGCGCGGCTGCCCGGCCGAGATTTTCCCGGTGCGCGGCATAGATCATCTCCTCGGTGACGATGCCGGCGCGGGCGAATTCATATTGCGTCACCAGCGCCGTCTCATCGCCTATCCGCACGTCATGCGCCGCGGGGCAGGGGGCCACGAGCGTCTCCGCGCTGGCATGGCCATTATCCTCAGGCTTCACCGGCCGGCCTGCATAGGCGCGTAAACCGCGTTTGCTCAGCCAAGCATTACGCAATTTCGGCAATCCATCCTCAAGCGAGAGGGGCTCAGCCGGGTCGGTGTAGGCGCCGGACGTGTCATAAAGCTGCAGCGGCGGTTCCTGCGCGCTGGCGTGCAGTGCCACCTCTCGGAACGGAACCGCGATGTCAGGATGTCCCGGTGCTGGGGAATAGATCTTGCGCGATCCTGCAATCGGCCCAGTGGTTACGCTGAGGGTCTTGGTCTCGATATCCACGGCACGTCTCCCTTTGTAGCGGAGCACGGGTGCATGGATTCACGAATTCATCCCCCGTCCCTCCGCCGATGTTAATCGGATCAGGTTCAAAGGGTCCGCGGCGGTGGGCAAAAGCCCCTGGCCACATCTCAGCTCTCTCGCAGAGCCCCCCTCGGTGCGGGCAAGGGAGCACCCGCACGGCAAGGTTGTCAAGCCTGCCTGGCTCAGCGTTCCTTCACGGTTTCCATCGCCACGTAGGTGGAGCTGGAGGCGACGAAGGGCAGCGCCGAGATCGCTTCGCCCAGCACCGCGCGGTAGCGCTGAATATCGGCGGTCCGCACTTTCAGCAGATAATCGAAGGGTCCGGCGATCATATGGCATTCCTCCACCTCGGGGATGCGCCGCACCGCCGCGTTGAACTGGCTTAGCGCCGCCTCGCGCGTGTCGGAGAGCTTGATCTCGGTGAAGGCGATATGGGTGAGGCCGAGCCGGGCACTGTCCAGCACCGCGCGGAATCCGGTGATCACGCCGCTTTCTTGCAGCTTTTTCAGCCGCGCCTGACAGGGGGTTTTGGAGAGGCCGACCTGCTCCGCCAGGGCGGTGACGCTCATCCGCCCGTCGCGGGAGAGCAAAGCGAGGAGCTTGTGGTCGAACTCATCTAAATTGGCTATAGAAACGGGATTTTGCATAAATATTGCCTAAAAATATAAAGAAAATAAGTCATAAAAGCATTTCTAACTGTCATTATAAGGCAAATCGCCTTGGCTGCGAATGCTAAGCCGTGAAACATGATCCACGCCCCGCTTTTCGCCGCTTTCGCCCCGCCCATCGGCCCGCAAACCGCCTTGCGCCAGGCCATCACCGCCTTCTATCGCCGCGCCGAGCCGGACTGTATGGCGCCACTGCTCGCCGCCGCCACGCTGGCGCCGGAGGACCGCGCCGCCATCGCGCAAACCGCCAGCGCCCTGGTCACCCGCCTGCGGGCGCAAAAACCCGCCAGCCCGATGGCGGCCTTGATGCAGGATTACGCCCTCTCCAGCGAGGAAGGCATTGCGCTGATGTGCCTGGCCGAGGCGCTGCTGCGCATCCCCGACGCCCCCACCCGTGACGCGCTGATCCGCGACAAGCTCGCCGGCGGCGATTGGGGCGCGCATCTGGGGGCTGAGAAAAGCCTGTTCGTCAACGCGGCCTCCTGGGGGCTGGCGCTCACCGGCCGGCTGGTGGCGCCGCACCCCGAGGCCAGCCTGGGTGCAGCCCTCACCCGCCTGGTGGGGCGCGCCGGCGAACCGCTGATCCGCGCCGCGATGGACCGCGCCATGCGCCATCTGGGGGCCGCTTTCGTCAGCGGCCAGACCATCCAGGAGGCGCTCGCCCATGGCCGCCCGTTTGCGGCGAAGGGCTTTCGCTACAGCTATGACATGCTGGGCGAGGCGGCGCTGACAGCGCAGGACGCCACCCGCTATTTCGCCGATTATGAGGCCGCGATCCACGCCATCGGCCAGGCGGCTTCGGGCAAGGGCGTTATTGCCGGGCCGGGCATCTCGATCAAACTCTCGGCCCTGCATCCGCGCTATGGCCGCGCCCAGGCCGGGCGGGTGATGGCGGAGCTGCTGCCGCGCCTGCGCGCTCTGGCGCTGCTTTCGAAGCGCTACGATATCGGGCTGAACATCGATGCCGAGGAAGCCGACCGGCTGGAGCTTTCGCTCGACCTGCTGGAGGCGCTGGCGCTGGACCCGGCGCTGGCGGGCTGGCAGGGGCTGGGCTTCGTCATCCAGGCCTATGGCAAGCGCTGCCCCTCCGTGATCGCCTGGCTGGTCGATCTGGCACGCCGCGCCAGGCGCCGGCTGATGGTGCGGCTGGTCAAGGGCGCTTACTGGGATGCCGAGATCAAGCGTGCCCAGCAGGACGGTCTGGCGGATTTCCCGGTCTATACCCGCAAGCTGCATACCGATGTCGCCTATATCGCCTGCGCGCGCGCTTTGCTCGCCGCGCCGGATGCGATCTTCCCGCAATTCGCCACGCATAATGCGCAGACTCTGGCGACCATCCATCATCTCGCCGGGCCGGATTTTCATGAGGGGCAGTACGAGTTCCAGTGCCTGCACGGCATGGGCGAGCCGCTTTATGAGCAAATGGTGGGGAGCCGCCCGTGCCGGATCTATGCGCCTGTTGGCACCCATGAAACGCTGCTGGCCTATCTGGTGCGCCGGCTGCTGGAAAACGGCGCGAACTCCTCCTTCGTCAACCGCATCGCCGATCCGGCGGTGCCGGTTGCGGCCCTGGTGGCCGACCCGGCGGAGATTCTGGCCGCATCGCCCATTCCCGGTGCGCCGCACGAGAAAATCGCAGCCCCCGCCGCGCTCTATCCTGATCGTCGGAATTCCGCGGGGATCGATCTCAGCGACGAAACCACCCTCGCCAGCCTCTCCGCCGCTTTGCAGGCAAGTGTCGCCACGCGCTGGCAGGCCGCCCCGGCGCAAGGCGGCAGCGCGCCCCGCCTGGTGCTGAACCCGGCCGATCTCAACGACATCGTCGGTGAGGTCCGCGACGCCACGCCCGCGCAAATCCCCGACGCCATGCGCGTCGCCGCCGCCGCAAGCTGGCACGCTGAACCCGTCGCCACCCGCGCCGCCGCGCTGGAGCGTGCGGCTGATCTGCTGGAGGCGCGCTCCGCGCCGCTGCTTGGCCTGATCATCCGCGAGGCCGGCAAAACCATGCCCAACGCCATCGCCGAAATCCGCGAGGCGGTGGATTTTCTGCGCTATTACGCCGTGCGGGCCCGCGCCACGCTGCAGGACGGCCAGGCCCCGCTCGGCCCGGTGGTCTGCATCAGCCCGTGGAATTTCCCGCTGGCCATCTTTACCGGCCAGATCGCGGCAGCTTTGGCGGCAGGCAATGTTGTGCTGGCCAAGCCGGCCGAGGAAACCCCGTTGATCGCCGCCCAGGCGGTGGCGATTCTGCACGAGGCCGGCATTCCCCCGAGGCCTTGCAGCTCCTGCCCGGCGACGGCGCCATCGGGGCTGCCCTGGTCGCCGCCCCCGAAACGCAAGCGGTGATGTTCACCGGCTCCACCGAAGTGGCGCGGCTGATCCAGGCGCAGCTCGCCGGGCGCCTCACCGCAACCGGCCAGACCATCCCACTGATCGCCGAAACCGGTGGCCAGAACGCGATGATCGTCGATTCCACCGCTTTGCCCGAGCAGGTGGTGGCGGATGTGCTGCTCTCTGGCTTTGACAGCGCCGGCCAGCGCTGCTCGGCGCTGCGTGTGCTGTGCCTGCAAGAGGAAGCAGCGGATCGCATCCTCACCATGCTGAAAGGCGCGATGGCGGAGCTGCGCCTGGGCCGGCCGGACGCGCTGGCGGTGGATATCGGCCCGGTGATCTCGGCTGAGGCGAAGGCCGGTATCGAAGCCCATATCGCAGCGCTACGAAAATCCGGCGCGCCGGTCACCCGGCTTGCCGCACCGGCAGGGCAGGGGCATTTCGTCGCGCCTACTTTGATCGAGGTCGACCATATCGCCCAGCTTGAGCGCGAAGTGTTCGGCCCAGTGCTGCATGTGCTGCGCTATCGCCGTGCCGCGCTTCCGGACCTGATCAGCGCCATCAACGCCACCGGCTACGGCCTCACCTTCGGGCTGCATACCCGTCTCGCCGCGACCGAGGCGGCGGTGACGTCGCGGATCAAGGCCGGCAATCTCTACGTCAATCGCAACATGGTCGGCGCCGTGGTGGGCGTGCAGCCTTTCGGAGGGCGCGGGCTTTCGGGCACCGGGCCGAAAGCCGGCGGGCCGCTTTATCTCAGTCGCCTGGTGCGCGCGCCCGCTTTGCCGCCCTTCCACGCGCCTGCCCCCGCGCCGTTGCTGGACTTCATCGCCTGGGCGGATGCGGCGGGCGAGGATGAGGCCGCCGCCTTGGCCCGGCTCTACGCCGCATCCCCACTCCCCGGCGTAATGCTGGACCTGCCCGGCCCGGTGGGGGAGCGTAACCGCTACGCGCTGCATCCGCGCGGCGCGCTGCTGCTGCGGCCAGCCACGCTGAACGGGCTCTACGCGCAGATCATCGCCTGCCTCGCCACCGGCAATCGCGGCTGTGTGGAGGGCATGGCGCTGCCGGCTCTGCCGCCCGCGCTGGCGCAGCATTTCACCGCGCGCGCGGATGAGGTGGCTGCGGTGCTGGCCGAGGCGGGAAATGTGCAGGCTGTGGCAAAGGAGATCGCAAACCGGCCGGGGGCTGTGCTGCCGGTGCATGCGCTGCGCGGTGATCAGGCGTTGCCGTATCGGCCAGAGTTTCTGGTGGAGGAGGTTTCGCTGTCCATCAATCTGGCAGCGGCCGGGGGGAATGCGAGTTTGATGATGCTCTGACAAAAAACGGAGCGCTCCGATTGGGGCGCCCCGCTATTGCGAGGGGATTAACAACCCCCCCAGAACTTTTGCGACCTTATTTCGGCAAAGTGACTTCCGCGATCAGGCTCGCGAAGATGAAGGTGCCGGCATTGGCCACCAGCGAGACCAGCACGATCCGCCAGCCCAGCGCCTTGAACAGCTTGATATCCTTGGCCAGCGACATGCCGGCATAGGTCAGCACCACCGTCGCCAGCGCCAGGAAATGCATCTTCCCGGTCAGCAGCGTGATCGCATGCGCCCCCGGCCAGAACGGCGCGGTCAGCGCCATGCCGATCAAGGTGGCCCAGAACACCGCCGGGATCTTCACCGGCAGGAAGCGCGCCAGCGTCGCGCCCAAAGCCGCCACCGCGACGATGATGACCGTGCCGAGCAGCGCCGCCTGCGGCGCGGTCTTGTAGGTGATCCAGTTGCCGGCCACCAGCGCGATGAAGGCGACGATGGCCAGCAGCCCGACCATGGTGCCCCAGCCGAACGCGATCTCCTTGGCGTCATTCACCGAGAGGCTCGCATCCGGCTGGCCGACAGCCTTGCGGCCGATCATCGGCTCCAGCGTGCGATAGATGAAATTCGCCAAAGGCAGCGAGATGAACAATGTGAAATAGGTGCCAACCGTCGTGGTGATCAGGTTCGAGGCCGCGGCGAAGGCCGCGATGTCATGCGCCATGCCGGCCGGGGACTGCGCGACGATGCCGCCGGTCGCTGCCGCCATCATCGAGCCGGAGCCGACGCCAGCGCCCATTGCCAGCGCCAGCGGGTTGAACAGCCCGGTGCTGGCGATCAGGCTGGCGAGCACGGAGATGAACACCGCGCCGACCACCGTGCCGGTGACATATTCAGCCAGCACGCCGCGCCCTTCCGGCGAGCTCATGCCGTATTTTTCACCGATGATGGCGAGGTTCGGCTCACGCCCGACGGAGTAGGTGGCCCCCACCGCCTCGCGCTTGATGCCCAGCAGCAATGCCAGCGGCAGCGCGATGATGATGGTGCCGAGGAAATGGCCCAGCTCCTGGAACACCAGCGCCCAGCCGGACTGGATCAGCTTCGGCAGCGCCGCCCCCACCAGCAGCGCCAGATCGGCGACGAAGATCAGCACCGCAACCTGAATGATGGCGGAGGCCTTCTGCTGCTCGGCCCGGCGCACGCCCAGGCCCTGCGGCAGCTTGGTGGCGATGATGCCGGCGAAAATGCCGAGCAGCATGCCCCAGACCAGCGGCAGCAACGTGACTTTCATGCTGCCCAGCGGCACGTTGATCGGCCCGATCAGCTCGGCGATCACCGTCATCGCCAGCGCCCAGCCATGCACCGTCCAGCTGGTGAACAGATTGCCCTGCGCCGGCGGCGCTGTGCCCTCATAGATCGTGGTGTTTTCCATCTCTCACTCCTCGTGCCGCCTCGGCACCGCAAAAAACATGGGAACCGTGTGGTCCTGTTGATCGTCCTTGTTGCATCACCGCCCTCTTCGTGGCGGCGCACCCTCTGCGGTCTCGGGGTGCCGAGGTCCCACCACAACCCGGCGAAGGCGAGCACGGCCTCCCGCGCCGCCGCCACCAGCAGATGTTCGTCAGGCCCGTGTTGCTGGCAGCCATTATGGCCGTGGGGAATCCAGATCAGCGTCGTGTTCAGATGGTCCTGGAACACATTCCCCGGCATGCCGCCGGAGGTCGCTGGAATGTGCTGTATCTTGTGGCCGAGCGAACGCGCCATGCTGGCGACGGCCCAGCCCACCCAAGGGTCGTTCGCATCCGAGGCGCTGCCCGCCATGCCGATGCGCGGATTTTCGATCTTCACCTCGGCAAAGCCCGCCGCATCCAGATGCGCGCGCAAGGCCGGCATCAGCGTCTCAGGGTCGGTCTGCGGCACGTAGCGGATCTGGCAATGCGCATGGGCGCGCGGGGCGAGCGCATTGGCCGGGGCCTCCGGCGCGCCGCACAGCATCGCCAGCACGATGAAGCTGTTCCAGGCATAGAGTTTTTCGGCCGGAGAGAGACCCGGCTCGCCCCAGCCCGGCTCCAGCGTCGCCGCCGCGCCGCCCATATCCACCGGGCAGCCGGCGAGCATGGATTTGATCTCGGGAGAGAGCGGCGCCGGGCGCCAGCCTTCCACGAGTATGCGGCCATTGCGATCAGCGATGCAGGCCAGCGCATGTGAGAGCACGATCACCGGGTCCGTGGTCAGCCCGCCCCAATGGCCGGAATGCACGCCCCCTTGGCGCGGCGCCACCACCAGGTCGAAATGATAATTGCCGCGTGTGCCAGTGGCCAGGGTGGGCGTGGTCGGGGTCACGCGCGGGCCGTCGCTGGCGATGAAGACGTCGGCGGCCAAACGCGCAGCATGGGCGGCGACGAAGTCGCGCAGGCCCGGCGAGCCCACCTCCTCGCCGGTTTCCAGCACCAGCTTCACATTCGCCCCAAGCCTCCCGCCGCGCGCCTGCAGCACCTGTTCGAGCGCGAACAGATTAATGGCGTGCTGGCCCTTATTGTCGGCACTGCCGCGCCCATACCAGCGCGCGCCGTCTGGGTGCTGCTCGCGGCGCAATTCCCAGGGCGTGCGCCCGGCACTCCATTGCGCCTCCATGCCGCGCACCGTGTCGCCATGGCCGTAGGTGATCACGATGGGCAGATCCTCGCCCTCCAGCCGCTCGGCCAGCAGGATCGGCCCGACCCCCGGCTTCGGGTTCGGGTGGAGTTCCCAGTGAAAGCCCAGCGCATCCAGCCAGGGGCCGATGCCCTGCTGCAGATAGCGCCCCAGATCGGCCGCGCGCGCGGGGTCCTGCGAGGAGCTGGGGATGGCGACGAGCCCGGCCAGGTGGGTTTCGAAGTCCCCCGCATCGAAGGCGGCGGCAGCGTTTTCGAGCGCTTCGATGCGGGAGGTCATGGGCTCAGCCTTTCACGAAGCGGATGACGACATTGCCGCAAGCGGCGACATCGCGCACGGCGGGGCCGGAGGCGGTCTCGCAGACATCGTGCCCGGCCCGCGCCAGCAGCGCGCGCACCGCCGCCAGATCCTGCACCGCGATGTCGATCGCCGCCCCGCCGGGACGTTCGGCGCCAGCACCGGGCGCGGCGTGTCGCCATAGACCGAGGCCCAATCCGCCGGGTGCAGCACTCGGAACACGCCCTGGCCGGTCGGCACCTCCCAGCCGGCGGGGCCGGGATTTGCGGGGCCGAACATGGCGGTGAGGCGCGAGAGCGCTTTCTCCTGCGCCTGCGCCAGATAGGTGACGGCGGCGATGTGATGCGCGCCATTGGCGTGCTGCATCCATTCCGGGCGCCAGAGCAGATGCGGCTTATGTTGCTGCGCCAGGAAATGCGAGGCGCGCGGCAGAGCAGGATCGAGGAAGATATCCAGCGAGACCACAGCCTCGTCCCAGTCCATGCCCGGCGGGCGAACCTTGCGGCGGAAATCCACCGGGCCCTGGCTGATCAGCCCGCGCGCTTTCAGCGTCGCCGCGTCGGCGCGGCTATCCGTACTGTGCAGGGCCACCAGCGCCATGCCCTCGCGCTCGGCCAGCGCCTCTTGCATGTGCCGGCCAAAGGCGAAGCCGCCGATTTCGAGATTGTCGATCAAGGTTTCGTCATAGATGCCCATCAGCTCCAGCGCGCAGCGTTCCATCACCGCCAGGCTGGTGCTGGTGCCCCAGGGATGCTGGCCGACCGGGGTGAGGGTGAAGCCGAGCGAATTATAGAAGGCTCGGGCCGCCTCGATGTCGCGGACCAGGATGAGCGGATGGTCGATGCCGGGCAGCGTGGTCACAGCGTATGGTCCTGTTTCGTATAGCCGTAAGGGTGGGCGTAGGCGCTGCGGGGCCGGGCCGGATTGCCGGCGGCGGTGGTGAAGGGCGCGACCGAGGCCAGCACCATGCTGCCGGCGGCAACGACCGCGCCTTCGCCGATTTCGATATTGCCCAGGATGGTGGCGCCGGCGCCGAGAATGGCGCCACGGCGGATTTTCGGATGGCGGTCGCCCTCCTGCATCAGCGTGCTGCCGAGGGTGACACCATGCCAGAGGCAGACTTCAGGTTCGATCACCGCCGTCTCGCCGATCACCACGCCGATGCCGTGATCAAGAAAAATCCCGGGGCCGATCCGTGCTGAGGGGTGGATATCCGCGCCCAGCACGCCCGCCCCGGTCTTCCAGGCCAAAGCCAGAGCGCGCTGGCCGTTCATCCACAGCGCATGGGCAACACGCCAAGCGGCGAGGATGTGAAAGCCGCGCCCGCCGAGCCAGATGCCCAGCCGCCCGCCCGGCTCGAAATTCAGCCGGTGGATGGTCTCCAGATCGGCGAAGCTCGCCGCCACCGCGTCCGGATCGGCGGCATAGGCGGCCAGGGCGATGGCGCGCAGCCGCTCGGTGGGCAGCCAATTGGCCGGGGGAGCCGGCTGAGCATGCAGGCCAGCCCCTCAGCCGGGCTGCGCGCCGCCAGCAGTGGCGCCAGAATGGGGCCGAGATCCGGCGCGTCGCCAAGGCCGGCCTTGGCGTCCGCCCGCAACTCGGCCCAGCCGGGGAGCTCAGCCGACATAGCCGAAGGGCGCGGCGGGGTTGGCGGCGGTCTCGACCCAGACGCTCTTGATCTGGGTGTAGGCGCTCAGCGCCTCGCGCCCGGAGGAGCGGCCAAAGCCGGAGCGCCCGAACCCGCCGAAGGGCGAGGCGACATTGATGGTCTTGTAGCCATTGATCCAGAAGGTGCCGGCGCGCACCGCCCCGGCCACGCGATGGGCGCGGCCCGGATCCTGCGTCCACACCGCCCCGGCCAGGCCGTAAGGTGTGTCGTTGGCCAGCGCCACCGCATCTGCCTCGTCCTCGAAGGTCAGCACGGCGAGCACCGGGCCGAACACCTCCTCGCGGGCGATCAGCGCATCGCGCGCGACATCGGCCAGGATGGTGGGGGCATAGAAATAGCCGCCGCTATTTTGCAGCGCGGCCGGGCAGAAGCCGCCGGTGGCAAGCAAGGCGCCGCTCTGCGTGGCAGCCTCCACCATCGCGCCGATCTTTTCGAACTGGCGGCGATTATTGATCGGGCCGATCTGGGTGGCGGGATCGCTCGGCAGGCCGAACGGGATTTTCGCCGCTGCCGCGGCCAGACGCTCGACGAACTGGGCGTGGATGCGGCGATCCACCAGCAGGCGCGAGCCCGCCACGCAGCTCTGCCCGGCACCGCCGAAGATGGCGGCCTGGGCGCCGATCAAGGCGCGTTCAATGTCAGCATCCGCGAAGACAATATTGGCGGATTTGCCGCCCAGCTCCAGCACGCTCGGGACAATGTTACGCGCGGCGGCGGCGGCGATCTGCGCGCCCGCCTCGGCGGAGCCGACAAACACGACCAGCCGCGTATCAGCATGCGCCACGGCGGCGGCACCTGTGGTGGGGCCGGCACCGGCGAGGATGGAGACCAAGCCGTTCGGCACGCCCTCGGCCATCTCGCACAATTTGCCCAGCACCAGAGAGGTGAGCGGGGTGAGCTCGGAGGGTTTCAGCACCACGGCATTGCCCGCACAGATGGCCGGGGCGATCTGCCAGCCGGCGGTGAAGATCGGCGCGTTCCAGGGCGTGATCTGCACCACAATGCCCAGCGGCTCCGGGCGGGTATAGTTCAGATGCGAGCTGGGAACCGGGATGACCTCGCCATGCAGCTTATCGGCCCAGCCGGCATAATATTCGAACATCTCCGCTACCTTGGCGACCTCGCCGCTTGTATCGCGGATCGGCTTGCCGGCGGAGAGCATTTCCAGCTCGGCCAGCGCCTCGGCATGGGCACGGACCAGACGGGCGATCTCGTTCATCGCCCGGCCGCGCGCGGCGGCGGTCTGTGCCATCCAGGCGCGCTGGGCGCCACGGGCGGCCTGCATCGCCTGTTCCACCACGGAAGCCCCGGCATCGGCGAAGCTGAGCAGGGCCTTGCCGTCGGCCGGGTTGGTCAGGGTCAGGGCGGCGCCGGTGCCGGGGATGATCTCCCCTGCAATATAGCTGCCCATCTTGCCGCCCAGCAGCTGGCCGATCAGCGCCTCAACACGCGCGGCGGCGTGGCTCATGGTCATCGTATCGGGCATCACGCCATCTCCTTGCGGTCGCGGTAATCCGCCATGCGGGTGAAATCATCCTGGTCGGCGAGCCAGCCAGCCTCCTGCCAGAGCTGCTTCACATGCTGGCTGAGCGGCAGCGCCACGCCGCTTTCCTCGGCCAGCTCGATCGCCAGGCGTACATCCTTGCGCATCAGCCCGGCGGAGAAGCCGCTATCGAAGCTGGCGGGTAACACCCAGCGCGGCACCATCACCTCGCTGATGGCGGAGCGGCCGGTGGCGGCGTTCACCACTTTCAGCGCCGCTTCCGGGGCGAGCCCGGCGGCGGCGGAAAGGCGCAGCGCCTCGCCGGTGGTCACCAGATGCGCCGCCACCAGCAGATTATTCACCAGCTTGGCGATATTGCCCGCCCCGCTGGGGCCGACATGGGTGGCCTTGGCGGACATCGCGGCCAGCACCTTCTCGGCCCGGGCGACATCAGCCTCGGTGCCGCCGATCATCATTGTCAGGCTGCCGGAAGCCGCCCCGAGGGGCCGCCGCTGACCGGCGCATCCAGCAAGCCATGCCCGGCCGCGGCCAGCGCGGCGGCGAGGCGGCGGGTTGTGCCGGGGTCCGAGGTGGAGGTGTCGATCACCAGCACCGAGGCATCCTTGCGGCTCAGCAAGCCCCCTTCGGCGGTGACCACGGCTTCGACATCCTTGGCGTAGGGCAGGGAGAACACCGCCGCGTCCACCTGCCGCAGCAAAGCCAGCTGGTCCTCGATGAAGATGATGCCCTCGGCTTCGATCATCGCCCGGCGGGCCGGACTGATATCGAAGCCCAGCACCTCAAAGCCGGCGCGCTTGAGCGAGGCGGCCATGCCGAACCCCATATTGCCCAGCCCGATAACGCCGATCCTGCGTAGTTCCATATGCGATACACCCCTTGGTCTCGGCAGGAGCTTCGCGGCCAGGAGCGTTCAGGAAAAGAACTTAATTTCGAAGGATCTGTTGCTTTTACGGCAACGATGATGCCGGATGCAGCGCGAGCAGCCGCTCCCCTAGCCAATGCAGCAGCGTTTCCGTCGCCGCCGGCAGCCGCCGCGCGACGCGCACCTGCAAATGCGCCATGGCCTCGGCGAGCAGCGGATCGGAGAGCGGCAGCGCTGTCACCCTCTTGTCCCGCAACTCCGGAAACACCACGAATTCCGGCAGAAACGCCACCCCCATGCCGGCGGTCACGAATTGCCGGTGCGCTTCGAAGGAGGCGCTCTCCAGCCTGGCGATCAGGCGGAAGCCGCCATTCGCCTCGGCCCGGCCGATCAGCTGGCGGATGCCATGATCGGGCGGCAGCAGCGCCGTCGCCTCATAGGCGAAGCTGCGCAGACTGACGGGCTTGCGGTGCCCTGCCATCTCATGCCCCGGCGGCAGAATGGCGCGGATGGGCTGGTGCGCCTTCACCACCGTGCGCACATCCGCATGGGCGGTGGGGTTGTAGGCGAGGCCGATATCGGTCTCGCCAGCCGCGACGGCGGCGGTGATCGCATCCGTGGTGCCGAGCACGATGCGGTAGCTGATGCCGGGAAATTCGCGGGCGAACCCGGCCAGGGCGTTTTCCATCAGATCGGGCAGAAATCCGGCGCCGCAGCAAATCTGCACAATGCCTTGCTGCAGCCCGCGCAGCTGGCGCAGACGGTCGGTGAGGGCGGTGGCTTCATCCTGCTGGCGCTGGGCGTGTTCGGCGACCAGCCGCCCGGCCTCGGTCGCCACCACGCCGCGGGGCAGGCGCTCCAGCAGCAGCGCGCCGCAACTGGCCTCCAGCTCGGCGATCTGGCGGCTGATCGCCGAGGGCGCGACATGCAGCGCCTCGGCCGCCGCGCGGATCGAGCCCAGCCGCACCACCGCCAGAAAATAGCGCAAAGCGCGGTCATTCAGCGGGCGGGCGGCATCGGGCGCGGGCGGCATGGGGGCTCCCGGCTCAGCCCAAGGCGAACAGCTCGGGCCCGGCGACGCGAATCATCGGCCCATCCAGCAGATCGCGGGCGAAAAACAGGAAGCGGTTCATCGGGTCGGAATTATGATAGGCGGAGAGTGCGGCTTCGTCGCGGCAGCGGGCGGTGAGGGCGAACAGCCCGGCATCGTGCGGGTCCTGAACCAGGCTCAGCTGCAGCGTGCCCGGCTCCTGCAGCCCGGTCAGCTCCGCCAGATCCAGCAGCGCCTCGCGGATCGCATTCTCCCGCCCGGGCTTCGCCCGCAGGATGATCAAGGTGCTGAGCAAGGGGGGAGCGGAGGCTGCGGTCATGCGCAAGCCATAGGTGCATGGGCCGGTCCGCGCAAACAGAAAAACCCGGCCTGCGGCAGCGGCGCGGGCGCGCCGCTGCCAGGGGCGTGTTATTTCACGTAGCTGATGAATTGTTCCGCCGGACGACGGACTTTTTGCAAATTCACCAGCCAGTCGCGCTCAGCCGCGCGGTAGCCCAGCGGCAGCAGCAGCACGCTGCGCAGATGCCGCGCCTTCAGCCCGAGAATCTCATCCACCGCTTCGGGGTCGAAGCCTTCCATCGGGGTGGCGTCCACCCTCTCGAAGGCGGCGGCAATCAGCGCCGCGCCGAGCCCGATATAGGCCTGGCGCGCGGCGGCCTGGTAATTCGCCTCGGTGCCGCGTTCGGCGACGATGCCGAGCAGTTTCTGCCGGTAGGCTTCCCAGCCTTCGTTCTTGAAGCCGCGCACCTCGTTGGTGAGGTCAAACATCATGTTCACGCGCTCGGGGTGATATCGTCCCAGGCGGCGAAGACCAGCAGATGCGAGCAATCCGTCACCTGCGCCTGGTCCCAGGCGACGGCGCGGATTTTGGCGCGGATCTCGGGGTTGGTGACCACCAGCAGCTCGAAGGGCTGCAGCCCGCTGGAGGTCGGCGCCAGGCGCACCGCTTCCAGGATGGCGTTCAGTTTTTCCGCCGGCACCTGCCGGGACGGGTCAAAGGCCTTTGTCGCATAGCGCCAGGAAAGCCGTTCGTTCAAGCTCGTCATCGAATATCCTTCATCATGCAGGGCCGTTCTCTGGTCCCTGCGGCCGATGGTTCGGAGATTTGGAACGATCAAGGCCGGCCACAACCCCCTGCGCGGAATTTTGGCGAGGGTAGCGTTTCATCACCCATGGACGCAGTGCCGATGGACGCAGCGGCCAGGTCTATGCGGGGCAAGAGGTGGGCGGGGCCGAAGCGCTGTCGGGCAGGGGGGAATGTCCCGGCGGGATTCGAACCCACGGCCCCAGGATTAGGAATCCTGTGCTCTATCCTGCTGAGCTACGGAGACATAAGAAAAAACCGCCTCGGCTGGTTTCCGGCGCTGCCGGACCTGGCCAAGGCGGTTCTCTTTAGCCCGACTTCGACGGATTTCAAACCCGGCTTGCCGCCTGGGCGTTCACCCGCCGGCGGGCCGGGGTTGGCAGGCGGTTGAGGCTGGGCGGGGCGGAGGCGTTGCTGCCCAGGCGGAACGCCGCCAGCGACGCGTTCAGCCCGTCGATCTCCACCCGCAGCGAATGCACGGCGGCGGTGGTTTCCTCCACCATCGCGGTGCTTTGCTGCACGGCATTGCTCATCTGCCCCAGCGCTTCGTTCACCTCGCTCAGGCCACCGGACTGGTTGGCGGCGGTATTGGCGATGTCGGAGATCACCCCGTCGATCTGCCCGACCCCGCTCATGATGCCATCCAGCGTATCGCTGGTCTTGCGCACGAGATCGACACCTTGATTGACCTGCGAGGAGCTGGTGGAGATCAGCTCCTTGATCGCTTTCGCGGCTTCGGCCGAGCGCTGCGCCAGGGCGCGGACCTCGGAGGCGACGACGGCGAAACCCCGCCCGGCATCGCCGGCGCGCGCCGCCTCCACCCCGGCATTCAGCGCCAGCAAATTTGTCTGGAAGGCGATATCGTCGATCAGCCCGATGATCTGGCCGATCTCGCGCGAGGAGTTTTCGATCTGCCCCATCGCCTTGGCCGCCTCGGCGACGACATTGCGCGAATTCGCCGCCCCGGCATTCACGTGGCTGACCATCTTGTTGGCTTCCGCGGCGCCGCCGGCCATCTTGCGCAGGCCTTCGGTCAGCACGTTCAGCGCGGTGGTGGATTCCAGCAGGCTGGCGGATTGCTGCTCGGTGCGCTGGGCCATGTTGTCCGCCGCCTGGGACAGTTCCTCGATATTGCCGTTGATGGTGCGCGAGGAGTTCGGGATGCTGGAGAGGGTGGAGGCGAGCTTGTCCAGCGCGGCGTTGAAATCATCGCGTAGCCGGTCATACTCCCCTGGCATGGTGTTGCCGATGCGGTGGGTGAGATCGCCCGCCGCCATCGCCTCCATCGCCTGGCTCATCGTCCGCACCACCGCGGCGGCATTTTCCCGCGCCTTGGTTTCGGCGGCCAGGCGGGCGCGGTCGGAAACCTCCAGATACACGGTGATCGCCATTTCCATATCGAGCAGCGTCGTCTTGGTGACGGCGACGGCTTCCTCGATCGCCTGCTGGCGCATCTGGTTTTGCGCCGCGCCGAAGCGCGCCTTGGGCCAGCGCGCTTCCAGCAGCGCGGTGAGCAGATGCTCCAGCACGATGTTATAGCCGCCGATATACCAGCGCGGCTCCAGCCCGATCCTGGCATGCACCTCGCCGATGAAGGTGACGGCGCGGCCATAGGCTTCGTCCAGCCGGCCATCGGTAATGCCGTCCCAATGGGCGCGCTGCTTCTCCTTGGCGTGGCGCATCATCTCCTCGGAGGCGAAGAATTTCGCGGCCTCGGGGTTTTGCGGATTTGCGTGTAGGAGGCGTCCAGCGCCTCCGGCAGGGCGGCCATGACGATGGGTTTCGCGCCGCGCAGCCGGGCGCGCAGAGGCTCGGATAGTTTGATGAAACTCAGCCGGTCGTTCAACGCCTTGATCATGGACATGCGGCTTGCTCGTGCTTGTGGAAGGTACGGGCAATACAGCAGGCCGCTTTTAAGATTGGATTAAAGCCGAACGGCCTCGATCGAAACGAGATGATTGACCGGCCCATGCCCGGCCCCCAGCCCCGGCGCGGTGGCGATGGCCGCCTGCAGATAGTCCCGCGCCCGCCGTACGGACGCCTCCAGCGCCAGCCCTTGCGCCAGAGAGGTGGCGATGGCCGAGGACATGGTGCAGCCGGTGCCGTGGGTGCTGCGGCTCTCGATGCGTGGCAGGGTGATCTCGACGACGCTGTCCCTGGTCACCAGCAGATCGGTCAGCGCCGCCCCGTGCCATGCCCGCCTTTGATCAGCGCTGCCTTTGCCCCCATCTCCAGCAAACGCTGCCCGGCGGCCAGGCGCTCGGCTTGCGTGCCCACCGGCAGCCCGGTGATCTTCGCCGCTTCCGGCAGATTCGGGGTGATCAGCGCCGCACGTGGGATCAGCGTTTCGATCAGCGCCGCAATCGCCTCATCGGGTAACAGCACGGCGCCTGAGGTGGCGACCATCACCGGGTCCAGCACCATCGGTACGCTGTCGGGCAGCGTCGCGGCGACGGCGCGGATGATGGCCGCATTGGTCAGCATGCCGAGCTTGATCGCATCGACGCCGATATCCTCGATCACGCAGCGCATCGCCAGCGCCACGAAGTCCGGCGGCACCGGATGCACATCCTTCACCCCCAGCGTGTTCTGCGCGGTGAGGCCGGTGATGGCGGTGCAGCCATAGCCGCCGAGCGCGGTGATGGTTTTCAGATCCGCCTCGATCCCGGCGCCGCCGCCGGAATCCGAGCCGGCAACTGTAAGGACACGCGCGATCATTCCGCCGCCTGCGCGGTGGCGGCGGCGATCTCGCCGCACAGCCCTCGACGATCTCCTCGATCAGCCCCTGGTCTTCGCCTTCCGCCATCACCCGGATCAAGGGCTCGGTGCCCGACGGGCGGATCAGCACCCGGCCGGTGCCCTGCAGGCGCTTCGCCGCAGCCTCGATGGCGGCCTTGATGTGCGGCAAGGCCAGCGGCGAGGCGCCGCGATAGCGGACATTGCGCAGAAGCTGCGGCAGCGGCGCGAACACCCGGCAGGCCTCGGAGGCGCGCTGGCCCGAGCGCACCAGCACCGAGAGCACCTGCAAGGCCGCCACCAGCCCATCGCCGGTGGTGGCGAAATCCGAGAGGATGACATGGCCGGATTGCTCGCCGCCCAGATTTTTCTGCTCCGTGCGCATCGCTTCGGCCACATACCGGTCGCCGACCTTGGTGCGGGTGAGGCTGACGCCCAGATCCGCCAGAAACCGCTCCAGCCCGAGATTGGACATCACAGTGGCGACGATGCCGCCGCCGCGCAGATTGCCCGCCTGCGCCATGTCGCGCGCGATGAGGCCCAGGATCTGGTCGCCATCGATGATCTCGCCCCGCTCATCGGCCAGGATGACGCGGTCCGCATCGCCATCCAGCGCGATGCCGATATCGGCATGATGTTCCAGCACCGCCTCGCACAGCGCCCTCGGCGCGGTGCTGCCAGCCTCGCGGTTGATGTTGAAGCCGTCGGGCGAGACGCCGAGCGGGATCACCTCGGCACCGAGTTCAAACAACGCCGCCGGCGCGACCTTGTAGGCGGCGCCATGCGCGCAATCGAGCACGATGCGCAGGCCGTCCAGCCGCAGGCCGCGCGGGAGCGAGAATTTCGCCGCCTCGATATAGCGCCCGGCCGCATCCACCAGCCGCGCCGCGCGGCCCAGCTTCTCGGGCGGCGCCATGCGCTCCGAAAGGTCTTCGGCCATCAGCGCCTCGATCTCGGCTTCCGTCTCGTCCGAGAGCTTGGCCCCGTCCGGGCCGAAGAGCTTGATGCCGTTATCCTCGAACGGGTTATGCGAGGCGGAGATGACCACGCCGAGATCCAGCCGCAGCGAGCGGGTGAGCATGGCGATCGCAGGTGTCGGCAGCGGCCCGGCCAGGGTCACGTTCATGCCCGCCGAGATGAAGCCGGCGGTCAGCGCCGGCTCCAGCATATAGCCGGAGAGGCGGGTATCCTTGCCGATGATGACACGGTGCCGGTGATTGCCCCTGGTGAAGAGCAGCCCGGCCGCCTGGCCGAGCCGGAGCGCCATTTCCGCCGTCATTGGCGCTTTATTGGCGGTGCCGCGAATCCCGTCGGTTCCGAACAGGCGGCGTTGGGGCTGTTTATCCATCGTCTCTCTCTAAACTCCGCCAGACCCGTAAGGCTTTCACGGTCCCGGCCACGTCATGCACGCGCAATATATGCGCCCCTTGGCTCACGGCATAGGCCGCGGCGGCGAGGCTCTCCGGGTCGCGCAACCCGGCCTCGGTTTCCCCTGAGATTTCCCCAGAAACCGCTTGCGCGAGAGGGCGATGAGCAGTGGGTGGCCAAGGGCGGCCAGCCGCGCGGTGGCCTTCAGCACCACGATGTTCTGCGCCCCGATCTTGGCGAAGCCCAAACCAGGGTCCAGGCAGATCGCCTCCAGCTTGATCCCCGCCGTCAGAGCGGCGTCGCGCGCCGCCAGCAGCTCGGCTTCCACCGCGCCCACCACATCGTCATAGACCGCCAGGCTGTTCATCGTCGCCGGGGTGCCGCGCATATGCATCAGCACCACCGGGCAGCCGGTTTGCGCCACCAGCCTTGCCGCATCGGGATCGTGGCGCAGGGCGGAGACGTCATTGACGATCCGCGCCCCGGCCTCCAGCCCGGCCGCCATGGTCGCGGCGTTGCGTGTATCCAGCGAAATCACCGCGCCTTGCGCCGCCAGCGCCCGCACCACCGGCAGGATTCGGCTGATTTCCTCCTCCGGCGTCACCAAGGCCGCGCCGGGCCGGGTGCTCTCGCCGCCAATATCGAGAATATCAGCCCCCTGCGCCAGCATCCTTGCCCCGGCGGCGATGGCGGCATCGAGGCTGGCATGGGCGCCGCCATCGGAGAAGGAATCCGGTGTGACATTGAGGATTCCCATCACCAGCGGCCGCGTCAGCGCCAGCCCGGCCCAGATTTTCGGTGCGTCTGCCATGCCGGCCCGTATCATGCCGGGCCGCGCCGGGGCCAGCCTTGCCACGCGCCGGGGGATATGGCCTTTGCTGGGAGCAAGTTCAAAGGAGGTGCTGAATGACGGCGAAGCTTTATCTGGGCACGGCGCGCTATTCCTCCTGGTCGTTGCGCGGCTTTCTGCTGGTGCGGCTGGCCGGGCTGCGGGCGCAGGAGATTTTCGTGCCGCTGGCCGGCGGCAACTCCCCGGAGGTGAAGAAAATCTCGCCCAGCGGCATGGTGCCCTGCCTGGAGCATGAGGGCGCCACGGTGTGGGAGAGCCTCGCCATCGCCGAATATTGCGCCGAGATCACCCCCAGCCTGTGGCCGGCGGAGCGCCTGGCCAGGGCGCAGGCCCGCGCCATCGCCGCTGAGATGCATGCGGGCTTCCGCGCCTTGCGCATTGCCATGCCGATGGTGCTGGGCCGCCCGGATTATGCCGGGCTCGGCCGAAATGAAGAGAGCCTGGCCGATATCGCCCGCATCGAGGCGATTTGGGCTGAAACCCGGGCGAAATTCGGCGCCGGCGGGCCGTTCCTGTTCGGGGCGGACTTCACCGCCGCCGACGCGATGTACGCCCCGGTGGTGGCGCGCTTCCTCACCTTCCAGCCGACGCTCTCGCACACTTCCAAGGCCTATTGCGTCGCGGTGCGCGCACATCCTTTGGTTGCGGAATGGTATGAGATCGCGGCAAAAGAACCGGACTCCTGGAAACTCGAGAAATATGAGAGCCTCGCATGATGCTGCGTAAAACTCTGCTGGCCTTGCCGGTTCTGGCCGTTCCCTTGCTCGCTGCCCCCCTGCTTGCGGGGCAGGGCGCCCTGGCCGCCACCACCACCCGGCGATCAATATCCGGGTGGATCACGGCTCGGTCTATATGACCAAGGATAAGCAGACCAGCACGCAAGGCTTTCTGCAGATCCATAATGACGGCTCGACCGACGATGTGCTGACCGGCTGGGATTGCAGCAATGCCGACAAGACCGCGCTGCTGGACAAGGACGGCAAGCCTCTGACTGAGCTGCGCATCCCCGCCCGGCAGAGCGTCACGCTGGCGCCGGGCAGGGATTATTTCGCCCTCAGCGGGCTGCGCTATCCGGTGCAGCGCGGGAGCATCATGCCCTGCGCGCTGACCTTTCAGCAGGCGGGGCAGGTGGGGGCGTTCCTCAACGAGGTGAAGCCGCCGAAGCAAAAATGAGGCTGTGATGCGTCTGGGCGGAGAGTGGCATGAGTGAGGGGGGCAAAAAGCCGGCGAAGGGCCAGGCCTTGGCGCCGGTGCCGCCGGATTTCGATGAGCAGACCTATCTGCGCCTGAACCCGGACGTGCTGGTGGCGGTGGCGGAAGGCAAGTTCCGCTCCGGGCGCGAGCATTATGAGCATTATGGCCGCGCCGAGGGCCGGCTTGCCTTCACCCCTGGCGGGCTGCCGCGGGACCGCGTCATCATCACCGCCCGTCCCGGCCAGGCGGATGCCGCGCCGCGCGTGCCCGCCGGGGCGATCGACGCGGTGCAGCTCTCTGCCTCCGGCGGGCTCTATGTCATTGGCTGGGTCAATGACGCGCTGGACCGGCTGGATGCGATCGAGCTTTACGTCGCCGGCTGGTCGATGGCGTTTTCCGCCGCCGGGCTGGCCCGCACCCGCCGGCCGGATGCGGAAAAGGCGTTGGGGCTGCAGCAGCCGCACGCCATCGGCTTCTGGGGCTTTCTCTATGCCGGGCAGCGGCTGATGCCGGGCAAATGCAATCTGGTGATGCGGCTGAAATCCGGCGCCGAGCTGGCGGTGATCGTCAGCATCGAGCCGATGGAGGATCTGGCGCTGCGCGGCATCGTGCTGCAGCAATTGGCCAGCGGGCATTATCCGGGGCCGAGCTATTTCAACGCCGTCGCCGCGATCGAGGCGGGGATCGGCGAGCAGCTGGTGGATTTCAGCCGGATGCTGACCCGCCGCGCGGTGAGCGCGCCTTATATCGAGCGGTTTCACCAGCCCGGACGGGCGCTTTCCGGCTCCGTCATCGTCTGCCTGTTCGGCAAGCCGGATTATCTGATCCTGCAGCAGGCGCTGCTGGCCCGGCAGGCGGGGGCCGGGGATTATGAATATATCTATGTCTGCAACAGTCCGGAGCTGGCGGAGCGGCTGCAGAAGGATGCGCGCATCGCCCATCTCACCCATGGGCTGGATATCACGCTGATTCTGCTGCCGGAGAATGCCGGCTTCGCCGCCGCCAACAACCTCGCCGCCAGCCATGCCCGCACCGACCGGCTGCTGCTGCTGCTGAACCCGGACGTGTTCCCGAAAGCCGCTGGCGAGATGGCGCGGCATCTTGAACTCGTCGCTAGCGCGCCGCCGGCGCAGACCCGGCTGCTTGGCGCGGCACTTTATTACGATGACGGCGCGCTGATGCATGCCGGCATGTATTTCGAGGCGGATCGCTGCCCCGGCTTTGCCATGGCGCGGCGGGAGGATCTGACCCTGTTGCGGGTGGAGCATTACGGCAAGGGCGCGCCGGCCGAGGATGCGGCGCTGCTGCGCCCGCGCTTCGTGCCGGCGATCACCGGGGCCTTCATGTCGATCGCGCGGGACTGGTTCGAGACGCTGGACGGCTTCTCCGAGGATTACATCTTCGGCCATTACGAGGATGCGGATTTGTGCCTGCGCAGCCTGGAAGCCGGGCAGCCGGCCTTCCAGAGCGATCTGCGGTTCTATCATCTGGAAGGCAAAGGCGGGGCGCGGCAGAGCCAGCATGAGGGCGGGGCGGCGGTGAATCGCTGGCTGTTCAATCTTCGCTGGGGGGCGCTGGCGGCGCGCGCGCTGATGGGGCCAAGCCCTTCGCATGAGGCTTTGCAGGGAGATCCGGCATGAAGGTGCTGATCATCGCCATGTATCATCCTGAGCTGGTGCGCGGCGGCTCCCAGCAGGTGGCCCATGAGCTGTTCCAGGCGCTGCGGGATACACCCGGCGTCGCGCCGACGCTGCTCTGCTCGGCCGACCATAACAGCCCGGCGATGTTCAAGAGCGGGGCGCGGATCACCGGCTTTGACGGACGGCCGGATGAGTTCCTGTTTCTCAGCCATGATTATGACTATGTCTGGCAGAAATTGCCGCTGCCGCTGCAGGCTGAAGCCTTTTTCGACTTCCTGCGGCGCCTCCAGCCGGATGTGGTGCATTTCCACCATTTCATGACCTACGGCATCGATTATCTCTCGCTGGCGCGCAGCGCGCTGCCGGCGGCGAAAATCGTGTTTACCGCGCATGAGTTCCTCACCATCTGCGCGCTGGATGGCCATATGGTGCGCAAGACCGATGGCGCGCTCTGCGACAAAGCCAGCCAGGTGCGCTGCCATCAATGCCTGCCCCAGCGCAGCCCGGAAGAGTTTTTTCTGCGCGAGCACTGGATGAAGGCCCATTTGGCGGTGGTCGACCTGTTCACCGTACCCAGCCGCTTCATGATCCAAAAATTCGCCGATTGGGGGCTGCAGGCAGCGAAATTCCGGCATGTGCCGAACGGGCTGGAGCTGCCGGCCCCGGTGCGCGAAACCGCCCCCGCCCGGCGCAACCGGTTCGGGTTTTTCGGCCAGCTGATCGATGTCAAGGGCATCCATGTGCTGCTGGAGGCGGTGACCATTCTGCGCGCCGAGGGGTTCAGTGATTTTTCCCTGGAAATCAACGGCGAGAACATGCATTTCGCCAGCCCGCAGCGCCGCCAGGAGATGGAGGCGTTCTTCGCCAAGGAGGCCGCCAAGCCCCTGGAGGCGCAGCACGTGCGTTTCAATGGAGGCTATCATCACAGCCAGCTTGCCGCGCGCATGGCGCGGGTGGATTGGGTGGTGGTGCCCTCGACCTGGTGGGAGATTTTCTGCCTGGTGATCTCGGAGGCCTGGGCCTGTGGCCGGCCGGTGATCGCCTCCAACAAAGGCGGCCCGGCGGAGCGCATCGCCGATGGCGAGACCGGGCTGCTGTTTGAGCTGGGCGACGCCCGCGCCCTGGCCGAGACCATGCGCAGGGCGGCGACCGAGCCGAAATTATGGGACAAGATGCACCGCGCCATCACCCCGCCGCCGGGCCGGGCGGAGATGGCGGCGCAGTATCTGGACATCTATAAGGATCTGCTTGGCGCGCCTTCGTTGGCGGCGCGGTGATCTAGAGCAATATGTGTTTAGGTTGACGCGACAGCGTCCACCTAAACACATGAAATTGCTCGCCGAAACAAAACTTAGAGCATCAAGCTAAAAGCTTGATGCTCTAGATTTCTTGCTGAACATTGTGCGGGGTGAAGAGCCGCCCGCGTTCGGCGATGGCCACCACCGCGAATCCGGCCAGGCTGCAGAGGCAGAAGCCCAGCGCCAGCGGCCGCAGCGTGCCGTCGAACTGCAGCCCGATGACGATGCCGATCAGCGCCGAGCCCAGCATATTGATGAAGCCCTGCACCGCGGCGGCGGTGCCGGCGATATGGCCGAGCGGCTCCATCGAAATGGCGGAGAAATTCCCGGCCAGCAGGCCGAAGGAGAACATCATCGCGGTCTGGATGATGGCGAAATGCCAGAGCGTGTCGGTGCCGGCGAAGGCGGCGCCGGCCTGGGCGGCGGCGGTGAGGATGAAGCCGAGCATCGCCCCATGGGCAAGCCGGCGCATGCCGAAACGCTCGACCAGCCGGGCATTCAGCAGCGCCGCCAGCGCCATGCTGATCGAGCAGATGGCAAAGATGGGGGGAAACAGAGCCGGGCGGTGAAAAATCTCGGCGAAGACCTGCTGGGCGGAATAGATGAAGCCGAGCCAGGCGCCGAGCAGCAGCATCGCCGCCAGTGTGTAGCCGAGCGCGGTGCGGTTACGTAGCGTCGCAATCGCAGCGCTACGAAAGGGCCGCCAGGCGACGGGGCGGCGATCCGCCAGGGCCTGCGTCTCCGGCAGCCGCCAGGCGACCCAGAGGGCGGTGAGCCCGGCATAGAGGCCGAGCGCCACGAAAATCGCCCGCCAGGGGGCGACCAGCAGCAAGGCCTGGCCAAGAGAAGGGGCGATGATCGGGGCGCCGAGAAACACCATGAAGGAGAGCGAATTCACCTTCGCCATCTGCCGGCCGGCATAGCAGTCGCGGATCAAGGCGGTGACCATCACCTGCGAGCCGGCGGCGGCGATGCCCATCGCGGCACGAGCGGCGAGCAGGGCATTGAAGCTGCCAGCCAGAGCGGCGGCGAAGGCGCAGAGCGTGTAGAGCCCGAGGCAGCCCAGCAGCAGCTTTCGCCGCCCGAAGCGGTCCGCCACCAGCCCGTAGCCGAGCTGGCTGGCGCCGAAGGCGATGACGAAAATGGCGATGACCCATTGCCGCTGATTGCCATCGCCCAAATGAAAGCTGGTGGCGATGGCGCCCAAGGCGGGCACCATCATGTCGATGGCCAGGGCCACAATGGTCTGGATGATGGCGATGGTGGCGACGAAGGCGCCGAAGGAGAGGCCGGGATGTGGGGAGGGGGCGCCTTGCATGGCCGCCTATATGGCGGGACGGCTCCGGCGCCACAACACCACGCCCAGCAGGGCGGAGATGAGGAAGGTGGTGGCCCCCAGCATCAGGATATAAGCATGGTCCGGCGCGCTGCCGCGCCCCAGCAGCGCGAAAACCACGGTTTGCGGGATGAAGCCGATGGCGGAGGCGGCCAGGAACGGCAGCAACCGCACGGAGGTGAGGCCGGCGGCGAGGTTGAGCAGCAGATTATTGCCCACCGGCATCAGCCGTAGCATCAGTGTGGCGGTGAAAGGGTGGCGGACCAAGGTGCGATCCAGCCAGGCCAGGCGCTTGCCGAATTTGCGCCGGCAGAAATCCTGCGCCACGGCGCGGGCCCAGATGAAATCCAGGCTGCAGGCGAGCACCTGCGCCACCAGGGCGATGGCGGTGCCATAGAGCGGGCCAAAGGCATAGCCGGCGGCGAAGGCGGGGATCTGCCGGGGCAGGCCGATGGCGATGAGCAAAGTGGAGAGCACCAGGAACAGCCCCTGGCCGCGCGCCCCGCCCTGGGCCAGCAGGCTGGCAAGCGTGCTCTGCGCGGCGCCATGGCCGAGCAGCGGCAGCGCGGCGGCAATGGCGATCAGCCCCCCGCCATCAAGGCCGGTTTCAGCGCCTTGGAGGTGACGGCGGCGAGCCCCATGGCGCGGGAGGGCTGCTCTTTATTCATTCGACGATCTCGACCTGGGGTACCTTCCAGCGGCGCTGCAGCCAGGCGACCCCGGCGAGATCGACGATGCCGACCTTCAGACGTTGCCAGTTATTGTAATGCGAGGCGCCATGGGCGCGGGCATGGTGGCGCACCGGCACCGAGACCACCTGGCCGCCGGCGCGGATGAACAGAGCCGGCAGGAAGCGGTGGATATGGTCGAAATGCGGCAGCTCCAGGAAGGCCTGGCGGCGGAACAGCTTGGCGCCGCAGCCGGTATCGGGCGTGGCATCCTTCAGCGCCCAGGCGCGCACGCGGTTGGCCAGACGTGAGCCATAGCGCTTGGCGTTGGTATCCTGCCGGTTGACGCGGTGGCCGGCGATCAGCACGGGCAACGGCCCCTTGGCCTCGGCGGTGCGGATGGCCTCCAGCATGGCGGGAATATCCGCCGGGTCGTTCTGGCCATCGCCATCCAGCGTGGCGATATAGGTGCCCTTGGCGTGCTTGACGCCGGTGATGACGGCGCCGCTCTGGCCGCAGCTCTTGGCGTGGCGCAGCCGTACCAGGGTGGGCAGGGTCTGGGCGATTTCGGCCAGGATCCGCGGCGTGGCATCTGAACTGCCGTCATCGACATACAGAATCTCGTGGGCGAGCCCGGCCAGGGCCGTGCTGATCGCCTCGATCAGCGGCTTCAGGTTGGGGGCCTCGTTATGCACCGGCACCACGACCGAAATCAGCGGTGCGCCAAGGGCAAAATCGGCTTCGGAGATCGGGCGCGGATCGATGTTCATGATGGCATTAACAATCAGCATTGGGGCGTATCTATGGCGTTTCACCCCGTTTGCATTGCGAATTGTGACATGGCCCGCGCTGGCGCGGGCCGCAAGAGCCGGCGCGCCGCTTGGCTTGTTCCCTGTGCATCGCTATAAGCCCGCTCGACCATAAGGGGGCGGGTAACAGGACTCGCCTATAAGATTTAAGGATCTGACGGAATGTTGATTTCGTTACCGCCGGATTATCGGCCATCGGACGACGAAGAGTTCATGAATCCGATGCAGACCGAGTATTTCCGCCAGAAATTGCTGCGCTGGCGGGCTGATCTGGTAAAGGAAGCTAATGGGACGCTGGCCTCGCTGGGCGAGGGTGGGATTCTCGAAGCCGACATCACCGACCGTGCCAGCGTTGAGACCGACCGGGCGCTGGAACTGCGCACCCGGGACCGGGCCCGCAAGCTGATCGGCAAGATCGACCAGGCGCTGCTGCGGATCGAGAATGGCTCTTACGGGTTCTGTGAGGAAACCGGCGAGCCGATCGGGCTGAAGCGGCTGGAGGCGCGGCCGATCGCGACCATGTCGATCGAGGCGCAGGAGCGCCATGAGCGGATGGAAAAAGTTCACCGCGACGACTAGGCACAAAAAACCGGGGCAAATGCCCCGGTTTTTTGTGCCCGATAAATAAGTTGCAAAAGTTTTTTGGGGGCGCCCCTTTTTTTCAAAAAAGGGGCGCAAAACGTTTGGGGCGGTGGCACGGACAGCGCCACCACCCCAAACGCTTGTGGGGACTTTTTGTAAAAAGTCCCCACCCCTCCTGCGCCTTTCCATCGCCGCTACGCAGCGATGGAACCCTGGGCGCCTGCGCCCCAAAAACTTTTATTAGTTGAGCCGCAGCGCCGCGGCGTTGGCATTGGCCACCTGGCGCTGCTCGGCCACCTGGGCCTTCATCGATTTCTGCAGCTTCTCGAACGCCCGCACCTCGATCTGGCGCACGCGCTCGCGGGAGATGTCATAATGCTGGGAGAGATCTTCCAGCGTGGTCGGGTTGTCCTTCAGGCGGCGCTCGACCAGGATATGGCGTTCACGCTCGGAGAGGGTCTTGAGCGCGGTGGCGAGCAAGGCCTTGCGGCCGGTCAGCTCCTCGCGCTCCGCCAACTCGGTTTCCTGGCTTTCGGAGTCGTCCACCAGCCAATCCTGCCATTCGCCCTCGCCATCCATCTTGATCGGCGCGTTCAGCGAATTATCCGGCGAGGAGATGCGGCGGTTCATGTTCACCACATCCTGCTCGGGCACATCCAGCACGGTGGCGATCTTGGTGACCTGCTCGGGGGAGAGGTCGCCGTCATCGATCGCCTGCATCTGGCCCTTCAGGCGGCGCAGATTGAAGAACAGTTTCTTCTGCGCGGCGGTGGTGCCCATTTTCACCAGGGACCAGCTATGCAGGATATATTCTTGGATGGCCGCGCGGATCCACCACATCGCATAAGTGGACAAGCGGAAGCCACGATCCGGATCGAACCGGCGGACGGCTTGCATCATGCCGACATTGCCTTCGGAGATCAGCTCGGAGACAGGCAGGCCGTAGCCGCGATAGCCCATGGCGATCTTGGCGACGAGACGAAGATGAGAATTGACCAGCTTGTGGGCGGCCTGGTGGTCGCCATGGTCACGCCAGGAGCGGGCCAGCGCCTCCTCCTCCGGGTGGGAGAGCATCGGGTATTTGCGGATCTCCTGCATATAGCGGGAGAGGCTGGCATCGGGCGCCAGGCTGGACATTGTGGAGGCCATACGGAAACTCCTCGGCTTTCGTCTCCTCCGCTCTGGCCCAGCCAATCCGGCGCCGGCAAAGGAAACGTCATTTGAATTTTTTCAACGCTCAGACATTAACAAACTTATCCCGCGGCGCCGCTTAAAAGCAGCTAAACAAATGGTCAGGAATGTTCATGAACTGAACGCGTCGAGGCGGAGTGTACGTACGTTCGTCCGGAGGCGTCAATAAAAACGACCGTCTTAGTCCTGTTTCAGGCGCATGCGAGCAATGCGTCCTGCAAGGCTTTGAAATCGCTGGGTGGGGGGCTGGTGAAGCGCAAAGCCGCGCCGGTGATGGGGTGGGCGAAGCCCAAAGTTTCGGCGTGCAGGGCCTGGCGGGGGAAGTCCAGAGCCATGTCCCGGACCTCCGGCGGCAGCAATTTCGCAGCCGCCGGGCGGCGGCGCAGATAGACAGGATCGCCGATCAGCGGATGGCCGATATGGGCCAGATGCACGCGGATCTGGTGGGTGCGCCCGGTCTCCAGCCGGCAGGCGATCAACGAAGCCGCCAGCCCGCCTGCTCCAGCACCTGATAATTGGTGGCGGCGTGTTTGCCGTTGCTTTTGACCACCGCCATGCGCTTGCGGTCCTTCGGGTCGCGGCCGATATCACCCTCGATTCGGCCCTTGGCGGGATTGGGCAGGCCCCAGCACAACGCCAGATAACGGCGCTCAATGTCGCGGGCGGCGAAGGTGGCGGAGAGGCGGGTGAGGGCAAGCTCGGTTTTCGCCACCACCATGAGGCCGGAGGTGTCCTTGTCCAGCCGGTGGACGATGCCGGGCCGGCGCTCGCCGCCAATGCCGGTAAGGCTCTCGCCGCAATGAGCGATGAGGGCATTGACCAGCGTGCCGTCCGGGTTGCCGGGGGCGGGATGGACGACCATGCCGGCGGCTTTATCGAGGATGAGCAGGGCGTCATCCTCATAAAGAATGTCCAGCGGCAGCGATTCGGGCTGGGGCAAAGCGGGCGCGGCGGCGGGCAAAGCGAGCTGGTAGAGGGTGCCGGGCTGCACGGTCTCGGAGGCGTCGGTGGTGACGATGCCGTCGCGCCTGCAGGCCCCCTCCAGGATCAAGGCCTTGACGCGGGAGCGCGAGATGGTGCCGATGCGCGCGGCAAGGTAGGAATCAAGCCGCTGCCCGGATGCGTCCGGGCCAGCCAGGATGGAGTGAGATGCAGGATCAGCCACAGAATCTACGCGGGTTGAAGGCGGCGGTGGGGATTATGGGGGTGCTGATCGTCATCGGCACCACGGTCGTCATCGGCACGATCATTCACCGTCTCTATGCCAGATTTTCCGCGCCGTCGACGCCGAGCGTGGCGGCGGCCAGCGTGCCGGCGCCGGGTGCCGTGCAGGGCGTGGTGCAGGGCGTGGTGGCGCAGGGCGCGGCGGTGCCGGCCGGCGGCGGCCCGGCGGCGGGCGGCATGGTGGCGTTGCAACCGGGCGAGCGCGTGGCGGGAATCGCCAGCGCCGGGGCGGAACTGGCGATCTGGGTGCGCGGCCCGCAGGGCGAGCGCGTGCTGCTGCTGGACCCCGCCACCGGCCAGAGCCATGCGGTGCTGGCCGGGCCGTGAAGAGCGCGCGGCCCGAAAAAATCTGCCCGGCCTGCGGCCGCCCCTTCGCCTGGCGGCGGAAATGGGCGAAAACCTGGGACCAAGTGAAATATTGCTCCGCCGCCTGCCGGGAGGGGCGATATGAGCGCGCAAAAAAAGATGCTTTGCCGCTTGTCAGGCCCCGCACGGTAGATTAAGCAGCGCCCCACCTTTAGTCCCCATCGTCTAGAGGCCTAGGACATCGCCCTTTCACGGCGGTAACAGGGGTTCGAATCCCCTTGGGGACGCCATTCCCGAACAAAAGTAATAACTTCGTTCGGCGTGTTTGGCAGGTCAGCAAGAGCAGCCCGCACAATCAGAGATTTCGGCCCGGTGAGTTCAATCGCCTGTTTGCTGACGACAACCTTGTCCACGAATAATTTGATGTAGGCCTTGCGCAGGTCCGGCGGCGCTTTGTGCAAAGTGGCGCGGACGGTTTCGCTGAGGCGCTGGAGTTTGGCCTCTGTAAGCTGCGGGCGGTTGGTCGGTTGCAGGGCGGACGCCTGGTCAAGCTGCGCGGTGAGGGTTTTACGTTTGGCTTTCAGCGCGGTCATGCGTTCGCGCAGCGCGGGATCGTCGACCTCCATCAGCCCGTCTTCGACCATGCGCAGCAGGCGCTTGATGGCGCCGTCCGTCTCGGTCAGGTCGGCCTTGATCTGGCCGAGTTGGCTGCGCTGCTGCTGGGCGTCGGCCTTGGCCTTGTCGAGATAAGCAGAGACGAGGTTGGCAAGCCTGTCAGGCGCGAAGATGCGCTCGGACAGCGTGTCGATCACCGCGTGGTCGAGCTTGGGCATCGAGACGGTGCAGCCTCCGCAGCGCGTAGGCCCCTTCTGGGCGCGTCCGGCGCAGGTGTAATAGCGATAGCCTTTGCCGGTCCGCAGCGTCATGCCCGCGCCGCAATGGGCGCAGATGGCAATGCCGGTCAGCAAGGTTGGCGAGCTCACCACCCGCGCGGGCGTTCTGTTCGGGGCGCGTTCGCGCAATTGCGCCTGCACCGCTTCCCAGGTTTCGCGGGAGATGATGCGCGGCACCTCGACGCTGATCCACTCCTCGCGCGGGCGAATGGCGCCGGTCCGGCTGTCCTGCACGTTGAACCAATGCTGGCCCATGTAGGTCTCGCCGGTCAGGATGCGATGAATGTTGGAGATCATGAACGGTTTGCCCCGAAAACGCTCGCCGCTTGCGTTCAGTTTGGTAACGATGGCCTTCACGCCGAGCTGCACGCCTTCCGCCCCTGGTAGAGGCCAAAGATGCGGCGCACGAGCGCGGCCTCGGCCGGGACGATCTCCAGCCGCTTTTTGACCTTCTGGCCGCGCTGTTCGGCCTGGACAACTTGATAGCCAAAGGGCGGGCGGCTGCCATTCCAGAATCCCTGGCGGGCATTCTCCTTCATGGCGCGGGCGGTGTGTTTGCCAATCTCCTTCGAAGTGTAGGCATCGAAGGCGACGAGAATGCTCTCGACCATCTGGCCGGTAGGGTCATCGGCGAGAGGCTGGGTGATGGATTGGATGGCGATGCCGGCTTTGCTCAATGTTCGCTTCGCCAGCGCGTAGGCCAGATTGTCGCGCGCGAAGCGGCTGAAGCTGTGCACGACAACGATGTCGAACGGGCGCGGCTGCAGGCGGGCATCGGCGAGCAATTGTTGAAAGACCTGCCGGCTCTCATCGGTCCCGGAGGCACCCGGCTCGATATACTCGCGCACCAGCTCATGCCCCTGGCGCTCACACCAGGATCTGGCCTGGGCGATCTGATCGGGGATGGACAGATCGGCTTCCGCCTGACGGACGGTGGAGACGCGGGCGTAGACCACCCCGCGCCTGGCCGTGATGGCAGGCGCGGGGGCGGGAGCAATGCGGAGCTTCATTTGTCTGGTTCCGAGAGGATCTGATTGATCAGGTTGCCGAATAAAGCTGCGAACAAGGCGTGTTCCTGATCGGTGACAGGTAGGGTGGGCGCAGCCACGCGCTCAACCGCCGGGAGATTTTGCTCCCGGCGGCTTGGCAGGCCCGATTCGGTGTTCCCACGCTTGCGCATGGGCGCGAGTATCGAGGTGCTGCACCGAAAATTTTTGGGTGGCCTGCACCGTGGCACCTAATTCGAGCCAAATTCCAATTGCAACGAGGTGTTTTGCAATTGGATCAGCGGAAAAATACGACATCAGAGGGGACCGCCGGATTTTTTGATCCGGCGGCTGAGGGCTTCGTGGTTGCGACTCGTCGTGTTCAAGCCGCCACAACTACAGCTGCGGCGCGATATGCGTCGCGTGCGATTCGAGAAGCGCCTCAATTGCCGCCACCATATCCGTGGCGATCTTGGTTTGCGGTTTGGTCCAGGCGGTATTTGCAGTCAGGCGTTCCACGAAGGCTTCGGCCTTGGCTTTGATCAGCCGCAGATCCCGCATCATGTCGCCGACGCGCATGCCGGCATCTTCCAGAGACGAGAGCAAGTCCTGCTGCTCAGCACTGGCGGGGGTGAGGCTGCCGGTAGGCTGGCGGCGCTGGGCATGGAGGCGCGGCGGCCATATCCGGTTTGTTGCAGGCTCACAGCGAGAACGCGCTCACCGGGTTCCGGCACGTTGAGGCCGGGGAAGAGCAAGTTGAGGTGGTCCAGCTCGAAGATCGCCTCTGCGAGGTGGGCGGCGAGTTCGCCTGAGGAGAAGGCCAAAGCGTCAGTGATCTCGATGAGAAGGTCAAAATGATAGACCCGTCCATTCAATCCGCTCATGCCGCAGGCCCCTGACGGTGACGGATGATGCGTACATGCGCGGGGCCGATGAAGCACAGCATCACGCCGGAGCGCGCCGGCAAGGAGGACAGGGACACAGTGACACCGCCGGGCAGGTCGATGCCGTCTTCAGATAAAAGGTAGGTGGTCTCCGACGAGACAAGGCGCGGTGGCGCGGTGAACGCGGTGAAGTGATCATCGCCCACGGTGATACGCTCACCGCTTTCGATGGAAAGCACGAGTGTCAAAGCAAAACTCCTTTTGGGTTAAAAACGGAATCTTAGCCGCCAGCCAGGCCAGGGCAAGAGAAAAAGCTTGAGAAATGAAAAATAAATGCTTTTAAAACAGCAGCTTAATCGGAAGCTCCGGTCTTCTTCTCGCAAGGGGCTGCCCCGTTCTAAGGGGGCGGCCCACACGAGGCCGCAAGGCGTCACCTTGTTTGTCGGCCCGCGTGGCGCAGTGCCTCATGCGCGGCGAGCAGATGTTTGGCGCGTTGGCCGAGCAGATAATAACGCTCGGTGGTGCGCGGGTTGCTGTGGTCGAGCAGAGCGGGCGCTTCGCGGGCATGGTCTGGCGCCTCGATAGCGTAGGTACTTGCCGCCGAGGCACGGAAGGCATGCGGGTTGATGCTATAGCCGAGGGCGGCCTTTGTGCGCGCCGCGATGATCTTGCGTAAGACCTGAGCGCTCACCGGCCGGCCGCTCACACCGATCCAGAGCGCGCCGTCGTCGGTACAGGCAGGCGCCTTGGCGAGCAGGCGGGGGCGCACCTGCTCTATATATAAGTGCAACACCTCAACCAGCTCCGGTGGCAAAGGATGAATGGCGGCCTTGCGGGTTTTTGTTTCCTCAGCCGCCCATTGCAACCGCCATTCGCCATCTTGTGCCTGATGCAGATGCTCATCCAGACGGATCACTGAGAACTGGGTGATGCGCACGGGCACCAGGATCAGCATCAGAATGATCAGCCCGTCCCGGTAGGCCAACGGGTCCTGGATCGTGGCGGTGCCAGCGAAGGCCGCTTCGATCAGTTCGTGCCCGACGTTCAGCAATTCATTGGCGTGGGTTAGAGCCTTGGCTTTTGCTGGCTGGCGTTTGGCATGGCTGGAGAGAAGGTTGCGCATCTGCTGCAGCCAGCCCCAGTCGTGATCCGGCGCCAGGCTGCGCATGACACCGTAAAGATCGTTGACGGATTTTGCGAGTGTGCCGGGCTGGAGCTGTTTTCCGCGCGCCTGAAGGAAGAGCGCCAGCCGCCCGGTGGTCATCCGGCTGGCCAATGGCTGTGCCAGTAGGGAAGGTTCGTTTTGTTCGAGATGACGCAGCCACACGCCGTAATGCCTGCCGGCTTCGTGGCGTTGCCGGGAGCACCAACGGCAAAGCGGTGGCGGTTGGACCATGAACGGGCTGGGCTGCTGCGCCGCCAGCCACGCAACGCGGTCCTGCTCGGGCCACTCCGCAAATGGCATGGCGCGGCGTGGTGCTAACTCAGCGCTCATTCTGTTGTCCTTTCAGCAGTGCGCGTTGGCCGGAACGCTGTTGCTGTTTGGCAAGCAACAGCCTCTGCGCCCGGCGTTTGGCGAGCAGCGGTCGGACCGGCGCGTAAAAACGCAGCGTTGTCTCCACGCTGTTATGGCCCAGCACGGCCTGCACGGTGCTGTGCGCGTCCGGATTCTCCTCCAGCAGCAGTTTGCCGAGATAGGCGCGTGTCACATGGGGCGTCACATCGAGCCCGGCATGGTAGGCGGCAAGATCCTTGAAGCTTTGCAGCGCCAGGCTGGTCGCCAGATGCCCGCCGGACTGGCTGGGGAACAGGTAGGGAGCCTGCAGGCGCTCGGGCGCGCATGTACCCGGTCGATATTCGGCCAGCCAGAGATCCAGCAGCGCCGTGCTCTCCGGGCGCAATTCCGAGATCAGCGTGCGGCCGTTTTTGACCTCCTCGCCGGGATTGGTCAGGACCGCGATGCGCTGCTTGTTGCGGGTGGCGAATGTCACGTGCTTGTCGAGCTGCAAATTGACGATGTTGCCGACGCGAAGCCCGGTATCCAGCGCGATGGCCGTGAATAGCGCGGTACGCATCAGCTTGATCGCCCTGGTATCGACCTTATCTCGCTTGCGTGCGGCGCGGGCCAGGGATGTGGGCAATAGCGCCATGTTGACGGTCTTGGCGTCATCATCGAATTGGCACAGCCGCTCAAAGCTGCGTGGGGACATCTCGCCAGGGGCGCCGCGCAGGCTCGTCCAGAGATATTCCAGCTGCGTGATTTTGCCCTGAGGCAGCCGAAGATAATCCCGGGCGATGAAGTAATAGAGGAAGGCGATATAGCCGAGATGGCCACCTTTCTGCCGGCCTGTCCGCGCCGCGAGAAAGCTCAGCACGCATTGAAGTTCCGCGACGCCAACCACTGTGGTGAGGCTGGTGATGTGTGCCGCGTCGCAATGCCCCGTCCGCACCAGGATCGAGGCTGCCCGGCGCAGCGCGTCGCGATAGTTGGATATGGTCCTAGCACGTAGCGTGCCATTATTGCGGCCTTTGGGAGAGGCTGGCACGGGCAGCGAGCCAGTCTTGCTGATGGCGGCGAGCAGATGTTCGAGCTCAGCCTCCGGGCGGGCCAGCCAACTCTCTACGTCCTCGGCAAAGCCTGCCGGGAAGCTCGACCAGGGCAGCGCATAAAAGCGAGTTTCGGCGAGTGGGGCGCCGAGATCGATGCCGGGCCAGTCAGGGCAGTGCCGGCGACCATGCGCCCAGGCGGCGACTGTGCCACGCACGAGCTTGTCCGCCTTGGAGCCGAGATTGGTCTCTCGCAGAATGGCGCCAAAGCGGGTCAGATGCGCCTGGGTGATCTCATCGGGTGCCCAGCCTTTTGCTGAGGCGACATGGGCGAAGCGGCTGAGTTTGATGGCGATGGGGCGCCGCCAAGCTTGGCCATCAGCGCGGTCCAGTCCGGCGAGAGCGGCGTGACATGCCGGCCGGGCATGATATCGTGGCCGGCCAGCCGCAGCGCCCGTCGCAGATTCGACTTGAACGCCGCCATGGCGTTGTCGGTCTTCATGCCCAGGAGGGCAGGGGTCAGGCGCTCGAATTTGCGGCGAAGCTTTTCGATATCAACAGGGCCGTGCAGGCCCTGGGCTGAGACGAGGCTGGCCGCTTTGGTCACCGCGCCGCGCAGGTTTTCACGGACCTTTGGAGTGAGGCCGGGGGCGTTCTGCACGGCGATCAGCACGTCGCTGAAGCGGGTCGCGGGCGAGGGATTTAGAACCGGCGCATCGATGGCCGGGGTGATCGTCGCGTTACTTACGCAATCAAACATGATCATTCCTTATCAGTCACAAGAAGGGGTAGGGGTTTTTTTTTTGTTGAAGAGGGCCGGTGTTATTGTGTGCGCCTGATCGAACGCGCTCAGACGTGATCAGACGCGCACATCCCTCTGGCGGGTCATGGCGTTCAAAGCTCGCGGTGGCGTGCGATGAAGACGCGCAGTTCGGCGGGCTCGAAGTAGAGCCGCCCGTTGATGCGCACGGGCGTAAGCGAGCCATCGGCCACCCGGCGGCGAATGGTCACGGCCGAGACGCCGAGAAGCTTGGCGGCTGCCGCGAGCTTGATTAGCCCCTCGACAGGGCGGTCAGCCGCAGTGCGGGCCTGGGCCGGGAGAAAAGAACGGAACGCATTGGTCATGGATACCTCGTGAAAGTGAACGAGGCATCATGGCGTCCGATTCGCGGGGGGCCGGGGCAGTGTCTGCCAAGTGGTGCAGATCGTGATCCTCCCCCGAAAATCGACAAATTCGGACTTATCGTATCGTATATCGCTGGCTGCCGGGTTATTGTGCGGTTATGAAACGGTTTGCCCACTCGGTGCCAAATCTCTCCGATGAGACCCTATGGGAGCCGTTGAGCGATCACCTGCGCGATGTCGCGGGCATGGCGGGAAAATTTGGAGATCCGTTGGGCCTGGGCGTTTGGGCACATGTTGCGGGTCTTTTACATGACATCGGCAAAGCCTCGGATGCTTATCAATCCTATATTCGAGGCAAGGGGAGCAGTCCTGACCACAGCACAGCGGGAGCGCGGGAAGCTGTACAGCAATTTGGGTTGCCGGGGCGGTTTTTGGCCTTTGCGATCGCTGGACACCATGCCGGCTTAGCTGACGGCAAGATGCTAAACGAGCGGCTCTGCAAGAAATTGGAAAAATACACTGGCTGGGAAGCGTATACAGGTGCCCTACCGGCGCTGACTTCGCTTGCAGATAAACGGCGAAACCCGGAAAAAAATTTTAGCCAAGCGTTTTTCGTACGGATGTTATTCTCCTGTTTGGTGGACGCGGATTTTCTGGCCACCGAGGCGTTCTATAGTCCCGGAGCCACTCTGAAGCGGGATGGCTTCTCCGCCATCTCTACGCTCCAAACCCGTCTCGCCCGCTTCATGGCGGGGATTACCAAGGATCAGGCGCTGGGGCTCAACGGCTTACGCCATCAAATTTTGACACATGCGGTGGCGCGCGCCGAATTGCCGCCAGGGCTATTTACCATGACTGTGCCAACGGGGGGCGGCAAAACTCTGGCGTCGCTCTCCTTCGCTCTGAGGCATGCGGTAAAGCATGGGCTGTGCCGCGTTATCTATGTCGCGCCATACACGTCGATCATCGATCAGACCGCGCAGGTCTTCAAGAATGCCCTGGGCGACGAGGATGTGCTCGAACATCATAGCGGCCTGGATTGGGAGGAGGCGGAGAAGGAAGGCGACCCTGACGGTGTCCAGAAACTCCGCAACGCAACGGAAAACTGGGTCTCGCCCATCATCGTGACTACGGCGGTGCAGTTTTTCGAGAGTTTGTTCGCCGCTAAGCCTTCGGCCTGCCGCAAACTGCACAATATGGCGCGGAGCGTGATCGTGCTCGATGAAGCCCAGACCCTACCTTTGCCGGTGTTGCGCCCGTGTCTGGCGGCACTGGAGGAGCTGACACTGAATTACGGTGCCTCCGTCGTGCTGTGCACCGCCACTCAACCGGCTTGGCGGCGGCAGGACGGTGCATTGCCCAGCATCAAAGGCTCCCGTCAGCTAGGGCTCGATATCCCTCAGAGTCGGGAATTAGCGCCAGACCCAGTCGGCCTGTTCGCAGCGCTGAAGCGTGTGCGTGTTGAGGTCTTGCCCTCTCCGGTGACGGATGCCGACATCGCGGCCCGCTTCGCTGAGCAGGAGCGCATGCTGTGCATTGTCAACAGTAGAGCCCATGCCAAGTCGTTGTTTGATGAAATTGCAGCTTTGCCCGGCGCACGGCATTTGACAACCTTGATGTGCGCCGCCCATCGGAGCGAGGTGCTGACACAAATCCGCGAAGATTTGGCTGACCAACGCCCGGTTCGGCTGGTCGCGACGAGCTTGATCGAGGCCGGAGTCGATATCGATTTCGCCGAGGTTTGGCGGGCCAGAACTGGCCTTGACTCGATTGCCCAGGCGGCGGGGCGCTGTAACAGGGAAGGCAAGCAGGCGGGTTTGGGGCGTGTGGTCGTGTTCACACCGGCCGCCAGGCAAGCGCCAAAAGCCTTTCGCGCCTTCGCACAGGCCGCTGAAGGCGCGCTGAACATGCCTGATCCGCTCGGGCTCGATGCGGTTCATCGCTACTTTCGAGAGCTTTACTTTAATAGAGGCGCGGAGCGTCTGGATGCGTTGATGATCGACGGGCTTCCGGGTGTTTTAAAGGCCATCAGCGATGCTGATCTCCCCTTCGCGAGTATCGCAGAGGCCTTCAAATTAATCGACGAAACGATGCGAGGCGTTATCGTCAATTGGCAAGGCCGTGTGACTGAGGCACTGGCGGCGCTGAGAGCCGCCCCTGTGCCGCCCCGCAACGTCATGCGCAAACTCCAGCTATTCACGGTGCCGGTGCCAGAGGCGATGTGGAAGGTCCTGCGTGCAAGTGGCGGCATCCAGCCAATTCGCCCCGAAGACTATGGTGAGCGGTTCATGCTGGTTGAGAATTCCCGTCTATATGATGACACGACGGGTTTGCTGACCAGTGATGAGGGGGTACTGATTTTTTAAAGTTCTTTTAATATGAGGTTGCGCGGTTTTGAGATTTGAGACACGCTGGGCGTGTAAATAAAGGGATTCGGAGCGGCCTCTCATGAGTTACGGCATCCGTCTGCATGTGTGGGGGCAATATGCCTGCTTTACCCGCCCGAGATGAAGGTTGAACGCGTTTCATACGATGTGATGACGCCCTCCGCCGCGCGAGGGATTTTGGAGGCGATTCATTGGAAGCCCGCGCTCCGGTGGCATGTTGACCGGATTCACGTGTTGAAGCCGATTAGCTTTCAAACCATCCGGCGTAACGAGGTGAACGACAAAATCTCGGAATCAACGGCGCGAAGCGCCATGAAGCGCCGCGACCTGAAGGGGGTGTGGCTGTCGGCTGGAGGCGGCATTGGTACCCAGCGCTCGACAACGCTGTTGCGGGATGCCGCTTATGTCATAGAGGCGCATTTTAGCCTTACCGACAAAGCCGGCGCTGAAGATACCGAAGCCAAGCATATTTCAATGTTCAACCGCCGGGCGGCAAGTGGGCAATGTTTTCACCGGCCGTGCCTAGGGACGCGGGAGTTCGCCGCCGATTTCGCTTTGATCCAGGATGGCGCGCCAATGCCCGCCAGCACCTTGCCTGTGGCCGACCAAAACCGAGATCTGGGTTGGATGCTGCACGATATCGATTTCGTCAACGGCAATACCTCACGCTTCTTTCGTGCCCGACTTGAAGAGGGGGTGCTCGACGTCGCCAAATTAGCCGCCGAGGGATGGTGGCGTGACGATTCTTCAGTCGCTCAATCGTTACTATGGCCGTATGGCGGCGCGGGGTGATGCCGAGCCCCAGGATATTCAAGGAAGTCCATCGAACTTTGCCTGTGGTTGAACCCAGATGGCACCATCGCCAAGGTAGAGGATCTGAACGATTATACAAAAAAGAAGCCGCAAGCGCGCAGGCTGGCGGTACCGCAGGAAGTGATCCGTACCTCTGGTGTCTGCAGTAATTTTCTTTGGGACAAGACGGCTTATACGCTGGGCATTGGGCGGGACAAAGACAAGAAATCAGTTCGATTTTTCGAGAAGGAGCACGCGGAATTCGCACGCCTGCATCACGAGCGTTTGGCGGGCACGAACGATGCTGGATTGGCGGCTTTGTTGACTTTTATCGACTCATGGCGGCCTGAAACATTCTCCGAGGATGGTCGATTCACGCCGGACATGTTGGATAAGAACGTCGTGTTCGGCCTGGCGGGTGGGCCGCTTGAATATCTGCATGAGCGTTCGGCGGCACAACGGCTGATCGGAGTGCCAGCACAGGTGTGGAAAGCCAGCATTTGCTTGGTGACGGGTGAAAAACAGCCTATCGAGCGGCTGCATCCCGCCATTCAAGGCGTTGACGGCGCGCAGAGTTCCGGGCGAGGTTGGTTTCGTATAATGCGGATGCTTTTACCTCTTATGGGGCCGATAGCGGAGCCAATGCTCCGACCTCTGTTCAGGCAGCTTTTCGCTACGGCACGGCGCTGAACCGTCTCCTGGACCGCGACAGCCGCAATCGGCTCAAAATCGGCGATACGACGATCGCCTTCTGGGCCGATGCGGATGGGGGAGGTGAAGCCTCCGCCCGCGCCGCCGAAGAGGCTATGGCGATGTTCATGGAGCCGCCAGATGATCCCTCCGAGGCCAATAAGCTCCGCGAAACCTTGGCGGATATCCGTGCCGGGCGGCTGCCCGGGGCGTTTCCAGCCCTTGAGCCCAATACGCGCTTTTATATCCTTGGTCTGGCCCCCAATGCCGCCCGTCTGGCCGTACGGTTTTGGCTGGAGGACAGTTTCGGTAATTTCTTCGAACGCCTCGGCTCACATTTCGAGGCGCTGAGAATCGAGCCTGAGCCTTGGACGCGCACGCCATCCATTAACTACCTGCTTGTCCGTACCACGGCCCTGCAGGAAAAATGGGACAATGTGCCGCCACTCCTGGCTGCAGAAACAACCCGCGCCGTGCTCTCTGGGCAGCCTTATCCGCGCACATTGCTCGCCGCTGTGATTATGCGGCTGCGCGCCGGCGATACATTTACCGGCTGGCACGCCGCGATCATTAAAGCCTGTATCAACCGCCGTTCCAAGGAGACGCTGCCCGTGGCACGCGATACTGAATACCCAGATTCGGCCTATCAGCTTGGCCGCCTATTCGCGGTGCTCGAAGCCGCGCAATACGCGGCGCTCGGCAAGGTGAATGCCACCATCGCCGACCGTTATTATGGCGCCGCCTCGGCGACGCCCGCGCGCGTGTTCGGAACCCTCCTGCGTAACGCACGCAACCATATTTCTGATGCCATGAAGCGCGGCAAGGGTAAGTGGGTCGAGCGTCGCTTAGATGATATTTTTGCTCATTTGCCGACGGAATTCCCAAAAACGTTAAGCCTCGAAGCGCAGGGGCGTTTTGCGGTTGGTTATTATCATGAGCGTGCCTGGCGTGGTCCTGGCGACGCTTCGCCACAGGAAGAGGATAACAAGGAATGAGCGCGCTCCTGACGCAGCGGCACGATTTTGTGCTGTTCTTCGATGTGACCAATGGCAATCCCAATGGCGACCCGGATGCCGGCAACATGCCGCGCTTGGACCCGGAAACCAGCCGAGGGCTAGTGACAGATGTCTGCCTTAAGCGCAAAATCCGCAATTGGGTCGAACTAAGCCGCGAGGATCGAGCGCGCTATCGTATTTATGTGACCGAGGGGCAGTGCTCAACGAAAAGCACCGTGAAGCCTATATCGCCGAATGCCCGGACTACAAGGACGTGAAAACGGCGGCAAAGCTGACACCAAAAAGCGACGAAGACGCCCTGAAGCTGCGCAAATTCATGTGCGACAATTTCTTTGACATCCGTGCCTTTGGCGCCGTCCTCTCGACCGGTATCAATTGCGGCCAGGTGAGGGGCCCGGTGCAGCTGAGCTTTGCCGAATCCGTCGAGCCGGTATTGCCGCTGGAGATCTCTATTACCCGCATGGCCGCGACCAGCGAGAAGGAGAAGAAGGACCTTGCCGAAGGCGATGACGAAAAGCGTGGTGACAAGCGAACCATGGGCCGCAAACATATCATCCCCTACGGGCTTTATCGCGTGCATGGCTATGTTTCCGCGCCTCTCGCGTCACACGGCACGAAGGGCACGGGTTTCACCCAGGACGATCTGGAGGTTTTGTTCGAGGCGCTCGATCAGAACATGTTCGAGCACGACCGCTCCGCCGCGCGAGGCGAGATGGCTAAGCGTAAGCTGTTAATTTTTAGGCACGAATCGCCTCTCGGTAACGCGCCGTCCCACGAATTGTTCGGACGAATCACCACGTTGCGTCGCTTCAAGGGGCAGACCCATGCGATCGGCGATGAGGCTACGGATAACTGGCCTCCGGCTCGAAGCTTCGATGATTATGAAATTCGCGTTGATCGTGACAATTTGCCCGCTGGCGTGGAGTTGATCGAGCGTTGACCCTGGTGCCAGGGACGGATGCGCAGGAAGAGGCGCTGATTCCGCTGTCGGCCTTGCAGCATTTTTTGTTCTGCCCTCGGCAGTGTGCTCTCATTCATGTGGAGCAGCTTTGGGCAGAGGATAGAGCCACGGCAGAAGGCCGGGCTATGCACCAACGTGCCGATACTGCACCGTCGGAGCGTCGGCAGAATGTCAAAATTCTGCGTGCGCTTACTCTTCGGTCTTTCGGGTTGGGCGTGACAGGTAAGGCGGATATCGTGGAACTGCGCGATGGTCAGCCTTACCCCGTGGAGTACAAACGCGGCAAGCCAAAGGCACACCGTGCCGACGAGGTGCAACTCTGCGCACAAGCCATCTGTCTGGAGGAGATGTTCAGTACCGCTGTACCCGAGGCGCGTTGTTTTATGGCGTTACGCGGCGGCGTGTGGAGGTCGCGTTTGACGATACCCTTCGCACCTTGACACAGGATATTGCACGGCAGACCCGCTCACTAATGACGTCAGGTCAAACGCCCGCGCCGGTATTCAGGCCGAGCTGCGCTAATTGTTCGCTGCATGATCTTTGCACTCCAGAGAGTTTGCAGTCGCCGCCGCGCATCGCCTCCTGGCTCGAACGTCAGATCGGACGTTGAGCATGCGCAGGCACCTCAACACGATTTATGTGACAACTGAAAATGCCTGGGTCCGCAAGGATGGTGAAAATTTGGTTGTGGAGGCTGAAGCGCAGGAGTTAGGCCGTGCACCTCTCCATATGCTTTCTGGCCTGATTTGCTTTAGTCGAGCAGGCGCTTCGCCGGCCGCCCTGGCTGCCTGCGCCGAGGCAGGAATTTGTGTTTCGTTCCTTGAACCAAATGGGCGCTTTCTTGCCCGGATGGAAGGCGCGCGCAGTGGCAATGTCTTGCTCCGTCGCGGTCAATACCGTTCTGCCGACGATGGGGGGCGTAGCGTTCCCATCGTAAGGGGTATTGTCGCGGCCAAGACGGCCAACCAGCGCGCCGTTGTCCGTCGGGCACTCCGAGATCACGGCGAAACTCTCACGGACGAGGCTTGTGGGGCTTTAGCCCGTGCAGAGACGCGGCTCTCGGACGTTGTCCGCCGCGTATTGCTCAATGATAGTGTCGCCTTGCTGCGTGGTCTGGAGGGGAGGCGGCCCAAGTCTATTTTGCCGTGTTCACTCACCTAATCCGCGCTGAAGAGTTTTCCTTTTCCGTGCGCTCCCGCCGTCCTCCGCTGGACCCGGTAAACGCCTTGCTCTCTTTTCTCTATGCGATGCTGGGGCATGATTGCCGCTCGGCGCTGGAGGGGGTGGGGCTCGATCCGCAAGTCGGGTTTCTCCATGCTGATCGGCCCGGGCGAGCTAGCCTGGCTTTGGACTTGATGGAGGAGTTCCGACCTATCCTGGCGGATCGCCTCGTACTGAGCCTGATTAACCGCCGCCAACTTACGTCGCGTGACTTCGTCATTGAAGAAGGGGGAGCGGTAAGGTTGACCGACGATGCCCGTAAGACGGTGTTGGTGGCGTACCAGGAGCGCAAAAAGGACGAGTTGGTGCATCCGTTTTTGAACGAGAAGGTTACACTTGGCTTGGTGCCGCATATTCAGGCGCAGTTATTGGCGAGACATTTGCGGGGAGACCTGGACGGTTATCCGGCCTTTATCTGGAAATAGCGGCCATGCTGATGCTTATTACCTACGATGTTGGCACAACGACCCCCGCTGGTCGGAGGCGGCTGCGGAGAGTGGCGCGAGCCTGTCTTGACTATGGGCAACGCGTGCAGAACTCGGTGTTTGAATGTGAGGTAGACCCTGCGCAGTGGGTCGAGTTGCGTGCCCGGTTGATCAACGAGGTTCTGCTCAAAGAGGATAGTTTGCGCTTTTATCGGCTGGGTGCGGATGGTCGGCGGCGTGTTGAGCATGTAGGTGCAAAGCTAGTAGTGGATTTAGAAGGCCCTCTGCTATTTTAGCCGCGCGAACCTGAAGCGGACAACTACCTCCAGGCCGGTTCGCAGAACAAAAATCTTTGATAATTGAATATGTTATTTTTGAAGCAGTTAATTTAACCTCCTCTTCGAGGTTAGACGTGAGATGTTCGCGCATTTGCAAAAAATGACGCCGGCAATTTCTATGAATATAATCAAGGGGTCGCCCCCACGCGGGGCGTGGATCGAAACATCAACCCGGCCTGGAAATCGTTCCAGCTGACCGTCGCCCCCACGCGGGGGCGTGGATCGAAACCTTTTCAACGTCGGCTGGCAGCGCGCAAAATCGAGTCGCCCCCCACGCGGGGGCGTGGATCGAAACATGGAATTGAAAAAATACAACATCGGGCCAGTGGTCGCCCCCCACGCGGGGCGTGGATCGAAACTGGTCAGAAGCAAGACATTGATTATTCTAAAATGTCGCCCCCACGCGGGGGCGTGGATCGAAACGTCTGCCAAGAGCCCAACGGCGTCTATGGTCATAGTCGCCCCCCACGCGGGGCGTGGATCGAAACTCTATCGACGTGCCAGCGCCGATTACGCTCGTTTGTCGCCCCCACGCGGGGGCGTGGATCGAAACATCTTCGAATGGTCAATGCGTTATCCCTGGTTAGTCGCCCCCACGCGGGGGCGTGGATCGAAACATGGGCAAGCGCGACGCGGCTGGCACCAATGCAGTCGCCCCCCACGCGGGGGCGTGGATCGAAACTTGTCAAAAGCCATGGAATATTTAAGTGGCGGCAGTCGCCCCCCACGCGGGGGCGTGGATCGAAACACCAAATCTTGCTCTTTTGCTTGATCTTTTAGTGTCGCCCCCCACGCGGGGGCGTGGATCGAAACCGGCAATTATCGCGCGCGTAAAAGCCGCCAGACAAGTCGCCCCCACGCGGGGGCGTGGATCGAAACTTTTCTGGCGTGTGAAGGCGAGGGGAGGGGCAAGTCGCCCCCCACGCGGGGCGTGGATCGAAACCCGGTTGAGGAGAGCACCACGGCGACGAGCACGGGTCGCCCCCCACGCGGGGGCGTGGATCGAAACGACGCATAATCGAAGCTCTTGTAGCCGATCACGCGTCGCCCCCCACGCGGGGCGTGGATCGAAACTACTGGCGCAAACATCCCAATCTGCATGGATGGGTCGCCCCCACGCGGGGGCGTGGATCGAAACCGATCCGCTGGAACGGCGAGGAAAGCATGGGCCTGTCGCCCCCACGCGGGGGCGTGGATCGAAACAGGGTGAGGGTCTTGATGGTGCCGGTGAAGCCGTGTCGCCCCCCACGCGGGGGCGTGGATCGAAACTCACTCTCGACCGCAGGACAGAAACCGGCCTGGAGTCGCCCCCACGCGGGGCGTGGATCGAAACCACCGTGTGCGACCCGGCAGGCATCTGCCTGGAGTCGCCCCCCACGCGGGGGCGTGGATCGAAACATGGCCGCGTAGGTCTGCCGGAAGATCCCGGCGCGTCGCCCCCCACGCGGGGGCGTGGATCGAAACAACCTTCTCGACGTTGCCGGCGCGGATGTGCAGGTCGCCCCCACGCGGGGGCGTGGATCGAAACTCAAGGGTGCCCTTGAGATAAACGCCAGATTGGAGTCGCCCCCCACGCGGGGCGTGGATCGAAACACCACCAGGTCGCGGATCTCGCCGTCGACGATAGTCGCCCCCACGCGGGGGCGTGGATCGAAACGGCATCAGCGTGGTTACGTTAGGCGACATCGGATGTCGCCCCCACGCGGGGGCGTGGATCGAAACAAATGACCCCGCAAGAGAAAGCCACGCTGGAGCGTCGCCCCCCACGCGGGGGCGTGGATCGAAACACGCAAAAGCACGACATCGGACACCGTCGTGCCGTCGCCCCCACGCGGGGGCGTGGATCGAAACATTTTCAGCGACGGCTGGCAGCGCGCAAAATCGAGTCGCCCCCACGCGGGGGCGTGGATCGAAACGCCTTGGGCGCAAAAATGGCCCAGGCCTGCGTAGTCGCCCCCACGCGGGGGCGACGATCGAAACATCGACCGCGCAGTCCGTCGAAGGGCTCAGCGGGCCCATTGGTCGCTATTGACGGAACGCCAATTACGCGGGGCGTTGAAAAGCCATTCTGGAGCTCTTCAGTGCTTGCAACGGCGCTCATGCTGCCACAAACTATCCCAGGCCAATACCCAGGGGAATGATCATCATGAGCGCTTCCTTATCAAGTCCGAACCCTCGCAACTGAGCTTCGGGCTGGTGATGCCCCCCTTGGACAGCGTGCTTGTCAAAGCCGTCGATTCCGTGCCCGAAACGCGGGCATGGGCATCGTTTTAATTGCGAACGCCATGACCCGCACGTTGCGTGCCAGCCCCTCCAGGGGCGATACGGTCATTTTCGAAGTCCGTCCAAGCCCTGCTCTCAAGACCGTGGCAGCGAAGCCGCGCACAGCCAGTACGTCTCCGGCTCAGGAATGGCTATCCTTCGGCTTCAATTGCGGCGGCGCCGCGCTCGCCTGGGTTGGCGTTGTGGGGACCGCCGCGACCGCGCCTGTCACCGGTGGCCAATCGCTTTGGGGCACCTCGTTTCTCTGGGGCGGCGCGGTGGCATCGACGGCATCCTGTTCCGTATCGGTGTTCAGGGTTGGGGCGATGCTCAGCGGGCATGAAAACGTCAATACCAGGCTCGATAACAGCGGCGCATATGTGTGGACGATGCGCGGCCTGGATGTTGTTGCGTTGCTCGGGGCAAAGGGGGCCATCACCGACATCATGGAAGCGGACGCAACCATGAAGGAAACCGGTGTCACGTGGCAAAATGTGTTTGGGGCGCAAATGTCCCGGCCGCAAAGATTGCGCGTTACGCAGCAACTGGCGTTGCAGGGCGCGAAGCGGGTAAGTACCACCAAGATCAGCAGCGTGATCAAGCTGCGGCTCCTGTCGGCCGTTTCGGCCGGCATCGGCATGGCGGGTTCGGCGCTGACGGGTTCTACCCATGATTTGATCATCTGGATTTCATCTCCACCGGACAAGTGACATGCCGCAGGCGCGCGTGAAAAAAGGTCGCAACGGCAGCCCGGAATGGGAACGGCTGAGGCGCGACATACCGACCTTCATCTGCTCGGTGGCGGTTTATCTGGCATCATTGGCGCTCTGCCTGATGTTATTGGGTTTGACGCCGCCAAATCCGTTTCCCCAGGCTCAGCCTTTGTTCTGGATCCTGGCCATACCGCTGACATTCTGGGCCTCCGCGCTGCGGAACTACGGGAAGGTCCCAGTTCTGATTCTCAAGATTCTGATGGCACTGGATATACCCTTGGGCGTGCTCCTCGTGATGACGGCGTACCTGGTTCAGGCCGCCGAATTTCAACTTTTCGTTCTGGCTTTCGGGGTTGTCGTTCTGATGTGCCTGGTTGCGTTCGTCTCTTATCAGAAGAGTTTTCTGAAGACGCTTCAGTAAGAGGCTGTTTCAGCCCAGGGGATCCGCGGGGTTTCACGCTCGACAGCGCGTTCCCCGCCCACGCGGGAATGAGGCGGCCTTTTATGGTAATTAGGGATGGCGCTCTGAGAGCCATTCGCCACTGGCGACTCAACTTTAGCCACCTGTGTCGTGTCCATTCAGGCACTATTGACGGAACGCCAAGCATCGCGTGGGTGCAAATGAATGGCATCGCCGGGCTTGAAATCGCCACGGGTGAAATATGAATTGGCTGTCAAGGTCTGAATAGACTTAAAAGAGCTTACTCTTTTGTTTTCTATGGTGGATTCCGAATGACCCGCATGATTGAACCTGGCACGCTGGAAGATCGCGCAGTGGGCGCGTTGGTTGGTTTGGCTGTCGGCGATGCACTCGGCACCTCTGTCGAATTCAGGCCACGTGGCAGCTTTACCCCGTCACCGGCATGCGCGGTGGCGGTGCGTTTAATATGCCGGTTGGGGGCTGGACAGACGACACGTCGATGGCGCTGGCACTGGGGGAGGCGCTGCTACAGGACCGCACTTTGAGCGATGCCTCAACGCTGATGAATAATTGGCTAAGCTGGTGGCAGCACGGCCATTTCAGCCATACAGGCGATTGCTTTGACATTGGCAACCAGACAGCCAGCGCCCTGGGCACATGGCGAGACCACGGAACATTTCCGGAACATGAAGGGTGGAGTGCCGGCAATGGCGGCATCATGCGCCTGGCCCCGGCGGTGTTGGCGCATTTAGACACAATGGCGGCGGCGGTGCACATCGCGCAGCGCCAGAGCGATCTCACCCATCGCAATGCGACGTGCCGAAGCATAGCGGCCGATCTCGCGACATGTCTTTTCCGGTTAATCCATGCTGAGACGGTCGAGATCGTGTCCCCCATGATCGCGTCCCGTGCGCTCGCGGATGTGAAATCCACCGGCTATGTGCTGGATACGTTCGAGGCAGCGCTGTGGGCTTTTGCACCCGCTGACGGATTTGCAGCCATCGTTCTGCGCGCGGTGAATTTGGGTGACGATGCCGACACAGTCGGGGCGGTCGCTGGGCAGATTGCTGGCGCCCATTATGGGATGAGCGGCATCCCGACCGAATGGCTGGACGCCCTCATCTGGCGCGATGATATCATCGATTTGGGACGCCGGCTCTACCGCTTGTCGCAGGAGCGATAACGAGCTTGGCATTCCGGCGGGGAGGGCGGCGGCGGTGGTCTTGAAGCAGCCTGCGACTTGCATCCTCGTTACACAGCGCATGAGCAAACAGACGCGGTGATGGGGCCTGCCGGAACCCCACAATTGCGCCAGCCGAAATAGCTGGGCTCGGTGGGCAGAATATCGCCGTTTCACACCGCGTCCGATCCTCTTTTACGTCAAAACACGCGGCACCCATAAAGTAATTCCATGGTTCCACGAATTTTCGAAAAGGACGGATTGCGGGTAAGTTCAGGTTAAGCGTAGTAGTCGAAATTTTTTTTATAACGAATTCAAAGCCTTCCAGTTATCGCTTTCATGGCGAATGGCACGCCATTGATTTCATTGGAAATTTTGGTGTTTTTGCAGGCTCAGTGGAGCCGCTTACTCACAATGTAACCGATGCGAGTCCGCCACCTCGCGGCGCGGTTTGATTTACTGGACAGTATGCCCCTGAATTTGTGTGGGGCGATATTGTGGATAATGACGGTCCTAAAGCCAGACATCAGCACAGTCATGAGGACAATGGCTACCATCGTGTTGAGCTGATCACCGGGCGGCGTCGGCGGCGGGATTGGACGCGGGAGGAGAAGGCGGAGATTCTTGCCGCGAGTGCTGCGCCTGGTGCCGTGGTTACGCAGGTTGCGCGCCGTTATGGGGTGAGCCGGGGCTTACTTTGGACATGGCGTCGCCAGGCGATGAATGATTTGGCGATGGCGGGGGATTTTGTTCCGTTGCGCATTGTGGATGATGTGGCTGGTTGCCCTATGGCTGAACCGGCTGGACCGCCCTCGGCCCGGGATCAAGCCGTGGGATCGATTGAGATAGAGATCGGGCGTACCCGGATCCGGGTGGAAGGCGCGGTTGACCAGGCTGTTTTGCGGCAGGTGCTTGGTCTGATCGGGCCAGCCCGATGATCCTGGGCATTCCGGCCCGGCCGGGGTTAAGGGTGATGGTGGCGTCCAAGCCGGTCGACTTTCGTAAAGGCATGGATGGTCTTGTTGCCCTGGTGGCGCAAGTTTTGGCGGCCGATCCATTTGCGGGCGATGTCTTCGTGTTCCGGGCCAAGCGCGCGGACCGGCTTAAACTGCTGCTTTGGGATGGCACGGGGCTTTGCCTGGTGACCAAACGATTGGAGGCAGGCGGATTTACCTGGCCGCCGGTGCAGGACGGGGCCGTCACACTGAGCCCCGCGCAGATACGCCTGCTGTTTGCTGGCATGGATTGGACGCAGATTGCAGCACGCTCTCCGGCGCTGGTGAGGCCCTCGATCCCGGCGGAAAATTCGCAGAAATTGCTGTAATTTGCTGGCGGCACAGCGGGCCTGTTTGGTAGCTTGCGTGCATGTCGGATGACCAACATTCCCCGCATGATCCAGCGCATCTGCTGGCATTGAATACAGCCCTGCGGGCGGAGAACGAGAACCTCCGGGCCGTTGTGGCGGCTTTGAAGCGGGCCTTGTTTGGTGCACGATCCGAGAAACAAGTTGAGCCCGAGGCCCAGTTACCGCTCGCTTTGGATGACCTTTCCGGCACGCCGGTGGAACTCGCCAAACCGCCAACGCCGGCGAACGCAAACCGGCCGCCGCAGCGAAAGGCGGCGCGCAATATTGGCGGGCTGCCGGTGCATCTGCCGCGGGTGGACATCACGATCGAGCCGGAGCGCAAGGCTTGCCCTTGCTGTCAGGGCAAGCTGCATGTGATCGGCGAGGATGTCAGCGAAATGCTCGACGTGGTTCCGGCAGTGTTACGCGTAAAACGCATTCACCGGCCGCGCTATGGCTGCCGCTCTTGTGAAGGGGCAGTGGTGCAGGCCAAGGCGCCGCCGCGACCGGTCGATGGCGGGCTGCCGACCCCGGCGCTGCTCGTGCATGTGGCGGTGATGAAATTCGCCTGGCACATGCCGCTGAACCGGCAGGCGCAGATGCTGGCCGGCCAGGGGATCATGCTCGACCGCTCGACTTTGGTGCATTGGGTCGCCCGGCTGGCTTGGTGGTGCAAGCCATTGCATGAATTGCTGAGCGCCATCGTTTTGAGCGCGCCAAAACTATTCTGCGATGACACGCCCTTGCCGGTTCAGGATCGCACCCGCAAACGAACGCGCATCGCAAGGATCTGGGCCTATGCGATCGATGACCGCCCCTGGGGCGGAGCACTGCCGCCGGCGGTGGTGTATTTATATGCAGAGGATCGCAAAGGTCAGCATGTCGAGGAACATCTCGCGGGCAAAGCTTGCGTGCTGCAGGTTGACGGCTATGCCGGATATAATCGGTTGACCCGGCGCGGCCGTGCCGGCGGCCCTGTGACGCTGGCTTTTTGCCTGGCACATGCACGGCGAAAGTTTTTTGAGGTGCATAAGGCAACGGATTGTCCGGTCGCCGCCGAAGCGTTGCTGCGCATTGCTGAAATCTACCGCATCGAGAAGCGTATCCGCGGCACCAGCCCCGAAGCACGCGTGGCCGTGCGCCAGGCGGAAACCCTGCCGCTGTTCGAGACGTTCAAGCCTTGGCTGCTCGACAGGCTGGCGGAAACTTCGGCCAAATCCACGCTGGCCAAGGCGATCCGCTACACGCTGGGTCATTGGGCCGGGCTGTGCGTGTTCCTGAACGATGGCCGGGTGGAGGTGGACAGCAACATCGTTGAGCGCAGCATCAGGCCCATTGCCTTGGGCAGAAAAAATTCTCTCTTCGCCGGCAGCGCCGGCGGCGGTGAGAGCTGGGCGATATTGGCCTCTCTCATCAACACGGCAAAATTGCACGATCTCGATCCGCAGACCTATCTCACCGATGTGCTGGAGCGGATGGTCTCGGGCACGACGAAGGCAAATGCGTTGGGCGAATTATTGCCGTGGAACTGGAAGGCGGCGCAGACCCAAAAGGCCATTGCGGCATGAGGCAGGCTGGCACCCGAACCGCGCAGGCTGACAGTGCGATGGATATGGAAATGCTCGACGCCTGGCTGGAGAAACAGAACCGCGTCATCGATGGCGTCTCGATGCTCGACGGCTATCTCGCCGCCATTGTCGTTGGTCCCTCCTCGATCTCCCCAGATGAATGGTTCTTTGATCTGCTTGGACCCAAGGGCAATATCGCCACCGCGCATAGCAAAACACTCAAGGCCATTATGGCGATCGTCGCCAGGCATAACGCCATCAGCGAAACCCTCTCGACCGCGCCACAAACATACGCACCAATCTTCCAACGCACCGACGCCGGCGTCGTATTCGCCGGACCATGGTGCCTGGGATTTGCCCATGCCATGAAGCTGCGATGGAGCGCCTGGGCGCCGCTGCGCGAGGCACGCGGTATCGAATGCGGCCTCATGTTACCGATCATGCTCTATTGTGCCGACCAGATCGGCGCGCCAATCAACCCACCGCCAAACGGCATCAATACAAAAGACTACCTCAAAACCGCCTACCACGACATCCCGCTCGTTATCCCCGCAATCAGAGAATTCTGGATGCCACAGCGCGTCGCCGAAGCCTCACGGTAGATCACAGCATAGCCCGTGGGGGGCTCACATCGGTTACCTCACAATTTACTCACTATGCAGAACGGGACGGTGGCAGCCGAAACGGGACGAAGACGCCCATCACGACTGGTAGAACCATAGGCAAGGTCATCCAGGGTTGCGTAAAAAGGACAGGGTTTGTTACGCTCAACGCTCTTGATGCAGGGCGAGGGATATATGAGCGTAATCAAGGCCGTGGTGCAGCCGAAAATCGGCTTTGCATCGCATCAGAATGCTGTTCCCCTGATTCTCGACTTGCAAATTGAAAATTCAGGCGAGGCGGCCATCGAAGGAGTAGTTCTGACGCTCACGGCCAGCCCCGGTTTTATTTCTTCGCGTAGCTGGCGGTTTGAGAGGCTGGTGCCTGGCGCGCTGATACATGTTGCCGATCGGCAGGTCGAGCTGGACGGGGGCATGCTCGCGGGGCTCAATGAAGGTGTGCGCGGCGATCTGCGGTTTTCGCTCACCGCCGGAGACAACGAAATCGCCACGGCGCGGTATGAGGTGGAGTGTCTGCCGCGGATGCATTGGGGCGGCATGGGGGCGCTGGGGCTGCTGGCGGCCTATTGCATGCCGAATGACCCGGCGGTCGACCGGATTTTGAGCGCGGCATCCGAGATCCTGCGGACAGATGGCAAGCCCGATGCGATCAATGGCTATGACCGCACCCCAGAGGAGGTTTGGCTCCTCGCCTCGGCCATCTGGACGGCGATTGCACGGCTTGCCCTGAGCTATGCCTTGCCGCCGGCCGGTTTCGAGGCGGCGGGTCAGAAGATCCGCTCGCCGAGCAGCCTGGTCGATGGGCGCATCGGGACATGCCTTGATACCTCGATGCTGTTCGCGGCCTGTCTGGAACAGGCCAATCTCCACCCGCTGATCATTTTAACCCAGGGCCATGCTTTTTGTGGTGTCTGGCTGCGGCGAATGACTTTGCCGGACATGTCCGCGGACGACGCCGAGCGGCTTCGTAAGCATGTCGCCCTGGGGGATCTGGTCGTCTTCGAAACCACGATGATCACGCACCAGCCGCCGGCAAGTTTTCGGGCCGCGATCGCCCGGGGAAACCAGCAGATCGAGGAGGCTCAGGATAGAAAATTTGAGGCCGCCTTGGATATCAGGCGGACGCGGATGATGCGCATCCGTCCTCTGAGCGGGGACGAGGTTATTGCGCGGGCTGTGCCCGAAGTGAAGACAGTCTCGATCGGGCTGGATCTGCCGCCGCCGGATTTTGTGTCCTCGGCGATGGATGAGGAGCGGTTTGTCCCGAATACGCCGGAGGGGCGGCTGGCGCACTGGCAGCGCAAGCTGCTCGACCTGACGACGCGCAACCGGTTGCTGCATGTTTCAGACACGGCCAAGGCCGTGCGGCCGCTTTGCCAGCATCCCTTTCGACTGGAGGAGAAGCTCGCCGCCGGCGAGAAGATCCATTTCGCGGCGATGCCGTTGGTGACCGTCGCCGGCCGGGATGAGGCGTTGTTCGTGGCGCAGAACCAGGAAAATTTGAAAGAGCAGATGGCCGAGATGGCGCTGGAGGAGAAGAACACGCTCCTCTGCGAGCTCGACAAGGCGAAATTGGAGGCGCAGCTGGTGGACCTCTACCGCGGCGCGCGCAGTGATCTGCAAGAGGGCGGCGCCAATACCTTGTTCCTGGCGCTTGGCTTCCTGAAATGGCGCAAGGTTGCGGGTGATGCGCGTGCTTACCGGGCGCCGCTGCTGCTGCTGCCGGTTCGGCTGGAGCGCAAAAACGCGCTCTCCGGCGTGGTGATGACGGCGCATGAGGATGAGCCGCGCTTCAACCTCACACTGCTCGAATTGCTGCGGCATGACTTCAATCTTGAGATTCCTGGGCTCTCTGGCGCGTTGCCGGTGCCGGCGACGGGGCAGGGCGTGGATGTAAGGGCGGTTTTCAACCTGGTGCGCCGGTCCGTGCGTGACATGGCCGGGTTTGAGGTCACCGAACAGGTGATGCTCGGCAGCTTTTCCTTTGCCAAATATCTGATGTGGAAGGACATGGCTGACCGCGCCGCGATGCTGAGCGAAAGTCCGGTGGTGAAGCATCTGATCGAGCGCGGGCAGGAACGTTATCAGTCGCGCGGCAGTTATCCGCAGCCCGAGGAGCTGGACCGCAAGCTCGACCCGGCCCAGCTTTTCCTACCGTTGCCGGCGGATTCTTCGCAGATTTCCGCGACCGTGGCCTCCGCGAATGGCTGCGATTTCGTGCTGGACGGGCCGCCAGGCACCGGCAAGTCCCAGACCATCGCCAACATGATCGCGCATAATCTCGCCTTGGGCCGGCGGGTGCTGTTTGTGGCGGAGAAGATTGCGGCGTTGAACGTGGTGCATCGCCGGCTGGAGGAGAAAGGGCTGGGGGTATTTTGTCTGCAGCTGCATTCCAACAAGGCGAACAAGCTGGAGGTGCTGAAACAGCTCGAACGCGCCTGGGATGAGCGTGACGGGTTTTCTCCTGAGATGTGGGCGCGCGAGGCCGGGCAGTTGCGGGTGATGCGCGACAGGCTGAACGAGTTCGTGGGGCTGCTGCATCGCGTTCAGGAGAACGGCATGACGCTGCACCGGGCGATCGGTCTGGCGGTAAAAAATGAGGGGGTAGCGGCGCCGCGTCTTTCCTGGCCGGAGAGCGTGGTGCATGACGAGGCGGATCTGGCGCGGCTGCGAGATATCGTCAGGCGCCTGCAAATCGGTGCGGCGCAGGTGGCTGGTCTGCCCGCGGCGTTTTCCGCCGTGCGACGGATGGAGTGGTCAAACAGCTGGCAGGCAGAGATGCTGGAGGCGGCGCAGGCTTTCCCGACTTGCCTGGCTGAGCTGCTGGCGGCGCGCGATGGGCTACAGGAGGCGGTGAAGCTTGGGCCGGCGCATGATCTGCCGGGCATTGCCGCCCTATGCGAGCTGGTTGAGAGGTTGCTGCAGGCGCACGGCCATGAGCTCGGCTTTGCCTTCGCGTCGGACTATGCCGCGCTGGCGCCGGCGGCGGCAGAGTTGGGGCGGTTGCTTGGCGCATATCAGACGGCGGAAGCTCAGCTCTCGACACCGTTCGCCAACGTGGCGGCTGTGCCCGTGGCGGTGCTGGAACTGGAATGGCAAGCGGCCATGAAGAAATTCTTCTTGTTCGCAGGCGGTGCGAAGAAACAGGTTGCGGCAAAGCTTGCGGCCTTTGGAGAAGCAGCAGGAACGCCGGCGCCGGCGGACGACTTGCCCAAGCTACGGCGCCTGCAGGCGCTCGCAGCCGACCTCGCTGCTTTGCCGCACGGCCTGCATGCCGTGCCCGGCTGGGCAGGGCTGCGTAGCGATATCGGCAAGATTGAAGCATCTTTGACACTGGCTGACAGGCTGCGCGGTGCGATAGCCGTCGGCGCGCTGGACCCGGACGCGCTGGCGGAGCGCCGGCAGAAAATTCGCATGCTGGTGGTCGAAGCCAATGAGCTGCTGGCTCCCGAAGGTCGGATTGCCCGTGCGCTTGGCGTCTGTGTCGCCGCCTTAGGCCGGATGCAGGCGCTGGTGACGAAGCTCTCCATGCTGGCGGATATGGAGGCTGGGGCTGGGCTGAACGAGCTTGGGTTGATGGCGGCGGCGTTGCTGGCGCATCCCACCCGTCTGAACCCGTGGTGCAATTGGCTGCGGGTAGAGGCAGAGGCACGGCAGGCCGGGCTCGCGGCGTTGGTCTCGGTGAGCAGGGAGCATCATGCTGCTGATTTGTCGGAATTGTTCGAGACGGCGTATGCGCGTTGGTTTGCGGCAAGGCTGATCGATGCGCAGCCGCGGCTGCGGGAATTCGTGCCGGATGTGCATGGTAGTGATATTGGCCGCTTCCGCGCGCTGGAGGACAGGCTGGCGTCGCTGGCTGTGCGCTACACACGGGCGCGCATATGCGGCCAGATTCCGGACAAGAACGATGTCGGCAAGAAGGACGGCTATGGTATTCTGAAGCATCAGCTACAGTTGCAGAAGCGGCATAAGCCTATCCGCCAGCTGACCTCCGAGATGGGCGAGGCGTTCACCAGGCTCGCCCCGTGCATGCTGATGAGCCCGCTTTCCATCGCGCAATATCTGCCGCCGGAGCAGCCGCTGTTCGATTTGGTGATTTTCGACGAGGCATCCCAGATCGCGCCTTGGGATGCGATCGGCGCGATGGCCAGAGGGCGGCAGGTAGTGGTGGCCGGGGATCCACGGCAGATGCCGCCGACAAACTTCTTCGGCCGCAGCCAGGATGATGACGAGGTCAGCGACGATGAGCGTGATGCCGAGAGCATTTTGGAGGAATGCCTGGCCGCCGGCCTCCCGCAGCATACGTTGGAATGGCATTATCGCAGCCGCCATGAAAGCCTGATCGCGTTCTCGAACAGCCGATATTACGATAACCGCCTCATCACCTTCCCGGCTGCAGTGACGCGGGCCAGTGCGGTGTCCTGGCGGCGGGTGGCGGGTGTTTATGCCAAGGGAAACGGCCGGACAAACCAGGCGGAGGGCGAGGCGCTGGTGGCGGAGACAGTGGCGCGTCTCAGCGATCCTGCGCGCAGCGACAAGACGCTGGGGATCATCGTGCTGAATGCCGAGCAGCAGCGGCTGGTTGAGGACTTGCTGGACAAAGCCCGCCAGGCAAACCCGGAGCTGGAAGCGTTTTTCGGCGATGGCGTACTGGAGCCGGTGTTCGTGAAAAATCTGGAAACCGTGCAAGGTGATGAGCGAGACGTGATCCTGCTTGGTGTCGGCTATGGCCCGACCGAAGCGGGGGCACCGACCATGTCAATGAATTTCGGGCCGCTGAACCGCGAGGGCGGTTGGCGCCGGCTGAATGTGGCGCTGACCCGCGCCCGGGGCGAGATGGTGCTTTTCACCTCCTTCGATGCCTCGATGGTTGATCTTAACCGGACCAGTGCCAGGGCGGTGCGCGATTTGAAACATTTCATCGAGTTTGCCGAGCGCGGGCCGGTGGCGCTGGTGGAGGCGGTGCAGGGCTCGCTGGGCGGCTTTGACTCGCCCTTCGAGGCGGCGGTGGCGGAGGCCTTAACCCGCAAAGGCTGGGAGATCGTGACGCAGATTGGCGTTTCGCGCTTCCGGATCGATCTGGCGGTGGTGCATCCTGATCGGCCGGGTGATTATCTGGTGGGCGTGGAGTGCGATGGCGCAGCCTATCATAGCGCAGCCACAGCGCGTGACCGCGACAAGGTTCGCCAGGCCATTCTGGAAGGGCTGGGCTGGACGCTGCTACGGGTTTGGTCCACCGACTGGTGGGTGGATAAGCAGGCTGCGACGCAGAAACTGCATGATGCGATCACGGCGCATTTGGAGGCGGACAGAAACCGTCACTTGTTGGCCCAGGAGGCGGCGCCGGCTGATCCAGCTGTTTAGCGGCGGCCCAGCGCTTCAGCTCTACCCGCTGAACAACTGCCCGGCTGGCCGCTACAGCCTGAACCGGCGCCAACGGCATACGCCCCTGCCTAGCCACTCCATATGCCTGCTGGGAGCGCTCTGAGACGTGGCCGAGCATCTGCGCAAGCTCGTCTCGGCTCGTCCCTTCCGCCTTACGATCTGCGGCGAAGGCGTGCCGGAAGCTGTAGGGGCTGGCGACATAGCCGGCCGCGGGAAATAGCCGGCGGGAAAGCCGCCTGACCGTGTCGGAGAAGGCGCGGGGATCAGGAATGGCCACCTGGAATTGTCCGCCTCGGTTGCTCGCCAGTATATGCAGCACCTTGGCGATCCTGGTGCCGGCGTCGAAACTCAGCCGGCGTAGCGGTTGGCCGGAGGTCTCGGTGACCTTGGCGCCCTGGATGGATATGCGAATCTGGTCCGGTCCGGCGTCGACAAGGACGCTTCTGGCCAGTTCTGACGGACGCAGGCCGGTGATCGCGGCGATCATCAGCGGCACCTTCATGTCCAGCGGCAGGCCGGATCTGAATAGCATTTGCCCCCGCCAATCCGAAGGCAGCTTCGACAGGCCGCGGCGCTTACCTTTCCGGATCGGGCCCCCGGCTGGTCTGACCCAGAGGCTCTGGCCATCACGAGCGCCCGGCGGGTAGCGCCGCAGGATCTCGAGCGCTTGTTCCACCATGTCTATGGCCATATCATGTTCGAAGCACCTGACGAGGCCCGTCTGCAATGGGAGCTGGCTGAGGTCGCGAGGCTTTTGAAATTGGAAGGTCGATGAATCTGAATCGTATCTTGCGATTCGGTTCAAAGTAATGTTGCTTATGACATTGGATGGACACCGCATGGCCAAGACGACAACGCTGAACGCCAAAAACCTGGAAGCGCTCGGGGCCGAACGTCTCGCCGCGCTGCTGATTGAGATCAGCGCTGGCGATGCCGTTGCGAAACGCAGGTTGCGGATGGAGCTGGCGGGGGCGCAAAGCCCGGCCGAACTGGGCAAGGAGGTCCGCAAGCGCCTTGCCGCCATAGGCCGGGCGCGGAGTTTCGTCGATTGGCACGCCATCAAGCCCCTGGCGGCTGATCTCGAAGCCCAGCGCGCTGCCATTGCCGGCGCTATCGCCCAGCGTGACCCGGCGGAAGCGCTCGACCTGCTCTGGCGCTTCATGGAGCTGGCGAATCCGGTCTTTTCGCGTTGCGATGACAGCAATGGTCATATCAGCCCGATTTTTCACCAGGCCTGTGAGGATCTCGGCTCCATCGCCGTGCTGGCCAAGCCTTCGCCCCAGGCGCTGGCGGAGCAGAGCTTCACGGCGCTTCTGGCCAATAATCATGGCCAGTATGATGGGCTTATCGCGGCTCTGGCCCAGGCGCTGGGACAGGCGGGGCTGGATCATCTGAAACAGCTCATGACTGATCTGTCGAACCGCCCGGTGGAGACACCAGCGGCGAAAGACCGGATCAGGATCGGCTACGGCGCCTCCGGGCCAATTTATCAGGATGAGATGGAAGAAAGCTCCCGCGTCAGCACGGTAAAGCTGGCCCTCCAGGAAATTGCCGACGCCCAAGGAGACGTTGACGCTTTCATCACGCAGTACGATGTTAAAACCCGCAAGGTGCCGGTCATCGCCGCCAAGATCGCCCAGCGCCTGCTGGCGGCAGGGCGGTTGGAGGAGGCCTGGAGCGCCATCGAGGCAGCCGTACCCCGCCCGCACGCACGGGAGGATCGGCTGGAGGTCGAGTGGGAGGATGCCCGCATCGCGGTTCTGGAGGCGATGGGCCGCGCCATCGAGGCCCAGGACGCACGCTGGCGCTGCTTTGAGCGCGCACTATCGCCCTCGCATTTGCGGGACTATCTGAAGCGTCTGGCTGATTTCGACGATGTCGAGGCGGAGCAGAAGGCACTCGATCTGGTCAAGAAACACGATCATTTTCCGCGGGCGCTTGGCTTCCTGATCTCATGGCCGGACCTGAACCGCGCGGCGGCGATGGTGCTGGACCGCGCCAGAGAGCTTGATGGCGATTATTATGAAGTTCTCACCCCCGCCGCCGAGGCGCTGGCGGGTAAACATGATCTGGCGGCCGTGCTGGTGCTGCGGGCGATGATCGACTTCGCGCTCATCCAGAACCGGTCCAGCCGCTATAAGCACGCCGCCCGGCATTTGCTGAGCTGCGCCAGCCTGTCCGCCGGGATCAAGACGTTTGGGCGCCTGGAACCGCACGATGCTTACGTGACGCGACTGCGTCGCGAGCATGGCCGCAAGAGCTCGTTCTGGAGCCTGGTGGACTGAGGGGCAGTGAGCTTTCAAAAACGATTGAAATGAGGTGAGCTGATGTTGTATATCCGTCTTGGATATATATGAGGTTCTCATGCTCGCGCGAACATCACTCTTTCTCTCCAACCGCTCGCAGGCTGTGCGGTTGCCCAAGGCGGTGGCATTTTCCGAGGGGGTGCGCGAGGTGGTCATCGTTCCCGACGGCCCGCGCCGGATCATCGCGCCCGCCGAAGCGGCTTGGGATGATTTCTTTGACGCGCCGGGGATTGATCTTGGCGAGCGTGTCCAGCCAATGGCGCAGGAGCGTGAGCATTTCTGATGTTGCGTTACATGCTCGATACCAACCTCTGCATCCGTGTGCTCAGGGATCGTCCGCAGGGGGTGAGGGCACGCTTCAATGCTAATGCCGAAGCCTTATGCCTTTCGGATGTGGTTCTCTATGAATTGCTTTATGGCGCTGAGCGTTCGAACGATCCACCACGCATCCGTCGCGAGGTCGAGCATTTTGCGGGGCGCCTGACAGTGCTGCCTTTCGACAGTGAGGCGGCGGCCCATACAGCTGAGATATGCGGCGATCTTAAACGGCGAGGCAATGTCATCGGCCCCTACGATCTGATGATCGCCGGTCATGCACGCAGCAAAGGCTTGATTATCGTCACAGGTAATCTGGGGGAGTTCCAGCGTGTTTTGGGGGTAAGGTCTGAAGACTGGCTGGTATAGACGAGCAGCGCGCCGGCTAGCACATTTTTCAGAATTTACCGTAACGATTTCGCCGATTTTAGCGCGTTATTTATCACATAAACCAAAATATCTTGCTATAGTATATATAGAACAATAGTTTACTAATTAGCTCGTCAGGCTCATAACCTGAAGGTCCCTGGTTCAAATCCAGGTCCCGCAACCAGAATTTTAAACTAAATCAACACATTAAAGCCGCCGAAAGGCGGCTTTAATGTGTTGTGGCGCCCTAGGGCAGTGTTAGGGTAATTTAACTCGAAATCCTGAACCTGATAGCCTATGGTCGATATCGAGCCATTGATCCTCAACCAAAGCGCAATCCGCGCAAAGGGGGCGTCATGTCGACGGTCGATCTGCTGGGCGGAAAGGTCCAGATTTATCAGCGCGGCAATAGCCGGTTCTGGCAGGCCAGAGCCTCGGTGGGTGGTAAGCAGCGCCAGTTCTCCACCAAACAGGAAGTCCAGGATCTGGCGGCCAAAGCCGCCGAGAGCTGGTACTTCAAGCTGCACGGCCAGAGCCAGGCCGGTGTGCTGAATGACCGCCCGACCTTCAAGAAGGCGGCGGATCAATTCCTCAAGGAATACGGGATAATCACCGAGGGTGAGCGGTCCCAGAAATGGACCGAGAGCCACGGCATTCGGTTGCGGGTGCATCTGGTGCCGTTCTTTGGTGCCTTGCCGCTCGACAAGGTCTCGCCCGGCAAGGTTCAGGAATACCGGGTGCACCGGATGACGACCTATGCCGCACCGAACCCGCAATCGAAGAGCCAGCACAGGCCGAAGGCCAAGCCGCCGGCGCGCAGCACCCTCCATGATGAGGTGGTAACCCTGCGCATGGTCCTGAAAACTGCCATCCGCCATGGCTGGCTGGAGCATTTACCGGACCTAACCCCGCCCTATCGCACGCAGGGTAAAATCACGCATCGGCCCTGGTTCAGCCCTGAGGAATACAAGCAGCTGTACGAAGCGGCGCGGGCCAATGCGAAAGCGCCAGAGCGGGCGCATTACCGGTGGAATGCCGAACAGGTCTACGATTTTGTGCTGTTCATGGCCAATACCGGGCTGCGGCCGGATGAAGCGTTTAATCTGCAGCACCGGGATGTGACGATTGCGAATGATGAAGCGGGTAAGACGGATATTCTGGAAATTGAGGTGCGCGGTAAGCGTGGTGTGGGGCATTGCAAAAGCATGCCGGGCGCCGTGCGAGTGTATGAGCGGTTGTTGGCGCGGGCCAAGCCCGTGCATAGTGAGTCACGCCGCGAACGGCAGTTACGGCGCAAAGCCGGCGGTGCGGTACCTGTGGTGTTGGAGCCTGAATATCCAAAGCCGACGGATCTCGTGTTCCCCGGTAATCACATCAAGCTGTTCAATAATCTTCTGGAGCGCGCCGGGCTGAAAATCGACCGCGATGGTAAGGCTCGCACGGCTTACAGTTTGCGCCATACCCATATCTGCATGCGGCTGATGGAGGGTGCCGACATTTATCAGGTGGCGAAAAATTGCCGCACCAGCGTCGAGATGATCGAGAAGCATTATGCCATCCACCTGAAGAACACGCTCGATGCCGCCGCCATCAACGTCGTGCGCAAGAAGACCGCGAAGGGAAGGCCGAAAGCCACTGTCGGAAAGAGTACGCGTGATAGCGGTATGGGTAGAGCCGAGGTGCTCGGTGAGGATGCCGATTAGAGGCGGTCGAACCGTCGCAAAAAATGCTGCATATGACTCCGCTTTTTGAAAGCCGGGCGCAGGCTTGGCTGAAAAGCGATCCGCTTGGCGGATCGCCCAAAAGCGCACCCCTTGCGGGTGCGCAATCTGGGGCTTGGCCCCGCTAAAATATCGTCAGCTGCTCATCAGCATTCTCAAAACGCCTTCGCCACCAGCATCTCCTCGGCGCGGGTCGTGTAGCGCGGGAGTGGCGGGCCTGGCGGCTGGCCCAAGTCATCGTTGTGCCGGTTGCGGCCGGACGTAACATGCCACGGCCGAAGCGGGCATTGACCGCATCAATCGCTGCCATGGCGCGGGCGGATTTGACCGTGTCTCGCGCGGTGAACATTTGCCCCTGCTGGCGGGCCGGAGTGAGGTTGGCCAGCATCACACCGGCCTTGAAATAACTGTGGCCGGCTTCCAGGCCCTCGGCGCGCAGCTTCTCAGCCGCCCGGGTGGCGAAGGCGGCGACCGCTTCGCGCAATGCCGTCCAAGTGCTCGCCATTTGCCCGAATGTGCGGGCAACCGCGATACCCTGGCGCGGCGGGGGCATAAGGTTGAGGGGCAGGCAGCTTTGGCCGTGCAGTTCGGCCTGCACGCGGGCACCTGTAACGGTGAGAAGCTCGCGCACTTTTTCATGCGTCATCCTCATGAAATCAGCGATGCTGACAACACCCAGCCGGTTCAGTCTCTCAACGGTTTTGCCGCCGATGCCCCAGACCATGCTGACGGTTTGGTTGGCGTAGTAACTGGCGCGGCGCGCCTCGTCGCGCAAATCACATACGCCGTCTAACAAAGCATTGTCCTTGGCGATGCGGTTGGCGAGCTTGGCGATGGTCTTGGTGGGGCCGATGCCGATGCAGGTGGGTCAGATTCAAGCCGCCGGCCGGGTCAGTTTCATCCCGCCGGTGACACGCGAGCGGCCAGAACCTCGTACATGCGCCGGCTCATATCGCCATAAAGCGCGTAATTGCTGGAACGCCATTCCACTGCCTTGCACTCGGGGCGTCGCTGGGCGAGGTACCAGGGTTCGCCCATTTTAATGCCCATGGCTTTCGTTCCAACAGGAGCGGTTTTCAGAATTCAAGGATTTTGATGCGACTGAGCCTCTGGGAACTCGTCAGGATCATAGGGCCACTCATCCGGCCCATGGCCTTCCAGCCACTCGCGCGCTTTCTCCGCTCTTTTAAGGTCTGCGTTTGCGGCCTCATTTAATGCCGTGGCGTGCAAGGTTTTAGGCAAGACGAACCATGTTGGCTGACTGTGTGAGACAGGGTTCCCAAGCGGCTTATCGGGATCGTCATTCCAGCGGATAAGCAACGCCCGGTCACCGTCCCATAAGCCGACAGCCAGGGACCATGCGCTTCCCGCATAGATCGCGTGTGGATATTTCAATCTAGCCTTGGGCGACACGACGCGAATTGGATGCACGTTCGGCGGAAACGGCATTTGCGGCCCTCCAAAGCATATCCAATAGTATATCATCGCTTGCCCGTCGCGATCAAACGGAATCAGTGATCGCGATCTGCCGGAACGTGCACCGTCAGCAGCAATTCATACCGCACCCACAAGCGGCAAACATTGCAAAACTCAAGCAGACCGTGTGAAAACTCTTGGACGCTATAGCAGCGCGCAATCTTATGATATCGTAAATCAAGGCAGCTGCATTCTATTGCGTAAAAGTCCGCAGTATAGACGACACATTGCGTTCCGACTCTCCGTGGCCGAGTTTTCACACGGACTGCAAGGATTTCGCAACGACAGGGACAGCGTAGAAAAGGGTGCTAACCGAGTTTGACCGCGCTTAGCACCACCGAGCGGAATGCAATCCGCACGCCTTCGGCAGACATGCGGGCTCCCATTCCGAGTGTGTCGTCTTCAATGCTATTCTCAATTAGGGCAAGCAGTCCGGAGCGGTCATCGCCTGCCGGGAAGGATGCTTTGACGAGGTCGGTAGCCAAATAAGGGACGTGAAAACTTCGGGCGTAAGGTTCGCCTAATCCCATCTCGACGAATAGTTTGTGCAGATAACCGAAAGTCCTGAACTCGACCGTTGACGGATCGCGCCACCGCTCCATCTGGTTAAACGCCCGGGCTTTTTCTGGTTCGTCCGAAGCAATGCCATCGCATAGCACAACGCGACCGCCGGTTGCCGTCAAACGTACCATCTCCGCAAAAGCTCTTGGTGGATCTTTAAGATGGTGAAAGGCAAAGCGGCAGGTGACAGCATCGAACGAACCGTCCGCATAGGGCGCTGCATAAATGCTGCCCTCCTTCCATTCAACATTTGCGAGTTTCATTCCTCTGGCTAGTTCAGACGCTTGGTCCAGCATTGCGGGGGTTGCATCCAGACCAATGACGTGCGCTGCGTGCTTGGCGACTGCACAGGCAACGGAACCGGGACCACAGGCGAGGTCGATTACGCGATGATTGGGACTTAGGGTGGCAGCATCGATTATCAGTTGTAAGACTTCATGCACATGTAATTCTGCGCTGCCGGCAAAACCTTGGGCTTGGCGTGTAAACTGGTCGATGACCGCACGTTCATGTGCGGTATTATCAGGATTATTCATTTTTTAGAGGTCCGAATGGCGAAACAAAACAAGGACTAAACCCGATCTTCCGCAGAAGGCCGATCAGATAAATCGAAGTCGTGCGCTATTCGAAATCATGCGATCTCTGGTATCTAACAAGCTTCGCATGGTCAAGTTTTTTTATTGGCATTGCGAAACTCAAGACTTCTGCAAGTTGAATTCGAATCAATAATTTCAATATGTTGCGGCTTACGAAAGATATGACCGAAACGGTGAAAACAATCACCTAGACCGACTTCATCTCATCATTTTAATGGCTTTTGCTGCGCGGGCGGTTCCTAAGCCAAATGTCCGCTATCTGCATTTTGAAATCCATAGCGGACCAGCTGCTCCCGGCCCAAACTTGCCGAAAACAGAACGTCTTAAAACAATTTTGATCGTCTGGAAGGGGCAAGCAGACAGCCACGGCGCCGATGCAGGCTTGAGAGTCAGAGCTTGGCTGTGATTTTCATGATGGGTTTTGGTTCGGGAGAGTGTCTTCCGGTGCCCGTCGTGGAGATTTGTTATGAGCATCAATGCGTCTGCCGCGGTTGCGGTTGTTGGGTCCAATGCTGGTCAGGCTGGGAAGGGGGTTTTAAGGTGGATGTCAGCCGGGGGAGCGGCTGGGGCGGGTGTCGTCGGAATGGTTTTCGCGGCCTGATGACGAGCGGTTTTTGTCTCTGCCAGAATTGTATGGCGCGGTGCGCGCGCGGGCCGACCGGGCAGAGGCGCGAACTGTGGAGAGCCGGGCGATCCGCGTAGAGGCCCGGCGCGATGATGGTGAGGCCCTGGCGTTGATTGTGCCAGGGCAGGAACGGCCGGTGGCGCCGACGCATTGGAGTTTTGGCCAGCTCTGCGGGCTGGTGGGCGCGCCGGCGGGGTATTTGCGGGATCTGCCAGCGCCGCTGGCCGGGATCAATCTGCAACACGGGCTGCTCAACCACCGCGCTGAGCTGGTCAAAACCCTGGAGACCGAAGATGGGCGGGTAGAGCTGCGCGCCGTCACCGGGCCGGATTACGGGCGCATCTGGGACCATGAGCTGGTTTCGGCGGTGATGCGCATTGCGGGTAACGGCACGGGGGATACCAATTGGAAGGTGCCCGGCGTGCTGGATTGGGCGAGTATGACGCACAACCCGTATGTGGATGCGACGAAGGAGACGACCACACTCTATGCCAGTGACAGGGACGTGTTTTTGTTCCTGGTCGATGACACGCACCCGATTGAGGCGGGGCGGTTGCCGAACGGCGAGCCGGATTTGTTCTTCCGCGGCTTTTATTGCTGGAATTCCGAAGTGGGCTCGAAGACGTTGGGCATCGCCTCGTTTTATTTGCGGGCGGTATGCGCCAACAGGAATATCTGGGGCGCTGAGGATTTCCAGGAGATCAGCATCCGGCATAGTAAATTCGCCACCCAGCGCTTTGCGCATGAGGCGGCACCGGCACTGCGGCGGTTTGCCAACTCATCGCCGGCGCCATTCGTCGCTGGCATCAAGGCGGCGCGGGAGCAGATCGTGGCACGCCAGGATGATGAGCGCGAGGGTTTTCTGCGCAAGCGCGGTTTCAGCAAAGGCGAGACGGCGAAGATTATTTCCTCCGTGCTGGAGGAGGAAGGCCACCCGCCAGAGAGCGTGTTTGATTTCGTGCAGGGCATCACCGCACTGGCGCGCTCGCGCCCGCACCAGGATTCCCGGCTGGAGCTTGAGGGCAAGGCCAAGCTGCTGCTTGAACGGGTGAGCTGATCGTCTGGTCGATTGATCGTTTAATCACGCGATAGCTGCTTTACTGTGATGTTCGTTCTGCCGTGGGCCGTTATCGGTCCACGGCATTTTTTATGCGGGCGTGGCCTGGGGTATGTCGCGGTCAGAGTGAGAGGGCGGCGGAAAAATCTGTGATGGGTTTGCAGGTCAGGAGAGTGGCTCCGGGCCGCCCGTCATGGAGTTTGTCTCATGGGTAAAACAACCAATAAAACTGTTCAGAAAATCACGCTGAGTGCCTCGCGCGATATCCCGTTTGACCGGCTGGTGCTGTCACAATCGAATGTACGGCGGGTGAAGGCGGGCGTCTCGATTGAGGAACTGGCGGCGGATATTGCACGGCGCACGCTGTTGCAGAGCATCACGGTGCGGCCGGTGCTAGATGAGGCGGGGGCGGAGACCGGCATGTTCGAAATCCCCGCTGGTGGGCGGCGCTACCGGGCGCTGGAATTGCTGGTGCGGCAAAAGCGCCTCGCCAAGAATGTGCTTATCCCGTGCGTGGTGCGCACCGAAGGCATCGCCGAGGAAGACAGTCTGGCGGAGAATGTGCAGCGCGCACCTTTGCATCCGCTGGATCAGTTTCGGGCGTTTCAGGCACTGCGCGAGAAGGGGCAGAGCGAGGAGGAGATTGCGGCGGTGTTTTTTGTCGCGGTCTCGGTGGTGAAGCAGCGGCTGCGCCTGGCCGCCGTTTCGCCCCGGCTGCTGGAGGTCTATGCCGAGGATGAGATGAACCTCGACCAGCTGATGGCGTTCTCGGTCAGTCCCGACCATGAGCGCCAGGAGCAGGTATGGGAGGCGATGCAGCGCTCCTACAACAAAGAGCCACACCAGATCCGCCGGATGCTGACAGAAGGGGCGGTGCGGGCAAGTGACAAGCGGGCGCAATATGCCGGTGAGGATTATATCGCGGCCGGTGGGGCGGTGATGCGCGATCTGTTCCAGCAGGATGATGGCGGCTGGCTGCAGGATGCTGGGCTGCTGGCGCGGGTGGTGGCGGAAAGGCTGGAGCGCGATGCCGATGCGATCCGCGCCGAGGGCTGGAAATGGGTCGAAATGGCCCCTGAGTTTCCGTACGGCCATAGCTATGGTTTGCGGCGCATTCCGGGCACGCGCCGCCCGCTCACCGATGAAGACATCGCCCAGGTTGAGGCGCTGCGGGCCGAGGCGGAGCTACTCGAGGAGGAAGCTGCCGCGGCGGATGAAGTCTCGGATGATGCCGATGCGCGCTTGGGTGAGATTGAGGTGGAGATCGATGCGCTGACCCAGCGCCCGCCGGTGTACGACCCTGCCGAAATCGCCATGGCGGGGTGTTTGTCAGCATCGACGGCAATGGCACGCTGCGGGTGGAACGCGGCTATGTTCGGCCCGAGGATGAGCCGCCGGTGGTCGAGGACGTCGATGAGGCCGCGTTGGCGGGTGAGGGCGATGCGCAGGGGCAGGACGGGCACAATGCCGCCGATGGCACCGATCCCGGCCGCGCGGATTCCAGAATCATCACCGCCCATATTGGTGGCGGAGCGGAACATGAGGCCGAGTCCGAGGAGGAAGACGGGCTGAAGCCGCTGCCTGACCGGCTGCTGACCGAGCTGAGCGCCTATCGCACGCTGGCGCTGCGCGAGGTGTTAGGCAACGAGCCCGGCATTGCCTACCTCGTTTTGCTGCACGAGCTGTGCCTGCGGCTGTTCTATCGCTACGGTGCCGAATCCTGTCTGGAGATCGAGGCGAAGAGCGTGATGTTCGGCGCGCAGGCGCCGGGCCTGGCTGACACGCCCTTGGCGGCACGGGTTGATGCGCGGCACGAGGGCTGGGCAGCGCAATTGCCGGAAGATAGTGCCGAGCTATGGGATGCGTTGTCCGGCTTCGACAGCGACAGCCGCGAGGCCTTGTTTGCGCATTGCGTGGCGCTGACGCTGAACGCCACACATGACGCCTATAACCGGCGGCCCCGGTCGCTGGCGCATGCAGGGCGGCTGGCGGAAATTCTGGCACTTGATCTGACCGCTGCGGGTTGGTCGCCGAATGTGGACAATTACCTCGGCCGGGTGACGAAGGCGCGCATTCTTCAATCCGTGTGCGAGGCCAAGGGCGAGCAGGCGGCGCAACGTCTGGAGGGGTTGAAGAAAGGCGACATGGCCGAGGCCGCCGCGCAAATGCTGGCGGGTTCCGGCTGGCTGCCCGAGGTGCTGCGGACGAAGGGCGTGGAGACCATGACGATGCCGGCCGATTCCGCAGCAGAGGTCACGCATAGTGCCGCCGTCGACGCCAGCGCGGATGTGGCCGGCGAGGAGGTTGAGGTAGCCGATAGTCCATCCACCGAAGACCATGAACAGCTCGAGCCGCATGAGATCGCGGCGGAGTAATCCCAGAACCCCGAGGCGGCCAAAAAGCCACCTCGAGTCTACTCCCTCATCCAACCTCAATTCCAACCCGGCCCTGTGCCGGGTTTTGCATTTCTGGAGACAGATCATGTCAGACAATCACAACTCAGCACCTGGTCAGCAACCGCTTGCCAGTCCCGATGCGTTTTTAGCCTCGTGGGAACAAAAAGAACGCGCGTATCGCGCGCGTGCGAGTGCCCTACTCGAGGGCAACAAGAAGGTGCTGTTCGCCATTCTGGTGGAGCATGGCATCACCGCCGTGATCGTGAATTTCGACGGCTATGGCGATAGCGGCCAGATCGAGGACATCACGGCCCAGAACGACGATGGTATCGTTGACTTGCCCGATGAGCGGATCGAGATTTTCTGTGCAGCCTGGGATAGCCCGGACATCGAACGCCAGACCCATACGGTGCGCGAAGCCATCGAGGCGCTGTCCTATGATTTTCTGGCACAGACGCATTGCGACTGGGAGAACAATGATGGTGCCTATGGCGATTTTACCTTCGACGTAACGGCGGGCAGCATCACGCTCGATTATAATGAGCGTTATACCGCCTCCGAAAATTATTCCCATGAATTTTGAGGAGGCGAATATGGCGCATCCCTATCATCACGCTTTGTCCTCCGCGAAAAAATGGGGCGGAACGCCGGAAGATTTTTTGAGCCTGCATTCTTGGTTTGATGAGAGCAAGATGATCTCATCGGATTTTCGGCATCGGGCACTTCGCCATCACGCTGAGGGTATTTTTATGGCGGAGAGATTTTTCGGCCATATATTGACGATCTCGACGGGGCGCGTCGTACCTGTGCGTCTGATCGGCGAGCAGCATGTTCGTGAGGATCTCGGCTTCATACCGGGCTTCGCAGATTGGATCCAAGCCATCCGGCCCGAACCCTGGATGGGCCGGGCCATGGCGCTGCATAGACTGCTCGATCCTTTTGAAGCCGATGCCGCCTGAGCACCGGCTTTCACCATCCATCTCTTTCAACCCAGAACCCGGCCCCGTGCCGGGTTTTGCATTTTTGGAGGCCAATATGGCGAATTATTATTCACCGACAGTGATCCCGGAGATCATCCCGAACGCGGTCATGACGAAGCTGGAGCTGTTGTTGCTCTCGCATATGTTCGATGCGGACTCGGACGGCGATGGAACCTATTTCCATTCCTGGCAAGGGCCATCGGATCTGATCTGGATCAATCGCGCTGAGCTCACAATGGCGCTGGATGCGGCCCGCGACAGCAACAGCCAAGTGCATTTCTATGTGGAGGAGAAACTCAAATCCGCCACATCGGATGATGACACCATTGCACTGGATATGAGCGGCATGTCCTGGGAGGTGATTCTCCAAGATATCGTGCGGCGTTCCGTCAAGCTGCGCTATATCACCGTGACGACGGCGTTCACCTGTTCAAAAATGCGCGCCGACGGGTTTGGCGGCATGGCGCTGTTCATCACCGCCGATGCCATCAAAGCCTGCTCGACCACGGAGTTTCTCTCGGATTGTCGTGCCGACATCGCCGGGCAGGAGGACGGGTAGCCCTATGCTCGGGACGATCCACGAAAAGTTGAGAACCACGACCAATGCGGATGGGCCGGACCCGGAAGCGGGACGGCCCATTTTGCGTGGGGCGGTGTTCTGCGGACGCCGAATAGAAGAAATTTCCGCAGTCTCGCGGGGAACCGAGGCCACCGGCCACTTGTCGCCCGTGCCGGTGAGACGGCGTGGGTGCATTTGCGATTCGGAAGATAGCGCGTGGGCCGGGCCGAGCGATAGGCTGTGCTGTTCGGCCTAACGCCGAGGGTGGGCCGGATTGGTAGCAATCTGTAGCGATGGAGGGGCAATCATGCCCAAGCCTGATTTTTCCATGCCGGCGGCCGAGCTGGCGCAGATGCTGGCGCGGCAGGCCGAGGCGGTGTGCCGGCATTATCTGCCCGCCGGGCGGCGTGAGGGGCGTTATTGGCTGGTGGGGGATGTTCATAACACGCCGGGGCGGTCTTTGTTTGTGCGGCTCAGCGGCGGTGGCACGGGCAAGGGGGCGGCGGGGCGCTGGCAGGAATATGTTGCTTAGCGTATTATGTTGCGGAGTGCCCGTCATTGGTAGCCGGCCCGCCAACTGGCTAACCGGCAGTCAACATAATTTCCCAACGGCGCCAGATCGGCATGATTGCGTCTCCACCATCAAGGAGACACGACCATGTTTGAAGAACTCTTTGTCATTCCGGCATTCGTCAAAAAATATCAGACGGCGCCGCTCGCCGAGCAGCGAGCCCATTATCTGCGATGTCTCCAAAGGCTCGGGGCTCGCCGGAGCACCTTGCGCAGGGCTGCCAATGCTCAACTGAGCCTGATCCGGCTGTTGGATCTGCAGGAAGGCAGCACGGTGACCGTTCTGCAAGTCGAGGCTGCAGCCGCAATCTGGGCACGGCCGAAGGAACGTAGATGTAAGCGGGCGGCCTCGCTCAAAGTGTACGAGCGGTTCGTAAGCTTCGGGATACAGTGGCTCCGTTTCCTGGGATGGCTCGATGAACCCGTGACCTCCTGCCACCCGCACCATGCCGAAGCTACCATTTTTGAAGGGTGGCTGCGCGCAGAACGCGGTTTGTCCGAGGCAACAATTCAAAGCTACCGCCGGGCCGCCGATCATTTCTTTATCTGGCTGGCGGAGCGCGGCATCACGCTGAGCATCCTTCGGATGGTGGACGTAGATGCCGCCATTATGGCGGAGCGCAAACGCGGATGTTGGAACCGCCGGACGATACATGATTACGCCCAGCGTCTGAAGGCATTCTTTATATTTGCCGAAGCGCGCGGCTGGTGTCGGTCGGGATTAGCCGCGGGCATCATGGTACCGGGGTTCATGGCCGATGAGACGATACCGAAGGGTTTGCCGCGCGAGGATGTCTTGCGTCTGCTGGCTTCGGTCCAGGGCGACCGTCCGGTCGACAAACGCGACCGCGCGGTTCTGATGCTGTTTATCGCTTACGGACTGAGGGCGGGAGAAGTCGCCGGCCTGCAACTGGACGATCTGGATTGGGAGAATGAGCGGCTCCGTGTGCGCTGCCCGAAGCCTGGCCGGACCCATTTGTGGCCGCTGACGCAAAGCGTCGGCCAGGCCATTCTGAGCTACGTGCGGAATGCCCGGCCAACCGGCTTCGGGCGCAGCCTCTTCTTCACATCATGTGCGCCGATACGGCCGCTCGACAGAAAATCCCTGAGCGGGATCGTCGCCAGTCGCCTCGCAAATATTGGCATTATCGCCGGGCGGCGAGGCCCCATGCGCTGCGGCACGCCGCAGCCCAGCATCTCCTAGACCAGGGCATATCGATGAAGGTAATCGGGGATTTTCTGGGGCACCGGGATCCATCCTCCACGGCAATTTACGCCAAGGTCAACCTCGCTGCGCTACGCGAGGTGGCGGCTCTCGATTTGGAGGGGTTGGCATGACACTGCGAGAAGCCATCGAACAATACATTGCCCTCCGGCAGGCGCATGGTGCGAAGTTCATCGGCAGCGCAAGCATCCTGCGTCGCTTTCTGAGATATGCCGACGGCGATGCCGCATGCGATGCTGTCACCACGGCGCATATCCTTTCTTTTTTGACTGGCAATGGGCAGCTGACGCGGCTGCGTGAGAACAAATATCACGCGCTGGCCGGATTTTGGCGTCATGCGATCGGCCGCGGCCATGCAAGCGCCTCACCAATGCCGGACAACGAGCCGAGGCCGCCAACCCGGACGCCGCCGCATATTTATGCGCGTGACGAACTGCGGAGGCTGTTCGACCGCGACACCATAGAAGCCAGCCGCGCGGGTGCAGTGCAGCTGGATGCCGATACATTCCGGATGCTTTTGCTGCTGTTGTATGGCGCCGGGTTGCGCGCCGGCGAAGCGATGAGTCTCACGCTGGCGGATGTCGAACTGCCAGCAGCCGTCCTGACAATACGTGCCACCAAGTTTTATAAAAGCCGGCTGGTTCCGCTCGGACCACACCTGGCGTCAATATTGGCGGATTATATGTCTCTGCGCCGCCCTGGCGTGGCAGCGTCAGATGAGGAATCCTTCCTGCTCGCAAATCGGGACGGAACGCGGCTTGCAAGCAGCACCGTTCAGGCGGCATTCGATGCCTTACGGCGCATCACCGGTGTCCATGGCAGAGCGGGTGGCCGGCTGTTCCCCAGGCTGCATGATTTCCGGCACAGTTTCGCGGTCCACAGCCTCACAGCATGGTATCGACAGGGCGCGGATGTGCAGAGATTGCTGCCCGTACTGTCCACCTATCTCGGCCATGCCGATCTAGAAGGCACCAAAATCTACCTGACGATGACACCGGAGCTGCTGCAGCAGGCATCATTGCGATTTGCATGCTATGCGCATGGAGGCCAGGATGCATGATCTCGTAACCCTCGGCCCATGGCTGCGGCGCTTCCTGTCCGAACATATCGTCACCGAGCGCAACCTGGCGCGGAACACGCGCTCCAGCTATCGGGATACATTCTCTTTGCTGCTACCGTTCATCAGCCGCAAATTGCGCAAGCCCGTGGACCGGCTGGCTGTGCGCGATCTCTCAACCCAGCATGTGCTGCAGTTCCTGGCACATCTGGAGGAGGACCGGGGATGTTCCGCCCGGACCCGTAACCAGCGCCTTGCCGCCATCAGGGCGTTTGCCCGTTTCATCGGCAGCCGGGACCCAGCCCATATCGAATGGTGCGGCCATATCCGGGCCATCGCATCCAAAAAATCCATGCAGCAGCCGGTCGGCTGGTTGGCTAGGCCAGAAATGGAGGCCATGCTCGCCGTGCCTGACCGGAAGACGCCGAGGGGGCGTGACGAATATGCGCTGCTGCTCTTTCTTTACAATACCGGGGCGCGCGTCTCCGAGGCCACGCAATTGAAGGTGCGTGATCTACAGCTTGAGCACGGCAACAGGGGGCATGATCTGGTCACCTTGCATGGAAAAGGTGGCAAGACACGCCAGTGCCCGCTTTGGCCGGAGACAAAAGCCGTGCTGGCCCAACGAGTGCTCGGCCGCGCGGCCGAAAATGCGGTCTTCGTGAGCAGGCTTGGAACGCCTTTCACGCGCTTTGGCGTCTATCGGCTGATCGAACGTTGTGCCGCCCGGGTGCCGGCGTTAGCTGGTAGAACGATAACCCCGCATGTGATCCGGCATACGACAGCCTGCCACCTCGTCCTTGCCGGCGTCGACATCAATACCGTCCGCGCCTGGCTCGGCCATGTCTCGATCAGCACCACCAATATCTATGCAGAGATCGACATAACACTCAAAGCCCAAGCTGTGGCACTCTGCGAGGTGGGGCAGCCTCAACTCGGCCGGTCATGGAAAAACGATAAAGACCTCATGGCCTTCCTCAAATCCTTGTGACGCAGGAGATTATGTTGCGGCGATCTGAGGTCATGTCAGGCCAAAAGGCATGGTCCGGAATTCCGCAACATAACACGCTAAGCAACATATTCCTGCTTATGTGTAACTGCACATAAGCAAGATGCCGCCGAGGGCACGCATGGCGATTTGCTGGATTTGATCCGGGAAAGCTGCGGCCTGACTGAGTTTCGGGATGTGGCTGAGGAGGCAAGGCGGTTTTTGGGGCTGAAAGGGGATGATCATGCTGCGGCTCGCGAACGCCGCAGCCACCCTGTGGGGCATATGGCGAGTTCACTTGGTACTTGTGCTATCCCCGGGTCCCAGGCGGATGATGGCAGTGATCCCGCTCCTGATGCCGCCCAGGCCCAACGCGCCGCTAGGCGGTTGTTCGGCATGGCGCAGCCCCTCCCAGGCACCCTTGCTGAAACCTATTTGCACCGGCGTGGGATCACGCCAGAGGCACTTACCGGAATCGATGCCTTGCGGTTCCATCCGCGTTGTTTCTACCGCGCGACACCGGATGCGCAGCCGGAACCTTGGCCAGCACTGATCGCAGCGGTCACGGACCTCGAAGGCCGTATCACCGGCATCCAGCGCACCTGGCTTGATCCAGACGGGTTTAATCCCCTCCATCCCATCCGGCTGAGCAAGGCGCCATTGGTAACTCCACGCCGGGCGCTGGGTCTGCTGCTTGGTCATGCGGTGCGGTTTGGCACCACGGCAGAGTTGGACAACGAACTGGCGCATGGCTTGCTTGTGGCAGGCGAGGGCATCGAGACCGTGCTGTCGCTGCGCTGCGTGATGCCCGCCATGCCAATGGTGGCCGCACTCTCGGCTGGGCATCTGGCCACCCTCCTGCTCCCCGAGGGGCTACGCCGGCTTTATATCGCCCGTGATGCCGATGTGGCCGGCGATCGCGCCGTGGCAAGTTTGACCGGACGCGCAATTGCCGCAGGGATCGAAGCAATCACGCTCTCGCCCCGCCTTGGCGATTTCAACGATGATCTCCGCGAATTTGGCCTCGCGGAATTGCGGGCAAACTTGCGGGTGCAATTGGCGCCGGAGGATGCCGTACGCTTCATGGTGCCCGGCTGAGTTTTGCGTGGCGGATGATTGGATGAGAGCCTGCCAACGCCGGGATTATCGTCATCGCCGGGCACTATATGCCCCTTCCCGCCGGGTGGCCGCGCCAGCGGCCTTCCGAGAGGGCGCTCTGTGCCGTGGGCGGCGGCGGCCCGCAATGGCGGCGGAGCCGCTATTTTCCGCCGCCCCGAGGAATGATCGGTAACACTGATCGTGCTGAGCAATGCCGGGGCTTTGCATCGCGAAGCAAAATAGCGGCCCCGCCGCCATCCTCCGCTGCGCTACGGCCTTAAAGGCCCACCCCATTGCGCAGGCGCAATGGGGACCCCGGGTGGGTGCGGGCCGCCGCCGCCCACGGCCAGGATCGCCATGGAAGGCCGCGATCGGCGCGGGCTTCCGGCAAACAGGAGCATCCTATGACCCGCGATTATGACGATACCGGCTATGAGCCACCGCACGCATCATCACCCACCGCGCATATTCTCAACGAACTCCAGCTCTATGGCTACCATCCCGGCCAGGACGAGCCCGACCCGCGGCCCTTGCCCGAAGCACATCTTATTGCCGGCGCGGTTGCGGATATTTTCGATGCCTTCGTCGCCACCTTGAGTGACACCCGCCTGGAGCCTGACCTGGAGGAATTGCTCTGGGCCACGGTCAATTTGTTCCACCGCGCCGCCGGGCGGATCGAGCGGCAGCTCGACGATAACGAGCAGGCGCAGAAACGCAGCCAGAAGGAGCAGGATGGCTCAGAAATCCGCTCGGTCGAACTGGAACGGCTGACGGCGGAAGGGCAGACATTGCTGGAGCGCCGGGACTGCCTGGAATTCTTCCGTGACCAGGCCGCCGAGCAGTTTGAACGCCATACACGCACTGCCTGGCGCCCACGCTCAGGCTCGATGGTCAACCACCGGGCGCTGACCGCGTCCCTCATCGATAGCCGGGATTTTATCGCCGCCAAGCGCCAGGCGCAGATGGCACCGCTGCTGCCCTGCGGCCCGAAAATCGCCTTCACCGGCGGGATGGAATGCAATGACCACATCCTGATCTGGGACAAACTCGACAAAGTGCATGCCAAGCACCCGGACATGGTGCTGCTGCATGGCGGCAGCCCAAAGGGGGCCGAGCGGATCGCCGCCGCCTGGGCCGATGCGCGCAAGGTCACGCAGATTGCCTATCGCCCCGACTGGACAAGGCACGCCAAGGCTGCACCGTTCCGGCGTAATGACGCCATGCTGGATGCCTCACCAATCGGCGTGATGGTGTTTCCCGGCACCGGCATCCAGGAGAACCTCGCCGACAAGGCCAAGAAGCTTGGCATTCCGGTGTGGTGCTTCGGAAGTGGGGGCGCATAGCTCCAAAATCCCAGTTCCACGCATGCCGTATCCCACCCATAGAACAAAACCGTTCAGCAACGTCGGCTTTGTTCACCAGACCAGTCCCCGCCAACGCCCCTCCCGGCATCACCGGGCGGGATTCATCGCGGCTTGTGTCCCGCTTGCTTACTGGATCAGATATGAAAATTGTTTGCCTCGCGTGACATTGTCGTGGGTTGGCAGGGTCAGGCGCGCATCTCGACTCATCGCTTGGTCGGAATGATCGCTCCACGGCAAAACGCATGACCATGTGCCGACCAATCCGCTTGTCCATTGATGCGAGGGCAGGGGTGGCGTCGAAGCAACTGTTTATAAACGGCATGATAGCGCAGCTACGTCTGCAGGGTCGGTCTCGTTCGTCCACCATGGATGATGCTGATTTTTTGAAGCCCCAAGTGTCGCCAAATCTCCTAAATGCCTGCCCCAAGCCGCGCCACGCGGCCTCTCCGTGGCTGATCTGACCGAAGGACGATCGCCTTCCTGCAATGGCGGCCTCTAACTTTTTTCCCCGGCAGCGAAGCTGCCTCCTCGCGGACGCTGCGCTCCAAAAAAGCCAGACCCCGCCATCCTACGCTAACGCTACGGCCGAACACGGTGCAGGCCGATCGTGCCCCCGGTCAATTGATCGCCATCGAGGCTGCGATGGTCGCGGGCTCGAAACAGCAAAGGAGATTTGACATGGCTACCATCGGAACCTTCAAAAAAGCCGGCAATGAAATCCACGGCGAGATAGTTACCTTGAGCGTGCAGACGAAGAATGTGCGCATCGTGCCTGAAGCCAACCGCAGCAACGACAACGCGCCCAGCCATCGCATATTCTGTGGACGGGCTGAGTTGGGTGCTGGCTGGTCCAAACGTTCCGCCGAGGGGCGCGATTATATCTCGGTCAAGCTGGATGACCCCAGCTTCAGCGCGCCGATTTACGCCAATCTCTTCGACGATGAAGGCGGCGACGGCTACACCCTCATTTGGTCTCGTAGCCGCAAGCAAAACGGGGAGTAAGAATTGCAACAAACCCCGCCCGGCGATTCCGGGCGGGGAAGTATTTTGAAAGTTGACGAGAGCTTCTGTGAAACGTCAGTATCAGCTAAAAAATTACGATAGAGAGCACGCAGATTTTTGAAAAAAGCTGCACCAAAAACTTCTTAATTGGTCAAAACAAGCCGACCGTTGTGGGGCTTTTCTATCGATTTAATTTGCGAATACTGAGGTCCAGTATATACTGAAAACATTCCAGCCATTCGTGATGACCCCGTAAAGCCAGATATGCTACCAATATCTGCCATTAAATACCTTTGATTTGCCATTTCGTTAACGAATCGTCTTTCGACCTGCACCCGAACAATCAAAATCAGCGTTGCGCCCCAGTCATACTTGGTTGGCCGCATGCTCTGTTCGTATACGCAATATTAGCGCAGACCACCCCCGGCAAGAATCCGTTCCCCCGTAAGCCAGCGTGCGTCGTCCGATGCGATAAACGCTACAACGTCGGCGATGTCCTGCGGCTGACCAAGACGCCCAAGCGGCGTCTGCGCAATAATGCCAGCCTCAAATTCCGACGCGATCATCCCTGCCGAGTGGGTGCCTTCTGTTTCGGTAAGGCTCGGGCTCACCGTGTTGACGCGGATCTTCCTGGGCCCGAGTTCTCTGGCCAGCACGCCGGTGATGGCGTCAACCGCACCTTTCGAAGCGGTGTAGACCGCCGTCTGCGGCGGCGTGATGACGGTAACGCCAGAACCGATATTGATGATGCTGGCCCCTTCGCCCAGGTGCGGTGCCGCTGCTTGTGTGACCAAAAGCAAGCCCAACACGTTGATGTCGAACATCTTGTGGAATTGTGTTTCGGTGACCGTTTCCAGAGCGCCGAATTCATAGACGCCAGAATTATTGACCAGAATATCCAGTCGGCCAAAATTGGAAATGGCAGCGTCGACGATGGCCTTCGTGTCGGCCGCCTTTGACACATCGCCTTGAACCGCGACGGCCTTTCCACCGGTGCCGGTGATAGCCTCGACCACCTGTTCGGCGCCAGCCTTGCTGGATGAATAATTGACCACGATAGCAGCGCCTTGCGCGGCGAGCGTTTTGGCGATGGCTGCGCCGATGCCTTTGGAGGCGCCGGTAACGATGGCGACTTTGCCGGTGAGTTTGGACATGGTGAAATAGCTCCTTTGAAGACGCCCGTCAGGCGTCGCGTTGCTCGACCGCGTCAATGCGGTCGGGGTAGAAAGCGAGGTGGTCTTTGATCTCGGCCACGGCGCCGTAGGGTGCCTCGTAGGTCCAGATCGCATCGACTGACCGCTCGCCTCCAGCAGGGATGCTGAAATAGGCGGCTTCGCCTTTGTACGGGCAGTAGGTCGTCGTGTCGGAGCGGACCAAAGCCGCCAAATCGACATCCTTTCGAGGGATGTAGTGGACAGGCGGATAGTTCGCCTCACGCAGGGTGAGCGCGTCGCTGGTATCGGCAATCACGCGCCCGCCCACAGTAACAATCACGCGGCTTTTGTTTGCCGCAATGGTGATCGGGTGGTCAACGTTGGGGATCTTGATGGTGCGTTCAGTCATGATGGTCTCCTGTTGAATGGCGGGCTGTTAAAGCTTCGAGCCGCCGTCTACGCGCAGCGTGTCGCCCGACACCCAGCGCGCGGCGTCAGAGACAAGGAAGGCGATCGCGCCGGCGATGTCGTCTGGCTGTGCCACACGCTTCAACGCTTGCATGCTCAGAGTGAAGTCGTGGCCGGCGGCAGTTTTGGCGAAACTCGACATGTCAGTCTCGACCACCCCAGGTGCGACGGCATTCACCCGCACGCCCTTGGCTCCAAGGATCAGGGCAAAATGCTTGACCAGGGTGTCGACTGCGCCCTTGGTCGCGGCATAGGCCGACAGGTTTCCGACCGCGGCATGTGCTGCAAGCGACGACGTGAACACCACGCTTGAGCCTTCCTTGAGGATCGGCAGCAATTGTTGCACCAGGAAGTACGGGGCGCGGACGTTAACGGCGAATTGCGTGTCAAAATCCTCAATCGTTGTCTCTTCGATTGTGGCAGCCTTCGAGATGCCTGCGTTGGCGACGAGAATATCCAGCCGGTCGCCGACGATCTCTCGTACTTTCGCTGCGAGCCTATGCGGCCCATCTGGAGAGGACAGGTCGACGCCAACGGCTTCGGCGCGGCCGCCCGCAGCTTTAATCTGGTCGACGACCGACCGTGCTTCGGCAGCGTTGCGACCGTAGTGGACAAGAACTTGTGCGCCAGCTTTGGCAACTGCCAGGGCGGTGGCGCGCCCGATGCCGCGCGAGGCGCCGGTGACAAGCGCGGTCTTTCCGTTGCAGGGTGTCATTTTGATTTTCCTTTAAAAGACGGGAGGGGTATTGATCGAAAACACCGGGGGCGGCCGATCGGTTGGATGATTTCGGGTTGCATCACGCGTCCAGGAACAAAGCGGTGTGAGCCAGGAACAGCTCCGGATATTGGTAGAAAGACGCGTGGCTGGAATCCGGATAGATGATGAGATGCGCGTTCGGCAGGTGCTGCTGCAACGTGAAGCCGTTGACCGTCGGGATGATCAGGTCGTTGCTGCCTTCGACCACGAGCACCGGATGATGGATGTCCGCTAGATAATCCCATACGCCATCGGTTTTCTCGTTGGATTTAACGATCGCGGCGTACTGCGCGGCGGCAGACGCTTCGCTGACTTCCGGGCCGCGATCCTGACGGCGGAATTTACGCTCAAGATACTTCATTCCGGCGGCGCGACCCGCCGCGTTGTGCAAGAAATGTGCGGCGATCCAAAGATGCTCCGGTGGATCGTAGGTAGCTGAAAAAATATCCGCAGATTTGCTGGCGGCCGTATCAGCGCCACGCGGGCCGGTACCCACCAGGAGGAGTTTGCGCACCAGGCTTGGCGCTTGCACCGCGATTTCCTGGGCGACTTTGCCGCCGATCGAATAACCCAGCATGTCGGTTTTACTGATTCCGAGTGCCTTGATGAAGGTGACGGCGTTCGCGGCCATGCCGGAGACGGTTGCCGGCGTCTCGCCCGAGCTGGCGCCGATGCCGGCATTGTCAAACAAGATGACCTCGCGCTGCTGCGCCAACCCGTCGGTAATGGTCGGATCCCAGTGGTCCATTGTGCCGCGAAAATGCACATTCATGACGATCGGCACGCCGCCTGTTTTGCCGAAGCGGCGATAGGCGAAGCGGATGCCGTCGGCCTCGATAAATTGGGTCGGGACCGTGTCGTGTGTATAGGTGGTCATGGCGAAACTCCTTTGTTTGGATTGACGATCAGTTAGCCGTGCGGCCGCCGTTAACGTTGATGATCTGGCCGGTAACGAAGGACGCCTTGTCCGACGCCAGGAACAGGATCGCGTCGGCGAGTTCTTCGGGCTTGCCAGCCCGGCGAAGTGGAATCGACGCGAGCAGTCCCGCCTTGCGATCCTGCGAGCCGGTAAAGCGGTCGAGCATCCCGGTCTCTACCGGCCCAGGCGCCACTGCGTTGACGCGGACACCGAAAGTGGCAGCTTCCAGCGCGCCGGATTTGGTCAGCCCTTCAACCGCATGCTTGCTGGCGACGTAAAGCGACGCGTTCGCAGCGCCACGGCTACCCATGGTCGAGGAAATGTTGACAACGCTGCCAAATCCTTGTGACTGCATGACGCGAAACTCGTGCTTCATGCACAAAAGCACACCCAACACATTGGTCTCGAAGGTTGCGGCATAGGCCGCCAGGGTCTGGTCTAGAATGGGGCCAGGATTTCCTTCTGTCCCGGCGTTGTTGACCGCGACATCGATCCGGCCGAAGCGGGTGACCGCCCCATCGATTAACCCTCGGACTTCGCTCTCATCGCGAACATCCGCTTTGATGAAGATTGCCTCTGCGCCGAGCGCGTGAAGCTCGGCTTCCAATGCCTCGCCAGTCTGAAAATTGCGGCCGGAAACAACGACTTTGTGCCCTGCGTTTACCGCAGCCAACGCGGTGGCGCGGCCGATACCCGCGAGTGCGCCCGTGATCAAAATGACCTGGTCTCTCATGTCTAAACTCTCCAAAACCCGATAGATTCAAAATTTTTTATTCGCGGAGCGGGGTTTTCGTTCGTGCCCAAATCCGTTGATAACCCGTCTCGATGGGTGTCTAATTAGGTTGTGGTTGCGCCTGTGAGAAAGACTTTGTAAGGTCACGTCCCATATCCAGGAGGTATGGGTCAGATATGGAGCTCAGGCATCTTCGCTACTTTATTGCTGTGGCTGAGGAGAGGAGCGTTACTGTCGCGGCTGAGAAGCGGCTGCATACAGCGCAGCCCTCTCTCAGCCGCCAGCTTCGTGATTTGGAAATCGAGATCGGCGCGCAGCTATTCACACGCGGCGCCCGCGGGGTGGAGCTGACCGATGCCGGGCGCGCCTTTCTGCCCCACGCGCGTATCGCTGTCAGTGAGGCTGCCGAAGCAGTCCGAGCCGCTCGTCGCGCAGCTCGTCCGGCGAAAGCGGTCTTTTCCGTCGGCTTCCTAACTGGACAGGAGGTCGATTGGCTTCCCCACGTCACGCGCATTCTCAGAATCGAACTGCCGAAGATCGAGTTCAAGGTAACGAGCATGTACTCGCCCGATCTGGCTGAAGCGCTGCAGAACGGCGAGATCGATCTCGGCTTTCTGCGCGTCGAGCCAAAGCCGAATGTGACCTACGACGTAATCGCGAAAGAGCCGATCGTTGTCATTCTTCCAAGCGACCATATTCTGTCTGCAGAAAAAGAAATTGATCCAAAATCACTTGAGGGCGAAATCCTCGTCGGATTCTCGGATATCGCGAGCGTGTTACGGCAGGTGGTTGAAGGCTATTTTTTGGCAAAGGGGATCGCGCTCACACCAAGCCACCGTGCCGAGACTTTTTCGACGGTCCTGTCGCTCGTCGCATCGCTGCGCGGCGTTGCACTCATGCCCACTTATGTTGAGGCACTGCTCCCGTGGTCTGTAGTGAGCCGGCCTCTTAAGGGCGAGCTGCTTACTATAGATTTGGCCATAGGCTATCGGTCAGACAATTCTTCACCCGTACTAAAGACATTTCTTGCGAATCTCGACCAGCTCATTGTCGCCGGGCCGGCAGGAACGCGTCGGACGTTGTAACTAGCGGTCTGTTTTGAATTATAAGTCCCAGGGGAATTATTCGCACCAGGCCACCCGCGTCGGAAGTCCGATGTGTTTACATCCAATCAAATCTATAATTTCCCTTCAGTGCTTCGTCGGCGCTTGCAAATTTTGGTTCGTTTCCAATGAAAGCGCTAACGGCCACAGAGTGGTCTTTGAAACCAACACTTCCTTGGAAAATCCTTTACTAACGCGTTACTCGTGCAACACGCCCAACCAGCATAGAGTCCGCAGGACATGAATGAAGAAAGTAGAGGCCAGCCGGTAGAAAATCTGACTCGTTCAACACCTTGTTCACGATAAATTAATCCTCGGCTGTGTAGCCCGGCCAAGCAATGCTTCTGCAGCCCAATGTACGAAATATCGTTTGAGAGCTTTGGATGGCGTCAAGCCAATAGGACCATTGGCTTCGATGTAGTCGAAGGTGAGCATGGCAGCCTTCAAAATGGGCGCGTTACTCAATGCAGGTTCATTATCGGCAATAGGCTGAAAGCGGATCATGGCGAAGATTGAGCGATTACCGCTGGAATACCAAGTGTCGGGCGAACTATGTTTGTGATCGCGGCGGTGCGACGACCGTTATTGCGCTGTGGCTGAAGGCACGGCTGGCGATATCGGATCGGTCCAGACCGGCATAAAGCAATAATGCCGCCCATCTGCATCTTGCTGGATGGATTTTCGGCAGGCGGCCATGGCGGTGGCGCCGTCATTATCCTGCATAAGCTGGCCCCAGGCGAGGGCCTCGGCCGGGCTGGCTTTCATGGCGGCGGGGATCAGGTGAGCTGCCACCTCCGCCTGGAAGCGGCCGTCATTCAGCCCGGCGGCGTAGGTGAACAGGCTGGGCACCAGGATGGACAGGGACAGCGCCAGACCCAGGGCCACGATACTGCGGATACGCAGGGTGGTGATCTTCATGCGCATGGTGCGTTCCGCCGCATTGGCCAGCTGCGGGCCGAGCTTGTTGACGATGTCCATGCCGGACGCGTGCACCTGGGCGATGGCTTCATTGGCGATGGCGCCGGTCTGGGTTTTCAGCGTGTTGGCGATGTCGATCTGTGTGGCCTCGCTGGCCTGGTAGAGGTCGCTCAATGCGCCGACGCATAGCGCCAGGGCTTGGAGTTGCTCTGCCAGAGGGTCGCCTTTCAAAGCGGCGGCAGCGGCAGCACGGCGCAGGATCATCTGGGCTTCGGAAATCTGCTCATGCAGCGCCTCACGGCGGGCTTTGGGGTTTATGGGATCCATGATTTTACCCCCGCGAAGCGGCGATCCATGGCAGTCAGCCAGACGCGCACCCGGGCGGCGTCGAACAGGCCGAGCGGCGGATTGATAGTGCCGTCGCGCGCGGCGGCGAAACTGCATTGGCGGCTTTCCACGGCCTCGGCGGCGTGCAAGCGGGGCATCCAGAGCCTCACACAGTCTGCCATTAGACGGACATAGGTGTCGGATGCGGTCAGTCGGGCAAAGGCCCGCTCACGGGTGGCACCTGGCTCGATGCTGTATTCGTTGAACACCAAGGCTTGCGCCACTGGTGTGAACCCGCGTGCAGCCAGGGTGAGGGCAGGGAGCAAATCCTCGGGCTGCGGGCCGGTTAGATGGAACATCACCGGCGCCATGCCGGCGGCCTCGATATGCGCGGCCAAGCCTGGCATCTCGGCGGCAAGCGAGCGCAGGGTGGTGTCACCGCCGCCGAGATCGACGAGGGCGGATTGGCGCTCATTGATGCAATACTCGATCAACTCTTGCAGCCAAGCGGTGACCCCGGCGGGATTATCGGTCTCTGGCCGCGCGACATCGGCGAAATAGGCGGAGAAGGTGGCGTTACTCGGGTCCACATCAGCGAGAATTGGCGTGCCGCCCTTGCGGATGGAGGTTTCGGTCAGCCAGCGGAGCAGGGTGGTTTTGCCAGTTTTGCCCCGCCCGGCGGCGAAGATGATTTTGGTTTGGCCCGTGAGGTCGAGGCCGTGCTCGATTTCCGGTTCGGGTTGCTGGGGTGGCGCCAAGTTGACGATGTCCGCGCGCAGGCCAGTGAATTTCGCCGGACCGGGGCGGTAGGGCGTGGCGCCGGGGACTTGGGCGGCAGAAGGGGTGTTTGTGGGTTGTCTTCGGGCATCAGCTGGGCTCCTGCTGTTCAGTTGGACCAATTGGCGGGCGCGGCGTGGGCGGAATTGATGAAGGGGCGGCCCGCTCGTGGTGGGCAGCCCTTGCGGGACGCGGAAGGAGGCAGGTTTGAAGCGGGGAGTATCGGCAGTGGTGAGCGGGAATGACGTGGCGGATATAGGTGGTGCCGGCACCATTGGCGTTGCCGGCGTTGGTGCCACTAGGGCGGCCGCGCCGGGCGGCGGGGCTGTTGCCGTCGGGGCCTGAGCCAGATCCGGCGGCGTGCGTCGCCGGTAGCCTTTGAGTGGCATCAATGCGCGCGACAGCTCACTGCGCAGTCGCTTGTCGGTCCAGGGTTTGCCGGTACGATAGGTGATGCCAACCTTGGTCAGGGCCGCGCCGACCGCGGCCCATGACCATTCGCCATGCACGAGCGAGCGCAGCAGCTCATGGTGCTGGCGTAGCCACGGGCGCATAATGTCGCCTTGCCGCCAGAGCGGGCGGAAGATTTCAGCCAGGGCGTCGATGTCGGCATCAGTGGGTCTGCGCTTGAGTGACATGACCAGCGCCTTTCAAAAATAGCGGTGGGGAGTTTCACGATTTTTGACCCCGCGCGCAATCTTCCGAATCGGAAGTAGAGAAGCTGGATTGCACAATCGCTGGCGCAATCAACAGCTCTTTGGCTGGCTCAATCGCTATCGCAATGGCTATCTGATTAGCCTGCTTAATGGCTGGCGCAAAAGCTATCTCTAATCTCGTCCGTTTGGTGTGGTATCGGGTTATGCGGCTACAACAGACCAAGGAATGCTAGCGCATGCGGGTGCAGTAGTATGACATAGATCAGGCAACGCGATTTCACAACCAAAGTGCATTTTACTTCAGGCCGTGCGATTTGATTTTATTTACGATTGGGGAACATTCTGAGGGGGGCGAGACATATTTTTCGATAAATTCCTTTTGAGTTGCTTCTTGTCCGGGCCTGGGTGAATTAACTGGGACGTAATTTCGTCGGCTTGCACACGATTAAGCTGAAAGTACCTTGAAATGAGACTGCTTACAGCTTGGACGACAGCAGCGTGTGTTAAAAGGTTGGCCTGCGAAAGGTTAGCTTGAAACTGATCCAACTGATCGAGCATCTGGTTCAAATCAGTTAACTCAAACATATGACGGGATGTCCCAGGGCACCATTTTCGAACCTCCAAAAAAGCCTTAACCTATCTGTATTTTAATTATAAACCTCAGGTTGTCTATAATGCCTTCGCTTAAATTACTTAAGATTGTGCAGCGCCATGGGCCGTGCGATCGCCGCTGGCAGTCCAACCCTCCGATTGTTTTCTTTAATCATTTGAACTTAAACAGTTTTTTAAAGCAACGCCTAACCAAGATGTAGCTATCACATTTTGTTCATTACAAACGCAGCCGCCGGCTATTAGCAAGATTAAAAAAGTTTCTAAAAAGTAATTTGGTTAGACTGTTAGGTGCGTTATGGACTGCGATTTAATTTTCACTCTCAAGACTGAACACATAGTTTTTGCTGATTTGGCCCAGTTTGTGGAGAGGCTCCGCAGACGTCCTGCAAAAGTAGTTACTTGCCGAGGCATGGGTACGTTGTGTCCTTTCTAGACTAGCTAGTGTTTAGTCGAACTGTTAGAAATTGCGTTCAGCCTTCCAGGATGTTCAAGACGCTATGGTTAATATTTATCGCCACGAATCCTCAGCAAAGCGGTTTGTCCGAGTGATGATCAATCTACTTGGTATAAGCGCGGGGGAGGGACATATCGGTTACATATATACCAGAGATTCGCTCACGGTCCTTGGACGAGCCAGGACGCAGCAATTGGTCAACACGCATGTATGTGGTTTGGTTGGATCACAGTTGACGTTATTAATGGGTTTGTGACCTTGACGGAGGAGGGGTATCTGGAGGCTACCGATACCTCGTTCACTCTTGACTGTCTCCCAGGCAACGATTCGTATTTTGAAGAACAATTCCGCGACGCCCACCCAGTGGATCTCGTCAGTCATCAAGAACACGAACGCAGGCGCCTGATCGCAGCTGAATGGGGATGGCTTAAGTATGAATCGTATGACCCGAAATTTCCGACTCTGGCCAAGGTCGTCGGCCTATTTATTTCGGGCCAAATTGATCAGAGCGAATGTGAACGTTATGTTCTCGCGCATCAGTTGCTGCAATGGGACTTTGGAACAATTAACGATGACTAGCTCATAGACTCGTGACGCCGGCGCGTTTAGATCACAACTTTTCCACGCAAACGCAGCGCTGCTGTCCGTTTCTCGGCTTCAAATGAGGCTTTTTCTCGTAGCTGGTGTTTCATCTTATTCTCTGTGCCGAAATCCAGTGCAGCCATGTGTTACTCGGTAAAATTAGAGAATTTAAGCCATGCTGGTCTTCGTGCCTGAATCTAAGTTCGTTGGCCACGGGTACGTCAATACGATATGCATTAGGTGGGCGCGACCGATAATATTCCTTGCCCTTTTAGGATCTTTCTTTGATTTTTGCTGGTACCGTTTTTGATCCAGCGTCCCAGAGAAAGTTTCCGCCTTGGGCTACATTGATGGTCGTTGAGGCCATACGGTTGAATCCTGATTGGTCGTGGCCAGTCGCCGATTTGTTAGTGGATCGGATTCGTATGGTTTACATCTCGTAACATTACTCTTTTGTAGGCCCCGGAAGGGGTCTATGGATTCAAACGTATTTTGGTAAGGTCTTCGCCTCTGCCTAGCATGCTCCATTGTCTACAGCAGAACTTTATATGCACTAAAAGGATCTGTTTTAAGTTGAAGCGGAGATTTATCAGCTCTACGACGAATTTGACTTCGTTGGAAATATAAATGCATCAAATCCAAAAGCACCTTGTCAATCTCTCCCTGCAGTAGCCCGCCAGATAATATACGAGCTGAGATTGCGGACTGACGAAACTTGCAGACGACCTTGAGATTGGAAATGGTTACCACCTCACGTAAGAGAGTTATTTAAAACCCTTACGTCATGCTCATAATGGTATGTTAACATTTTGAAGATATCCCAGGGCTTAACCTGACGTCGATGCAATATTTGCCGGGGGTTCGCTATTGATCAGCCCTCTTGTCACGTTTGAATTTCGGACAGTGATGTCAATATCGACTGAGAACATGCTGAACGCGGTGCTAGTTTACTCCTTTTAGATGGGCTTGCACTAAAGTTGCTAGCTACCTCCTCAATGAAATACTTAATGCTGCTTCGTAAAGTACCGCCGAAATGTTGTCTAAGCGCGCCGTAGCGCCACTCCATTATAACAAGGTGGGTACCCGGAAGTTGATGATCAGATCAGAGCACCTTTAGGGGCGTCATTTGACGAATCTTGTCCATAACATTAAAGCTTCGGACTCCATATTCATGACGCCTCGATCCACGTTCCATTGTGAATGTTATCATATCATAACTTAATAAGACCGCGTTTCTTGAGATACATTACTTACTCTGCTAGAGTTGCTAGCGGAGTGATCGTACGCAAAAGTTGTGATGTATCACTCGTTAGAAATTGCGTATCTAGTTGTGGTACACAGGGAACATCGCACTATGCAAACGGAAACGTTTATTACGCCAAGATCGCCTGGCGATCTCGATAAGCTAATAGGTAGCAAGATTCGATTGAGGCGAGCATTTCATCGGATAAGCCTAGAAAGTTTGGCAAAAAACCTTAACATTACGTATCAACAGTTACAAAAATATGAAAACGGTAAAAATCGAATAAGCGCCTCCCGACTCTTTGAAGTAGCTCAGCTACTCAAGGTAGAGGTTTCTTTTTTTTTCGTCGAGACTGATGAAAGTTGAATTCAGACCGGGTTAATGGCGCTTATCCCTGGCGATTAAACGGGTCGCTGAAAAAATTGAAAATGGCAATTTTTATGGGTAATATACAAGCTCAATTGCCCAATTACTGAAGGCGTCGTTACCCGATACCTGTCTAATAAAAAATGCACCATTAAAAAAGAGATTAGGAAATCGGGTATGGTTCTAGTCTCGCTGCACAGACATCGTCATTTTGACATCGCTGCCTCGATCACGTTAGCTTCAACATTCAGGCGGAGGCATTGCTGGTGACAGGGGGCACCTGCAGCGGCATGCTAGTTTTTGGGTTGTAGTATGCTGGCATAACGGCCGCTGTTAGCTGTGTCCAAGCCACACTTGGCGCATGGAACTGAAAATATTTGCTTGTTGATTGACATTGGTAAGGCTTTGAAATACTACATGCGTACCATCACTAAGTACGACGTTTAACGAGCCGCCGATGACCGCCTCGTTTGTGACCGAGAGGTTTGAGGCCACGATCAAATGTCCTGTGAAGTCACCAATCACGTCGGTGCCACCTCCGCCAGTTATAGAAAACAAATCGTTGCCAAGCCCTGCGCCGGTCAACGTCTCATTTCCCATTGCTGACACCAAGGTATTGGATCCATGTGATCCGCCGATCAATAAGTCATTAGTTCCTCCCGCTCTGAAAAGATCACCGCTACCGCTACCGCCGTTGAGGTAGTTATTTCCAATCTTACCACCAGAAACGATATTATTCCCGCTGGCGCCGCCGAATACTGTGACCTCGGTATTACTGTTTGCTGCCAACACAGTGCTGGAGCTACCTGATCCGCCAATGAATAACAAATGTTCATTGTTGTTATTATTCACTCCACCAATCTTCGGGCCATGTGAGTCCGTAACGTTCACAAAAGCATTAATATTTGCATCAATCGTTGCTGTACCATCGGAGATATTTTGGACATTTACGCTGTCGTTGGAGCCATTTATAACGATTTGGTTCCCGCCATAAACTTGATCGTTCGCAACAACGCTGTCATTGTTGCCGTCGAGCATAACACTATTTCCGCCGGCTAATGTTATGGCTGCGGCTGAGTTTGTTTGCAACAGTGTGTCGAGACCGCCAAGATTAAACTGCCCGCCCTGGACGGTAAACTCATTCTGTGGCGATATGGGAGTCTGTTGAGTTGCATGGGTCCAGGGGTTGGCGTCAGAAACGGTCGCATTACCTATCAGTGTTATGATGTTGCCCTGGCCTTGAAGAGTAAGCTTGGCGTTACTGCCGGCAATAGTGTTATCATCCGACGTCACAAATAGCGTAGCACCGTTATCAGCATTGATGCTGTTGGCACTGGTCAATACGGAAAGCGTGTCGGAGCCATTTACGATGGCAGCAGCTCCTGCCTGATGACTTGCTCCACCAAGTACAAAGAGGTTTCCAGCCCCTGCAAGGCTGATATTGCTAATGTCCTGAGGAGAAATAAAACCCGAGTTGTTGCTTCCAATGACATTCAACACGTTGCCAGCACCGCTAGATCTTTCGTTTGAGCTAAAGAAGTCATTGGAGCCTAAATTTATGACGTTTCCTCCATTTGTCTCTGAAAAGAGTATGTTGTTTACTAAAATATTATTGGCTGCAGCAACTGTATTGTCGCTACTACCGATGGTTACAGCGTCACCCTTTCCAAGGTTAATTGTGGCGCCGTTCGAGGCGACATTGATGCTTAAATTAGAGTTTTGACCGATGTTCTCGGCTATAATTTTTCCGCTACCGGAGATGACGGTATCTTGTGCGTTCATAGTGGATTCGACAAGTAGGGAACCAGGACCTGCGTGGATTAGGTCGCTGCCTCCCGATACCACGGTGGCAAATCCAGATCCTAGGGATATCTCATTTTCGGTATTAGCCTGGGTCTGGATGTAGTCATTGCCCGATAGCGCGTTGATGGTGGAGTTGCCGGTTCCAAGGCGCAGCGTCATGCTACCGCCATTTGTCGCGGCCGACGTCAGCAAGGTTGTGCCCGACCCACCCTGGTAGGAGAGATTGCCCTGCCCCCCGGTTACCGTGGCCGCTCCGGCGCCGCCGGTGATGGTTGTGTCAGCCTGGCCGGTCTGTACCCACATCGAGCCCGAGCCGCCGGTGATCGTATCCAGGCCATTGGAAATCACCGTATCGTTGCCGCTGCCGGCCGACAGGCTGTTTTCGGTATTAGCCTGGGTCTGGATGTAGTCATTGCCCGATAGCGCGTTGATGGTGGAGTTGCCGGTTCCAAGGCGCAGCGTCATGCTACCGCCATTTGTCGCGGCCGACGTCAGCAAGGTTGTGCCCGACCCACCCTGGTAGGAGAGATTGCCCTGCCCTCCGGTTACCGTGGCCGCTCCGGCGCCGCCGGTGATGGTTGTGTCAGCCTGGCCGGTCTGTACCCACATTGAGCCCGAGCCGCCGGTGATCGTATCCAGGCCGTTGGAAATCACCGTATCGTTGCCGCTGCCGGCCGACAGGCTGTTTTCGGTATTAGCCTGGGTCTGGATGTAGTCATTGCCCGATAGCGCGTTGATGGTGGAGTTGCCGGTTCCAAGGCGCAGCGTCATGCTACCGCCATTTGTCGCGGCCGACGTCAGCAAGGTTGTGCCCGACCCACCCTGGTAGGAGAGATTGCCCTGCCCCCGGTTACCGTGGCCGCTCCGGCGCCGCCGGTGATGGTTGTGTCAGCCTGGCCGGTCTGTACCCACATCGAGCCCGAGCCGCCGGTGATCGTATCCAGGCCGTTGGAAATCACCGTATCGTTGCCGCTGCCGGCCGACAGGCTGTTTTCGGTATTAGCCTGGGTCTGGATGTAGTCATTGCCCGATAGCGCGTTGATGGTGGAGTTGCCGGTTCCAAGGCGCAGCGTCATGCTACCGCCATTTGTCGCGGCCGACGTCAGCAAGGTTGTGCCCGACCCACCCTGGTAGGAGAGATTGCCCTGCCCCCGGTTACCGTGGCCGCTCCGGCGCCGCCGGTGATGGTTGTGTCAGCCTGGCCGGTCTGTACCCACATTGAGCCCGAGCCGCCGGTGATCGTATCCAGGCCGTTGGAAATCACCGTATCGTTGCCGCTGCCGGCCGACAGGCTGTTTTCGGTATTAGCCTGGGTCTGGATGTAGTCATTGCCCGATAGCGCGTTGATGGTGGAGTTGCCGGTTCCAAGGCGCAGCGTCATGCTACCGCCATTTGTCGCGGCCGACGTCAGCAAGGTTGTGCCCGACCCACCCTGGTAGGAGAGATTGCCCTGCCCCCGGTTACCGTGGCCGCTCCGGCGCCGCCGGTGATGGTTGTGTCAGCCTGGCCGGTCTGTACCCACATCGAGCCCGAGCCGCCGGTGATCGTATCCAGGCCATTGGAAAATACATGGCTGTTCCCGTACCCTTCAACAATCGTATTGCTTGTGCCGTTCTGAGTTCTAATGATCGAATCACCAGATAAAGCGAAAACTGTGGAGTTCCCTGCTCCGAGATTTGCTGATAAATTGCCGCCGCCTTCTGGAGCAGTCGTCAAAAAAGTAGACCCAGCCCCACCTTGGAACACCAAATTCCCTTGTCCACCCACTACTGAGATTGCTCCGTCCCCGCCTGTAATCGACGCAGCGGACTGTCCCGATTCGATGAGAGAGTGGCTCGAAGAACCGGCTGCAGTACCGTTAACTATTAGTGCACCGGCACCACCGGCAATTGTGATATCTCCGGAGGAGCCGAGATTTACCACCGCCGTACCTTGACCAGTTGAGACATATTCCGGCCCGATTCCGGAATTTACGGTATTATTTCCCGCACTGGCAAACACAGCACTTACCGTAGTGCCCATATTGATAACGCTATCGGTGGTGGCAATTATAACCTCGCCGGTCAGATTTGTTCCTGTGGTCAAAGATGCAAAGAGTCCCGCAGCAAGTGTCTCTGGTAGCGAGGCGTTTGTTCCGGCATCACTGTTCCACAATATCGGAACATAATGCGTCATGGAATGTCCGCCTGTATCGCTCACGCTGATCTCTAGTGCGTCGTCAGTACCCACAAAGCTTGCGACATATTGTAATGACGCTAGGTCCTGATTGACCTCTCCTAGAGATCCCTGAATGATCAGCGCGTCGTGTTGATTCACAATTGTGTGAAACTCAGTTCCAAAATTTGCACCGGAAGAAATGGTCCCAAATATTGAAGAGAGCGTAACTGAGACATCACTGTTGCTACTCAAATCAAGAATCTCAGGTGCTAGAGAACCTGTTAGTTCAATCGTTTGAGTAGTTATTTGAATGTAAGGAACGGTTGATATAAAGATTGGGGGCTCGACGCTTGCTCCAGCAATAGAGTTCGAACCAGTAACAAAATTGCCGGCGGTCGTGCTCGTACCTGTGAACCCCAAGTCGAAATCGATCCGGCAGTCACCGAAGAAGCGGCGAAAACGGAATTGTCGACTGTGGTAGGATTGATATTATTATTGGTAATGGCCGATGAGGTGGTCGTTCCAGAGTTATCCAGGACCACGTTTCCTGAAACGACACCATTTGCGGTGGTAATCGATGTTTGAACTGCTCCGGCCGCTGCATCAGAGTTTACCACGTTCTGCGATCCACCGGCATAAACATTATCTGTTAGCGTCATGTTTTTGACGTTTACAGAGTAATAGCCGCCCATGTTATTTCCCAAAGCGTTATCTATATTCCCCTGCTCTGTAATATTTGATTCGCTTGTCGAGCCATAAGGGTACAATGGATCGGCTGCAATACCCCAAGTAGGCGAGCCTATCCCGGATATGCTGTTCCCAATTAGTCCATCGTTTGTGGTCGTTCCATTATTGTTCAAGCCCGGGCTCGATGGATACGCATTAGCACTCGCGTTTAACTGTATGGCTCCGGTCGAACCAGATGACCAAGTACTAGAATACTCCCACAAAAGGTTATTTTCGGCAACGAAATTGGAGGCTCCGCTCCACGCGTCTATTGGTACAACGGAGCCGATTATAATGTTATTCGCGACAACGATATTACTATCGTCTACTAGCGACATGCCTGAATACCCGGAAATCAGAACATTGTCGGAGATCGAAACATTCGACGAGTCGTTTAACCAGATACCGCGACCGACTGAACCATAGCCTAAACCCATTGTGCTTTGCCCCGATATCGATCCTCCTTCGACCAGCGTCATGCCTCGGACAGTAATATTTGTATCAACGATTGGCGTTGAGTTATCTGCTTGAGCGTATTCAGTATTCAATACTGGAAGTTCGGCTTGCAGAGACGTTGAGGGGTTTGTACCGATGTCGTTTGTCGTGGTAGCCACATTTGACAAAGCTCCCCCGTCGACACCTCCATCAACCACCGTAGTACTTCCGTCAATATTGTTGATGGTCCATGTGTACCCGTTAACTTGCTGATCGAAATTGCCAATTAACTCATTGCCGTTGAAATTAGCTAAAGCGCCTAGAGTGGCCCCGTTTCCAAGAACACTTGTATTGTTTCCGAGGAGGATTGGACTGCTTGCCCCATAGTCGCCCGGATTGAAGATTACCGTGATGGAGGTTCCGGTAGGAATGGCTCTAAGTTCACTATTCAAAAGTGTCGAAATATCTGTGTTCGCCGCGTTGGTAAATTGACCTGGCACGCCTATATCGATGGTGACACTGCCAATATGAGCGTCGGGCGCAACACTCAGCGCACCACCATCTAGTTCAATAGAGTTTAGCGTAGAACCTGCCGCAACATCGAGTGTTCCACCACTGGTGACGGTAATATTTTGAAGAGCCGCTAAAGAACCTTCGATTACCGCAACATGCCCGCTTGCAATCGAGATATCCGCAGAATTACTAGTCTCCGTGAAATTACCGGTCAATTTATTTATGTCAATTAAGGCGTTCTGCAGATTTGTAGCGCTTCCGCCGACGACGTTGCCTCCGGTCAAGTTAATCAAGAACCCGCCATTTTCTACTACTGGGTCGAAAACTGTGCCGCCAGTGTTCACAATTTCAATTCCACCGGCATTGATATGAGGATCAAAGGACGTTGCCCCCTGGTGAACAATCTCTATACCGCCGAGCCCGATGGTGCTGTGTTGCGCAGTCCCACCAGATGCCAAATACTGGCTTCCACCCTGCTGAATTATTGTGTTAGTTGCCGTTCCGGCAGAAAGTACGATTTGCATTCCGCCAGACTGAATGTGAGTATCATAGTTGGTACTGTTGGCATCAATTATCCCCATACCATTGCTTGCGATAGTTAGATTGTTTGCAGTTCCTCCATCTGTGATTACTGTTCCAAGGTTCTGAATAATATCAGCGTTAAGCGAAGCTCCGGAATAGGCAATGGCTGTTCCGTGATTAAGCACCGTCAGAGCGTTGATTGTCCCGCCGACAAGCGCGTAGTCGGTGGCGGTTCCTGAAAGCGTCCCTCCGTTCAAAACGGCGCCATAATTTGTAATTATGGGGGCGCCACCTGCGGGGAAAATACCCTTCGCGACTCCTTGAGCAATGATTGTCCCAGAACCAGAAATTCCATCGATCACAGACCCTGGAAGAGCTAGAAGCGTGCCATGGGATGCGACTGTTGCCCCATGCAACGTTCCATCGGCTTCTACAACTGCTTCTCCACCGCTTTGAATTTGGAGATTATTGGAGACACCTCCTGCGTATATGATAGAGGTTCCGGACGTTGAGATCGTTGTATTTGACGAGCTGCCACCAGCATAGACGTCCAATATTCCAGCAGGCCCGACAAATGAGTCGTCCACTGCGCCACCGGAGATTACCATCTGGCTGCCCTCTGAAAAACCCAGTAAATTGACCGTGGTCCCTTGTCCCAGCCCGCCAGTTATCGTTGCACCGGTCGATATTCCACCGGATTCTACGAGCTCCGCGCCCCCAGCCGTAATTGTAGATTGTGTAGCTATTCCACCACTACCAACAGAGATTACGCCATTATAGTCGACAAGAGAGTCAGAGATCGTCCCGCCGGGCAGCACAATCAAACCCCTCCTGACCGGACTACAGTGTCAATCGCGCTCCCGCCCGAGGATACATTGACAATCGGATCACTGGCTCCCTCCCCGTCTTCTTGTAGTGATGTGGACACTAGCTCCCCGCCGGCGACTACGTTCAGTGTGCCTCCCCAAGCAACGGTTGCGGAAGTTACGGTTCCAGAAATAGTCGTAACACTGCTAAATGTTGGCGCCACCTGCGGTCTCCAAGTTTCGGAGGTGGCATTTTGCGACCTGTTGAACTCACGCTAAGTTGATAGTGTAAATGCTTATTGGTTAAGGTTCGGTACACGAATCGCGGATTAGATTACTAAGCTTTTTACTTTTTACCGCCGGAATGAAGTAGTTCACAGCACGCATAATGAAATGCGGATCAGCAGATTTATTGCGGAATAATTAAGATGTTCGGCCGTTGGCCCCTGGTACGCGGTGCAGCTGTGCCTTATGAGCTTCACTTGCTCTAGCAGTTTGCTGAAAAACTCCTGGCGGCCGGGATTATGATGTGATTCACTTTGGCTGGCAGGTTTTGTGAGGCGTGGGGTGCGGGGTTCTTTTCGAGATCAGGGCGGGATGTTTTCGTATGTTTCACCAGAAACACGGGTTCCGGCGACCCATCCGTTGCGAGCGATCCGTGCTTTGGTGCGGGATGTTCTGCATGAGATGAGCCGCAGCTTTGCCTGGCTGTATTCCAGGGAAGGCCGGCCCTCGGTGCCGCCTGAACAATTGCTGAGCGCGCTGCTGATCCAGGTGCTGTACGGGATTCGCTCGGAACGGCAGTTGATGGAGCAACTGGATTATAATCTCCTGTACCGCTGGTTTGTGGGCTTATCCCCGGATGATCCGGTCTGGAACCCGACCACGTTTAGCAAGAACCGCGAGCGCCTGCAGAACGGCGATATATTCCAGAAATTCATGAGCCGGCTGCTGAACCACCCGCGGGTGACGCCGCTACTATCGGATGAGCATTTCTCGGTGGACGGCACGCTGATCGAGGCGTGGGCGTCGCAGAAGAGCTTCCGGCCGAAGGATGGCAGCGACGATGATGGTTCGGATTTCCACGGTCAGAAGCGTAAGAACGATACCCATGCCAGCACCACCGACCCGGAAAGCCGGCTGTACCGCAAGGCCGCTGGGCGGGAGGCAAAGCTTTCGTATATGGGGCACGCGCTGATGGACAACCGGCACGGCTTGGCGGTGGGTGGCCGAGTGACCCAGGCCACAGGCACGGCTGAGCGTGAAGCCTCGGAAGCGATGTTGAAAGCCAAAGCCAAGTCGGCCGCCGGGCGGATCACCGTAGGCGAAGACAAGGCTTACGATACCGCCGATCATGTCGCCAATCTGCGCGACGCCGGCGTGACACCGCATGTCACACAAAACAACGGTGAGACCAAAACCGGCAGGCACCGCCGCAGCGCGATTGACGGACGCACCACGCGCCATCCCGGTTATGCGATGTCGCAGACCCGCCGGGCGATGATCGAGTGCATATTCGGCTGGGGCAAGCAGCACGGCACGATGCGCAAGACCAAGCTGCGCGGCGTTGCGCGGGTCGCCGGCACCTTCATGCTCAACCTGATCGCCTATAATCTGGTACGCATTCCAAAAATGGTGGCAATATAAGGGACGAGTCTGTCCGCTGGACGAAAAAAGTCCAGAAACCGGCAAGAAACTTCAATCACTTGAACCAAAATCCAGGCCCCAAAGCTAAATCAGAAAAAATAAAACCAAGTTTCGGGGTTTTTCAGCAAACTGCTAGACCGAGCGCACGAATTTAGACCCAAAAATGCGGAGTTGTTTTTATTAGTAAGTTAGCAGTCTAAGCTGACATTCCTTACAAAGACAACCTCAAAATCAGCGGACTGGGAGGGGTATGATAATACCCTCTTCGGAGGCGACTGAGCACCACCGAGGTCGGAACGTCTGTTTCTGCGCTCGCTACGTTGCGACACGCCGTTCTGTCGAAAGCTTGTCTAATTTCCGATGCGCTAGTCAGACGAAAATCACTCTTTCACGCATTCAAAAAGCACAATTGAGTGCTTCACGTAAGCCGCTCGAAGCTCCCTGCCACGCCTTATCCGTATCCGGTCCAAATCTAAGTGCTGGTTTATAATGGGCCAATTTATGTCTGAACACATTTGGAGATATTGCGGCTACACACGACGCTTAATGCTTAAACCCATCACGTCAGTAGCGCGCTGAGCCAGCCATCAATTAGCCGGGCGGGGTTTAAAAACTGCTATTTCTGTTTAATGCAGTGGCTCGTGTATCCCTCGACAGCATTTACAAGCTAGCAGTTAGTCGACTTATGTGACCTTTCTAAAAAACAAAGATGTTTGCTCGAGGTAAGCGTCGCCTGGGACGAAATATTCCAACTCGAAGCGGGGAAGATATTTATGACGGGCGTACGCTTCGGGTATGAAACTCTCTCCATAAAAACTTGAGTTCATGCGACCGCCGCCACCGACGCCTGGAATATTAGAATGTACGAATTTTCCAGAATCGTAATCTTGCCGAGCTTGGTTGAAATCTTGAAATAGCTCCGAGAGAGCCATGCTATACCCGGATAATTGTAGGCCCTTTAATTCTTCGCAAACGGTAAAAAAATCACGGCTTCGCGTGGTCACCGCAATGACTCCACCCGGGACAAGCACTCGCCAAAACTCGTTGATCCAGGCAGCAGCTGCATCCTCGGATAAGTGAGAAAACACTGAGTAAGCTACAACGAAATCAAATCGTTCGTCGGGTATCGGTGTAGGCGGATACGGGTTGTTCACAATGAAGTTATTTGTTCTGAACGATCTTTGGCATATCTGAACGAACTCTTCGGTGACATCCGTACCGAATACCTCGCGTAGCCCGAGATCTCGAATAAAGCAACGAGCGATACGTCCCCATCCTGTTCCAAAGTCCAGCAATGATGAGCCTTTCTGGAGTGATTTTCCCATCGCTTCGAAGTATTCTTTGCACCGACTATAGAAGGCAAACGCCTCGTTCACAGCATGAACTCCAGACTTGCCTACGGTGTTCAGCTGTAGCTCATCTCCGGGGAAACTTGGCAGAGGCTGACCTTCGAATATAACGGTTTGCTGTTGCGCACTGTCCCGTAGCATCTGTAGCCACTCGGTATCACTGATCATAACTTCTGCCGTCCAACTTTTTAGGAAAGGTGAATCCCAAGTCAATTACGTCGCATTAGTCCAAATTGGCAACCCCTGAAGTTTGACTTAAAGAGGCATTTTATTGATTATCGGCCGGAACGTCCTCTAAGAACAGAAACAAGAGCTTGACGATGGCCGCCTCCTTATTCGTACCCATCCGGTGAGTGACGCGTCGCTGATTTGGATTACGGCTTCCAGTTCTAAGGGAGGAGTTGGTTGAGTTGGCGTACCGGATGATCGTTGATCTGGCGGAGGGTATCGGCGAGCCAGGCTTGCGGATCGACATTGTTGAGCTTTGCGGTGACGATCAGGGAATAGATTGCGGCGGCGCGTTCGCCTCCGCGGTCTGATCCGGCGAACAGCCAGGCTTTGCGGCCCATAGCGATGCCGCGCAGCGCTCGCTCGGCGGCGTTATTGGTCAGACAAATTCTTCCATCATCCAGGAACCGCGTGAAGCTTGGCCAGCGTTTGAGCATGTAGTCCATGGCCTTGGCGATCTCGGCATGGCGCGACAGATTGGGCCGCTGGGCGCGCATCCAGGTCTCAAAAGCCTCGACCGGTGGCTTGATTTGCGCTTGGCGCACGGCTTGACGCGCCTCGACGCTTTGGCCGTTAATATCGCGCTCCAGGTCAAAGATGGTATCGATCTGCCGCAGCCGGCGGCGCCGGCCCGCCAAAGGGACGGTCGTCACGGACATAGGTCCATAACCGGCCGGTGGTGGTTTTGCTCTTGGCCAGTACGGGCACGGTGGTGTCATCGCCGTGCAGACGTTCAGCTGCCAGGACATGGGCGCGGATCATGTCGCTCAGTGGGGCCAATGTCGCGGTGCAGGCGCCAACCCAATCAGCAAGAGTGGAGGTATCGAGCTCGATGCCCTCGAGGGCAAATCTTTCACTCAATCGGTTGAGCGGCAAATGTTGGCCAAATTTCTGCTCCAGAATGGTGGCCAGCAGGTTCGGTCCGGCGCGGCCACGCGCAATGGGATGGAATGGCGCCGGCGGCTGAATGATGGTCTCGCAATCGCGGCAGGAGAATTTTTCCCGCACCGTCTGCACCACCTTCCACTGCCGGGGAATGACCTCCAGCGTCTCGGTGACACTCTCACCGAGCTTGGCCAGGCGGGTGCCGCCACAGCAGGGACAGGCTCCGGGTGCCGCAATGACCACGCGCTCACGCGGCAGATGTTCGGGGAGCGGGCCTCGCACGGGTTTGCGCCGTGACACTGGGGCCGGCCGCGCGATCTCGGAGGCGCTGACCTCCTCCGATTGTGTGGCCTGAAGTTCCTCGAGCTGCAGTTCCATCTGGTCGAGCAGTTTTTTGCTGCGCTCGGATGAGGCGCCGAATTTATCCTGGCGCAGCTTGGCGATCATCAACTCCAGATGCGCAATTGTCGCCGCCGCACCTGAAAGCTTTTGCTCTGCTTCTAACCGTGCCGTCCGCTCGGCGAGCAACGCCGCACGCAGGGCGGCGGGATCCTCCGGCAAGATGTCAGGCAGCACTTCCATAGCACGAGTGAATCATGGATTGGCGCGTTTGGGACCCCCAAAAATGCAGGCAACGCCGAAAAGTTTTATCCCACCACGCTGGGCCGCCAGGTCTGCTGCGGGTTCCGCCAATCTATGCCTTAAAGCATATAGCCGAGCTGTGCAGGAGAAATGACCACGCTGCCATCAACAGGCGTCGGCCATACAAAGCGGCCCTTCTCCAGCCGCTTGGCGTAGAGCGACATGCCCAGCCCGTCATGCCAAAGGATTTTTACCAAATCACCGCGCTTGCCGCGGAATACATACAGGTCGCCAGCATAGGGGTCACGGCCCAATGCCTGCTGCACTTGCAGCGCCAAGCCGTTCATGCCCCGGCGCATGTCGGTCACACCGCTGGCCAGCCAGACCCGGACGCCAGACGGAACAGGGATCATCCCTTCGCTACCGCAATCACCGCCCGCAGTGTTGCGGCGTCAGCTTTGCCATAGAGGCGCAGGACAACGCCGCCGGGAAAACTCAGTTCCAACTGCCCAGTGCCAAATCGCGCCGGTGCTGGTGCCAAATCGGCGTTCAAGGAAGATAAAGCCGGCTCAACAGATTCACGCGCCCGCAGCGGTAAAAATTCCGGTAAAACCGAGATCACGCCCAACTCGCCCGACCGAGCCTTGCGGCGCCAATCAAAAATCTGGCTGCGTGCCACGCCATGCCGCCGCGCCACATCCGCAATCACAACCCCAGGCGCATCCAACTCAGCCACAATCCGTAGCTTCTCTTCATCACGCCAACGCCGCCGGCGTTCAACACCCGTAATAATCTCCATCCGTCCCGTCCATAATGACGACCTTAAGGACGTACTTATGGACACCAATCCAAAACCTCAGAAGACGGCACTCACCGGGGGATACCCTTATTCACCCCTTCGTCAGGAACCGAAAGAGGTCGGCTGCGACCTCGCCTACCTTGAGTTTCCTCACGGAGGTCCAGCATGTGCAGATGCGGGCAATGCAGGCGAGCGGCCGGCTCTCATCCAGGGCAAATCAAATCGGCGCGCTCGTCCCGTCCACTAGGCGCTCATTTTCGGTCAAGCTGGTGAACGGAACACCGCACCGATGGGCGGGCTCAAGCCAGCGGTGCCAATGCGGAGAGAATGTGTTGCGGATGTTTGTCACCCTGGGGATCGACCTTGCGTCCTTCAGAGCAAATGCCAACGATGGCACGCCCCACCGCATAATCGTCAATTCCCGCAAGAAGTTGCATGATTCTGAATCCCGCCTCCCGATCGCGAGGGTTTTCTGCCCAACGCAGAAGCGAGAAAAGGTCCTTGATGTGGGTTGCCTCCGAAAACTTTAGGCCGCCAACTGCTGCAATAATACGAAGAACTTGTTAGTATTCAGTAAATGGTAAGCCGCGACACGGTTCACGTCATATGGGTCACGGAACTGGGCAGATTTCTGCTGTTATAGATCGCCGTAGCAACATGGTTCGCGGCCTCTTCGTATCCGTGGATAATCAGTTGATCCAACGCTTTCGACGCATCTCTGATAGTGGTTATGGACTTCATTGTTTCGGCTAGATTTATAATCTCGAGTGTCGCTGCGGCGCGGAGGGCATAATGGCTTATAACGGCAGTGCTTTTGTCTGAAAAATGAGAGACTGAGGAGCTAAACGCGCAAAGCATCCCAACGGTTTCTTTTTTTCTGCCGATAATGGTGGTTCCAATGACTGATTTGATGAACGGAAATGAGGAGAAAACCGGATCGTTTGCATATTTTACGATGCGATTAAGAGGCTTTATATGAGCGGCTCCCGAGTGTTTCAAGATAGAACTGCAAATGTCGCCAGTAAGCAATTCGCTGTCCCCGACGTGAATACCATCCGTGAGGTGCAAAGCGTTCGGAAAAAACGAGGCCGAAACGTAATCAACATCCAGCTTGTTTGCCATTTCCACCGCCAAAGCGGTTAAAAAGCATTCCAGTTCGCCTTGCGTGGAATCAATTCTTTTATCTACTGCGTTACCGTGGGTCGGGTGAAAAGAGATCGTCTTATCCATCACAAACATAGCGCGCTTCCTTTTCAAGCCGTATCGGCAGTCCCACCCAAACTTCATAAGGTTCTGCTTGCGAAGACAAACTGGCGTCCTAATTATTAACAGGTGATTGTTAACCGAATTTAATTAAACCTCTAATTTTGCAAGCCGAGAATGCTTAGTGAGCGTACCTATGCCGCATATCAATAGTGCAACCTATGGTAGATTCGCGAGCTATAAATCCGGGAGAGGACTTGATATTGCATATATATTCCAATTAACTAATTCATTTTGCTAACAGATAGCGCGGCAGGAGGGTGCCTCCTTCTTAATGTTGCTAAGCCTTCTGGTTTGGTTCTTGCGTTGGCGATTTCTAATCCTCGGGCGATAGATGATATCTGTACAGAAGTTAACCGTCATAGATCGCCGTCCGTATTTTCTGGCTGGGCGTCAGGCGAACCTGACCTAACTCGAGTTTGCGCCCCAGATGGTCGGAGCCGGTTCGCTGGATTGTAAAAGTTGCTTGTCGCAAATCTGCCGCAATGGTTCAATTGCCAAACAACCCGGGGTTACATTGTCGGCTGCCTTTTTTTGGAGGCTGAGCTTTTTGACGTTACTAGCCCTTCCGCTCCTAACAGAGGCGCAGACTGTCTATCAAGCGCAGAGCGCCGCCCAACAGCATTCCTTCAAGGATACGGTGGTTTGGTTGAATACTAAGTCGGGTATCTATCATTCTGAGGGCGACCGTTGGTATGGACGCACCAAGCATGGCGCTTATGTTTGCCAATACAAGCAGCTTTATACCGCCTCGCGGGAGTGGGCGCGCAATCCGCCGCAGCCGCAATACCGGTGGAAAATGCTGAGCAGATGCACGACTACATCCTGTTCATGGACAATACCGGGTTGCGCCCGGATGAGGCGGGGAACCTGGAGCACCGGGATGTGGCGATCGTGACGGATCATGCCACGGGGCAGAGGATCCTGGAGATCGAGGTGCGGGGTAAGCGTGGGGTGGGGTTCTGTAAGAGCACGCCGGGGGCGGTGCGGCCTTATGAGCGGCTGCTGAACCGGCCGAAGCCAACGCGGGGACTGCAGAAGCGGAATTGCTCAAAGACGAACCCGAATGAGAAGCTGCCGGTGGAATTGCCGGAGCCGACGGACAAGGTGTTCCCGCAGGGCGGGCAGTTGAAGCTGTTCAACCGGATTTTGGACAAGGCTAAGCTGAAGGCCGATCGGGATGGCAAGCCGCGTACGGCTTACAGTCTGCGTCATACTTACATCTGCCTGCGGCTAATGGAAGGGGCGGATATTTATCAGATCGCGAAGAACTGCCGGACCTCGGTCGAGATGATCGAGAAGCATTATGCAGCACACATCAAGAACACCCTCGATGCCGCCGCCATCAATGTGATGCGGCCGAAGGCGGCCAGGCAGGCGGAGAAGCAGGCGAAAGCCGTGACAAATGGGAAGGGCAGGGGCGGTAAGGCAATTGGTAAGGCGAGGCGAGGGGAAACGACTGTACCTGAGGCCCGAGAGGCCGAGTTGCGGGTCACGGATACGGATCTGGCGCCAGGGGCGCTGACAGAGGAAACTAATGGGTAGCGCAGGCTCTGCCGGTTGGGGACGGGCGTGGGCCCGGCCAGACAGCGAGCCGCTTGGCGGATCGAGCAAAAAACGCACCCCTTGCGGGTGCGCAATCAGGGGCTCGGCCCGATTAACTGTTTGGTCCCTACAGCTTCAATAAAAATCATGGCGGTGGGGAATAAGATGCTAGGGGAATAGCGTAACCTGATTACCTCCCTGGCGCTTTGACAGATACATCGCCTCATCTGCGTGTCTGAGCAAAATTTCCGGTTCGGAAAAATCCAACGGATAGAGGGTGGCGCCAAGGCTAGCGGTGATTTTATGCTGATCATCCCACCGATTGCAGTTAATGCTGATGGCAATGACGATGCGGTTGAGGATCGACAGAGCTTCCTGGGTTGAACGCAGAGCTTCGAGGATGACAACGAATTCGTCGCCACCAAACCGCGCGACCATGTCGATATCGCGTATGGCGCTTTGAATGGCATGGGCCACGAGAAGCAAGCGCTGGTCGCCGGCGGCGTGGCCTAGCTCATCGTTGATCTGCTTAAAGCCGTCAAGATCGATCACGGCGAGGGCCATCAATGACTGAGTCCGGCAGGCGCGTTTTTGGGCGTCGACAAGGCGGAGCATAAAGGTTCGCCGGTTGGGCAAGCTCGTCAGGGGATCGGTGAGGGACAGGTTCTCAAGCCGAGTCTCCAGGGCCTCACGGTAGATAGCGGAGCCGGTGAGGGCGGCGAACATTTCGGCAATGGCGAGACTTGTGGCGCTTGGGGGGGGGCAGGCTCATGGTGCAGCCAGGCGACAGCGATGGCGCCGTTGAAACCGGCGGGGCCAGGCAGCGGCACAACTAAATTGGCACGCAGCCCCGCCGCGACAAAATCAGGCATGGAATCCGCGCTATGGGGGTAATCCGGTGTAAACAGTGCCTGACCCGATACGAGCGCGCGCCCGACTGTGCCTTCACTGGCGGAAAAGCTAAATTTGACTATGGGGGTTTGGTTGAGCTGCTCCAGCCCATGGAACAGTTTATAGCGCAATTGCTCAGGGCCATCGTAGACGATTAGGGCAACGCCATCAGCGCCCAAGAGGCCGGCTAGGCTCTCGGCGGCAGCGGCAAAGAATTCCGGAAAGGAGAAAATTTTGAGCAAGCCCGTCGTGGCCTGGACAGCCATCTCCCAACGCTGTCTGTCATCCCAGGGTGACTGCTCTATATCGTGCATATGTTTATGTCCGCATGGCCTCCGTTTGACATCCGTATCGTCCCAACTAGGCCATGGCGAGTGTGTGCGGCCCAAAAACCGACGAACTCAAGAAAGTGTGATGTCTTTTGTGGTCCTGGCAAGCTCTGCCCAGCATCCGCCATATCACTCTCGAGGTACAATACACATTATAGTTTACAAACTTAAAATGTGTAAGCGGGCGACGCATGCCGCATCGACATGCGGCAATTAGTGGGACGGAATTTTGCCCGGCTGCGCAAGGTCATGGGCCTTACGTAAGAAGAAGTCGAGGTGCCGTCAGGGGTGAGGCAGCAATATTTGACCGGCCTAGAGCGGGGGCAGAGGAATCCGACCGTGATCACGTTGTATGAATTGGCGCAGGTGCTCGAAGTTACCGTGGCTGATCTGGTACAGGCGGATGAGGAAAGAAAAAACGCCAGGTAACGCCGCTATCCCACGTGAGCCCGAGGCACGGCAATCGAGTCACGTCTTGAGGCGTCCGGGGTGATGACTGCGGAGAATAACGAGTAATGCTACACTGGTCTGAGGAAGCCTATGGCCTAACAAAAGCGATCCGCCTGGCGGATTGCCAGAGAGCGCTCACCCGGCGGGTGCGCAATCAGAGGCTCGGCCCCGCTTAATAAGTCGCCAATGTAGGGTGTATGTCTCTGACTGCGATTAAGCCACCTCTCTTAATGTCGAAACGAAACGTTCAGAGAAAAACTTCCGAGTTTGGTAAAGAACGGACGATAGCGGCCTGTCTGGTGTGGAGCGGAAAATAAAGTAAGCGGCCATTGGCGACAGGCGGCATGGGGTCCGGTTGGACATAGGCCGACCCCGGAGTTGGTCTTAAGAATGAACGCTCGAGGCGTCCAATGCCAACCGCAGCGCGCCCATATCTTCCAAGGGGCCACGTATATTGTCGCCTCAATCGCCTATTATTACAAAAGTCAGGGGTAACCGTGCTTCTAAAGCGCTAAATTCTTGGGCCGAAATGGACGGAGCGCAAAATAATCCATGGACCATGCCATCGAGAGGACGTCTCAAAACTCGTCCCAATTCTCGTCGCTCGTGGCGACCAACCTGGTGCCAGTAGTTACGTTGGCGCCCAGGCATGATTTTTGTTTCGCGGCTTTACGGACAGCGGGAAAGCCTTGAACGCTGCTCACCGCAGCTTGACTTCGCCTATCCCGCCCCAATTCAAAGCGACGAACGAGCTCGTCCATCGCCATCACTTCTTTCTGAAGATTGGAAGCGGCGGCATTCGTCTCTTCAATCATGGACGCATTTTGCTGCGTGACTTGGTCCATCTGGTTTACCGCTGCGTTCACCTCGGCGAGCCCGGTAGCTTGCTCTCTAGCTGAGGAAGCGATATCTGCCATCAGTTGGTCGAGGTTCGTAATGTTCGTAACAATGCCAGTGAGCGCTGTGCCGGCGTCGCCGACCAACTTCACGCCTGCATCGACATCCCAGAACTCGCGGTTATCAGTCCCTTGATTTCCTTCGCGGCGGCTGAACAGCGCTGCGCTAGTACCCGGACCTCGGAGGCGACTACGGCAAATCCGCGACCTGCATCACCGGCTCGCGCCGCTTCTACACCAGCGTTCAGCGCGAGAAGATTCGTTTGAAAGGCTATCTCATCGATGACGCCGACAATCTGTACAATTTTCTTGGAAGACGTGGCGATCTTCGCCATGGCATCGACGGCATTCAGGACCGTCTGCCCTGACTTGACGGCCTCCTCCTTGGCTGCGTTCATGGAGACGGCAACAGCCTGGGCCCCTTCAGAACCTCGTTTTAACGTGGTACTGATTTGATTGAGAGCTGCAGCCGTTTCCTCCAACGACGCGGCTTGCTGTTCTGCACGACGAGCCATCAAATCGGAAGCCGATGAAATTTCGCTGGATCCGAGGTGGATGGCTTCGCTAGCATTGACCACGGTCAGCAAAGACAGGCGCAGGGTCTCACGAGCGCGGTTATAATTGTCTCTGAGTTGCTTGTAACCGTCGGCCACCTCCTCGGTCATAGTCGAGGTCAGATCGCCGGCCGCAAGGCGCTGCAAATGCGCGGCGAGCGCAGTGGTGACCTGCATCAACTCTTGATCCGCCTTTGCCTTCTCACGGGCCTGGGTTTCTTCGGCCTCGATGTTAGCAGTAATGTTCTGAGCGAATGCAATCACTTTCATAACGCGCTTCGAGCGATCGAGCACCGGATCATAGGCGGCCCGCACCCAGACAACTTTGTCATCTTTGCCGCGACATTTGAAACGTCCGGAAACCGCCCCACCCGACTTTAGCTTTTGCCAGAAATCATGGTATTCTTGCGACCCTGCATAAACTGGCTCCACAAAAGTGCGATGATGTTTACCCACCACTTCGGCCCGGGTGTAGCCGAATACGGATAGGAAATTGGCATTTGCTTCTATGACATGACCGTCTGATGTAAACGAGATCCCGACCTGTGATCGGTTCAGCGCTTCCAGAGTCAGGAATGCCTCGTCGCGCCACGCGTCTAAGTTCCTATCCTCTTTGAGCTTCCCGAACATGTTCTTTTCCCTTGACTGCGATCCTACCGTTTGGATGTTTTTTACCCTTGCATACAAAACGTAAATGAAGGTCTAATTACTAATTTACTCTTATGAATTTTGTTAAAATCTTCGATCCGATGGCAGAGTGAATCGCTCTTGTAGAATTGGTTCAGGTCAAATTGCCTAAGACTATAAACAAACGAGTCAACTTACTCCGCAGATCTGGGAGCGTAAATTCTGGCGCCAAAACCTTATGGCCCAAATATTTGCTGATGGTATTCTCGATAAGCCCCGTCCACCGATTAATTCCGCTAAGAGGGATCTTTGACGAATATGCCAACGACCGATCACGCTGATTAAGTCCATGGCGATCACATCTGAAAACCTCCGTCAAACCAGCCAGGGAGAGGCGAAGCACAAGTCAAATGTCAACCAGAATCAGTTCATGGAGAAATAACTCAGCGGCTTTCCACGATCGATGAAGCTTAAAGGGACAACGGGCATCGCGGTATATGTAGGTTAGGATATGGCCGGTGGATCGATTGCTAGATGGCCACCTTAAATACGCTGACGCTTAAGTTTCTGAATTGACTAAGTCTACGTCATCTTTGCTAAATGGAATCTTAACAAACCCCTGGCATTTGATTACCTCATCATGCGGGATGGAGTGCATTGTGGCACGGCGTAATACTTATCAAGCAAACGTCGCCTTCACGCTGACACGCGCATTTCCTGCTTTGCTTTTAACGGGAGCAGTTGGCGCTTTGGCAATTCTGCTCCTCACTTGGTCTGCGAAGCAGACTGATCAGATTTCTGTCCTACGGCAAGAAGAAGTAGTCGTTCATATCGTCTCTCAAATGCGTGCCCAGATCGCACACGACCAGGAAAGCTCGACCGTTTGGGACACCGCGATCCAAAAGACCCGAGCAGATGATACAGAATGGATGGATAACAATTTGGGCACTTGGATGCACTCCTATTTTGGTTTTGATGGTGCCTATGTACTGAATTCTCAAAACATCCCGATTTATGCCTTCGCTAATGGTACAATAACTGCTCCCTTGGCCTATGACGCGATCGGCGCGCAGGTTGCACCGCTCGTTCGAATCCTACGACATAACATGCGTGATGGCGTCGGTACCATGATGTCCGGGGACACACTTTCGCCAGGCGTCGCCGATATCATGGTGATCTGCGGCCACCCAGCGATTGTCAGCGTTAAACCAATCGTGTCGGATTCAGGAAGTATCAAGCAGGTCGCCGGCACCGAGTATTTACATGTCGCAGTTCGCTTCCTCGATGGCTCATTCGTCCAACAGTTGACAAGCGAATACTTGTTCGACGGACTACATTTCGCCTGGCTTCCTATGCATAGCCCGACCGAGGCAGCTTATCCAATTGATAATAATGCAGGCAGGCTGGTTGGTTATTTCATCTGGCGCCCAGAGCGACCTGGTACCACTATGCTGGCAAAAGCCATGCCTATACTCGAGGCGCTTCTTTTCCTGGCGCTAATTACTGTCATGGGCTTCGTGGCGGCTGTCCGTAGTCGCTCACTTATGCTACGGGCAAGTGAGGTTCGGATGCGCCATCTGGCGTTTCACGATCCGCTGACGAGTCTGCCAAACCGCATGTTTTTCAACGAGTGTGTAGATGAGGCCCTCGATGAACGCGGGGGTGCTTCTATCGCGCTGCTCTACCTTGATCTTGACCGTTTCAAAGAGGTCAATGACTCATTGGGCCATCCAGCCGGCGATGCGCTAATTAAAGAATTTGCCACACGCCTCCGCGCCTTGGTTCGAGATGGAGACGTTGTCGCCCGCATTGGCGGCGACGAATTCACTATCATGCTAGTCAATGTCTGTAGCAGGGAAGAGGTCGAGCCGCTGTGTACGCGCATTGTAGAGTCGGTTCGCAGACCATTCGACCTTGACGGTAATCGAATGTTTGTTGGTCTGAGCATCGGCGTGGCGATTGCTCCCCAAGACGGAAATAGTCGCATTGAATTGCTTCGAAAGGCTGACATAGCGCTCTACAGTGCCAAATCCGCTGGGCGGGGGCGCTATACATTTTTTGACGCGAGTATGGACGATGCCATTACTTTCCGGCAAGAAATCGAGATGGATTTACGCGCTGCTCTTCAAGTCGAAGGTGAGATCGTTCTGCATTATCAACCGATCTACTCGGCAAACGGCTATGCAATCACAGGATTTGAGGCTCTCCTGCGCTGGCGTCACGCCAAGCATGGTTGGATTTCGCCAGAAGTGTTTATCCCAATTGCCGAGGCAAGCGGCTTAATCGAGACGCTCGGCGAATGGGTCCTCCGAGAGGCATGTCAGGCGGCGCTCAATTGGCCACACCGAACAGTTGCGGTCAACGCTTCTGGCGTCGAACTTTCGAATCCTCTCTACGCAACGAAAGTTGCAACTATCCTACGCATGACCGGCTTACCGGCATCACGTCTCGAAATCGAGCTCACCGAAACTGCCGCAGACAGTCATGTGGGGGCCGCAGCAGACAATCTTTTATCGTTACGGGCACTTGGCGTTCGAATTGCCATCGATGACTTTGGAGTCGGCTTTTCGTCCCTCGCACGGCTCAATCATATCACCGTAGACCGCGTTAAGATAGACCGGAGCTTCATCAGTGGCTTCGGAGATCAACACGGTGATGAGGCGATCGTTCGGGCGATCGTTGATCTTGCTCATACTAAGGGGCTAAGGGTCACCGCTGAGGGCGTGGAAACGCAGCAGCAGCGCGATGGCCTAACCCGGATCGGTTGCGATAACCTTCAAGGCTTTATGTTTTCGAAGGCGCGACCTGCGGTTGAAATTCCGAGAATACTCGAGAGCTTCAGCGAAGTTGCGAACGATAAAGTTTTACCTGACAACCCTGTCTTCCAGTGGCTGTAGGTGGTTAGGCTGTGTTGAGCACATCTTCGAGAGTGCGGCCCGATCGCGTCAAATCGATCCAGTTCTCTTGGCTCTGGTCGGTTGTTAACCGACAGGCTGCTAATTTGGTAAAACGAGCCCCTTGCGACTGCGATAGGCAGTATAGTGCCCATCGAAGCGATTATATTAAAAAAATTCAACTAGAAGTTTACTTTTCGGAAATATAGGGCATATTGAATATCAACACTTATTGAAAAATGGGCTGGGGCTTATGGCTAAAGAAAATATAGTCTCGAAAATAATATCGTTCATGCCAAAGGCGATTGCGGAGCTTCAGGCGGCAGAGAATTTTGAAGCCGCAGGTTTACTTCGGGCGAACCAGCTTCTCCTCGAAGCTTATTTTCGTCCCTCAGACAAGGGAGACGAGTCATTAGATCGGGTGACCGCACTTCAACCCTCGTAGCAGAGTGCGTTACCGAACCACGTTGAAGCCTGTTCCACTGCAGATGTGGGTGGGACGCTTGTTCTTTTCTGATCGCCTCCTTGAATAGCCAAAGTTACCCGGATTTACCGTAAGGGTTGCGCCGGACCTGAGACAGTGTCGTTGGTGGAAGGCTCCAGCGTCGCTGCCTTTGGTTGCAGGGACATCGGCGTGTTATTAGCGGTTGGTAGGGGGGGAGGTTGAGAGCCGAGATGGACGGCGAGATTCGCTAGGGGTAGATCATAGGTAACCGATGCGAGTCCGCCACCTCGCGGCGCGGTTTGATTTACTGGACAGTATGCCCCTGAATTTGTGTGGGGCGATATTGTGGATAATGACGGTCCTAAAGCCAGACATCAGCACAGTCATGAGGACAATGGCTACCATCGTGTTGAGCTGATCACCGGGCGGCGTCGGCGGCGGGATTGGACGCGGGAGGAGAAGGCGGAGATTCTTGCCGCGAGTGCTGCGCCTGGTGCCGTGGTTACGCAGGTTGCGCGCCGTTATGGGGTGAGCCGGGGCTTACTTTGGACATGGCGTCGCCAGGCGATGAATGATTTGGCGATGGCGGGGGATTTTGTTCCGTTGCGCATTGTGGATGATGTGGCTGGTTGCCCTATGGCTGAACCGGCTGGACCGCCCTCGGCCCGGGATCAAGCCGTGGGATCGATTGAGATAGAGATCGGGCGTACCCGGATCCGGGTGGAAGGCGCGGTTGACCAGGCTGTTTTGCGGCAGGTGCTTGGTCTGATCGGGCCAGCCCGATGATCCTGGGCATTCCGGCCCGGCCGGGGTTAAGGGTGATGGTGGCGTCCAAGCCGGTCGACTTTCGTAAAGGCATGGATGGTCTTGTTGCCCTGGTGGCGCAAGTTTTGGCGGCCGATCCATTTGCGGGCGATGTCTTCGTGTTCCGGGCCAAGCGCGCGGACCGGCTTAAACTGCTGCTTTGGGATGGCACGGGGCTTTGCCTGGTGACCAAACGATTGGAGGCAGGCGGATTTACCTGGCCGCCGGTGCAGGACGGGGCCGTCACACTGAGCCCCGCGCAGATACGCCTGCTGTTTGCTGGCATGGATTGGACGCAGATTGCAGCACGCTCTCCGGCGCTGGTGAGGCCCTCGATCCCGGCGGAAAATTCGCAGAAATTGCTGTAATTTGCTGGCGGCACAGCGGGCCTGTTTGGTAGCTTGCGTGCATGTCGGATGACCAACATTCCCCGCATGATCCAGCGCATCTGCTGGCATTGAATACAGCCCTGCGGGCGGAGAACGAGAACCTCCGGGCCGTTGTGGCGGCTTTGAAGCGGGCCTTGTTTGGTGCACGATCCGAGAAACAAGTTGAGCCCGAGGCCCAGTTACCGCTCGCTTTGGATGACCTTTCCGGCACGCCGGTGGAACTCGCCAAACCGCCAACGCCGGCGAACGCAAACCGGCCGCCGCAGCGAAAGGCGGCGCGCAATATTGGCGGGCTGCCGGTGCATCTGCCGCGGGTGGACATCACGATCGAGCCGGAGCGCAAGGCTTGCCCTTGCTGTCAGGGCAAGCTGCATGTGATCGGCGAGGATGTCAGCGAAATGCTCGACGTGGTTCCGGCAGTGTTACGCGTAAAACGCATTCACCGGCCGCGCTATGGCTGCCGCTCTTGTGAAGGGGCAGTGGTGCAGGCCAAGGCGCCGCCGCGACCGGTCGATGGCGGGCTGCCGACCCCGGCGCTGCTCGTGCATGTGGCGGTGATGAAATTCGCCTGGCACATGCCGCTGAACCGGCAGGCGCAGATGCTGGCCGGCCAGGGGATCATGCTCGACCGCTCGACTTTGGTGCATTGGGTCGCCCGGCTGGCTTGGTGGTGCAAGCCATTGCATGAATTGCTGAGCGCCATCGTTTTGAGCGCGCCAAAACTATTCTGCGATGACACGCCCTTGCCGGTTCAGGATCGCACCCGCAAACGAACGCGCATCGCAAGGATCTGGGCCTATGCGATCGATGACCGCCCCTGGGGCGGAGCACTGCCGCCGGCGGTGGTGTATTTATATGCAGAGGATCGCAAAGGTCAGCATGTCGAGGAACATCTCGCGGGCAAAGCTTGCGTGCTGCAGGTTGACGGCTATGCCGGATATAATCGGTTGACCCGGCGCGGCCGTGCCGGCGGCCCTGTGACGCTGGCTTTTTGCCTGGCACATGCACGGCGAAAGTTTTTTGAGGTGCATAAGGCAACGGATTGTCCGGTCGCCGCCGAAGCGTTGCTGCGCATTGCTGAAATCTACCGCATCGAGAAGCGTATCCGCGGCACCAGCCCCGAAGCACGCGTGGCCGTGCGCCAGGCGGAAACCCTGCCGCTGTTCGAGACGTTCAAGCCTTGGCTGCTCGACAGGCTGGCGGAAACTTCGGCCAAATCCACGCTGGCCAAGGCGATCCGCTACACGCTGGGTCATTGGGCCGGGCTGTGCGTGTTCCTGAACGATGGCCGGGTGGAGGTGGACAGCAACATCGTTGAGCGCAGCATCAGGCCCATTGCCTTGGGCAGAAAAAATTCTCTCTTCGCCGGCAGCGCCGGCGGCGGTGAGAGCTGGGCGATATTGGCCTCTCTCATCAACACGGCAAAATTGCACGATCTCGATCCGCAGACCTATCTCACCGATGTGCTGGAGCGGATGGTCTCGGGCACGACGAAGGCAAATGCGTTGGGCGAATTATTGCCGTGGAACTGGAAGGCGGCGCAGACCCAAAAGGCCATTGCGGCATGAGGCAGGCTGGCACCCGAACCGCGCAGGCTGACAGTGCGATGGATATGGAAATGCTCGACGCCTGGCTGGAGAAACAGAACCGCGTCATCGATGGCGTCTCGATGCTCGACGGCTATCTCGCCGCCATTGTCGTTGGTCCCTCCTCGATCTCCCCAGATGAATGGTTCTTTGATCTGCTTGGACCCAAGGGCAATATCGCCACCGCGCATAGCAAAACACTCAAGGCCATTATGGCGATCGTCGCCAGGCATAACGCCATCAGCGAAACCCTCTCGACCGCGCCACAAACATACGCACCAATCTTCCAACGCACCGACGCCGGCGTCGTATTCGCCGGACCATGGTGCCTGGGATTTGCCCATGCCATGAAGCTGCGATGGAGCGCCTGGGCGCCGCTGCGCGAGGCACGCGGTATCGAATGCGGCCTCATGTTACCGATCATGCTCTATTGTGCCGACCAGATCGGCGCGCCAATCAACCCACCGCCAAACGGCATCAATACAAAAGACTACCTCAAAACCGCCTACCACGACATCCCGCTCGTTATCCCCGCAATCAGAGAATTCTGGATGCCACAGCGCGTCGCCGAAGCCTCACGGTAGATCACAGCATAGCCCGTGGGGGGCTCACATCGGTTACGATCATAGCGCGCGTGCCGCCTCGCATCGGCCCTCCGCTGGTAGAGGCGGCCGGCGATAGCACCCTGCTGAAAGGCAATCCGCGTCGCCATCCCGAGGTCGGCGGACGTTATCTCTGGCGGGGAAGATAAGGGGGGCAGGGTCTTGCGGCGCAGCCGGCGATAATTGCCACCAGAACGAGCAGCGGGAGGTTGCGGCAACCGCGGAAGTCGGACTGTCTCATTACAGCCTGTGTAGTCTAGCTTGATTTTACCGTCACGATGGTTGCGTCATATGTTATGTGGCGAGTAGAACGGATCTGCTATAATCTGGAATTGCGTCGGCCCTTAATTTCAACCGAAAAATTCATCCAACTGAGCTACTGCCGGTTTGGTGGACGGCAAGATAAGCTAGCAACGCCTTGTCCTGAACTCCATAGGGTTGAGATAGTTCAGCTTTGAATGCCTGCGCCGTTGATTATAGAAACACTCGATGTATCCGAATACGTCTGCCCTTGCTTGATCACAGGTACGATATGTTTTGGCTGCTGTGCGTTCAGTTTTGAACAAGGAGAAGATGCCCTCCATTTCTGAATTGTCCCTGACAATACCGGCTCCGCTTACGAGTGATACTGATGCTGACCAGCAAGCGTTGGAATTGCTCGCTGGTATATTGTGAGCCCTGATCTGAATGATAAACTAGCGCGTCGGCTTTGCCCCGGCGCCACATTGCCATCATCAGGGCATCCATAACAGCGCCGCATCGCGCTCCGCATTTATCGACCAGTCGACGATACGCCGGGAGAAGAGATCACGAACCACGCCACCTGGAACCAGCCTTCGGCAATCCAACATAGGAGAAATGGGCAAGTGCGTGGCTAGTGCAATTACTGGAACGCCGGCCGCGCAAGATCGCGGCGGCTGCGCCGGCCAACAAGATCGCCGGAGTGATCTGGGCAGTGATGGCACGTGGTGAGGTGTACCGGCGGGAGCCGACAGTAGCCTAGCCACGAGCCGGTGTCGAGGAGGCAAAGGCGATAGAAAAAGATGGCGATCGGTCGAACCGACGAATGGTAGCAATCCAGTCCGGGTCAACGGCACATCAATGCCGTAGAAGTGTCTGGATGCCATTCGCGGAACCCATCTGGGCAGGCAGCCATGGCCCTGCGCCACAAAAGCCGTACACATGACCGCATTCGTGCCGCTGCCAAATTTCTTGTAATCTCGCTCTTGAATCCAGGGCCGTTCCACACGCGAACCGGGAATTCCACCGAGATTTGCTCTGGCTCACTTTGGCTGCTGTTTAGATGACATCGTTTGGCCGCGTCGATGGGATTATCTGCCATGCACGCTCGATTTCAGCGCGCAAACCTTGCACCGGAAGGCTTCGTTGTTGTCTCAGTACAGAGAGCATCGGCGAGGATGTCCAAATCCTGCTGCGTTCACGGTATGGCTCTGGGGCGTGTCCCGATTGCGGGCGGCTAAGTCGCCGGGTTCAGAGCCGATATGTCCGTCGACCATTGGACCTTCCTCTGGATGGCCACCGCGCCTTTCTTGCGATCATGGCGCCCCGGTCGGTGCGCCGGCATGCGGTTGATCAGACTGACGAGCTTCATGTCATAGGCATTGACGATTTCGCTTTCCGGCGGCGCCAGAGCTATGGGGGCGATCATTTGCGATCTGGAGCGCCGGAAGCCTGTTACCCTATTGCCGGACCGAGCGCTGGAGACGTCTCGAGCCTGGCTTGCCAACCGCCTGTTGATATCGATTGTTGCCCGTGACCGGGGCGGCGGATATGGCGAGGTAATCGCAAAAGGGCTGCCTGAAGCTCAGCAGGTTGCCGATCGTTGGCATCTCACGGAGAATTCAAGTCGAGCGTTTCTGGACGCCGTCAGCAAGTCCATGCGGCAGATCAGACGGTCGGTCGGCAACAATGACATTGATCCCAAGTTTCTCACCTATGCCGAGAAGCTGCAATATGAAGGCTACCGACGTCGGAAGGAAGCAAACGAAGCGATCCGGGAACTGGCGAACAACGGACCTCCATCAGGCAGATTGTCCGGCAAACAGGTCATAGCCGAAAGCTCGTTCGCGACGTTTTGCGCGGACAGCGACTGGACGTTTTCCGTACCTGGCCAAGCTCTCTGGATAGCTGGTTGCCGTGGTTGAACAGTAGATGGGAAAGCGGCGCCCGCAATGCTCAGGCACTTTGGCGTGAGATGCGCACCGAAGGCTTTATTGGTCAGAGCGGTGTCATCTCGCAATGGGCACAGCGCCGGCGCCTCGCTGAGAAGGCCAATCAAAGTAGATTTGCACGCACGCCCTCCGCCAGGGTTATTGCCCGCCTGATGACCTCGGCACGGGATGAGCTTGCTAAATCCGAAGCGATTCTGGTGGCAGTTATCGAGGCAAGCGTCCCTGAATTGGTCGCGGCGCGCAAAGCGATTGGGGACTTCCAATCCATGATCCGCCCAAAGTCAGCGGCAAAGCTCGATGAATGGCTGGAGATTGCCAAAGGCAGCCTTATCGGGTCATTCGCCAATGGCGTCGAAAAGGACCACACGGCTGCCAGAAACGCGATCGTCTCGCCATGGTCGAACGGACAGACTGAGGGGCAGATCACGCGCCTCAAACTTATCAAGCGACAGATGTATGGGCGCGCGAAACTTGACCTGCTTCAGGCGCGCGTAGTCGGCGCATGAGCATCGCCAGCAGCAAATGTGAGTCAGAGCCGCTTTTACCTGAATCAGATTGTCGCTTAATTTACGAAGACCGTATGAAAACTGTAGGTCATCGATTCGCCTGATCCCCAGCTGGTGATAGGTTTGGCCATGGCGCACATGACGGGGACGGCGCGTTCGCAGCTTCTGCTTTTACCCGAGGCGGTGGACGACTATGTGGGGCCGGAGAATCCGGCCCGCTTCATTGAAGCGTTTGTTGACGAGCTTGACCTGCAGAGTCTGGGCTTTGCCCGGGCCACGGCCAAGGCGACGGGCCGCCCGGGATACCAACCTGCGGATCTACTGAAGCTCTACATCTACGGCTGTCTCAACCGCGTGCGTTCAAGCAGGCGACTTGAGGCGGAGGCACGGCGCAACATCGAGGTCATTTGGCTGTTGCGGCACCTCAAGCCGGACTTCTAGACCATTGCGGATTCCGGCGTGAGAACCGAGCCGCCTTCATGCCGGTGTTCCGCCGGTTCGTCATCCTGTGCCCGGAGCTTGACCTGTTTGGGCGGGAGCTGCTGGCCGTGGACGGCACGCGCATCAAGGCGGTGAACAACAAGAATCGCAACTTCACTGGCGCCGCGTTGGCGACCTTCATCCGCGAGGCTGACGAGAAGCTGGCCAAATATCTGACCCGGCTGGACGAGGGCGATGCGGAAGAGGACCGGGCCGGCGGCGGCGGCAAGACCAGACTGGCGGAGAAGATCGTGGCGATCCGCGGCCGGCGCGAACGCCACCAAGCGCTGCTGGATGAGCTGGAGCGCAGCGGCGCTGACCAGATTTCGCTTACCGATCCAGACGCCCGCGCCATGGCCCGCATGACCAAGGTGGGGGTGGGTGACAACGTCCAGCTGGCCGTGGATGCCAAGCACGGGCTCATCGCCGAACAGGCGGTCAACAACCAAGTACTCGACATGGGCCTGCTGGCGCCCACTGTGACCGCCGCCATGGAGACGCTGGGTGTGGCGACAATCGAAGCCGTGGCCGACCGGGGCTATTACAAGATCGAGGACATCGCCGCCTGTGAAGCGGCGGCCATCACCGCCTATGTGCCCAAGCCGATCAAGGGCACAGCTGCCCGCGACGGACTCTTCCCCAAGGAGGTATTCCGCTATGACCCGGACCAGCATGTCTATGTCTGCCCAGGCGGGGCAACACTGGTGCCGCTCTATGAAGGCAAGCTGCGGGACAACCGTAAGGTTGATTATTGCAACCGCCAAGCTTGCCGGGACTGTGCGCTCAAGCCGCGCTGCACGACCAACAGCTATCGCCGCGTGTTCCGGCTCGACAACGAGGCGGTCATGGACCGCATGGCGACCCGGCTCGCCGCCCGACCGTAGATGATGGACCGGAGACGCGAAACGGTCGAGCATCCGTTCGGCAGCATCAAGCAGTGGATGAACCAGGGCGCGTTCCGTATGCGTAAGTTGGAGAATGTCCGTGGGGAGTTCAGCCTCACCGCACTGGCCTACAACATAAGAAGAGGCATCACCCTGGTCGGCGTGCCGAGATTAATCACCGCAGTAGCGGCATGATGAGGTAAAGCGCGGGCTTTGCACCGCCGACTGCAGAGATCATCGCCACCACGAACGAGAAAGCTGACTCGCCCGACGTGACGCACGTAACCACCCAAGCTGCAAACCAAGATGGGTTTTCACACGGTCTGTACAAGTTATGCCACAGTAGGCAACACTCCCACGCCAAGCCCACCCTCTGATGAGAGCGAACGAATCATGAGAATTTCGGCCGGGTATTGGCAACGTGGATCGATTGCTTGCTCCGGTCAGCGAACAAGAACTACAAAACCGTGGCCGTACTACTGACTAGTAAGTAACTTAGGAATGCCGGCTTGGTAGAAGTTCATTCGCGCTGACGAAGGGTAGAGGCGACGGTGCCGGTCGTCCTAGAAGGAAACCTTGAACGACGCTGCATCCTGCTGCGTAAAGGGCATCTAACTGAATTTGAGTCTCTACGCCTTCAGCGGTGACCGCGAGGTGCAGGCTGTTGCCCATCGCCAGGATCGCGTGCACCATACTTGTAGCGTCCGCGTCAATACCAAGATTTTGCACGAAGGAACGATCAATCTTCATTTTATCAAACGGAAATTGGCGAAGTGTGCCAAGAGAAGAATAGCCAGTACCAAAGTCATCGAGAGCGATGCGGATACCATGCGCCTTTAGTTGTCTCAACATCGCGAGTGCGCGTGAAGAATCATCTATCAACACACTCTCGGTTATTTCGAGCTCGAGTTGTTCAGCCGGCAGCCCAAGGCGGGTGATTGTCGCGATAATATCTTCAGGCAGGTTCGGGTTACAGAACTGGCGGGGTGAGAGATTGACTGCAAGGACGACGTCTTTCGGCCAGTCACGTGCCGTTGCTACTGAACACTCAAGCACCATTTGGCCAAGTGGCATGATCAACCCTGAGTCTTCTGCAATCGGGATGAACTCCGCGGGTGAAATCCAACCTCGCTCCAAATGGTGCCAACGCACCAAAGCCTCATAACCGACGATCCTCCGCGTAACGCAATCCACAAGAGGCTGATAATGAACGTCGAGCGTGCGCGCCTCAATTGCATGCCGTAGATCCTGTTCGATCGCCTGGCGTTCGCGGAAACGAACATCCATTCCCACCTCAAAGAAGCAATACCGATTTCGTCCTTCGCGTTTTGCTCGACCAAGCGCGAAATCTGATGCCTGCATCAGAGAAGCCGATCTGCTAGCGTTAATTGGCGCCGATGCAAGACCAACCGAGGCACCAATCATGAGAATTAAGCCATTTACTTCGACGGGCCGGCTCAGTGTTTCAATAATTCGCTCTGCCAGCCCTATAGCAGCCTCCGCAGTTGTGTTGGGCAGTAAAATTGCGAATTCGTCACCACCTAATCGCGCTACCAGATCTTCTTGTCGAACCAATCGTTGTAATCGTGATGCCACGTGCTGCAGCACCCGGTCACCTATTGGATGGCCATGCAGGTCATTCACAGCCTTAAATCGGTCCAGATCAATCATCAACAAATATGCCGGCCGTGCTGTAACGGTGGATTGGATCGTTTTGGCCAGTACTTCGTCAAATCTAACACGATTAGAAAGGCCAGTGAGCGCATCGTTAAATGCGAGGTGTTCGATCCGTGCTTCCGCCTTTCGTCGCTCAGTGATGTCACGGAGTGCAATCACGCCCGCTGGTTTTCCTTCATAGCGGATCGCTCGACTTGCGATTTCGACACATAATATCCTGCTACTTTCAACAGCGATTTCAATCTCGTCGATCGAGTGCACCTCAGCGAAAAGATGTGGACGTAGGGTATTGCGGCACTTGGGCGCCACGATCTCGGCCACGTCGCGTCCCGCAAGTCCCTCCGCGCTGGATTCGAGCATGTGGCACAGCACGTTGTTTGCCCACAAGATTACACCATCAGCGTGAATGAGCAGACCCTCGATCGTGCAGTCCGCCACCTCGCGCAGTCGCGCCGCTTCTTGTCGGACCCAGCGCCAGCGTTGATCGAAAACAGCAATAACCGACGCCAATCCGATCACCATTGCACACGCGGCGGCTGAAGTAAGAGTGGCGTTTCTGCCAATCAGAATTCCACCAACCGCTGGTTCCGTGCCAGGCAAATAGCGAGTGCCGGCCATGGCGATGAAATGTATAGCCGCAATTCCGAGGACCAGAAAAATCCCCGTTTCCACCACCGCGCCAGCACACGATAATGCGTCCACTCGCCGCCAAGCTAGTGTGCTCAGTATCATACCAAGCGTTATGGCCAGGATCACGCAACCAGGTTGATAGTCCAAGCGTCCGTCGAACCGCATCGCTGCCATGCCGGTAAAATGCATTGCCGCCACGCTGCCCCCAGAATTGCCCCCGAAGCAACCCGACGAAATATGACCGGGTTAGGCGCCAATACGAGCGCAAACGCGGGCGCTGCTCCAAAAATTGCGCAGGCTGCTGACAACACTGTCGGTAGAAGGGCATAGCCCATTTCCATATCCGGCTCTTGGGCCATCATGGCGACAAAGTGGGTCGTCCAGACTCCACTTCCAAAGATCAACACGGCTAAGCCGAGCCAGAACGAGCATTTCCCCGCTCCTTTGGTTCTTGCCCGCGCAACGAGAAATGCGGCGCAGAGACAAGAACCGAAACCGATCGCGATCGCTAACAAAATCCATGCCCAGGCGATTATCGACATGGACCGTTCTCTAGCGGATTCTTGAGCGCCATAACGCGCACGCCTGCCAGTATTTGTTGCATTTTATGCGATCTAATGCATCTTCACAAACATAATATTAATTTCTCCGCCGTAAGACATAACGTATTTACGGATTGTGTCTTCTCCAGGAGAAGAGGCCTTCTCGCGATGAGCCGCCACCATTCCTTGCAGTGCTAGATCTAAAGATTCAGGCTTATTCAGCCGGATGGCGCATAATTTAGGATTTACGCGAGATTGCTGGATGGCGAGGACGGGTTTGCCACGCGGAGCACCGTCTCCTGGTGGCCACTCATGGAAGCTGGCCTCGCGAACGAAAAGACCCAACAAAGCCGCCATGCCACGTTATCAACAGAAAACATTTTCACGTCTGGAATGCCTGCTTCCGAGCATCCAATTCGAGCCCGGGAATGACTAAACAGGGCGCTTCTTTCCGTCCAATATTTGGGACAATTGGTGCTGTGAGCAGACTGGCTGCTTTTTGTGGTTTTTAAAGCAAAACGGCTATTGGCTAAACCGTGACGAGGCCTAAACGTCAAGCGGTTGAACGGTCTCCGCTTGGCGTGACGCCGAACTGCCGCTGATAGGCGCGGGTGAATGCTGTTTCAGATTGGTAACCGACATCTTCAGCAATGACCGCGAGCGGCGCACGGCTCGCGCGGATACGGCCCCTGGCGATGGTAAGTCGCAACTCCGCAAGGTAAGCGGCTGGCGCCATGTTAACGGCCGCCTGAAATTGCCGGACCAGCGTGGCGCGGGACGTATTGGCACAAGAGGCCAGCTCGTCCAACGACCAGGGCCGGGCAGGGTTGTTCAGCATACTGATAAGCGCCTTTGCGGGTTGCTGTCGCGTTAGCAGCGCCAGCACGCCATGCCGAGGCGCAGCGGCGGCCAGATGTGTGCGCAACACGATGACCATGACGGCCAGTGCGAGCGAACTCGCCACAGCGGCAGCACCTGGCCGATCCTCCTCAAGCTCATTTTGCATTAGCAGTTTGCTGAAAAACCCGAAACTTGGTTTTATTTTTTCTGATTTAGCTTTGGGGCCTGGATTTTGGTTCAAGTGATTGAAGTTTCTTGCCGGTTTCTGGACTTTTTTCGTCCAGCGGACAGACTCGTCCCTTATATTGCCACCATTTTTGGAATGCGTACCAGATTATAGGCGATCAGGTTGAGCATGAAGGTGCCGGCGACCCGCGCAACGCCGCGCAGCTTGGTCTTGCGCATCGTGCCGTGCTGCTTGCCCCAGCCGAATATGCACTCGATCATCGCCCGGCGGGTCTGCGACATCGCATAACCGGGATGGCGCGTGGTGCGTCCGTCAATCGCGCTGCGGCGGTGCCTGCCGGTTTTGGTCTCACCGTTGTTTTGTGTGACATGCGGTGTCACGCCGGCGTCGCGCAGATTGGCGACATGATCGGCGGTATCGTAAGCCTTGTCTTCGCCTACGGTGATCCGCCCGGCGGCCGACTTGGCTTTGGCTTTCAACATCGCTTCCGAGGCTTCACGCTCAGCCGTGCCTGTGGCCTGGGTCACTCGGCCACCCACCGCCAAGCCGTGCCGGTTGTCCATCAGCGCGTGCCCCATATACGAAAGCTTTGCCTCCCGCCCAGCGGCCTTGCGGTACAGCCGGCTTTCCGGGTCGGTGGTGCTGGCATGGGTATCGTTCTTACGCTTCTGACCGTGGAAATCCGAACCATCATCGTCGCTGCCATCCTTCGGCCGGAAGCTCTTCTGCGACGCCCACGCCTCGATCAGCGTGCCGTCCACCGAGAAATGCTCATCCGATAGTAGCGGCGTCACCCGCGGGTGGTTCAGCAGCCGGCTCATGAATTTCTGGAATATATCGCCGTTCTGCAGGCGCTCGCGGTTCTTGCTAAACGTGGTCGGGTTCCAGACCGGATCATCCGGGGATAAGCCCACAAACCAGCGGTACAGGAGATTATAATCCAGTTGCTCCATCAACTGCCGTTCCGAGCGAATCCCGTACAGCACCTGGATCAGCAGCGCGCTCAGCAATTGTTCAGGCGGCACCGAGGGCCGGCCTTCCCTGGAATACAGCCAGGCAAAGCTGCGGCTCATCTCATGCAGAACATCCCGCACCAAAGCACGGATCGCTCGCAACGGATGGGTCGCCGGAACCCGTGTTTCTGGTGAAACATACGAAAACATCCCGCCCTGATCTCGAAAAGAACCCCGCACCCCACGCCTCACAAAACCTGCCAGCCAAAGTGAATCACATCATAATCCCGGCCGCCAGGAGTTTTTCAGCAAACTGTTAGAGCAATCATACCGGAGATACGCTCCGCATCGCCGCCACCGGAAAAGGGCACCACTATGACGTGCGGCAGGGCAGCCAGCACCGTGTTATGACTAGCCTGTTCGAAATGAAACCGCCCGCACAGCAGCCCGGTATCGCCGGCATCCGTCACATTCGTTTTGACGGCGATTGCATCGTAGCTGCGCTGCAGCAGGCGCATATGCATGGCCTGCCCGGTTGCCTCCCGCAGTGCCCGTACGGTGTGCGGGCCGCCATGCGGTAGTACGGCGATATCGCCCGCGCGCAATGTCAACGGGGCTGAATCAGGCGTTTCCAGCAGGCATGTGCCTACGGTGACGATATGAAACGGCGCCCAGCCTTCCGGCTCCGGTGCGTGAGCTGCCGCCCATTGCGCACCGAAGCGGCAGATATTCTGCAATTCGGGCCGTACACGCAGCAGCGGCGTAAGAGCAGCGAAGATTTCAGCTTCCTTCATATTCTCACCGCTACGCGAATTGATCCGCGCGGCGTGGTGATCGCGCGGCCCGGATAAGAGGAAAATCAGGGGTTCCGCGTAGAGTCCGTGGGTCCGAAGCAAGGAGCACCGTCATGAACGTATCTTCCCTTCCCTCTGTTGCTGTCACTCCCCCACAGCGTCACCGCCGGCGAGGACCGCGCTACGGCTGCCCGCCGTCCCGGCCGCGTTCTTTGACATGGTGCTGGGTCTTGCGGGGCTTGGCAATGCCTGGCGCGCCGCGACCGCCGCCTGGCATCTGCCGGCCATCATCGGCGAAGTTCTAATGGGCCTGGCGACCATCGTCTGGGCCATTCTTGCCGTGCTTTACGCGCTAAAATGGGTATTCCGGCGTCAGGAGGCGCTCGCCGAGGCGCTACACCCTGTGCAATGCTGCTTCATCGGACTGGGCGGGGTGTCGACAATGCTGATCGCGCTAGCCGTTCTGCCCTACGCGCGTTCCATCGCCTTCCTCTTGTTCCTGACGGGCGCAGCCTTCACCGCCGGCTTCGGAATCTGGCGTACCGGGCTGCTGTGGCAGGGGGGACGGGATCCCGCCACCACCACCCCGGTGCTCTATCTGCCTAGCGTTGCCGGCGGGTTTGTTGCCGCCGCCGCCGCCGCCTTCGTCTACCTTAGCTGAGTCCGGACTCGCTCCACAACGCCTCAAACTCGAGGTTACTGAAACGGTTCTAATGCAGAAAATATCTAAAAATATTAGTAAGGTGACCGCCTTACGAGAACATGGGGTGACCCTCGTGCTGGACGATTTCGGTTCACTACTCATCACTCGCCTATCTGGACAATTTTCGATTCGATTTTATTAAGATCGACAAATCATTCCTTACCAATATCCACCGCGCCGATGACTCCCAGCCGATCTTCGAGGCAATAATCGCGATGGCCGGCGCTCTTAAAATTCCAGTCACTGTAGAGGCGGTCGAGACCCAAACCCAGCTCGATTACGTCACCCGCCTCGGCTGCCCTTATGTACAGGGCTATTTCTTAGCCCGCCCGATGAAGCTGCCTGCTTTGCTCAATCTTCTGCATGCGAATCAGGTCGCCAATCTCCGGGTTGCCGGTTCCGGGAGTGAAGGCCCGGTCTAGACCCTCGATATCAAAGGAAAAATCAACAACGACAAGGGCGCGCAATAAGTTTTAGTTGATCGTTAAATAGTTGGGTGCATGCTTTTGCCACTTTACTTGTGTCTGTTCAGTATTTGGTAGATTGTGGCTAAGGGCGTATCAGAGGTGGCGACTCGATAATGGGGTTAATAAAAGGGAATCCCGAAGAAACTAAACCATGTAACGGCTGTCGAGGGGGAAAATTCGACAAGCCGCTGACTATGGCGTTCCAGCCGATCGTCGATGTCGAAGCACGATCAGTGTTCGCCTATGAGGCCTTAGTGCGTGGCCCCGCTGGAGAGTCAGCGGGGAGCATATTGCAAACCATTGGTCAGTCGGAACTCTATGCCTTTGACCAAGCATGTCGGGTAACGGCGATTGAAACCGCGGCCGCTCTTAGTCTAGGCGACAGTTCCTGCGACCTCTCTATTAATTTCCTGCCCAATGCAGTCTATGAACCACGGGCTTGTATTCGTACCACGCTAGAGGCCGCCGCTCGGACCAGCTTTCCTACCCAAAAACTCATCTTTGAAATCAGTGAGAGAGAGTTATTGAGCTCGCCCGATCATTTAGCTAAAATCGTTATGGAATACGCAGCTATGGGCTTCCGTACAGCGGTTGATGATTTTGGATCGGGATATTCAAACCTTAATCTCCTCGCAAAATTTGTCCCGCATCTGGTGAAGCTCGACATGGAACTTATTCGAGGTATTGAGGCGGATAAAAGGCGCAGAAGTATCGTCGCCCATTGCGCAGCGATGTGTCGGGAAATGGGGATCTCCGTCGTTGCCGAAGGCATCGAAACGATCAATGAATACTCAGTCTTAAACGACCTGGGGATCACTTTAATGCAAGGCTATCTTTTCGCAAAGCCGGGCTTTCGTAGTCTGCCAATCCCTACATGGCCAAGCTGATCGTCTTTATAGTTTACCGTATAGATTCGGTCGGATTATATGGCCACTGAGGTCTCTCCGATAATGCAGGCGTCATACCGATCTGCTGGTCTGGTGAACACGAGGATAAGATCGTGACCCATGAACCCTAGGCTGGAGCGGTCAATACTGATCCTGTCTCGACTTTGATCTTCCTGAGTCGGTTGGTTTCTTCAGACGACGATGGAGCAGATCAACCTGCAGGCCAAAGCGTTGTTTAACGCCATCGAACAGACGATGCCACGGCAAGTGCCTCGGCCGCGCCCCTCCTAGCCTCTCGCCCCGACAGCTTTTGCTGGCGTGCGTTTGGCGTTTTGGGCGGGATCGCGGGGGCGGGCACCATTTTTGGACTTGGCCGAGCTTTTGGTTGCCTGCACGCTGGCGACCCTATATTCGCCCAGATCACTAGAGAGCTCCCCCGCCCATGCGCGCTGTTATTACGCCCGTAATTCGTCTGATCAGCAGCGCCGCCTCGATCATTGATCAGATCGAGCTGTGCCGCCGCTATCGGGCGGCAAGGCTGGGTTCTGACGACCCATTACGAAGATGCCGTCAGCGGCGCTAGTGCTCTCACCCGCGTCGGTTTCCAGCGGTTGATGCGCGGCGATGTCCGGGGCCTTGATGTGGTGGTGACCGAGGCGATCGACCGGCTGGGGCGGAATCTCGCCGACGTCGCCGGCTGCTTTGACCAACTGAGTTTCAGCATAAAATTTTGTAATTCCGTCGGGGTACCTGCCATGACTGAGGGCGGTTTCGATCCAGTTCATCCACGATGGGGGCGACAGGCTGGGATTGAGTCAAAGCCGTCGCGGTATTGTCTGGGTCCACGGCCCCGCACGGAGGACGTGCCACCATATCGCAGCATATTTGCTACGTCATTCTGCGCATTTGCGCGAGCCACCGCGCGATCCTACCGCGCGATGTAACCCATTGGGCCGGTCTACCTCTTATTTGAACACAAAATTCTGCACGCGCTGGCCGTAAGCTAGGCAGGCGCGCGCTACCCCGGGTAAACGCGCCGTCCAGCCGATGTGGTTGTGCTCACGTCATAGGCGACAAGTATAAGCATACTCAACTATCTCCAGATGGAAGCAGGGCATGGTCCTTAGACTCCGAGCCGCATAAACAATCGCTGCATCGGCGCGATGGAACGCCGGTGGCTTAAGAAAAAGTATGGGAAAATCCATGGTCGCATAGCATTCTTGCCCTTTAGGCCCGGGATGGGGGAACCATATCGAACCTCATCAACCCGGGGCCCGCTTTGTCAAGCTTTGCCAATAATGCCGGACAGGAAATCGTCGGCTGCCCGGATTGCGGCGCGATCCAGGCGATCTCCACAGGCGCTGCCCGGGGTGCGCGGCGTTGCGGGCGCTGCGGCCGTACGCTGGAGCGGATGAACGGGCGCAGCCTGCTGGGCGGGCTGGGCTGTGCACTCGCGACACTCCTGCTGCTTTTCCCCGCCAACCTGCTGCCTATTTTACAGGTGAACATTCTGGCGGCAACGAATATCAGCTTTATCGGTTCCGGCGTGTTTGGCATCTGGACGCAAGGCTGGCCGGTGGCTGCCATTGTGGTCGGGCTGGAAATTGTTGTGCTGCCGTTTCTACGCTTCGGGCTGCTCAGCGCCGTGCTCGGCATGTTGTGGGCAGGCCAGCGCGCCCGTTGGCTTGGCCCCGCTTTCCGCTGGGCGGAGTATCTGGACCAATGGGCGATGATCGACGTGTTTCTGTTCGGCGGGCTTATCGGCTATGCGCGGGTGGTACATGCCATGCCCGTCCAGATACTGGCAGGCGGGTATTGTGCCATCTGCGCGGCGTTCTTCTCCCTTGTCACCCGCGCTGCCTTGGAGCGGCGAGAGATCTGGCGTCTCATCGGCCCGGCCGCGACGCAACGCGAGGAAAAGATGATCTGCTGCACAAGCTGCGATTATCCCTTGCCCGCTACGCAGGAGGGTAAACGTTGCCCGCGCTGTCACGCGCGCGTCTGGCATTGTCGTCCTTACGCGGCCATGCGCGCCTTGGCGCTTACGCTGGCCGCCTTCGCCTTCTACCCCATCGCCTATATCTATCCGATGGAATCGAGCGATGTACTGGATGATCTGCACGGCTACTCGATCATGACCGGCGTGCTGAAGCTGGTGCAGGCGGATCTATGGTTTTTCGCCGCCGTCGTGTTTATCGCCAGTGTCGCGATTCCGCTGCTTAAGCTGTTTGCCTTCGCGTGGTTCGGCATGTCCATCCATCGCCGCTCGGCAGCCAGATTGCGTCTGAAGACCAAGCTCTATCGGCTCATCGACACCATCGGCCGCTGGTCGCATATCGACGTGTTCACCGTCTCCGTCTTCCTGCCATTGATGCAGCTCAACGGGCTGCTGTCCATCGTGGTTGGTAAGGCGCTGCCGGCGTTTCTGGCGGTTGTGGTCATCACCATGGCGGCCACCTCCTTCTTCGACCCCCGGGCATTGTGGCTGGCGGCGGAGCGGCGGGCATGAGCGGGGACGACCGAAACATCCCCGAGGAGAATCCGCCGGAAGAAGCCGTGTTCAAACCCTCGCGTTGGCCTGGTTTGATCTGGGCAGTACCGCTGGCGGCGGTGGCGATCATCGCCTGGCTTGGCATCAGTGCTCTCACACATAGTGGCCCTTCGGTGGAGGTATGGTTTCCAGTCACCGGCGGGCTGAAACCCGGCACCACCAAGGTGCAGTATCAAGGCTTTAATGTCGGTCATGTCGGAGACGTCACGATCTCGAAATCATTGAATCAGATGAAGGTGCAGATCGACTTCGACTCCTCGATGGCGGGACATCTTGGACCCGGCACGCGCTATTGGATCGAGGGCGCGAATTTCAGCCTCAGCAATCTGTCCGATATCAAGGAGGTGATCTCCGGTCCAGTGATCGGCGTTGACCCGCGCCCAGGCAAAACCGTGGGCAAGGCGCAAGGTCTGGGCGAGGCGCCGGTGCTTAAATCCGCCGAGCCGGGACTGCAACTGGCGCTGGTGACACCCGAGCTCTCGCATATTTCTTCCGGCTCGCCGGTTTTCTACAAGGGTTACAAGGTGGGGCAGGTGCTGGACGTGGCGATGGCGCCGGACGGAAAGCAATTCACCATCCGCATCTTCGTTAAAGCCCAGTGGCAGAATTTGGTGAAGGCGGATTCTCGGTTCTGGTATGCCGGTGCGGTGCGTGTGTCCACCGCTGGCGGGCCGGGCGTGCAGTTGGAATCCGTGCCGGCTTTGCTGCTTGGGGCGGTGGCCTTTGAAACGCCGAAGGGCAATGCGGCATCCGCTGAAAACGAAGCAAACTACACGCTCTACGACAGCAAGGCCCAGGCCGAGAACGCGCCAGGCAGCGGCGCCGTGCTCTACCAGGCGCTGTTCGCGGGCGGCCCGCACGGGCTCGCCGTTGGGGCCCCGGTGCAGCTGGAAGGCTCGCCGGTGGGCAGCGTAACGGCTGTGACCATGCGCTACGATGCCACCGCCAAGCGCCTGGAGACATTGGTGACGTTGGCGTTGCAGCCGCAGCGCATCAACCTCGCCAACGGCACGTGGAATCTCGCCGACCCCGCGCCGCAGATGAACGCGATGCTGGCTACGCTGATCGCCCAAGGCCTGCGGGCGGAGCTGGGCAGCAGCGTGCCGGTGGTGGGCGGCAAGACAATCCAGCTGGATCTGGTGAAGGACGCGCCCCCCGCCGCCTTGCAGCCCGGCAACCCGCCTGAGTTGCCGGTATTCGGTAGCGGCGGTGGCGATGTGGGACAGGTGATCGCCCAGGTGAATGACATTCTCGCCAGCATCAACGCCATGCCGTTGGATAAAATCGCGGTGAATATCCACAGCGCGACGTCACGCCTCGCTGCTTTGGCCAAATCACGGCAGACGAAACAGACGTTGCTTCATCTCGACCGCGCAATGGCGCACGTGGATGATATCACCCGCCAGGCCAAGGCGCAGCTTCCCGCGATCCTGGCCTCCCTGCGCCAGACGGCGGCACAGGCGCAGGCGGCGCTGGCCTCGGCACGGGGCATGCTGAGTCCGCAAGGCCCGGCCAATGCCAGTACGGACGAGGCTGGCCTGCCGCATACGCTCTACGAGCTGAGCCAAGCCGCTGCTTCTTTGCGGGCGCTGGCGGATTACCTCAACAGCCATCCCGGCGCTCTCATCGCCGGGCGGGGGACTGACCATGTGGCGCGCACTGTTTTTGCTGGCCTTGCTCAGCCTGGCGGGATGCGCCGGCAAGCCGACGACCTATCTGGCCCTCGCGCCTATTAGCCCGGTGCAGCCACACTCTGCCGGGGGGCTCCCGGCGCTAGCCGTCGGCTCCGTTGACATTCCGCCGGCGATCGGCCGCCGGCAGTTTACCGCTGCCACGGCAGCGGGCACATTGCATGTGAGCGGCAAGATCGAGTGGGCCGGCCCGCTGGGCCGATGGCGCGGATTGTGCTGGCGCAAGACTTGGCGGCACGCCTGCCAGAGGCCAAAGTGCTGATGCCTGGCGATCCGGTACCGCCAAACGGCGCTGCTTCCGTGCATGTCTCGATGCAAGAGTTCATGCCGGATGGCGCGGGCAGTGTAGCACTACAAGCAGATTGGTTCGTGACCGCGCCGCAGGCAGGCGGGCTGCTGGCGCAAGGCCGCTTCAGTCGCGCATTACCCTGCGGGAAGAGCCCTGCCGCGCAGGCTCGAGAAATGAGCGGCCTGCTGGCCCATCTCGCCGATACCATCGCGCGCGGTTTGCTCAGCCGCGCCGGAGGTTCACTCTAACGTCTGGCGCGCGCCAACAGCGCCGCGCCGCCCGGGCTCACTAGGGTAACGGCCGCCAGGCTGATGCCTGGATGCTGTTCCGCTGTGAATCAGGATTGAAGTGGGACCCCTCCAAAAATCGCTTAAAGCCATTGATATTAAGCCAGAAGCTCAGCCTAAGCGGGGTCCCAATCGGCGCCGCTTGGGACCCCGCTAAACACCAATTCTTCTTTTTGAATCAATGAGTTGGTTTAGGTTTTTGCTGTCACCCCACTTCGGCGCCGATCCACAAGTTGGTGGTATCGGACACGCCGTACATTCTCGCCTATCGAGGGGAACAAGATGCCGTTGTGATTCTGTGCCTGCTCCATGGCGCGCAGAATTGGCCGCGTCGATTCAAGGCTACGTAAAGCCAAGTTACCCGATTAGGGCATTTCTGGTAAAAAACAGCAGATGAGGGCGGTTTTCTAGGGTATTTATTAGGGTAATAGGAGATATGCACCATTTTCCATGTGTTTATCAGCTAGATATAAAGCAGGCTGTTCGGCTCATAACCTGAAGGTCCCTGGTTCAAATCCAGGTCCCGCAACCACCAATACCGAACTCATGAACAAGTCAGGAACGCCCTCAGTGCTACGCGCAGAGGGCGTTGTTTTTGTTGGGGTGGGAGGTAGGCCGAGACGAACCATCGAGGCCAGTGCGCCGGTCAGGATGATTTGCGGCTCGCCATCTTTGGGAGCTGGACCGACCTCTATCCGCTCAATCAGATCGCGCATGGCTTCCAGGGAAGCGTTATTGCTGCCGTTGGCCGCAGCGAGTTCGGTGTGTAATGCGGCAACCCGTTGCCGATACAGCCCAGCCAGGTTCGGGTGGATCGCAGGCGCTGGTGCTGCTGGGGCGGCGAGGCGCTCCTGCAACGACGCCTTCTGTTGGGAAAGATCGTCCAATTGCTGTTTAAGCTCGTCGCTGCGGAACCCATCCATGATGGCCTCGACGATTTTATCGAGCTTGCGCTGGATCACGTTAAGGCGGTTTTGCTCCTGAACACGGTTGGCATTGCTCTCGGCAGCCAGACGATTCCACTCGGCGGTGAACTCAGTCACGAAGGCACCGACAGCCTCTGGATCCATTAGATTGTGCCGGAGCGCCTCAATGACAGCACTCTCCAATCGGGCCCGCTTGAGGCTGGTCCTGTTGGAGCAAGTGCCGCGCCGACGGGCCGGGCCGCATGCGAGGTAATCGCCGCCAAAGGCGCTCAGGACATGGCCGCAACAGGCGCAAAACACTTTGTTGGTCAGGAGATGCTTCGCGCGCCGCTTCTCCCAGAATTTGGGCCGATCGGGCTTATTGGCACCGGAAGCATCGCGGATATTTGCTAGGCGGCCTTGGACCTGGTCCCATAGCTCTTGGTCTACGATCCTCAAGCTCGGCACCTCCATCGTCGACCATTCTTCTTTGGGTTCATGCGCGAAACGCGTTTACCGGTAGCTGGGTCTTTCAGATAACGCATACGGTTCCAGACCATGCGCCCGATATAGAGTTCGTTCCTTAAAATTCCCGTGCCGCGTGTGGCATGGCCACGGATAGTCGTATCCAGCCAGGGACGCCCTTCTGGACCTGGGATGGCTGCCTGATTCAGCTGCTTGGCTATGGCCAGGGGGAGAGGCCTTCGGCGAAGCTTCTGAAAATCTGTTTAACGATCGGTGCTTCGAAATCGTCAATCCGTCGGTCGCCCCGCTCAATCTGGCCCTTGCCGATAAGCTTTGGAGCTGGCTTGTAGCCATAACATAAGCCGCCAGCGGATTTGCCGGCGGCAATCCGGCCCATTTGGCCGCGGCGGGTCTTCTCCGCGAGGTCTTTAAGGAACAGCGCGTTCATCGTGCCTTTGAGGCCAATGTGCAGCTCTGTAATCTCGCCTTCGGCCAACGTGAACAGGGTAATGCCTGCGAATTTGAGTCTCTTATATAGGCCGGCGATATCCTCCTGGTCCCTGCTAAGGCGGTCGAGGGCCTCAGCCAGGATGATGTCGAAACCGCCATCACGTGCGGCAGCGACCATTGCTTGATAGCCTAGTCGGTTGGCGCTGGCACCAGATATCGCTGCGTCACGATAGACTTGCTCGAGCTCCCAGCCAGGGTTGCGTCGATCCGCGCGCGGCATAACCGGATCTGGTCTTCTATCGACGCGTCTCTTTGATTTTCACTTGAATAACGAGCGTAGACGGCGATGCGCATTGTCTTGATCTTTCATCGCATGGATTAGAGTTGGCGGGGGGATCCCGTTTGTTCAGTTTGGATTTATGAGATGGGCTATTACATGGTGGTCGCCTCTTGATGCGCTATATTAAAGAGTTCACGGGCGACCTGACGGGCAAGGCGCCGGGAAAAATCCCTTAGTTGCTCGGGCCCAACAGTTCGGGCATGAGGAATATCCTGCCCAAAAATTGCCGAACCAATTAATGGGGCAGGATCGTTTTGAAGCTCGCTAGAGCAGATCGATCTGATTGCCATCCGGTAAACATATCGGACGAACTATTAAGCAATCGCAAAACTCCTTTGCGTTGAACTCGTTTTTTTGCTGAGTGTTTACCGCCTCCATACGGGGAGAGGTCTTCAATTGAATTTTCAGGAATAATTAGGAGACCTCCTGTCGAGCATCTGTATGCGAAAACGCAGGATCTTTGCCATGGCAAAATACTTGTCAAAAAACAGGTCGAAAAACATGCAAAATCGCATGTGTAAAAACATGCTTTTTGGCATGTTTAAACGCATGTGTTTAGACATGTAAAACCACATGAATCCTCGTATTTTCAAAGATCGAGATAACAAAAATCTCTGTAAAAGTAACGAAATTGTATCATGTCGAGTTCGATCTGAAAACTGAATCAAAGTGATACAATTCCGTTACCTTTTGGAGAGTGTTTGCTTAACTAAAAGTGGAGGTAATAAACGGGCTATCAAAAAAGCATAATTTGGGACAGCCTTAAATCTGATTCTGAAAATCATACTATAACTATGTCTGCTGTCGCCGCCGTGACTTTGGAAGTTTGAAACCGGATTCTAACCATCAAAAATGGTTTTTGATCGCCAGGTTCAGTGCCCTATCCAAGACCAATAAATAGTGAAAATCCTAGACCGATTTGTTTCTCGACTTGATAAAAAGGGGACATGTTTAAAGCCCAAAAAACCATAAAAATGATGAGTAAAATGTGGCACGAAATTGGATGATTTTACCAATCTCGGGTACGCATGAGACAGCAAAAATCGTCGATAGTTCTCAAGTGTCCGTCGGTCTTATCCATTCGCTTCGAGATCTCATTAATCAAAACCCCCGCCGCATTTGTTCGGGCGACCATTTTTTCGATGTGCTTATCTATCCGTCCTTTGTGCCCGCGACGTGATCTGTACATGGTCGCCCGTTCGATTTGGGCTATGGTCGCGGCGTGGATAGATGCGGTGGACGGGGTGAGAACCAATCCTCTTGCATTATCCCAGTGACACGTTTCAATTTCAATCGTGGGAAAGTCCGATCTCAGGGCGCTTCGTTTACTGATAAATCGGAATCCAACATCGAGCAGAATGAAGAGGCCTGGCGGCAATGCAGGCGATGGCGTATTGACGTCGTCTCCTATGAAAGATCCCGGCGAGCCTTTCTTACCCTGGGAGATGTCGGGCAGATTGGGCAAGACAGAACCGGTAGCTTCGCAGATGCGCATAGATAAGGCCTGTGCTGTATGAATTGCGCCATAGGTTGTTTGGTTGGTCGGCCAACAACGAAAACGGAGGCATGTGGAGCGCGTCCTGACATGGATGTTTTTTGTAGCGGGATCGATGAATTGCAAAGTTGAGCAAAGCGCATCCACAAGTGCGAACCAGCCATCTCCAATCTCGATCGGCGGGCGTTGCGTCACGGCTGGCCTGTTGTTGTCCTCTACGCAGAACAATTGTAACCGATGTGAGCCCCCACGGGCTATGCTGTGATCTACCGTGAGGCTTCGGCGACGCGCTGTGGCATCCAGAATTCTCTGATTGCGGGGATAACGAGCGGGATGTCGTGGTAGGCGGTTTTGAGGTAGTCTTTTGTATTGATGCCGTTTGGCGGTGGGTTGATTGGCGCGCCGATCTGGTCGGCACAATAGAGCATGATCGGTAACATGAGGCCGCATTCGATACCGCGTGCCTCGCGCAGCGGCGCCCAGGCGCTCCATCGCAGCTTCATGGCATGGGCAAATCCCAGGCACCATGGTCCGGCGAATACGACGCCGGCGTCGGTGCGTTGGAAGATTGGTGCGTATGTTTGTGGCGCGGTCGAGAGGGTTTCGCTGATGGCGTTATGCCTGGCGACGATCGCCATAATGGCCTTGAGTGTTTTGCTATGCGCGGTGGCGATATTGCCCTTGGGTCCAAGCAGATCAAAGAACCATTCATCTGGGGAGATCGAGGAGGGACCAACGACAATGGCGGCGAGATAGCCGTCGAGCATCGAGACGCCATCGATGACGCGGTTCTGTTTCTCCAGCCAGGCGTCGAGCATTTCCATATCCATCGCACTGTCAGCCTGCGCGGTTCGGGTGCCAGCCTGCCTCATGCCGCAATGGCCTTTTGGGTCTGCGCCGCCTTCCAGTTCCACGGCAATAATTCGCCCAACGCATTTGCCTTCGTCGTGCCCGAGACCATCCGCTCCAGCACATCGGTGAGATAGGTCTGCGGATCGAGATCGTGCAATTTTGCCGTGTTGATGAGAGAGGCCAATATCGCCCAGCTCTCACCGCCGCCGGCGCTGCCGGCGAAGAGAGAATTTTTTCTGCCCAAGGCAATGGGCCTGATGCTGCGCTCAACGATGTTGCTGTCCACCTCCACCCGGCCATCGTTCAGGAACACGCACAGCCCGGCCCAATGACCCAGCGTGTAGCGGATCGCCTTGGCCAGCGTGGATTTGGCCGAAGTTTCCGCCAGCCTGTCGAGCAGCCAAGGCTTGAACGTCTCGAACAGCGGCAGGGTTTCCGCCTGGCGCACGGCCACGCGTGCTTCGGGGCTGGTGCCGCGGATACGCTTCTCGATGCGGTAGATTTCAGCAATGCGCAGCAACGCTTCGGCGGCGACCGGACAATCCGTTGCCTTATGCACCTCAAAAAACTTTCGCCGTGCATGTGCCAGGCAAAAAGCCAGCGTCACAGGGCCGCCGGCACGGCCGCGCCGGGTCAACCGATTATATCCGGCATAGCCGTCAACCTGCAGCACGCAAGCTTTGCCCGCGAGATGTTCCTCGACATGCTGACCTTTGCGATCCTCTGCATATAAATACACCACCGCCGGCGGCAGTGCTCCGCCCCAGGGGCGGTCATCGATCGCATAGGCCCAGATCCTTGCGATGCGCGTTCGTTTGCGGGTGCGATCCTGAACCGGCAAGGGCGTGTCATCGCAGAATAGTTTTGGCGCGCTCAAAACGATGGCGCTCAGCAATTCATGCAATGGCTTGCACCACCAAGCCAGCCGGGCGACCCAATGCACCAAAGTCGAGCGGTCGAGCATGATCCCCTGGCCGGCCAGCATCTGCGCCTGCCGGTTCAGCGGCATGTGCCAGGCGAATTTCATCACCGCCACATGCACGAGCAGCGCCGGGGTCGGCAGCCCGCCATCGACCGGTCGCGGCGGCGCCTTGGCCTGCACCACTGCCCCTTCACAAGAGCGGCAGCCATAGCGCGGCCGGTGAATGCGTTTTACGCGTAACACTGCCGGAACCACGTCGAGCATTTCGCTGACATCCTCGCCGATCACATGCAGCTTGCCCTGACAGCAAGGGCAAGCCTTGCGCTCCGGCTCGATCGTGATGTCCACCCGCGGCAGATGCACCGGCAGCCCGCCAATATTGCGCGCCGCCTTTCGCTGCGGCGGCCGGTTTGCGTTCGCCGGCGTTGGCGGTTTGGCGAGTTCCACCGGCGTGCCGGAAAGGTCATCCAAAGCGAGCGGTAACTGGGCCTCGGGCTCAACTTGTTTCTCGGATCGTGCACCAAACAAGGCCCGCTTCAAAGCCGCCACAACGGCCCGGAGGTTCTCGTTCTCCGCCCGCAGGGCTGTATTCAATGCCAGCAGATGCGCTGGATCATGCGGGGAATGTTGGTCATCCGACATGCACGCAAGCTACCAAACAGGCCCGCTGTGCCGCCAGCAAATTACAGCAATTTCTGCGAATTTTCCGCCGGGATCGAGGGCCTCACCAGCGCCGGAGAGCGTGCTGCAATCTGCGTCCAATCCATGCCAGCAAACAGCAGGCGTATCTGCGCGGGGCTCAGTGTGACGGCCCCGTCCTGCACCGGCGGCCAGGTAAATCCGCCTGCCTCCAATCGTTTGGTCACCAGGCAAAGCCCCGTGCCATCCCAAAGCAGCAGTTTAAGCCGGTCCGCGCGCTTGGCCCGGAACACGAAGACATCGCCCGCAAATGGATCGGCCGCCAAAACTTGCGCCACCAGGGCAACAAGACCATCCATGCCTTTACGAAAGTCGACCGGCTTGGACGCCACCATCACCCTTAACCCCGGCCGGGCCGGAATGCCCAGGATCATCGGGCTGGCCCGATCAGACCAAGCACCTGCCGCAAAACAGCCTGGTCAACCGCGCCTTCCACCCGGATCCGGGTACGCCCGATCTCTATCTCAATCGATCCCACGGCTTGATCCCGGGCCGAGGGCGGTCCAGCCGGTTCAGCCATAGGGCAACCAGCCACATCATCCACAATGCGCAACGGAACAAAATCCCCCGCCATCGCCAAATCATTCATCGCCTGGCGACGCCATGTCCAAAGTAAGCCCCGGCTCACCCCATAACGGCGCGCAACCTGCGTAACCACGGCACCAGGCGCAGCACTCGCGGCAAGAATCTCCGCCTTCTCCTCCCGCGTCCAATCCCGCCGCCGACGCCGCCCGGTGATCAGCTCAACACGATGGTAGCCATTGTCCTCATGACTGTGCTGATGTCTGGCTTTAGGACCGTCATTATCCACAATATCGCCCCACACAAATTCAGGGGCATACTGTCCAGTAAATCAAACCGCGCCGCGAGGTGGCGGACTCGCATCGGTTACGAACAATTTTCGATAACGTTCAAACAGAATACTACGGAGGTCCGGGCGCATGTGATTTACCCTGAGGGCAGGTGAGGGGACGTCAATCAACGGGCAGTCGTCACGACAGAAGCAGGCGGGCTGCGACAACCATCAATTGGCGGGAGGCTTGGACACGAGACAGCGCGTTGGTGCCTGAATTGGGCTTCTAGCTACCGGGAGCGTCTACACAGTCCCCGCGACGGTGATTCGGATATCATATACATACTATAGTTTATAAACTTATAGTATGTAAAGGCATATCCGTATCGGATGGATATGCGTAATTTGGTAGGACAGAATTTTGCCCGTCTTAGGCAGGAAAAGGGGCTAACCCAAGAGCAGGTCGAAGCCAGATCTGGCTTTAGCCAGCAATATTTGAGTGGGTTGGAGAACGGAAGGCGCAACCCAACCGTCATCACTTTGTATGAGCTGGCGGAGGCGCTAGGCGTCACCCCGATCGAGCTCTTGAAGCCAGACGAGCGGCGGTGACGGCTATACTTTAGGTGCGTTGATAATGGGCGGCCTCCATACTACCAGGATGAAAATCCCACGTATAGGAGGCCGCCGATCCGTAACCGATCGAGGGTGCCGCTTAGGTCGGCGCGTCTGAATCAGGTCTCTACAGCCGGGGGCTTGTATCAATTGAGCTGTATGGTTGATCGCGGTCTGAATCGACTCCCGCAGACATGCATTTACTGACTCAATCGACGTACAGAACACGCTGCCAGTGTATTCCGTTTCTGCCGTCACGATGAACCCCAGGGCGCGGGAGAGATCAAGTGCGCGCAAGAGTGCAGCTTCTGTCGCTGCCAGATGGCCTCCGGCGCTCAAACAGCCTCTCCACCAAGCCGGATCAGGTCATTTACAAGCTGCCAGGCCCAATCGAGAGCAGCGCCGTTGGTCGGATCTTCCTTGCCAAGCTCTATAAATGTCTCGGCTTTGGCGGCACGGGCTTTGGCGGCCAATTCCGGAAGGTTTCGGGGCGTGCACCTGAGATTGCATCATGCGTGGCTGTATAGGCGGGCCAGTTCGGGCTATCTTCCGGGTCGAGAGGACTGTCCATCACGGCTTGCCTGTTGGCAGCATGCTGGGCGCAGAGGCGCACAAAACTCTCAGTGTAGGTTGCGTCGTCTGGCGCTGAGGGGGCAGATGCATCGGTGCCGTCACCGTCGGGATGGTGCTCTCCTGAAGCTCGGCCTTTGGGGTAGGCGCATGAGCGGAATCGGCGGTATAGTCGTTATTAGCTTGATCCATGTGTATCTCCACTTGGGTTGAGTCAGGCTTGGTCGCGTGCGTCAACACGCGGCCAGGCCGCATGAGCCCGTAATCATCCCCCCGAAATGCCGGCAGAGTTACGAACTCACCAGGATTGTATAACATAGTTTAAATACAAAACAATAGAAAAGATTCAAAAAAGAATCCAAAAATGTATGTTATGTTTTTGGTCTATTTTATGCTATAAGATCTTTGGTGAAAACAAACTTGGATGAAGCAGATGATTACCGGTGCGCAGATCAGGGCGGGGCGGGCCTTTGCCAAAATTACGTCAGCTGAACTGGCGGATTTGGCGTGCCTGGGGCGGGTCACCGTAATTAAAGCAGAGAAGGCCGACGATGTTCCGCCGATTAATAAAGCGAACCTGAACGCCATTAAATTGGCCCTCGAAGCAGCAGGTGTCGTGTTTCAGGCGGATGGCGGCGTTAATTTTATGCCGAAATGAGCATCACGCGCCGGAATTCGGAGAAGATAACCCCTCGTAGGCGGCCCTCAGAAAAAGTTTCCTATCCTCAACACGGGGCAACCGGATTTAAACGCTCACAATCGTTTCTACGCAGAGCGAATAAGGCCGATGTGGGAAACGAATTGGGGCATTGGATATACCAGGAGGGGAAGCCGGATTGAGCCGGCAGCTCAGAGCCCACGGCGGTCGTTCCCAGCCTCGTGCCCATGACCCGATAGCCGCCGTTCCGAGAGAGAGATTGCCAAAACTCAAGACTTTCGGAAAAGCCTTCCAATCAAATGACTACCACTGCCAAGAGCTCAGCCTGACGGCGTCAAGCCGATCAATCGTCCATCCGTTTCCGGAAGCGCTTTGTCGTCACAAGATGCCCCCAAAACTCCGCCACAAGTTCCTGGTAACGTCTCGCAAGACGCCGCGTGGGTAGAACGATACGCAAATACCCTCTTTGAAGAATTCGTTCATTTGTCTGGCGCCGCTTAGCCACTATGCCGTGATAACCCAGCTCATCGGCAAGGCGCCTCACTTGACCGACAATTATTGCCGGTTCGTGATTTCCAAAATCGTTGAAATAGGCTCGAACAACAAATTTCATTGTTTTTGATCCTTAAACGGCAGGGATTATGTGAGAGGGTGGCACTGCGTTGGTAGTGAAGTGCCGATAGGCTTAGTTCGAAATTTTTGTCTCGGGTTTTCCCCCTCCCATCCAATCGGAAAGGCGCATTCTCTTTCTGCAATTACAACACTCGACGACACAATTAGATGCCTGCAAGCTGGACAATTTTCTTGCATACATAATACATTGCAGCTCTCCGCAATTTGGGCATTTTCCCCCCATCTGCAACAGAGCCATCGTTACGGGTACTTCAATGTCAGCCACGACCTCGCTCCCTCTTTCTAGACAACGAACCATCCAAGCGTTGAGAGATTGATTGTTTTCCTTTGCCAGCGTTGCCAAACGGTCCCGCAGGCTTTCGGGGAGTCTCAGAGTGAATTTAATTTCTCCAGATCCAACCTCTGGTGCCTCGCCAAAAAGTGACTCAATGAGGTCGACGCTGTAGCTCTCATGTCGTTCAAGGAATCTTTGCGCCTGATCTGGTGCACAAGGCTTTATTTCCTGCTCTGGTCCTTCTGGACCATCGTCTGAGAAGCAGTAAAGAAAGAAAGCTCCCAACCGGCTTTGATACAGATATTCTCCTTGCTCGAACCCGTACTCGTCATCCATCCAACCGCCCAGCTTAGTCGCTGTCTCGGTGTTGTAAGTTTTTCCATCGATAATACGTTTACACTTGCGGTCCACTGCCCGCCATCACTTGCCGTCATGTGATGTGTAGATAAAACAGTTGACGGCAAGTGTCAACAAGGGGCCGTTACATTGTATTCTGAGTTTGACGGATATCCGCTTTCGAGAGGTTTAATCTGTGAGCGGACTTTCCGCTTACGGCCCGACTTTGCCATGACCGGAACGTCCGGCACTAGCCTCGGCCACAAGCGGGTGATACCCAATCCTTAAGCAGGTCGCGCGTCTAATAATATAGACATGCGGAGTCGCTTACGGGTAAGACGGGCCGATAACGGACTGGCGGGTTTGGAGCAGGCACTGGCAAAAACCTGCCCCTGCCTGACTGCCCTTGTCGGGATTGTACCCACACCGCTCCACGTGCGAATAGTCAGATGTGTATGTTTATCAATGCATTGCCTTCGCTGGCTTGTCGCGTAAATCCTAAGTTGTGCGACAAAAGGTTTGCGCCCGTGCCGGTCGTTCCTTCCATAGGTCAAGGCCGATTCCGGATAGCGGACCTGGCCTGATTCAGCGAGCCGTCTTTGACGGGCCATAACCAACCGCTTCCGCCTGCGCACCATCCAAGTAGGAGCACAGTGGAACATCACCTGCCAACGGCGTCGCAGACGGAGTGATAGTGCGCCTCTCCTAGACGTGCCCGGACTCGGCCCTGGCGTGGAATGAAGGAGTGTTGGGGTAGGTCCAACAAGGCGTCGTCGTTCTGCTAAAAAAATCTATGCAGTACAAGAAATCAAATCTATGCAGATTTGAATGCCAATTCTCGACAGATCATAGAGAAGTCCCTATTTTTCCCCGCGATACTGCCTCCACCAACAAAGAGGTGCAGCGATGATAAGACATTCAAAACATTGCGAGGCTCGCATGCGCCAGCGTGGTGTGCCAGACGCCATGTTGGGGCCCTGCTTGCATGGGGGGATACGGAGGTTCCGGTCGGCAGTAGCGATGTGGCGATCACGGCCAGCCAGAGCGCGCTGCGCGAGATGGCCCATCAGGGTGTGTCGAAAGATTGGTGCCGCAAGATCGGACGCCTGGTTGCTGTGGTTACCGACGATGGCGTTGTGAGGACTTGTGCCGTCATCTGGAATTCCGGGCGCGACGGCCGCCGCTATCGCCGCCGTTTCTGAGTGAAAAACAACATGGCTGACGAAAAACAGACCGGCGGCGACCCGGTGAGCGAGACGCGCTCGGCGAACATCTATCTTGCCCGCCTCGTCAATGAGCAAATTCTGGCCTACAAAGGGGTGTTGCCACAGTACGAGCGCAACACGCTTGCGAGAAACTTGGCGGAAATCATAGGTCGCGCCAAGGCCGAAAAGAAAAATTTCAAGAAAGGAGATATTGTCATCAAAGCTGGTGTGCGTCCCGGCACGTCAGACGCTGGCGCCGTCAATGCACTTAACAGCTACTGCCTGTTGCCTGAGTATAAGAGTAAGCGGAAAGCCAAGGCTCGCCTCCATGCCCACCCGCTCAACTACCTGAAGCTGGCACTCTCGGCAGCCGAGCTTGCGGGATGGCCGAGACACAAGGCCATCATGATGCTGACTGAGGGCTCCAACGCGTTCAGCGGACGCTCGGAGATCGACATGGTGAAATTCACGCCAGCTGAAGCGGTATGGCAACTGCTGAGAGCCAAACTGGCCGTTTTGGTCGAAAGCCCAAAGTATCGGCTACGAGAATTCTTCCGTTCCGCGCAGGAACTGTCCGCTGTGCATGGATACGACTTGACCAGGAATATTACGGGGTGGCAGCAGGAGGAATTCGGGGACCGATCGACCTCTCATTGGCCTACTGTGTGCCTGACCACGATTATCCGGTCCTCCGCGTCCGCACGCTTGCTGTTTGAGGGCGCAGACAGAGAAGTGAACGGAGAAGTGATTGGCGCCGAGGAGGCCTGTCTTACCCTCGGCTGGGACCTGGCGGACAAGATTGTCGGCTACATGGAATTCTGGCCGTGCCTAGCCGTGCGCCCCCTGGCTTGGCACCCTGAAGCGCCGTGGGTCGATTTCGGGACCATCGATAAGGTCCCACATGAGGGCAGATTCGAGAAAGGCCGCTTCCGTCTGGTGGAGGGGGCGACAGTTGAAATGCCGCCTGGCACTGACGGCAATACTTGGCCGTATCGGCTACGTTCACACGCTCGCTTTGAACCTATCACGCCCGCACTGCTCGCTGAGACTTTCATCGACTGCCAAGTGTTGCAAACCGGCTGGCACAAACTGAACTCAAACCTCGACACGTCCGAAGTAATGTCGCCGGCATCGTCGCCGCTGGCATGGATGGAGGCTGAGTTGCTGGGGCGGGAAACCTTGAGTTTCGGCACGAGGGAGAAAGGCTTCCTAGAGGAATTGGAATCCAATGTCGAACGCTTCGTGTCCAGCTTCCGCGAGTGGCGCGACAAAGCAACAAGGAACGCGACTCAGGACCACCAAACGATAATGTTGAAAATGATGGCAGAGCTTGATGCGCTACGCGGATCGTCGGTGAAGAAAGAGGACTGAGAGATGGATTTGGAAAAGTTTCTAAAACTCGCTGGCCTTGGTGTCGGGGTACTGTTGGTTTGTGCCAAAACCGTCCACGAATTTGAGAAATGGATGACGGTAAGAGACGAGCGCCAACGGAAGAATAGGGGCTGCATCTGACGCCGATTGCGCCCCATGACTCGCCATTCCGCTAAGTTGCGAAGGGCCTGCCCTATTCGGTCGCCAAATCCCTGTTCTGCGAAATGGTCGCGGACACTGAAATGGCGGGTGCGCATCCAGCATCCGCTGTAGTTCGCCTCTTGTCCACGATAGCCGCCCTTCCGCAATCGGCCCTTGTGAGATAGAGGTTGTCGCATAACTTGTAAATTACGCGACAGCCCTCCCTCCTGCCGGTTTGTATGGGTTTTCTTTGTCGCGTGTCTTTGTCGCGAGTTCAAGGATTTCTGCGACAAATTACGCGACAAAGCTGATCGTGCTACCACGAGTGTATGAACTTCATTGTCATCGAGAATTGGAAGGCTACTTACACAGATCCAATTCGTCTGGCTGCTGGTGAGTCGATTTATCTCACAGGCCGCCAGGACAATTGGGATGGCCATATTTGGTTATGGGCCCGGTCTGCTAATGGTTTGGAGGGTTGGATACTAGACAGCCTGGTCTGCCAGGGGGAGGTGGGCCCTTTTGCTAAGGAAGAGTACACGGCTATCGAACTCACGTGCCAGGTGGGTCAAGTTCTCGTCGGCGAAAAAGAAACTCACGGCTGGGTATACTGCCGATCTGCAGCTGGTTCCGCAGGTTGGGTTCCACGAAAAAACTTAGCCTTGGCTGTCGCGTAATTTACAAGTTACGCGACAAGCAGCTCATATCCACATACTGAAGCAATTAGGTTATGCATCCCTTTTGGAAGGCCAGAAAGCCACCCCGAGCGCGATAAGCATCAGACCGCCAGCAAGATGGAATGTCAGCCGCATTCCGCCCGCGACCGCCATCGGAGATGCCTGTTTGAAATCGCCTGTCCCGACACCAAAGGCAAAGACAGCCCCATTGCGGACGCGCCCAGGATTAGGCCGGTGTTTCTCGAAAGGCTCAGCAGCGCGGAGATCAGACCACGCCGATCTTTTGGAATGTCCGCCATGACAGCGGTGTTATTGGCGGCCTGAAAGAGCTGATAGCCCGGCGTCAGAACTATAATGGCCAGGACATATCCAACGGCACCGAAACTTTCCGGCAGGATCGATAGCAAGAACGCTCCGGCGGCGAGCATGGTCAGACCGACACCGAGAACACGCTGCGCCCCCCAAGCGTCAACTGCCCGTCCTGAGGGGACGCCGCTGAAAATCGAGATCATCGGGCCGACCGACATGACTAAGCCGACCAGTGTCTCTCTCAAACCTAGACCAAAACCGAGATAAAACGGGCCAACCACGAGCGTCGTCATCATGATGGCAGCGACAAGAAGATTGACGAGAAGATTGGGCAACAGCGTCGTAACCCGGACCGTGCGAAGGCTGGCAGGATGCCGCTCCTCCGTCCTGCCAGCCTCATGCGGCAGCGACGCAAAGGCAAGGATCAGTGTCAGCACCGCAAGGGGAACCTGCACTAGAAAAATTCCTCGCCAGCCGGTTACAGAAACCAACAAGCCTCCGAGTGAGGGACCAAGGGCCGTTCCGAGCGCTGACACTGTGCCAAGGAGTCCCATAGCCCGCCCCATGCGCTCTTCGCTCGCGGTTTCGCGCACAAGCGCTATGGTCAAGGTCATCAGGAAGGCGGCACCAACACCCTGAAGCGCTCTTGCTCCGATCAAAGTCCAAAGACTTGGCGCGAGACCGCAGCACATCGAGGCTATGGAAAACAGTCCAAGGCCGGCAAGGTACATGCGCCTCAGCCCATAGATATCGCCAAACCGACCAACGAAAACGACCGAGGCCGTCAGGGCCGCAAGATAGGCAATGACGACCCATTGGACATGGTGGAATGGCGCGGAGAACGCATCGGTCAGCGCCGGCAAGGCAATGTTGGCAATGCTGGTTCCGAGAGACGAAAGCAGCATCGAAAGCGCCAGCGTCGCCATGATCCTGCGATTTGTCCTGTTCGGTGTGCGTGATCCTACTTGTTCCATGCCCTTGCCCCTCTTGCCTAAAACGCTGCTAGAGGGCAGTCTACGAATTCAAGTTGACTTGAGGTCAAGCATGAGATTTCTGGATATTGGCGAGGTATCCGCAAAGACCGGGATACGTCCATCAGCGCTGCGATATTACGAAGAGGTTGGGTTGATTTCCTCAATCTTCCGCCATGGCCTGCGTCGCCAGTTTCCGCCCGAAGTGCTGCTACAGATTAAACTAATCACCATGGGGAAATTAGCCGGCTTTTCGCTTGAAGAGATTTCCGGGATGTTCGGCAAGCATGGCGCACCCGACCTGCCACGCGCCGTGTTGCATGAGAAGGCCGACAGTCTCGACCGTCAAATTCGCGAACTAATCGCTCTCCGCGACACGTTGCGCCATGTCGCGGATTGTTCAGCTCCATCCCATATGGAGTGTCCGACCTTTAAACGCCTTATGGAGGTGGCAAGCCGGCGCGGTAACACTCGGGCCAAGAGGTCACTGTCTGACGGTATGCGCTCGCCAAAAGCGCCTTAAGCGACGTCGCAGATTTTAGGGTTTGCGCGACATTTGAGCTGCTGCCGGTTTGGTGGACACGAGGATAAGATCGTGACCCATGAACCGGAGGACGAATATGGCGAGACGAAAGTTTGGAGCTGAATTCAAAACCGAGGCTGTAAAGCTGGTTACGGAGCGGGGCGTATCAGTTGCTCAGGCGGCGCGTGACCTGGATCTGGCGGAGAGCGTGTTGCGGCGCTGGATGCGTGAATTGGCGGCGGCGCCTGCGACGGCGTTCCCTGGCCATGGCCAGCAACGGGCCGATCTGGCTGAGATTGCGGCCCTCAAGAAGGAGGTCGCCAAGCTCAAGGCGGAGCGTGACATCCTAAAAAAGGCCGCGGCATTCTTCGCGAGAGAGTCGACGTGAAGTTTGCCTTCATCGCGAAGCACCGGCATATCTGGCCGGTGAGCTGGCTGTGTGCGGCTCTTGAGGTGTCGCGTTCCGGCTTCCATGCCTGGCTCAAACGGCCTGCCTGTGACCGGGCTGTGTACGATGGGAAGCTGGCGTTGGCGATCGACACGAGCTTCAAGGCCAGTGACAGAACCTATGGTGCGCGCCGCGTGTGGCATGATGTGCTCGAAGAAGGCCTGGCCTGCGGCTTGCACCGGGTTGAGCGGCTGATGCGCGAGAACGGCTTCCGGGCGCGCCCGAAGCGCCGGGCCAAGCCGAAGGACGAGGGCGAGCGTGCGGTGATCGCCGATAATATCCTTGATCGGAAGTTTGCCGCCGCCCGGCCAAACCAGAAATGGCTGGCTGACTTCACCTATATCTGGACCGCCGAAGGCTGGCTGTATGTGGCCGTGGTTCTTGACCTCTTCTCCCGGCGCATCGTCGGCTGGTCGATGAAGGCGGAACGCGATGCGGCGCTGGTCATGGATGCGTTGATGATGGCCGTCTGGCGCCGCGGCAAGGCCGACGCGCTACTTCATCATTCAGATCAGGGCTCGCAATATACCAGCGAGCAATTCCAACGCTTGCTGGCTGATAATGGCATTACCTGCTCAATGAGCCGGGCCGGCAATGTCTGGGACAACTCGGCAATGGAGAGCTTCTTCTCTTCACTCAAAACCGAGCGCACGGCTGCCAAAACCTACCGCACCCGTGACCAGGCCCGGGCCGATGTGTTCGACTATATCGAGCGTTTCTATAACCCACGACGCAGGCATTCGAAATTGGGCTATCTCAGCCCCATGGAGTTCGAGGCCAAGGCCGTGCTAGCTTAACTCGCTGTCCACCAAACCGGCAGCAGCTCAATTGCTGGATGGCGAAGACGTGTTTGCCACGCGAAGCACCGTCTCCTGGTGGCCACGCCTGGAAAGCCGGCCTCGCGAACGCAAACGACCCAAAATGTCGCCATGCCACGCTATCAGCAGAAAACATTTACACCTTTGGAAGGTCTGCTTCAGAGCATCCAATTAGACCCAGGGAATGACCATAAAGGGCGCGTTGCCGCCGGTTGCTGCGCCGGCTTCATTCCTTCGATCGGGCTCTAAAGTGAGAGTTGTTGTTGATTTCCGCTGAGATCTGACCCGAACGTTGAGAGGCCCCCATATTGCTCCTGGCCGGTGCGGGACCGCGCCACCCGGTCTCTCGAGGGCGGATCTGACCGAAAGCCGATCGCCTTCCTGCAATGGCGGGGCCCGGCTTTTTTCCCCGACAGCTGCGCTGTCTCCTCGCGGGCGCTGCGCTCCAAAAAAGCCGGGCCCCGCCATCCTTCGCTGCGCTACGGCCGCACACGGTGCAGGTCGATCTGCCCCCGGTCACTGATCGCCATCGAGACCGCGATGGGCGCGGGCTCGTAACAGCAAGGAGATTTGACATGGCGACCATCGGAACTTTCAAGAAAGCCGGCAACGAAATCCAGGGCGAGATCGTGACCCTGAGCGTGCAAGCGAAGAATGTGCGCATCGTGCCGGAAGCCAACCGGGCCAATGACAATGCCCCCAGCCACCGCATCTATGTAGGCCGCGCCGATTATGCGGAGTGAGGTGTTATGCGGAGTGGCGTGTCGGAAGCCGAGCATTTCCGCGGGTTTGGCTGTGTCCGTGCTCCGCATAATTCCAGGGGTGAGAAGGTGCGGCGCCTCGCGGGTGGCGAGGCGCCGCGGGTCGGTCAGCGGGACCAGATGAGGCGGTGCTCGCCGTTCTCGCCGGCGACCAGGGTCGCGTAGACGGGGCCGTGAAGGAGGGATCGTCGAGCTTGACCGAGACGTATTCGGCGCCGGTGTCCTTGGCCTGCTTGCCCCAGCCTGCGCCCAGCTCGACGCCGTTGGCGGCGACCCGGTAGTCGGGGGAGCGCTCGCCCTCCTTGGCGACGGGGCGGATGGTCGCCTTGGTGTTGATGTTGAGGGTGCGGATCTGGCCGGTGAAGCTGCCGTCGTCGCTGCGGGTGAAGGTGCCGATCTGAGCCATTGTCGTATCTCCTGACTGTTCCTCGAAGCCGCACCACGCGGCCTCGATGGTGGTCGCTGAGGCGGCGGTTCGGCCGGCTTGCACCCGCAGGGCCGCAGCGGAGCGGAGGACGGCGGCAGCCGAGCTTCTTGCCTCGCGAGGAATGCGGCTCAGCCGCAGGGGAAGAAGGTCGGCGAAGCCGTTGCTGGCCATAGGCCGGACGACGCCAGACCCCATCAGGAGAGGCCGCTTGGCGCGGCTGCGGGCAGTCACCCCGCAAGAGAACGACGCGGATCGGCCCCACGCCCAGCGGGGTGCGCATCCCGCCAGCCCCGCTCCCCATGAGCAGCACCGCGATCTCGCCTACGACACAGGGGCGCAGCGCCGCCGATCACACCGCCGGCCTCGAACCGGCGCGCAGCAGAAAGTGGAAGCAACAAAACACGGGCAGGAGCCGAGAACTTCGGCTTGGTCAGGTCACGCCAACTCCGGCGCAACCACGACCGAAGGAAGACCCATGCCGACAGGAATTTACGAGAGACCGCCCATCGTTGCCGACCGACTTCGCTGGCTGGCGCCGCACGTCGACGGCTTCCGCCCCTGGCTGGCGAGGCGAGGATATCGCGCCGTCACCATCGTTGAGATCGTCCGGCTACTCTCGATCTGGGCCGAATGGGCCAATGCAGCCGGGTTCGATCTTACCAGTCTAGAGGCGGGCTTGGGCGCCTCGGCGACCGTGTTCCGGGGCTGCAGGACTGCAAGAGCGCCGCATGGTGCGGCGAAGCTGTTCATTGCCTGGCTTCGGGCGGGAGGCGTCCTGCCTTCCGAGACCCGCCCGCCTTCGCCCGAGGAGACCTGGCCGCTCCTGGCGTCGTATGGCCGGTGGATGCGCGAGCAGCGTGGCCTCGCCGAGTCCACGCTCGCTCTGCGCCAACCCGTCATCACCAACCTTCTGGAGGCGCTGGGCGATGATCCGGCCGCCTATACGGCTGGAGCCGTGCGCGACTTCGTACTGGAGCGAACTGCGCCGCATGGGCGCGGGCGTGCGCAGGCCGTCGCGAGCACCACGCGCTCGTTCCTGCGCTACCTCGTCGCGACGGGGCAGTGCTCGCTCGGCCTGGTCCATGCCGTCCCCGGCTTCGCGAACTGGCAGCTTGCGGCGACGCCGCGCTTCCTCCCAGGGCCGGACCTCGCGCGCGTGCTCGACGCCTGCGACGGTGAAGAACGCCTTCGTGATCGCGCGATCGTCTTGCTCCTCGCCAAGCTCGGCTTGCGGGCGAGCGAGGCGGCCCACCTCCGCTTCGCACAGATCGACTGGACCGGCGCGACGCTCACCGTGAGCGGAAAAGCGAAGCGCGAGGAGCGCCTGCCATTACCGCAGGACGTCGGTGACGCGCTCCTCGCCTACATCGAGCGCGCGCGGCCGCGGGCGGCCTCGGACCGCCTGTTCCTGACCGACATCGCGCCCGTCGTTCCTCTGAGCCGCGTGGCGATCAAGTGCCTCGTGCGGCGGGCGCTCGACCGCGCCGGCGTGGAGGGTCCGCACCGGGGCGCGCATGTGCTCCGTCACTCGGCCGCGACCGCGATGCTCGCGGGCGGCGCCAGCCTTGCCGGCGTCGGCGCGGTGTTGCGGCATCGGTCGCCATCGATGACGGCGCATTACGCCAAGGTCGACTTCGGCTTGCTCGCGGAGATCGCGCAGCCTTGGGGCGGGAGGGCGCCATGCTGAGCGCCGAGGTCGATCGCTACATCGCTCTACGCCGGACGCTCGGATACAAGCTCGTGAAAACCGAGCGCCATCTGCGCTCCTATGCTCGCCACCATGACGAGCGCTGCGACGGGTATCTCCGCGCCGCGCCGGTGCTGGCGTGGGTCACGGCTGCAGGCCGCACACGCGAGGCCCGGCGCGAACGCTACCGCGCGCTCGCGGGCTTCGCCCGCTTCCTGCACGCCGAGGATGCGCGGCACGAGTTGCCGCCGGTGGACATCTTCGCCGCCCCGAAGCGCCGGCCGATGCCCTACATCTACACGCCCGACGAGATCGCCCGCATCCTTGAAGAGGCCGGTCGGCTCCGCCGACAGCAGCCGAATCCGCTAAGGCGCGAGCTTTACGGGACGCTGTTCGGGCTGATCGCCGCGACCGGCCTGCGTATCTCGGAGGTGCTCGCGCTGCGGATGGAAGACCTGCGGCCGGACGGTGTGCTGCACATCCGTGCGACCAAGTTCGGCAAGAGCCGGCTCGTTCCGCTGCACGCTACCGTCGTCGCCGCACTGGAACGATACCTCGCCACGCGCAAGCGCGTAGCCGGAAGCTGCGAATACCTCTTCCCGTCCGTCGAGCTCCGACAGCTCTGTCCCTCGACGGTGAACTATACGTTCCGGATCCTGCTAAAGCAGGCGAACATCGCGCCAGGGCGTGCCCGCCGACCCCGCATCCACGATCTGCGCCATACCTTCGCGACGCGGGCCCTCGAGCGATGCGGCGGGAGCCGTGGCGAGGTGGCCCGTCACTTCGTCGCGCTCTCGACCTATCTCGGGCACGCCGATATCCGGCACACCTACTGGTATCTGCAAGCCACGCCCGAAATGATGACCGACATCGCCGCCGCAGCGGAGATGCTGGTCGGGAGCGCGGTCGCATGACCCCGCTCGCCCCTATCGTGACGCGCTTCCTGCGCGAGTACATGCCGAATCAACGCGGCTGTAGCCCCGAGACCTGCGACACCTACGCGGTGAGCTTGAAGCTGTTGCTGGTGTATGCGGCGGACAGGCTCGGCACGCGGCCATCCAGGTTGTTCATCGAGCAACTCGACGCATCGCTCATCGTCGACTTCCTGGCCCATATCGAGCGCGAGCGCCGGAACAGTGCCGCCACGCGCAACGTGCGCCTGGCTGCGGTCCGCGCGTTGATGCGCTACGTCGAGCACCAAGTGCCCTCGGCGATGGCCCAGGTGGCCCAGATCGACGCCATCCCGGTGAAGCGGCACGAGCAGAAGCTCGTTCGACACCTCAGCATGGACGAGATGCGCGCGATCCTGAACGCGCCAGACCCCACGGCACGCTCGGGCTTGCGCGACCGGGCGATGCTGCACCTGTGCTTCACCGGAGCCTTGCGCGTCTCCGAACTGGTCGGCGTTCTCCTGGAGAACGTCTCACTCGGCCGCACGCCGAGCGTGATGGTCCGGGGCAAGGGGCGACGCGAGCGCTGCCTCCCGCTTTGGAAGGAGACCGCGCAGGACTTGCGAGCCTGGCTCGCGGTCCGAGGCGACGTTCGTGCGCCGGAGCTGTTCGTCAACGCCGAGGGCACGGCCATGACGCGCGCCGGCTTCGAATACGTGCTCGACCAACACGTCCGGCGAGCGGGCGAGAGCTGTGCAACGCTTCGCGCGCGGTCGATCTCGCCGCACCAGCTTCGGCACAGCTGCGCGGTGATCATGCTCCAGGCCACGCGCGACATCCGCAAGGTCGCGCTCTGGCTCGGCCATGCCGACGTCCGCACGACCGAGGTCTACCTCCGAATGGATCCTAGCGAGAAGCTGGAGGCGGTCGAAGCGGTCGTTCCACCCGGCCTGCGCCGAGGCCGGTTCAGGGCGCCCGATGCGCTGATCGCGTCGCTGTCCGAAGGCGCCTCAGGCCGATGAACAGCATCCCCCTTGCCCGCCATCCGCCTGGATGGGCGGGCAAGGGACGGTGCCGAAGGAGCAGAAGACGCAGCAATCGCCGGCGTTCGGCTTCAGGAGCGCGCCACAGCCCTTGCAGTCGTAGAAGTACTGGCAGGCGTTCGTCGGCATCGTCTCGAGGGCCTGAAATCCGCACTGCGGGCAGGTGATCATCGACTCCAGGATCATAGGCAGTTCAAGCATAGAGGTAGCCGATGGTCAGCAGGCCAAGGCCGGCGATGAGAGCGACGAGGGTCATTCCGCGCACCGCGGGCTTGGAGCAGACTGCGCCGGTCGCGTCGGGAACAGTCGGACGGCGTCGCCACAGCAACACCCCACCCGCCAGCAGGCAGACCGCGCCCAGGACGAGCAGCAAGGGCCGGTGCGGTGCGGCGATCGTGGCGATACCGACCAGCCAAGCCGAGCTGAGCCCCAGCGTCGCCAGCAGGAACGGCAGACCGCAGCACGAGGCGACACCAAAGGCGGCCGCGACCCCGCTCAAGGTCAGCACGGTCGCGCCCGTGTCGCGAACGGAACGTGTAACCGTTCTTGGTTGCGTGGGCTCTGGCGGCATACGTCGATCTCCTTGCGTGGGCGTCGGCTGCACCCTAGCGTCTGTAGTGACTACAGACTCAAGCCCCTATCGTGGAGCGACCGCGATGCAACACGACATGCCGATCGGCGCGTTCTCGGCCCGAACCGGCTGCGCGATCGAGACAATCCGGTTCTACGAGAAGATCGGCATCCTGCCGAAGCCCCGCCGGCGAGGCCGCTATCGGCTCTACGAGGCTGATGACGTCGCGCGACTGGTGTTCGTTCGCCGCGCTCGCGAGCTCGGATTTACGCTGGATGAAGTGCGGGCGCTGTTGCGCCTGTCGGGCCTCGGCGCAGACGCCTGCGGTGAAGTGCGTGAGCTCGCTGCCTCGCACTTGAAGGACGTTCGTAAGCGGATCGCAGACCTGCGCGCGATGGAACGCGCGCTGATCGATGCGGTGAGACGTTGCGATGCTGGAGCCGATGCCGCCTGCCCGCTGATCGAGACACTCTCAGCGGTGTGATCGGCGGCGCTGCGCCCCTGTGTCGTAGGCGAGATCGCGGTGCTGCTCATGGGGAGCGGGGCTGGCGGGATGCGCACCCCGCTGGGCGTGGGGCCGATCCGCGTCGTTCTCTTGCGGGGTGACTGCCCGCAGCCGCGCCAAGCGGCCTCTCCTGATGGGGGTCTGGCGTCGTCCGGCCTATGGCCAGCAACGGCTTCGCCGACCTTCTTCCCCTGCGGCTGAGCCGCATTCCTCGCGAGGCAAGAAGCTCGGCTGCCGCCGTCCTCCGCTCCGCTGCGGCCCTGCGGGTGCAAGCCGGCCGAACCGCCGCCTCAGCGACCACCATCGAGGCCGCGTGGTGCGGCTTCGAGGAACAGTCAGGAGATACGACAATGGCTCAGATCGGCACCTTCACCCGCAGCGACGACGGCAGCTTCACCGGCCAGATCCGCACCCTCAACATCAACACCAAGGCGACCATCCGCCCCGTCGCCAAGGAGGGCGAGCGCTCCCCCGACTACCGGGTCGCCGCCAACGGCGTCGAGCTGGGCGCAGGCTGGGGCAAGCAGGCCAAGGACACCGGCGCCGAATACGTCTCGGTCAAGCTCGACGATCCCTCCTTCACGGCCCCCGTCTACGCGACCCTGGTCGCCGGCGAGAACGGCGAGCACCGCCTCATCTGGTCCCGCTGACCGACCCGCGGCGCCTCACCACCCGCGAGGCGCCGCACCTTCTCACCCCTGGAATTATGCGGAGCACGGACACAGCCAAACCCGCGGAAATGCTCGGCTTCCGACACGCCACTCCGCATAACACCTCACTCCGCATAATCCGCCTTATGTGGCGCACTGCATAAGGCTGAGATCGGAGCCGGGTGGACGAAGCGCTCCAACGAGGGGCGGTATTATATCTCGGTCAAGCTGGATGACCCCAGCTTCAGCGCGCCGATCTACGCCAATCTGTTCGATGATGAGGGCGGTGACGGCTACAGCCTGATCTGGTCTCGCAGCCGCAAGCCCAGCGGCGATTAAATCCCGCAGCAAACCCCGCCCGGCGATGCCGGGCGGGGAGCGTTCGTGCGTAAAAGGGGAGGGGGCGTGAGTTCCGTGGTCCGGGGCATGGTGAGGCTACGCGCAGCCTCCTTCGCCGCTTTTTGGGAAAAAGCGGCACCAAAAACTTCTGATTTATAAGAGCTTTTCGAACATGCGGTGCCGATACGCTTGCCTGGCGGAGGCTTTCCGGTTTCGGTACCTTTGGCCTACCTGGCCAGAAGTACATCAACAACAGGAACGTCATCATGAAAATCACCGTCGAGATTGACTGCACGCCTGATGAGGCTAGGCGATTTGCCGGCCTGCCGGATGTCGTCCCGATGCAGCAGGCTATTATCGAGAAACTCCAGCAGCGCATGGAGGCTGCCATCGACGCCACTACACCCGAGGCGCTCCTGCGGGCATGGATGCCGATGGCACCCGATCAGATGCAGCAGGCATTCGCTAAGCTGTTTGGCGCTTTTGGGGGACCGAGGTCAGGCGATGGAGGATGACGCCGCTTGGAGAGGCGTCTGTCAGAAAGCGGTTCAGCGGCCGGAGGGGGCAAAATGGACTGGCTGGGAGTAAGGTGCGCCGGTGTCGCCCCGGGATCGCAGCAGAAGCTCATCGTTCCATTGATGTTCCGACCAATCTGTCTTTCAATGCGGCCGTGAGCAAAAACCGTGAGTATGGCCGTGCGCTTCGCGGCGGTCAGCTGCCGTCTCGAAGAGGTACAAATGCGTGACACAGGATTGTGAGATTTCTGCCTTCGTCGACGTGATGTTGAAGCTGTTGCTCCGGCAGCCAATCATTGCGCCAGATGCGGATGCTGGGATAGATATTCTCGTGGCCAAAGCTGGGAGTTGCATAACACTTAACGACTGGCGGGCAGTGGTTGCTTCCGCATTAGCGGTAGGATACATCCATGAGCCGGTCATACTTTCGCATGGCGCGCTTCATTGCCACTGGCGCCTCGAACTGACGCCATTCGGGATCGAGGCGGCGGCACGGCTACTATAAGGTCGGCAGGGCTGCGCCCCTGTTCGCCGTTCATCGACCCTTGCCGGCGCGTCGGAAGCGGACATCGTCACGGACGGGCCCGCTGCGTTTAGATATCAGGTCGATCGGCAGCGAAAGCGACATCATGCTGACCTTCGATAGACAACAGTCGAGCGGCCAGTGCTTTCGAAATGGATTGATAAGCTGTGCTTCCCAAAGCAAGCCGCAGCTCTGCTTTCTCGCGGTCAGCTGCTGAAATGATGGCCGCGACGGTTCGGGCCGCATCGCCCTTCAGGACGAAGCTGCCAGTCTGGATTGCGCGCCGAACCTCGCCGGCCGGGGTATCGTCATATATCGCCATCCTTTCAGCGTGGACCAAGCCCTCCCGAAATCCGGTTGCCGTTGGGCCCGGTTCGGCCATCACGAAATCAATGCCGAAGGGCGCCACCTCCTGAGCGACCGCTTCGATGAAGCCCTCGATTCCCCATTTGCTGGCGTGATAAAGACTAAAATTCGGGTAAGCGATTTGCCCGCCTTCCGATGAGATCTGAACAATGCGTCCGCCGCCTTGCGCCCGCAGATACGGCAAGGCGGCGCGGATGAGCTGTATGCTGCCGATCAGATTGGTGGCGATCTGCTGATCGATTTGAGCATCTGAGAGTTCCTCGGCCGCGCCGACGAGACCATAGCCGGCATTGCTGACCACGACATCGATGCGCCCAAGCGCCGCGAACGCCGCATCCAGCGCCACGCGAATGCTTTTGACGTCGGTCAGTTCAAGCTTCAGCACATGGAGATTGTCCCCATATTTCCGCTTCAAATCCGCGAGCGCGCCGTCACGACGCGAGGTTCCCGCGACAATATCGCCGCGCGCGAGAAGCTGCTGGGCCATCTCCCGTCCGAGGCCGGAGGAGGCCCCGGAAATAAACCAGGTCTTTGTCATGGACTCTACCTTTCGCAATTCGTCCGGTTCCATCTAGACGCGGCCGATTGGTGGTATAAGATCTTATAATTTGACTAACATAGTGTGGATTTTGCACCAATGACGAGACCAACTCTCAATGAGCTGGAAGCTTTCGCAGCCGTGGCCCGCCATCTGAGCTTTCAAAAAGCGGCCGATGCGTTGGGCCTCTCACGTTCCGCGCTCAGTCACACGGTAATCGGCCTCGAGAGGCGCCTCGGGGTCCGCCTGCTCAACCGGACGACACGCAGCGTCGCGCCAACCGATGCCGGCTTGCGGTTGCTCGAGCGTCTGACGCCGATATTGAGAGGCTTGGATGCCGCCCTCGACGGGCTGGCCGAAGCGCGCGGCGAGCCGAGCGGCTTGTTGAGGATCAACGCCAATAAACGGGCCGCACAGCTTCTCCTCGGCGCTGTCGTCCCCCGTTTCTTGGCCCGCCATCCCGGGTGGAATTGGACCTCGTTTCGGAGGGACGCCTTGTGGATATTGTCGCGGAGAATTTTGATGCGGGGGTGCGGCTTTACGACGCGGTGCCCGCGGACATGATTGCAGTCCGCTTTGGCGGTGATGTTCGTTTCATCGCAACCGCCTCCACGGACTATCTGCAAGGGCGCCTGCCGGTGACGACGCCGGATGATCTCACCCATCACACCTGCATCCGCCAGAGACTCCCCAGTGGAAAGCGTTATCGCTGGGAATTCAGCCGGCTCGGCGAGGAATTCGTACTCGACCCGCCGGGCGCTCTGACGCTGGACGATAATGATCTCCTGGTTCAGGCGGCAATGGCCGGACTTGGTATTGCCTATGTGCCAGAATCATTTGCCCATGCAGGGTTGGCTTCCGGCCGGCTGGTCCGGCTCCTGCCGGACTGGTGCCCGCCATCGCTCGGGTTGGCGCTGTATTATCCGGGAAACCGCTATATTCCGGCGACGCTTCGGGCATTTATCGACCTTCTGAAGGATGAACCCAATGGTGCAGACCTTGCCGGCAAATAAGGGAGACATATCCGCTCTCTTGGTAGCTCATTGCCAATGCGGACCAGCCGCTTATGGCCCTTTTGCCCAAAATATTAGACGGATGATATGCCGCCGAATGGCCTGGAGGGGGGGGGAAGGCGGCATAGCAGCTTCCGAATCCAGATCTGCAAAAGCTGACATCAGCTGCGGGGACTTTGGAACACGTGGATCGTGGTTTATCTTTATGAGACGAAGGCAATGCGCTGTTACGCGGGTTTGGTGTAAATATCTGAACGAAGCACTTCCATAAATCGCCACGGATTGCCGATTTCAGTAAACCCGAATTGGGCGTAGAGGGCATGGGCATCTGACGTCAGAAGCAACAACCTGCGAAGACCTTTCAAGTCCGCATGTTCCATTACCTCACGCATCAACCATTTGGACAAACCTTTTCCGCGATGGCCCTCTAAAACGAACACGTCTGCGACGAGAGCAAATGTAGCCTTATCGGTTACAATCCGTGCAAAGCCTACCTGGGAACCTTCCGAATAAACACCAAAGCAAAGCGAGTTTTTTATCGCTTTCTCCACGACATCTCGGGGATTCCCGGGGACCAATAGGATTTTTCAGTCAAAAATCGATATACGACCTCAATGTCGATTTTGGCTGGCTCGGAAGAAATCTCATAACCTGGTACGCTCATGAAGCCGCATCTCATAATTCAGGGTTGATAGAGCCCCTCCAGTGTTGCCGATCGAGCTGGTCAACGCAATGTCGGCTGCACATCGGCGGCAATATCAAGATTGGATCGTCATCTGCCAGGGCAAACAACCACTGTTTGGCTAGCTGCTATCTCATTTTGCCTGGCTCTCGCCTATCAGAGACCAAGCACCGCGGCGATCGCGCCTAGCTTTTCGGGATTTCGAATGATGTAGACCGCTGCGATACGCTGGTCCTCCATCTCCAGGACAGTCACTTGGGGCAAGCCGTCCGGTTCCTTCGTGACGAACCCGGGCATGCCGTTGATGAGGCCGTAATATAACGAGACCGGCGCGCGCACCTTCTTCAACGCAAGCCTTGCGAGCATGCGCGCTGTTTTCTCGGCGCCATGGATGAGATTGAGAGCCGCCGGGCGACTGCCGCCCCCGTCGGTATGCAGGACCACATCCTCGGCCAGCAGATCGCGCAGGGCCACCTCATCGCCGGTCTGGGTGGCAGCCAGAAAGGCTTTCGCCAACCGCGTGCCGTCCGCCTCCGAAACCTCATGGCGCGACTTTGACTCGCCAAGGCGTTGACGGGCACGTACCGCCACTTGCCGGCATGCCGCCTCGGATTTGTGGAGAAGAGGGGCTAGCTCGTTGAACGACATGTCGAACAGATCGTGCAGGATAAAAATGGCGCGCTCCGGCGGCGAGAGCCGCTCAAGGGTGAGAAGAAAGGCAAGTGACACGCTCTCGGCCCGCGCCCAAGCTTCCTCCTGCGGCGCGGCCTGGTCTTCCAGCACGGGCTCGGGCAGCCAGGGGCCAACATAGGCTTCCCGCCGGACCTGAGCCGATTTCAAGTGATCAAGGGCCAGCCGCGCCGCCGCCTTCATCAGCCATGCACGGGGGTGCGAGATTTCGGCTCGTACCGCCCCTTCCCAGCGCAGGAAAACCTCCTGCGCTATATCCTCAGCCGTGGCGTGCGAGCCCGTCATCCGATAGGCGAGACCGACCAGAGCCGCCCGATGCGGAAGAAAGCTCGCCGCCGCATCCATCTGCTATTTGCCCACGGGCACCGAACGAAAGCCGATGGCCAGCCGGTTCCAGGCATTGATGGTCGCGATCAGCAAAGACAGTTTCACGATCTCCCCCTCGGAGAATTCAGCTTTCAAGGCGGCCCAATCCTCATCCGGCGCATGAGTTTCGGAAATGAGCGTCAGCGCCTCAGTCCAGGCCAGTGCCGCCCGTTCACGCGAGCTGTAAAACGGCGCCTCGCGCCAGGCGTCGAGCAGAAGCAGGCGGGTCGCCGTTTCGCCGCCCTTCATGGCATCCCTTGTGTGCATGTCGATGCAAAAGGCGCAACCATTGATCTGGGACGCGCGGGTCTTGACCAGCTCGATCAAGCTCTTCTCCAGGCCAGAGGTCGTCACGGCCTTCTCCAGTGCCAGCATTGCTTTCATGACCTCGGGCGCGGCTGCATAGTAATCGATGCGGGATTCCATAGTATCACTCCTATTTGCGGTTGCGCAGATAAGACGAGGCAGCCCCGAAAAATGTGACAGGGTTTTTTTGTTTGACGTCCGCTTCCCTCATTTTATCCCAAAACCGCCATTCCGTTCCCGGCCCCATCATGCCCACAAACAGCCGGTTGATTACTTCCGCCGCCGAGCTCAATGCCGTGTAGGTGGCTGCAAATGCCGGTCCGTTTCCAGCGTGAAGGCAACTGCCCATAAGGGCGTTTTGGTGAAGACCGATCGTTTCGCGAAGCCTTCGCCAACCTCATGCTCGGCCAACAAGCCGGCCCAGCATAAGGGCCGCAGGACATGAAGATAGAAGGTGGAAGCCAGCCGGTAATGTGCGGTCCAAATATCGGTTTCCGTGCCACCGAACAGCACGGTAAACAGCCGCTCCTCGCTCACCGCATGGTCCGCCTCGATATTAATGACATTCAGGAAGACGTCCCAGTTGCCGATCATGACATCACCGAAGCGGGTATATTGGCGATGATCGAGACCATAGAGCAGCGTGGTGGCCAAGCATCCCCATAATTCGCCGGGTTTGTCCCGTAAGCGCTTGGCATTGGCCGTCAGTCGCAAAGTGCCATTGTCGTGCCTCGCGAGCCTGGCGGCGAGCAAGACGTCATGCAACACGGTCAGAGGCGGAAAGTCCGCCTCGTTCAAGACCTTGTTGACGACGTAGAGTTCCTTCGCGGTGTAACGTGGCCATGCGAAAGCTTCGGCCGCCCATTGCACAAAATATCGTTTCAGGGCTTTGGCGGGCGTCAAGCCGATTGGGCCGTGCTGGTCGACATAGTCGAAGGTCAGCAGCGCCGCCTTGAGGATCGGCGCATACGCCAGCGCAGGTTCATCGCCAGGGATCGGCTTGAAAGGGACCATGCGGGAAGTTTGAGCGATGCGCATTGGGCTGCCAAGATCGGCGTCAGGCTTGGCAGCGGGCAACATACCCCCCTCTCATTTGGTTAAGTCTTGCTCTTGCCGGCCAAAGCCTCTTTCCGAAGACCGCGCCGTTTAGCTGGGGACAGTTAGATAAAATGTATTGACGTTGTATGTACGTTGTGCGATTGTCCACGCCTGCAATAGAGATAAGATATGGCCCAGCCAGCCCCTGCCGGTCCGGCCCGTAAGGACGATGTCATTCAGATCCGAGCCTCGGCTGAGACCAAGGCAATCCTGACCCGCGCCGCGGCGCTGCGGGGGCAGAAGCTGTCGGAATTCATGCTGGACAGCGCCCGCCGCCAGGCCGAGGACACGATCCTGGATCAGCGTGTGTTCTTCCTGGCGCCCGATGCGCATGAGGCGTTTCTGGCGATGCTGGATGCGCCGGCACAGGACGTGGCGGAACTGCGGGCGCGGCTGACCAAGCCGCCAGTCTGGGACCGTTAATGGCCAAAACTGGCGGGAAGAGGGCAGTTGAGGCCAAGCCAGTGAGACGTCGGTTGTTGCCGCCGGAACGCCTGACCGCAGCACACGATGTCTCAGGCTTCCAGAATGGCCGCCACCCGTCCTTGGACGAATGGCTGCGGGACCGGGCATTGGTCAGTGAGGGGCTATCAGCGAGAACCTATGTTGTACGCGCTGGCGAGCCGCCACATCTCGTCGTCGGCTATTATGCGATCACCACGGCCATGGAGCAGCGCTTGTCCCTGCCCAGCGCCAAGCTGCGGCGCGGAATGCCCGAGCAGATACCGCTGATGCTAATCGGCCGCTTGGCGGTGGACCAGCGTTACCATGGCATTGGCCTGGGCACCGACTTATTGGCGGATGCATTGAAGCGTTGCCTCGCCGTGTCCGAGGTGGCGGGCGTCAGGGCGGTGGTCACCCACGCGATCGATGAGACCGCCATGGCGTTCTATCGGCGGCACGGCTTTTTGGCCTCGCCGTTGGGCGAGAAGGTGCTGATGATGCCGATTGAGACCATCCGCGCCGTGTTCGCCGATCAGTGAAATAGGCCAGGGTGGTTTCCTTTCTCTCGGCGTAGCCTGGATGGTTCCGTCCACGCTATTGGCCGGACGCCATGGGTAGGGCGGTAGGGTTCGGATCTGTCCAGACCGGCATGAAACAATAATGCCGCCCGTCGGCATCCTGCTGAAGGCTCTTGCGGCAGGTCGCCATGGCGACGGCACCGTCATTATCCTGCATCAGCTGGCCCCAGGCGATGGCCTCGGCCGGCCCGGCCTTCATGGCAACCGAGATCAGATGTGAGGCGACCTCCCCCTGAAACCGCCCGGCATTCAGCCCGGCAGCGTAGGTGAAGAGGCAGGGGATGGCACCCAGCGCCAGCACCGCGACCGCCCAGATCCCGAGGGTTTTGTATTTCAAAGTCTTGCCGTGCTGATACACGGCATAGCGCACATTATCCGCGAGCTTGGGCGTCAGCTGCTCGACAATGCCGGCCTGTTTGGTTTGCAACACCGCCTCGGCTTGCTGGACGGCCAGCGCCGTCTTCTTGAGGGTGTCATGGTATTCGCGGTCCAGCCGGTCGCTGGCATCGTGGAAATAGCGCACGGCCTGGTTATGCAGGCGCCATTGCAAGCGCAGCGAGGAGGACAGGACCTTAATCAGCGGCAATAACGGGTCGTTTTTGAGCCCGGTGACCTGAATGAGCCGCTCCAGCTCCTCCTGCATCTGGGCGATCTCGCGGCCAAGGATTTCGCTGTAGCGCCGCAGGTCGAACTCTTCCCGGGGCTCGTTCATGGCAGCCATGAGCTGATCCCCGCAAAATTGCTGTCCATGGCCTCCAGCCATAGCCTGACCCGGGCCCGGTCGAACGGCCCGAGCGGCGTGTCGGCCCGGCCGGTCTTACCCGCGACGGCATCATGGAATTTCAGCCGGCGGATTTCCACCTGTTGGGCGGCGAAGAGTTTCGGCATGAATACCGGCACGGCCCCCTCACCAATCGCCTGACGGACGACGCTATGCCGCAAAATGCGCGCGAAGCCTGTATCGCGGGTCTCGCCGACATCCATCATGGCCTCGTTCAAAATGATGGACGAGGCAGTCGGCTTGAACCCCAGCCGCTGCAAGGTGGCCAAGGGTGATAAATCCTCTTCTTGCGGCCCCACCGTATGGAACAGCACCACCGCGAAGCTCTGGGCTTCGAACAAGGCGACCAGGTCGGGTAATTCGACAGCGAGGCGGCGCAGCGTGGTATCGCCGCCGCCCAGATCGACCAGCGCCGATATTTTCTGAGCCAGGCTATGCTGTAACAGGCGATCCAGCCATTTCAGGGACAGGCTGGGGTCGGCGGTCTCCGGGGGGCGGGCCACTTTGTCGATATAGCGGGAGAAGGTGTCGTTGGTCGTGTCCAGATCCGCCATTAGCAGAGGCGTGCCGTTCATCAGGGTTTTCTCGGCCAGCCAGCGTATGCCGGTGGTCTTGCCGGTTTTGCCTCGCCCCACCCAGAAAATGACTTTGTGCCGCCCGCTTAAATCGATGCCGGTCAAAGGCGTTGGGCTGGCAGCGGGTACCGCCGGGCTGGCAGCGGTGCCCAACTCCATCTCCGGTGGGGCGGCGTCTTCATCCGGCCTGAAGGTAAATTCCGGCGGTGTGGTACCTGAGGTGGGTGCACGTCCGCCCGTCGCATTGGGAAAGCGCAGCAATTCCGGCGTGTTGTCTTTGGGTTCAGGCATCGTTTGGCTCCATTCTGGGGAAAGGATGGCTGGGGCTTATGGCGGCGATTTTTTACCGAGCAGGCGCGCCATGACCTCGTCATAGGTTGAGAGGGGCGGCCGGATGAGGGGCTTTGCCGGTTCAGCCGGTGGCGGCGCATCAAATTCTGCGGGCCTGGTGTCCCAATCGATAAAGCGCGCCGGCTGAAATTCGACGGTGTCTGAAGCATCGGGCGGATCTGATTGGCTGTCCCGGCCCCGACCGGTACCGCTTCCGGCACCGGCGCCGGTGCCGGCGCCGCAAACGCCGTCTCTGCCTGCTGCGCCGTCCTCTGCGGCGGTCCGGTGGCGGTCTTGCGCTGGTAGCCTTTCAGGGGCGGCGGGCGCGATAGACCTCGCTTTGCAGCCAGTCGGCATCCCACGCTTTGCCGGTGCTGTAGGTGATGCCAGCCAGCGTCATCGCGCGTGCGATTGCAGCCCAGGACCAGTCGCCATGCACAAGCTCCAACAACATGCCGTAATGTTGGCGCAGCCAGGGCCGCACGACATCGCTCTGTCGCCAGAGCGGGCGGAGCATTTCCGCCAAGCTTTCGATCTCGGCCTCGGTGTGAATGCGTTTGCGCGACATGAACACGGGCTTTCAAAAATAGCGGCATGGAGTTTCACTATTTTTGACTAAGCGCGCAATCTTCCGAATCGGAATCTTGACAAACGCGAATCTTATCTCTCAGCCCAATCCCGAGCCTTTTCCTGTGCTGATTCCTATGCCTGTTCCTGATTTCATAACTGAGCTCAATTCTAATCTCATTCCCAAGCTCAATCCTGATCTCTAATCTCGTAGGTCCCGTGTGGTAGTATCTTATGCGGCTACAACAGACCAAGGAATGCTAGCGCATGCGGGTGCGGTAAGATGGCAGGGGTTAGGCAACGCGATTTCACGGCCAATGTGCATTCTGCCCAGGCTCCTTTAACATTACAGATGTTTCAATTTACGCGACCATTTGTAGCGCGGTAATGCAATTTCGCGTCGTTTCCGCTTGACCGGGAGGTTTATTATGATTGCCGGTGACGATGATCGCTACGAAGAGATCGTAACGCAGATTGGAGCGGCGAATAGTCTCGCGCAAATGCAAGATGTGGCCGCTGGTATATGCAGAGCGTATCATCTCGCCAATATCGCGTATCACGCGGTTTATCTTCCAGGCGCTCAAATTTTCAACCCGATCTTGGTTCTGACTTATGAGTCTGAATGGATCGAGCGCTATAAAAACAACGATTACTTCAAAATTGATCCGGTGGTTGTTTCTGGAACCAAAGGCTTCCTGCCGCTGGATTGGGCGCATCTTGACCGCGATAATGATGTTGCCCGGGATTTTTTCGCGGAAGCTGACCGGTTTGCAGTCGGCTGGCAGGGCATGACCTGGCCCGTGCGCGGGGCTGGGGGCGAGCGGACATTGTTCACGATTACCGCGAACATGTCGGTGCCCGAGTGAGAGGAGCGGCGAGTTTCGTATAAAAGAGAATTCCAGATGATCACGCATTATATGCATGATCGGATTGTAGAGATTTCCGGCTATCGAGATGCAAAGCCAAAGCCATCGCTATCCCGGCGTGAGATCGCGTGCCTCGAATTGGCATGATATCACAACCGCTGCCGACTTGCTGGAGGGGCAAACCGCTGGTGGTGTTGTTGCAGACAAGGCATATTACAGCAGTGAACTCAGTGAAATGATCGACGACGCCAATATCGAGGCTATCATCCTATCTAAGCGAAACCGGAAACTCAAAATCCCACACGATATCCAAGCCTATAAGCTCAGAAATCGTATCGAAAGGTTCTTCAATAAGCTCAAACACCTCCGCCGGGTGGCAACCCGTTACGACCGAAGAGCCGCGTACTTCATGGCAACCGCCCAACTCGCCTCATCCATGATCTGGATGCACTGAATGTCGATTCGTCCTGGGGACTTTAGCTCTTCCAGCTCAAATCGCTTTGATCGCTGATACTTCTCAGATCATCGAGGAGTAGACGCGATCTTAGTTTTGTCCTCCTTTACGTTGCTGATTCCGACGAAGCCGGCCATGCATTCCAACTTGAATCCGACCACTGATCCAAACCTTGTAATAGATTTCAACACTAGCAGTTTGCTGAAAAACCCCGAAACTTGGTTTTATTTTTTCTGATTTAGCTTTGGGGCCTGGATTTTGGTTCAAGTGATTGAAGTTTCTTGCCGGTTTCTGGACTTTTTTCGTCCAGCGGACAGACTCGTCCCTTATATTGCCACCATTTTTGGAATGCGTACCAGATTATAGGCGATCAGGTTGAGCATGAAGGTGCCGGCGACCCGCGCAACGCCGCGCAGCTTGGTCTTGCGCATCGTGCCGTGCTGCTTGCCCCAGCCGAATATGCACTCGATCATCGCCCGGCGGGTCTGCGACATCGCATAACCGGGATGGCGCGTGGTGCGTCCGTCAATCGCGCTGCGGCGGTGCCTGCCGGTTTTGGTCTCACCGTTGTTTTGTGTGACATGCGGTGTCACGCCGGCGTCGCGCAGATTGGCGACATGATCGGCGGTATCGTAAGCCTTGTCTTCGCCTACGGTGATCCGCCCGGCGGCCGACTTGGCTTTGGCTTTCAACATCGCTTCCGAGGCTTCACGCTCAGCCGTGCCTGTGGCCTGGGTCACTCGGCCACCCACCGCCAAGCCGTGCCGGTTGTCCATCAGCGCGTGCCCCATATACGAAAGCTTTGCCTCCCGCCCAGCGGCCTTGCGGTACAGCCGGCTTTCCGGGTCGGTGGTGCTGGCATGGGTATCGTTCTTACGCTTCTGACCGTGGAAATCCGAACCATCATCGTCGCTGCCATCCTTCGGCCGGAAGCTCTTCTGCGACGCCCACGCCTCGATCAGCGTGCCGTCCACCGAGAAATGCTCATCCGATAGTAGCGGCGTCACCCGCGGGTGGTTCAGCAGCCGGCTCATGAATTTCTGGAATATATCGCCGTTCTGCAGGCGCTCGCGGTTCTTGCTAAACGTGGTCGGGTTCCAGACCGGATCATCCGGGGATAAGCCCACAAACCAGCGGTACAGGAGATTATAATCCAGTTGCTCCATCAACTGCCGTTCCGAGCGAATCCCGTACAGCACCTGGATCAGCAGCGCGCTCAGCAATTGTTCAGGCGGCACCGAGGGCCGGCCTTCCCTGGAATACAGCCAGGCAAAGCTGCGGCTCATCTCATGCAGAACATCCCGCACCAAAGCACGGATCGCTCGCAACGGATGGGTCGCCGGAACCCGTGTTTCTGGTGAAACATACGAAAACATCCCGCCCTGATCTCGAAAAGAACCCCGCACCCCACGCCTCACAAAACCTGCCAGCCAAAGTGAATCACATCATAATCCCGGCCGCCAGGAGTTTTTCAGCAAACTGCTAGAGTCTCTTTCTGACGATCTGAATCGTTTTGGGATTCCGGCGCGGGCGAAAATCTGATTCAGGCTTGATGCTGGATTGGAGGTCAGCATGAGATGGGTCGGCATTATTCGAATGATTTGAGGGAGCGGGTAGCGGCGGCTGTTTTGTCTGGCCGTTCCTGCCGAGAGTAAGCGCTGTGTCCCTGGCCCCCTGTGAATTTTTATTGGGATGGCGGATTTTGGCGTCAAGGATGATGCCGAGATTTTAAGAAGTGCTCGTACGAGCGCTCATACGAGTGCTCCGCCGCAGCGGGTTGAGGTTATCACGCGTGGTGCGCGGCGGAGCTGGCGGCCTGACGAGAAGCGTGAGATTGTTTTGGCTAGCTTGACGCCTGGAGTTTTGCCTTCAGCGATCTGCCGGCAGCACGACATCGGTAGCGGGCAATTGAGTGTATGGCGTCAGCAATTCCGGGAAGGCAGGCTTGGCGATCCTCTGCCGCCGGCTCTGAATTTTGCTCAGGCGGTGGTTGCGCCGTCACAAGCGTTGGCAGCCCCGGGCGAGCTTCCGGCGATGCCCGACCAGGCTGCCACGTCATCGCGCCGGCAAAAGCCGCGCGGCGCGGCGAAGGACTGCGAACTGATTGAGATTGCGCTGCCAAACGGCATGGTCGTGCGGGTGGGTTCGGATGTTGATCAGGCGGCATTGGGGCGCGTGTTGGCGGCGTTGAAGAGCGCATGATCGCGCCGGGTTCTGGGGTTCGCGTCTACCTTGCCTGCGGGCCGACCGACATGAGAAAGGGCATGGACGGGTTGGCGATGCTGGTGCAGCGCGGCTTTGCCGAGGACCCTTTTGGAGGTGCGGTGTTTGCGTTCCGCGGCCGGCGCGCCGGGCTGGTGAAACTGCTGTGGCATGACGGTGTCGGGCTATGCCTTTTGAGCAAGCGGCTGGAGCGCGGCGGGTTTGCCTGGCCACAGACAGGTGCGGCTTTGGTTGCCCTCTCGCCGGGTCAGCTGGCGACATTGCTTGAGGGTTGCGAGTGGCGCGCACCGGTGCGCAGTCTGCGCCCGGAGCTGGCCGGTTAAACAGCCACCTCCACAAGATTGATTGACACGACACCAGGGTTTTTGCCAGACTCAGCCGTGGCCATCGACCTTGAAAATCTGCCCGACGATGCTGGCACATTGCGCGAATTGGTCACCAATGCCGCGCTTGAGAATGCCGGATTGCGCGCCGAGATCGACAAGCTTCACATCATGATCAAGGGCTTGCAGCGGCACCGGTTCGGCAAGCGTTCCGAGCAGCTGGATGCTGCGCAGATGCAGCTGGTCATGGAGGATCTTGAGCAGACCATGGGGGCTGGTGCCGCGGCGGGCGAAGCCCGGGCTGAAGCTGAGATGCAAACCGGGCAGAAGTCCAGCACCAAGCCTGTGCGCCGTCAGCGCAATCTCGGCCAACTGCCGGCTGAGCTGCCGCGCTACGAGGTGGTGATCGATCTTGCGGACACGAGCTGTCCCTGCTGCCGGGGTGAGTTGCAGCGCGTTGGCGAAAGCCGCGCCGAGATGCTGGATATTCTGCCGGCGCAATTGCGGGTGAAGGTCATCTGCCGGCCGCGCTATATCTGCCAGGCGTGCGATACGCCGATTGTTCAGGCCCGGCACCGCCACGCCCCATCGATGGCGGCATGGCGACCGAGGCGCTGATCTCCCATGTTCTGGTCAGTAAATTTGCCGACCACCTGCCGCTCTACCGCCAGGCGCAGATTTTTGAACGCCAGGGCATCACGCTCGATCGCTCGACCCTTGGCGATTGGATCGGCCGGGCCTGTTGGTGGTTGCGCCCGGTTTATGATCGTCTGGTGGGCCACATCATGGCGGCGGAGAAGATTTTTGCCGATGACACCGGTTTGCCGGTGCTCGACCCCGGTCGGGGCGGACCAAGACGGGCCGGTTCTGGTGCTACGCCGTCGATGACCGGCCATGGTGCGGCCCGGCGCCGCCGGCGGCGGCCTATGTCTATGCCGAGGACCGCAAAGGAATGCGACCCACCGCGCATCTCGCCAACTTCCGCGGCATTGTGCAGGTTGATGGTTATGCCGGGTTCGGGCAGGTGGTGAAGGCGCGTGCCGATGCTTCGGTCAAACTGGCCTTTTGCTGGGTCCATGCGCGGCGCGGTTTTTTTGAAGTGCATGCCTCGACCAAATCGCCGATTGCGGCGGAAGCTCTGGCGCGGATCGCGGCACTGTATGAGATCGAGGCTGAAATCCGCAACCAGCCGGCCACGCATCGCCAGGCCGTGCGGCAGGCGCGTTCACGGCCGCTTGTCGAGGCGCTGCACGACTGGCTGGACCAGCAACTGCCGCGCATCTCGAAAGCAACGAAACTTGCCGAAGCCATCCGCTACGCCTTGCGCCACTGGGAAGGGCTGATCCGGTTCCTCGACGATGGCAGGCTGGAACTCGACACCAATACGGTCGAGCGCGAAATCCGTCCGATTACCCTCGGGCGCAAGAACGCCTTGTTCGCGGGCAATGATTCCGGGGCTGAGCACTGGGCCATTTGCGCGAGCCTGATCGCCTCGGCCAAGCTGAATGGCCTCAATCCGTTCGCCTATCTGACCGACGTGCTGGAGCGCATCGTTGCAGGCCGGACGAAGATCACCGAGATCGAGGCTCTGTTGCCATGGAACTGGCGCCCCACCGGCATGGCCGAATTACCGGCAGCGGCGTGATCGACAACCCGATCCAGATGCAGCGTCTGCTGGCGCGACTGCAAGGCACACTGCCCTTGCCCGCCCGCGTTACGCCGGAACTCGCCGCAATGCTGAAAACGCAAAACATCACCGCCGACGCCAGCGCAACGGCCACCATCACCGCCGCCAATTATGCCGGAGATGAAGGCGGCATTATGTGCCGCCTGGAAATCCCGGCTAACGAGAAGGCCGTCCACGTCTCCATTACCCACCTGCGCTTCGACCCGAGGTTGCCGCTCGCCCGGGAAATCACAGCCTACCAAAAACACCGCGTAAAGCACCTCAGAATCTGAACGAAAATGATAGTTGAGCGATTTCAGTTAGTTGTGATTCTGTTGGTTTGCAACAACTGACGGAATCACGATGACTTGGACTGAAACCGCTCGACGGCGATACTGCCGGGCCGGCTTGCGCTATGCAAGCAATCTCACTGATGCCGAATGGGCTTTGATCGTGCCGTTCATGCCAGCACCGGCGCGGTTGGGGCGGCCGCGCTCTGTCTCGCTGCGCGTGATTGTTGAAGCGATTCTCTACATTCTATCCACTGGCTGCCAATGGCGGCAACTGCCCAGGGAATTCGCGCCCTTCACGACGGTGCAAGCATATTTTTACCGTTTCAGCCGTGATGGCACTCTGGTACGCATCAACCAGGCGCTGGTCGCGCAGGCGCGGGAGCTGGCCGGACGCACGGCATCGCCAACCGCGGGCGTGATCGACAGCCAATCAGTGAAAACGACCGAGGCGGGCGGGCCGCGGGGGTTCGATGCGGGTAAGAAGATCAAGGGGCGCAAACGGCATATCGTCACCGATACGCTCGGGAACCTCGTCGGGCTTGTTATCCACCCGCCAATGTTCAAGATCGCGATGGTGCGCCCGGCGTGCTCAAATCCATTCGCAAGAAATATCCTTTGCTGAGGCATGTTTTCGCCGATGGCGGCTATGCCGGACCTAAACTGCAAGGACGCCTCGAAAAGATCGGGAAATGGACCATCCAAATCGTAAAACGCTCCGACACAGCAGAAGGATTTGAACTCCTGCCCCGCCGTTGGGCGGAAGCAGCAAAGGTTCCGCCGGCGTAAGCCGGTGGAAGGCTGCTGGAGGGTGTCGAGAGAACTTTCGCCTGGCTCGGCCGGTGCCGCCGCCTCGCCAAAGATTTCGAAGCTACAATCGCCAGTGCTACCGCATGGCTCCTGCTCGCCCATATTCGCCTGCTCACAAGAAAAATCACACGAAAAGGTTAGGCGCACTACCATTCAGAGTCAGGTTCTCAGGCGCCATGCTTCATAAGCCCAGTCGAAATTCACAGGCTGACACAGCGCTTACTGCCGAGAGGTAGCGGCGTTGTTTTCTGTGAGCGTTGCGAGCGCTGTGAAGTGGTCGCAACGGCTGCGGCAGACGGGCAGTGCGGCGGCCAAACCGCAAGGCCGTCAGCAGGCTCGCGCTCTGGCGCCGCATCAGGCTTGGATTCTTAGCCGACTTGAGGAGGAGAAGGATTTGACGATGCGGGCCTTGGCGATTGAGCTTGGTGCCCGCGGCATTGTCACCAGCGAGGTCTCGGTCTGGCGCCTGGTGCGTGACGCCAGGCTCAGCTTCAAAAAAAACGCTGTTCGCCGCCGAGCAGGATCGCCCCGACGTGGCCCGCAAGCACCGGTTTTGGAAGACGTATCAGGGCAGGCTTGCACCTGAGCGGCTGGTTTTTCTGGATGAGACCTGGGCCAAGACAAATATGACCCGGACACGTGGCTGGTCGCCGCGTGGCAAAGCACTGCGAGCCCAAGTTCCGCATGGCCATTGGAAAACCTCACCTTTCTGGCGGCTCTGCGGTCAGACCGGATCGATGCGCCATTCGTCCTGGACGGCCCCATCAACGGCAAAAGCTTTGCCGCGTACATCAAGCAGATGCTGGTGCCGACATTGTCGCCAGGCGACATCGTCATCATGGACAATCTCGGCAGCCATAAAAGCCCTGCCGTAGGCAAGGCTATTCGTGAGGCAGGCGCCAAGCTCCTGTTCCTGCCGCCCTACAGCCCAGACCTCAATCCCATCGAGCAGGTCTTCGCCAAACTCAAAACCCTGCTCCGTAAGGCCGCCGAACGCACCGTTGAAGCAACCTGGAAACGCATCGGCAGGTTGCTCAACGAGTTCAAACCCCAGGAATGCGCAAACTACCTCAGAAACTCAGGGTACGCGTCAAATTAGATGAAAGAGACTCTAGCCGACTATAGCCTTCTGAGATAGCTTCAAATCTTCTGACGTTTTAACGGAACAGATTGACTTTGGTCAGATCCACCACTTGGCTGGCACGCCCGTCCATCACGGCCTTCAGCAGGAACAGGCCGAAGCCCTTCACATCCTTCGCGGTGGTTTTAGGCGGCATCACCAGCTCTTGCCGGGCGGAGACCACATCCAGCAGCGCCGGGCCGGGATGGGCCAGCACCTCCCGCACCCCGGCCTCCAGATCATGCGGTGTTTCCACCCGCACGCCCTTAACCCCATCGCCCGGGCCATGGCGGCGAAATCCGGGTTCTGCAGGTCCGTGCCGGTGTCCAGAAAGCCATTGGCCTTCATCTCCAGCTCCACGAAGCCGAGCGTGCCGTTATTCAGCACGATCACCTTCACCGGCAGCTTCAACTGCGAGAGGGTAATAAAATCCCCCAACATCATCGCAAACCCGCCATCGCCCGAGAGAGAAACCACCTGCCGCCCGGGAAACGCCGCCTGCGCGCCGATGGCCTGGAGCAGCGCATTGGCCATGGAGCCGTGGTTGAAGGAACCCAGCAGCCGCCGCCCGCCGCCCAGCTTCAAATAGCGCGCCGCCCAGACGGTGGGGGTGCCGACATCGCAGGTGAAAATAGCATCGGGCGCCGCCAGCTCGCTGACCAGCCGGTTGAGCTGCTGGGGATGTACATGCTTGCCGGCGGGGTGATGCTGGCAAGTTCGTCCAGCTCCGCCCGGGCGGCATGGTAGTCAGCCACCGCCACACGCAGAAAACGCTCATCCTTCTGCTGCGCCAGGCGCGGCAGAAGGGCCTTCAGCGTCTCCTTCACATCGCCCACCAACCCCTTGGTAAGGGAGCAGCGATTACCCAGCGCCTCCGGCCGGATGTCGATCTGCACCACCTTCGCCGCTTCCGGGTAGAATTGCCGGTAGGGAAAGCCCGTGCCCAGCATCACCAGCGTGTCGCAGCTTTTCAGCGCCTTATAGCCGGAGGCGAAGCCGATGAAGCCGGTCATGCCAACGTCGTAGGGATTATCGTACTCCACATGCTCTTTGCCGCGCAGCGCGTGCACAATCGGCGCCTGCAGCTTCGCGGCCAGGGCGATCACCTCGTCATGGGCGCCCTCACACCCCGCGCCGCAGAGAATGGCGGTGCGGCTGGCGCCGTTCAGCAGCGCGGCGGTTTCGTCCAAAGCCGTGTCGGACGGGCGAACCACCGGCGGCTCCGGCAGCAGGAATGAAGGCACCTGGGCCTTCAGCTCCTCCAGCGCCACGTCGCCGGGGATGATCACCACCGCCACCCCTTGCGGGTAAAGGCAGTGCGGATGGCGCGTTCCAGAATCTGCGGCAGCTGACGGGGGTTGGAGACCAGCTCGCAATAATGGCTGCATTCCTTGAACAGAATTTCCGGGTGCGTGGCCTGGAAATAATCGATCCCGATCTCGGTGCTGGGAATATGCGCGGCAATGGCCAGCACCGGCGCCTGCGAACGGTGCGCGTCAAACAGCCCGTTGATGAGATGCAGATTGCCCGGCCCGCAACTGCCCGCGCACACCGCCAGCTGGCCGGTGAGCTGCGCCTCTGCTCCGGCGGCGAAGGCCGCCCCTTCCTCATGGCGCATATGTTTCCATTCGATGCGCCCCTGTTCGCGCAGCGAATCGGTAAAGCCGTTCAGGGAATCCCCCACCACGCCATAAACCCGCCGCACCCCCGCCGCTGCCAGGGTTGCCGCCATATAAGAAGCCGCGCTTGCCTGCATGTTGTGTCTCCCGATGATGCGTTCACTTTACCCAGTCTCAAGTCTGACTAGCCGAATTCCACTATCCTACTAACCTACTCGCATCATTCAAGGCTAGTTTCCCGATTGGGCCAGGCTTTGCCGGTATATCCTCATTGTCCATGCATACCCGATCACGACCATCAGTGTCGTATTATCCTATCGACATATCAAACGATAACTCTTGGAAGAAAAGGATAGAACTTGGTGAAAGGACACTTAACATGTTGGTTCGAGATTGACGGCATCCTAAACCATTCAGCAAAATATTATCAATCCCGAATATGCCGCATGATCGAGCTATCTCAAGCGCTCTGACACAAAAAATCTAGCAAGATATAAATACTCCTGCCTCTGGTCAATGCAATTCGCCAAACCGTCTGAGACCTGTTTATTTTTGTTGTGATATTGCAATCAGACCGCGCGGCCGCAGCCACGTGACTATCCCGCCCATCTTTGACAAAGATGGCGCTTAATTTATTAATTTTCAAAACAAAAAAATTTAATGTTAGCCAACATTAATGAAATAACCAAAGAAAATTTCTAGCTGTTCTAGAAATAATTATAATTATATAGGTGGTTCAAACGATTCAATATCTCATAAATAGATTGGACAACAGAGAGCTTTCAATTGATTCAGGCTCATGCATCGCGCCGCCAGCGGCCAGGCGGCATGCCGAAGGCTCTAGAAAATACGCGAGTGAAATGGCTTTGGTCGGTGAAGCCGCAATCAACTGAAATTTCCGCTAAGGAGAGTGCGGTTTCATGTAGGAGCGCGCGGGCTTTTTCGAGGCGTCTCCAGGTCAGCCATTGATACGGGGAATGCCCGGTGGAGGCGCGAAAGGATCGGTTGAAATGACCGGCGGAGACGCCGCAAGCCTTGGCGATCTCGGCAACTGAGAGGTTGCCGTTCAGATTGTTGCGGAGCATTTCCTTCGCCAAGGATTCCTGGCGTTTGGACAAGAAGCTCGCGCGCACGCCGGAAGATTGCGGTTCCAAAGTATAGCGCTGGAAGAGATGCGCGGCGATGGTAAGGCAGAGCTGGTCCAGTACCAGGGGGCTGTATTCCGCAGGACGTTCGAACATCGGCAGCATCGCACGCAGCAAATTGCCGATTACCGGGTCGCTGCTGGCCTGCACATCATTCAGGCGACCCGTGGTTTTCAGATCAAAGTCGGCCCGCAACTGCTGAAAAGCGGCGCTGGGGAGTTCCATAAGAACGAAATCAAAATCTCCCGTGATATCGGCTTTGTAACAATCTTCAAAGTCGCGGATATAGATCGCGTCTTTATTAAAATGGTGAAGATTTGATTGGCCCTTTTGGAAAATTTTCCGCTCATGGCCAGATGTCATCGAGGCGCCGATGAGATAACCCCGGTCCGCAGGCGGCGTTTCTATCTGGCCGAGGCGGATGCTGGTGCTGACCTTGTGGTAAAAGCGCACATATTGGCTATCGAGGCTCTGATCGCAGATCAGCTTTCTTAGATTACAGCCCAGGCTGTCACGCTTCATCGGGACCAGGGCAGGGAGAGGGGCGGCTTGGTCCTGTTTCATTCACGCCATACCGCTTTGCGCCGCCACGGAAGATGTGCGGACAGGGTGAGGACGGTGCGGGCAGAAATCAGTTGCAAAGGCAAGCGGGAATACGCCATGCCCTTTCTCTGCCGGGAGAGATCTGGCTTGTAAAGTTTTATCTCTGAGACATATTCCTATTGGCGGGAGGGAGCGGCTAAACAACTGTACCTCAAAAATTATTTGAAGCTATATTCGGCGCGGAGGGTAGCAAACGCCAAATTAAATCAGTGTACTAAATAGATGCGGGCGTGCCGGCAGAGCCAGCCCGCCGCTCAGAGGCCGTAGGAGATCTGCACCCCGACATAATCGCCATTATGCCCGCCGGCGCGGCGGATGACGTTGCTAACCTGAAAATGTACGGCTTCAATGGCGAAGGCGGTTGAGTGGGAGATGGCCCAGTCCAGCCGTATTTGGCCGTATGTACCAGTATACGCGCCAGGTTGCCCGGCCGTGCCGGCCACGGCGATGTTGGGCTGGGTATAGACGGCATCCGCCGTGGTCTGCCGCCATTGCGGTGCGATGGCCAGCATCAGCTTGAGCGTGCGGGTGGGGTGCAGGGTGATGGAGGGCTTGATCTGCACGAAATTCACATAGCCCGAATAGCCCGCCAGGGTGAGGTAGGCGCCGTTGGGGAACATGGGGTTGAAGGTGCGCAGAGTGTGGCTGTGCGGATTGGAATTGCCGGAAGCGGCGTCGATCTGCAGGCCGAGCCGGGGCTTTAAGGGCGCCTGCTGAAAACTATAGCCAATGACCGCGCCAACGGCCCAGGCAAAGACGCTGTCAGGTCCGACCTGGCCGATTTGGATCATGGTTTCGGCATCCCAATCGACCGGGCCGGAGCTGCCGGACATATGGACGTCGAAATTTTCCCGCCGCTCATTGCCGGAGACGGAGAGATAATGGGCTCCTGCTTGGGTGTAATGGGTGTAATAGGCGGCCAGGCTGTTGGTGGCGCTAAGTTGGCGCTCCACACGGAAGCCGTAGAGGGTGAGGCGGGTTGAGCTGTAATCGTCGAACACCTCCTGATCCCGGTCTTGCACGGGGCGGCTGTAGAAGCTGATGAGGCGCCAGGGGCCGGTTTCGTAATCCGCCCAGGCCGCATCGTAGGATTGCCGGATATTGGGCCCGTCGCGCACGGAGATGAAGCGCTGCAGATCGAACGCAAATTGCTGGCGGCCCAGGCGCAGGCGCAAGAGCCCGCCGGCCACGGGCTCGGTCAGGGCGGCGAAGGCTTGCTCGACATCGAGCTGGTTCTTATCCACCGGCGTCAGGCGCGTTTTGCCGGGCGCGAAATCGCTTTGCAGCTGTACGAACACCTGTAGCTGGCGGGCTATGTGCAGATCGCCATGCAACTCTGTGCGGCTCAGTAGGTAATTTTGTGCCGGGTAATTCTTCACGCCGAAATTCACGGCGTTGTTGCTCTCGAACCGCTCGCGGATATTCAGACCGAAGGAGAGGTAGGTATTAGGGTCTTGTGGCGCGAGCGGGATATATTTCAGCCCGTCGAGCGGGGCGGGAGGGATGCGCTTATCCGCCAGAGCCGACCAATCCTCCTGCCAGCGGTTAAACATGATCGCAGGCCGAGCGGGCGTGGCCGGCTGGGCCTGTGTTTGAGCGTGAGCCGTTCCGCCGCAGCAGGCCGCCAGCACCAGCAGGCCACTCGTTAAAAGATCTTGACGCGCCATGAGAGACCGTTACTGGCCGAGAAGCTGATGGATTTCGGCGATATAGCCGCCGGGGAACCGCAGCATTGCGCTCTCCCGGCCGCCGGCGGTGACGGGCGGCACCAGCAGCTTCACCCCTGCCGCCTGCGCCTTGGCAAGTGTGGCGTGCAGGTCTTTTACCTCATAACCGGTCATTTCCCGCCCATACGGGTAGGGCAGATGCCCGTCCGTCACATAAACGGCGATGCGGCCGAAGCCGGATTCGATGCGCACCAACCGGAAATGCCCTCCAGGCTCGCCGATCTCTTCGCCTGGAGCGTTGAGATTGTCCGAGACGATTTTGCCGTGGGAGAAGGCGGTGAAGCTGTGTACGAATTCGTCCGCCTTGTCGGGCGAGACATCGACGCGGTTTTCCGGCACGGTTTGTAGCGCGCCGTAATGCGGGGCCCTCACATGCCAGTAGAGTTGCATATTCACCCGCCCGGCCATTGAATGACAGCATCCCGGCCGATGGGGTCGGGGAAAATGGAGACGGTGACGGCAGCCCCATTCTGGCGGGCGGATTCCACGGCTGCATCCATATCCGTCACCAGATAGCCTGTGCGTTCATCGCCGAACGGGTAGGGAATGGGGTTTTGAAGCCGAAAACCGAGATTGTGCCGACCGGCGTCAACACGAGCTGGGAGATGGTCCGGCTCGGCGTAGGCGTGACCTGAAACACGCCCTGGTGCGAGGTGTGACCCCGAACGTGGCGACGACGCTGGCGACGAATCGGTCGAAATCCTGCGGCGGCACGTAGACATGGGTGGTGTCATATTGCGGGCCGACGGAGAGGTCCGTTGCCTGAGCAAAGGCAGACCCCGCCGGCAGGGCCAACGCCAGGGCGGCGGCCAGGGACAAGGCGTGAAACTGACGCATTCTAAGGTTCCTTGAGTTTTGGGCCGGGCTTCAAGCCCGGAGGCTGGCGCGGGAGAGGTACGGTGCCATTGTGACCAGCACGAGGCCCGCGATGAGCCCGAGATGTTCGAAGAACGTGTTGAGGGCCATGATTTGCGCGGCCCCTTGCAGGGCCCAGAAACGGTCGGCGGTTAGCATGGCGACGAAGGTCAGGCAGCCAAGCCCGCCCGCCCCAGCCAGACCGTCCGGTAGGCCAGCACGAGCGCCGAGCCGCCCAGCTCAACGATGATGGCCATGACGGCCCAGAGCCAGGCCGGATGCAGACCAAAATGCGCCTGCTCCTGCACCGCGCCCGGGAAATTCAGCAGCTTGGTCACGCCGCCAAGCAGATAGGCTGAGACCAGCGCCAGCCGTGCGACGGGCCAGAGCAGCGGGGCGGCGAGGATGGATTGGATGAACCGCGGCGTGAGCGAGGCGGGCATGGGGTTACACAGCCCAGCAGGCGCAACCCAGTGCGCCCCAGAAGGATTTGAGATCCCCTACCGGCAGGCTGGCTCCCCACGCGGGGCGTGATTATGGCCGTGCACGCCGCAGGAGTTGGCGCAGCCGCAGAGGCTCATGCTGGTGCGGGAGAGCTGGCTGGCGGGTCTTTCGCCCCAGGCAGCTCGGATATTGACCGCAAATATCCGGTCCCAGTCCTCTAGCGTCATCTCCATAACCAGCTTGTTGATGATAATGCCGGCATTATTGATAAGGATATCCAGCTTTCCGAACTGGCCGATGGCTAGTTCAACGGCCTGTTGCGCAGCTGTTTCTTCCGTCACGTCGGCAATAAGCGGCACGATCCCGTCCCGGGCAAGTTCGTTAACCTTCTCGTCACGATCCTCGGCGATGACGCGGGCGCCACGAGCGTGCAGCAGTTCCACCGTGGCCCGGCCAATGCCACTGGCGGCGCCGGTAACGATCGCAACCTTGCCGGTAAATTCAGAAATGTTGAAGGTCTGTTCCATCAAAAGCTCCTTTGATTTGCAAAGGGCTATTTAAAGTGCCTGCATCATCAGGTTAATACTGAACCTTCCGAATGGGTTGTACGGAAAAGAGGGTATAATCAGCGAGGCTTTACGCTCTCCCGTACAGCGGCGATGAAGGCGGTGGCCGCCGCGGAGCGATGGCGCTGGGGCAGATAATAAAGCATAAATCCAGGGAAGCCGGCGGCGTAATCGGTCAGCAGCGCCACGAGGCGACCATCATTCAGATAGGGTTGAATTTCGCTCTCAACCCAGAAAGCAATGCCCGCCCCGGCGGCTACGGCGTCGATCGTTGCCCGCTGATCGTTGATTACCAACGGGCCGGATACAGGCACGGAAAACCAGCTTCCACGCTCATAGAACTCCCAGCTATACAATGTGGCGTGTCCTGGCCAACGGAAACAAATGCAGAGATGCTCGCGAAGATCCCTTGGATGTTGCGGAACCCCATGCTTTGCAAGATAGCCAGGCGCTGCAACGGCTATTTGCCGCAGTTCAGAGTGCAGAGGAAAGGCGATGACATCCCGTTCGACCAATTCTCCCAGCCGTATCGCAGCATCGAATCCACTTGAGGCAATATCAATTGCAGCATCGTCAATTTGGATATCCAAAGTGATTTTTGGAAAGCGCTTAGCAAAGCCGGCCAGAAACGGGCGTAGAAACAAGTCATAACCCAGCCGTTGCGCATGCACACGAACGTGCCCAGCCGCTTCGCCGCTCGCAGCCCTGGCCTCAGCGATTGCCGCTTCGATCTCCGCCGAGGCCTCGCTGAATCTGGAGGAAAGCCGGGCGCCAGCCGGGGTTGAGCTGACACTGCGCGTGGTTCTGTTAAGTAACTGTGTGCCGAGCTTTTGCTCGAGGCGGCGGATTGTTTCGCTGAGGGCGGAGCGGGACACCCGCAATTCCCGTGCCGCTCCAACAAAGCTGCCATTATCAATGATGCAGCGTAGCGCCCTGAGGTCCGCGTAATTTCCATTGGTCATACGCTAAGGTCTTAAACGAAGTTTCATCAGTCAATAGGCGTTCATTTGTCTTTAGCTAAAACATTTATAATTCGATGAGAAAAGCAAGGGATTCCCGAGATACGAAAGAAAAATGCGTGAATGTCTCCGTTGCGCTGAAAGATCTGATACCGCAAATTGTAATATAAATACCTCCCGGTGGTGCTCTCCAAAGATATTGAAGCTGAACTCGTCGAATTTAGAGAAATTTGAACGTACTATGTTTGTACATCATTTGAAGCCTCGGTCGGAAAACACATGTTTTCCGACCGAGGCGCATGCAATTCCGCAGTCGTCAGACGGCCTTATGCCGGAGACTAGCCAATCTCAAGGAGCGTGTGGTTGTCTAGCGATTTGACCCGCGATGACACTGGTTCCTGTCTAAGGCCGGCGGTACGGCGAGACGGCGCTATTGTGGCTCGTCAGATTTGCTCAGAACATTAGACTTGTTTTGACCATGTGACGGCGTCAGCCCCGGCCGGAAGGCGCGTTGGGACGGCATCATCCGTGGCGGCTCGCCAGATCGCCTCCGCGACGTCCAAAGGTCGGGTAAATTCCTCATGCGCGCCCATCAGGCCCGCAATGACGGCCTGGCCCAGCGGGGCGTAGGGTTCTGGAAACTCCAGCGCACCTGGGCTGAGGGCGCGGGCATTCTCGCCGAAGCGGGTCTCTGGAGCAAGGCCAGGGAGAACGAGTTTCACCTTGATGTTGAAAGGCTCAAGCTCCAGCGCAAAGGACTCGGTAAAAGCGTTCACTGCCGCCTTGCTGGCCGTATAGACCGAGAGCAGCGGCAGCGGGCGTAAAGTCACGGTCGAGGTGACGTTGATGATGGTGCCGGACTTGCGCGCCCGGAATTGCGGCAAAACAGCTTGAATCATCGCCATGGTGCCGAAGGTGTTGGTCTCGAAGATACGTCGGATGATATCGATCGGCGTGCCTTCGAGTGCGTTCAGCCAACCGATACCTGCATTGTTCACGAGCACGTCGATATCGCCAGCATCGGCGATGGCCTGCGCGATGCTGCTCTGGTCTGCCACATCGAGCTTCAACAGTTGCAGGTTGGAGGTAGGGGAATAACGTTGTCATCCGGGGTGCGCATGGTGGCGATGACCCGCCAGCCACGTTCGAGAAAATATTTCGCGGTCTCCAGGCCAAAGCCCGAAGAGCAACCGGTGATGAGGATGGATTTCATGATGTGTCCTGCGGTGAGTACCGAAAGAAGATAGATCGGCATGCCAGGACGGTATATAATAAGAAGTCCGTATTTCATTTGAATGAGTCCAGATGACTGATCCTCTCGCTGAAATCGTCGCGTTGCTCCGGCCCCGGATGAAGTTTTCCAAAGTGGCCAGCGGCGCAGGGCCGTGGCGGCTGCGTAAAGAGGGGATGGCCATCTTTTCTATGGTGCCGTGGTGGAAGGGAGTTGCCGGCTGCAAGTGGAAGGGCGCGAGGCGTTGACACTGGGCGTGAATGATTTCGTGCTGATTCCCGCCGCGGTGGATTGCATCATGATGAGCCTGCATCCTGAGGCGGAAGAGACGCCCTTCTCTGAGCCGGTACGTTTGCCGTCCGGTGAGTTCAGGTTGGGAGATCTGGATGGGCCGGTCAATGTACGGAATTTGATCGGGCATTGTGAATTTTCTTCGCCGGATGCGGCGCTGCTGGTCTCGCTCCTGCCGGAATTGATGCATGTTCGGGGCCAATCAAACCTGGCAACGCTTGTGGCGCTGGTCGGGGAGGAGGATCGTGCAAATAAGCCGGGGCAGCAGGTCGTGTTGGCGCATCTGCTGGAGGTGGTGCTGATCGAAGCCTTGAGATCAGCCGCCGAAATTGGGGCGTCACCCGGGCTGCTGCGCGGCCTGGCGGATGAAAGGCTGGCAGTCGCGATCAGGCGAATGCACGAAGCGCCAGAACGGGCTTGGAGTGCAGCGGATCTAGCAAAGGAAGCCGCTTTGTCCCGCTCGGCGTTTTTCGAGCGTTTTAGCCGCGAGGTGGGGCTGGCGCCGATGGAATATTTGCTGACCTGGCGGATGGCGTTGGCAAAAACTCTGTTACGAAATGGCGGCAGGGTGGCGGCGGTCGCGGCACAGGTGGGCTATCAGTCAGCCAGTTCCTTCAGTGTGGCTTTTTCGCAGCGCGAGGGTGTGTCTCCTGCGCGTTATGCGCGAGAGGCTGCGCAAAGGGCGTCCTTGTCATAGGCCTGTGCGAGTTTCCGCGACCCGCGGCACATGAAACAACTCGGCCTGCAGATGAGCCGGCCGCACAAAATCGCGATCTGATGATGTGCATGCAGAAGCTTGTCTTTTTAGTTTAGTTTGAAGTTGTTTCGGGAGGTCGGGTGCTTGCCGGCGGGATATGTAAGCCGACCTCCCGCGCGATTTGCCTACGAAACCGGCAGCTTAGGCGTTCAGCGCTTCGTGGACCGTTTGCGCCACAGGCGTTGTCGGCCGACCGATCAGGCGGCTGAGCGCGCCGCTCTCATCGAAGAGCGCACCATTGGCTGCTTTTGCATCTGCATCGGCCAGGAGGTCAGCGAGATCATCCGGCAAGCCTGCTGCGATAAGAGCGGTTTTGAAATCGATCTCGGTCATGTCCGCATAATCAATTGTTTTGCCAACTTGCCTCGATATTTCTGCGGCAAGAACCGATAAGGTCCAGGCGGTATCACCGGCCAACTCAAAGCTGGCCGGCGCCTCGCTCATTGTCAGTGCCACTGCTGCGGCCGCCGCATAATCTGCGCGCGCGGCCAATGAAATTTTACCGTCGGCGGCCGCACCTATCGTCTTTTTAATTTGGACAGCCGACTTTGCGGCTTCAATCACGGCTTGGTGATGCCGCATGCGGCCCCAGTTGAGGTTTGACGAAATCAGCAGAAGTCTGTTAACGCCCGCGAAGGCACGTGAACTGGTCGTGACGTTTACCGACAAAAACAGCTGTTTTGTCTCCGAGGCATCCGCCTATCGCCTGCTCAAGGCGCATGATCTGATTGCCTCGCCGGCCTTCGTCATCGTTAACGCGGCTATGAATTCAAAGTCAAAACCGCTGTCTCCAACGAAGTTTGGCAGACAGACCTTACATATTTGAAACTCATCGGCTCGGGGTGGATGTATCTCTCAACCATCCTCGACGATTATTCACGTTTCGTTATTGCCTGGAAGCTGTGTACCACCATGCAGGCCGAGCATGTTACCGATATGTTGAACCTCGCTCTCGAAGCCTCGGGCTGTGCTCCAGCCAAGGTCCAGCACAAGCCGCGCCTGCTCTCCGATAACGGGCCGTGTGATATCGCAGGCGACCTTGCCAAATGGCTGTGACGGCGAAATATCGAACATATCCAAGCTGCACCTAGCCACCCACAAACTCAAGGCAAAATTGAATGCCGGCATCAGACCTTGAAAAATCGCATCCTGCTCGAAAGCGATTACCTGCCCGACGACCTCGAACGCCAGATCGGCGCCTTCATCGAGCGTTACAATAACCGCAGATACCGTGAGAGCCTGAGCAATGTCTCGCCGGCCGACGTCTGTCATGGACGGGCAGCGGAAATCAATACGCAGATCCTGTCTCGGTGCTCATCCCTGGCGCCTTGTCACGCACGAATGTAAGAGCGTCAGGGGATGCCATTGGTCGAGACGTCGCCATCGTGACCGGCGCATGTTCCGGGAGGACCGATCCGGAGGCCTGTTTTTGGCATGTTGTACGTGCACGTAATTTAATGTTAAAAGCATTAATCGTTATGAAAGGTAATGCTCACAAACGACGAGTGATGGCCAATTTACTTGGCTCTGGCCTGATAACCATCTTGGTTGGCCTTGGCTGGAGTGCGGCTTTCATTCATTTTGACCGGCCGGTCCTGGCGGCGCTGAATGCTGACCTGGTCGTCTTCGGAATCACACTGGTCTGGTTTGCCTATCAGGGACGATTGGCTGCGGCGGCTTCGCTCGCGGGCATCTTTTGCCCTTTTTCATCGCCGTTGCCTGCCTCTTCGACACTGTGCCGGTTGGCGTGTACCGCGCCACACATTTACATTTTCTCGCGGTTGCCCTCGGCGGCTATTTTGTATTCCGCGACGGCAGCGTCTACATGAAATATGTCATGCCGGCATGCTGCCTGATTGGATTTGTTGTCTTTTCTAATACCTCGATCAGCTTTCACGACCCGAAATTGGTCATTCCCGCCAGTGCCGCGGAGATCGGCGCCTGGACCAATACGTTGATTGCGATGGGTGAGCTGATTTTCATTGTTGTCATCATGAACGCGGATCTTTCGGTACGTCGCACGATGGACGTCGAAATGCGCAAAGCCATCGCGAATGGTGATTTCCAGCTTCACTATCAGCCTCAGATCAACGAGGCGGGAAGGGTGGTTGGTGCCGAAGTTCTCATCCGTTGGCGGCACGCCAAGATGGGCAATGTGCCGCCGGTAAAATTCATCCCGCTTGCCGAGGAAACAGGCCTCATCGTTCCCATCGGAAACTGGGTTCTGCGTTCTGCTTGTGCCCAGCTTGCGCAGTGGGAAGCCCAGCAGCACACGCAGCATCTGACCATGGCGGTCAATGTCAGCGCCTCGCAATTCCGCCAGCCCGATTTCGTCCAGACTGTATCGGAAATTATCCGCCTCAGCGGCGTCACCCCTTCGAAACTCAAGCTGGAACTCACGGAAAGCATGTTCATCGACAATGTCGATGCAACGGTTGCCAAGATGATCGCATTGAAGGCGATCGGCATTAGCTGGTCGCTGGATGATTTTGGCACGGGCTATTCGTCCTTGAGCGTTCTCAACCGCTTTCCACTCGGCCAGATCAAGATCGACAAATCCTTCGTCCGGGACATGCTCACCAACGCGCGGAACATGGTCGTCACCCAAGCCATCATCGAACTTGCCGGCAAGCTGAACCTGCAGGTGATCGCAGAGGGGGTTGAAACGCGCGAGCAGCTCAATCGCCTACGCGAGGTCGGCTGCCTGAATTATCAAGGTTATTTCTTCAGTCCGCCGCTTGACATCGATGCGTTCGGCACGTTCCTGTCGCTCGCGCCGTCCAAAAGCAAGACATTTTCGTGATATTTTCAGGGGGTTTCCGCCTCGGCTTATTCCGTGCCTTGCCGCCGTGACCTTTGCTATTGTGAAGCCGGTAGAAAATCAGATGTTTAGATTGACGCGTCAGGGTCAAGAAAAAACGCGAAATTGCTCGCGAATACAAAAGTTAGAGCCTCGCGCTAAAAGCTTGAGGCTCTAATCGATTGCGGACAAATCCGGAGCCCCTTGCATTTACATTGACGCGCGGGCCGCTGAGAGGTTACGCGGCTTCGGCCGCCAACACGAGCGGAAAGTCGATCTCAGTGCCTACCGCGATGTTGAGCAGGTTGGTGAAAATATTCTCGGCCACCACGGCAATGATTTCCACGACCTGGGCATCGCTGAAGCCGGCTGCCTTGAGCGTCTGCACATCGGCATCGCTCACCTTGCCGCGTCGCTCGTTAATTTTGAGGGCAAAGTTGAGGGTGGCATCGGCCCGAGGCTCGGCCGAACGACCTTTGCGCGCCAAGGCGATTTCACCGGCATCGATCTTGGCGAGGTTCAGAGCGATATAGCTGTGCGCTGAAAGGCAATAGTCACAATCATTGCTCTGCGCGATGGCAATGGCGATGCGCTCGCGGGTTTTAAGGTCGAGCGCCTTGCCCAAGGCGCCATTCAGGCCGAGCAGCCCCTGCAAGGCGGCAGGGCTCAGCGCCAGGACGCGAAAGCTGTTGGGGATGACGCCGAGTTGCTTCTGCACGGCCTCCAGCATGGTCTGGGAGGCGGCAGGGGCGGTTTCAAAGGTGGGAACGGTAATGCGGGACATGGGTTTCTCCTGGAGTGAACCGCCATTTGCGGTGTGAAGCGTGATGTAAACGCCGAATGCGGGCACGATAATCCGCCGCGTTGACAAAAGTTTATTGCTGTTTCAGCAATTATATATGGATAATCTCGAAGCCATGCGCATTTTCGCCGCCGTTGCCGCCCAGGGCAGCTTTACGGAGGCGGCGCGGCGCCTGCGGCTTTCACCCTCCGTGGTGACGCGATCCGTCGCGCAGATCGAGGCGCGGCTCGGAGTTATGCTGCTCAACCGCACGACCCGATCTGTGCAATTGACCGAACGCGGCCAGATCTATCTCGAGGATTGCAAACGCATCCTGGACGATTTCGAGATGGCGGAGCGGCGGGTCCGTGGCGAGGATGCGAACCCCCGCGGGACCTTGCGCGTCACCGCGCCGGTTCTGTTCGGACGCTTATACGTGTTGCCGATCGTGAATGCGCTATTGCACGAACATCCCGCGCTCTCGATCCATCTGACATTATCCGACCGGAATGTCAGCCTGTTTGAAGACGGTGTGGACGTTGCCGTTCGCGTCGGCGAGCTTGCCGATAGCAGCATGATCGCGGTCACGCTGGGCCTCGCCACCCCGGTCCTCGTCGCCAGTCCGGCCTATCTGCAAACGCGCCCCGCGCCGGCCTCACCGGCGGCGCTTTCAGCGCATGATATCATCCTGTTCGAAGGCATTGGCGCCACCAATGAATGGCCCTTCGGCGCCGATCGCAAAACAATGCGTGTGGAGCCTCGCCTCATCGTCAACGGTGCCGACGCGGCGATCGCGGCCGCGCAGGCCGGCGTTGGCATCGCACGAACGCTCTCCTACCAGGTCTCGGACGCCGTGCGGGCCGGGCACCTCACCCTCATTCTGCAAGAGTTCGCGCCGCCGCCGTTGCCGGTCAGTGTGGCCTACCAGGCGCGGCGCATTGCGTCTGCCAACGTCGCTGTTTTCGTCAAAGCCATACGGGCGTATTTCAAGGCGAATCCTCTTGTTCAAGTCCACGGCCCGCAGGAGGTTCCCCACCGATGACGCCGCACATTGCTTTCGATAATTCCTATGCGCGGCTGCCCGAAGGGTTTTTTGCCCCCGTTCTGCCAACCAAGGTCGCGGCCCCGCGCCTCATCAAGCTCAATCACGGGCTGGCGCGTGAGTTGGGGCTGGACCCTGAGCGCCTGGCCACGCCGGAGGGGGCGGAGATTTTCGCCGGTGTTCGCATCCCTCAAGGGCCGCGCCCCTGGCCATGGCCTATGCCGGTCACCAGTTCGGCCAGTTCGTGCCGCGTTTGGGCGACGGGCGGGCGATCCTGCTGGGGAGGTGCTTGACCAGAACGGCACAAGGCGTGACGTCCAGCTGAAAGGCGCGGGCCCACGCCTTTCTCCCGGCGTGGCGATGGGCGCGCCGCGCTGGGCCCGGTGCTGCGCGAATATCTGGTGAGCGAGGCCATGGCGGCGCTCGGCGTCCCCACCACGCGCGCCCTCGCCGCCTTGGTCTCCGGCGAGACCGTGTGGCGCGACAGGGCGCTACCCGGCGCCATCCTCACCCGCGTCGCCGCGAGCCATATCCGCATCGGCACCTTCCAGTTCTTTGCCGCGCGCGGTGACGAGGCAAGTCTGCGCCGCCTGGCCGACTACGCCATCGCCCGGCATTATCCCGAGGCGGCGTCCGCTCCTGCGCCCTATCTCGCGCTGCTGGAGGGCGTCATTGCCCGCCAGGCCGCGCTGGTGGCGCAATGGCTGCTGGTCGGGTTCATCCATGGGGTGATGAATACCGACAATATGTCGATTTCCGGCGAAACCATCGATTACGGCCCCTGCGCCTTCATGGACGCCTATAATCCCGCCACGGTGTTCAGCTCCATCGATGCGGGCGGCCGCTATGCCTATGGCCGCCAGCCGGACATCGCGCTGTGGAATCTTTGCCGTCTGGCGGAATGTCTGCTGAAGATGATCAGCCCTGATGAGGAAACCGCTCTGGCCCTGGCCAGCGCGGCGTTGGAGCGCTTCCGCGAGATATTCGCCGCGGCGCATCTGGACGGGCTGCGGCGCAAGCTGGGGCTGGCCACGGCGCAAGAGGGCGATGCCGCGCTGGCGCAAGAGCTGCTCGATCTGATGGCGGCACACGGCGCCGATTTCACGCTCACCTTCCGGCGGCTATGCGACGCCGCCGTAAATCCCGAAGCAGATACGGCACTGTTCAGTGGCTTTGCCGGCTGGGCAGCGCGCTGGCGGGCACGGCTGGCGCAGGAGGATCTTGCCCCGCAGGCCCGCCGTGCCGCGATGCGCCGCGCCAACCCGGCCTTCATCCCGCGCAATCATCGCGTCGAGGCCGCGCTCGAACAGGCCGTTGAAAAGAACGATGTCTCCGGCTTTGAAACATTGCTCGCGATCCTGGCCGCCCCTTATGACGACCAAGCCGCCTTTGCCGCCTATGCCGAGCCGCCAGCGCCGGGCGAGGGCATCTATCGAACCTTTTGCGGCACGTAGGGTGTTTTTCATTTGATGAAAAACACGCTGGCTTTTTGTTCACGGGCAATTTCAATGACCTGATCTGAAGCGGACGGTGCCGATGGAAGCTGGCGGTTACTGATTTCGAACCCGTTGGGGAGTGTGTGAAACGCTCTCCGCAGGATGTGGCAGGCACCCTTTCTCCCGCAGCCCGCCCTTCCGCATTCGCCGTGCGCCTGTTTCCTGAGACTCAGCCAACATGCGGCCCGTCCCGAACGCCAGCGGAGCTTGAACGATACAAAGCCGGCTCAACCAAGGGCGCATCCAGTTCGGGTCTCGCATTCACATCGCGGAGTTTCCACCATCGACAGGCAGCATCGCGCCGGTGATGAAGCTGGCATCGTCGGATGCGAGAAACGCGATCGCCGCGGCGACATCGCGAGGGTGACCGAGGCGACCGAGGGGAATCGCCTCCGCCATATCGCGCAAGTGGGCCTCGCTGGAGGCTTCGCTGCGCAGCATCGCGGTGTCGGTGTCCCCGGGACAGACCGCGTTCACGCGTATCTTCTGGCGTGCATGGTCGATCGCCATGCTGCGGGTGAGCTGGACGATCGCGCCTTTGCTGGTGCCATAAGCCACGGCCTGCTTTGCGGCGACCAGGCCCCAATCCGAGGAAACATTGACGATCGCGCCTCCCCCTGCCGCGCCATGAGGGGCACGGCGGCGCGGGAGAGGCGGAAAGCGGCGGTGACGTTAACCGCCAAGGTCAAGTCCCATTGCTCATCGCTGCAGGCCTGCGCATCGCCTTGGAACAGAATGCCGGCATTATTCACAACGACGTCCAGCCGGCCATGGCTCTGCTCGGCCCAGGCGATGAGTTTTGCCGGCGTTTCCGGGGTGGCGATATCCGCCGCCAGAAACTGGGCTCCGTATTCAGCAGCCAACGCGTTACCGGCGTCTGTGTTGCGTCCGGTCAGCAACAGGGTAGCGCCCCGTTCGGCGAATAGCTGCGCGGTTGCCTTCCCTATTCCCGCCGTGGCACCTGTGATCAAAACGACTTTTCCGGCAAACATTTTCGCTCCTTTCGGCCAATCCTGCATTTCCACCTCGGAGAAGATTTGCAGGCCATTGAATTCATGGTCGATGTTTGAAATGCTGACAACATTTCGTGTGGCTTTTCGCCTAGGTGCGTCCTTCCCCTCCGCTTCGATGGCCGTCTTCAGTCTTCGGTTAAGCCGCATCAACGCAGGCGGGACGTAGCCTGCTTTGCGCGTGATGAACCCCAGGCTTCTATGCATTTTAATATCGGCACTGGTAATTTCGACCAGGGTTTTGCGCGCGTGGTCGCTCCGTAAAATCTGCCGTGGCACAAATCCGAGCAGGTCGGTTCCGTCTATGAAGGCGGCCACGAGTTGGGCCGACCCGATCTCGACTTGCACGCTTGGCGGGTCAAATCCACGGGCAATGAAAACATTGTCCAACCAGTCCCGGCTGGCGACGAAGCGGGAGGCCAGAACCCACTGGAATGCAGAAAGCTCGCTGATCGTCGCGGCTCGACGGCGATCAAGCGGGTGGCCTTTTCTTCCGACGACGACAACATCATCCTCCCCCAGTTTTCCCGGGCTAGATTGGACTCATCTCTCGCCTGAACGGTGGTCACAATCCCGTCCAGATGATCATCGACAAGCTCTCGCCGCAGCGAATCGTTTAAGCCGATCTGCAATTTTAGCGTGGTCCGGCCGGCCTCGGCGCGATGCCAGTCGGCGATGATAGGCAAGAGGGTTTCGACGATTGAGGTGCCAAGTCCCAGCCTGACATGCCCTTTATTGCCCCGGCCATTTCCGCAACGTCTCTGAGCGCGTCGGCCATCGCGGCGCGCATCCTCACCGCATGAGACAGCAGCGTCTGCCCCGCTGCGGTCAACACCAAACGCCGGCCGCGTCGTTCGAATAATGCACCTTCGACGCGATCTTCGAGACGACGGATGCATTTGCTCAGCGCCGGCTTTGTGCGCCCCACCTCGGCAGCGGCGCGGGTGAGGCTTTCCAGCCTTGCGATGGCCTCGAAATAGGCGAGGTCGCGAATATCCATAAGACCGTTTCGTGAAAGTTTGCTTTTGGTGAAAATTAGAAACTAGAGCTCAACCAATCCCTGCGCAATGGTGACCGCCGAAACGATCAAAAAGGTGGAAATGTCGGCAACGATCTTGGTTAGTGCGCCAACGCTAGCGGAAGCCGGGCAGGAGGTTCTCCGTGCCGAAGGGTGCCGGGTGATCTTCACCAGCAGGCAGGGCGGCACCGAGGAAATGCTCCAGCATCTGCGCCGCGAGGCCGTGGACGGGGTGATTTCCCGCACCTTGCCGTTCGACGCCCAGGCCTTCGCCGCGGCCGGATCGAGCCTCAAGCTGATTTCCCGCCATGGCGTTGGCTTTGATAATGTCGATATAGCGACCGCGACTGAACGTGGCGTCCCGGTCCTGATCGCACCGGCAGGTAACGGGCAGTCGATTGCTGAGCTGACAATGGCGCTGATGTTGGCGGCCGCCCGCCGGGTTGCGACCCAAAACGCCGGGATCCAGGCGGGCAATGTTGATTTCCGCTGAGATCTGACCCTGGAAGGCCGGATTTTTCCACCGAGAATTGGCTCTGACTCACATTTGCTGCTGGCGACGCTCATGCGCCGACTACGCGCGCCTGCAGCAGGTCAAGTTTCGCGCGCCCATACATCTGTCGCTTGATAAGTTTGAGGCGCGTGATCTGCCCCTCAGTCTGTCCGTTCGACCATGGCGAGACGATCGCGTTTCTGACAGCCGTATGGTCCTTTTCGGCGCCATTGGCGAATGACCCGATGAGGCTGCCTTTGGCAATCTCCAGCCATTCATCGAGCTTTGCCGCTGACTTTGAGCGGATCATGGATTGGAAGTCCCCAATCGCTTTGCGCGCCGCGACCAATTCAGGGACGCTTGCCTCGATAACCGCCACCAGAATCGTTTCAGATTTAGCAAGCTCGTCCCGTGCCGAGGTCATCAGGCGGGCAATGACCTTGGCGGAGGGCGTGCGTGCAAATCCACTTTGATTGGCCTTTTCAGCGAGGCGCCGGCGCTGTGCCCATTGCGAGACGACACCGCTCTGACCGGCAAAGCCTTCCGCGCGCATCTCACGCCAGAGCGCCAAAGCATTGCGGGCGCCGCTTTCCCATCTACTGTTCAACCACGGCAACCAGCTATCCAGAGAGCTTGGCTGGGTACGGAAAACGTCCAGTCGCTGTCCGCGCGAAACGTCGCGAACGAGCTTTCGGCTATGACCTGTTTGCCGGACAATTTGCCTGATGGAGGTCCCTATGTTCGCGAGTTTCAAGATCGCTTCGTTTGTTTCCTGCCGTCGTTGGTAGCCTTCGTATTGCAGCTTCTCGGCGTAGGTGAGAAGCTTGGGATCGATGTCGTTGCTGCCAACCGACTGCCTGATCTGCCGCATGGACTTGGCTACGGCGTCCAGAAACGCTCGGCTCGAATTCTCCATGAGATGCCAACGATCGGCAACCTGCCGGGCTTCAGGCAGCCCTTTTGCAATCGCCTCGCCATATCCGCCGCCCCGGTCACGGGCAACAATCGATATCGACGGGCGTTTGGCGAGCCAGGCTCGAGATGTCTCCAGCGCCCTGTCCGACCGCAAGGGGAATCGGCGCGGATGGTGCGCGATCACTTTGTGTGGTTTCGGCTTCGCTTTCGGGGTCGCGGCTTTCATTCCCCACTACAAATGGATATCGTTCGCGTTGATTGTGATAACGGGTCTGCTTTCGAAAGCTCTTTCCGGCCCGTACTGGTCGATTCCGGGTCTGATTTTCCCGCCTGGTGTGGCCGGCGGCGCGCGCGGGATCATCAACGGGCTCGGAAATCTTGGCGGCTTTATCGGTCCCCTGCTCGTAGGCTGGCTTACCACGCTGACCGGAACGACCAGTGCTGGCATCTATGCGTTAGCGGCGATCTTGGTCTTTGGCGGCCTGCTCTGCAGGTTGCTGCCGGACGCGACGGCCAGCGATGTCAGCCGAAAGACGAGCTAATCAGCAAGATCATGTGCTGATAGAGAACCGTAAAGGCCTGGTGGGGGAACGTACCCTCAGCCCGCCACCGGCACCGCCGAGCGCGCGGTCACGCTGACCATGCTGGACCGCCGCAAAGGCAACAGGCGCATCACGCCGGGGGCCGATAAAGCCTACGATGTTGGCGATTTCATCGGTGAACTGCGCGCCTGCAGGGTGATCCCGCATATCGCTGTCAACGGCACGGTCTATAAAACAGGCACACCGCACAAAAGCGCCATTGACGGCCGCACCACGCGCCATCCAGGCTACGAGATCAGCCAACAGCCCGCCTGATCCTCGGAACAGAACAAAACCAAGCCTCAGGCTGACCAGCGCCAACAAACCACGGGCTTAAACAGAGAAAAGGACGCTATCCCCTGGCGTTTTGCAGCGGCCTGTTAGATGTTATTTGGTGGCGACACAGGTCACTTCGATCAGCGTCTCCGGCGTGCCGAGATTGGCCACCCCGACGGTGGCGCGAGCCGGCAGCGCATCGCCGAAAAACCCTGTCCATACCGCGTCCATTTCCGTCTTCAGCCCGAGATCGGTGGCGAAGATCGTGGCTGATAGCACCTTGCTCTTATCGCTGCCGCATTCCGTCAGCATCGCCTCCATGCGCGCCAGGATCTGTTGAGTCTGCCCGGCCATGCCGACAGTACGGTCCTCTGCCACCATGCCGCCGAAATAGAGCGTTTCGCCATGGGTGACGACCCGGTGCATGATGGGCGAGCGGATTTGGCGTTCAATCGTCATAATGATCTCCTGTTTGAACGTTAGCAGTTTGCTGAAAAACTCCTGGCGGCCGGGATTATGATGTGATTCACTTTGGCTGGCAGGTTTTGTGAGGCGTGGGGTGCGGGGTTCTTTTCGAGATCAGGGCGGGATGTTTTCGTATGTTTCACCAGAAACACGGGTTCCGGCGACCCATCCGTTGCGAGCGATCCGTGCTTTGGTGCGGGATGTTCTGCATGAGATGAGCCGCAGCTTTGCCTGGCTGTATTCCAGGGAAGGCCGGCCCTCGGTGCCGCCTGAACAATTGCTGAGCGCGCTGCTGATCCAGGTGCTGTACGGGATTCGCTCGGAACGGCAGTTGATGGAGCAACTGGATTATAATCTCCTGTACCGCTGGTTTGTGGGCTTATCCCCGGATGATCCGGTCTGGAACCCGACCACGTTTAGCAAGAACCGCGAGCGCCTGCAGAACGGCGATATATTCCAGAAATTCATGAGCCGGCTGCTGAACCACCCGCGGGTGACGCCGCTACTATCGGATGAGCATTTCTCGGTGGACGGCACGCTGATCGAGGCGTGGGCGTCGCAGAAGAGCTTCCGGCCGAAGGATGGCAGCGACGATGATGGTTCGGATTTCCACGGTCAGAAGCGTAAGAACGATACCCATGCCAGCACCACCGACCCGGAAAGCCGGCTGTACCGCAAGGCCGCTGGGCGGGAGGCAAAGCTTTCGTATATGGGGCACGCGCTGATGGACAACCGGCACGGCTTGGCGGTGGGTGGCCGAGTGACCCAGGCCACAGGCACGGCTGAGCGTGAAGCCTCGGAAGCGATGTTGAAAGCCAAAGCCAAGTCGGCCGCCGGGCGGATCACCGTAGGCGAAGACAAGGCTTACGATACCGCCGATCATGTCGCCAATCTGCGCGACGCCGGCGTGACACCGCATGTCACACAAAACAACGGTGAGACCAAAACCGGCAGGCACCGCCGCAGCGCGATTGACGGACGCACCACGCGCCATCCCGGTTATGCGATGTCGCAGACCCGCCGGGCGATGATCGAGTGCATATTCGGCTGGGGCAAGCAGCACGGCACGATGCGCAAGACCAAGCTGCGCGGCGTTGCGCGGGTCGCCGGCACCTTCATGCTCAACCTGATCGCCTATAATCTGGTACGCATTCCAAAAATGGTGGCAATATAAGGGACGAGTCTGTCCGCTGGACGAAAAAAGTCCAGAAACCGGCAAGAAACTTCAATCACTTGAACCAAAATCCAGGCCCCAAAGCTAAATCAGAAAAAATAAAACCAAGTTTCGGGGTTTTTCAGCAAACTGTTAGAGCAATATGTGTTTAGGTTGACGCGCCAGCGTCAAACTAAACACATGAAATTGCTCGCTAAAACAAAACCTAGAGGATCAAGCTAAAAGCTTGATGCTCTAGTGAAAGCGGGTGATGGCGAAGGGCGCGATCGGGTGCTGCGTCGCCCCCTGGGTGACCAACTGCGCCATGATTTCGCCGATGACCGGGCCCAGCTGAAAGCCATGCGCGGAAAAGCCGAAGGCGTGAAACAGGCCGGGTTCGGTGCTGCTCGGGCCGATCACCGGAATATCGTCCGGCAGGCGGGATTCGATGCCCCCCAGGCCCGAACCAACGTCGCCGCGCGCATCAACGGAAAAAGTTCGGTGGCGGTACGCGCGCTGCGGGTGAGTTTGGCGAAATCCAGCCTGATGGTATTGGTCCGCAGGTCGGCGCTGCCGAGATGGCCGCCGCCGATCATCATGGTGCCGTTGGGCATCTGTTTGAAGGAGAGCGGCCGGCCGATGCCCAACACCACCGGCTTGAGAAAGGCGGGCAGGCGGGAAGTGACCATCATCATCGGCGCGATGGGCTGCAGCGGCACGGCTTCGCCGCACTGCGCCGCCAGTGCCCCGGCCCAGGCACCGGCGCAATTCACCACGCAGGGGGCCTGATAGGTGCCGGCATCCGTCTGCGCCCGCCAGAGTCCGTCGGCGCGTGCCAGCCGGCGCACCGCGATCCCCTCTTCGATCACCACCCCGGCCTGCAGGGCGGTGTCGCGAAAGGCCATGGTGGTGTGATACGGGCTGGCGGCGCCGTCGCCGCGGGCGATCAGCCCGCCTTCCATGCCCGGCGCCAGCTCCGGCATCATCTCATACAGCTCGGCGGGGCTCAGCAGCTCCTCATGCGTATAGCCCAGCGCCCGCAGCCGCGCGGCGCGTTGCGTGGCCCAGGCCAGATCGGCCTGGGTCTCGGCCACCGCCACCTGGCCGGTGACGTGAAACCCCGTCTGCCGGCCCTCCAGCAGCGTCTCAATGTCATACCACATCTCCATCGCGGCGATGGCGAGCGGGATCTCCGCCTCGTGGCGGCGCAGCCGCCTGACCCCGCCGGCATTCACCCCCGAGGCATGGCGGGCGACATGATCCTTCTCCAGCAGCACCACGCGCAGGCCACGCCGCGCCAGCTGCAAGGCGGTGGAGCAGCCTTGGATGCCGCCGCCGATCACCAGCGCATCGGCCGGGCGCGCCATCACCCTTGGTCCATGTCCGCCAGCTCACCGATGGTAATCGGCTTCAGCGGCGGGCGGATGCGGTAATAGCCGGTCGCCTCCGGCGTCTGGCCTAGTTCCTTGGCCAGGATGAAATTCACCAGCGGTCCGCAGACCCGCCCCTGGCAGGGCCCCATGCCGGCGCGCAGGAAGGACTTCACCTGGTTCGGCCCTGCGCCCCTTGGCGGGCGGCATCGCGGACCATGCCGGCGGTGACTTCCTCGCAACGGCAGATCATCACCTCGTCCGGTGGGGTGAGGATCTCCTGGCGCGGCGCATAAAGCGCATCCAGGAACGGCCGCAGCGCCAGCTGCTTGCGCCGTGCGCCGAGAAGGGGGAGGCTTGCGCATCGCGCGCCGCGGCGCTGATCCGCCCCAGCCGGTACAGCGCCGCCAGGGCCGCGAGATGCCCCGCCGTTTCGGCGACGAGCGCACCGCCAATCCCCCGGCATCGCCGGCGACCAGGATGTTATCAACGCTGCTCTGGCCCCATTCATCCAGCACCGGCTGGAAGCAATGCTGCACAGCGTTCCATTCATGCGCGCAGCCGATCGCGCGGGTCATCTGCTGGTGCGGGATCACCCCTTCATGCAAGGCGATCAGCCGCGTCTCCAGCCGGTGGCGCTGGCCGGCGGCGGTGAAGCTCAAAGCCTGCGCTTCGCTTTCGCCTTCGATACGCAGCCCTTTCGCATGGCGGTAGAGCTTGACCCCGGCATCGCGGATGGCGGCCTTCAGCGCCAGCCCCTTGCGCAGCATCTGCCGTGCCGGGGCGTGGATCAGTGCGGTCAGATGCGGCAGCGCGGCGCGTTCATGCGCGCGGCTGGTGGTGTCCACCAGAGCAGCGGGGGCTGCCCCGGCGGCGATGCATTGCGCCGCCAGCAGATAAAGCAGTGGCCCGCTGCCAGCCAGCACCAGGCCATCCGGCACCAGCCCGGCGCTTTTCAGCAAAATCTGCACCGCCCCGGCGGTCATCACCCCGGGCAGAGTCCAGCCCGGCAGCGGCACCGGGCGCTCCAGCGCGCCGGTGGCGATGATGATCTGCCGAGCCTGCAGCATCGCCACCCGGCCCTGGCGCTTGGTCCAAACCTCGCCCTCGGGTGTTACCTGCCAGATCGCGGTCTCCGGCAGATAGGTGGCGCCGGAGGCCCGGAACGAGGCGGCCAGGGCTGCGCCGTGGGTGTAATCGGGCCCCAGCATCTGCCGCAGGGCAGGGGAGCAGCTCTCAATGCCGCGATAGATCTGCCCGCCCGGGGCCGCCTGCTCGTCCAGCAGCACCACATCGGCGCCGTGCCCGGCCAGGGTGGCGGCGGCTTGCAGCCCCGCCGGGCCGGCGCCGATGACCAGCGCGTCATGCATCACAGCGCTCATTGCCCGTCCTCCGCGGTGCCGAGGTCGAATTGCCGCGCCCCGCGCTGGCGGCGCACCACCAGCCCTGGCGTGGCGGCGGTCAGGCAGGCCTGCTGGTTGGGCATGCCGTTGATCTCGACCAGACAGTCGAAACATACACCCATCATGCAATAGGGCGCGCGCGGGGCGCCGCTCACCGGGGTGTCGCGCAGGGCGGCGACACCCGCCGCCAGCAGCGCGGCGGCGATGCTCTCGCCCGGCCTGGCCTCGATGGCCTGGCCCTCGAAGGTGAAACGGACCGGCGCCGTCAGCGTCTCAATGCGCTTGAACATGGAACCTCTGGCTGGAAAAAGGGAGAAGCTGTTCGGGCAGTTCGCCCGCGAGAATGGCCGGCGCGTAAGCGAGCGCATGCGCCCCGGCGAGGGTGACGCCGCTATGGCAGGCGGCGGAAAACGCCCCCGGATGCGCGGCGGATTGCTCATAGATCGGATGACCATCCGGGCTCATCACCCGCAGCGCCGACCAGCTGCGGATCAGCGTGGCATCGCGCAGGGCCGGGAAGATGCGCATATTGCGCGCCGCGATCTGCTGCTGCACGGAGATTTTCGTGCCGGTATCGAAGCCGACATCCTCATGGCTGTCGCCCAGCATCACCGTGCCCTCCTGGGTCTGGCGAACATTATGGGTGGGATAATCCAGGAAGCTTCGCATCCGCTCGGTCACCAGGATCTGCCCGCGCAAGGGTTGCACCGGCATCTGCAGCCCGACCATCGGCGCCAGTTCCCGGCTGCCGAGCCCGGCAGCCAGCACCAGCTTCTGGCAGGAGATCAGCGCCGTGCCGCAGGCGATACGAAAGCCGTCCGGCTGCGGGGTGATCAGCGTGACATGGCGGTTGGGGAGATAGTCCCCGCCGGCCGCGCGCAGCCCGGCCTGCAGCCCGCGCAGCAGATAGAGCGGGTTGGCGTGACCATCCATCGGACAATAGGTGGCGCCGACAACCTCGTCGCCCAGCCCCGGCACCATCGCCCGTGCCTCTGCCCGGCCGACCACGCGGGTGCCGATATCGCCGCTCTCATTGCTCATCCGGTGGATCAGCGCGGCGCGCGTCTCCAGCTCTGCCTCGCTGAGGCAGAAATAAAACCCGCCCGGCTGCTGCAGCCCAAGATGCAGGTTGGTTTCGCCTTCCAGCGCGTCGCGCAAGGCCGGCCAGAGATTGGCCGAAAGCTGCGACCAGGCGGCGTAGGCGGGCATGCCCGCTCCTTTGCCCTGGATCCATACCAGGCCGAAATTACCGCGTGCCGCGCGCAAGGCGCTGTCCCCCTCATCCAGCAGCGCGACCCGCGCGCCGCCTTTCGCCGCCCCCAGGCGATGGCGCTGCCGACCAGCCCCCCGCCAATGACGGCAAGATCATAGGATTTCACTTGCTTCCTCCGAATAGGCGATCGACGCCATAGAGCCTGTCGAGCAGAATCAGCAGGGCCGTGGTGATCGCCATGATGATGACCGAGATTGAGGCGACCAGCGGGTCCACCGTCTGCGAGATATAGTTGAACAACGCCACCGAAAGCGGCGTGTTCTGGGGCGAGGAGACGAAGATGGTCACCGTCAGCTCGTCGAACGAAGCGGTGAAGGCCAGGATGAACCCGCCAGCCAGCCCGGCCAGCAGCATCGGCATCGTCACCCGCCAAAAGGTGGTGAAGGCGCTCGCCCCCAACGAGATCGCAGCGCGCTCCACCGTGCGGTCCAGCCCCGCCACGCCGGCCAGCAGCATCCGCAGCACATAGGGCATCACCACCACCATATGCGCCAGCACCAGCCCGAGAAACGAACCCTGGATCTGGAACAGCGCAAAGAAGCGCAGCAGCGCCACGCCGAGCACGATCGGCGGGATGGTCAGCGGCGACATCGCGAAGGCGAGGATCGCATCCCGGCCGGGAAACCAGTAGCGCCCGATCGCCAAAGCCAGCGGCAGCATCAACATCGTCGCTAGAGTCGCCGCGAGCAAACCAAGCTCGATGCTTAACTCGAAGCTGGAGATGAAATCCGGGTGGTTGAGGATTTCATAGAACCAGCGCAGGGACACGCCATGCACTGGAAACGAGATATAACCGGCCGGGGTGAAGGCGACGAGGGCCACCACCACCAGCGGCGCCAGCATGAAGACCAGGAAGGCGGCATGGAACAGCCGTTCCAAGATCGAGACGCGGTTCATGCCGTCACCGCCGCGTAGCGACGCTCCAGCAGCCGGTTCCAGGCGAAGACGATGACCATGATCGCCACGATCAGCAGGCAGGCGATGGCCGCCCCTTCCGGCCAGTTCAGCGTGGTCAGGAACTGGTCATAGATCGTCGTCGCCGCCACCTTCTCGCGCCGCCCGCCGATCAGTTCCGGTGTCGCGAAGGAACTCGCGGTCAGTGAAAACACGATGATGCTGCCAGAGAGAATCCCCGGCACGATCTGCGGCAGCACGATGCGGCGAAAGCAGGTGAAGCCGCTCGCCCCAGCGATTGCGCGGCCTGCGCGGTCCGCGGATCAATCTGCCGGATCGAGGTCCAAACCGCCAGCACCATGTAGGGCACCATGACATGCGTCATCGCGATATCCATGCCGGTTTCGGTGAACAGCAGATCGACCGGGTGCGGCAGAATGCCAAGCCCGACCAGGACCTGATTGATCAAGCCCGTCCGCGCCAGCAGAATCTGCCAGCCCAGCGTGCGCACTACCACCGAGACCAGCAGCGGCCCCAGCACGACGACCAGACACAAGCTGCGCCAGCGCGGCTGCAGCCGCGAGATGATATAGGCCTCCGGCACGCCGATCAGCGCGCTGGCGATGGTGGTGACCAGCGCCAGCCGCAGCGTACGCAGAAAAATCGAGGCAAAATAAGGATCGCTCAGGATTTTTTGGTAATTCGTCAGCGACCAGCTGTGAATGATGCCCGCCGTGTCGCTATAGGCGTTGAAGCTGAGCAGGAAGGTCATCAGCATCGGCACCGCCAGCAGCACCGCCAGCAGCACCAGCGCGGGCGCGCAGAGCCAATACGGCGTGGCGGCGCGCGGACGCGGCGCGGTCTCAGCCATGCGCGGCCTCGCGCGGCAGGAACACCACGCTTTGCGCCGCCCAGTCCAGCCCGACAAGGCTGCCTTCGGTGGGCACGTCGATCCCGGCATTCTGCTGGAACACCAGCAGCTCGCCCAGCCCGCTCTCCAGCTGAAACAGCCAATGATTGCCCAGGAAGATCCGGGACTTCACGGTCGCATCCAGGCGCCCGGCGCCCGCCGCGCACAGGCTCAGCTTCTCCGGCCGCAGCGAGCAGATGAACGTCTCGCCAAGCTCTGGCGACGGCGCGTCATCCAATGTCAGCGCCTCGCCCAGCAGCACACCGGCGCCATGGCGCCGCGCCGGCACGCTGTTGCTCTTGCCCAGAAAATTCGAGGTGAAATGGCTGCCCGGCTGCTCATAGGCGGCCTGTGGCGCGTCGATGCGCATGATCCGCCCGGCCCGCATCACCGCCACCCGGTCGCTCAGCGCCATCGCCTCGTTCTGGTCATGCGTCACAAGAATCGTGGTGACGCCGAGATCGCGCTGCAGCCGGCGGATTTCCAGCTGCATATCCTCTTTCAGCTTGGCATCGAGATTGGACATCGGCTCATCGAGCAGCAGCAGGCGCGGCTGGATCACCAGCGCCCGCGCCAGCGCCACACGCTGCTGCTGGCCGCCGGACATTTGCCGTGGATAGCGATCGATGAATTGGCTCAGATGCACTTGCTCCAGCGCGCGCCTCACGCGCGTCTCGCGCTCCGCCTTGGGCACGCGGCGCATCTCCAGCCCGAAGGCGACATTTCGCGCCACCGTCATATGCGGAAACAAGGCGTAGGATTGAAACACCACGCCGATCTGCCGGCGGTTCGGCGCCACCCGGGTCAGATCCTGCCCGTCCAGCCGAATGCTGCCCGCATCCGGTGGCGCGAAGCCGGCGACCATCTGCAGCGTCGTCGTCTTGCCACAGCCCGAGGGGCCGAGGAGGGAGACGAACTCTCCCTCCTTCACGTCGAGATCCACGCCATCGACCGCCGTGACGGCACCGTAGCGGCGGACCAGACCGCGGATCTCGAGAAAGCTCATTCTCTTATTTCTCGATCTGCCGGTTCCATTGCGCCTGCCAGGCCGGCCGGGCGGCGTTCACCCTGTTCCAATCGAAAGAGACGAGGGTGGACATCACATTCGGCCCGTAGGGAATGTTCTGCGCTTGCGTCGGTGTCAGCTTCACGGTCTTGTTCACCGGGCCGGTGCCGGATTTCAGCGCGAAGATCTTCTGCACGTCGGGCGAGAGCAGATACTCGATCAATGCCTGCGCATCCTTGTTGTCATGCGCGCCATTCACCACGCAGGCGGTATCCATCAGCTCTGGCGCGCCCTCTTTCGGGTAGGCGAAGCGCAGCGGAAAGCCGGTCTGCGCTACGGAGAAGGTGCGGCTGGTGCCCCAGATCGAGGCGACGATCTCGCCGCTCTGGAAAAGCTGGGACATCGCGCCCGGTGAGCTTTCGAACGCATCCATGTTGGGGGCGATCTTCGCGGCCATGTAATCGAAGCCCGGCTGGATATTATCGCCGCCGCCGCCGTGTATTTTCGCGTACATCAGCAGCGCGTCGAGCCCGTAGGTATTGTCGAGCCCGGGCATGGCGATGCGGCCTTTATATTTCGGGTCCGCCAGATCCGCCCAGCTGCTCGGCGGCGCCCAGCCATTCTTCTTGAAGGCGTCGGCATTATACGCAATGCCCACCGCCACCAGTCCGGTGCCGACCGCATCGGGGCTGATTTTGGCGATGGAATAGACATTCTGATAATTCGGCCCCGGCTTCAGCGGCGCGCAGAAATGCAGCGACAAGGCCTGATACATCGGCCCGTCATCCATGATCGCGAGATCGATGTCCGGATGCGCCTTTTCCGCTTGCAGCTTGGCGAGCGTATCAGAGGAATTGCCGGCGATATATTGAATATGCACATGGTGCGCCTTCTCGAAGGCCGGAAACACCGCGCTCTGCATGATGGTCTGAAATGAGCCGCCATAAGCGGCAACATACAGCGTGTTGTCGGCGTGGGCCGCAGCGGGAAGGGTGGCTGCGCCTAAAGCGAGCAGGAAAAATTGTTTACGCACAGATTTTAGTCTCCCATTGGTAGGTTGAGGCTCAAATCAAGGCATTTGCGTGCCAAATCATCATTTCAACGATTGCATTGACCACTTCATTCCGTCAAATATTCGTTTTATATGTTTTCATTCCTCTTAGTTATGAAACGGGAGCGCGATGACACCGACCAGATTGCGGGAGCTGGAAGCCTTCGATGCCGTGCTGCGCTGCGGTTCGGTCACGCGGGCGGCGGAAACGCTGGGAATGTCGCAACCCGCCGTCAGCAAGCTGCTGAGTTCGCTGGAACACGGGATCGGTCTGCGGCTGTTCGAACGCGCCCGCCGCCGGCTGGCGCCGACGATCGAGGCGCTGCGGTTGCATGAGGAAGTCGCGCGGTTTTTCGTCGGTGCCCGCAGGATCGAAGAGCTGGTGCAGGAAATCCGCGTCTCCGGCCATGGCGAGCTCAGCATCGCCGCCCTGCCGATTCTGGGATTGAGCTTTCTGCCGCGTCTGGTCTCGCAATTGCGCTGCGCGCATCCGGGTTTAAAAATTTCATTCACGCTGGAAAGCTCGCGCGAGGTCCGGGAAAGTCTGCTGAACCGGACAGCGGATGTCGGTTTCGTGCTGCCTCTGCCGGACCAGGCGCCGCTGCGCCATGGCTGGACCATTCGCGTGCCGGCGGTGGCGGTCCTGGCGCCGGGCCACCGCTTGGCCGCGCGGAAAAGCCTAAACCCGGCGGATTTTCAAGGCGAGAGCTTTATCTCTCTTGGCCGCACCTACCGCATGCGACATCTGGTGGACGCGCTGTTCGATTCGGAAAATGTCATCCGCGTGCTGGATGTGGAAACCCAGAATGCCTTCGCGGCCTGTGAGCTGGCGGTGCATGGCGCCGGGGTGACGGTGGTGGATGCCATCACCGCGCGGGATTTTGCCGATCGCGCGGTGATCCGCCCGCTGGCGCCGACGGTGCCGTTTCAGTTCAACGTGCTGCTGCCGCCGAGTGCCGCACCGCCGATGCTGGTCGTGGCGCTAATTGTACAATTGAAAAAAGCCCTCGACGGCATTGGCGAGATCGAGGAAATTCAATGATATCGTTGAATTTTACATTATATAAGTGATGGACGGTTGCGCGCGAAGCCGGTGGCAGCGGCGGTGCTGCTCTTCTCGGCGGTGTCCATGGATTGTCCATAATACGGACGTGATGCGGCGTTTCGTGTTGAAGGTGGCGCCCGTCGGCCGGCAGATGCAGGGGTGCGGCCAGTGTCATAGGGCCGTGGACCAGCAATAAGGAGGACAAGCAGGAAGCTTCCAGAAGATTTGCGTGTCGCGTCTTGTTAGAATGCGACGGCTGGAGCTTTCGGCAGCACTGCCATGACCCATTATTTTCCGTTCCATCCCGCCCCGCGCCCCCAGCCCAGCTGCCGCCGCCTCTGACCTGCGACGCGCAGTTCCATGTTCTGGGCGACCCGGCGCGCTACCCGCCCGGCCGGGCGCGCATTATGAAATGCCCTCCGCGACCATCGAGCGCGCCTTGGCGATGCACAAGATTCTGGGCATCACTCGTGGCGTTATCGTGCAGACCACCACCTACGGCGCCGACCATAGCGTGGTGCTGGATGGGCTGAAGCGGGCAGGGCCGAATTATCGAGGCTGCGCCAACGCCATTCTATTCGCCACCGCCACGGATAAGGAGCTGGCGGCGCTGCATGAGGCCGGCATACGCGGGGCGCGTTTTTCCTTTCGCCAGGAGCTGGGGGTGAAACTCTCGCGCGCCGAATTCGACCGTGCCGTCGCGGTGATGCGCGAGTTAGGCTGGTATGCGAAAATCCAGCCGGAGAAGACCGGCATCATCGAAGGTGTCGAATTCTACGAAAATCTCGACATTCCGGTCCTGATCGACCATATGGCCCGCCCAGACCCGGACGCCGGGGAGACGGATGCCAATCTGCTGAAAATGACTGAGCTGCTCAAGCGCGGCAATTTCTGGGTGATGCTGTCCTTGACTGAAAAAACCTCGCGCCAGGGGCCGCCTTGGGATGATGTGATGCCGATTGCACGGCGCTATATCGAGACCGCGCCGCAGCGCTGTGTGTGGGGCAGTGACTGGCCGCACCCGATCTCGGTAAAGCCGCCGCCGAATGATGCGGAGCTGATGGAGTTTCTGTTCCGCTGCGTGCCGGACGAAGCGGAGCGACACAGCATCCTCGTCGACAACCCGCGCAGCTGTTCGGATTCTAACGTAGACTCGTTTTAAAGATCTTTGCGGATGTGGGGTGTTTTTCAAAACATCCCACATCTTTCATGTGTGTCTCAACGCGGCAGCATCGTCTCAATCCTCGCCACGCTCTCCTTCAAACGCGCCGCGATTTCCGCCGTACGCTGCTGAGACATGCGCCGGTCGATGCCTGCGGCGGTGAAGGCGGCCAGTGATTTGCCGCCTGGCGCCTCAAGCGCCACGGAAACCACCTTGGTCCCGGGAATCAGCCCATGCTCGCGGATGACATGGCCGCGCCGCTGCGTTGTCGCCACCAGCTCGCGCACCCGCGGCAGGCTGAGGCCGAGACGGCGCAGCCGTACCTCGTTCTGGGCCAGAATCTCCTCGCGCTCCCCCTCCTGCAGCCGTGCCAGCATCGCCAGCCCGGCGCTGCTCATGCCCAGAGGCCGGCGCTGGCCGACATCGACCATCAGCACCTGGATCGGGAACACGCCCAGCCGGCGCGCGACGCAGAGCGTATCCAGCCCGGTGCGCACGGTGAGGAACATGGTATCGCCGATCTCGGCCGAGATCCGCCGCAGCTCTGTCTCCGCCGCGCGCAGGAAGGGCGTGCGCCCGACCCGCGCCAGCGCCAGCATCGGGATTTGCTCGCCGATCGCGTAGCGGCGCGTCGACGGATTTTGCTCGACGATATTCTCTTCAATCAGCACCTTCAGAATCCGATGGCAGGTCGGCCGGCTGAGCCCGGTGCGCTCGGTGACATCGGTCAGTCGCACCCCGGCCTCCTGGCCGGCGGCCAGCACGGACAAGATCGCCACCGCCCGCCGGATGCTTTGCGCGCCCTCGGCCTTGCCGCTCGCGTCATCGTCCATTTCCGCCCCTTGGCCAGCCCGCGCGGCCCTTCTGGTTTTGAATTAGATGTCCACGATACGGACAAATCCAAGCCCCCGCAATTGTCCTGCCCGGCCGGGGAGCGCAGGAAAGCAGCAAGCATGCCGGCGGCACCAATAAAGCCCGGCAGCAATGAGGGGGAACGCATGAACGACGCCCAAGCCGCGTTGAGCGCCTATAGCAGCGGCCAGAAGCTGGCGATTATCGTTTCGGCGATACTCGGCTTCGGCCTGGATATGTATAACGTCCTGATCTTGACCTTCGTGCTCGGTGCCATTCGCGCCTCTATGCATCTGAGTCTCGGCCAGGCCGGGCTGATCGCCACCGCGACGCTGGTGGGCTCGGTGATTGGCGGCGCGGCCTTCGGGCTGGTCGGCGACCGCTATGGCCGCAAGACCGCTTTGCAGTGGGCACTCGCGATGTTCTCCATCGGTGCGATTCTGTCAGCCTTTTCCAACAGCTTTGAGATGCTCTTCGGGCTGCGCTTCATCACCGGCATTGGCCTCGGCGGCGAATGGGGGGCGGGGATGGTGTTGTTCAACGAGGTCTGGAACGCCCGCCGGCGGGGCATTGGCAGCGCCTGCGTGCAGGGCAGCGCCGTACTGGGCACCGCGGTGGCCTCGGTGGTTGGCATCTGGGCGCTGAAGCAATATGGCCCGGAGCTGGGCTGGCGGGTGGCGCTGCTGACCGGCGGCGCGCCGATTCTGCTGATGATCTTTGTTCGCTTCGCCATACCGGAATCAAAACTCTGGCAGGCGCATCAACATAGTCTCGCCAGCGCGCCGGCCGCGCGTCGGGTCCGGCCGGAATGGCTGGACCTGCTGCTGCCGACCTATCGGCTGCGTTTTCTGGGCGGCATCGCCTGGATCATGAGCTATATGTTCACCTTCTACGCCATTCTGGTGTTCCTGCCGACCTTGTGGATCAAGGATATGGCGGTGCCGCCGGCGGAGGTGCGCAGCATCGTGCTGATCGGAACGCCGATTTCCTGTGGCGCCTACCTGGTGTTTGGCTGGCTGAATGACCGCCAGGGCCGGCGCATCGGCGCGGTCATCCCCGGTAGCATCTGGGTCATCAGCCTGGCGCTCATGGCGTTTTTCTCCACCCAGCCTTATGCGGGGTCGCTTGTCGCCTGGCCGATGTTCTGGAGCTATCTGCTCTTCGTCATCGGCAATGCTTCGCTCGGCGTCTCCGGACCGTGGATCTCGGAGCTGTTTCCCGTCGGCATGCGCTCCACCGCGACATCGAGCATCTATATGATGGGCCGCGCCATTGGCAGCCTGGCCCGGTGGTGGTGCCGCTGGTGGCCGCCGCGGCGGGTGGCTCGCTGTTTCTGGGCATGATGATCGCGCTGCCTTCGGCTGCCTTGTTCCTGCTCATCGGCTTCATGCTGCCGGAAACTGCGCCGCGCAAAACCCGCGATGCCGCGATGACCGCCGAGACCTACGGCCAGACGACCGTCACCGCGAAGAATGGAGCGTGATCAGCCCTATGAAATTTGTCAGCTACGAAACCGCCCAGGGCGCCTCCTACGGCATCGTCCGCGGGGACGGGGTGATCGACCTCAAATCCCACTTCGGCGTGCATTGCCCGACGCTGCGTGACTTCATCGCAAGCGCCGATCACGATCTTACCAGCGTGATGCGGGCCGCGCCGGATCATCAGCTGGCGGCGTTGTGGCTGCTGCCACCGATTCCCGCGCCAGAGAAAATCCTGTGTGTCGGCGTGAATTATGCAGATCGCAACGAGGAATATAAGGACGATAAGCCAGTGCCGAAATATCCGAGCCTGTTTTTTCGCGCTCCGACATCCTTCGTTGGCAGCGGTGAGCCCCTGATCCGCCCGCGCGTTTCAGAGCAGCTCGATTATGAAGGCGAGATCGCCCTGGTGATCGGCAAGACCGCCACCAAGATTTCGCGCGAGGACGCGCATTCTTATATATTTGGTCTGACCTTGTGCAATGAGGGCACCATTCGCGACTGGCTGCATCATGGCAAATTCAACGTCACCCAGGGCAAGAATTTCGACCGCTCGGGCAGCCTTGGCCCCTGGATTGTCAGCGCCGATGCGATCGATTTCACGCAACCTTTGGCCTTGCAGACCAAAGTGAATGGCCAAGTCCGGCAGAGCGACGATACCTCCCGGCTGATATTCCCCTTCGCGGATCTGCTGGCCTACATCACCTCGTTCATGACGCTCAATCCCGGGGACATCATTGTCACCGGCACGCCGACCGGGGCGGGGGTGCGTTTCACCCCGCCGCGCTTCCTCAAGGCCGGGATGTGGTGGAGGTGAGCTGCCCCGCCATCGGCACGCTGCGCAACCAGGTGGCGGAGGAGGCGTGAGCATGCGTGATGCCGCAGATATCGCTCGGATCGCCGAGGCGCTGGACCAGGCCGAGCGCACCCGCACGCCGATGCGCCAGCTCTCCAAATCCATGCCGGATTTGAGCCTGGCCGAAGCCTACGCGATCCAGGAGCATTGGGTCCAGGCGAAGTGCGCTGCCGGGGCCATCGTCAAAGGCCACAAGATCGGCTTGACCTCGCGTGCCATGCAGACGCTGCTGGCATTGATGAGCCGGATTACGGCGTGCTGCTGGATGACATGTTCCTGGAGCCCGGTGCCGCCATCCCGCGCGCGCGCTTCATCGCGCCGAAACTGGAGGTGGAGCTGGCCTTCCTGCTGCGCAGCCCGCTGAAAGGGCCGGGCTGTACGCTGTTCGATGTGCTACGCGCCACCGAATACATCGTCCCGGCGCTGGAGATCATCGATAGCCGCACCCCGCGCGTCGATCCCGAGACCGGCATGGGCAAGACCATCATCGATAATATCGCGGATAATGCCGGCAACGCCGCTTTGATCCTGGGCGGTTCGCCGGTGCGGCCGGCTCAGATCGATCTGCGCTGGAGCGGGGCTCTTCTGCATGTGAACGGCACCATCGAGGAAACCGGGCTGGCGGCGGGTGTGCTTGGGCATCCCGCCACTGGCATCGCCTGGCTGGCGAACAAGCTGGCGGCGCATGGGGTGACGCTGGAGGCCGGCGAGGTCGTGCTGGCGGGCGCCTTCACCCGCGCGCTGGATATGCGCGCCGGGGATCAGGTGCATGCCGATTTCGGTCGGCTTGGCAGCATCTTCTGCCGGTTCGTATGAGGAAACGCCATGGAAAACCCGCCTAATCTGTTTAAGCGACGCCTCGCCGCCGGGGAGCCGTTGACTGGGCTCTGGCTCGGCCTCGTCTCCGCCTACACGGCGGAACTTTGTGCCGTCAGCGCGTTTGACTGGCTGCTGGTGGATTGCGAGCACGCGCCCAACGGCGTAGCGAGCACGCTGGCGCAGTTGCAGGCCATTGCCCCTTACGCGGCGCAGCCGGTGGTGCGCCCGCCGATTGGCGATACCGTTCTCATCAAGCGCTATCTCGATATCGGCGCGCAGACGCTGCTGATCCCGATGGTGGAAACCGCCGCGCAGGCGCAGGCGCTGGTTGCAGCCACGCGCTACCCGCCGGAGGGTGTGCGCGGTGTCGGAGCGGCCTTGGGCCGGGCCTCGCGCTGGGGCCGTGCCGGCGGCTATCTCACCGGCGCTGCCGAGGAGATTTGCCTGCTGGTGCAGATCGAGACCGTCACCGGCATGGAAAATCTCGAGGCCATCGCCAGCGTGCCCGGCATAGACGGCGTCTTCATCGGCCCATCGGACCTCGCCGCCTCCTACGGCCATCTCGGCCAGCCGCAGCATCCCGACCAGCGCAGGATGATCAGCGATGCCGTCGCACGGCTGCGCCGGCTCGGCAAACCCGCCGGCATTCTGGCGACCGACGACGCCTTCGCCCGCGACTGCCTGGCCGAAGGATTCGGCTTCGTCGCGGTGGGCACGGATGTCGGGCTGCTGGCGCGCGGTGTCGATGATCTCGCCGCCCGCTTCAAGGGCAGCGCCGCCCCTACTCCCCGTCCGTCCGGCTATTGAAAAGGGTCTGATCATGGCGTCTCGTCGCACTAGCATCTATATCGACGGGTTCAAGCATGTGAACCCGATCCCCGCCGCCTGTGTCATCGACCGCGTGCTGGTCTCAGGGCTGGTGATCGGCGCGGACCCGCAGACCGGCGCGCTGCCGCCCAGCCTGCCCGAACAGGCGGCCAATATGTACACGCATATGCGCCGGATCATCGAGGCAGCGGGCGGCGGGCTTGAGGATATTCTGAAGGTCACCGTCTGGATGAACGACCGCAATGCCCGCGAGGCGATCAATCCTGGATGGCTGGCGATGTTCCCGGACGAGGCATCTCGCCCGGCGCGCGCGACAATGAGCCGCGTGCTGGGGGGCGAAAAGCTCGTGGAGGCAGAATTCATCGCGATCTTGCCGGAGGCCTCTTAGCGCCTCAGGCTTTCGGTTTAGCGAGCAATTGGGGGGGTATTTTGCCGGTGGCGCGTCAATCTAAACACATATTGCTCTCACGATGGTTTCAAGGCGAGCTTGGGAAGAGTTTATAAAGGTCTTGGTTTATCGAGGCATTTTGCAAAAACCAAGTGTCTTGCTCGCCGCCTCTTTCGAAAAAATCGAAAAACGATTTCCAGTCTTATCTTGATTTATAAAGGGTGGTGGCCCGGAGCCCGGCTCACTGCTTTGGTGTTTGCTTGATCGCCGGCTTGACGATCATTTCTCCCAGCGACGCATAGACCGGACCTGCCACCCGCGCGATCGGATTGAGCATATGTGTGTCGATTTTGCCATCGCGCAGAAGCCCAGGGCGGATATGGAATTTGATCACCTCGCCGACGATCAGCCTGCTTCGGGTTTCGCCGAATTCCAAGCAGGTACGAAAACGGCATTCCATCGCCACGGGGGCCACCACCAGCCGAGGGACGCTGATCTCCTCAGAGGCGGTGGTTTCCAGCCCGATCTCGTCAACCTCGCTGATGTCGCTTGGATATTCGATGGCGCTTTGATGCACGGCATCGATCTGTGAAACATCCGCGACATGCACGACAAACTCCTCGCGCGTCAGGATATTGCGTGAAGTATCCTTGTACACCCCGGCTTTGTGACCGATGCTGATCCCCAGCATCGGCGGCTTGGGCGCCAGAAAGGTGAAGGCGCTGAAGGGGGCGAGATTGATAATTCCGGCCTCGGACAGGGACGTCACCCAGGCAATCGGGCGCGGCACGATCATGCCGGTGAGAAGCTTGTAGGATTGCTCGGCGCTGAGTGAAGCGGGGTCGATGATCAAAGATAAGCTCCGTGTGGTGGTCCCGCGCGGCATATTTGGCGGCGCAAATGGATGGTGTTCCCAGTATGCTGTCGGCTCGTGGCCTCTTCCAGAACCGCTGGGATGAAGTGTCCGGATCGTGGACCTTCATTCTTCGCCCCGCCTGGCGGTGCTCTGATGACCCAGCCTGTTCAGGCAGCCAGGCCGCGCGGTGCCGCGCCAATAGCCGACAAAAGCCTTGATCTGAAAGGAGTGGCTCCAGTATTTGCCCCAGGCGGAGACTTAGAGCAGCTTGGCGAAACTCGCCGCATGGCGATCGGGAAATCCATAGGCGCCACACCCCTCGATCTGCCGGAAACATGCCTGGGCAACGCAATCGTCTCGCCATGCTCGAACGGACAGACCGAGGGGCAGATCACGCGCCTTTGCGCCCCAGAAGATTAGCCCTTGTTGATCGCCGCCGCGCTATCTTATGGCAAACCCAAACTCCAAGCCCGCAGATAGCGATGACCTGCCGCCCAAGGTCGATAAAAGCCTCTATTACGCCAATGATGTCCCGCAACCAGGCAGCTAGGCTTTCGCAGCACTTTCGTAATTGTAAAATCCGCGCCCGGATTTGCGCCCCATCCATCCGGCATTCACATATTTCACAAGCAGCGGGCAGGGCGGTATTTGTCTTCGCCCAGTTCCGCATGAAGCACGCGCATGATCGAAAGCAGCGTGTCCAGTCCGATAAAGTCGGCAAGTGCCAGTGGTCCCATCGGATGATTGGCGCCGAGCTTCATCGCGTTGTCGATCGAATTCGCGTCCGCAACGCCTTCCGCCAGCATGAAGATGGCTTCATTCAGCATCGGGCAAAGCAGGCGATTGACGATAAAACCCGGGGCATCCTGCGCAACCGCGGCCGTCTTGTTGAGTTGCGCGGCAAGTTTTGTCGCCAGTTCGTAGGTTTGTTCCGAGGTGGCCAACCCACGGATGATCTCGACCAGCTTCATCATCGGGACGGGATTGAAGAAATGCAGCCCGATGAATTTATCCGGCCGGCCGGACAACGCGGCCAGAGCGGTAATGGAAATCGAGGATGTATTGGAGGCCAATATCGTCTCTGGCGCCAGAACATCCTTGAGTTCCGCGTAGATCGCCTCTTTGATCTGCAGGGATTCCGGAACGGCTTCGATGACGATATCGGTTCCGGCCAAGGCGTGATAATCGGTCGAGCTGATCAGGCGCGCAAGCGCGCTGGCTTTGTCGGCTTCCGTTATCGTCGCCTTGGAAACCTGCCGTTCCATGTTTTTATGGATCGTGGCAAGGCCTTTATCCAAAGCCGCCGCGAACGCGTCCACGAGCACCACGTCAAAACCGGATATCAGCGCCGCGTGAGCGATGCCGTTTCCCATCAAACCCGCGCCGATGATACCGATTTTGCGGATGCTCATGATTAAAGGGCCTTCTCTAGTTCGGGCAGAATCGTGAACAGGTCGCCGACAAGTCCGTAATCGGCCACCTGAAAGATCGGCGCGTCCTCATCCTTGTTGATGGCGACGATGACCTTGGAGTCCTTCATGCCGGCCAGATGCTGAATGGCGCCCGAAATGCCAACCGCGATGTAAAGTTCGGGGGCGACGATTTTACCGGTCTGGCCGACCTGATAATCATTGGGCACGAAGCCCGCATCCACGGCGGCGCGTGACGCGCCAACAGCGGCGCCAAGCTTGTCGGCGATCGGCTCGATCAGCTTGGCGAAATTATCGCCCGCCTGCATGCCGCGGCCGCCCGAGATGATGATGCGGGCGGCGGTGAGTTCCGGCCGCTCGGACTTGGAAATCTCCTCGCCGACATAGGCGGATTTTTCCGCGGGGCGGGCCGCGGAAACCGCCTCAACCGGCGCCGCGCCGCCTTCCGTAGCGACCGGATCAAAGGACGCCGCGCGCACGGTGATGATTTTCACCTTGTCAGCGGATTTGACGGTCGCCATGGCGTTGCCGGCATAGATCGGCCGGACGAAGGTATCGGCATCGACGACATCCGAGATATCGGAAATAGGCTGCACGTCCAGCAGCGCCGCGACACGGGGCAGGACGTTTTTTCCGGACGCGGTGGCAGCCTGCAGAATATGGCTGTAATTTCCAGCAACCGACATGATCACCGCGGCCATCGGTTCAGCGAGGTGATGCGCATAAGCCGCGTCATCCGCCACCAGCACCTTGGACACGCCAGCGAGTTTCGCGGCCTGTTCCGCGATGTTGCTAACATTTTCGCCCGCGAGGAGGACATGCACATCGCCAAGCCGGGCCGCCGCGGCAATGGCCGAGCGTGACGGCTGCTTGATGCCGGCGGCGTCAAAATCAAGGATCACCAAAGACGTCATGATCAGATCACCTTTGCTTCGTTGCGGAGTTTCTCGACCAGGCTGGCCACGTCCGGCACCTTGATGCCAGCTTTGCGCGTCGGTGGCTCGCTGACATTGATCAAGGTCAAACGTGGCGTGATATCCACGTTAAGATCGGCCGGCTTGAGCGTATCGATGGTTTTTTTGCGGGCTTTCATGATGTTCGGCAGCGACGCGTAGCGCGGCTCATTCAGCCGCAAATCCGCGGTGATGACGGCCGGCAGGGTCAGTTTCACCGTCTCCAGGCCGCCGTCGATTTCGCGGGTCACGGTCGCGGCGCCATCGGCGATCTCAACCTTGGAGGCGAATGTCGCCTGCGGCCAGTCGAGCAGGGCGGCGAGCATCTGCCCGGTTGCGTTCATGTCATCGTCGATCGCCTGTTTGCCGAGGATCACCGCCTCAACATCTTCCTTCAGCGCCACTTCCTTCAGGATCTTGGCGACGGCCAAAGGTTCAACGGCAGTTTCGGTTTCCACCAGAATGCCCCGGTCAGCGCCCATGGCCAGCGCGGTCCGGATGGTTTCCTGGGCCTGGGTCACGCCGATCGAGACCGCGATGATCTCAGACGCGATGCCCTTTTCCTTCAGGCGAACGGCTTCTTCCACGGCGATTTCATCGAAGGGGTTCATCGACATTTTCACGCCGGCGGTTTCCACGCCAGACCCATCGGATTTGACGCGAACCTTGACGTTATAGTCGACCACCCGCTTCACGGCGACCAGCAATTTCATTTTGATACCTCTGAACTGTCCCTCGAAGGGTCATCCTTGATATGCGATGCCCGACGCTTTGGATAGCCTTTATTTACTCGCGAGTAAATAAACTCAGCCGAGCTGTTTCAGCCTGGTGATGGCCTCTTTGACATCCTCCAAAGGCCCGCAATAGCTGAGGCGGAAATACCGGCCGCCGCGTTGCGCGTCGAAATCCAGCCCCGGCGTCGCGGCGATATTCTGCGCCGCCAGCAAGCGCGCGCAGAAGGTGGCACTGTCCTGCGCCCGGCCTTCGATGTCGGCGTAAAGGTAGAAGGCCCCATCGGGCGGGGAGAATGTGGAGAAGCCGGCCTCCCGCAACCCCGCCATCAGCAGCTCCCGGGCATGGGCGTAGCCGGCGCGATTCGCTTCCAGTTCCACCCGGCAATCCATGGCGGCCTCGGCCGCCACCTGCGCGATATGGGGCGGGCAGATGAACATATTCTGGGCGAGGCGCTCGGTGATGCGCACCATGTCCTCGGGCAGCACCATCCAGCCGATCCGCCAGCCGGTCATGGAAAAATACTTGGAAAACGAGTTGATGACGATAGCACTCGCAGAAAACTGGGCGGCTGAGGCCTGCGGCTTGCCGTAAGTGAGGCCGTGATAGATCTCGTCCGAGATCAGGCGAATCCCGGCCGCATCGCAATAATGGCAAAGCGCTGCCAGCTTGTCCGCCGGGAGCATCGAGCCGGTGGGGTTCGCCGGGCTGGCGACGATCAGCCCATCAGGCTTGCGGGGCAGGGCGTCGAGCATTTCCACCGTCGGCTGAAACCCTGTCTCGATGCCGCAGGGCAGGACCAGCGGCCGCAGCCCAAGTGCCAGTAAAATATTGTAATAAGGCGGGTAGTAGGGGGCCGCGAGCGCGACCACGTCGCCAACATCGAAGCTGGACAGAAAGGCCAGGGGAAATCCGCCCGAGGCGCCGACGGTCACCGCGATGCGGTTGGGCGGCACCTCTATGCCGTACCATTCGGCGATATGCCGGGCGATCCGGGCTTTCAGCGATGGCAGGCCCAGCCCGTCAGTATAGCCCAAGGCGGCGCCGCTCCGCAGCGCGGCCTCAACGGCCTCACGCGCCCCGCTGGGCAGGCCGGTCCCCGGTTGACCGACCTCCATGCGTAAAATCTTCGCCTCACCGGCTTGCAGGCTTGCCGCGCGCTGGTTGGCGGCGAGGATGACATCCATCACCTGAAAGGGCGGGACGAGCCGTCCCGCGCCGATTTTCAGGGCCAATTCAGCGCCCGCCGATGGCCAGTCCGTTGGCGCCCGGCGCCGTGCTGGCGCGGCAGCTGGCCTCGCCACCCGGGACATTGTTCGGGCAGGAGATGATGTTGGCGCGGCCAGGGGCGGGGATGGGGGCGTTTTGGCCGGTCAACGCATTGTCCAGACCAATGCGCGCGGCCGCCGCCGCGGCGTTCTGCCCGGTGCCGGTGGCCGCCGCCCGGAAGGCATCATTGCCGCCGGTATAGGCCATCTCGGCAGCCAGATCCGGCGTTGGGGCGGTCCTGGGCGAGGCGGCCAGCAAGATGCCGGTGCCCGGCGCAATCCGCCCCGTGCCAAAGAGATTATTCATCGAGGTCACGCAAATCACCGCGCCGCCCTTTTTGTCCAAAGCCATGAAGCTGGCCGAGGCGGGCAGCGCCCGTCCGGCAGCGTCAGGCGATACGGGCAGGCTGGCGACCTGATATCCCCCCTGCTGCGTTATGTCCGGCGCGCCATAGTGCGGTGTCGCATTCACAAGATCGCCTGTGGTCAGGCCGCCGCCGGCCTGGTCGGCGGCCTTTGCGAATTGCGCCGCCCCCATGCCCGCATAGAGCCCGTTGACGCCGTTCACACGCAGGCTCTCCAGCGTCGCGGCGAGGTCGGGCTGCTGCAAATTGGCGCCCGCCGCCAGCAAGGTGCCGCCGGGGCGAACACCGCCGCAGCCTGCGGGTCTGCCAGCAGGGCGTTGCCCACCACCTGGAGATCACTCTCCAGGGCCTGCGAGACCGGGGCCCCCCGGCCAGCCGTTCGGCCGGGACAATCACGGAAGATAGCGGCAATTGGCCATAGCGCACCTGCATCGCCAGGAGTCCGCGCGCCAGCAGCGGCACGGCGGCCGGGCGGTCGCCGCTCGTCTGTGCTGGAAGCCCAGCAGGGAAGCTCAGCATGACCGGCTTCTGCATTTTCCCATCCGGGCCGGGCATCTTGATGATGCAGGCACCGCCGCCGCCGAGCCCGCTGCGGGAGGGCAGGGTCACCGCCTGGGCGAAGCCTTCAGCCGCCGCCGCGTCAACCGCATTGCCGCCACGGTTCAGGATATCACGCCCAATCACCGCCGCCTCGGGCGCATCGGCCACGGCGTAACCGAACTGGGAGGGCACCGTTCCGGAGGTCGGGCTGCCGTCATTCAAGCCGAGCAACTCATGTCCGAGAGAGTGGCCGACACCGCAGCCGGTGAGCAGGGAAAGGGCGGCGAGGGCGCCGAAGGCGCGAAGGCGGTTCTGCAAGTTAATTGACCCTTGAGACACGTGACCCGGTTTGCTTAGCCGTGAACGCCATGACTCGCAACGCCAGCCTCACGGTACGGCCAAAGACGGGTTTTCCAGGAAGACGACATCCCGCCCCTGGCGCTGCAGCACCTGCCCGCCATCGATCACCAGCGTCTGGCCATGGAAGGCGGGGCTGGCGAGAATAAAATCGATCGCGTTCAAAATCTGATCCGGCGTACAGCCCTGGCCCATCAGGTTATTGCGATGGCTGCGCTCGAACTCCGCTTCCGACTGCAATTTGCTGATCAGGGTCAGGCCGGGTGCAATGCCGGCGACGCGCAGCGTTGGCGCCAAGGCCATGGCGTGCATCTGGATCATGCCATGCAGCGCGATTTTCGACAGGCTATAGGAAAAGTAATCCGGGTTGAGGCCAAACACCTTGTTATCGACGATGCTGATCGCAACGCCGGCCCGATTCCGGCTGACCAGGGATTTATACATAAATTGGGTGAGCAGCGCCGGGGCGAAGAGATTGACCCGCATATGCGCGTCCAGCCCCGCCGGCGTCACCGAAACCGCGCTGTCATAGTCAAAGCCGGAGGCGCTGTTGATCAGCAGGCCGATGGGGCAGATGCTGTCACATTGGCGGAAGGCCGCCTCGACCTGTTCCGCATCGCCCAGATCGGCGCCGACCGCGCTGGCATGTCCACCGGCGGCGATAATGTCGCGGACAACCTGGTCAGCTCCCTCGGCGGCCTTGTGGTAATGCACGAAGACATGGCGTTCGCTTGTGCCCAGATGCCGCGCGATGATGCCGCCCAGCCGCCGCCCGCCTCCGGTAACCAAGACGCCTTCCATGATGTTCCCTCTTCGACCGATAACTGCCCTGAGGGAAATAGACGAGCCGCCCGGTAAACCCAAGCCCCGGCTGGCGGGTGATATTGGTCCAGAAAAAACGCCCCTTGTTGCGGCGCGTGGGGCAAAAAAATCGCACGAGATGTCGCCGGTCGGCAATAAGCTCCTGAATCCTGTAGGGAATTCGTGTTTGGGCTTGCCAGAGCGGTTCAGCCGGTGCATTGCGCAGCCTGTATGAAGGCCTAAATTGATCGAATGCCAGCTTCCCAGGAGTGCGCTTTGTTGAAGACACCTGATCTGCCCGCGACGGCCGCGCCGCAAATTTTGACGCATTTGCAGCGCCTGGAAGCCGAGGCGATTCATATCATGCGTGAGGTGGTGGCGGAGAGTGAAAACCCCGTCATGCTGTACTCCGTGGGCAAAGACAGCGCGGTGATGCTGCATCTCGCCCGCAAGGCATTCTACCCCTCGCCCCCGCCATTTCCGCTTCTCCATGTCGATACGACCTGGAAGTTCAAGGCCATGTATGAGCTGCGGGACCGCATGGCCAAAGAGAGCGGCATGGAGCTGCTCGTCTATCAAAATCCGGAAGCGAAAGAGAAAGGCATCAATCCTTTCGATCACGGCCCCTTGCACACGGATATGTGGAAGACCGAGGGGCTGAAGCAGGCGCTCGACAAATACGGGTTTGACGCGGCCTTCGGCGGCGCGCGCCGGGACGAGGAGAAGAGCCGCGCGAAAGAGCGGATTTTCTCTTTCCGGTCAGCCAACCATCGCTGGGACCCGAAGGCGCAGCGGCCGGAATTGTGGAATCTCTATAACGCCAAGAAAAACAAGGGCGAAAGCATTCGCGTTTTTCCCATATCCAACTGGACCGAGCTGGATATCTGGCAATATATCCAGCTGGAGCGCATCCCGATCGTGCCGCTTTATTTCGCGGCTGAACGCCCTGTCGTGGAGCGTGACGGGTTGTTGATCATGGTCGATGATGACCGGTTTCGCCTGCGCGATGGTGAAACGCCGGTTATGAAATCCGTCCGGTTTCGCACGCTCGGCTGCTATCCTCTGTCGGGTGCGGTTGAAAGCAAGGCTCAGTCCATCAGTGAAGTGATCCAGGAAACCCTGCTCACCACCACCTCCGAACGGCAGGGGCGTGTGATCGACAAGGATGCAGGTGGTGCCAGCATGGAAAAGAAGAAGCAGGAGGGATATTTCTGATGCCCGAAATTCAGACCGGCTCCTATAAGGTCGATGCGCTGATCGCCGAGGATATTGACGCTTATCTCCTGCAGCATCAGCATAAATCCCTGCTGCGCTTCATCACCTGCGGTTCCGTCGATGACGGAAAATCGACTCTGATCGGGCGCCTGCTGTATGATTCAAAAATGATCTTCGAGGATCAGCTGGCGGCGCTTGAGTCCGATTCCAAAAAAATCGGTACGCAAGGGCAGAATATCGATTTTGCATTGCTGGTTGATGGCCTCGCGGCCGAACGCGAACAAGGGATCACCATCGACGTCGCCTATCGGTTCTTTGCGACCGAAAAGCGGAAATTCATCGTCGCCGACACGCCAGGTCACGAGCAATATACGCGAAACATGGTGACGGGCGCCTCCACGGCTGATCTTGCCATCATTCTCGTGGATGCGCGCAAGGGCATTTTGACCCAGACCCGCCGCCACTCTTATCTGGCCCATCTCATCGGCATCCGCCACCTCGTGCTGGCGGTGAACAAGATGGATCTGATCGGATATGATCAGCAGACATATGATCGCATCGTCGAAGAATATAAAAGCTTTTCGCAAAGCATAGGGATCAAGTCATTCACCCCCATGCCGATCTCCGGATATGTGGGCGACAATATCACCGAGCGCTCCAAGAACACGCCCTGGTATACGGGCGTGCCTCTGGTCGAGCTTCTGGAAAATGTTGAACTGGATGTGACGGCGGACCAGGGCAAGGCGTTTCGCATGCCGGTGCAATGGGTGAACCGGCCGAATTTGGATTTCCGCGGCTTCTCCGGTCTCGTCGCGACGGGCCTCGTCAAGCGCGGTGATGCCATCCGTGTCCTGCCGTCCGGAAAGACCTCTTCGATCGATCGGATCGTGACATTCGACGGGGATCTCGAGCAGGCTGTCGCCGGCCAGTCCGTGACGCTGTGCCTGACCGACGAAATCGATTGCTCGCGCGGCGATGTGATCACCTCGGCCGATGAACCGGTGCAGGTTGCCGACCAATTTGAAGCGACGATCGTCTGGATGGCCGACGAGATGATGACGCCTGGCCGGTCCTATTGGATGAAGATCGGAACACAGATTGTTTCGGCTTCAATCCAGGCGCCCAAATATCAGATCAACGTCAATACGCTGGAGCGGACGGCGGTCAAGACGCTTGAGTTGAACGCGATCGGCGTCGCGAATATCACCACCGATCGCGCGATCCCGTTCGAAGCCTACGAGACCAACCGAACGCTGGGTGGCTTCATCATCATCGAAAAGATGACGAACGCGACTGTTGCTGCCGGGATGCTGCATTTCTCTCTCAGGCGGTCTCAAAATGTGCATTGGCAAGCGCTGGATGTGTCGCGGGATGTTCGCGCCAGCCTGAAAAATCAAAAGCCAGTGGTGCTTTGGTTCACGGGGCTTTCCGGGGCAGGGAAGAGCACGATTGCCAATCTGGTCGAGAAAAAGCTGGTCCGGATGAACCGGCATACATTCCTGCTCGATGGTGACAATGTTCGTCATGGCTTGAACAAGAATCTTGGCTTCACCCAGGCGGACCGTATCGAAAATATTCGCCGCGTCGGTGAGGTCGCGAAGCTGATGACGGATGCCGGGTTGATCGTCATCACCGCCTTCATTTCGCCGTTCCGCTCGGAGCGCGACATGGTGCGGCAGATGATGGCGCCGAATGAGTTCGTCGAAGTGTTTGTTGATACGGCCTTGGAAGAGGCGGAACGGCGGGATGTAAAAGGGCTGTATAAGAAGGCGCGATCCGGCGAATTGAAGAATTTCACCGGGATCGACAGCCCCTATGAGGCGCCGCTCGATCCAGAGATTCGTATCGATACGTCCAGGATGACGCCTGAAGAAGCCGCGGATATGATCGTGGAAAGGCTGATTCCGTGACAGATCTTGAATTGGCCAAGGCCATCGCGGAGGCGGCGGGGAAATTGTTGCTTGAGCTGCGGGGGACGAACTTGTTCTCCGGCAAGGCGTTGGGAAAGGCCGGGGATCGCGTCGCGAATGCCTTCATCATGGAGGCGCTTGCGGAAAATCGTCCTGATGATGCTGTGCTCTCTGAAGAGGAAAGAGACAATCCCTCCCGGCTGCAGGCGGAGCGTGTCTGGATCGTCGATCCGTTGGATGGTACGCGCGAATATGCCGAAGGCCGCGATGATTGGGCGGTTCATGTCGGCCTCGCGATCAATGGCGTGGCCAAAATTGGCGCGGTCGCTCTTCCCGCAAGCGGTGTGGTCATGCTCTCCGAACCTCAGGACGTAAAGCAGAGCCCTGAAAAATTGCGAATGCTGGTCAGCCGGTCGCGGCCGGCCAAGGAAGCGCTTGATGTCGCCGAGGCTCTGGGGGCTGAGTTGGTGCCGATGGGCTCTGCGGGCGCCAAGGCGATGGCGGTTCTGCGTGGTGATGCCGATATCTATCTCCACACGGGAGGGCAGTATGAATGGGATAATTGCGCCCCGGCAGCTGTTGCTTTGGCGGCTGGACTGCATGCCTCACGCGTGGACGGAACTGATCTGGTCTATAACAACGCCGATCCTTATCTGCCGGACCTGCTGATCTGTAAGAAAGAATTGGCGCCTCACGTTTTTCAAAAACTATCCGCGTGCCGGCCGGTTGAATAACGGAAGCTTTTAAAACTGGCTGGCTTCGATCGGCCAAGATGGCGCAGGGCGGCCGAAATGGTAGCCCTGCATCAATTGAAACCCCGTCTCGTTGAGAGTCTGCTTTTGCGAAAGCCGCTCCACCCCTTCCGCAATCACGTGCAAGCCAAGAATTTTAGAAAGATGCAAAATACCGGCCGCCATTTTCTCTGAGTTGGCGGTTTGACCGACCCCAGCAATCAGCGAGCGATCGACTTTTAAAAGATCGAAGGGGTATTTATGCAGCCAGCTTAATGAAGAATATCCGGTTCCGAAATCGTCGAGAGCCAGGCGGAAGCCGCGCTGCTTCAAATCCTCAAGAATGTTCAGGGAACGTTCGGGATAGGACATCGCGGATTGTTCCGTGACTTCAAGAATAAACCGGCTTGTCGGCACGGCTTCGTTCAAGCAGATCGCTTCGAGTTGAGCGGGGAGTTCGGTGTTCGCCAACTGCACCGCAGAGATATTCAAACTGACCAGGCTATTTGCATTGCCACCTTTTTGCGTGTGGCTTTTCATCCAGTGGCATGCGGATCTCATGACATGCAGGCCAATTTCGTTGATCAGCCCGGTCTCCTCGGCCACGGAAATGAATTCGCTCGGCGGAACGATGTCCCGCTCTCTTTGCCAGCGCAATAACCCCTCATAGGCAAAGACGTCGCCGGTGAACGTATCGATGATGGGTTGATAATGCAGCACAAGCTCGTTGCGTTGAACAGCCTCCCTGAGTTCGGCTTCAAGCTCAACGCGCCGCTCGACCGTCTTGTGCATTGGCGATTCGAAGCGAACAATCGGCTGTTCCTTATGCCGCTTCGCCTCATACATGGCGATATCGGCGTCGCGCAGCGCGGGCTCGTGGTCCTGGTAATGGCTGAGGGCGCTGACGAGCCCGATGCTGACGCCGACTGTATAAGGCTTGCCGCCCAGCATGTAGGGGGCGGTAAGAGACGCCAGCAAGGTCTGTGCTGTTTTTAAAATCGCATCAGGATCCTCGTCTATGCTCTGCAGCAAAACGAATTCATCACCGGAATGCCGGCCGACAATGCATTTATCCTGTGAGGACGCGTCCTGGCGTGCTGAGGGATTGCACCGTGTGGCCAGGGCTGACAATCTTTCAGCCACCTGGATCAGAAGTTCGTTGCCTCTATGATGCCCCAAACTGTCATTGATGAGTTTGAAGCGATCAAGGTCAAGAAACAGCAGGCCGTAATCCGGACCGCGGCCGCTCGCCTTCGCCGCCATCGCGGCCCGCATTTCTGCAAAGAAGCCTTTGCGGTTCAGCAACCCTGTCAGGGAGTCGTGCGTTGCATCATACTCGGCGAGTGTCCTGGCCCGCTCGAGTTCTTCGGCCAGTTGATGCTGTTCCTGCAGCGCTTGCTTTAAGTCGCTCGCCGTCTGCGTTGCCGTTTCCGCAAGTAGGCTCTTTTCAAAAACGGTTTTTTCCAACGCGTCGGCTTGCGCTAACAGTAGATCCGCCAACTCGATAATAAACGCTGACGCGCCGCTCATCATTATGAAAGGCTCGAACCGGTTTGAATCGCATCTCGCCAGGGCTGCGCGGCACGCTACGGAAAGCGGTGTATCCTCGCTTAAAATGAGCGTTTCCGGCTTCGCCGATACGATCAACTCCCGTAAGGGGCGTTTTAAAAAAACTTCCCGCCCAAATGGCCGGCTGATCACCGCGAGAAAAACCCGGCGGCTTAACAGGATACGGCTTTGGTTGTTTTCCTCGATGATGACCCCGGGAAGAGCCTGCTCTCTCTGAAAAAGAGCTTCGAGCGTAATCGCGGTTTCGTCGATGGAGATGATGTTCGTCCAAGCTTTGAATTGGTTTTCAGGCCGGAAAATCGAAGCGAGTCGAATATCATCCATGAAATCGAGCGTAACCGCCAAAACAAACAACGTGAAGAGAAAGTTACGTTACGTTAGGCGAGATTCTGTTTAAAAATCAAGACGATTTTGGTGTGTTTGTCCTGTTGCTCTCTTTTCCGTTGTCAGAAGCCAAATTCGACATGGCGATCATTTCGCGCAATCAGCCTTTGATAGCGGCTGAGCGCCAGAACCGGGAAGAAACGCGGATAGCCGTGATATTTCAGATAGAAGACGCGCGGAAACCCGACGGCATTATAAGGTGCTTCGCTCCAGCTTCCATCGCTGCCTTGTGTCGATTGCAGATATTGGATGCCACGGTGCACGGCTTCATGCTCCACCAATCCTGCCGCCATCAGGCCGAGCAGCGCCCAGGCCGTCTGGCTCGGTAGGCTCTGGGCGGCAACGCCGTGGAATTCCCCGAAGGCGCGTCTGCGTAGGTCTCGCAATCCTCACCCCATCCGCCATCTTGGCGCTGTTTGGAAATAAGCCACGCCGCCGCCTTTTCCATCATCGGATCGTCATGCGGAATTCTGGCGGCATTCAAGGCGCACAGCACCGACCAGGTGCCGTAGATATAATTCGTGCCCCAGCGCCCAAACCAGGAGCCGTCAGGCTTCTGCGTTTCTCTCAGGTAGGCAATCCCGCGCTGGATCGCGGGCTGGTCCTCGGCGTGGCCAAGCTGCGCGAGAAAAGAGATGCAGCGCGCGGAGACATCCTCGGTCGGCGGGTCGAGCAGCGCGCCATGATCCGCAAACGGGATATGGTTGAGATATTGCCGGTCGTTGTTGATATCGAAGGCGCCCCAGGCGCCGTTGGTCGATTGCATGCCGATGATCCATTCCCGCGCGCGGGCAATGCTTTCGGCATATTTCGGATCGCCGGCGCGGTGCAGCAGCATCGCGACCACGGCGGTGTCATCAACATCGGGGTAATGCGGGTTGTTGTACTGGAAAGCCCATCCGCCGGGGCGTGTGCCTGGCGTGTTATCGGCCCAGTCACCGACAAGCTCCAGTTCCTGGCGCGGGATCAGCCAATCGCAGGCGGCGGCAAGCGCGTCCTTGTCTCCGGCTTCCGCCAAGGCGTGTCCGGCGAGCGCCGTATCCCAAATGGGTGACAGGCAAGGCTGGCAATAGGCTTCGGTCTCGCCGACCACGAGCAGCTTGCGAACCGCGTTCCAGGCGATGTCAAAATGCGCGGCATCGCCGAAATGGTCGAACATCATCGTGGCATTGGCCATTGCCGGATAGATGGCGCCGAGCCCATCCTCACCGTTGAGCCGCTCAATGCTCCAATCGATCGCCTTGCGCACGGCCTTTTCGCGGGTGCGGGTCGGGAAGGCCGGTTCGGCGATCCGCAGCACATCGTCCAATATCTTGAAGGCTGGGCCCCAGGCGGATTTGTAGGGGCCGCGGATCCAGTCCTTCACCTGATCGGGCGGGGTGACGAACAGCTCGTCGATGCGGACCTGGCGGGGATTGCGCGCTCGTGGCTTCACCGCGGCCAAGACCATCAGTGGCACCATCACGGTGCGCGACCAGTAGGATACCTTGCGCATCGTGAAGGGGAACCAGTCCGGCATCAATACCGCTTCCACCGGGATGACGGGGCAGGCCGTCCAGGGCACGGCACCAAACAGCGCCATCTGAAAGCGGGTGAAAACATTGCTGCGCTCGGCGCCGCCGGCCGCCCGTATCGCGGCTCTGGCGCGGCGCATATGCGGCGCCTCGGGGCTGTCGCCGATCGCCTTCAGCGCGAAATACGCCTTCACCGAACAGGAGAGATCCATTTTGCCGCCGTGAAACAACGGCCAGCCGCCGTCACAACCGGGATAGTCGCCCTGGATCCGGCGCAGATAGACGCCGATCTTGGCTTGCAGCCCGTCATCGATGCGGTCGAGATAATGCTCGAGCAGCACATATTCGGCGGGAATCGTGGCGTCGGCTTCCAGCTCGTAGCAATAATGCCCATCGGCGCGCTGCTCTGTGCGCAGGGAGGCGCGGGCCTGTTCAATCGCATCGTCCAGAATGGCGTTCATCGGAGCGGCTTTGGCAGTTTTTTTCGCGGTTTTCCAGTGCCTATGCGAGCATGGCTGAGATTAGATCTGGCTCAGCAGGGCCTTTGCCGCGGCCTCGCCCGAGCGGATGGCGCCTTCAATCGTCGCCGGCAGGCCCGTGTCGGTCCAATCCCCGGCCAGCGCAACCAAGGGGCGGGGCTGCGCGGTCCTGGCCGCTTGGCCAGCTGCGCGGGGTGCAGGCGAATGTGGCGCGCTTTTCCCACAGCACCCGATACGGCGGCAGCTTCAGGGTTTGGCCCAGAACCTGGCAGACCTCCTGCCAGACCTGTGCCGCGATGGCCTCCTGCCCCAGATGCGCATGGCGGTTGGCGGCCGAGATGGTGACGGAAATCACAGTCTCGCGCAGGAAGATCCATTCCGTCAGCCCGCCAATGACGCCATGGAACGTCGCCTCCGCCGGCCCGCGCGGCGTTTTGAAATGCAGGTTGCAGATCGATTCGAACGCATCGGGCACGTCCAGCTCCGGCATCAGCTCTTTCGCAACCCAGGGCGGAACCGCCAGGATTGTCGGCTGGTTCGGGGGAGGTGGGTGACGCGCTCGCCAAACCGCAATTCAGCGCCGCGCTGCTGCAGCCAGGCCAAGGCCGGGTCCACGAAGCTTTCTGAAAGCCCCAGCCTGGCCCAGCGTGGCAAGGCGGCAAAACCGCCGCGCTCCACGGTTTCCGCCAGCACCGCGCCCAAAGGCTGGGCGGCGGCGATGTCCGGCATGGTGTTGAGGGCGGCGATGGCCAGCGGCTCCAGCAGGCGTTCATAAAGCGGCCCGTGCCCGACCAGTGGCTCGACCAGATCACCAGGGCGCGCCTGCAGCAATCTCTTCAAGGCAAGATAATCCGCGAGGCGTGTGCCCGGCACGCGCCGGCTCGGCGCGGCGATCCACCAGGGAATCCGGCCGTGATTCAGCCTCAGCGTCCAGCCGCGATTGGTTTTTAGGTCGTGAAACGGAAAATTTGCCTCGTCCGGCCCGGTGAGTGTGTGCTCGGCGCCGATCCGGCGTAGATACCGCAACGCATCCTTATTGCCGGACAGCAGCAAATGGTTGCCGTTATCGATACGGCAGCCGAGCTGCTTGTCGAAATAGGAGCGGGCGCGCCCGCCAGCCTGCGGCGCCGCCTCGGACAGCATAATCTGATGGCCCGCCTCCGTGAGGGCGCAGGCGGCTGAAAGCCCGGCCAGCCCGGCGCCGATGATTTGGATTTTCATTCAGCCCACCAGAAGCTGTGCGGCCAGCCAGAGCTTGCGCCATTTCGGCAGGCTCACCCGGCCCCGGCGATAGTCGAAATGTCGCCGCCGGAGTTCCGCCAGCAAGGGGCGATAGCTGGCCGCCATCATGCGCGCCGGCCGCATCGCCTTGGCATCGCAGCGTGCCATCGCGTCATGGGCGCGGCGGAAATTCAGCTCGGCCATGGCCGCAACCGCGCCGCAGGCCCGCGCCAGGCCGGGGGCATCGAGGATCCGCGCCGGATCGGCCGGCACCCCGGCCGCGGCAAGATGTTCCGCGGGCAGGTAAATGCGTCCGCGTTCCGCGTCCTCGGCCACGTCGCGCAGAATATTCGTCAGCTGCAGCCCACGGCCGAGCGCATGGGCGACGTCGTCCGCCGCCGGGGAGGCGTCGCCAAACACCCGCACCGAGAGCCGCCCGACGGCGGAGGCGACACGGTCGCAATAGAGATCAAGAAACGCCAGATCCGGCGCGATGATCGGCGCCCCCGCATCCATCTCCATGCCATCGATGATGGCGATGAAATCCTCCTGGCGGGGCTGATAATCCTGGATCACGCTCAGCAAGGCGCGGGTGACGGCACAGTCCGCGATCCCCTGCTCGTACAGCGCGGAAATCCGCTCGCGCCAGCCCTGCAACTCCGCTTGCTTGGTCGGAAAATCCCGCCCCTCCTCATCGGCGATGTCATCGACAATGCGGCAGAACGCATAGATCGCATACATCCCATCCCGGCGCTCGGGGGCGAGGATTTTCATGCCGTGATAGAATGAGGTGCCGGACGCCTTCACCAGCGCGGTGATGAAGGCGATATCGTCGGGGCGGATCATAACGCGTATCTGAGCCCTTTCAGGCTGGCGTTGAGAATGTCGAATTTGGACAGCTTGACCCGCGTGGCCAGCGGATCGCCAGCGCGCAACAACGATGTCAGCCGCCGCGCCAGCGCGCAGATGATCGCGGTTTCAATCCGCAGCCGGCGGGATCTGACCCGTCCGGGCAGGGCGGCGGCATCGCGGTTCAGCGCCTCCGTGGCATCCAGCATCCTGTCGAAGACCGCCCGCAAGGCCGGGCTTGTCTCTGGCCGGGCGATGTCATCCGTGGTCAGGCCCTGTTCGCGCAACCAGGCCTGCGGCACATAACAACGGTCCAGCGCGCGCAGATCCTTGGCGCAATCCTGCAGATGGTTGAGCACCTGCAAACTGGCGCAGAGCGCATCCGACGGCGCCCATGTATCCCGGGATTCGCCATGCACATCGAGCACATAACGCCCGACCGGGGCGGCCGAGTAGCGGCAATAATCCAGCAACTCCTCCCAGCTTTCATAGCGCAGCTTGGTCACGTCCCGCCGGAATGCCACCAGCAATTCGCGGGCATGGTCAGCCGTCACGCCGGACTCCGCCAAAGACTGGCGCAGCGCCCTGGCGCTGGGGCTGCCTTCATCCGTGGCGCCGGTCAGCACCGCTTCCATCGCGTCCAGCCTGGTGAGCTTGTCGGCCGCCGGCAGGGTCGCGCTGTCGGAAATATCATCGGCATTGCGGGCGAAATCGTAATAGGCATGCACCCGCGCGCGGAGCGGTTTGGCGATCAGCAGCGAGGCGACGGGAAAATTCTCATCGCTCTTATCCTTGCCGGACCAGGATTCGACGCTGTCATCTTTGCTGGCGAGGCGCGGCGCGGTGTTGTCATTGGCGATCATGCTTTATCCCCGGCATAGGCGCGGCTCTTCCATTTGGCGCCGCGCCCGAGCCAATGGTTGCAGGCGGAGCCGATGGTGGCGGCCATGTAGAACAGGGCAATGGCGGGCAAGGCGATGGCATAGGCCCGGTGCACCCTATAGCGGTCCAGGGTGGGGAAATAGGTGAGGGCGGCGATCGCCCAGATGGCCAGCCCCAGCGCCGCGCGCCAGCCAAACCCGGTGCAGAGCGCGGCGAAGGGGAAGACCAGCCAGACCAGAGCCAGCCCGATGATGGTGCCGGCGAGCAGCAGGGCCGAATAGCGCAGCTGGGTGAAGGCCGTCCGCGCGATCATGTCCCAGATATCGCGGGCCGCGGGGTAGGGGCGGATCGAGGTCGCGAGACCGGAATGGCCGAGATAGATCGGCCCGGCTTGTTTCACCTTGCCCGCCAGCGTCACGTCGTCAATCAGCGCCTCGCGCATCGCCTCCAGCCCGCCAATGCGCGCAAGCGCGGCGCGCTTGATCAGCACGGTTCCCCCGCCGCGGCGGCCACGCGCGAGCGCGGATCGTTCACCCTCGCGAAAGGATAGAGCATCTGGAAAAAATAGATGAAGGCCGGGATCAGGAATTTTTCCGCCCGGGAGGCGCAGTTCAGCCGCACCATTTCGGAGACCATGTCCAGCCTGTCGCTGGTCATCTTGGCCACCAGACTGGCCAGATGCCGTGGGTCATGGGTGATGTCCGCATCCGCGAACAGGATCACCGGCGCCTCGCTGGCCGCCACACCCTGGGAGAGCGCCCACAGCTTGCCCGACCACCCGGCGGGCTTGGGCGCGCCGGTCAGAATGGTCAGGCGCGGATCCGCGCCGGCCGCCGCCGCGGTGCCGTCCGTGGAGTTGTCGTCAACCAGAATGACGCGAAACGGCCCGGCATAATCCTGCGCCAGCAGCGAGGCGATGACCGGACCGATCGTCTCCACCTCATCGCGCGCGGGAATGATGATGTCGACCTGCGGCGTCTCCAACGGCACCGCCGCCGGCAGCTCCGGCGCGGAATCCCAGAACCGCCCATGCAAGAAGGCCAGATAGAGCCAGATCGCGAAGGCCAGCAGCAGGATCATGTCAGGCGCCCTTCCTTGCGGAACCAGATCAGCGCATCCTCTACCGCCTGGCGCGCCGGGCGCGGGCGTAGCCCAGCTCTGTCCGGGCTTTATGCGTGGAAAAGAACATTTTTTTCTTGGCCATGCGAAGAATATCCGGTGTCATCAGCGGGGTCTTGCCAGTGCGCTCGGCGATGCGCTCCATCGCCCAGGCGAGTGGCATCAGCGGCGCCAGCGGCAGGCGCAGTTTTGGCGCGGCGCGGCCGCTGAGTTCGGCCACGAGCGCCAGCAGATCGCGCAGCATCAAATCCTCGCCGCCGAGAATATAGCCCTCGCCGGAGCGGCCCTGGGTCAGGGCCAGCAGATGTCCGGCCGCGACATCGTCCACATGCGCGACATTCAGGCCGGTATCGACAAAGGCGGGCATCTTCCCCCGTGCCGCATCCAGCACCATCTGGCCGGTCGGTGTGGGTTTGACATCGCCCGGGCCGATTGGGGTGGAGGGATTCACGATCACGATATCCTGCTCCTGCGCCAGGCGGCGTACTTCCTGCTCGGCATCATATTTGCTGCGCTTATAGGCGCCGACATGGTGGGCCGGGAGGATGAGGGTGGTCTCGTCCGCCGGTGAGCCGTCATCCGTGAGCCCAAGGGCCGCGACCGAGCTGGTATAGATGCTGCGCTCCACCCCGGCGCGCTGCGCGGCCCGCAGCAAGGCGATGCTGCCATCGATATTGACCTTGCGCATCGCGGCCTCGTTGGGCACCCAGAGCCGGTAGTCGGCCGCCACATGCAGGAGATACCGGCAATCCTTGAGCGCCGCGGGGAAACTGTCGGGCTCGGCGAGATCCAGATAGACAGCCTGCTCCTCAAGACCGGCAAGATTGCGCCGGTCCGAGCTTTGGCGCGCCGTCACCCGCACGCGATACCCCGCCGCGCGCGCCGCCTTGGCGACGGCGGCCCCGACAAAGCCGGTCGCCCCGGTCACCAGCACCAGATCACCCTGTGCCAATTCGTCTTCCTCGTGCTGTGCAGTCATCCGGCCGGCGCCATATACCGTACAGGACACTGGCTGTAGAACCCATTGCAGCCTTTGGCGCAACACCGAGGATGAAGATGAACGAGATTCGTGTGATCCCGACAAAAGCCGCCGCGACGGAAGATGAGGTGGTTTCGGCCGATCACCAGGCACGGCATTGGCAATTCCCGGAGGCCGGCCCGATCAAGGCCGGGTCGGACGCGCATTTTCGGATGTTCACCAGCCTGCTCGCCGCCACCTATAATCCCTACAAACCGGCGGTGCTGGACTGGCCAATGCTGGAGCCGGAGACATTACGCCGGATCACCGCCCTGCCGATCTGGGACATCGCCGTGCAGACGGAAATCAAGGCGGCCGCCCGAATCGCCTTTTATGCGCAGACCGTACCGCACCCTGCATTGCGCGCGGCGTTGCTGCATATGTCCGGTGAGGAGGCGCGCCACCGCGAGGTGCTCTCCCGGCTGGTCGCGGCCTATGGCATCCCGATGCGGCCCGAACCCGATTATGCGCTGCCCAACGATGCCGAATGGGGCTGGCTGGTCACCGGGTTTTCGGAATGTATCGATAGTTTTTTCGCTTACGGGCTGTTCGAGCTGGCCAAGCGCTCGGGCTATTTTCCTGCCAAGCTGGTTGAGACATTCGAGCCTGTCGTGCAGGAGGAAGGCCGACATATTCTGTTTTTCTCCAACTGGTTGGCGTGGCGGCGGGCGAATCTGCGATGGTATCTCCGGCCCTGGTTCGAAGCGAAAATCTGGGCGGTGTGGGCCTATCTGCTCTATGAGCGGATCGGCTTGGCCAAGGATGTGGATGGTCTGGAGGGGGCGGATGCCAATTTCACCATGAACGGCTCATCGGCGATCAGCGACGAGATGGACCTTCCCAAGCTTTTGGAAATCTGCCTGGAAGAGGATAAAAGGCGCATGGCAGGGTATGATGCACGCCTGAAGCGCCCCGGCACGATGCCGTTTCTGGGGCGACTAGGCCTGTCCGTCCTGCGACTGAAATCACGTATTCAGAGACGTTGAGAAAATATTTGTCGGTAAAAAGCAAACTTATCCCAGCGGTGCTGACGCTGGCCGGGCTGGCGGTCATCACCGGGCTCATCGTCTATTTCGGTGCGGCGGACGTGTTGCGGGCGCTGGCATCGGTCAGTGCGCTGGGCACCGCTGAATTCGTGCTGGCCCAGCTGGTCATTCTGCTCGGGCTAGGGGAAGCTGGCGGATCCTGCTGCGCTCACGGCAGAAAGGCTCTTACTGGCTCTGCGTATGGGGCCGCGCCGTGCGCGACGCGACCGGCGAGTTCCTGCCCTTCTCCCAGGTTGGCGGATATGTTCTGGGCGCGCGCGTGATGACGCTGGGCGGGGTGGCGACGGCCGACGCCGTGGCCTCGACGCTGGGCGACATCACCACGGAATTCCTGGCGCAGCTGGTGTTCGTCGGGGTGGGGCTGGTCATTCTCTCGAACAAGGTGCCGGGCTCGGAATTATTGATGCCGGTGTCCATCGGCTTGGCCGTCGCGATGTTTTTGGGTGTCGGGCTGATCGTGGCGCAGCGCGGCTCCGGGACCAAATTATTTAAGGCCCTCGCAACCCGCATCGCCGGAACAACCGGGCAGAGCGCGGCCGACCACGCGGAAAAGCTGCAAAGCTCGTTGAACGGCATGTACACCCAGCATCACCGTCTCGCCTGGGCGGCCTTCGTGCATTTCCTGTGCTGGATTGGCACCGGGACGGCGTCCTATATCGGGTTTCACGCGCTGGGGGTGGATTTATCCTGGATCGATGCGGTCTGTATTGAAGCGATGCTGCACGCGATCATGGCGCTGGCCTTCTTCATTCCGGGCCGCGTTGGCATCCAGGAAGTGGCCTATACCTTGCTGGGCGGATTGTTCGGCATTCCGCCGGACATTGCCTTGTCGCTGTCGCTGCTGCGCCGCGCGCGGGATTTCGTGATCGCGGTGCCGGTGTTGATCGTCTGGCAAGGGCTGGAGGCGCGGAAGCTGAAACTCAATATGAACGCCGGATGAAGTTCTGGACGCAATGGTTGTGTGAGGGCGGGGCGCCGCCCATTTCGGTGATGAAGTAACTTTTCCGGAGTCATAACCATGTCAATCGTCGGTTGGATCGTTTTGGGGTTGATCGCCGGCTGGATCGCCAGCCTGATTGTCGATAATGGCGGCCGCGGTCCGGTCCTGGATATCGTGCTCGGCATTGTCGGCGCCCTGGTCGGCGGCTGGATTTTCGCGGCTTTAGGTGCTGTCCCGGTGACAGGATTTAATCTCTGGTCGCTGTTCGTGGCCGTTGTCGGGGCGGTGGTTGTCCTGGTCATCTATCACGCCATCGCCGGACGCCGAGCGTTATAAATACCCGCCAATTTGACTTAAAAGGGGCCGCGCGGCCCCTTTTTTGTGGGCGGGCCCGCGCTTGTCCGCTGTCCGGGGAGGGGATAGGTTTCGGCCATGAAAGCGCGGGTCTGGACGGTAAAACTCGTCTTCGGTGTGGCGGGTTTCGGGATCTCGGTCTGGGCCTTTCTCATTCCCTATACGAAGATCAGATTTCAGCTGGATGACGCCACGCTGGGCGGCATTCTTCTGGCCGGCGGCACCGGCGGCGTCGCCGCCATGCCGCTGGCGGGGCTGGCGATCCAACGCTGGGGCAGCCGCAGCTGTATCATCGCCTGCGGGCTGGTGATGGGCCTGATGCTGCCTTTGCTCGGCATGGCGCCATCGCCCGCAATCTTCACCCTTCTGCTCTTCGCCTATGGCGTAAATTTCGGCCTCCTGGATGTGGCGATGAACGCGCAAGGGGCCGCCATCGAGGCGCAATCGGGCCGGCTGCTGATGTCGGGTTTCCATGCCTGCTACAGCATCGGCACGCTGCTGATCGCTCTGGCCGACAGCGTCTTTCTGAAATTGGGCACGCCGGTTTTGGTGATTTGCCTGGTGAGCGCCGCGATGGTGCTGGCCGGGCTGACACAATCCTTCCGGCTGCTGCCAAAATCAGCCGATGCTCAGCCGGCTGCGCGCCAGTTCGTCTGGCCGAACCGGCGGGCGGTGATATTGGGGCTGTGCTGCTACGCCGCCTTCATGACGGAAGGCGCCTGCACCGACTGGAGTGCCATCTATCTGCGGTTTTCCCGGCATATGCCGATCGATGAGGCGACGCTGGGCTTTGCCGCCTTTGCCGTGATGATGTCCCTGGCCCGGCTGACCGGCGACCATCTGGCGATGCGGTTTGGCCAGACCTCCATCATGCGGCTGGGCGCGCTGGTCAGCCTGCTGGGGTTTGCCCTGGCGATTTTCGTGCCCATCGGCTGGGTGGGGGTGATCGGTTTCGGCCTGGTCGGGTTTGGCACCGGCAACATGGCGCCGCTGCTGTTCAGTGCGGCGTCGCATGTGCCCGGCATGTCCGTGCAGCACGCCATGCCGGTGGTGGTCGGCATCGGCTATGCCGGGTTTCTCAGCGGGCCGGTGATGATCGGCTTCGTCTCCAACCGGTTCGGGCTGGAGAGCGCGTTCGGCCTGGATGCGATCCTGCTCGGCCTCACTTTGTTCGCCTCAAGAAGCGTGGCTCATCCGTAAAACAGCGCCGTCAGGGTCGCGAGCAGCTCCTCCCGGCTCAGGCCCGGCAAAATCGCCGGGTGGATGGTGATATGTACCGGCCCCGGGGATTTCTGGAAGGATTTGCGGCCCCACCGGAGGCCGGAATCGGTCGTCGCCGGCAGCAACGGGGCGGAGAGCCCCTGCGCCATGGCGGCGATGCCATGGCGCAGCTCGCCGCGCACGCCTGGCGCCACCCGTGTCCCTTCCGGAAAGATCACCACCTGCCGCCCCGCCGCGACCGCCTGATGCGCACGCTCGACCATGTCGCGCAACGCCTTGCGACCACCGCTCCGGTCAACCGAAATCATGCCGCTCGGCTCAAGCAGCGCGCCGAATAGCGGGATGCGCTTGAGCTCTTTCTTGAACACGAAGGCCGGGGCGGGCAGCAGGCTGATCCACAGCAGGATGTCCAGCGCCGATTGATGCTGCGCGGCGATGACACAGCCCCCCGCGGGGAGATTTTCCAGGCCGCGAACCTCGAGGCTGACGCCGCAGAAAGATCGCAGCGCCCACAGGCTGATCCGCGTCCAGAGCTGTGCGGTGCGCAGAATGCCATTCCTGAAATGCCGCCCGAAGAGGGTGCACCAGATGCTGAGCACCGCGCCCGCGCCCCAGAGAACGGCGTTGAAGGCAAAAGACCGGACATGGTGCATCGTTCGTCAATAATCTCCAGCGTCGTTGGTGCTGAACAGGCCGCCCAGCCCGGCACGCACCACCAGATATTTGCTATATTCGATGGCCAGTAATCGAACTGTCGGCAGCGTCAAGCGGTCGCGCATCGCCGGCGGCCGCACCGGATCGGGGATCAGCGCCACGCCGGGCAGGGCGCGCTGAATTTCCAGCAACGCCCGCGGCATATGGTAATCCGCGGTGACCACGATCAGCGAGCGCATATGGTGCGCCTTGGCCCAGGCGGCGGTCTCGGCGCCATTATCATGGGTGGTTGCCGCCATATGCCCCAACGTGATCGCATCGGCATACCGGGTCGCGGCGCTGCGATCATCCTGGGTGAAATCGCCGAGATAGGTGCCCTTGCCGGCGCCGGAGATCAACAGCAGCGGCGCCTCATGCTCGGCAAGCAGCGCCAGCGCGGCGCTGATCCGGTCATCGCCGCCCGTCAGCGCGACGATGCCATCCGCCGGCGGCAAGGGGTTGGGCGGCGTGGCCGTGAAGACGAGGCCCAGATAGACCAGAAATCCGGCCGACCAGGCGCCGAGCACCAGCAATATCACCCGGGAAAGCAGCCGGGTGAGCGACCAGCGGCGGCGGCGCGGGCGCTGGCGCAAGCTCACGGCAGCCGCCGCAGCCAGCCCCGAACCGTGATCTGGGCTGTGCTCCAGCCAATCAGCGCCGCGCAGGCGGGCAGGAGCGGGAGCAGGGCCAGCAGGGCCGGCGGCAGGTTGAACAGGCTTGCCGGATGCGCCGGCCCGGTGAACGGGCTGGCCAGCCAGGCCAGCCAGGCCAGCACGGGGGCGGCGAGCACGGTCCCGCCCAGCGCGCCGGCCAGGGCCAGCCATGTCGCCCGGCCGGCGAAACGTGTCGCGATATCCGCCTCCAACGCGCCCAGCCCGTGCACGATCTCGATCGTGTCGCGCAATTGCGCCAAGCCGGAGCGTGTCGCCACCGCGACCACGGCGGCGGCCACCAGGGCGACGATCAGCAGCACCGCCAAGGCGCAGCCTTGCAGGCTGGTCGTCAAGGTGGCGACGCGCTGCGCCCAGATCGCGCCGGTGCGGATCACCGTGCCCGGGCTGAGCTGCTGCAACTGCGCCGCGAGCGCATCGCTGCTGCCGCTGCCGGCCCATTGCGCGGTGATGATCGCGGGCAGGGCCAGCCCGAGTGAGGCGGCATCGCCGCCGATCCAGGGCGCGATCAGCCGGTTCATCTCCGCCGTGGTCAGGACCGTCGCATCCTGAACATCATGGTTGGCCGCCAGCGCGCGCTGCACAGCGGCGAGGCGCGTGCCATCGTTGCCGGCATCCGGATCGGCCGGCTGCGGGATCTGGATGGTCAGGGCGGCGGCGGTATCGCCTTGCCAGCTTTGCGCCAAATTCGCGCAGGCGAGCGCGCCGCCGAGCGCCAGCGCGGCGAGAAAGCTCATCGCCCCGACCAGCACCGGCAGCAGCCGGTCCGACAAGGCCGAGCGCAGCCCCAGCAGATCTCCGCGATGCCTAGCCATCATGCACCAGGCGGCCATTTTCCAGGCTCAGGCGGGGAAACGGATAATGCTCCACCAGGGCGGCATTATGCGTGGCCACAACCACGGTCGTGCCCAGCTTGTTGAGCGCGGTGATCAGCAGCATCAGGCGTTGTGCCTGTTCGTCATCGAGATTTCCCGTCGGTTCATCGGCAACCAGCAGCCGCGGCCGGGCCACCACGGCCCTGGCGATGGCAATGCGCTGCTGCTCGCCGCCGGAGAGCTCGTCAGGCCGGGCATGCATGCGATGCGCCAGCCCCACCCAGCGCAAAATCTCCGTCACATCCGCCTTCACCTGGGCCTCGCCACGGCGCGCCAGGCGCATCGGCAACGCCACGTTATCATAGGCATCGAGCTGCGGCAGCAGGCGGAAATCCTGGTACACCACGCCGATCCGCCGGCGCAGCAGGGCGGCGTCGCGCCGGGTCAGCCGGTTGGCCCTGGTGTTAAGGATCTCGATGCGGCCCCGCGCGGGATGCTCGGCCAGATAGATGAGCTTCAACAGGCTCGTCTTTCCGGCCCGGAGGGGCCGGTGAGCCAGCGAAACCCGCCTTCCTCGATTTCGAAGCTGACGGCACGCAGGGCCTCCGCTTCACCGTCCCGCGCCGCATGATGGTAACGCAGCCAGACATCGTCGAACCTGATCATCAGGTCAGTCCTCTCATGGCGTTACTAGTGCCGCGACAAGGCGGGGGCCAGCAAGGTCTGCGGGGCGTTTATTTTCGACAAAATGCTTTGTGGGCTGAAGGTGTTATTGCGGCGCTAGGCTAAAAATGCCATCCATTGCAACGCAATGCGGATCGCCTGCCCCAATTGCCAGACGCTTTATGACGTTCCCGACAATCTGCTCGGCGAGAGCGTGCGCCGCCTGCGCTGCGAACAATGCGGGCATGGCTGGGCGTTTGCGCCAGCCCCATCGCCTGAGGCCCCACCGGACGCCGCGCCGACCCCCGACATGCCGGCCAGCGAGGCTGCGACTCGCCGCTTCGGTCAGCCGGCCGATCCTGAAGCCGCCGCCGAGATGCAGGCGGCCCTTCGTCAGGAGGCCTCGGCCCCCCATGCTGCCGCAGCCGCTGTGCCGCCTGCGCGCCACACCGAGCCCGATACCAGCAAGGCCGAGATCCCGGAGGGGGTTGCGGACCGCTTCGCCAGCTTGGTGCGGGCGGCGCGCAGCCAGGACGTCGATCAGGATGAGCCCCGGCCGCACGCCAGGCCAAACAGGCAGCCAGCCCGCTGCTGATCGTCTTGCTGGTCCTGCTGCTGGTGATCGCTCTGGCGGTGGCCGAGCGGCATCTATTGATCCGCCTCATCCCGGCCAGCGCCAGGCTGTTCCAGGCTCTGCATCTGCGCTGAGGCATCGGCGCCGTTTCGGCGCCGATCATAGCTTCAGCCCTTGCGCGGCTTCGTCACCTGGCGGGCGCGGCCGAACGCCACGGCCTGTTCTGGCACATCTTGCGTGATCACCGACCCGGCCGCGATCAGCGCTTCATCGCCGATGCGCACCGGCGCCACCAGCGCGCTGTTCGAGCCGATGAAGGCTTTCGCGCCGATGATGGTCTTGTGCTTGGCCTTGCCGTCGTAATTGCAGGTGATCGTGCCCGCGCCGATATTGCTGCCAGGGCCGATCTCCGCATCGCCGAGATAGGTCAGATGATTGGCCTTCGCGCCCTTGCCGAGCTTCGCCGCTTTCAGCTCGACGAAATTCCCAACATGCGCGTCCTCGCCGACCTCCGCCCCCGGGCGCAGCCTCGCATAGGGGCCGATCACGGCGCCGGTCTTCACGCTGCACCCTTCGAGATGCGAGAACGCTTTGATCTCCACGCCCCCCTCGATGGCGACGCCAGGGCCGAAGACGACATGCGGGCCGATCACCGTATCGGCGCCGATTTGCGTATCGCCTGCGAAAAACACCGTATCCGGGGCCTGCAATGTCACGCCGTCGCGCATGAAGCGGCTCCTGGCGCGGCTCTGAAAGGCCGCCTCCGCCAGCGCCAGCTCGGCGCGCGAATTCACCCCGAGACATTCATCATGCGCCGCGTCCAAGGCCGCGACATTGACGCCCTCCTGGCGGGCCAGTGCGACGATGTCGGTGAGATAGAACTCGCCTTTCGTATTGTCGTTGCCCACCCGCGCGAGCCAGCGTCTCATATCCGGGCCCGAAGCCGCCATGCCGCCGGCATTGCAGAAGGTGATCGCGCGCTCTTGCGGGGTGGCGTCATTATATTCGACGATGCGGGCGAGATAGCCGCCCTCCATCACCAGCCGCCCATATTTCGCCGCATCCGGCGGGGTCATGCCCAGCAGCGCGAGGCCGGCATCACCCTCCCGCAGGCGGGCCAGCAGGGCGCGCATGGTCTCGGCCGAGACCAGCGGGTTGTCGGCATAGAAAATCGCCACCGGCCCGTCGCCGAAATAGGGTTCCGCCTGCCGTGCGGCATGGGCGGTGCCCAGCCGCTCGGCCTGGATGGCCACCTGATGCGGGGCCGCCAGCGCCGCCAGGGCCGGCATGTCCGGCCCGATCACCACGACGATCCGGTCGAACACCTGCTCCGCGGCGCGGATGAGATGCACCAGCATCGGCTGCCCGGCGATCTTGTGCGCGGCTTTCGGCAGGCTGGATTTCATCCTCGTGCCAAGTCCGGCGGCGATGATGATGGCGGTGCTCTGCATGCTCATTTGGCGGCGAAAAACGGCGTTTCCCGCGCCAGCTTGTTCTCCATCGAGAGGAAGCCGTCCAGCTTCGCCGTTTCCGCCAGGAACTGCGCCCATCCGGATTCCTTTGCCATGGCGTTGCGCCGCGCCTCGCGGTCAGCCTGGCTCTGATAGCGCCAGATATGCACCACCTGATGCAGCTCGCCCTCGATCGTCGTGTAGAACCCCAGGCATTCGCCCAGATGCTTTTTCTGCAGCGGCCAGGCCAGCTCCTCATAGAGTTTCAGCCAGGCGCCCATCTTGCCGGGCTGGAACTTATAGGTGCGGATATCCACGATCATCTCTGGGGTCCTCAGGCTTGTTTGATATCGATCAGGCTTTTCCGGATCTTGCGGCCCCGGTTGATCTTATCCTCGATATAGTCGGTATCGCCCCAGCGCACGGCGCGGGCCATCGCCTGCGCGTCCTCGGAAAAGCGCGAGAACATCTCCAGCAGCGCGTCCTTGTTGTTGGTGAAAATGTCGCGCCACATCACCGGATCGGAGGCGGCGATGCGGGTGAAATCGCGAAACCCGGTGGCCGCGAATTGCAGCACTTCCTCGCGAGTCTCGTCCGCCAGATCATCCGCGGTGCCGCAGATGGTGAAGGCGAGCAGATGCGGCAGATGCGAGACAATGGCCAGCACCCGGTCATGATGCGCCGCCCCCATCCGCGCCGTGCGCGCGCCCAGCACCCGCCACAAGGCCTCGATCTTTTGCGCCGCCGCCTCGTCCATGCCTTCGATCGGCGTCAGCAGGCACCAGCGCCCCTCGAACAGATTGGCCAGGCCCGCATCCGGGCCGGAAAACTCGGTGCCCGCCATCGGATGCGCCGGCACGAAGGCAACCCCCGCCGGCACGAAGGGCAGCACATCGCGGATCGCCGATTGCTTGGTCGAGCCGACATCCGAGAGGATGCAGCCCGGCTGCAGATGCGGCGCGATCGCCGCCGCCAGCCCAGCGAAGCTGCCGACCGGCGTGCAGAGGATGACCCCATCGGCGCCGCTGACCGCCATGGCGGCATCGGCGCAATAGACATCGCCAAGCCCCAGCTCCTCGGCACGCTGCAGATGCGCCGGATTGGCATCCGCGATCACCAGCTGCCCGACCGTGCCAGGATGCAGCTTCAGCGCCCCGGCGATGGAGGCGCCGATATGGCCAATGCCGATCAGCGCCAGACGGTTGAATAAAGGCTCAGTCATGACAGAACTCGGTCAGAATTTCCGCCACCCGGCTGCATTCCGCCGATGTGCCGATGGTGATCCGCAGGCAATGCGGCAGGCCGTAGGATTTCACCTGCCGGACGATATAGCCGCGCTGGCGCAGATAGGCATCCGCGGCCGAAGCCCGCTCGACGGTGACGAAATCGACCAGGATGAAATTGGCCTCGGACGGGATGACCTTGAGGCCGCTCTGGGTCAGGCGCTCGCTCAGGCGGCGGCGTTCGATGCCGTTATGCGCCCGGCTATGCTCCAGCCAGCCCTCCTCACGCAGCGCCGCCATCCCGGCGGCGGCGGCGAACACATTGATGTTGAAGGGCGGGCGGGTGCGGTTGAGCACGTCGATCACCGCCGCCGGCGCGTAGCACCAGCCCAGCCGCGCCCCGCCCATGCCGAAAATCTTTGAGAAGGTCCGGGTCATCACCGTGTTGTCGCCGGCATCCACCAGCTTCACCCCGGCATCGTAATCCTCGCGCTCGACATATTCGGCATAGGCGGCATCCAGCACCAGCAGAATATCCGCCCGCAGCCCGGCGCGCAGCCGCTCCACCTCGCCTTGCGCCAGCATCGTTCCGGTCGGGTTGTTGGGGTTGGCGATGAACACCATGCGAGTCGCTGGGGTCACCAGGCTCAGTATGGCATCGACATCGGTGGTCAGCTCACGCTCCGGCGCCTTGATGACCGTGCAGCCCGCCAGCTTGCCGGAAATCTCATAGATCGAGAATCCGTGCTCGCTCATGATCAGCTCGGTCCCCGGTCCGCCATAAGACTGGATCAGCAGGGTCAGCACCTCGTCCGAGCCATTGCCGCAGACGATGCGGTCCGGGTCCAGCCCGAATTTGGCGCCAATCGCCGCGCGCAACTTGCCGCTGCTCCCATCGGGGTAGCGATGCATGCCGGAGGCGGCCTCCGCCATTGCTTTCAGCGCCCCTGGCGGCGGCCCGAACGCGCCCTCGTTGGATGACAGCTTGACCGGATGCTCGAAGCCCGCGAGCTTGGATTCACCACCGACATAGGACGCCACGGAGAAAATCTCCGGCCGCGCGACAGGGCTGCTCATGATCAGGCGGTCTCTTCCAGCGGCAACGCATAGCCGCCGACAACGCGCGGCGGCGTCTCCAGCCCGGCAATGGCCGAAAGGCGCGGGTCGCTGTCAGCGATCAGCCCGGTCACTTCCAGCAGCGCCAGCACGCCGGTATCGCCCGCCAGCCGTTTGACCCAGAGCGCCGTCGGGTCGAAGCCGGCGGCCTTGACCAGCTCGATCAGTCGGGCCCGCGAGGCCTCGGCGCCGAAGCGCAGCAGCAGCAAGCCGCGATCAGAGCCGCTCGGGTCGGGGGGCACGGTCGCCGCCACCAACGCCTCGCCCAGCGGCAAGCCTTCGGCGCGATGCGTCCAGAACGGGAGCTTGGCGATGACATAAATCGGGGTTCCGTTCGAGGCCAGGAGCTGCCACCAGCCGCCTTGCGCATCGTCGCCTTCGCCCAGCGGCGGCAGCACGCCCAGCTGCGCGCCGCCCTCGCGGGTGAGGTCGGATAGGGTCTGGGCGGGGTTGTGATGCCGGCGCACCGGCGTCAGCGGGCCGAAATGCTCCCGCGCCAGGGCCAGGCGGGCCTCGCCGCCTTCGCCGTCGCAAACCGCCATGGTCTGGCCGCCCTCGATGATCAATGCGGCACCGAACATTTCCCGCCAGATCCGCACGATGGCCTGTGCCGGCCAGGCGCCCTGATGGCGCGCCAGCAGCCGCCGCAGAATGACGGCTTCCCGCCCGGGGCGGATCTTGGTGCCCTTTTTGCCGCCCTGGCTGGCGACATTCTCGACCACGCGGGCCCGCTGCATCAGCAGATCATGGATCTGATCATCGATCGCGTCGAGTTCAGCGCGCAATTCGGCCAGGCGCGAGGCTGGAGAGGGCAGGTCGTTCATCACGCGTGTAGATACCCCAACCAGCCCAACCCCGCCAAGCCATATCCGGCAGTTGTTCTTCCATGTCAGGATGGGGATTGCGCCTTGGGGAGGGCCAGCGCATATGCGATTGGCAGAATGGACCAGACGCCGGCCTCTACCGATTTCCCGCATCAATGCGTGACCTTCCCGAGGGAGTCATGCTCGATTGCGGTCGCGCCTTGCCCAGCGTGACCGTGGCCTATCGCACCTATGGCACGCTCAATGCTGCGAAGAGCAACGCGATCATGATCTGCCATGCGCTCACCGGCGATCAATATGTCGCCGAGCAGAACCCAGAGACGGGCCGGCCCGGCTGGTGGGAGCGCGTCGTCGGCCCCGGCGCGCCGATCGATACCGACAAATATTTCGTAATCTGCTCTAACGTCCTGGGCGGCTGCATGGGCTCCACCGGCCCGCGCTCGCCGCGCGGCGAGGCGCCCGGCGAGCTCTGGGGGCGGGATTTTCCGGTCATCACCATCCATGACATGGTGCGGGTGCAGAAGCGGCTGGTCGAGCATTTCGGCATCCGCAAATTGTTCGCGGTCATCGGCGGCTCGATGGGCGGCATGCAGGCTTTGTCCTGGGCGGTGCAATATCCGGAGATGCTCTACGCTGCCGTGCCGATCGCGGCGGCCTATTACCATTCCGCCCAGAACATCGCCTTTCACGAAATCGGCCGGCAGGCGATTTTCGCGGATCCGGCCTTCTGCAACGGCCATTACTGGGCCCAGGGCGTGCGGCCCGAGCGCGGCCTCGCGGTGGCGCGGATGACGGCGCATATCACCTACGTCTCGGAAGAGGCCTTGACCCGGAAATTCGGCCGCAAGCTGCAAAATGCCGAAGGTCTGTCGGCTTTGGGCGAGCAATTCGCGGTGGAAAGCTATCTGCAATATCAGGGGTCGAGCTTCGTCACCCGATTCGACGCCAATTCCTATCTCTCGATCACCCGCGCCATGGATCTGTTCGACCTCGCCGGCGATCATGAAGGCGGGCTGTCGCAGGCCTTTCGCGGCGCCAGCGCGCGCTTCCTGCTGGTCTCCTTCTCCTCGGACTGGCTGTTTCCCACCGCGCAGAGCCGCACCATCGCGCGGGCGCTGAACCATGCCGCCGCCAACGTGTCCTTCGTGGAAGTCCAGTCCGACAAGGGGCATGACGCGTTTCTGCTGGATGAGCCGGATTTCCACGCCACGCTGCGCGGCTTTCTCGTCGGCTGCGCCGAACATGCGGGGCTGGCATGAGTGGGGCCAAGAAAATGCGCGTGGATCTGGCCTTGATCGCGGCCATGGTGCAGCCCGGCTCGCGCGTGCTTGATGTCGGCTGCGCGGAAGGCCAGCTCATCGAGCATCTGATCCGCGCCAAGCAATGCGACGCGCGCGGCATCGAGATCGACATGCAGGAGGTGCAGCGCGCCATCTCGCACGGGCTGCCGGTGATGCAGGGCGATGCCGATACGGAACTGGTGACCTACCCCGATCACGCCTTCGATTACGTCATTCTCTCCCGCACACTGCAGGCCGTCGAGCAGCCGCGTGAGGTGCTGCGGCAGATGCTGCGCATCTCAACCCACGCCATCGTCTCCTTCCCGAATTTCGGCCATTGGAATCTGCGGTTGCAGCTGCTGCTGCGCGGCCGCATGCCGATGACGGCCAACTGGAACCGGATGTGGTTCGAGACGCCCAACATCCACCCCTGCACGATCCGGGATTTCTTCGATTTGTGCGATGCGGATGGGTATGTCGTCGAGGATTGGCAGGCAGCGGATGAGGAAGGGCGCCGGACCCCGTGGCGCCGCTCGGCGCGTCTGGCCAATCTGTTCGGCGAGCAGGGGCTGTTTCTGCTGCGTAAGGCCTGAGGCGAGAGCAATATGTGTTTATCTTAACGCGCCAGCGTCAAGATAAACACATGAAATTGTTCGCTAAAACAAAACTTAGAGCATCAAGCTAAAAGCTTGATGCTCTAGCCGTAAAATTTAGCGGTTATCCACCAGCATCACCGGGGTCACGTTCACCTGGGCAACGCCCAGATTGACCAAACCAAGCTGCGCCGCGGCCCCTTCGGAAAGGTCGAGGATACGATGGCCTTGCGGCATGCAGTCATTCACCCGCACGATGATCGAGCGGTCATCCTGGCCATCATCCGCCAGCGAGACGCGCACCCGCGTCCCCACGGGAATGCTGGGGGAGGCGGCGGTCATGCCATCCTTGCGGAACACTTCACCGGTGCAGGTCCGGCGTAGCCCCGGGCCCGGCTTGTACCAGGAGGCCGTGCCGGTCAGTTCCGGGCCGGCATCCACCAGCTGCGGCGCGCGCGGCGGCAGCACTGGCGGCGGCTGCGCGACGCTGACTTGCGGCGCTGCGGCCGGCGGGGCCGGGGTGGCGCAGGCCGAGAGCAGCCCGGCCCCCAGGATCATGGCGCTAACAGGCGCAAGGCGCAGCCGGGCGAAACCGGTTGGGGCGCGAGGCGTGGGGGCGTTCATTTCCATGCGTTTGTTGTTGGTCAAGAATGAGGCTTTTGCATGGCATCAGCCTCTTGTCGAATCGAAATTCGGGCAGGTGATGCGGCAATCCGGCCGAATATTTTAAGGTCGGAGCGTAGAAAACTGAATTTGCAGATAACCGTCCGGCGCAAATAAAATCCATCCCGGCGCGGGCTCAGTTTGGATCGTCGGCGATCGCCTCGGCCAGCTGCAGGAAATGCCGGAGACTCGGCGCATCGTCATCCGTCCGCCATGCCAGCCCGGTCTCCAGCACCGGCGCATCGCCCTGCAACGGGCAATAGAGCACGCCGGTACGGGCAAGATGCCGCAGTGAGGCCGGCACCAAGGCGATGCCCAGCCCGGCCGAAACCAGGCTGATGATGGTCTGCATTTGCGTCGCGAACTGGACCACGCGCGGCTCAACGCCGTGGGCGCGGTAGAAGCCGAACACCAGCTCGTAGAAGGACGGCGCCATCGGCTGCGGGAAAATCACCAACGGCGCATCCAGAATCCGCGCCGGCGGCAGGCCGTCCCCCTGAAGCCGCACCCGGCCGGAGGCGATCCAGTCCTCCGGCAGCGCCACCAGCAAGGGCTCGCGCAACAGCCGCCTATAGGTGAGGGACGCCGGAAGGCCGCCATGTTGCGGGGCGATGATGATCCCCGCCTGCGCCTTGCCGTCCTGCAGCAGGGCGATCTGAACATTGCTCGTCGCCTCCGTCAGGGCGATGTCGATATCCGGGTAAAGCGCTGAAAACCGCCGGACCAGCGAGGGCAGCACGGAATAATCGGCGGTTGAAACGAAGCTCAGGGACAGCCGGCCCTTGGTGCCGAGAATGAGCTGCTGCGCGATCTCACCCAGCGCGTCGATGCCGCTGATGGCCTGCCGCACATGCCCGAGCCAGGCGGCGCCGAAGGCGCTCAACGCCACGCTGCGCTTGGTGCGGATGAACAGCGGCGCCCCCAGCTCGCCTTCCAGGGCGCGGATGGATTGGCTCAGCGGCGGCTGGGTCATGTTCAGCCGCCGCGCCGCCCGCCCGAAATGCAGCGTCTCCGCCACCGCCAGAAATTGCCGCAATTGCCGGACGTCCATTTACTGATATGTCCTACGACCTAGTCTGGTTGAAATAATATATTTTACCTCCGCTGGGAACGGGTCTAATGGGGCAGGAAACGCGAAACCCGGAGATAACCATGCCCGCCTATCGTTCCCGCACCACCACCCATGGCCGCAACATGGCCGGCGCCCGCGGGCTCTGGCGCGCCACCGGCATGAAGGATGGGGATTTCGGCAAGCCGATCATCGCGATTGCCAACAGCTTCACCCAGTTCGTGCCCGGCCATGTGCATCTGAAGGATCTCGGCCAGCTGGTCGCCCGCGAGATCGAGACCGCCGGCGGTGTCGCCAAGGAATTCAACACCATCGCGGTGGATGACGGCATCGCCATGGGCCATGACGGCATGCTCTATTCGCTGCCCTCGCGCGAGCTGATTGCCGATGCGGTCGAATATATGGTCAACGCCCATTGCGCCGATGCGCTGGTCTGCATCTCCAATTGCGACAAGATCACCCCGGGCATGCTGATGGCGTCCTTGCGCCTGAACATCCCCACCATCTTCGTCTCCGGCGGGCCGATGGAGGCTGGCAAGGTGGTGGTGAAGGGCAAGTCCCGCGCGCTGGATCTGGTCGATGCCATGGTCGTCGCCGCTGATGACAGCTATTCGGACGAGGAGGTGCAGACGATCGAGCGCTCCGCCTGCCCGACCTGCGGCTCCTGCTCCGGCATGTTCACCGCCAATTCGATGAACTGCCTGACCGAGGCGCTGGGCCTGTCTTTGCCCGGCAACGGCTCAACGCTCGCCACCCATGCCGACCGCGAGAAGCTGTTCCGCGAGGCCGGGCATCTCATCGTCGATCTCGCCAAGCGCTGGTATGAGCAGGACGACGCCACGGCGCTGCCGCGCGGCATCGCCAGCTTCAAGGCGTTCGAGAATGCGATGAGCCTGGATATCGCCATGGGCGGCTCCACCAACACGGTGCTGCATCTGCTCGCCGCCGCGCAGGAAGGCGAGGTGGATTTCACCATGGCGGATATCGACCGGCTCTCCCGCCGCGTGCCCTGCTTGTGCAAGGTCGCCCCGGCGAAGAGCGATGTGCATATGGAAGATGTCCACCGCGCCGGTGGCATCATGTCCATCCTGGGCGAGCTGGAAAAAGCCGGGCTGATCGACGCCTCGCTGCCGACCGTGCATGCGAAGACCCTGGGTGAGGCGTTGAACCGCTGGGACATCACCCGCACCAATTCCGAGGAGGTGAAAAACTTCTTCAAGGCCGCGCCGGGCGGCGTGCCCACCCAGGTCGCCTTCAGCCAGTCCGCCCGTTGGGATGATCTGGACACGGACCGCCAGACCGGCGTGATCCGCAGCGCCGACCATCCTTTCTCCAAGGATGGCGGGCTGGCGGTGCTGTTCGGCAACCTGGCGCCGGAAGGCTGCATCGTGAAAACCGCCGGCGTGGATGAGAGCATCCTCACCTTCACCGGCACGGCGCGGGTGTTCGAGAGCCAGGATGCCTCGGTCTCCGCCATTCTCTCGGGCGTGGTGAAAGCCGGCGAGGTGGTGGTGATCCGCTATGAGGGCCCGAAAGGCGGGCCGGGCATGCAGGAGATGCTCTACCCGACCAGCTATCTGAAATCGAAAGGGCTGGGCAAGGCCTGCGCCTTGATCACTGATGGCCGCTTCTCCGGCGGCACCTCGGGCCTGTCCATCGGCCATGTTTCGCCGGAAGCGGCGGAAGGCGGGCTGATCGGGCTGGTGGAAACCGGCGATCGCATCCTGATCGACATTCCGAATCGCGGCATCACGCTGGATGTGCCGGATGAGGTGATCGCCGCCCGCCGCGCCGCCCAGGATGCCAAGGGCTGGAAGCCGGCGGAGGCGCGCAAGCGTCATGTCTCCCCGGCGCTGCGGGCCTATGCCGCGATGACGACGAACGCCTCCCGGGGCGCCGTCAGGGATGTCAGTCAGGTCGAACGCTAACATTTTAAGTTATAACGCCATGAAAAAGCGCCGTTATCGGCGCTTTTTTTGTTTTTGTCCGGGTCAGATCGTGTCAAGATAAAAATTAAATTGCGCTCATTTCCGGAAAAGCCTTAACAATTTCATGGGGAACGAGGCCGGCACCGCCGTGCCAGCCTACGTGATGGGGTGAAAAAATTGTGGAAATTTTCGGGGGACGCTTGAGCCGTTTGGACCAGAGCGAAGCCTTGCGGGCCGCGCAAAGCCAGCCCGGCTCGCCTTTGGGGCCGCAGGCGGCCTGGCCATACGGGCTGCGCCTTGCCGCGCGGCAATGTTTTTCATCCCCCCTGCCGACGGCGATTTACTGGGGCCCGGCGCAGCTGATGCTGTTCAACGATAAATGGGCGGCCCTCCATAATGTTGATCGTGACAGCCTGCACGGCTTGCCCGCCGCCATGGTCTGGGGCGAGGGCTGGGGGCGGATTCAAAGCCATGTCCTGAAGCTGGACCAACAGGACCATGTCGATTTCGAGCAGCTGCATGAGGTGCCGGGACGGGAGGGGCAGAGCGCGCTGTGGCAATATCGTCTCTCTCCACTCCATGACGAGTGCGGCGGCGTGGCGGGCATCTTTGAGCAGGGCCAGGAATTCAGCGCCCAGGCCCTGGAGGATGAGCGCCACGCTCTGGATATTCTAAGCCGGATTGCCGCGGCGACCATCGTCGAGAAAAATCCCGAGACCATCGTGCAGCTGGTGACCGATGCGGGGGTGGAGCTGACCGGCGCGGCGTTTGGCGCGTTTTTCTACCATATCACAAATGAAGCCGGGGAGCGGATGATGCTCTACACCCTCTCCGGCGCCCCGCGCGAAGCCTTTTCGCATTTCCCCATGCCGCGCCGGACAGCCCTGCTGACCGCGACCTTCGAGAGCACCGAGATCATCCGGATCGATGATATCGCCGCCGATCCGCGCTACGGCCATAACGCCCCGCATAGCGGCATGCCGCGCGGGCATCTGCCGGTTGCAAGCTATATGGCGGTGCCGGTCGCCTCGCGCGAAGGCGGGGCGATCGGTACGATCCTGCTCGGTCATCCGGAGCGCGCCAGGTTCAGCCCCCGGCACGAAGCGCTGACGCGCGGCCTCGCCGGCCAGGCCGCGATCGCGATCGAGAATGCCCGCTTGATCCAGCGTGTCAGCGATGCGAATGAAACGCTGGAGCAGCGCGTCGCCGAACGGACGCGGGAATTGATGGAAGCGCATGAGGCGCTGCGCCAGGCTCAGAAGATGGAAGCGGTCGGCCAGCTCACCGGCGGCATCGCGCATGATTTCAACAATCTGCTGCAGGGCATCAGCGGCAGCCTGGAAATGCTCGAACGCCGTCTGGCGCAAGGGCGGACGAGCGGGCTGGAACGGTTTCTGCACGGCGCGCAGGCGGCGGCGCAACGCGCGGCCGCCTTGACGCAGCGTCTGCTCGCCTTCTCGCGCCGCCAGACCCTGGATCCGCGCCCGGTCGATGTCGGCCAGCTGGTCGCGGGCCTCGCCGATCTGATCCAGCGCGCCGTCGGCCCGTCGATCCGGCTTGAGGTGCTGGCCCCGGCCACGCCGCTGCGCGCCACCGTGGACAAGGCGCAGCTGGAAAGCGCGCTGCTCAACCTCGCCATCAATGGGCGCGATGCGATGCCGGACGGCGGGCGCCTGACCATCGAGGTCACCACACGTTGGCTCGATGGCCGTAACGCCTGCGGGGCCGAGATCGCGTCCGGCGAATATCTGGCGATCTGCGTGTCGGATACCGGCAGCGGCATTCCGAAAGAGCTGCTCGGCCGGGTCTTCGATCCGTTTTTCACCACCAAGCCATCGGCCAGGGTACCGGCCTGGGGCTTTCGATGGTGCATGGCTTCGTCCGCCAGTCGGGCGGGCATGTGGAAATCCACTCCACGTCTGGGCTGGGCACGATGGTGCTGCTCTACCTGCCATGCCATCATGGCGAGGAGATCGCCGAGCCCGCCGGCGCCGCTGATCCGGTGCTGGAGGCGGGGAAGGGGGCGGGTGTCCTGGTCATCGACGATGAGGCCGTGGTCCGCGCCCCGATCGTCGCGATGCTGCAAGAGGCCGGCTATAAGGTGGTCGAGGCCGAGGATGGGGCGAGCGGCCTGACCCTGTTGCGCAACACCCCGCAGCTGCAATTATTGATCACCGATGTCGGCCTGCCCGGCGGGTTGAACGGCCGCCAGGTCGCGGATGCGGCGCGCCAGCTCATGCCTGGCCTGAAAATCCTGTTCATCACCGGCTATGCCGAGCAGGCCGCCCTCGGCACAACGGCGCTGGAAGAGGGCATGGCGCTGTTCGCCAAGCCCTTCGCCATGTCCAACCTCGCCGCGCAGGTGGCCGACATGCTGCGCGCGCCACCAAGCGCGGCGGCCAGGATCAGCGCTTGATGCTCTAAGTTTTGTTTTAGCGAGCAATTTCATGTGTTTATCTTGACGCTTGCGCGTCAACCTAAACACATATTGCTCTAAACGCTCACATCACGCGCCGTCGGCGAGGCGGTTCTGCGCCTGGGAGACGAAGCTGCCGGGCGGCACCGAGCGGGTGAGCCAGACATTGCCGCCGATCACCGAGCCCTTGCCGACCACCACACGGCCCAGAATCGTCGCCCCGGCATAGATCACCACATCATCCTCGATCACCGGATGGCGCGGCTCGCCTTTCACCAGCGCGCCGGTCTCGTCCTCGGTGAAACTCTTCGCGCCCAACGTGACATGCTGATACAGGCGGACATTCTCGCCGATCACCGCCGTCTGGCCGATGACCACGCCGATGCCGTGATCGATGAAAAAATGCTGGCCGATCTGCGCCTCGGGATGGATGTCGATGGCGGTTTCGGTCTGTGCGATGCTGGCCAGCAGGCGCGGCACCAGCGGCGCCCCCAGCCGGTAGAGAGCGTGGGCGAGACGATGATGAATGACCGCCCGGATGCCCGGATAGCAGAGCAGGATTTCAGCCAGCGAGGTCGCCGCCGGATCGCCGGCATAGGCCGCCTGCAGATCCCCGACCAGGGCCGAGCGGATCCCGGCAATTGCGCGGCGAAATCGCGGACAATGTCACAGGCCGCGCACTCCGCCTCTTCAAACCGCGCCTTGTTCTCCGGCGCCAGAAACAGCAGCCCGCGCCGCACCTGCTCGGTCAGCGCCGCCAGGGTCCGGGTCAGGGTCAGGCCGACGAAATAATCGATGGTCTCATCGGTCAGGTCCGGGCAGCCATAATGGCTCGGGAACAGCGCCGCGAACAGCCCGTCGCGGATCCGCATCAAGGCCTCGCGGAGGGCAGTTCACGCACATGGCCGCGATAACGGATCTTGTGCGTCACCTCCCGCGAATGCCGCAGCCCGGCGACGATGGCCGCGAGATTTGAAGCGTTGGTCTGCGCCGCGCTGGTGATGTTTGGTGTCTGGTCGTCGATGCCCATTGGCAGGCCCCGGTGCAATTGGCGTGTGACGGGGGATGCTAGAACCCTGGCAGGGGCCTGTAAACCGCGCCCGCCCGCCAGCTTCTGGTTCCGGCCGAATCGGGAGGATGTTTCAGCCTTCCGGCTTGCCGCAGGAGGCTTTCGCCGCCAATGGGCCTGCTATGGCAAATCCGTCTCTGATTTTTCATTCATTCTTGGGTGTGTTAGAAATATTTTTCTTGCGATGGGTTGCGCCGCCGTCGCGTTCGGGTGCTCTGGCGCGCATTTGTGGATGAGAAGCGGGTTCGGATATGGCGTTGCAAGTGATCACGGGGAACCGGTTGGCGGATGGCGTTTCCGTTTGGTTTGCGGGGGCTGAGGGCTGGGCGGAACATGTCGAGCAGGCCTGCGCCTATGCCGCGCCGGAGATCGAGGCGGCGCTGGCCCAGGCGATGCCGCCGGATGCCGAGTTGCAAGTGGTGGAAATCCGCGCCGTCGAAGTGGTGCGGGAAAATGGCACGCTGATGCCCGTCGCCCACCGCGAACAGATCCGCGCCCGCGGCCCCTCGGTGCGCGCCGATCTGCCGGCTGGCGTTTGGCGTGACCCGGCCGCGCCTTTGCCGCCGCTGCCCACCGCGCACTCCTCCTCGCCCTTCGCGGGGATCTATCGCTATGACGAATATGACCGCGACTTCCTGCGCCAGCGCGCCCGCGAATTCGGCGCCATGGTCGAGCGCCGCCGCAAGGGCGAGCTCTCGGAAGAGGAATTCAAGCCGCTGCGGCTGATGAACGGCGTCTATCTGCAGCTGCACGCTTATATGCTGCGCATCGCCATCCCTTACGGCGTGCTCAGCGCCACCCAGCTGCGCCAGCTCGCCTACGTGGCCCGGCATTATGATCGCGGCTACGGCCATTTCACCACCCGCCAGAATATCCAGTTCAACTGGCTGCGGCTGGAGGATGTGCCCGCCGCCCTGGCGGCGCTGGCCGAGGCCAATATTCACGGCATCCAGACCAGCGGCAACTGCATCCGCAACACCACCACCGACGAATTCGCCGGCGCCGCCGCCGATGAAATCGTCGATCCGCGCCTCTATGCGGAAATCATCCGCCAATGGTCCACCGACCATCCGGAATTCACCTACCTGCCGCGCAAATTCAAAATCGCCATCGTCGGCGCCGGGCATGACCGCGCGGCGGTGCGGGTGCATGATATCGGCATCGAGGCTTACCGTAACGCCCAGGGCGCGCCGGTGTTCCGCATTTTCGCCGGCGGCGGGCTGGGCCGCACCCCTTATGTCGCGGTGAAGCTGCGCGAGGATCTGCCGGTGCCGGAATTGCTGCGCTATTGCGAGGCGATCCTGCGCGTCTACAACGCCCTTGGCCGGCGCGACAATATTTACAAGGCGCGCATCAAGATCCTGATCCGCGAGATGAAGCCGGAAGCCTTCATCAAGATGGTCGAGGACGAATACGCCGCCCTGCCGGCCGATTACTGCCTGCTCACCGACGAGCTGGTGCAGGCGGTGGCGGCGCGCTTCCCGGCACCCGACCTGCCCCGCCAGGATGGCGGCGTGCTGAAGGCGGCGATGCTGGATGACCGCGCCTTGGCACGCTGGGTGAAGCAGAACACCCACCCGCACAAGGCCCCGGCTATGTCTCGGCGGTGATCTCGCTGAAGCCGGTCGGCGGCATTGCCGGCGATGCCAGCGCGGATGAGATGGATATCGTCGCCGATCTCGCGGATAAATATTCGCTGGGCGAAATCCGCGTCTCGCATGTGCAGAACCTGGTGCTGCCGCATGTCGCCAAGGATGATGTGCCGGCTCTGTTCAAGGATCTTGTCGCGGCTGGGCTGGCCGAGGATAATATCGGCCTGGTCACCGATATCATCGCCTGCCCGGGCATGGATTACTGCGCGCTGGCGACAGCCCGCTCCATCCCCGTCGCCCAGCGCATCGCCGAGCGTCTGGCGCCCCGCCAGCATGAAATCGGCACGCTGCATGTGAATATCTCTGGCTGCATCAATGCCTGCGGCCATCACCATGTCGGCCATATCGGGCTGCTCGGCGTCGATAAGAATGGCGAGGAGGTCTATCAGATCACCCTCGGCGGTGCCGCCGACGAAAAGGCGGCCATCGGCAAGATCATCGGCCCCGCCGTGCCCACCGCGCATGTGCCCGACGCCATCGCGGCGCTGATGGATGCCTATCTCGCCGTCCGCGCGCCTGGCGAACGCTTTATCGACACCTACCGGCGCCTGGGCGCCGCGCCTTTCAAGGACGCCATCTATGCCACTCATTGACCGCAAGGCGGCTGAAATCGCCGACCCGCAGGGCCTGACCCTCTATCCCGCCGCGGACCTCCCCGCCTCCTTGTCCGGCCCGTCGGGCGTCATCCTGTCGCCGGATGCGGATTTGGCGCTGCTGGCGCCGCATCTGCCGGCTTTGGCCGTGGTCGCCATCACCTTCCCGAAATTCCGGACGGGCGCGGCTTCACCATCGCCCGGTCACTGCGCCAGCATTACGGCTATGCCGGCGATATCCGCGCCACCGGGCATTTCCTGCCGGAACAGTTCGGCTTCCTGATCGCCTGCGGCTTCACCAGCTTCGAGACGCCGGCAACCCATGGCCCGGCGCAGTTCGCGGCGGCGCTGGCGGCGCCGCACCAGCCCGGGCAATTGCTGCGCCGGACCCTGGGCCGCGCGCTGGAGCCGGTCTGACCCCTGCGCCCTTGCATGTTGGCGGCTTGATCGCCAATTTCGGCAAAACCCAAGGCCATGCAGGGCGCTGCTGGCCATAACCCGGAGACCGCCAGATGCCTGTTCAATCCGTCCTGGAGACCATTGGCAAAACCCCGCATATCCGCCTCTCGCGCCTGTTTCCCGCCGCGCAGGTCTGGGTGAAATCCGAGCGCGGCAATCCGGGCGGGTCGATCAAGGACCGCATCGCCCTGGCGATGATCGAAGCCGCCGAGCGTGACGGGCTGCTCAAGCCGGGCGGGCTGATCATCGAGCCGACCTCCGGCAATACCGGCGTCGGGCTCGCCCTGGTCGCGGCGGTGAAGGGCTACCGGCTGATCCTGGTGATGCCGGAGAGCATGTCGCTGGAGCGCCGCCGGCTGATGCGCGCCTACGGCGCCAGCTTCGATCTCACGCCCAAGGAAAAGGGCATGAAAGGCGCCATCGCCCGCGCCTTGGAGCTGAAGGCCGAGCATCCCGAGGCCTTCATCCCCCAGCAATTCGAAAATCCGGCGAATATCGAGGCGCACACCCGCACCACCGCCCAGGAAATCCTGGCTGATTTCCCGGAGGGGCTGGATGTGATCATCACCGGGGTCGGCACGGGCGGGCATATCACCGGCGTCGCCGAGACGCTGAAACAGCATTGGCCGCAGTTGAAGGTCTTCGCCGTGGAGCCAGCGGCCTCGCCGGTGCTCTCCGGCGGCGCGCCCGCCCCGCACCCGATCCAGGGCATCGGCGCCGGTTTCGTGCCGGAGAATTTCCATGCCGGCGCCATCGATGGCGTCATCACCGTCCAGGGCGATGACGCCAAGGACTTCGCCCGCCAGTCCGCGACCAAGGAGGGGCTGCTGGTCGGCATCTCCTCCGGCGCCACGCTGGCGGCCATCGCCCAAAAGCTTCCCGAGCTGCCGGAAGGCGCGCGCATTCTCGGCTTCAATTACGATACCGGCGAGCGCTATCTCTCCGTCCCGGATTTCCTGCCGGATTGACCTTCCTCAAGGCGGGCGGCAGGTCAGCATGTCATGGCTCCGGCCATGACCCATGCCGATCTGATCGCCCGCTATGATGGCCGCGTGCCGCGCTATACCAGCTACCCCACCGCCCCGCATTTCTCCGCTGAAATCGGCGCGGCGCATTATCAGCGCTGGCTCGCAGCATTGCCGGAAGCCTCACCGCTCTCGCTCTATCTGCACGTACCCTTCTGCGACCGGCTCTGCCTCTATTGCGGCTGCCATACCAGCGTCGCCCGGCATGAACGCCCGAAACGCATCTATGCGGAGGCGCTGGCGCGCGAGATCGGCCTGCTGGCCGACATCCTGGGCCGGCGCGCGCGGGTCAGCCAGATCCATTGGGGCGGCGGTACGCCGACCGCGCTGCCGGATGACTGCCTGACCAGCCTGATGGCGCTGCTGCGCACGCGCTTCGATGTCGCCGCGGACGCGGAAATCGCCATCGAGATCGACCCTGTGGCTCTGTCACCGGACAAGCTCGCCACGCTGGGCCGGATGGGGATCAACCGCGCCAGCCTCGGGGTGCAGGATTTCGACGAGGCGGTGCAGGCCGCGATCGGCCGGCCGCAAAGCTTCGCGCAAACGCAGGACGCCGCACAAGGGCTGCGCGCCCTCGGCGTCACCTCGCTCAATCTCGATCTGATCTACGGCCTGCCGCTGCAAACCGAAGCCTCGGTGGCGCGCACCGCCCGCCTGGCGCTGGCGCTCTCGCCGGACCGCGTCGCGGTGTTCGGCTATGCGCATGTGCCCTGGATGAAGAAGCACCAGGCGCTGATCCCGAGGCCGCCTTGCCTGACGCGGTCGCGCGCTTGCACCAGGAAACCGCGATCCGGCACGTGCTCGAACAGGAGGGTGGGCTGCTGCCCATCGGCCTCGATCATTACGCCCGGCCCGAGGACGAGATGGCCAAGGCCTTGCGGGCCGGCGCGCTGCAACGCGGCTTCCAGGGATATATGGTCGATGCCGCGCCGGTCCTGCTCGGGCTTGGCGCCAGCGCCATTGGTGCGCTACCTGGGGCTATGTGCAGACCCAGCCGCGCATTCCCGCTTACGAGGAAGCCGTCTTCAACGGCCGCCTGCCGATCGTACGCGGCTTCGCTCTGCAGCCCGATGACCGGCTGCGCCGCGCCGTGATCGAACGCATCATGTGCGATCTGGCGGTGGATCTGCCGGCCGTCGCGGCTTCGTTCGGGGCGGACCCGGCGCCGCTGCTGGCGGATTCGCAGCCTCTATCTGGCTTCGCCGCCGATGGGCTGGTCGAATGGAATGGCCGGTCCTTGCGGGTGACGGAACCGGGCCGGCTGTTCGTGCGTAATATCGCCGCCTTGTTCGACCGTTACCTGACCCGCGATGCCAGCCAGCCGCAGCCCGCCACGCCCGTGCCGTCTGAGCCGCCGCCTCTCTCATTCGCCGCACAGATCGCCGCCTTGCGCGAGGAGGCGGGGCGGTTGATCCGCATCCGCCCGATCCCCGCCGATACCGGCCTCGCCTTGCTGAAACTGCTGCATCAGGTCGAGCTGCTGGCGGCGCGGCGCTATGAGCTGCTGCTGGCCCGCCCGGAACAGATCCCCTCCGAGATTCTGCGCGAAACCCTCTCCCGGCGCGAGGCGATGGAGCGCCGGCACGCCGCGCAGCTGGCCCAGCGGCTGGAGGCACTCGGCAGCAGCCCGCCGCCCGCCGGCGAGCTGATCGCCCGCGAGGCCGGCGATACCTTGCCGGTCGTCGTCAGCAGCCTTCTGGCCAAGCGGGACATGGTGAAACTCTACCGCGCCGCGATCCGCTTCCTGGCCCGCGCGACAAAGGCAGCGCCGCCTTGCTGCGGCTGATTTTGGAAGAGGAAGAGGCGCATATCGCCGCCATGCGCAGCCTGGTGGTGCCGCGCTGAGGCCTGGCTTCCCCAGCTGAACCATCCCCAATGAGCCCGCTGCCGATGATCGGGAAGAAAAGACCCTGCCATGAGCTTCATGACAGGGCCAAGTTTGGGGAGTGTATCCGCTTTGGGATAAAGATCTTATGCGCGGTTGCGCGCGTAACGTCCTTGATCCAGATCAAGCCCTGATTTTATTCTGGCTCCGCAGCGAAATTCATCACGCTCCGCGACACCACCAGCTGATCCTCGACACTGACCACCCCGGCGATATTGGCCGCCAGAATGCACAGCGCCCGGGCTTCCTGCGGCGAGCCGACATGGCCGGCGAAGCGCACCGCGCCGTTGCGGACCTCAAAGGAAATACCCTGCCGCGGCGCCCAGGGCTCCGCCGCCATTGCCTGCGCGATCGCGGCGCGGATCTGCTCATCCGCCGCCTCTTGCGGCGCTTCATCCAGCAACGGCGCCAGGGCGCGCAGAATATCGAACCGGCACAGCATTCCGACCAGCGTCTCGCCCTGCAGCACCGGCAGGCGTTTCACCTGTTTCTGCCGCATCAGATCGGCGGCCTTGGCCAGCGGCAGGTCCGGGCGCACGAAACTCGGGTTGCGCGTCATCACATCGCCCACCTGCCGGCCATGAGTATGCGCATAATCCGCCGCCAGAATCTCCGCGCGCATGATGCCGCGCATCCAGCCAGCCTGCTTGCCGCAGGTGCCAAGCTCGGGCCGGTGCAGCAAATCGCCCTCGCTCAGTATGCCCACCAGCCGCCCGGCCTGGTCCAGCACAGGCAGCCCGCTGATTTGATGGCTCACCATCCACCCGGCGGCGGTGGCAAGGCTGGTTTGGGGATCGATGGCGACAACATCCCTGGTCATGACATCCGCGACGATCATTGGGGCCTCTCATGTAAAACGCCGCCAGGATATCCTCCTGGCGGCGTTTCAGCCCTTGATTCGTGTCAAACCAGCCCAGCCGCAGACAGCATTGCCGGAAGCCGGAGGCCGGGCGCACACTGGCGCCGCCCGGCGGTTAGAGCAATATGCGTTGCGGTTGACGCGGCAGCGTCACCCTCAACGCATGAAATTGCTCGCCAAAACATAAGTAGAGCGAGTGGGTGTAAACCCATCTCGCTCTAAATTCAGTGCGGGCGCATCGCCGCCAGGCGGCGGTAGAGCGTATTGCGGCTGATCCCCAGAGCCCGCGCGGCCGCGGCGATATTGCCGCCCGCCTCAGCCACGGCACCGGCAATCACCGCATCGGACTGGGCGCGCAGCGTGCCGTTCTGCGGCTCCGCCCCCAGGCTCGGTGTGCTGGGCTGCTGGCTGGTCAGCTCCAGCATCGCCTCCTCGCTCAGATGATTCAGCGTCATCTCGGTCTCATCTTCGTCGAGCATCAGGCAGGCGGTGCGCAGCATGCCGGCAAGCTGGCGCAGATTGCCCGGCCAGCGATAACGCGCGAAGGCCGCGGCCAGTTCCGGCGCCAGGGCGGGGGCACCGCCGCGCCGACCCTGCGATTCCCGCTCCAGGATCCGCGCGATCAAGGCCGGCAGATCCGTCCGCTCGCGCAAGGGCGGCAGCGAAATCGCCAACCCGTTGAGCCGGTAATAGAGATCCTCGCGGAAGCTCTTCTCGGCGATCCGGGTCGAGAAATCCGCATGGGTGGCGCTGACCAGCAGGAAATCCACCGCCACCGGCTTGCCGCCGATCGGGGTGACGACGCCCTCTTCCAGCACCCGCAACAGCCGCGTCTGCATGGAAAGCGGCATGTCGCCGATTTCATCCAGGAACAGCGTGCCGCCATGCGCCTCGCGGATGCGCCCCGGCGCGCCATCCTTGCGCGCGCCCGTGAAGGCGCCCGGCGCATGGCCAAACAGCTCGGCCTCGATCAAGGTTTCCGGCAATGCCGCGCAGTTCACCGCCACGAAGGGGCCGCTGGCGCGCGGTCCCGCCTCATGGATGGCGCGGGCGAAATAATCCTTGCCGGCCCCGGTCTCACCTTGCAGCAGCACCGGCACCTTGCGCCCCAGCACCCGCCGCAACTGGCTGATCGCCTTGGTCACCCGCGCATCGCCGGTATCCAGCGCATCCAGCGCGTCGGTCTTCGGCACTTCCGGCTGCTGCGTCGCGGCGGGCCGGCGGATCAGCGGGGCGCGCATCTGATCGACGGCGAGAAACAGCGTCTCGCCCCGGCGCGGATGCACCATCAGTGGCCCGCCATGGGTGCGCCGGTCCAGCTGAATGAGGTCGCGCAGGGTCAGGCCGAGATAGCGGCTGAATTCCTGGGTGCCGATATCCTCCGGGCGCAATCCCAGCAGCGCGAAGCCGGAGCGGTTGGCGCCGAGAATCACCCCTTCCTCGTCGATGGCGATCGCCCCTTCCATCATGCTGCCGAGGCATTCGGAGGAATAATGGAAGCGCAGCTTGGTATGGTTGATGAAGGAGATTTCGAAAATCCGGTTTTCGATCATCTGCGCCGCCGCCCGGACCAGCCCGAACGTATGCGGATGATAGCGCCGGGAATCGCAGGAAATATCGATCACCCCGAGCAGATGGCCACCCGGCTCGGTCAGCGGCGCGGCGGCACAGGCCAGGAAGCTGTTATGGCGCAGATAATGCTCAGTGCCGTTGACGACGATCGGCTTGCCTTCGATCAGCGCGGTGCCGATGGCGTTGGTACCGCGCGCATCCTCCGCCCAGCACGCCCCTGGGTGAGCGCCACCTTCGAGGCGCGGGTGCAGAAATCGAGATCCCAGCGGATTCGAGCACATAGCCGGTTTCGTCGGAGAGCAGCATGATACAGCCGGAATCTTTGATCTGGCTGAAAAAATAATCCATCACCGGCCGCGCCTGGGTGATCAGCGCGGCATGGCGTTCGGAGGCGATCCGCCGTTCCGAGGATGAGAGATGCGGAAAATCGGTCCGGTTCTGCTCCGGGGTCAGCCCGGCGGTTCGGCAACGCTGCCAGGAGCGGCTAATATCTCCCGGGTCAACCCCCAATCCGGAGGCGTTGGGGGAGGATGGCTTCTCAGTCGACGCGAGGCGAAAAGGTTGCATGATGGGGTCGCATTCCTATCCCGTCTAATCTTATTATATTTAGGTACTTATGCACCTTTCGAGCTTCAGCCCTTCTCTCCATGATGTGTGGTAAGAGCGGGCAGATAGGTTTGCAAGTGAAAAATGCGCCAGCCCGGAACGGCCAGGTGGCGCATTTTACGGCAGTTTATGTGTCCAAACGATCCGGAAAACCCTACGGCGAAGACGATCTACGCCGCCGATTTGCGATGCGCGATGGCGGAGTTGATGACCGCCAGCACCACCCCGCCCGCGAAGATGAAGGTGGACAGGACAAAGACCTGCGGCGGAATGCCGACCTTCACCGCGCCATAGACCCAGAGCGGGAAGGTGAGGGTCTGCCCGGCGACGAAGGTGGTGATGATCAGATCGTCGATGGAGAGCATGAAGCAGAGCATGCAGGCGCCGACGATCCCGGGCAGGATCAGCGGAAAGGTCACCGTCCAGAACGCCACCCAGGGCGTTGCCCCCAGATCCGCGGCGGCGCGGTCCAGCGCGCGGTCCAGCCCGGAGACTCGGGCGCGGATCACCACCACCGCGAAGGCCAGGTTGAAGGCGACATGCGCGATGAGAATCGTCAACAAGCCGCGCGGCAGGTTGAGCGCCAGGAACAGCGACAGCAGCGAGGCGCCGACCACCACCGCCGGTGCGGCGATGTCGGCGAAAATGACGATATCCGTCGCCGTCTTGCCCCAGAATTTATGCCGCGCCAGCGCCAGCGCCAGCGGCGTGCCGAGGATCGCCGAGATCAGCGCGCTGCCGATCGCCACTTCCAGCGAGTGCAGCAGCGCCCCGGTCAGATCCTGAATGGCGAAGGCATCGCCGTAATTGGCCAGGGTGAAATGCTGCCAGTTGAGCGCGATGCGCCCGCCCGGCGCGAAATTGAAGCTGAACACCACCATCACCACGATCGGCAGCATGGTGTAGATGATCATCGCCCAGGTGAAGCAGGCGAGGATGCGCTCGCCGAGGCGGCTGGGTTTGTGGGCGGAGGGCATCCGGGCTGTTATCGTGCTCACGCCGCATACTCCTGGATCGCGTCGGTGCCGAAGGCTTTCGAATAGAGCAGAATGGCGATCATCAGCATCAGCATCAGGATCGAGGAGAGCGAGGCGGCCAGCGGATAATCCTGGCTCTGGAAGAAGGCGTCCTGGATCACGTTGCCGACCATGTAGGTGCCCGGACCACCGAGCAGTGCCGCATTCACATAATCGCCGACATTGGTGACGAAGACCAGCAGGAACCCGGCGAAGATGCCCGGCGCCGAGAGCGGCAGGATGATCTTGATGAAGGCGGTCGCGGGGGCGGCGTAGAGATCATTGGCGGCGCGCACCAGCCGCCGGTCGATCTTTTCCAGCACGACATAAAGCGGCAGCACGTAATAGGCGAAGCTGTTATAGACCAGCCCGCCGATCACCGCCCATTTGGTCGAGAGAATGCGAAAGCTCTCCGGCAGAACGCCGAGCGCCTTCAACGGCCCGAGCAGGAAGCCCTGGTCGGACAGGATGAATTCCCAGGCCAGCACGCGGATCACGAAGGAGACGAAGAAGGGCAGCATGATGATGAACAGGTAGGTGCTCTTATGCCGCCCGGCATAGAAGGCGATCCAGTAGGCCACCGGATAGGAGATCGCCAGCGTGATCACGGTCGAGGCCGTACCGTACCAGAACGACCTGACGAAGGAGCTCTCATAGCCAGTGAACGCGCCGATCACCTCCTGGTAATTGTCGGACATGGTGTAGCCGGAAATCGGATCGCCGACGGCCAGCGCCATGCCCAACATCGAGGCGAGCGGGATCAGAAAAAACGCCAGCAGATAGACCCAGCTCGGCAGGCTGAGGAGATAAGGTGCCAAAAATCCGCGCGCCTGCCGCATGGGTCTCTCCGTTCAGCTCTGGACGATCGGGTTGAAGATGTTGTTCCACTTCATGTAGTCGGCATAATTCTTGAACGCGTAATATTCATGCACGCGCGCCAGCTCGGATTGCGGCGGGAAGACCAGCGGCGAATTCGCCACCGCCGGGTCCTTGATGACGTTGAGGATGTAATCCTTCGCCGCCGGCACCGGGCAGATATAATTCACATAATCCTCGACCATGCCGGCCACTTCCGGCGTGTAGTAATAATTCATCCATTCCAGCGCCGAGAGCGGGTTCTTGGCGCCGACCGGGATGCACATATTATCGTGCCAGATCACCGCGCCCTGCTTCGGCACGACGAATTTCAGATCCTTATAGCCCTTGGAATTGGCCTGATAGATGTCGCCGGACCAGGCCATGGTGATCCAGATATCACCATTCTCCAGCGCGTTGATGTAGCTCTGGTCGTAATATTGGCGCACCAGCCCCTTGGCCTTCTGCTCCTTCAGCGTCGCCGCCGCCTTTTCCCATTCCGCCGGGGTCGAGGTGGTCGGGTTTATGCCCAGCTTCAGCAGGCCGGCACAGCCCAGCTCCTGCACGTCGGAGAACATGCCGACATGGCCGGCGAAGGCCGGGTCCCAGAGATCCTCATAGCTGGTGATCTCGCGCTTGGTCATTTTCGGGTTATAGGCGATGCCGGTCAGGCCGGACTGCCACACCATCGTATGCTTGTTGCCGGGATCGTAAGGCGGGTTCTTCACGCTGGGGGCGGCGTATTTGTCGAAATTCGGCACTTTCTCACGCCAGATCGGCACCAGGAATTTCTGCATCAGCAGCTCGGTGAGATACCAGCCATCGGTCATCACGATCATGTCGTAGCCGCTCGGCTGGCCGGATTTCAGCACCGGGGCGATCTGCGCGTAGAACGGCGCATCCTCCTGGATCACCTCTTTATAGGTGACATTGATCCCGGTCTGCTTCTCGAACGCGTCGATCGAGGGGCGGTCCTTGCCGTCGGTCGAGGTGTCGATATAGAGCGGCCAGTTGGCGAAGACGAACTCCTTGGTCGGCTTCTGGCTGGCCCACCAGGCCTTCCAGTCCTTCACCGTCTCGGCGCGGGCGAACTGCGGGGCCAGGGCCGCCATCATCGCCGCCCCGGCGCCGCGCATGAAATTCTGCCGGCTCAGCCGCGGCTGCGTCATGCCGCGATAGAAGGCCTGCATCGATTTATCGCCGCTTTGATCGTCTTGGCTCATGCTACTCTCCTTCAGATTGGATTTAAGTGCCGGTGACCGCGAATGTGTGGGCCGGATTCCAGGTGAGGCGGACGGCGCTGCCGGGGGAATATCCTCCTGGCGGCCGGAATTCTGGGCATAGACGCTCAGCGCCCGCCCGGTCTTGCTCTCCATTTCATATTGCCGGCTGACCCCGAGATAGACCGAAACGCCGGCAATCGCCTCGATCTCGTTCCACCCGTCGGGGCGTGGCTCGCCGGGCTGCAGAACATGGAATTTCTCCGGCCTGACGCCGATTTTCACCTTGTCCCCGGCGATCTGCGCCAGCACCGCGCGCGGCACGGTGATGATCGCGCCATCCTCCAGCGTCACCTGCGCCTGCGCCCCGTTCTGGGCGGTGATGGTGCCGGGCAGCAGGTTGGAGGCGCCGAGGAAGGAGGCGACGAATTCCGTCGCGGGATGGTCATAGACATCGGCCGGCGTGCCGATTTGTTCGATCCGCCCCTTGGACATCACCGCCAGCCGGTCGGACATCGCCATCGCCTCTTCCTGGTCATGGGTGACGAACAGGAAGGTGATGCCCACCTCGCTCTGGATGCGTTTGAGCTCGATCTGCATCTGTTTGCGCAGCTTCAGATCCAGCGCGCCGAGCGGCTCGTCCAGCAACAATAATTTGGGTTTGTTGACCAGCGCGCGGGCCAGGGCGACGCGTTGCGCCTGGCCGCCGGAGAGCTGGCCGGGCTTGCGCTTGGCGAAGCCGGCGAGATCGACCAGCTCCAGCATATCATTGGTGCGCCGGGTCACCTCGTCGCTCTTCACCCCTTGCGGCGCAGCCCGAAAGCGACATTCTCGAAAATCGTCAGATGCGGAAACAGCGCATAGGACTGGAACACGGTGTTCACGTCGCGCTTATAAGAGGGCTGGCGGCTGACATCCTCGCCATCGAGATAGATCGCCCCGGCGCTCGGCGACTCAAAGCCGCCGATCATCGACAAGGTCGTCGATTTGCCGCATCCCGACGGCCCCAGAAGCGAGAAAAACTCCCCCCCTTCGATGCTCAGGGAGATATTGTCGACAGCCGTCCAGCCGCCAAATTGCTTGATGACATTTTCCAGCCTGACATCATGGCGGGTCGATGGCGCGGGGATCATGCGGAGGCTCCGGCGAGGGGGCGGGGATGGGCGACACATCGCCTGATGGATTAAGCGGCTGGGAGATGCCGGAGCGCTGAAAAAACAGGCGCTTTTTTAAATCCCGGGACATTGCGGCGGGCGGTGCCCAGCCGAAAATTCCGCCGTCAGCGGCAAGGCTGTCGGCCAGAATTATAAAGCGGCCTCGTCGATTACGCTTCAAACCGGCAACCCTTTCGCTGGATTTTTGGCTATTGCATTGAATGGTTTCACAATTTCTCGCCTTTTACAATCAATGCCGCGCCTTGAAGGCGTTTATTAGCCCTGCCACCCGGATCACATTCAAGCGCTTCAAGCCCAGCCTCGTCATAACAGCTCCTCCAGATTGTTAAGCAAGGCGCGGGCCAAGCGAGGCATCTCACTCTAGTCAGCTTCGGTCGGCGCGCATTTGACCGTGGAGCACAGGCGCCAGACCAGCGCGCATCCTGGCGCGCGCTGCGCAGGCGGAATGAATGGGGTCATCAGGTGACGGCAAGATGGCTCTGGGCTATTCAGCTTGTAATGATGATGCCCGCTTTCAGCTTACGGTACCTGGTGCTCGGCGTTGGTCTCGTGGGAATGTTGTCCGGCTGCGCGGCGAAGCCGGAGCGGCAGGCGCAGCCTTCCCCGGCGATGGACACCATCACGATGACCCCGGCCGAGCTGGCGCATGTCAAGCAGGCCGCCTATGATGAAGGGTTCGAGGCGGGCCGGCGCTATGAACGAAAACACCCGCAACCCCAGCCAGCATCCGCGGCCGCCCAGCCGGATCAGCCGGCGGATGCCAGCGGCGCTCTTCCGCCAGCCCCGGCCCAAGCGGACACCCAGCCGCCGCAGCCCAGCTCTGTAACCTGCCCTCCGACCCAAACCGCGCCCGCCTTGGCGCCGATTCCACCGCTGCCGCGCTCGGCCGGCTACACCTCCGCCGGCCCGGCGAAACCGCTCTCGCCCTGAGCCCGGCTTGAACCTGGGCAGCGCATGCGCCAAACAGCGCGCATGGCGCCTCCCTTGCTTCTGCTCACCGATATCTCCATCACCCTCGGCTCCGTGCCGCTTCTGCAGGGGGCGGGCCTGTCCGTTGGCGCCGGGGAGCGCATCTGCCTGGTCGGGCGCAACGGCTCCGGCAAATCCACCTTGCTGAAAATCGCCTCCGGCGAGGTGGCGCTCGATTCCGGCACGCGCTTTCTCCAGCCGGGGACGACCATGCGCTACCTCCCGCAGGAGCCGGACCTCTCGGCGTATCAGACCGTCATGGATTATGTCCTGGCCGGGCTGGGCCCGAATGACGATGAATATCGCGTCCGCTATCTGCTGGGCGAACTCGGGCTCAGCGGCGATGAGGCCCCCTCACGCCTCTCCGGCGGTGAGGCGCGCCGCGCCGCCCTGGCCCGCACCCTGGCCCCCGCGCCGGATCTGCTGCTGCTCGACGAGCCGACCAACCATCTCGATCTGCCGGCCATTGAATGGCTGGAAGGCGAGCTGAAATCCCTCTCCAGCGGGCTGGTGCTGATCTCGCATGACCGGCGCTTCCTGGAAAATCTCTCGCGCTCGATGGTCTGGCTGGATCGCGGCCAGACCCGGCGGCTGGACCGCAGCTTCGCCCATTTCGAGGCATGGCGCGACGAGGTGCTGGAGCAGGAGGAGCAGGAATTCCACAAGCTCGGCCGCAAGATCGCCCGTGAGGAAGACTGGCTGCGCTACGGCGTCACCGCGCGGCGCAAACGCAATGTCAAACGCCTCGCCGGGCTGCACAGCCTGCGCGCGGAGCGGCGCAATTTCACCCATAAGCTCGGCACCGCGAAGCTGGCGAGCCTGGATGCCGCGACCTCGGGCAAGATCGTCGTCGATGCCGACGCCATCTCCAAGAGCTTCGGCGCGCGCCAGATCGTGCGCGATCTCACCTTCCGCGTCCTGCGCGGCGACCGGCTCGGCATTGTCGGGCCGAACGGGGCCGGTAAATCGACCCTGCTGAAGCTCATTCTCGGGCAGCTGGCGCCCGATGACGGGGCGGTGAAGCTGGGCACGGCGCTGGAGGTGGTGACCCTCGACCAGCAGCGCGCCACGCTGAACCCCAACGCCTCGCTGGCCGATACGCTGACCGGTGGCAATAGCGACCAGGTGGTGGTCGGCGGCCAGGCCCGGCATGTGATCGGCTATATGAAGGATTTCCTGTTCAAGCCCGAACAGGCGCGCACGCCGGTCGGCACGCTCTCGGGCGGCGAGCGCGGGCGGCTGTTGCTGGCGCTGGCGCTGACCAAGCCCTCTAATCTCTTGGTGCTGGACGAGCCGACCAACGATCTCGACCTGGAAACGCTGGATCTGCTGCAGGAGATGCTCGGCGAGTATCCCGGCACCGTCATCGTCGTCTCGCATGACCGTGATTTTCTCGACCGCGTCTGCACCTCGGTGCTGATGTCCGAAGGGCAGGGGCGCTGGCTGGAATATGCCGGCGGCTATGCGGATATGCTGGCCCAGCGCGGGGAAGGCGTCACCGCGGCGGCCAAGGCCGGGAAAATCGACAAGAAAGCCGCGCCCAAACAAGCCGCCCCCGCTTCCCCGCCCGCGAAGGCGAAAATGTCCTTCAAGGAGCAGCACGAGCTGAAGCAGCTCAATGACGAGATGGCGAAGATGCAGCTGCAGCTCGGCAAGCTCAATGAAACCCTCGCCTTGCCGGATCTTTACACGAAAGACCCGAAAAAATTCGCCGCCGCCAGCGCGTCCCTGGCGGCGCTGCACACCAGGTTGCAGGCAGCCGAGGAGCGCTGGCTGGAGCTGGAGATGCTGAAGGAGGGCTGAGCCCTCAGCCGGCCGGCGCAAAGCGCCGGCTCATGTCCTCGAACAGCCCGTAAAGTGCCGCATCCTGGCGCAGCGCCGCGCCTTGGGCCGCGAACGAAGTCTGGATCTGCGCGCGCAGCGCCGCGAAATACGGGTCCTTGCCAAACCCCGCCAGCCGGCTCTGGAGCGTCTCCAGCAGCGCCGGCGGCCAGGGGTGGTAATTTTCGGCGGTCGGCGGCGAGGTCCAGCTGAAATAGGTCTCGAAATCGCGCAGAAAATGCGACTCCGTCAGCCCCAGAGCCTCCCCCCGCCGCTTCTTGACGACGAATTCGGCGAAAGAGCGCCCCAGAAATGCTCCGTCCAGCCGCCCTCGCCGGTTTTCATATCGAGATGCCAGTTCGTGCCCCGCTCGATCGGGCGAAACGCCGTGTCATAAAGCCGCTTCGGGGTGGCGAATTCCGGGAAATGCTTCTGGTGGAAGGAAGCGACCTGATCCAGCCTGGTGACGGATTTGGCCAGATAATGCGGGGTGGCGTGCGGGTAATGCGTCGCCAGCAGCCCCTCTGGCCGCGTCAGCTCGAAGCGCCATAGCCGCCAATGCCAGGGAAAGAGCAGGGCGGCCGCATCGGCGGGGGCTGCATCCAGCATCTTTGGCAGCGAATGCTCGAAGCGCGCGGCGGGGAGCAGGAATTCGTCGCTGTCGAGGAACGCCACCCACTCATAAAGCCGCAATTCCGGCAGCATGAAGAGGGCGTGATGGAAATTCTTGATCTGCACATCCACCGGCCGGCCCAGCCGCGTCGGCAGCAGCGTCACCGGGGCATGTTGCGCGAACCAGCGCAGCAATTCTTCGGTCTTGTCCTGGTTGTCGTTGGTGTAGACGAAGATCTTCTCGACGCCGATGGCCAGATGATGCGTGATCCATTCCGGCAGAATCAGCGCGTCATTGCAGGCGGAGACCACGGCGGCGAGCTTGTGCCGGGGCTTGATCCTCTGCAGCCGCTCGAACAAGGCGGCCTGCGCCGGGCTCCAATCCGCGGGCCCGGTCTGCAGGGCCAGGTCGTCGAATTCCGGCCCGACAATCCGGGGCGGGCCGAACAGATCGTCCGTCCATTCAGGCGAGCGCAGGCGGCGGGCAAGCGCGGTGAAGGCGCCATCCATCCCGCCCTGCGCCATGTTGCGCTCAGTCCTTGCCTTCGAACGGGTTCTTGGTGCCGCGCAGATAGATGCGGATCGGCACCCCCGGCATCTCGAACACCTCGCGCAGGCTGTTCACCAGATAGCGCTGATAGGTCTCCGGCACCTGCTCGGCGCGGGTGCCGAACAGCGCGAAGGTCGGCGGCCGCGCCTTGATCTGGGTGATATAGCGCAGCTTGAGCCGGCGCCCATCCACCAGCGGCGGCGGAAACCGCTCCAGCGCGGATTCGAACCAGCGATTGAGCTGGCTGGTCGGGAAACGGGTATTCCATTTCTCGTAGGTGTCGCGGATGGCGGGGAAGAGCTTCTTCACCCCCTCGCCGGTCTCCGCCGAGAGCGGCACCACGGTGATGCCCTTCATCTGGCTCAGCGAGATCGAGATCCGGTCCAAAGCCGCCTTCTTCGCATCCGGCCGGTCCTCCACCGCATCCCATTTGGTCAGCGCGATCACGCAGGCCCGGCCTTCGCGTTCGATCAGCCGGGCGATCTGCAGATCCTGCTCCTGCACGCCCTGCACGGCGTCGATCGCCAGCACCGCCATCTCGGCCCGCTTCAGCGCCTCGATCGAGGAGGAGGTGGACATTTTCTCCAAACCCTCATCCACCTTGGCGCGCTTGCGCAAACCGGCAGTGTCCACCACCCGGTAGAGCTTGCCATCCGGCCCCTCGAAATCGGCGGAAACCGCATCGCGGGTCAGACCGGGTTCCGGCCCGGTGATCATCCGCTCCTCGCCGAGCAGGTAATTCAGCAGCGTCGATTTGCCGGCATTCGGGCGCCCGACAATGGCCAGATGCAGCGGCAGTTCCTCGCCATCCTCGCCCAGCGCCTGCGGCTCGGGCAGGCGCGCGGCGATCTCGCTCATCAGGTCGTAAATGCCCTCATTATGCTCGGCCGAAACCGCCACCGGCTCGCCAAAGCCCAGCTCATAAGCCTCCATGGCATTGGCGGCACCGCCCTTGCCCTCGGCCTTGTTGGCGATCACCAGCACCGGCCGGTCCTTGCGGCGCAGCCAGGTGCCGAAATGCCGGTCCTCCGGGAGCAGCCCGGCCTTGGCGTCGAACACGAACAGCACCAGATCGGCCTGATCCACCGCCGTGGAGGTGGAGGCGCGCATGCGCCCCGGCAACGTGTCCGGCGGCGCTTCCTCCAGCCCGGCCGTATCCACCATCACCACCTTGCGGCCATCCATCTCGCATACCGCTTCCTTGCGGTCGCGGGTCACGCCCGGCGTGTCGGCCACCAGCGCCAGACGGCTGCCGACGAGACGGTTGAACAAGGTCGATTTGCCGACATTCGGCCGCCCGGCAATGACGATTCGCGGCAGCTCAACCATAGGCGGTCAAACGCCCATCGCGGGTCAGCTGCAGCATCATCCCGCCCACCGCGATGGGGGCAAGGTCCGCCGGGCCGGCCAGCTTCACGCTCTGCATCTGCTTGCCGCTGGCGGCGTCCACGATGGCGGCCTCGCCATGATCATTGACGCAGACCAGCATGCCGTTGATCAGCGCCGGGCCCGCCCAGTTGATCGGGTTTTTCTTCTTCTTCATGTTCTTGAAGGGCTGCAGCTGGGTCGCCCAGCTCACCAGCCCGTCATCGGCATGCACGGCGAACAGCGTCTCGCTGGCATCGAGCAGGAAGATGAACCCGCCGGAGGCCGCCGGGGTCTGGTTGCCGGAGGCCTGATGCGTCCACACCTTGGCGCCGGAATGCAGATCCACCGCCATGAAGCTGCCATCCATGTTCAGCGCATAAACCACGCCGCCCGCGATCACCGGGGTCGCCACGATGTCGGACATATCCAGCGTGCTGGCCTGGCCGAAGCCGGCGGCGAGGCTCTGCTCCCAGACCGGCGTGCCGGAGCTGGCATCCACCGCCGCCAGCAGCCCGGTCGAAAACCCCGCGACGATATTGCCATCCGCGAAGGCCGGGGCGCCGGTGACACCCGCCGCCGCCTGCGGCGGCGTGCCGACGACACCGGAGAAGCGCCAGCTCGGCGTGCCGGACTTGGCCTCGAAGGTCAGCAGCTGGTCGTTCTGGGTGACGATGGCCACCAGCCCGGCCGCCACCAGCGGCGCCGAACGCGCCGCGAATTCAAGCTTCTGACGCCACAAGATCTTGCCCGATTCCGCATCCAGCGCCAGCGCCTCGCCATAGCCGGTGCTGGCATAGATCCGCCCCGAATCATACGCGATGCCACCGCCGATATTCAGCGTGGTCACGTGCTTCGGGCGGGTATCCACGTGCCAGATCGTCGCCCCGTCGGTGAGCGAGAGGGCGCGCACATGCGCATCCGCATCCATCACGAAAACGCTGGAACCGGAAACCAGGGGGCTGGCCATCAGCGGCTGGCGATAGCCGCCGGGCGCGCCGATTCCAACCTGCCAGCGCTGGGCGAAATTCACCGGCCCGGCGACATTGCCCGGCGCGTGGCTGGCATTGGCGAAAGGCTGCGGCCAGGCATTCAGCGCGCTCGGGGCGGGGAGCGTCACGGCGGGGGCGTCGGCCGCCACATCCATGCCGGACTGATCCGGCAGAACCGGGATCTGCACACCCAGAATCGGGGTTTTCTTGGGCGAGGAGCAGGCGGCGAGCATGGCAAGCAGGCCGACAGAGGCGGTGCGGCGACGAATCATGGGCTGTCTCATCCGTTCAACTTGGCAAGCATGGCTTGGGCGCGGTTGCGGGCACCTTCCGGCGCAGCGGGATCGGCCTGAACCTGGGCAAACAGGGATTTGGCCATCGCCATGTTCCCCTGGTGCAGATAAACCAGCGCCTGCACCTCGCGCGCCAGCCCGTGATAGGGGTTCTGCGCCTGCACCATCGGCTGGATGCGCGCCAGAATGTCGCTGTCGCTGGCGGTGCCGATCTCATGCTGCGCCCAGAGCAGGTTGGCGGCATCGCGCAGCAGCGTCGGGGCGGCTTCATCCGCGCCCACCCGCGTCCAGAGCGGTGCGGCATCCTTGTCGTCATTCATGTTCGCATAGAGCCCGGCGGCGCGCAGCCGGGCCAGGGTTTTGTAGGTCTCCGGCGCGGTATCGGCGAAGGCGACCAGCGCCTGCGCGGTTTTCGTCGCCTGGTCCTGCGTCAGCTGCCCGTCAGGCTGATCGACCTGGGCGGTCAGCGCGAGATATTTGCTCGCCGCCAGCTCAGCCTGGTGTTTCTGATGATTTTGCCAGAATTCCTGCCCGGCGATGCCACCCAGAACCAGCAGGGCGGCGAGGATCAGCAGCCCGCCATAGCGCTTGGCCAGGCGCAGAGCGCGCTCCTGGCGCAGATCTTCCGAGACTTCATCAAAAATATCGACCACGCGGCTCTTTCCCCTTTGCCGGTTTGTCTTAGCCGGGGCGGACGTTCGCGGCAACGCAGGCGCCAAGCCGCCTGGCCGCGCGCTCCCGGCCCATCAGCGCCAGCAGCGGCGCCATCTCCGGCCCGTGCTCCTCGCCGGTCAAGGCCAGGCGCAGCGGCTGGTACAGCGCCTTGCCCTTGGCACCGGTGGCGGCGGCAATCGCCGCGGTCCAGCCTTTCCACGTCGCGGCATTCAGCTCATCCGGTAAGGTCTCGGCCGCCTTCGCAATCACCGCCACCGCCTCATCCGGCAGTTCCGGCGTGACGATCTCCCCCGCGACCACCGCCCACCAGCGCCGCGCCTCGCGCAGCAGATCCAGATTGCCCTTGATCGCCTCCCAGAATTCCGGCCCGGCGCCCTCGGGCAGCCGCTCCCGCACCGCCTCGAAGGGCAGATGATGCAACAGCTTGCGGTTCAGCCCGAGCATCTGCCCGGCATCGAAACGCGGCGGCGAACGGGAGAAATCATTCAGCGAGAATTGCGCGGTCAGCTCGGTCAGCGGCAGCGCCACCGCATCCTTGCTGGTCCCCAGCCGCGCCAGATAGGCGGTGATCGCCCCTGGCTCGATGCCATCCTTGCGCAGCGACCGCAGCGAGATCGAGCCGATGCGCTTGGAGAGCTTCTCCCCATCCCCGCCCGAGATCAGCGGCAGATGCGCGAAGCGCGGCACCGGTTTGCGGGCGATGGCGCGGAACAGATCGATCTGCACGGCGGTGTTGGAGACGTGATCCTCGCCGCGAATAATATGGGTGATGCCCATATCCGAATCGTCCACCACCGAGGTGAAGGTATAAAGCGGCGAGCCATCGGCGCGGATCAGCACCGGGTCGGACACGGTCGGCAATTTGATATTGCGCGCCCCCAGTACCAGGTCATTCCATGACACCGCCTCATCGGAGAGCTTGAAGCGCCAGTAAGGCCGCTTGCCATTGGCCTCGGCGGCGGCGCGCTGGGCGGGCGTCATGCTCAGCGCGTGGCGGTCATAAACCGGCGGCAGCTTGCGCTTGATCAATGCGGCGCGCTTGGCCGCCAGCTCATCCTCATTCTCGAAGCAGGGATAAAGCCGCCCGGAGGCCTTCAACGCTTCCGCGACCTCCTCATAGCGCGCGCTCCGCTCGGACTGTTTGGCGAACGCGTCCCATTCAATGCCGAGCCAGCGCAGATCCTCATAAATGCCCTGCTCATATTCCGGCCGGCCGCGCTCGGTATCGGTATCATCGAGGCGCAACAGAAATTGCCCGCCCTCGCGCCGGGCAAACATGAAATTCACCAAGGCGGCGCGGGCATTGCCGACATGCAGATAGCCGGTGGGGCTGGGGGCGAAGCGAACTTTGACCATCAGCCGGGGTTAGCCCGTTTTCGGCCTCAGGGGAAGGCAAACCGGCGCGGTCTCAAGGCGTGAAAATTTTCTTCTCCCGCCCACTTGCCAGCCTCCGCCGGTCCGGTTTATACGCCGCTCCACCAAACGGTACGGGCGATCTTCTCCCGGAAACGGTATGGGGCTATAGCTCAATTGGTAGAGCGTCTGCATGGCATGCAGAAGGTCAGCGGTTCGATTCCGCTTAGCTCCACCATTCCCCCTTTGCATCTATTTAAACTACACGGGTTTTTGGCGCCGCGAAGCCGTGCTCCGCGACGCCGATTCAGCCTCAGGCGACGCTGAGCTTCACATCCACGCTTTTATGAATGGCGTTGGAATAGGGGCAGACGATATGCGCCTTCTGCACCAGATCCTCCAGCTGCGCCTTATCCACCCCATTGGCGGAAATGGTCAGCGCCGCGGTGATCCCAAACCCCTCGCCATCCTCACGCGGGCCGATGCCGATTTCAGCGGAAACCTTGGTATCCTCCGGCAGCTTCACCTTCTCCTTGCCGGCGACGACCTTCAGCGCCCCCAGGAAGCAGGCGGAATAGCCCACGGAGAAAAGCTGTTCCGGATTCGTGCCCGGCCCATCATCCCCGCCCAGCCCCTTCGGCACGCTCAGCGTGACATTCACCTTGTTATCATCGGTGGCGCCCTTGCCGGCGCGTCCGCCGGTGGCGTGGCCATGGGCCTTATAGAGAACTTCCTTAACGCTCATGCAGGTCTCCTCTTTTTTAGGTTCCCTGCATGTGGCGTCGCCGCGCCGTGGCGCAAGGCCAGTGTTGGCGCCGCGCGTTACCGCAGCGCGTTGCAGAAGCCCGAAATGCGCTGGCAGGCCTCCAGCAGCCGGGGCAGGGCGGTGGCGGTGGAAATGCGGATATGCGGGCTGAGCGCGAAGGCCGAGCCCTGCACCACCGCGACCTGCGCCTCTTCCAGCAAAGCCATGGCGAAATCATCGTCCGAGCCGATCACCCGGCCCGCCGGCGTGGTCTTGCCCAGGCACCCGGCAATGCTCGGAAACACATAAAACGCCCCCTCCGGCCGATGGCAGGAGAGGCCAGGGATCTGGTTGAGCGCCGCGACCACCGCATCGCGCCGTTCCTCGTAAGAGGCCACGCGCTCGGCCAGAAATTCCTGCGGCCCGGTCAGCGCCGCCAGCGCCGCCGCCTGGCCGACGGAGGATACGCCCGAGGTCGCCGTCGCCTGCACCACGGTCGCCGCCCTGATCATCTCCGCCGGGCCGATGCACCAGCCGATCCGCCAGCCGGTCATCGCATAGGTCTTGGAGACGCCGGACAAGGTCACCACCCGGTCCTGCAAATCCGGCGCCACCCCCAGCAACGTGTGGTGCTGCGCGCCGCCAAACAGCAGATGCTCATAAATATCGTCCGAGAGCACCCAGACATGCGGATAATGCCGCAGCACCTCGGCCAAAGCCGCCAGCCCCTCGCGCGAAATCGTCGCCCCGGACGGGTTGCTGGGATAATTCAGCAGCAGCAGCTTGGTGCGCCCGGTAATCGCCCGGGCCAGCGCCTCGGGCTGCAACACAAAGCCCTGCGCCTGCGGACAGGGCACGAATACCGGCACGCCGCCGGCGAATTTTACCGTCTGCTCATAGCCCGCCCAGGCCGGAGCCGGAATGATCACCTCATCTCCGGCGCCGATCAACGCCATCACAATGTTGAAAATCCCCTGCTTGCCGCCATTGGTGACCAGCACATCCTGCGCGCGCACCGGCAGCCCATGCTCACGGGTGAATTTTTCCGCGATCGCCGCGCGCAACGGCTCGATCCCGCCCAGCGGCGGATATTTGGTCTCGCCCCGCAGCGCCGCCGCATGGGCGGCCTCGACCACAGGGGCGGGGGTGGGAAAATCCGGCTCGCCAAGCGAGAGCGAGATCACATCCTTGCCCTCCGCCCGCAAGGCACGGGCCCGGGCGGCCATGGCAAAGGTGGCGGCCAGCGCGGTGCGGCCAATTCGTGCGGCATATTCGGTCATGAATCGAAATCTATGCGGCGGCGCGGCGTGGCGGGCAAGCCGCCGGCGTTTCAACCGTGCCGGGCGCGCAGCGCAGAGAACCAGCCGCGCCGCTTCGGCTCATCCACCGGCAGCGGCGCCGACAAGTTCATGGCCAGCTTGGTGATATGATAGGCGGCGTCCGGATGGCGCTTGAAATAGGCCCGGATGATCGCATCGGCTTCGACATCCAACGGCTCCACAGAGCGGTTGAGCGTCTCCTCCAGAAACTCCAGGATCGATTTATGCTCTTGCCGTGTCACGCCCCGTTTTAGCTTCAAAACCCGCCGCGCGGGCAAGGGGAAATGCGCGGCGTTACGCCGAATTCACCCCGGCTCAGATTGATTAACTGATTGGTATATAATCATTAAATGTCCATCCCGCTGAAATTCGCCGCTTCGTGACATGCCGATGGAATTCAACACCTGCCGCGAGCCATGATTATCCTCCCGCGCCACCGCGATCACCACCGGCAGCCTGGCGAGATCATGCGCATAGACCAACGCCGCCGCCGCCGCCTCCCGCGCCAGCCCAATCCCGCGCGCCTCCGGATAGAACGCAAAGCGCAACGCCACGCCGCGCCCGTCCGGCCGATGCATCAGCGCCGTGATGCCCACGAACTTGCCGCGCCGCGCCCGTACCGCCCACATGCCATACCCATGCCGGCCCCAATCCTGAATATCCTGCGCCAACTCCGCCGCCACCTGCAACCGCGAGCGCACCCCGCCCAGCATCAGCGCATAAGCCCGCGGATCCCCCTTCAGCCGGATCAAATCCGGCAAATCCCAATACCCCACCGGCGCCATCCGCAACCGCGCCGTCTCAACACACCAGGCCGATGTCACGGTCATGCCGGTGCACCTTGATCGTACGCGGGCATACCAAGGGGGGCGCTGCCCCCGTCGTGCCGAAGGCACGCCTGCGGCGTGACGCCCCCCGCCAAGGGCCGGAAGGTCCTTGGAACCCACCCGGGTCTTGGGAGGGAGGGCGCGCGCAGGCAAGGGGGGTGAGAGGCAAAGGCGCGCGCCCTCCCTCCCAAGACCCGAATAGAATGGGAGCAAAGGGCCTCTCGGCCCTTTGCAGGGGATCGAAGGGGACAGCGTCCCCCTTTGGCAGGCCTGCGTCCCAGCACGGAGCCGGAATTACCGCGTCAGCGGCCGGTATTTGATACGGTGCGGCTCGGCGGCGTCCTGGCCAAGGCGGCGGCGCTTGTCTTCTTCGTAGGCCTGGAAGTTGCCTTCGAACCATTCGACATGGCTGTCGCCCTCGAAGGCCAGGATATGGGTGGCGAGGCGATCGAGGAACCAGCGATCATGGGAGATGACCACGGCGCAGCCGGCGAATTCCATCAGCGCCTCTTCGAGGGCGCGCAGCGTATCGACGTCGAGATCGTTGGTCGGCTCATCGAGCAGGATGACATTGGCTTCGGATTTCAGCATCTTGGCCAGATGCACGCGGTTGCGCTCACCGCCGGAGAGGATGCCGACCTTCTTCTGCTGGTCCGCGCCCTTGAAGTTGAAGGCGCCGACATAAGCGCGCGAGGCGATGGTGCGCTTGCCGAGATAGATGACATCGGTGCCGCCGGAGATTTCCTCCCAGACATTCTTGTTGTCATCCAGGCTGTCGCGGGACTGGTCGACATAGCCGAGCTTCACCGTCTCGCCGATCTTCAGCGCCCCGGAATCCGGCTGTTCGGCGCCGGTGATCATCTTGAACAGGGTGGATTTGCCCGCTCCGTTCGGGCCGATGACGCCGACGATGCCGCCCGGCGGCAGCTTGAAATTCAGCCCGTTGATCAGCTCGCGGTCGCCGAAGCCCTTGCAGAGATCCTGCGCCTCGATGACGGTGCCGCCCAGGCGCGGGCCGGGCGGGATGACGATTTCCGCGACGCCGCCGGCCAGCTCCTGGGACTTGGCCAGCATTTCCTCATAGCGCTGGATACGCGCGCGGGACTTGGTCTGGCGGGCCTTGGCGGAGGCGTTGATCCATTCCCGCTCCTCGGCCAGCGCACGCTGGCGGGAGGATTCTTCCTTCTCTTCCTGGGCCAGGCGCTTCTGCTTCTGTTCCAGCCAGGAGGAGTAGTTGCCTTCATACGGGTAGCCGCGGCCACGCTCGATTTCCAGGATCCAGTTGGTGACGTTATCCAGGAAGTAGCGATCATGGGTGATGAGAATGACCGTGCCGGTATAATTCTCCAGCGTCCGCTCCAGCCAGGCCACCGATTCCGCGTCCAGATGGTTGGTTGGCTCATCGAGCAGCAAAATGTCCGGCTTTTCCAGCAGCAGGCGGCACAGTGCCACGCGGCGCTTCTCACCGCCGGAGAGCTTGTCCACCGGGGAGTCGGAGGGCGGGCAGCGCAGCGCGTCGAGCGCGATCTCGATCTGCCGGTCCAGATCCCAGCCATCCTTGGTGTCGATGATTTCCTGCAAGCGGGCCTGTTCGGCCAGCAGGTCGTTCATCTTGTCGTCGTCCATCGGCTCCATGAAGGCTTCGGAGATCTCGTTGAAGCGCTTCAGCGCCGCGCGGACCTCCTGGAACGCCTCGGCGACGTTCTCGCCGACGGTCTTGGTCGCATCGAGCTGCGGCTCCTGGGCCAGATAGCCCACTTTCACGCCCTCGGCCGCCCAGGCCTCGCCGCCATATTCGGTCTCAATGCCGGCCATGATCTTCAGCAGGGTCGATTTACCGGCGCCGTTGACGCCGAGCACGCCGATCTTCACGCCAGGGAGGAAGGAGAGGGTGATGCCCTTGAACACCTCACGCCCGCCCGGATAGGCCTTGGTGAGATCCTTCATCACATACACATATTGATAAGCGGCCATCGGCGATCCTACTAAACGCGGTTGCCCAGGGTATAGTTGCAGCCGGGGCGGCTTCAACCTGCCCCTGGCTTGGCGCCTCTCTCCCCCTGCGATAGATTTGAAATGACAAGGACCGGGGGGCGCGAATGCGGGTGGGATGCGTGCTGATGCAGCGCAATGAGGTCAATGCGCTGGAGCCCTGGCTGCTCTACCACGCGCATCTCTTCGGCATGGAAAATCTCTGCGTCATCGATCACGGCTCGACCCACCCGAAGGTGTTGAACACGCTGCTCTGGTACGAGGCGGAGGGGGTGAGGGTCATCCGCCTGCCGGAAGATGCGGATTTTCACCTGCAAGGTGAATTCATGACCGCGGCGATGCGCGAAATGAACGCCCGTGACGAATATGATTTTCTGCTGCCCATCGATTGCGATGAATTCCTGGCCATACGCCGGGAGGATGGCAGCTTTACCTGCGCGCGCGATGAGATCCTGAACTGCCTGGCCTCCTGCATCGGCCGGCAAGAGACGTTGGAGATCAAGCAGAACCTGCTGAATATTCTAGGACAGCCCGGTCGCTATTGGGTGCTGCCGTATCAGAAAGTGTTCTTTTCGGGACGCAGCATCGGCACCTTATGCCACGGGTCACACCAGGACATATCCGGGCGTGACAACGGGCTGCTGGAAACGCCTCTGGTCTTTGTGCATTTCCATCACAAGCCCTGGGACGAACAGATCAAGGCCAGCAAGGAAAAACTGCGCCATTTCGTCGATGTGGACGACCCCGCGGCTTTGGCTGACTTCAAAGGCCTGGGCTGGCATCTTTTGGTGCATATGAAAGAGGGAGAGGCCGCCTATAACGAGATGATGCGCGACGGCCCCGGGCTGGGGCAGGTGGATGGCCTGCTGCCTTTGTTCGCGCAGCTTCACATCAACCCGCTTTTTACCGAACAGCCTATCCCCTTCACGCCGCCCGCGCCGTGATCATATGGATCACCGCCGGCACCCGCACGCCGCCATTGGCGGCCGGGCTGGTATAGGCCGGTAGGGCAGCACGGATGGCGGCGCGGATCGTCTCACGCTGCGCGGGCGAGGCCTGTTTTTCATCCAGCAACGCCCCGCTCGGCCCCATGAAGCAGGCGATCGCCGCTTCCTCCTCCAGCGAGACGCCGTGCAGCGCGATTTCCATCGCCTCGACCCGTGGCGCCTGCCACCCGGCCTGGGTGAGAATCGCCGTCACATAATCAGCGTCATCGAAGGCGAGCGGCCCGCTGGCATGCGGTTGCCGTGGCGCGCCCGGGCCGAGCAGTGCCTCCACCAGCTCAAGTGGCCTGCGCCAATGCTCATTGCGCGCCAGCGGCGCCCAGGCGGCACAGGCCAGCCGCGCCCCCGGCGCCGCGCCCGCCCGCAAATTCGCAAAGGCGGCGACAGGATCATCGAAAAACATCACCCCGAAGCGCGACAGCAGCACCTCCGGCGCCGGGGCGAAATGTTCCGTCTGCGCATCGCCGAGCCGGAAGCTGACATTTTCGATATGCCTCGCCCGGGCGTGCCCCCGCGCGGTCTCGATCATCGGCGCGGATATATCGATGCCGATCACCCGCCCGCCGGCCCGACGGCTTGTGCCGCCTCCAGGCTGGTCAGCCCGGCACCGCAGCCGATATCCAGCACATTTTCCCCCGGCCGCAGCGCCGCCGCCGCGATCACCGCCGCACTCACCGGCGCCAGCCGCGCCTCCATCGCGCCGCCCAGACTCACCCATTTCGGCCCGCCCACCTGGTTCCAATAGGTTTTCTGCGTCTCATTCGCCATGCGCCGCGCCCTCGCTGATATGTCTGGTGCTTAAGCCCCTGGCCGCGGCATGGCCGCTGGCCCAGGCCCATTGGAAATTATAGCCGCCCAGCCAGCCGGTGACATCCACCGCCTCGCCGATGAAATACAGGCCCGGCACCAGCTTGCTGCCGCAATCGCGCGAGTTCAAGCCGCTCGTCGCCACTCCGCCGGCGGTCACTTCCGCCTTGGCGAAGCCTTCGGTGCCGCTGGGCTGAAAGGCGAATTGATGCAGCCCGGCCCCCAGCGCGCGCAGGGCCTTGTCGGGCAGATCGGCGAGATTGCCCGGGTAGGGTGCTGCCAGATGCGCCGCCAGCCGCGCCGGCAGAATCTCCCCCAGCACCGCCTTCAGCCCGGCCTTGGCGCGGCTGCGCTTGGCGGCGGGCAGCGCCTCCTCCAGATTTTGCCCCGGCGCGAAATCCACCTCCAGCCGCCCCTCCGGCGCCAGATAGGACGAGGCCTGCAGCACCGCCGGGCCGGACAGGCCGCGATGGGTGAACAGCAGATTCTCCCGGAACGTCATTTTACCCGCCCGCGCCAGCACCGGCGCGGACACCCCGGCCAGCGCGCCAATCCAGGGCTCGTCGCAAAGCAGCGGCACCAGAGCCGGGCGGGGCGCGACCACCTCATGCCCGAACTGGCGCGCCAGCCGGTAGGCGAAATCGCTCGCCCCGAGTTTGGGGATCGATAGCCCGCCGGTGGCGATCACCAGATTGGCGGCGCTGAACCGGCCTTGCGTGGTTTCAACCTGAAACACGCCGTCATGCCTCACCGAGTCCACGCCGCAGCCGGTGCGCAGCTCAGCCCCTGCAGCCGCGCCAGCAGCAGCGCCACGATCTGCCGGGCCGAGCCGTCGCAAAATAGTTGCCCCAGCGTCTTCTCATGCCAGGCGATGCCGGCCGCATCCATCAGCGCCAGGAAATCCTTCGCGGTGAAACCGGCCAGCGCGGATTTGGCGAAATGCGGATTGGCGCTGAGGAAATTCCTGGCGCTGACATCCAGATTGGTGAAATTGCAGCGCCCGCCGCCGGAGATTAAAATCTTCCGGCCCGGCTCCGGCCCGTGCTCCAGCACCAGCACGCGCTGGCCGGCCAGGCCAGCGCTGCCGGCGCAAAACAGCCCCGCCGCGCCGGCCCCGATGATGATCGCGTCATACAGATCTCGCATGGCGGCTGTCCTAGCTCTTTGCCCTGGCCAGGGCCAGAAACTGCCGCACGGCGGGGAGTGCTCGGCCCTGCGGCTGGCCAGCATCAGGGTCGAATCCAACCGCAACCCGTCAATCTCGCGCAGCGCGATGCCGGGCATGCCCAGGCTCTTCGCCGGCTCCGGCAGCAGCCCCAGCGCCAGCCCGGCGGCCACGGCGGTGAGCACGGTGATGAAATCGCGCACCGGGGTGAGGAATTCCGGCGTGAACCCGCCCGCCTGCCCCAGCGCCCGCAGCCGCGCCAGAAACCCCGCCTCCTCGCCAAAATGCGGCAGGATGAATTTCTCCCCCTTCAACATTTCCGGCGTCAGCTTCGGAGCCTTTGCCAATGCGCTGCCGGCGGCCAGGGCCAGCAGCAGCGTGTCATGCTTCAGCGCCCGCACGCTGACCTCTGGCGGATAATCCGCCCGGGCCCGCAGCAGCCCGATATCCAGCCGCCCGGCCGCGATCTCCTGCAGCTGGCGCGGCGTTTCCATCTCATGCAGATGGATCTCAACACCCGGCGCCGCCTCATGATAGCGCCGCACCAGTGCGGAGGCGGTGCCGTCCCAGGCGGCCGAGGCGACGAAGCCGATCTCCAGCCGCCCGATCTCACCGCGCGCCGCGCGCCGCCCCAGCGCCTCGGCCCGCGCCGCCTGGCGCAGGATCGCCTGCGCCTCCGGCAGAAACAGCGCCCCCGTGGTGGTCAGCGCCACCTGGCTGCGCTTGCCGCGATTGAACAATTTCGCGCCCAGATCCGTCTCCAGCCCGGCCAGCAGCCGCGAGACGCCGGACTGCGCCAGCCCCAGCCTCTCCGCCGCCCGGGCGAAATGCAGCTCCTCCGCCAGGACCTCGAAACAGCGCAATTCCCGCAATTCCATGTTTAATCCGATTTTCGCATCATAATTATCGCTTTAATGCGCTTGCCCGTCCGGCGCCAGCGCGGCACTCTCCCGCCACGCCAAGATTAGGGAGAAAGCGCCATGGCCAAAGGCAAGATGGCTTCGTTCGATTGGGCCGACCCGCTGCGTCTGGAGGCGGAGCTGAGCGAGGAGGAGCGGGCAATCCGCGACACCGCCCACGCCTACGCCCAGGAAAAGCTGCAGCCGCGCGTGCTGATGGCCTTCCGCGAGGAGCGCTTCGACCGCGAGATCATGAATGAGCTGGGCGAGCTCGGCCTGCTCGGCGCCACCCTTTCCAGCCATGACTGCGCGGATGTCTCCTACGTCGCCTACGGGCTGATCGCGCGCGAGATCGAGCGCGTGGATAGCGGCTATCGCTCCGCCTACTCGGTGCAATCCTCGCTGGTGATGTACCCGATCTACGCCTTCGGTTCGGACGCGCAGAAGAATAAATATCTGCCGAAGCTGCGCACCGGCGAATGGGTCGGCTGCTTTGGCCTCACCGAGCCCGATGCCGGCTCCGACCCCGCCTCGATGCGCACCACCGCCAAGAAAGTCGATGGCGGCTATCTGCTCTCCGGCTCGAAAACCTGGATCAGCAATTCCCCGATCGCGGATGTCTGCGTGGTCTGGGCCAAGGACGAGGCCGGGGATATTCGCGGCTTCATCGTCGAGCGCGGTGCCAAGGGGCTGAGCACGCCGAAGATCGAAGGCAAGGTCAGCTTGCGCGCCTCCATCACCGGCATGATCATGCTGGATGAAGTGTTCGTGCCGGACGAGGCGATGCTGAACGTGAAAGGCCTGCGCGGCCCGTTCTCCTGCCTCAATAATGCCCGCTACGGCATCGCCTGGGGCGCGCTGGGGGCGGCCGAATTCTGCTGGCACCAGGCGCGGGATTACACGCTCAACCGCAAAATGTTCGGCCGCCCGCTCGCCGCCACCCAGCTGATTCAGAAAAAACTCGCCGACATGCAAACCGAGATCACCATCGGCCTGCATGCCGTGCTGCGGCTGGGACGGCTGATGGATGCGGGCGAAGCCGCACCGGAGATGATCTCCCTGCTCAAGCGCAATAATTGCGGCAAGGCGCTCGATGTCGCCCGTCAGGCGCGTGACATGCTGGGCGGCAACGGCATCGCCGACGAATATCACGTCATCCGCCACATGGTGAATCTGGAAACGGTGAACACCTACGAGGGCGCGCATGACGTGCACGCGCTGATCCTGGGACGCGCCCAGACCGGCCTCGCCGCCTTCTGATGGGCCCGCTTTCGGGCTACAAGATTCTCGATCTCAGCCGGGTTCTGGCCGGCCCCTGGGCGTCGCAGATCTTCGCGGATCTCGGCGCCGAGGTGATCAAGATCGAGCGCCCCGGCAAGGGCGATGATACCCGCGCCTGGGGCCGCCTTTCGTCGAGGAGAGCGGCATCTCCGCCTATTTCTGCGCCGCCAATCGCGGCAAGAAATCGGTGGCGATCGACATCTCCAAGCCGCAAGGCCAGGCGCTGATCCGTAGGCTGGCCGAAAAAGCCGATGTGGTGCTGGAGAATTTCAAATTCGGCGGCTTGGCGAAATTGGGCCTGGGGCCTGAGGATTTGCTCACGCTCAACCCGCGTCTGGTCTATTGCTCGATCACCGGCTTCGGCCAGACCGGCCCCTACCGCAACCGTGCTGGCTACGACTTCCTGATGCAGGGCATGGGCGGGCTGATGAGCGTCACTGGCGCGCCGGAGGGCGAGCCGATGAAGGCTGGTGTTGCCGTCGTCGATGTCTTCACCGGGCTCTATGCCAGCAATGCGGTGATGGCGGCCTTGCTGGAGCGCGAGCGCTCCGGCCTCGGCCAGCATATCGATCTCGCTCTGTTCGATGTGCAGATCGCCGCCATGGCCAACCAGATTTCCTCCTATCTGGTCTCCGGCGCGCAGCCGCCGCGCCTGGGTAACGCGCATCCCTCCATCGTGCCCTATCAGGTCTTCCCGACATTGGACGGGCATCTGATCCTCGCCATCGGCAATGACGAGCAATTCGCCCGCTTCGTCACTTTGGCCGGCGCGCCTGAGCTTTCCCAGGATGAGCGCTTCGCCACCAACCCGGCGCGGGTGAAACATCGCGCCATTCTGGTGCCGCTGCTGGAGGCGCTGCTCGCCGCGCGCACCACCAAGGATTGGACGGAAGCTTTGGAAGCGTTCGGCATTCCCGGCGGCCCGATCAACGAATTCGCCGATATCGACGCCGATCCGCAGGTGCAGGCGCGCGGTATTTTCAAAACGCTGGGCCGGGCCTGCGCGGTGTCGCGAGCCCGATGCGCTTCTCGCGGTCAGAGGTCGCGGATGACCGCCCACCGCCGCATCTGGGCGCTGACACAGACGAAGTCCTGGCCTCGGTGCTGGCGCTTTCCGAAACAGAGCGCACCGCTCTGCGCGACAATAAGATCATCTCATAAAGAAAAAGCCCGGCTCTCCAACAGGCCGGGCTTTGGCTTAACGTCCCTGGATCAGCATAGACCCAGCCCTATCTTCGATCCCGAGCCCCTCGTATTTTCCTGTTCGGTCAGGAGGGCATTCGCTGAAGGCGAGGCGTGCCGCGGGCACGCGCCCTTCACCGAACAGGGAAAATACGCGGACGATCCAAAATCGAAGCATGCTGGCGGCCTCGCCCTCAGAGCTTAATCACCGCTTTCCCCGAAGCATTATCCACAAAACTGCCAATCTGCCCGCAAGAGGGGCAAGCGCAATACCAGCTCTCGCTTTGCGTCCGGCAGGATGTGCAGCGCCAGGCCGGCCGCACGGGCGGGGCAGGGCGGTTCTCCAGCGCGGCCAAAATCGCCGCCGCGCGCCCATCCTCATTGCCGGCTTTCAGCGCGGCCTCGGCATGGCGCTTGGCCTCGCCGGTCAGCTGTGCGGCCAAAGCGGTCTGGCCGAGAAACAGCTCGGACTCGACATGCCCGGGATTGGCCGCCGCCAGCCGCGCCGCGTCCTGCGCCTGCTCCAGCGCCGTGGCGCCCGGCTCCAGCCAGGCCGCCGCCAGCAGCCGGTGCGGTGCCGCCTGCCAGCCTTTCTGCAGCGTCTTGCGCGCCGCCCGCTCTTTGCCCATCGACCGCAACGTCACCGCCAGCCTGGCCAGCGCCACCGGCGAGCCAGGGTCGGCCTTCACCGCCTGCTTGGCGAAGTCCAGCGCCAGCTTCGGCGTCTGCGCCTGTTTGGAGGCCGCCACCGCCAGCGCCGCGCGGGCCTGCGGGCTCTGGCTCAGGCGCAAGGCGGCGCTGTAATTCTGCTCCCGCACCGCCAAGGCCAGACGCTGCTCACGCGTCCAGCTGCCACCGGGATAGGCCGCCTCCGCCGCCGCCGCCTGCTGCGCCGCCTCCTCGAGCCGCCCGGCCTTCAGGCTCTCACGCAACAGCCCCTGATGGCCGAGGAATTTCATCTCGGCGCTGCGGGTCAGCTTTTCATAAGCCTGCCGCGCCGGCTCCGCCTGGCCGGAGAGCCGTGCCGCCTCGGCCTGCAGCCATTGCACGAAACCGGTATCGCCCAGCGCCGCGCGCGCTTTCACCGCCGCCGCGCGCGCCCCGCTGCCATCGCCGGCCGCCACCGCCACCAGCCCGCGCTGCAACGCCACTTCGCCCGCACGCTGCCGCCGCGCCCCGCGCCAGCCGGCAACCCGGCCCGGTGCGCGGCGCAGCCCGCCCAGTACGCGCACCAGCATCACCAAAATCGCCACCAGCAGCAGCAGCAGCAGCAGCGCCACCGGGGCGGAGCTGTCGATCCGGTAGCTGCCGATATCGGCGCTGAACACGCCGGGCAGGCTCGCCACCCACCAGGCGAAAACCAGAATAACCGCCGCGACGATGCAGAATTTCAGCGCCTTCCACATGCGCTATTGCCCCTGCTGGGCCATCTGCGCCAGAGCCTGGCGGGCGGCCAGCAATTGCCGCGCCGGGGTCAGCCAGCTCGCCATCGCCGCCTGGGTGGGCGGGCTCAGCCGGTCCAGCGCCGCCACCGCCTGGGCCAGATCGTCATTCGCCAGCGCCGCCTTGGCCTTGTTCAGCGCCGCCGCCGCCGGTGGCCCGAAGATCACATGGTCCCCGTTGGAAATCGTAATCAGCCCTTCCAGCCGCAGCTTCACCTGCGCCCAGAACCCGGCCTGGCCATTATTCGCCAGGCTCGCCGCCTCGGCATTGCGCGCGGCGGCGGGGAAGCTTTCGCGCAGCTGCGCCATGGTCGGCGGGGCGGTGTCCGCGAACACGCCCAAGGCCGGCGGCGCGTTGCGCACCACGCCGAGCGGCTGGCCGGTCTCCAGCGCCATCCGCGCCGCGGCGACATCATTCAGCTGCGCCATCCGCGCCGTCAGCTTGCCGAGATCCTGCGCATTCGCCTGCAAGGCCGCCAGTGCGCCATGGTCGGCGGACATCTGGCCCTGCATCGCATTCACCTGTGCCGCCAAAGCCGCCTGCTTCTGCGCGATCTGCGCCTGCGCGTTGATCAGATCCGCCACCGGCGAGGTCTTCGCCGCCGCCGCGCGCATATCCGCGACCTGGCTTTGCAGCACGGCGAGATTGGTCTTGTCGGCCTGATGCGCCTGCTGCTGGACGAAGAGATAGCCCTCGCCCGCCGCCAGAATCACGAAGCCGGCGCCGAACCAGAGCGGCCAGGCGCTGCGGCGGGCTTTGGCGGGCGGCATGGCGGGCGAGGGGGCACAGGCGCGGGTTCTGGCGTGGGCTCAGGCGCGGGCAGCGCCAGGGGGGCTGGCGTCTGCTTGCCGGTCTCAGGGCTGGTCGGTCCCGTTTCGCTCATGCCAGCAACGCCATTAAATCCGCCTCCGTCGGTGCTCTTGCTATCAGAATGGCGGCCCAGGGCAGTCCCTGCAACCCCTTGGCGACGTTTTGGCTCAGCGCATAGGCCCGCATCCCCGCTGTGCCATCCGGCTGCAAACGCGCGAAAGCCCGCGCCGTCTCGGCGGAGTAAAACAATGCTCCCTCGAAATGGCCGGTGCTCAGCGCGGCGCGGATCGCCGCCGGCATCACCCGCAAGGGCGAGACCGTGTAAACCCGCCGGCGCAGCACCGAGAGCCCCGCCGCGCGCAGCTCCGCCGCCAACTTCTGCCCGTGCCGCTCGCCGACGGTGAGCACATGCAGCCCCTGCACCTGCCGCGCGATCACCAGCGTCGCCAGCGCCTCGGCATCGCCTTGCGCGCTCTCCACCCGGGTGAAACCCGCCTCGCGCAGCTTCGCCGCCGTCGCGTCGCCCACACAGAATACCGGCACCCCGTGCAGCCGCGCGGGCAATGACGGCACCGCCTGGCCGGAGGTGACGATCAGCGCCGCCGGGTGCGGCGGCAGCCGGGCGGGGCGTTGGGTGATGGCAAGGCAGGGCAGGGCGGTGGGCTCATGCCCCATCCCCGCCAGCCTCTGGACGGTGGCGCTGGCCCCGGGCTCAGGCCGGGTGACCAGCAGCCTCACGGCGCGAAAATATCCTCGGGGCTGTCGGCCTTCAGCGAGTCGCCGAGCTCCGCCCCAGCGCCTCGGCATCCGCCACCGCGCCGGTCAGGCTGCGCTTGAGCAGGAAGCTGCCATCGGCGCGCGCCACCAGCCCGGTCAGATGCAGGCTGCCATCCTCCAGCAGCCGCGCATACCCGCCGATCGGCGTCCGGCAGGAGCCATCCAGCGCCGCCAGCAAGGCCCGCTCCGCCCGGCTCACCGCCCGCGCCTCGGCATCCTCGATGCCGGCCAGCAGTGCGAGCAATTCCTCATCCGCGCTGCGCACGGTGATGCCGACAATACCCTGGCAGGCGGCTGGCACCATCTGCTCCGGGCTCAGCAGCACGCTCGCCTTCTCCGCCAGCCCCAGCCGGCGCAGCCCGGCATAGGCCAGCAGCGTCGCATCCAACTCGCCGCCCTCCACCTTGCCCAGGCGCGTGCCGACATTGCCGCGCAGCAGGGTGAAATTCAGATCTGGCCTTGCATATTTCAGCTGCGATTGCCGGCGCACGCTGGCCGAGCCGACCAGCGCCCTTGCTTCAGCGCCCCGAACGGGTCCGCAGGGTCGATCTGCGTGCCCGGCGGCAAGATCAGCGCATCCCGGGCATCCTCGCGCTTGAGCGTGCAGGCGAGCGCGATGCCATCCGGCAGCGTCGTCTCCAGATCCTTCAGGCTATGCACCGCGAAATCGATGCTGCCGGCCAGCAGCTGCTCATGGATTTCCTTGGCGAACAGCCCCTTGCCGCCAATCTCCGCCAACGGCCGGTGCTGCACCGCATCGCCGGTGGTGACGATGATATGCTCCTCGAACACGCTCATCCCGCGCAGCACCGGGCAGAAGCTGGTGATGCGCTGTAGGAAATGCTCTGTCTGCTGGCGCGCCAGCGGTGAGCCCCGGGTGCCGACCTTCAAAGGCAGGTTGCGCTTATGCGGCTGCACGGCGGGGGCGGGGGGCGTTTCGGTTTTCACGCGCGTGGTCTAGATCGTAGGGCATGGAAAGAAAAGACGATGCGCCGATTTTGGGCATTGAAAGCTCCTGCGACGAGACCGCGGCCGCGATTCTGGCCCCGGATGGCCGGATTCTCGCCGAGCTGGTGCTGAGCCAGATCGAGGATCACGCGGCCTTTGGCGGGGTGGTGCCGGAGATCGCCGCGCGGGCCCATCTGGCGGCGCTCGACGCCATGGTGCGCCAGGCTTTGCGCGAGGCCGGACTGGGCTTCGCCGACCTCGCCTGCATCGCCGCCACGGCGGGGCCGGGGCTGATCGGCGGGCTCCTGGTGGGCACCGGCTACGCCAAGGGCGCGGCGCTGGCGGCCGGCGTGCCGTATCTCGCCATCAATCATCTGGAGGCCCACGCCCTCACCGCGCGGCTGCCCGGCCAGGCCAGCGCGCCGGTGGCGTTTCCGTATCTGCTGCTGCTGCTCTCCGGCGGCCATAGCCAATGCGTCGCGGTGGAAGGGGTGGGACGCTATCGCCTGCTCGGCTCGACGCTGGATGACGCGGTGGGCGAGGCCTTCGACAAAACCGCCAAGCTGCTCGGCCTGCCTTATCCCGGCGGCCCGGCGCTGGAGGCGCTGGCCCGCGAGGGCGATGCGAAAGCGGTGAAGCTGCCCCGCCCGTTGCTCGGCCGCGAAGGCTGTGATTTCTCTTTCTCCGGCCTGAAAACCGCCATCGCCCAGCTGCTCGCTGTGGAGCCGCCCGGCGCGCTGCCCCGCGCCCGCGCGGCGGACATCGCCGCCAGCTTCCAGGCCTGTATTACGGATATTCTCGGTGACCGGCTGCGCCATGCCCTGGCCATGCTGCCGCAGGCCAGCGCCGTGATCGTCGCCGGCGGGGTGGCCGCCAACCAGGCCATTCGCGCGCGCCTCGGCGAGGTCGCGGCGCAGGCCGGCAAACCGCTTATCGCCCCGCCTTTGCGCCTGTGCACGGATAATGCGGTGATGGTCGCCTGGGCCGCGATCGAGCGGCTGCGCCAGGGCGAAGTCTCGCCCCTCGACACTCCCTGCAAGCCCCGCTGGCCGCTGGATACGCTATGAATTACCGCCATATCTACCATGCCGGCAATTTCGCCGATGTGATGAAACACGCCTTGCTGCTGCGCCTGCTCGCCGGCCTGCAGCGCAAGCCCAAGCCCTTCCTGGTGCTGGACACCCATGCCGGGCTCGGCGCCTATGATGTCACCAGCGAACAGGCAGAGAAAACCGGGGAATGGCGCGACGGCATTGGCCGCCTGCTCGATGCCCCGCCGCCGGCTTTGGCGGATTATGTCGAAACCATCCGCCGCCTTGGCCTCTATCCCGGCTCGCCGCTCTTCACCATCGCAGCGCTGCGATCCACGGACCGGCTGATCGCCTGCGAGCTGCACCCGGAAGACGCCCAGATCCTGCGCCGCACTCTGCGCCCTTATGCCAACGCCGCCGCGCATGAGCGCGACGGCTATGAAGCCCTGGGCGCCTTTCTGCCGCCGCCGGAGAAGCGCGCTCTGGTGCTGATCGACCCGCCTTTCGAACGCACCGACGAATTCGCCCATCTCGCCAAGACCCTCGCCGCCGCCTGGCGGAAATTCCCTTCCGGCGTCTATGTCGTCTGGTACCCGATCAAGCATCGCGCCCCGGTGCGCGGCTTTTTCGAAGCGCTGCGATTGGCGGGGGTGAAGGATCTCGTCGCCGCCGAGCTGCTGCGCCGGCCCGATACCGACCCCACCCGCCTCAACGGCGCCGGGCTTGCCATCATCAACCCGCCGTTCGGCTTCGAAACCGAGGCGCTGCCGATTCTCGAAGCCTGTCGCGACGCGTTCGGCGAGGCCGGGGCGAGCGTCGCGCTGGAGCGCATCATCAATGAGTAAATCCATCGCGGTGATCGGCGCCGGGGCCTGGGGCACGGCCCTGGCCATCCTGCTCGCCCAGACCGGCAAGGATGTCACGCTCTGGGCCCGCGATGCGCAGAAAGCCGAGCAGATGCAGGCAGCACGGGAAAATCCCCGCCTGCCGGGGGCGCGCTTTCCGGATGCGCTGCGCGTCACCGCCAAAATGCCAACAGCCGACATCCTGCTGCTGGCGGTGCCGATGCAGCATCTGCGCGCCATCCTGCCCAGCCTGCCGCCCGGACCGCCTCTGGTGCTGTGCTGCAAGGGGCTGGAGACGGGCAGCCTGGCGCTGCCGCCGGAGATTGTCGCGCCGCGCCCCTGCGCCATCCTCACCGGTCCGAATTTCGCGCATGAAATCGCCGCCTTCCTGCCCGCCGCCGCGGTACTGGCGACGCCGGATGCGGCCTTGCGGGCCGATCTCATCGCCGCCCTGCACACGCCGAGCTTTCGCCTCTATGGCGCGGCGGACATCATCGGCGCGGCCCTGGGCGGGGCGGCGAAGAATGTCATCGCCATCGCCGCCGGGGTGGTGATGGGGGCGGGGCTGGGCGAGAATGCCCGCGCTGGCTTGATCACCCGTGGCCTCGCCGAAATCGCCCGGCTGGCCGAGGCGTTGGGCGGCAAGCCCGAGACCATCGCCGGCCTCTCCGGGCTGGGCGATCTGCTGCTCACCTGCACCGGCGCCAGCAGCCGCAATTATTCGCTGGGCTTCGGGCTGGGGCAGGGGCGCGCGCTGGCGGAGATTTTGGGCGCGCGCGCGGCGGTGACGGAAGGCGTGCTCACCGCCCCGGCCTTGCTCGCCCGCGCCGCGCGCGCCAAGGTTGAGATGCCGATCACGCAGGCCGTGACAAATCTTCTGTCCGGTGAAATGAATGTGACGCAGACCATGGCGGCGCTGATGGGCCGCGCCTTGAAGGATGAATGATGCGGCGTCTCTGCCTCCTGTCCAGCCTCGCCTTCCTTGCCGCCGCGCCGGCATTCTCCGATGCGCCGCCCGCCCTGGCGGCGTGCGAGAGCCATGACCCCACCGCCGCCCTGCAAGGCTGCGGCGCCGTCCTCGATGCCGGGCAGGACATGGAGGCCTATGATTTCGAGGCCCGTAACAACCGGGCTCTGGCCGAGCTGGAACTGCACCAGCCCCAGCCGGCGCTGGCGGACGCCTTGGCCGGCATCGCTCTCAACCCGAGAATGGCGGCATCCATGTCACGCTGGCGCGCGCCTATCTCGCCTTGCACCAGCTGCCCGAGGCGCTGGCGGCGGTGAACCAGGCCCAGGCCTTGATCCCCAACAGCCCGGCGCCGCTGGTTCTGCGCGGCGAGATCGAACTCTCCGGCAATGATTGGCGCGCCGCCCTGGCCGACCAGAACGCCGCCCTCGCCCTCGCCCCGATGACGATACCGCCTTGATCGACCGCGCCATGGCCGAGCTGGCGACTGGCGACATGGCAACCGCCCTGGCGGATGCCAACCAGGCCGCGACCCTGGGCAGCACCGATCCGCGCGTGCATCTGGTTCGCGGCATCGCCGCCGCCGCCGCCGGCCACAGCGAGGAGGCGCTGCGCGAGGATAATGCCCTGCTGCAGGCGAGCCCCGATGATGCGCTGGGGCTGGCGGCGCGCTCCGAGGTGGAGGCGCGGCTCGGCCAGTTCCCCGCCGCCCTGGCCGATGCCAGCCGCGCCATCGCCCTCACCCCGTCCGCATCCGGCCCGTATGTGGACCGCGCCTTCACCGAGCTGCAGATGCGCGATTTCCCCGCCGCGCTGGCGGATGCGCAGAAGGCCGCCCAGCTCAACCCGCGCGACGCCGCCGCCTTCACCGACAAATCCCTGGCCGAAGCCGCGCTCGAACGGCCGGACGCAGCCCTGGCGGACGCCAACCAGGCGGTGACGCTGGACCCCGGCAACGCCATCGGCTTCGATGCCCGCGCCACCGCCGCGTTGCAGAAGAACGATCTGACGGCGGCCCTGGCGGATGAAAGCCATGCGATCAGCCTCTCCCCCTCCACTCCCGGCTTCTATGAAAAACGCGCGCTGATCGAGCTGGCCGCGCATCAGCCGCAACCGGCGCTGGCGGATCTTGCCAGCGCCATCGCCTTCGCGCCGGACGATGCGCGGCTCTACCTCCAGCGCGCCGGGGTGGAGGACCAGCTCAAGCAGCCGGAGGCCGAGATCAAGGATCTGTCCCAGGCGGTGGACAAGGCCGGTGGCGATCCGAAGCTGCTCTACCATGTGCTGCTGCTGCGCGCCGGCACCTATAGCCAGATGCACCAGCCGGATATGGCCTTGCAGGATGTCACCCGCGCCATCGCCCTCGATGCCAAGGCCCCGCAAGCCTATGCCGCCCGGGCCATGCTGGAGCAGGCGGGCGGCCAGACCACGGCCGAGATCGCCGATGACAGCAAGGCGATCAGCCTCGATCCCCGCTATCAGCCCGCCTATGAGGACCGCGCCATCGCCTATGGCAACGCGCATAAATATGCCGAGGCCGCCGCCGATGAGGGGGAGCTGTTAAAGCTGCGCCCGAAATCCGCGCCGGATCTGAATAATCGCTGCTGGTTCCTGGCGCTGGACGGCAAGTTCAGCGAGGCGCTGAGCTATTGCCAGCAGGCGCTGAGCCTGAATGACAGCGACGCGGCGACGCAGGATTCCACCGGCTATGTCTATCTGAAGCTGAAGGACGCCAAGAGGGCCATCGCCGCCTACGACCAGGCGCTGAAGCTCGACCCGCATCTGGCCAGCTCCCTCTATGGCCGTGGCCTGGCCGAGCAGGACGCCGGCGATCAGGACGCCGCCAAGGCGGATCTCGCTTTGGCCCGGCAATATGATCCACGCATCGAGCAGGAATTCGGAAGCTGATGGCACGCATCCAGAGGCGCGCGGCTTGTGTGGGGGGCACCGCCAGGCCGAACGTGCCGCCATTCTCCACGGGCCACGCCCAGGCTCCCGCCTGGGCCTGCATCGACCTGGATCTGGACCAGCGTGGCGCGCAACGGCCGCCGCTCTGAGCTGATCCTGCTGGCGCTGGCGGGCCTTCTGCTTGTCCTGGCGGCCTGGCTGCGCGGCCCGGAATATGACGAGGCCTATTCGATCTTTTTAACCGCCGGCCATGCCAGGCCGGACTGGCCGCAAGCCGTGTTCACCGCCGGGAGCGTGCGCTGGCTCTACGCCCCGCACGGCAATTTGGGGCAGATCGCGCATGATCTGCGCCAGGGCGATGTGCATCCGCCGCTTTATTTCTGGCTGCTGGAAGGCTGGCGCCGCGTCGCCGGGGCGGGGTGGTTCACCGCCCGGCTGCTCTCCGTCGGCTTCACCCTGGCGGGGCTGGCGGGGCTGGCGCGGCTCGCCAGCTGGCGCGGCGTGGCGGTGGCGCCGGTGCTGATGCTGGCGCTGCTCTCCTACGGGTTTCTCTTTACCGGCATCCTGGCGCGGCCCTTCGCGCTGGCGCAGGCGCTGGATATCTGGGGTGTCTATGCGCTGCTGCGCGGCGATGCGCGCGGGGCGCTCCTGGCCGGTCTTTGTTTCGGCGCCGCCGCCTTCACCGATTATCTGGCGGTGTTCACCGCCGGCCCGGCGCTGCTCTGGCTGGCCGCCCGCGCCCCGCGCCGCGCCGCCTTGCTGGTGGGCGCGATGCTGCCCTTCCTCGCCGCCTGTTTCTGGTTTTTCCTCGCCCAGCACGGCTCGCGCGGCGGGCAGTTCGCGGCCTTCGCCTGGTCGCCCGCGCTGGCGGCGCTGGCACGCGATGGCGGTGCCGCCTTGTTCGGGGGCTTGCCGCTTTATGCCGGCGGGCTGCGGCTGGCGGTCACGCTGCTGCTGGCGCTGCTGGCCCTGGCCGGGGCGGGACTCGCCGCCCGCCGTCCCGATGGCCGGCTGTTCCTGGCCTTCGCCGCCGCCGCGCCATGCGGATTGCTGGCGCTGGGCGTCATATTCCACAATACCCCGATCGAGATCCGCTATCTGGCCTTTGCCCTGCCCTGGGTGGCGCTCGCCATCGCCCCCGCCTTGCCCCGTCCGCTGCTGGCGCTGTGGCTGGGGCTGGGCGCTCTGGCCAGTTTCGGGCTGATGGCCTCGCCGCTGACCATGCAGCCCCAGGGCCGCGCCGCGCATCTCGCCGCCGCCTGGCCGGGGGCAGTGGTGGCGCTGCCCTTTGGCAATGACGGCGTCGGCGTGCCCGGCCCCTTCATCGCCGCCGCCCCGGATGCGATGCGGCTGCTCCTGCTGCGCCCCGGCGATCTCCCACCGCCCGGCGCCGTGCGCGTCGCCATCCGCGCGGATGATGCCAGCCGCGCCGTCAGCGCTGGCATGGGCTGCGCCGCCCTGGTCTGCGGCCCATAAAAAACCCGGGGCCAGCCCGGGGTTGTCTTGGTCAATGCGCCGAGGGCAGCGCCTCGCCATTGCGGTGCGCGGCGAAGCGCTCCACCATCGTCTCGCTCGCCTGGTTGAGGCCGGTGATCTCCACCTCCAGCCCATGCCGCCTGGCCTTCATCACAATCCGGTCCAGCGCGCCGACGGCCGAGATGTCCCAGAAATGCGCCCGGGAGACGTCGATCTCCAGCCGCTTCACCGCTGTCTCCTGCACATCCACCGCCTCGCCCAGCAGCCCGGCGGAGGCGAAGAAAACCTGCCCCTCGACCAGATAGCGCCGCGTCCCGCCATCCTCGGACAGACGCGAGGAGACACGCACCAGCCGCGAGACCTTGCCGGCGAAGAAGATGCCCGAGAGCAGCACACCGACGGCAACCCCTTTGAGAGATCGCCGGTGAACACCACCGTTAGCACCGTCGCCACCATCACGATGGAGGAGGGCCAGGGATTGGTGCGCAGCTGCGGGATCGAGCGCCAGGAGAAGGTATTGATCGAGACCATGATCATCACCGCCGTCAGCGCCGCCACCGGCACGATCGCCAGCAGCCCGTGCAGCAGCACCAGCAGCACCAGCAGGAAAATTCCCGCCACCAGCGTGGAGAGCCGCCCCCGCCCGCCGGAGGTGACATTGATGACCGACTGCCCGATCATCGCGCAGCCGCCCATGCCGCCGAACAGCGCCGAGCCGATATTGGCGATGCCCTGGCCGATACATTCCCGGCTTTTATTGCTGGGCGTGTCGGTCATGTCGTCGAGGATCTGCGCGGTCAGCATCGTCTCCAGCAGCCCGACCGCGGCCAGCGCCAGGGCCAGCGGCGCCAGCAGCTGGAAGGTGCCGAGGGTGAGCGGCACATGCGGAATGCTAAAATGCGGCAGGCCGGTGGGCAGCGCGCCCAGCTCCGCCACATGCTTCACCGGCAGATGCAGGACATAGCTCACAAAGGTGACGACGATGATCGCCACAAGCGGCGCGGGGAACGCCTTGGTGATGTAGGGAAAGCCGTAAATCACCAAAAGCCCGAGCGCGATCAACCCGTACACCGCGTAGGGCACGCCGATCAGCTGCGGCAGCTGCGCCATGAAAATCAAGATCGCCAGCGCATTGACGAAGCCGGTCATCACCGATTGCGAGACGAAGCGCATCAGCCGTCCCAGCTTGAAGATGCCGGCGATGATCTGAAACACGCCCATCAGCACGGTGGCGGCGAGCAGATAGCCGAGCCCGTTTCTATGCACGATCGGCCCCATCAGCACGGCGGTGGCGGCGGTGGCGGCGGAGACCATCGCCACCCGCCCGCCGGTGAAGGCGATGATGGTGGCGATGACGACAGAGGCGTAAAGCCCGACTTCCGGCGGCACCCCGGCCACCACGGAAAACCCGATCGCCTCGGGGATCAGCGCCAGCCCCACAACGAGGCCGGACAGGAAATCGACGCGAGGCTGGGCAAGCCAGTCCCGGTAAAAGGAGGATTGTTTGGTCATGGGATCTTTGAATGAATTTCAGCGAGGGGCGGGGCAAAGCCCGTTGCCCGCGTTGTCCGGCGGATCGGCGGCCGGAAGAGCCACCCGGATTTTCACCGGGTCCTGACGAATGATCCCAGCATAGTCAGGCTTCTGCTGCGGTGCAACAGTTACGGACGAAACCCTGTCCTGTCCGGGGGCTCACCCCCGGTCCAGAATCTCCCCATTGATCTGCGCAATCCGCGTCACCCCGGTCAGCGCCATCGCCACCCGCATCTCCTTGGCGATCAGTTCCAGCAGCTTGGTCACCCCGGCCTCGCCGCCGGTGGCCAGCGCATACACGTAAGCCCGGCCCAGCAGCACCGCATCCGCGCCCAAAGCCAGCATCCGCACCACATCCAGCCCAGAGCGCACCCCGCCATCGGCAAAGATGGTCAGCTCGCCCTTAACCGCCTCGACGATGCGCGGCAGCGCCCGGGCGCTGGAGAGCACGCCATCGAGCTGGCGGCCGCCATGGTTGGAGACGATGATGCCATCGGCGCCGAATTTCACCGCCTCGCGCGCATCCTCGGGGTCGAGAATGCCCTTGATGACGATCTTGCCCTTCCAGAACTCCCGCAGCCATTGCAGATCATCCCAGGCGATCGCCGGGTCGAAATTATTGCCGAGCCAGGCGATGTAATCCTCCAGCTTGGTCGGCTGGCCGCGATAGGCGGAGATATTGCCGAGATCATGCGGGCGCCCATTCAGCCCGACATCGAAGGCCCAGCCGGGATGCAGCATCGCCTGCAACACCCGCCGCCAGGGGCCGCTGGGGCCGGACATGCCGGCATGCAGGTCCCGGTAGCGCGCGCCCGGCACCGGCATATCCACGGTGAAGATCAGCGTGGTGATCCCCGCCGCCCAGGCCCGCTCCAGCGCGTTGCGCATGAAGCCGCGATCCTTCAGCACATAAAGCTGGAACCAGATCGGCTTGGCGAGCGCGTTCTGCACCTCCTCGATCGGGCAGACCGAGACGGTGGAGAGGGTGAAGGGAATCCCCGCCTTCTCCGCCGCCCTCGCCGCCTGCACCTCGCCACGCCTTGCATACATGCCCGCCAGCCCGACCGGGGCGATGGCCACCGGCATCGCCATCTCCTGCCCCAGCACAGTGGTGGCCAGCGAGACATCCGCGACATTCTTCAACACACGCTGGCGCAGCGCCAGATCGGCCAGATCCGAGATATTGCGCCGCAGCGTCTGTTCCGCATAGGCGCCGCCATCGGCATAATGGAACAGGAAGGGCGGCAGGCGCCGGCGGGCGGCTTCGCGGAAATCGGTGGTCGAGGAGATGATCATGCAGGGTCGCTCGCTGGTTGCAGGGAAGGGGAGAGGCGCAGCATTCTGGCCTCGTCATCCTCGACCCGCCGCAGCGTCGCGGCGACGAAATCGAGATGCAGCAATGCCGCCCGGCGCGCCTGCTCCGGCTGGCCGGCGGTGATGGCGCCAACCAGGGCGCGATGCTGGCGCGCGAGCATGCGGAAGGTCTGCGGGCGGGTATAGAGTTTTTCCAGGCTGTGGGAGATGCTGGCGGCCAGCAGCTCGAACAGCCCGCGCATCATGTGCAGCAGCACGAGGTTGTGCGAGGCTTCGGCGATCAGCAGATGCAGCGCCGCATCGCCCTGCGCATCCTCATGCGCGCTGCCCGCCTCATGGATCTCCTCCAGCCGCTCGATCTGCGCCGCGAGCCGGGCCTTGTCCGCCTCGGTGGCGCGCATCGCGGCCAGCTCGGCCGCCTGCGCCTCCAGCACCCGGCGGATCTCCATCACATCGCGCCAGTAAGACGGGTTCTGGCGCATCAGCCCGGCCAAAGGGGCGACGATCTCGTCCAGTTGCGGCGCCTGCAGATAATGTCCGCTGCCCGGCCGCGCCTGCACCCGGCCGGATTGCGCCAGCCCGTGCAGCGCCTCGCGCAGGCTGGCGCGCGAGACGCCAAGCCGCGCCGCCAGCACCCGCTCCGCCGGCAGCCTGTCGCCAGGGCGCAGGCCCGCCTCGCGGATCAGCCCCTCAAGCCGGGTGGAGAGCGAGCTATTTGCCATTGGCCGGACCGGTTTCCTTTTCTTTAAAAACTGCCCCAGCTTTGCCGCCGCGCGGCAGGTCCGGCAAGCCGGAATTGGTCCGACCAAAATTTAAGAGGCTGTCCCAGATCTTCATTCATCTGGCCATTATGTCGATCCCGAGTCTCTTCGCCTTTTGCCCGTGGCGTCAAGGGCGCGCGGCTTCGCCGCGCGTCGCCGAAGGCGAGTCAACCCCTTGACGCCACGGGCAAAAGGCGAAACCCTGCAATGATCGAAATAATGCTGATCCTTCAAGGCGTTGAAGGCCTGAGCTCGAAATTTATCTGGGACAGCCCCAAATTTAATTCAGAAATACCAGCCCGAGCAGCGCCCCCGCCCCGAACATCCAGAGCGGATGCAGCCTGGTCCGCCAGGCCAGCAGCGTGGTGGCGGCGGTGAGCAAAGCGGTGAGCCAGCCGGTGTCGGACTGGCGGACCAGCACATAGGAGGTGGCGAGCACCAGCCCGGCGGTGAGCGGCAGCAGCGAGGCCTGCGCCACCCGCCGCCAGCGCGCCTGCCGGTGCTTGTTGAACAAGGCCGCGACCATCGCCGCGACGATCCCCGCCGGCAGCACCATGCAGAGCGTCGCCAGCAGCCCGCCCACCACCCCGGCCACATGCGCGCCAATGACGGTGACCAGGATCACATTCGGCCCCGGCGCGGTGTTGGCGATCGCGTAGAGCTGCGCGAATTGCGAGGCGGTGAGCCAATGTTTCTGGTTCACGACAACCTGCGCCAGCTCCGGCACGGTGGAATTCGCCCCGCCCACCGCCAGCAGCGAGAGCTTGCCGAACAGCAGCGCGATCTCGCCCAGAATGTTCACGTCACCGCCCGCCAGGAGAGATAGACCGAAAGCGGCAGCACGATCAGCACGATATAAGGCAGCGAGACATGCAGCCCCACCGCCAGCCCGAACACCGCCAGCGCCAGCGCCGCATTGCGCCAGCTTTTCACGATCGGCACCGCGATGCGCAGCGACGTTCCCAGCACCAGCCCCGCCGCGGTCGCCGCCAGCCCGAGCAGCGCGTGGCGCACCGGGGCCAGCCCGCCATAGCGCGTATAAAGCCCGCCCAAGCCCAGCACGATGGCAACCGGCGCGCTCATCAACCCGCACATCGCCGCCGCCGCGCCGCTCACCCCGGCCTCCCGCGCCCCGAAGGCGAAGCTGAGATTTACCACATTGGCGCCGGGGAGCGATTGGCAGAGCGAGAACAGCTCGCTGAATTCCTGCTGGCTCAGCCAGCCGCGCTCATCGACGATCATCCGCCGGATGATCGGCAGCACGCCGCCGAACCCCATGATCCCGGCCATGAAAAATCCGCTGAACAGCTGGGCATGGGTGAGGCGCGGACGCGGCGCGGGCGGGGCAGGGGGCATTTTTGCCAGAGTAGGCGGGCCCCTCGCACTCTGGCAACGCGGGCGGGCGCAATGTAGGTCCGTGACATGAGCATCGATCTGCGCGACCCCACCCTTGCCGCCGAAGCGGTGAAAGAAGCCCTGGCCCTGCGCCCGCATCCCGAAGGCGGGCATTACCGCGAGCTTTGGCGCGACAGCCCGGCCGAAGGCGGGCGAGGGGCCGCCAGCTCCATCCTGTTCCTGCTGGAAGCGGGCGAGCGTTCGCACTGGCACCGGGTCGATGCCGCCGAGCTCTGGCTCTGGCAAGGCGGCGCGGCTTTGGAACTTGGCATCGGCAGAGAGACATTGCGGCTTGGCCCGAACCTCGCCGCCGGCGAGGCGTTGCAGGCGGTGGTGCCGAAGGCGGCCTGGCAGGCGGCCCGCGCGCGCGGGCCCTGGAGCCTGGTCTCCTGCGTCGTTGCCCCGGCCTTCGAGTTCGCGGGGTTCGAGCTGGCGCCCCCCGGCTGGTCACCCTGATTGAGGCTTAAGGCGTTGTAACCGGCCCGTGCTTGCGGCCCCCCGCCAGCGCGCCTAAACCCGCCGCAATCTCGATCCCGTGACAGGACACGTCCAATATGACCAGCACCGGCTCCGCCTCCCGCCCCTTCACTTTGTATGACCCGTTCGCGCTGAAAGACGCGCTGGCGGCCAACAGCATCATCCTCGTCGATGTGCGTGAGCCGCAGGAATGCGAGGCGGCGCGAATCGAGGGCGCGATGAACCTGCCGCTTTCCAGCTTCGACCCCTCGGCGCTGCCCTCCGGCGAGGTGGTGCTGCTCTGCGGTGTCGGCAAGCGCTCGCGCATGGCGGCGAATTTATGCGCGCAGGCCGGCATGCCGGTGGCGGGGCATCTGGAAGGCGGCATCTCCGCCTGGATGCAGGCGGGCTTGCCCGTTCTCAGGGGATAAAAGGCGGCATTTTCGCCGCCAGCGCCAGAAAGGCGCCGGCGGCTTTCGGCACGTAGCGCTGCTTATGCCGCACCGCCTGGAAGGGCCGCGGCGGCAGCAGCAGATTGGCCCGCCGCAACGCCCCGGCGCTCAGCGCCCGGGCACAGACCAAGGGCGAGAGGCAGGCCACCCCGGCGCCCTCCGCCACCGCCTCGCGCACCGCCTCGTTGGAAGGCAAAGTGAGGGTGATGTTCAGCGCCTCCAGCGCGATGCCGCGTTCGGCCAGGTGCGCCAGAAACGCCTCGCGCGTGCCCGAGCCCTCTTCCCGGAACACCCAGGCGGCGCGGCGCAGATCCGCATTGGTGAGTTCGCCGCCCCTGGCCCAGTCATGGCCGGGCGGGGTGACGATGGCCATCCGCTCCGCCGCCACCGGCTCCACCAGCAGCCCCGGATCGTCCAGCGGCCCTTCCACGAAGCCCAGCTCCGCCGCGCCCAGCGTCACCGCGCGCGCCACCTGGGCGGTGTTGCCGATGGCGAGATTGATGGTGAAGCCCGGATGTTGGGCTTTGAAGGCGGTGATCAGCCGCGGCAGGTAATAGCTGGCGATGGTCTGGCTGGCATGCACGGCAAGCTGGCCATGGCGCAGCCCGGCATAGTCGCGCAGCGCCGTCTCCGCCGCCGCCGCCCGCGCCAGCACGCCCCGCGCCTCCTCCAGAAACAGCCGCCCGGTTTCGGTGAGCGCGATATTGCGCCCCACCCGATCGAACAATTTCACGTCATGCTGCGTCTCCAGCGCCGCGATGGAGGCCGAGACCGCCGCCTGGGTGAGATTGAGGGCGGCGGCGGCGCGGGTGATATGCTGGCGCTCGGCCACGGCGGCGAAAATGCGGAGCTGTTCGAGGGTCATGCGAAATACATAAACCAATTTTATCAATCGAACAAAAACTATCAGTTTTTAAGATTGTTTCGCGCGGCCTAGATCAGCGGGCGAAAGGCAGGTCACAAATGTTCGCTCGACCCTTTACCCATCATGCGCATCCGCTCGAGCTGGTGCGCCATTTCACGCCCAACTGGTTCACCGTCACCATGGGCACCGGCGTGTTCGCGCTGCTGCTCAACCAGCTGCCCGGCCCGGCCTGGCTGCCGGGGCTGGCGGCGGAGATCTGGCGGGCGAATATCGTGCTGTTTTCGGTGTTTTCCCTGGCTTATCTGGCGCATTGGGCGCTGTATCCGCGCCAGGCGGCGAAGATTTTCAGCCATCCGGTGATGCCGATGTTCCTGGGCGCGATCCCGATGGGGCTGGCGACCATCACCAACGGCACCCTGGCCTTCGGGCATGACCCGCAGCTGGCCTTGCGGCTATGGGAGGTGGATGCGCTGCTCTCGGTGCTCACCGGGCTGGGCGTGCCGCTCGCCATGGTGGTGACGCAGAAACATATGCTGGAATCGATGACCGGCGTCTGGCTGCTGCCGATCGTCGCCTGCGAGGTGGCGGCGGCCAGCGGGGCGCTGCTGGCGCCGCATCTGCCGCAGGACGTGGCGGCCAATCTGGTGCTGGCCGGGTATGGGCTGTGGGCGCTTTCGGTGCCGCTGGCGCTGGGTATTCTCACCATTCTGTTCCTGCGGCTGGTGCTGCATTCGCTGCCGGCGCCGGAGCTGGCGGTCTCTTCCTGGCTGGCTCTGGGGCCGCTGGGGACGGGGGCGCTGGGGCTGCTGTTGCTGGGCCAGGCGGCGCCGGGGGCGTTCGCGGGCGGGCATCTCGCCTTTATCGGCCCGGTGGCGCAGGGGCTGGGGGTGATTGGCGGGCTGGTGATCTGGGCCTATGGCGCCTGGTGGCTGGCGCTGGCGGTGGCGATGGTTCTGGTGCAGCGCCCGCATCGTCTGCCCTTCAACATGGGCTGGTGGGGCTTCACCTTTCCGCTCGGCGTGTTCATCCTGGCGACCAACGCGCTGGGGGCGCAGACGGGGCTGGCGGCCTTTATTTTGGCCGGGCATGTGCTGACCGGCATTTTCACCGCGCTCTGGAGCATCGTCGCCCTGCGCACCGCCCGCGGCGCCTATCACGGCTCCCTCTTCACAGCGCCTTACATGCCCCCTTCAGCGCCCAAACCCATGGCCTGAACGTGCAAGGATTTTGGAGTGCCGGCCCCACTCTCCGGCGGCCAGACGCAGCGCCTCGCCAAGGCCGCCGCCCTGGCCGCCCCGACAGTTGCCCCGGCAGGCTGATACCGCTAGAAGGGCTTCCAAGCCGGACCCGTAGCTCAGCTGGATAGAGCGTTGCCCTCCGAAGGCAAAGGTCGCGCGTTCGAATCGCGCCGGGTCCGCCAGGGTTTTCAATAAGTTATGCCAAATATTGGCGACCTGGATTTTGCCGCAGGTTCCACATAGGTTCCAGACACAAAATCTTCTTGTCCGGAGAACGCCCTGCCAATGCGGACTTGTGGTAAACGCGGCGTCACGGGATAGTCACCGGCTACATGCCGATTAATCTCACCCCGAACGCGGCCTGCTGTTCCGCATCACCCACATTGCCAACCTGCCCTGGTTGCTGGCGAATGGCCTTCATTGTGCCAACAGTGCCGTGGTTGATCCTGATTTCGTGGCCATCGGCAATCCTGAGCTGATCGGCAAGCGTACCCACCGAACGGTGCCGCTGCACCCCGGCGGGACGCTGGCGGATTATGTTCCGTTCTACTTCACCCCAAAATCGCCGATGCTCCTCAACATCAAGACGGGGCGCGGCGGGATTGCCCAGCTCGATAACGATAAGATCGTTATTTTAGTCTCATCTTGCCAAAGCATGACCCAGAATGGCGTCACCCTCCTGTTCACGGATCGCCATGCTTATGTTGCAACAGCCGAGTGGACCACCGACCAGAGCCGCCTGGGAGAGATAATCGACTGGGATATTCTGCGTCGACATGACTTCGCCCGCGATGATAGCTATTTAGACAAGATGGAACGCTATCAAGCCGAAGCCCTGGCCCACCGTCACGTCCCTCCGGGCGCGCTGCTCGGTGTCGCCTGCGCGTCGGGGAGCGCCAAGCCCATTGTGGAAGCAGCCGTCGCGGCTGCGGCAAGCGCGGTTAAGGTATTCGTCCGCCCAGGGTGGTATTTCTGATGCTCCGCTATACCCAAGGCAACCTTCTGGAATCCAGGGCCGAGGCGCTCGTGAATACCGTCAACACGGTAGGAATCAGCGGCAAGGGCATTGCCCTGATGTTCAAGGAAGCCTACCCGGATAATTTCCGGGCCTATGAAGCCGCCTGCAAGGCCGGGCAGCTTGAACCCGGCGGCCTGTTCATTACCGAACGCCATGACATGCTTGGCCCGCGTTACATCATCAATTTTGCCACCAAGCAGCATTGGCGGAATCCCTCCCGCCTTGAATGGATTGAACACGGCCTCGCTGCGCTCGGGCAAGAAATCGAGGCGCGCGGCATCCGCTCGATTGCCATCCCGCCGCTCGGTGCGGGCAATGGCGGCCTGGATTGGGCCAGGGTGAAACACTTGATCGCCGAGTCGCTTGCCGGTCACGACTGCGAGATCATCGTTTTTGAACCGACCAAAACCTACCAAAACGTCGTTAAGCGCAATGGCGTCGAAAAGTTGACGCCCGCCCGCGCGGCGATGGCGGAGATGATCCGGCGCTACGAGGTGCTGGGCTTCGACTGTTCGATGCTTGAAGCCCAGAAGCTGGCGTGGTTCCTGCACCGGGCAACCCAGCGCCTCAAATTGCCGGTTCTGATCGCTGATGATTTTACGGCCAATCGCTATGGCCCTACTCGGATAAAGTCCGGCATCTGCTCGATAGCCTTGATGGCAGCTACATCACCTGCGAACGGCGGGTGGCAGACGCGCGCCCGTTCGATCCGCTCCACTTCCGGCATGACCGTCAGGATCAAATCAGCGCCTACCTGACCTCACCGGATGCCAGCCCCTATCGGCCCGCGCTTGATGAGGCTGCCAATATCATCGACGGCTTCCAATCTCCCATGGGTTGGAACTGCTGGCAACGGTTGATTGGCTGAACCATGAATCAGGCGTTCCCCTGGCTATTGATGTGATGGCCGATGCCATTGCCCGTTGGCCGGGGCCTGAAGGCGCGGCTGAGCGTAAGGTGCGAGTTTTTACGCTGCTTCATATTGAAGTCGCCATCAATCACCTCCGCGCCACCGCATAAGGTTTCCTCTTTTGCTGGCCGAATGGCGTGTTTTATCAGGGCCGTCTTGGTTAATCACCGCTTCGGCGAATACCGTATTTCTTCTCTTGCCTTATCGGTTTTGGATAAATATTGGGAAAGCTTTGCTTGTTCGCAATATTTATCGAGTGAGGAACGCATGGACGAGTCTATCTTCGGTCGCACAAATGCCTGCGTTGGCATAAGTAAGGACGATTGTGAACAGCTATGGCAAGCAGCCACAAAGATGCTCGATGCTCGCAATATCGTGATGAAAATCGTCGAATCGCTGGGTGATGCAACTTCATGGGTCGGTGAGCGGGTACAAGATGTACTGAAGGATAAATTCGGCCTGGATGTCTCTGAGAAGGTCCAAGAGATCACACAGGATTTTCTTTGGAACTTCCAGTCTGGGGCGATGACCGGACTCGATGCAGACGGTATTGGTGATCGTTGGGAGTGGCTCCATAAGGCCGTTGTTGTAGCGAGTGGTCTTTCTGGTGGTTTCTTTGGCCTTCCTGGGCTGCTCTGGGATTTGCCGATTACAACCGCCAATATCATGCGTTCTGTCGCGGACATTGCTCGTTCGTTCCCAGGGGAGGACATCAAAAGTGATGAAACAAAGCGGGCTTGTATCGAAGTTTTCGCGGTTGGCAGCCCTCTGTCAGAAGATGATGAAGCCGATCTTGGCTATTGGGCCGCGCGAACCGGCCTGAGCCACGCAGGCATCGAACTAGTTATCAAAACCGTTGCGGCCAGATTTGGCGTGGTGGTCTCTGAGAAAATTATGACACAAGCCGTTCCGATAGCGGGCGCCGCTGCTGGAGGGGCGCTCAACTATGCTTTTATTGATTATTACCAAGAAATGGCACGTGTGCACTTCATGGTCCGAGGGGTCGAGCGAAGGGCTCCAGATTCTTCGGCCGTTCGCCCTTGTTTTGCGGCGATTGTCCGGGAAATCCGCTCCCGACGCCGGATTAGAGGTAGCAAGGCAGAGTAGGGCCGTGCACGCCGTGAACACGGTCGTGTGTCTTACTCTGAGGATGCAATAGAATGTCGTGTCGGATCACTCATTCTGCCTGCCCCGAGGGTGCGCTGAGCACAAGGTAGGGTTCCCCCCATCAACCACGTAAGTTTTTCTCCTAAACAAGTCGTGACGGCAGCTTTCACAGGCCGGGATGGTGTGTTTCGTCCGGGTCGCTCTTCAGCAGTGCCACACGATGAAACTGCTGACGGGTGAGAAAGCCGATGCCGTGGTCTGGTAGTACTGGCGGCGCCGCATCGGAGGAACAACCCGGCAACCGTGGGGGAACTGTTGCGTAGCCGGGCCTAGTGACTGGGCGGGTCGTCCGCCGGTTTACCGGGGCGCAACACGGAACGCACGAAGACGGGCAGACTTGTCACGCCAAGCGCCCTTCTTATCCGGCCGGGTAGACCTGAGATACGGCGCGCGTTGCCGGATGCTTGCAGCTATGGGGCCCGGCTCCCTTCGGGAAGTGCCTCCGCTGTCGCAGTCTAACCAGACGTCCCGGCTTCGGGGTCTGGCTAGGCGAACTGTGGCAGCAACCGGAACCCTCTCCGCTTGGGAAGTTCGGATTAGAGAAGAACTTGTAATTAGTGATTCTCCTTAAAAACTCTGATTCTTCTTTTGTTTTCAATATTGAATCTTTATCTTTAACCATTGGCGGGCGCGGATAGGATTGGCGCGCGGCGGCGGATCACCCGGCCAGCCGCCTCATCTCATCCACAGCCACGCCAAGTTCCGAAGACAGACTCCCCGGCATGATGCGTGCGAAAGCCGTGGCCAGATTTTGGTAATACCACAGCGTACCTTCCTTGCCGCCGGTGAACCGTGAGAACATTTCCTCGCCAAGGGTGCGTAAATCGGTAACGATGGCGCGGGCGTTGTAGAGCTTGTCTGCACATGACACGAGCCAAACATCCGGCCCGGCTTCTTCAAGGTGCGCGATGTAGGCTTCCTTGCGCGCACGCCAGGGCGGCTTTGGAAGTGTCTCTGCGTCGGTGCAGCCGCGCACGATGGTGGCCACACGCAGACCGTATTTTGCCTTGATGACAGGCTCCTGCTCGATGCCCTGATCCTCGATAGCGTCATGCAGCAGACCGGCAATCGCCTGATCCTCGTCACCGTTAAACTCCAGCACGAGGCTCGCTACGCCGAGCAGATGCGCGATGTAAGGTGTGTCGCTGCCCTTGCGGCGTTGCTCCGCATGAAGCCTCAAGGCGAATGCCGCCGCATCGATCAGCCGGACCCAACAGCCTGACTCAATATCCATTTTTTCGTCTCCCCGATTTTCGTTAGCATTCGGCCCAAGGGCCTTCCTTCCCACAGTATATTGAATCCGTACCAAAATCGACTAGGCTCCTCCCTATGGAGGCTTCGGGCAATTTCAGCTTTCTAGCGACGGCGGATGAGCGCCTTGCCCGGCTTGGGGCATTGGCCGAGCGGTATTTTTTCGATGACGCGCCCGGGGCGCTAATCAAGCTCCGGCAGATGGGTGAGTTCATCGCCAAGGACATTGCCGCGCGCCATGGGCTGCTGCCCGCCACCGGCGCCAGCTTTGATGACACGCTGCGCGCCCTCCGCACCCGGTCAGTGCTGCCCCGCCAGGTGGCGGATTTGTTCTTTCACCTGAAGCAACTGGGCAACGCGGCGGCCCATGAGGATACCGGAACCCAGGGCCAGGCACTGCAAGCCCTGAAAATCGCACGGCTCGCGGCGGTGTGGTTTCACCAGACCTACAACAATACCCCCAACTTCAAGCCCGGCCCGTTCATCCCGCCCGCGCCGCCGCTGGATGCTTCCGCCGCACTCCGGGAGGAGGTGGAGAAGCTGCGTGCCGAGGTCCAGGCCAGCACCGACCGCGAGGCAAAGGCCCGGCTGGCGGCGGAAGAAGCGCGGGAAGCCCACCTCAACGCCATGGCGGAAACCCACGCCGCGCAGGAGGACCGCACCTTCTGGGAGCAATACGCCACGGAGACGGAAGCCGGGCTGAAGCAGGCCGAAGCCGCCCTTAAGGCCGCCCAGGCTGCGGCCCAGGCTACCCCCGCGCCGCAACTCGCCCTATTCACCCAGCTTGGCCAGCAGCAGGCGGACAAGATTGAGCTGGATGAGGCCACCACCCGCATCCTCATTGATGACCAACTCCGCGCGGCGGGCTGGACGGTGGACACCGCCTTGTTCCGCCACGCCAACGGCACGCGCCCCGCACCCGGCCAGGCCATCGCCATCGCGGAATGGCCCACCGCCAGCGGCCCGGTGGATTATGCCCTGTTCATCGAAGGCCGCTGTGTCGGTGTCATCGAGGCCAAACGGGGCATCACGGATGTCCCGGACGTCTCGGCCAGGCCAAACGCTATGCGCGGGACATCACCCTCACCCCGGACGAGACGCTGCCCGCCAGCCCTTGGACCCATGACACGGAGCGGTTCCGCGTCCCCTTCACCTTCGCCACGAATGGCCGCCCTTATGTGAAGCAGTTGGAGACCAAATCCGGCATCTGGTTCTGGGATGCCCGGCCCGGTGGTGGCCCGCCGCGCGCCCTGGTGGAATGGTTCTCCCCCCGAGACCTTACCGAGCGCCTAGAGCAGACCCGAACCAACCCGGCGGCGGAGGCTGACCGCGAGCTTGGCATCCAGGGCCTACGCCCCTACCAGAACGAGGCCATCGCCGCTGTTGAGGCCGCCGTGGCGCGCGGGCAGACCAGCATTTTGCTCGCCATGGCTACCGGCACCGGCAAGACGCGCCTCGCCATCGCGCTGATGTATGAATTGCTCCGGCGCAAGCAGTTCCGCCGTATCCTCTTCCTGGTGGATCGCAACGCGCTGGGCCGCCAGACGCTGGATGCGATGAGCACCACCGAGGCATCCGGCTTCCTCAAATTCGACCAGATATTCCCCATAGCGGACCTGGACAGGAAATTCCCCGAGGCGACCGACCGTGTGCAGGTGGCAACGGTGCAGGCCATGACCCGCCGCGCCTTCGATGACCCCACCGTGCAGCGCCCCACCCCGGCACCTATGATCTCATCATCGTGGATGAGGCGCATCGCGGTTACACGCTGGATGCCGAGTTGCGGGAGGATGATCTCGGCTTCCGTAATCTGGAAGACTACCTTTCCGCCTATAAGCGCGTGCTGGAATATTTTGACGCGACTCGAATTGCCCTCACCGCCACCCCGGCACTCCACACACGCGAGATTTTCGGAAACCCGGTCTATCGCTACAGCTATCGCCAGGCGGTTATCGACGGCTACCTGATCGACCACCGCCCGCCCCGGCGCATCACGACCGCGCTGAGCCAAACCGGCATCACCTTTAATAAAGACGAGGAGGTGAGCATCATCGACCCGCGCACCGGGCAGGTGGACCTGTTCAACCTCCCCGATGAGGTTGGCTTCGAGGTCGCGGAGTTCAACAAGAAGGTTTACACGGAGCCTTTCAACCGTGCCGTGGCCGAGGCCATTGCCCTGGAATGCCCGCCTACCGAGCGCGGTAAAACCCTGATTTTTGCCGCCCGGAATGACCATGCGGATACTCTGGTGAAAGCACTTGAATACGCCCTGGAGCAGGAATACGGCCCGCAGCCCCACGACCTTGTGGAAAAAATCACGGGCACGGTGGACAAGCCCCTGGACCGGATCAAAGCCTTCAAGAACGACCCGCGCCCCAAATACGTCGTCACCGTGGACCTGCTCACCACCGGCATCGACGTTCCCGCCATCACCAACCTCGTTTTCGTGCGCCGGGTGAACAGCCGCATCCTCTATGACCAGATGATTGGCCGCGCCACCCGCCGCTGCGACGAAATCGGCAAGGAATATTTCCGCATTTTTGATGCGGTTGACATCTACACCAATCTTCAAGACTTCACGGACATGCGCCCCGTGGTGGCGGACCCGGGGCTTACCTTTACCACCCTGCTGGCGGACCTCGAACGCGCGCCCTCCGAGGAAGACCGCGCCTTCGTGCGCGATCAGATCGTGGTGAAGCTGCGCCTGAAACTCCGCCGCCTGGAGGGCGCGCGGCGGGAGGCGCTGGAAACTGTTCTGGGCAATCTGGATGAGCTGCCCGACCGGTTGAAAGATGCCGCCCCGGCGGAAACCCTCGCCTTCTTCGGCCAGCACCCCACTCTGGCCGCGACGTTGGATGCCGTGCGCCCGGAGGGGCGGGGCAATGGTGTGTTCATCTCCGAGCATGAGGATGAGTTGCTCTCCGTGGAGGATGATTACGGCGCCACAGCCAGCCCGGCGGATTATATCGACGCTTTCGAGCATTTCATTCGTGACAATATGAACACCACCCCCGCGCTCATCGCCGCCACGCAGCGCCCGCGTGAGCTTACCCGCGAGGCGCTGAAATCCCTCGCCCGGCTGCTGGATGAGAATGGTTTTTCCGAAGCCGCTCTGCGCCAGGCCTATGGCCGCGCCCGCAATGCGGATATTGCCGCGCATATTATCGGCTTCGTGCGCCAGGCCGCCATTGGCGATCCGCTGGTGCCTTACGCCACCCGTGTGGATAACGGCGTGCGGCGCATCCTCGCCAGCCGGGACTGGACACAAAAACAGCGCCAGTGGCTCAACCGTATCGGGAAAGCCTTGAAATCCCAGCCGGTAGGCGACCCGGAATTGTTCAACGAGGGCGTCTTCCCGCGCGATGGCGGGTTTGCGGTGATCGACCGGGATTTCGGCCATGAGCTTGACGCCGTGCTCAAAGACCTGAACACCGCCATCTGGGATAGCCACGCCGCGTAACCTGGAGAGCCTATGAATCCGTCACCTGAGCTTGTGAACCGTCTCTGGCGCCTGTGCGCCCTGCTCCGCAAGGACGGCGTGACCTACCAGCAATATGTGACCGAGCTGACCTATCTGCTCTTCCTGAAAATGGCCGCCGAGAAGACGGACGCCCAGGGTAAGAAAATCGAGCTGAGCATTCCGGCCAAATACCGCTGGGGCGCGCTGAAGGCGGCTGCGGAGACGGAGGTGCTGCAAACCTACCGTCAGCTTCTCACCGCACTTGGCAACCCGGCCGAGACCAAAAACGGCGCGGTTGTCGCCATATTCCAGAACGCTTCCACCATCGTCCGCGAGCCTGCCAATCTCCGCAAGCTGATTGACGCCATCGACGCGCTGCACTGGTTCACTGAGGAGCGTGATGCCTTCGGTGACACCTATGAGGGCCTGTTGCAGAAAATGGCCGAGGAGACCAAGCGCGGCGCCGGGCAGTATTTTACCCCACGCGTGCTGATTGACGTGATGGTGAGGCTGACCCAGCCGCAGCCGGGCGAGATCATCCAAGACCCTGCCGCCGGGACGGGCGGGTTTATCATCGCCGCTGACCGTTTTATGCGCGAGCAAAGCGATGATTATTTCGACCTCTCGCGCAAGGAGCAGGATTTCCAGTTCAAATCCGCCCTGCGCGGGGTGGAGAATGTGCCGGACACGTTCCGCCTGCTGCTGATGAATTTGCATTTGCATTCCATCGAGCCGGAGAATTTCGAGCTGGCGGATACGCTCTCCCCCGCCGGTGCCGCGCCAAAATTCAAGGCCGCGCACCTCATCCTCACCAACCCGCCCTTTGGCCCTGCGGGCGGGCCGCCGACGCGGGATGATTTTACCATCACCGACCGCGTTTCTTCCTATCAGCTTCCTTTCGTGGAGCATTGCATCCGCGCCTTAGCACCCGGCGGGCGCGCCGCCATTGTGGTGCCGGATAATGTGCTGTTCGATGACGGGCGCGGCAAGCAACTGCGCCAGATGCTGATGAACCGCTGCGACCTGCATACCATCTTGCGCCTGCCCACCGGCATTTTCTACGCCCAGGGGGTGAAAACCAATGTGCTGTTCTTCACCCGCTCAACCGATGACGCGCCGGTGAAGGATGCCACCAAGGCGGTGTGGATCTACGACCTCCGCGCCAACGCCCCTTCCTACGGCAAGACCAACCCGCTCCGGGCGGAGGATTTTGACGCTTTTTGCGCCGCCTATGGCAAAGACCCGAACGGCAAGGCCAAGCGCCGGGATGAAGGCGAGACCGGCCGCTTCCGCCGTTTTACGCGCGAGGAGATTCTTACGCGCGGCGATAATCTGGATATTTCCTGGCTCAAGGATTCGAGCGCGGATGCCGAAGAGGGATTGTCCGACCCGGCGGATATTTGCGCCGCGATTGAAGGGCACCTCTCTACCGCATTGGAGGAAATCCGCGCGCTGATGGAGGAGTTTTCTGCCGATGCCGTGGAGGACGTGGCGGCGGAGGTCGTGGAATGACGCTGTCGAGGGGTGGCTAGACACGCGCCTCAGTGAGTGCGTCGAAGCCATTCAATATGGACTGACATGCACCTCCAACGCCGATGGCTCTGGACATCGTTACATCAGAATTACGGACATTCAGGACAATAAAATCCAATGGGATAACGTACCCTTTGCAAATGAAGATGCGAGCAAGGCTGAAGCCTATGAGGTTTCAAAGGACGACATCTTATTTGCACGAACTGGTGCAACGGTTGGCAAATCATTCCTTCTCCCTGAACTTCCCTATCGTGCTGCCTTTGCGTCGTACCTCATCAAAGTAAGGTGTAACAAGGAAATCCTATTGCCTGGGTTCGCGGCGTGGTTTTTTCGTTCACCAGTATATTGGGATCAAATACTGGAGGGCGCGAAGGGCACTGGACAGCCGAATTTCAACGGCTCAAAATTAGGCGCCTTATCACTTCCCCTTCCTCCTTTCGCAGAGCAGCGGCGCATCGTCAAAAAACTGGACGCGCTGACCGTCCGCATCACCCGCGCCCGTGCGGAATTGGAGCGGGTGCCGCTCCTCGCAGAACGTTTGAGGATAGAGACACTTCGAGCAGTTTTCCGGCTTGATGACTTCCGTTCCGATGGGGCTAAGCCATGGGATGCAAAGCGCATTGACCAGATCGGCACCGTTCAGCTTGGCCGCCAGAGATCACCCAGGGACCATCAAGGCCCTAATATGCGTCCATATCTACGTGCGGCAAATATCACCTGGAATGGCGTGGATTTAACGGACGTAAAGGAAATGAATTTTAGCCCTTCAGAGTTTGAGACATACAAACTTGAAGCGGGTGATGTCCTACTCAATGAGGGTTCGGGGAGCGCAAAGGAGGTTGGGAAGCCCGCCGTATGGAATGGTGAGATAAAAGACATATGCTTTCAAAACACGATTTTGCGTATCCGCCCCCACAGTTACAATCCGAAGCTGCTTCAGTATTGCCTGCTCTACATAGCGCTAACAGGTAAATTCATTAAGAATACGCAGGGCGTGAACATCATTCATATCGGCAAGGCTGGTCTCGCCAGCTTTGTAATTCCCGTCCCTCCCGCGAATGTTCAAGAAACGCTACTTGAGGAAATAGAGTTGGCCTTCGCCCGCACCAACCGCTTAGAAGCCGAAGCCGCGCGGGCCAAAACCCTGTTGGACAGGCTGGAATCCGCCATCCTGGCGCAAGCCTTCAAGGGCGAGCTTGTGCCGCAAGACCCAGAAGACGAACCGGCGGAAACCCTCCTCGCCCGCATCCGCGCCACCCGCGCTGCCGCACCCGCCAAACGTAAACGCCGGGTGAAGGAGGAGGCGTGACCAAATGCAATCCCCGATTGGGGCGACTTGAAGGATCGCACCTATGGAACCTGATGAACAACCCAGCGCCCAGACAGCCTTAGGAACCCAGGAACAGAAGCCACCGATTCACGCGGATGATCCTCGGCTGAAACATATCGCCGAGGAATTGATGCAAGCAAAGGCCGCACAGGCGCGCAGCTTAACCCTCGAAGACACCTATATCCAATACGTTACATTTGCGAATGCCGGAGGTATTGCAGCGTGCCTTGGCATAGCAGATGTTCTGGCAGGCAAAACGGGCGCACCCCTCGCGGCGGAATTACCCGCGACCATCGGGCCGATGGCCTTATTCTTCATCGGCCTTATAGCCAGCGGCGTCACACTCTCCCTGCGTTCGAAGCAAGCCTTGCACGAGGCAGAAGAAACTGCCCGCCGCGCGAACCATCTCCTTGAAGGCATGGGCCATGGTGTTACCCTCCCGCACGGGGCGTTTTCACCGCTGGAGGTTCGCGTCTTGCCGTACCTCAATAAAGCGGTGAACGCCGCCGGATTGGTTGCACAATTCGCTTTCCTATTTGGAGGAATATGGGGCCTTCATCACATCTGGACATTGCGGTAGGGGGCGGGTTTCTCGTATTCAAAGCCATTGCTCGATGTCCGCAAAATGAGGACATAAAAAGCCTCGCCATGTCCGCATATTCAGGACATGAAGCATTCAACATATTCCATAAAAGGAATGGTAATGCGTCAGAGTCTCACGCGCCCGATGGGATTCAGCCGTGAGACTGAGCATGTGAGACTCACGGATACAGTCTCAGAAGATTGTAGAGCATAAGCCAAAAGATCGTAAAATTTTTTTTTTGGAGATATTTTTCTCTCCCCGCTTGGACGGGTGTAAACAGAATTATTTGCGCCCGTGCAGCGAAGACATAATGCTGCCCGAACGCCCCCGTTTTATGAACCGGACTGCGGTTCGATCTCCATAGTATCGCCGACGGACGCGGAATTGTCGTTCACACCGCGCTTGGGCAGTTCCGCCGTGGAGCGGACCTTCTTCGAGAGGCGCCCCCGCGCCCATTCGAGCGCGTCGTCCCAATCATACAGCACCGTCGCACCCCATTTCGTGAAAGGCGGCCCGTCGCCACGGCAGGCAAATACGGCCAGGGTTGAGGGTTTGATAGGATATCCCTTCTCCGTCAGCGATTCCGCCAACACCTTGCGTTTGAGAAGGCGGGGATGATCCGGCGCGGGAGAAGGCATAAGGCTCGCTCCTGTAATAAAAAGGGAAGCGAGTATAAACATATAAAGGCAGCTAAAAGAAATACCTCGAAATCCTATTGAGTACGATTTTTCAAAGAAAAACGCTTCGGATTTCCTATTCGGCCTTCACGCGACAATTTCCGCACTTGGAAAGGGGATGATGTTACCTTCCTCAGCCATCGGCACCAACCCCATACGCCGGGCGATCTCCAGTGCCACTTCATCCGCAGCCGCAAGCAGCACATCATCCGCGTGGTGAGTGTACCGACCAGTTACGGAGTGCTGCTTATGCCCCACGAGCGCGCCGATGGTCGATTCCGTGCGCCCCATATCCGCCGCAACAGAGATGAAGGAATGCCGGAGGACGTGCGGTGTCACGCTCTTATCCAGCCCGGCCTTGTCCACGGCGCACTGGAAAAAGGAACGGAAACCACTCATTACCCCGCCGCCGCGCGTGGGCGGGAAGAAAAGCTCATCGGCTTTACCTTTACTCTGGGCACGCAATATGTCCGCAGCCACTCTGGCCAGGGGCGAGCGCTGGCATCCGTTTTCGTGTCGATAATCGCCAGACGGCCATCCTGGTGCATATCACCACGGCGCAGATTGACGGCCTCACCGGAACGCCAGCCCGTGAAGGCCAGGAATTTTATTGCCGCCAGGGCAGGGGGCCACATCTCATTGCTCAACACCACCAGGGCCGCCCCAAGTGCGGCGTACTCCTCATCCGAGAGGCGGCGTTTCTTCTTATTATCTGCATAGCGTGTTACCCGCGCACCGGGTTGTCCGCTCGCATCCCCTCCTTCACCGCATACTCGAAAATGGCCCCAAGCAAGCCGACAGTGCGCGAGGCCGCACCCTTCCCGCCACGGATGTTATGCAGGACGCGGGGTTTATCCCCCTTCTCGCGCTTGGCCGTCTTCCCCGCCGCGACCTCGCGCAAGAACTTTTGAACATCCTTGCTGGTGACGCCCTGCACCTTTTCCTTGCCCAGCAGTGGCTTAATATGCGCCTCAATCCGGCTCCTATCCGTGGCGATGGTTGAGGCCTTCTTGGCCTTGCCGCCGCGCTTCAGAACGTCGCCCTTCTCTGCCGCCGTCAGGTACTCATTGCAGAGGTCTGCCACCGTAGGCGCTGCCCGCCGCGCGCGTTTTTCCGCCGCCACGTCGCGCTTGTTTACATGCACCTCAGCCAGAAGAGCCATTGCACGCTTCCGGGCTTCATCAAGGGTCCACGGATCACCAAAGCGGCCTATGGTCATCTTGCGGCGAACGCCGTCCGCATTGCGGTATTGAAGGAAAAAGACCGGAGCGCCCGCCCCCTGCCGACGTACCCCGAACCCAGTGGCCGAGGTGCAGAAAATCATGCCTCCAACGGGCAACGCCTCTATATCTGCCTTGGTCAGCCTGTTCCTGGTTTTCATCTGGGCTACCTCTTCAGGGTCAAATCGTAGGTTCCAGGCAGGTTCCATATAGGTTCCAGACGCCGTTAAACCGCGTTAAAGTCGATATAACGAAATACAAGAATAATATAAGTAAAATCAATCAAATAGGAAATACAAAAAGAACACTAAAACCCCCCAAAACCTCCACTCTTGCCCTCAGAAGGCAAAGGTCGCGCGTTCGAATCGCGCCGGGTCCGCCAATTTTCTCTATCATTTCAAGGACTTTCTGAGTCCATAGGTGTTCAGCCTCAGTGCCTCGCGGGCGTTGCAACCGCATTGCAACCGATCGGCCATGAATTACTCCGAGACTCGCGGGACACCGACAGGCCTATCGCTGCGTTGGGCCTGGGGCCGTTATCAACACGAATGCTCCCAGGCTTGCCGCGCCATTCGATGATCCGGTTCAGGCTGCGGATTACACGCTCAGCCGGCAACGAGAAATCAACTTCTATGCCTAAACCTTCACGATTGAAGTCGTCGAGCACGTTCAACAGCCGGAATGCGCGGCCATCCTCCAAGCGATCCGCCATGAAATCCATCGACCATGAGACGTTCGGCGCCTCAGGCACAGCCAATGCATCAGGCTTGTCCCGGTGCAGCCGTTTGCGAGGCTTGATCCGCAGGTTCAGCTCCAGCTCCCGGTAGATGCGATAGACGCGTTTATGGTTCCATGGCCGGCCCTGCACATTGCGTAAATACAAAAAGCACAGGTCAAAACCCCAATTGCGCTTGGCATTCGTTAACCCCACGAGCAGATCAGCGATCTCCTCGTTCTCGCCAACCAGTTTTGGCGCATAGCGATAACAGGTCTCGCTCACGCCAAACGTCCGGCAGGCCAGCGCGATGCTCACCCCCCGCCTCGCCACCGCCACCTCGGCCATCTCGCGGCGTTTAGATGGCCGCGCTATTTTTTTCCCAAAGCCTCCTTGAGCAGCTCATTCTGCATGCTCAATTCCGCAAACATCTTCTTCAAACGCCGGTTCTCGTCCTCAATCGCCTTCATCTGCGACACCATCGAGGCAGCCATCCCGCCATATTTGGCACGCCATTTGTAAAAGGAGGCATCGCTCATCCCAAGTTCGCGGCACAGTTCCGAAACCGGAACACCGCCCTCCGCCTGGCGCAAAATCGCAAGGATCTGGGGCTCGCTATATCTCGACGTCTTCATGAAAATCTCCTCGTGTAATCTGCCGAGAAAATTCTACTTATCAAGCCCCTTAATTTCAGGGGGATTACCCGCTGGCGCATCGAGAGCGATTACCATGGCCTCAAGCAGGAACTCGGTCTTGGCCATTATGAAGGCCGAGGCTGGCGCGGATTCCATCATCACGCCACACTCTGCATTGCAGCCTACGGATTCCTGATCTCCGAGAGGGAGGCGACTTCCCCTCGGGACCAAATAATACCCCTCGCGTCGAAAAACATTCCATTCCCCAAAATTATCGATCTCGCGGATCTTCCAATCCGGCCTGAGCGCCACATCAAAAACTCAATCACTTCCGTCCGTATCGCCATCGGCCGCGCTATCGCCCGCACCCTGCCACGTTGCCTATGCCGCCGACAAAGTTTCAAATATCGAAGTTTATGACAGAGTAAGATTGCATTCCCTGATTATGTTGCAGAGCCGCGGTGAAATGCACATTCACCGCGGCCATCAACGATGGCTGATCTCGCCGTGGCGCGCGTCAAATCGGGCGGCGAGGTTGCGCGGTTCTGATAATTTCAGACGAAGGAATGATCGCGCATCGACATGGCCAATGTCAGCTCCGAGGTCTTCAGATGGCTTCGCATCGCTTCCAGGGCGGCAGCCTCGTCCCTCTGTTCCAACGCCCGGATGATGCGCAGATGCTCGTTGATCGCGGCGAGATTGCGGCTCTTTTCATCACGCTTATCCCACTGAAAATGGTAATGGAAAATCAGCGCGATGACTTTCTGGAAGGATGCGACAAAACGGTTGCGTACGACACCGCCGATGGCGGTATGAAATTTCTCATCCAGCAGGGAGAAGTCATGGAAACGCGTCCTGATCTCGCGCTTAAGCGAGAGATGCTCAGCCTTCAGCCCGCGCAGCGCCGTCCAGATGGAATGAGTTGAGGGTAGTTCGAGCAATTTGGCAATTGCGTTCAACTCCAGCATGGTGCGGAATTCCGATAGCTCCAGCGCATATTCCAAAGTAAAACCCACCATCTCCCAGCCGCCCTTCTCGCGCCGCCTGACCAGCCCAAACTGGCTGAGCGAGGCGAGGAATTCCTGCAGCCCATGCGCGGTGACGTGAAATTTGCGTGCCAACTCGGCGCTGTTGATCGGTGCGCCAGGAGGAATGTCGAAACGCAAAATCCAATTGAGGAATTGCCGCTCGAGGTCGCTGGCGACGATCTGGTCCGCCTGGACCGCCAGACGGTCGGCAGCCGAGGGGACGCGGCGCAGTATCTTCTGTCGTCCGGACCAATCGATTAGTCCTTCCGCGTCAAGCCGGGCCAGAACGGAGCGGATGACGGTCCGGCTGACGCCGTATCGGTCCGACAAAGCGAGTTCGGAGGGGAGCTTGCTCCCGGCGGGCAATGTCGCGGCAAAGTCAAGTACGGCGTTAAATGTAATTCTGAACCGTTCATCCGACCGCGCCATATCAACTCCCGTCTTGCTATCAAGCGCTTTATTAGACTTCGTTTTTTAAAGCGCCAAGAATTAAAACATTTGACAGCATCCCATCTCCATCAATAAAGGTATTTAATAATAGAACACAGAACGGAGGAATTGATGTTCGCTCTTATGGCCGGGAAGCCAGTGGCGCATTTGCGTTCAAGGCTCTCGGGCGAGGCGTTCCACAAGCTGTCCGCCATCTGCACTTTAGCCGCACTGATTATTATCTTCTCCTTAGGAAATGCCGCCTTCTTCTCGGTCGGGAATGGCATGACGCTGTTGCTGGAAACCTCACAGCTGGGGCTTCTCAGCATCGGCATGACAATGGTCATCATCACTGGTGGCATCGACCTGAGTGTCGGCTCGGTGCTGGCTTTGTCCGGTACCGTCGCGGGACTGGCGGTGAAGGCTGGCGTGCCGGTACTGCCGGGCATGCTGGTGGGTGTTGCCGTTGGTGCTCTGTGCGGTGTCTGCAATGGCATCGTCATCACCAAGATGCGGATCACGCCTTTTGTCGCCACACTTGGCATGATGTTGATCGCGCGCGGGCTGGCGCTGCAACTGACTGGCGCCGCACCGGTTTCCGGGCTGAGCAGCGCGTTCGGCGTTCTTGGTAACGGGGCTTTGTTCCGCATTCTGGGACGTGGCGCAAACGGCCTGCCGCGTCTGATTTTTCCCGGAATACCCTATCCCGCGCTGCTGTTGCTCGCTGTTGCACTCCTCGGGGCTTATATCTTGCGCCGGCGTTCGCTTGGCCGGCATATTTTCGCCGTGGGCTCCAGCGAAGAAGCGGCGCGGCTCTCAGGGGTGGAAGTCGACCGGACCAAGATCATTACCTACGCGATCTCGGGCGCGTTGGCGGGGGTGGCTGGCATCGTGCTGATGTCGCGCCTCGTTACCGCGCAGCCGAATGAGGGTGTTGCGGCGGAGCTAGACGCGATCGCCGCAGCCGTCATTGGCGGTGCTTCCCTGATGGGAGGCGTGGGCGGCATTTCCGGCACCATGATCGGCGCCTTCATCATCGGCATCTTACGCAACGGGCTGAACATGGCGGGCATATCCTCCTTTATTCAGCAGATCATCATCGGCTTCGTGGTGATCATGGCGGTCTATATCGACCAGCTTAGAAGTCGCAACGCAGGTTAGGAAAGTATCTTTAAAAACAGTAAAAATGGAGGGGATATGAAAAAATCATTAAAGGCGCTCATGCTGGGATGCGCACTCGGTGCCTTACCCGCGCTCGCGATGGCACAGGAGATTGCGGTCATCGTCAAGACGACCAATTCAAATTACTGGCAGAATGTACGCAAGGGAGCGGAAGCTGCCATAGCCGGACAGTCGAAATACAAAATGACCTTTGAAGGCCCAGCTTCGGAGTCTGCCGTGGCCGACGAGGTGAACATGGTTGATGCAGCAATCAACCGGAAGGTGGCGGGCATTATCCTGGCGCCGTCTGATCCGAGCGCACTCGTGCCGGCGGTCAAGCAGGCCTATGATTCCGGTATTCCGGTGGTGATTATTGATTCCGAGCTGAGCAAAGCCGCGGCTGGCGATTATCAGTCTTTTTTCTCCACGGATAATTGTGCCGCCGGAAAAATGGCAGCGCAAGAGATGATCAGCCTGGCCGGCAAGCAGGGTAAGATCGCGGTGATGTCTTATGTCCCCGGTGTTGGTTCTGAGATCGGCCGGGTAGGGTGTTTTGAAAAATATATAAAGGCCAACTCGAGCCTCAGTATTGTTGGTCCTTATTATTCGCAGTCGCAGATGGCGACGGCACTGAACCAGACCACCGATGTACTCGCCGCCAACCCGGATCTGAAAGGTATTTTCGGCGCCAACGAGCCGACGGTGGTGGGCATGGCGCGGGCGATCAAGCAGGCCGGCAAGAGCGGGCAAATCGTGGCGATCGGTTTTGATGGCAATGAGGACGAGCAGAACTTCATCAAGGATGGCACGCTTGATGCCATCTTCGTGCAAGGTTCTTATCAGATGGGAGAAAAGGGTATGAAGGCAATCATGGACCTGCTTGCGGGAAAAAAAGTACCTTCATATGTCGATACCGGCGTGGTCAAGGTTACCAAGGCGAACATCGATTCACCCGAGGCTAAAAGCGTTCTATACTGAGGCTTCTAGGACGGATGGCGGCATGTGCCACCATCCGATATTTTGCTTTAGCTAAACAAGGTTGAAGGCGATGACGCCCATAGTGGAAATGATCGACATCGAAAAGCATTTCGGAGGCGTGCGCGCCGTCAACAATGTCTCGCTCGATTTGTATCCCGGTGAGGTTGTTGGTGTGCTCGGGCATAATGGCGCGGGCAAATCCTGCCTGATGAAAATCCTATCAGGTGCGATGAAGCCAAGTGGCGGCAGCATACGCATTGGAGGGAAGGAGGTGGAGATTCATTCTCCCCAAGATGCACGCCATTACAGAATCGAGACGATCTATCAAACGCTGGCGCTGGCAAATCATCTTGATACCCGGCTAATCTGTTTCTTGGGAGGGAACTAAAGACGCGCTGGGGTAACCTCGACGACAAGCGGATGCTGAATGAGGCGAAAAAAATTCTGGCGCGGCTGAACCCCAATTTCCAGAATCTGCGCGACCCGGTGGTCAGGCTTTCAGGCGGGCAGCGCCAAGTGATCGCGATTGCCCGGGCGATCTATTTCGACGTTAAAATTCTGATCATGGATGAGCCCACAGCAGCGCTCGGCCCCTCGGAAACAGCGATGGTCGCCACACTCATCCAGCAACTGCGCCAGGAGGGGATCGGTATTCTCCTGGTCAGCCACGACATGCATGACGTGTTCAATCTCTGTGACAGAGTGGTGGTGATGAATCGCGGTTGCAACGCTGGAACCTATAAGATCGAGCATGTGAACAAGGACGACGTGCTGAGCCTGATCATCAAAGGGTCCCTGCCGGATAGCTGGGAGCCGCGCCACCTGCAAAAAATGCAGTAAATAATCTGAAGATCGGCGCGCTTACATGGTCGCGCCGATCTGCCAGGGTACGAACTCCACCAGACCAAATCCAAGATTTTCACTTTTTGTTTTTTGACCGGAAGCTATCGAGAGCAGCATCTGGTAGATCTCCGCCCCTTTTTGCTCCAATGGCACGCCATCGATGATGTCGCCGCAATTTATGTCGATATCCTCGGACATGCGCGCCCATAAATCGTTGTTTGTGCTGAGCTTGATGCCTGGTACTGGCTTGTAGCCAGATACCGAGCCGCGCCCGGTGGTAAACAAGATCAGGTTAGCCCCAGAAGCAACCTGCCCGGTTACAGAGCAAGGATCATAGCCCGGACTGTCCATGAACACGAAGCCCTTCGTGGTGATAGGTTCCGCATAACGATACACGCCGCTCAGGGGGGCACTGCCCGCCTTGGCCACTGCGCCGAGGGACTTTTCCAAAATTGTCGTCAGCCCGCCGCGCTTATTGCCGGGCGACGGATTATTATCCATCTCGCCACCATTGCGCGCGCAATAATCCGACCACCAGGCCAGCCGGCTCTTCAGTGCCTCGGCAATGTCCGGCGAGGTGGCGCGGTTCAGCAGCAGATGTTCAGCACCGTAAATCTCTGGTGTCTCCGAAAGAATGGAGGTGCCCCCCTGTGCGACCAAAAGGTCTGAGGCAATGCCCAGCGCGGGGTTGGCGGTGATACCCGAAAGCCCGTCCGAGCCGCCGCATTGCAGGCCAATCGTCAGATGAGCGGCGGAGACGGGTTGCCGCCTCGCCGTATTCGCCAGACCAGCGAGTTCACGCAGAATGGGGCGCGCGGCCTCGATCGTTGCTCTGGTGCCGCCGCTCTGCTGAATGGTTAGGAATCGGAAGGAGGTCGGGTCACGCAGGTTCGGCATATCCGTCAGCGCCGATAGTTGCATCACCTCGCAGCCGAGCCCCACCAGCAGAATGGCGCCGAAATTGGGATGGCGCAGATATCCGGCCAGGGTACGCAGCAGCATGTCGTAACCCTCACCCCGCCCGGCCATACCGCAACCGGTATTATGGGTGATCGGCACGATGCCGTCGATATGGGTGAATTCGTCAAGCAGGCCGCAGCCGCGCGCATCTTCTGCGATGAATCGGGCGACCGAGCCGGAGCAATTGACCGTGGTCATGACGCCAACATAATTGCGCGTTCCCACGCGGCCATCAGGGCGGACATAGCCGTTGAAGGTGTCAGTGCCGGCGTGCGCGATGGCGGGCGGGGAGGGGGGCTGGCCAGCCTGATTGCGGTCCTGCGCCATGCCGAGATTATGCGTGTGGACATGCGAACCAACGGGGATATCTGCCGTGGCGCTGCCGATGATCTGCCCATATTTGATCACGACTTCGCCCTGCTTGATGGGGTCCAGGGCGATCTTGTGGCCGCGTGGCACGGGTTGAGTGGCCAGTTCTTCTCCGAGCCGCAAGTCTGCCAAGGCGATGCCGATATTATCCCGCGGATGCAGGCGTAGAATTTTCTCCTTGCGCGCGCTCATGGGTATACGATCGCCTTGATCAAGTCTTCGCGGTCCTTGGCTAATAGCGGTAGCCGCGCGGCAAGCTCGTTGATATGCAATTCCTCCGAGAGTAATGCAGAGGTATCGATCTGTCCGGCACGGATAGCCGCTATGACGCGCATGAAATCCTCCTTCAGCGCATTGCGGCTGCCGATAAGCCGCGCTTCGCGCTTGTGAAACTCAGGGTCGTTAAAACTGATCCGGTCCTTGACGACGCTGATCAGCACATAAGTGCCGCCATGCGCCAAGAACGCGAAGCCTGCCTCGATGGCTTGCGCATTGCCAGTAGCATCGAAGATTACGTCGAACCCATCCGCGCGCTCTCCTTGGAGGAGATGGGTGGCCCCATGATGCAGATGCGTAAAGCCGAATGTCTCGCCTACCTTTTGCAGCCTCTTGGCGCTGATATCGAGCAGATGCACGTCGGCCCCGGCAAGCCGGGCAAACAAGGCGGCGCCAAGCCCGATAGGTCCTGCGCCGGTGATCAACGTCCGGCTGCCGAAAATATCCCCGGCGCGGGCGACCGCATGCGCGCCAATGGCCAGAAACTCCACCATCGCCGCCTGGGTCTCGGTGAGGCCATCGGCTGGATAGAGATTGCCTTGCGGTACGGCGATTCGCGCGCACAGCCCGCCATCGCGGTGAACGCCGAGAACCTCGATCCGTGTGCAGCAATTTGGTTTGTTGTTGCGGCAGGCGCGGCACTCGCCGCAGGCGAGATACGGGTTGACCACCACCAGCGTGCCCTTGGCCATGCCGCCACACCCCTCCACGAGCCTCCCGCTCAACTCGTGGCCGATCACGCGCGGATATTCCAGATAAGGATGCTTCCCCTCGAAGATATGATAATCCGTGCCGCACACGCCCATTGCCGCGATATCCACGAGCGCCCAGCCCGCGGGCGCCGATAGCGGGAGTGGCGAGGGCCATAATTCAAATCGGTGCGGCTCGACGCAGACGCCGCGCTGCATGAGGAAGGTCTTGTCGTTCATTACGTGTTTCCCGTGTCGCGCCAGCCCATGCGGACCGGCGAGGGCGTGGCTTTACCAGCCGCCTGTGTCATATATTGTATGATATAATTAAAATCATTTTTGTCGTCACTTCGCCCCGATGTCAATTGCATTTTATGCCCGCCATCGCCGTGCGCAGGCGCGGCTGCGCGATGTTGGTTTGCAATGACGCCGCCCAATCTAGAAACGCGCCGATTCGGCGTTGCAGTTTTTCGGTGTGATGAGTGGCTATATCCGAGAGCCGGTGGGCCAGAAACGGGTTGGCAAAGCGCTCCAGCGTCGCGGCTGCGTAGGGTTCAGCCTCTTCACGGTAGCCAGCGGCGGCGAACACCGGTAGTACCTCGCGCGCATAAAGGTCAGCTATATCCGCGCGCAAAACCTCATTCTCCATCACGTCACGCACGGTTTCCTCTGTGCCGCCGCCGCGGGCCAGCCAGCCGGCCGCCATGTAGCTATGGCCGAGATTAAGGATATGCAGCTTGAGCTTCTCGATCCGTGCAAGGCTGTCCACCAGCTGGATCGCTGGGTGGGTGCAGGGCAGGATCAACCCGTCACATTCTTCGATTGCCCATAATGCGTAGGGCTCAGCAACCGCACCGGCTGGCTCCAGCGGCGCGGAGACGATTCTGTCCACCAGGGAGTTCACGAACAAAACCTCCGACGCCACCCATGCCGCGAAGGATGCTGAAAGACGTTCGGCTCGTGCCAGTACATGTTCGCGCAGGCGCTCGCCGTTCCGGGTGATCAGCTCGGTTGGCATTATCTGCAGCCGCTGACCGCCGGCCTGGAAGCGGGCATTGAGCAAATGCGTTAATTTGGCGGGGTAAGACATGGCTTGATGAAACCCGGGCGCATCGTCCTCCGGTTTCGGCACCCAACCGGAATCGCCTGTATTTGAAAGGATGATCTGCGCCTCCTGCGCCGCAATGGCGCAGATTTCCGGCCACTGCGTACGCGTGTCCAATGCCCGGGTGATCGCGTTCACGTGGGTTTCGTGCGAAACCTGAGCGCCGTTCCGCACCCCTTGAATCCGCACAACATACCCGTTGGCGAGCGCCGACAACCGCTCTGCGCGGTCGGGGTTGCCGCTGGATTGCACGACGCTGACCGGCCCAAGCGCCTGCCCGTGGGCCAACGCCTCCGATATAAACAAATCCGCGTGGGCCTGCAGAAACCGGCTGGTGCCGAATTGCAGAATAGGCGTGATTGACATAGACGCAACAGCCTCATAATGTACATAATCATAATATACATAATTGCAGCGGTTGCAATTCGGGAGAGATGGCGGGCATGACGCGCCGCTTTGGTGAGTTTGATGAAGCGGCGCGGAGGACGATGCAGCTTCTTTGCGTGGGCGAGGCGATGGCTGAACTCCGTCAGGATGCAGCGGATTTCGCCGTTGGTTTCGCCGGAGACAGTTTCAACACTGCGATCTATTGCAGCCGTGTGCTTAATGCGCCCAGGGCGGTGGGTTATCTTACGCGAATAGGCAAAGACCCGCTCTCCGACGGATTTTTTCGGCTCGCCCAAGCAGAAGGGTTGAATTGCGAGACCATTGGCCGCGACCCTGAGCGCAATATCGGCATCTATGCGGTGCAGACCGATCCTGCCGGGGAGAGATCATTTTATTATTGGCGGGCGGACTCGGCGGCGCGCAGGCTGTTTCAGGCAGAAGCTGAATTTGAACCGCTAGGCCAGTGCAAAATCCTTTATTTCTCAGCCATCAGCCTGGCGATTATGTCCGAGCCGGTACGCGGGCGCTTTCTCAGCCATGTGGCCAGACTGCGCCACACGCATGGGATCAAGGTCGCCTTTGATTCCAATTACCGGCCGCTTTTATGGGCGGATTTGAAGACGGCGCAAGCGGCCATCGACCAGGCATGGCATCTGACGGACATCGCGCTGCCTTCTATTGATGACGAAATGGCATTGTTCGGCGATGTCGATGAGGACGCGATTTTGGCTCGGCTGCGGCGTTGCGGTTGCCGGCAAGGCGCACTGAAACGCGCCGCAGCTGGGCCGTTTGCCGTGGAAGACGTAGCCATTGCGCTGCCGCGTTTCGCCCCGGCCGGACAGGTGTTGGATTCCACGGCGGCAGGGGATAGTTTCAACGGCGCTTATCTGGCCGGTGTAATTTTGGGCGCGGATGCGAGCACCTGCCTTTCCTGGGGCCATGAATTGGCGAGGCAGGTGGTGGCAAAACGGGGTGCCATCGTCGATGTGTCGCTGGAAGGCTTTGTACCGTCTGGCGCCGCGGTGGGCGGATAGGTTGGGATCCGTGTCTCTGGAGGTTACCGTGGAAAGAGCGAAGCGTATCGACTCGCATCAGCATTTCTGGCGCTACAATCCGCAGGAGCTGCCATGGATCGAGCGTGGTATGAGCGTTTTGCAGCGGGATTTCCTGCCATCCGAATTGGAGACTTTACGGCGCGGGGCGGAGATTGATGCGAGCGTCGCGGTGCAGGCGCGCACGCGGCCGGAAGAAACCGATTGGCTACTGGCCTTGGCGAGAGACAATCCGTCTGTCGCGGGCGTGGTTGGCTGGGCGGATTTCACCGCACCGGATTTTTCCATGCGTTTAGAGGGCTGGGCGGAAGACCCGGGCTTTTGCGGCTTACGGCCGGTTTTGCAAGCGATGCCCGATCCAGCCGCGGTCATGGCGGATGCGACCTTCAATGAAGGCATGGAGCGCTTGCAGCGGCAGGGTAAGAGCTTCGATCTTCTGCTGAAATCCCATCAGCTTTCAGGATCAGCCCAATTCTGTGCCAGGCACGATGCGCACTGGATTATTGTCGATCATTGCGCCAAGCCGGCGATCCCGGAAGGGGAGTGGTGGACATGGCATGACAATCTCGCACGGCTGGCGGCCTTACCGCATGTCGTCTGTAAGCTGTCTGGCCTGGTGACGGAGGCTGATTGGAAGAATTGGCGTGGGCAGAATCTGTTGCGTTATGCCCGTGCGGTCATCGAATTATTCGGCCCAGCCCGCGTACTGTTCGGCAGTGACTGGCCTGTTTGCACGTTGGCGGCTGAATATCAGGAGGTCGTTTCGCTTGCGGCGGAAGCAATGGCTGCGTACAGCGCGCCGGAGCGCGCGGCAATGTTCGGCGGCAATGCCGCCAAGGTCTATAATCTAAAGTTGTTATGATGGCCGGGGAATTTGACCATGGATTTGCAGCTCGCGAATAAGGTTTTCATCGTGACCGGAGGGAGTTCCGGCATCGGTGCGGCGATCAGCCAATGTCTTGCGGCAGAGGGCGCTGTACCAGTGATTTTCGACCGCGTCGCACCGCCCGCCGCATTGGTCGCGACGCTGGCGCAATATGGCGCCGAGCAGTTGGAGCTGGATGATGACGCCGCCTGCGCCGCCGCGATTGGCCGTGTGGTGGCGCGCCATGGGAGGCTGGACGGGCTGGTGAATAATGCCGGGGTGAATGACGGCGTTGGATTGGAGGCCGGCGTCGAGGCGTTTGCAGGCTCACTGCGCCGGAATCTGTTGCACGTCTATGGTATGACGCATCATGCCTTGCCACATCTGCGCGCCACGAAAGGCGCGGTGGTGAACATCGCCTCCAAGACAGCGTTGACCGGGCAGGGCCATACCAGCGGCTACACCGCCGCCAAAGGCGGGGTACTGGCGTTGACGCGTGAGTGGGCCGCGGATCTCGCGGCAGATGGCATCCGTGTCAATGCCGTTCTGCCAGCCGAGGTGATGACCCCTCTCTATGAGCGATGGCTGGCGCGCTTTCCCGATCCAGCGGCTAGGCTGGCGCAGATCAATCGGCATATACCGCTCGGCCGGCGGATGACGGTGCCGCAAGAGATCGCGGATACGGTGGTGTTTCTGCTCTCATCGCGCGCCGGGCATACCACTGGCCAATGGCTGAGCGTGGATGGCGGCTATCTGCATCTCGACCGCGCGCTGGATGATCTTCCATGACGACACGCCATTGCCTGGTCCCGGATCTGAAGGATGATCCCGCGTTGATTGCGCGGTACGACGCGCACCACCGGCAGGTATGGCCGGAGGTGCTGGCCCACATACATGAAGCTGGGGTGGAGGACATGACGATCTGGCGTTATGGCGACCGGCTGGTGATGCTGCTGGAAACAGGGCCGGATTTCAGCTTCGCGCACATGGCCGCGATGGAGGTTGACAACCCGCGCGTCCAGGAGTGGGAAAAGCTGATGTGGGCATTCCAGAGGGCATTACCTGACGCGCCCGAAGGCAGCAAATGGCAGGCCGCGGCACGGATTTTTCAACTAAGCAAGGCAATGGAGTTAGATTGACCCAATCATTTACGACGAACAATAATCGCAGAATGATGGTGTCGTAACTTTGATATTCTCGACCACGTGACTGAACCCGAAGCAGGCGCAGCATGACCGTCAAAACGGGACCTCAAGATCTCAGGGTCGCCTTGTCCAACTCATTGATTGATTTTGGTGATTTTCGAAGGTTGGCAATTGTGTGGGCCGGTGCGGCCGCAAGCTCGATCACTCACATGTCTTGCTACCAACCGGCGGGATGATTCCCACAGGCCCGGCTAGAGCATCAAGCTTTTAGCTTGATGCTCTAAGTTTTGTTTTAGCGAGCAATTTCATGTGTTTATCTTGACACTGGCGCATCAACCTAAACACATATTGCTCTAGCAGTTTGCTGAAAAACCCCGAAACTTGGTTTTATTTTTTCTGATTTAGCTTTGGGGCCTGGATTTTGGTTCAAGTGATTGAAGTTTCTTGCCGGTTTCTGGACTTTTTTCGTCCAGCGGACAGACTCGTCCCTTATATTGCCACCATTTTTGGAATGCGTACCAGATTATAGGCGATCAGGTTGAGCATGAAGGTGCCGGCGACCCGCGCAACGCCGCGCAGCTTGGTCTTGCGCATCGTGCCGTGCTGCTTGCCCCAGCCGAATATGCACTCGATCATCGCCCGGCGGGTCTGCGACATCGCATAACCGGGATGGCGCGTGGTGCGTCCGTCAATCGCGCTGCGGCGGTGCCTGCCGGTTTTGGTCTCACCGTTGTTTTGTGTGACATGCGGTGTCACGCCGGCGTCGCGCAGATTGGCGACATGATCGGCGGTATCGTAAGCCTTGTCTTCGCCTACGGTGATCCGCCCGGCGGCCGACTTGGCTTTGGCTTTCAACATCGCTTCCGAGGCTTCACGCTCAGCCGTGCCTGTGGCCTGGGTCACTCGGCCACCCACCGCCAAGCCGTGCCGGTTGTCCATCAGCGCGTGCCCCATATACGAAAGCTTTGCCTCCCGCCCAGCGGCCTTGCGGTACAGCCGGCTTTCCGGGTCGGTGGTGCTGGCATGGGTATCGTTCTTACGCTTCTGACCGTGGAAATCCGAACCATCATCGTCGCTGCCATCCTTCGGCCGGAAGCTCTTCTGCGACGCCCACGCCTCGATCAGCGTGCCGTCCACCGAGAAATGCTCATCCGATAGTAGCGGCGTCACCCGCGGGTGGTTCAGCAGCCGGCTCATGAATTTCTGGAATATATCGCCGTTCTGCAGGCGCTCGCGGTTCTTGCTAAACGTGGTCGGGTTCCAGACCGGATCATCCGGGGATAAGCCCACAAACCAGCGGTACAGGAGATTATAATCCAGTTGCTCCATCAACTGCCGTTCCGAGCGAATCCCGTACAGCACCTGGATCAGCAGCGCGCTCAGCAATTGTTCAGGCGGCACCGAGGGCCGGCCTTCCCTGGAATACAGCCAGGCAAAGCTGCGGCTCATCTCATGCAGAACATCCCGCACCAAAGCACGGATCGCTCGCAACGGATGGGTCGCCGGAACCCGTGTTTCTGGTGAAACATACGAAAACATCCCGCCCTGATCTCGAAAAGAACCCCGCACCCCACGCCTCACAAAACCTGCCAGCCAAAGTGAATCACATCATAATCCCGGCCGCCAGGAGTTTTTCAGCAAACTGCTAGAGTCTCTTTCACTTAATTTGACGCATACCCTGAGTTTCTGAGGTAGTTTGCGCATTCGTTGGGCTTGAACTCGTTGAGCAATATTCCAATGCGCTTCCATGTGGCTTCGACGGTTCTTTCTGCGGCTTTTCGGAGCAGGGTTTTGAGTTTGGCGAAGACCTGCTCGATGGGGTTGAGATCGGGGCTGTAGGGCGGCAGGAAGAGGAGTTTGGCACCTGCGTCTCGAATGGCCTTGCGCACGGCGGGGCCTTTATGGCTGCCGAGATTGTCCATGATGACGATGTCTCCGGGGGACAAAGTCGGCACTAGCATCTGGCGGACATAGGCGGTGAATGTTTTGCCGTTGATTGGCCCGTCCAGAACGAAGGGGGCGTCGATGCGATCTGAGCGCAAGGCGGCCAGGAAGGTCAAGGTTTTCCAGTGACCATGTGGCACCTTTGCCTGTAGGGGCTGACCGCGCGGTGACCAGCCGCGCAGGCGCGTCATATTCGTCTTGGCCCAGGTTTCGTCCAGAAAAACCAGCCGCTCAGGCGCCAGTTTTGCCTGATGCTTCTTCCAGAACCGGCGTTTGCGCGCCACGTCGGGACGATCTTGCTCGGCGGCGAACAGCGTTTTTTTTTGAAACTGAGCCGGGCGTCACGCACCAGGCGCCACACCGAAACCTCACTTGTGGCAACGCCGCGCGCGCCAAGTTCCAGCGCCAAGGCGCGCATCGTCAAATCCGGCTTCTCGTCCAGCCGGGCCAGTATCCAGCTCAAATGCGGCGCCAAAGCCCGAGGCGGCCGCCGGCCTTGCGGTTTGGCCGCAGCACTACCCGTCTCCCGCAGCCGCTGCGACCACTTCACCGCACTTGCCGGACTTACAGAAAACAGCGCCGCAACCTCACGGCACGAACGGCCAGATAAAACCGCCGCCGCCACTCGTTCCCTTAGATCGTTCGAATAATGCCGACCCATTCCAAGCTGACCTCCAACCCAGCAGTCAGCTTGAATCAGAAATCAGCCCGCGCCGGAATCCCAAAAACGATTCAAGTGAGAGGAAAGAGACTCTAAATCCGGTGACGAGCTCTCCAAAGGAAGGACAGCCTGCATCGGGAATGGCCGCGGGCAACACGAATAATCGTCTCGTGCAGCCTGCGGAGATGCGCACCGGATGCTAGGCTTTCATTTCGAATCTACGCGTCCAGATGCGGGCCGATCAGCACCAGATCGGCCGGTGAAAGCCGGTCGGACGCGGTGGCCTTCTGGTGCCAGTACGGATAGAGCAATGGCGGCCGGCTGACGGCCTCCAACGCCGCGATCTCGCCCGGTTCCAGAACCAGCGCGGCGGCTTGAAGATTATCCTCCAGCTGCGCCTCGGTGCGTGCACCGACGATCACACTCGAGACACCAGGGCGCGTCAGCAGCCAGGCCAATGCCACCTGCGCCGAAGTCACGCCCCGCTTTGCGGCAATCTCCACGATTTTCTCAATGATATCGTAGAGCGCCTCAACATCGCGCACAGGCGGCTCCTGCCATTGCGCGGCACGGCGCGTGCCGTCGGGCTCCGGCTTGCCGCGACGATATTTGCCCGAGAGCAGCCCGCCGGCGAGAGGTGACCAGATGATCGCGCCCACCCCCTGGTCCACCGCGATCGGCAGCAGCTCATATTCCGCATCGCGCGCTTGCAGGCTGTAATAAATCTGTTGCGCAATCGGCCGTACCAGCCCCTCCGTCTTGGCGGCGCCCAGCATCTTCATCACATGCCAGCCGGAGAAATTGGAAACGCCTACATAGCCGATCTTGCCTGCGCGGGTCAGATCGTCCAGCGCGCGCAATATCTCTTCCACCGGCGTCTGCCCATCCCATTCATGGCACCAATAGAGGTCGATATGGTCGGTTTTCAGCCGCTTCAGACTGTCCTCGCAGGCGCGGATGAGATGCTGGCGGGAAAGGCCACGGTCATTCGGCCCTTTCTCACGCATCGGAAACCGCGCTTTGGTGGCGAGCAGCAATTTGTTGCGCCGCCCGGCGATGGCTTGACCGATGATCTCCTCCGAGACGCCGTTGGAGTAGATATCGGCCGTGTCCAGCATGTTCACCCCCGCCTCCAGGCTCATGTCAATTTGGCGGCGCGCCTGTTCGAGGCCGGCATTTCCGACCTTGGAGAAATTGCCCTGGCCGCCGAAGGTCATCGTACCCAGAATGAGCGTTGAAACTTTCAGGCCGGAATGGCCCAGCACGCGATATTCCATCTTCCCTCTCCTCGAACTGAATGAATGGCGTCACTTGGACCAATATGTGTTTATCTTGACGCGGCAGCCTCAAGATAAAACACATGAAATTTCTCGCCGAAATAAAAGTTGGGGCATCAAGCTAAAAGCTTGAAGCGCTAAACCTGTTCCGGACGCTTGCGCGGCGGCGCCATGAATTCCGGGCCTACCGGAGACTTGATGCAGCGCGCGAGAATGGCTTCGATCTCCGTCTTGCCTTCGGCATCCAAAGTCCAGCCATGGCATCCTTCGCGGGGTCGAGTTGGCTGGGATTGCGCGCGCCCCAGAGCGCGATGGTCGGCCCCTGGTCCAGCACCCAGCGGAGGGCCAGCGCCAGCACGGATTTGCCGTAACGCCTTTGCGCCAGCTCGCGGAGTTCCTCCACCGCCTGGAGATATTGGGTGAAACGCTCGCCATTGAATTTCGGGTCGTTACGGCGCAGATCGTCGCCTTCGAACACGGTATCCGCTTTCATCCGCCCGCTCAGCAGGCCGCGGCACAGCGCGCCATAACTCAGCACGGTCAGGCCGGTATTGGCGGCATATGGTAACTCAGCCGCCTCAATCCCACGCTCGAACAGATTATAGGGTGGTTGCATCGCGTCGAGCTGTGCGGCGGTACGGAACGCGTCCATCTGCGCGGGCGAGAAATTGCTGACGCCGATGGACAGGATCTTACCCTCGCGGCGCAATGTCTCCAGCGTTTCGGCGGTTTCCTCAAGCGGCGTTTCCAGGTCCGGCCAATGCACCTGGTAGAGGTCGATCCGGTCGGTGCGCAGGCGGCGCAGGGAGTCCTCGATTTCCTGGCGGATACGCGCCCGGCGCCCATCGCGGAACACCTTGCCGTCCTTCCAGGCCAGGCCGAGCTTGGTGGCGATCTGCACCTTATCCCGCAGCCCGCCCTCCGCAATGGCCTTGCCGACAATCTCCTCCGACCGACCGAAGCCATAGACGGGCGCCGTGTCGATCAAGGTGATCCCGCGCGCCACAGCGCTCTGGATGGTGGCGATGGACTCCGCCTCATCCGTGCCGCCCCACATCCAGCCGCCAATGGCCCAGGTGCCGAGCCCGATGCGCGAGGTGACGACGGCACTCTTGCCGATGGTGATGGTTTCCATGTCTCACTCCTGTCAGATTCAGTCCGGGCGCTCTGGCACCACCGGCACTGCGATGGGGTCCAGCCCACAAGATAGACCCCCATGCAGGATCTTCCACCGGGTTTGGTTGAACCTGGTTCAACGAGGCGTTGAATGGCCGGGTGTCAGCCAGACTGCGCGCCGTAATCCGAGAGGTGAGTGACGAAGGCCCGGGCGGGGGTGGACAGCGGATCCACGAAATATACATCCTGCGGAAAGCGGCGGGGGGTGTCGACGGCAAGGAAAATCGCCGGAGCACCGGGAACGGGCATGATCGCATGCACCGTCTCGCGCAGGAAGGTTACCATCTGGCCCGCGTGCAACCGCTTCGGTGCTTCATCGGCGATCACGAACTCCACCTCACCCTCCAGCAGCAGAAGATGCTCATCGCAGGTGAGATGATAATGGCGCGGCAGCGGATGATAGAGCCGGAAAAGCCGGGCGCTGGCGGAATCGTGGTCTGAGAGGTAGGCATCCATGATCATCGATTCCGCCGTGGCGGGAAACCGGGATTTGATTTCAGCCAGATCGAAGAAATGATAGCCGGTGCTCTGCATGTCGTGTTCCTCTGCATTTTGGCGTGAGAGCGTTTTTCATAGGGGGCGGGGCCGGTTGCGCCATGTCAAGGGGTTGAGATTGACTCAAGGCAGGTTTGATCTCAATTCAACGTTGGAAACGCCATGTTGAACCGCTTCGACCTGCCCGATTTGCAAATCTTCGCCACCATCGTGCGGCATCGCAGCTTCAAGCGCGCGGCCATAGAGCTGGGGGTGACCACCTCCGCGCTCAGCCACGCGATGCGCAAACTGGAGATGAGGATGGGGGTGCGGCTTCTGCACCGCACCAGCCGCACGGTCATGCCCACGGCGCCAGGGGAGCAGCTCGCGCAACGCCTGGAGCAGGGGTTCGACCTCATCGGCGCGGCGCTTTCGGGCATAGAGAGCTACCGCCAGAACCCCTCAGGGCTGTTGCGTGTCAATGTGCCGCTGGACGCCGCGCGCTTGCTGCTCTCGCCCGTGCTGGCGGAATTCGCCTCGCATTATCCGCAAGTGGCACTCGTCCTGAGCGTGGAGGACAGGCCCGTTGATATCATCGCCGAGGGATTTGACGCCGGCATACGTTATGGCGGTACCGTGCCGCAGGATATGGTGGCCGTGCCACTGACCCGCCCGCTGCGCTGGGTGGTGGTGGGAGCGCCAGGCTTTCTGTCCAGGCATGGGCGGCCAGAAACGCCGCGGGCGCTGGCGCGCCTGCCATGCATCGGCGTTCGGCTGGGGAATAATACCTCCTATAAATGGGAATTGGGCGATGGTGAGCGTCAGCTCCGGTTGGATGTAGCCGGCCCATTGCAGGTCAATAATACCGAGACGACCATCGCCGCTGCCATTGATGGGCTTGGTTTGGCCTATGTGCTGGAACGGCGGGTGAAAGACGAGATCGAACGCGGCGCGCTGGAGGTTGTGCTGCCGGAATGGGCTTCCACGGGCCCAGGATTCTACGCCTATTTCGCCAGCAGGCGGCAGAATGAACCAGGGTTGCGGCCGCTGATGGAGATGATCCGTGCGCGTGAAGGAGTATAGGACGGCGCCAGGCGAGATTGTCGATTCTCCAGAGCTGGATGACATAAGATGGAATCGCTGCGCGATAGCATCTTATGTCTGAATCCGCCTCTAAATCATGAGTAGAGCGAGATGGGTTTACACCCCTCGCTCGACGCATGTTTTGGCCAGCAATTTCATGCATTCAGGGTCACGTTGTCGCGTCAACCTCAACGCCTATTACGCTCGCGAGGGAGGCAAACCAAAGCGACAAATCATATCTGCGATGCTAGCTGTTGCCGGCAACGTGAACGGGCAAGGTGAAGCGGTGTGGCCCGGCCGGCATGCCCGGCAGGAAAGCCGGCAAGCGCGCGGCGCGCAGCGCCGCCAGCGCCGCCTGATTGACGGCGCTCAGGCCACTCTTGGTCAACAGGCTGGCAGAGAGCAGCGTGCCATCCGGCGCCACCGTGAATTCCAGCACACAATCGCCTGACAATCCGGCATCGATCAGTATTTGCGGCACCGTCAGCTGTGCCAGCACGTCAGCGCGGACCTCGCTGGCATATCGCGCCATCACCGTGGGCGAGGCGATCGGCGCGGGAGGTGGTGCGGCGGGGCCGGGGTGGGCGGAGCCGGCGGCGTCGGCATGGGGATACAGGCCGGGCAGGCGGCGGCGGAATATGCGCAACGTGCCGGATCACCCGATGGCTGGGATGGGGAGCGGGCGGCGGAGGCAGTTGGGCTGGCACCGGGACCGGCGGCGGGGGCATTGGCGGCGGGGGCGGAGCCGGTTTTGGCGGGGGCGGCTGCACCACCGGCTTGGGCGCCGGGGGCGCGTCGATCTTCACCCGCACAACCACCGCAGCCACCGGCTTCGGCGCCGGCGGCACCAGCACGAAACCGCCAATGGCCAGGGCTTCCAGCAGGAAGCTGATCAGCAGGGCGCGGCCAAACCGGTCCGGCCCGGGCACGCTGATGAAAGCTTGGTCCTTCAAAATCGTTCCATTATCCTTTTCATCGCAAAGCGCGCCTGGACGGGATGACCACCGCCAGGCGCGCCGCAGCCCGCACTTCAGAACTTGACCGTGACATCACCATAGACCGCGCGGGGCGCGCCCATGATGGCTTCCTTATAATAATTGCCGTTGGCATCCTGGTTGATCTGCGACTGCGCATAATAGCGCACGCCGAACAGATTATCGATATGCAATGACAGCACCAGCGCCTTCATAAGCCCCGCATGAACCGGCACGCTGTCGCGCAGGGTAAGGTTGGTCAGCACATAGCCGCCCGCGCGGGTACCCGAAGGGATATTCGCCGCACCGGTGGAGGAGGCGTGGCTGTCATAGAAAATCTCCTGGCTGCCGACATAATTGGCGTCGAGCGCGGCGTAAAATCCACCCTTCGTCCAGTTCACACCGGCACTGATCAGATTGGCCGGCACGCCGCCCACACCTTCGCCCTTGCTGAATTCGAGCGCGCCATTCGTGTAGTAGTTTTGCGTATAGGTCGCGGTATTATGGGCGTAGTTGAGATAGCCGGCGAAGTCACCGGGGACGCCCCGCAGCCCGCCAAAATCGTCACCCAGCTGCAACTCCTCGCCCTCGAACACCGAGTTGCCGCCATTGGTGGTGTAGGAATTGCCGGAGGCGCTGTCAGTGTAGGTCTGGAAGGTATTGGTGAAATATTCGCGATAATAATTGCCTTCCACGGTCAGGCTGCCGCGCTCATAGCGCAGACCCGCCTCATAATCCTGAACATACTCGGGCAAGGTATGCGGCTGCACGATAGTGTTGAAATTCGCACCGGTATCGATATTTCCATAATAAGCGGTGATCTCTGGAAATTTTACGTTCTGGCCGTAGGCGGCGTAGGCGTCGAGGCCAGGCAGCACTTCGTAGCTGAGCCCCAGGGTTGGCGCCAGATAATGCTCAGTGTTGGAGACGCTGCCGCCGGTGGAGTAGTAATAAGCCGCCTGGTCGGTGTCCTTGGTGTTGGCCAGGAGATATTTCACGCCGGGCGTGATCTTGAGCTTATCATTGAGCAGGCTGATCTCGTCCTGGGTATAGATCGAGAAGAGCGAGCGGTAATCATGCTCGTTCCAGAAATCATTGCCGCTGCCATCGGGTTGCGGATCGGGCACGACCGGCGAGGTGGCTGAGAAATATTCCCGCGAATGCAGATGCGAGATGGTCAGATTGCCACCAAACTTGACGGTATTGAAGGGGAGATCCAGCGTCGCGCTGGGCTGCACGCCGAAGGTCTGCGCCGTATAAGCGTAAAGATGATAGGGGCGATGGCTGCAATCGCTAACGGGATACAGATAGCTTGCCGCGAAGCTCTTGTTGCAGAAGGAGTTGCGGTTATAATCATCGGTGGAGAAAAATCCCTTCAGGTCAGCGCTCAGATACGGCGTGATCTGCTGGGTGATCCCGGCAATGCCGGCGAAATTGGTTGAGTTGTTCTGCTTGAAATAATCTGAACTGGGCAGCTGAAAATTGTCGCCATATTGGTGCAGCAGCGCCACCGGCTGATACTGATTCACCAGGCCGGTGGCCTGGTTGAAAATGAACGAGCCATAGAGATTGGTGTTGCCGCCATTCAACGGCGCGTCCACCCCATAATAGACGTTGGAGCCGCTGTTCTTGTCCATCTGCGTCCAGCCATTGCTGGTCTGGCGGGCAAAGGAGAAAATCTGCTTTACACCGTGATACAGGCCGGTGTTCAGGGTGGCGTGCCAATTGGCGGTATCGAACGAGCCATAACCACCGCCGATTTCGGCATTAGCCTCGTTGCTTGGTTTGCGGGGGACGTAGTTGATGGTGCCGCCCAGCGAATCGTAGCTGTTATTGGCCGGATTATTGATGCCGCGGAAAAGCTGAACGCTTTCGAAATCGTTCGTCGTGATCAGCGTATTATTGTCATTATCCGCTTGCGCGGTGACGGCGCCGTTAAAGGCGTCATTGAGGCCGACACCATCATAGGTTTCCGAGAATTGCGAGGAATTGAAGGCGCGAAACGTCACCTGCTGGTTGACGCCGCCCGGGCCGTTATTGGTCACAAAGATCGACGGTTCACGCCGCAGAATATCCTGCGCCGTCGCCGCCGGGGATGCGGTTTCGACGGTTTTTTTGGAGATCACGCTGGCGGAGTAGGTTGATTTAAGCGGCACTTTCACGGGCGCCTTCGCGGCGGCGCTGGTGCCGCCGGCGGTTTTGCTGATCGCCTCGATTGAGGTTGAAGTGGTGGCGGTCTGCGCGGCGGCGGCGAAGGCAATGAAGCTGCAGGCGGTGCCGAGCAGCAGACGCGACTTGATCATTTCAATATCCCTGTTGAGTCGCCGGGGTATCTAGTGGCCATCCATGGCAGGCGAATGACAGGGGCATGCAGTTTTAATGACAATCATCGAGGCCATGATCCTGTCGCCTTCATCGCGTCGTGCAAATGCGCTCACGCAGCAGGATGGCGATGATCAACGCCACCTTCCCCTGCGAGCGGATGACGATGAGCCCGCTGCAGCTGGCGGGTGGCGTTGAGGGCGGCATAACGGTCCCGGTGGGGGCATATATTCAAGACGGCCAGTGTCAGCTGCCCCGCCAGAGGCATGAATGAGATCAGGCTGGAGGCCCGCCGCCCCTTCGTGATAGAAGCGGCCTCCTCGATCTCGGCGCAGCTTGGTTACATCTGAACGACAATCCGCCAGAACAAGGCGGCCATCAAAAAGGAAACACCATGAAGAAGCTCATCAATGATCCGCGTGCGGTGGTCCGTGAAATGCTGGAAGGGCTGGTCGATCTGCATCCCGGCCAGGCCTTGCTCGAGGGCGAGGATGTGATCGTCCGCGCCGACCTGCCCGGCTTTTTGCAACGTCACGAGGTGGCGGTGATCTCCGGTGGCGGCAGCGGCCATGAGCCGGCCCATGCCGGCTATGTCGGGCATGGCATGCTGCATGCGGCGGTGTGCGGGGATGTGTTCACCTCGCCCAGCGCTGATGCGGTGCTGGCCGCCATTCGCGCCGTCTGCGGGCCGAAGGGCGCCTTGCTGATCGTGAAGAATTATACCGGCGACCGGCTGAATTTCGGCCTGGCGGCGGAGCTTGCCCGCGCCGAGGGGCTGCCGGTGGAGATCGTGGTGGTGGCGGATGATGTCTCGCTGCGCGACACGGTGGAGCCGGCCCGCCGGCGCGGCATTGCCGGCACCGTGCTGGTGCATAAGGTCGCCGGCGCCGCCGCCGCTGCGGGCAAGGAGCTGGCGGAGGTGGCCAGCCTGGCCCGCGCCGCCGCCGATGGGGTTGGCAGCATGGGGGTGGCGCTGGGGGCGTGCACGGTTCCGGCGGCCGGGCGCCCCGGCTTCACGCTGGAGGAGAGCGAGGCCGAGCTGGGGCTGGGCATCCATGGCGAGCGCGGGGTGCGCCGCGTGCCGATGGCATCTGCCGATGCGTTCGTCACCGCCATTCTGGACAGTATCCTGGACGATGCCGGGCTGCAGCCGGGCGCGCATGTGGCGCTGCTGGTGAACGGGCTGGGCGGCACCACGCCGATGGAGCTGGCCGTGGTGGCGCGCAAGGCCTTCGCGCTGCTGCGCGAACGCGGGCTGCAGGTTGCGCGCGCCTGGAGCGGCAATCTGCTGACGGCGCTGGAAATGCCCGGCTGCTCGCTCTCGGTGCTGGCTCTGGACGATGAGCTGCTGCAGGCGCTGGATGCGGCGACGGACGCCCCGGCCTGGCCAGGCTCCGGCGTGGTGGCGCCGCGCGTGATCGTGCCCGTGCCGTCAGAGCCGGATGCCCATGCGTTGGACGCTGATCGCCGCGCCCAACCGGCCTTGCGTGAGGCGGTGCTGGCCATCGCCGCCGCGTTCGAGGCGGAAGAGGAGCGGCTGACTGAGTTGGATAGCGCCGCGGGCGACGGCGATCTCGGCATCAGCTTCGTACGCGGCGCGGCGGCGCTGCGGGCCTTGCCAGAGGCGGCCTTTGCCGCGCCGGGCGTGGCGCTGAGCGCGATGAGCGGCGCGCTGCGCCGGGCGATCGCGGGGAGTTCCGGCCCGTTCTACGCCACCGCCTTGCTGCGCGCCGCGCGCTATTTGGGCGGCGCCGCTGAGCCCGCGCTGCAAGACTGGGCGCAGGCCTTCCTGATCGCGGTTGCCAGCGTGAGTGAACTCGGCGGCGCCAAACCGGGAGACCGCACCATGTTCGACGCGCTGCGCCCGGCGGCGGATGCGTTTGCCCAGGCGATCGAGGCCGGCAAGGATGGCGCCAGCGCCTGGCGCGCCGCGCTGGAGGCGGCCGAGGCCGGCACCGCGGCGACCGCACAGATGACACCGCGCCTGGGCCGCGCCAGCTATATCGGCGCGCGGGCGATCGGCATTCCAGATGCGGGGGCGAGCGCCGTGGTGGTGTGGATGCGGGCGATCGCTAGAGCATCAAGCTTTTAGCTTGATGCTCTAGCTTTTGTTTTTTCGAGCAATTTTATGTGCTTATCTTGACGCTACCGCGTCAACCTAAACACATATTGCTCTAAGCGGTTGGAGTAGTTTTTATCGTCACAACCGATGGGCGTTGAGGGCAACGGCGCAACGAAGCGGCGGACAGCGGTTCTGTGAGGAGTGATCATGCTGCCCTTTCCGCGTGTCCATTACGCACGGTCATTGCGGCGGCGCAGGCTCATGCCTGCCCCCGCTCATACCAGCCGCGCGAGCGCCGGACGATCTGCACCACCGAGAGCATCACCGGCACCTCGACCAGCACGCCGACCACCGTGGCCAGCGCCGCGCCGGACTGAAAGCCAAACAGCGCGATTGCCGTGGCCACCGCCAGCTCGAAGAAATTGCTGGCGCCGATCAGCGCCGAGGGCCCGGCCACGCACCATTCAACGCCGAGCCGCCGGTTCACCCAATAAGCCAGCCCGGCATTGAAATAGACCTGGATCAGGATCGGCACCGCCAGCAGCAGGATCACGGCGGGCTGTCTGACGATCTGATGGCCCTGCAGCCCGAACAGCAGCACCAGCGTGAGCAGCAGCGCCAGCAGCGAGAGCGGCCCCAGCCCGCGCAGCGTCGCCGCCAGCGCGGCTTGCCCGCCCGCTTTCAGCAGCGCCCGGCGCCAGAGCTGGGCCGCCACCACCGGCACCACGATATAGAGCAGCACGGAGATGATGAGCGTGTTCCAGGGCACGATGATCGAGGACAGCCCTAGCAGCAGCGCGACGAGGGGGCGAAGGCCACGATCATGATGCTGTCATTCAGCGCCACCTGCGAGAGGGTGAAATGCGGCTCGCCCTCGACCAGGTTGGACCAGACGAAGACCATCGCCGTGCAGGGGCGGCGGCGAGCAGGATCAGCCCGGCCATGTAGCCGTCGATCTGCGCCGCCGGCAGCCAGGCGCGGAAGAGATGGCCAATGAACAGCCAGCCCAGCAGCGCCATGGAAAACGGCTTCACCAGCCAGTTCACCCCGACAGTGGTGGCGATGCCGCGCCAATGCCGGCCGACCTGGCGCAACGCCGCGAGGTCGATTTTCAACAGCATCGGTACGATCATCAGCCAGACCAGCAGGGCGACCGGCAGATTCACCTGCGCCAGCGTCGCCGCGCCAAGAGTCTGGAACAGCGCTGGGATGAGCTGCCCCAGAAGGATGCCGGCGAGGATGCACAGCGCCACCCAGAGGGTGAGATAGCGTTCAAACACGCCCATGCGCGCCGGCTTACGCATGGCCGGGCTTGCCGACGCGCTGACCAGTTGCGTCGATCACCACCTCGCCATCCTCCTTGGCGAAGGCGGCGCGCTGCGGGGCGGGCAGAATCTCGAGCACCAGCTCCGAGGGGCGGCATAGCTTCACGCCCAGCTCCGTCACCACGATGGGGCGGTTGATCAGGATCGGGTGCGCCATCATCGCATCCAGCAACGCGTCATCGCTGAGCCCCGGGTCATCCAGGCCAAGCTCGTGATAGGGCGTGCCTTTCTCGCGCAACAGGGCGCGCACCGGGATGCCCATGCGGGCGATGAGGCCGGCCAGCGCCCCCGGCTGGGCGGGGTTTTCAGATATTCGATGATCCGCGGCCGCGCGCCGCTATTCTCGATCATCGCCAGCACATTGCGGGAGGTGCCGCAGGCCGGGTTGTGGTAGATGGTGACGGTCATTATGCGCTCCTCATGGGGTTTGGCAGCAGGCGGCCAGGGCGTTGACGGCGGGGGCACAGACTTCCGGGCGCCCCTGGCAGCAATCGCGCATCAGGAAGGCGATCAGCCCGGACAGCGACTCATAGCGGGCGCTGTAGCGGATCGAGCGGCCCTCCCGCTGGGACTGAATCAGCCCCGCATGCTCCAGCTGCGACAGATGGAAAGAGAGCCGGGAGGAGCTGGCCGCCAGCGCTTCCCCAATCGCCCCGGCGGCCATGCCCTCCGGGCCGGCGCTCACCAGCAGCCTGACGATGCGCAGGCGGGTTTCCTGGGAGAGGGCGGCAAAGGCAGCGAGGGCGTGGGCTTCATCCATAACGGTTCAATATCTCAATATATATTGAAATGAAAAGAGGCGATGATCTGACCTATCGGGCGCATTCCGATGTGAGCGGCGCGGGGTGTTTGCAGCACCGTAAAACCCAACATTGGATTACGAAACCGCCACATAGGTTCATTTCATGCCCCCGGGCTTATTTCCGAAAGGGTTGTGGACGGATGCGGCATGGCGGATTTGGGCATTTTTTCTCGCGGAAAAGCGATGGTGCTGCATGGAGCGCGGCAGGCTCGCCCCGGGCTTGCGGGCATTGTCCTCACGCTTTGTCTGCTGCCGCTCAGCGGGTGCGGCGCGCTCTCAGGAGGGTTTCTCGGCGGGCGGCCGGGCGCATCGCCAATCTCGAGCATCATGAATTTCTGATTGTCAGCGCCATTCTCGTCCTGGTCTGGCTTCCGGTTTTCATTCTGGTGCCGTTGATCGCCTGGCATTATCGCATCTCCAACGAACGCGCCGCCTATCGCCCGCAATGGGGGTTCAGCTGGATTCTCGAAGGGCTGATCTGGATTCCTCCCACCTTGGTGGTGGTGGCGCTTTCCGTTCTGCTGGTGCGTTACACGACCCGGCTTGATCCCTACAAACCCGTGGCCAGCACCTTGCCGGCTTTGCAGGTGCAGGTGGTGGCGCTGGATTGGAAATGGTTGTTTCTGTATCCGGCTCAGCATATCGCGACGGTCAATCAGTTGGTCGTTCCCGCCGGCACGCCGGTGGAATTTCAGCTGACCAGCGGCACCGTGATGCAATCGCTGTTGATGCCGCGCCTGGCCGGGCAGATTTTCGCGATGGCCGGCATGCGCACAAGGTTGAATTTCGAAATCGACAAGCCCGGCAGCTATTTCGGCGAAAACACCCAATATAACGGCGACGGATTTCATGCCGATAAATTCACCATCCAGGCGATGACGGCCCCGGATTTCAGCAGCTGGGTGGCGCAGGCGCAGACGAGCGGCACGAGCATGGATGCGGCCGCCTACCAAAATCTCTCCCGGCAATCGCTGGTCGATCATCCCTTGGTCTTTGGGCAGCTCGCCCCGGATCTGTTCAAGGATATTTTGGCGCAGAAAATCCAGCCCGGATATCTCGCCCAGCATCACGAGGCCGGCGCACATGGATAGCATGGTTTGGCATAGTCTCTTCGGCCGTTTCGTCTGGATCGATCTGCCGGTGGTGAAGGCCTGGCAGGATCCGACGATCAGCAACATCATCGCCGGCGCGGCTGCGATGATCGCCGTGTTCGGCGCGCTGGCGGGGCTCGGGCTGGTCACCTGGCTGCGCAAATGGCGCTATCTCTGGAGCGAATGGTTCACCAGCCTCGATCATAAGCGCATCGGCATCATGTATGTCTGCCTCGCGGTGGTGATGATCGTGCGCGGCGTCATCGAAGGGGTTTTGATGCGCGTTCAGCAGGACCTTGCGGTGAACGCGCCGGGTATCCTCGCCCCGGATCATTTCGCGCAATTCTTCAGCACCCATGGCACCATCATGATTTTCTTCGTGGTGATGCCGTTGATCTCCGGCCTGGTGAATTTCGCCATGCCCTTGCAGATCGGCGCAAGGGATGTCGCGTTTCCGTTCCTCAACTCGGTCGGGCTGTGGCTGTCGGTCGGCGGCGCGGTGCTGGTGATGGTCTCGCTGGTCATCGGCGAGTTTTCCACCGGCGGCTGGAGCGGCTATCCGCCCTACACGGAGCTGGCTTTCAATGGCGGGGTCGGGCCGGATTACTGGATCTGGGCGGTGACGATGAGTTCCCTCAGCGCGATGCTGACAGGGCTGAATTTCGCTGTCACCATCTACAAGCTACGCGCGCCGGGCATGAGCTGGATGCGCCTGCCGCTGTTCAGCTGGACCGCCTTGTGCACCGCCATTCTGATGATCTTCGCGATGCCGCCGCTGACCGTCGCCACCTTGCTGCTCGCCGCCGACCGCTATCTGGGCATGCATTTCTTCACCAATGATCTCGGCGGCAACATGATGAATTACGTCAATCTGTTTTGGCTGTTCGGCCATCCGGAGGTGTATATTCTCATTCTGCCTCCGTTCGGCGTCTATTCCGAAGTGGTCTCGGCCTACTCGTCGAAAGAGCTTTACGGCTATGTGTCCCTGGTGATCGCGACGATGGCGATCGCGGTCCTGTCCTTTACCGTCTGGCTGCATCATTTCTTCACCATGGGCCAGAGTGCGAATGTGAACGCGTTTTTCGGCATCGCCACGATGTTGATCGGCATTCCCACAGGGGTGAAACTTTATAACTGGACCTGGACGATGTTTCGCGGCCGCGTGCGCTATACCGCGCCGATGCTGTTCACGCTGGCCTTTCTGATCACCTTCGTCATTGGCGGGTTGAGCGGCATCATCCTCGCCACGCCGCCGCTCGACTACATGATGCACAACACCCTGTTCCTGGTCGCGCATTTTCATAACATGCTGATCCCAGGCACGTTGTTTGGCATGATCGCCGGCTGCCAATATTGGTTCCCGAAAGCCTTCGGTTTCCGGCTGGAAGAAAAATGGGGCAAGCGGGCGGTGTTTTTCTGGGTGGTCGGCTTCTATATGGCCTTCATGCCGCTTTATGTTCTGGGGGCGGATGGCGCCACCCGGCGCACGGTGGAATTCAGCAATCCGGCCTTTCAGCCCTGGCTGCTGTTGGCGATGTGCGGCGGGTTCCTGATCCTGGCCGGTCTCGCCAGCCTGTTCATTCAGGTTTGGGTGAGCGTGAAAAAACGCGATATGCTGGCGGTGCCCGTCGGCGATCCCTGGGATGCGCGCGGGCTGGAATGGTCGATCAGCGCGCCGCCGCCTGAATATAATTTCGTCTCCATCCCGCAGGTTGGCCATCGCGATGCGTTTTATTGGCGCAAGCGCAATCACGGCGCCTACAAGCCGGCGGATCATTACCGCGACATCGAGATGCCGAAAAATACCGGCTGGGGGCTGATCTTTGGCCTTGGCATGGCGGTGTGCTTCTTCGGGTTGGTCTGGCATATCTGGTGGATGGCCATCCTTTTCGGGCTGCTCAGTATCGCCGCCGGCCTGGTGAGAAGCTTCCAGCGTGATCTGCACAAGATCATTCCCGCCGCTGAGATCGAGGCGCAGGATCGCCATTGGCTGGCCATCGCCGCCGCGGCGACGCCGGTGTCGCGCCATCTTGAGGAAACACCGAGCAATGAGGGGCGCGCGATATGGCCGGAGTGAATGAACCGGAATTGCTGCATGCCGGGCTGAATCTTGCAAACCATCCGCCGGAAAAACAGGCGCAGGTGGAAAGCGACGTGTTCGGCTTCTGGGTGTTCCTGATGAGCGATGCGATCTTGTTCGCGCTGCTCTTTGCCATCTACGGCACCATGCTGGATGCGACGGCTGGCGTGCCGGCACCGCATACGGACTTCAAATTCAGCTCCTGTTTTCTGGAAACCTTGGCGCTGCTCAGCAGCAGCTTTGCCTACGGCATGGTGTCGCTGAATCTGAAACTCGGCGCCTCCCGACGCTGGATATGGGGCTGGCTTGGCGTCACCTTCCTGCTCGGCGCCTGGTTTCTACGCCTGGAAATCGGCGATTTCACCGACATGGTCGCGCATGGCGAAACCGCGCAGGCGAGCGGCGCGCTCTCGTCTTTCTTCGTGCTGGTCGGCACGCATGGGCTGCATGTCACCTGCGGGTTGATCTGGATTGTCATCATGGCGGTGCAGCTCGCCATTCACGGTATCGATGAACGGGTCAAGATCAATCTGATCCGGCTCGGCCTGTTCTGGCATTTCCTCGATGTCGTCTGGGTGGCGATTTTCACCATCGTCTATCTGCGGGGGCTGCTGGCATGAACCGTTTGCGCCCGGTCCTCGGCGATCTTCTCACCTACGCGCTGGGCTATGCCCTGGCCCTGGCGCTGACCTTCACCGCCTTCGCGCTGGTCTATTTCCGCCTGGCCGCGCCGCAGACGATCTTCGCGATCATCCTGGTGCTGGGGCTGGCGCAGATCATCGTGCATATGCGCTGTTTCCTGCATCTCAGCCTTCAGCGCTCGGCCCGGGCCGATCTGATGCTGGTGCTGTTCTCGAGCTTGATCATCGCGTTGATGGTGGGCGGCACGCTGGTGGTGCTGTTCAATCTGCGCGCCAGGATGATGTAGGGAGGCGCTGTTCATGGCCAAACGCATCGAGGATTACGCGATGATCGGCGACGGCCAGAGCCTGGCGCTGGTCGGCTTGAACGGCGCCATCGACTGGCTCTGCCTGCCACGCTTCGATAGCGATGCCTGTTTTGCCGCCCTCCTCGGCCGGCCGGAGCATGGCAGCTGGGAGCTTTGCCCGCAGGTGCCGGCAGAAGAGACGCGCCGGCGCTATGCCGGCGATACGTTGGTGCTGGAAACCGAATTCCGCACGGAGGGCGGGGCCTGCCTGGTGACGGATTTCATGCCGATCCGCGAGGGCAAACATTCAAGCCTGGTCCGCATCGTCTCCGGCTTGTCGGGAGTGGTGGAGATGCGCACGACGCTGCGCGCCCGTTTCGATTATGGCCGGGTGGCGCCCTGGTATAGCCGTGAGGAAGGCGTTCTGGTCGGGCGGATCGGGCCGGATCTGCTGGTGGTGCGCGCCGATATCCCGCTGCGGGAAGAGGATGGTACGATCAGTGCCGCGTTTCCTCTCGCCGCTGGGCAACAGGTCGTGTTCTGCATGCAGCATGGCGATTCCACCGCTTCCTTGCCCCCAGCCCTGGATGCGCACGCGCTGCTGCGCCAGACCAAGAGCTGGTGGCTGGACTGGATTTCAGCCTTCACACGCGAAACACCCTGGCCGGATCTGGTTCGCCGCTCGCTGATCACGCTGAAAGCGCTCACCTACATGCCAAGCGGCGGCATCCTCGCCGCCGGCACCGCCGGGCTGCCGGAAAAGCCGGGCGGACGGATGAACTGGGATTATCGCTATTGCTGGCTGCGTGATTCCACCTTCACACTCACCGCCTTTCTCAATGCGGGCTTCGACGGCGAGGCCAAGGCCTGGCTGCAATGGCTGCTGCGCGCCATCGGTAATTCGCCGGAGCATATCCGCATTGCCTACCGGGTGGATGGCGGGCGGCATATGCAGGAAAGGTGGGCGAAATGGCTACCGGGATTTGAAGGGGCGTTGCCGGTGCGTATCGGCAACCAGGCCGCGGGGCAGCGGCAGCTCGATATTTTCGGGGAAATTGTTGATAGCTCCCACCTCGCCGAGCAAGCCGGGCTTGACCGCAATGGCTGGGAGATGGAGATCGAGCGCCGGCTGGTCGAGCATGTCGAGAAAAGCTGGCGGACTCCGGATCAGGGCTTCTGGGAGTCGCGCGGGCGGCCGCGCCATTATGTCTATTCCAAGGTGATGGCCTGGGTGGCGGTGGACCGGTTCCTGAAGCTGAAAGCCAGTGCCGCGCAGAGCGATCCGGCTTTGCGCACGCGGCTGGAGCGCTTGCGTGCGGCGATGCACGCGGAGATCTGCGCGCGTGGCGTGGCGCCGAAATCCGGGCATTTCACTGCCTATTACGGCACCAGGCGGGTTCAGGCGGAGTTGCTGCTTTTGCCGTTGGTTGGGTTTCTGCCGGTGGAGGATCCGCGCATCAGCGCCACCATCGCCGAGATTGAGCGTGTGCTGGTGCAAGGCGGGCTGGTGCGGCGCAAGCGCGCACCGCTGTTCGGCGGCGAGGAAGGCTGTTTCATCGCCTGCGCCTGCTGGCTGGCGAGTTGCATGGAAATGCAGAATCGTCATCAGGAAGCCCGCGCGATGATGCAGCGCGTGGCCGATATCGCCAATGACGTCGGGCTGCTGGCCGAGGAATATCATGTTCCCAGGCAAAGGCTTTATGGCAATTACCCGCAGGCCTTGTCGCATCTGGCCTTCATCAATGCGGCGCTGGGGCTGAGCGGCGGCACCTACCAGCGCGGCGGCGGCTGAGGCCCTAGCCCGGTTCATGACCCTGATCTCATCTCGAATATACCAGGCCCGCCCTTTGATTCTTCGGATCATGTCGCATCTCAAGCGCAGTGAATAAAGCCTGCCTCTCGGGGCAAAAGCAAAAGGAGATGCGCATGGACGCCAGCGCCGGCCAGTTTGGCCCTATCGATGAGTTCCCGGAAAATGGCCTGAAAGAGATCGAGCTGAATGGCGAGACGCTGCTGCTGGCCAAAACCGCTGGCGGGATCAAAGCCCTCTCCGGCCATTGCCCGCATAACGGCGCGCCGTTGAAAAAGGGCGTGCGGGCCGGTGATAAAATCATCTGTCCCTGGCATAAGGCAGCGTTTTCGCTGGGTTCAGGCAAATGCCTGGCACCGCCGGCGATCGATGATTTGCAGCGCTACGCGGTGGAGGTGCGGGATGGCATCATTCATGTCCAGGCGCTGCCCGTGCCTGCGCCACAGCGCATCCAGCCGGACAGCACCCAATCTTTCGCAATCATCGGCGCCGGCGCCGCCGGGTTTTCCGCGGCGCAGACCTTGCGTGCCGAAGGGTTTTCCGGCCGGATCGTGATGATCGACGCGCCAGGGCGTCTGCCTTACGACCGGACCGCGCTCAGCAAGACGTTTCTGGCAAAGCCGGAGGGCGCGCATCCGCCGACCCTGCGCGATGAAGCCTTCTATGACCAACAGGCCATCGAGCGGCAGAGCGGCCTTGTCGAAGCGTTGGATGTCGAGCAGCGGACAATCCGCCTGCGTGGCGGCACGGCGCAGCGTTTCGACGCGATCTTCATCGCCACCGGCGGCCAGGCAAAGACGCTGGATGTGCCAGGCGCCGATCTGGCCGGGATTTATACGCTGCGCAGCGCCGACGATGCCGAGGCGATCAAGCAGGCGGCCAGCAGCGCCAAACAGGTGGTGATCGTCGGCTCCAGCTTCATCGGCATGGAGGTGGCCGCGGCGCTGCGCCAGCGTGACCTTGCGGTGACTTTGGTCAGCCCGGAAGCGGTGCCGTTCGAGGCGCATCTGGGCCGTGAAATCGGCGCGGTGATCCAGAAGCTGCATGAATCCAAGGGCGTGGTGTTCAAATCCGGCGAGGAGGTGGCGGGCTTTTCGGGCGAAAAAGCGGTCAATCTGGTCAGGCTGAAAAGCGGCGGGCATCTGCCGGCGGATCTGGTCATACTCGGCCTCGGCACGCGCCCATCCACCGCGTTTCTCGATGGGGCCTTCACCCAGAAGGATGGCGGCGTGCCCGTGGACTCCAGCCTGCGCGTCGCCGATGGCGTGTTCGCCGGCGGTGACATCGCCGCCTTCCCGCTCTGGGGCCAGGGTGAGCGCGTGCGGGTGGAACATTGGCGTGTCGCCGAACAGCAGGGGCGGATTGCCGCCTTGAACATGCTGCAGCGCCCGGCCCGCTTCGCGCAGACGCCGTTTTTCTGGACCATCCAATATGGCCAGCGTTTCGACTATGCCGGGCTGGGCCGCGGCGATGATCGTTTAAGCGTGCGCGGGGATCTGCAAGGCGATGGCTTCATCGCCTATTATGTCCGTGACGGCAAAGTGGTTGCCGCCCTTGGCCATCAACGCGACCAGGAGATGGCGGCGATCATCGAGCTGCTCGACCGCCGCCAGGATTGGAGCGTGGAGGCGTTGCATCCGCAAGGCCAGTCACCCCGCCAGGTACTGGACAAATTGTTGAAGGCTTAACGCACCCGCCAATGGCGCTCCAGCCCGCGCGGGCCGGGGCGCAGGCGGAACAGCCCGCCGGCATGCGGCTCCCGGGCCAGGGCGTCATCGTCCAGCCCGTCCCGGGCGCTGGTGATATAGAGCCAGTCCAGCGCCTTGCCGGCGAAGCAGCATTTGGTCGGCTGGCTCACCGGCAGCGCGATGGTCGCCACCAGCGCGCCATCCGGCGCGTAGCGGTGCAGGCAGCCGCCGCCATGATTGGCGCACCAGAGATACCCCTCCTCATCCATCGCCGCGCCATCAGGTATACCGGGGCCGGGCTGGCGCGCGAACATCTGCCGTTCGCCCAGCGCGCCGATCTCGCGGTCATAGAGGTAGCGGTAGATCACCCGCTCCTCGCTATGGGAGAGATACATGCTCTTCTCGTCTGCGCTCCAGGCCATGCTGTTGGTGATCTCGGCGAAGTCCGGGTAGGCGCGCAGCCCTTCTTCTTTCATGTAGCTATAGAGCGCGCCTTTGCGGTCGCTCTGGCGCCCGCCCAGCGGGTCCGTCATCACCCCGACCCAGAAGCGCCCGGTGGACTCACAGCCGCTTTCATTGAAGCGGATCAGTTGCGGGTCGAACGGGGCAGGGGCGGCGAGGGTGAGGCGGCCGGTCTCCAGGCTCAGCCAATGCAGCCCGGTGCGCAGCGCCACCAAGGCGCGCCCCCGCCCATCCAGCGCGAAGCCGCCGATATCGGCAGGCAGATCCCAGCGGCGCTGGCTGTCATCCGTCAGCTTGCGGGCGAACAAGGCAGGCGCCTTGATATCCGCCCAGTACAGCGTCTCTTCCTCCGGCACCCAGAGTGGCGATTCGCCGATGGTGGCGCGGGCATCTTCGACAAGCTCGATCTTCACAGCTCCCCCTTTGCGCCATGGCCTTGATCCGGTCCGCGGTGCGCAGCGCGATGGCCTGGATGGTCAGTGACGGATTGACCCCGCCGGTGGTGGGAAACACCGAGCCGTCGCAGATCCAGAGATTGGGAATGTCCCAGCTCCGGCAATCGGCATTCACCACGCTGTCCTGCGGGGTGAAGCCCATGCGGGCGGTGCCGGCGAGATGGTTGGCATCCTCGGTCTGGGCGAAGATGTCCTCCGCGCCGATGGCCTCCATGCTGCGTGTCATCTGGCCGATGGCGTGCTGGATCAGCGCCTTGTCATTCTCGCCCAGGAGAAGCTGATGCGCGGGATTTTCAGGCCATATTGGTCGGTCTCTTCCGCCAGGGTCACCGTATTGCGCGCATCCGGCAGCGTCTCGCCGACCATTTTCAGCCCGACCTGATGGTTATACTGCATCATCTCCTGGCGCAGCGCCTCGCCCCAGATCCCGCGCGCGCCGGTCTGGATGAAAGCCCATTCGATCGGCAGCGGCCCTTGCGCCATCCAGCAATAGCCGCCGAAGAAATCTTTTTTGTCCTCGTAATTCCAATGTTCGGTGAGGGTGAGGGAGGGCGGGCCCTTGTACCAGCGCACCTCTTCCTGCATGCGCCCGAACACCGCCTGGTTGCTCTGGCTCATCAGATATTTGCCGACCAGACCGGAGCTGTTGGCCAGCCCCTGTGGGTGGCGCTGGGTGGCGGAGTTGAGCAGCAGACGCGGCGTCTCCACCGCATAGCCGGCCACCACCACATTCCGCGCCGTCTGGAAATGCCAGGCGCCGTCACGGTAAAATTGCACGCCGGTGACGCGGTCGGCCGCGTCGACCTCGATCCGCCCGGCCATCGCAAGATCGCGGATCTCCGCGCCGGCCTTGATCGCGCGGGGGATCCAGGTGTTCAGCGTGCTTTGCTTGGCGTTGGTGGAGCAGCCAAACCGGCAGAAGCCGCGATAGACGCAAGGCGGCGCCTCGCCGCGCGGGGCGGAAACGGTGGCCAGCGGCGTCTCCGTCCATTTGATCCCCAGCGCCTCCGCGCCTTTTGCCAACAGCTTGCCGGCGGCGTTGATTTCATGGGCGCGGTAGGGGTAGCGCGGGCGCTTTGGCCCCCAGGGGTAGGTTACGGGGCCGGAGATGCTCAGCGCCTGCTCGGCCTGGCGGTAATAGCCCCACATCTCCCGCCAATCGAGCGGCCAATCCGCGCCATAGCCGAGCAGGCTGCGGCTCTTGAACCATTCCGGGCGGAAGCGCAGCGAGACCATGGCGAAATGCACCATCGAGCCGCCGACCGCCTTGCCGCTATTCTTGCCGCCCATCTGCAGCGGGTTTTCGCCGGTGCAGATGCGCTTATCCTGCCAATAGAGCTTGCCCTGCTCGGTCTCATCCGAGGCGAAATCCTCCAGCGGGCGGAAATACGGGCCGGCATCCATGGCCACCACGGAAAAACCGTGCTCGGCCAGCTTTCCCGCCAGCGTGCCACCGCCGGCCCCGGTGCCGATGATGAGGAAATCCACCTCCTCATCCAGCCCGTACTGGCGCATCGGAATCCAGCCGCCCTCGCGGAACACATCCGGCGCCCGCCCGCCGGTGGCGCGCAGCCCCTCAGGCGACATGGCGGTTATGGCGCAAGGCGCGCGCCTCCTCGCCGGGCTTGGCTTCCGCCGCCTCCCACGGGTCTTTCCGGTCGGCCTCCATGCGCACATAGCCGCGCGGGCTGGCCGGGCCGCCAAAGCCGATCTCGCTCCAGGCGGTGGGGTGGCTGTAATAGGCCTCGACAATGTCCGGCAGCAGCCGCTTGGCGAAGAATAGCTTCGGCGGCACGCGCGTCCAATGCGGGCCGTCGCAGGTGCCGTCCTGCATCGCGTGCAGCAGCGCATCGGCGGAGATGTCGTTGAGCGCGGCAAAGCCGGCCCCGTGGCGGTTGTGCGCCTCCTGGTCCAACGCCGCCAGGGCGCGCGTCCAGGCCTCGCCATCCCAGGGCATCGGCTCGACCCGGGTGCCGATCTCGCCGGCGCGCCGCATTTTCGCGTCGATCAGCGCGGCAACCGCCACTGGCGGGCGATCTTTCGGCTGCGGGATGATGCGCGCGCAAAGCCGCTCCAGCACCGCGAAGCTGGGCGCATCGAAAAAGCCAGGCTCCCGGGAGACCGCCAGCCGCGCATCCACGGCGGCGCGGGTGGCATTGTTCCAGGACAGGCCGGCGCGTTTGTTCAGCACATCATAGCCGGGGAAGCGCTCATTCATGCGCCTATTTCCCGTTCGGCAGCACGGAGGCCAGCATCTGCCGGGTGGAGTTCTTCACCACCGAAGCCCGTTCCGGCTCGTGCCAGAGCGAGGCGAGGAAATTCCGCGCATCCTTGGCGGTGATATGCGGCGGCAGCGGCGGCACATTCGGGTCGGTGCGCATTTCCAATATCACCGGCCGGTCCGCCGCCAGCGCCTCGTCCCAGGCCGGGCCGATCTGCTCGGGCTGATCGACATAAATGCCTTTCAGCCCAAGCAGCTCGGCATATTTGGCGTAGGGGAAATCCGGGATGGACTGGGTGGAGAGCGTCTTCGCCTCGCCCAGCTGCACGCGCTCCTCCCAGGTGACTTGGTTGAGATCCTGGTTGTTGAGCACCATCACGATGAAATGCGGGGTTTTCCATTGCCGCCAATATTTCTTCACGGTGATCATCTCGCAGATGCCGTTCATCTGCATCGCCCCATCGCCCATGAAGGCGATGACGCTGCGCTCCGGAAAGGCGAATTTCGCCGCGATCGCGTAGGGCACGCCAGCCCCCAGCGAGGCCAGCCCGCCGGAGAGCGAGCCCTTCATGCCCCGGCGCATCTTGATATCGCGCGCATACCAATTGGCGACGGAGCCGGAATCCCCGGTCATGATCGCGTTTTCAGGCAAACGCGGGGAAAGCTCCCAGAATACGCGCTGCGGGTTGATCGGGCTGGCCGGCTGCATGGCGCGGTCTTCCATCAGCTTCCACCAGGACGCGACGCTTTTCTCAATGCTGTTGCGCCAGCCAAGATCCTGCTTCTGCGTCAACAGCGGCAGCAAGGCGCGCAGCGTGGCGGCGCTGTCGCCGATCAGATTGACCTCCATCGGATAGCGCAGGCTGAGATTGGCGCCGTCGATGTCGATCTGCACGCCGCGCGCTTTGCCGGGTTCGGGCAGGAATTCCGAGTAGGGAAAGGCGGAGCCGACCATCAGCAGCGTGTCGCAGCCTTTCATCATGTCCCAGGTCGGCTTGGTGCCGAGCAGCCCGATGCCGCCGGTGACGAAAGACAGCTCATCCGGCAGCGCCGCCTTGCCGAGCAGCGCCTTCGCCACCCCGGCGCCGAGCCGGTTGGCGATCTCGATCACCTCATCGGTCGCATGCAGCGCCCCGGCGCCGACCAGGATCGCGACTTTCTTGCCCTCATTCAGCACGGCGGCGGCTTTCTGCAAGCCATCAGCCTCCGGCGTGCACGCCGGGGTGGCGAAGCCGATGCCGGTATGGGTGGCGCCATGCGCCATCGGCGGGTCGCTGTAAGGCAGCTCCTGCAGATCATTCGGCAGGATCACGCAGGTCACGGTGCGCTTCTCATGCGCGATGCGCACCGCCCGGTCGATCAGATGCCGGACCTGCTCGGGCACGCTTGCCGTCATCACGAATTCGCCGGCCACATCCTTGAACAGATTTTGCAGGTCGATCTCCTGCTGATAATGCGCCCCCAGCGCCGTGCGCGCCTGTTGGCCGACGATGGCGACCACCGGCGTATGGTCCAGCCTGGCATCATAGAGCCCGTTGAGCAGATGCACCGCCCCCGGGCCGGACGTGGCGTAGCAAAGCCCGACCTGGCCGGTGAATTTCGCATGCGCCGAGGCCATGAAGGCGGCCATTTCCTCATGCCGCACCTGCACATAATCCATGTAGGGGAGGGCTTTTTCGAGCGCGATATCCAACCCGCCGACGCCGTCCCCCGGATAGCCATAGACCCGGTTCAGCCCCCATTCGGAGAGGCGCTTCCAGACGAATTCAGATACATTCATGCTCATTGCAAAACTCCGATCAATCCTCGGGATGGTCGCGCAGCAGCGCCAAAGCGGCGAGGCCCGCCAGGGCCAGGCCGGTGAAGCTGGGCGGGGCGGGGATGGGCGGGCCATCAACCGCGTTCTGCCGCCAGTTGCGCCAGCCGCCCATGGCGCGCGAGACGCCGTAAATGTGAAACCCGACGCCGGCGATGCCGAGCAAAGCGGTCATCCGCAGCCAGAGCCGCGAAAACCAGCGATTCTTGCGGCCATCGCCGAGGGCAGCATTGGCCATCATCGCGGCGGCGGCCGGCGGCATCGTCACCGGCAGCAGCATTGCGGGGTTTTGGAAGGCGCCGCGAAAATGCAGCAACCCGGCCTCGCCGCTGGTGCCAAGCAGGCCGATGGAGGTGACCAGAGACGCCACCCGCCCGGCATTCAGCCCACAGATTTTCGGCGTGGTCCCTGGGTCCGCATCGCGCACACGCTCACCCAGCAGACCGAACAGGCCGGAGAGCAAGATCGCCGCCGGCGCGCCGACCGGGCCGGAATAGAACAGATTTTGCCAGCTCAGCCCGCCAGGCTTTTTCATCGCGTTGTAAATGTGAAAGCCGGTGCCGGCGAGGCCGGTGGCGGCGGTGAGCGCGAAAATCGCTTCCCGCTTGGCATGGCGCTGCTGTTTGTCATCGCCATGGCCATGCAGCGATCCCGCCAGCGCCGCCAGCGAGGTCGCGATCGGCGTCAGCATCGCCGGATTGTGAAACGCCCCGCGATAATGCTCGACCGCGCTGTCCAGCAGCACGGAAGTTGCCAGCATCGCCGCGCCACGGTTGAGACGTTTGGCGGCGAGGACAGCGGGTGTATGGCGCTTGCTTGGGACGGGCGGTTTCATCCGGCCTCCGGCTTGGAAATGGTCCAGGGATATGGCGCCGAGGAGGCGTGAGAAAATAGACGCGGCCGTTAACATCCGGCCATTTTTGCGGCTTTCGCCCATGCCCCGGTGTGGCGGCTGCCGCAACACACCATCTTCGTAAAAGCCCGCCGCTGTGCAGGCGGCGATCAAGTTCAATTAAAAGGAGATGTCCATGCCAGCGAAATTGCTGCACGAGGCAAATGGTTTGCGGGTTTTCTCAATCGTTCTGAAGACGGGCGAGGACATCATGGAGGCGCTGAATGCGTTCGTGCGCGAGGAACAGGTGGCGGCGGCGCAGATCACCGCCATCGGCGCGTTCAGCGCCGCGATGCTCGGCTATTATGACTGGGCCTCGAAATCTTATTTGAAATTGCCCGTGGATGAGCAGGTCGAGGTCGCGGCTTTGCTGGGCGACGTGGCGTTGGGCGAGGAGGGGGCACCGGTTCTGCATCTGCATTGCGTGCTGGCGCGGCGCGATGGCAGCACCAAGGCCGGGCATCTGCTCTCTGGCACCGTGCGGCCGACACTGGAAATCGTGCTGACCGAAAGCCCCGCGCATCTGCGCAAGACACATGATCCTGAGAGCGGTCTGGCGCTGATCGATCTGCCGCATTCGGATTAAAGCCAGGGCATGAAATGTGACGCGCTGACATCTGTAGTCCCATGCGCGTTCGCGGCTGCTTCGCTTGAGGTGGCTCTCCCTGGCGAAGCGTGATACAGGCCGCCGCGCATTCGAACGGGATGAAGATTTATGCAGGCGATGATCCAACCGGCGGCCTCCTTCAAGAGCAATTTGGCGCAATTGCCCGGCATCGAGGGGGTGAAGCGCATCGAGCTGTTCGATGCCGCCGGGGCGCTGGTGGGCAGCATCGAGAACCAGCCGGGCAAGCAGGGCTCCCTGGCCGTCTATCTCTATCTGCGGCAGCTATTCGGGGCGCTGGATGCCAAGGCGGCGGCGCACGGGCTGGCGGTGTTTGCCGAACATACCGAGGATGCCCGCCAGCGCCCCGGCGCGCATCCGAATATCGACCGGCTGCTGGCGCTGGCGCAGGGCGCGGCCCCGCTGCGCATCGAGGTCATCGCCGCCTGAGAGGCCCTACCGCGCGGCGGGCTGGCTGAGAATATCGCCGATCCGGCGTGACAGCTCTTCCAGACTGAACGGCTTGCTGAGGATTTCGATGGCGTTTTCCAGGCTGCTGTTCAGCACGGATTGCTCCGCATAGCCGGTGATGAACAAGGCCTTCAGCGTCGGCCGGAAGGCGCGCGCGGCATCCACCAGCTGGCGGCCATTGATGCCGCCCGGCAGCCCGACATCGGTGATCAGCAGATTGATTTTCAGATCGGAGCTGAGCATCGCCAGGGCGCTCACCCCATCGCTCGCCTCCAGCGCCTTGTAACCGAGATCGTTCAGCACCTCGGCGACCAGGATGCGCACCGAGGGCTCATCATCCACCACCAGCACGGTCTGGCCGGCGCCGGCGGTCGGGCTGTCCTCGGCCGGGGGGGCGTTCTCAGACGGCAGCGCGTGCCCTTCATGCACCGGCAGATAGATGAACAGCGAGGTGCCGCGCCCGAGTTCGGAGGCGATGTCCACCTGGCCGCCGGATTGCTGCACGAAGCCATAGACCATCGAAAGCCCCAGCCCGGTGCCCGAGCCTTGCGGCTTGGTGGTGAAAAACGGGTCGAACACCCGGCAGAGAAGATCCTCGGGAATGCCAGAGCCGGTATCCGCGACACGCAGCACGATATAGGCCCCAGGGGAGAGCGATTTCGCCTTCGCCGCGTCCTCCTCCAGGACCAGGCTGGAGATATCGATCAGGATCTCGCCGCCCCTGGGCATCGCATCGCGGGCATTGATGCAGAGATTGAGCAGGGCGTTTTCCATCTGCCCGGGGTCGATCAGCACCAGCGGCCCGCCCGGGCGGCGTTGGTGTGCAGGGTGATTTCGGGGCCGACCGTGCGCTGGATCAGATCCATCATGTCGCCGACCAGATCGGCGAGGTCGGTCGGTTTCGGCGCCAGGGTCTGGCGGCGGGAGAAGGCCAGCAGCCGGTGGGTGAGGGCGGCGGCGCGCCGTGCCGCGTCCTGGGCGATGCCGACATAGCGGTCCACACCCTGCAGCCGCCCCTGGCGCAGCCTGGTCTGCAGCATCTCCAGCCCGGCGGTGATGCCGGTGAGCAGATTGTTGAAATCATGTGCGAGCCCGCCGGTGAGCTGGCCGACCGCTTCCATCTTCTGGCTCTGCCGCAGCGCTTCCTCGACACGCTCGCGTTCCTGGATCTCGGCGCGCAACCGGCGATTGGCCTCCGCCAGCGCCTCGATATGCTGCTTGTGCTGGGTCAGGTCCGTGACCACGCCGCAGAGCAGGTTGAAGCCGCCATCGCTGGGCAAGGGGCTCAGCGACAAGGCCACGGGGACAGGCTGCTCGGGGCGGACCGCGATGGTCAGTTCGCGCCGCGCCCCCTGGCGCAGCGCCTCACCCAGCAGGGCGGGAAACAAAGCGGCATCGGCCGCCAGCGGCACCAGCGTCGCCAGATTGCGGCCGATCAGCGCCTGCTGGTCCGCCGCCAGCATGTCCGCCAGGCGGCGGTTGCAATAGAGAATGGTGCCGGTCTCGTCGAGGGTGAGCGCGCCTTCCTGGATCTCCTCGATCAATACCCGATAGGGCCGGTCGGCGGCGCCGATGGTGTAGACCTCATGCCCCTTGCTTGCATTGGCCATGACGAAGGCATCGATCTCGCCGCGACGGATCGCATCGAGCGTCTCCTCGCTCTCCTGCAGCCTCGCTTCCAACGCCCGGATGCGCGCGGTGAGAGCGGCATGGGCCGGCTCGTGAGCGGGGGGCGCGCCTGTCATCAACCAGCGCTCTTCGGCCTTACATCCAACCCAACCAGAACCTTATCCGTGTTCGACAGATCGCCGATGATGCGCTTCAGCGGCGCCGGCAGCTTCCTGACCAGCGTGGGGATGGCGAGGATCTGGTCCCCCGCCGCCAGGCGCGGATTCTGGATCAGATCGATCACCTCGATCTCATAGCGCCCGGACAGATGCTCCTCGCACACCTTTTTCAGGTTGGAGAGCGCGGTCAGGGATTTGCTGGTCTGCCCGGCGACGTAAAGCCGCAGATGATAATGTTCCGGATCGTCCAGCATCGGGTTGGTCTCGTCGTCATGTTCCATTACGAATATCCACGCATATGGGCTTGAATTTCGCGGTCCAGCCGCAGCTTGTCCTCGCGCGCATCGGCTTCGGAGAGCCGGATGGTCTCCTCCAGCTCCTCGCTCTCCAGGGCCGCGCGCAATTCCTCGATCTGGCTCTCCAGCGCGGCCCGCCTTCGGACCACCTCGCGGCGGCGCTGCTCGGTCTCCTGCTCGCGGCGCAGCTTGGCGGCGGCCTCGCGCGCCACCTGGGTGATCCGCGCGGTGCCGGTCATTACACCTTCAGGACCGACATAGGGTTCGATCAGCGCGATGCCAGCATGGCTGATCTGATATTCGCGCACCTGGTTGGAATGGCCCATGCCGCGCGCCTTGATCACGTAGAGCGTGCGGTTCAGCTCGCCATTCGCCTCGTCATTTTCGAGCTTGACCCAGGCATCCATCAGCGAGGAGAGGCCGGTTTCGGTATCATCCATCATCCCGCCATCGCTGCGCAGCGTGGTGAATAGCCCGGTGATGCCGCGGCTCTTGAGCAGATCGATCATCCGCAGCAGCGTCGCGTGCACTTCGGCGAGGGGGCCGCGAAAGGCGCTGATCGGGTCGATGATGACGACATGCGGGTCGAATTGCTGCAAATCCCGGTTCATCCGCGCCAGATGCATCTCCAGCCCGAACAGGCTGGGGCGGGAAGCCTCGAAGCGCAGCAGCCCCGATTGCACATGCTGGCCCAGCTCCAGCCCGTAGGAGCGGGCATTGCGCAGGATCTCGTCAGCACTTTCCTCGAAGGCGAAATACAGGCAGCGCTCGCCGCGCGCGCAGGCGGCGGCGGCGAAATGCGCGGAAAAGGCGGTTTTGCCGGTGCCGGCGACGCCCGAGACCAGCACGCTGGAGCCACGGTAAAACCCATTCTTGCCCAGCATCGCATCCAGCCCGGGCACGCCGGAGGAGGCGATTTCATCCGAGGCCGGGCGGTGCAGGCCCGAGGAGGTGACCGGCAGCACGCTGATCCCGCCAGTATCGATCAGGAATGGATATTCATTGGTGCCATGCGCGGAGCCGCGATATTTGACCACACGCAGCCGGCGGGTGGTGATCTGATCGACCACCCGGTTATCCAGCAGCACCACGCAGTCGGAGACATATTCCTCCAGACCCTGGCGGGTGAGCTGGCCATCGCCGCGCTCGCCGGTGATGATGGCGGTCAGCCCGCGCTCCTTCAGCCAGCCAAACAGCCGGCGTAGCTCGGCGCGCAGCAGGGCCTGGTCGGTAAAGCCGGAAAACAGCGTCTCGATCGTATCCAGCACCACCCGCTTGGCGCCGATGGACTCCACCGCGAAGCCGATGCGCAGGAACAGCCCTTCCAGGTCGTATTCGCCGTTTTCCTCGATCTCGCTGGGGTCGACCCGGATATGGTCGATGGCGAGCTTGCCCTCCTCGATCAGCGTCTCCAGCTCATAGCCGAGCGAGGCGACATTGGCGGCGAGATCCTCCGCGCGCTCCTCGAAGCTGACAAACACGCCCGGCTCGTCGAACCTCGTGGCGCCATTGACCAGAAAGGTGGTGGCGAAGAGCGTCTTGCCGCAGCCGGCGGCGCCGCAGACCAGGCTCGGCCGTCCCGTCGGCAAGCCGCCCAGCGTGATCTCGTCGAACCCGGAAATGCCGGTCCGTGTCTTGGCCAGGCCGGCCGGCATGGCGGCGTGATCGGAGGAAGGCATGCTCGGCGTGGTCTCCACCTGAAGGGTTAAGCGTGACTCATGCTGCTGAACCGGCGGCCGCGTGACGTTTCTGCGCACAAAGGTAAGTCATACTGATGTTCATGAAGCTTGGAAATATAGCGTTTCGATAAGTTAATTCCGATGCAATTTGCCCGCTTCGCCGCGACATGGCGCAACGGGAGCAATGTCAGCGCCGGCCCTTTGGACGGGTAGCCAGGACGTTCTTGATCGAAAAGCTGGAATGGATGCGCAGCACCCCGGCAGGGTGGAGAGAATCTCTTTATGGATCCGCTCGAACTCGCCGGCATTGGCGACCTCGACCCGCAGGAAATAATCCGAGCCGCCGGTCATCAGATAGCATTCCTGGATTTCGGGATGTTTGCGCACCGCCGCCTCGAAGCGGTTGAGATAATCCTCGGTCTGGCGCTCCAGCGTGATATTGATCAGCACCGCGATGCCCTGATGGGCGGCCCCGGGCTCGACCAGCGCGGTATAGCCGCGAATGACCCCCGCCGCCTCCAGCAGCTTCACCCGGCGCAGGCAGGCGGAGGCGGAGAGCCCGACCTCCTGCGCCAGCTGGGCGTTGCTGATGCGGGCATTCACCCGCAGCAGGCGAAGGATATTGCGGTCGATGGCGTCTTGGGTGGACATGCAGAACCTTCCATTTCTTCGTCGATTCTATCAAAAATTCGCAAATCGCAAAATATTCCGGCGCAATATGGCGGGAAGCGGCATGATTGTTGCGTTAAGCTCCACAGCTCATTCCAACCTTTCGGCGGATGCACGATGGACAGTCTCGGATGGACCAGCGCCCAGGCGGCGGACGCGACCGGATATCCCGGTCTGTTGACGATCGATCTTGGCGCCCTGCGCCGGAATTATGAGCAGCTTTGCGCGCTGGCGGCCCCGGCCGAGGTGGCGGCGGTGGTGAAGGCCAATGCTTACGGGCTGGGGGTGGCGCCGGTGGCGCGCACGCTGCTGGCGGCCGGATGCCGGCAGTTCTTCGTCGCCCAGCTGGGCGAGGCGCTGGCGCTGCGCCCGCTTTTGCCCGAGGCGGCGCGCCTGTACGTGCTGAACGGGCTGCTGCCGGGCACCGCCTCCATTTTTGCCGCGCACAATCTCATCCCGGTGCTGAACGCGCCGGAGCAGCTCGAAGCCTGGCAGGCCCAGGCCCGCGCCTGCGGGCGGCGGCTGCCGGCGATCTTGCAGTTCGATACCGGCATGTCGCGCTTCGGCGTGGCACCGCAGGCGCGGGCTTCGTTCCGTGCCGCGCTGGCGGCGGCGCCGGAGATTGAGGCGCTGTATGTGATGAGCCATCTCGCCTCGGCGGATGAGCCGGATGCCGCGCAAAATGCCAGCCAGCGCGCCGAGATGCTGAAAATCGCCGCCGAGTTCGCGCCGCTGCCGGTCTGTTTCGGCAATTCCGGCGGGGTGCTGATGGGGGCGGATTTCCATGGCGCGCTGGTGCGCCCCGGCATCGCGCTCTATGGCGGCGCCCCGCATGCCGGGCGGGTGGGGCCGATGGCGCCGGTGGTCGGGCTCTCGCTTTCTGTCGCGCAGATCCGCGAGGTGCCAGAGGGCGCCTTGATCGGCTATAGCGCCACCTACCGCGCGGCGGCGCCGATGCGCCTGGCCGTGCTCGCCGCCGGCTATGCCGATGGCTTGCCGCGTGCCTTGAGCGGGCGCGGCGCCGCCTATTATGGCGGGATCCGGCTGCCGATGGTCGGACGGCTCTCGATGGATAGCCTGATCGTCGATATCACCCACCTGCCCGAGGGCGCGCTCGCCCCTGGCGATCTGGTCGAGATGATCGGCCCCCATCAAAGCCTGGAGCAGCTCGCCGCCGATGCCGGCACCATCTCTTATGAAATCCTCACCAGCCTCGGCCAGCGTTATCGCCGGGTCTATCTCTGAATCGCGAAACGGAAGAACGGCATGAAGATCACTGTTCTCGGCGCCGGCGTTGTCGGCGTCACCACCGCCTACCAGCTGGCGAAATCCGGCCATGAGGTCACGGTCATCGACCGCCAGCCCGGCCCGGCTCTGGAAACCAGCCATGCCAATGCCGGCCAGGTCTCCTTCGGCTATTGCGGCCCCTGGGCGGCGCCAGGGATTCCGCTGAAGGCGCTGAAATGGCTGTTCCAGGAACATGCCCCGCTGATCCTGCGGCCGAAGGCGGACCCGGCCATGCTCTCCTGGCTGGTGCAGATGCTGGCCAATTGCTCCACCGGCCGCTACGCCGTGAATAAAGGCCGCATGCTGCGCCTGGCCGATCTCAGCCGCGAGGCGCTGGCGCAGGTGCGCGCCGAAACCGGCATTGATTACGATGCACGCATGCGCGGCACCGTGCAGCTTTTTCGCACCGATGAGCAGATGGAAGCCTCGGCCAAGGATGTGAAGGCGCTGAAAGCCGATGGCGTCGCCTTCGAGATTCTCGATGCCGAAGGCTGCGCGCGGGTGGAGCCGGCGCTGGCGGCCGTGCGCCACAAGATCAAAGGCGGGCTGCTCACCCCGAATGACGAAACCGGCGATTGCTTCAAATTCACCAACGCGCTGGCCAAGCAGGCCGAGGCGCTGGGCGTGGTGTTCCAGTATAACACCGAAATCAAGGATGTGCTGACGGAAGCTGGCAAGATTACCGGCGTGCTCACCGGCGCCGGCGCCCAGAAGGCCGACAGCGTGGTGATGTGCATGGGCAGCTTCTCGCCCTTCATGGTCAAGCGCTTCGGCATCAAGCTGCCGGTCTATCCGGTGAAGGGCTATTCGCTGACCATCCCCATCATCGATGAAAGCCGCGCGCCGGTTTCAACCGTGCTCGATGAAACCTACAAGATCGCGATCACGAGGCTGGGCGAGCGGATCCGTGTCGGCGGCATGGCGGAGATTTCCGGCTACACCACGGACCTGCCGGAAGCGCGCCGGCGCACGCTGGAGCTCTCAGTCACCGATCTGTTCCCCGGCGGCGATCTGTCGCGGGCGCAATTCTGGACCGGGCTGCGGCCGATGACGCCGGATGGCACGCCGGTGATCGGCAAGACCAGGATCGAGGGGCTGTATCTGAATACCGGCCATGGCACGCTGGGCTGGACGATGAGCTGCGGCTCCGCCCGCCACATCGCCCAGCTGGTCGGCAACGGCAAGACGGATCTGGACGCCGCCGATTACGAGGTGGCGCGCTACGGCTGACAAAGCGCGATCGCCTCGGGATGCGACCAGATATGCAGCGTCGCGTAGCTGCGCCAGGGCCGCCAGCCCGCCGCCGCCGCTTCGATCTGTTTCCAGGGTTGCCGGCCGAATTGATTGCGGATCGCGATATCCTCGTGCGGAAACGCGTCCGGCCAATGCAGCGCGCGCATCGCGATATATTGCGCCGTCCAGGGGCCGATGCCGGGCAGGGCGCTCAAGGCGGCGATGGTTTTTTCAGCCGGCAGGCCGGATCGCAGATCGAGCCCGCCAGCGGCGATCGCGCGTGAGAGCGCGATCAGGCCGGCGGCGCGGTTGCGGATGATGCCGAGTGCTGCGATGTCATCGATCGTCGCGTCGCCCAGGGTCTGTGGCGTCGGCGCCAGCAAATTCAGTGCCTCGAACGGGGTGGCGAGTGGCGTGCCGAAGCGCGCCGCCAGGCGGCCGGCCAGGGTGGTCGCGGCTTTCACGGTGATCTGCTGGCCGAGGATCGCGCGCAGCGCCATCTCATGGCCATCGAAGGCGCCGGGCACGCGCAGGCCGGGATTGCGCGCCACGATCAGCGCCAGCCGCGCATCGCGCAGCAACTGGCCGGAAATGATGTCCGGCCGCGCATCGAGGTCGAACAGATCCCGCAACCGCCCGAGCAGGGCCGGCAGCACGGGGGTGAGGCTGTGCGGGAATTCGACCAGCAGCTCATCGCTTGGCGCGCGCTGCGTCACCTTGACCCAGCCGACAGAGCCGCCAAGCCGCACGGTGCGGGCATAAAAATCCGGGGTGACATGCTCCACCCCTTGATCATCCGCCCGGCGAGGAAGGCGAGCACGCCGTGCCAATCATAAGGCGGCCGGTAGGCGAGGCGCAGCCGCGCGCAGGCCTGCGCCGCGATGCCGGGGGAGGGCGTGGCAGCCTCCCGGCGCAGGCGCGAGGGCGGCATGCGATAATGCCGGCTGAACGCATCGTTGAAGCGCCGCAATGAGGAAAAGCCGCTGGCGAAGGCGATCTGGGTCACCGGCAGGCTGGTTTCCGTCAGCAATTGCTTGGCCAGCAGCAGGCGCTTGCTCTGCAGCAACTCCATCGGCGAGAGGCCGAGCTGGGCCTGCATGATCCGCCTGATCTGGCGCGGGCTGAGCTCGAATTGCGCGGCAATCTGCGCCAAATTTGTACCAAGCCCGATATCGCCGGTTTCGATCCTCTGCGCGATCAGATGCGCGATGCGCTGCGCGTCATCCACCGGCGCCGCCCCGGCGCCAGCTCCGGGCGGCAGCGCAGGCAAGGCCGGAAACCGGCTTTTTCCGCCTGCCCGGCGGTTTGGAAAAAGCGGCAATTGCGCGCGGTTGGGGTTTTGGCCGGGCAGATCGGCCGGCAATAGATGCGCGTGGAGGTGACGCCGACATAGAAGATGCCGTCGAAGCGTGGGTCGCGCGTGGTCAGCGCCTGGTAGGCCGCCTGGTTTTCGATCATCCTCTCCACCCGGATTGGCTTGAGCGGGAAGCATAGCGCGCCAAGCGCCGGCCGCTAGCCATTTTCGGACATCGCGCCGGCCCCCGCCACGATGTCCGAAAATGGCCAGCCTGATCGCGCCTGGGGCGGTAGGAAGGCGGCGTGATGCAGGAAAGGGCAGGAGAGATGGGCTATCTGTTCAGCGTGATCGACTCACCGGTCGGGGCGTTGCGGCTCGTCGGCAGCGCGGCGGGGCTGGCGGGCGTGCTGTGGGCGCGGGAGCTGCCGGCGCGGGTGCCGCATCTGCACGCCGCGCGGCAGGACGCAACGCATCCGCTGCTATGCCGCGCGGCGGTGCAGCTGAACGAATATTTTCAAGGACGCCGCACCATATTCGACATTCCCTTGGATTTCGTCGGTACGCCGTTTCAGCTGCGGGTCTGGACCGCGCTGACCCGCATCCCCTTTGGCGAGACCCGCAGCTATGGAGACATCGCCCGCGCCATCGGCGCGCCCGCGGCGGTGCGGGCGGTGGGGGCGGCGAATGGCCGCAACCCGGTTTCGATCATCGCCGCCTGTCATCGTGTCATCGGCGCCAATGGCAGCCTGACAGGCTTCGCCGGCGGGCTGGAGGCGAAAGCCTATCTGCTCCGCCATGAAGCCACCCGGCTTGCCGCCGCCAGCCTTAAACCGCACTTAACCGGCCAGGCTTAGAACCCTCTCAGTCTTTACCGAGGGAGGAATTCATCGATGTCCATACCGGCAATCTCCGATCCGAAATGGCGGAGCGCGCTGACGGGGGCCGAGCCGAAGGTCAATTCGCTCGCCACCAAATTGCTGCTGTCGCGGCTTCGCGAGGAGGTGCGGCACAATCCCTCCGGTATCGGCCGCGCGGCCGCGGAACTCCATGAATTTTTCGCCAACAACGCCTTCGCGGCGCGCGATCTCGTGAATCTTTAAGGAATCAAGCCGATGTTGAATCAATTCATCTCAACCGCGCAGGCGGGCCGGCTGATCGAAAGCGGCGCCGTCCTGTTCGTGGCCGGCAGCGGCCAGGCGCTGGCCAGCCTGCCCAAGGGCCGTTGGATCGGCGGGTCGACCCCGTATTTCATGACCCCGATGGCGGCATGGTGGATCACGAGCATGTCTTCTGCACGGTGGTGGAGGGCGCGCAGGATATGCGCATCGCCGTGGTGCGCGAGGATGATCTGCAGGCGATTGTCAGGGACCGGCTGCCATCCAGCTTTTCCTATGTGCTGATCCCGGCCTTCACCGGCGTGCATAAACGCTTCGCGCTGGAGGCGCCGGGGCTGCCGAAGCTCTATGAGCAGCCGCTGGTCGGCTGGGTGACAGGGGTGGAGCTGACCGAGCTGGGCAAGGTCCGCCCCTCGGTCGTCGATGGCGCCACCGGTCAAATCCATGAGGATGCCGGGCTGGTCATGCATGTCGGGCTGAGCCAGGATGCCTTCGCCGAGGCGGATATCGTCAATCTGTTCACGCAAGGCTCTGGCCCGGACATCGTGTTTCCCGAAACCGGCTTTTCCGCTTCGCAGTGCGAGGTGGATGGCAAGCGCGTGGATTTCGCCAGCTGGCTGCGCGAGCAGGAGGTCGATACCAGCCTGCCGCTGGTCTCCTCCTATGCCGGGGCGATGATCAATGTCTCCTTCCAGGCGCTGTTGCCCGATCAGGTGGAGTTCTACGCGCCGGTGGTGGCGGGGCGGGCCTACCGGCTGGCCGCGCCGGTCGGGGATTATGCCGAGGCTTATGGCAGCTATTGCACCGGCCTGCATGCGCAGGGCGCCGGCAAGGCGCTCTCCTTCAACTGCATCCTGAATTATCAATATGCGGCGTTGCAGGGGCGCACCACGGGCGGCTTCATCGGCCCGGTGACGTTCGGGGAGATCGCCTATATCCTGCTCAACCAGACGCTGGTGCGGCTGGATCTGGGTTCGGCGCAACTCGGCGCCGCCGCCTGAGACGATGACCGGCCGCCCTCATGACGGGGGCGGCCTGGCGTGCTAGGGGCGGCGGATGGCAGATATGGTTCAGCCCCACCCCGTCCCGCCCGCCGGTACTGACCTGCCTGTCAGCGTCGCGGCCTTGTATAAATTCGCGCCGTTCGAGGATTGCGCGTCCATCCGCGATGAAGTGCTGGCGCGCTGCCTGGCGCTGGGTATCAAGGGCACGCTCATCCTCGCGCCGGAGGGGATCAACGGCACCATCGCCGGTGAGGATGCGGCGCTGGCCCAGGCCGTGGCCGCGTTGCGGGCCTTGCCGGGCTGCGCGGAGATGGAGGTGAAGTTCGCGCGCGCCGCCACCATGCCCTTTCACCGGATGAAGGTGCGGATCAAGCGTGAAATCGTCACCATGGGCGAGAAGGGGATCGATCCGCGCGCCAGCGTCGGCCGCTATGTCGCGCCGGCGGACTGGAACGCGCTGATTTCCGAGCCGGATGTCATCTTGATCGACACCCGCAATGATTACGAGGTCGAGATCGGCAGCTTCAAAGGCGCGATCAATCCGCGCACCCGCAGCTTCAGCGATTTCCCCGCCTGGTTCCGGGCGCAGCGCGACCGGCTGCTGGGCGAGGGGCGGACGCCGAAAGTCGCGATGTTCTGCACCGGCGGTATACGCTGCGAGAAATCCACCGCCTTCCTGAAACAGGAAGGCGTGGAGGCGGTGTTTCATCTGCAGGGCGGGATTCTGAAATATCTGGAAGAGGTGCGCGCGCAGGATAGTCTGTGGGAAGGCGAATGTTTCGTGTTCGACCAGCGCGTGGCGGTCGGCCATGGGCTGGCGCCGGGGCGCTTTGGCCTCTGCCATGCCTGCCGCCGCCCGGTGAGCGCGGCGGACCAGGCCTCGCCGCTGTTCGAATCAGGGGTGAGCTGCCCGCATTGCCATGCCGAACGCAGTGACGCCCAGCGCGCCCGCTATCGTGAGCGGCACCATCAGGAAGCCTTGGCGCAGGCGCGTGGCGCGGCGCATGTCGGCGCCAGTCTGGCGCCTCAGGCCGCCCGTTTCACCCCGGAATAGACCCGGAACACAGCGCCCGCGCCATTGACGCCCTGGGCGTGATTAGCGTGCGCGACGGCCAACGCCCAGGCTCCAGGGCCCCAGGCGGCGTGAGGTGGCGTGGCGGGGCTGGTCGTCCGGTTCAGGGCGTGGCGGCGTTGCTGCTGGCCGCGCCGGTGCTGGGGCGCTGCTGGTGGTAGCGCTGGAGCTGGAACTGCCCGTGCCGGTGCTGGCGGCCGGCGCGGTGGCGCTTCTGCTTGGTGTCGCCGTGCTGCTGGCCGGGGCGGGCTGGGTTGGGCTCGTCGCATCGGGCAGCGCCGAGCTTGAGGTTGTCACCGCACCATTATTGCTGGGCTGAGGGACGGGCTTAGGGGAGCTGGCGCTGCCCGTTGCCGCCGCGCCACCTGCCGCCATGTTCGCCGCTGTCGCACTTGCGGGCGTGGCGCTGGTCGGCGTGGCGCTGGCCGGGCTGGTGCCGGTGGAGGAAGTACCGGCGGGTGTCGGGGTGGCGGTGCTGGCCGTGCCGGTGGCCTGCGCCGGGCTGGCTGCCGTTGCTGGCACGGGTGCTGACGTGGCTGCTGGCGTGGGCGCTGCCGGGAGCGCGGGGAGCGGCGTGGCGGTGATGGTGGCGGGTTTCGGCGGGGTGGCGGCGGGTTTTGCCGGGGCGGGGCTGGGCACCGGCACGGTATAATCCGGCACGATGCGCGCCTGCTTGCTGCCATTGATCACCAGCACGTGCTGCCCGATGGCCAGCGCCGTCTTGCTGGTCTGGGTGACCGACACCAGCGCGTTATTGGTCTCCTGGACGATATATTCCCAGCCTTTGGTGGCCTGCACCGCCTGCTGCGCCGCGGCGCCGCCAACCCCGCCGACCAGCGCGCCGCCGATGGCGCCCAGCGCGTTCAGCCCGGCCGAGTTGCTGAATTGCGTTCCCGCGACCCCACCGGCGGCGGCACCGGCGGTGGCCCCCACCGTGCCGTCGGGCGAAATCACCACCTGCCGCACCCCGATGATCACCCCGCGCTGCACCTGCGCCTCCTGCTGGGCGGCGGCGGCGGCATAGGTATTGGGGGAGTAGCTCTGATGGCACCCGGCGAGGGGCAACAGGATGAGGCCGGGCAGAAGACGGGACTTCGATATCAGACGGCGCAAGGCTGAGATCCATGGTTTGAGGGGGCTTGAGGGCGGAGCGCCCGCCAATTTAGCCGCTGCGGCGTGGCCTGTCACGCGGGCCGGGCGGCGGCGGGCCCCGGCCGGCGCTCGTCCCGCCCGCCACATTAACGCGCCGTTATGACGGAAATGGTCAGCAGACGCGCCTTTTTCCTGTTTTCCGTTCAAGCTGATCCAGCTAAGCGACATTTTCTGTCTTGTGTCATTTTGTAAACCCTGCCTTCGCGGGTCTTGGTTGGAGAGTCCGATGCGTGCCGTCACCCGCCTGTTTCCGCTTTGGGCGATCCTGATCGCCGCCGCCGCCTTCCTGGCTCCGTCCTCCTTCACCCCGATCCTGCCTTGGGTGACGCTGCTGCTCGGGCTGATTATGTTCGCCATGGGCGTGACGCTGACCCCGGCGGATTTCCGCCGCGTGGCGCAGAAGCCCGGGCCGGTGCTGGCCGGGCTCGGGCTGCATTACCTCATCATGCCGCTGGCCGCCTTCATCATCGCCAAGCTGCTCGGGCTGCCGCCGCAACTCGCCATCGGCATGATCCTGGTCGGCTCGGTCGCCAGCGGTACCTCCTCCACCGTGATGGTCTATCTCGCCGGCGGCGATGTCGCGCTTTCGGTGACGATCAGCGCCGTCTCCACCCTGGTCGGCGTCGTCGCCACGCCGCTGCTGGTGCAGCTCTACGCCACCCATGGCATCCAGGTGAATGTGATGGGGCTGCTGATCAGCATCGTGAAAATCGTGCTGGTGCCGGTGGCGCTGGGTGTGGCCGTCAACGTGCTGGCGCATCGGCTGGTGCGGCGGGTGGAGCCGGTGCTGCCGCTGTTTTCCATGGTTGCCATCCTGCTGATCATCGCCGCCGTGGTGGCGGGCACCGCGCATGCCATCGCCGCGGTCGGGCCGATCGTGCTGCTGGCGGTGGTGCTGCATAACGGCACCGGCTATCTCGGCGGCTATTGGGGCGGGCGGCTGCTGGGCTTCGATGAGAGCGTCTGCCGCACCTTGGCCTTCGAGGTGGGGATGCAGAATTCCGGCCTCGCGGCGACATTGGGCAAGCTCTATTTCACCCCGCTGGCGGCGCTGCCCGGGGCGATCTTCTCGGTCTGGCACAATATCTCCGGCTCGCTGCTGGCGGGCTTTTGGAGTGCCAGGCGGGCGCGCCAGGAGAGGCTGGCGCCAGCGCCGCAGGCCTAAGCAAGCGCCGCAGACCTGAGTCAGCGCGTCAGGCCTGAAACCGCAAAAGCCCGGGCAGTGCCCGGGCTTTTTTGTGGTCACGCCTGGCGCAGCACCCAGCGATAGAGCCAGAACAGCGCGCCGGCGAAAACGATCCCGCCCAGCCAGAGTGCCGGCGTCGCAAACCCGGCCCCCACCAGCGCCACCGGCGCCTGATTGCCGCTGAACGCCACCAGCCCGGCAAACAGCACCGCCAGCAGGCTCTCGCCCACGATCAACCCCGAGGCCAGCAGCACGCCGAGCTGGCGCGCCATCTGCGGATTGCGGCTCTTGCCGGCTTTGCGGTCGAACACTGCCCCGGCGATGGCGCCCAGAATGATCATCAGCGTCGTCGAGACCGGCAGATAGATGCCAAGCCCCACCGCCAGCGGCGGCAGGCGCGGCCCCTTCGCCACCGCCCCCAGCAGCTCGTCCAGAATGATGATGGCGACGCCGATGCCCGCCCCCAGCGCGATCAGCCCCCAGGGCAGCGAGCCGGTGATGACGCCCTTGGCCAAGGCCGAGATCAGCCCGGCCTGCGGGGCCGCCAGAGCCGTCGCCGGATTGGCCCCCGGCGCGCCGAGGAAGCCGTAAGTATGCTGCAGCAGGTTCAGCACCGGCGGAATCACCACCGCCCCGGCCAGCACGCCGATCACCAGCGCCCATTGCTGCAAGGCCGGGGTGGCGTCCACCAGCTGCCCGGTTTTCAGATCCTGCAGATTATCGTTGGAGATGGTGGCCACCGCGAAGACGATGGTGGTGATGAACAAGGCGAACCCGACCAGCGCCTGCGCCGCCCCGGCGGCAGCAAGGGCTTCACCCCGACCACCAGCAGCAGGGCCGCCATCAGCACCACCAGAATCCCAACCCCCGAGAGCGGGCTGTTGGAGGAGCCGATCAGCCCGGCCATATAGCCGCACACCGCCGCGACGACGAGGCTGAGCACCAGCACGAACACCACCCCGCCCAGCACCAGCGGCAATGTAGCCGCCCCCAGCCCGCTGGCGATGGCGAAATGCCAGAGCAGATAGGCGATCGGCAGCAGGCAGAGCAGCGCGATCAGCCCGACCATGGCGATCGGCATGTCATGCTCGCTGCGCGGCAGATCCTGCAGCCTGCCTTCGCGCCTGGCCCGGCCGGCGCGCATCGCCCCGCCCAGGCCCCGGGCCAGCGGCCCGGCCAGCTTGGCCAGCGACCAGATCGCCGCCACCGCGATCGCCCCGGCGCCGACGAAGCGGACATAATGGCTCCACCCGGCCGAGGCGGCGGCGGCGGCGCTGCCGGGAATCGCATGCAGCGCGGTGAAATGCGGCACCCCCAGAGCCAGCCGATCGCCGCCCCAGCGCCATCGCCAGCCCCACCCACAGCCCGACCAGATGGCCGATGGCGAACAGCGCGAAAGAGAGATCGAACTCGAATCCGGTCGCATCCTCGTTTTTCCCGCCAAAGCGCCCATAGCCGGCGATGCTGGCGGCGAAAATCTGCGTCTGCACGATGAAATAAAACACCGCCGAGACGATGCCGCCCCAGACCACGGTGCGCAGCCCGGCCCCGCCGGCCTCCGGCGCGCCTTGCGTGCCGACTTTCAGCACCTCCGCGCAGGCCACCCCTTCAGGGTAGGGAAGATCAGAGTCCGTCACCAGCGCCCGGCGCAGCGGGATCGTGTACATCACCCCCAGAATCCCGCCGGCGGCACAGATCAGGCTGGTCTGCCAGAACGGAAACCCGCTCCAATAACCGACGATCACCAGCCCCGGCAGCACGAAAATGATCGAGGAGAGCGTGCCGGCGGCGGAGGCCACCGTCTGCACGATATTGTTTTCCTGGATGCTGGCGCCGCCCACGGCGCGCAAAATTGCCATCGAGATCACCGCCGCCGGGATCGAAGAGGAAAAGGTCAGCCCGGCTTTCAACCCGAAATAGACATTGGCGGCGGTGAACACGAAGGTGATCAGGATGCCGATGAGAACACTGCGCAGCGTGAGTTCGGCGCGGGGGCAGGGGGCGGGCTTATGGTCATGCGATCATCCAAGGTGGGTTGAGACAGGGAAGGCGCGCTGGCCTGTCTCTTGCCTGGAAGCCCCCCGGCCGGCTGTCAAGCCGCGCGCGCCGCGCCAGGGGAGGGGCGCTTACAGCGCCTCGTGGATCAGCCTGATCCACCCGCTGACCGCCTCGTCGGGTTCGAGGATTTTCAGCCCATGGGCTTGCGGCCCGTCGGGCTGGTTGATCGCGTTATTGAGATGCGAGACCGGCTCGAAGGCGAAAAAATCCTTCCCCGGCGGGGTGAAGAACACCGCATGGCCGAACAAGGGCGAGGCCTCGATCCGGATCCTGTAGCCCTGTTCTGGATAATCCAGCCAGGCCTGGCCCGCCCAACCCTCGAAGCAATTATCGAAATTGACTGAATCGAGGTCGCCCAGCCCGGCTTCCAGCCGGCTGCGCCAGGCATCCGTCCTTAAGGCGGGCAGCGCCTCCTGGTCGCTCTCCCACATCGCGGCCGCCGCGAAGCGCACCCTCACCCCTGGCAGGCGCGGGAAATAAAGATGATGCCCCATCCCGGCCGGCATGGCCCGGCGGTCCTGGTTGCGGATGCTGATTTCGATCTCGAACCCGTCATCCAGCGCCCGGTAAAGCTGGGTGGCCTCATAGGCAAAGGGAAGGCGAGCAAATCCGGCCGGTTCGGTGAGGAGGCAAGGCGCAGCAAGGCCTCGGCAGGGCTGGCGCGGTCAATCTCCCAGGGGGCGAGAAGCGCGTTGCCATGCATCGCATGGCGCGTCTCGCGCGTGTCCCGGGCAGGGTATAGCTCTGGCCCTCAAAGCTGAATTGCCCATGGGCGATGCGGTTGGAAAACGGGATCAGCGGGTAGGAGGCCAGCTGGCGCACGCTCACCGTGCCATCCTGCCCGGGCTGCACCGTCCGCATCAGGCTGGTGCCGCCATGGTGCCAGCCGATGATGGCGCCGCCCTGGCCTGGCGAGAGTGCCAGCTCGGTCGGGCCTTGCCGCAGATGTAAAGAGTCAGGCTGGTCGCGCTCTGCAGCGTCCGAACGGGTCATTGGCGATCCTCCTTTGCCGGTTACAGCGCAGCATGCAGGAGGCGGCAAGGCCGCGCTTGACAAAAAGTTGTCAATTAAGTTTATAATATATGTAAATCGACCGGTCCGGACCGTGGCGGCGCTGCTTTGGCCGCTTCCGGACATCACGCTGATTTCAAACGAAGATCATGATTTGGTAAGGGATAAGGATCGCAAGATGAGCTTCACCGCTGAAGAGTTTCGTGCCCGGCTCACGGGCATTTCGGGCATTCTCGTGACACCGTTCAACCGGCAGGACCAGATTGACCCGGCACCGCTTGCCGCGATCGCGGAGCGGGCGGCGGCGGCGGGCGTGCATATCCTCACCGCCAACGGCAATACCGGCGAATTCTACGGCCTGACCACCGCCGAGGCGGAGCGTGCGGTGCATGCGGCGGCGGAGGCGGTGGCCGGGCGGGTGCCGCTGCTGGCCGGCATCGGCCGCTCGATCCATGACGCGCTGGCCCTCACCAAAGCCTCCCGCGCCGCCGGCGCTTCGGCGCTGATGGTGCACCAGCCGCCCGACCCGTTCGTCGCCCCGCGCGGCGTCGTCGAATATGTGAAGCGCATCGCCGAGGCCGGGCAGGGGCTGCCGGTGGTGATCTATCTGCGCAATGACGGCATCGGCCTGGACGCCATCGCGGATCTTTGCGCCATCCCCAACGTGGTCGGGGTGAAATGGGCGACCCCGGCGCCGCTGCGCCTGGCCGAGGCGATCCGCCGTGCCGACCCCGCCATCGTCTGGGTCGGCGGGCTGGCCGAAACCTGGGCGCCGGCCTTCTACGCGGTGGGGGCGCGCGGCTTCACCTCCGGCCTCATCAATGTCTGGCCGGCGCATTCGGTCGCGATTCACGCCGCCCTGGAAGCCGGGGACTACGCCAAGGCCCGCGCGATGATCGCCACCATGGAGCCGTTCGAGGCGCTGCGGGCGGAGGAAGGCAACGGCACCAATGTCTCGGTGGTGAAGGCGGCGCTGGCGCTGATGGGGCAGGATTGCGGCGCGGTGCGCCCGCCGGGCGCCTGGCCGCTGACCCCGCGCCAGCAGGAGGATCTGGCCCGCAACCTCGCCGCCTGGGGGCTGACCAAGGCCCACGCGGCCTGAGCCTGGCGCCGCTCCCGCCCGCGCCGGCCAAGCTGGCGCCGGGCGGGCGGATGAAGGCTGAACGCCCAAACTGTTTCACGCCGCTTTTGCGCAAAAAGCGGCGAAAACCGTAAGGGGAACGGACATCCCCCCATCCCCCGCGCCAATTGGCGCTTTTATAGGCGGATTTGGCGAAAAACCTAGCGTCTGCGACGCTGATTGTTCAACAATCCCCGTCGTCTCCAAGGCGGCCCCGGCATTTGCGGTGCCAAGCCTGTCGCCCCCCATCGTGGCATCGCTCTTGCATTGGTCCCTGCGGTTGCGCCCCGGCGCGGTACTGAACGCAGGAACGATATTAAATGACCACCAGACGGCATTTCACCACGATCATGGCGGCGGGCGTCGCCTCTCTCACCCTCGCCGGCCGCGCCCTGGCTGATACGCTGGACGATATCACCAAATCCGGCGTCCTGCGCGTCGCGGTGCCGCAGGATCTGCCGCCCTGGGGCTTTGTCGGGCCGGATATGAATCTGCAGGGTTATGATATCGACATGGCCAAGCTGATCGCCGCGAAAATGGGCGTGAAGCTGCAGATGACCCCGGTCACCTCGGAGAACCGCATTCCCTATCTGCAGACCGGCAAGGTCGATCTGATCATCTCCAGCCTCGGCAAGAATCCCGCCCGCGCCAAGGTGATCGATTTCTCCGACAAATACGCCCCCTTCTTCAGCGGCGTCTTCGGTCCGGCGACGATCGATGTCAAAACCGCCGCCGATCTCGCCGGCAAGAGCATCGCCGTCACCCGTGGCAATATCGAGGATATCGCGTTGAGCAAGCTCGCCCCGCCGAGCGCGCAGATCATGCGCTATGGCGATAACCAATCCACCATCTCCGCCTTCATCTCCGGCCAGACCCAGCTGATCTGCACCGACAGCTCGACCACCGCGACGATCATGGCGCAGAACCCGCCGCGCGCGCCGCTGCTGAAATTCATCCTGCAAAGCTCGCCCTGCTATGTCGGGGTCAACAAGAACCAGCCGGCGCTGCTGGCGAAGGTGAATGCCATCATCGCCGCCGCCAAGGCCGATGGCACCTTGAACAAATATTGCGAGACCTGGCTGAAGCAACCGCTGCCCGCCGATTTCTGACCCCGCGCAATGACGTATCAGTTCGATTTCGGCGCCATCATCGGCTACTGGCCGATGATGCTCCGCGGCATCGCCATCACCGCGGAGCTGACATTGTTCGGCACGCTGCTGGGCATCGCGGTCGCGGTGCTGGGCGGCTGGGCGCGCACCAGCGGCAAGCTCTGGCTCAATCTGCCGGTCACGGTCTATGTCGAGCTGATCCGCAACACGCCCTTCATCGTGCAGCTGTTTTTCATCTTCTTCGGGCTGCCGGCGCTGGGCCTGCGCCTGGATGCGGTGGATGCCTCGATTCTCGCCATGGTCGTCAATCTCGGCGCTTACGGCACCGAGATCGTCCGTGCCGGGCTGATCGCGACGCCACGCGGGCAGGTCGAGGCCGGGGCCAGCCTTGGTCTCTCCAAGCCGCAGATTTTCTGGTATATCGTGCTCGCCCCATCCCTGGCGCGGATCTGGCCGGCCCTGGCCAGCCAGGTGGTGATCGTGATGCTGGGCTCCTCGGTCTGCTCGCAGATCAGCGTGCAGGAACTCACCTACGTCGCGTCTTATATCCAGTCCCGCAGCTTCCGGGCGTTTGAAGCCTATTTCGTCGTTACCGCGCTGTATCTCGTGCTGGCCCTGGCGCTGCGCCAGGCGCTGCTGGCGGCGGGGCGGCATCTCTTCAAGGGCGTGCAGGCGCGATGATGGGCTTTACCACCTGGGATATTCTGCGCGGCCTGCTGCTGGCGACGCGCTGGACGCTGGCCCTCTCCGCCGGGGCTTTTGTCGGCGGCGTGCTGGCCGGGCTGATCGTGCTGGTGCTGCGGGTGCAGCCCCATCGCCGCCTGGCCTGGGTGGCGCGGATCTATATCGAAATCTTCCAGAGCACGCCGCTGCTGATGCAGCTCTTCCTGGCCTTCTTCGCCCCGGCTTTGCTCGGGCTCGATGTGCCGGCCTGGGCCGCGGCCTGGGTCGCGCTCTCGCTCTGGACCGGCGCCTTCCTCGCCGAAATCTGGCGCGGCAGCGTCGAGGCCGTGCCCGCCGGACAGTGGGAGGCCGGGGGCAGCCTCGGCATGTCCTATCTCGAGCAGCTGCGCCATATCATCCTGCCGCAGGCGCTGCGCATCGCCGCCGCCCCAGCCTTGGCTTCATGGTGCAGGTGATCAAGGGCACGGCGCTGACCTCGATCATCGGCTTTGTCGAGCTGGAAAAGGCCGGCACCGCCATCACCAACGCCACCTTCCACCCCTTCACGGTCTATGGGCTGGTGGCGCTCATTTATTTCTGCCTCTGCTATCCCATCGCGTTGTGCAGAGGCTGGCTCGAACGGAGGCTCAATGCCGCTCATCTCGCTCACTGACATCCATAAAAGCTACGGCCAGAATGAGGTGCTGAAAGGCATCACGCTGGATATCGAGCCGGGCGAGGTGATCGCGCTCATCGGCAAGAGCGGCTCGGGCAAATCCACGCTGCTGCGCTGTATCAACGGGCTGGAGACCTACCAGCAAGGCAGCATCCGCGTCGCCGGCACCAGCGTCTTGGAGAGTGCGGGGCAGTTGCGGCTGCTGCGCCAGAAGGTCGGCATGATCTTCCAGCAATTCAACCTGTTTCCGCATCTCAGCGTCGGGCGCAATGTGATGCTGGCGCCGATGGTGGTGAAGAAAACCGGCAAGGCCGAGGCCGAGGCGCTGGCGAAGGAGATGCTCACCCGCGTCGGGCTCGGGCAGAAATTCGACGCCTATCCCGGCCAGCTCTCCGGCGGCCAGCAGCAGCGTGTCGCCATCGCCCGCGCCTTGGCGATGCAGCCGCTGGCGCTGCTCTGCGACGAAATCACCTCCGCCCTCGACCCGGAGCTGGTGAACGAGGTGCTGGCGGTGGTGCGCGACCTGGCCGCGCAGGGCATGACGCTGGTGATGGTAACACACGAGATGCGCTTCGCGCGTGAGGTCTGCCACCGCCTGGTGTTCATGCATCAGGGCCGCATCCATGAGAGCGGCCCGCCCGAGCAGGTCTTCACCGCGCCGCAAACGCCGGAGTTGCGGCAGTTCATCGGCCAGCGCGACGCGGCGTAAGGAGCAAAAGTTTTTGGGGGCGGAGGCGCCCAAGGTTCCATCGCTGAGCAGCAGCGATGGAATGGCGCTGGAGGGGTGGGGACTTTGTTCAAAAAGTCTCCACAAAGGTTTGGGTGGCGGCAACGACGTTGCCACCACCCCAAACATTTCGCAGCCCTTTTTGAAAAAAGGGCTGCACCCCAAAAACTTTTGCTCATTCAGCAGGCGGTTTCTTCTCTGCCGCTGCAGCGCCGCACAAAAATCTTTTTGCCCTGCAACTGTCCAGACTGGCGGTGCGATTGCAGGCGCTGTGCCGCGATAATGGGCAGCTTCAGCCCGGGGAGAGGGGAGCGCGCCGAATAAGGGCTTTGCGTCGCGCGCAAATCTCGTTACCCTCCAACATGTTCTGGCGCCCGGCTGGCCTGGCTTCAATAAACAAATGGGGGTTTTCATGAAATTCAAAGCATTTTTGCTCAGCGGTCTGGTCGCCGGGTTTGGCGCCGCCTATGACGCCACGCCGGCGCACGCGGATGAGTTGCAGGACATCAAGTCCAAGGGCGTGCTGGTTGTCGGCGTCAAGGCCGATTACCCGCCCTTCGGCTATCTGAGCCCGTCCGGCCAGAATATCGGCATCGAGCCGGACATGGCGGCCGATATCGCCAAGCGCCTGGGCGTGAAGGTGCGCTATGTCAACGTCGTCGCCGCCAACCGCATCCAGTTCCTGCAGCAGGGCAAGATCGATCTGCTGATCGCGACGATGAACGACACGCCCGAGCGCGCCAAGATCGTCGACATCATCCACCCGGATTACTACGCCTCCGGCTACAATCTGATGGTCGCCAAGACCGTGCCGCTGCATAGCTGGTCGCAGGTCAAGGGCGTGCCGGTCTGCGCCATTCAGGGCTCGTTCTACAACAAGGAAGTGGCGGAGAAATACGGCGCCGAGCTGGTCGCCTTCACCGGCGTGGCCGAGGCGCTGACCGCTCTGCATCAGGGCCGCTGCGACGCGTTCCTGTATGACGACACCGCCATCGAAGGCAAGCTGCAGGACCCGAACTGGAGCGGCTACGACATGCCGTTGCCCTCGCAGGACGCGCAACCCTGGGCATGGCGATCAAGCAGGGTGAACCGGCCTTCGAGAAATTCCTCTCCCAGACCGTGAGCGACTGGAACAAGACCGGCTACGTGCTGCAGCTGGAAACCAAGTATCATATCCAGCATTCCAAGTTCGCCGAGGATGCCCACAAGGCCGCCAAGTAAGCGCTAGACTTTGAACGCCCTCGCCCCCATTGCCGACTGGTTCAGGCATCTCAACGCCACCACCGGCATCAATTTTACCGTCTTCTACGACCCGTTCGACGCCACGCGCTTCGTGCACGGTCTATGGGTGACGATTGAATTATCGGTGGTCACCATCATCGCCTCGGTGCTGGTGGGGGTCATCGGCGCCTGGGGGCAGGGGGTGAAATCCGCCTGGGTGCGGGGGTGACGTGGAGCTATGTCGAGCTCTTTCGTAACACCCGCCTCTGGTGCAGATCTACTTCTTTTTCTTTGGTCTCTCGGCGGTGCTGCCGCATACCCATAACGGGTTCGGCATGGCGCAGCCTTTGATCGGCGGGTTCGCCTGGGCCAGCATTTCGCTCGCCCTCTATGCCGGCTCCTTCAATGTCGAGATCTTCCGCTCCGGCATCGAGGCGATCCCGCATTCCATGCTCGAAGCGGCCGAGGCGCTGGGCTATACCCGCCGGCAGACCTATCTGAACGTGATCCTGCCGCTGGGCCTGCGCATCTGCCTGCCGGCGCTGACCAATAATCTGGTCAATCTGATCAAGACCACCACGCTCGCCTACGCCATCGCGGTGCCCGAGCTGCTCTATGTCTCCAACCAGATCTGGTCGGACGCGGAAAATGTGCCGGAAATGATGATCCTGCTCTTCATCATCTACATCATCCTGGTCGGCATTCTGGTGGCGCTGATGCATTGGTGGGAACGGTCCTTGCGCCGTCCGGGTTGGGCACATGAGCGATCTTCCGGTTTTCCCGAAACTGCCCGCGGCGCTGCGCCCGCGCGCGCGCGCCGGCCTGAGCTTCACCCTGCCGCGCCTGACCATCTGGCACGGCTTCGGCCTCACCGCTTTGTTGCTGATCTGCGCCAGCGTCGCCCAGGCCGCCAATCCGGCGCCGCTGCAAAAGAGCATCCTCGCCACCTTGGTGCAGTGGACGCCGCTGCTGCTGCGCGGCTTCCTGCTGAATATCGAAATCAGCTTCCTGTCGATGGCGATGGGCACCATTCTCGGCATCGCGCTCGGCCTCGGGCTGGTGGCGCAGACCAAGCCGTTGCGCCAGACCAGCTGGGCGCTCACCCAGTTCTTCCGCAACGCCCCCTGGCTGGCGCTGCTGTTTTTCATGATCTATCTGCTGCCCTACCATATGCGCATCGGCGGGCTGCATATCTCATTGCCGGACTGGCTGAAGGCGGTGATCGGGCTCGGCCTGCCGGTGATGGCCAATGTCGCTGAGATCGTGCGCGGCGGTGTGCGCTCCATCCATCCCGGCCAGTGGGAAGCCTCCGAATCCCTCGGCTTCACCCGCAACCAGCAGCTTTTCTCGATCATCCTGCCGCAGGCCTTCAAGCGCATGCTGCCGCCCTGGATGAATCTCTACGCCATCCTCACCACCAACACGACGCTGGCTTCCATCGTCGGGGTGAATGATGTCGTCACCCGCGCCGGCCAGGTGCTGGCGGCGGCGGGGAATAATCCTGGGCTGCTGGCGCCGGTCTATGCCTACGTGCTGCTGCTCTTCTTCATCTACACTTACCCGGTCGCGATCGCGACACGGCGCCTGGAGCGCCGCACCAAGGTACGGATCTGACCCATGGCCGACGCTCTTCTCACCATCGAAAACCTGCATAAGCGCTTCGGCGATGTCGAAGTCATCAAGGGCGTGTCCCTGCAGGTGCCCAAGGGCGATGTCGCTTGCATCATCGGCCCGTCCGGCTCCGGTAAATCCACGCTGATCCGCTGCGTCAACGCGCTGGTGCCCTTCGAGCAGGGCAGCGTGAAGGTGCTGGGCATTGAGGTCAACGACCCGAAGCTGGATAAGCTGAAGCTGCGCCGGCATGTCGGCATGGTGTTCCAGCAATATAACCTCTTCCCGCACCGCACCGCCTTGCAGAACGTGATGATGGCGCCGATGCAGGTTCTCAAGCGCCCGCGCGCCGAGGTGGAGGCGGAAGCCCACGCGCTGCTGAAGAAGGTGCGGCTGGAAAACAAGGCGCATGCCTATCCTGGAGAGCTTTCCGGCGGCCAGCAGCAGCGTGTCGCCATCGCCCGCTCGCTCGCCATGCGCCCGGATCTGATGCTGTTCGACGAGGTGACGGCGGCGCTTGATCCCGAGACGGTGGGTGAGGTGCTGATCACCATCCGCCAGCTCGCCGAGGAGGGCATGACCTGCGTGCTGGTGACCCATGAGATGAATTTCGCCCGCGAAGTCGCCAACGAGGTCTATTTCACCGATCGCGGCGTCATCGTCGAACACGCCCCCCGGCGCAGTTCTTCGGCAACCCGCAGGATGAGCGCACCAAGACCTTCCTGTCCCAGGTGCTGTAACCGGCGCGCTGTTATTTCGTGACATCGCGCGCACCTTGTTGCCTGCGCGCTGGCTTGGCGCGTAAAACGGCGCCTGGGCACGAGCAGGAAAGGTGACGATGCGCGAATTTCGACCGACCAGGGGCGCGCGCCATGTCTGAGCCCCATCACCATAAAGGCGCCAACCCGTTCGCGCGCGAGTGGAGCCGGCTGCGGCAGGTGTTCCGCGAGGCCTCGCCTTATGAGAGCTTCGAGCATATGATCATACTGGTGCTGACCGTGCTGATCATGGTGATCACGGCGGTGGCGACGGTTTCGCTGGTGCAGAATGTCTGGGGGCTGGTCTGGCAGGACCAGTTCAGCGCCAACAGCACTTCGGCCTTCCAGGATGTATTCGGCAATATCTTCACCGTGATCATCGCGCTGGAGTTCAAAAGCTCGCTGCGGCTGACCTTCGTGGAGCGCAAGGAGGTGGTGCGTGGGCGCACCATCATGCTGATCGCGCTGCTGGCGGTGGCGCGGAAATTCATCATTCTGGATCTGCAGGCGACCTCGCCGGCCGAATTGCTGGCCCTCTCCGCCGCCGCCTTATCGTTGGGGGCGGTTTACTGGCTGATTCGCGAGCAGGATGTGCGCATCTTCATGCGCCGTAGCCAGCCGCCGGGCGAGGCAACGACCCCGACGAAACTGGGATAAGGCGCAAAAGTTTTTGGGGGTGTGGGGACTTTTTTCAAAAAGTCCCACAAACGTTCGGGGTGGCGGCAACGCTGTACCAACGCCCCAACCCTCTTCGCCGCTTTTTTGTAAAAAAGCGGCACCAAAAAACTTTTAAATAATTTTTGTTTTCAGCGTGCCAACCCCGGCAATCTCACCCTCAACCACATCGCCCTGCACGATGGCGCCCACCCCCTCCGGCGTGCCGGTAAAGATCAGATCCCCCGGCGCCAGCGCCATAAACTTGGACAAGGTGGCGACGATATCCGGCACCGGCCAGATCTGATCCGCCAGATCCCCGTCCTGGCGCACTTGGCCATTCACGCTGAGCGAAATCCGCCCCGCCGCTGGGTGGCCGATTTCGCTGGCCGGGACGATGCTGCCAATCGGCGCCGAGGCATCAAACCCCTTGCTCAGATCCCACGGCCGGCGCATGCCCTTGGCCTCGTCCTGCAAATCCCGCCGGGTCAGATCCACGCCGATGGAATAGCCGAACACATGGCCCAGCGCCTCCGCCGGCGCGATATTCCGCCCGCCCTTGCCGATGGCCACCACCAGCTCGATCTCGTAATGCAGGTTTTTCGTCTCGCTCGGATACGGGGTGTCCTTGCCCTCGGTCACCAGCGCATCGGCGGGTTTGGTGAAAAAGAAAGGCGGCTCGCGCGTCGGGTCGTTGCCCATCTCGCGGGCATGGGCGGCATAGTTGCGGCCCACGCAGAAAATCCGGCGCACCGGAAAGACGCGGCCATCGCTCACCGGTACGGTGACCGGCGCCGGCGGGGGGAAAACGAACTCGGCCATGCTTTTGGCTCCTGTTGGATGAGGGGCACGCGAGGCGCGGCATGCCCGTGCGCGTTTCACTCCTTGGCGGGCCAAGGGGTTTCCGGCACCGGGGTCAGCGGGCCTTCGCCCGCGAACCAGGAGCGGACATTATCGATCACCAGCTCGGCCATCAGCCGGCGGGTCATCTCGGTGGCGCTGCCAATATGCGGGGCGAGCACGATATGCGCCATCTCCCGCAGCGCCTGCGGCACATTCGGCTCACCTTCGAACACATCCAGCCCAGCGCTGAGAATGGTCCGGTTTCGTAGCGCTGCGATCAGCGCCTCCTGGTCCACCACCGACCCCGGGCGACATTGATCAGAATGCCGCGCGGCCCGAGCGCCTCCAGCACCTTCGCATTCACCGCATGATGGGTGGAGGCGCCGCCCGGCATCACCAGGATCAGCGTATCCACGGCCGCCGCCAACCCTTCCAGCGTGGGATGATACGCATAGGCGAGGCCCGGGCGCGGCGTGCGGGTGTGATAGGCGATCGGCCGGCCGAACCCCTCCAGCCGCTTGGCGATGGTCAGCCCGATCCGCCCCAGCCCTGCAATGCCGATCGAGCGGTCGCGCAGCGAGGCGCTGAGCGGAAACCGTGCACTTGCCCATTGCCCGCCGCGCACATAGGCATCCGCCTGCGGCAGCTGCCGGATGGTGGCCAGCAGCAGGGCCACGGCGAAATCCGCCACCTCGTCATTCAGCACATCCGGCGTATGGGTGACGATGACGCCCCGGGCAGCGGCGGCATGGGCATCCACCGAATCATAGCCCACCCCGTAATTCGAGATGAGCCGCAGCTTCGGCAGGGCGTCGATCAGCGCCGCGTCGGTCTTCTCACGCCCCCAGGTGACGATGGCCTCGATCTCCTTGCCATGCGCCGCCACCAGCTTGGCAAGCGACTCGTCATGGCTGCTGAAGACCTCGAAATCGCGGGCCAGTGCCTCTTCCACCCGGCGCTCCATCCCGCCAATGCTCAAAATCTTGCTGCGCGCGCTCATTTTTATTCACCCCGTCCAGATATGCTTGTGCCCAGACGCCTCACGCCCCGCGCCCGCTTCCACCATAGCCAGAGGAAAATCCAAGAAAACCCGTGCCTTGCTGGGCTCAGGCATGAGTTTTTCGGGGCCATCCCCGGCCCCTCCGCGATTCCGAAAATTAGTTGGTATGCTCATGAGTTTTTCGCGGAGAGGCGTGCAGATTTTTGCGGTGCGTTTTCACAAGAATGTGTTAATTATTTATCGACTCGCAACGATTCGCGCCTGGGTTGTGGAACAGCTAAAAGCGTCGCGTGGCGAGTAGGAGTTTCAGCTTCATTGAACGAAAGCCGAGGGGCAGGGCGGGTGCGCCGCTTCTCTGAGAGGGGAGATCATGTCGATTTTGGGCGAGTCTCAAAGCCGAACGGATACAACCGAACGCCGGCGCAGCGCCCGTCAGCCGGCCCTGAGCCGGGCCAAGCTGGTCTATGGCATGACCAGCCAGGCGGTGGTGGATTGCATGGTGCGTGACCTCTCCGAAGGCGGGGCCAAGGTGGAAACCGCGGTGATGATGCCGGTGCCGGATTACCTGACCCTGCGCATCGATGGCCGTGCCCCGCGCCGGGTGCGCCGCTGCTGGGCGCGCGGTGTGGCGATCGGGCTGGAATATCTGAACGAGCCGGCGGAATAGCAAACAGGCTGGTGCCGGGTGAGGGATTTGAACCCCCGACCTTCGGTTTACAAAACCGCTGCACTACCACTGTGCTAACCCGGCCCGCAGCGCCAGCCTGTACTGGAATTCACAGGCGGCGGCAACCGGGCGTTACAGCCCCAGCATGTCCCGGAAGCGATACCACCAGGAGCCGGCGACCGTCAGCGGCACCCGCAGATGCCGGCCGCCGGGGAAGGGGAAATAGGGCAGTCCGGCGAAGACATCGAAGCGCTGCGATTCACCGCTGACCGCCTCCGCCAGCAAGCGCGCCAGCAGATGCGTCGTCGTCACCCCATGGCCGCTATCGCCGTGGGAGAAATACACATTCGGCGCCAGCCGGCCAATTTGCGGGAAGCGGGTGAGGGTGAGGGCGAAATTGCCGCTCCAGGCGAAATCCACCCGCGCATCCTTCAGAGTCGGGAAGGTTTTGTGCATCAGCGGCAGGATTTTCGCCCGCACGCTGGCCGGGTCCTGCCCGCCATAGACGATGCCGCCGCCATAGAGAATGCGGTTATCCGCGGTGCGGCGGAAATAATCGAGGATGTAGTTGCAATCCTCCACGCACATATCGGTGGGCAGCAATTCGGCGGCGGTCTCGCCCAACGGCTCGGTGGCCAGAACCTGGGTGGAGACCGGCATGATCCGCGTCTCCAGCGCCGGCAGCACGCCTTGCAGATAGGCATTGCCGCAGACCAGCACGGTCTTTGCCGTCACCTCGCCCTGCGCGGTCTTCACCCGCACCACATCGCCGAATGTCACCCCGGTCACGGGTGAGCCCTCATGGATCACCGCCCCAGCGCTTCCGCCGCCGCCGCTTCGCCCTGCACCAGGTTCAGCGGGTGCAGATGCCCGGCATGATGGTCGATCAGCCCGCCAACATAGCGCTGCGATTTCAGATGGGTCTGCAGCCCGGTCTGGTCGAGCAGCTCGAACCCGTCCTGATAGCCGAAACTCTCCCAGATTCTCACATGATGCGCGAGCCCGCGCAGCTGGGACTGGGTGAGGGCGGCGAAAATCCCGCCCGGCTTCAAATCGCAATCGATCTGATAGCGCGCGACGCGCTCGCGGATAATGTCTCCGCCCTCGCGGGCCATGCCGGCGATCTTGCGGCCGGCGGCAACGCCGTAGCGCTGCGCGATCACGTCCAGATCCCGCGAATAGCCATTGACGATCTGCCCGCCATTGCGCCCGGAGGCGCCAAAGCCGATCCGCACCGCTTCCAGCAGCACCACCTGGCGGCCGCGCTGGGCCAACTCCAGGGCGGCGTTCACCCCGGTGAAGCCGCCGCCGATGATGCAGATCTCGGCCGCGATGGCGCCCTCCAGCGGCGGGCGCGCATCCTGGCGGTTGGCGCTGGCGGCGTAATAGGAGGCGATGTGATCATTCATGTCTGTCTGGTCCCATCAACATAAGGGCGAAGATCGCGCCGAGCACGGTCATGGTGATGACCATCAGCCGGATGCGGTAGGCGGATGCACGGGACTGGGCCAGGGCGTGCTGGCGCATATGGGTGGTGGCGGCGGCGATGCGCGCGGGCAGCGGGGCGCTGCCCTGGGTGGCGATGGCGGCGGTCTCCTCATCCACCGCCTGCGGCAATGAAGCCAGGGCGGCCTGCTGTGCCGCCGGTGTGGGGGCCGCCAGCACCGCGTCCAAAGCCGCCTGCTGGTGGATCACATCCACCAGCGGGGCGGGGATGGAGAAACTCGCGAAACTGCCGATCAGCCCCGGAAACAGGAAGCAGCACAGCATGAAGCCGATGCGGGAAGCGGAGACCTTGCGCGCCATTCCCCAGGAATCGGATTAAATTCGCTTTATGTCAAATGACAGCGCCGAGGCACCAGGAGCAAAAGTTTTTGAGGGTGTGGGAACTTTTTGCAAAAAGTTCCCACCTCTTCGCGCTCCTAGGCCGCTGCCGTCTGCGGCGACGGCGTTTTCCCGGCCGGGGGCGGCTCGTCCAGATTGGCTTTCAGCGCCTCCAGCAGCGCCTGGCGGAGCTGGTAGAGCTTGCGCTCATTCTCCACCTTCATGCCGAACACATCCTTCACATAGAACACGTCCACCGCCCGCACGCCGTAGGTGGTGACATGGGCGGAGGCGATCTGCAGCCCCTGCTCGGAAATCGCGGCGGTGACATCGTGCAGCAGGCCGGGCCGGTCGCGCCCATTCACCTCGATCACGGTGTGGCGGTTGGAGGCGCGGTTATCCACCACCACGCGCGGCGGCACATGGATGGCGCGCATCCGCCCGGGGATCAGGCTCTTGGTCGCCTTGCGGATTTCCGCCGCCAGCTTGATCCGCCCGGTCAGCGCCTGCTCGATGACGCTGGAGAGGCGGGCCAGCCGGCTCGGCGTTTCGAACGGGCCGCCATTGGCGTCCTGGATCCAGAACGTGTCCAGCGCCATGCCGTCGGTCAGGGTATGGATGCGCGCATCCACGATCGAGGCGCCGGCAATCGCCAGCGCGCCGGCGATGCGCGAGAACAGCCCGGCATGGTCGGCGGTATAGACCACGATCTCGGTCACCGCCCGGGCGGGCAGCGGCTCGGTCTGGATCGTCAGCGGGGCGTTGCGGGTCTTGGCGTCGCGGATCATCCGGCCATGGCGCTCGATGCTTTCCGGGTCGAAGCCCAGCCAGTAGCTGGGATAGCCCAGCGAGAGAAACTCCTCGCGCTCATCCGCCGGCCAATCCGCCAGCAGCGCGCCCACCACCTCTTTCACCCGCGCGATTCGGGTATCGCGCTCGGTGGTGGAGAGCCCGCCTTCCAGCACCTCGGCGACGCGGGCGTAAAGCTCGCGCAGCAAGGTGGCTTTCCAGCCATTCCAGACCTTCGGCGAGACCGCGCGGATGTCCGAGACGGTGAGGATTTGCAGCAGCCGCAGCCGCTCGGGCGACTGGATGGTGTCGGCCAGATCCAGGATGGTCTTGGGGTCGTCGATATCGCGGGAGAAGGCGGTCTGGCTCAGCAGCAGATGATGCAGCACCAGCCAGGAGACCATCTCGGTCTCTTCCTGGTCCAGCCCCAGAGCCGGGCAGATGGTCAGCGCCAGCTCGGCGCCGAGCACGGAATGGTCGCCGCCGCGGCCCTTGGCGATGTCGTGCAGCAGCACCGCGACATAAAGCGCGCGGCGGGACTGGATCTGGCTGACCAGCTCGGTGGAGAGCGGCGCGATCTCCTTGAGCTTGCCGTTTTCCAGATTATTGAGGTTGCGCACCGCCTGCACGGTATGAACATCCACCGTATAGACGTGGTAGGTGTCGAACTGCATCTGCCCGACAATGCGCCGCCAATCCGGCATGAAGCGGCCGAGGATGCCGCTTTCATTGAGGATGGTCAGCCATTCGGCGGAGTCGCAGCTTTCGCGCTCCTCATCCCCGCCGCAGAGCAGGTTGAGGAACAGCCCGGCGGCCTTCTTGTCGCCGCGCAGCTCCGCGCCGATGCCGGCATAGCGAATGAGGGTGCGCTTGGCGAGCGGATGCAGGGCCAGCCCACGGTCGCGCGCCTCGATCAGGATGCGGAAGATCGAGGTCGGGTCGGTGGCGGGGTCATGGCCGGGGGCGAACAGGATCTGCCCATCCGCGAGGACGAACCCCTTGGCGATCAGCGAGGCATCGGTGGTCGGCGCAATGGCCGGCGCGCCCAGCGCGGCGCGGATGAGGGCCGGCTCCAGCACCCCGGTGACGCGGGCCACTTCCCGCACCACCAGAAAATAATGCCGCATGAAGCGCTCGACGCCATCCTGGCGGCCATGGCGGGTATAGCCCATGCGGGCGCCGACCACCGGCTGCAGGTCGAAGGTCAGGCGCTCCTCGGCGCGGCCGGCGACGTAATGCAGGTGAAAGCGCACCGTCCAGAGATATTCCCAGGCCCGCTTGCAGGCCCGCGCCTCGGTGGTGGTGAGAATGCCGCCGCCAGGGCTCTCCTTGCCGACCAGCTCCGACATCGCGAAAGTGTTGAAAACATAGCGCGAGAGCCAGTAGAGCGTCTGCAGATCGCGCAGCCCGCCTTTGCCTTCCTTCACATTCGGCTCGACCATGAAGGGGGTGTCGCCGAAGCGTTTATGCCGGGCGGCGCGCTCGGCCTGTTTCTCGTGGATATAGTCGCCCGGCCCCTCGGCCAGGCAATCGGCGCGAAAGGCGGTCTGGAAATCCGCGAACAAAGCGCGGTCCCCGGTCAGGCAGCGCGCATCCAGCATCGAGGTGCGGATGGTGACATCGGCCTTCGCCTCGGCCAGGCATTCGCTGACGGTGCGGGTGGCGTGGCCGACCTTCAGCCCCAGATCCCACAGCATATAAAGGATGAATTCCACCGCCTTGTTCACCGAGGCGGAGGGGGTGCCGCCGGTGAGGAAGAGCAGATCGATATCCGAGAACGGCGCCAGGGTGGCGCGGCCATAGCCGCCGGTGGCCGCCATCGCCAGCCGGTCCTTCGGGCCGGGGGGAGCATCCGCAGCGTGTAGGCGAACAAGGCGCTGACCAGCTGATCCATCAGCTGCGCGTGCAGCCGCGAGGCCTGCAGCCCGTTCAGCCCCTCATTTTCAAAGCGCGTCTGCACATGGGTTTGGATGCGCGCGAGCTGGCGGCGCAGCGCGGCCAGGGCGTCGTCGCGCAGAGGCAGCGCCTCGGCCGCGAGCTGGGCGGCGAGGGCGGCGGCGACATCAGGCTGTTTCCTGGCTTCAGGCATGTCGAACAAGCTAGAACAAACCTCGGCTGGTTGGAATTCAGGAGACACGGGTCAGGCGGCATTTTCCGCGGAACGGTTGCGGATTTGCTGCACATCCTCGCGCAGGCGGTAGAGCAGGGTGAGCGCTTCTCGCGGGGAGAGGGCATCGGGGTCGATTGCGGTTAGTTTATCCAACAGCGCCTCGGACGCGGGGGCTCTGCCGGAGCAGGGGCGGAGTCGGGCAGATTGGCGAATAAAGGTAAAGGCGCGGTTGCGTTCTGTTGGCGTTCGGCGGTCTTCAGCAAGGCATCCGCCCGGCGTAGCACGGGGTCTGGCACCCCGGCCAGCTTCGCCACATGCACACCCCAGCTCTTCTGCGCAGCACCTTCGACCACTTCGTGCATAAACACCACCTCGCCGCGAAACTCCTTCACCCGCATCGTATGCGCCGCCAGGCGCGGCAAGGCCTCTGCAAGCTGTACTAACTCATGGAAATGTGAAGCAAATATGGCACGGCAGCGATTCTGGTTATGCAAGCTCTCCAAAACCGCCTGGGCGATGGCCAGGCCATCGCGGGTGCCCGTGCCCCGGCCGATCTCATCCACGATGACAAAGCTCTTCGGCCCGGCCTGATGCAGGATGGCGGCGGTCTCGGTCATTTCCACCATGAAGGTGGAGCGCCCGGAGGCGAGATCGTCCGAGGCGCCGACGCGCGAGAATAGCCGGTCGACGAGGCCGAGCTGCATCGCCTCCGCCGGCACCGGCAGCCCGGCCTGGGCCAGGATCACCAGCAGCGCGTTCTGGCGCAGGAAGGTGGATTTACCCGCCATGTTGGGGCCGGTGAGCAGCATCAGACGCTGCGGGGCGAGGGTGCAGCCATTGGGGATGAAGCTGGTGCCCGGCGGCAAGGCGGCTTCCACCACCGGATGCCGCCCGGCGGTGATGCTGTAGGCTTCATCGTCGGAGAGGGCGGGGCGGCAGAACCGCCCGGCCTCGTAAAGCTGGGCGGCGCCCTGCAGCACATCGGCCAGAGCCAAAGCGGCGGCGCAGGCGGCGAGCGGCTCGGCCGCCGCCAGCACCTGTGTCACCAGCCAGTTGAACACCACCCGCTCGCGCGCCCCGGCCCGCGCCGCGGCCTCGGTGATGCGCCGGTCGAGGTCCGAAAGCTCGGGATGGGTGAAGCGCGCGCCATTGGCCATGCCCTGGCGCAGCTGCAATTCCGGATAGGCGCGCAGGCCTTCCACCGCCCCGGCGGGGGCTTCCAGCACATAGCCGAGCTGGGCGTGATGCTTGATTTTCAGCGACGCCACCTTGTAGCGCTGCGCCAGCTCGCTCTGGAATTCGGCGATGATCCGCCTGGTATCGTCGCGCAACGCCCGTTCGGCATCCAGCTCGCCATCGAAACCGGGCGCGATCGCGGCGCCCTCATCCAGCCGCAGCGGGGCGGGTTCGGCCAGGGCGGCGCGCAGCGTGGCCAGCAATTCCGGCGCGGGGTTGAGGGCGTGCGCTGCCTCATCCAGCAGCGCCACGCCGGCGGGCAGGAGCGAGCGCAGCGCTTCGGCGGCGGCGAGGCCGCCGCGTATGGCGGCGAGGTCGCGCGGGCTGGCCCGGCCCAGCGTGATCCGGCCCAGAGCGCGGGCCATGTCCGGGGTGCCGCGCAAGGCGGTGCGGATGGCCTCCGCCTGGCCCGAATCGGCGATGGCCAGCCAGCCGCGCTGGCGCTCCTGCAAGATATCCAGCCGGCAGAGCGGGGCGGTGAGCCAATGCGCCAGCAGCCGCGCCCCGGCCGGGCTGACGGTGCGCTTGATGGCGCCGAGCAGGCTGCCGGCCTCGCTGCCGCCGCGCGCACTGGCCAGCTCCAGGCTGGCGCGGGTGGCGGCATCCATGGCCAGCTGCCCGGCGCGCCCGGCGCTGACCGGGCGGGAGAGGCGCGGTGTGGCGCCCATCTGGGTCGCCTCGATATAGGCCAGCACGAAACTGGCGGCGAGCGCCTCGGCGCCGGAGAAATCCCCGAACGCATCCAGGCTGGCGGCGCCGAAGCGCTGGGCGAGGTCGCGCGCCGCGGCCTCGGCATTGGCGGGCAGATGCAGCGCCATGCGTCTGGTTTCCACCCGCCGCGCCGCATAGGCGCCGAGCGGAATTTCCTCGGCGGCCAGAATCTCCGCCGGGTCCAGCCGCCCGAGGATGGCGGCCAGCCCGTCTGGCCCGCTCTGCTCGGTCTCGAACTGGCCGGTGGAAATATCCGCCCAGGCCAGGCCAAAAACGCCCTCATGCGCGACGATGGCGGCGCAGAAATTCGCCCGCCCGGCCTCCAGCAGCGCCTCTTCGGTGAGGGTGCCGGGGGTGACGAGGCGCACCACCCCGCGCTTGAGCGGCCCCTTGGCGCCGCGCGCCTTGGCCGCGGCCGGGTCTTCCAGCTGTTCGACGATGGCGACGCGAAAGCCGCGCCGGATCAGCCGGGCCAGATAGGTCTCGGCCTGGCTCACCGGCACACCGCACATGGCGATCGGCTCGCCCTGATGCTGGCCGCGCGCGGTCAGGGCGATGTCCAGCGCCGCGCTCGCCGCCTGGGCGTCGGCGAAGAACAGCTCGTAGAAATCCCCCATGCGGAAAAACAGCAGGGAGTCCTCGTGCTGTGCCTTGATGGCGAACCATTGCGCCATCGCCGGCGACGCACCCGTAGCTTCCTTCATGGACGCGCATTTAGCCATCCTGGCGGGCTGAGGCCAAGAGCCAAGAGCGCGCAGCGGACCTTCGGCCATGATATTGGCGAGCAATTTCATGTGTTTAGATTGACGCTGCTGCGTCAATCTAAACACATATTGCTCTAGTACATCGCGTGGCGCGGCGGGCTGACGCGCCGGGGCGGCGGCGCGTCGCGCAGCAAGGCGGCGATGCGTGCCGCATCCATCGGCTTGTGGAACAGGTAGCCCTGCGCCTGGGTGCAGCCATAGCTGCGCAGGATTTCCGCCTGCTCGGCGGTTTCCACCCCTTCGGCGGTCACCGCCATGTTCATATTCTCCGCCAGCCCGATGATCGCCAGGATGATCGAGCTGTCGGCCTTCTCGGTCGCGGTTTCACCGGGCCGGCCGGGGCCAGGGTGCGGGTTGCCGAGATCGCGCACGAAGGAGCCGTCGATCTTCAGCTTGCTGAACGGAAAGCGGCGCAGATAGGAGAGTGAGGAATAGCCGGTGCCGAAATCGTCCAGCGCGATGCGCACGCCATGCTCATGCAGCTGGCAGAGCGCCTGCTCGGTCGGGCTGCCGACTTCCAGGATCGTGCTTTCCACCACCTCCAGCTCCAGCCGTTCAGGGGCAGCTCATGTTCGGCCAGCACGTCGAGAATGCTCTGGACGAGGCGCTGTGCCCCGCTGGGCGAGGGGGAAAGATTGACCGCGACGCTGATATGGGCCGGCCAGGTGGCGACGGCGGCGCAGGCCTGGCGCAGCACGAAGTCGCCGATTTCCTCGATCAGCCCGAACTCTTCGGCAATCGGAATGAAACGCCCGGGCGGAATTTCGCCTTGCTCGGCATGCTGCCAGCGCACCAGCGCCTCGGCGCTGATGATCTGGCCGCTATTGAGATCCACGATCGGCTGATAGGCGACGCTCAGCTCCTGGCGCGCCAGCGCCTGGCGCAGCGCGATGTGCATTGCCCGCTTGGCGCGGATCATGTCGTCCATGCCCTGGTCGAAGATGCGCACGATGCCCCGCCCGTCTGACTTGGCGCGGTAGAGTGCCAGATCGGCGCTTTTCATGAGCGCAGTCGGGTTGTCGCCGTCGCGCGGGGCATTGGCGATGCCGATGGAGACGCCGATCTGCAGCGCCTGCCCGTCGAAATGGAACGGGCGCATGATCCGCTCGATGATGCGGTTGGCGATCGACTGCGCCTCGTTTTCGTCGCTGGTCATCACCAATATGGCGAATTCATCGCCGCCGAGCCGGGCCGCGATGTCGAAATCCCGGATGCAGCCGCGCAGCCGCTCGGCCACCGCCACCAGCACCGCATCGCCGGTGGCATGGCCCAGCGAATCATTGATCATCTTGAAGTTATCGAGATCGAGGCAGAGCAGCGCGAAGCCGGAATTGGCGGCATTCTCGCAGCATTGGTGCAACACCTCGGAGAACAGCATGCGGTTGGCGAGCTTGGTCAGGCTGTCATGCCGGGCGAGGAAGGAGATATGCTCCTGCTGGCGGCGCTGGCCGGTAATGTCCGAGCCGACGCCATGATAGCCGCCAAAGCGCCCATGCTTATCCAGAATCGGCTTGCCGGTGAGCGACCAGTAGCGCAGCTCGTTCTCGATCATCACCGGGATCACCAGGTCGCGGAAGGGCGAGCGCTCGGCGATGGCGCGCCGCAGCCGCTCGACCGACGATCCGGGCGGGGCGTCGCGCAAGGCGCCCTCGCCGAGGATCGCCTCGGGGAACGGCCCGGTCAGAGCCTCGGCCGGCCGGCGCGCCACCTGAACCAGGCGGTGGCTCACCTGCTGCAGCTCCATCTGGGCGTTGGTCTCCCAGAGCCAGTCGGAGGCGCTTTCCTCGAAATCGCGCAACAGCAGGCGGATGACCTCGGTATTCTCCTCCAGCCGGATGGCGCTGATGGCGCGTTCATTCGTGCGGCGATTGAGGAAAAAAATGCAGAAGCCGGTGAGGGCGACGAAGGCCAGGAGATCCACCACCGCGAATATATTGGCGTGGTGAGAGGCGATCATGGTGGCGGTGACGCCGATGGAGACCGGCAGCCAGTAAGCGAAGGCGCAGAGTGCCGGCGAGACCACCACCGGGGTGGCGAGGCAGCCGGTCATGATCGCGTAAAGCAGGCAAAGCTGCCAGGGCCCGGCCTCGCGCACCACCACCAGCAGCAGCGCCGACCAGAAACAGCCCAGCAGGAACAACAGGCGCGCCATCCGGCCGATATAGGCGTCGGCACTCATCTGGGTCGGCTGCTCGCGTTGCAGCCAGGCGCGGGCATTGAACAGAATGGCGATATAGCAAAAGCCCGCGCCGAGGATCGCGGCGCTGCGGCCCACGAGCCAAGGCGCATGCAGGAAATCGAAGAAAATCAGCGCGATGGTGTTGAGCCCCAGCACCGCGATGGCGCTGATCACATAGCTGAAATCCTTGGCCTGATCGAGCATGAGCCGCTCGCGCAGGTCCTCGGGGAGTTGCGTGCCCAGGATATAGTTAACAGCCGCCATGCCATTGCGCGCGAACTGTCGAAAAAATGCGGGTAGCAAGAATGTTTTTGGAAAAACTTCGGTCGAGTCGCTCATCTTCGGAAAAACGCTCGCCTTTCATGCGACGCAAAAAACACGAATTGACACGTCGGACGCGCACAACTTTACGTACAGTCTTTTTTTAGAAAACGCTATCTTTAATTGATGGTTTGCAAAGGGCAGAATTTTTTCGCCAAAGTAATTTATGGCTGCGCCGCGAGGTTGTAAATTGCCAATCTACCCGGCAATTCCTCACGTTTTCGTGGGTGTTCGCTGTCAGAAATACTAACGTTGTCTGTCCGGAATTTAAGATATCGGGTAGAAAGCGCACTCTGTTCATTCGTCGGGACATCGCATGGTCTGCGTGCAAAAGATGGCGTGCCAAAACGGCGTCCAGGAGCGCGCGCGACGCCCCGATCATGCGGCGGCGAGGGGCGGCACGATGTTGCCAACGAGATTGTGAACGCAACTCCGCCGCGCGTTAACGGTTTTTTGTCGCCCCTGCGCCCAGCCTCGGGTCAAAGAGAAGGCTGGATGCCAGACTTGCCCCTGACCGACGCCGGATCCCGCCGATGATCGCGGCCCTGCTCACCTTCTTTGCCGGCACAGGCTGTTTCGCGGCTTTCGTCTGGGGGGTGCGGTGGCATTTCGAGTCGGCGGGCGGGATGCGGCGCGGCATGCGGGGCGTCAGCTTGTTGAGCCTGCTGGGGCTGGCGATCTTCTGGTGGCGGCTCTGGGCCTGCCCCTTATTCGCCTGGTCGGTCGCGCTGGGGCTGTTCGCCGCCGCGCTGGCGCTGTTCCGCGCCGCGGTGCGGGCCAGCCGCGGCGCCCGGCTGCATCTGGCATTCGATCCGCAGGCGCCGCATTGCCTGGTGCGGCACGGGCCATATCGCCGCGTCCGCCATCCGTTCTACCTGGCCTATATGCTGTTCTGGCTGGGCACGGCGCTGGCGGCGCGGGGGCTGGCGGGGTGGGTCGTGCCGGTTCTGCTCAGCGCGCTCTATGTCATCGCGGCGCGGCGCGAGGAGCGCCGGTTTGGCGACTCCGCGCTGGCGGACGCCTACGCCGCCTATCGCATGCGCGCCGGCATGTTCTGGCCGCTATGGCGAGGCTGAGCCGCGCGGCGCCCATGCAAAAAGCCCGGCAAGCTGCCGGGCTTTTTGCCATCTCGAAAAGAACCGAGGGGGATTAGCCCTGGCGCGCCTTCATGCGCGGGTTCTTCTTGTTGATCACGTAAACCCGGCCATGGCGGCGGACAACGCGGCAGTTCTTATCGCGAAGCTTCGCGGACTTGAGGGAATTGCGGATCTTCATCAGAGGTCTCGGCTAAAAAATTGAAACAAGTTGGGGGCGCCCTATGCCAAGCCAGCGCCGCTCTGTCAACCGCAAGACCGCCGCGCATCGCGGCCGCCGCCGGAGGCTCGACGAAAAATCTGGAAAATGCCGGCTATTCCTGGTTTCATCAAAAGGTCATTCGCCTTCCGGGCGCTCTCCCTGTTGATAGGGGGTTTAAGGGTGGTCCGCCCCGCCCCGAGTCTCAGGAGCTTATGCGCTATGAAGATCAGTTTCGTCGTTCCGGCCTATAATGAGCAAGCCCTGCTGGGCCGCTCGCTGCTGGCGATCCGCGAGGAAATCGCGCGCGCCGGCCTGAAACTGGGCGAGGAGGCGGAGATCATCGTCGTCAACAATGCCAGCACCGACGATACCCGCGCGGTGGCGCTGGCGGTGGAGGGGGTGCGGGTGGTGGACGAGCCGCGCAAGGGGCTGGTGCAGGCGCGCTGGAGCGGGTTCGAGAATTCCACCGGCGAACTGATCGCCAATATCGACGCCGATACCGTGATCCCGGAAGGCTGGCTCGCGGAAGTGCTGCGCCAGTTCGGCCGCTCCGCGGCGCTGGTCGGGCTCTCCGGCCCGTATGTCTATTACGGCGTGCCGCGCAAGGTGAATGTCGTCGTCGCCTGCTATTACCGGCTGGCCTGGCTGGCCTATGTGTTCAATCATTACGTGCTGAATATCGGCGCCATGCTCCAGGGTGGCAATTTCGTGGTCAAGCGCGAGGCGATGCTGAAGCTCGGCAACCCGGATCTGCGCTTCTCCTTCTATGGCGAGGATACCGACATGGCCAACCGCCTCTCCAAGGTCGGCACGGTGAAATTCACCTTCCGCCTGCCGGCGCAATCCTCCGGCCGGCGGCTGGTGGGGAGGGGGTGTTCACCATCGGGCTGCGCTATACGATGAATTTCTTATGGGCGACCTTCCGCAAGAAGCCCTTCACCGAGGAGTGGCAGGATATCCGCGAGGCCTGAAAGAAAACGCCCGCAAGGGCGTTTTTTTTGGCCCCGGGCGGGTTCAGCGCGGGTTCAGCTCTCCTGCAAGGCCGGGGCGGCGCGTTTCGCCGGCACGGAATCGAGCAGCGGCTGCGGGGCGGCCAGGAAGCGGCGGCAGGTGAGGAACCAGACAGCGAAAAGCAGGTTTTCCAGCCTTGTGCGCCGGCGCAGGCGCGGGCAGCGCAAGGCGGTGAGGCGCTGTGCCAGCCCGCCATGCAGCCCGGCGCGCAGCACCGCCAGATCCTGCCGGGCCATCGGCGTCAGCTTGGCCTCCTGCTTGGCCAGCGCATCGGCATGGCGCTGCATCATGGTCATGAACACGACCGGCCCGCGCCGCAGCGCCGCCAGCGCGCGCTGATGCAGCGGCTGCGCCCGGCCGATCAGATTGCTCTTATGCAGCCGGTAGAGCACCTGCGGGCGCTCATCGAACAGAATCCGCCCGCCACAGGCGGAGACGACGATATAGCTCCACCAATCATGCACCGTACCGTTCGGTTCGCTGGCGGTGGCAACCAGGGCGGCGGCAGCGGCGTTGAGCACCAGCGTGTTGCCGTTGGCGATATTCTGGGTCAGGCAGGCAGGAAAGCCCGGCGTGCCGGTATGTGAGGCGGAGAGGCTGGCGTTGCGCAGCGATTCATCCACCCGGTATTGGCGGGCGCAATAAAGTGCTGGGACATCCTCCGCCTGGGACAGGATTTCCAGCGCGCACTGCAGCTTCTCGGGCAGCCAGACATCATCCTGGTCGGCAAAGGCCAGCGCCATCGCGCCGAGATTTTCCCGCAGCAAGGTGAGGAAGCTGGAAAACGCCCCGAGATGCGGGCCGGAGGAGGAGGATTCGATACAGCGCTCGGCCCCGACCCGCGCCGCGAAGGCCCGCATGATGGCGACGGTCTCGTCGGTTGAGCCATCGTCGCGCCAATGCAGCACCCAATGCTCATGGGTCTGCGAGAGGAAGCTGTTCAGCTGTGCGGGCAGATACGCCGCCCCGTTGAAGGTGGAGAGCAGAATGGCGACACCCGCATTGCGGAACGCGCTCGCCGGAGCATTAACCGAAGCAGGGGTCATGTCTCAAGCTTTCCTTCCATTCCCGCGAATGGGTAACGTGGCGGCGGCGGTCAACGAGAGTCAGACGCCGCGCCTGATTGTTAGTATACGTATTTATGCGCCGGCAACGCAACGCCTCTTTGCATACTCAGCGTGTGTTTCAAAATCGTTTCGATCCTAGCGTGTATTCAGCAGCGCCTCAAGCGGCCGGGGGTGAGGCCCTATGTTGAGTTTGGCAAGCCGTTTCATGGGTTTATCTGGACGCTGACGCGTCCGGATAAACCCATCTCGCTGTACTCATGTTTTGGCGAGCAATTTCATGCGTTTAGGGGGACGCTGCCGCGTCAACCTAAACGCATATTGCTCTAACCCTCCGGCGCCAGCAGGTCCGTGACCACACCCGGCAAAGTGGCGCGCCAGTCCGGCAGCCGGACCCCGAACACGGCCTCCAGCTTGGTGTTATCCAGCCGGGAATCGGGCGGGCGGCGGGTGGGTGTCGGCCAGTCGGCGGTGGCGATGGGCTGCACCTGCGGCGGCTGATAGCCCTGCTTGGCGGCTTCCCCGAAAATCGCGCTGGCGAAGCCGTGCCAGGTCGTCTCGCCATCGCCGGTGGCATGATAGAGGCCGCGATAGGCTGGCTGCCAGCCGGTGGCTGCGATCTTGTCGGCGATCGCCAGAATCGCATCCGCCAGATCGCCGGCGGCGGTCGGGGTGCCGCGCTGGTCGGCGACGACACGCAGCACCGGCATCTTGCGCCCGGCATTGATCATGGTGCGGGCGAAATTCTTGCCATGGGCGGAATAGACCCAGGCGGTGCGCAGAATGATCGCCTTGGCGTCGGTGGCGAGGATCGCCTCCTCGCCGTCGCGCTTGGTGGCGCCATATACGCCGGTCGGGCCGGTCGGGTCGGTCTCGACATAGGGTGCGCCCTTGTCGCCATCGAAGACGTAATCGGTGGAGACATGGATGAAGGGGATATCGGCCTTGGCGCAGAGCTGCGCCAGCGCCAGCGGGCCGGTATGGTTGCCGGCGCGGGCCGCCTCCTGGTCGGTCTCGGCCTTGTCCACCGCGGTATAGGCGGCGGCGTTGATGACCAGGCTGGGCCTGGCCGCATCGAACGCCGCCGCGATGGTCGCGGGCTGCTCGAAATCGAATTCAGGCCGCTTCACCGCCATGAACGGGATGCCACGCGCGGCGAGGCGCTTGGCCAGCGCATCGCCCAACTGCCCGGAGGCGCCGGTGACCAGGATCATGCGTAGGTGAACCAGGTGTCGTTGGATTGAAGGCGGGCGCGACCTTGTCCTTGTCGGAGAGCACCACGCCATCGGCCGGCACCGGCCAGTCGATCGCCAGGGTCGGGTCATTCCAGATCACCGCGCGCTCGGAGGCTTTGTCGTAATCGCCGGTGACCTTGTAGATCACCTCGGTATTCTCAACCAAAGTGACGAAGCCGTGCAGGAAGCCGCCGGGCACCCAGATCTGGGTCCAGTTCTCGGCCGAGATCTCCGCCCCCACCCATTTGCCGTAGGTCGGCGAGCCCTGGCGGATATCCACCGCCACATCCCAGATGGCGCCGCGAATGACGCGCACCAGCTTGCCCTGCACGAAGGGCTGGGCCTGGCAATGCAGCCCGCGCAGCGTGCCCTTCTGGGCGGAGAAGCTCTGATTATCCTGGACGAAATGTTCGTCGAAGCCCTGGGCCTTGAGCTTGGCGGCGCTCCAGGTTTCGGAGAAAAATCCCCGGTTATCGCCGAATTTCGGCGGGGTGATCAGCTTGACCTCGGGAATGGCGAGCGATTCGATCTTCATCAGTGATGCACCCCGTCGGCGATGTTCAGGAGAATGCGGCCAAGCTCGGTCTTATGGATCTTCTTGGCCTGTTCGCGCAGCTGCTCGGCATTGATGAAGCCCATGCGGAAAGCGACCTCCTCCGGGCTGCCGACCAGATTGCCCTGGCGGTCCTGGATGGTCTGCACGAAGGTGGCGGCCTGCAGCAGGCTGTCGGGCGTGCCGGCATCCAGCCAGGCGGTGCCACGGCCGAGCCGGTCCACCTTCAGCGTGCCTTCCTGCAGATACATGTTGTTGAGATCGGTGATCTCCAGCTCGCCGCGCGGTGAGGGCTTCACCTGCTTGGCCAGCTCGGTGACGCGCTTGTCGTAGAAATAGAGGCCGGTGACGGCCCAGTTGGATTCAGGGGCGGTCGGTTTTTCGACGATATTGATCGCCTTGCCATCGGAATCGAAGCTGACGACGCCGTAACGCTCCGGATCGCGGACCTGATAGGCGAACACCGTCGCCCCTTCCGGCCGGGCGCCGGCGGCGCGCAGCAAGGTGGAGAGATGGTCGCCATGGATGAGGTTGTCGCCCAGCGCCAGGGCGCAGGCCTCGCCATCGATCCATTTTTCGCCGATCAGGAAGGCCTGGGCCAGACCATCGGGGCTCGGCTGCTCGGCATAGGCGATGCGGATGCCAAGATGCGCGCCGTCATGGAACAGGCGCTGGAATTGCGGCAGGTCCTGCGGGGTGGAGATGATCAGCACCTCCTGGATGCCCGCCAGCATCAGCGTGCAGAGCGGGTAATAGATCATCGGCTTGTCGAACACCGGCAGCAGCTGCTTGGAGCTGGCCTGGGTGATCGGATGCAGCCGCGTGCCGGAGCCGCCGGCGAGGATGATGCCCTTTTTGATCATGGGAAATGCCTGCTGAAAGAGAAAAGGGCGTTAGGCGGCGGCGCCGAGGCGCTTGCCGGAATATTTTTTGGCGCGGATGCCTTCCCACCAGGGGCGGTTATCCAGATACCAGCCGATGGTGGCTTCCAGCCCGCGCTCGAAATCATGCGCGGCTTTCCAGTTCAGCGCCGTCTCGGCGCTGCTCGGGTCGATCTCGTAGCGGTTATCATGGCCGGGGCGGTCGGTGACATAGGTGATCAGCCGTTCGCGCGCCCCGTTCGGGCTCGGCAGCTTCTTGTCCAGCACGGCGCAGATCGCCTTCACCACGTCGAGATTCTTGCGCGGCTGGCGTGCCCCGATGCAGTAGGTCGCGCCCGGAATGCCGGTGGTGACGACCTTCAGCAGCGCCTCGGCATGGTCATCCACGAACAGCCAGTCGCGGGTGTTCAGGCCCGCACCGTATACCGGCAGCGGCTTCTCCTCGATGGCGTTCAGCGTGACCAGCGGGATCAGCTTTTCCGGGAACTGCCATTTGCCGTAATTGTTGGTGGTGTTGGAGACGATCACCGGCAGGCCGTAAGTGTGCATCCAGGCGCGGGCCAGATGGTCGGAGGCGGCCTTGGAGGAGGAATAGGGGCTGCGCGGGTCGTAAGGCGTGTGCTCGTTGAAGGGCGGGTCGTTATCTTCCAGCGCGCCGAACACCTCGTCGGTGGAGATGTGATGGAAGCGGAAACGCTCCTTCTTCTCGCCGGAAAGTGTGGCGAAATATTCACGCGCCGCTTCCAGCATCACGAAGGTGCCGGTGACATTGGTCTCCACGAAGGCGGCCGGGCCGTCGATGGAGCGGTCCACATGGCTTTCGGCGGCCAGATGCATCACCGCGTCCGGCTGGTGCGCGGCGAAGGCGGCGCGGATGCCGGCGGCGTCGCAGATATCCTGTCTCAGCAGCAGATGATTCGGATTGCTTCCCGCATCCTCCAGCGCATCTTCCGAGGCGGCGTAGGTCATCTTGTCGATATTGACGATCTCGTGCCCTTCCTGGCGGATCGCCCGGCGCACGACGGCGGAGCCGATGAAGCCACAACCGCCGGTCAACAGGATTTTCATACGCACTCCAATCGTTTCATGATCAACCGCAAGCAGTACAATCAGACCTTCTTGCGTCTGGCAACAGGCGCCGCCGGTTTCTTTTTCGCACGTGCGAACTGCCCGGCGAGCTGGGTGCGATAAGCCGCCTGCGCCGCCAGCACGTCCGCCGGCAGCTGCAGCCGGGCTGCCGCCAGCGCATGCAGCCGCTCGATTTCCGCCAGATGCGCGGCATGATCCAGCCTCGCGGTGACGCTGCTTTGGTGCCGGCGGTGGGTATTCAACGGCGTGGCGATGAAGGCGACGCGCCCGGCCTGGCCGGCCAGCAGCTCCAGATAGAGCCGCCAATCCCCGGCCAGGGTCCAGCCTTCCAGATCCGGCACCGCGTCCAGCGCCCGCAACAGCGCCTCACGCCGCCACAAAACCGCGCTGACATTGGGAATGAAGTTACGCAAGCTTAAGAATTTCGCCGCGAATTCTCCAGCTTTCCAGCTGCCCGATGCCGCCAGCCCGCGCTCGCCGGACTGGAAATAATAGCCCTGATAGCTGGACATGGTTTCCTGACCGGCTTCATCCACGGCGCGGCTGTCGGTGAAGGCCAGCAGCGTGTCCTCATCGCGCGCCAGCGCCTCGGCCAGCTGCGCCAGGAAGCTTGGATGCGCGGCATCATCCGCCTCGCAGAGCCAGACATAATCGCCTTGCGCCGCCTGCGCCGCCTTGCGCCATTGCGCGAAGACCGAGCCGGAATTGGCTTCATTGGCGATCACCCGCATCTCCCGCCCGGCCGCCGTGGCGCAGTCGCGCGCCACCGCCAGGCTGTCATCGCGCGAGGCATCGTCCAGCAGCAGGATCTCCTGCACCGGGTAGGTCTGTTCGAAGATGCTGGTGAGACGCTCGGGCAGATGCCGGGCGTAATTATAGTTCAGCACCACGGCGCTGATGCGCTTGAGCCCCGGCGCGGCCAGGGCGAGCAGCCTGTCCACATAAGCCGGAAAATCGAACCGGCGCGCCGCCATTTGCGCCAGGCGCGGGCGCAGCGCGGCCAGCGCCTTATGGTCGAGCAGGCCCTCCAGCCCGGCCTGATAATCCTCCAGATCCCCGGCCGCGGCGACATAACCAGCCGCCTCCGCGCGCAGCAGCTCCGGAATGCCGCCGCTCTCATCGAAGGCGACACAGGGCACCCCGCAGGCCAGCGCCTCCATCACCACCGTCGGCAGCGGGTCCTCGCGCGAGGTCAGCGCCAGCAGGTCGGCGGCGGCGAAATAGCGGGCCACCTTGTCGGTGAAGGGGATATGGGTGAAGCGGCCTTGCGCCTGCAGCGCCGCCATCTCGGGTTCGAGATAGGTTTTCAGCTTGAACTCGATATCGCCGACCCAGATGAAGCGCAGATCCGCGCGTTTTGCCGCCAGCCTGCGGGCCAGCTGCAGGAACAGATCGAAGCCTTTGCGGATATGCGCGAAGCCGGCCCCCAGGATCAGGAAATCCGTCGCGCCCAGCCCCAGTGCGGCGCGCATCTCGGCGCGGGCCTGCGGGTCGGGGCGCAGGCTCTGGTAATTGCCTTGCGCCAGCACCGCCTCGTTGGTGCCATCCAGCCCGATCGCGGCGCGGACTTTATCCGCGACGAAGGTGGAGGAGAACACCAGATGCGCCGCCGCCGCGCCGCCGAGCCGCGCCTGGATTTCCAGATTATATTCCTTCAGCAGCTGCGGCAGTTCGTGGATCAGCAGCACGCTCTCGATATTGCGGGCCGCCGCCCAGGGCACCACCCGCGCCGCGGCGGCGGAATTGACGATGGCATGGCGCAGCCCCATGCGCCGATACTGGTCCAGATGATGGCCGATGATGGTCTTGTCATAGGCGACCGTCACCTCCGCCACCTCGTAATAGCGCGCCAGCAGCGGGCCGACGCCCAGCAGCAGCAGATGCACCTTCAGCCCCCATTGGCGCTTCAGCTGGCCAGCGATGTGCAGCAGCAGCAATTGCGCGCCATGCGCCTGCGCATCATGCCCGACCAGCAGGATGCCGGCGGCAAGGTCGCCCGCCTCGCGCTCGACGATGGCGCGCGCCGTGGCGTTCAGAAAGGCCGCACCGGCATGGATGTCCGGCTCCAGAAACGCGCCCTCTGCCCACTCATTCCAGGCATTCACGCAGATCAGTTTTTCGCCGTAGAAAGAATGATCGGCGGCGTAGGAGATCAGCTTCTCCAGCCAGTCCTGGTACAGAGCCGGGGTGGCGTTATGCAGCGCCAGCCCCTTGCCTTCGCGGCGCGGGTCATTATCCCAGCCGGGCACGATGGTCTTGATCAGCGGATAATCCGGCACCGGCAGCGCCAGCGAGGTGCGGGCCAGATCCGCGTAATCATGCACGGTGGCGATGAAATCCGGGTCCAGCAGGTCGAGTTTTTCATTGATCCGGGCGGTGGCCTGGCTGAGCTTGTGCGGCGGAAACTCCACCGCCCCGTCCAGCCCGTACGGTGTGGGGTCGTAATCATCGCCCAGGCTCTGGGCCATGATCAGCAGCGGGCGCTCGCCGTGATGGGCCTCGAAAAGCCGGCGCCAACGGCGGATGCGCGCCACCGCATCCGGGATCAGATTGGCGCGGTAGATCATCAAAAGCGGCCGGCCCTCGATGCGGATATGGCGCGGATCGGCGAAGAGCCGCGCGAAGCTCGCCACCAGCGCCTCGTCATCCTCCTCCAGATATTCCTGCGCGATCAGCACCTCGCGCTCCATCCCGTCCCAGCGCCGGGTCCAGTTCTCGTTCGCCCACATCGCGCAGAAGGAAAAATCCAGCGACGGGTCTGAGAGAAATTGCTCCAGCGGCTTTTCCAGCAGCCGGTGGCGGTTGAACCAGTAATAATAGAACACGAAGCCCGACAGCCCGGCGGCCTTGGCCATCTCCACCTGGCGCTTCAGCGTCGCCGGGTCATCCAGCGAATAATGGCCGAGATCGCGCGGCACGCGCGGCTGCACATGGCCGACGAAGCGCGGCATGGCGCGGCCGAGATTGGTCCAGTCGGTAAAGCCCTTGCCCCACCAGCTGTCATTCTCCGCCACACGGTGGAATTGCGGCAGATAGAAGGCCAGCAGCCTGGCTTTGCGCGCGGCATGGGCGGGGGCGGCGCTGAATTCCTCGAAAAACGGGGCAGGGCGGGTGGCGCGGCGGATGGCGGCGGGGATCAGCCCTTCCTGCTCCGGGCGCCGGGGCAGGAAAATGCCGCTTTCCTGGTTGGCCAGATAATGCAGCAGCGGGTTCTGCCCTTGCAGATATTTCCCATAGCGGCCGAGATAGAATTTGATGTCGAATTCCGGCGAGGGGTCACGCTCCTCCGCCACGCCGAAGGCCAGGAAATGCTCGAACGGGTCCGCCCCGCCCTCGGCCACGTCGCGATTCTGGTCGAGATACCAGGCGCCGTCGAAGACCGGCAGCGGGTTGACCTGGCCCAGCGTGCGCCGGTGCAGGAAATGGTTGAGGCAGGAGGTCTCCAGCGTCAGCTCATAGGTGCGGCGATACCAGGCGGTGAAGAAATAGGGGCAGGGGTCGCGGCCCTCGGCCTCACCGGCGGAGATGTAATGCAGCAGCGGGTTGCCGCCATTCGCGGCGACATCCGGATAGCGCTCCAGATACCAGTGCGGATGAAAATACGGGTTGGGCCGCGCCCCGGCGCGCCAGCCTTGCGTGCAGAAATGCGCCAACCCATCGCCGCCCTGCGCCGCCGCCTCGGGATGCGCCGCCAGATACCAGTCGGACAGGAACAGGCCGCTCTGGCGGATGATGTCGAATTCAACCTGCGATGGTGCGTCCACGGTCTGCCCTCTGTCTGCGGCATATCATGCCCGGGGGCAAAATCCTGTCGATGCCCGGGCCGGCCAGGGGTCAGCTATTCTCCCCGGCCAGCCAGCGCAACACCTCTGCTGGTGGGGCGGGGGTGCGGAAGAGATAGCCCTGCACCAGATCGCAGCCGATCTGCTTGAGCAGCGCATGGTCCTGCGGCGTTTCCACCCCTTCCGCCACCACCCGCAGCCCCAGCGTGCGGCCAAGCTGCAGGATGGAGGTGACCAGCACCTGGTTGTCGCGCGAGCTGGCGATATCCTTCACGAAGGAGCGGTCGATCTTGATCTTGTTCACATAAGGCTGGCGCAGCGTTGCCAGGGTGGAATAGCCGACACCGAAATCATCGATGCTGATCTGCACCCCCGCCTCCGCCAGACGCAGCAGCTTGGTCTGCACCGAAGCGAGGTCCAGCAGGGATTCCTCGGTGATCTCGACCTCCAGCATGGCGGCCGGGCAGGTCATCCGGGCCAGTTCCGCCAGCAGGATCTCGTCCACCGGCAGCCGGGCGATCTCGCGCGGGGAAATATTCATCGCCACCCGCACATGGGCGAGGCCACGCGCGCGCAGCGCCGCGATCATCTGGCAGACATCATCGAGCACGAAGCGCAGCAACTGCTCGGCCAGCCCGGTCTTGGCGGCGACGGCGATCAGCTCGTCCGGCGCGATGAAGCCGTGCTGGGGATGCTGCCAGCGCAGCAGCCCCTCGAAGCCGACCAGCGTGTAGCCATCCGCCCGGAATACCGGCTGATACCAGACCTCGGCCCATTTCTCGCTCAAGGCCCGGCGCAGATCGCGCTCAATGTCGCGGCGCATCGCCAGGCGTTGGCGCAGCCGCTCATCGAAGGCCTGCAGCTGGTTGCGCCCCTTCGCCTTGGCCGCGCGCAGCGCCTCGTCAGCGCCGGAGAGCAGGGCGGTGACGCTTTCCTCCCGGCCGGCATGGAACCCGACGCAGGCGCCGAGCAGGCCCGCATCGAAGCTGAAAAAGGGCGGCGCCAGCGCCTCGATCAATTCCCGGCCGAGCTGCTCGGGGGCGGGTGGTCGAGCAGATGGGGTAGAACAGCGCGAACTCATCGCCACCCATGCGGCCGAGGATGCAATCCGGCCCCAGCGGCAGCGCCAGCCGGCGCGCGGCTTCCACCAGCACCCGGTCGCCGGCATGGTGGCCGAAGGCCTCATTGATCGGCTTGAACCCGTCCAGATCGATGAACATCAGGCAGCACGGGCCGTCAGTCTCGCCCAGCGCGGCCTCGGCCTGGCGCATGAAGCCCGGCCGGTTGAGCAGGCCGGTCAGATCGTCATGGGTGGCGCGGTAGCTCATCTGCTCGGCCACCACCATCGAGGCGCTGTTAGTCTCCTCCATCGAGCTGGCCAGCTGGACCGCCTGGTTTTTCAGGAAGCTGGTCTCCTGAAATTCGGCCTGCGCCCGTTGGGCATGGCGCAGCAGGGTCACCAGATAGAGCAGTACTGTCGCCGCCAGGCAGGCCGAGCCGAAATTATCCAGCAAGATCAGGCAGGCGAAGACCGAGAGCAGCGGCGGCACGACAAAGCAGATCGGCACCCGCGCATAAGGGCCGCCATGGGTGACGGCGCCGGCGGTGGTGCCGCAGGTGACGGTGAGATAAAACACTGTTTGCGGATTGGTGCAGTAATCGCTGAGCACCGGCAGGGTGGCCCAGACCAGGCCAGACAGCAGCGCGGTGAGGCTCAGCCAGCGAAAGCTGTTCTGGCGCACCGGCAGCGGCGGCGCGGTGTCGGGCAACCAGCTCTGCACGAAGCGGATGATGTTGATCGTCATCGCGGCGATGAACCAGATCAGACCAGCGCGGCCATGCGCATAATAGAGCGCCATCAGAAACACGATGGTGGAAATGCCGCTATTGATCGGCAGAATCATCATGATGTTGCGGCGGATGGACACCAGCTGGTCGCGCAAAATCAATTGATCGAGCACCGAATCGTCACCGGTCGCGGGGTGTTAGGCGATCTATACATCAGCCTGAGTTAAAATCTTTCAGTATAAGCGATTTGAGGATTTTTGTTAGTTAGAATGAAAATGAGCCGGCCTGTCAATGAAGAGCGCTACGCCCTTTAGCGCCTGTCAGGTCGCTGGACTCCGCGTCAGATTTTTTTGGTTCGACACCGAGGATGTCCGTGTCAGCGCTGGCGGGAACGTAAAAAAAGGCGCCCGGAGGCGCCTTTTTTTGCGTTTTGGGTCTTATGCCGCGTCGTCGCTGCGGCGCTCGGCCTTCTTGCGGTCATGCGGGTTGAGGTAGCGCTTGCGGATGCGCACCGCCGACGGCGTCACTTCCACCAGCTCATCGTCCTGGATGTAGGCAATCGCCTGCTCCAGAGACATGCGGCGCGGCGGGGTGAGCAGCAGCGCCTCGTCCTTGCCGGCGGCGCGGATGTTGGTGAGCTTCTTTTCCTTGATCGGGTTCACGTCCAGATCATTCTCGCGCGAATGCTCGCCGAGGATCATGCCGACATAAACCTTGTCGCCCGGGTTCACGAACAGCACGCCGCGATCCTGCAAGGAGAACAGCGAGTACTGCACGGCCTCGCCATCCTCGGAGGAGATCAGCGCGCCATTGCGGCGGCCTTCGATCTTGCCTTTCCAGGGGCCGTAGCCGGCGAACAGGCGGTTCATCACGCCGGTGCCGCGCGTGTCGGTCAGGAACTCGCCGTGATAGCCGATCAGGCCGCGCGACGGGATCTTGAAGGTCAAACGCTGCTTGTCGCCACCGGAGGGGCGCAGGTCGGTCATCTCACCCTTGCGGCGGGACATCTTCTCGACAACCGCGCCGGAATAGGGCTCATCGACGTCGATCAGCACTTCCTCATACGGCTCCTCGCGCTCGCCGGTCTCCTCGTTGATGCGGGTCAGCACGCGCGGGCGGCCGATGGTCAGCTCGAAGCCTTCGCGGCGCATGGTCTCGATCAGCACGCCGAGCTGAAGCTCGCCACGGCCGGAAACCTCGAACGCGTCGGTCTCGGTGGAGATGGCGACCTGAATGGCGACATTGCCTTCGGTCTCGGCCATCAACCGGTCACGGATCTGGCGGGAGGTGACCTTCTTGCCCTCGCGGCCACCCAGCGGGCCGTCATTGATGCGGAAGGTCATGGAGAGGGTCGGCGGGTCGATCGGGGTGGCGGGCAGCGGGGCCGAAACCTCAGGCGCGCAGATCGTGTACGGGATGGTGGTGTCGGAGAGACCCGCAACGGCGACGATGTCACCGGCGCCGACCTCATCCACCGGCACGCGCTCCAGCCCACGGAAGGAGAGCAGCTTGGTCAGACGGCCGGTCTCGACCACCTTGCCGTCCAGATCCAGCACCTTCACCGGCATGTTGATGGAGGCCTTGCCCTGCTCGACGCGCCCGGTCAGCACGCGGCCGAGGAAGGTGTCGGACTCCAGAATGGTGGCGACCATCGCGAACGGCGCCTCGGTGTCCAGCGCCGGGGCGGGGACGTGGCTCAGGATCAGGTCGAACAGCGGGGTCAGGCTCTCGCGCGGATCGTTCAGATCCTTCACCGCCCAGCCCTGACGGCCGGAGGCGAACAGCATCGGGAAGTCCAGCTGCTCCTCATTCGCGTCCAAAGAGGCGAACAGGTCGAACATCTCGTTATGCACATCGTCCGGGCGGGCATCGCCACGGTCGATCTTGTTGACGACGACGATCGGCTTCAGGCCGCGCTTGAGCGCCTTGCCGAGCACGAACTTGGTCTGCGGCAGCACGCCTTCGGCGGCGTCCACCAGGATCACGGCGCCATCCACCATGGACAGGATGCGCTCCACCTCGCCGCCGAAATCGGCGTGGCCAGGGGTGTCGACGATGTTGATGCGCACATCGTTCCAGACCACGGAGGCAACCTTGGCCAGAATCGTGATGCCGCGCTCTTTTTCGAGGTCGTTGCGGTCGAGCGCGCGCTCGGCCACGGCCTGGTGGGCGGCGAAGGCGCCGGACTGCTTCAGCAGCTGGTCGGTGAGAGTCGTCTTGCCATGGTCAACGTGAGCGATGATGGCAATATTGCGAATTTTCGGCGCGGACATCGAGACTACCTTCGAAATGAGCAAACCGGCCGGGCCGGGGCGCGTGATGTCGCCTCGGTCTGGCCGGGATGCTCGGACTGATTTGTGCCCCGCATAGCGATATTGCGCCGCAAAAGCGAGGGCTAAAACGTCCCGTCTGCAACATGGGGGCCTTGCGGCAGGCCGGAGGCCCGGAAAAAGGAGCAAAAGTTTTTGAGGGTTTGGGAACTTTTTTCCAAAAAGTTCCCAAGAACGCTCGGGTGGTGGCAACGTCGCTGCCACCACCCCAAGGTTTTCGCCGCCTTTTTTGAAAAAAAGCAGCATCCAAAAAACTTTATAAGTTTTTCAGAGCCTTGTCCTTTTAGTTGGTCACCATCGGCTTCTGGTTCGGCGCGGTGGGGGCCATCTGCGGGTTGGCCGTGGTCGGCGCGGTCACCGCGTTCTGCGGCGCCTGGCCGTTGATCAGCTGATGCGACGCGCCATCGGTCTGCGGCACGGAGGGCGCGTTGGCGTCGCTCGGCTGCGAGCTGGTCGGGGTCTGTACCGCATGCTGCGCGCCCTGATTATAATTGAAATTCTGGCTTTCATCGCGGTTGGGCACCAGCGTGTTGCTGGAGGCCCCGCCCGCCGCCATCCCGCCCTGCGGGCTCATCTGGCCGTGATGCTTATGGGCCGCGTGCATGGCGGCATCCGTGGCGCTCATCGCACCCTGCGTGTCATGCGCGCGCAGCGCCTTGCGGGCCTGTTCGATGGAATGCACCGCCGGGGACTGATCCGGCGACATGCCGCTTCCCTGATCGACCGAGCGGGTCAGCAGCAGCGTCTCGGCATGGGACAGATCGGACTGCGCGCGGGCATAATCGTGATGTTCCATGGCCATCTTGGCGGATTTCAGCGAGGCCTCGGGGCCACCATGAGGCGGCTTCATCTTGCCGTCTTCATCGTGTTTCCAGTGATGCTTCATCTTGTGCTGCTTCATGGGCGCCGAGGCGGTCTTGCCCGGGGCGGCGCCGGGTGGGGTTTCCATCGGCGCGTTGATGGCGCCTTGCGGGGCCGGGGCGGCGTTGCCCGGCGCCATGGTGGTGGTGCCAGAATTCGGCGCCGTCTTGCCGGCCGCGGCGCCATCCGGCACCTCGTTCGGGGCGTTGGTCGCGCCCTGCGGCGTGGTCTGGGCGCAGGCGATGCCGGCGGTCATCAACAAAGCGGCGGATGCCATCCAAAGGGAACGCATATGGCTCTCTCCTCACGTTGGGAAAATGGGTTTGACCCTTTCGGGCCGTCCTTAAACAAGCTGGGGCCATGGCCGCGGATACCAAGCCGAAAGGGCTGGAGGTGTTATTAAAGCCTCGTCATAAGCCGTTGTTTCGGCTAGAGACGGCAAAGGGGCGATGCCACCGCGACCCGTTGGCCAAGGACGAGATGTGACACGCTGGCTGCTGATATCTGCCGCCTTCCTGGCCGCTGCGCCCGCCTTCGCGGAGGTGCCGGATGGCGCTTCCTGCGCAGCCGCCGGGCGGGCGGTGGAGCTGGCGGATACGCTGCCGACCAATCTGCTGCTCTCCATCGGTCTGGTGGAAAGCGGACGGTCCGACCCGTTGAGCGGCCGTTCCGCGCCCTGGCCCTGGACGGTGAATGCCGACGGCACCGGGCGTTACTTTGCCAATAAGCAGGATGCCGAGGCCTTCGTGCGCCTGGCCCAGGCCTCGGGCGCGCGGGATATCGATGTCGGCTGCTTCCAGGTCAGCCTGACCTACCACCCCACCGCCTTCGCTTCGTTGGACGATGCCTTCGACCCTGCGAAAAACGCCGCCTATGCCGGGCTCTACCTCACCCAGCTGAAGGCGCGCACCGGCTCCTGGAACGCCGCCATCGCGGATTATCACTCGGCTTTGCCGGATCTCGGGCTGCCTTATCAGCGCCTGGTGCTGGCGGCCTGGAAGCGTGTGGGGGATCTGCCGCCGGATCTGGGTGCGGCTATAAATGCCGCCGCGATCGACGCGCCGGACCCTGTCGCGATCATCCAGACCGCGGCGGCCAAACGCATCCATGTCTATTCGATGAACAGCCCGGATAACGCCACCTGGCGCCCCGGCCTGCCGCGGGTGATCGACGATCCGTAACGTTTGCGCGGCGCTGGTGATTGAAAATGCGCCGCTGCGGTTCTAGAGCAGGCGGTACCATGAACGATACTCCCACCTCTCCCCAGCCGAGCTGGCCCTTCCGTGAAGCCGAACGCATCGCCGAGCGGCTGAAACAGAAAGGCAAGAGCGAGGCGCTGTTCGAGACCGGCTACGGCCCGTCCGGCCTGCCGCATATCGGCACGTTCGGCGAGGTGGCGCGCACCAGCTGGGTGCGCAAGGCGTTTACCGACCTCACAGGTCTGCCCTCGCGCCTGCTCGCCTTCTCGGACGATATGGATGGCTTGCGCAAGGTGCCGGAGAATGTGCCGAACAAGGAGATGCTGCGCGCGCATCTCGGCAAGCCGCTGACCCGCATCCCCGACCCGTTCGGCAAGTTCGACAGTTTCGGCGCCCATAACAACAACATGCTGCAGGACTTCCTGCGCGCTTTCGGGTTTGAATTCGAGTTCGCCTCCGCCTCCGATTATTACGCCTCCGGCCGCTTCGACGACGCGCTGCTGCATGTGCTGCGCCATCATCAGCAGATCGTCGACATCATCCTGCCCACGTTGGGCAAGGAGCGTCAGGCCACCTATTCGCCGATTTTGCCGATCCATCCGCGTACCGGCGTGGTGATGCAGGTGCCCATCGACCAGGTGGACGCCGCGCACGGCACCGTGTTCTGGACCGACCCGGAGAGCAGCATCAAATTCGAGACCTCCGTGCTTGGCGGCAACGCCAAGCTGCAATGGAAGGCCGACTGGGCGATGCGCTGGTACGCGCTGGACGTGGATTACGAGATGTCCGGCAAGGATCTGATTGACAGCGTCAAGCTCTCCTCCGCCATCTGCCGGGCTTTGGGCAAGGAGCCGCCGCTGAACCTGACCTATGAGCTGTTCCTGGACGAGAAGGGGCAGAAAATCTCGAAATCCAAGGGCAATGGCCTCTCCATCGAGCAATGGCTGACCTACGCACCCAAGGAGAGCCTGGCGCAGTTCATGTATCACGCCCCGCAGCGCGCCAAGAAGCTGTTCTTCGACGTGATCCCGCGCTCGACCGATGATTACATCGCCGCCGTGCAGGCGCTGCCGGAGTCGCAGGACAAGCATAACAACCCGGCCTGGCATATCCATGGCGGGGTGCTGCCCAACCATGCCGGGGCGCCGTTCAGCTTCACCATGCTGCTCAACCTCGCCTCGGTGAGCAATGCCGACAGTGCCGAGATGCTCTGGGGCTTCATCCGCGCCTACATGCCGGAGGTGAATGCCGAGAGCTATCCGTTCCTGGCCGAGCTGGTGCATTACGCCATCGCCTATAACCGCGATTTCGTCGCCCCGCAGCGCCGTTACCGGGCGCCCAGCGAAGCCGAGCGCGCGGCGCTGGAGGATCTGAAAACCCGCCTGACCGCGGGCCGGCAGGCCGAATATCCCGGCGAGAGCGAGGCGGAGCGGCTGCAGAACCTGGTCTATGCCGTCGGCAAGGAGCAGGAATTCAAGCCGCTGAAGGCCTGGTTTGACTGCCTGTATCAGGTGCTGCTCGGCACCCAGGACGGGCCGCGCTTTGGCGGGTTCATCGCGCTTTACAGCGTCGAGCGGACCATCCGGCTGATCGAAACAGCACTCGCCCGCGAGGCGGAAGCGGCCTGAGCCCTTGCGCCGGCTGCTGAGATGTCTGCCGCCGGTTCTAGGGCTCGTCCTGCTCGGCGCCATCGGCTTCGGGCTGCATGGCGTGCTGCGCAAGGTGGGGGTGGGGCGGTGTTGGCCGCCTTTGCCGCCACGCCCTGGCCGGATATCGCCCGGGCGCTGGGGCTGCTTGGCGTCTCGTTCTGCATCATGGCCGCCTATGACCTGCCCGGCGTGGCTTTCGCCCGCCGTGCCGGGGCGTGCGGGAGGCTGGCGCTGCGCCATGTCGGGCTGGCCTCCTTCTGCGCCTATGCGCTGAGCCATATGCTGGGCGCCACCGCGCTCACCGCCGCCGCCATCCGTCTGCGCTTTTATGCCCATTGGGAGATGCCGCCGGCGGCGCTGGCGCGCATCGTCGCGGTGTCGGCCAGCAATTTCTCGCTGGGTGTGCTCAGCCTGCTGGGCGGGCTGCTGCTCTGGGACCCGCATGCCGTGCCGCTGCCGGGGCATCTGGCCGGGCTGCTGGCGCGCCTGCTCGGGCTGGCCTTGCTGGCGCTGCCGGTGGCCTATGTGGTTGGTTCACGCGGGCGCGAGGCGGTGACGATTTTCGGCAAGCGCATCGCGCTGCCGGGCGGGCGCATCGCGCTGGCGCAGATCATCCTCTCTTGTGTCGATATCGCCTGCGCCTGCGCCATACTGGACATGGTGCTGCCGGCCGCCCCTGGCCTATCCTACGCGCGCGTGCTCAGCCTTTATGTCGGCGCCTTCGTGGCCGGCTCGGCCTCGGGCCTGCCGGGCGGGGTGGGGGTGTTCGATTCGGTGCTGCTGCTGGGGTTCTCGGCCTTTCTGCCGGCGGCGGATGCGCTCGGCGCCATCCTGCTGTTCCGGGTGCTGTATTTCCTGGCCCCCGCCAGCCTCGCCGGGCTGTGCTATGCCCTGCATGAGCTATGGGTTTATGTCGCGGGGCGGCGGGCGAAACATCGCTCCTAGAGCAATATGTGTTTAGCGCCTCAAGCTAAGAGCTTGAGGCGCTAAGAGCCGGGTGCCGGTCAGCCGGTCCGCTCCGCGCGGGCCGCCGCCCAGACCTCACCGGCCGCATCCAGATTCATCGCCCCGATCGCGATCCCCGCGATCAGATCCGGCCAGAGACTATGCCAGAGATAGGCGCTGACCGCCCCGGCCAGGATGATCGCGGCATTGGCCAGCACATCATTGCGGGCGGAGAGAAAGGCGGCGCGGGCGATGCTGCCGCCGCTATGGCGGTGCCGGGCCAGAACCAGCGCCGCCGTCGCATTCACCGCCATCGCCGCCAGCCCGGTGAGGGAAAGCCAGGCCGGATTGGGAACGCTGGGATGCCAGAATTTCGCGATGGCCTGCGCCAGCGTGGCGAGGCTGGGCAGCAGGATCAGCCCCGCCATCACCATGCCCGCCCGTGCCCGCGCCGCCATCCCCCAGCGCAACGCCAGCACCAGCAGCAGATTGACCCCGCAATCCTCAAGAAAATCAACGCTGTCGGCAAACAGCGCGACCGAGCCGATCGCCCGGGCCACGCCGAATTCAACAAAGAAGAAGCCGAGATTGAGCAGCAGCGCCACCAGGGCGGCATTGCGCAGGTCGTTTTGCTTCATCATTCCCCCAAACAAAAACGGCGCCCGAAGGCGCCGTGGCTTTGTGACCAGCCGGTCAGGCGATCAGCGGCGCAGATTGAGGCGCGCGATCAGATCCTGGTAGCGCTTGACGTTCTTGCGCTTCAGATAATCCAGCAGCGAGCGGCGCTGGCCGACCAGAACCAGCAGACCGCGGCGGGAATGGTAATCCTTCGCGTGGGTCTTCAGATGCTCGGTCAGGTTGGTGATGCGCTCGGAGAGCAGGGCCACCTGCACTTCCGGGGAGCCGGTGTCATTGGCGGCGGTGGCGTATTCGGCGATCAGCGCGGTGCGGCGCTCAGGAGAGATCGACATCGTGATATCCTCTTGAAAAGAAGTTAGAACAAGCGCTCCGGCTGCAGCCACCCGTCACCGAGTCGGGCCATCGCCTTCACGCGTCCCGCCGCCGTCACCCGCACCAGCCCGTTATCGGGATTGGCGGCCTCCGGAATGCGCCCCATCAGGTCCACCAGGCTGATCGCCTGGCCCTGGGAGAGGGCGAAAAACTCTGCTTGGTTCAGGGCCAGGGCCGGGATGTCGTCCAGCGCGGTCTCGAGCGGCAGCAAAGTTTCAGCAAGAGTGGCGGGGTTCTGCGCCGGATCGAGGAAAAAGTCCAGAGGAACCGCCATGCGCTCCAGGAACGGCCCCACGCGCAGCCGGCGCAGCACCGCGATATGGCCCACCGAGCCGCAGGCCCGCGCCAGATCCCGCGCCAATGAGCGCATATAGACGCCCTTGCCGGACTGCACCTCGAACTGCGCATGGTCGGCATCCGGCCGGCCGATCAGCTCGAAACGGTCCACCTGCGCCGGGCGGGGCGGCAGCTCCGGCGGCCGGCCGTCGCGGGAGAGGTCATAAGCGCGCTCGCCCTCCACCTTGATCGCGGAGAAGATCGGCGGCACCTGCATGATGTTGCCGATGAATGCGGGCAGGGCGGCGCGGATCTCGTCATCGCTCGGGCGATGGGCGGAGGTCTCGATCACCTGGCCCTCGGCATCGTCAGTATCCCGCGCCTCGCCGAATTTCAGCGTGAAGTGATAAATTTTGGTACTATCCATCACATAAGGGACAGTCTTGGTCGCGGCCCCGAAGGCCAGCGGCAGGATGCCGGTGGCCAGCGGGTCCAGCGTGCCGCCATGCCCGGCTTTCTGCGCGTCCATCGCCCGCTTCACCTTGTTCAGCGCCTGGGTGCTGGTGATGCCTTGCGGTTTGTCGAGAATGATCCAGCCGTCGAGTTTCCGGCCTTTTTTCTGGCGCGCCATCGTGTCCTGTGAAAATCCAAAATGAAGCGGCGCTGATAGAGCGCCGCGCGACTCACCGCAACCGCATGGCTGGGCTGCGGGGCGGGAAAATGAATCCGCCGTAACCCATTCCCGATATTAATCTCCCGGCAACGAAGTCCTGCAAAAAACTTCTGAGTCTTGAGGAGATGTGCCATGCAGGATGTTTCGCCCGCCCGTGTGAAGTTGCCGGCCTTTTTGGAAAGCCAGTCCGGGCTTTACAGCAACAGCCTGATCCCGGCGCCCCCGCGGCGGACGGTGAAGCGCGAGGCCTTCATCGGCTTTGTGCGGGACGAGCCGAGCGCCGCCTTGCTGCACACCGCCCTGGCCGGGCATATCCCCAACAGCAATCAGGTGCATCTGGCGGATTTTAACCAGGCCCTCACCATCCTCGCCGGCATTGTCACGCCCGAGATCGTGCTGGTCGATCTCTCCGGCGAGGACCAGCCGATGAACGCCTTGATGAATCTCGCGGATGTGGTCGATCCCGGCACCATCGTGCTGGCGGTGGGCGAGGTGCAGAATGTGAATTTCTACCGCACCGTCGTGCGCACGATGGGGGTGAGCGAATATCTCGCCAAGCCGCTGAACGAGGAGGTGGTGACGCGCTATTTCCTGCCGCTGATCGATAAGCGCAACGGCGCGGTGAGCCAGCCGCGCGGCGGCGAGATGATCGCGCTGTGCGCGGCCCGCGGCGGGGTGGGGTGCAGCACGGTGGCGGCCAATCTCGGCTGGTACATGTCCGAGATCCTGCGCCGGCACACGGTGCTGATGGATGGCGATGTCAATTGCGGCACGCTGGCATTGAATTTGGATATCCCGGCCAGTCGCGGCCTGGCGGCGGTGCTGGAAGCGCCGGAACGGTTGGACCAGCTGCTGATCGAACGCTGCGTGTTCCGCGCCGGGGACCGGCTGGACGTGATCGCCGGCCAGGAAGCCCTGGATTGGGCGGCGCCGGCCACGCCGGAGGCGGTGGCGCAGCTGCTGGAGGCGATTCGCCCGCGCTATAACTATATGGTAGCGGATATCGGTGCCCGGCTCTCGCCCTTGTCGCGGGCCTTGCTGTTCAATGCCCAGCGCCGCGTCATCGTGCTCGACCCGACGGAGATTTCGCTGCGCCACGCCCAGGCCTGGATGAGTCTGCCCGGCGGCTCCGCGCAGGCCCCCCGCCCGCTGCTGCTGCTCAACAAGGCCGGCATGCCAGGCGGGTTGCCGGTGGCATATATCGAGGACCGGCTGGGTCAGAACCTGGCCGTGCTGATCCCGGATATGCCGCGCGAGGTGGGGGGCAGGACCACCGCCGGCACGCTGGCGGCGCGGCCGCGCGGGCCGTATCGCGCCGGCATCGCGGCGCTGGCGAAGGCGCTGGAGATCGCTCTGCCCTCCACCCTCGCTCCGGCACAGGCGGCCTGAGAGCGCTTGCCGCCGGGCGGGCTGAAAGGCGCCGGCGGCATTAGGCTTTCGTGGCGAAATCCTGTATAAAACTGGCTCCCATCCCGAGTCCGGAGCCTGACCCAGATTATGTCCGATACGCCGCAGCCGACCCCGCAAGACGATGCCTATGACGCCGCGTCGATCAGTGTTCTGAAGGGGCTGGATGCCGTCCGCAAGCGGCCGGGCATGTATATCGGCGACACGGATGATGGCTCGGGCCTGCACCATATGGGCTTCGAGATCATCGATAACGCGGTGGACGAGGCCCAGGCCGGCTTCGCCAGCCGGGTCGAGGCGGTGCTCAACGGCGATGGCTCGATGACCATTCGCGACGATGGCCGTGGCATCCCCACCGATATCCACCACGAAGAAGGCGTCTCCGCCGCCGAAGTGGTGCTGACCAAGCTGCATGCCGGCGGCAAGTTCAACCAGAACAGCTACAAGGTCTCCGGCGGCCTGCACGGCGTCGGCGCGGCGGTGGTCAACGCGCTGTCGGACTGGATGGAGGTGCGGATCTGGCGCAACGGCCAGGAGCATTTCATCCGCTTCGAGAACGGCAACACGGTGCAGCCTTTGAAAGTGGTTGGGCCATCCGACCATCCCAACGGCACCGAGGTCAGCTTCAAGCCCTCCGCCGCCACCTTCACCCATACCGAGTTCGATTACGCGATTTTCGAGCGCCGGCTGCGCGAGCTGGCCTTCCTGAATTCCGGACTGGCCATCGTGCTGCGCGATGAGCGCCACCAGCCCTTCCAGGAAAACCAGTTCCATTATGAGGGCGGGGTGAAGGAATTCTGCCTCTGGCTGGACCGCGCCAAGACCCCGCTGCTGCCCGCCCCGATCACCGCCGCCAGCGAGGCGAAGGAGAACGGCATCAAGGTGGAATTCGCCTGCATCTGGAACGATTCCTACCACGAGACCACGCTCTGCTTCACCAACAACATTCCGCAGCGCGATGGCGGCACCCATCTCGCCGGCTTCCGTGGCGCGCTCACCCGCGTCGTCAGCAACTATGCCAAGAGCATGGCCGGGAAGAAGGATAATGCCGACATCTCCGGCGAGGATATGCGCGAAGGCCTGACCGCCGTGCTCTCGGTGAAGGTGCCGGACCCGAAATTCTCCTCCCAGACCAAGGACAAGCTGATCTCTTCAGAGGTGCAGCCGGTGGTGCAGGCGGCGGTGGCCGATGCGCTGAGCCATTGGTTCGAGACGCATCCGAAGGAAGCGAAGAACATCGTCCAGAAGGTGATGGACGCCGCCGCCGCCCGCGAGGCCGCGCGCAAGGCCCGCGAGCTGACCCGCCGCAAGGGCGTGCTGGACATCTCCTCGCTGCCCGGCAAGCTGGCCGATTGCCAGGAGCGCGACCCGGCGAAATCCGAGCTGTTCCTGGTCGAGGGTGACAGCGCCGGCGGCTCCGCGAAACAGGGGCGGGACCGGAAATACCAGGCGATTTTGCCGCTGAAGGGCAAGATCCTCAATGTCGAGCGCGCCCGCTTCGACAAGATGCTGAGCAGCGCCGAGGTTGGCACGCTGATCACCGCTTTGGGGCCGGCATCGGCCGGGGCGAGAGCGACCAGGGCGGGTTCGACGCCGCCAAGCTGCGCTATCACCGCATCGTCATCATGACCGACGCCGACGTGGACGGTTCGCATATCCGCACGCTGCTGCTCACCTTCTTCTACCGGCAGATGCCGCAGCTGATCGAGCAGGGCTATCTCTATATCGCGCAGCCGCCGCTCTATCGGGCCAAGCGCGGCAATGATCAGCGTTATCTGAAGGATGACGCGGCGCTGGAGGCCTTCCTGCTCGAACGCGCTCTGGGCGATTCGGTGCTGCATAGCGGCGGGCGGGATATTTCCGGCGATGAGCTGCGCGAGGCGGCGGTGTGGATCGGCCAGCTCGTGCACCGGCTGCGCGGCATGGAGAACACGCTGCCGCAGACCTATCTGGAGCAGGTCGCGATTTCCGGGCTGATGTCGCTCTCGGCGCTGAACGATGCCGGCAAGGATGCGGCTTTGGCTGCCCGGCTGAACGCGATTTCCCTGCCCAATGAGCGCGGCTGGGTCGCCACCTCGGACGAATATGGGCTGAAGATTGGCCGCACCGTGCGCGGTGTCGCCGAGCATTACACGCTGGATGCGGCGGTGCTGCGCACGGCCGAGGCGCGCTATCTGGCCGAGCGGGCCGAGCGCATGGCGGAATTGTTCAATGTCGACGCCACCCTGTCCATCGATGGCGGCACCGCGAAGCCGGTGTATGGCCCGGCGGCGATGTGGGATTCGCTGCTGGCGCATGGCCGCAAGGGGCTGGTGATCAGCCGCTTCAAAGGCCTGGGCGAGATGAACCCGGAAGAGCTGTGGGCGACCACTTTGGACCCGCAGGCGCGCCGCCTGCTGCAGGTGAAGATTGCGGACGCCGAGGGCACGGACCTGATCTTCTCGACGCTGATGGGCGACGTGGTGGAGCCGCGCCGCGAATTCATCGTCAACAACGCCCTCAAGGTCGCCAATCTCGATACCTGAGTTGTAAAAGTTTTTCGGGGTCTGGGGTGTTTTTTCAAAAACACCCCAGAAACGTTTGGGGCGTTGGCAACGACATTGCCAACGCCCAAACGTTTTGCAGCCCTTTTTGAAAAAAGGGCTGCACCCCAAAAACTTTCAATACATATGCTGCCCGCCATTGATGGAGAGTGTCGAGCCGGTGACGAAATCCGCATCGTCGGCGGTCAGGAAGCACACCCCCGCGCGATATCATCCGCCTTGCCCAGCCGCCCGCGCGGGATCTTGGCGATGATCTTCTCCAGCACATCCGGCGGCACCGCGCGCACCATGTCCGTATCCACATAGCCCGGCGCGATCGCGTTCACGGTCACGCCATAGCGCGCCCCTTCCTGGGCCAGCGCCTTGGTGAAACCATGGATGCCGGATTTCGCGGCGGCATAATTCACCTGGCCATATTGCCCGGCCTGGCCGTTGATCGAGCCGATATTGACGATCCGCCCGAACTTCGCCGCCTTCATGCCATCGAAGGTCGCCTTGCAGAGATTGAAGCAGGAGCCGAGATTGGTGTCGATCACCGCATCCCACATCTCGCGGCTCTGCTTGCTTAGCACCGCATCGCGGGTGATGCCGGCATTATTCACCAGAATTTCGATGGCGCCATGCTTGGCGGCAATCTCATTCACCGCGGCGACGCTCTGATCGTAATTCCCGGCATCGAACTTGATCACCTCGATCCCGGTTTCCTTGTGAAAGGCCTCAGCGGCTTCCGTGTTGCCGGCATAGCTCGCCACCACCAGCCGCCCCGCCTTCTGCAGCGCGATGCTGATCGCAGCACCGATGCCGCGCGTTCCACCCGTTACCAATGCAACTCGAGCCATATGGACCTCCTCTTCTTTTTACGAATCCTAATCGATTATCGAGAAGACGCAAATGCCCGGCCTGACACCACCCTGCATTGAGCTTTGTCATGAAACGCCGCTCCAAGGCGGCGCATAACTTTTGAAATCTTTTGCTGCGATGCAGCAAAAACCGGATTCGGCTCAGTGCCCGCCCGGGGCCGCCGGTCCGCTTGGCCGGCGGATGAAGAAGGAGGCCAGCAGCGCCACCAGCATGCCGATGGCCAGCAGCCCGAACGCATCGCCATAGGCGAAATAATTGGCTTGCTGCTTCAGCGTCTCGCCCAGCAGAATGATCGCCTGATGCCGCGCCGCCGCCGGATCGGACATGCCATGCGCCTCGAAATAATGCTGCATGGCGGCGATGGTCTGGCGCGTCGCTGGCTGCAGCAGGCTGACATGCTGGTTGATGATGAAAGAATGAAATTTTTCCCGGTTGGTGACGAAGGTCTCCACCACCGCCACGCCGATGGCCCCGCCCAGATTGCGCAGCATGTTGAACAAAGCCGAGGCCGAGCCCGCATCCTGCGCCGCGATGCCGGCGGTGGCGATCATGGTGATCGGCGGAACACCATCGCCTGGCCGACGGCGCGGATCAAATTCGGGATCAAAAGCTGCGGGCCGCTATCATTGGGCCCGAGATTGAGGTTCCAGAGCAGGCTGACGAAGAAGAGCAGAAACCCCAAACTCAGCAGCCGGCGCGGGTCCACCCGCTTCATCAGAAAGGGCATGCAGGGGATGATCAGCAGCTGCGGCAGGCCGATCCAGGCCATCACCGCGCCGGACTGGGCGGCGCTGTAGCCATGCGCCACGGCCAGATAAAGCGGGATCAGATACACCGCCGAATAGAGCACGAAGCCCAGCATGAAATTGGCGATCGAGGAGAAGCCGAAATTCCAGCGCGCGAACAGGCGCAGATTGACCAGCGGCGTTTCGTTGCCCGGCCGCAGCTCCTGGACCAGGAACCAGACCAGCGCCACGGCGGAGATCACCGACAGCTTGGTGATGAAGCCGGAACTGAACCAGTCATCCTTGTTGCCTTCCTCCAGCACGGTCTGCAGGCAGCCCAGCCCGATCGCCATGGTGAACACGCCGACCCAGTCGCCCTTCCAGAGCCGGTCCAGATGCATCGGCGCCGGTGAGAGCCCCCACATCAGCGCCGGCAGCATGATCGCGCCCGGCACCAGATTGAGGTAGAAGATATAGCGCCAGCCATAGGCATCGGTGATCCAGCCGCCGATGCTCGGGCCGATCGCCGGCGCGAAGGTCGCGGTCAGCGCGAACATCGAAAACCCGAGCGGCCGGGCGTGCGGGGGCAGCAATGTCAGCACGCAGACCAGCGCCAGCGGGATCAGCACCCCGCCGGAAAACCCCTGCAGCGCGCGCAGCGCCACCATCTCGGGGAAATTGGAGGTCAGCCCGCAGGCGGCCGAGAAAAACAGGAACAGCACCGCGTTGGCGATGAGATAGCGCTTCAGCGAGAAGACCCCGGCCAGCCAGCCGGAGAGCGGGATCACGATGATCTCGCCGATCAGATAGGCGGTGGAGATCCAGCCGCCATTATCCAGCCCGGTGCCGATGCCGCCCTGAATATCCGGCAGCGAGGTGTTGGTGACCTGAATATTGAGCACCGCCATGAAGGCGCCCAGCAGCGCCCCCATCACCGCGATCTTCGCCCGCAGCGGGACTGTCTCGGCGGCGGCGGCGTTCATGAGCCGCTGCGCGTATCGATATCCGTCTCCACCGACATGCCCGGCCGCAATTTGCCGATCTCCTGCGGGGTCAGATCGATCAGGATCTTCACCGGCACGCGCTGGACGATCTTGGTGAAATTGCCGGTGGCGTTATCAGGCGGCAGCAGCGCGAATTCCTGGCCGGAGGCCGGGTTGATGCTGTTGACATGGCCGCGCACCTTCAGCCCGGGGAAGCCATCGACATGGATGGTCACATCCTGCCCCGGATGCACATGGGTGATCTGGGTTTCCTTGTAATTCGCGGTCACATAGACCTGATCCAGCGGCACCACCGCCATGATCTGCGTGCCAGGCTGCAGATAATCCCCACCGCCACGGTCTTGTTGCCGATCACCCCGTCGAAGGGGGCGCGGATATCGGTATGTTCGAGATTGAGCTGGGCCTGGGCCAGCTGCGCCTGGGCCTGCGTCACCGCCGCCTGCGCGCGCTTGAGCTGGGCGTTCAGCACATCCACCTGGCGCTGCGCGCCCTGCAGGCTGGCATTGTCGGCGGCAAGCTCCGCCCGGGCGGTCTGCACCGAGGTGTCGGCCTGGTCGATCGTCTGCACCGGCGCCGCGCCGGAGCTGGAGAGGCGGCTATAGCGGCGCTGATTCTGGGTGGCGAAGGCGAGGCGGGCCTGATCGCCCTGCAGGGCGGCCTGGGCAGCGGCGATCTTGGATTGCTGCAGGGTCAGCAGGGCCTGGTCATTGGCCACATCCGCCTCGGCGGCGGCCAGCGCGCCTTGCGCCCCCTGCACCGCATTGCTGTAATCGCGCGGGTCGATGCGCGCCAGCAGCTGGCCCTTGGTCACCTCCTGGTTCTCATTCACCGCCACGTCCGCGACATAGCCGCTGACCTTGGCGGCGATCAGGCTGGAATCCGCGGCGAGATAGGCGTCATCGGTGCTGACGATATATTGCCCGACCAACAGGTAATTGACGATCCAGAGGCCCAGGGCAACCAGCACGACAACAATACCGGCGCCAACCAGAAGGCGGCGCCGGGAAGAGGAAGAAGATGTATCCGGCACGTCATCCGACTCACAAAATGTGCAGCCAGAGATAGAGCCTTAAACCGCAATTACAAGATGGTGAGAAATTCTGACAGACTTGCCGAATCAGAGCTTCTCAACCTGCCCATATTCGAGATCGACAGGGGTGGAGCGGCCGAAAATCGAGACAGAAACCTTAACGCGCCCCTTTTCCTCGTCCACTTCCTCGACGACGCCGTTGAAGCTGGTGAAGGGACCATCGGCCACGCGTACCTGCTCGCCCACCTCGAAGATGACAGCCGGACGGCGCTGGTCGGTGCCTTCCTCCTGCTGCTTCATGATGCGCTCGGCTTCGGCATTGGTGATCGGGCTCGGCTTGTTCTTGCTGCCCAAAAAGCCGGTGACGCGCGGGATATCCTTGACCAGATGCCAGGTGTCATCGGTCATATCCATGTTGATCAGGATATAGCCGGGGAAGAATTTGCGCTCGGTATTCACCTTCTGGGCGCGGCGAACCTCGGTCACTTCCTCGGTCGGCACCACGATGTCGCCGATATGATCCGCAAAGCCCTTCAGCTCCGCCTGCTCTTTAACCTGCTGGGCGATCTTTTTCTCGAACCCGGAATAGACGTGCAGGACGTACCAGCGCTTGGCCATCGAATCTTCCTTAATCTCAGGCGCCGAAGAGGGAGCGCATGCCAAAGCCGATCAGCGAATCGACGCCGAGCAGCAGCAGGGCCATGATCACCACCATCGCCAGGACGAGGCCGGTGAGCTGCACCGTTTCCTTGCCGGAGGGCCAGGTGACACGATTCGCCTCGGTGCGAACCTCGCGCGCGAATTTCAACACGTTGAACGCCAAGACGGACCACTCTCCAAAAACTGCAAAATGCTGGGATAGGGATGGCAGGGGCGGAGGGTCTCGAACTCTCAACCTCCGGTTTTGGAGACCGGCGCTCTAGCCAATTGAGCTACGCCCCTATCCGTACCAGCATGGAAGCGCCTTCCACACTTTGCAGCGCCGGATGTCAAGTCCCCGGCCTGTCCGTCGCGCATTTTAAACCGGTTCCGGTCTCCCGGAGGGCTAAAATCCGCGCTTTGGAGCGGGTGACGGGAATCGAACCCGCACAGCCAGCTTGGAAGGCTGGGACTCTACCATTGAGCTACACCCGCTTGCGCGCCCCATGGTTAAGCCAAAGCGGGGCTGGGAGGCAAGGGCGGGGGCTCAATGCGGCTGCCCGGCCAGAATCCGCCGGGCGGCGCGTTTCAGCTCCAGAAATTCCGGGCTGGCCGTCATGTCCCAGCCGCGCGGGCGCCCCAGCTTCACCGGCGCATCCAGGCAGACCCGGCCGGGCCGCGCCCCCATCACCACCAGCCGGGTGCCGAGCATGATCGCCTCGTCGATATCATGGGTGACGAAGATCACGGTGGCGCGAATCCGCTCCCACAGCTCGGTGAGGAATGCCTGCATGGTCTCGCGGGTCTGCGCATCCAGCGCGCCGAAGGGCTCGTCCATCAGCAGCACCCGCGGATGCATCACCAGCGCCCGGGCGATGGCGACGCGCTGCTGCATGCCCCCGGAGAGCTCATAGGGGCGATGATTTTCAAACCCCTTCAGCCCGATCAGCTCGATCACCCGGTCCACCTCCCGCCAGGGGATGTTGGAGCGCCCGCGCAGCCTTAAGCCGAAGGCGATATTGTCGCGCAGGCTCAGCCACGGATAGAGCCCGGCCTTCTGGAACACCACCACGCGCTCCGGGCCGGGGCCGGTGATCTCCTGGCCATCGAGCGTGATCCGCCCGGTGCTCGGCGCCTCCAGCCCCGCCAGCATGTTCAGCAGGGTGGATTTGCCGCAGCCCGAGCCGCCGAGGATGGTGACGAAGCTGCCATCCTCGACGGTGAGCGAGATCTCATCCAGCGCGCGTACATCCTTGAAGCTTTTAGTGACGTGCGCGATCTCGATCGGCATGTTTTACTGCGCCGCTTTCGCCGCGAAGCTGGCATCCACCGCCGCGCCGGGGTCTTTCAGCGGCGTCATGATGCGGCCGATCTTCATCAGCACGTCGGAGGTGGCCGACAGCGTCTTGCCGGTGGCGGAGGACGCGCCACCGCCCATCACATCCGCGCTGCCCTGGTCCTTGGCCGAGAAGATCTCATAGCCTTTCAGCTCGGTGGCGGCGGTCTTCTCATCGATGCCGGCCTGCTGGGCCATGATCGCCAGCGCCTGTTGCGGGTTCTGTTTGGTGTAGGTCACCCCCTCATCCAGCGCCTTGATGAACTGCACGGTCAGGTTCGGATGCGCCTTCACCCAGTTGGTGTTGGCGATGCAGATATTGTAGGAGGAGGCGCCGCGCGGCAGGTCCGCATCGGTCTTCAGCACTTTCGCGCCCTGCGCCTGCAACGCATCGAACACCGGATCCCAGACGATGGCCGCGTCGATCGCCTTGGTGGTGTAGGCGACCCGCATTTCCGGCGGCGACATGTTGATCTGATGCACGGCATTGAAGGGAATGCCGGCCTGCGCCAGGAAGGTCGCCAGCTCAAAACTCGCCTGCGAGCCTTGCACGATGGCGATCTTCTTGCCCTTCAGGTCGGCGATGGAATTGATCCCCGCTCCCGGCCGCACGGCGATGCCGGCCGCCGAAGTATAGCGCTCCTGGTTATAGATGATCGCCAGCGGCAAGCCTTGCGTCAGTGCCGCGACGAAAGGCGGCATACCCAGCCCGCACATGAATTGCAGCGAATTGGAGGCCAGCGCGCTCATCGCCGCCGGTCCGGAATCGAAATATTTCAGCGTCACGTTGGCATCGAGGTCTTTCTGGAAAAGTCCCTGGCCCTGGCTGACCATATAGGGATCAGCGCCGTTATTCTCATAGCCGATGACCACATCCGGCTTCGCGGCCAGCGCCGCTCGGGCGCCCAGGCCAAGGCCCGCCGCGCCCAGAAGTGCCGCCCGTAAGATTCCTAACACCATGATGCCCCCTTGCTTGTTTGAAATTTCACTCACGCCCGCGCCAGGGCACGATGCGCGCCTCGACGAGCCGGATCACCAGCTCCATCGCATAGCCGAGACTGCCGATGACGATGATGCCGGCGATGACAACCGCAACCTGCAAGGCCTGGCCGGCATATTGCACGAGCCAGCCGAGCCCCTGATCCGCCGCGATCAGCTCCGCCGCGACCAGGCAGGACCAGGCGACGCCAATGCCCACCCGCATCGCGGTGAAGATTTCCGGCAAGGCCGAGGGCAGCACGACGAGATTGAAAATCTGCCGTGGTGTGGCGCCCAGCGTGCGCGCCACCGCCAGGCGCAAAGGCGGTGTCGCCTTCACCCCGGAAATGGTGCCGATGATGATCACCGGGATGGTGCCGACCAGGATCAGCAGCACCTTCGGCAGCTCGCCAATGCCAAACCACACCACCAGCAGCGGGTTATAGGCCAAAGGCGGCACCGGGCGGATGAATTGCAGAAACGGATCGACGATGCGGAACACCAGATTCACCCGCGCCATCAACAACCCCAGCGGCACGCCGATGGCGACCGCGCCAAGAAAGCCGATGGCCACACGCAGCGCGCTGGCGCCGATATCCAGCCAGATCGTATGGCCGCCATAGCCGATGCTGAAGAGAATGACGAAAGCCTGCCAGACCGCGCCAGGCGAGGGCAGGGCGACAGGCGGGAAAAGTTGCAGCAGCGAGGCCGCCTCCCACAAAGCGAGCGCCACCGCCAGTACGATGATCGTGGTCAGCCCGCTCGCATGCGGCAACCGCGCGCCCAGGGCGAACACCGATTCCCGCTCAGTCTTGGCCATAGGAAGCTTTCACGGAGGCTTGTTTAAACATTGTGCAAAGACCTCCGAGTGTCACGCTCATGCCGTCAGCATTGCCTGAATTTTCGGCTGATACAAGGCGAAATGGCGGCTGATCGGGTGTGGTGCGCGCGCTCATGGTGCCAGTTATAAGGTTTTTATGATGCCAGCGATGCAATGAAGGCGCCTCTGCCAGGCAGGGGCGCCTTCGCGTGGCTCAGTGGCGCATCGTGCCGGTCTCGATGAAGCGCTGATGCCAGGACAGCGCCTCCCCCGGCAGGCAAGGCGATTGCTGGCCATAGGAAAACCGGCGGGCGCGCTGGTAATAATCCTGCAGCAGCGGCCGGTAATCCGGATGCGCGCAATTCTCCATCACCAGCTTCGCCCGCTGCTTCGGCGACAGTCCGCGCAGATCCGCCAGCCCCTGCTCGGTGACGATCACCGCCACATCCTGGGTGATATGGTCCACGTGCGCCGCCAGCGGCACGATCGAGGAAATCGCCCCGTCCTTCGCGGTGGAGGGGGTCATGAAGATGGAGATGTAGGCATTGCGGGCAAAATCTCCGGAGCCGCCGATGCCGGTCTGGATCCGGCTGCCCATGATCTGGGTGGAATTCACATTGCCGTAAATATCCGCCTCGATCAGCCCGTTCATCGCGATGCAGCCAAGCCGGCGCACCAGCTCCGGATGGTTGGAAATCTCTTGCGGGCGCAGGATCATATGTTTGCGATACTCGGCCATATTGTCATTCATCCGCTCCGCGGCCGTCGGCGAGAGCGAGAAGGCGGTGGCCGAGGCCAGGCGCAGCTTGCCGCTATCGAGCATGTCCAGCATCCCGTCCTGGATCACTTCCGTGTAGGCGGTGAGGTTCTCGAAGCGCGATTCATTCAGCCCGGCCAGCACCGCATTGGCGATATTGCCCACCCCCGATTGCAGCGGCAGCAGATGCTCCGGCAGCCGGCCCATCTTCACCTCATGCTCCAGGAAGTCGATCAGATGCCCGGCAATCGCGTTGGCGGTGGCATCGGGCTTGGCGAAGGGCAGGTTGCGGTCCGGCGCATTGGTCTCAACCACCGCGATGACCTTCGAAGGGTCGCACTTCAAGGTCGTCTGGCCGATCCGGTCATCCGGGCGGATCAGCGGAATCGGCACCCGGTTCGGCGGCAAAGCGGTGCCGTAATAAATGTCATGCACCCCTTCCAGCGCCTCATTCTGCCAGTGATTGACCTCCAGAATGATTTTCTCCGCCCGGTCCACCCAGGTTTTGGAGTTGCCGACGGAGGAGGAGGGGATCAGCGACCCATCCTCGGTGATGCCGACCACCTCGATCAGCGCCACATCCAGCTTGCCCAGAAACCCCTGCCAGGCCATCGGCGCCACCTGGCTGAGATGCATGTCGAGATATTCCATCTCGCCCTTATTGATCTTCTCGCGCGCGATCGGGTCGGAATTGAACGGCAGCCGGAATTCGATGCCATCGGCCTTGGCCAGGGCGCCATCCAGCTCCGGCCCGGTGGAGGCGCCGGTCCAGATCTTCACCCGGAAGGGATTGCCCCCGGCCCGCGCCGCCTCGATCCGCCTAGCCAGCGCCTGCGGGACCGCCTTGGGATAGCCCGACCCGGTAAAACCGCTCATCCCCACCGTACAGCCGGGCGGAATCAGAGCCGCCGCCTCGTCGACGGACATGAGTTTCTGGCGCAGTTGCAAGGATCTGATACGGGTCGTCAATTTATTTCCTCCTGAACATTTTAGGCCCTAACGGCGCGAGCGCTCCGCAAATTAGCCAGCATGGAGGGGGTACAGGGTCGGCCGGGGTGGGCACCCGGTCTCAGGAATGTACCCGCTCCGATGCGAAGCGGGTCATGGCGCGGCGATGGAGCCATGTCCATTCGCGTGAAAATACGCGAACAGACTGTCTCGCTATGGGACGAAATGATCGCGGTGAGTGCGGACCCAGCCCCTGACCCAAGCTTAGTTCGTGAGAACGGCGCCGGTTGAGGAGGTTGGCGTGACACTCAGGCCGGACGCGGAGCCGTTGGACACCGACAGGTCCGAGCCATTTCCACAAAAATATGCGGTCTCGGTCTCCAGGGCCGAGCCTTGCTCGTCAGGGTTCACATAGCTGTAGCCATAATTCGGTGCGGTGAAATTATAGGCGATGGGGGAGAGTTGCTCGGCGGAGCGTCTGTTGTCATCGCAAAGATGTCCGTCAGTCCGGTAATGTTTTTCAGCGGCGCAATGGTGCCGCCAACGGATTGATTCCCGCCAATGCTGTTGGTCTTGGCCGCCGCGGCGCAGGCCTTATCGAGTTGGCCGTAAGCGTCGTTGGTTGAGCCAATGCCGGTGGTGTCAGAGTTCGGATCCCGGGCCAGCACGGAGGGTGAATAGCTCGATGTCGGAGAAGGGATCGATTTCACCGTGGTGGTGGCGTTATGTGAGGACGTGTAGCCACCGCCGACAGTGGCGATTTCCGTCGCTTCATAGGCTTGGTCGTTATTGGAATAGTTCGTGTTGGACGAACCGCATTGCTGCCGCCAACCATAACCGGAACAAGTAGGGGTGAATTTGACCGCGAAGGTTTCCTGTTCCGTCCACGCCACGTTATAACCGTTCTGCACGGTGATTGTGGTCACGTATGTATCATGAGAGATTAGCGTGCCAGGCCCAGAGAAATATAGTGCTTTGCCGGCGTATGGGTTGCTGCAGCTTGTCGCGCCGCCGGGGCAGACGACCGCATATTCCTGGGTGTTGGCGTTGCTATCCAGCATCTGAACGTTGTCATATTCGTCGTTCACAAAGGTGATCATTCCGTTATTGGCGGTGGAAGGCGTCACATTCACGGAATAATTCAAAATCAGCGAACCGCCGAGATAGATCGGCGTGTAGTTTGCATTGGCGTAGCTCCCTGTCGCGCAGGTCGTGGAGATCGACACATGCGCACCGGTATAGTTGCTATAGCCTAGATTTTCCGGGCAAACGACGGTTCGAGGGGAAATTGTGAGGTTGTTGTTGACCGCAATCCAGCTGCCAGAATTCGCCGTTCCGTTGATATTGTAAAGTTGCTCGGTTTGGCCGGTGCCGAAGGTTATGCTGCCGCAATATGAGCTATTCGCGGGCACATTATAGACACCCTTCATATCCGCCGAAAAATTGCCGCTCGACGAGCAGCCGTAATTATTCTGGCCAGGCAGGGCGTTATAGGAAAGCGAGGTCGGGGCGGTATTGTTGAGGCTGTCTAGAAAATACGCATTACCTGACGAGCTGCCGCCTGAGTATGCCGATCCTGCCCCAATGCCGGATGTGTGCGACCCAAGCATTTCGCTGCCGCCATATCCACCGGAATAATAAGATTGAGCGAAATCGGCGAAATTGCTGCTTTGTCCAGGCGTGGATCCAGCATTTCCGGAGACGAGCTGTGCCGTCGCGGATACCGATATATCCTCAAAGGGCAGATGCATGTGAAAGATGGAATTGGTCTGCCTGGCGGTGGCAGAAACCGTGACGCAGTAGGTCCCCGTCGAACAGGCCGTTTTACTTTCGGTGAAGCTGCCGCTGCTGCCGCACACGGTGGCGTCGGATCCAGTGCAGCCGATTGAGATATTGGGGCCGTTCTGTAAACTCACGGCGCCTGAAATGCCGGCATAAGCAGCGTTGAAGGCGGCTGTCGCCACGCCGTTGCCGTTGCTGGCGTTGATCTCGTTTGCATAGGCACCGACGCCCGCGAGCGCCGCCTGGTCGGCCGCCGCTTGCAACTGCGCGCGTGAAGCCGAGATGCGGGCGAAATCTACCCCCGCGCCAACAGCGAGGATCATCGTCGGCAGCATAAGCGCCCACATCAAGGCTGTGGCGGCTCTGCGCTCCTTCAGCAATCTGAGGATATTTAGGCCTTTGTGGAAAAGTCTTATCTGTGCGTGCTTCATGTCAACCGCTGCATGAAAGAGGTTGAGGCGTTAAGCCAGTAACCGTGAGGCTGGTGGTCGTCGAGGCGTACGCCCATCTTGTCAGCACCTGCTGGGTCAGCGTCGGGGAGGTGTTGAGCCAGAGTCCGACGATACCAGGATAGGTCAGCGTCGCCCTGACGATAATGGCGTTGTCGCCTACGGCGCCGTTGGTTTTTGGCAGCATGCCGCCAGCGCCATTGGCGGTGGCCAAGCCGCAAGCCGAATTGCCGCCGATCACCGCGGACGTCACCGGTGTACAACTGGCGCCACTAAAATCCTGTTCCCAATAATTCACCGCACTGCCCGGTGTCGTGGTCGTCACGCTCGCGATATCGATGGTCAGGCCATTGGCGCTAAAGGGCTGCAGACCCTTCACCGCGCCATAACATATATCCTGAGGCGTACTGGAAGACATGGCCGACCCATCCGGGCTCTGATACGCCACAGCCTGGGCCACGGTGGCGGCGACAATGTTCAGTTTCTGCGAAGTTCGTAACAATGTCAGGAGTTCGAAAGAGCCAATGAACACAACCAAGAAAAACGCCATGATGATGGCGAATTCGACGGCGGCGGTACCGCGTGTGTCAGGCCAAGGCCAAAGGCGGCGGACGGTGCGCTGGGATCCCGGCATCAATTTACCGCGACCGCTTGAGCGGAAATCAGAGCTGATGTTGGATTGCCGGTCAACAAGACGTTAAGCGCGGGGATCGTTTGCCCAGAGAAAGGCAGATAGGGAAGAAAATCGATCCAGGCGGGGAGTTTATAGGCGACTTGCACGAGCACGGGATAAGGTCCGCCTGAACTGGGAATGGTGGGGAAATCGCCACTGGGCGATAGCTGTCCGGATGAGCTGACCGAGGCCGCCGTAATTCCTGAAAAAGTCTGGGTTGAGGTGTTGGCTTGAACTTCAACCTGAAGTGATGTTGTGCCGCATGGAGCAACCGCGCCGAATTCTCCGCACACTGTGGAAACGAATTGCGTGCTGTTGGTGATTTTGCCAAGCAGAAGCTGTCGGGCGGCGTTTCGAACGGCATCATCCAGACTCATTTGCCAGAATTGGCATATTCCCATCATCATGAACCCCATGGTGAAAAGGATCATGAAGCTGCCGATCAACGCGAATTCAACAGCCGTGGCTGCTTTAGTCTCGCTCATCACGGACAGATATGGTTTCGGAAACCGGCTCATTTATAAATTAACATACCAGCGTATAAAAAAGGTTTCTTGACTGACTTTATAATATATTAAAGCCAACTCATTAACCACAAAAATTAGTGTGATGAGGTTTCCGCAGGCTGGTACGGACGGCCGGAATCGAACCGGCACGGGATTGCTCCCAACGGATTTTAAGTCCGTTGCGTCTACCAGTTTCGCCACGCCCGCACGCCGCCTGTTTACCCGTTCTGGCGGCGCGGTCAAACCCGGTGGTTGACGTCGCCCCCTTCCTCTTGGCAGCAGGGACGGGATGCCCAGCCCGCCCAAGCCCCCGCCAAAGCCGTCGCCCAAGCAGGGCCCCAAGCCGGGCTCCAAAGCGCCCGCGAAGCCGGCGCTGAAGCCCGCGCTGCGGCCCTCGCCGCAGCTGCTCCGGCGCGCCCGGCATGGCTGGGCGGCCACTCGCATCCTGGTCATCCTCGCCATCTGGGGGCGCTGGCCTGCTTCCTGGTCGGGCTCTGGTTCACCTGGGATTTGCCGAATCCGGCCATCGCCGTCACCCAGACCCGCCGCCCCGCCATCCGTCTGCTCGACCCGCAAGGCCATCTTCTGGCCCGCTTCGGCGATGTCTCCGGCCAGGTCGTGCTCCCCGCCGCCCTCCCGCCTTATGTCCCCGCCGCCTTCATCGCCATCGAGGACCGGCGCTTCGCCAGGCACGGCCCGTTCGATTTCATGGGCATTTTCCGCGCTTTGGTCTCTGACATCGTCCACCGCCACGTGGTGCAGGGCGGCTCGACCCTGACCCAGCAGGTGGCGAAAACCCTGTTCCTCGGCAACCAGCGCACGCTGCGCCGCAAGGTGCAGGAGGCGGTGCTGGCGCTGTGGCTCTGGCACCATTACAGCCGCCAGGAGATCCTCGGCATCTATCTCAACCGCGTCTATCTCGGCGAAGGCGCCTACGGGATCGACGCCGCCGCCCGGCTCTATTTCAACGAGCCCGCCAGCCGGCTCAGCATCGCCCAGGCCGCCATCCTGGCCGGGCTGCCGAAGGCGCCCTCCAGCCTCAACCCGCTGGTCAATTCCCAGGCCGCCGCCAACCGCGCCACCCAGGTGCTGGATGCGATGGTCTCAACCGGCGCGCTCTCGCCCGAGCAGGAAAACGCGGCCGCCGCCCAGCTGGCGGACGCCGCCTCGCCGATCTCGCGCACCTCCTGGTTCGCGCTCTGGACCATGCAGCACGAGGCCGATGTGATCCCCGAAGGCGAGGACATCGCCTTCACCACCACCATGTTTCCGGGCGTGCAGACCGCCGCGCAGGCGGCCCTGGATTCCACCATCGCCGAACAGGGGGCCAAATATCGCGTCTCCCAGGGCGCCATCGTCGTGCTCGATGCGCGCAGCGGCGCGGTGCGGGCGCTTGTCGGCGGGGTGGGGGACCGGGAGGGTTATAACCGCGCCGTGCTCGCCCGCCGTCAGACCGGCTCGGCGATCAAGCCGGTGGTCTGGCTGGCCGGGCTGCTGGCCGGGATGTCGCCGAACGAGACGGTGCTGGACGGCCCGCTCAACATCCATGGCTACCGCCCGCATGATGATGAAGCCTATCACGGCGAGGTCAGCCTGACTGAGGCCCTGGCGGATTCGATGAACACCGCCGCCATCCGCATCTTGATGCGCGCCGGCGGCCCGCGCCGGGTGATCGCGGTGGCGCGGTTGCTCGGGCTGGATGATCATTTCCCCAAGGACGCGACGATGGCGCTGGGCACCGGGGCGGTCGGGGTGCTGCAACTCGCCAGCGCCTATGCGGTGTTTTTCAATGGCGGCGAGCGTGTCACGCCTTATGGTGTCACCGCCATCAATGGCGCGCCGGCGCATATCGAGGCGCCGGTGCCGGTGGTGCCAGCGGGCGATGCGCAGGCGGTGGCGGGGATGATGCGCCAGGTCGTGCTCTCCGGCACCGGCCGCGCCGCGTTCATCCTGGGCGTTTATACGGCGGGCAAAACCGGCACCACCCAGGATTATCGCGATGGCTGGTTTGTTGGCTACGCCAAGGGGGACATTATCGCTGTCTGGCTTGGCAATGATGATAACAGCCCGGCGGAAAAGCTCTATGGCGGCACGCTGCCGGCGGAGATTTTCAAGGAAATTGCGGGAGCTTTATAAAAGTTTTTTGGTGCCGCTTTTTTTCAAAAAAGCGGCGAAAACGTTTGGGGTGTTGGTGACACCGTTGCCAACACCCCAAACGTTCTTGGGAACTTTTTGAAAAAAGTTCCCAAACCCTCAAAAACTTTTGCAACCTTAAGCCGGCTTGGCGTCGTCCTCCTCCATGTCGCTCTGGTCGGTCTCGAACAGATCCTGCAACTCTTTCGCCGCCTCCTGCGCGGTCTGGATCAGCCGGCCCTCGTCATTCCCGTAAGCGTAGGTCTCGTGCAGAATCTGGTCGTCATGCCGCCGGAACAGCTCAATCGCGCGTTTCGCCTGCGCCTCCGGCACATCCAGCGCCTCCAGCACAATCTCGGTCAGCCGCAGCGAGGAAAAGAACGTCTCACGCACGAAATGGTCCACCCCGGCGCCCATCAGCGCATGCACATGGTTGCGGTTGCGCGCCCTGGCGACGACACGCAGCTGCGGGAATTTCCGCCGCACCATCTCCGCCACCCGCACGCTGGCTTCCATATCGTCCAGAGCGATCACCAGCACTTTCGCGCTCTCCGCCCCGGCGGCGCGCATCACCTCCTCACGCGTCGGGTCGCCGTAGAACACCCGCACCCCGAAGCGCCGCACGAAATCCACCTGGGTCGAGCTGCGATCCAAAGCGGTGTAGCGGATCTTCTGCATCGCCAGCACGCGCCCGATAATCTGCCCGACGCGCCCGAACCCGCAAATGATCACCGGCGAGGCCTGCATGTCTTCCAGCTTGTCGTAAGGCCGCGCCTTCTTGGCTTCCAGCTTCGGCTGCACGAAGCGCTCGGAGAGGGTGAACAGAATCGGCGCCGCCAGCATCGAGAGCGCGATGACGAGATTGGCCTCCGCCGCCAGCTCCTTCGCCAGCGTCCCCTGCGCCACCGCGGCGGCGAACAGCACGAAGCCGAACTCACTGCCCTCCGGCAGCACGGTGGCAAAGCGCAGCGCCGCCCCCTTGATGCCGCGCCGCAGATAGGACACCCCGTAACCGATGCCGGTTTTCACCGCGACCAGGCCGATCACCAGCCCGGCAATCTCCAGCGGCTTATGCAGCAGCAGCCCGAGATCGGCCGACATGCCGACGGACATGAAGAAGAACCCCAGCAGCAGCCCCTCGAACGGTTCCACATCCGCCTGCAACTCATGCCGGTAATCTGAATCAGAGACCACGACCCCGGCCAGAAACGCGCCGAGCGAGGCCGAAAGCCCGGCCCATTCCGCCAGTGCCGCGGTGCCCACCACCAGCAGCAAGGCGGTGGCGGTGAACACTTCCGGCACCTTGGCGGACGCGACCATCCTGAACAGATAGGGCACCAGCAGATAGCCGCCGGCGAGAATCCCCGCCACCGCCGCCGCCCCGCGCGCCACCGCGATCCAGGAGAAATGCGCCGAGCCGCCGCCGGCCAGGATCGGCAGCAAGGCCAGCACCGGAATCGCCGCCATATCCTGGAACAGCAGCACGGCGAAGGCGTCGCGGCCGGGAATGGTGGGCAGCAGATTGCGCTCGGAGAGCAAAGGCAGGGCGATGGCGGTGGAGGAGAGGGCGAGGCCGATGCCGAGCACCAGCGCATCCAGCGCCGGCACGCCAAAGGCCATCGCCGCCCCGGCCAGCACGGCGGAGGTCGGCAGCATCTGCGCCGCGCCCAGCCCGAACACCGCCTTGCGCAGCACCCAGAGCCGATGCGGGCGCAGCTCCAGCCCGATCAGGAAGAGCAGCATGGTCACGCCGAGTTCGGAGACATTGCTGATCTGATCGACATTATAGACCAGCCCAAGCACCGAGGGGCCGATGATGACGCCGGCGGCCAGATAGCCGAGAATGCTGCCCAGCCCCGCATAGCGCGAGAGCGGCACGGCGAGGACGATGGCGGCGAGCAGGATCAGCAGGGTCGTGAACATCGTCTGTTCTTTAGAGGAAAAGCTCGGCCTGCGTGTTAAAAATCAAACATTATAAGCATTTAGCTTTCACGCTCAGGAAGGCTTTGGCTTGTGGCGTCCGGGCGGGCACGATAACGTCATATTCAATTGGCGTTATCGCAGTAGGGCCGAGCGGCAAATGAGTACGACAGAACCAGATCAACCGCGTGACCGCAGGACCTATCCGGACGCGAAGACGCTCAAGCGTATCGGCGCGGGCTTCGGTTTTTCTCTTCTATCCTCAATTGCCTTCACTTCAACGCTGCTCGGTGTCGTCTCTGAGAAAGACTGGGATCATTATATGTTTCCCTATGGTCTAGTGGCCACGGTGATCATATTCTGGCCGCTGGTCAAATATCCGCGTGGCTGGTTGGCCAATGCCACGCTGCAAAATTTGCGGCGCTTCAATATCGCAGCGCGCGGCCTCGCATGGTTTTATATCGCCAACTTTCTCGTCGATGTCCTGCTCAGCCTCCTCTATACCGTTCCCTACAATGCGACTTTCGTCGCTGTTGCCGGGGTTTTGGCGGTTTTCCTGTACTTTCCCATCAGCCTTCTCTGGTCTCTGCATCATTATAAATGGTTCGACCCCAACTCCCGACCCAGCGAATGGCAGTCCGGAACCTGAACGCGCACCGAAGCCGTGGAAAATAAAAGCCGCTTTTTGGCGCGCTCTTCGTAAGTCCAAAAAACGGCGAACCCCCAAAAACTTTTGAAACTTAAGCTATCGCCCCATCGCCGCCAGCATGAAGCGCTGCTTCAGCCGGGGCAGGCGTTCCACCGCCGCCAGGCCGAGGTCGCGCGCCAGCCGCACCGGCGGGAAATTGGTCGAGAACAGCCGGTCCAGCGCATCCATGCCCAGCAGCATCGCCATGTTCACCGGCCGCTGCTTCGCCTGATAGGCGCGCAGCACCGATGAAGCCCCGGATCCTGGGCCGCCGAAGCCAGCGCCAGCAGTGCCGCCGCATCCCGCAGGCCGAGATTGAGCCCCTGGCCGGCGATCGGGTGTACGCCATGCGCCGCATCCCCCACCAAAGCCAGCCTTGTATCGTAATAGCGCGAGGCGTACATCGCATAGAGCGGATAGAGCCAGCGCCGCCCGGCCGGGCGCAGCGCCCCCAGCCGGTTGCCCAGCCTCGCACGCACCTGCGCCAGCAGCGCCGCATCCTCCATGCCATAGAGCAGCTTGGCGTTGGCGTCGCTCTCGGTGAAGACGATGGCGGAGACGTTCGGGTGCTCATCCGTGCCGGTCATCGGCAGCACCGCCAGCGGCCCCGCCGGCAGGAAATGCTCCAGCGCCACATTGTCATGCGGCTTTTCATGCGCCACCGCGAACACCACGGCGGTCTGATGATAAGGCAGCCGGGTCACGCTGATCCCGGCCTGCTGGCGCAGCGGCGATTGCCGCCCCTCCGCCGCCACCACCAGCCGCGCGGTGAAATGCTCATCGCCGACGCTGATCTCCACCCCCTCCTCATGCCGGGTCACCCGCGCCTGCGCCGGGGCGCGGACGATCACCTCGGACTCCGCCAGCGCCGCATTCAGCGCCACCCGCACCGAGCGCGCCTCGACGATCCAGCCGAACGGTTCGTCCCCCACGGCGCGATGGTCGAAATGCAGCTTCAAAGGGGAGGGGGCGCGGCCGGGCTTGCCGTCCGTCACGTCGATATCCTTGATCGGGCAGGGCGCGAAGGGCAGGCGGTCCCACAGCCCGGCCTCCTGCAGCAAGGGCCGGCAGCCCTGGGCGATGGCATAGGCCCGGCCATCGAAATCCGGGTGCTCCATCGGTTTCAGATCGGCCGTATCGACCAGTAACACCTTGCGGCCCCGTGCCGCCAAGGCCAGGGCCAGCGTGCCGCCCACCGGGCCGGCGCCAATGACCGCGATCTCGCATGTTTGCGTCATGACCCGATCTTGCCAGAAAATCCGGCGCCGGGAAACCGGCCGCGCCGGTGGAAATATTGCGGCCTCAACATAACGCGCCGTTCATCCATTTCGTGCAGTGAAGAAAATTTGAACAAATTATTGCCGCTAAATTAGGCAGTCTCATTTCACTCAATTGCCTCTCCGCCGCCTCGCACAGCGTCCGCCGCCATGAATTGCCCGGCCCCTGGCCCCATATCCGCGCCGCCTGGTCTGGCACGCTCCTTGCTCAGCAGTGATTTGCCTATCGCACTGAGCTGTCATGATCACGCGCTACCGGCCTGTTGGGCTCCAGGCCACAAGGTAGCGCCATGAGGAACGAGGACTTGATGACGAAAAGATCTCTTTTGGGCGTGCCCGCGGGCCTTGGCCTGGCAGCGTTTGGCTGCGCCCCCGCCCTGGCGCAGACGGCCGCTCCGACCCCGACCCTGAATTCGGGCGACACCGCCTGGATGCTGACCTCTTCGGCCATCGTGCTGATGATGACCATCCCGGGCCTGGCGCTGTATTATGCCGGCCTGCTGCGCAAGAAGAACATGCTCGCGATGCTGATGCAGATGTTCTTCACCACCGCTCTGGTCACCGTTCTGTGGTGCATCGTCGGCTACAGCCTGGCCTTCACCGCCGGCTCCGGCCCGCTCGCCGGCGTGTTTGGCGGCTTCTCCCGCGTGATGCTGCAGGGCACCGGGCTCAACGGCCTCTCCGGCACCATTCCTGAGACCGTGTTCGCGTTCTTCCAGTGCACCTTCGCCATCATCACCCCGGCGCTGATGCTGGGTGGCCCGGCTGACCGTCTGAAATTCTCTTCCTCCATGGTCTTCGTCGGCGTCTGGCTGCTGCTGGTCTACTGCCCGATCGCCCACATGGTCTGGGGCCCCGGCGGCTTCCTCGGCAATCTCGGCGTGCTCGACTTCGCCGGCGGTACCGTCGTGCATATCGACAGCGCCGTCCCCGGCCTGATCGCCGCCATCATGGTCGGCAAGCGCTCCGGCTATGGCCGCGACAACATGGCCCCTGCCAATCTGGGCTATGCGATGGTCGGCGCCGCGCTGCTGTGGGTGGGCTGGTTCGGCTTCAATGCCGGCTCCGCGCTCACCGCTGGCGGTCAGGCTGGCATGGCCGCGATCAACACCCAGCTCGCCACCGCCGCCGCGGTGCTCTCCTGGGTCATCGTGGAATGGATGGTCAAGGGCAAGCCGAGCCTGCTGGGCGCCATCTCCGGCGCGGTCGCCGGCCTCGTCGCCATCACCCCGGCCTGCGGCTTCGTGCCGGTCGGCGGCGCGCTGGTCATCGGCCTGGCGGCTGGCGTGGTCTGCTTCTGGGGCGTCACCGGCTTCAAGAACATGTTCGGCTATGACGACGCGCTGGATGTCTGGGGCGTGCATGGCCTCGGCGGCATCCTCGGCGCGCTGCTCACCGGCGTGTTCGCGGTGGCGGCTGTCGGCGGCACCGGCCATTCCGGCCTGATCGACGGCAACCCGAAGCAGATCCTGATCCAGGCCGAGGGCATCATCGTCACCATCGTCTACGATGCCGTCATCTCTTACATCATCCTGAAGCTGATCGACCTGACCATGGGTCTGCGCGTCTCCAAGGAGGACGAGATCGAGGGGCTGGATATCACCCAGCATGGCGAGGTCATCCAGCACGGCTAAACCGCCTTGGATTACCGCGTAAAAGCAGCCCTCCCGGCGCGAGCCGGGAGGGTTTTTCTTTGCCCGCGATGATCTGGATCAAGGGAGAGGCGGATTTTATTTGCTCTCACAGTGCTTTTTGGGTGGGCAGGGCATGAGCGAGGCAACACAGCTTGATTATTACGAACGCGCCGGGGGCGCTGACGGGGTGCGCGCCCTGGTCGAACATTTCTATGCGGTGATGGAGAGCAACCCCGCTTACAAGAAACTGCGCGACATGCACGCGCCGGATCTGGGGCCGGTCTGCGAGGATTTCATCGGCTTTCTCACCCTCTGGCTCGGCGGCCCGCGCGACTGGCTGGCCCAGCGCGGCGGCTTCTGCGTGATGAGCCGGCATGCGCCGATGGGCATCACCCCGGAGACCGCGCGGCAATGGCTGGCGGCGATGGATGAGGCGCTGGCGGCGCGGTTGACCGACACCGCCCTGCGCGCGAAAATGGCCGAGGCGTTCGCCCGTCTGGCCGATGGCATGCTCCGCATGGCGCAGGCCCGGCGCGCGTGACCGCCATGCCGCGTTGATCAGCCCTCTGCCGGGGGCGAAAGCAGGCGGTTTGGGAACAGGCGCGTTATTCTTCCCGTCCCTCGCCGGGTTGCTGCCGGGGACGTGAAGTATTATGCACGCGCCCATCATCGAGGATTGGCAGAGTATGGCGAGCATTGCGGGTAATTCGGGCAACGAGGCGGCGCTGGCCCGCCAGGCGGCGCTGCTGGCGCAGGAGCCGGGCGAGGACCGGGCGATGGCCAACGCCATCCGCGCTCTGGCGATCGACGCCGTGGAAGCCGCCAAATCCGGCCATCCCGGCATGCCGATGGGCATGGCCGACGCCGCCACCGCGCTCTACCGCAAATTCCTGAAATTCGACGCCGCCGCGCCGGACTGGTTCGACCGCGACCGGTTCGTGCTCTCCGCCGGCCACGGCTCCATGCTGCTCTACGCGCTGCTGCACCTCACCGGCCATGAGGGCATGGGCATCGAGCAGCTCAAATCCTTCCGCCAGCTGCATTCCCCGCCGCTGGCCATCCGGAATATGGCGAGCATCCCGGCATCGAGATGACCACCGGCCCGCTCGGCCAGGGCTTCGCCACTTCGGTCGGCATGGCGCTGGCGGAGCGCATGCTCGCCGCCAAATTCGGCAAATCTCTGGTCGATCACCGCACCTGGGTGATCGCTGGCGATGGCTGCCTGCAGGAAGGCGTCTCGCACGAGGCCGCGGCGCTCGCCGGGCATCTGAAGCTGAACAAGCTGACCGTGCTGTGGGACGATAATTCCATCTCCATCGACGGCGCCACCAGCATGTCCACCTCCGAGGACACGCTGAAGCGCTTTGCCGCCTATGGCTGGGCGACCAAGCGCATCGACGGCCATAATGTCGAGGAGCTGACGGCGGCCCTGGCCTTCGCGCAGAAATCCTCGAAGCCGACCATCATCGCCTGCAAGACCATCATCGGCTTCGGCGCCCCGACCAAGGCCGGCACCGCCGGCGTGCATGGTTCCGCCCTGGGCGGCGCCGAGGCGGAAGGGGCGAAGAAGGCGCTGGGCTGGAACCATCTGCCCTTCGTGGTGCCCGAGGAGATCTACACACCCTGGCGCGAGGCCGGTGCGCGCGGCGGCGCTGCCCGCCGCGCCTGGCTGAAGCGCCTGGCCAAGCATCCGATGCGCGCCGAGTTCGAGCGGGTGATGGCCGGCAAGCTGCCCGAGGGCTGGGCCGAAGCCATGTCCGCCTACAAGGCCAGCCTGGCCGAGAGCAAGCCTAAGCTCGCCACCCGCCAATCCAGCCAGAAGGCGCTGGAAGTGCTGGTGAACGCGCTGCCGGAGCTGGTCGGCGGCTCCGCCGATCTCACCGGCTCCAACCTGACCCTGATCAAGGGTATGGGCGATGTGCTGCCCGGCGAATATGGCGGCCGCTATATCTATTATGGCATCCGCGAATTCGGCATGGCGGCGGCGATGAACGGCATCGCGCTGCATGGCGGGCTGATCCCTTATGGCGGCACCTTCTTCGTCTTCTCCGACTATATGCGCCCGGCCATCCGCCTCGCGGCATTGATGCACACCCGCGCCATCCATGTGCTCACGCATGATTCCATCGGGCTGGGCGAGGACGGCCCGACTCACCAGCCGATCGAGCATCTGGCTTCCTTGCGCGCCATGCCGAACGTGCTGGTGCTGCGCCCGGCCGATGCGATGGAAACCGCCGAGGCCTGGGAAATCGCCATCAAGAACGCCAAGGGGCCGAGCCTGCTGGTGCTCTCCCGCCAGGCCGTGCCCGCCTTGCGCGACGCCGCCAACGGCAACAAGACGGCCCGCGGCGCCTATGTGATCGCCGAGGCCAATGGCAAGCGCGCCGCCACCATCATCGCCACCGGCACCGAAGTCTCGCTGGCCATCGCGGCGAAGAAGACGCTGGCGGCGCAGGGCATCGAGGTCGCGGTGGTCTCCGCTCCCTGCTTCGAGCTGTTTGCCCAGCAAAGCGCCGAGTACCAGAAAGAGGTGCTGGGCGATGCCCCGCGCATCGGCGTGGAAGCGGCAAGCGGCTTCGGCTGGGAGCGCTGGCTCGGCGCTGACGGAATTTTCATCGGCATGACCGGCTTCGGCGCTAGCGCCCGGCGGAAATCCTGTACGAGCATTTCGGCATAACGGAAGCGGCAATCGTGGCCGCCGTTAAGAAAGAAGGAAACTGAACGTGGCTGTAAAAATCGCGATTAACGGCTTCGGCCGCATTGGCCGTCTGGTTCTGCGCGCGCTCATCGAGAGCGGGCGTACCGATGTGGAGCCGGTGCTGATCAACGATCTCGGCTCCGTTGCCGACAACGCCCACATGTTCCGTTACGATTCCGTGCATGGCCGCTTCCCCGGCACCGTCGAGGTGCAGGGCGACAGCCTGGTCATCACCCATAACGGCCGCACCTATGCGCCGATCAAGGTGACCGCCGAGCGCGACCCGTCCAAGGTGCCGCTGCAGGGCGTCGATGTGGCGATGGAGTGCACCGGCCTGTTCACCAAGCGCGAAGCCGCCGCCCAGCTGCTGGCCGCAGGGCCCGCAAGGTGGTCGTCTCCGCCCCGGCGGATGGGGTGGATGCCACCATCGTCTTCGGCGTGAACCACAAGTCGCTCACCAAGGAGATGCAGGTGATCTCCAACGCCTCCTGCACCACCAACTGCCTGGCGCCGGTCGCCAAGGTGCTGCACGAGACTTTCGGCATCGAGCGCGGCTATATGGTCACCATCCACTCCTACACCGGCGACCAGAAGACCGTGGACACGCTGCACAAGGATCTGCACCGCGCCCGCGCCGCTGCCCTCTCCATGATCCCGACCTCCACCGGTGCCGCCAAGGCCGTCGGGCTGGTGCTGCCGGAGCTGAAGGGCAAGCTGGACGGCACCGCCATCCGCGTTCCGACCCCGAACGTGTCGCTGATCTCGCTGGATGTCGTGCTCAAGAAGCAAGGCTCGGTGGAAGAGATCAACGCCGCGATGAAGAAGGCCTCCGAGGGCGAGCTGAAGGGCATTCTCGGCTATTCCACCGACAAGCTGGTGAGTGCCGACTTCAACCATGTCCCGGCCTCCTCCACCTTCGATGCGCCGCAGACCACCGTCGTCGATGGCGGCCTGACCCGCGTGCTCTCCTGGTACGATAATGAGTGGGGCTTCTCCAACCGCATGTCCGACACCGCCGCCTATTTCGGCGCGCTGTGAGCAACACGTTGGATAACGCCAAAGTTGCGGGGCAGCGTGTGCTGCTCCGCGCCGACCTGAACGTGCCGATGCAGAACGGCAAGGTCTCCGACGCGACGCGGCTTGAGCGTCTCGTGCCCACCATCAAGGAACTCACCGAGAAGGGCGCGAAGGTCATCGTGCTCAGCCATTTCGACCGGCCGAAAGGCAAGGTGGTGCCGGAAATGTCGCTGAAGCCGATCGCCGAGGCGCTGGGCCGGGTGCTGGATAAGCCCGTCGCCTTCGCCGAGGATTGCATCGGCCCGGTGGCCGAGGCGGCGGTGGCCAAGCTCAAGAATGGCGATGTGCTGGTGCTGGAAAACACCCGCTTCCATGCAGGCGAGGAGAAGAACGACGCGGCCTTCTCCGAAGCCCTGGCGAAGCTGGGCGATATCTATGTGAACGACGCCTTCTCCGCCGCCCACCGCGCCCATGCCTCCACCGAGGGCGTGGCCCGGCATCTGCCCGCTTTCGCGGGGCGATTGATGCAGGCGGAGCTGCACGCGCTGGAAGCCGCACTGGGCAACCCGCAGCGCCCGGTTGCCGCCATCGTTGCCGGCTCCAAGGTCTCCACCAAGCTCGACCTTTTGAATAATCTGGTCGCCAAGGTGGATATTCTGGTGATTGGCGGCGCCATGGCCAACACTTTCCTGGCGGCGCAGGGCCATGATGTCGGCAAATCGCTGCAGGAGAAGGATCTGCACGGCACCGCGCTGGAAATCATGAAGGCCGCCGCCGCCAAGGGCTGCGAGATCTTCCTGCCGAAGGATGTGGTGGTGGCGCAGAATTTCGCCGCCAACGCGCCGACCCAGGTGGTGAGCATCGACGCGATTCCGGCCGATATGATGGCGCTGGATGTCGGCCCCGCCACGGTGGAGGCTTTCATTGAACGCCTGCCGCACATCAGGACCATCATCTGGAACGGCCCGCTCGGCGCCTTCGAGACCAAGCCGTTCGACCACGGCACCAACACTTTGGCCGCCGCCATCGCGCAGGCGACCAAGGAGGGCAAGGTGATCTCGGTCGGCGGTGGGGGGATACCGTCTCCGCGCTGAAGCTGGCGGGGGTGCATCATGACCTCACCTATCTGTCCTCGGCGGGCGGTGCCTTCCTGGAATGGATGGAGGGGAAGATCCTGCCGGGTGTGGAAGCGTTGAGCAAAGGGTTTTCGAACCTAGGCTGAGGATTTTAAAAAACCCTTGTGAATTTGCAAAAGTTTTTGAGGGTGTGGGAACTTTTTCCAAAAAGTTCCCACAAACGTTTGGGGTGGTGGCGACGCTGTTGCCACCACCCCAAACGTTTTTTTACGGTCAAGCATTTGTGCATGATTGACCGGCGCGGCGCGCTTATGGACAGCGCGGCGCGATCTTCCTACCCATGCTGCGTCCGCCGTGTTGGACAAACCCTCTGTCACCCTAGGCGCCTCGCATGAGCCTGTCGGCCCTCTCCCCGTCGCTTCAGGCCCCGCGCGCGCGGGGCTTTCTGCTGCTGCTGGCCTCCGTGTCGCTGTGGGGCTTCGCGCCCATCGGCAATCGCTATTTCATCGGGCCGACCCATCTCGGTTTCCCCGCCGCCTCCTATATGGCGCTGCGCTATGCCATCGCGGCGTTCTGCTTCACCCCGGGTGTTATCGTAGCGCTGCGATCCTGGAGCAAGCGGGACTGGCTGCGCGGGGCGCTGTGCGGCTTCGCCGGGGTCTCGGTTTATAATCTGCTGGCCGGTCAGGCGGCGCGCAGCGTCTCCGCCGGTCTGGCCGGGCTGCTGAACTCCACCGAAACGCTGATGATCCTGCTGCTCGGCTGCCTGATCGCCAGGCGCGCCCCTGGCCTGCGGACGATCTTCGCGGCGCTGCTGGGGGCGGCCGGCATCGCCCTGCTGGCGGCCTCTTCCGGCCCGGCCGAGGGCTCGCTCAGCGGTATTCTGCTGCTGCTGGGCTCCGCCAGCGGCTGGGCGATCTACTGCGTGCTGGTGCCGCCGCTAATCCGCAAGCATGGCGCGCTGCAAACCTCGGCGGTGACGATGTTTCTCGGCACCATGCCGCTGCTGCTGCTCGGCGGCGCCGGGCTGCCGGCGATGGTCCATGCGCTCACCGGCTGGGACTGGACCTTTGCCCTGGGGCTGGCGATTGGCGGCTCGGTGGTGGCGCTGATCGCCTGGAACAAGGGCGTGGCCGAGCTGGGGGCGCAGACGGCGAGCTGGTTTCTCTATCTGCTGCCGGTGTTCAGCGCCCTGGGCGGGCGGCTGCTGCTGGCCGAACCGCTGACCCTGGCGGAGCTGGCCGGCGGGGTGATGATTTTAAGCTCGGTCTATATCGCGCAGAGGCGCCGCTAGATGCAGGATGGCTGGTCGCGCTGGCTGGCCACGGGACGCGATGGCGGCGATGCGCAGGCTCGCGCCCGGATCGACGCGCAGACCCAGGCCTTCGCCGACAGGCTGCTGGCGGCGCTGACGCTGCGGCCGGGCATGAAGCTGCTGGATATCGGCAGCGGCGAAGGGTTGGTCGGCTTCACCGCTCTGGCCCGTGAGCCGGGGCTGGAGGTCTGTTTCACGGATGTCTCGGCCGCTTTGCTGCGCCTCTGCGAGACCCGCGCGGCGGCGCAGGGCTCCACAGGCTGCCAGTTTCTGCAGACGCCGGCGGCTAGCCTGGCGGGCGTGGCGGATGCCAGCCAGGATGCCGTCACCGCCCGCTCCGCCCTGGCCTATGAGGCGGACAAGCCGGCCGCCTTCGCCTCGATCTTCCGGGTGCTGAAGCCCGGCGGCTGGTTTTCCATCGCCGAGCCGCTGTTTCGCGAGGAGGCGCTGGCCGCCGCCGCCATGCGCGCCCGGCTGGAGGCGGCGCCCGAACCGTCCCTGGCGCTGCTACATCGCTGGAAGGCGGCGCAATTTCCGGATCATGCCGAGGCCATCGCCGCTAACCCGCTGACCAATTACGATGAGCGCGATCTGCTGCGGATTGCCCGGCTGGCTGGCTTCTCGCCGCTGCATCTGGAATTGCATATCGATATCGAGCCAGCCCCGCCGCGGGATTGGGCGGCCTTTCTGCAAAGCTCGCCGCATCCGCTCGCGCCTTGCCTGGCGGAAATCCTCAAGCGCGATTACAGCGCCGAGGAGGCCGCAACGCTGGAAGCGGCCCTGCGCCCGGTGATCGAAGCCGGCGGCGGCGCGCAGCCACGGCGGATGATCTATCTCTCCGGCCAGAAGCCGTTCCTGGCGGCGAGATGAGGAAGGCGTCACCTGGGTTGGATTTCCAGGCGCGCTGCCCAGCTAGCGTAGTCCACCCCACAGGCGGCATCGCCGCCCAGACAGGAGGACTTTATGAGCAATCTGAAACATCTGAAAATCGCGGTGCTGGCCACTGACGGTTTCGAGCAATCCGAGCTGACCGAGCCGGTGCGCGCCTTGCACGAGGCCGGCGCCAGGCCGGTGGTGATCGCCCCGCATGAGGGGCAGATCCAGGGCATGAAACATGACAAGCCCGGCGACAAGGTGAAGGTCGAGCAGGTTCTGGACCATGCCAATGCCAAGGATTTCGACGCGCTGGTGCTGCCGGGCGGCGTGGCCAACCCGGATTCCCTGCGCATTAACAAGGAGGCTGTGGCCTTCATCAGGCAGTTCGTGCAGGCCGGCAAACCGGTGGCGGCGATCTGCCATGGGCCGTGGACGCTGATCGAGGCCGGGGCGGTGAAGGGGCGCAAGCTGACCTCCTGGCCTTCCTTGCGCACAGATCTGAAGAATGCCGGGGCGGAGTGGGTGGATCAGGAGGTGGTGGTGGACGGTATGCTCGTCACCTCGCGTAACCCTGACGATCTCCCCGCCTTCAACAAGGCCTTGCTGAAGCTGCTGGAAACCCACCAGGGTGCCAGGGCGGCGTAAGCAGGCGCGACAATGACGGGGGCCGGTGTCCCCGTCATTTCCTAGAGCAATATGTGTTTAGATTGACGCGCCAGCGTCAAGATAAACACATGAAATTGCTCGCTAAAACAAAACTTAGAGCATCAAGCTAAAGGCTTGATGCTCTACTCCTGCTCCTCATCCTCTTGCTCCGGCGGGGCGGGAGGGCGTAGCTGTCATTCAGCCAGCGGCCGAGATCGATCTCGGCGCAGCGGCGGGAGCAGAAGGGCTTGTGCTCCGGCGTGGCGGGTTTGCCGCAGATCGGGCATTTCATCGGGGCAGGACCTCATGCAAAGGCGGGCGGATGCGCGGGCGCGACAGTTCGGCGAAGCCCAGATGCGACAGGCCGAGCAGATGGGGCCGCAGCGGGTCGGCCCGCAGCGCCAATCGTAGCGGTTCGATCAGCCGCTCGCGCTGGGCTGGCTTCAGCCCGGCGAAATCGATCAAAATGCCGCCGCAGAGATTGCGCAGCACGATCTGCCGGGCGATTTCGGGAATGATCGCCTCATTCAGCGCCAAAGGCGGCATCTGGCTGGCGGTGCTGGCGTCGATATCCAGCAGGGTCGCGGCGGGGGCGGGGGTGATGTGCAGCTTCGCGCCGTGGGGCAATGCCGCCACCGGTTCATGGAGCGCTGCGATTTCGTCTTCCAAAACCGCATCAAATGCCTTTGAATCATGGCGCATACGGCCTTCCAGTAAAGGTCGTAGCGTTGCAATCAGGGCGTAATCGTCGAGCACGACCGCCTCATCCGGGCAGCGCGCGGCGAGGTCCAGGAGCGGGCCGGGGCCGCGTTCGACGAGGCCGATTATCTCGCCGGGCGGGCGGGACAGGGCTTTCAGCCTGGGGCCTTTGCCGCCTTGCGCCGCACGGGTGACGGCGACGCTGACATGGTCACCGATATTCAGGTGTTTGGCCCCGGCGCTGTCGGGCATGAAGCCGCTCAGCTCGCCGCCAAGCGCCAGGAAACAGCCGGCCAGCGCCTTCTCCTTGGCATCGACCCGGGCTGTATAGACATCGCCGACACCATCCGGGGCGTCGCGGTTCCAGAGGTAGAACTCCACCAGCTCATCCCCGCGCAGCCGGGCGATGCGCACCAGCGCGCCGCGCACCGAGGCCGCGATCACCGCCAGCCCAGCCCGCGCAGCAGCTTGGCGGTTTCGTGCAAAGGCAGCCCGACCACGCCGGAATAGGAGCCGGAGAGGAAATCGATGAAGCTGGCCGCCAGCCCCTGGATGGCATAGCCGCCGGCCTTGCCGCGCCATTCCTCGCTGGCGAGATAATCCTTCATCTGCGGCGCATCGAGCCGGGCGAAGCCGACCACCGACTCGACCACCCGGCAGGCGATTCGCCCATCCGGCGCCCGCACGGCCACCGCGCTATGCACTTTGTGCCGGCGCCCGGAGAGCAGGGCCAGATAGGCAGCGGCGTCTTCACGCGACTCGGTTTTATGCAGAATGCGCCGGCCGGCGGCGACGACGGTGTCGGCGGCGATGACGAAGCCGTCCGGCTCGGGACGCAGCTTCTCTAACGCCATGCGCCGCGCAAAAGCGCGGGGCGTTTCGCCCGGTTGGGGCGTCTCGTCGATCTCCGGGGCGGCGATGCGGGCTGGTTCGATGCCGATCTGCCGCAGCAGCGCCAGGCGGCGCGGGCTGGCCGAAGCCAGAATTACTTGAAGCGGAATGTGATCCGGCCCTTGGTCAGGTCATACGGCGTCATTTCGACATTCACGCGATCGCCGGCCAGCACGCGGATGCGGTTCTTGCGCATCTTGCCGCTGGTGTGGGCCAGAATCTCGTGGTCATTATCCAGCTTCACGCGGAACATGGCATTCGGCAGCAATTCAGTGACCATGCCGCTGAATTCGATCATATCTTCTTTAGACAAACACACCTCGATGATGAAAAACAGGAAATCCTGCGCCCAAATGGGCCCCAACGCTTGCCGCGTCAAGGTTTTTAGGCGCCAGGCCGTTTGGTGGGGGCCGCATGAGGGCGCCGCGCCGCAAGGTTAATATACTGATTTTACAGGAAAAAACCGGATATGGTGGGCACAACAGGGATTGAACCTGTGACCCCCACCATGTCAAGGTGGTGCTCTACCGCTGAGCTATGTGCCCATATCCGTGGAGGGGCTATTAGCGATGTTGGGAACAGGAGGCAAGAGGTTGGATTACAGGCTGGGAACGCCAATGCGGCGTTTGCCCCATCTGGCGGGGCGTTTCTGGCGGCGGCGCGCGGCTTTCTGGGCGGCGCCTTGTTGGTGGGGGCGGTGAGCGTGCTGTTCGCCCGGGCCGCCGACGGTGCCGAACATTTGTTTTTTCACTACGACTCGCGAGTCTGGCTGGCGCCGTTGCTGGTGACACCTTTGGGCTATGCGTTTTGCGCCTGGGCGGCGGCGCGGGTGTTCCCGGGCTCGCAGGGCAGCGGCATTCCGCAGGCGATCGCGGCGCGGGAAATTCCGCGCGGCATGGCCAGGCGCAGGCTGCTTTCGGTGCGGATGTGTTTTGCCAAGATCGGGCTGACGGTGGTGGCGCTGATGTGCGGCGCCTCGGTGGGGCGCGAGGGGCCGACGGTGCAGGTGGGGGCGGCGATCATGCTGCAAGTGGCGCGGCTGCGCGGCTTGCAGAATGAGCGCGGGCTGATCCTGGCCGGCTCGGCCGCCGGTATTGCCGCCGCCTTCAATGCGCCGCTGGCCGGGGTGGTGTTCGCGATCGAGGAGATGAGCCGCTCCTTCGAGGTGAAGACCAACGGCATCGTGCTGACCACGGTGATCATTGGCGGCCTGGTCTCGCTCGGGCTGACCGGGAATTATACCTATTTCGGCACCTCCAACGCGGCCATCCAGGGGCTGGGCGGTTGGGGCATGGTGGTGCTGTGCGGCAGCGCAGGGGGCTGCTGGGCGGGCTGTTCAGCCGGCTGATGATGGATATCGGGCTGTGGGCGAAAAGCTGGATTGCGGTGAATGCGCGGGTGCGCGGGCTGGCTTATCCGGCGGTGTGCGGGCTGCTGGTGGCGATTCTGGGGATTTTGTCGCATGGGAGCAGTTTCGGCACCGGCTATGCCACCGCCAAGGCGGCGGTGGAGGGGGTTACGCCGCATTGGTATTTCTGGCCGGCGAAATTCCTGGCGACGCTGATCACCGCTGTTTCTGGCATTCCGGGCGGGATTTTCGCGCCCTCGCTCTCGGTGGGGGCGGGGCTGGGGCGTGGATTGCCGGCGAAGGCGGGCGGGCGGCGAGTGTCGGCGCGCTGCTGGGCATGGCGGGGTATTTCTCCGGCGTGGTGCAGGCGCCGATGACGGCCTTCGTGATCATTCTGGAAATGACCGGCAATACCGGTTCGGTGATCGCGGTGATGCTGGCCTCGATGCTGGGGCTGGGGACGTCGAAGCTGGTCTGTCCGCGCCCGCTTTATCATGAGCTGGCGCATGGCTTCATGCCGCCGCGCCGCACGGCGATGCCGGTGGCGCTGCGCGAGCCGGGGCATAAGGCTGAAGAAAAAGAGTTATAAAAGTTTTTTGGTGCCGCTTTTTTACAAAAAAGCGGCGAGGAGGCCTGGGGTTTTGACGACGGCGTTGCATACGCCCGGCCGTTTTTGCCGCTTTTTGAAAAAAGCGGCACCAAAAACTTTTGCTACCCTGGTTGAAACCCTGGATGCCCCGTCCGCCAGAGGGTGAAGGCCATGATGTCCGCCGTCTCGGCATCGCGTTGCGCGCGGGTGGCGCCGAAGCCATGGCCGCCATCATCCTCCACCCGCAGCAGGATCGGGTTTTTCGAGGCGGTGGCCGCCTGCAGCCTTGCGGCCATCTTCGTCGCCTCCCAGGGCGAGACGCGCGGGTCATGCAGCCCGGTGGTGAGCAGCACCGCGGGGTAATCCACCCCGTCATGCACATGCTGGTAGGCATCCATGGCGAACAGGTCGTGAAAGCCGCGTTCGGTTTTCACGCTGCCGAATTCAGGGATGTTGGGCGGGCCGTTGGGGGAGAATTCGGCGCGCAACGGGTCCGAAACGCCGACCATGGAAATCGCCACCGCCGCCAGCTCCGGCCGCTCGGTCAGCAGCCGCCCGACCGTGATGCCCCCGGCCGAGCCGCCGACCACCCCCAGCGTGCGATGGCCGCAATAGCCCTGGTCGATGAGATGCAGCGCGCAATCCTCCGCATCCTGCCAGCTGTGATATTTCTCCGCCTTCATCCCGGCCAGATGCCAATCCTCGCCCAGCTCGCCGCCGCCGCGCACATGCGCCACCGCGAACACCGCGCCCTGATCCAGAAACGGCAGCCAGCGCCCCATGAAGGCCGGATCCAGCGCGATGCCGTAAGCGCCGTAGGCTTCCATCAGCAGCGTCGCCGAGCCGTCGCGCGTCAGCCCCTTGCGGTAGAGCAGCGAGAGCGGCACGCGCACGCCATCGCGCGCCGGGGCGAGCAGGGTTTCGGTGGTATAGGCGGAGACGTCGATGTCCGGCTGCGGGGCGAGGCCGGTTTCAGTGATCTGGCCATCGGCGCCGGCATGGCAGAACACGCACGGGCGCACCCAGCCTTCCAGCGGGAACCATAGGCCTTCCTGGGTGGGGATGGAAAAAGCCAGATCGGGGTCGAGCGCGCCGGGAAAGGGCAAGGCCAGGGCTGTGAGTTTGCCGTCATCGCCGAGATGGCGCAGCCCCGCCAGGCCAGCGTCGCGGTCGATCAGATAAAGCCCGTTTTTCGCCGCCATGATGGCGCGGATGACCGGCCGGCCGGTGGGCACCATTTCCTGCGCGTCGGCGAAATGCGGGGCGGCGGCGGTGAGTTTCACCACCCGGTAATGCGAGGCATGCTTGTGGGTGAGCAGGAAAATCTCGTCGCCGCGCACGGCGAAATCCGTCACCTGGTCGGCTTGTGTGCAGATCGGCTGCCAGTCCGGCCTGCCGGCCAGCAGAGCCGGCAGGCGGGTGAGATAGAGCGCGATCTCATTGCGCACGCCTTCGTTGATCTGCGCGATGATCAGATCCGAGCCCGGCGTGGCGATGAGGGTGGGGCTGTCGATTGGATTAAGCGCGATGTTGGCGGACAGGCCCGGCCCGAGCAGCCTACGGTCCTCGCCACCATTCAGGAGATGCAGCCAGGCGCTTGAATTTTCCTCATAGCGCGGATCGTCGATGGGGACGTCCTGGTTGCGGGTATAGAAGAAGCCGGCGCCATCGGGCAGCCAGCTGGGATTCGCATCATCCGTGCGGGTGAGGGCGAGCGGGGCGATCTGGCCGGTTTCGACCTCCAGCAGCCGCAGCACGGAATGTTCCGAGCCGCCTTGCGAGATGCCGAAGACCAGATGCGTGCCGGCCGGCGAGGCCTGCCACCAATCCAGCGCGGCGTGGCTGGATTGGGTGGAGAAGCGCATCGGGTCCAGCAGCAGCCGGTCGGCGCCGTTCTGCCCGTCGCGGACATAGAGGCGGGTGGTTTGCGCCTCTGGCGGGCGGCGTTCGGTGAAGATCAGCCTGCCGCCGGTCTGCAGCCCGGCAACGAGGGTGAGGGCGTTGGAATTTTCGGCAATGGCGGCGGCGAGGCTGTCGCGGCCGGGATGTGGGAGAGCACCGCTTCGGCATAGGCGGCCTGGGAGGCGGTGCAGGCGCGCCATTGCGCATCCTCTGCCTCCATCCAGCGATACGGGTCCGAGACGTGCTGGCCCAGAGCGTTTCGCTGAAGGGGCGGGAAGGGAAGGGGAGCGGCTGGTTGGCAACCGTGATGGGGCGCGGGGTGACGTAAGGGCGGGCGGCCCGGGCGGTGCCGGCCAATGCCAGGGCGGTGCCGGCGGCGAGCAGCGCGCGGCGCGAAAGGCGAGGCATAGGCGGCTCCAGAATGGTCTGTTGGCGCATCATCGCGCGCCGGCGGGTGGCGTCAAGCGTCACCCTTAAACCTCATCATGTCGTTTCAGTGACGATAACCCGGTGCGGGCGGCCAGTTTTGCAGGGTCTGCCAGGCATCGCGCGTCAGCAGCAGATTCGTGCCGGCGGGGCATGGCGCGTTCGCGGCGGTGGCGGCGCCGGCCCAGACCAGCACCACACCGTCCGGCCGGATGGCGAGGCTGGAGAAGCTGCCGCCGCCCTGGCGCAAGGCGGCCTCGGAGATCGTGCAGGCCTGGCCGGGGGCGGCCAGGGCGCCGGTGAGGATATAGGCCGTGAGCTGGTTGGGCAAAGCCGGCTGGTGGCCGCTGGCCCTGGCGGCGCCGCCGGCGGGCATGGCCAGCAGCTGGCCGGGGGCCGGCGGCTGATGGGTGAGGCGCGCGCAAAGCATCAACGCCACGAACAGCGCGGCGGCGATGAGATAGGAGATCAGCGGTGTGCCGGAATGGACCATGCGCGGGTCCGGGCGCGGGGCTAACAGCAGCTTTGATTTCAAAGGCTTGGAGGCAGTTGGGCGAGTGGTGCTGGACTTATTCGCCTGGTCTTTGGGCGTTTTGCGCATTTTTTGTCACCTTTTCTGCCTTCCATTTAGGCGATTCTGTGCCGTTTGCGGAGGGGGAAAGATGACGAGGCGGGGTTAATTCAGTGTGAAGGCGGTTTCAGGGGGCTGTGAAAAGGGATGCGCAAGGAGGACCCTCCTCACGCATCCTCCACCAGCTCCACCCCCGCAACAAGTTTCACTGCCTGGGCCAGGCGCGGGGAGACGTTGAAGCCGCCGGGCAGGCGCAGCTCCGGGCGCGTCGGCGTGCCGGTTTTGGGCAGCAGGATGATTTGGCCCTTGCCGCGCCCCTCGCGCTCCAGCAGGGCTTTCAGCGAGGGCACGGCGTCCTCGCGGTCCAGCCAGATTTTCAGCCCCGCCCCGGCATCGCGGGCGGCATTGTCAAGCAGCTGGATGTCGTTGGCGGTGAGGCGCAGCGATTCGCCGTCCAGCTTGGCCTCGGCGGAGACCAGCAAAGCGGTGCCTTCCTGCAGCATTTCGCGGGAGCGGTTGAGCACTTCGGAGAAGAGCGTGACCTCGAAACTGCCCTGCATGTCCGACAGGGTGAGCCACATCATCCGGCTGCCGGTGCGGGTGATGCGCTCTTTCTTGGCGCCCACGGTGCCGGCGAGTTTCACCCGCGCGGTACCGTTTTCCGCCTTGCGCTGGATGGCGCCGGAGGGGGTGACGTCCAGCGCCTTCAGCGCGCGCGCATACATGTCCAGCGGGTGGGCGGAGATGTGAAAGCCGATGGCTTCGGCCTCGAAAGCCAGGCGCTCGCTCTCCGGCCAGTCCGGCCCTTGGGGTAGGCGGATTTTCTCCGGCTCGCCGCCACCGAACAGGCCGATCTGCCCGCTTTCGCGCTCGGCCGCACCGGTCTGGGCGGTGCGCATGATCATTTCCGCGGCGCCGAAGATGCGCTGGCGGTTCTGATCCAGACACTCGAAGGCGCCGGCCTTGGCGAGGATTTCGATTTGCGCCCGGGTGAGGGTTTTGGGATCGATGCGGGCGGCGAAATCGTCGATGGATTTGAACGGCGTGTCGCCACGGGCTTTGACGAGTTCCTCCATCGCCCCCATGCCGATGCGCTTGATGGCGCCGAGCGCGAAGCGGATGGCGTAGCTGCCATCCTCCTGCAATTCCACCTGGAAATCCGGGCCGGATTTGTTCACATCCGGCGGGAGGACCTTGATGCCGTTTTTCATCGCATCGGCGCGCAGCAGCGCCACCTTCTCGGTGTTGGCGATGGAGAGGGACATACAGGCGGCGATGAAGGCAACCGGATGGTTGGCGCGCAGATAGGCGGTCTGGTAGGAGACCAAAGCGTAGGCGGCGGCGTGGGATTTGTTGAAGCCGTAATCCGCGAATTTCGCCATCAGGTCGAAAATCTCGTTGGCCTTCTCGGGGGTGAAGCCTTTCTCCGTGGCGCCTTTCAGGAAGATTTCGCGCTGCGTGTCCATTTCGGCGCGGATCTTCTTGCCCATGGCGCGGCGCAGCAGGTCCGCGCCCGCCAGCGTGTAGCCCGCCATCGCCTGGGCGATCTGCATCACCTGTTCCTGATAGACGATGATGCCGTTGGTCTCGGCCAGGATGTGATGGATGGAGGGATCGGGCGCTTCCCAGGGCGCGCCGCGTTTGCGGTCGCAATAATCAGGGATGTTGGCCATCGGGCCGGGACGGTTGAGGGCCTGGATGGCGACGAGATCCTCGAACCGGTCCGGGCGCATCTGCGCCAGCGCGCCGCGGAAGGCCGCGGTCTCGAACGTGAACACGCCCGCGGTGTCGGCGCGGCTGATCATGTCGTAGGTTTTCTTGTCATCCAGCGGGATTTTGGAGATGTCCAGCTCCACACCCTGCTGGCGCATGAATTTCAGGCAGCGATCGATGATGGTGAGGGTGGTGAGGCCCAGGAAGTCGAACTTCACCAGCCCGACCTGCTCGACATATTTCATCGAATATTGGGTGACGAGAAGATCCGAGCGCGGATCTTTATAAAGCGGCACCAGCTTGACCAGCTCGCGGTCGCCGATGACCACGCCGGCGGCGTGGGTGGAGGCGTGGCGATAGAGCCCTTCGATCTGCTGGGCGATTTCCATCAGCCTTGCCAGCGCCTCGTCGGAATCACGCATGTCCTGAAGTTTCGGCTCGCCTTCGATGGCTTCCTTCAGCGTGACGGGCTTGGCCGGGTTGTTGGGGATCAGCTCCGCCACCTTGTTGACCTGGCCGTAAGGTAGGCCGAGCACGCGGCCGACATCGCGCACCGCCGCGCGGGCCTGCAGCTTACCGAAGGTGATGATCTGCGCCACCTGGTCCGCGCCATATTCGCGGACGACGTATTTGATCACCTCGTCGCGGCGTTCCTGGCAGAAATCGATATCGAAATCCGGCATCGAGACGCGCTCTGGGTTGAGGAAGCGCTCGAACAGCAGCGCGTAACGCAGCGGGTTGAGGTCGGTAATGCGCAGCGCCCAGGCGACCAGAGAGCCCGCCCCGAGCCGCGGCCGGGGCCGACCGGGATCTGGTGATCCTTCGCCCATTGGATGAAGTCCGCGACGATGAGGAAGTAGCCGGGAAAGCCCATCTGCACGATGATGGTCAGCTCGAATTCCAGCCGGTCCCAATATTCCTTCTGGGCCTCGCCTTCGATATTCTCGAAATCCAGGCGCGCGCGCAGCCCTTCCTCGGACATGGCGCGCAGCGTTTCTTCCTCGGTGGCGCCTTCGCGGACTTTCGGGCAGCGCGGCAGCAGCGGTTTGCGCGTGCTCGTCATCACCGTGCAGCTCTGGGCGATGGCGAGCGTGTTGTCGCAGGCATCTGGCAGATCCGCGAAGAGTTCGCGCATCATCGCGGCGGGTTTGAACCAGTGCTCGGGGGTCACACGGCGGCGGTCCTTCTCCGCCAATACGCGGCCTTCGGCGATGCAGAGCAGCGCGTCATGCGCCTCATACATTTCGCGCTTGGCGAAGAAACATTCATTGGTGGCGACGAGAGGCAGCGCGAATTCCTCCGCCAGGAGCAGGAAGCCGGGTTCGGTGGCTTGCTCCACCGGCTCGCCATGGCGCTGGATCTCGATGGCGAGGCGCTCCGGGAAGGCCGCGTGCAGCGCGGCGAGATAGGCGCGGGCCTCGTCGATCTGGCCTTCCGCCAGCAGCCGGCCGATCGGCCCCAGCGCGCCGCCGGTGAGCAGGAACAGCCCTCGCTGAAGTCGCAAAGCTGCTCACGGGTGATTTGCGGCTTGATCGCATCGCCGGTGAGGAAGGAGAGGGAGGAGAGTTTCTGCAGATTGGCGTAGCCGGCCTCGGTCTGCGCCAGCGCCACCACCGGGTCCGGCGGCAGGTTGAAGCCAAGGCGGGTGAGGGCGAGCTGGCAGCCGATGATCGGCTGCACGCCGGATTTGGTGCAGTACTGGGTGAATTCCAGCGTACCGAACATGTTGGAGCTGTCGGTGATCGCCACCGCCGGCATGTTGTCGGCGGCGGCAAGGCTGGCCAGCTTGTCGGGCTTGATCGCGCCTTCCGAGAGCGAGTAGGCGGAATGGACGCGAAGATGCACGAAATCAGCGTGGGGCATGGCGCGAATTTACACGCCCCGGCCGGGGGCGGCTACTGTGTTATTTTTCGCAGACCGCCTGGAAGGGCTGGCCGCCGGCCTGGCAGCGTGCGGCGCCTTGGGCGTGGAGGGTGATGATCTTGTCCGTGCCGGCATATTTGCAGACCAGATAGGGGTCCGCGTTGCGGACATCCCAGCGGTCATAGGCGCCGGATGGAATGGGGATGAGATCGGCCATTTCACCGGGCGGGCCATCGAACAGCGAGGCGTTGTTAAGGCGATGCGAGTCGCCATGCGGCGTTAATGATGCCGGGCACCGCCAGGGGGCAGCAAACGCGGCTTGGCCGAGCATGAGGCTGAGTGCTGAAATGGCGGCCACTCTAGTCCACGACATAATATTGATCTCCATCATCCACCTTGATGCCGGTGCCTTTTTTGAAACGGATCAAGCGCTCATGGACCGGTTGCGTCGTACTATGACCTTTCCATTGATCCAGGACGAGGATGCCATGAGCGTTCTGTCCCAAATAGATAGCCCCATGGCTGCTACCATCGAGATGATTTCCATAGCGTCCATTCACATCGAATGTCGCGATAATGGTGCCGATGGGGAGGTTAGCCCCTTTACGCGTTCGCCTTTCCGCCAAAAAGGAGTCGGTGGAATCGTCGTCACGGCGTGAACGAATGCGATGCATTGTCCGTCTCCGACAGATTTGCCCATAAGAGACTTGGCTTTCATCAAATTTGCAACGTAACTCATGCGATTTGTCTCTCATTTGATTTTATTTTAGTCTCAAATCGATATCAACGGCTGCTTCGCCAGCCGGTTTATAAGGCCATTATAAGTGAGGGGTTTGAGGTATTCATGGCGTCCTCGGACGAGATGAAGTCGATGAAATATTGGAGGGACCGGGCGATTATCAATTGAGCAGCGCGATCAGGCCAGTTCAAGCGGCGGATCATATTCTACCCCGGTGAAATACAGCCCTTCCGCCGGGGCGGTCTGGCCGGCTTTGGGGCGGGATTGGGCGGCCAGGATTTCCGCCATGCGCGATTCGGGCCAATGGCCCTCGCCGACCATTTTCAAAGAGCCGATCATGTTGCGCACCTGATGATGCAGGAAGCTCCGTGCGCTGGTTTCCATGATCACCTTCTCGCCCTCGCGATGCACCGAGACGTAATCCAGCGTGCGCATTGGGCTTTTCGCCTGGCAGGCGGAGGCGCGGAAGGAGGAGAAATCATGATGGCCAAGCAGATGCTGCGCGGCGCGGTGCATGGCCTGCTCGTCCAGCCGGGTTTTCACATGCCAGACGCGGTTCACCTCCAGCGTCGGCGGTTGCGGGCGGTTGAGGATGACATAGCGATAGGAGCGGGATTTGGCGGAGAAGCGGGCATTCCAGCCCGCCGGCGCCACCCCGCAGCGCAGCACCGCGATGGGGTGCGGCTTCAAGTGAAAATTCATCGCCTCGCGGATGCGGTAGGGGGTGAAATCCGGCAGCTCGATCTGCACCATCATCGCCAGCGCATGCACCCCGGCATCGGTGCGGCCGGCGGAGATGGCTTCGGTGATTTCCGCCCCGCCGCGGATGCGCGACGCGGCTTCCTCGATCACCTGCTGGATGGCGAGGCCGTGTTTCTGCCGCTGCCAGCCCATGAAGGGGGTGCCGTCATACTCGATCTCCAGCGCCCACAGGGTCAATAGAAGCGCGCCCCTTCGGGGAGCTTGGTGCCGCGCAGGAAATCGGCGGTGGACATGGCGTTTTTGCCGGCGCGTTGCAGGCGGGTGATGCGCAGCGCGCCCTCGCCGCAGGCGATGGTGAGGTGGTCATCCAGCATCGTGCCGGGAATGCCTTCGCCCGCCACCACTTCGGCGGCGAGGATTTTCAGCACCATGTCGCCCATCAGCGCCAGCGCGCCGGGCCAGGGGAAGAAGGCGCGGATGCGCCGTTCCAGCTGCGCGGCGGGCAGGCGGAAATCCAGCCTGGCATCCTCGCGGGAGAGTTTGGGGGCGTAGTTGGCCAAAGCCTCGTCCTGGATCTCGGGCGTGCTGGGGCTGGCGAGTTCTTCCAGAATCAGGCGTGCGCCGATTTCGGCCAGGCGGTCATGCAAATCGGCGGCGGTGTCCTGCGGGCCGATGGGCGTCGCGCCCTTGCGCAGCATCGGGCCGGTATCCAAGCCTGCTTCCATCTGCATGATGGTGATGCCGGTCTCGTCATCCCCGGCTTCGATGGCGGCCTGGATGGGGGCGGCGCCGCGCCAGCGCGGCAGCAGCGAGCCGTGGATGTTGAGGCAGCCGCGCTTCGGCGCGTCCAGGAAGTCCTGCGGCAGGATCAGCCCATAGGCGGCGACGATGGCGGCATCGAGATCAAGGGCGCGGAAAGCGGCCAGCTCTTCCTCGTTGCGGCGCAGTTTCGGCGGGGTGCGCACCGGCAGGCCGAGCTCAAGTGCTGCGGCATGGACGGGGCAGGGGGTTTCGCGCTGGCCGCGCCCGGCGGGTTTGGGCGGCTGGGCATAGACCGCCGCCACCTCATGCCCGGCGGCGACCAGAGCGCGCAGCGCCGGCACGGCGAAATCCGGCGAGCCCATGAAAGCCAGCTTCATCGCGTTCAGCCTTTGGCTTTCTGCTGTTTGGCCAGCTTGCGCAGCAGCATGTTGCGCTTCAGCGCCGAGAGATAATCCACGAACAACACGCCGTTGAGATGGTCGATCTCATGCTGCAGGCAGGCGGAGAGCAGCCCCTCGGCCTCGATCTCCTGCTTTACCCCTTGCAGATCCTGGTAGCGCACCTTCACCCGCGCCGGGCGGGTAATTTCGGCGTAGAGGTCCGGGATGGAGAGGCAGCCTTCCTCTTGCGTGGCGAGCTCATCGGATTTGGCGATGATTTCCGGGTTGATCAGAGCGAGCGGGGCGGGCTCGTCCTTCGGCGCCACGTCGATCACGATCACCCGCAGCAAGGAATTGATCTGGTTGGCGGCGAGGCCGATGCCGGGCGCCTTGTACATGGTCGCGAACATCGAGGGCACCAACGCGCGCACCGCGTCCGCATCGCCAGGCTGCACCGCGCGGGCGACCTTGCGCAGCACGGATTCGGGATAGATCATGATCGGCAGCAGCGGCGCGTCGGTTTGTGTCTCTGACATGCCACGCATGTAATCCCCCGCGCGGCGGGCTGCAACGCGCCCTCTTGCATCGCTGTGAAACCGTGCCAACATGAAGCCCCGGATGCCTCGAACGAGGGTCCTTAACCGCTTCGCTCATTTGGGGGAGCCTTGACCATGACGACACGCGTTTTCACCTCGCCTTTATTTCTCGGCTTCGACCATCTGGAACAGATGATTGAGCGGGCGGCGAAAAATTCCTCGGACGGGTATCCGCCTTACAATATCGAGCAGCTCAGCCCGGTTTCGCTGCGAATCACCCTCGCGGTGGCCGGATTTACCATGGATGACCTGCAAATTACCCTGGAAGATAACCAGTTGGTAATACGCGGGCGCCAGACTGACGATGGCCAGGGGCGGGTGTTCCTGCATCGAGGCATCGCGGCGCGGCAGTTCCAGCGGGCCTTCGTGATCGCGGAAGGGATCGAGGTGAAGGGCGCTTGGCTGGATAATGGCCTGCTGCATGTGGATCTGATCCGCCCAGTGCCGCAGCCGGTGGTGAAGACCATCCCGATCGCGCGCGGTCAGGGCAAGGTGACCGCCCGACCCGCATGGTGGATGGGGACTGAGCCGGCAGGACGAATGCGCGCCTGAGATAGGTCAGCGCGGTATTTAGGTCAGCACGGTTGATGTGACGGAAATTTGACGGCGCCGGGCTGATCCCGACGCGAGACTATGACGTATACAGGAACCCTGGGCCGAAAGAATCCGCCGGGGAGCCCGAAAGGATGACAGATGAACATCAAAAACCATGACGGCACGACCAATTTCGTCCCAGGCACGGTCCTGGACATTCATCACATCTCGCCCGCCCAGCTGGCCCAGCTGGGGATGGAGGAGATTGCCTTCGTGAAGCCGGTGGTGACGGAACAGGGGCCCGCCTTTGCCATTCACGCTGCCGATGGCACGCCGATTGCCATTGCCGATAATCCGCAGCTGGCGGCGGCGGCGATCATCCAGAACGACATGCTGCCGACTCTGGTGCATTGATCCGCGGGCATTGATCCAGGGGCATTGATCCAGGGACATTGATCCAGGCGCGGCGCCGCGCGGTTGAATATCGAGAGGGCGGATCGGGCGCGGGGCGCCGATCCGCCCTTTTGCGTTTCTTCCCCTTGCTTTGAGGGGCGCGCTAGCCTCGAAGCGGGGGCGATGGTATGGGCGCGGCCATGTCCATCGTGCTCGCATTGCCCAAGGGGCGTATCCTGAAAGAGGCCGGCCCCATGCTGGCCCATGCCGGCCTGGTGCCGGAGCCGGAATATACGGATGAGAATTCCCGCAAGCTGCGGTTTTCCACCAGCCATCCGGATGTGGATGTGATCCGGGTGCGCTCCTTCGATGTCGCCACCTTCGTCGCCTTCGGGGCGGCGGAGATCGGCATTTGCGGCGGCGATGTGCTGATGGAATTCGATTACCCGGAGGTTTACGCGCCTTTGGATCTGGGCATCGGCAAATGCCGCATCTCGGTGGCCGAGCCGAAGGACGATGCCGGGCAGACCGATCTCTCCCGCGTCTCGGCCCTGCGCGTGGCCAGCAAATATCCCAACACCGCCAAGCGGCATTTCGCCCGGCGGGGGATTCAGGCGGAGATCGTCGAGCTGTCCGGCTCGATGGAGCTGGCGCCGGGGCTGGGGCTGTCGCGGCTGATCGTCGATCTGGTGCAGACCGGCAGCACGCTGAAGGCCAACGGGTTGGTGGAGACGGATGTGATCGCGCAGGTGTCCTCGAAGCTGATCGTCAACCGGGTGGCGCTGAAGACGCGGCCGGATGAGATCGGCACCTGGATCGAGGCGTTTCGGAAGGCGTTGGCGGCATGAAGATATTCTCAACCGGGCAGGATGATTTCGAGCGCCGATTCACCGCGCTGCTGGAGCGGCCGCAAGGGGAGGAGAATCTCTCCGGCGTGGTGCGGGCGATCATCGAGCGGGTGCGCGAAGAGGGCGATGCGGCGCTGCTGGATTATACTGCGCGTTTCGACAAGCAGGTGCTGGAGGCGGCCGGCCTGCGGGTGAGCCAGGCCGAGCTGGATGCGGCCGAGGCGCAGACGCCGAAGGAACTGCGCGAAGCGTTGAAGATCGCGGCGCGGCGGATCGAGGCCTTCCATCAGGCGCAGATGCCGCGCGATATCGAGTTCACGGACGATCTCGGCATTACCGCCGGGATGCGCTGGGGGGCGCTGGATGCGGTGGGGCTATATGTGCCCGGCGGCAAGGCGGCCTATCCCTCCTCCGTGCTGATGAATGCTATGCCGGCCAAGGTGGCGGGGGTGAAGCGCATCGCCATGGTGGTGCCGGCGCCTGGCGGGGTGTTGAACCCGCATGTGCTGGCGGCGGCGAATGCGGCGGGGATCACCGAGATTTATCGCGTCGGCGGGGCGCAGGCGGTGGCGGCTCTGGCTTATGGCACCGCCAGCATCGCCCGGGTGGACCGGATTGTCGGCCCGGCAATGCTTATGTGGCGGAAGCGAAGCGGCAGGTGTTCGGGGCGGTGGGGATCGATTCCATCGCCGGCCCGTCCGAGGTGCTGATCCTGGCCGATGCCAGCGCCGACCCGGTGCAGCTGGCCTATGACCTGCTGGCCCAGGCCGAGCATGATGAGGATGCGCAATCCATCCTGGTCACTGACGATGCGGGGCTGGCGGCAGCGGTGGAGCGCGAGGTCGCGGCCGCGCTGGAGAGCCTGCCGCGCCGGGACATCGCCAGCGCCAGCTGGGCGCGGCATGGCGCGATCATTCTGGTGCGCGACTGGGACGAGGCGGTGGAGATTTCCAACCGCATCGCGCCGGAGCATCTGCAACTGATGCTGGCGGACCCGCGGCCGGTTTTCGCCAAGGTGCGCCATGCCGGGGCGGTGTTCCTGGGCCGCAATACGCCGGAGGCGATGGGCGATTACATCATCGGGCCGAACCATGTGCTGCCGACCTCCGGCACAGCGCGTTTTGCCTCCGGGCTGTCGGTTTATGATTTCCTCAAGCGCACCACCTACGCGGCGGTGCCGGAGGCCGGACTGAAGGCGTTGGGGCCGCATGCGGTAACACTGGCGAAGGCCGAAGGGCTGACGGCACATGCGCAGAGCATCGCGGTGAGGCTGAAGCAGGAATGAGCGCGAACGGCAATGAGATTGCCGTTCTGTTGCTCTGCCATGCCGCCCCGAGGGGCTGGGCGGCATGGCGCGGTTTTTCGCAGATAGCGGGTTCGACCTGTTCGCGCATGTGGATGCGAAGGTGGATGAGGCGCCGTTTCGCGCCCAGGCGCCTTGGGTGCAGTTCATCTCACCGCGGCTGGAGGTATTCTGGCGCGGCTTTTCCATGGTGGAGGCGACGGTCGCGCTGATCGAGGCGGCCCGCGCGCGGCGGCCTTATGCCCGCTATATGCTGCTCTCCGACGATACGGTGCCGCTGCAATCCCTCAGCCTCATTCGTAATGCCCTTCTGGGCGATGAGGAATTCGCCGCCTTCGGCCCGGTCGAGGCGCATCGCGGGCGTTATGAGGGGTATTTTCTGTTCGACAGCCCGGCGACGCAGCTGCGCTGGATCCCCGGCGTGCAGCGCGTGGTGACGCCAGGTTTGATCGCCCGGGTGAAACGGGCCGAAGCGCTGATGGCGCGGGGCAAGGCGCCTTTGCCGGTGTTCTGGTACGGTTCGCAATGGATGGCGCTGACCGCGCCCAGCATCGAGCGCATCCTGGCGCGCTGGCACAGTGATGAGTGGCTGCGTGAATCCTTCGCCTTCGCCGATGCGCCCGATGAATCCTATTTCCAGACCATCCTCGGCGAGCAGCTGGGCAGGATTGATCGCGGGCTGGTCTATGTGGATTGGAGCACGCCGGAGCCGCCGCGTGTGTTCACCGAGATCAGCGCGCTGGAGGCGGTGGAGCCGGGCGGGTTCATGTTTTTGCGCAAGGCAAGGTTGGCACCTGAGGCGCTGCGGCAGTGGGTCGACCGGCTGCGAGGCTGAGGCGGCGCAGGATTTCCTCCACCAGCGCGTCGATATCCGCCTCGTTGGTACGGTGATTGACGATGGCGCAGCGTATGGCTGTGCGGCCGGCGATGCTGGTGGTGGAGGGGGCGAACAGGCCGTCCTCCTGTAGATCCGCGACCAGATCCGTGAGCTGCTGGTCGCTATAGCCCTCGATGGCGAAGCAGACGATGTTGAGCGCCGGGGGGCTGAGCAGGGTGAGGCGCGGTGCTGCCAGCACGTGGGCAGCCAGGCGCTGGGCCAGGGCGCAGCTGGTTTCCACCACGCCGGCCAGCCCCTCGGTGCCGTAGGCGCTGAGGCTCATCCAGACTTTCAGCGCCGAGAAGCCGCGCGAGAGATCCGGCCCGAGATCGCACGGCCAGGGAAAGCCGCCGGCGAGGCCGCGCGGGGCAGCGGCGAGGTAGCTGGTGGCCTGGGCGAAGCTGGCGTTGTGGATGGTGGCGTCGCGCACCAGCAGGCAGCCGCAGGAATAGGTCACCTGCGCCCATTTATGGAAATCGAAGGCGATGGAATCCGCTGACCCCAGCCCCGCCACCAGATGCCGCTTGGCCGGGGAGAGCGCGGCCAGGGCGCCGAAGGCGCCGTCGACATGGAACCAGAGCCCATGCTCGTCGGCGATGCGCCGGGCCTCGATCAGATCGTCAAAGGCGCCGGTATCGACGCTGCCGGCAGTGCCAGCGATGAGAAAGGGGGTGAGGCCGGCGGCCTTGTCCGCCGCGATGGCGGCGCGCAGGGCTTCCATGTCCATGCGCATCTGCGCGTCCAGCGGGATTTTGCGCAGGGCAGAGCGGCCCAGCCCGGCCATGTCCATCGCCCCGGTGATGCAGCGATGCACACCTGCCGAGGCATAGGCGACGAGGTTGGTCCCACTGATGCCGGCCTCATGCCCGGCCTCGCCCAGCGCCTTCTGGCGGGCGCAGAGCAGGGCGCAGAAATTCGCCATCGAGGAGCCGGTGAGCAGCACGCCGGAGGTGCCGGCGGGCATGCCCAGCATGTCCGCCGCCCAGGCGATGACCTGGCGCTCCACCGCGATGCCGACATGGTCGCGCCCGCCGCAATTGGCGTTCATCGCCCCGGCCAACAGCTCCGCCAGCATCGAGACCGGATTGCCGCCGCCATGCACCCAGCCCATGAAGCGCGGATGCAGATTGCCGGTGACGTAAGGCTGGATATCGGCCTGGAAACGCTCATAGAGGGCTTCGGGGCGGTGCCGGTGGTGGGCAAGGGGCGGTGAAACCCTGGCGCACCTCCTCCGGCATCTTCTGCCAGACCGGCTGGGTGCGGATGCTGGAGAGATGGTCCAGCATGTCGTCGAGCATCTGGTGCCCGAGGGCGCGGAGGGAGGACCAGTCGGTGGGGTCGAGCGTGCTCATGGGGCCTGTTAAACGGGGCGCGGAGATTTTTCCAGAGCTCTTATTTGCAAAAGTTTTTGGGGTGTGGGGAGTTTTTTCAAAAAGTCCCCACGAAGGTTTGGGGTGGCTGCGGCGTTGCCAGCGCCCCAAACGTTTTCGCCGCTTTTTTGTAAAAAAGCGGCACTAAAAAACTTTTGCAATTTTTCAGTTAGTTGGCTGCGCCGCGTGCCCGCAGCGCCGTCGCCAGCGTACCTTCATCCAGCACCTCCAGCGCGCCGCCAATGGGAACACCCTGGGCCAGCCGGGAAAGCGGGATGCCAAACCGTTTCAGCCGCTCGGTAAGGTAATGCGCGGTGGCCGCCCCCTCCACGGTCGCGGGCAAAGCCAGGATGATCTCCTCGACCGGCGCCGCCTCCAGCCGGGCAAGCAGCGGGGCGATGGCGAGGTCTTCCGGCCCGCGCCCGGCCAGCGCCGAGAGGGTGCCGCCGAGAATATGGTAGCGGCCGCGATAGACATGGGCGCGCTCCAGCGCCCAGAGATCCGCCACCCCCTCAACCACGCAGATCCGCGCCTCGCGCAAAGGCTCGGCGCAGATGGCGCAGGGGTCGGACGAATCAAGATTGCCGCAGACCGTGCAGCTGCGCACCGCAGCGGCGGCGGCCTGCATGGCATCCGCCAGCCTGGCCAGGCCGCCTTCCTTGTCGCGCAGCAATTTCAGCACGATGCGCCGCGCGCTGCGCGGACCCAGCCCCGGCAGGCGTGAAAACAGGCCGATCAGCTGTTCGAGTTCGGGGCCGCCCATCTATTCTGTAACCGGTTTAGAACGGCAGCTTCATGCCCGGCGGCAGCGGCAGACCGCCCATGGCGCTCTTGGTCTCGGCTTCCATGATCGCGTCGATCTTGGATTTCGCATCGGCATGGGCGGCGGAGATCAGATCTTCCAGCATCTCGGCCTCGGCCGGGTCGATCAGCTTCGGGTCGATCTTCACCCGCTTCAGCGCGCCCTTGCCGGAGAGGGTGACCTTCACCAGGCCGGCGCCGGCGACACCTTCCATCTCGGTGGCTTCCAGCTTGGCCTGCATGTCGGCCATTTTCTGCTGCATCTGGGAGGCCTGCTTCATCAGGCCGGCAAGGTTCTTCATTTACTCGTCTCCTTCATAGAGTTCGTCGGGCGGCACCAGGGCGGCCCAGTCGGCGGGCAGCTCCGGCTCCTGCTCCGGCGCGTCTTGCGTGTCTAGCTTGGTTCCGGGAAATGCGCCAGAATCGCCTGCACCAGCGGATGCGCCAGCGCCTCGTCCCGGGCCTGGGCGGTGGCCACCCCTTCCTGCTCGTCGATGGTCGGATCGCCGCGTTCATTGGAGAGGGCGATGGTCCAGCGGCGGCCGGTTTCCTCCTCCAGCATGCGCGAGATTTTGGCGACGAGGTCGCGCGGGATACGCGGATCATCGGCCAGGCGCATCTCGATCACCGGCGGGGCGAAGCGGACCAGATGCACGGATTGGCGCAGATGCGCGTAGAGCATCACATCGCGCTTGGCCTGGGCGAGGCCGACGACATCCAGGAAGGTCAGCGCGCGGGGCGCGGCAGAAGCCTGCATCACCACGTTGCCGTTGGCCACGGCCCGGGCACCGCCACCACCGCCACCGGCCGGTGCGCCGCCCAGCGCGGCGCCGGGATTTTCGGTGAGTTTCTTCACCAGCTCGCCCGGCGGCGGCAGATCGGCCACGTGGCAGAGGCGGATCAGGATCATTTCCGCACCGGCGCGCCGGTCCGGCGCGGCCTCGACCTCCTGCAGCCCCTTGAGCAGCATCTGCCAGAGCCGGCCGAGGAACGGGATGGAGAGCATCTCCGCCAAAGCGGCGCCGCGGGTGCGCTCCATCTCCGGCAGGGCGCCGCTCTTGGCCAGGGACGGCACGGATTTCATCCTGGTGAGCAGATGGGCGAGGCCGAGCAGGTCCGAGAGCAGCACGCCGGGATCGGCGCCGCGCTCATAGCTTTCATCGGAGATGCGCAGGGCGGCCTGGATGTCGCCTTGCACCACCGCATCCATCAGATCGAACACAAAGCCGCGATCGGCGAGGCCCAGCATGTCGGCCACCATCGGGCCGGAGATTTCGCTGGCATCCTCCGCACCGCGGGCGATGGCCTGGTCGAGCAGGGAGAGACCATCGCGCACCGAGCCATCGGCGGCGCGGGCGACGAGGGTGATCGCGGCCTCGGAGATCGAGACGTTTTCGATGCCGGCGATGCGGGTGAAATGCGCGGCGAGCACCTCCACCGGCACGCGCTTGAGGTCGTAACGCTGGCAGCGTGAGAGCACGGTGATCGGCACCTTGCGGATTTCCGTGGTGGCCAGCACGAATTTGATATGCGGCGGCGGCTCCTCCAGGGTTTTCAGCAGCGCGTTGAACGCCGCCTTGGAGAGCATGTGCACCTCATCGATGATGAAGACTTTCACGCGCGCCGAAAGCGGCTTGAAGCGCGTCGCCTCGATGATCTCGCGGACATCGTCCACGCCGGTATTGGAGGCGGCGTCCATCTCCACCACGTCCGGGTGGCGGTCCGCCAAGATGGCTTTGCAATTCTCGCAGACGCCGCACGGGTCCGGGGTGGGCCCGCCGGTGCCGTCCGCGCCGGTGCAGTTGAGGGCGCGGGCGAGGATGCGCGCGGTGGTGGTTTTGCCGACACCGCGCACGCCGGTGAGCATGAAGGCATGGGCGATGCGGTTCATCGCGAAGGCGTTGCGCAAGGTGCGCACCAGCGCGTCCTGGCCGATCAGATCCGCGAAGGTCGTGGGGCGGTATTTGCGGGCCAGCACCCGGTAGGCGGCGGCCTGGGGGCTTCCTGCGCCGGTTCCTCGCCGAACAGGTTGGGGCCCGGCGGCGGGGCGTCTGGCGCATCGTCGTCGAACATACCCATGTGTGGCGCGGACCTTGTAGCCAAAAGGAAGGTGGGAGACCGGACAACGACCCATGCGAAATCCGTTGTGGCTGCTGCCTTCCGGCCCTGACCAGGTTGGCGGGCCGCGATGTCCGCCGCCGATCTCCCGTGCCGATTATCGCCTGTGCGGCGTCTGGATGCAAGCTTGGCAGGGCAAAGGGGGCATGCCACATGAGCAGGCATGGATTTTACCATGAAAGATCAGCCGAATCATTATAGCGGCGGGGCGCTGGACCGGGCCGCGCAGCTGCGCGAGGACGCGGCCTGGCAGGAACGCGCCGGGGCCGATGCGGCGAGCCGGGTGGTGCTGCTGCATGATGGCCAGGTGCTGGTGGAGGACAACGAGGCCCCGCGTGCGCGGCTGCTCGCACCGTTCCGCACGCCGGATCTGTTCCTAGGTCTGGCCGAGGGGATCGCCTATTTCGCCTGCGACGTGACCGGCGAAGCACTGCCGGACGGGGTGGTGCAAGAGGATTTCGTGCCGCTGCGCGGGGTGAATGCGTTGCTGCCAGAGTTGGATGCCACCTTGCTGGCGACGGCGCGTGGCATGTTCAACTGGCGCCGTGCGCATAAATTCTGTCCGCTCTGTGGCGGCGCGATGCAGGCGGCGCGCGCCGGCTGGGTGCTCGCTTGCGCGGCTTGTGGCACGGCGCATTTTCCGCGCACGGATTCCGCTGTGATCATGCTGGCGACGCGCGGCGACCAGGCGCTGCTTGGCCAGTCGCACCGGTTTCCGCTGGAGAAGAATATGTATTCCACCCTCGCCGGCTTCGTGGAGCCGGGCGAGAGCCTGGAAGATGCGGTGCGCCGGGAAGTGTTCGAGGAAACCGGTGTGCGCGTCGGCGCGGTGTTTTATCACTCCAGCCAGCCCTGGCCGTTTCCGGCCTCCTTGATGCTGGGATTTCAGGCGGAGGCGATCAGTGAACAGATCGTTCTGCAGGAGGATGAGATGCGCGATGCGCGCTGGTTCAGCCGGGCGGAGATCCGCGACCATGCGGCTTTGGGCTTTGGCCTGCCCGGGCATGATTCCATCGCGCGGCGGCTGATCGAGGATTGGCTGGCCCAGGGGGCGTAGCGGCGAAGGGCGCATAAAAAAACAGGCGCGGGTGAGCGCGCCTGTTTTGCATTGCGTCGGCCGATGCGGCTTACTCGAAGGTCTCGGAGATCGAGGGCACGATGTCCATGGTCTCTTCAGCGAACACATCATTCATTTCCGGCGCGGGCGGCGGCGTTACCTTGGCGCGCGGCTTGCGCGGGGCGGCCGGCTTCTTGGCGGCTGCGGTGGTCTTCTTCGCGGCCGGCTTCTTGGCGGCTGCGGTGGTCTTCTTCGCGGCCGTCTTCTTGGCGGCTGCGGTGGTCTTCTTCACGGCCGGCTTCTTGGCGGCTGCGGTGGTCTTCTTCGCGGCCGGTTTCTTGGTGGCGGCGGTGGTCTTCTTCGCGGTCGTCTTCTTGGCGGCGGCGGTGGTCTTCTTCGCGGTCGTCTTCTTGGCGGCGGCGGTGGTCTTCTTCGCGGTCGTCTTCTTGGCGGCGGCGGTGGTCTTCTTCACGGCCGGCTTCTTGGTGGCGGCGGTGGTCTTCTTCGCGGTCGTCTTCTTGGCGGCTGCGGTGGTCTTCTTCGCGGCCGGCTTCTTGGCGGCTGCGGTGGTCTTCTTGGCGGTCGTCTTCTTGGCGGCTGCGGTGGTCTTCTTCGCGGCCGGCTTCTTGGCGGCGGCGGTGGTCTTCTTCGCGGCCGGCTTCTTGGCGGCGGCGGTGGTCTTCTTCGCGGTCGTCTTCTTGGCGGCGGCGGTGGTCTTCTTCGCGGTCGTCTTCTTGGCGGCTGCGGCGGTCTTCTTCGCGGTCGTCTTCTTGGCGGCAGCGGCGGTCTTCTTCGCGGCCGGTTTCTTCGTGGCAGCGGCGGTCTTCTTCGCGGCCGGCTTCTTCACGGCGGCGGTCTTCTTCGCGGTGGCGCGCACGGCCATCGGCTGCGCGCGCTCAGTGGTGGTCTTGTCTTCGATGGTCACTGGTCATGCTCCTTAGCGTTCAAGGTTATCATTGAGTTCCGGGTGGTCGTGGTCCGGCACAGAAACGTCTTGTTCTACGGCTGGGTAGGCCGTCCTTCTTTGGTTCCGCGTGCGGTTTCCTTGACCGCGAAATTCAGACATGGTGCGCGATGCGAATCGCGCAATGCACGCAAGATTCGCTATTCAGCTTCCGCGCTGCGCCTGTCAACAAAAAGCAGCACTAAACTTCTGTCCTGACGCATTTTTTTACAGCAATGTGCAAGACATCCACAGTGTGGAGGCCCAGCGCCGCAATTTTGCCACGCCGTGTTCCTGGTTTCGCCATCGATCGTCGGCGCTGCGTGCTTCGAAAAGATTTAGAAAATATCAATCAAAACCGGATCAGTCCGGCGCCGTTCCGGAGCGTGTGGCATGTTGGCGGGCGGGCAATGGCGTCTTGGCGAGGGGTGTGGCGCGTCGGCGCGGCTTTGAGGGGACGATCGCATTTGTCGTTGCCGCGCGGAATCGCTATGCTCGGTCCCGACGGATAAGCGCGTATGGCCCGGCCTGGATCAGGGCAGCGCCCGGCGGAGCGGGCGACGGGTGAGGCGTGACGAAGCATAAGACGTGACGAAGCGTAAGACGTGACGGAACAAGAGAGCGAGACGAAGCGCGTAATCTTTCCAAGGGGCGAGCAGGTGACATGGTGGATGCACAAGGCACGGATGCAACCGGCAGGCTGACCAAGGTGGTTCTCGAGGGCGAGGCCCTGCACCGCATCTCGGCCCTGCAGCAGGCGGATCGCGAACAGGCGGTGCGTGACCTGGCGCAGGAAAATGAATTCCACCTGCCCGGGCATCCGGATTTGCAGAGCATTCTGCATCTCTCCATCCAGGAAGGCCGGCTGGTGTTCGATGTACGCGATGCGCAGGATGCGCCGGTGCAGGCGGTACTGCTGGCGCTGGGGCCGTTCAAGATGCTGATCCGCGATTACCAGATGTTGCTGGATTCCTATGCGATGGCGGTGGCGGAGGGGCGCGAGGCGCGCATCCAGGCGATCGATATGGGCCGGCGCGGGCTGCATAATGAAGGGGCCGAGCTGATGATCGAACGGCTGGGCGGCAAGGTGGTGATTGATTTTCCCACCGCGCGGCGCTTATTCACCCTGGTCTGCGCTTTGCACCAAAAATTGTAGCACTTAGAACTTTAGGATTTTTTAACGCCATGAAAATTGACGGCACACCCTATCGCTCGATCTGGGTCGACGAGACCGATGGCTGGTCTGTCCGCATCATCGATCAGACCAAGCTGCCCTGGAATGTGGATCTGGTCCGGCTGACGACGCTTGAGGAAATGGCGCATGCGATCAAGGCGATGCTGGTGCGCGGCGCGCCGCTGATCGGCGCCTCGGCCGCCTACGGCGTGGCGCTGGCGATGCGCCATGATGCCGCCGATGCGGCGCTGGCGCAGGCGCTGGAGGTGCTGGGCGCGACCCGGCCGACCGCGATCAATCTGCGCTGGGCGCTGCGGCGCATGGGGGCGGCATTGCAGAGCGTGGAGCCGGCGAAGCGCGAAGCCGCCGCCTACGCGGAAGCGGCGAAGATCTGCGATGAGGATGTCGCGGTGAACGAGGCGATCGGCCGCAACGGTCTGGCGCTGATCGAGGAGAAGGCGAAATCCGGAAAACGGGTGAATATCCTGACGCATTGCAATGCCGGCTGGATCGCCACGGTGGATTGGGGCACGGCGCTGGCGCCGATCTATATGGCGCATGATGCCGGGATCGACGTGCATGTCTGGGTGGAGGAGACCCGCCCGCGCAACCAGGGCGCCTCGCTGACCGCCTGGGAGCTTGGCAAACATGGGGTCAAACACACCGTCATCGCCGATAATGCCGGCGGGCATTATATGCAGCATGGCGAGGTGGATCTGGTGATTGTCGGCACCGACCGCGTCACCCGCCAGGGCGATGTCTGCAACAAGATCGGCACCTATCTGAAGGCGCTGGCGGCGCATGATAATAACGTGCCGTTCTGGGTGGCGCTGCCGTCCTCCACGATCGATTGGACGATCCGCGACGGGGTTTCCGAAATCCCGATTGAGGAGCGGGCCGCTTCCGAAGTGACGACGATGACCGGGCGCGCGATGGATGGCTCGATCGCCACGGTGCGCATCGTGCCGACCTCCAGCCCGCCGCCAACCCGGCCTTCGATGTGACGCCGGCGCGGCTGGTGACCGGGCTGATCACCGAGCGCGGGTTGTGCGAAGCGACGGAGAGCGCGCTGACCGGAATGTTCAGCGACCTCGCGTGAGGATGGGTTTAAAAAAAGGCGGCGGTTTCGCCGCCTTTTTCAGTCTGGCGCTGCTGGGCGCCTGCGCGCCGCAGAACCATGCGCCGCCTTTTGCCAACCAGCCTTATGAAGCCTTCTCGCGCAGTGCCGCGGTGGCCATCGCGCTGCGCGAATGGCGGCTCTGGGGCGAGCATGTGGATGATGGCGACGTGCCCTATGTGCAGCAGGCCGGCACCATGCCCGAGCGCGCCCAGGGGCTGTGGCAGCGCGTCGGCGAATATTGGTGGGAAGGGATGAACGCCGGCGAGCCGGATGCGCGCTGGACTGGCAAGCATGATGCCCAGGGGCGGGTTTTCCCGGTGCGGGTGAATGGCGATTATGCGTGGTCGGCCGCCTTTATCTCTTATGTGATGCGCATTGCCGGAGCGGGGCCGAAATTTCCCTACGCGCCGGATCACTCCTTTTATATAGATTATGCGGCGCGGCCTTATCGGCCGGGGAAGTTGCTGATCGCGGAGAACCCGGCGGATTATGCGCCGCGCCTGGGGGATCTGGTGTGTTTTCCGCGCGGGGCCGCGCGTGACCTTACTTATAATGATCTGCCCACGAAGGATCATTTCCCCGCCCATTGCAGCATCGTCACCGGCGTGGCGGCGGGGAGGTGGATGTGATCGGGGGAATGTGGATGACGCGGTGACGCTGGAGCATCTGCACATTGACGCGCAAGGCCGGCTGCAAGGCAACAAGGACAACTGGTTCGTCGTGCTGCGCGTGCTCTACGCCCAGAATTAAGTGAGCAAAAGTTTTTGGGGTATGGGGGCTTTTTTCAAAAAGCCCCCATATCTTAACTAGTTTTTGCGTTTCTCCGGCTGCACGCTCACCGTCGCGGTCAGCCCGGCGACGAGATGGAGGCCGGCCGGCACCTTGTCGATGGCGATGCGTACCGGAATACGCGCCGCCAGCCGCACCCAGGTGAAGGTGGGGTTCACATCCGCCAGCAATGTGGGCGCGGCGACACGTTCATTATCGGTGATGCCGGAGGCGAAGCCTTGCACATGGCCCAGGATCGGCGGGCCGCCCTGCAGCAGCTCGACGCTGGCTTTGTCGCCGACCTGGATGTGATGCAGCTTGGTTTCCTCGAAATAGCCATCGACATAGAAGCTGTCCGTATCGACGATGGCGATCACCGGCTTGCCGGCGGCGACGTAATCGCCGGGCCTCATCGAGAAATTCGTCACCCGCCCATTCACCGTCGCGCGCACCGTGCTGCGGGTGAGGTTGAGCTGGGCGACATCGAGATTGGCCTGCGCCGCCGCGGTGGCGGCCTGCGCTTGCGCGTAGGCGGCTTCGGCCGCGCGGGACTGGGTGCTGGCGTCGTCGCGCGAGATCGCGGAGGCCGCGTTGTTGGAGAGGGCGGCGTAGCGCGCGGCGTTCTGCTGGGCGTTCTGCATCGTCGCCTTGGCTTTGTCCTGCGCCGCCTGGGCCTGGGCGAGGGCGGCTTTGGCCTGCGCCATCGCCAGGTTGAAACGCGACGGGTCGATCTGGAACAAAGGCTCGCCAGTATGCACGAAATCATTATCATGCACGAACACCTGCACCACCGGGCCGGTCACGTCAGGGGCGAGAGAGACGACATCCGCGCGCACGCGGCCATCGCGCGTCCAGGGATCGTCCATATAATAGATCCAGAGCTGCCAGCCGACGAGCCCGGCCAGCACCACAACCACCAGGGTGACGAGAAAACGGCTGACGAAATTTGCGGATTTCATGGGGCTCCGGGGGATGAAAGGAAATGCGAGGTCAACAGCCAGACCAGCCCGGTGAGCAGCACCAGGAGGCAGAGATCGAAGAGCGGGCGATGCCAGACGAAACGGTAGGCGCCGATGGCGGAAAGCCCGCGGCGCAGCGCCACGGAGAGCAGCAGCGCGATGCCGATCCAGATCAGCAGCGGGGGAAACAGCACGCCGTAAATGTTGATTTCACCGATCATTCTGCCACCAATGCCTGGCTGTGGGTCTGGAAAATGGGAGGTGCCGCCTCGGGAAACAGCACGCTGCGCAGGCCCGAGAGCACCATCAGCGCGGCCCGGTGGGCCAAGGCATCATGCATCAGCGCCGCCATCGCGCTGTCCAGCGCGTGCATCAGCGCGTCCGGCGCGGGCTGGCGGGCATTGCCCTGATAATGCGCCGCGATGCCATCGAAGATCAGTTCACAGCAGCGCCGTGCCTCGGGCGGCAGCCGCCATTGCTCGCGGTGCAGGGCGATGATGTTGAGGCCGACGCGCAAATCCACCAGCACGCCGGAGGCGGCACTATCGGCGCCGCTGGCCACGGCGGCGAGGCGCGGCATCATCAGCCCCAGACGGTCCATCATGATGCCGGTCAGGGCGGCGCGGTCATGCGGGAGGGCGGCCTGCGCGGCGGCGGCGACATCGCGCCAGTTGGCGCGCATCAGCCGCTCCGCACTCCAGGCGGCACCGACCGAGCGCACGATGCGGGTGAGGATCAGCGCCGACCCCAGCCCGACGATCAGGCTGAAGGAGCTGTCCGCGAACGGCACGAAGCTGGTGTGATAGCCATTGCCAAGGCCAAGCTGGGTCGCGCCGACCGCGCCGATGACCATGCCGGTGCCGAACGTGGCGGGGCGCGAGACCAGCACGCCCGTCATCAGCCCGGCGGGGAGCAGCACCAGGTAAAGCTCGTCGAACCCCACCACGCGGGGCAGGATGGCGAAGCTGTAGACGAAGATGCCGATGATGACGATGACGGCGTTGCGCAGCATCTGCGCGATCGCCGGGGCGGGATCGTCCTGCGCGGCGAAGAAGGAGCAGGCGACGGCGACCATGATCGCCGCCCCGGCGCCGTAGGCCCAGCCGGTGGCGATCCAGAGCGCGCAGACCAGCAGCACCGCGCCGGCGGCGGAGGTGGCGGAGAGGAAGGCCAGCTTATGGTCGCGGTTCTGCTTGGTGATGGCGATATATTCGGCATCCAGCGCCGGGCTGGCCGGGGGCGGCGGTGCGCCTTCGGTGACGAAACGGCGCAATTGCCGGGAATGGCTGGAGATGCGCACCAGCTCCTCCAGCCGCAGCGCCAGGCTGGCGCGCAGCAGCCCGCCCCAGTCCGGCGTGTCATGGTCCAGCGTCTGGATGTCGTGCAGCAGCGCATCGGCGCCATCCGCCTTGCCGCTCTGCACCCATTGATCGGTGGCGGCGAGCACGGTTTTCAGCTTCGGGGTCAGCGCGTCCAGCCGGCGCAGCTCGGCGACGCGCTGGCCGATGGAGCTGAGGATCGGCATCAGGCTGATCACATACATGCGCAGCCTCGTCACCTGCCGCACCGCCGATTGCATGTTGGAGACGTCATAGGCGAGCTGGGAGACCATCATCGCGGTGTCGGTCGCCTCGAAGGCCAGACGACGGCGGGCCTCGCGCGCGGCCTGGGATTCACCGTCGCCCGCCAGCGCGGCGCTGGCCCAGTCCACCCCCGGCTTGACCCAGGAGCTGATGCGCCGCGCCAGCACCGGGCCGATCGAGCGCGGCAGGATGATGGTGCCGATGATGGTGGTGCAGACAATGCCGAGGGTGATCTCCTCGCAGCGGGTCAGCGCCGTCTGGAAGACATGGCTGGGATCGGTGACCGAGGGGAAGCCGATGATGCCGGCGGTGTAGCCCGAGAGCATGAAGGTATAGGCGCGCGGGCTGCGGTCCATCAGCGCGATATAGAGGCACATCGCCACCCAGAGCGCCATGGCGATGCAGAGCAGCACCGGCGCGTTGACCAGGTTGGGCACCAGCACCACCGCCGCGGTGCCGCCGATCAGCGTGCCGAAGAAGCGATAGACGGCCTTGGAGCGCATCGCCCCGGCATAGGGGTTGGCGACGATGAAGGCGGTGGCCATCGACCAGTACGGGTTGTCCAGCCCCAGCCAGCAGGAGATGAAGAAGGCGAGCATGGCGCCCGTGAAGGTCTTCAGGGCAAAGAGGAGTTCGTCCGGCTTGGGCATTATCCCCTGCAAACAGGAAAAAACGTCAGGAAGGTAGATGTTCTTTGCAAGGCGGCTCTGCGGCGCCCCGGCTGGCTGATTGGGCTTATGGTTTCGGCGGGTTTCAAGAGCTTCTTATCGGATGCGCGGCCGGGGCGGAAGCGGTTTGCATGAGGCTGCGGCCCTGATAGCGTGAAAGGACGCAGACGAGGAGGCAGGCGGTGAATATCGTGGTGCTGACAGGGGCGGGGATCTCGGCGGACTCAGGCATTGCCACGTTTCGCGCGGCGGACGGGCTGTGGGAAAATCACAGCATCGAGGATGTGGCCTCGCCGGAAGGGTTCTTGCGGGATCCGGCGCTGGTGCATCGCTTTTATAATCTGCGCCGGGCCCAGCTGAACCAGGTGGCGCCGAATGAGGGGCATCTGGCGCTGGCGGCGCTGGAACAGGGCTGGCGCGGGCGGGGTGAGTTTCTGCTGGTGACGCAGAATGTGGATGATCTGCATGAGCGGGCCGGCAGCCGGAATGTGCTGCATATGCATGGCCAGTTGCGCCGGCTGCTTTGCGCGGAATGCGGTGCGGCGGGGCCGTGGCTGAATGAGTCCGGGGTGGAGACGATCTGCCCGGCCTGCGACGCGGCGGCGATGCGCCCGGATATCGTCTGGTTCGGGGAGATCCCGTATTTCATGGATGAGATTCTGGAGGCGCTGGCGCGGGCGGATGTATTCTGCGCGATCGGCACGTCGGGGTGGTGTATCCGGCGGCCGGGTTCGCGGCTGAGGCGCGGCGAAACGGGCGCGGCTGCGTGCTGTATGAGATCAACCCGGCGCCGACCGGGGGGCGTTATTTCGACCATGTGATCGAAGCGCCGGCTAGCGCCGGCGTGCCTGAATTCCTGCGCCGGCTGGGGCTTTAGGTTCGCAAATGTTTATTGGGGGGTCAAAGTTCTCCCATGTTCTTAACTTGCCCGCCGGCTGGAGAGCCGCGCCGCGAGCGTGGCGGCGGCCCCGCTCAGCCCGGTTTCATCGGTAAAGAAAGCCAGTTTTTCGCCCGCGGCGAGGCGGCTGCGAAGGGTGGCGGCGAGCGGGGCGGCGGCGTCCGCGCTGGCGGGCAAGGTGAGGATTTCCAGCGCGCCGGGGGCGGTGAAAGGATGGCCCTGCGCCGCGATGAGGGCGACGATGCCGGCCTCGCGCAGCAGCGCCAGCCCGTCCTCTGGCTCGGCCTGGCCGAGGGAGAGCACGGCCAGACGCCCCGGCTCGGCCCAGACCAGCTGCGCCCCTTGCGTGACGGGGGAGGGTGGCGGCAAGGCGACCAGCGAATCGAGCGCGGCGCGGATTTCGTTCTGGATGGAGGTGAGGTCCATTCCTGCCAGGCGCGGCGCGGTGGCAGCTTGGGGGGCCATGGCCGCGCGGGTGGCGTGGCGGCGGAAGGCGAAGCCGGTTTCCGGGGCGGGCTGGGATTCGGGTTCGGGTGCGGCGGGCTCAGCCGGTGGCACGAGGCGCGGCGTGGCCTCCACCTTCATCGGCGGCGCGGCGCGCAGGAAGGCGTGCAGATCATCCTGCGGGCCGCTGGCCGGGGCCGTCTGCCGGCGGCGGCCGGCCAGGAGGTCGATACAGAGCGCCAGTATGCCGAGGCCCAGAACCCCCAGCCCGGCGCTGAGATACAGCGTGTCTTGATCCAAACGGCTCCGCCTCCAACGCGGCTCCCTGGAAATTTACGCGTCCGGCGGCGGTTTGAAAAGCGGGGCGGGGGCGCCTGTGTCGCCCACACCCAAACGTTGTTCGCCGCTTTTTTGAAAAAAAGCGGCCCAAAAAACTTTTGATTTTAAAGAATTAGCCTGGCCGGGCGTGGAAATCCGCCAGCTTGTAGCGGCTGCCCAGGCTGTAGCGGCTGCCAGGATGGGTAAGCAGTGAGCGCGTGGCGGGGCCGGCCGGGGTCCAGGTGCGGCGCAGCAGGCAGAGGCAGGCGTCCTGGGGGTCCAGGCGCAGCAGCGCTTGCAGCTTGGCATCGGCCAGGGTGGCGTGGATGACATGCTCCACCTCGCTCGGCGGGGAGATGGTCTGCAGATAGCGGTTCGGGGTCTGGCGGGTGAAATCCTGCGCCAGATAATCTGGGGCGAAGCCGGGCGAGACATAGCGCTGCTCCAGCTGCACCGGGATTTCATCCTCGAAATGCAGGATCTCGGAATAGAACAGCCTGGCGCGCGGGCGCAGGGCGAATTCGGCGGCGATGTCCGCTGGCGCGGGGCGGGCTTCCAGCGCCAGCACCTGCGCGCGATGGGCATGGCCACGCCGGGCAATATCCTCGGCGATGTCGTGGATTTCCAGCAAGGGCGAGCGCGGGGCTGGAGCCTGCACGAAGCTGCCCGCGCCCTGCAGGCGCAGCAGCACCCCCTCGGCGGAAAGCTCGCGCAAGGCACGATGCACCGTCATCCGCGAGGCGCCGAGGCGCTCCATCAGCTCGAACTCGGAGGGGATTTTCTCGCCCACCTTCCAGATGCCGCTGGCGATGCCCTCCCGCAGATAGGCTTTGACCTGCTCATAGAGTTTGGCGGGGCGGGGAGACGGCATGGCGGTCACAGCCGCTTGCGCAAAATTGCCTCGAACGCGGCGCGGGCGGGCCGGGCGTGGATATGTTGTCCGGCTTCCACCAGCCGTTTGCCGCGCACCCAGACATCGCGCAGCGCGGGCGCGCGGGCGGTGAAGAGGGCGTCGGCCAGCGCATCCTCCGGCGTTTCGCCGGCGATGGTGACGAAGCTGGCCGGGGCGCCGATGACAAGGCCGGCCGGCAGCCCAATGGCCTGCGCCCCGCCGGCCAGCGCGTTTTGGTAGAGCGCGGTGGCGGTCGAGCGGGTCGTGTCCGTGGCCATGACATTGCGCTGGCGCTGCGCCAGGCGCTGGGAATATTCGAGCATCTGCAGCTCGCGCGCGGCATCGATGAGGATGTTGGAGTCCGAGCCGATGCCGAAGGCGCCGGTGAAATGCTGGGCGGGGAAAATACCGTCACCGAGATTGGCCTCGGTGATCGGGCAGAGCCCCGCCACCGCCTGGGCGTTTGCAATACCGGCGGCTTCCTGGGGGGTGATATGGGTGGCGTGGACCAGGCACCAATTTGCCGAAACCGGGGCATTTGCCAGCAGATATTCAACCGGCCTGGCGCCGGAGAAGGCCAGGCAGGCCTCCACCTCGGCGGTCTGCTCGGCGATGTGGATGTGAAACGGCGCGGCGCCGTTCAGATGATTCAGCGCGGTGATTTCCTCACGCGTGGCGGCGCGCAGCGAATGCGGGGCGCAGCCGGTGGCGGCCAACGCCTGGCAACGTTCATGCAGCCGCGCGTAGCTGTCCAGCGAATTGATGAAGCGGCGCTGGCCTTCAGCCGGCGCCTGCCCGCCAAAGCCGGAATGGGCGTAGAACACCGGCAGCAGCAGCAGATCGATCCCGGCGGCGGCGGCGGCGGCGGCGATGCGCGTGGCCATTTCCGCGATGTCGGCATAGGGCGTGCCGTCCGGCGCGTGGTGGAGATAATGAAACTCCGCGACCGCGGTGAAGCCGGCTTCCAGCATTTCGGTGAAGGCGAGGGTGGCGATGGCCTGCACATCCTCCGGGTCCAGCGACCAGGCGAGCTTGTACATCAGCTCGCGCCAGGTCCAAAAACTGTCGGTTCCGGCGCCGCGATGCTCGGCCCGGCCGGCCATGGCGCGCTGGAAGCTATGGCTGTGCAGATTGGGCATGCCCGGCAAAGCGATGCCGGCACCGCCTTCGATGCCGGTTTCAATTTGCGTGATCCGCCCGGCCGCGAAGGAGATGGCGACATTCGCGGCCCAACCCTGGGGGAGCAACGCGTGGCGGAAAATGATGCGATCGGACACTGGACAGCTCTCCCGGACGTGCATATTGTATATACAACTTTTCCCTCAACGCCAAGGTTCAGAACATGCGGGCAGAGCGGATTTTTACCAATGCGAGGCTGGCGACGATGGACCCGGATCTGCCGGGCCTGGGGCTGGTGGAGCCGGGCATGGTGGCAGAGGCGCACGGGCGCATTCTCTATGCCGGGCCGATGCGCGCGATGCAGGCCGAGGAAATGGTGGATTGCGAGGGCCGCTGGATCACGCCCGGGCTGATCGATTGCCATACGCACCTGGTTTATGCCGGCAGCCGGGCGGGGGAATTCGAGGCGCGGCTGGCTGGGGCAAGCTATGAGGAGATCGCCCGGGCGGGCGGCGGCATCATGGGCACGATGCGCGCCACACGCGCGGCCAGCTTCGATGAGTTGCGCCGCGCAGCGGAATTGCGGTTGGAAGCGCTGCTCGCCGAAGGGGTGACGACCATCGAGATCAAATCCGGCTATGGGTTGGCGCCGGAGGCGGAATATAAATGTCTTGAGGTAGCAAAGTCGCTTGGCGGCGCCGTGGATGTTGTCACCAGCTTCCTGGGCGCGCATGGATTTCCGCCGGAGATGGCGCGTGAGGATTATCTGCGGTTGCTCTGCGAGGAGATGATCCCGCATGTCGCGCGACACAGACTGGCCGACGCGGTGGATGGGTTTTGCGAGGGCATCGCCTTTTCGCCTGAGGAGATGGCGCAGGTGTTCGAGGCGGCGACGCGTTGCGGGCTGGCGGTGAAACTGCATGCGGACCAGCTTTCGGACCTTGGCGGCGCGGCGCTGGCGGCAAGGTTTGGCGCGCTCTCGGCGGATCATCTTGAATATACCAGCGAGGATGGCGCAGCGGCGATGGCGCGGGCGGGCAGTGTTGCCGTGCTGCTGCCCGGCGCCTTCTACACGCTGCGCGAAACCAGGCTGCCGCCGGTTGCTTCGTTTCGAACCCATGGGGTGCGCATGGCGGTTTCCACCGATCTCAACCCCGGCACCTCGCCGCTTTTCTCCTTGCTGCTGGCAATGAACATGGCCGCCACGCAGTTTCGCCTCACGGTTGAGGAATGCCTGCTCGGCGTCACCCGCCATGCCGCCGCCGCACTTGGGCGGTCGGATGTAGGCGTGCTGAAGCCAGGGGCCAAATGCCATCTCGCGATCTGGGACATCGAGCGCCCGGCGGAGCTGGTCTATCGCATCGGGTTCAACCCGCTACATCAACGTATCTGGAGTGCCGCATGAAACTCACCCCCGGGGCGATGAGCCTCGCCCAATGGCGCGATATCTATCAAGGCGCTGTCGTCGAACTTGACGAAGCGGCGCTTCCGGCTGTTCAGGCCGGGGCGGATGCGGTGGCAGAGATTCTGGGCCGGGGCGAGCCGGTCTATGGCATCAATACCGGCTTCGGCAAGCTGGCCTCGGTGCGCATCGCGGATGCGGATCTGGCAACGTTGCAACGCAATCTCGTGCTCTCGCACGCGGCGGGGGTGGGCGCGCCGATGCCCGTCGCGGTGGCGCGGCTGATGCTGGCCTTGAAGATGGGCTCGCTCGGCCAGGGCGCCTCGGGCGTGCGGGTGGAAACCGTGCGCATGCTGGAGGCGATGCTGGCGAAGGATCTGATCCCGGTGGTGCCGGCGCAGGGTTCCGTCGGCGCCTCGGGCGATCTGGCGCCGCTGGCGCATATGACCGCGGCGATGATGGGAGTCGGCGCGATTTTCGTCGGTGGTGTGGCGAAGGATGCAGAGCTGGCCTTGGCGGAAGCCGGGTTGGCGCCTTTGGTGCTGGGGCCCAAGGAAGGGCTGGCGCTGCTCAACGGCACGCAATTTTCCACCGCCAACGCCCTGGCCGGGCTGTTCGAGGCGGAGGCGAATTTCCGCGCGGCGCTGGTGACGGGCGCGCTTTCCACCGATGCCGCGAAGGGCTCCGATGCGCCGTTTGATCCGCGCATCCATGCGGTGCGCCGGCATCGCGGCCAGGCGGAGGTGGCGGAGGCGCTGCGCGGGCTGATGGCGGGGTCGGCCATTCGCGCCTCGCATCTGAAAGGCGATGAGCGGGTGCAGGACCCGTATTGCCTACGCTGCCAGCCACAGGTGATGGGGGCAGTGTTGGATCTGCTGCGCCAGGCGGCGGCGACGTTGGAGACGGAAGCCAATGGCGTGACGGATAATCCGCTGATCTTCACCGGCCCGGCGGTCGCCCTCTCCGGCGGGAATTTCCATGCCGAGCCGGTGGCCTTCGCGGCGGATATGATCGCGATGGCGGTGTGCGAAATCGGCTCGCTGACCGAGCGGCGGATTTCGCTGCTGGTCGACCCGGTGCTCTCCGGCCTGCCGGCCTTCCTGACGCCGAAACCCGGATTGAATTCCGGTTTCATGATTCCGCAGGTGACGGCGGCGGCTTTGGTCTCCGAGAACAAGCAGAACGCCTACCCGGCTTCGGTGGATTCCATTCCCACCTCCGCCAACCAGGAGGATCATGTGTCGATGGCCGCCCATGGCGCGCGGAGGTTGCTGCGGATGAATGAGAATCTGCGCGCGATCATCGCCATCGAATGGCTGGCGGCGGCGCAGGGCTGCGATTTTCATACGCTGACCTCCTCGGCTTTGTTGGAGGCGGCGCGTGCAAGATTGCGCGCGGCGGTGCCGAAGCTGGAAGAGGACCGGCATTTCGCCCCGGATATCGAGATGGCCATCGCGCTGCTGGGTGAGGGCGCCTTGGCTGGGTTTGATCTGCCGGGGTTGCCTGAGATTTTGCCTCGCCTGTGATTTGGACAACACGCCGCGCCGGTGCCGCCGGTGCCTGAGACCATTCTGAAAGGTTTAAGCGCATGACCCGCCTTGATAATGCCCGCATCATCCGTGCCGACCATGGCAGCATATTATCCGCGAAAAGCTGGCTGACCGAAGCGCCGTTGCGGATGCTGATGAATAATCTCGACCCGATGGTGGCCGAGCGGCCGGAAGAGCTGGTGGTGTATGGCGGTATCGGCCGGGCGGCGCGGGATTGGGAGAGCTTCGATCGGATCGTCAGTGCGCTGAAAAGCCTGGGCGATGATGAAACCCTGCTGGTCCAGTCCGGCAAGCCGGTGGGCGTGTTCCGCACCCATAAGGATGCGCCGCGCGTGCTCATCGCCAACTCGAATCTGGTGCCGAACTGGGCGAACTGGGCGCATTTCAACGAGCTCGATCGCAAGGGCTTGATGATGTATGGCCAGATGACGGCGGGCAGCTGGATCTATATCGGCACCCAGGGCATTGTTCAGGGCACTTACGAAACCTTTGTGGGAGCGGGGCGGCGCCATTATAACGGCGATGTCGCCGGTAAATGGGTGCTCACCGCCGGGCTGGGCGGCATGGGCGGCGCGCAGCCTCTCGCCGCGACCATGGCGGGGATGAGCTGCCTTGCCATCGAATGCCAGGCGAGCCGGATCGAGATGCGGTTGAAGACACGCTATGTCGATGTCCGCGCCGATACGCTGGATGAGGCGATGGCGATCATCGAAACATCCATTGCCGAGAAAAAGCCGGTGTCCGTAGGCTTGCTGGGCAATGCCGCTGAAATTCTGCCGGAAATGCTCAAGCGCGGCATCAAGCCGGACATGCTGACCGACCAGACCTCCGCCCATGATCCGGTGAACGGCTATCTGCCCGCCGGCTGGAGCGTTGCTGAGTGGGAGGCCAGGCGCGAGAGCGCGCCGCAGGCGGTGGAAGCGGCGGCGCGCGCCTCGATGGCCAAACATGTCGAGGCGATGCTGGAATTTGTGAAATTGGGCGTGCCGACTTTCGATTACGGCAATAATCTGCGCCAGCGTGCGAAGGAGGAAGGGGTTGAGAATGCCTTCACCTTCCCCGGTTTCGTGCCGGCCTATATTCGTCCCCTGTTTTGCCGGGGCATCGGCCCGTTCCGCTGGGCGGCGCTTTCGGGCGATCCTGAGGATATCTACAAGACCGACGCGAAGGTGAAGGAGCTGCTGCCTGACGACAAGCATCTGCATCACTGGCTGGACATGGCGAAGGAGCGCATTGCCTTCCAGGGCCTGCCGGCGCGCATCTGCTGGGTCGGGCTGGGGGACCGGCATCGGCTGGGGCTCGCCTTCAACGAGATGGTGGCGAAGGGCGAGCTGAAGGCGCCGATCGTGATCGGGCGTGACCATCTGGATAGCGGCTCCGTCGCTTCGCCCAATCGCGAAACGGAGGCGATGGCGGATGGCTCGGATGCGGTGTCCGACTGGCCGTTGCTGAATGCGCTGCTGAATTGCGCCTCGGGCGCCACCTGGGTTTCGCTGCATCATGGCGGCGGGGTCGGGATGGGGTTTTCGCAGCATTCCGGCATGGTGATTTGCGCGGATGGCACTGAGGATGCGGCGAGGCGGCTGGAGCGGGTGCTGTGGAACGACCCGGCCACCGGCGTGATGCGCCATGCCGATGCGGGCTATGACATCGCCAAGGACTGCGCCCGGGAGTTTGGCCTCAACCTACCCTCGTTATAGGTCTGTTGCTGAAAAATCCGGCAACTGGTTCGGCTTAATTTATGCAACGGCTTTGCAGTATCAGGTTTAACAAAGGGGGCGGGCGGCCTATGGTAGGGTAGGCTGCGGAGTTTTCGAGATGATTCACAAGCGTATTCGCCCCTTCAACACCAAGGAGACCTATCCGGAGCAGAATCTCGACAATGATCTCTGCCAGGCGGTGGTGACGGGCAAGATGATCTATCTGCGCGGGCAGGTGCCGCAGGATCTGGACACGCGCGAGAATGTCGGCGTTGGCGATCCGGCGGCGCAGACCGAGAAGGTGATGCAGAATATCGATCTGCTGCTGCGCGAATGCGGCGCGACGCTGGAGCATATCTGCAAGGTGACCGTCTATATCACCGATATCCGGCATCGCGAGGCGGTGTATCGCACCGCGGGACGCTGGCTGAAGGGGGTCTATCCGGTGTTCACCGGGCTGGTTATCGTGGCTTTGGCGCGGCCGGAATGGCTGGTCGAGATCGACGTGATCGCTGAACTGCCCTGAGCTGTTGGAGGATTGTGATGAGCGACTTGAAGCAACGTGAGATGAAGCTGCGCGGCGAGCTCGCGGCTTTATGTAGGCTCTCCGCCATGCTGGATTGGCAGGAGGCGACCGCCAACCATATCTCGCTGGCAGTGTCCGATGACGGCACGCAATTCCTCATCAATCGCCGCTGGCGTGATTTCGCGACGCTGAAAGCCTCGGAACTGGCGCTGCTGGATGGGGCGGCCAATGCATTGCCGGAAGATGTGGACAGCACCGCTTGGGCGATCCATGGCGCGATCCATCGGCTGGTGCCCCGGGCGCGCTGTGTGGTGCATCTGCACCCGGCCTACGCCACGGCGCTCGCCTGCCTGAAAGACCCTACATTATATCCGGTGGATCAGACCTGTGCGCGGTTCTTCAACCGCGTCGCGGTGGATGGCGCCTATGCGGGGATGGCTGATAACCAGGCCGAGGGTGAGCGCTTGGCGAAGATTCTGGGCGAGAAGAAGATCCTGATGATGGGCAATCACGGGCTGCTGGCCACGGGCGAAACTGCCGCCGAAGCCTTCGATGCCTTCTATCATTTCGAGCGCGGGGCCCGAACCTTGATGCTGGCCTACGCGACCGGGCAGACGCTCAGCGTGCTGAATGACGAGGTGGCGGAGAAGACCGCGCAAGCCTGGGACAGCGAGCCGGAATTCGCCGAAGCGCATTTCGCGCAGATGCGCCGCCGGCTGGATCAGGATTATCTGAATTAGAGGCTGGCGTCACTCATCGCCCGGCACGCCGTAGGCGGGGGCGGCGGTCGGGTTCAGCGCGCGGGTGACGTAGTCATGCATTTGCGGTTGCCAAATCTCCCAGAGCCGGGCGAGTTCGTGCAGCGGCGCGTCGTGCCAATCGACCCGCAGATCCGCCAGCGGCCAGGCTTGTTTGTCGACCACGATGAGGCCGGCGGATTTGATCGGCCCGGCTTCGCCGCCGGCGGCAAGCCCCGCCAGCATCGCTTCGATCACACGCGCGCCAAGTTCCAGGTTCGGATCGCTGGCCACAAACGCGTCGATCACAGCCTGCGGAACGCCGTTATCGGCCAGCAGATTGCCGGCGGCGGCCGCGTTGCTTCCGCGCGCCTCGCCGGTGACACCAAGCGTCCGGGCGCCGGAAAATACTGCAGTTTTTCCATGGGTATCGATGAGGGTCAGTTGCCGGAACTCGGGGAAGCTTGCGCTGCCTGCAATTTTTTCGATCGCCGCAGCGGCGGTGAGGCCAGATTCCAGCGCATCCAGAAGTTGCGGTGCCAGCCGCGGGTCGGTCACGTTCTGGGTTGTTGCGGCACCGACACCCGCACGGGCAAAGGCGCAGCGTGCCGCGACGGCGGGCGATGAGGAGGTGACGGCAACGGCAAACTGGCCTGAACGTGGGCAGCGCGCGACGAGGGAGAAGGTCATGCGAAACTCCTGAACGGTCGCATCCGGTTTCCACGTTGTTGCTGGTTTTGTAAAATATAATCTTCTGATATGTTGATTCAAATTTCTTGAGGGCGGGAACATGCGCTTCACGCTGAAACAGATTGGCTATTTCGTCGCGACGGCGGAGACCGGCAGCATCACCCAGGCCTCCGAGCGGGTGAATATCTCGCAGCCTTCGATTTCCTCGGCGATCACGGCGCTGGAGGAAGAGTTTGGCATCCAGCTTTTCATCCGTCACCACGCGCAAGGGTTGTCACTGACCGCCGAGGGGCAGCGTTTTCTGCGTGAAGCGAAGGCGTTGCTGCTGCAGGCGGAAGAGGTGCAGGCGGCCGCGTCGATGATTTCAGCGAAGATTGGCGGACCGCTGGAAATTGGCTGTCTCTCGACGCTGTTTCCGCTGGCGGTGCCGGAGATGCTCTCGGTATTTCGCAAGCGCTACGAGGCGGCGCGGGTGAATGCGCTGGACGGCAACCAGGCGGAATTGTTCGAAAGCCTGCGCCATGGCCGCATCGCCCTATTGCTGACCTACGATATGAACATCCCACCGGATTTCGACTTCATGCCGATGGCGCCGCTGCCGCCCTACGCGTTTGTCGGCGGGTCGCATCGCTTTGCACGGCGGCGCTCGGTTAGTTTGAAGGAGCTGGAGGGCGAGGATTTTCTGTTGCTCGATCTGCCGATGAGCCGCGATTATTTCTTGTCCTTGTTCCGTGAGGTTGGCATCGCGCCGCGCATTGCCGGGCGCTATGCTTATATCGACATCATTCGCAGCCTGGTGGCGCGGGGCGAAGGGTATGGGCTGGCCAATGCGCAGCCGAAAAACCTCTCGACGCTGGACGGGCACAAGCTCGCCTACCTGAGTTTGGAAGATAAGTTGCGGCCTCTGATCTATGGGATTGCGACGTTGAAAGGGCTGCGTCGCACCCCGACGGCCGACGCCTTCATCGAATTATGCCGGGAGCTGCTGCTGAATCAGAAACTGCCAGGCACGCGCTGAGGCGATTTCAGGCGCTCAGGGAGGCGATCACGCGGTCCAGGAACGCATCGCACTGATCGAGCTCGTCCTGGGTGATATATTCGTCTGGCTTGTGGGCGCGGTCGATGTTGCCCGGCCCGCAGACCACGACAGGTAGGCCAAGCCGCGACTGGAACAACCCGCCTTCCGTGCCGAAGCCGATCTTGCAGGGGCTGGTGCCGGCTGCGGCCAGGATCTTTGCCGCGAACGGATCTTCGGGCGCGGTCTCCAACCCTGGATATTCGTTGGCGATCTCGATTTCGATCCGGCCCTGCCCGCGCCGGGCGATGATCTCCGCCGCCCGGGCGCGCAGCTGGGCAACCAGCGCATGCGGATCATCCCCGGCGATATTGCGGATTTCGAATTCCACGTCGCAGCGCTCAGGCACGATGTTCAGCGCGCTGCCGCCCTTGATGGTGCCGACATGCACGGAGGTGACCGGAAACGGGTAGGCGGCATCGCGCGTGCCGGTGGCGAGGAGCTCGGCCTGAAGTGTTTCCGCCGCGCCGACCATTTCCGCGGCGAGGCCGATGGCGTTGCAGCCCAGCGCCGGGTTGGCGGAATGGGCGGGCTGGCCATGACAGCAAAAGCAGCCGAAAATCTTACCCTTATGCCCAAAGCCGACCTGCTGCGCTGTTGGCTCGCCAATGATGCAGCCTTCGGCCTGGAAATTTTCCGCCTGCAGCCGCTCCAACAAATCCCGCACGCCAAGGCAGCCGACTTCTTCATCATAGGAAAATGCCAGATGCAGCGGCCGGGTGAGGCGGGTTTTGTCGGCGCGTTCGGCGGCGCTGAGGCAGGCGGCGAGGAAGCCTTTCATGTCGCTGCTGCCACGGCCTAGCAGTTTGCCGTCCTTCGCGGTCAGCGCGAACGGGTCGGTATGCCAGTCCTGGCCGGCTACGGGTACGACATCGCTATGGCCGGACAACACGATGCCGGCCCCGGTCTGTGGCCCGAAGCTCGCCAGCATATTAAGTTTTCCTGGCTTTGCACCTGCCAAAACATGAACCCGCCCACCAGCCGCGGTGACGATCCCGGCACTCCAGCGGATGAGGTCCTCGTTCGGATCGGCGCTGATGCTGGGGAAGGCGGTGAGGCTGGCAAGATGCGCGGTGGTGCGGGTCATGCCCTACTCCTAGCGTGGGGAGAGGGAGAGGTGAAGTCTGGGATCTGCCTGCGTGGCGGGCGCGGTCGGCGTGGGAATGCCCAAAAAACATCCTGATGCACAGAAAAAGGGAGGCTCTTGGTTCGGTTAATTCAATGCGGAAGCCTGCTCGATTCGTGTAAGCTGTGGCTAAGATTAAATAATGGAGTGCACCGCGTGACCGTTCTGTCTCGCCCGCAAGCTGCTTGCGCCGCGACCTCCGGCAATATTTGCCGGCATGGCGCGATGCGATTTCGGCCTGATCTCCGCGCCGCCGCGGCGTACCACCCCAGCCCTAAGGACAGCAACATGGCCACGGAAGCTCCTGGCAAAGTCGAGCAACATACGATCTACCAAATCCCTCTCGATCAGCGCCACGGTACCTGGCGGGATCTGTTCACCATCTGGTTCGGCTCGAACATCATGATGCTGACGATCATCACCGGCTCGCTGGCATCAGCCGTGTTCAAGCTGGATTTCGCCAGCTCCTGCCTTTCGATCATCATCGGCAATCTGGTCGGCGCGATTTTCATGGCGCTGCACTCGGCGCAGGGCGCGCGGCTTGGCGTGCCGCAGATGGTGCAGACGCGCGGGCAGTTCGGGACCATCGGCGCGGTGCTGGTGGTGGCCATCGTCATTGTCATGTATGTCGGGTTTCTGGCGTCCAATATCGTGCTCGCGGGACAATCCTTGCACACGATCGCGGCGGGAATCGATCAGCGCTGGCTGATCGTGCTGATCGCGGTGATCAGCGTGATCGCGACGATTTTCGGGCACGACCTCATTCACGCCTACGCGCGGGTGATCACCTGGGCATCCGGTCTGGCACTGCTGGTCAGCTTCGCCTGGATCGTGCTGGTGCATGGGCTGCCGGGCAACTTCATGGCGATGAACCATTTCAACCTGGCCGGGTTCTGCAGCATGGTCTCGGTCGGCGCGCTCTGGCAGATCGCCTACGCGCCCTATGTTTCGGATTATAGCCGCTACATGCCGCATGATACGGGTGCCAAGGATGCGTTCTGGGCCTCCTACTGGGGCTGCACGCTCGGCTCGATTTTCCCGATGATCCTGGGGGCGATGCTGGGTCTGGTTGCGGCGAATGGTGATCCGGTCGCGGGGCTCACCAGCTTTACCGGGGCGGTCGCGGTGCCGGTTGTGGTCATTTTTTCCATCGGCATCGCCGGCACCAATGCGATGAACCTTTATTGCGGCGTGCTCTCCACCATCACGCTGGTGCATACATTCGCGCCGGGCTGGAAGCCGGGGGCGGCGGCGCGCACCACCACCGCCATCGCGATCACGTTAGTTGGTCTCGCCATCGCCTTGTTCGCGGCGGGGGCCTTCCTGACCAACTACACCAACTTCATCCTGTTGCTGCTCTATGTGCTGGTGCCCTGGACGGCGATCAATCTGGTGGATTTCTACCTGGTGCGGCATGGGGATTATGATGTCGGGGCGTTTTTCACCGCCGAGGGCGGCATCTATGGGCGCTTCAATAAATCCGCGATCTTCTGCTATATATTGGGGATTCTCATTCAGCTGCCGTTTGTCTCGAACGATCTCTATACCGGCCCGGTGGCGAAGGCGCTGGATGGGGTGGATCTCTCCTGGATCGTTGGGCTCTGCGTGATCAGCCCGGTCTATTATGTGATGGCGCGCAAGAGCGCGTCCAGCCTCGTGCCGGCTACCTAAAGGCTGACAAATGGCGGGTTAGATTCAGACGCGCGCCGGGCTTTACCAAAGCCGGCAATATTCGCGGGCATTTTCAAGGTTCGGCCCGGGCGTTGCGTCCGGGCCGAGCTGTTTCAGAAACCCATCCGGGGCGCTGGGGCGCGGGGTGTCGTCGCAATTGGTATGCACCCAGTCCATTCCCATTCGTCCGTTGCGCAGCCTGTAGAGTTTGCCGCACAGCGCCAGCCGCATGCCGGGATGCAGCGCTGAAAGTGGCGCCGGCACCGCCCCGGGGGCCGCATCGTAGCCGGCCGCGAAGACGTTATCCGCGCGAATATCATAGATCTGGCCATCATCGCCGCGCAGCAGGATCTTGCTGTGGGAAAGCGCCACCCCGTCGCGATACGCCCGGGCGCGGACGAAGAACGGGCCATGGGCGATGGTGCCGGTTAGGTACTGGCCTTGCCGCGCCTGGCACTGGCTGGCCTCATCGGCCAAGGCGGCGTTGGCGGCGGCGCAGAGAATGAAGGCGATGGCCCAGAGCCGCATGGAATGTCTCCCGTTATCCGCGTCATTTACCCGGTTGGCCGGTCGGCGGGAAGCGGGCGGGATATTCCAGCTTGCCTTCATAGCCCAGCGCACGGACACGCGCCGTCAGCTTTTCCACCAGCGCCGGGGAGGGATCGGGTGTGCGGGTGAAGAAGGAAAGCAGCGTCATTTGCGGGTTGGCGACGATGAACCAGCTATAATCGGCGGCGTGATCGAGGACCCAGTAGGTGTAGGGGATGGTGAACAGGTGCCAGAGCCGGTAGCGCACGAGAAATTTGTTGTTGGCCCCGGGCGCCAGAATCGCGACGGTGCCCTGGAAGGATTTTTCCCTGCCCGCCGGCGTGTGCATGCGGCAGGCATCGCGCTCCATCAATTGGCCCTGGGCGTTGGCGAAATAGCTTGTGGTGCCGGCGACGCAGCCATCGGTCAGCTGCATCGGGATGCGGCCGATTTCGTACCAGGTGCCGGTAAACAGGCGCGACATCTCAACCGGTTTCTGCGGTTGCGGCGCGATGACGGGCGCGGGGGTTCCGGCACAGCCTGAGATCAGCAGCAGCAAGGGAATGAGCAGCCATCCGCGCATGGATCGGTCCTTCCGGGTTAAAATCTGTCTACGCAGGCTTTGGCGCGGCGGATCACCTCGGGTCACTGAAGCGGGGCGTGCTTGAGGCGGTGAGCAGTGCAGTGCTCGCGCGTTTCTGCCCTGCCAAAGCGGCCAGCCATGCGGCAAAGGCGCGGAAGGTCGGCTTCATTCTGATCTGGTGCCCAAGGCGAACGTTTAGTGAAAGGATGTTTGTGAAGCTATCTTTGCATGTATCGATAGTAATGATTTCGCATCAACTTCAAGCAAAATGAATCGCGTCGGTAGGCTGAGCGCAGAAAATGAAGTGGCTTTAATCTTTTCGACAGAAAAGTAGGCTGTCAGAAAAGGCTATTGAATTTAACAGCATTTTTTGATTGCTTTAAAAGAGATTTGACCGGATCTGGCCGCGACGCCGTGGCACGTTAGGGTTGATGTTTTTTTGAATCGACGCGCGGACGTTATAATAAGCTATGATGATACCGTTTTTTAAATTAGGTGCGATTTAGCACATATATGCTGGATTCGTAACGATAAAGACGTGGGCGGCCGGATTGTTCACCATAAAAAAACCGCGCCGGAAAGGCGCGGTTTGCGGCAAGCCGCCGAGGTCAGGCGGGGGTTAGAACGGGATTTCGTCGTCCAGATCGCCAGTGCTCGGCCGCGTATCCCAGCCGCCGACAGCGCGGGCGGGGGATTTCGCGGCCGGGGCGGAGGCGGCGCGCGGCGCGTACTCGTCGCCACCGCCCATGCCACCACTCATGCCACCGCCCATACCCATGCCGCCGCCACCACCGCCGGCACGGTCCAGCAGCACCAGCTCGCCGTTGAAGCGGCCGATCATGATCTCGGCGGTATAGCGCTCCTGGCCGGACTGGTCGGTCCATTTGCGGGTCTGCAGCTTGCCTTCCAGATAGAGCTTGGAGCCCTTCTTCAGGTATTTCTCGGCCACATCCGCCAGACGGTCATTCATGATGACCACGCGGTGCCACTCGGTCAGCTCCTTGCGCTCGCCGCTGGCCTTGTCGTTCCAGCTCTCGGAGGTGGCGACGGCCAGGTTGACGACCTTCATGCCGGACTGGGTGTTGCGGATCTCCGGGTCGCGCCCGAGATTGCCCACCAGAATCACCTTGTTCACACTACCAGCCATGTCGCCCTCTACAACTCAAAATTGTCTTCCAGGATAGCGCATCCGCCACGCGGTGGCCAGCGTTGCTTTATACGCGGCGAGACCCTATCTTACAAGAACGTATCACGAACATCCAGGATCGATCATGGCGGAACAGAAGGGTGCCGGCTTCATTACTGTTCGCGGCGCGCGCGAACATAACCTGAAAAATATCGACATCCAGATTCCGCGCGAGCAGCTGACGGTCATCACCGGCCTGTCCGGCTCCGGCAAATCCTCCCTGGCGTTCGATACCATCTATGCCGAGGGGCAGCGGCGCTATGTGGAGAGCCTCTCCGCCTATGCCCGGCAGTTCCTGGAGCTGATGGGCAAGCCGGATGTGGACAGCATCGAGGGGCTCTCCCCGGCCATCTCCATCGAGCAGAAAACGACCTCGAAGAACCCGCGCTCCACCGTCGGCACCGTCACCGAAATCCATGATTATATGCGCCTGCTCTGGGCGCGCGCCGGGGTGCCCTATTCGCCCGCCACCGGCCTGCCGATCGAGGCGCAGACGGTGAGCCAGATGGTGGACCGGGTGATGGCGATGCCGGAGGGCACGCGGCTGCTGCTGCTGGCCCCGGTGATCCGGGGCCGCAAGGGCGAATACAGGAAGGAGCTAGCGGAGTATCAGCGCAAGGGCTTCACCCGTGCCAAGATCGACGGCACCGTCTATGAAATCGCCGAGGCGCCGGCGCTGAAAAAGACGCTGAAACACGATATCGAGATCGTCGTCGACCGGTTGGTGGTCAAGCCCGGGCTGGAGCAGCGCCTGGCGGATAGTTTCGAGACCGCGCTCGGGCTGGCGGATGGCATCGTCTATGCCGAAAATCACGACAATCAGGAGCGCACGGTGTTTTCCTCGCGCTTCGCCTGTCCGGTGTCCGGCTTCACCATCGAGGAGATCGAGCCGCGGCTATTCTCCTTCAACTCGCCGCATGGCGCCTGCCCGGAATGCGATGGGCTGGGGCATGAGATCTATTTCGACCCGCATCTGGTGGTGCCCGATGAGCGCCGGGCGCTGGATGACAATGCCATCGCCCCCTGGGCCAACGCGCAATCGCCCTATTACGATCAGACCATCGCCGCCATCGCCAAGCATTACGGGGTGAGACTGGGCACCGCCTGGGAGGATGTGCCCGAGGAGGTGCGCGAGGTGTTCCTGTTCGGCTCCGGCAAGGAGGAGATCAAATTCACCTACAAGGACAGCGCGCGCGCCTATAATGTCGTGAAGCCGTTCGAGGGGATCATCAAGAATCTCGACCGGCGCTACAAGGAAACCGATTCCGCCTGGGTGCGTGAGGAGCTTTCCCGCTACCATGCCGAGCGCCCCTGTGCGGCCTGTAACGGCGCGCGGCTGCGCCCGGAGGCGCTGGCGGTGAAGGTGGCGGAAAAAAACCTGGCCGAGGTGGCGGAGCTGTCCATCGACAAGGCGCGGGACTGGTTTGGCGGCGTCGCGGAAACCCTCACCCCGCAGCGCCTGGAAATCGCCCGGCGCATCCTCAAGGAGATCGAGGAGCGGCTGCAATTCCTGCTCGATGTCGGGCTGAATTATCTCACCCTGGCGCGCTCTTCCGCGACGCTCTCGGGCGGGGAGAGCCAGCGCATCCGCCTCGCCTCGCAGATCGGCTCCGGGCTTACCGGCGTGCTCTATGTGCTGGATGAGCCCTCCATCGGCCTGCATCAGCGCGATAATGAGCGGCTGCTGGGCACGCTGGAGCGGCTCAAGCGCCTCGGCAATACCGTGCTGGTGGTGGAGCATGACGAGGATGCGATCCGCGCCGCCGATCATCTGGTGGATATGGGGCCGGAAGCCGGGGTGAAGGGCGGGCATGTGGTGGCGCAGGGCACGCCGGCGGAGGTCGCGGCCAACCCGAAATCCGTCACCGGGGATTATCTCTCCGGCCGGCGCTCGATCCCGGTGCCGCCGCGCCGCCCGGTGCAAAAGAACCGCACCATCAAGCTCGTCGGTGCGCGCGGCAATAATCTGAAGGATGTCACCGCGACCTTCCCGCTCGGGCTGTTTACCTGTGTCACCGGCGTTTCCGGCGGCGGCAAATCGACGCTGGTGATCGACACGCTCTACAAGGCGCTCTCGCGCCGGCTGATGGGCTCGGGCGAGGTGCCGGCGCCGTTCGAGAAGATCGAAGGCATGGAGCAGCTCGATAAGATCATCGATATCGACCAGTCGCCGATCGGCCGCACCCCGCGCTCCAACCCCGCCACCTATACGGATCTGTTCGCGCCGATCCGCGACTGGTTCGCCGAGATGCCGGAGGCGCGCGCGCGCGGCTATAAGCCCGGCCGCTTCAGCTTCAACGTGAAAGGTGGGCGCTGTGAGGCCTGCCAGGGCGATGGCGTGCTGAAGATCGAGATGCACTTCCTGCCGGACGTGTTCGTCACCTGCGATACCTGCAAGGGCAAGCGCTATAACCGCGAGACGCTGGAGGTGAAGTTCCGCGGCAAATCCATCGCCGATGTGCTGGATATGTCGGTGGACGAGGCGTTGGTGTTCTTCTCCGCGGTGCCGAAGATCCATGACCGGCTCTCGATCCTGGCGCGCGTCGGGCTCGGCTATATCAAGCTCGGCCAGCAGGCGACCACACTTTCAGGCGGCGAGGCGCAGCGTATCAAGCTGGCCAAGGAGCTGGCGCGCCGGGCCACCGGGCGCACGCTCTATATTCTCGATGAGCCGACCACCGGGCTGCATTTCGAGGATATCCGCAAGCTGCTGGAGGTGCTGCACGCGCTGGTGGATGCCGGCAACACCATCATCGTCATCGAGCATAATCTCGAAGTGATCAAAACCGCCGATCATATTATCGATATCGGGCCGGAGGGCGGCGCGGGCGGTGGCCGCGTCATCGCCACCGGCACGCCGGAGGATATCGCCGCGAGTGAAGGCAGCTATACGGGCCGCTTCCTCGCCCCGTTGCTGGCGCCGGCCAAGCCTGTGAAGACGCGCAAGAAGGCCTGACGCGGTGAACCGGCTCCGCCGCATCGTCGGGGCTGGCTGGCGAGCTTCCTGACCCAGGAGGTCGAGGCCGCCCCGGCCCTGCCGGTGGATCTGGTCGCGCTGCAGGCGTTGCTGCGCAAGGCCGATGTGATCCTGGTCGAGGGTAATCTGCGCATCAGCGCGGTGATCAAATATCTCACCCAGTCCAGCTGGTCGCATGCGGTGCTGTATGCGGGCGGGGGCATGTGCATCGAGGCGGATGTGCTGCAGGGCGTGCGGCGCTTTCCGCTCTCGGAGCTGGCGCCTTACCATCTGCGCGTCTGCCGGCCGATCAGCCTGACCGAGGCGGATGCGGATATCGTCGTTGCCCACGCGCAGGCCAGGCTGGGCGCGCAATATGACCTGAAGCATGTGGCGGATCTGGCGCGCTATATGGTGCCGCTGCCGGTGCCGCGCGCCTGGCGGCGGCGGGCGATCGCGGTCGGCTCCGCCGATCCCAGCCGGGCGATCTGCTCAACCCTGGTGGCTGAGGCGTTTCAGGCGGCGCATTATCCGATCCTGCCCGAGATCCCGTCCTCAGTGCCCCCGGGGCGGCAGCGGCGAAGGTGCGGGAGATCTATCATATCCACGATACCGGCCTGTTCACGCCGCGTGATTTCGACATCTCGCCGTTTTTCCAGATCATCAAGCCGGATATGCCGCGCATTTTTGACCATCATAATTTGGTCTGGGTGGATTGAAGCGATGGACGCATCTGTTTCGTTGGCTTAACCTTTGGTGCGCATGCAAAAAGCTCTTGCGCCCTTGCCGCCCTTACCCCGCATTGCGATGTTCACCTGGTTCGGCACGCTGATATGTCTGGACACAGGCTCATCCTCACTGGTGCACCGGGCACCGGACGCACTGGAACCCCAGCATATCGTGCTGGGGCTGGAGCCAACCCCGACCGGCGCCATTCTTTCCGTGGCGCATGCCGAGCGGGCCACCCTCCCCAACCTGCCTTCGACCCTCGCCATTCAGGAGGGGCATTACCAAGGCAGTCTGCTGTTTCATGCTGATGAACTTTTTCTCGTGGCCCGGCCGGATGGCGAGCTGAGCTTTCTCTCCGCTGCAGCCAAGGAATGGGAGCATTTTCTGCCGGTGCCGGCGCGCGATGTTGAGCTGATCCACCGGATCGTGGCGCAATACTGGTCGGTGAATGGCGGTTCGCCGGTCAAGGCGGGGTTTTGCGCCTTCAATCTGTTTTTCGGCGAACATGTGGTGGAGTTGCCCGGCCAGTTGCCGCTGCCACTTCAACAGGACCTGGCCACGCTGGAGCTGCAAGCGCGCGATGGGGTGTTGCGGGCGGTGCCGGTGCCGGGCTGGCGCGGGCGCAAACAGGTCTGGATCCACCCGCATGGAAATATTGGCAACAGGGCGCTGCAATATCTCACCGCTGAGGGAATCGCGCGGCGTGTGGCTGGGGCGGTTGTGACCAATATCCAGCTGCCGATGTGGCAGCGCGAGGCGCCGGCGCCCCGCCCGCCCGCCCGTGAAAGTGCGGGCACGGGAGACGATTATCATCTGGACGTGGCCGGGCTGGCGGCGTGCCTGGATCGTGATGAGGTGGATGCGATCTGTCTGGAGGGGTATTGTTTTCATGTCTCACATTACCCGTCGCGCGCGACCTGCCGGGCCTTGCTGCCGCCTGTTCCGGGGCAGGAGGCCGTGCAGGGATTTGGCCCCGGCCAGCTGGTCTGCAGCGTGCGCGCGAACGAGATCCTGAACGGCGAGTATCCTGGCTATTTTCCGCTGCCTCCGGCGTATTACGCGAAATTACAGGAAGAGAGCGGCCTGGAGCTGGTGTTTTACGGGCAGCTTGGCGAGGACTCTTATAGTGCCGGCTTGCGCGCCGCCTTTCCGCGGGCGCAGTTCGTTGCCGGTACCAGTCCCGGTTATGATTTCGAGGTGCTGCGCCGGTCCGCCAATCTGGCGCTGAGCATTTCGACATTCTCCTGGCTGGCGGCCTGGTTGAGCGAGGCGCAGCGCACCTATGTGCCGGTCGGTGGCATGTTCAGCCCGGTCTTGCAGGTGGGGCAGCTTTATCTGCCCCTGGAGGAGCCGGCGTTTCGCTATGTCTTGCTGCCGCCGGTTACGGCGGTTGGGCTGCAGGCCAATCCCGCGCGGTTTTGGCAAATGCAGGATCTGCTCGGCGCGCAGGCGCGGTTTGCCACGGCGCAGGAATTGCGCGACATGCTCGCCCGGCTGGAGAAACGCAAGCCAAGCCGGATCGAGCTCAAGGATTTCGACGGCACGCGCTATCTGGCGCGCAATGCGGATGCGGCGCTGGATGTGCGGGAGGGGCGCGGCACGGCTCTGGCGCATTATCTGGCCATCGGCGCGCGCCGGGAGCATGTGATACAAAATTTCGATCCGCTATTTTATGCGCGAACCTACCCGGATGCGTCCGAAGCGGTGGCGTTGGGCCATTATGACAGCCTGCTGGCCCATTTCCGCGATCTGGGGGCCGCGCTTGGATATCAGCCGGCCGCTTGACGCAGTTCCCGTGCGGGACGCAAACGCCGCTCACTTCACCTGCGGGGCGGGCTGGCCGGTGGGGGCGGGGGCTGGTCTGGGCGGCTCGCCATAGACGCTGGCGGCGCGTTTGAGGAAGGCGTTGACCATCATCTGCACCGCCTCGGTGAACACCGCGCCGATGGCCTTCTGCAGGATGATGTTGCGGAATTCGAAATCGACGAAGAAATCCACCGCGCAGCCCTCCGGGTGCGGGGCGAAATCCCAGCGATTATGCAGATATTTGAACGGGCCGTTCTCATATTCCACGCGGATGGCACAGGGGCCCTCGCCCGAGCCGGGCAGCAGCGTGACGCGGGAGGTGAAGCTCTCCCGGAACGGGCCGAAGCCGATGGTCAGATCCGCGATCATCAGGTTGTTCACATGGCTGCGGATCCGCGCCCCCACGCACCAGGGCAGGAATTTCGGATATTTGGCCACATCCGCCACCAGCGCGTAGAGCTGCTGGGGCGTATAGGGGACGATTTTCTGCTGCGCGAACTTGGTCATGCGGGGGCGTGCTCAGCCCGCCAGCTGCTTGGCCCGGGCGGCGCGCAGCTGCTCGAAATCCGCATCGGCATGATAGGAGGAGCGGGTGAGGGGGGTGGCTGAGACCTGCAGGAAGCCCTTGGCGCGGGCCATGCCGGCCAGCTCCTCGAACTCCTCGGGCGTCCAGAATTTCTCCACCGCGGCATGCTTCACCGTGGGCTGCAGATATTGCCCGATGGTGAGGAAATCCACATCGGCGATGCGCAGATCATCCATCACCTGGGAAATCTCGGACTTGCTCTCGCCCAGGCCAACCATGAGGCCGGATTTGGTGAAGATCGACGGATCGAGCTGCTTCACCTGGTCGAGCAGGCGGATGGATTGATAATAGCGCGCGCCGGGCCGGATGGTCGGGTAGAGGCGGGGCACGGTCTCGAAATTATGGTTGAACACGTCCGGCCTGGCGGCGGTGACCATTGCGATGGCGCCGGGCTTGCGCAGGAAATCCGGGGTGAGGATTTCGATGGTGGTGGCGGGGGCGGCGTCGCGCACGGCGGCGATGACGGCGGCGAAATGCGCCGCCCCGCCATCGGGCACATCGTCACGATCGACCGAGGTGATCACCACATGGCGCAGCCCGAGCTGGGCCACGGCCTCGGCGACGCGGCGCGGCTCATCCGCATCCAGCGCGTTCGGCAGGCCGGTGGAGACATTGCAGAAGGAGCAGGCGCGGGTGCAGATCTCGCCCATGATCATCATCGTGGCGTGGCGCTGGGACCAGCATTCGCCGATATTCGGGCAGGCCGCTTCCTCGCACACGGTGGTCAGCTTCTTGTCGCGCATCAAGGCGCGGGTCTCGTGATAGACCGGGTGGGTCGGCGCCTTGACGCGGATCCAGTCCGGCTTGCGGGCGATCGGATTGTCTTTCCGGTGCTGCTTTTCCGGATGCCGGACCCGGTGGTCGATCTCGATACGTGTGGCCATGATTCCACTTATCCCTAAAAGAAACGCCCCCTGCAAAGGGGGCGCTACCGAGAGCCGGATGTCTCCATCCGGCTCGCTTTATCACATTGCGGGAGCGCCGCGCTGGTCTAGAAGTGGATGACCCGGCCGTAAGCGTCAAGCACGGATTCGTGCATGGCTTCCGAGACGGTGGGGTGCGGGAACACCGTTTCCATCAGCTCGGCCTCGGTGCTTTCCAGCTGGCGGGCGATGACATAGCCCTGGATCATCTCCGTCACTTCCGGCCCGACCATATGGGCGCCGAGCAATTCGCCGGTCTTGGCGTCGAAGATGGTTTTCACCAGCCCGTCCGGTTCGCCCAGGGCAATCGCCTTGCCATTGCCGATCAGCGGGAAGCGGCCAACCTTGACCTCATGCCCGGCTTCCTTGGCCTTGGCCTCGGTGAGGCCGACACTGGCCACCTGCGGGTGCGCATAGGTGCAGCCGGGGATGTTGCCGGTCTCGAACGGGTGCGGGTTGAGCCCGGCGATTTTCTCGACGCAGACGATCGCCTCGTGGCTCGCCTTGTGCGCCAGCCAGGGCGGGCCGGCCAGATCGCCAATGGCATAGACGCCCGGCTCGCCGGTATTGCCATAGCCATCCACCACCACATGGGTGCGATCGACCTTCGCTTTGGTGCCTTCCAGACCGATATTTTCGACATTGCCGACAATGCCGACCGCCGAGATCACTTTCTCGACCTCGAAGATCTGTTCCTTGCCGCCGGCCTCGACCGTCACCTTGACGGATTTCGCCCCCTTCTCGGCCTTTTTGACCACGGCGGAGGTCAGGATCTTGATCCCCTGCTTCTCGAACTGCTTGCGGGCGATGGCTGAGATTTCGGCGTCTTCCACCGGCATGATGCGGTCGACCATCTCCACCACGGTCACATCCACGCCCAGCGTGTTGTAGAAGCTGGCGAATTCGATGCCGATGGCACCAGAGCCCATGATCAGCAGGGATTTCGGCAGGGTTTCCGGCACCATCGCCTCGAAATAGGAGATGATCTGCTTGCCATCGACCTCAAGGCCGGGATCTGGCGGGGACGGGCACCGGTGGCCAGGATGATGTGCGGGGCTTCCAGCTCGGCGAGCGGCTTGCCGTCCTTGGTCACGGAGAGCTTGCCCGAGCCTGCGAGCTTGCCATAGCCGTCATAGACGGTGACCTTGTTCTTCTTCATCAGATGGCCGATGCCGCCCGAGAGCTGCTTGGAGACAGCGCGTGAGCGCGCCACCACCTTGGCCAGATCCACCTTCACATCGCCAACGGTGATGCCGAACGCTTCGGAATGGTCGATCAGATGCTTCACCTCGGCCGAGCGCAGCAGCGCCTTGGTCGGGATGCAGCCCCAGTTCAGGCAGATGCCGCCCAGATGCTTGGCCTCGACCAGTGCCACTTTCAGCTTCAGCTGCGCGGCGCGAATGGCGGCGACATAGCCGCCCGGGCCACCGCCGACCACGATAACGTCGAATTTGTCAGCCATTTTGGAGTTCCTTTTTATGCCGCTTTTTTGAAAAAAAGCGGCGCAAAAAACTTTTGCAACCTGGGCCGGGGGCGTGGCGCAGCCAAAGCCCTCGGCCCAGCGGGGTTAGAGCATCAGGCTCAGCGGCTCTTCGATCAGGCCCTTCAGGGTCTGCAGGAATTCAGCGCCCAGCGCGCCATCGACCACGCGGTGGTCGGTGGACAGGGTGACGCTCATCACCGTGGCGATCCTGATCTCATCGCCCTTCACCACGGCCCGCTTCTCCCCCGCACCGACAGCCAGAATGGCGGCCTGCGGCGGGTTCACGATGGCGCAGAAATCCTTGATGCCATACATGCCCAGATTGGAGATGGAGAAGCCGCCGCCCTGGAATTCCTCGGGCTTCAGCTTGCCGGCCTTGGCACGGCCCGCGAGATCCTTCATCGCGTTGGAAATGCCGGCCAGGCCGAGCTTGTCGGCGTTCTTGACGATCGGGGTGATCAGACCATCCGGGACGGCAACGGCGACGGAGATGTCGACATTGTCGTACTGAATGATCGCCTCATCGGTCCAGGAGGCATTCACCGCCGGGTGCCGGGCCAGGGCGACGCCGCAGGCCTTGATGACGAGATCATTCACCGAGAGCTTGAAGGCGCCCGGGCCGTCCTTCGGCGACTTGCCGTTCAGCTCGCCGCGCAGCGCCAGCAATTTGTCCAGCTCGATATCCACCGTGAGGTAGAAATGCGGGACGGTCTGCTTGGATTCCGTCAGGCGCTTGGCGATGACCTTGCGCATGGTGGAGTTGGGGATCTTCTTATGCGGCGCGGTGATGACCGGGGCCGGGGCGGCCGGCTTCGGCGCGGCGGCGGCCGGGGCAGCAGCCGGCGCGGCTTCGGCCTTCGGCGCGGTGGCGGATTTGCCGTCCAGATCCGCCTTCACGATCCGCCCATTCGGGCCGGAGCCCTTGATGGTGGCCAGATCGATGCCGGACTGCTTGGCGATGCGCTTGGCCAAGGGCGAGACGAAGATCCGCTCACCATGCGAGGCGGCGGGAGCTGCTGCTGGGGCGGCCTTTGGCGCCTCAGCCTTGGCCTCTTCCTTCGGCGCTTCCGCCTTGGGCGCGGCGGCGGGGGCAGGGCCGTCCACCTTCTCGTCCTTGGAGGCGGTGATCAGCCCGATCACCGCATTCACCGCAACCCCCTCAGTGCCTTCCGGCACCAGGATCTTGCCGAGGAAGCCTTCATCGACGGCTTCCACTTCCATGGTCGCCTTGTCGGTCTCGATCTCGGCGATCACGTCGCCAGACTTGATCTCATCGCCTTCCTTCTTCGCCCATTTCGCGAGCTTGCCCTCGGTCATGGTCGGTGAGAGGGCCGGCATCAGGATGTTAATGGCCATGTTGAACGCCTCCCGGATCAGAACAGTTTCTTGACGGCATCCACCACCCAGTCGGGCTGGGGCAGCGCCAGTTTTTCAAGGTTGGCCGCATAGGGCATCGGCACGTCAACGCCGGCCACGCGCGCCGGCGGGGCATCCAGCCAGTCGAAGCAATGCTCGGTGACGGTGGCGATGATCTCGGAGCCGATACCGGCGAAGGGCCAGCCTTCCTCCAGGCTCACCACGCGCGAGGTCTTTTTCACCGAGGCGGCGATGGTCTCGGTATCCAGCGGGCGGATGGTGCGCAGATTGATGACCTCGGCGGAGATGCCCTGCTCGGCCAGCGTCTCAGCCGCCTTCAGCGCCGTATCCACCATGATCGAGAAGGCGATGATGGTGACATCGCTGCCTTCGCGCTCGATCTTGGCCTTGCCGATCGGCAGGATGAAATCCTCATCTTCCGGCACCTCGAAGGAGTGGCCGTACAGGATCTCGTTTTCCAGGAACACGACCGGGTTGGGGTCACGGATGGCGGCGCGCAGCAGGCCCTTGGCATCGGCGGCGGACCAGGGGGCGACGACCTTCAGGCCCGGGCAATGCGCGTACCAGGAGGCGTAGCACTGGCTGTGCTGGGCGCCGACACGGGCGGCGGCACCGTTGGGGCCGCGGAAGACGATCTGCGCGCCCATCTGGCCGCCGGACATATAGAGCGTCTTGGCGGCGGAGTTGATGATCTGGTCGATCGCCTGCATGGCGAAGTTGAAGGTCATGAACTCCAGGATCGGCTTCAGCCCGTTCATCGCCGCACCCACGGCCATGCCGGTGAAGCCATGCTCGGTGATCGGGGTGTCGATGACGCGGCGCGCACCGAATTCGTCCAGCAGGCCTTGGCTGACCTTATAGGCGCCCTGATACTGGGCGACTTCCTCGCCCATCAGGAACACGTCCTTATCGGCGCGCATTTCGACGGCCATGGCTTCGCGCAAGGCTTCGCGCACGGTCATGGTCTTGGTCGGGCCCCATTCCTTCTCGACCGGCTCCTGCGGCGTGGTGGGCGCTTTTTTCGGGGCTTCGGCCTTCGGGGCCGCAGCCTCGGCCTTGGGTGCTGGGGCCGGGGCGGGCTTGGCGGCGTCCGAGCCGCCATTGAGCTGGGCGATCACCGCGTTCACGGCGACACCCTCAGTGCCTTCCTCGACCAGAATGGCGGTCAGCGTGCCTTCATCGACGGCTTCCACCTCCATGGTCGCCTTGTCGGTCTCGATCTCGGCCAGAACATCGCCGGACTTCACCTCATCGCCCACTTTCTTGAGCCATTTGGCGAGCTTGCCCTCGGTCATGGTGGGGGAGAGGGCGGGCATCAGAATGTCGGTCATGGTGTCTTAGCCCTCCAGCAGCACGTCAGTGTAAAGTTCGGACGGATCGGGCTCGGGCGAGCTTTGCGAGAAATCAGCCGCCTCCTGCACCCGGGCCTTGATCGCCTCATCCAGCTTCTTCAGATCGGCCTCGGCGATGCCGGCCTCCTCCAGCTTCTTGCGGGCGGAATCCAGGCAGTCATGCTCGGCGCGCATTTTCTGCACCTCTTCGCGGGTGCGGTACTTCGCCGGGTCGGACATTGAGTGGCCGCGATAGCGATAGGTCTTCATCTCCAGCAGGAACGGGCCCTTGCCGGCGCGGCAATGCGCCACCGCCTGCTCACCGGCTTCCTTCACCGCCAGCACATCCATGCCGTCCACGGCCAGGCTGGGCATGCCCCAGGCGGCGGCGTTCAGCGAGAGATCGCGCGAGGCGGAGGCGCGCTCGACCGAGGTGCCCATGGCGTAACGGTTATTCTCGATGATGAACACCACCGGCAGCTTCATCAGCGCCGCGAGGTTGTAGCTCTCATAGACCTGCCCCTGGTTGGAGGCACCTTCGCCATAATAGGTGAGGCAGACATTGTCGTTCTCGCGATACCAGTTGGCGAAGGCGAGGCCCGCCCCCAGCGAGACCTGGGCGCCGACGATGCCATGCCCACCGAAGAAGCCTTTCTCCTTGCTGAACATGTGCATGGAGCCGCCCTTGCCCTTGGAGTAGCCGCCGATGCGCCCGGTCAGCTCCGCCATCACGCCCTTGGGGTCCATGTCGCAGGCCAGCATATGGCCGTGGTCGCGGTAGGAGGTGATGACCTGATCGCCTTCCTTGAGGCAATGCTGCATGCCGACCACCACGGCCTCCTGGCCGATATAAAGATGGCAGAAGCCGGCGATGAGGCCCATGCCGTAAAGCTGGCCCGCCTTCTCCTCGAAGCGGCGGATCAGCAGCATGCTCTCATAGGCCTTGAGCAATTCGTCCTTGCTCATCACCTCGGCGGGCTTCTTTGCGGATTTTCTCGATTTGTCAGGGCTAACGGCCATGTCTCTTGGCTCCCGGGTTTTGATCGTCCGCTCGCAGCTATGCCAATGTTGGTGCGCCGCGCAAGAGAAAGCTCTGTAAAAACTCTTCTTCGCAGTTGCAACAAATTAAATTAACCAAAAAGTAGTTAATTCATGCATCCGAAGCCCGGGGTAGGTAGAAGGCGGCTCATAAAATTTCAAAAAAAACGGCGCCGAAAGGCGCCGCTGCTTAGGGTGAGGCTCTAAAACGAAATCATCATTCGGCGGATTTGTGCGGCGGCAGCTCGACGACGAGGTCGTTCGGGTCGGCGAGGCTCAGCACGTTGCGGGCTTCCTCGTTCAGCATGTCGGGCTGAATCGCCTGGCCATTGAGGTCGGCCACCTTGGTCTGCCAGAGCACCAGGCGCTGATGGGTGGCATCCGCCTGCTTCTGCACGGCGGCCAGCTGCGCGCGCTGCGCGGCCTGCGCCTCCAGCCCGCTTTTGCCGTGGATGGCGTTCCATCCAAAATAATAGGTGAGCGCCAGAAAAATAGCAGGCGCCACCAGGCCACGAAGGCGGTTTTTTATCGCGCGGAGCACAGAGCCATTCCCTAAACGTGAAGCCGGGTTGTTGAAACCGCTTGAATCTTCCCTTATCCGCGCGTAATTCGCAAGTGAATTTCTTGAATAATCATGACATTAAATAAATTAATTCAATTTCATTCCGCCGCCTTGTTTCCGCCCTTCTTGGGGCGTGCTGTTGCCACAGGCGGGGCGCCTATTCAGGCCAGAATGTGCGAAGGGGACAACCCATGACGATGAGACAGATTTTGCTGGCGGGTGCCGTGGCGATGGGCCTGGCCGGCGCTGGCGTCGCCCCGGCCTTCGCGGACTGGGGCGATCACGGCCATGGCGGCGGCGACTGGCACGGCGGTGGCGGTTGGCATGACGGTGGCGACTGGCACGGTGGCCCCGGCGGGCATTGGGATGGCCGCCCCTACCATGATTGGCATGATCATGGCTGGTGGGGGCGGGTCATATCTGGCACTGGTATGCCGGTTGGGGCCCGGACTATGGCTATATCGGCCCGGCCCCGGTCTGGGGGCCGGGCGTGCCGGTCTATGCCGGTCCGCCGCCAGGCTATTATTACGCGCCGCCGCCCCCGCCCCCGCCGGTCTATTACGCGCCACCCCCGCCGCCGCCGGTTTACGTGGCGCCGATGCCCTCGGTGATCATCACCCCGCGCGGTGTGGGCATCACCCAGTAATGAAAAGGCCGGAGCATTGCTCCGGCCTTTTTGCATGCTCGCGTCGGGCTCAGGGCCATTTCACTTCGGGCGGCATCGACATCAGGATCGCCTCGGTATTGCCGCCGGTTTTCAGCCCGAATGTGGTGCCGCGGTCATAGAGCAGGTTGAACTCCACATAGCGGCCGCGGCGGATCAGCTGCGCCTCGCGCTCCTGCGGCGTATAGGGGGCTTCGCGCCGGCGGCGCACGATCGGCGGGTAGGCCGCCAGGAAGGCCTGGCCGACATCGCGGGTGAAGGCGAAATCCGCCGCGACATCGCCACTATCGAGATAATCATAGAAAATCCCGCCGGCGCCGCGCGGTTCATTGCGATGCGGGAGATAGAAATATTCATCGCACCAGGCTTTGAATTTTTCATAATAGCCGGGATCGTGCGCATCGCAGGCGGCCTGATAGGCGGCGTGGAAGAAGGCGGCATCCTCGGTGGCTTCCGGCGTGCCGGGCTGCAGCGGGGTGAGATCCCCGCCGCCGCCGAACCAGCCCTTGGCGGTGACGATCATGCGGGTATTCATATGCACCGCCGGGATTTTCGGGCTGCGCGGATGCACGACCAGCGAGATCCCCGCCGCCCAGAACACCGCACCTGCCTCGGTGCCGGGAATTTTCGCGGCGAAATCCGGGCTCAGCGTGCCATCCACCACCGAGATATTCACCCCGGCCTTCTCGAATACCTGGCCGCGCAGCACGCTCATCGTGCCGCCGCCGCCGCCCGGGCGCTCCCAGCTGGTGCGCTGGAACCGGGCAGCGCCGCCGGCTTCCTGCTCGATCGTCTCGAATTCGGCGCAGATCCGGTCGCGCAGGGCGGCGAACCAGGTGGCGGCGTCCTGTTTCAGGGCGGCATGGGGGGCGGGCTGGTCATGGCGCCTGCTTAAGCCATGCCCGGCCATCGATCCACACTTGAAATTTTTTCATTGCCTTGCCACGCTGCAACCAAGGGAGGAGACTTAACTCCTCCAGGGAGCGAACACATGGCTGAACCAACAGCGGATGCGCTTGCGGCGCATGGGACCGAAACCCGGCGCGACTTCCTGAGGCTTCTGGCCGTGGCGGGCGGCGCCATCGGGTGGGGGCGATCGCCTGGCCGCTGATCGACGCGCTGAACCCGGACGCGGCGGGGCTGGATGCGGCCCGGCCGGTGGTGCTGGTCTCCGATATTGCCGAAAATGCCACCAAGACGGTGCAATGGGGCGGGCAGACCATCCTGATCCGCCGGCTGACCGACCAGCAGCTCGCCGCCGCCCAGATTGTGCCGATGAGCGCCTTGCCTGACCCGCAGGAGGTCTCCGAACGGGTGGCGCCGGATGATGGGCATATCGTCGTGGTGATCGGCATGAATACCGGCGCGCCCTGCGCCTTGCAGGGGAGCGCGCCGGGCGATCCGCGTGGCGATTATGGCGGCTGGGTCAGCCCCTGCGATGGCAGCGAATATGACGCGCTGGGGCGGGTGCGGGCCGGGCCGGCGCCGCGAAACCTAGCCATCCCGCGCTTTCGCTTCATCGATAAACACCAACTCCAGCTGGGTTAGGACGCGCCAATGCAATCGGAGGCGAATCAGGGCGTTGCCTGCCCGTATCTGATGAAGGATCGCGCGCCTGGCGGAGCCTGGCATGCGACCTTGCCAACGCTGCTGGGGGCGCTGCTGGCGCTGCTGCTGGCCTCGGGCGCGGTGCTGGCGGTGTATTATAATCCGCGCGACGCCTATGGCGCGGTGCAGATGATCAATCGCGAGGTGAATGGCGGCTGGCTGGTGCTGGGCTACCATAATACCGGCGCGTCTTTGGCGTTTCTGGCGCTATATGCGCAGCTGTTCCGGCTGCTGCTGACCCGCGGCTATCGTGGCCCGGCGCGGTTTGCCTGGATGCTCTGGGTGAAGCTGCTGGCGGTGCTGCTGCTCACCGGCTGGCTGGGCTTCGTGCTGCAGGGCGGGGCAGGGGGCGCGCTCTCGCTCACCCGTGCCAGCGATGCCGCGCTGACCCTGCCGGGCTTTCCCGGCGCGGTGGCGCTGTGGATTTTCGGTGGCCCGTCCGGCCCGGCACGTTGGCTCGGCTGCTGGTGTTCCATGTGCTGCTGGCGGCTTGCGCGGTTTGGGTGATCTGCTGGGCGCGCTGCGCGGCACGGCGGGCGCGGCCGGCGCCGGAGGGCCGGGCGGTGGCGTTCTGGCCGGTCTATGCGTCGCAATATTTCGCGGCCTTGGCGGCGCTGGCGCTGTTGTTCACGCTGCTGCTGGCCTTCGCCCCGCATTGGGGGCAGAGCGCCCAGGCCATGCTGCCGGGCGATGTGCTGCCGATGGTAATCTCCTATCCCTGGTATTTGCGGCCGGTGGCGCATCTTGCCGGGCTGATCCCGGGTGATGGCGGGGCGATTTTGGTGGTGATCCTCGCCGCCGCCGCCCTCTATGCACTCCCCTGGCTGGACCGCTCCAACGGCGCCCCGCCCGGCCGGCTCTATCGCGGGCTGACGCTGCTGCTGGGGCTGGATGTGCTGGCTCTGGGCTGCGCCAGCGCGCCGGTGCCGCAGATCATTTTCGGCATCTGGTTTTTCATCCATTTCCTCGTGCTCACCCCCCTCGTCACCGCCGCGGAGGCCAAATAATGCGCGTTTTGCTGATGTCGGGCTTAGCACTCGGGCTGCTGGCGGGTGGGGCGGCGCAGGCGCAGCCCCCGTCTTTCCCCTCCTCCGGCGCCTTCGGACATATCGATGATGAAGCCGCCCAGCGCGGGCTGGCGGTGTATCAGGGCGTGTGCGCCAGCTGCCACAGCCTCAACCAGCTACATTACCGGGATCTCGCGGGAATCGGGCTGGATACGGCGCAGATCGCCGGGCTTGCCAATGCGGTGAAGCTGGCCACCGGCCAGCCCGCCACCCCGGATGATGTGTTCAAGGCCCCCGCGGCGATGAGCATGGGCGGGGCGGTGCCGCCGGATCTCTCCAGCATCGTCGCCCAGCGCCGCGATGGCACGCGCTATATTTATCGCTTCCTCACCGGCTTTGCCCCGGCCCCGGCCGGGGTGACGATGCTGCCAGGGCATTACTACAACCGGGCTTATCCGGGCGGGCAGGTTGCCATGCCGCCGGTGCTGCGGGACAATGCGGTGACTTACGCGGACGGGACCAAGGCCACACAGGCGCAGGAAGCCGCGGACATCGCGGAGTTTCTGACATGGGCGTCCGATCCAAACCTCACCGCCCGGCATGTTCTGGGGATCAGGGCGGGGATCTTCTTCGCCTTCCTGACGCTGGTGGCGCTGGCGACCAAAAGGCGGATCTGGAAGCAGGAGGGCTGAGCGGCGTCGCGGCTTCGGCGCGGGCCTGCCGCGTCTGCCATGACATTTTGCCGCTGGGGCGCGGCCGGTGTTCCGGGTCTCGCCCACCGCGAAGCTGCTGGTGATCTCGCAGGCGCCGGGCACCAAGGTGCATGCCAGCGGCCTGCCGTTCGACGATGCCTCCGGCGATCGGCTGCGGCATTGGATGGGGATTGGCCGGGAGGTTTTCTACGATGAAACCCGGCTGAATTTCATGCCAATGGGCTTCTGCTATCCCGGCCGGCTGCGCAATGGCGGCGATGCCCCGCCGCGCCCGGAATGCGCGCCGCTCTGGCATGAGGCGCTGTTGCGCCATCTGCCGCAGCTTGAGCTGATCCTGCTGGTCGGCGGCTATGCGCAAAGGCGCTATCTGGGCAAGGGCAGCATGACGCAGAGGGTGCGCGCGCAGGCGCCGGGGCGGTTTCTGCCGCTGCCGCACCCCTCCTGGCGGACCACCGGGTGGGAGAAGAAAAACCCTTGGTTTGGTGAGGAGATTTTGCCGAAATTGCGGGCGGAGGTGGCGCGGCTGACGTGATCGTCATCAACGCGCCGGGTTGAATTTTCGCCGGGCTGCCCAAGCTATGTTGCAACATAGATGTTACAGCGAAGGAGGCGCGGATGGTTCCGGCCTGGCTCAATGATGTGGCGATGCTGTCCCTGGCCGCCGCGTTCATCAGTGCGCTGATTATTTTGTGGGATCTGCGTGCCCGCCCGCAGGCGATGGCGGTGATGAACCCGGTCTGGCCGGTCACCGCCTTATATTTCGGGCCGCTCGGGCTCTGGGCCTATTGGCGGCTGGGGCGCGCGGCGCCGGCATCGCATCACGCGCATCATCACCATCATCATCACGGCGATGACAAACCGTTCTGGGTGCAGGTCTTCGCCGGCACCACCCATTGCGGGCGGGCTGCACGCTGGGCGATATTGTCGCCGAGTTTTTGGTGTTTTTCTCAGGGCTGGCGATCGCCGGCTCGGTGTTCGCGGGCAGTTGGTGCTGGATTATGCCTTCGCCTTCCTGCTCGGCATCGTCTTTCAATATTATTCCATCGTGCCGATGCGCGGGCTGCAGCCGGCAGAGGGCATCAAGGCGGCGGTGAACGCGGATTTCTGGTCGCTCACCGCCTTCGAGGTCGGGCTGTTCGCCTGGATGGCGCTCACCCGCTTCGTGTTTTTCGGCCCCAGCCTGCAGCCGGACAGCGCCACCTACTGGTTCATGATGCAGATCGGCATGATCATCGGCTTCGCCACGGCGTTTCCGATGAACTGGCTGCTGATCAAATCCGGGGTGAAGGAGCCCTGTATGTAGGCGCGTGTTAGAGCATCAAGCTTTTAGCTTGATGCTCTAAGTTTTGTTTTGGCGAGCCATTTCATGTGTTTAGGTCGACACTGTCGCGTCAAGATAAACCCATATTGCTCTAGCCGCGCAGCTCTTTCAGTGATTTGATCGCATTGCCCTGCGCATCGAAATTCGCCTCATCCAGCCAGGCGAGAATCGCATCGCGCTGTTGCGGCCATTCATGCCCGAGCATCGCATACATCGCGGTGTCGCGTTCGCGCCCCTTCACCACCATATGCGCGCGCAGCGTGCCCTCATAGGAAAAGCCCAGGCGCAGCGCGGCGCGTTTGGAAGGCTCGTTGAGCGCGTTGCATTTCCAGACCAGCCGGCGATAGCCGAGATCCTCCGCCGCGTGGCGCAGCATCAGGAACATCGCCTCGGTCGCGGCACGGGTGCGGCGCAGCTCCGGGCCGAACCAGATATTGCCAAGCTCGATGGCGGCATTCTTTGGCTCGATATTCATCAGCGAGAGAAAGCCGGAGACACGGCCGATGGTGGTCGGCCGCACCGCCCAGAAGGCGGCCAGCGGGTCGGCGTAAAAGCCGGCAATCAGCGCTTCCACCTCGGCCACACTCTTCCACGGGCCGAAGGACATATAGGTGAAACTGTCCTCGGCGAATTGCGAGGCCTCGAACAGTTCCAGCGCATGGCGGCGGGTGAGCGGCTCCAGGCTGACGCGCGCGCCCAGAAATTTCTGCCGGGCGGGCAGCGGGCGCGGCCAGGTATCGACCTCGGGCCGAGGGGAAGTTTGGTCATGGCTCAGCCCCTCAGCCGGGCGAGGGTGGCGGTGGTGGAATGGCCGGGAAGCAGCTGGGCCAGCGCTACACTGCCGCCCCAGCTCTCCACCAGATCCGCGCCGACGACGGTTTCGCGGGTATAATCCGCGCCCTTGATCAGCACGTCCGGCTTGATCAGCTTGATCAGCTCGATCGGGGTATCTTCCTCGAACAGACAGACCAGATCGACCGAGGCGAGCGAGGCCAGCACCGCGGCCCGCGCCGCCTCGCCCTGGGCCGGGCGGGTCGGGCCTTTCAGACGCTGCACCGAGGCATCGGCATTGATGCCGACGATCAGCCGGTCGCACATCGCCCGGCATTGCTCCAGCAGATGCACATGGCCCGGATGCAGCAGATCAAAACAGCCATTGGTAAAGCCGACCTTATAGCCGCGCAGGCGCCAGCGCTCGGCCATCTCGGCGGCGGCGGACGGGGTGACGATTTTCTGCAGCGCCCCGGTGGCGGGGGCGATATGGGCGAGAAGATCCGCCGGGCGGGCGACAGCGGTGCCGACCTTGGCGACGACGATGCCGCCGGCGATATTGGCCAGCCTTGCAGCCTCCACCAGCGGCACCTCGGCGGCGATGCAGGCGGCCAGGGCCGCCACCACCGTATCCCGGCGCCGGAGACGTCATAGACCTCGCGCGCCTCGCCGGGGAAATGAAGCACCTCCTCGGCGGTGATCAGGCTCATCCCGTCCTCGGAGCGCGTCACCAGCACCGCGCCGAAGCCATACCAGGCGATCAGCGCCTTGGCGGCGGTGACGATCTGCGCCTCGCTCTCCACCGGCATGTTGGTGGCCTCGGCCAGTTCCTTGCGGTTGGGAGTGAGGATATCCGCGCCCTTATAGCGGGCATAGTCGCGGCCCTTGGGATCGACGATGATCTTGCGCCCGAGTTTCTGCGCGCCTTCGATCAGAGCGGCGCAGACCGGGGCGCTGAGCACACCTTTATTATAGTCCGAGAGCACGGTGACAGTCGTGGCCGCCATCGCATCCAGGGCGATCTTCAGCAGCCGCTCGCAGAGCTTCTCCGGCAGGGCGATGCGCTCCTCGCGGTCGGCGCGGATCAGATGCTGGCCTTGCGCGATATAGCGGGTCTTCATTGTCGTGGTGCGGCCGTTCTGCACCAGCAGCCAGGGCTCCACACGCTCCTGCCCGCCGATCAGCCCGGTCAGGTCCGAGCCCGCCTGGTCATCGCCGACGACCGAGACGAAGGCCGCCGAGGCATCGAGCGCGATCAAATTGCGCACCACATTCCCGGCCCCGCCCGGCATCGCCACCTCGCGGGTGACGGTGAGAATGGGCACCGGCGCTTCCGGGCTCACCCGGGTCACTTCGCCATAGGTGTAACGGTCGAGCATCGCGTCGCCCACCACGAGCACGCTGGCGCGGGCGAGTTTCTTCACATAGGCGCCGAGGTCGGCGGAGGGGTGGTCGGCAGAGGAGTCGTTGGCCATGGGAAACCGCTAACCCTCTCCCGGGCTTGTGGCAACGGGGCGAAAACATGCTTATTTGGGACACATCATGACAGAGCTGCCCGCGTTTCTTGATTCCACCCGCCCGCAAGTGCCGGATCTTTCCGTGCCGCGCGGCGTCACTCCGTTTTATCTGCCCGAGCGCCCGGTGCGCGGCCGGCTGGTGCGGCTGGGGCCGCTGGGGGCGACGCTGCTCTCCCGGCACCAGCATCCCGCCCCGGTGCGCGCCTTGCTGGGCCAGGCGCTGGCGCTGGCGGCGGGCTCTCCACCGCGTTGAAATTCAAAGGCTCCTTCTCCATCCAGATTCGCGGCGACGGCCCGGTGCCGATGCTGGTGGTGGATTGCACCGAGGCCGGGGCGCTGCGCGGCTATGTGCGGGTGGAGGCGGGGGCTGAGATCCCGCCGGAGGCTACCGCGCGCCAGCTCTTCGGCAATGGCTATATCGCCTTCACCGTCGATCAGGGGCTGGACAAGGACCCGAGCCAGGGCATCGTCGCCATCGAAGGCGAGAGCCTGACCGAGATGGCGGAGTATTATTTTTCCACCTCCGAGCAGCTGCCGGCGCGGATTTTCCTGGCGGCGGCGGAAGGCGAGGGGGGGTGGCGCGCCTCGGCTCTGGTGATGGAGCGTGTCGCCGGGGCCGGCGGTGTCGGCCCGGAGATATCCGCGGGCGAGCAGGAGGAAGCCTGGCGCACCGCTTGCATCCTGGCCGAGACGGTGACGCAGGAGGAGTTGCTGGATGATGCGCTCTCGCCCGAGCGGCTGCTCTACCGCTTGTTCCATGGCGAAGGCGTGGCGGTTTCCAAGCCGCGCGCGCTCTCCTTCGGCTGCCGCTGCTCGCGCCAGCGCCTGGGCGGCATTCTGGAAGGGTTCAACCAGGAGGATCTCGACCATATGGCCGTCGAGGGCCAGATCGTGATGACCTGCGAATTCTGCAATTTCGATTTTTGTTTCGCCCGCGCGGATGTCGCCGGGCGCCCGCCCCAAACTGACCTTGGAGCCCCGAATGAAGAAGCTGCTTCTCGCTTTGCCGCTGCTGGCGCTTGCCTCCTGCGGCTCGACGCCACCGGCCCCGGTGCTGAAACCGCTGGATTATTCCTATCTGCCGCCGATCCTGCTGAAGGTGGCGCAGGTGAATGTGGTGACGAATTTCGTGCCCAGCCCCTCCCAGCAGCTGGCCGCGAGCCAGGATCCCGCCCCCCGGCCGAGACGCTGGAGACGATGCTGCGCCAGCGCCTGCAGCCCGCCGGCCAGCCCGGCACCGCGACGGTGACGGTCACCAACGCCTCGGTTGATAATGTCAGCGGCAATCTGGTCGGCGCGATGACGGTCGATGTGAATCTGGCCAGCGCCGATGGCCGCTCCACCGGCTTCACCGAGGCCAGTGTCGGCGCCACCCATAGCGCGCCGGAGTCCGGCAATCCGGAGGATCTGCGCGTGGCCTATTACGACCTGACCAAGCAGCTGATGACGCAGATGAATGTGCAGCTGCAATACCAGATTCAGAAAAACCTGCCGAACTGGATTTCCTGGACCAGCGCCGCCGCCGCCGCCCCGGCGGCGGCCTCCCCCGATGCCGGGGGCGGGGTGATCCAGGCCGCGCCGCTGGCGGCCCCGCCGGGCGTGGGCACGGCCTATGGCATGGCCACCAGCACGACCACGACGACCACCGCCCCCGTGGCGCCGGCGGCGCCGGTGCCCGGCCAGCTCAACACCAATGGCGCCGTGCCGGGCTATCTGCCTGGGGCGGGCCCGGCGGCCTTGGGGGCGCAGCCATGAGCCGGCTGGTGCAGCTGCCGCCCGCCGGGGTGGCGGAATGGAGTCCGATCGCGCCGGAAAAAGTGATTTCCGGCGAACCGGTGGCGCGAACGATCGTGCTGTATGAGAACCCAGCACGCGGACTCGCCGCCGGGGAATGGGAAGCCAGCCCCGGCAAATGGCGGATCGCCTATACCGAGTGGGAATATATGGAGATCATCTCCGGCGCCTGCGTGGTGGAGGGCGATGATGGCCGGCGGATCGAGGCGGGGCCTGGGGATAAATTCGTGATCGAGCCCGGCTTCACCGGTACCTGGGAGGTGCTCTCGGCGCTGCGCAAGAGCTGGGTGATCCAGGAATAGCTGAAATTAGCGGAAGTGCTTGACGCGGCGCCTTGGGCGGTCTAGACGGCGCGCTCCATTACACACACCTTTTTTGTTCGGATAACATGGCCAATATCGCATCTGCCCAGAAACGCATCCGCCAGACGCTGAAGCGCACGGCGCGCAACAAGGCGCGCAAGTCCCGCGTCCACACCTTCATCCGCAAGGTTGAAGAGGCCGTGGCGGCTGGCGACAAGGCAGCCGCGCAGGCCGCGTTGATCGCTGCCCAGCCGGAGCTACAGCGCGCGGCTGGTAAGGGCGTGCTGAAGGCGAATGCGGTTGCCCGCAAGATCTCCCGCCTGTCGGCCAGCGTGAAGGCCGTCGCCGCCGCTTAATGCGCCGGTTGGGATAATCCTCCGGGTTGTCCCAAAAAATATACGTTTTTGAACCGCCGTCATCTTGTTGTAATGGCAAGATACGGCGGTTTTCTATTCTTGGTTGCAAGTCCAGGCTTTTGCTATGGCAAGTAGGTAGGCGCAAAGAAAGTTTTTTATTTGTAGTCTTTTGAATTTAAACGTTTTTTACGAAGTGTCAGCAGCTTGTTCGCAAAGCTGTCGCATTTGTCGGCTTGCTTCGGCGAGGCGTTTAGACCTAATGTCCAAGCCTCAATTGACTGTTCAGGACTGTCTCATTTCTGAGAAGGCGCCCTTTTCCCAAGGGTTTGCTTTGCGGAATCGGTCCTTTGCGGCGCTGTGTTCGGGGTTAGGCAAAGCAGAATGGGTATCAACCTAGAGATCAATTCCTCTGGTCAGGGCGGCGCTGCGCTGCAAACCTCCATGATATGGAATGAAGAGGCACGGCTGGCTGAGCAATGGGGCCGCGTGCGCGCCCGGCTGCAGGCGGAAGTGGGTGAGGTCGAATATCGCACCTGGCTGAAGCAGGTGAGCTTTGGCGGTGTTGCCGGCGACGAGGCGGTGGTGCTGCTGCCGACCCGCTTCCTGCGCGACTGGGTGAACAAGGAATATGGCGAGCTGATCGCCTCCTTCTGGCAGGCTGAGAATCCGGGCGTGAAGCGGGTTGAGTTCCGCACTGGCGCGCCCTCCGCGCGTCCGGCCGCCCCGGATCTGGCCGAGCCGGCCGCGCGGCCGGTGGCCGGGCAGGCGGCGATGCCGGCGCCGCGCCAGGAGAACATGGCCGGGCTGGACCAGCGTTTTACCTTCGAGACCTTCGTCGTCGGCAAGCCGAATGAATTCGCCTATGCCTGCGCGCGGCGGGTGGCCGAGAGCCCGGCGACGCCGGGCTTCAACCCGCTGTTCCTTTATGGCGGTGTCGGGCTGGGCAAGACCCATCTGATGCACGCCATCGCCTGGGAGCTGTCCACCAATGCGCGCGGCGGGCGGCCGGTCTCGGTGGCCTATATGTCCGCCGAGCGCTTCATGTACCGCTTCATCAACGCGCTGCGCTCGCAATCCACGCTGGAATTCAAGAACGAGCTGCGCTCCGTCGACGTGCTGATGATCGACGATCTGCAGTTCCTGATCGGCAAGGACAACACCCAGGAAGAATTCTTCCACACCTTCAACGCGCTGGTGGATGCGGGCAAGCAGATCGTCATCTCCGCCGACAAATCTCCGTCCGATCTGTCGGGGCTGGAGGATCGTCTGCGCACCCGGCTGGGCTGCGGCATCGTCGCGGATCTGCACGCCACCACCTTCGAGCTGCGCTATTCCATTCTGGAAGCCAAGGCGCAGCGCGCCGGGGTGGAGGTGCCGCCGAAGGTGGTGGAATTCCTCGCCCGCAAGATCACCAGCAATAACCGTGAGTTGGAAGGCGCGCTGAACCGCCTCGTCGCCCACGCCAACCTGTTCAACCGGCAGGTGACGCTGGATACCGCGCATGAGGTGCTGCACGATGTGCTGAAGGCGCATGACCGCAAGATCTCCATCCAGGAGATCCAGAAACGCGTCTGCGAGCATTATAATATCCGCATCGCCGAGATGAGCTCCGCCCGGCGGGCGCGCAACATCGCCCGGCCGCGCCAGGTGGCAATGTATCTGGCCAAGCAGCTCACCTCGAAGAGCCTGCCCGATATCGGCCGGCATTTCGGCGACCGCGACCATACCACCGTCATGCATGCGGTCTCGCGGGTGACCGAGCTGATCGGCCAGGATGCCGCCTTCGCCGAGGATGTCGAGCTGCTCAAGCGCATGCTGGAGAACTGAGCCCGCCTTTGCCGGTGGCGCGAAAGGGGCCCGCGGGGCCCTTTTCTTTGGCCGAATCCCTGGCTTTGCAAGCCCCTGGTCAGCTTGCTACTCTAAGGCCCGAATCGCGCCGCAAACCAAGTGATTCGATCGCAGTCTGGAAGGGTATCATGAAGTTCAAGGCCGATCGCGCCACGCTGATGAAGTCGCTCGCTCACGTTCAGAACGTGGTGGAGAAGCGCAATACCATTCCCATTCTCGCCAACGTGCTGCTCTCGGTGCAGAATGGCCGGCTTTCCATCGCCGCGACCGATCTGGAGATCGCGCTGGTGGAAGAGGTGGCGGCGGAGACGCTGCGCGACGGCGCCATCACCGTGCCGGCGGCGACCTTGTATGAGATTGTCCGCCGCCAGCCGGAGAATGCGGTGATCGAGCTCGATCATCCGGGCGGGGACGCGCCGCTGGCGCTGCGCGCCGGGCGCTATTCCACCAGCCTGGTGGCGCTCTCGGTCGAGGAATTCCCGAAGCTCGATGCCGGCAAGCTCTCGCACAGCTTCGTGCTCTCGGCGATCGAGCTGCGCGGGCTGATCGACCGCACGCGCTTTGCCATCTCCACCGAGGAGACGCGCTATTATCTCAACGGCATCTATCTGCACGCCGCCGAGGGCCAGGACGGCCCGGTGATCCGCGCGGTGGCGACGGACGGGCATCGTCTGGCGCGCGTTGAGGAGCCGCTCCCGAGCGGGGCGGCTGGCATGCCCGGCATCATCGTGCCGCGCAAGACCGTGACCGAGCTGCGCAAGCTGCTGGATGAGGCGAGCGGCGAGGTGGAGGTGGCGCTTTCCGAGACGCGCATCCAGTTCACCATTGGCACGATGCGCCTGACCAGCAAGCTGATCGATGGCACCTTCCCGGATTATGACCGCGTGATCCCGCGCGGGAATGACAAGATCCTGCGGGTGGACAAGAAGGATTTCAACGATGCGGTCGGCCGCGTCTCGGCGATTTCGGCGGAGAAGCACCGGCCGGTGAAGCTCTCGCTGGCGAAGGAGCTGCTGGTGATCTCAGCGGCCTCCGCCGAGCAGGGCTCGGCCTCCGAGGAGCTGGGCGGGGATCTGGTGGATTACCAGTCCGGGCCGTTGGAAATCGGCTTCCAGGCGCGCTATCTTTCGGATGTCACCGACCAGATCAAATCCGGCAAGGTGGAATTCGCCTTCGCTGACGGCGCCGCGCCGACGCTGGTGCGTGAAGAGAATGACAGCTCGGCGGTTTATGTTTTGATGCCGATGCGGGTGTGAAGGTTTTGTGGCCCTTTTTGAAAAAAGGGCCATGCCCTCCGGCGGCTTTCCAGCACCGCTTCGCGGTGCTGGAACCTTGGCCGCCTGCGCCCAAAACCTTTTGCGCCTGGGTGCTGGGTGTTTTCCACGCCGTTGCCAGGGCTTCACCGCCAGTGAGCAAAAGTTTTTGGTGCCGCTTTTTTCAAAAAGCGGCAAAGGACCGCCGTCATATTGCTATCCCGCCTGACCCTCACCGATTTCCGCTCCTACGCCACGCTGCGCTTTGAGGCGCCGGCGCGGCGCCTGGTATTCACCGGCCCGAACGGCGCGGGCAAGACCAATCTGCTGGAAGCGGCCTCGCTGCTGGTCCCTGGGCGCGGCCTGCGCGGGGCAAAATTCGCCGAGCTGGCGCGCCAGGGCTGCGCCGGGGCTGGGCGGTGGCCGCACAGTTTTCCAACGGGCTGGAGATCGGCACCGGGGCGGTGGAAGGGGCGCCGGAGCGGCGGGAATTCCGCCTCAACGGGGTGAAGCCCCGGGCGCAATCGGATGTCGCGGAGCAGCTCGCCGCTGTCTGGCTGACGCCACAGATGGACCGGCTGTTCACGGATACCGCGTCGGGCCGGCGTAAATTCCTGGATCGTCTGGTGATCGCGCTGGAGCCGTTCCATGCGCGCGAGATCGCGGCCTTCGAGAGTGCTTCCGCCCAGCGCAACCGGCTGCTGGCCGAGCCGCGTTACGACCCTGCCTGGGTGGCGGGGCTGGAGGATGCGATGGCGCGCCACGCCGTCGCCGCCACGGCGGCCCGGCTGGGGCTGATCGCGCGGCTGAATGCGAGCCTGGAGGCGGGCGCGGCGGACCCGTTTCCGCGGGTGACTCTGGGGTTGGCCTGCCCGATCGCGCAGCTTCTGGACGCGGCTCCGGCGCTGGATGTGGAAGACTGGCTGCGCGGCGCGCTGGCGGCCTCGCGCGCCACCGATGCGGCGGTGAAATCCTCAGGCTACGGCCCGCAGAAGGCCGATCTGCTGATTGCCGATGCCCAGGCCGGCCGCCCCGCCGCGCTCTCCTCCACCGGCCAGCAGAAGGCGATGCTGATCGGCATCGTGCTCGGCCATGTCGCTTTGATTACCGCGCTGCGCGGCGCCCCGCCGCTGCTGCTGCTGGATGAGCCGCTGGTGCATCTGGATGCGCAGCGGCGCGGCGCCTTGTTCGCTGCCCTGGCCCGGATGGACGCGCCGGCCTGGCTGACCGGCACGGATCAGGAGCTGTTCGCGGGGCTGGACGCCGCGCGTCTGGCCGTGCGCGAGAGCCTCTTAGAGCATCAAGCTTTTCGCTTGATGCTCTAAGTTTTGTTTTAGCGAGCAATTTCATGTGTTTTTCTTGACGCTGGCGCGTCAACCTAAACACATATTGCTCTAACCTCCGGCTGAAGCTTTCTCCACCTGCCGGCATTCGCCCGTGCCCGCGCCTAAATCGCGGGGAGCAACCGCAGAACGGGAGAAGCCATGAGCAAGATCGTTGTTGTCACCGGCGCTGGCGCCGGGGTGGGCCGGGCCACCGCAACCATGTTCGCCAAGGCGGGCTATGATGTGGCGTTGCTGGGGCGCGATGAGGGCCGGCTGCAGGCCGCCGCCGCCGAAATTCAGGGGCTGGGGGCGCGCGCCGTCTGGCATTCGGTGGATGTGGCCGATGCCGATGCCGTCTCCCAGGCTGCCCAGGCGATCGAGCAGGAATTCGGGCCGATCAGCGTCTGGGTCAATAACGCCATGGCCACAGTGTTCGCGCCAGTGACCAAGGTGACACCGGAGGAATTCCGCCGCGCCACGGAAGTGACCTATCTCGGCACCGTGTATGGCTGCCTGGCGGCGCTGGCGGCGATGCAGAAACGCGGTGTCGGCACCATCATCAATGTCGGCTCGGCTTTGGCCTATCGCTCGGTGCCGCTGCAATCGGCCTATTGCGGGGCGAAATCCGCCATTCGCGGCTTCACGGACAGTCTGCGCAGCGAGCTGATCCATGACCGCAGCCAGATCAAGCTCTGCATGGTGCATCTGCCGGCGGTGAACACGCCGCAATTCAACTGGGCGCTGAACAAGATGGGCCGCCGGCCGATGCCGGTGCCGCCGGTTTATGCGCCGGAGGTGCCGGCACGGGCGATCCTGTTCGCGGCCGAGCATCCGCGCCGGGAGCTCTGGGTCGGGTTCCCAACGGTGAAGGCCATTCTCGCCAACCGCATCGCGCCGGGCTTTGCCGATTGGGTGCTGGCCAGGCAGGGCTATTCCGGCCAGCTGACCAGCGAGCCTGAGCCGGAGGACCGCCCGGCCAATCTGTTCAAGCCGGTGCCTGGCGATGAGGCGGCGCATGGGCGGTTTGACGATGTCGAGCGCGAGGTTAGCTGGGAGATGTTCTCCGGCCGGCATAAAACCGCCGCCTATGCCGGGCTGCTGGCGCTGGGGCTCGGCGCCGCGTTGGGGCTGCGGCGCTTAAAGCAGGGCTGAGCGGCTTTGTTTCAGGCAAGGGAGCCCTTATACCGCTCCCATGCGTATTCTTCTGCTCGGCGACCTGCTCGGCCGCTCCGGCCGCGAGGCGGCTCTCAAACATATTCCTGAGCTGCGCGCGGCGCTGAAGCTGGATTTCGTCGCGGTGAACGCCGAGAATGCCAGCCATGGTTTCGGGCTGGGGCCGGACATGGCGCAGGCGCTCTTCGCCGCCGGGGCGGATGTGATCACGCTGGGCAACCATGCCTGGGACCGCCGGGAGATCATCCCTACATCGCCAGCGAAAAACGCCTGATCCGGCCGATCAATTTCCCGCCCGGCACGCCGGGTGCGGGGGCCTGCCTGGCAACGTTGCCGGATGGGCGCAAGGTGCTGGTGGCGCAGGCGATGGGGCGGCTCTACATGGAGGCGATGGATTGCCCGTTTCGCGGCATCGATGAGCTGCTCACCCGCCATAAGCTCGGCATCACCGCCCACGCCATCCTGATCGACATCCATGCCGAGGCGACGTCGGAGAAAATGGCGTTCGGCCATGCCTTCGATGGCCGCGTCACCGCCGTCACCGGCACCCACACCCATATCCCCACCGCCGACCACCAGATTTTACCCGGCGGCACCGGCTTCGCGACGGATCTGGGCATGTGCGGGGATTATGATTCGATCATCGGCATGCAGAAGGCCCCGGCGCTGAACCGGTTCATCCGCAAAATGCCGGGTGAGAAGCTGAGCCCGGCGGAGGGCCCGGCGACCCTGTGCGGCGCTTTCGTGGAGACGGATGACGCCACCGGGCTGGCCAAACGCATCGAGCCGGTGCGGCTGGGCGGACGTTTGGCGCTGGCCATGCCCTCGGCGTAAGCGGCGCTTCATCCCCGTTAACATGAGGCGTGGCAGACTCATGTTCATCTTCCAATCTTGCAAAAGCGGGGTGTGATGTCGTCTCTGGTCCTGGAATTGAAGCAGGGTGAATCGATGATCCTCAATGGGGCGGTCATCCGGTTCAAAACCCGCACGCGGCTGGAGCTGAACAGCCATGCGCGCTTTCTCTTCGGCAAGCAGATCATGCCGGCGGAGGAAGCCACCAGCCCGCTGCGCCAAGCCTATTTCGCCTTGCAGCAGGCTTATATCAGTGATGAGGAGGAGCGGCCGGAGGCGCTGCAGCGCGCCCGCGACAATATTCGCCGGCTGATGGGCGAGGCGCCGGAGGCGCAGCGCGAGGACTGGTCCGCGCTGCTGCGCCTGACCAGCGAGGAGACCGTGCTGGATGCGCTCAAGCGCGCCCGGCAGATGATCCGCGCGGCGGAGTCGGCACCGCAAGGGAATTGATGTTTGCGTTGAGCCGGGCGTGGTTATGTCCGGCTCAACGTGATGGGATTTGGTTTAGAGCAATATGTGTTGAGGTTGACGCGCCAGCGTCAAGGTAAACACACGAAATTGCTCGCTAAAACAAAAGCTTGATGCTCTAGCCGCGCAGCTCTTCCAGCCGTGCCAGCAGGGCCGGCACGTCCGGCTGTACCTCAAACAGATCGCGCACCTCCGGCCTGGCGAAGCCGCGCTTGATCGTCTCGTCGATCATCGCGATGAACGGGTCGGCCCAGCCGAGAATATTCACCAGAATGATCGGCTTGGCGTGCTGGCTGAGCTGCTTCCAGGTCAGGATCTCGAAGGTCTCGTCATAGGTGCCCAGCCCGCCGGGCATCACTACGAACACATCGCCCAGCGCAAACAAACGGCGCTTGCGGGTATGCATCGAATCGGTGACGATCAGCTCGGTCAGGCCCTGGAACTCGACCTCGCGCTGGCGCAGGAAATCCGGGATGATGCCGGTCACCTCGCCGCCAGCGCCCAAGGTCGCGCCGGCGGTGATGCCCATCAGCCCGACATTGCCGCCGCCGAACACCAGGCGCATGCCGCGCTTGCCCAGCCCTTCACCCAAGGATGTGGCCGCCGCCGCATAGGCCGGATCCACCCCGGGTTGGAGCCGCAAAATACGGTGACGGAAAAACTAGCCATCTCACTCTGCCTCGCTTCCAGTTCTGCCCCGTTCGTGGCAGGCTGAAGCGGCCATGGCAAGCAACGACACTCTTGAGACCCCGGTGCGCAAGCGCACCCCTCTGCGTCTGATCATCCTTCTCGTGCTGGTCATCCTGGCGCTGGGGATGCGGCGCTGCTCTTCTATCTGCATCACGGCCGCCACGGCGCGCCGGCCCCGGCCGTGCCGGTAGCACCCAGCGCTCCGGCGACGCCGCAGGCGGCCGCCGGCCTCGCCGTGCCGAGCTTCGACATCGTCCGCGTCGACCCGCAGGGCAATGCGGTGATGGCCGGGCGCGCCGTGCCGGGGGCCACCGTTACCGTCAAGGATGGCGACAAGGTGCTGGGCACCGCCACCGCGGATGCGCAAGGCGCCTTCGTGCTGATCCCGGCCAGCCCGCTGCCCCCGGTTCGCATGAGATCACATTGTCCGAGGCGCTGCCCGGCGGGCAGGTGGTGCAGGGCCAGCAAAGCGCCTCGATCAATCTGCCCGGCAATGGCCAGCCGGCGCTGGCCGTGGTCTCCGGGCCGGATGGCAGCAAGGTTGTCACCGGCCAGGGGCCGCAGCCCGGCCAGCTCGGCATGGGGGCGGTGGATTACGACGCGCAGGGCCATGCCATATTCAGCGGCACCGCTCCGGCCGGGGCGCAGGTCACGGTGAATGTCGGCGGCAAGGATCTCGGCACCGCCAAGGCGGATGCCTCCGGCCATTGGCACCTGCAGGCATCGGTGCCGACGGCGCCTGGCATGGTCACGCTGAACGCGACCGGCCCGGATGGCCAGGCGCTCCCACCGGTGACCGCGCCTTTCGCGCCGGAAGCTTTGACCAAGGCGCTGCAGGACGGCCATGTGCTGATCGCCCCCGGCGATAATCTCTGGATGATCGCGCGCCGGGTTTATGGGAAAGGCACCTTGTATACGTTGATCTATTCCGCCAATGCGGGGCAGATCCACGACCCCAACCTGATTTTCCCCGGCCAGGCCTTCGCCCTGCCGCAGACTCAGGCGCACTGAATAAAGGCAGAGTTGCATGAATATTGCTGAGACGATCAAATCGGTGATGAGCCCGCCGCACAAGGCCGGCTATCCGTTCATCATCGGCGGCATCGTGGTCGCCCTGATCGGGCTGGTGGTCTGGCACCCGCTGGCCTGGATCGGGCTGCTTTTCACCCTGTTCTGTCTGTATTTCTTCCGCGACCCGGAGCGCGTGCTGCCGCCGCGCCCCAACGTGTTCGTCGCCCCCGCCGACGGCCTGGTGGTGAGCATCGAACAGGCGATCCCGCCGGCGGAGCTCGGCTTGCCGCCGGTGCCGCGCACCCGCGTCGCCATCTTCCTCTCGGTGCTGGATGTGCATGTGAACCGCGCCCCGATCGCCGGCACGGTGCAGAAAATCGCCTATCATCCCGGCCTGTTCCTCTCCGCCGCCGAGGACAAGGCGAGCGACGATAATGAGCGTAACTCGATGCTGCTGCGCACCGTCGATGGGCGCGAGGTGGTGGTGGTGCAGATCGCCGGGCTGATCGCGCGGCGGATTCTCTGCGAAGTGACCGAGGGCCAGGCGCTGCTCGCCGGCCAGCGTTTCGGCATCATCCGCTTCGGCTCGCGCACCGATCTCTATCTGCCGGAAGGCTGCCTGCCGCTGGTCGCGGTCGGCCAGCGCATGCTCGGCGGTGAGACGGTGATCGCCGAACTGCCGCCCGTGCTCAGCACCTTCCCGTGATGCGGCCGCGTCGGCTGCCGCGCCGGCAGCGTTTTTCCGGGCAGAGTTTCAACCGGATGCTGCCCAATCTGATGACGCTGCTGGGGCTCTGCGTCGGGCTGTCCTCGATCCGGCTGGGGCTGGAGGGGCGCTTCGGCGCCGCCGTGCTGGCCATCGCGGTCTCGGGCGTGATCGACGGGCTGGATGGGCGGCTGGCGCGGATGCTGAAGGCGACCTCGCGCTTCGGCGCCGAGTTCGACAGCCTGGCGGATTTTCTCTGCTTTGGCATCGCCCCGGCGCTGCTGCTTTATATGTGGTCGCTGCAGCCCTGGGGGCGATCGGCTTTCTGCCGCCTTTGATGTTTGCCGCCGCCATGGCGCTGCGTCTGGCGCGCTTCAACGCGGCGCTGGATTCCGCGCCCAAGGCCGCCTTCGCCTATAATTTCTTCACCGGCGTGCCGGCTCCGGCTGGCGCGGGGCTCGCTCTGTTTCCGCTCTTCATCGGTCTGGCGGCGAATGAGCATGACCAGTTCTGGCTGCAGGATGTGGTGAGCTACCCGCTTTTCACCGGCGCGGTGCTGGCCATGGTGGCGGTGCTATGCGTCTCCACTTTGCCGGTCTGGAGTTTCAAGAATTTCAAGATCCCCACCGCCGGCATCCTGCCGCTGCTGTTGGGGGTGGTGGTCTTCGCGGCTTTGATCTTCGCCGACCCCTTCATTGCCGGGGCGCTGGCTGGGCTGGCCTATATCATCATGCTGCCGTTTTCGCTGCGCAGCTATCGCAAGCTGGCCCGCGAGGCGAAGGCGCGGCGCGAAGCGTCTGTGGTGATCGATGAGGAACAGGTCGTGGCGCAACCTGAGGTTTGATTTTCGTTGATTTGATTAACTTGTCGTTTTAAGTCTGAATCCGGAATAATCGCGCGGAGAAGCGTTTGATGTCCGGCTTGACGCAAGGCGGCCCGATCTTGCTGGGAACGGCAACCCCCGCCTCGTTGAGCCTGGCGAGCGGACTTTCCCTCACCTTGGCCGGCCAGGCGGCAACAGACAGCCCGGCGCTGGTCAGCGCGCTTTATGGCGATCAATCCTCGAACTGGACCATCGCGACCAGCGCCACGCTGGTCGCGGAGCTGACGCTGGCCAGCGGCGCGGCTGTCGGGTGGGGCTCGAACTGGCCGGGGCCGGCACCATTGATAATGCTCTGGGTGGGACGCTGTCCGGCAATCTGGAAGGGGTGGTGCTGGCTGCGGGCGGGATCCTGGTCAGCCAGGGGCTTATCGAAGGGGGCGTTGCGGGCGGGGTTGGCTTGCAGCGGATCGGCGTGCGCATGGCCAGCGGCGCGCTGGAGAACGACGCGACCGGGACGATCATCGGTGGCGCCTATGGTGTCAGCCTCGGCGGGGCCGGTGTGGTCAGCAATGCGGGCAGCATTTCCGGCGGGTTGGCGGGGATGGTGCTGGGTGCGAGCGGGCTGTTGGAAAATCAGGCAGGCGGGGTGGTGCAAGGCGGGCTGGCCGGGCTGGTGCTGGGCAGCGGCGCCAGCCTGGTCAATCAGGGCGAGGTCCAAGCCACGAGCATCGACGCCGGGCATGACGGGGTGATTTTGAGCGCCGGCGCCTATCTCGGCAATGCGGGGGTCATTGCGGGGTTCGATGCGGCCTATGCCGGGGCGGGTCTGGTGCGGCTGAATAATAGCGGCACCATGCTGGGCGGCGGGAGCATCGCGCTGGCCTTCCCGGCGAGCGGCTATGGCTTCACCGCCGGTGCCGCGGTGGCGCTGGCGGCGGGGCAGGTCCAGAATACCGGGCTGATTGAGGGCGCCAGCGCGCCGTCCGGTTCGGCCTTGCGGCAAGGTACGGCGGGAGCCGGCATGGTGCTCGGCGCCGGCACATTGGTGAATGGCGGCGTGATTGCCGGCGGGGCGGGCGCCTCTGCCGGGTTCGGCGGCGTTGGCCTGTCCGGCGGGGCGGGGCTGGTTGTCAGCAATGATGGCACGCTGCTGGGCGGTGGCGGCGGCGGCTTCTATGGTGGGGCCGCGGCGATGCTGGCCGGCGCCACCTTGGTCAATCGCGGTTCGATCTCCGGCGGCAGCGGGACGCAGACCGGCGGCAACGGTGTGGTGCTGTTGAACGATGCCCTGCTGGTGAATGCGGGCAACATCCAGGGCGGGGCCGGGACGCGCTATGGCTGGGGCGAAGGGCTGGGGCGGGGGTGGCGCTCTATACCGGCACGGTACTCAATCAGGGGCTGCTCTCGGGCGGCGGCGGCGCCTTTATCGGGCTCTGGATGGGCGGGGGCAGCGTGCAGAATATCGGCACCATCCTCGGCCATGCGGCGCTGGCGATGCAGGGGGGCAGCTTCACCAATGGCGGGCTGGTCGAGGGCGCGCCGGTGGCGCTGGACCTGGCCGGGGGGCATTCACCAATGCCGGCACGCTCGCCGGCAGCTTCGCCGCCTATATCAGCGAAGCCAGCCCCAGCCTCACCGTCGCCCTCGGCGGCGTGTTCGAGGGGAGGGTGACGGCCGTGAGCGGCGGCGGCACGCTGCTGCTCTCCGGCAGCCATGGCACATTGGATATGGGGGCAAGCTTTTCCGGCTTTTCCGAGATCTCCTTCGCCGGCACGGGCTGGATGCTGGCCGGGGCGGTGGCCGAGCTTGCCGGCGGCCAGACCCTCGCCGGGTTCGGCGCGGGGGATATCCTGCGCCTGGACGGGGTGAGTGCCAGCACCGCCAGCCTCGTCGCCGGGACCGGGCTGGTGCTGAGCGGGGCCAGCGGGACGGAAACCATCGCCCTGGCCGGTTTCGATCAGGCCGGGCCGGTGACGCTCAGCCAGACCGCAGGCGGTGCCGAGATCGTCATCTGCTACCGGCGCGGGACCATGATCCAGACCGTGGAGGGCGAGCGCGATGTCGCGTCGCTGCGCATTGGCGATGTGCTGCCGACGCGCTTTGGCGGATGCCAGCCGATTCGCTGGATCGGCCACCAGCGTTTCGGGCCGGAGGCGCTGCGCGGCCAGCGCGGGCGCTGGCCGGTTTGTATCCAGAAGGGCGCGCTCGGCATGGGCCTGCCGCGGCGCGATCTGTTCGTCTCCCCGGGCCATTCCCTGCTGTTGGGCGGGGTGCTGGTGCTGGCGGAGGCGCTGGTCAACGGCGTCACCATCACCCAGCCGGAGCCGGCAGAGGCGGTTGAGTATGTCCTGCCGGAATTCGAGACTCATGATTGCCTGCTGGCGGAAAGCGTCTGGGCCGAGAGCTTTGCCGACGGGCCGGACCTGCGCGCGCAGTTCGACAATGGCGCGGCGTTTCTGGCGGCCCATCCGGGCTGGCAGGCGCCGTCCGCGCTCAGCCTGTGCGCCCCGCGCTTCCTCGCCGGCCCCCGCCTGGCCGCCGCGCTGCGCCCGTTTCTGCCGCCGCCGCCGGGCTTCGGGGCGCTGCGTGGCTGTATCGACATTGCCGATGGGCGCATGGTCTCCGGCTGGGCGCAGGATATCGCCTCACCGCTCTGGCCGCAGACGCTGGAGATCTATGCCGGGCGAACCAGGCTGGGCACGGTGCTGGCCTGCGACCATCGGCCGGACCTCGAACAAGCCGGCATCGGCATCGGCCGCGCCGGTTTCAGCTTCAGGGCGCCGCGCCGTTACAACCCGGCGCGGTTGCGCATTTCCCGTGTGGGGGACGGCGCTTCGCTCCCCGTTCCGGTGCGCCGCGCCGCCTGATCAGCCCTTCACATCCGTCTGCGGGCGGTCGATGCCCAGGGCTTCCTCGGTGTGCCAGGCGCCATCCTCGCTCTGATACTGGATCAGCCGGGTCTCGCCGGGCACACGCTGCTCCTGCGCGGCGCGGCGGGCGGCTTTCAACGCCGCCTCATGGGTCTTGAAGCTTTCGGAAAAGCTGCCATCCAGCGTGTAGGCGAAGCCGCCATCGTGCGGGACGATTTTGTAATGCGCGGTGCTCATGCGGGCACTCCTTTCAGCCCTCAATATAAGGCGTCATCGAAGCCGCGCCATGGCCAGCGAGTCGGCATAGGCGCCGCCCCGGAAAATATCCGCGGCGAAACGCCCTTCCACCTCGAAGCCGAAGGATTCGTAAAGCCGGATCGCATGGTCCTGGTCCGCCAGCACCGCCAGCGCCACCCGGCTGAGGCCCAGCCAGCAATCCGCCAGCTCCAGCACCGCCGAGAGCAAGGCGCGCCCGATGCCCTGGCCCTGATAGGCATCATGCACCAGCAGCGACTCCACCGTGCCGGCATGCAGATGGCGCCCGCGTCCCGGTGTCAGTACCGCCAGCCCCGCCACCACCTCGCCGGACAGAGCGAGGATGGCATGCGCCCTGCTCTCCGGCGCGGCGAGATGCGCCACATCCTGCGGCGTCATGAAGGGCCGGCCGGTGGTGCCAAAGCAGATGCCCGGCAGGCTGCACAAGGCGGCCAGGCCCGGCAGGTCATCCGCGTGCGGCGCGCGCAGGCTGAAGGGGACGCGCGGCGCCTGGGGCGGCCGCGGCGGGGCCAAGCTGGCATCGCGCGGCAGGCCCTGGCGCAACCGCCCCATCGCCAGCGCGTCGCGCAGCACGCCCTCCTGCATCGCCTCATGGCGCAGAACCGCCTCGGTGACGAAGCCGAAGCGCTTATAAAGCGCGATCGCGGCCTCGTTGTTGGCGAATACCGTCAGCTCGATCTTGTGCAGATTTAGCCAGTGATCCGCGAGATCCAGCAGCGCCGCCAGCAAGGCGCTACCGATGCCCTGGCGCTGCGCGGTCTCGTCCACCATGATCCCCAGCGTCGCCGCATAAGCCCGCCTTGGGTTGGCTTCGCGGCGCAGGCTGGCTTCGCCCAGCACCTGCCCATCCGCCCCGCAGGCGACGAGCCGGGCATGCGTCGCCGTTTCATCCGCCAGCACGGCTTGCGTCCGCGCCAGGCTGGTGAAGGGCAGGGCGCAGGTAAAGCGGCGCACGCTGGGCTGGTTATAGATGCGGTTGAGCGCGACGGCATCATCCGCGCGGGCGGGGCGGATGCTGATCATGGCATGGCCTCCTCGGCACAGGCCGGAATCTGCGCCTTGCCGCCTTCAATCACCACCGGGCGAAAGCCGCGCGGCGGCGGCTCGGCCGGCCGGCGCGCCAGCATGCGCGCCCGCGCATTGGCCGCGGCAAAGCCGAGCGCAGCGGCACAGAGGGACAGAAACGGCAGCCAGGCCAGGGGCGACATGGAAAAGCTCCTCTTGGGTTGGGAGGCAGGGCGTTTTCCAGAAAAAACCCCGCCTTGCGTGTGGGCGGGGTTGGGGACGGTCGGGGTTGGGAAGCCCGCTAACCTTGCCGCGCCCGCGCGCGCATACGCACGCCGCCAATAATATTGGCGGCTACGATGGTCATCGCGCGGGTGAGTGGTTTCGTCATGGGCGCTGACGCTAACGAGGAAATCATGTTTTGCCAAGCTCCTATTCGCATGCGCCTCTTGTGCCGCCCGGCGTTCGGGGCCTTTTCTATGGCGGACGCAAAACGCAAGGAGTGGCGATGGCCGCGAAGCCGGAAAGAAAGCAGGTGCTCATCGTCGGCGCCTCGCGGGGTTGGGGCTTGGATTGACCAAGGAGTTTCTGCGCCGGGGCTATCATGTCACCGCCACGGTGCGCACCGCGATTCACGGCGCCGGGCTGGAGGAATATTACCAGCAACTCACGCTGGATACGCTGGACATCAATAACCCGAATATGGCCGATGCGTTTCTGGCGCGGATGAAGGGCCATGTGTTCGACCTCGTGGTGTTGAATGCCGGCATTTACGGCCCGCGCGACAAGGGGCTGGACGAGGTCACCGCCGAGGAAATCACGCATCTGATGATGACCAATGCCATCGCGCCGCTGCGCCTGGCGGAGCGTCTGGCGCTGCTGCTGAAGCCCGAGACCGGGGTGCTGGCTTTCATGTCCTCGGCGCTGGGCAGTTTGGAGCTCAACGCCAACGATGCCAGCCCGCTTTATGCCGCCAGCAAGGCGATGCTGAACCGGCTCAGCCGCGCCTTCGCCGCCGCGCATGAATATCTCACCATCGTCAATCTGCATCCGGGCTGGGTGCGCACGGATATGGGCGGCGAGACCGCGCCGCTGGATGTCGAGACCTCGGCCAAGGGCATGGCGGATGTGCTGGAATCACGCGCCGGCAGCGGCGGGCACGAATTCCTGGATTATCGCGGCAAGATCGTACCCTGGTAGCGCCGGGCGCGGTTGGTTTCGGCGCGAAACCTTGCTAGATCGCCGCGATGGACCAGCCCCTTCCCCAGAGCGAGAGCATCTCCGGCATCCCGCCGCGCCGCACCTTCGCGATCATCTCCCACCCGGATGCGGGCAAGACAACGCTGACCGAGAAGCTGCTGCTGTTCGGCGGCGCGATCCGCGAGGCGGGGATGGTGAAGGCGCGCCAGGACCGCCGCCAGACCCGCTCGGACTGGATGAAGATCGAGCGCCAGCGCGGTATTTCCGTGACCTCCTCGGTGATGACCTTCGAGTTCGGCGGGGCGGTGTTCAACCTGCTGGACACGCCAGGCCATGAGGATTTCTCCGAGGATACCTACCGGACGCTGACGGCGGTGGACAGCGCGGTGATGGTGATCGACGCCGCCAAGGGCATCGAGCTGCAGACCAAGAAATTGTTCGAGGTCTGCCGGCTGCGCAACATCCCGATCACCACCTTCATCAACAAGATCGACCGCGAGAGCCAGAACCCGTTCGCGCTGCTCGATGAGATCGCCGATACGCTGCAACTGGATATCTGCCCGATGGTCTGGCCGATCGGCTCGGGCGGGCTGTTCCGGGGTTGCTATAATCTGGGCAATGACCAGCTGGTCTCCGCGAAGAAGCCGGGCGAGGACGGGCCGGCGCAGAGCTTCACCATCCCCGCCGACCAGCAGGCGCAGCTGGATGAGGATGTGGAGCTGATCCGCGCCGCCTATCCGGCCTTCGATGCGCAATCCTACGAGGAAGGGCATCTGACCCCGGTTTATTTTGGTTCGGCCTTGAAGGATTATGCGGTGCGTGAGCTGCTGGAAGGGCTGGTCGCCAACGCCCCGCCGCCGCAGCCCCGGGCTACGGATGTGCGCGAGGTGGCGCCGGAGGAAAAGCCGGTGACCGGCTTCGTGTTCAAGGTGCAGGCGAACATGGACCCGCAGCACCGCGACCGCATCGCCTTCACGCGCATCTGTTCCGGCAAATTCACCCGCGGCATGAAGCTGACCCATTCGCGGACGGCCAAGCCGATGGCGATCCAGGCGCCGATCTTCTTCTTCGCCCAGGACCGCTCGCTGGCGGAAGAGGCGTTTCCGGGCGACATTATCGGCATTCCTAACCATGGCACGCTGCGGGTGGGCGATACGCTGACCGAGGGCGAGAAGCTGCGCTTCACCGGCATCCCGGATTTCGCCCCGAAATCCTGCGCCGCGTGCGCCTGGCCGACCCGATGAAGGCCAAGCAGATGCGCAAGGCGCTGGAGGATCTGGCCGAAGAAGGCGTCACCCAGGTGTTCCGGCCGATGACCGGGGCGGACTGGATCGTCGGCGTCGTCGGCATGTTGCAGCTCGACGTGCTCTCCTCGCGTATTGAACAGGAATATAACGTGCCGATCGGCTTCGACCCGGCGCCCTTCGACACCGCCCGATGGATTTTTTCGCAGGACAGCGCCCGGCTGAAATTCTTCATCGAGGTGAATAAGAGCGCGATGAGCGAGGACCGCGACGGCGCGCCGGTCTACATGGTGCGCAATGCCTGGGAGCTGAACCGGATGAAGGAGAATTTTCCGGAGCTGACCTTCTCGGCGACGCGTGAGCGCACCTAAGGCGGAGACATTGCGGCGATGGGGGCTGCCGATCGCGGTTGTCCTTATCCCCACTTATGCGTTTTTCACGCTGGGTCTGCGCAGCTTTTATATTAACGGCGCCTGGTGGGGGGATGCCGGCATCCTCGCCTCGGTCATGTGGCATAATGGCTGGGCCTCGCATTGCCCTTAGTGTGGGGAGGGGGAGTTTTCTCGCCACCCATATGGCGCAGGTGTTCTGGCTCACCTCGGGCATCTCCTGGCTGCTGCCGGTCACACGCGAACAGTTCTTTTCCTTGTTTCTCGGTTGCGTGCACGGGGAATGGCCCTGGCGGTATACGCGCTGCTGCGCAGTGTGCCTATGCGGCGCTGGTCTGCTGCCGGATTGGCGATCCTGTTCGCGTTCAACGGGATGGTACTGGCCGCAAGCTGCAATCCGCATTTCGAACTGCTCATCGTGGCCAGCGGTATCGCGTTTCTTGCCTGCCTGCTGCGCGAGCGCCATGGGTCGGCGCTCTGCTTTTTTGCGCTCTGCCTGAGCACCCGCGAGGATGCCGGCATTCATCTTGGGTTGCTGCTGGCCTGCGGCATCTGGGCGCTGCGTATGCAGGGGTAGCGTGGGGAAGGCTGCGCCCGCTCGCCGGTTACGCGGTGGCCGCACTGGGCTGGAGCGCCTCTATTCTCGCCATTCAGCACGCCATCTTCCCAAACGCGGCGGCGCTGGATGATGTTTATCTCGGCCATGGCGTCTTTCCGCCTGTGAGTCTGGTAACAATCGCCACGCGCCTCACATTCTGGCTGATCTACCGGCTCTATCTCGTGCTGCCGATCATCGCGGCGGTCATCCTGGCGGAACGCTGGCGCGCCCCGTCCATCGTGGCCGGCTTCATATCCTGCCTGCCCTGGCTGGCCCTGAATCTGATGGCCAGCAGCCCCTTTGCTGGGACGCTCTGTAATTATTATCCGTTTCCGTTGGTATTCGGGATGGTATGGCCCGTGGCCGGGCATGGGTTCGCGCTCCGCTTGCAGGCGCGCCACGTCACCACGCCGGTTCAGGCCAAACGTGCCTTTGTGACGATCCTGCTTTGCTCCTTTGTCGGGCTTTGGGGATGCAAAATCCGCAAAATTTGCGCTTCCCGGGGGATTTCCTCTCACCACCCAGCCTGGCGATGCAGGCCCGGACCAACCGGGCGATTGAGCTGTTGAGCCAGGCGACGCTCGGGCGGGTGGCGGCGGATGGCGCGGTGGTCGCCCTGGCGCCGGGGCGGTTTCAGCGCTCGCAAATCCTTTGGTATCCCCAGCCGCAAGCGCCCGATACGGTGATTTTCTTCGCCCACGGGCAGGGCACCGCGCCGGCGCTGGCGCTGGCGTCCAGGTCCGGGTTGAGAGTGTTTTCGCAGATCCCGGGCACGCGGCTTCGCATTGCCTCCCACGCGGCATTGCGCTTGCCCGCTTTGTCTCTCGTCCCCTGGGCACCTCCTGGGGCATCTCCCTGAAGGGTGTGCTGGCCCGGCGCGGTGAGGCTAATAATTGAACTGGTAGGTCAGCCCCACCGAGCTGCCATTATTACCCGTGCTGTCCTGCCCCGTCGTCGTTTGCAGCTTCAGCCCCTTATAGAGATTGATCTGCACTTTCGCCGAGGTGCCGCCGCCGGACGTGGCCTGGCTGGCGCCCACATAAACCCCCGGCGCCACGTAGCGCCCGGCCTGCACGGCGGGGTTGCCGGCGCTGTCGGAGCCCACCGAAAGCTGGTCCAGCCCCAGCGCGTTGCGCACCGAATCCATCGGGCTGAACCCCCGCCGACACCGGTGAGCTGGGCCAGCGCCACCGCCAGCGAGGCTGCCTGGAACGGCGACAGGCTGGAGGCGCTCTGCTTGAACAGGATTTGAGAGAGGATTTCGTCAGACGGCATTGGCGGCGAGCTGGTCAAAGTGATCTTCGGCTTCGCCGCCGTACCGCCGATCACCAAGGTCGCGGTGCCGTTGGTGCTGGTCGGCGTCGTCGCCTCAAGATCCAGCACCGGGATGAAGCCGGCGCCGTTGAAATCGATCTTGCCGGAGGTGAATTGCAGCGTCGTGCCGGTCAGCGAGAAGGTGCCGCGGATCAGGTTGAAGCCGCCGGAAGGCTGCGGATTATCCGCCGTGTCGCCGATATGGATATTGCCGCCCAGCTCCGCGAACAGCCCGTCGCCACGAATGAAGATCTGGTTCCTGGCACGGACATCCAGGGCAAGGCGGATCGGCGGGGCGGGGGGCGCGGCGCTGCTGGGTTTGGGCGGCGGCGCGCTGCCATTATGGATCGGCAGATTGGCGACCGAAGGCGGCAGCGATTTCGGCAGGTTGATATTGGCCTTGAGAATATCGACCGTGCCGCCGAGCGTGGCGTTGCCCTTCAGATCGCCCTGCAGGCGCAGCGCGGCATTCAGCGTCTCGTTGACCAGATCGGAGGAAATCGGCGTGGCGTGGTCCGCATTCAGCGAAATATCCACCGGCAGGTTCGGCGCGCCGAGATTGATGCTGCCATGGCCGGTGATCTTGCCCTGGCCGGCGGTGGCGGACAGGCTTTGCAGGGTGATCAGCTTGTCGGCGGCGTTCACGTTGGCAGTGATGGCGGTGAGGTTGAGCCCGGAGGCGATGTTCTGCACACTGCCATCGGCCAGTTGCAGCGTGCCGTTGGCGCGCGGGCCTTGGCGGTGCCGGCGATCCGCAGATTGGTGTCGATCCGTCCGCGCACCAGATTGCCGTTCGCGGCGAGGATCGGGTCGAGCAGCTTCAAATCCAGCCGTCCGGCCACCGCCAGATTGATGGCGCCAGTGCTGGTGAAGGGGGCGGTGCCGCGGGCGGTGAGGTTCACATCCGGTCCGGCCTTCACCGCCACATCAAGCGCGGCACGCTGGCCTTGCAGATTGGCCTTGGCATCCAGGCTGGCGGCGGGCAGGGCGGCGGTGGGGCCGGCCTCGTCGCGCAGATTGCGGCCGGTGAGGCTGATCTGCCCGGCGGGCGCCCTTGGCGTGCCGGAGAGCTGGGCGCTGGTGCTCAGCGTGCCGCTGAGCTTGGTGTGCATCTTCGCCAGCGCCGGATTGAGCATCGCCAGATCGAGCTTCGCCTCCAGCGCCAGCTTCATCGGCCCGGTCATTGAGAGCGGGGCGGTGCCGCGCGCGGTGATGGCCGCATCCGCCCCGGCCTGGGCCTTGATGTTCACATCGGCGCTGTCGCCCTTCAGCGTCGCGGTGCCGGAAATGCTCGCGGCGGGCAGGCCAGCGGTGGATTTGTCGATATAGCGCAGGCCGGTGGCAGTCAGCGCCACCTGCCCGGCGGGCGCCTTCGGCGTGCCGGTGACATTGGCGGTGAGATTGACGATGCCGGCGGCATTCACGCTGGGTACGAACAATTTCGCCAGCGCCAGATCGAGATTTTTCACGCTGGCCTTGGCGTTCAGCGTTGGGGAGAGGGTGCCGTCCAGCGCGATGGCGGCCTTGCCGACGGACAGGTCCAGATGCCGCACCGCCATCTCTGGCTTGGCTTCGATGTCGGCGGGGCCGTTGAGCTTCGCGTTCAGCCCGTGCCAATTGCCGGTCAGGCTGGCCAGGTGCGCGCTCTGCGCGGGAATGTTCAGCGTGCCGGTGAGGGCGAGCTTGGCGGCTGAGCCCATCAGCCGGGCGACGCTGGCATCCAGCTTCACCGCCAGCGCATCCAGCGTGCCTTGCGCCTCCAGCGTGGCATTGGCGGCACCGATCGAGGGCACGCCGGAGATATTTTTGGCACTGGCCTGCAACGAGACAGTTTGCTGACCCTGGTCGGCGAAATCCGCCTGCAGCGCGCCATGCAGTTTCATGCCGGTGAAGGCATCGAAATCCGCGAGATGGCCCAGTGCCAGATGCGCGCTGCCGGTGGGCAGCTTGGCGCCGGCCGCCAGCGCCAGATCCCCCTGCGCGGCCAGTGATTTCCAGTCCAGCCTGGCGATGTTCAGGCTGGCGGCGCCATCCTGCTGGCGGGTGAAGCGGGCATCGATATTCAAGGGCGATCCGGCCAGCGTGCCGCTGCCGGTGAGAGTCCCTTGCGGCGCTTTCGGCAGATGCTGGGCGGCGAGGGTGAGCTGGAACGGGCCGCTCGGTACGTTCGGCACGCTGATCTGGCCGTCGATGGCGGTCCTGGTGGCGAAATCCTGCATGGTGCCGGTGACATGGCTATGCAGCTGCAGCGCGCCCTGCAGCCGTGGCAGCAGGGTTGCGAGGTCGTTGAGCTTGGCATCTGTGGTCAGGTCGAGCTGCTGCTTGTCCAGTACCCCATGGCCGTTGATCTGCGCGTGCGGGGCATCCAGCAAGAGCTGGCCGATGGTGACCTTGTGGCCCTGCAGGCTGGCGAGCAGCGAAAGATGCGTCTCGCCATTAAGGAATTTATCCAGCCCGGCGGGGGATTGGTTCAGCGCGACATCGCCTTGCAGCGCCAGCGTCGCGCCATCCTGTTTCGCGGTCGGCTCCACCACCAGATGCAGCTGGGTCTGGCCGCTGATCGGCTGCCTGGCCAGCGTGCCGAACGGGGCCAAAGCGGGCACGCTCAGCACCACATCCGCGAACGGGGATGTCTGGTCCAACCCCAGCGTGCCGGTGACGTTCAGCCGGGCATCGCCCAGCGCCAACGCCGCCTGCAGCGCGGCATGGGCGCGCGGGCCGTTCAGCATGACGTCGAATTTCAACGGCAGCCGCACTTGCGGACCGGCAAAATGCCCGATCAGCCCGTTCGGCGGCTCCTGCACATGCAGCTTCATCGCCACATTCCGCGGGTCGAGCGTGCCGGTGAGGGCGTAATCCGCATCGCCGCTTTCGGTGGTGGCGTTCAGCGCAATGTCGCCATGCTGGAGATCGCGCAGATGCGTCTGCCCGGTGACATGCAGCGTCACATCCTCACCGGCCAGCGATGGCGCCACATGCAGCGCGGCAATCTCCAGCCGGTCGAGGTTGAGCCGCAAGCTGGGCAACTGGCTGCTGCCGGAATTTTTGCGCTTGCTGGCTGGATAGGCGGGGGCGCGGGCAACATCCAGGCTTTGCGCGCTCAAAAGCCGCACGGCGAGATTGCGCCGCAAAAGCTGCAAGGGCGACCATTTCAGTGTCACATCCCGGCCGGAGAGCCAGATGCCCTTCGGGTCCTTCACCGCGAAGCTGGTGATATTGATGTCCGCCGGGAAATGCCCGCGCAGCTGGCCGATCTGGATATAAGCGGCGCCGTATTTATTGATCTCGCGCACCGCGAAGGCCCGCCCGCCGGCGGAATTCAGCGCCACCACCACGCCCACCATCGCCAGAATGACGATGACCACCAGCCCCAGCAGTCCGATCAGGATGCGTTTCACCCAGCGCATGGTTCAGAACGCCTCCCCGAGCCCGATATAGAGCCCGAAGGCGCTGCTGCCCGGGGTGCGCTTCAGCGGCAGCGCGAAATCCACCCGGATCGGCCCGATCGAGGTGTAATAGCGCGCCCCCAGCCCGGCGCCGACGCGCAGCGTGCCCTTGAACGGGGCAGAGCCCGCACTGACCTGCCCGGCATCGATGAACGGCACGATGCCGATGCTCTTGGTGATATGCTGGCGGAATTCCAGATTGATCGCATCCAGCGCCAGCCCGCCCTGGGCGTGTCGTCCGCGAAAAGCGGGCCGATGGTCTGGTAGGTATAGCCGCGCACCGTGCCCGAACCGCCCGCGTAGAAGCGCTGATCCGCCGGCACGCCAAACTGGCTCGCCCCCTGGATGCTGCCCAGCACCCCATGCAGCGCCACCACGCCCCAGGCTTTGCGCTCGACCGGGAAATAAACCGAGCCGGTGCCTTGCAGGATCACGAACGGATCATGCGGGGTGCCGACCACCGGCATGGTCGGGGTGATGGTGAGGGAGAGCTTATGGCCGCGCGTGGGCTCCAGCAGCGAGTTGCTGGTGTCCCAGGTGAAATTGATCGGGAATTGCGCCAGCACATAGCTGCGCGCCACCCCTTCCTGGTCCACCCGCTCGGTGGTGAAGCTGGGGCCGTAGGTGATGGCGGTATGGGCGGTGATGGGGCGGGAGAGCGAGCCGCCGATGATGATGCCGGTGCGCCGATAGGCGGTGAGGGATTGCTGCAGCCCCTCGGCGGAGAGAGTCAGCGTCTGGCCGCGCACATAATAATCCGGCTTGGTGAACACGCCTTTGATGTCATAGCCAGGTGCGGTCGTGCCCGTGCCCCCCAGCCCGTTAGCGGCGACCGAGAGGGTCAGTGTCTCGGCATGGCCGAAGAGATTGCGATTCTCCCAGCTGGTGCCGATGGAGACACCCAGATCCGTCGCATAGGCGCCGGAGAGCGTGACCGCGTGCAGCTTCTGCTCGGTGACATGAAAGCTGATCGGCACCTGGCCGGAGACCGCCTGTGTCGCCGGCACCGCGGTCACGGAGGAGAATACCCCCAGCCCCAGCAGCGAATCGCGGGCCTGCTGCACCGCCTTGTCGGAATATGGCTGGCCCTGGCGCAGCCTGATATGGCGGGCGAGGAAGGCCGGATCGGTGCGGGTGAGGCCGGAGAAGCTGACCGCGCCGATATCCACGCGCGGGCCAGGGGTGACGCTATAGCTCACATTCAGCGTATGCGTTGCCTCATTCGCCACCGCGTAAGGGGGCGCCACTATGGCGAAGGCATAGCCGGCATTTTGCAGATCGGTGGTGAGCTTGGCCGGCACGGCGAGAATCGGCGCGGCGGTGGCGGGCTGGCCGGTGCGGATGCCGGGGTGCGGCTTGAAGCCCGCTGGCAGCCCGGTGATGTTCACCTGGCCGAGGCTGAACAGCGCGCCTTTCTGGGTGGAGATGGCGACCTTGGCCTGGCTGCCCTGGGGCAGGCGGGTGAGATGATCGAGCAACGCCGGATCATTGAGGGACATGCCGTCGATGGTGATCTTTGCCGTGCCGGCATCATAGCCCAGCGCATGCAGCACGGTGATGAAATGCGTCTCATCCGTGCGCGCCCGGCCGATCAGCGCGAACGGGGCAGGGGGGAGCTTCTTCTGCAACGAGACCAGCGAGGAGGTCTGCTTCATCAGCCCGTCCAGCCCGCCATCGCCGGACGGGGCAAAGCTGACATTGTAATTCACCGGATCGGCCCCCTCGGCGGCATTGCCGCCGAGGACGAGGCAGAGGCACAGAAGGGGCGTGTCCACCGGCGCATGCTTTGATATGTGACAGCAAAGCCCGGGTTTTCCACCCCCTCGGCCGTTAACCGACTGTAATTTATAGGAAAGGCTTAGGCCGCGCCGCGCCCGCCGCGCCTGGGTTTAGACGGCGCCGCGTCCGCTGCGCCGGGGTTTGGCCGCGTCCGGGGCCGGGAAGCCAAGATAATTCAGCCCGTTCACCATATGCTTGGGCAACTCCGCCTCGATGCTCAGCAGGCCGCCTTCCGGGTGCGGAAAGCTGAGCCGGCGCGCATGCAGATGCAGCTGGTTGGCGAAATGCTCATGATAGGCGCTGCCATAAACCTCATCGCCCAGAATCGGCGTGCCCAGGGCCAAACAATGGGCGCGCAGCTGGTGCATCCGCCCGGTATGCGGGCTCAGCTCCGCCAGGCAGAATTTGCGCCCGGCCTTGTCCAGAATGCGATAATCGGTGATCGCCTTCTGCGCCTCCTTATCCTTGCGCGAGGCTGGCTCGGCGCGGGAGGTTTGGCCGAGATCGATGCGCTTCAGCGGCAGATCGATCCGCCCTTCCAGCGCATCCGGCAGCCCGACCAGCAGCGCCCAGTAGGTTTTCTCGACATCGCGGCCGCGAAACGCCGCCGAGAGCTTCGCCGCCACCTTGGCAGAGCGGGCGATGACCAGCACGCCGGAAGTGTCGCGGTCCAGCCGGTGCACCAGTTTGGGCCGCTCCGGATGCTCGCCCTGCAGCGCATCCAGCATCCCGTCCACATGCACGGCGATGCCCGAGCCGCCCTGCACCGGCAGCCCGGCCGGCTTGTTCAGGACAATCACCGAATCATCCTGATAGATCACCATCCGCTCCAGCTCCTTGGTGCGGTTTTCATCCATCTTGACGATCTGGCGGGGCTTGGGCGCGTCGGTCGGCGGGGCGATCTCGGGCAGGCTCAGCACATCGCCCAGGGCCAGGCGGTCATTCGCCTCGGCGCGGCTGCCATTGCGGCGAATCTTGCCGGTGCGCAGCAATTTTTGCAGCACGCCCTGGGTGAGGCCCGGCACTTCGCGGCGCAGGAAACGGTCCAGCCGCATCTCGGCGCCGGCCTCGGGAACTTGTATCTCGGTGGTCATTGCCTCTCTTCGCGCAATTTCTGCCAATAAGCGAGGCGCTTGACGATTTCGCGCTCAAAGCCGCGCTCCACTGGCCGGTAGAAATCCGGCCGCCCCATGCCTTCGGGGAAGTAATTATCGCCGGAGAAACCCTCCTCGGTATCGTGGTCGTACTGGTAGCCTTCGCCATAGCCCAGGTTCTTCATCAGCTTGGTGGGGGCGTTGAGGATGTTCATCGGCGGCATCAAACTGCCGGTTTCCTTGGCGGCGCGGTTGGCGGCACCGATGGCCTTATAAACGGCGTTGGATTTCGGCGCGGTGGCCAGATACACCACCGCCTGGGCGATGCAGACCTCCCCCTCCGGCGAGCCCAGCCGCTCATAGGCCTCCCAGGCGGAGAGGGCCTGCACCAGCGCCTGCGGGTCGGCCAGGCCGATATCCTCGGCGGCGAAGCGGGTGACGCGCCGGGCGATATAGCGCGGGTCTTCCCCGCCCGCGAACATCCGCGCCAGCCAGTACAAGGCCGCATCCGCATCCGAGCCGCGCATGGATTTATGCAGGGCGGAGATGAGGTTGTAATGCTCCTCGCGGTCGCGGTCATAAAGGGCGGCGCGGCGGGAGAGCAGCTGGCCCAGGGCGGTTTCATCCAGAGCTGTGCCGGGGGGCAAAGCGAAAAGCTGTTCGGCCATGTTGAGCAAAGCGCGGCCATCGCCGTCGGCCATGGCGCGCAGGCTGGCGCGCGCCCCTGGCGTGAGGGGCAGAGGCTGGCTCATCTCCGCCTCGGCGCGGCTGAGCAGCTCCTCCATCGCCGCATCGTCCAGCCGGCGCAGCACGAAGACTTGGGCGCGGGAGAGCAGCGCGCCATTCAGCGCGAAGCTGGGGTTCTCCGTGGTGGCGCCGATCAGCGTGATCGTCCCGGCCTCCACCACCGGCAGAAACGCATCCTGCTGGGCGCGGTTGAAGCGGTGGATCTCGTCCACGAACAGCAGCGTGGCGCGGCCGGCGCGGTGCAGCCGGGTGGCGTCCTCGAACACTTTCTTGAGGTCCGCGACGCCGGAGAACACCGCCGAGATCTGCCGGAATTGCAGCCCCGCCGCATCCGCCAGCAGCCGGGCGATGGTGGTTTTGCCCACGCCGGGCGGGCCCCAGAGGATGATCGAGGCCAGCGAGCCGCGCGCCAGCATGCCGGTGAGGCTGCCCTCCGGCCCCAGCAAATGCGCCTGGCCCGCGACATCGCCCAGCGCCTTCGGGCGCAGCCGTTCCGCCAAGGGATGGCTGCCCGGATTGGCCGGCATGGCAGCCTCTGGCGGGCCGAACAGATCATCTTCCTGCATGGCTGACATTTAGCCGCAAGCAGGGCCCCTTGCCATGGCGCGCAGTTGAACAGGGCGCATCTCTGCCCTAGATCTGTCATATGGCAAAAGAAAATGGCCCGGTGCTCGACATGACGCCCGATGGGCACTTCGTCGAGCCGTCTAAACCCTCTCTGGCGCAGATCGCGCTGCGGTTGCTGACGTTCGCGGTGGCGCTTGGCGTCGGCGCGGTGGTGGTCTGGACCGCCTTCCTGATGATCCCGGTGCTGCTGGTGCTGGGGTTTGCCGGCTATCTGCTGATGCGCGGCCAGCGGCGGGGCTGGCGGGTTTTTGAGCAGTATTCCTGACGCCCGCTGGTAAAATTAGAAAAAGTTTTTGGGGGTATGGGGACTTTTTTCAAAAAGTCCCCATAAACGTTGGGGTGGTGGCAACGCCGTTGCCACCACCCCAAACGTTTTTCGCCGCTTTTTTGAAAAAAAGCGGCACCAAAAAATTTTTATAATTTCAAAAAAGTTGTTTATAAACAAACTGCTAGGTCAGTACCGGCTCCAGATCCACGCCGACACTCAGCGAATGCCGGCCACCGCCCAGAATCACCCCGCGCAGCGGCGAGACATCGTTGAAATCCCGGCCCCAGGCCAGAGTCACATGCTCATTGCTGACCAGAAGATTGTTGGTCGGGTCGAAATCCACCCAGCCGATTTCCGGGCCGAGCCAGACGCCGATCCAGGCATGGCTCTGATCCGCGCCGCGCCGCTTTTCCTGCCCCGGCGGCGGCAGCGTGCGCAGATAGCCCGACACGTAGCGCCCCGGCAGCCCCAGCGCGCGCAGGCAGGCCAGCATGAAATGCGCATAATCCTGGCAGACCCCGGTGCGGGTGCGTAAAATCTGCAGCGCCGTGGTGAAATTATTGGTCACCCCAGGCTTGTAGGTCATCTCATTGAAGATGCGCTGGTTCAGCTCCAGTACGGCTTCGAGCATGTCCCGCCCCGGCCGGAAGCTCACCGCGGCATAATCCGCGATCTCCCCGACCGGTCTGGCGAGGTCGCTCGGCAGGCAGAACTCCGCCACCTCCACCTCATGCAGCGCCCAGGCGGCGATCGCCTCCCAGCGCGGCGTGTGCGCTGGCGGCAAGGGCTGCTCCACCTCGATCGTTGCACTCAGCGTCACGTTGAACTGCTTATGCGCCCCGGTCAGCGAGACGCTGGTGGTAAAATTGCCGAAATGGTCGATCTCATCGCGCCGGTTGTCCGGCAGCGGCGAGATCTCCAGCCGCGCCTCGCGGATGATCTGGCCGGGGCGCGAACGCGGCAGCAAATGCATGAAATGCGTGCCGATCACCACCGGTTCGGCATAATCATAGGCGGTGGCGTGGTTCAGGCGGTACAGGGTCATATCGCGGCGGAGTGTGGCAAGTTATTGTGCCGCTTCCAAGATCTCTTCATCCTCAAGCGTATGCGCCGCGGGCAGCAGCGTGAAGAAGCGCCGCTGCACGCGGTCGGACAGGGTGCGCAGCTTCGCCGCCATGGCGCTCAAAGTGGCGCTCAGCGCCGCGCCGCCGCCGGCCAGATCGGCCAGCTCATGCTGCAGCAGCCTTGAGGTTTCGGCATCGTCATCCGCCCCCAGCCGCTCCAGGCAGGCACGCAGCGCGTTGCACTGGAAGGCCAGGGCGCGCGGGTTGGAGCCATCGGCCAGCAGCATCGCCAGCACCGGGCCGGGGGCGATGATGCCGGCATGGCGCAGCTCATAGCTCAGCACCGAATCGGCGAGCTCGATGCCCAGCGCCAGCCCCGGCTCCAGCCGGGGATCGGCCCGTCCAGCAAAATCGCCAGCGTCTCCGCCATCGTCTCGGCGCGCTCCAGCCGGCGGCCCATTTCCAGGAACAGCCAGCCACCATCGCGGGACATGTTCTCCGCCGCGATGCCGGCGAAGCTGGCGGCGAAATTCAGCATCACCGGCAAGGCCGCTTCCTCGTTCGGCAGCGCCTCATTGGCCTGCTGCAGCGCCAGCCGCACGGTGGCGAGCATCGAGGGCGAAAGCCGCTCGGAGGAGGCATCCACCAGCCGCGCCACCTCCTTCACCAGCCCGGCCAGCGGGCGGCGGCGCGCCAGCGTCTGGCGCAGCAGCCGGCCGGAGAGGGCGGAGCCCGCCACATCCGCCGGCAGCAGCCCGGCCTGGCCGAGACAGCGCGAGATCAACCCGCGCTCGGCCATGTCACGCGGCAGCGAGGTGCCGGATTCCAGCCGGGGCAGGGCCAGCATCAGCAGCCGCGCCGCCGCCTCCAGCCGCTCCACCGAGCGGCCGAGCCAGAACAGATTATCCGCCAGCCGCGAGGGCAGATGCGCGGCGGCGAGGAATTTCACCTTCTCCGGCGGCTCGGCCGGGGGCGCGCCGGAGATCATTCGCGATTCCTCGCCGTCGAACACCCAGAGATCCTTCAGCCCCAGCCCGGCTTGCGCATCCATCGCCAGGCCCAGCCCGCCCGGCAGCACCTGCCACTGCAGCCCGTCATGCCAGGAGAAGATGCGAAAACAGAGTGGCGCCTTGGTCAGCACGCCATCAGGGGCGAGAAAGGGCGCTTGCGAGGCCAGCGCCACATCTTCCGGCTCGGCCTGCTGCATCTTGTGCGGCGCCCCCAGCAGCGGCTCGAACAGCTCCTGCAGATAAGGGTGCAGCACCTGCGACTCCAGCAGCTTGCTGCCGGGGGCGTTGAGCATGTTCAGCACCCCGGCCCGCACCGCCCCGAAGGCGCCGGCAATGCCCGCCCCTGGCCGGCCGCCTTGCTCCAGCGGGTCGAGATCGATCCCCGACACGCCGCGGATCAGCGTGGCGACATGCAGCAGCCCGCTCAGCGTCTTCATATGCAAGGCGCCGTTGCGGGTGGCGAGATCGGCCGGCTCGATCATCAGCACGCCCAGCGCGCGCGCCAGCAGCGCATCGTCGCCATTCGGCAGCCCCGGGGCGGCCGCCCCGCCGGAGAGCACCGCCACCAGCCCGCCTTCGGCCCGGCGCTGCAGCTGATCCACCAGAATCTCCCGCGCCGGCCGCAGCGAGCGCAGCGCCCCGGCCCGGAATAATTCAGGCAGCACCCCATTCGCCAGGCGGCGCAGCGTGAGCGCGTGGCCAAGCCCGGGAATGGTCCCGGTATGGTCGCGCAGCAGCTTGAAGCGCCCATCGGTGCCGCGAATCACATCCGCCGCATACAGCCCCAGGCGCGGTGCCGGTAGTGGCCCGCCAGTATGCAGCGCGCGCAGAAAGAACGGGTCCGCCAGCACCAGCGCCGGCGGCAGCCGGCCCAGACGCATCAGGCTCTGCGGGCCGTAGAGATCTTCCATCACCTGTGAGAGCAGCTCGGCGCGCTGGCTGACCGCCTCTTCCAGCCAGGCGAATTCCGAGGCGGTGAGCAGCGCCGGCAACGGGTCGTAAGGCCGGGCGGCAGGCAGCAGCGCCGGCGCGGCCAGCCCCACCTGCCGGCCCAGCGCCGCGCAGCGCCGCTCCAGCTCGATCATGCCCATTTCGCGCACGGCCGACAAAACCGGCGACCAGGGGCTTTTCAGCCGTCCCTGTCGGTCCAGTGTTTCGTCGTAGGGTGACAAAATTTGCATTTCGACAGGATTAACAGAGTGTAGGACGGGTGCCTACCTGTCCCTGATTGCAAGCCCGGTCAGTCTGGTCGCACCGTGGGAAACGGCGCGGCGCGGCGGCGGGGCGTGCTTGGTCCGATGCTTGCATAACTGTCATGAAGTCTAAATCCCGCAGCCAGGGAGGCACCTTGCGGACATGGATGTTTTGAAGGCAGATTTACAATGTACCATGACGGATCGGCGCCAAATCTCAGGTGATGCGTGCTGAATTGCTGGGCGGCTTCTGCCCGGTTGGTGCTCTTCGCGCGTAAGCACGGGCTGTTTCCGGCCTGTCACTCCGAACCTGATACTCTGACGACCCATCGCTTTTTCCATCATCATTTTTTCCGCCTAGGCGCGCCGGAGGCTTTGGTTTGAGCGACATTTTTCAGCATTTATGGCCCGAATATGATCCAGGCCGTTTCTTTTGCGAACTGACGACGCCGCGCGCCGATGCCGGCCCGGTGCCGCGATGGCTGGCCGAGCGGCTGCAGGGCATCGGGCTGGAAGCGCTGCGCGCCCGCGCCTCCGCCGCCGAAACCGATCTGATCGATCTCGGCGTCACCTTCACGGTCTATTCCGACGCCACGGCGATCGACCGAATCCTGCCCTTTGATTGTATCCCGCGTGTATTAACCGCGCCTGAATGGGATCTGCTGGAGCGCGCCTGCGCCCAGCGTGTGAAGGCGCTGAACCTGTTCCTGGGCGATATCTACGGCAAGGGCCATGTGGTGAAGGATGGCATCATCCCCGGCGAGCTGGTCTATGGCAACGCCAATTACCGCCCGGAGATGAAGGATTTCCCGGTCCCCCACGGCACCTATGTGCATGTCTGCGGCATCGACATCATCCGCGACGAGGCGGGGATTTCCGGGTGCTGGAGGATAATGCCCGCACCCCGTCGGGCGTCTCCTATGTCATCGAGAACCGGCATCTGATGCTGCGCACCTTCCCGGACCTGATGTCCGGCATCAAACTGAAGCCGGTGGATGATTACGGGCGGCGCCTGCGCGCGGCGATGGCCGAGGTGGCGCCGGGCGACAATGCGGACCCGCAGGTGGTGCTGCTCTCGCCGGGCATCTATAACTCCGCCTATTTCGAGCATGTGTTCCTGGCCCGCGAGATGGGCGTGCCGCTGGTGGTGGGGGCGGATCTGACGGTCGAGAATGACCGCGTCTTCATGCGCACCATCTCCGGGCTGAAGCCGGTGCACACGATCTATCGCCGGCTGAATGACGACTTCCTGGACCCGGAAGTGTTCCGGCCGGATTCCATGCTGGGCGTGCCCGGGCTGATCCGCGCCTGGAAGGCCGGCAATGTCGCCATCGCCAATGCTGTCGGCACCGGGGTGGCGGATGACAAGGCGGTCTATGCCTATATGCCGCGCATCATCAAATATTATCTGGATGAGGAGCCGCTGATCCAGAATGTCGAGACCCATATCTGCCGTGAGCCGGAAGGGCTGAAATATACGCTGGAGAATCTCGACAAGCTGGTGACCAAGCCGGTGGGTGAATCCGGCGGCTACGGCATCACCATCGGCCCGCGCGCCTCAAAGGAGGAGCTGGAGAAAGTGCGCGAGACCATCTCGGCCGACCCGGATAACTGGATCAGCCAGCCGATGATCGGCCTCTCCGTTGGCCCGACTTTGGCGGAAGAGGGCATCGGCCCGCGCCATCTGGATCTGCGGCCCTTCATCGTCACCGGCAAGGAAAGCTGGGTGCTGCCCGGCGGGTTATCACGAGTCGCAATGAAAAGGGGGTCGCTTATCGTGAATTCGAGCCAGGGCGGCGGCTCCAAGGATACCTGGGTGCTGGCCGAGGATTTCAGCAAGGACGACCCCACGAAGGGAGACACGCCATGACCCATATGCGCGACCCCGGGCTGCTCGCCCGCGACGCCGAGGGGCTGTTCTGGATGGCGCGCTATCTGGAGCGCGTCGAGAACATGGCGCGGCTGATCGATGTGACGCAGAGCTTCGAGAGCCCTGGCTTCGAGACCGAGGCCTGGTTCGGGCTCATCCGCATCAATGCCGATGAGAAGAATTTCCTGGAGCGCGGCTTCTCGGCGGATGCGACGCATGTGAAGCGCTTCTATCTGCTGGATAAAGGCAACAGCACCTCCATCCCCGCCAGCCTGGAGGATGCGCGCACCAATGCCCGCACCTTGCGGCCGCTGATGAGCACGGAGATGTGGAAGCAGCTCAACGTGTTTCACCGCTTTGTCAGCCGGATCACGCCGGAGGATCTGGAGGGGGACGCGCTCTCGCGCCTCTGCACCCGGATCAAGGAGGGGGTGCAGGCCCATACCGGCATCACCCAGGGCACCATCTACCGGGACCAGGGTTGGTATTTCTACGAGCTGGGCCGCTATATCGAGCGGGCCGACCAGACCACCCGCATGCTGGACATCAAATTCACCGCCCTGCTGCCGCGCGGCGGGGAGGAGAAGCGGGTGGCGGAGCTGACGCAATGGAACGCGATTTTGCGCGCCGCCGCCGGCTATCACGCCTTCAAGCGCCAGGCCCGGGCGCAATTCGCGCCGGAGGATGTGGTGCAGTTCCTGCTGCGTGATCCCTCCAACCCGCGCTCGCCGCTGCTCTGCGTGCGGCGGATTGAATCGCATCTCGATGATCTGCGCCGGCATTTCGGCCTGTCACGCGGGGCGGAGGCGCTGGAGCGGGTGGAGATGCTGCGCGAGCTCTTGTTGGAGGTCAAGCTCAGCCATATTTTAGCCACGGGTCTGCACGATTATTTGGACCTCGTACAAATATACCTGCAGGAGCTCGCAGGGGCCATTGGTCGCGCCTTTTTCCGCGATTGGCGGCCCGAGCCGACGCCTGAGTCGCAATTGCAGGGGCCGTCGTCCCCGTCACAGTCTCAAACACAGGTCAGCGCGTGAGCATTACTGTCAAACCCGAGATCAAGACCGGCTCCAGCCAGGCGAACCGCGCGGCATCGCTCGCGCGCTTCGCCTGGCCGGCCGGGATCTTCCTGCTGGCGCTGCTGCCGCGGGTGATCGATCTCGGGCGCCGGCCCTTCTGGCTGGATGAGATGTTCACCCTGCAACGCGCCTCGCTGCAGCCGGGCGCCTTGATGGTGAATTCCTTCCAGAATCATCACATGCCGAGCTTCTTCCTGATGCTGGCGCCGCTGACCCATTTCGGCGATCCGCAATTCTGGCTGCGCCTGCCCTCGGCCCTCTTCGGCGCGGCGGCGGTGATGCTGGTTTATCTGATCGCGGCGCGCATCGCCGGGCGGCTGGCTGGGGTGCTGGCGGCCCTGGTGCTGGGCTTCTCGCCGATGGCGCTGGCCTTCGCCCAGGAAGCGCGCTCCTACACCATGGAAATGACGCTGATCCTGGTGGCGCTCTACGGCGTCACCCGGCTGACGCTGGATCTGCCGGCGGCCAGCCGCAACTGGCGCCAGGCCAAGGCGGGCTGGCTCTGCTTCGTACTGGGGACCGTCGCGGCGCTGGATGTGCTGGGTGATGCGCTGCCCTGGTGGCTGGCCGCCAATCTGATCTTCCTTTGCCTGCTGGGGTTCAGCGATCATCGGCGGGGGCTGTTGCGCAATCTCGCCCTGGCGGATGCCGCCATCCTGGCCCTCACCGCGCCATTCTATCTGGTCATGCTGCATTTCCAGACCGAGAGCGTGACCAACGCGCTGGGCTGGATTCCGCCGCTGGACGCGGCGCGCCTCTGGTACAGCCTGGGCAGCGTCTATTTCATGCATGTGGCGGATTGGGTTTCCTTCCGCTTCATCTCCCGCGATGCGACGCCGGGCGTGATCTGGCTGATCGATGCGGCGCTGCTCGCCACACTCTGCGTCGCCGCTTGGAAGCTGCGCCGCCGCCCGGCGGTGATGGCGATGCTGGCGGTGGCGTTGCTGTTCCTGCCGGTGCTGTTCGTGCTGATTTCCCTGAAGCACCCGATTTTCCTGCCGCGCTATCTGCTCTGGAGCGCGGCGCCTTTCGCGATCCTGGCCGGGATTGGTGGCGCGGCGCTGCTGGACCGGCGCGCGCCGGGCGTGGCCTGGGCCGCGGTGGTGGGGGCGGGCGCGCTGCTACTCGTCAACGCGCTGCCTTACTACGCCGCAGAGACCAAGCCGCGCTGGGACGTGGCCGCGCAGATTCTGGCCAATGACGTAGCCCCAGGAGATATGCTCTATCTCTCCGATGACGGGGCGTTGCCGATCCTGCAGCATTATCTGCCGGCCGACGCGAGGGCGACGGTGCTGGCCCATGCCGGCGGCGACCTTGCCCAGGCCCAGCAGGCGGTGGCTTCGGGCAAGCGGGTCTGGGTGGTCTATGGTCATGCCGGGCAGAATACTGGCACCGCGAAAGAATTCTTTGCCAAGACCAAGACGCTGGGCGAGCCGAGCGTGGTGGAAGGGGCGGGGCGGCGGATCGCCATCGTGCTCTATGATCCGGCGTCGCATCTGGCTTTCTGCACCCAGCTCGGGATGAAGGACGGGATTTGTAGCTGAGCATTCTGGGGGCGCCGGCGGTGCATAGGCCCGGGCGTCTTTCGCCGCTTTTTTGAAAAAAGCGGCACCAAAAAACTTTTGCAATTTTTCCAACAAAAACCCCGCCTGGGCTGTACCCGGGCGGGGTGTTTCAGCAGCGCGGAGGTTATTTCTCCACGAACGCCTTCTCGATCACATACTGGCCCGGCACCGAATGGCTGCCCTCCGCAAAGCCGCGGGCCTCCATCATCGCCTGCAGCTGCGCCAGCATCTCCGGGCTGCCGCACAGCATCACCCGGTAATCTTCCTTGTTGAACGCCGGCAGGCCGAGATCCGCCTCCAGCTTGCCCTGCTCCAGCAGGTCGGTGATGCGGCCCTGGTTGCGGAAGGGCTCGCGGGTCACGGTCGGGTAATAAAGCAGCTTTTCGCGCGCCAGCTCGCCGAAGAACTCGTCCTCCAGCAGATCCGCGACGACCTTCTCGCCATAGGCCAGCTCCGCCACCTCGCGGCAGCCATGCACCAGCACCAGCTTCTCATAACGGTCATAGGCCTCGGGATCCTTGATCACCGAGACGAACGGCGCCAGCCCGGTGCCGGTGGCGAGCATGGTGAGATACTTGCCCGGGGTCAGGCTGTCCTGCACCAGCGTGCCGGTGGGCTTGCCGCCGACGATGATCTCATCGCCCGGCTGCAGCTTCTGCAGATGCTGGGTCAGCGGGCCGTTCGGCACCTTGATGGAGAAAAACTCCAGCTGGTCCTCATGATTGGCGCTGCACAGCGAATAAGCGCGCAGCAGCGGCCGCCCATTGATGGGCAGGCCGATCATCACGAATTGTCCATTGAGAAAGCGCAGGCCCGGATTGCGCGTCGTCGTGAAGCTGAACAGCCGGTCCGTCCAGTGCCGGACGGTTTTCACCGTCTCGGTATACATCGTCGCCAAGGTCTCTTGCTCCGCACAAAAAATCGGACCCGTCCTTAGACGCTCCGGCGGAAAATGTTAACCTCTATTTTGACAAAGCAGGGGCCGGAAAAGCAAAAAACTCCTCCGGCCAGCCCTTCCTTACAGCGCCGCGCTGCCCTTGTCGTTGGTGCGGATGCGGATCGCCTCCTCGATCTCGGAGACGAAGATCTTGCCGTCGCCGATCCTCCCGGTGCGCGCCGCGTTCATGATCGCCTCCACCGCGCGCTCGACCAGATCGTCGTCGCAGACGATCTCGATTTTCACTTTCGGAAGAAAATCAACGACATACTCGGCGCCGCGATAGGTCTCGGAATGGCCCTTCTGGCGCCCATAGCCCTTCGCCTCGGTGACGGTGATGCCTTGCAGCCCCACTTCGCCCAGCGAATCCTTCACCTCATCGAGCTTGAAGGGTTTGATGATGGCTTCGATCTTCTTCATCGCGTCTCGCCGCCTTTTTTGGCGGGCGCTCCTGAACCGGTTGCGGGGCCGGACTGCCCGGCGGCCTGGGAAACAAGCCACCTCATCCTGTCATGCGCCATTCCGTGGCACAATGGTCTTGGGGCCGAAATGGTCCGGCTGGCGCCGATTTTTGCTCGAAACTTGGCGGCGCGGGTGCAGGTGCGCTATGGCCAGTGGCGTTTACTGGCGGAGACGATATGACCCTCGCGACCTTGCCGGCCCCGCGCGCCGCCCCGGAGCGTTCAGCACAGCCGAATTCGCCGCTTTGCCCACCTCGCTTCCGGCCTTTTCCGTGGCCCATCCGGCGCTGCTGCCGCTGGCCCACCGGCATGAGGCGGAGACGCTGTGGCTGTCCACCCATCAGGTGCCGCCGCGCCTGGCCCGCGCCGCCGCCGCCCGCGCCGCCGCCTTGTTCGGCGAGGCCGAGCGCGCCGCGCTGCCGCCGCAGGCGCAGGCGCTGCTGCCCGGCTGGCTGGCGCCGATGGCCAGCGACATTTCCCCCGGCCCGACGCGCCTGGCCGAGCTTTTCGATCTCTCCGCCGAAGAGGCCGGGCGGCTGCACGGGCTCTGGTCCTGGCTCGGCACCGCCGATGCGCTGATGGAGACCGGCGGCGATATCCGCCTGGCGCGCGACCCGAAAACCGCCCTCAACGGCTATGGCTGCAGCCACCGGCCGCGCCCCTGGGCGATCACCTTTGCGTCCTCCACCGCCTCCTCTTCCTCCGAGCGCGGCTATATCGCGGCGGACAAGGCGCGGCTGCAGGTGAGCGCGGCGCTGCTGCGCGGCATGGCGCCGCAGCGGGCCCTGGCCAGCTGCATCGGCGCGGTCCGGCGCGGGCTGGGGCGGGCTTATGGGCTGCGCCCTGGCGAGGAGATCGTGCTCGCCGCCTCGGGCACCGATACCGAGCTGCTGGCCCTCGCCTTGACCCATCTCGCCGGCACCGGCCAGCCGATCCTCAACATCCTGATCGCCCCGGAGGAAACCGGGCGCGGCGTGCCGATGGCGGCGCGGGGCCAGCATTTCGCCGTGGACACCGCCTTGGGCCATGATGTCACCTTCGAGGCGCCGATCGAAGGTTTTCGCCCCGATACCGCCCTGGCCAATATCGCGCTGCGCAGCGCCTCCGGCGCGGTGCGCCCGCAGAGCGAGGTCGAAGCTGAAATCGAGGCCGTGCTGGACGCCGCGCTGGCGCAAGGGCGGCGCGTGATCCTGCACGGGCTGGACCTGTCCAAGACCGGCCTGCTGGCGCCATCGCCGGCTTTCCTGGCGGATCTGCGGGCGCGGTACGGGCGGGGTTCGATATTGTCGTCGATGCCTGCCAGGCGCGGCTCTCCCCGTCTTCGGTGCGCGCCTATCTGGCGCTGGAGGCGGTGGTGCTGGTCACCGGCTCGAAATTCTTCACCGGCCCGCCTTTCGCCGGGGCGGCGTTGCTGCCGGCTTCGGTGGCGGCACGGCTGGGCACGGCGCGGCTGCCAGCCGGGCTGGCCGCCTATTTCAACCAGGGTGAATTCCCGCCCGGCGCCTTTGCCGCGCAGGGCTTGCCGGCGGGCGGCAATTACGGGCTGGCGCTGCGCTGGCACGCGGCATTGGCGGAGATGCGGGCGCTGTTGCGTGTTGCTCCGAAGCGTCGCGCTGACATTATAGAGGCGTTCGGCGCGGCGGTGCGCCAGGGCATCGACGCCACACCCGGCCTGGCGCTGCTGCCCGCCCCGCCGATTGCCCGCACCGCGGCGGACGAGCCCTGGGAGCGCCTGCCCAGCATCTTCACCTTCTCGCTGCCCGCCCCGCACGCCCCCGGGCGCTGTTTGACCCCGGCCGAGGCCCGGCAGGTCTATGTCTGGCTGAACACGGATCTCTCCGGCGTGTTGCCGCAGGCGGGAGAAGTCGCGGCAAGGATCTGCCATATCGGCCAGCCAGTGCCGCTGGCGCAGCCTGAAGGGGCGGGGCAGATGGGGCGCTGCGCGTCTCCGCCGGGGCGCGGCTGATCTCGGGCGAGCCCTCGCATCGCAGCCTGGCGCCGGGGGCGCGGCTGCGGCGGGAATTTGCGGATGTCGGCATCGTCTTCGCCAAGATCCGGCTGATCCTGGAAAACTGGCAGCGCCTCTGCGCCGCCAATCCCACCCCAGCTATCGCGGCGGCTGACGCGTAAAAGCCTAAAAATGAGCAAAAGTTTTTGAGGGTGTGGGAACTTTTTCCAAAAAGTTCCCACAAACGTTTGGGGTGGTGGCAACGTCTCTGCCACCACCCCAGACGTTTTCGCCGCTTTTTTGAAAAAAAGCGGCACCAAAAAACTTTTGATCCTTAAGCGGCGGTGATGACGCTGCCGCTCTGATGGATCGCGCCGATCCCGGAGAGGATCAGATGCGTGCCGTCATTCAGGACCAGGTTCATCGAACCGCCGGAGACCGTCTCGCTGCTGACCGAGAGGCCCGCACCCAGCACCATCTGGCCGCTGAAATTGCCGATGAGATCGGTGCCGCCGCCGCCGGTGATGGAGAACAGATCATTGCCGAGCCCCGCCCCGGTCAGGGTTTCATTGCCCGCCGCCGAGACCAGCGTGTTATAGCCGCCGCCGCCGCCGATCAGCACGTCGTTATTGCCGCCGGCGCTGAACAGATCGCCCGTGCCGCCGCCGCCATTCAGGCTGTTATTCCCCGCATTGCCACCGGAGACGATGTTGTGGTTGCTCTGGCCGCCGAACAGGGTGACGGCGGTGTTGCTGCCGGCCGCCAGCACGGTGCTGGACGAGCCGCTGCCACCGATGAAGACCAGCGATTCATTGCTGTTATCATTAACCGCGCCGATCTTGCTGCCGGTATCGTCGCTGGCCTTCACGAAGGCGCCGAGGGCGGCGGAGACGGTGGCGGCGCTGCCCGCGACATTGATCAGGCTGACGCTGTCATTGGCGCCGGTCAGCACGATATTGTTGCCGCCATAGGCCTGGTCCGTGGCGGTGATGCTGTCCTGGCTGCCGCTCAGCGTGGCATTGCCGCCGCCGGCGAGGGTGACGGCGGCGCTGCCGCCGGTCTGCAGCAGCTGGTCCTGGCCGCCCAGATTGAACTGCCCGCTCTGCACGGTGAACTGGTTTTGCACGGTTTCGGCGCCGCTGGCGATGCCATAAGCCCAGGGGTTGGCATCCGAGACGGTGGCGTTGCCGGTGAGGTTGACGCTATTGCCGCCGCCCTGCAGGGCAAGATTCATCGCGCTGCCGCTGATCGTGTTGTCGCTGGAGGTGACATAGAGGCTCGCGCCACCCGAGGCTTCGATGGTGTTGCTGCCGGTCCAGACTGACAATGTATTGTTGCCCGTCGCCACCAGCAGGCTACCGCCATTGCCGGTGACGCTGGCATCGGCGGTGACCGCGAAAAGATTGTTGCTGCCGCCGGCATAGAGCGTGTCGTTCATATTGCCATAGAGCATGCCGGAGCTGCCACTGCCGGTGACGCTGACGACATCATAGCGCCCGATGGTGCCGTTGGCGGTCAGGTCGATATTCACGGCCGAGCCGAGAATCACGGTGTTGGCCACCGAGGCCGTGCCCGCCAGCGTGTCCCGGGTGATCTGCTCGCCATCCGTGACCCGGATCGTGTCGCCGCCGGCGGTGAGGTTAACCAGTGTTCCTCCACCGATTGTATAGGCATTGCCGCCAACGCTGTCATTATAGGTGCCGCCGGCGGTCGCGACGACGCTGCCGCTGCCGCTGGTGACATTGACGGTGCTGGCGCCGGAGCCCGGCGTGGTGTCAACGATACTCGACGAGCCGTTATTATAGGTCGTGGAGGCGGCGACGCTGCTGGCGATCGATACGGTGGTGGCGGCAATACTGGTGGAGCCGCTGCTCGCGGTGATCGGCACGGCGGTGCTGACGGTGCTGTTGGCGCCGGAGATGCTGATGCTCTCCGAAGAGGTCTGCGCGGTGACGTTGCTGCTGTTTCCCGAAACGGTGGCGCTGTTGCCGTAGCTCTGCAGCGAGACGCTGACGCTGTCGCCGGTGGCGGTAATGCTGTTGTTGTTGTTCAGCGCCGTCACGCTGTCATTCGCGCCGGTGACGGTGATGGCGGAGCCGGCGGTGGTATCGGACGCGGCGGCAGCGGCGCCGGAGATGAGATTGATCGGGAGGGACGAGCCTACCTGCGCCTGGTCGATCACGGTATCGTTGCTGCCGGCAACGATGATGCTGGTGGCATTGGCGACCCGCACGGTATCGTTGGCGCCGTTGATGGTGAAATTGCCATTATTCGCGATGATAAGGGCATTATCGCCATTGATGACGAAATTGCCGGACACATACATCGCCGAAACGGTATCGTTCGAGCCGTTCACGAGAACGTTGGTCGTTTCGATGCGTTGCTGCGAGACGAAATTATTGTAGCTGCCATTGATGGTGACGCCGCCATTGCCGAAGCCACCATCCATGATGGTGTTGTTGTTGCCAACCAGCAGCAGGCTGTCGCCGTTGGAGCCGCCTGACTGATACAGCCCGGCGGAGAGCGTGTCATGCGCGCCGAACAGGGTCACGGCATTTTGATTGTCGGCGAGATAGATGCCGACACCATTTGCCGAACTGACGACCGAGTTCGAGCTGCCATAAATGGTGGGATTGCCCGAGACCACGTTAAGGCTCTGCCCATTGAAGGTGCTGGTCGAGTTACCGGAGACCGTAACGGTGTTAGACAAGGTAGAATCCCTCACACGCTGCAGAAAGAGGATTGCTTCCATGACGAAAGATTTCGTCGCGATGAGCAGTGGCCCTATCATCTCTTGAAGGTTAGCGTGCTGAGGAAAATCCGTCAGCAGCGATTTCGCGGACATTTCCCGCACACGAATATGTGAGGTAGGCTATTGAAAAATGCCTAAAATTTGGAGACAGCCCGGAGGAGCATGTCCCAAACCCTTTAAATGCGCTGGGGAGTGTCGGGAGGTTTGACGCAAAAAATAGATTCGGCAAAAAATTTATGAACAAATCGATAAGGGACTATTTTTATAGTATTTCCAAAACCATAATATTCTCTACGCGTAATGTATTAAATTTTATCCATTATTTTGCGGCGCCTACGCTTTATCCCAGATTTTTCGGCCGATTCGGGCCCTTGAAGTCAGGCGCGCGGCATGGTGCAGTCCGGCCATGGTGAAGCTGGACAAGATTTATACAAGAGGCGGGGATCAGGGCGAGACCTCGCTCGGCAATGGCGCCCGGGTGGCGAAATCCTCGGCGCGGATCGCCGCACTGGGGAGGTGGACGAGGCCAATGCCGCCATCGGCCTGGCCCGGCTGGAGGGGCGGGGCCGATCGATGCGATCCTGGCGCGCATCCAGAATGATCTGTTCGATCTCGGCGCCGATCTGTGCACGCCGATCCGCGAGGATGAAGCGCCGGGGCGGCGCTGCGCATCGTGCCCGCGCAGGTCGCCTGGCTGGAGGCGCGGATCGACGCCGTCACCGCGGAGCTGGCGCCGCTGACCTCCTTCATTCTGCCCGCCGGCAGCGCCGGCGCGGCGCGGCTGCATTTCGCCCGTACCGTCGCCCGCCGGGCGGAGCGCGCGGTGGTGGCGCTGCTGGAGATCCCGGATGAACCGGTGAACCGGCTGGTGCTGGCTTATCTCAACCGGCTGTCGGACCTGCTGTTCGTGCTGGCGCGCGCCGCCAATGGCATTGGCGGGGCGGATACGCTGTGGGTGCCGGCGGCCAGCCGGCATGGCTGAACCGCCGCCAGCCTCTGGCTGGTCGCTGGGCACGGAATTTGCCGCCAGCCTGCAAGGGGCAGGGGCGTCGTCGCGGAATTTCTATGCGCTGTATGAGGGCGCGGCTTTCGGCGTGCCGGGGCGCGGGGCGCTGGCGGTGATCGCCCGCGCCCATGCGGATAAGCGGGCCAAACCCAGCGGCGGGCGCGATGCGGTGCAGACCGCCGTGGCCAGCTTCGCGGAAGGCTATTTCGGCGCCAAGCGCACCTTTTCCCCGCGCAAGGCGGCCTCCGGCGCGCTGGCCGCGGTCAATCGCTGGCTGGCGGGGCAGTTGCAGGGGGAGAGCGGGCTTACCCCGGTTTCGCTCTCGGCCTTGCTGCTGCAGGATGCAAGGATTTTCGTCGCCCAGCTCGGCGCCTGCCAGATCTACCGGCTGCGCGGCCAGGTGCTGAGCCCGCTGTTGCATCCCCATATCCGCCCGCCCGAGGCCGCGCCCTTCATGCCCACCCGGGCGCTGGGGCTGGAAGCGGAGCTGGCGCTGGATCTGGCGGAGGAGGAGGCGCAGCCGGGCGATGCCTATCTGCTCATCGCCGGGCTGGCGGCGCTGGAGGGCGTCTATGCCGCGCTGGCGCCGCTGGCCCAGCACAAGCCCGAAGCTCTGGCCGAGGCGGCGCTGGCGGCGCTGGCGCATCTGCCGGCTCACGACAAGGCGGTGATGGCGCTGCGGGTTCATGCCGTGCCGGCCGCCGGGCAGGACGAGGCCGCCCGCGCCGCCCTGGCGCAACTGCCCATCCGCCCCGCCCCGCGCCCAGGCGATAACTGGGACGGCTTTGCCATCGGCGAGACTTTGTTTCGTGGCCGCTACACCATGCTGGTGGCGGCGCGCGATACGCTCTCCGGCCAGGATGTGGCGCTGAAACTGCCGCTGCCCTCGATGTTGCAGGACGAGGTTTTCGCCGCCGGCTTCATGCGCGAGGCCTGGATCGGCACCGCCGTGCGCAGCCCGAGCGTGGTGCAATATATCGACATACCGGCCAGCCGGCGCAGCGCGCTCTATCTGGTGATGCCACTCTATCACGGCGAAACGCTGGAAAAGCGCCTGAATCGCGCCCCCTTGATGAGCCTGCCCGAGGGGATGGGCATTGCCTTCCGGCTCTGCGAGGCGGTGCAGGATCTGGCGGCGATCGACGTGGTGCATCGCGATCTCAAGCCCGAGAATGTGATGCTGCTGGAAACCGGGGAGGTGAAGCTGCTGGATCTCGGCCTCGCTTATCTGCCGGGGATCGACGCCGCCAACGCCGCCCGGCCGGGCGGCACCATCCGCTACATGGCGCCGGAGCTGCTGAAAGGCACCCAGGCCAATCCGCGCACGGAACTCTACGCCCTGGCGGTGACCCTTTACCGCATGTTCGCCGGCGGTGCCTTTCCCTATGGCCAGCATGAGAAGCGCCCGCTGCAGCGTTTGCGCCCGGATCTGCCCTCCTGGCTGGGCGAGGCGCTGGCGCAAGGGCTGGCGGTGCGCCCGGAGGACCGGCTGGCCGATGCCGGGGCGCTGGCGCAGCTGCTGCAGCTGGGCCTGGCCGAAGGGCGCGACGAGCCCCCGCGCTTGCGCCGCTTCGCCTTCAGCTCCTTGCATCTCTGGCAGGGGCTGACTTTGTTTTTCGCCCTGCTCAGTGCCGTCCTGCTGGTGCGGACGCTGACATGATCCGGGTGCTGTATATGAGCGATCTGCATCTGGAGATGGAGCATCGCCGGCATCTGCTGGACGTGATGCTGCGCCGCCCGGCTCTGCAGGCCCGCCCGGCGCTGAAGGACGTGCCGGCGCCGGATCTGATCGTACTGGCGGGCGACATTCATAACGGTCTGCTCAGCGTCGCCTATGCCGACAGCCTGGCCAAGCGGTTTGAGGTGCCGGTGGTGCTGGTGGCCGGCAATCACGAATATTACTTCCATAATCTGGAGCCGCTGGGCGCGCAGATGGCCAAGGCCGCGGCGGCCACGCAGGGGCGGGTGCGGCTGCTGGACAATGCGCTGTTTACCTTCGAGAAACAGGACCAGCGCCTGCATGTGCTGGGCAGCACGCTCTGGACGGATTTCAATCTCAATCACGACCCCGCCCTCTCCAGCGCCCATGCCGGCGAGCGGATGAATGATTACCGGCTGATCAATGCCGGCAGCAAACGCCTGCGGCCGAAACAGACGATGGAGCTGCATTTCGCCGCCCGCGCCTGGCTGCATACCCAGCTGGCGCGGCTGCAGAAGGATGATCCGCAGACGGTGCGGATGATCGTCACCCACCACGCGCCCGGGGCGGCGTTCCTTGGCCGGCGGGGCGGGGCGATCGGCCCGGCCTATGGGTCCGATCTGCTGGCGGAATTCGCCCCCTACAGCCCGGGCTTCTGGGTGCATGGCCATACCCATCATCGGCACGAGACCTTCAGCCACGGTTTCTGGGTGGTCTCCGCGCCGCGCGGCTATGCCAAGGAGGAGCCGGAGGCGGTGGCGTCCTATGAGCCGGGAATTTTGGAGATCTGATCCGCGTCATCAGGGTTTGACAGCAAAATAATTCTTGTGCATCACTCTGTTTAACTGGCAGGAAATTTATTTGCCCCGATGAGATACTCCGCTTTCTCTGTCCTCACCCAGGCGCTGCGTGGCCATACCGGCTGGAAACCAGCTTGGCGCAAGGCCGCGCCGGCGCCGTCCTATGATGTCATCGTCATTGGCGGCGGCGGCGGCGGGCTGGCCACGGCCTATTATCTGGCGAAGAACCACCCGGAGGTCGGGCGGATCGCGCTGCTGGAGAAAGGCTGGCTGGGCGGCGGCAATATTGGCCGCAACACCACCATCATCCGCTCCAACTACATGCTGCCGGGCAATGAGCCCTTCTACGAATTCTCGATGAAGCTCTGGGAAGGGCTGGAGCAGGATTTCAACTATAACGCGATGGTCAGCCAGCGCGGCATCTATAATCTCTACCATTCCGACGCGCAGCGCGATGCCTATGCGCGGCGCGGCAATTCCATGCTGCTGCATGGCGCGGATGCGCAGCTTCTGGACCGGGCGCAGCTGCGCCGCGAGCTGCCCTACCTGAATTACGACAATGCGCGGTTTCCGGTGCAAGGGGCGCTGGTGCAGCGCCGGGCCGGCACGGCGCGCCATGATGCGGTGGCCTGGGGCTATGCGCGTGGCGCTGACCAGCGCGGCGTGGACATTATCGAGAATTGCGAAGTTCTCGGCATTTTGCAGGAATATGGCAAGGCTGTCGGAGTCGAGACGACGCGTGGCAGCATCCGGGCGGGCAAGATCGGCATGGCGGTGGCGGGTGCTTCCTCGCTGCTGGCGGCGAAGGCGGGGCTGCGTCTGCCGATCGAGAGCCACGCCTTGCAGGCGTTCGTGAGCGAGGGGCTGAAGCCGTTGATCGATACGGTGATCACCTTCGGCGCCGGGCATTTCTATATTTCCCAGTCAGACAAAGGTGGTTTGGTGTTTGGCGGGGATGTTGACGGCTATAATTCCTACGCCCAGCGCGGCAATCTGCCGGTGATCGAGGATGTGTGCGAGGGCGGCATGGCGCTGATGCCGATGATCGGCCGCGCGCGGCTTTTGCGCAGCTGGGGCGGGCTGATGGATATGAGCATGGATGGCTCACCGATCATCGATAAAACCCCGGTGGAGAATCTCTTCATCAATGCCGGCTGGTGTTATGGCGGCTTCAAGGCGACACCGGCCTCGGGCTTCTGCTTCGCGCATCTGATCGCGCGCGGGGCGCCGCATGAGGTCGCTGGCGCCTACCGGCTGGCGCGCTTCGCCGAGGGCAAATTGATCGACGAAAAGGGAGTCGGCGCGCAGCCGAATCTGCATTAATGCGCATCACCTGCCCGCATTGCGGCAATCGTGGCCTGGAGGAATTCACCTACACCCAGGACGCCGAACGCACCCGACCGACCGATGGCGGCGCCACGCCGACGCCGGAATGGGCGGACTACATCTATCTGCGCGATAATCTCAAAGGCCCGCGCAAGGAATATTGGTATCACAGCGCCGGGTGCCATGCCTGGCTAATCGTGGAACGCGATGTCTCAACCCATGAAATCCTCTCGATGCGCCTGCCATGACCGGCTTTAGATTGGCGCAAGGCGGGCTGGTGGATCGCGCCAGCCCCGTGAAGTTCCGCTTCGATGGCAAAGCCTATACCGGGTTTGCCGGTGATACGCTGGCCTCGGCGCTGCTGGCGTCGGGCGTGAAGCTCGTTGGCCGGTCCTTCAAATATCACCGCCCGCGCGGCGTGTTCGCTTCGGGCTCCGAGGAGCCGAACGCGCTGGTGGAGCTGCGCGCCGGCGCCTGGCGCGAGCCCAACACCCGCGCCACCATGGCGGAGATTTTCGAAGGGCTGGAAGCCGCCAGCCAGAATCGCGGCCCCTCGCTGAAATATGATCCGCTGGCGGTGAACAATCTGCTCTCGCCCTTCCTCTCGGCCGGGTTCTACTACAAGACCTTCATGTGGCCGGCGAGTTTTTGGGAGAAACTCTACGAGCCGATGATCCGCCGCGCGGCGGGGCTGGGCCGCAATGCCGGCCTGCCGGACCCGGATATTTACGAAAAGACCACGGAATTTTGCGATGTGCTGGTGATCGGTGCCGGGGCGGAGGGAATTGCCGCCGCCACGCAGGCCGCCGCCACCGGCCAGCGCGTGATCCTATGCGATGAAAACGCCCCGCTAGTACCGATTGATCTGCCGTCCGGCGTGGAATTCCTCGCCCGCACCACGGTGTTTGGGGTTTATGATGGCGGCACCTATGCCGCCTTGCAGCGCCTCACCGACCATCTGCCATCCTCCAACGCCCCGCGCCAGCGCCTGGTGCGCATCGTCGCCGGGCGCAGCGTGCTGGCCACCGGCGCGCTGGAGCGGCCGATCGCCTTTGGCCATAATGATCTGCCCGGCGTGATGCTGAGCCGCGCGGTGGGGGATTACGTCACCCGCTATGGCGTCGCCCCGGGCCGCAACATCCTGCTCTATCTCAATAATGATGACGCGGCCGGGCTGATCCCGGTGCTGCATCAGGCCGGGGTGAACATCGCCGGCGTGGTGGATGCGCGCCCTGCCAGCTCCGATGTCGTGCATGAAGCCGCCCGTGCCGCCAATGCGCCGGTCTATGCCGGGGCGGCGATCATCCGCGCCACCGGCTGGCAGGGTGTGTCCGGTGCCAAAATCCGTCTCGCCAAAGGTGGGGATCTGGCGCTGCCTTGCGACATCATCGCCGTCTCCGGCGGCTTCAACCCCAATCTGGCGCTGACCTCGCATTTCGACGGCAAGCCGGTGTGGGATGGGGCGATCGCCGCTTTCGTGCCGGGCAGCCTGCCGCCTTGCATGAGCGTCGTCGGCAAGGCGGCGGGGCAGGGGCTGAATGCCAATATCCAGCCGGTGTTTCACTCTGGCTTCTTCCCGGGCAAATCCTTCCTGGATCTGCAGAACGACGTGACGGTGAAGGATGTGAAGCTGGCCGAGCAGGAAGGCTTCGCCGCCGTCGAGCATCTCAAGCGCTACACCACTTTGGGCATGGCGACCGACCAGGGCAAGACCAGCAATGTGAATGCCATCGGCGTGTTGGCGCAGACGCTGGGCAAGGGCATTGGCGAGACCGGCACCACGCGCTTTCGCCCGCCTTACGTGCCGGTTGCCATCGGCGCGCTGGCCGGGGCGCATACTGGCAAGGAGTTCAAGCCGACCCGCCTTACCCCACCCATGAATGGGCGGCCGGGCTGGGGGCGGCCTTTGTGGAAACCGGCCTTTGGCTGCGCGCGCAATATTTCCCCAAACCCGGCGAGGATTGGCTGGAAGCCGCGCAGCGCGAGGTGAACGCGGTGCGCAACGCTGTTGGCATCTGCGATGTCACCACACTCGGCAAAATCGACATTCAAGGCCCGGACGCCGCGATTTTCCTGGAGCGCGTCTATACCAATAGCTGGGCCACTCTGCCCATCGGCAAGGTACGCTACGGGCTGATGCTGCGCGAAGATGGGTTCGTGATGGATGACGGCACCACCGCGCGCCTCGGCGAGACGCATTTCGTGATGACCACCACCACCGCCAACGCGGCGCGGGTGATGCAGCATCTGGAATTCTGCGCCCAGGTGATCTGGAAGGAGCTGGATGTCTCGCTGATCTCGGTCACCGACCAATGGGGACAGATCGCCGTGGCGGGTCCGAAATCCGCCGCGACACTGGCGAAGATCGTCGATGCGCCCTTCGATCTTTCGGACGAGGCCTTTCCCTACATGGCCTGCATGGAGCTCACGGTGTGCGGGGGCGTGCCGGCGCGGCTGTTCCGCATCTCCTTCTCCGGCGAGCGCGCATATGAGCTTGCGGTGCCCTCCCGCCAGGCCGATGCGCTGGCCAGGGCGCTGATGCAGGCGGGCGAGGAATTCGGCATCGCCCCTACGGCACCGAGGCGCTGGGCATCATGCGCATCGAAAAAGGCCACCCGGCCGGGCCGGAGCTGAACGGCCAGACCAGCGCGCATGATCTGGGCATGGGCAAGCTGCTTTCGAAGAAGAAAGAGTTCATCGGCCGCGCCATGGCCGCGCGCCCGGCTTTAACCGCCCCAACCCGCCAGACCCTGGTGGGCTTACGCCCGGTCAACCCGCAGGACATCATCCGCGCCGGCAGCCATCTGCTGCCCGTGGGCGCGCCGGCCGTGGCGGCCAGCGATCAGGGCCATGTCACCTCCGCCGCGCGCAGCCCGACACTCGGCTCCATCGCTTTGGCGCTGCTGGAAAACGGCCCGGCGCGGCATGGCGAGACCATCCGCGTCTATGATCCGCTGCGCGGCGGGGATTTCACCGCCATCGTCACCCATCCCGTGCATCTCGACCCGGAAGGCCACCGTTTGCATGCTTGACGCGCTCGATCCGGCCTTGCCGGCGCACCCTTTCATCGCCTTGGCCCCGCAACGGCGGGTGCGCAGCCTGGCCGCCTTCAAATCCGGCCCGGCGGCGCTGGAAGCGGCCTTGGGGGTGAGCCTTCCGGCCACGCCCAAGCGCCTTTCGCACCAGGGCGCGGACATAATCTGGAACGGCCCCGGCCAATGGCTGGTGCTGGGCGAGCTGGACCTCCCTCCGGCCTTGCCGCCATTACCGCGCAATCGGACGGGCTCTGCCTGCTCAGCCTCTCCGGCCCGCACCAGATCGAGATTTTGAAAAAACTCCTGCCGATCGATATTGCCCGCTTTGCCCCGGATGATGTCGCCATTACCCTGGCTGCCCATATCGGCGTGCGAGTCTGGCGGGAGGGGGAGCATTTCATCCTGGCCTGTTTGCGTTCCTACGCCGGGGCGCTACATCACGCCCTCATGCAAGCGGCAGAGCATTCAGGGCGAGGTTGAGGGCAGCGCGGCGCGCGCCTCCCTCGCCCTTCCCCTCATTCAGGAATCCAACATGTCCAAATCGCAGTTCGTGCTGACCCTCTCTTGCGTCAATCGCCCGGGAATCGTCGCCGCCGTCTCCACCTATCTGTTCGAAAAGGGCGCGGATATCCGCGAGGCCCAGCAATTCGACGATGTCGAGACTGGCAAATTCTTCGCCCGCATCGCTTTCACCTTGGTGGACGGGGCGGATATTTTGCCCTTGCGCGAGGGCTTCGGCGCGGTTGCCGAAAGCTTCAAGATGGCCTGGCGCTTCTCCGACCATTCCACCCGCGCAAGGTGCTGCTGATGGTCTCGAAATTCGACCATTGCCTGGAGGATCTGCTCTATCGCTGGCGCATCGGCGAGATGGAGATGCAGCCGGTCGGCATCATCTCCAACCATCCGCGCGAGGCCTATAACGGGCTGGATTTCGGCGGCATCCCCTTCCACCATCTGCCGATCACCAAGGAGACCAAGATGGAACAGGAAGGGCAGATCTGGTCCATCGTGAAGGAGAGCGGGGCGGAGCTGGTGGTGCTGGCGCGCTATATGCAAATCCTCTCGGACGCGCTGGCGCAGAAGCTCTCCGGGCGCTGCATCAATATCCACCATTCCTTCCTGCCCGGCTTCAAGGGGGCGAAGCCCTACCATCAGGCGCATAAGCGCGGGGTGAAACTGATTGGCGCCACCGCGCATTACGTTACCGCGGATTTGGATGAAGGCCCGATCATCGAGCAGGATGTGGAGCGCATCTCCCATGCCGACACGCCGGATGATCTGGTGCGCAAGGGGCGCGATATTGAGCGCCGGGTGCTGGCCCGCGCCGTGCGCTACCATCTGCAGGACCGGGTGATCCTGAATGGCAGCAAGACGGTGGTGTTTGGGAGCTGAGCGCCCTGGCTTGGCGGTGGCTGCGCGTTTCCGATAGAAGGGCGCGCAGCACCGCCCCAACCCGAGAGGACAAGTAAATTGGCTGAGATCATCGACGGTAAGGCCTTCGCGGCCAATTTGCGCGCCCAGATCGCGGCGGAGGTCGCCACGCTGCCTTATCAGCCCGGCCTCGCCGTGGTGCTGGTGGGAGAGGACCCGGCCTCGAAAGTCTATGTCGCCAACAAGGCGAAGCAGACGGTGGAGGTCGGCATGGCCTCCTTCGAGCATAAGCTGCCGGCCGACACCGCCCAGGCCGAGCTGCTGGCGCTGGTGCGAAAATTGAACGACGACCCGAAGGTACACGGCATCCTGGTGCAGCTGCCGCTGCCCAAGCATCTGAACGCGGATGAGGTGATCGCCGCGATCTCCCCGGAGAAGGATGTGGACGGGCTGACGGTGGTGAATGCCGGGAGGCTGGCCGCCGGGCTGCCGGGGCTGGTGCCCTGCACGCCGCTGGGCTGCATCCTGCTGCTGGAAGACAGGATCGAGGACATGACCGGGCTGCACGCGGTGGTGATCGGCCGCTCCAATTTGGTCGGCAAGCCGATCGCGCAGCTGCTGCTGCAGAAGAACTGCACCGTGACCATGGCGCATTCCAAGACCAAGGACCTGCCGGGGCTGTGCCGCAGCGCGGATATTCTGGTGGCGGCGGTGGGCCGGCCGGAGATGGTGAAGGGCGACTGGATCAAGCCGGGTGCCGTGGTGATCGATGTCGGCATCAACCGCGTGTCGGCGGCCGCCGAGGGCAAGACCAAGCTGGTCGGCGATGTCGAGTTCGGCTGGGCGGACAAGGTGGCGGGGATGATCACCCCGGTGCCGGGCGGGGTCGGGCCGATGACCATCGCCTGCCTGCTGCGCAACACGCTGACGGCGGCGAAGCGGCTGGAAGCTTGATGCGTCTGGCCTTTTTCGCCCCGCCCCCTAAGACAAACAGGTGCAGGAGGGGGAGAAGATGCGAAGCCAGGCCAAGCCCAGCGCCCGAAAGGCCCAGATCATCAAGGCTCCCTTGCCGGAGGCGCTGGCGCAGGCCGGTCTGCCCGCCGACATCGCCGAGCCTTACAGCACCGGCAGCAACGCCGCCGCCGTCTCGGATCTGACGCTGGAACAGGCGATCGGCGTGCAGGTGCGCCAGCTGCGCCGGCGTGTCGGCATCACCGTCTCCGAACTCGCCGCCGCCGCCAATCTTTCCGGCGGCATGCTCTCCAAAATCGAAAACGGGCAGATCTCGCCTTCACTCGCCTCGCTGCAATCGCTGGCGCTGGCGCTGAATGTGCCGATCACCACCTTCTTTTCCACCTTCGAGGAAAAGCGGGACTGCTCCTTCGTGAAAGCCGGCACCGGCGTGGTGATCGAGCGGCGCGGCTCCAAGGCCGGGCATCAATACGCGCTGCTCGGCCACGCGCTGGGCGGCAATGTGGTGGTGGAGCCCTATCTGATCACGCTGAGCGGTGACGCCGCCCCTTATCCCGCCTTCCAGCATGAGGGCACGGAATTCATCTATATGCTCACCGGCGAGGTGCTGTATCGCCATGGCGATCAATCCTACCATCTCACCCCCGGCGACGCGCTGCTGTTCGACAGCGCCGCCCCGCACGGGCCGGAAAAACTGCTGGTGAAGCCGATGACCTATCTCTCCATCATCACCTACGCGCGCGAGCCGGCCTGAACATGGCGCGGCTGTTCGCGCAATGGCGCGCCGGGGCTGGTGCGGCCTGGGGGGCGTATGTGCGCCATCCTTTCGTGCAGGCTTTGGCCGAGGGCAGGCTGAAACCCGAGGCCTTCCGGAATTTCCTGATCCAGGATTATCTGTTCCTGATCCAATATGGCCGCGCCTACGCGCTGCTGGCGGCGAAGCTGGAGGCGCTGGAGGATATCAAGGCGGCCCTCGCCACTGCCCAGGCGCTGATCGAAACCGAAATGCCGTTGCATGTGAAATATTGCGAAGGCTGGGGGATTACGGAGGCGCAGATGCGCGCCGCCGAACCGTCCTTGGAGATGCTGGCCTATACGCGCTACGTGCTGGAGGTGGGCTATAGCGGTGACGCGCTGGCGTTGCTGGCGGCCCTGGCGCCCTGCATCGCCGGCTATGCCGAGGTTGGCGCCGAGGCGGCGGCGCGGGCCAAGGCGGATAATCCTTACCGCCCCTGGATCGAGACCTATACCGGCGCGGACTATCTCGAAGCGGTGGCGTCATCCTTGGCGATGATCGACCGGGTGGGGGCTGCCTGCGGGGCGCAGGGCCGGGCGGCGCAGTTGCAGGGGATTTTCACCCAGGCGACGAAGCTGGAAGCGGCGTTCTGGAACACCGGCTGGGTATTGCAGCTTTAAAAACCAAACGTTTTTTGGTGCCGCTTTTTTTCAAAAAAAGCGGCAAAACCGTTTGGGGTGGTGGCAACCGCGTTGCCACCACCCCTCCAAAAACGTTCACCCCGCGCCGATCAGCACGCCGGTCGCGAACACCAGCACGCCGCCCAGCGCGACTTGCAGTGTCGCGCGGATCGGCGAGGTCTCCATGAAGCGCCAGCGGATCCAGGAGATCGTGGCCAGCTCCACCGCCACCACGATGATCGCCACGATCAGCGCCAGATGCAGGTTCGGGATCAAGAAGGGCAGCGTATGGCCCAGACCGCCCAGCGTCGTCATCAGGCCGGTGACGATGCCGCGCACATAGGGCGTGCCGCGCCCGGTCAGCGAGCCGTCATCCGAGAGCGCCTCGGCGAAGCCCATCGAGATGCCCGCCCCGAGCGAGGCCGCCGCGCCGACCAGAAAGGCCGAGAACGGATTATGCGTCGAGAACGCCGCGGCGAAAATCGGCGCCAGTGTCGAGACCGAGCCATCCATCAGCCCGACCAGCCCGGGCTGCACATATTGCAGCATGAATTGCTGCTTGGCTTCCTCATCCTCGCTCTTGCGGGTATCGGCGGTGAGGTTCTGGGCGGAAAGCTCGTCGGCGCGGTGCTCGTGCTCGGCTTCCGCATCGGCCAGATCGCCCAGCAGCTTGCGGATCGACACATCGCTCGTGCGCGCCGCGGCGTTGCGGTAGAAGCGCTGCGCCTCGTGCTCCATGCCCTCGGCCAGCTTGCGCACATCATTGATGTTCGGCTTCGGAAACTGCCAGATCGAAGGGCGGCTCAAAAACCCGCGCACATCCTGGCGGCGGATCAGCGGGATATGTTCGCCGAATTTTTCCTGGAACAGATCCAGCAGCATGCGCCGATGCTCGCTCTCCTCCGCCGCCATCTCCTTGAAGATGTTGGCCGTGCTGGGAAAATCCTCCCGCATGCGCTCAGCGATGTCGAGATAGATGCGCCCATCCTCTTCTTCATTGCTGATCGCGAGCGCGAGGATCTCGCGCTCCGAGAGCTGGGAAAATTCACGCATTGAAACACTCCGTTTAGCAACCGCTCATCTGACGCGCACGGCGCCGCGCGTCAAGAAATTTATCACATTTGAGAATGAATGGCTGTTGCATAGATCGTTGAAAAGACAGTTTTTTTACAGTCCGGAGCGGCGTTGCGGCAGGGTGGAAAGCCTGTAAAATGAAGGGGCAAGGAACAGCTTTGAGGCGGTGGGCAGGGTGCGGGATCAGAACGGGCTTTGCCCATGCGAAAGTGGATTGCGCGCTTTGCGCTGCTGCCAGTCGGACTCTGCAGAATGGCCGGGCGAGGCGGCGCTGGCGCTGCTCACCCCCAAGGCCGAGGAAGCGACCAAGCTCTTCAACGAAAAGAAATATGAAGAGGCGGAGGCGCTGGCGCTGGCGGTGCTGGATGCGGCCCCAATCAGCGCATCGCGCTGCGCGTGCTGTTTGAAATCCGCAATGCGCAGAAGCGCGGCAAGGCGGCGGATGCGCTGGGGGCCAGGCTGGCCGGCCTGCCCGGCAATGCCGGCCAGCGGGCCCAGGCCAATGGCCATTATGCGCAATATCTGATCGGCCAGGCGCGGTATGAGGCGGCGATTCCGTTCGCGGCCGAAGTGTTGAAAGCCACGCCGCGCGCCGCCCAGGCGCATCACGTGATGGGGGTGGTGTTCACCGAAACCGGCGCGCTGGAGGCCGGGGAGCGGCATTATCGCAAGGCGGCCGCTTTGTCCCCGGTCGAGGATGGCATGGTGCTGGGCAATCTGGCCTGGAACCTGAAACAGCAGGGCCGGCTCACCGAGTCACTGGCGCTGTATGAACAGGCCCTGGCGCTGCGCCCGGATAATATGCGCGGCACCGGCGGCAAGGCGCAGGTGCTATTCGCCTTGGGCGCGCGGGGCGAGGCCGAGGCGGTGCTGGATGGCGCCCTGGCGCGCTGGCCCGAGGATAAGATGCTGCGCCTGTTGCGGGTGATGGCGGATCTGGCGCAGGACCGCCCGCAAGCGGTGCTGGACCGGCTGAACCCGGCCGAGCCGATGGTGCCGCCCGAGATCCTCGCCCGGGGGCGCGCTTACATGCAGCTCGGCCAGCCGCAGGAGGCGATCAACGCCATCGCCGCCGCCCGCAACATCCAGCGCGAGCGCGGCGGGCTCAGCTTCCAGCCCGAGGCGCTGCAAGCGCAGATCGCGCGCGACAAGGCCTATTTCACCGGCGACCGGCTGCGGCCTTTGCCCAAGGCCGGGCCGGGGGCGTTCATGCCGGTGTTTCTGCTCGGCTTCCCGCGCGCGGGAAGTTCGCTGCTGGAACAGCTGCTCGCCCAGCTTCCGCAATTCGCGGCGGGGGACGAGCTTGCACCCATCTCCCGGCTGATCGACGCGATTTCCGGCATGCTCGGCAACCAGCCTTATCCGGAGGCCCTGGACAATATGCTGGTGGGCGACGCGGCGCAGGTGCCTGACCGGCTGCGGGCGCTGTATGAGGCGCCGCGCAGCGCCCTGGCCCGCCCCGGCGTGCGCTTCATCACCGACCGCGCCCCGGGCAATGTCTGGCATCTCGGGCTGATCAAGCTGCTCTATCCCGAGGCGCCGATCATCCATGTGCTGCGCCATCCTTACGACCTCGTGCTCGCCAACGCTGCCCAGGACCGCAGGCTGGAGACCAACGCCCATGCCGGGCTGCCCGCCCTGGCGCGCTATTTCGACATGCAGGCGCAGATGCTCAAACATTATCGCGGCGAGCTGACGCTGCGCTATCTGCCGGTGCGCTACGAAGAACTGGTGCGCGACCCGGATGGCGAGGTGCGCAAGATCCTCGATTTCATCGGCGCCGAGAGCGATCTGCCCGGCGGCTTCGGGCTGAATAACGGCGCTGTCCCCGAACCCTGGCCGGCGCATTTCGCGCTGCGCCGCCCGGTGCATCCCAACGCCGCCGGCCGCTACCAGGCCTATCAGCAGGCGCTGCCGAAACTCTTCAGCGAGGTGGCGGCGATCCTTGATCTCTGGGTGCGAGAGCTTGGCTATGAGGAGCCGACGCCATGAGTGCTGCGCAGGAAAACGGCAAAGTGGTGATGAAGCTGGCGGATGCGCTGGACAAGCTCGCCAAGCTGGAACAGGCCAACAAGCTGCCCGAGGCCGATGATCTCGCCAGGCGCATGCTGGCGGCGATGCCGGAGCATCCGCATATTCTGCAGCTCGCCGGCATCGTCGCCTATCGCAGCGGGCGGGTGCAGGAGGCGATCGAGCGCATGGAGAAATCCCAGGCGCTGGCGCCGGATGTCGCCCTCTATCCGCGCAATATCTGCGAGATTTATCGCGGCGCCGGGCGGCTGGACGATGCGCTGGCCGCCGCCAAACGCGCCATCGAGCTATCGCCCGAGGATTCGCGCAGCTATTTCAACTGCGCGCTGATCCATTATGAACGGCTTGAGCTGGATGAGGCCGTCGCGGTCTCTGACAAGGCGATCGCGCTCGACCCTGAATTCGCCGAGGCGCATTTTGAGAAGGCCGAGGCGCTGCTGCTCGGCGGCAAGCTGAAGGAAGGCTGGGAGAGCTATGAATGGCGCTTCAAGCTGAAACAGGCCGAAGGCATGCTGCCCAAGACCGAGAAGCCGCAATGGGATGGCCAGCCGCTCGCCCCGGCAAGCTGCTGATCATCGGCGATCAGGGCTTTGGCGATTGCATCCAGTTTGGCCGCTACATCCCCTGGGCGGCGATGCTGGCGCCGCAGCCGATTATCGCCTGCTCGGGCGAGCTGCTGCCGCTGCTCAGCCAGCTGCCGCATATCGGCAAGGTGGTGACGCGCTGGGACGATGCCGGGGATTACGACGCCTATATCCCGCTCTCCGGCCTGCCACGCCTGGCCGGCACCACCACCGAGAATATTCCGCCCTCGGGCTATCTGGCGGCCAAGCCGGCGCTGGTGGAAGAGTGGCGCGCGCGGCTGGACCGGCTGGCGCCGAAGGGCAAGAAGCGCATCGCTTTGGTCTGGGCCGGGCGGCCGACCCATAAGAACGACAAGAAGCGCAGCCTGAAGCTTTCGCAATTCGCGCCGCTGTTCGCGCGCGATGATGTGGTGATCCTCACCGTGCAGAAGGGCGACCAGATCGCCCAGGCCGGCGGCTATTTCGGCCGCGCGCCGCTGGTCAATCTCGGCCCGGAGATCGAGGATTTTCTCGATACGATGGCGATCCTGCAGCATGTCGACCGGCTGGTGACGATCGATACCTCGGTCGCGCATATCGCCGGGGCCAGCAACGTGCCGACCTCGATCGTGTTGCCCTACGCGCCGGATTGGCGTTGGCTGCTGCACCGCGAGGACACGCCCTGGTATCCGAACATGCGGCTCTACCGGCAGCGCGTGCCCTTCCAGTGGGACGATGTGATCGCCCGCGTCGCGGCGGATCTGTAAGGCGGCGCTGATGTTCGGACCACGCCGCGCGGCGCCGCTTTTCACCGCCGCGCGCCGGCCGCTGCTGCTGCTCCATGCCGGGCTGCATAAAACCGGCACCACCGCCTTGCAGGAGGCGCTGGCGGTGCAGCAACAGGCGCTGCTGGGCCAGGGCGTGCTGTTCGTGCGCGCCGGCCGGCCGGTGAGTGCGGCCGGGCAGCATAATCTCGCTTGGCAGCTGATGCGCGACAGGCGCTATCACAGCGCCTGGGGCACCATCGACGAGGCGGCGCGCGAGATTGCCGCGCATGGCGGCCACGCCATCATCTCGGCGGAGGATTTTGAAACCTTCCTGGACCGGCCTGAGATATTCGCGCCGCTCACGCGCCATCCCGCCTTGGCCGGGCATGAGATCGCGCTGCTGGTCTATCTGCGCGAACCCTGCGCCTATCTGCGCTCGCTCTATCTCGAACTTACCCAGGCCGGCATCGCCGAGGAGGCAAGGCTGGTGATCGCACAGATCCTCGCCGCCGGGCATTTCGATCTGCGGGAATGGCGGTTTCAGTTCGACTATGCCCGCCTCGCCGCCAGGCTGCGACGCGGCTTTCCCGGCCGGGTGGTGCTGCGCGACTATCAGGCGCTGGTCGGCGGCTCCAGCCTTGCGGATTTCCGGCATGTCACCGGGCTGAGGCTGGATGAATTCGATGATAAGCGGCTGAACATCGCGCGGGCGCCGGGCGATGCGCTGCGGGATTTCTACGCGGCGCGGCTGGCCTTGCCGCTCACCCCGCGCAGCTGGCGCAGATCGCGGCGCTCGCCGCCGCTCTGGGCGAACAGGCGCCCGGGCTTTCTGCGGCCAGCCTCGCCAAGCTGGCGGCGCGCTTCGGCCCGGCCCGGCGGTCCTTGCGCCGCTTCGGCGTCGGGCGCGATTGGGCGGTGCCGAAGGCAGAGACGCGGCCGGGGATGACGCTGGAGGATATGTTCTCCTTCGAGACCCAATGCCGTCTGATGGGCGCCGAGGCCTGAACGCAGGGGGGAGCCTCCTGCCAAGAAGCTCAGTCGGCAGCCGTGGCGGAGAGCGGTGTTGAGAGCGCCTCCAGCGATTGCCCCTCGGCGGGAACCGCCAGGAATGCCGCCAGCACGCCCGCCCCGGCCATCAGCGCCCCGGCGAAGAGATAGCCCCCGCAAATGGCCAGCGGCGAGCCGTCGCCGATGAGCCGGCCAAAGACCAGAGGTGCCAGCACGCCCCCAGCGCGGTGCCGAAGGCGTAGAACAAAGCGATCGCCAGGGCCCGGATTTCCAGCGGAAACAGCTCGCTCGCGGTGAGATAGGCGGCGCTGGCGGCGGAGGAGGCAATGAAGAAGATCGCCGCCCAGGCCAGGGTCTGCGTCGTCGCGTCGAACCATCCGTGCAGAAACCCGTAGCCGGTGGCGGCGAGCAGCACGCCGGAGAGGATATAGGTGGCGGCCAGCATGATCCGCCGCCCCAGCGTATCAAAGAGCCAGCCCAGCCATAGCGGCCCGAGAAAATTCCCTGCCGCCAGCGGCAACAGATACAAGCCGGCGCGCCCCTGTGGGACGTGATAGAAGCGCGTGAGCATCAGCGCGTAGGTGAAGAACAGCGCATTATATAAAAACGCCTGCGCCGCCATCAGCGCCAGCACCAGAATGGTGCGGGCGCGGTAGGTGCGCAGCAGCACCGGCAGGATCACGCCCAGCCCGAAGCTCTTGCGCGGCTGCAGCGTCAGTTTCGGCAGATCGTCTGGCACGTCACTGTCCGTCCGTGCCTCGATCTCGCGCATCAGCGCCTCGGCCTCCTGCGCGCGCCCATGGGTGATCAGCCAGCGCGGGCTCTCAGGGATGATCCGCCGCAGTGCCAGCACCCCAGCCCGATCACCGCGCCAATGCCAAATCCCAACCGCCAGCCGAGATCTTCCGGCAGCCAATGCGGATTGAGCAGGACCAGGCTCATCCCCGCGCCGATCACCGCCCCCAGCCAATAGGTGCCGTTGAGGCCGAGGGCGACGCGCCCGCGCAGCCGGGCCGGGATCAGCTCATCCACCGCCGAATTCACCGCGGCATATTCCCCGCCGATGCCCAGCCCCGTCAGCAGCCGGAAGGCCCCAGCGCGGCGCCGTTCCAGGCAAAAGCGCTCAGCGCCACCCCGGCCAGATAGCAACCCAGCGTGAGGAAGAAAATCCGCCGCCGGCCGAACCGGTCTGTCGCCGCCCCGAACAGCAAGGCCCCGGCCACGGCCCCGGCGAGATAGCAGGAGCCGATCGCCCCCACCGCCTGCGGGCTGAGATTCAGCGTGTGCGGGCTGGTCAGCACCGCGCCCAGCGCGCCGATGATGGTAACCTCCAGCCCGTCCAGCATCCAGCTCGCCCCGAGCCCTGCCAGCACCAGCGCGTGAAAGCGGCTCCAGCGCAGCCGGTCGAGTCGCGCCGGGATATCGGTGGTGATCCGGCGAATGGCTCAGAACCCGGCGAAGCTGGCGGGATTCTGCGCCGTATCCTCGGTCTCGATCTCCGCCGGCTGGGTGATCCGCTTGCGCTGCGGCTTGGCGTTCAAATCTTCCCCGCCCGTCGGCGGGCTGGTCTGCGGGCGCGGGGCTGGTGTACTCTTGGCGGGTTCCTGGCGGGGATTATGATTTTTCATGCCCCCTTCTAGCAAACCGCGCCGGGGCAATCCTGACCTCTGAATGAGGAGCCCGTCACGATCTCCCGCCGCGGGCGCCGGGGCGGAGCCCGATAATCACCGCCGCCCCGGCTCAGCTGTGATTGATGCTCTTCATGTAATTCGCCCAGTTCTGCTCGATCTGCTGCGCCTCCTGCGGGTCGGACAGCGGCGCGTCGGGCTCGGAGCTGTCGACTACCACCAGCTTGTCCCCGGCCAGCGGCGATTGCACATGGTCCGGTCCGAACAGCCAGGCAATTTCCGGATCGCTTGCTGCCTTCGGCGCCAGGTCCGCGTCGAGCAGCCCGTGATGGTCGATGAAGACATTGAACTTGGTGGGAATATGGATGCAGGCCTCGGACTCCGGCGTGCCCAGCTTGGGCTCCAGATAGACCGGATCGGTCGCGTGCATTTCCAGCCGCACCACCGCCACCTGGCCGGGATGGCGCCAATCGGCGGTGGTGGACCAGCCGAAATCATAAACCCGCAAGCCCTTGGCGCCGATGCCGCGAATGCCGTTCTGGTTCACCGTGCCCTGGGCGCGGTAGCCGGGGATGCTGCCATCATTGATCATCACCCCACCGGGGTCTTGAAATGCTCGGCCTGGCCTGGGCGGCCGGTGCTCACTTTTACCGCCCCCAGTACTTCCCATGCGGCGCCGGGCTGGGCGAACACCACCAGCAGGCGCTGCACCTTCACCGCGCGGTCCACCACCATCACCAGCTGCGGATGATCGATCGGCACATTGCGGGTCTGCAGCGCCTTGCGGGCGAGGGCGATGGCGCGGTCGCGTTCCGCCTGCGGCACCGCCACATCCTGGGTGCCGAGGGCCAGCTTCATCTCGTCGGCGAGGTGGAGGGCCTGCGCCGCCGGGTCGGCGGGCGAGACAGCGGGCTGAGCATTCTGCCCGCCTGCTGGGGCGCCGGGGCGATGGTGGTCACGGGTTGCGCCCGCGCCGGGCCAGCCGCCGCGAGGGCGAGCGCGATCAAAGCGGCAGCCAAGGGGGACGAAAAACACTAAAAGTCTCGGGCATGACGAATCCGCAGTCTAAGCCCTCAAATTGTCTCGTCCGGGCCGCGCAAGTCAAATTTTATCGTTGAAATACCGGTGGTTTGCGGAAAGTCATGGCGATGGGGTGACAGCCTTGGGGGCAGGGACAGCAAATCGTCCTGGACTTTTTTCAGCTTCTCCGGGGTCAGCCGGCCGCCGGAGAGCGGGGCCAGATCCGACAGGCTCATGCTGTTGAACATCTGATAATGGGGGCTGGCCATCATCCCCGGCAGATCGCGCTCCAGCACCGCCTTGCCGCGCGGATCCGCCGCGATCTGGTCGATCGGCGTTTGCAGCGAAAAAGGCTCCGCGACAGGGGGGATAAGACCGGCGCCGGCGGCGTTGGCGCTGTCCCGCACCCCGAAAGAGCGGCGAGCAGTCCCAGACAGAGAGGAGATTTCCAGAGTCGCGGGGCTTCGAGCATGGCCCATCTTAGAGCCTCGGTGGGGATTGTATAGAACAAGCCGCGTTGGCCGGCGGCGGGGCGCGCATCCCGGCTTGTGGCGGAGGGACGCTGTCGGGGCACCGATAAATGGAGGTCCGGGCGGGAATCGAACCCACATTCGCGGATTTGCAGTCCGCTGCATCACCACTCTGCCACCGGACCGGCTTGGTGTGGGCCTATATCCTCGGGCGGGGGCGTCGGTCAAGCCGGGTTTCACGGCTTTGCCAAAAATCTGCGCAGGCGGCCGGGTGGAACCGCCGCAGTTGAGTTTGCCACCGCCCCGCCGCTATAAGGTTCGCACTTGCGAAGCGGAAAGGTACCATGGCTCATACCGATGAATTTGCGACGGCGCGCGGCAATATGGTGGATTCGCAGGTCCGCCCCAACCATGTGCATGATCTGCGGGTGATCGGCACCATGCGCGTGCTGCCGCGCGAAGCCTTCGCCCCGGTGGCCGCCCAGGCCTATTCAGATGCCGATCTGAAGCTGGGCGAGGGGCGGTATATGCTCAAGCCGATGGTCACGGCGCGGCTGGCGCAGATGGCCCTGGCGCCGTCCGCTTCCACCCAGCAGAAGCTGCATATTCTGGTGATCGGCGCCGGCCGCGGCTATCTCGCGGCGCTGCTGAGCCTCGCCGGGGCCGATGTGGTGGCGCTGGAAGAAGAGCCGCGCCTGAATAATGGCGCCCTGGCCGCGCACGCGCCGCTGGTGCAGGCGGTGAGCGGCCCACTGGCCGCCGGCTGGCCGGCCGCCGGCCCTTACGATGTCATCGTCATCGAAGGCGCGGTCACCGAGATCCCCGCCATTCTGGCCGCGCAGCTCACTCCGCAGGGGCGGGTGGTGACGATTCTGGCGGATGACGCCGCCCCGGCGCGATCGGGCGCGCGGTGATCGCCGAAGCGGTACCGGGTGGCTATACCAGCCTGCCGGTGTTCGATTGCGCGGCCCGGCTGCTGCCGCAATTCGCGCCAGCCCCGCCTTCGTATTTTGAACCGGGAGGGCAGAGCCTTGCCGCGCCTGTTCTGGCTGTCCGGCGTGGCGCTGGCGATGCTGCCCGCCGCCGCCTGCGCCGCCCCGCCCGCCAATCTCACCGATGCGCTGGTCGCGGCCTATTATAACAACCCCACCCTGCAGGAGCAGCGCGCGGCGCTGCGCCAGGCGGATGAAGAGGTGCCAACCGCGCTGGCCGGCTGGAAGCCGACGGTGGAGTTGCAGGGGCAGTTTGGTCGTGTCACCGGCGCCGAGAAATACAACACCACCTCCTTCGATCCGCTGACCCAAAAATACGTGACCACCTCCAGCAAGGTGCCGGAAAACGGGACGGAGAAGACCGCCCAGGTCACGGTGACGCAACCGATCTATAAGGGCGGCAAAACCATCGCCCAGACTCGGCAATCGAAGAACGATGTCGCCGCCGCCCGCGCGCAGCTGCTCTCCCAGGAGCAGACGATCTTCCAGAATGTCGTGCAGGATTATGTCGCGGTGGTGGCCGACCAGAAGCTGCTCGCCTTGCAGCAGAGCAACCAGGACGTGCTGACCAAGCAGCTGCACGATACCCAGACCCAGTTCAATCTCGGCGAAATCACCATGACCTCGGTGGCCCAGGCTCAGGCCTCGCTGGCGCAGGCCCAGGAGCAGGTGCAGGTGGCGCAGGGCAATCTGCGCATCGCCCGGGAGAATTTCCGGCAGCTGGTGGGTGAATATCCGGCCGATGCGCTGGCGCCGCCGCAGCCTCTGGTGTTGCCGGTCAGCGGCAAGGCGGATGCCGGCAAGGTGGCGGTGGCCAATAATCCGGACGTGGTGGCCGCGGAATTCAACGATGCCTCGCAGAAGGATGCGGTGGATGTCGCCTTCTCGGCGCTGATGCCGCAGCTTTCGTTGCAGGCCTCGGCCTATAAGCAATCCGGCAGTTCCGGCCAGAACACCTATACCAGCGGCGCCTCCTTCATCGGCCAGCTGACGGTGCCGCTCTATCAGGGCGGCTCGGAATATGCCGCCATCCGCCAGGCCAAGGCCAAGGAGCAACAGGCTTTCGCCGCCGTGCTGGTGGCGCAGCGCAAGGCCTATTCGCAGGCGACCCAGAGCTGGGAGGGGATGGTCTCATCGCGCGCCGCGGTGCTGGCCAGCAATGCGCAGATCAAGGCCGACGCGATCGCCCTGGACGGGACGGAGCGCGAGGAGCTGGTTGGCACCCGCACCACGCTGGATGTGCTCAATGCCCAGCAGGCGGTGCTCACCTCCCAGGTGCAGCAGGTGCAGAATATCGCGCAGATGGTGAATTATTCCTACGCCATCGCCGCCGCGATCGGCCGATTGACCGCGCGGGACTTGAATTTGCCTGTACATGCGTATGATGATCAGAAATATTACGACGCAGTTAAGTATGCCGGATTCGGAACGGGTGCGGCGGCGGATCGGCGGGCGGGCATCGCGCCAGATGGCGAGCTGCTGAATGCCCCGCCTGTTCCGCCGGTGGTACCGGTATCTGATTCGGCGCAGACCGCGCCCTAGAGCCTCACGCTTTTCGCGCGAGGCTCTAGAGTTGATATTAGCGAGCAAATTTATCCGGTCGAACGAGTCGGTTTGATCGGATGTTGCCCTAGAAGGAGGCAGGATGAGCGACGGCGACGGCATTTCCAACCGCCCCGGCCCGGCCAGCGCGGCGGAACCTTCGATGGAGGAGATCCTCGCCTCTATCCGGCGGATTCTGTCCGAAGAAGAGAGCGGCGGCAAGCGCCAGGCGGCCTCTGACGAGCTGGTGCTGCGGGCCAGCATGCGCGTACTCTCGCCCGAACTGCCCGCCTCCGCCACCGAGCCGCCGCGCACACCGGACCCGGTCATTTCGCCGGAAGAGCCGTCCTTGCCGCAGCCCGGGCATTTCGCCCAGGCGCCGAGCTTCGAGCCGCCGCCTGCCCTGGAACCCGCGCCGATCACCATCCATGTCGAGCCCGAGCCGGTGCCGACCCCGGTCTGGCAGCAAACGCCGTTTCCGCCCGCTGACGAGCAGGCCCCGCCGGCTTATTATCAACAACCGGCGGCGCCGGCCTACCCCAGGAACCGGCGGCACCGTTCCATGACGCCGCGCCCGCGCAGCCGGCCTATCCGCCGCCGCATGAGCCGATTTATCAATCTCCTCAACCGCCCTCGATTTTCTCGGCCCAGCCCGCATCCGAGACGCTGTTTCCGATGCAGGCCGAGCCCTCTTATTTCGACCCCAGCCCAGCCAGAAGGATGAGACCATGGACGAGCAGTTTCAGGGCCCGGAAGGGCTGGTCGGCGATCAGGCCGTGTCCGATATCAGCAACTCGATCGGCGCGCTGGTGCGCAGTGTCAGCGCCGAGCGCGCCGCTGGCGTCGGCCGCGCCGGTGTCACCATCGAGGATATCGTCCGCGAGGAGATGAAGCCGGTGCTGAAGGCCTGGCTGGATACGCATCTGCCGAGCCTGGTGGAGCGCATGGTCCGCGCCGAGATCAATCGTGTGATCGAACAGGCGCAGCGCTGATCCCCTCCCAGACTAGCCTTTTCAAAGACGGGGGAACGGCCGTAAGGCGCCCCCCCAAGCCCGCCCCGGCGCGCCCCGCCGGTTTTTGTTTTCCCAGTAAGTTCGCCCAGGCCCGGGCGTTGAGGTTTTGACGTGACGACATTGGATAAGAGTTTCGAGCCGGCCTCCTGCGAGGCGCGGCTTTATGCCGGTTGGGAAGCTTCCGGCGCCTTCGCCGCCCAGCCGGGCCGCGACGCCGAACCCTACACGATCATGATCCCGCCGCCGAACGTCACCGGCAGCCTGCATGTGGGCCACGCGCTGACGATGACGCTGCAGGATATTCTGGTCCGCTACCGGCGCATGCAGGGGCGCGACGTGCTCTGGCAGCCGGGCACCGACCATGCCGGCATCGCCACCCAGATGGTGGTGGAGCGGCTGCTGGATAAGGAAGGGGTCTCCCGCAAGGAACTCGGCCGTGAGACTTTCCTCTCCCGGGTCTGGCAGTGGAAGGCGGAATCCGGCGGCAACATCACCCGCCAGCTGCGCCGCCTCGGCGCCTCGCCGGACTGGGCGCGTGAGCGTTTCACCATGGATGAGGGGCTCTCCGTCGCCGTGCGCGAAGTGTTCGTGCGGCTGTTCGAGGAAGGGCTGATCTACCAGGATAAACGCCTGGTGAACTGGGACACCGCCTTGCAGACCGCGATCTCGGACCTTGAGGTCGAGAGCCGGGATGTGAAAGGCCATATGTGGTATATTCGCTATCCGGTTGAGGGGGACGAGGAGATCATCGTCGCCACCACCCGCCCGGAGACGATGCTGGCGGATACCGCCGTGGCGGTGCATCCCGAGAACGAGACGTACAAGCATCTGATCGGCAAGATCGTCACTTTGCCGCTGACCGGCCGGAAGATCCCGGTGGTCGCCGATGAGTATGCCGACCCGGAGAAAGGCACGGGTGCGGTGAAGATCACCCCGGCGCATGATTTCAACGATTTCGAGGTCGGCAAGCGGCACGGGCTGGAGATGCCCTCGATGCTCGACAAGCAGGGCCGCATCACGCTGGCTGAACTTGGCGAGATGCCGGATTTCGTACGCTCGCTCGAAGGGCTGGACCGGTTTGCCGCGCGAAAACTGATCGTCGCCGAGCTGGAGGCGCAGGAGCTGCTGGTGGAGGTGAAGCCGCACCCGCATATGGTCCCCTATGGCGACCGCTCCGGCACCGTGATTGAGCCGTTCCTCACCACCCAATGGTATTGCAACGCCCATGTGCTGGCGCAGCCGGCGATCAAGGCGGTGGAAGAGGGGCGGATCAATTTCGTGCCCAAGCAATGGGAAAACACCTTCTTCGCCTGGATGCGCGACATCCAGCCCTGGTGCATTTCCCGTCAGCTCTGGTGGGGCCATCGCATCCCGGCCTGGTATGACGAGGCGGGCAAGGTGTACGTGGCGCGCACTGCGGAAGAGGCACAGGCCAAGGCCGGGGGCGGTGTGACGCTGACCCAGGATGAGGACGTGCTGGATACCTGGTTCTCCTCCGCCCTGTGGCCGTTCTCGACCCTGGGCTGGCCGGAACAGACGCCGGAACTGGCGAAATATTACCCGACCGATACGCTGGTGACCGGCTTTGACATCATCTTCTTCTGGGTCGCCCGGATGATGATGATGGGGCTGCATTTCATGGGGGATGTGCCGTTCCGCACCATCTATATCCATGGGCTGGTCCGCGACGAGAAGGGCCAGAAAATGTCCAAATCCAAGGGCAATGTGCTGGACCCCTGACCCTGATCGACGAATACGGCGCCGATGCGCTGCGCTACTCCGTCGCCGCTGCGGCGGGGCAGGGGCGGGATGTGAAGCTGGGGGCGAAGATCGTCGAAACCAATCGTGGCTTCATCACCAAGATCTGGAACGCGGCGCGCTTCCTGGAAATGAACGGGGTGAAGCCGAACCCGGATTTCAAGCCGGAGAACGCGAAATTGCCGCTCTGCCGCTGGATTTTGGAGTGTGCGGCGTCGGCGTGTAATGCGGCGACTGCGGGTCTCGAAAATTTTCGACCCGACGATTATGCCAAAGTTTGCTACCATTTTGTTTGGGACGAATTTTGCGATTGGTTTGTCGAACTCGCAAAACCAAGCTTTTCAACGGGCGATGCCGAAGAGGTTCGCAATACGGCTGCTTACGTGCTCGGGTTATGCTGCGATTGTTGCATCCCCTAATGCCTTTTGTCACTGAAGAGCTGTGGGACCATTTTGGTTACGGCTCGTCCGGAGCGCTGATCACTGCTCGTTGGCCGCAAGAGGAAAGCGTACTTCACAGCGGCGATCGACCGGTTGGCCCCGAGAGATAGATTGGCTTAAGGCGATTATTTCGGAAATTAGGTCCGTGCGATCCGAGATCAATGTTCCCCGTCGGTAAAGTCCGAGGTGTTGCTGCAGGATGCGTCGCCCAAATCATTGGAGTGGGCAGAGACATATTTTGAAGCGATCTCCCGCCTCGCCCGCGTGTCAAAAATCGGCCCGCTCGACGGTCCGGTGCCGAAGAATGCCGCCCAGGCGGTGCTGGGCGAGGCCACGATCATCCTGCCGCTGGAAGGGCTGATCGACCTCGAAGCCGAGAAGAAGCGCCTCGCCGCCGCGTTGGCGAAGGCCGAGAGCGAGTTGAAAAAGGTGCAGGCCAAGCTCGGCAATGCCGATTTCACCTCCCGCGCCCCGGAAGCGATCCTCGAAGAGCATCGCGAGCGCGAGCAGAGTTTCGGCAATGAGGTGACGCGCCTTTCGGCGGCGCTCTCCCGCCTCGCCTGAGGGCCGCATGCGCATCCTGCTGGTCAACCATGAATTCACCATCACGGGGGCCAGCACGGTGCTGCTGCGGCTGGCGGCGCATTTGCAGGCGCGCGGCCATAGCCTGACCGTGCTGCCCGCCAACCCGGAAGACGGGCCGATCAAGGCCGCCTATGAGGCGCTTGGGATCGGCATCGCCACCGGGGCGGCGTTGAGCGCGTTCGATATCGCCATCGCCAACGGCATCGGCACCACCCAGGCGGTGATCGATATTGCGGGCCGGGTGCCGACCATCTGGTTTCTGCACGAGGCGGAGGTGGGGCTGCGCATCCTGCTCAAAAATCCGGCGCTCGGGCAGGCGTTCGGCATCGCGGCGGCGGTGGTGTACCAGACCGCCTATCAGGCGGAAATCTATCGCTCCTTCACCTACGCGCTGCCACCGCGGAAATTTCACATCATCCCGAACGGGCTGCCCCCTTGCCGGAGAGCCTGCCGGCGGTGCGGCCGAAAGCCCGGCCCTTGCGGCTGGTGCAGGTGGGTAGCGTGGAGCCGCGCAAGCGCGGCGGTGATCTGATCCGCGCCGTGGCCGCCGCCGGGCTGGATATGGAATGCGTGCTGTGCGGGCGGGTTTATGAGCTGGATGAGGCGGCGCGGCGCCTGGCCGAGGCCGAGCCTTCACGCTTCATCCTCACCGGCGAGGTGCCGCCGGAAACCGCTCTGGCCTGGATCAAGTCCGCCGATATCAGTGCTCTGGTTTCGGAGAGCGAGTCACAGCCGGTTTCGGTGATGGAGGCAGCGCGGTTCGGCAGACCTTTGCTGCTGTCCGATCTTGGGATCTATCGCGGCATATTCACCCATGGGCAGAGCGCGTTGATGGCGCCGGTCGGGCATGTGGCGCTGCTGGCCGCCAATCTGGCGCTGCTGGCCGGTAATCCCGGCTTGCGTGCGCAGCTGGGGCAGGCGGCGGCGCAGGCGGTGCGCGGCTTCACCGCGGCACGGTTCTTTCTGCAATTCGAGGCGGTAATCGCCGGGCTGGCGGCATGAGCCTGCGCATCCGCCCGCTGGAGGCTGAAGACCGCGCCGGCTGGGAGGCGCTGTGGCAGGGCTATTTGCGGTTCTATGAGGAAGATTTGCCCGGCGAGGTGACCGAGATCGTCTTTCAGCGCCTGCTCGACCCGGCCGAGCCGATGGTTGCCTTGGTTGCCGAGGGTGAGGGCGCCTTGCTGGGGCTGGTGCATTGCGTGTTTCATCGCGGCACCTGGTCGGTGAGCGATGTCTGCTATCTGGAAGACCTCTTCACCGCGCCGGCGGCGCGCGGCCAGGGGGTGGGGCGGGCGCTGATCGAGGCGGTGTATGAGCTGGCGCGCGGGCGCGGCGTGGGCCGGGTCTATTGGGTGACGCAGGAGGGCAACAAGACCGCCCAGGCGCTTTATGAAAAGCTCGCCGAGCGGGCGGATTTCATCCAGTACCGGAAAAGCCTGTGAGTCATATTGCCGCTCTGGGGCTGCTGATCCTGGCGGCCTGCCTGGAAGCCGGCGGCGATGCGCTGGCCCGGACGGCGCTCCACGCCCATGCGCTGCCCGTCCGGCTGGGGTTTTTCAGCGCGGCGGCGTTGGTGCTGTTCATCTATGGGGTGACGGTGAATTTGCCGCCCTGGGATTTCGGGCGGCTGCTGGGCGTTTATGTGGCGCTGTTTTTCGTGGTGGCGCAGCTGATCAATCTGTTCGCTTTCGGCGTGCGCCCTGGCCTGCCGGTGCTGGCGGGCGGGGTGCTGATCCTGGCCGGCGGGCTGCTGATGACGTTTTGGAATAAATAAAAGTTTTCGGGCGAAAGACCGGCATGCTTGGCGACGCTGTCGTCATCCCCCGGACATTCATGGGGAGTTTTTGAAAAAACTCCCCATCCCTTCGGCGCCTTTCCAACGCTGCTGTGCAGCGTTGGAACCTTCGGCGCCGACGCCCCAAAACCTTCCGCAAATTTCAGGCGGCGGGTGTGGCGTCTTCCAGCCCATACGTCCCCAGCACCCGCTCCATCCAGCCCAGGAGCGCGTCGCCCGGCTGAAATAGCGGTGTGGAGGACATCAGCCGCCCCCATTGCAGCGCGCCGAAGACGATATGGTCCGCCCAGTTCGGCGCTTCGCCGGCGAGGAAGGCCTGGTCGGTCAGCAGCTTGCGTAATGGCCGCAGCACCAGGTCGAGCCGTTCCAGCGCCAGATGCCGGGTGGCGTCGAACTCCTCCAGCCGGCGCCCCAGCATCGCCTCGCGGGTCAGGCGGAAATACTCCTGATCCTTCGGGTGCAGCCGGCGATGAATATCCGCCACCACCACCTGCGCCAGGGCAGGATGCAGCGACATCTCCGCCCATTGCTTGACGAACATGCTCAGCGCCCGGGCTGGCGGCTCGCCGAACAAGGAGGCCTCGTTCGGGTAGGTGCGCTCCAGGTAATCGGCGATGATCTGGCTGTCGGAGACGATGTTGGCGCCATCCAGCAGCACCGGCACCTTGCCCTGGCCGGATGCGGCAAGCGCCTCCTTTTCGGTGAAATGCCAGGGAATGGTTTCGTAAGCGAGGTTCTTGTGCGCCAGCGCCAGCTTCACCCGCCAGCAATAGGGGGAGAAGCGGGTGCCGTCGGCGGCGGTGAGATCGTAGAGGGTGCGGTTCATCGCGCCGTCTGGCCGAACAAGATCTTGTTGGCATCCTGGGTCACGGTTGGCGCGCTGTTGATCGCCTTGGCCTTCTCATAAGCGCGCTGCACCGCCGGGCGCGCGCTCATGCGCGCGAACCAGGCTTGCAGATGCGGGAAATCCTCAAGCTTCTGCTGCTGGCGCTCATAGGGGACGATCCAGGGATAGCTCGCCATATCCGCGATCGAGTACTCGCCAGCGATATAATCACGCCCTTCCAGCTGCTTGTTGAGCACGCCGTAGAGACGGTTGGTCTCCTTCACATAGCGTTCCATCGCGTAAGGAATGCGCTCGGGCGCGTATTGCACGAAATGATGGTTCTGCCCGGCCATCGGCCCCAGCCCGCCCATCTGCCAGTACAGCCATTGCAGCACCTCGAAGCGCGGGCGCGGGGCCTTGGGGAGGAACTGGCCGGTCTTGTCGGCCAGATATTCCAGAATGGCGCCGCTCTCGAAAATACCGAGCGGCGCGCCGCCATCGGCGGGGGCCATGTCGCGGATCGCCGGGATGCGGTTATTTGGCGCGAAGGCCAGGAAATCCGGGTTGAACTGCTCGCCTTTGGAGATGTTCACGGGGAAGATCTTGTACTCCAGCCCGGCCTCTTCGAGGAAGATGCTGACCTTATGGCCGTTCGGCGTGGTCCAGTAATAAAGCTCGATCATTGCGTCACTCCTTACGCCAGCGCCTTCGCGGCCAGCTCATATGTGTTGGGGCTGAGATGTTCACGCGCCAGGATGCGTTCAAGCTCAGCCTTCATCAGCCCCTGGCGGCCAGCATCGAAACGCCGCCAATGGCCAAGGGCGGTGACCAGCCGCGCGGCGATCTGCGGGTTGGTCTCATCCAGCCGCAGCACGAAATCCGCCAGCAGCTTGTAGCCGGTGCCGGATGCGTCGTGGAACACCGCCGGATTGCCGGTAAAGGCGCCGATGAGGGCGCGCACCCGGTTGGGGTTGCGCAGATCCATCGCCTCGTGCGTGGCCAGGGCCTGCACCCGGGCCAGCGTATCCGGCGCATTGCTGCGGGCCTGCACGGCGAACCATTTATCCAGCACCAGCGGGGTGGATTGCCATTCTTCGAAGAAGGCCGCCAGTGCCTGGTCACGGGCCGCGCCTTGCGTGTCCACCAGGCAGGCGAGGGCGGCCAGGCGCTCGGTCATGTTGCCGGCCTTCGCGAACTGGGTGGCGGCTGGGCCGCTCTCGCCGGCGGCGGTGAGATAGCCCAGAGCCGCATTGCGCAGCGCCCGCGCGCCCATGGCGACCCCGGAGACATCCTCCGGCGCGGCGCCGGCAAACCCGTCATACACGGCCTGGAATTCCGCCTTCAGCGCCATCCCCAGCGCCTTGCGGGCGGCCTGGCGCACGGCATGGATGGCATCCGGGTCCACCACCTCCATATCGTCGGCGAGCAGGCTTTCCATCGGCAGCACCAGCGCCTCGGCGGCAAAGGCGGGGTCGCGTTTGGCGTCGGCCAGAATCGCGGCGATGGCGTCTTTCAGCCCGGCATCCAGGCTGAAGCCCTTGCCCTGTTGATGGGCGGCCACAGCGTCCAGCAGCACCGCGCTGGCATAGCGCTGCAACGCATCCCAGCGGTTGAACAGATCCCCGTCATGCGCCGCCAGGAAGGCCAGACGCTCGCAGCTCTGGCCTTTCAGCTTCACCGGGGCGGAGAAATGCCGGAATAGCGAGACGGCCTTCGGCGCCTGTTTCAGTTCGAAATCGAAGCGCTGCGATTTTTCGCGCAACAGCAGGGTTTCGGCATGCAGCTCGGCGCCTTTCTCCTCCAGCAGCGCCATGGCGACCGGGATCAGCAGCGCCTGCTTCTCCGGCTGGCCGGGTGTGGGGGCGGTGTGCTGATGCAGGGTCAGGGTGAAGGTGTTGGAGGATTCGTCCCAGCTCTCTTCAAAACTCACCTCAGGCGTGCCGGCCTGGCCGTACCAGAGCATTAGCTGCTTCAGGTCGATGTCGGTGGCGGATTGCATCGCCGCCCAGAAATCCTCCACCGTCGCGGCGGAGTTGTCGTTCTTGGCGATATATTCATCCATGCCGCGCCGGAATGCCTCCGGCCCGATGATGGTGCGGTACATCCGCACGATCTCCGCACCTTTTTCGTAAATCGTCGTGGTATAGAAATTGTTGATTTCCAGATAGCTGGCCGGGCGGACCGGATGCGCCAGCGGGCCGGCATCGTCGCGGAACTGGGTGGCGCGCAGCAGCCGGACATCGGCGATGCGCTTCACCGCCGCCGAGAACTGGTCCGACATATATTGCTGGTCGCGGAAGACGGTGAGGCCCTCTTTCAGCGAGAGCTGGAACCAGTCCCGGCAGGTGACGCGATCGCCGGTCCAGTTATGGAAATATTCATGCGCGATGACGCGCTCGACATTCTGGAAATCCGCATCGGTGGCGGTTTTGGAATCGGCCAGCACATAGGCGGTGTTGAAGATGTTGAGGCCCTTATTCTCCATCGCCCCGGCATTGAAATCCGAAACCGCGGCGATGTTGAAAATATCGAGATCATATTCGAGGCCGAAAACCTCCTCGTCCCATTTCATCGAGCGCTTCAGCGCGCCCATGGCGTGATCGCAGCGCGTCTCGTCGCCGCGCTCGACCCACACGCCCAGCTCCACCTTGCGGCCGGAGGCGGTGGTGAACTCATCCTTCACCGCCACCAGATCCGCCGCCACCAGCGCGAAGAGATAAGAGGGTTTCGGGTGCGGGTCTTCCCACTCCGCATAGGCCTTGCCGTTTTCCACGCCGCTTGCCAGCTTGTTGCCGTTGGAGAGCAGGATGGGGAATTTATCCGCATCGGCGCGCATGCGCACATGGTAGCGCGCCATCACGTCCGGCCGGTCCGGGAAGAAGGTGATCTTGCGGAACCCCTCCGGCTCGCATTGGGTGAAGAAGCCGGAGCCAGACATATAGAGGCCGGAAAGCTCGGTATTGGCGGCGGGATCGATGCGCACGCTGGTCTCCAGCACCGCCTCGTCGGGCAGCTCGGGCAGGGTCAGGCTGTTCGCATCCAGCGTGTAGCGATTATCGCCCAGCGCCTCGCCATTCAGCGCGATGGAGAGCAGCTCCAGCTTGCGGCCATCGAGCTTCAGCGGGCCCGGGGCGTTGCGGCGCAGCTGCAAGCGCGCATGCACGATGGTCGCCTCCGGCGCCAGCTCGAAATCCAGCGAAACCTTGTCCACCAGGAAGGCGGGCGGGCGGTAATCCGCGAGGTTCACCGGGGTGCGGGTCGGGGTCTGTCCATCAGCCATGCGTCTGTGCTTCCTGTTCCTGCTAGCGAAATGCCGCCGCCACCGCATATGGTAGGGCATGGACGGTGAGACATCTCTACAGCTTGAGATTTTTCCGACGATTGCCGAGATCGGGCAAGAGGCATGGGACGGGTGCTTCAGGGAGGATAACCCGTTTATCTCCTATGCGTTTCTCTCAAGCCTGGAGGAAAGCGGCTCTGTCGGCGGGCGTAGCGGTTGGCATCCCCGGCATCTGGCGTTGCGCGACGCGGCGGGCGGGCTGCAGGCGGTGGCGCCGGCCTATGCGAAAACCCATTCCTACGGCGAATATGTGTTCGACCAGGGCTGGGCCAATGCTTTCGAGCGCGCCGGCGGGCGCTATTATCCGAAATTGCAGGTGGCATCGCCTTTCTCCCCGGTGCCGGGGCCAAGGCTGCTGGGGGCGACGCCGGAGGTGATGGCGGCGGCGCTGGAGGCGAGTTGCAACGCCACCAAAACCTCCTCCGCGCATGTGACCTTCTGCACCGAGGCGGAGTGGGAGGGGCTGGGCCGGGCCGGCTGGCTGCAGCGGCTGGGCATGCAGTTTCACTGGGAAAATCCAGGCTATGAGAGCTTCGAGGAATTTCTCGGCGCGCTCTCCTCGCGCAAGCGCAAAGCCATTCGCCGTGAGCGGCGCGACGCCCAGGCGGGGCTGACCTTCCGGGCGCTGAGCGGGCCAGAGCTGACGCCGGCGATCTGGGCGATATTCTATGAATTCTATCTCTCCACAGTCGAGCGCAAATGGGGCGGGGCGTATCTGACCCCGGAATTCTTCCCGCTGCTGGGCCAACGCCTGGGGGAGCGCGTGGTGCTGATGCTGGCGGAGCGGAACGGCAAGCCGATCGCCGGGGCGCTTAATCTGCGCGGCGACGGCGTGCTGTACGGGCGCAATTGGGGGGCGCTGGAGGATGTGCCCTTCCTGCATTTCGAGCTCTGCTATTACCAGGCGATCGACTACGCCATCGCGCACGGGCTGAAGCGGGTGGAGGCCGGGGCGCAGGGGCAGCATAAGATCCAGCGCGGCTACCTGCCCAAGCCCACCTACTCGGCGCATTATATCGAACATCCCGGCCTGCGCGCGGCGGTGGCGGAATTTGTCGCGGCCGAGCGCGAGGAAATGCTGAGCGCGATGGAGGCGATGGCGGCCGAGGGGCCGTATCGGCGGGATGGGGAGAGTTAGGCTAAAAATCTTGGGTTAATCCGGTCGACAGCCTGCGGGGCGGCCAGATTCCGCCCGACATAAAAAAGCCCTGCATAATGCCGGGCTTTTCCGTTTTCTGGGCGCAGGCCTTACGGCTTCAGCGCGTACATGGCGTAATTGCCGTCATGCCACTTGTAGATGGCGTAGGCGGCGTTGACGACGTCGCCCTTGGAGTCGAACTTGATCGGCCCGAGCACGGTGTTCCACGGCCCGCCCGCCTTCAGCTCTTTCGCGACCTTGGTGGGGTTGGTGGTGCCGGCCTTCTTGGCGGCTTCCGCCCAGACCTGCACGGTGGCGTAGGAGTACAGCACATAGCCGGACGGGTCTTCCTTCGCGGCGGTCAGTTCGGCGACGACCTTGGCGGCGGCCGGGTCCTTCTCGGCCGGCGGCGGAAGGTCATCAGCATGCCTTCAGCGGCGCTGCCGGCCACCTGCCACAGGGCGGAGGTCACGGCCGCGTCTTCCGAGAAATATTGCGGCGTGAAGCCCTGGGTGACGCCTTCGCGCATGATCAGGCCCATATCGGAATAATAGCCGCCCATATAGACCAGGGTGATGCCCTGCTCCTTCATGCGCGAGATCAGCGCGGAGTAGTCCTTGTCGCCGGCGGTGTAGGAGGTGTTGTAGGCCACCTTCACGCCCAGCTTCTTCAGGTTCAGCCGCACCTGGTCGGCAATGCCCTTGCCGTAGGTGGAGTTATCGTCCAGCACCGCGATCTTCGCCTTGGGGAAGTGCTTGGCGATATATTCCGCGGCCACCTTGCCCTGCTGGTCGTCACGGCCGCAGGTGCGGAAGGTGTAGGGGCTGCCATCATCGGTGTAGGCCGGGTTGGTCGAGGCCGGGGAGATCTGCAGGATGCCGGCATCCTCATAGACCTTGCTGGCCGGGATCGAGGAGGCGGAGCAGAAATGCCCGTCCACCATCACCACGCCATCGGAGACCAGCGTGTTGGCGGCGGAGACGGCCTGCTTCGGATCGCAGGCATCGTCCACCGGCACCGGCACCAGCTGCTTGCCGAGCACGCCGCCGGCCTTGTTGATGTCGGAGATCGCGAGGTCGAAGCCGGTCTTCATCTGCACGCCGAAGGCGGCGTTGGAGCCGGTGAGGGGACCGGCCATGCCGATCTTGATCTGCGCATGGGCGAGGCCGGTGCCGAGCGCCAGCAGCGCGGCGGTGCCAAAAAGGATGTTACGCAAAGTCTGCTCCTGTTGTTTATGGTGACGATCTTAGACAAGGTGCAAAACGAGTATGAGCCCAAAAAATGGGCCGTATCAATGGCTGCCTTCGAGATAGGCGGCCCTGATTTCGGGCTTGGCGAGCAGTTCCGCGCCAGTGCCCTGCATGGTCAGCTGACCATTGACCAGAACATAGGCGCGGTGCGCCAGGCGCAGCGCCTGGTTGGCATTCTGCTCGACCAGCAGAACGGTGAGCCCGGTTTCCCGGTTGAGGTCGCGGATGGCACCGAAAATCTGCTTGATCACCAGCGGAGCCAGGCCCAGCGAGGGCTCGTCCAGCAGCAGCAGCTTCGGCTTGCTCATCAGCGCGCGGGCAATGGCCAGCATTTGTTGTTCGCCGCCAGAGAGCGTGCCGGCGCGTTGCGCGAAGCGCTCCTGCAGCCTGGGGAACAACGCGAACATCTTTTTCAGGTTCACGTCGTAATCTTCGTAATCGATCACCTGCGCGCCCATCAGCAGGTTTTCCTCGACACTCATGCGCGGGAAAATTCGCCGCCCTTCCGGCGACTGGGCGATGCCCTTGCGGGCGATCTGGAAGGCGGGAAGGGTGGTGATGTCCTCGCCATAATACAGCACTCGGCCGGTCTTGGCCTTGGGCATGCCGAAAATGGTCATCATCAGCGTGGATTTGCCGGCGCCATTGGCGCCGATCAGGGTGACGATCTCGCCTTCCGGCACCTCGATGGAGACATCGCGCAGCGCCTGGATTGGGCCGTAAAAGCTGCTCACCCCCTGGAGTTCGAGAACATTGCTCATGCCACGCTCTCCGCCACCGGCGCGTCGGGGTCGTCCTCGTCGCCCTCGCCGAGATAGGCGGCGATGACGGCGGGGTCGTTGCGGATCTCGGTCGGGCTGCCATCGGCGATCTTCTTGCCGTGGTCGAGCACGATAATATGGTCGGAAATCTTCATCACGACGCCCATGTCATGTTCGATGAGCAGCAGCGAGCAGCCTTCATCGCGGATTTTCAGAAGCAGCTGGTTGAGCCCGGCGGATTCGCGCGGGTTGAGGCCGGCGGCCGGCTCGTCCAGGCAGAGCAAGGCGGGCTCGGTGCACATGGCGCGGGCGATTTCCAGGCGGCGCTGGTCGCCATAAGGCAGGGCGCCGGCGGGATCGTCGGCGCGGGCCATCAGCCCGGTCTGGTCCAGCCAGTGCTTGGCCAGCTCGATCGCCTGTTTCTCGGCCTTGCGATAGCCGCCCAGCCCGAGCACGCCGAGCACGCCGAAGCCGGTTGCCGATTGCAGCTTGTTATGCTGCGCGATCAGCAGGTTTTCCAGCGCCGTCATGCCGCCGAACAGGCGGATATTCTGGAAGGTGCGCGCCACCTTGCCCTTGGAGGCGACCTGGTGGCCGGCCAGCTTCTCCAGCCGCACGATTTTGCCCAGGCTGGGCGACATCGCGATGCTGCCTTCGGTCGGCTTGTAGAAGCCGGTGATGCAGTTGAAGAGCGTGGTCTTGCCCGCACCGTTGGGGCCGATGACGGCGGTGATATGGCCGCGCTCAGCGGCGAAGGACACGTTATTGACCGCGGTGAGGCCGCCAAAACGCATCGTCAGGTTGGAGACGGAGAGAATGGTCATGGCTCAGCCCTTGCCTTCGGCGCGCAATTCCGCGCCGATCATTTTCGCTTTGCCCAACGAGACCGAGGGGCGGCGGATGGAGATGAAGCCGCGCGGGCGCACCACCATGATGGTCACCAGCGCCAGGCCGAAGATCAGCATGCGGTAGATCTGCAGCGATTGCAGCAATTCGGGAATGCCGATCATCACGCAGGCGGCCAGCACCACGCCGAGCTGGCTGCCAGCTCCACCCAGCACCACGATGGCGAGCACGGTGGCGGATTCGATGAAGGTGAAGCTATCCGGGCTGATGAAGCTCTGCCGTGCGGCGAAGAAGCAGCCGGCGAAGCCACCGAACATCGCGCCGATGGCGAAGGCGGTGAGTTTGGTGTTGCGCACATTGATGCCAAGCGAGCGGCAGGCGATCTCATCCTCGCGCAGCGCCTCCCAGGCGCGGCCCAGGGGCTGTTTGCGCAGCCGCAGCGTCACCCAGTTGGTGAGCAGCGCCAGCGCCAGGATCACATAGAAAAGATAGGCGGTTTTCTGCCAGGGCATCGGGTCGACGCCGAAGAAGCCGGCGAAGGTGCCCGGGCCGCCGGCCATGGAGAATTTCAGCCCGAACAGGCTAGGGGCTGGCATGCCGAGCAGACCGTTGGGCCCGCCGGTGAGCGAGACCCAGTTGGTGATGACCAGCCGGATGATTTCCCCGAAAGCGAGGGTGACGATGGCCAGATAGTCGCCACGCAGCCGCAGCACCGGAAAGCCCAGGCACACGCCCCAGAAGGCGGCGAGGATGCCGGCCAGCGGCAGGCACTCCCAGAAGCCGAGCCCGAAATTCGAGGCCAGCAGCGCGAAGGAATAGGCGCCGACGGCATAGAAGGCGACGTAGCCGAGATCGAGCAGGCCGGCGAGGCCGACGACGATGTTCAGCCCCCAGCCCAGCATCACGTAAGTGAGGATGAGCACGCCGAGATCGATATAGGCGTTGGGCATGCCGGGCAGCAGCGGGAAGATGATCGCCACCGCCAGCAGCACCGGGCCGATATATTTTGCCGCCCGGGCGGCGGCGGCGCCATTGCTGGGCTTGGCGGTGCGCTTGCCGCGTAGCCTGTGCCAGGCCAGCATCGCCATGCGGGCGATGAAGGTGGCGGCCACCGCCAGCGCCAGCCGCTCCGGCGTTGGGCCGAGCGTGAGATTGCCGGAGGTGCCGTCCCCCAGATGCACGCCGAGGAAGGGGGCGAAAATCAGCAGCGCGAAAAATGCGCAGAGGCCCGCATCTTTGAGATCTTCCAGCATGATCAGACCTTCTCGATCTCGTGGCGGCCGAGCAGGCCGGAGGGCATGAACATCAGCACGATGGCCAGGATCGAATAGACCGCCGCGTCCTTATAGGCGACGGTGGCATAGCCGGACCAGAACGCCTCGATCAGCCCGATCAACAGCCCGCCCAGCACCGCGCCCGGCAGCGAGCCGATGCCGCCCAGCACCGCCGCGGTGAAGGCTTTGATGCCGGCATTGAAGCCGATATAGAAATCGATCACCCCGTAATAGAGCAGGAACATCACCCCGGCGAAGGCGGCCAGGGCCGAGCCGATGACGAAGGTGAGGCTGATCGTGCGGTTGGTGTTGACGCCCAAGAGGGCGGCCATTTTCGCATCCTGCTCAACCGCGCGCATCGCCCGGCCCAGCGGGTTTTGGTGACCAGATAGGTGAAGGCCGCCAGCAGCACGAGGGTGACGATGATGATGGCGAGCTGCATCCAGGTCAGCTGCACAACGAAATCGCCCTGCTTCAGCAGCACGATGCCGCCGGGCAGCAGGTTGGGAATCGCCCGCTCCAGCGCACCTTGGCTCACCTGCACGTAATTTTCCAGCACGATCGACATCCCGATGGCCGAGATCAGCGGCGCCAGGCGAAAGGAGCCGCGCAGCGGCCGGTAGGCCACGCGCTCGATGGAGAAGCCGTACACAGCGCAGATGAAGGCTGAAATGACGAAGGCCGCGGCGAGGGCCACGGGCAGGGAGGTGACGGTGGACAAGGCTGTCAAGATGATGATGCCGACGAAGGCGCCGATCATAAAAACATCACCATGCGCGAAATTGATCATGCCGATGATGCCGTAGACCATTGTATAGCCAATGGCGATCAGGCCATAGATCATGCCTAGCGTCAGGCCGTTGATCAGTTGCTGCAGTGCATAGGCCATGTGCACGTGTTCCTTAAAAAAGCCGTAATCATGCGCCTATTGGATATGACCAATGCGTTAAGGTCAATGCCCGGGGCATTTTGGGCGGGCTGGACCCGATCGACAAAAACTTTCCCCCGGGGCTTTTCAAGCTCAAAATCAGCCGTTATAGAGCCGCCCACCGCAGCGCCTCACGGTGCCGCACAGGTTGGGTGCATAGCTCAGTTGGTAGAGCAGCTGACTCTTAATCAGTAGGTCCAAGGTTCGAATCCTTGTGCACCCACCAACCTTCCAAATTTTTCTAGACATACCGCCAAGCGCTGGAATGATTACCGGGGCTTAAGCTTTTCCTGCGAAACTTCGCGTCTGTTCGTCAGTCCCGTTGCGGGGGCTGGTATTTCAGTGGCGGCGGTGAAGGGAAGGCTCAAGTGTCAGCGGATACCGGGCTTTATCAGGCTCAACACGCAATTTGCCCGTACGCGTCCCCTTCCATGGGTGGACGTGGAGAGGGCGGGGAATGTGCTGCCGCCTTGCCCGGCCAGGACGGGATGCTGGCCGAAATGGCGCAGGCGATCCGCCGCAACGAGTTGATCATGCATTATCAACCGAAAATCCGGCTGGATACGCGCGAAGTGGTTGGTTTCGAGGCGCTGGTGCGCTGGCAGCATGGGCGCAAAGGGCTGATTGGCCCGTATCATTTCGTGCCGGCGGTTGAAAGCTCGCCGCTGCTCGCCGCCTTTACCGACAAGACGATCGAGCTGGCGCTGGGGCAATGCGCTTTATGGCAGGCGCGCGGCCATTTCCTCAAAATCGCGATCAATATCTCCGCGCGGATGCTGGAGGATGACGAGTTCGTGCCCCGGCTGCTGCGTCAGCTGGCGTTTTACGAGGTGCCGGCCGCGCGCATTTCGCTGGAGCTGACCGAGACTGCGCTGCTGGTCAATCTCGCCAAGGGGCAGGCCATGGTCCATCAGCTGCGCGACCATGGGGTGAGCCTCTCGATCGATGATTTCGGCGCGGGATATACCTCTTTTACTTATCTGCGTGAATTCATGGTGCCGGAAATCAAGCTGGATTGCGCGTTCGTGACAGATCTGGAGGTGAATCGCTTCAACGCCTCGCTGGTGCGCAGCCTGGCGATGTTCTGCGAGGCGCTGGGGCGGATTTCGTCGCCGAGGGCGTTGAGCGCCGGGATGATTGGCCGACCCTGCTCGGGCTCGGCTGCCGAATCGCCCAGGGCTATTCCATCGCCCGGCCGATGGCGGGGAGGATGTGCTGCCGTGGCTGCGCGAATGGGCGAAGCCGGCGCTGGCGCTGCCGGCCTGAGGTTCAGCCGGCAGGAAAGTTTATAAAGGTTTTGGGTGGGTTATCGGCGTTGCCAGAACCCCAGACGTTTTTGCCGCTTTTTTTGGAAAAAAGCGGCACCAAAAAACTTTTGAGAATTCAGGTTAGGGGGCCGGCGACGCCAAGACGTGGCATTTCCATCGCCGGGCAGCGATTCATCACCACATTCAGCCCGGCGGCCCGCGCCTCCTCGGCGGCTTTCTGGTTGATCACGCCCAATTGCATCCATACCGTCTTGGCGTGCAGGCCAATCGCCTCGCGCACCGGCGCCAGCGCTTCCGAGGGGCGGCGGAACACGTCCAGCATGTCGAACGGCGCGGCTTCCGCCAGCGTGGCCACCACTTTGCGGCCATGGATCTCCGCCCCCGCCAGCGCCGGGTTCACCGGCACCACGTCATAGCCATGGTTGAGCAGAAAGCGCATCACCCCATAAGAAGGCCGGTCCGGCTTGGCGGAGGCGCCGACCAGGGCGATGCGCCTGGTGCCGGTGAGGATGCGGGTGAGGTCCTGGTCATTCGTCTCGTCGGTCATGTCTCTTTTCCAAAACCGGGCCATTGGCTAAGCCATTGGCCATGATCAAAGGTCTTTCCACCTGCGTGCTGCTCAGCCTGCTCACCATTCTGCTCTGGCGGGGGCCGAATCAGCCTCAGGCTGGAGATGTGACCATGCCGGCCGGCAAGTTCAACTCCTTGTCCTATGCCCCTACCAGTCCTGGCAGACGCCGATGGACAAGGATTTTCCCACCCCTGCGGAAATTTCACGCGACCTCAACCTGATCAAAGGCCAGGCGGATGGCATCCGGACCTATTCGGCCATCGAGGGCACGCCGGCGGAGACGCTGGCGCGGATCAAGGCCGGGACCGATATTGCCGGGCTGGCGAAGAAGGCCGGCTTGAAAATGTGGCTGGGCATCTGGCTCAGCGCCAACCCGGCCGATAACGCCAAGGAAATGGCCATCGGCATCGCCGAGGCGAAGGCCTATCCGGATACCGTCACCCGGGTGATTGTCGGCAATGAGGTGCTGCTGCGCCGGGATCTCTCGGTGGATGATCTGATCAAGGATATCGACAGCGTCCGCGCCCAGGTGAAGCAGCCGGTGGCCTATGCGGATGTCACGGATTTCTGGGAGCAATTCCCGCAAGTGGCGCCGCATGTGGATATCGTGATGATCCATTTCCTCCCCTATTGGGAAAATACCCCGCTTTCGGTGGATGACGCGCTGGCGGAGATCGACTCCACCACGGCGCATTTCAAGCGGCTGTTCCCGGGCAAGCAGATTTCCATCGGCGAGACCGGCTGGCCCTCGCGCGGGCGCTGGCGCGGGCCGGCCGCACCTTCGCGGGTGAATGAGGCAGTGTTTCTGCGCCGCTTCGTCGGGCTCGCGGCCAAGGAGGGGGTGGATTACAACCTGATCGAGGCGTTCGACCAGAACTGGAAATATGAGGATGAGGGCGTGGCCGGGGCCAATTGGGGCATCTGGAACGCCGACCGGGTGCAGAAATTCCCGCTGAATGGCCCGGTGGTCGAGCATCCCTCCTGGCCCTGGTATGCGGCGCTGGCAGCACTTTCGGGCTGCCTGCTGTTCGCCGCGGTCGGGTTTCGCAATCTGCGGCTGGCGGTGCCGGCCTTTGCGTTGGGGAACGGCTTTGCCATTGCCTGCATGGGCACGCTGCCGATGCTCTATGATAACTGGCTGCGGCTGGATGCGCTGGTGAATTTGCCGCTGCAGGCGCTGCTGGCGGTGCTGGCGTTGCGCCGGGCGGATGCGATTCTGGCGCGCCGCCCGGTGGCTCCGGCGCGCAGCGGGGCGCAGGCGCTGGCGGGCTGGCGGCACCTGCGTCCGGGGCTGGATTATGGCGGGCTCTGGTTCTTGTTCCTGGCCTCGGCGGCGGTTTTTGAGGCGCTGCTGGTGTTCGATGGGCGCTATCGGGATGCGCCGATGGCGGTGTTCATCGTGCCGGCGATGGCCTCGGTGCTGCGGCTCTGGACCAAGGACCGGCCGGCGTTGGGCTGGGAGGAATGCCTGGCTGGTGGCGCGCTGGCGGTGCTGGGGGTGGTGGATGTGGCGATCGAGGGGCTGGCCAATCTGGATTTCGTGATGTGGAATGTCGCGGCGTTGGTGCTGGCGGCCCCGGTGCTGCTCGCCTACGCGCAGCGCAAAAAATAAAAGTTTTTGGGGTGTGGCCCTTTTTTCAAAAAGGGCCACGAAACGTCTGGGATGTTGGCACCGCTGCTGCCACCACCCCAAACGCTTTTCGCCGCTTTTTGAAAAAAGCGGCACCAAAAACTTCTATAAATCATAAGGCGGGGATTTTTCGAACGCTGGCAGCCCCGCATCCAATCCCTGCCAGGACACGCGCTCGCACACCCAGCCCTGCGTGGTCGGGCGGATTGCCTCCGGCTCGTCCAGCGAGCCCAGCGTCACCCCTACCGAGCGCCCCTCCGGGTCCGTCATGTAAAGCGGTGTGCCGCAATCGCCGCAGAACCAACGCGTCGCCGCCTTGGAAAACGCAAAGCCGCGCGCCGTGCCCTTGGTTACCGCAAAGCGGGCAGGGGGCACCTGCACCCAGGGCAGCCCCGCCGCGCCGGAGGCTTTCCGGCATTCCCGGCAGAAACATATATCCGCCACATCGCCGGGCAGATGCTCCAGCCGATAGGCCACAGCCCCGCACAGACAGCCGCCGGTGAGGAGCGCCATCAGAAGGTCGGCGGCGAGTTGGCGCTGATCAGCACGCAAGGCTCCTCGCCCTGGTTGCGGAAGCGGTGCGGAATATCGGAGCGGAAATAATAGGCGTCGCCCGGATTGAGTACGCGCTCCTGCACCCCCACCGTCACCGTCAGGCTGCCCGAGACGATGATTCCGCATTCCTCGCCCTCATGGCGCAGCATCGTATCGCCAGTATCGGCCCCCGGCTGGTAGGTTTCGCGCAGCATGCCCAGCGCCCGGCCCTTGGCCTTGCGCCCGACCAGCCGCATCGACATTTCCGGCTGGTAGGCGATCTCGGTCAGCTCCGCGGCGGTGAAGAACACCTCGTCCGAAGGCGAGAAATCCAATGTGAAGAAATCCGCCAGGGTCAGCGGAATGCCATCGAGAATTTTCTTCAGCGAGGAAATCGAGGGGCTGACCCGGTTCTGTTCGATCAGCGAAATCGCCCCGTTGGTCACCCCGGCGCGGCGCGCAAGTTCGCGCTGGGTCAGCCCGAAAATCTGCCGGACCAGCTTCAAGCGCGTGCCGATATCGTCCGTACTGGTTTCGGCCGGGAGGGGCACTGACATAAAACTTCGATCCTTGCGTTTAGTATTTTCAACAATTTACCTATAAACCTCGGCCTGTTGCAACAAAAAGCCGTCCGTTCGGCGAAAAGTCCTACCGAATATTCTTGACGCCTCTCAGGCAGTTAAGCGAGAGTGCGGCATTAACAAAACTTGAGGGTTTGCGTGCTGTGGACCAGAAAGCCGTATAAGAATAATCAAATTTCAGGCTGTTGGCGGAGGAAAGGCTGATGTCCTCCACGTTAGCCATCGCAGGTACCGAAGCCCAGACGGGGGCGCGCGGTGCAATCTCGCTGAGCGGGATTACGCGCATTTTCGCCGGCACGATTCCGGCTGTCGATCATATCGACCTTGAGATCAAGGCCGGCGAATTCTTCACCCTTCTCGGCCCCTCGGGTTGCGGCAAGACCACGCTCTTGCGGATGATCGCGGGTTTCGAGACGCCCGATGAGGGGCGGATTTTGATTTCCGGGCGGGAGATGCAGTCCGTGCCGGCGCATGAACGCCCGGTGAATACGGTGTTCCAGTCCTACGCGCTGTTTCCGCATCTCGATGTCGAGCAGAATATCGGCTTTGGCCTGCGCATGCGCGGGGTGAAATCGGCCGAGCGCAAGCAGCGCGTCGATGCGATCATGGAGATGATGCAGATCGGCGCTTTCGCCAAGCGCAAGGCCGCACAGCTCTCTGGCGGCCAACGCCAGCGTGTGGCGTTGGCGCGCGCGCTGGTGAATGAACCGGAAGTGGTGCTGCTGGACGAGCCGCTTTCCGCTTTGGATGCGAAGCTGCGCGCGGAATTGCAGATCGAGCTGCTGCGCATGCAGAAACGCCTTGGCATGACCTTCATCTTTGTCACCCATGACCAGCACGAGGCGCTGGTGATGTCCGACCGGATGGCGGTGATGAGCAAGGGCAGGATCCAGCAGATCGGCCCGGTGCTGGATGTGTATGAGCGGCCGCGCAATGTCTTTGTCGCGGAGTTTCTGGGGCTCTCCAATATCTGGCAGATCACCCCGATCAGCGACCATGAGGCGGAAACGCCTTTGGGGCGGCTCACCATTTCCGAAATGTTGCCGGCGGCGCGCATGGCGATGATCCGGCCGGAAAAGATCTGGCTCTATAGCGAGGACGCCGCGCCTTATGGCCGGCCCAACCAGTTTTTCGGCATCATCCGCGAAGCGATCTATATGGGGCGGCGACGCAATATCGCGTCGAGGTCGGTGAGAACAAATTCGTGCTCGCTTACGACACCAACAACCAGGCGGCCGAGCGCAGCTGGCGGCCGGGGAGAAGATCGTCGTTGAGCTGAAGCCGGAGAACATCATGTTGATCGAGCCATGAGCGGCGCTGTCACCGAAGTGGCGCTGGAGCAGGCGCGCCAGCGAAGGCGTCTGTGGATGACATCCGGCCCAGGATTATTCTGGATCGTTCTGTTTCTGTTGATCCCGAGCCTGGTGCTGCTGGGCATCGCCTTCATGAGCGCCGATGATTACGGCGCGCCGATCCTGCCGCTGTCGCTGCAGCCGTTCCAGCAGGTGGCGGGGTTTTCGCTGCTGGGTTGGGATGCGGGCAATATCTCCATCCTGCTGCGTTCGCTGCAGCAGGCGGGCATCGCCACGCTGGTCTCGGCGGTGTTGTCCTACCCGCTGGTGTTCTTCATCCTGTCACGTCCTGAACCCATCAGGCCGCTGCTGCTTTTGTTCATCGTGCTGCCGAGCTGGACCAACCAGGTGGTGCGCACCTATGCCTGGCTGGAACTGTTGGGGCCGAACGCGCCGCTGACCTGGGTGGCGCATCATCTGCATCTGGTAGCACCTGATCTGGGCATCGCCCCGGGCAGTTTCGCGGTGACCACCGGGCTTGCCTATAATTACCTGCCCTACATGATCGTGCCGCTCTACGCCTCGGCGGAGAAGCTGGACTGGACGCTGGTGGAAGCCGGGCGGGATCTTTACGCCTCCGGGGCCAAGCTGTTTTTCCATACCGTATTTCCCCAGACTCTGCCGGGGCTTTTGTCGGGTGTCATCTTCGTGGCCATCCCCGCTTTCGGCGATTACGTGGTGCCGCAACTGCTGGGTGGCGACAAGGCGTTGATGATCGGCTCGCTGATCGCCAACCAATTCACTGAAACGCCGGACTGGCCCTATGGTGCGGCGCTGACCTTGATCATGCTCGTCGTCACCGGGCTTGGGCTTGTCGCCTTCCGGGTGCTCAGCCGCAGGCTGGGCGGGGCCGAGGAGGCGTCGATATGATCCCGCGCAATGTCCGCCGCGCGCTGGCCGGCTTTTCCTGGCCGATCTATGTGCTGCTCTACACGCCCCTGGCGCTGGTGGCCTGGTATTCCTTCGCCCCGGCGCCGCATACGCAGGGGCTTTCGGTCTATGCCTACGGGGTGATGCTGCACGACCATAGCGTCTTCGCCGCCCTGCGCCGTTCGCTGATATTGGCGATCGGCTCGGCGATCATCTCCACCGTGCTGGGGGTGTTGCTGGGCTATGGGCTCTCGCGCTTCCGCACGCCCGGCGCGAAGGGCGTGCTGGCGAATATGCCCAGCCTGATCATCTACACGCCGATCATCATGCCGAGCCTGGTGTTTGGCATTTCCGAACTGATTTTCTTCAATTTCGTGCATCGCTTCACCGGCCTGCTGGGAGCAGGGCTGGGCACGATGATGATCGCGCATATCACCTTCCAGGTCCCCTACGTGACCCTGACCGTGTTCGCGCGCCTGGCCGGGCTGGACCAGAATCTGTTCGATGCCGCGCATGATCTCTATGCCAACGGGTTGAAGAGCTTCTGGCACCTGATCGTGCCGGTGGTGCAGCCGGCGATCATCGGCGGTTTCCTGCTTGGCATCACCTTGTCGATCGATGATTTCACCATCAGCTTCTTCACCGCCGGCCCCGGCAGCGTGACCTTGCCAATCTATATTTACGGCGCCATCGCCCGCAAGGGTGTTACACCCGAGATCAACGCCATCGGCACGTTGATGATCGGTGCCGTCATTCTTCTCGCCGTGCTTCATTTCATCATCACCAGGCACCGCGCCCGCGGCGCCGAACTCGCAGCAAAAGGAACCATCTGATGAAACGCCTCTCCCTCCTCGCCGCCGGCGCGTTGGCGCTGGGGCTGGTCGCGCCGCAAATGGCGAAGGCCGACCAGCCGACTTTGAATCTGTTCATCTGGTCCGATTATATTTCGGAATCGATCATCGACGGGTTCGAGCTGCAATGTAACTGCAAAGTCGTCGAGACGGATTACGAGAGCAACGCCGAGATGGAGGCGAAGCTGCGCGCCGGCGGTGATTCGCAATATGACGTGGTGGTGCCGTCCTCCTACTACGTGCCGGAAATGGTCGATGAGGGCTTGCTGCAGCCGGTCGATCATGCGGCGCTGACCAATTTCAAGAACCTCGCCGCCCGCTTCCAGAACCCGACCTACGACCCGGGCGACAAATATTCCATCCCCTACCAGTGGGGACCACCGGCATTGTCTATGACCCGTCCAAGATCAAGGATCCTGGCGATGGCTGGGGATTCTCTTCGACCCCAAGGTGAACCCGAACTATCCGTTCGTGATTCCGAAAGGCGAGGGACGTGACCAGATCGGTGCCGCCTGCGCCTATCTCGGCTATGGCTTCAACTGCTCTGATCCGAAACAATGGATCGAGGCGGCGAAGCTGATCAAGGCGACCAAGGCGCGGCCGAATTTCGCCGGCTTCGTCGATGAAACCCCGGCGCGCGACCAGATGAAGCACGGGCTCATCGCCGCCTCCATGGCCTATAATGGCGACATCGCGGGCTGCAAGGCCGATGGCACCTGCCTGAAGCTGAAATTCTACCTGCCCAAGCAGGGCTCCGAAATCTGGGTGGATACCATGGCCATTCCCGCCCATGCCCCGCATCCTGATCTCGCCAACGAGTTCATCAACTACATACTGGATGCCAGCGTCGGCGCCTCGCTCTCCAACTTCAACCAATATGCCAGCCCGAATGCGGCAGCGCAGCCGCAGCTCTCTGGTATCATGAGCTCTGAGCTGATCACGCCCACCGCTGAACAGATGAAGAATCTGCAGTTCCTGGCTCCGCTCACCGGCGCCAAGTACAAGCTGTTCAACCAGATCTGGACCAGCGTCCTGCAATAACCCGCGCGCGCGGCATCTTCTTGTTAGGTGCCGCGCCTTTTCATGAGGATAACATGAGTGAACAGATCAATCTGAAAGACTGGTTCGAGGAACATCGGATCACCGAAGTCGAGTGCCTGGTGCCCGACATTACCGGCATTCCCCGCGGCAAGATCATGCCGGCGGAGAAATTCATCAAAGGTGGCGCGCCGCGTCTGCCGGAGGCGATTTTCATCCAGTCCGTCACCGGCGAATATCCGGATGACCCGACCGACAAGCTGACCGATCCCGCGATCATCGACATCAAGCTGGTGCCGGATACCTCCACGGTGCGTCTGGTGCCCTGGGCGCATGAGCCGACCGCGCAGATCATCCATGATTGCCAATACGCGAACGGCACGCCGGTGCCGATCGCGCCTCGGCAAGTCCTGCAGCGTGTGCTCAAGCTTTACGAAGAGCGCGGCTGGCAGCCGGTGCTGGCGCCGGAGCTGGAATTTTATCTGGTCGGGCGCAATACCGATCCTGATTACCCGCTGGTGCCACCGGTTGGCCGCTCCGGCCGCCAGGAGAGCGGACGGCAAGCCTACTCGATCGACGCGGTGAACGAGTTCGATCCGCTGTTCGAGGAAATGTATGATTTCTGCGACCTGCAGGAGATGGATCTCGACACGCTGATCCATGAGGAAGGGGCGGCGCAGGTGGAGATCAACCTGCTGCATGGCGACCCGCTGCACCGTGCAGACCAGGTGTTCCTGTTCAAGCGCACGGTGCGCGAGGTGGCGTTGCGGCATAATATCTACGCCACCTTCATGGCCAAGCCGATGAGCAATGAGCCGGGCAGTGCGATGCATGTGCATCAGAGCATCGTCGATCCGAAGACCGGCAAGAACCTCTTCGCTGGTGCCGACGGTAAGGCCAGCCCCTTGTTCAAGAGCTATCTCGCCGGCCTGCAGAAATATATTCCCGCGACCATGCCGATTTTCGCGCCGAATGTGAATTCCTATCGCCGGCTCACGCGTTTTTCCAACGCGCCGATCAATCTGCAATGGGGCTATGACAATCGCACCTGTGGCTTGCGCGTGCCCTTTGGCGATGCGGCGGCGATGCGCGTGGAAAACCGGGTGCCGGGGGCGGATGCGAATCCATATCTGGCTTTCGCGGCGACGCTGGCCTGCGGCTATCTCGGCATGGTGCAGGAATTGCAGGGCACGCCTGAGCAGATCGGCTCCGCCTACGCGGGTGAGTACACGCTGCCGCGCGAGTTGTCCCATGCGCTGGATCTGATGGACCGCTCGGCGGAAATCCGCGAGGTGTTGGGCGACCAGATTGTCGATGTACTGGTGGCGGTGAAGCGGCTGGAATACGAGACCTATCTGCGGGTGATCTCGTCCTGGGAGCGTGAGCATCTGTTGCTGAACGTCTAAAAGTTTTTTGGTGCCGCTTTTTTACAAAAAAGCAGCGAAAACGTTGGGGCGGTGGCGACGACGGTGCCACTACCCCGAACGTCTGTGGGGACTTTTTGAAAAAAATCCCCACATCCCCAAAAACTTCTAAAACTTTAGGCCCTCGGATGGATAACAATTATTACCATGCCACGCGGCGTGTGGATTTTGCCGCGCCGGCGTTGGATCAGGATATCGAGACGGATGTCGCCATTATCGGCGGCGGCATCTCGGGCGTTTCCGCAGCGCTGCATCTGGCCGAGCGCGGCTTTCGGCCGGTGCTGCTGGAAGCCAAACAGATCGGCTGGGGCGCGTCCGGGCGCAATGGTGGCCAGGTGCTGCCGGGCTTTGGTGCCGGGCAGCATAAAATCACCCAGCTCGTCGGCGCCCAGGAGGCGCGCAAGCTGTGGGACATGTCGGTGGAGGCGGTGGATCTGCTTTATGCCCGCATCGCCCAGCATGATATCCCCTGCGATCCGCGCCACGGCTATCTGCATGCCGCCCTGAAGCCCCGCCATGTGCGGGAGCTGCGCGAGGAGCAGGAGGCGCTGGCGAAACTCGGTGCGCCCGTCGGGGCGCTGCTGGAAGGGGCGGCATTGCGCGCCCGTCTCGCCAGCCCGCGCTATATTGCGGCGCTGGAGGATAAGCTCGCCGGGCATGTGCATCCGCTGAACTACACGCTGGGCCTGGCCAACGCGGCGCAGGCGGCCGGGGCGCGGATGTTTGCGGGCAGCCCGGTTGCGCGCATCGAGGAGGGCGATATTGTCACCTTGCATGTCGGCCCCGCCGGGTGCGGGCGAAGCATCTCATCATCGCCGGCGGGGCCTATCTGGAGGGGCTGGAAAAGCGCCTGCGCGGCTATGTCATGCCGGTCGGCACCTATGTGATGGCGACCGAGCCGCGGGCCGATGTGCGCGCGCTCATTCCCGGCAACGAGGCAGTGGCGGATCTGAATTTCGTGCTGGATTATTATCGCCGCTCGGCGGATGACCGCATGCTCTTCGGCGGCCGCGTCTCTTATTCAAAGCGCCCGCCGCGTAATCTGGGGGCGGCGATGCTGGCGCGGGCGGTGAAGGTGTTCCCGCAGCTCAAAGATGCCAAGGTGGAGTTCGCCTGGGGCGGGTTCGTCGACATCACCCGCAACCGCGCCCCGCATTTCGGCCGGCTGGGGCGCAATATCCTGTTCCTGGAAGGCTTCTCCGGGCATGGGCTGGCCCTCACCGGCCTGGCCGGCAAGCTGGCGGCGGAGGCGGTGGCGGGGCAGGCGGAGCGGTTTGACGTCTTCGCCCGCATCCCGCATGCGCGTTTCCCCGGTGGCGAGGCGCTGCGCACCCCGGCTCTGGTGCTGGCCACGAGTTGGTTCCGCCTGCGCGATTTGCTTTGAGTTTGCCACTTGAGGCCTTAAGTGCAGTATAATCCGGTTACGGTTCTGTTCTTGAAGGCTTGAAAGCATGTCGGTTCGCAAATTCCTTCTTCCTGTCAGCAGCATGGAGTCCGCCGCGGCGGCGCTGCAGGCCGGGCTGCTGCTGGCCCGCATGTGGAATGCGCATCTGGAGGTGCTGCATATCCAGTCCGACACGCGTGAGATCGCCCCTTTCGCGGGGGAAGGGCTGTCGGGCGCGCTGATCGAGGACATGATGAGTGCGACCGAACGCGAGGGCGGGGTGCGTGTGCGCGGGCTGCAGGCGCTTTTCGCGGAGGCGACGGAAGCCGCCGTGGTGCCGATTGCCGCCGCGCATCGTGGCACCAATGAGCCGAGTGCCAGCTTCACCACCCTCACCGGGCGCGAGGAGCAGCTGGTGGCGCATAAAGCGCGTCTGGCGGACCTGACCATCGTGCCGCACCCGCTCTCCGGCGAGGATGTCTCCGCCGCCGAGGCGCTGCATGCGGTGCTGTTCGATTCCGGCCGCCCGGTGCTGCTGGCACCGGTGGCGCCGCCCGCCAGCATCGGCAAGCGCATCGCCATCGCCTGGAACGGCACCTCCTATGCGGCCTCGGCCCTCGCCTCCGCCATGCCCTTCGTGCGCCAGGCGGAAGCGGTGCGGATTCTGGTGTGCGAGGATTATACCCGCCCCGGCCCCAGCGCGCAGGAGGTGCGCGACTACATCTCGCATCACGGCGTCGAGGCCGACATCGCCATGTTCACGTCGGTGGAGCGCAATATCGGCGCCGGGCTGCTGGCGGCGGCGCGCGCCTTCAATGCGGATCTGCTGACCATGGGGGCCTATTCCACCTCCTCACGCCTGCGCCAGCTGATCCTGGGCGGGATTACCCGGCATGTGCTGGAAAACGCGCATCTCTCGGTGCTGATGAACCGCTGAAGCCGGGTTTTCCGGGCATTTCGCGGCAAATCTGGCGCTGATCTGAAACAATCTCCCCGCGGATTGAAACGAGCGCGCATGGGGGGTGAAGAAATGTAACCCCCGGGCTGTTACAATTGAGATCGCGCCCCCTAGTGGCATTTAAGTCACACATCGCCGTTCAGCGGCCCCATTGTCCAGTCAGACGCAGGAGATAGATCATGATCAAACAATACCGGACGCGTGCCACGGCTTCCGCTTTTGCCCTGCTGGGCGCCACGGCCCTGGCTGCTGTCAGCGTTGTGCCGGCGAGGGCCGCCGACCCGTCCATGGACGCGACCCAGGTGGTGCAGAAGAATTTCACCCCGGTGCCAGATTTCTCGCCCCTGGTGAAAGCGGTGATGCCGGCGGTGGTCTCCGTCGATGTGAAGCTGAAGCTGGACCAGGCCGCCGATGACAGCAGCTCCGGGCCCCAGGCGCAGAACGGCTTGCCGCCGGGCTTCCCGCAGATCCCTGGCTTTCCCCCGGCTTTCCTTTTGGCTTCAGTGGCCCGCAGCAGCAGCCGCAGGCGGTTGAGGCCAAGGGCTCGGGCTTCATCATCGATGCCAACGGCACCATCGTCACCAATAACCATGTGGTGAAGGGCGCGAAGACCGTGACGGTAACGCTCTCCAATGGCGATACCTACCCGGCGAAGATCCTCGGCACCGATCCCAAGACCGATCTGGCGGTGTTGAAGATCGACGCGAAGAAGCCGCTGCCCTATGTCGAGCTGGGCGATTCCAAGGATGTCGAGCCCGGCCAGTGGGTGATCGCGATGGGCAACCCGTTCGGGCTGGGCAATACGGTGACGACCGGTGTGGTCTCCGCCCTGGGCCGCGATATCGGCGATGGCCCGTATGACCGTTTCATCCAGACCGATGCGCCGATCAATGAAGGCAATTCCGGTGGGCCGCTCTTCAACCAGAAGGGCCAGGTGATCGGCATCAATACCGCCATCCTGTCGCCCTCCGGCGGCTCGGTCGGCATCGGCTTCTCCATCCCCTCCGATATGATCAAGCGCGTGGTCACCCAGCTGGTGGCGCATGGCAAGGTGACGCGCGGCTTCCTCGGCGTTTCCGCGCAGATGATCTCGCCGCAGATGGCGCAGGCGCTGAAGCTGCCGATGAGCAACCCGAACAAGGATGGCGCGCTGATCGCCGCCGTGGCGCCGAACAGCCCGGCCGCCAAGGCGGGGCTGAAGGCGGGCGACGTGATCACCGCCGTGAACGGCCAGGCCGTGACCAATCCGGGCGATCTGGCCGAGGACATCGCCAATATCGACCCGAGCGGCAAGGCCGACATCACCTATCTGCATGGTGGCAAGTCGCAGGATGTCAGCGTTGCGGTGGAAGAGATGCCGAGCAACCCGGATGCCAGCTTCGAGCACGGCAATGGCGGCAATGGCGGAAGCCAGCAGAATGCCTCGCCGGCGGCGCTGGGCGTGACCTTGGCGCCGCTGACGCCGGATCTGCGCAACCAGCTCAACCTGCCGGATGATGCCTCGGGCGCGGTGATCGTGAATGTGAAGCCGAACTCGCCGGCGGATCAGGCCGGGCTGCAGCAGGGCGATCTGCTGGTCGGCGTCGGCGCCACGGATGTGAACAGCCCGGATGAGGCGGTGAACGCGATCAAGGCCGCGCGCAAGGGCGGGGCGGATGCGGTGGCGCTGCGCATCGTCCGCCAGGGCCAGGCTCTGTTCGTCGGCATCGCCCTGGGCGACGGCAAAAACGGAAACTGACAAAAGTTTTTGAGGGTGCGGGGAACTTTTTCCAAAAAGTTCCCCGCACGGGCCGGTGCCAGGGCACCGGCCTTTTTTATTACCCCAGCAACCGCCCGATCACCCGCGCGGTATAGTCAACCACCGGAATGATCTTCCCGTAATTGATCCGCGTCGGCCCGATCACCCCGATCGCGCCCACGATCCGGTCCTGCGCGTTGCGCGCCGGGGCGACGATCATCGAGACGCCGGCGGAGCCAAACAGCCCCGATTCGGCGCCGATGAAAATCCGCACCCCGTCCGATTCCTCGGCCAGATCCAGCAGCTTCAGCAGCGTCTCCTCGGTTTCCAGCCGCTCGAACAGAGCCTGGATGGCGGATAGTTTTTCGAGCTGGTCGATATCCTCCAAAAGCCGCCCCTGGCCGCGCAGAATCAGCGAGCCGGAGCGCCCTTCCTGGCCCCAGGTGGCGAGCCCGGCTTCGATGACGGCGCTGGTCAGCTCGTCCAGCGCACTGCGGTCGGCGGTCAGCTCGGCGCGTACCCGGCCGCGCAGCTCGGTGAGGGTGAGGCCGGCGAGCTGGGCGTTGAGGAAATTGCTGGCCTGCTGCAGGGCCGAGGGCGGCAGGCCGGGCGGGGTTTCGATGATGCGGTTTTCCACCTGGCCATCGGCGGAGACCAGCACCACCAGCGCGCGCCCCGGCGAGAGCGGCACGAATTCGATATGTTTCACCGGCCCTTCGCCCTTCGGGGCCAGCACCAGCCCGGCGGCGGCGGACAGGCCGGAGAGCAAGGTGGAGGCCTGGGCCAGCGTATCCTGCATCGAGCGGCCGGAGCCGGCGAGGGCGAGGTTGATATTGGTCCGCTCCTCCTCCGAAAGCTCGCCGAATTGCAGCAGCCCGTCCACGAACAGCCGCAGGCCGCGATCCGTCGGCAGCCGGCCGGCGGAGGTGTGGGGGGAGAAGAGCAGTCCGGCATCGGTGAGGTCCGCCATCACGTTGCGGATGGTGGCGGGCGAAAGCTTGTGCGGAAGCAGGCGCGAAAGGGTGCGGCTGCCCACCGGCTCGCCGGTTTCGACATATTGTTCGACGATTTCGCGCAGCACGGCGGCGGAGCGGATGTCGAGCCCGGGCGGGAGCCGGGGCGGAGGGGATTTCTGTCTATGGTCCATCGGGCTAGGCTCGGATAATAGCACGGCGCAGCAGATGTAAGGAGTCAGATCATGCGGCCCTCCGGCAGAGAATTCAACGCCCTGCGCCAGGTCTCCATCGAGACCGGGTTTTCCCATCATGCCGAGGGCTCGGCGCTGATCCGCATGGGGCGCACCGAGGTGCTGTGCACCGCCAGCGTCGAGGGCCGGGTGCCGCCGTTCATGCGCGGCCAGGGCGAGGGCTGGGTGACGGCCGAATACGGCATGCTGCCGCGCGCCACCCATACGCGCGGCGAGCGCGAGGCGGCGCGGGGCAAGCAATCCGGCCGCACCCAGGAGATCCAGCGGCTGATCGGGCGCAGCTTGCGCGCCGTGATCGACCGCAAGGCGATGGGCGAGATCACCGTGACGCTGGATTGCGACGTGCTGAATGCCGATGGCGGCACGCGCTGTGCGGCGATCAGCGGCGCCTATGTGGCGATGGTGCTGGCTTTCCGGCAGTTGAAGGCGAAGAACGTGATCAAATCCATGCCGATGCTGGGGCAGGTGGCGGCGGTGTCCTGCGGGATTTATCAGGGCCATCCGGTCCTGGATCTGGATTATGCCGAGGATTCGGCGGCGGATGCGGATGCGAATTTCATCCTGACGGCCGCGGGCGGGATTGTGGAAATCCAGGCGACGGCGGAGAAATCCAGCTTTGACGAAGCGGCCTTCAACAAGCTGCTGGGCCTGGCCCGGCAGGGGACGGCGGAGTTGTTCAAGGCCCAGAAAGCGGCGTTGGGTTAAGGTATAAAAGTTTTTTGGTGCCGCTTTTTTTCAAAAAAGCGGCGAAAACGTCTGGGGCGGTGACAACGCCGTCGTCAACACCCCGAACGTTTGTGGGGACTTTTTGAAAAAAGTCCCACACCCCCAAAAACTTTTGCAAATTTGGGTGAGAAGGGCAGGGGCTATGAATATCGGGCTGATTGTGGCGGCGGGGCGGGGCTATCGCGTTGGCGGGCCGCTGCCGAAGCAATATCTGCCGCTTAAAGGGGCGCCGATTCTGCGCCACACCATCCAGGCCCTCACCCGCCATCCGGAAATCGACGCGGTGCAGGTGCTGATCCACCCGGACGACCAGGCTTTGTATGACGAGGCCACCGACGGGCTGGAGAAGTTGCTGGCGGTGCGCTTCGGCGGCAAGGAACGGCAGGATAGCGTGCGGCTGGGGCTGGAAGCGATCGCTGTGTTGAAGCCGGATAATGTGCTGATCCACGACGCGGTGCGCCCCTTCATCGCGCTGGAGACCATCTCGGCGGTGCTGGAGGTGCTCGGGCGCGGCGCCTCGGCCATCGTCGGCGTGCCGCTCGCCGATACGCTCAAGCGCGTGCAGGACGGGGTGGTTGCCGGCACGGTGAGCCGGGCCGGGCTCTGGCGCGCGCAAACCCCGCAGGGCTTTCGCTTCCAGGATATCTATAAGGCCCACCGCCACGCGGTGCAGACCGCGCCGGAGACGGATTTCACCGACGATGCGATGATCGCCGAGCATGCCGGGCTGCGGGTGGAGATGGTGCTCGGGGCGGAGGATAATTTCAAGATCACCACCGCCGCCGATCTGCTTCGGGCCGAGGCCATGCTGGCCGGCTGAAGGCACGGCTCAGTCGTAAATCCCGCCTTCCCGGCTGGGCCCGGCCTTGTCGAGCTTGGTCTTCATCACCCGCACCAGCTTGGCGATGGAGGCCATCGTGACCTTCCCGTTATCGATCGGCGAGATGACATCCATGCTGAATTCATTTCTGAATTTGGCCGGGATGACCAGCGCGGTGGCATGGCCTTCCGCCATGTTCATTTGCCGTTGATTAAGGACTCCGCGGCTCACGCCGCCGCCATCGCGCTGGAGATACTGGTCGTAATCGAGACCGCTGATTACCTTATTCGTGAGGGGCTTCTTTGACGTGCCCCTCAGCCAGTTCGTCAGCCCCTCCACCCCGCTCGTCGCCTTGACCAGCCCAAATTTGACGGTGTTGTTGCTGAGCTGTTGCATGCCGCCACGCACGCCGCTGAGCGTGGTGCTCTTATGCTTGCTGCTGTCACCGACCCGCATGGCCCAGACGAAGACCTGCCCGGAAATCGGCCTTTCGAAGAGCCTTCCGGTGCAGCTGGCGAGGCCGTCGATCAACGTGGTCATGGTCCTGGCGTAGAGCGCCAAGCCTTTGTCGCCGGTGAAATCGATCAGCATGGGGGAGTAGCGTTCCCTGTTCTCGACCAGGGGCGGGGAAACGCTCGCAAAGGTATCGATGATGTGGTGGGCTTTATTCTGATCCAGAAGATCGGCAACATTGAAAGGACATTGATAAACCCGCATGAAACGCTCCGACGAGGCCTTTTTGATGGTTTCGGCATTCTTTTATCGCAATATATAGCAATTCGAAATAATTTTAGCCAGGCTTGGTGCAAGGCGCGTTCTGGCGCGGGCTGGGGTTTGCGCCTAAATTCGAGTCGCTTTGCTGGAGGAGCGACATATGGCACCGAAAATCATCTATCTGGTTCCGGTTCTCAGCGCGCTGGCGCTGCCCGCCGCGGCGCAGACCGCGTCCGCGCAGACCAATCTGTCGCTGAGTGCCGAAGGCAGCGTCAAGGTCGAGCCGGATGAGGCGGTGGCGCAGTTCAATGTGCAGGCGGATGCGCCGAACGCCGCCGCCGCCCAGGCCAAGGTGAACCAGGCGATGAGCAAGGCGCTGGCCGCGGCAAAGGCCTTGCCGAATGTGGTGGCCACCACCGGCGGCTATAACAGCTACGCCAGCACCCGAACGGCCAAACCCGGCCGCAATTCACCGCGACGCAGAGCCTGACCCTGACCCAGCCGGATAAAGGCGGCGTGCCGGACAAGGCGTTTACCGATCTGCTCGGCCAGTTGCAGGCGGATGGGCTGCTGCTGAACGGGCTCAGCGGCGAACTCTCCGATGCCGGGCGGCAGAGCGCGCAGCGCGATGCGATCCGCGACGCGTTGGCGCATCTGCGCGCCGAGGCGGCGGATATTGCCGATACGCTGCATAAAAAGGTCGGCGCGCTGAAGCAGCTGAGCGTGAATGGCGCCTCCGCGCCGTTGCCGCCCGGTCCCAGGGTGATGATGATGAAGGCCGCCGCCGCGGCGCCGCAATTGGCGCCTGACAAGGTGACCATCAGCGCCAGCGTGTCGGCGCAGATCGAGCTGACCAGCACCGGGAATTAGAGCTTCGCGCTTCATGCGAGGCTAAGCCGCCCAGCCGGCGGTTTGCGCCTCGCGTGTTGCTTCGTCCTCGATATGCTCGGCCAGCCGGTCGGTCACCGGCTGCGGGGCGTTTTTGCCCTTCAGCATCAGCACGCAGAAATCCGGCAGTTTCGGCAGCCCGTCCTCGCCCGGGCGTAAGGCGCGGGTGCCTTCCGGCAGCCGGTTGGGAATGCCGCAGGTCACCGCTAACCCGGCCAGAACCGGCACCAGCGAGCCGATGGCGCTGCCCGAGACATAGGCGATGCGATAGGGCAGGTGGGCCTCATCCAGCCCGCGCAAGGCGGCGCGCCGCCAGCTGCAATCATGCTCGGCCAGCGCCAGAGGCAGCGGGTCCAGCTTGTGCGGGGCGAAGCGGGTGGAGGTGATCCAGGCCAGCGGGCCACGAATCAGCTCTTGTGCCGGCCAGTTGCGCGTCTCATGCCCTTCGGAAATCAGCGACAGATCCAGCTGCCCGGCCTTCAGCCGGCCCATCAGCTCGGTTGAGGGCAGGCAGACCACCTCCACCTCCACCGCCGGATGGGTCTGGGCGAAGCGACGCAGCGCGCCGGGGAGGAATTGCAGGGCGTAATCATCCGGGGTGCCCAGACGCACCTTGCCGCTGATCTCCGGCGCCTGGAAGGCGGACCAGATGGAATCATTGAGCACCAGCAGCTCGCGCGCGCGGGAGAGCAGATATTGCCCGTGCGGCGTCAGCTCGATGCCTTCGCCCCGGCCGCGCTTGAGCAGCGTCTTGCCCAGAATCTCCTCCAGCTTGCGCATCTGCATGGAAATCGCCGCCTGGGTGCGGCCCACGCGCGTACCCGCACGGGTGAAGTTATGCTCCTCCGCCACATAGATGAAGGCGCGCAACAAATCGGGGTCGAGACCGGCGGGGAGGGGCATAGGATAAGATTATGTGATTTTTATGATAAAAACAATTCGTTTTTCTTATTCAACCCGTGCGCCTAGATTTTCCGTCAGTGAAACAACACACGGAGTGAAGACCATGCTGAGCATTGCCGAGCGGGTGAAGGCGGCGGCATCGCCGCACCCGGTGACGCGGCCGAACGGGCTCTGGGCGCGGATCATGCGGATGCGCAATGTGATCGTGGGGCGGCGGGCGATCATGCGCATGGATGCGCGCATGCTTGGCGATATCGGCCTCTCCCACGCCGAAGCGTTGGAAGAGGTCAACCGCAAACCCTGGGACGACACGCCCCGCCCGCGCTAAAAAATCAAAAATTTTTGGGGGGTCTGGGGCGCTTTTTTCAAAAAGCCCCCAGAGTCTTTGCCAAAAAAAGAGCGGCCCGAGGCCGCTCTTTTTCGTCGTGCAGTGCGCCCTTACGCCGCCTGCTTCTTCAGCAGCTTCTGCTTGATCAGCACCTCGGCGATCTGCACCGCGTTCAGCGCCGCGCCCTTGCGCAGATTGTCGGAGACGCACCAGAAGGCCAGGCCGTTCTCCACCGTCGGGTCCTTGCGCAGGCGCGAGACGAAGGTCGCGTCCTCGCCCTGGCACTCGATCGGGGTGATATAGCCGCCCGGCTCGCGCTTATCCTCGACGACGATGCCCGGCGCCTTGGCCAGCGCCTCGCGGGCTTCCTTCACCGAGACCGGGTTTTCGAATTCGACGAACACCGCCTCGGAATGGCCGATGAACACCGGCACGCGCACGCAGGTGGCGATCACCGGCACGTTGGGGTCGAGGATCTTCCTGGTCTCGACCGCCATTTTCCACTCTTCCTTGGTGGCGCCGTCATCCATGAACACGTCGATCTGGGGGATGACGTTGAAGGCGATATCCTTCTGGAACACCTGGGCGCGTCCCTTCTCGTTCACGAAGGAGACCTTGGTGTTGTTGTAGAGTTCGTCCATGCCCTCTTTGCCGGCGCCGGAGACGGACTGGTAGGTGCTCACCACCACGCGCTTGATCTTGAAGCGGTCATGCAGGGGCTTGAGCGCCACCACCATCTGGATGGTCGAGCAGTTCGGGTTGGCGATGATGTTGCGCTTGGTGTGCAGGGCGATATCCTGCGGGTTCACCTCGGGCACCACCAGCGGCACGTCCGGGTCCATGCGGAACTGGGAGGTGTTGTCGATCACCACGCAGCCGGCCGCCCCGCGCGCGGCGCGTGAATGGCGGAGACGGAGGCGCCGGGGGAGAACAAAGCGATGTCCCAGCCGGTGAAATCGAAGGTTTCCAGATTCTGCACCTTCAGCACCTTATCCTCGCCGAAGGAGACTTCCTGGCCGGCGGAACGGCCGGAGGCCAGGGCGGCCACCTCGGAGACGGGGAAGTCGCGCTGGGCAAGGGTTTTCAGGATCTCGCGCCCCACCGCACCGGTGGCACCGACGACCGCAACCCTGTAGGACATGACGCTTACTCCAAAAATAAAAGTTCGGGCACCGGGGTTACGGCGAAATGTGCTTGCGCGCAAGCGTTTCACGCCAGAGTGCGAGGGGGGATGCGTGAATAGCATAAGTGTGGGGCACAGCGCCCCATTTTAGGCGCATATGAACGCCTGGACATCTGACTTGAACGCGAACGCTCACACCGCACTGCGCCGCCCTGGGCCGTTTTTCCGGTATTACCCACCCGGCTGGCCCTGTGCGGCAATGGCGCTGGGCTGGGTGGCATCGGCGCCATCGCCGTGGCTGCTTTGGATCAAGCGGTTGCCGGCGCCCAAAAAAGTTAAAAATCTGGAACGAATCACTAAAACTTGAGTGGCTTTTTAGGCATTCGAGATGGCAGAACCATACCAGGAGAGGGGTGCAATGGGCGGCGGCGCGGTCAATGGCATGTTCTGGGGCATAATCGGGCTGGTGCTGGGTATCGCGGCGAGCATCGATAATATTCTGCTGGCCGGCATGCAGGGCCTTGGGATCTATCAGCCGCAATGGCAGGTCTGTATTCTGATTTTCATCGTGGCGCTGGCCGTGATGATGGTAATGCGCGTGCTCGGGGCGTTTCTCGGCTGGCTGACCCTGATTTTCTCCGCGGTGCTGCTGGTGCATTTCGTGTTTCCGGCGCTGGGCCACTGAGCGCCCGGGCGGTGTGCGGCGCCTGGCTGTCTCAGGGGCCGTTATGCAGCGTGATCTCGCGCATCCGCCAGCTCAAAGCCAGCCCGCCCAGTGCCATCGCCAGGCAAAGCCCGAAGCCCAGCCGGTAGCCGCTGACCGGGTCGGCAAAGCCGCCATCCAGGGCGGCGCCGGCCAAGGTGGCGCCGAACACCCCGCCAATCGCCCGCAACAGCAGCAGCATGCCGGTGGCGATGCCGATTTCCGGCAGATCGGTCAGCGCCTGCACCGCAAGGATGGTGGTGGGCTGCAGCATCCCCACCCGAAGCCAATCAGTGCCGAGACCGGCACCGGGGCGAAGAGCGGGTTGAGCGTCATCACCAGAAATGCCGTGGAGGCGAGGCTGGTGCCGGTGACGAACATCGCCCGCAGCTTGCCCGTCCGCCGGGCGATCTGTCCGGCCGTATAGGCCCCGCGACGCCGGTGAGCAGGAAGGGCACCAGCTCGATGCCGGCCTGGGCCGGCTTGTCATGAAAGAAACGCTGCAGCAGCAGCGGGAACATGAAGATGGCGCCGAACAGGGCGAAATTATTCAGCGCCGCGAGGGCGATGGTGCCGCGCAGCCGGATCAGCAGGCCGGAGGGCATCAGCGGGTGCGGGCTGCGCCGCTGCTGGACGCGCAGGGCGAGGAGTCCGAGCAGGCCGGCCAGCACCAGCCCCGCTTCCGGCCAGGAGAGCCAGCGCAGATCCACCCGCCCAGGCTGATCGCCATCAGCAGCAATGTGCTGGCGCCGATCAGCAGCCCGGCGCCGCTGAGATCGAACCGGCCGCGACGGCCATTGATCGGCAGATCCTTCAGCCCGCGTATGCATAGCGCCAGGGCGCACAGCCCCAGCGGCAGATTGACCCAGAAAATATAACGCCAGGAGAGGTTTTGCGCGAGCCAGCCGCCCACCACCGGCCCCGCGCCGGAGGCCAGCGCCCACATCGAGGCGAAATAGGCCTGGTAGCGCCCGCGCTCGCGCGGCGGCACCGCATCCGCCACCGCCGCCTGGGAGACGGTGATCAGCGCGCCGCCGGCCAGCCCCTGCAAGGCCCGGCCCAGCAGCAAGGCCGGCACCGACCAGGCCATGGCGCAGAAGAGGCTGGTGAGCACGAAGGCGACGAGAGCCGGGCCCAGCACCTTGGCGCGGCCGAACTGATCCGAGAGCTTGCCATAAAGCGGGGTGGTGGCGGTGGAGGCGAGCAGATAGGCCGAGACCACCCAGGAGAGATGCGTCTGGCCGTGCAGGCTTTGCGCCATTTGCGGGATGGCGGGCAGCACCACGGTCTGGTCCAGCGCGGCCAGGAGCATGCACAGCATCACCCCCTGGACGACGCGCAGGCGCTCGGCGTGGCTATAGCGGCGCGGCTCTGCCTGCCCGTCCATGGCTGATCATCCTTATCGGCAATTGTGCTGACCCTTTTGGCCATGGCATGGATTTTGGCAAGATTGCCCGCGCCGGGCCCAGCCATAGGAAACAAGTATGCCTCTCTCCGCCGCCACCGCCCCCGCCGCCTGCTGCACACCCGCGAGGTGACGCTGCAAGGCTATCTGCGCGAGGACGGGCTGATCGAGGTCGAGGCGCGGATGACCGATGTGAAGAGCTACAGCATGGCCAATATCGACCGCGCCGGCATCCCCGCCGGGGTGCCGCTGCATGATATGTGGATTCGCATGACCCTGACCGTCGAGGAGATGGAAATCGTCGCCTGCGAGGCGGCGATGGATTCGACACCCTATAATATATGCCCGCAAACCGCGCCGAATATGGCGCGGTTGGTCGGGTTGAAGATCGGCAAGGGGTTTTTGCGCGCCGCCGCGCAGCGCGTGGGCGGGGTTGAGGGCTGCACACATCTGCGCGAATTGCTGCAGCCGGTGGCCACCACCGCCTACCAGACCCGCTATTCCGTGCTCAATCACGGGCCGGACGGGGGGAGGGCAAGGACAAGCCGGGCCTCGCGCCGGCGCTGCTGAATACGTGCCACTCTTACAATGAAACCGGGCCGGTGGTGGCGAGGCTGCGCGCGGAGGCGGAACTCTCTGCGCCAAACTGACACAAACCAAGGGCTTGAAGCGCCGTTTGCGGGGGCGGGGCACTTATGGCCTTGCTGCGGCGGAAACCCTATGTTACTGCCCCGCCAAGCCTTGCAAGAGGCATTATATTTCAGAGCACGGCAACAAGGCAGGATAAACTTTGGTCGATATCACGGATAATCGTGTCACTGGCCTGGCCGGGCGTTATGCTGCGGCGCTGTACGCGCTGGCGCATGAGCAAGGCGCGCTGGACCAGACCATCGAGCAGATCGCGGCGCTGGGCCGCCTGATCAAGGAGAGCAAGCCTCTCGCCGCGCTGATCGCCAACCCGCTGACCGATGCCGGCAAGGCCGGCAAGGCGCTGGATGAGGCGCTGGCGGCGCAGGGCGTGTCCACGTTGGTGCGGCATTTTGTCGGCGTCGTCGCCGCGAATCGCCGCCTGCGCGACCTGCCGATGCTGATCGAGGGCTTCGCCGCCTATGCCGCCGCCAAGCGTGGCGAGGCCGTCGCGGTGGTCACCTCCGCCCATGCCTTGTCCGATACCCAGCGCGCCCAGCTCACCGCCCGCCTGGCCGAAGCTGGCCATGGCACCGTGCGGCTGATTGAAAAGCTCGATGCCGGGCTGCTCGGCGGTCTGCGCCTGCAGATCGGCGACAAGCTCTACGACACCACCCTCAAATCGCGCCTTAACCGGCTGAATTATTCTCTCAAGGGAGCTGCCTGATATGGAGATCCGTCCCGCCGAAATCTCCGAGATTCTGAAGCGTCAGATCGCGGATTTCGACACCGAAGCCAATGTGGCCGAGACCGGCCAGGTCCTCTCCGTGGGGGATGGCATCGCGCGCGTGTTCGGTCTCGCCAATGTGCAGGCCGGCGAGCTGGTGGATTTCCCCGGCTCCGGCCTAAAGGGCATGGCGCTGAACCTGGAAGCCGACAATGTCGGCGTGGTGATCTTCGGCGACGACAAGACCATCCGCGAGGGCGACACCGTCACCCGCACCGGCCAGATCGTCGACGTGCCGGTGGGCAAGGGGCTGCTGGGCCGCGTCGTTGACGCGCTGGGCAACCCGATCGACGGCAAGGGCCCGGTGATGTACGCCGAGCGCCGCCTGGTCGAGACCAAGGCGCCGGGCATCATCCCCCGCAAATCCGTGCATGAGCCGATGCAGACCGGCATCAAGGCGATCGACGTGCTGGTGCCCGTCGGCCGTGGCCAGCGCGAGCTGATCATCGGCGACCGCCAGACCGGCAAGACCGCGCTGATCGTCGACACCATCATCAACCAGAAGGCGGTCAACGCCTCTGGCGATGAGAGCAAGAAGCTGTACTGCATCTATGTCGCGGTCGGGCAGAAGCGCTCCACCGTCGCCCAGCTGGTGCGCACGCTGGAGGAATACGGCGTGATGGAATACTCCATCGTCGTCGCCGCCACCGCCTCCGACCCGGCGCCGATGCAGTATCTGGCCCCGTATACTGGCTGCGCCATGGGCGAGTATTTCCGCGATAACGGCATGCATGCGCTGATCGGCTATGACGATCTGTCCAAGCAGGCGGTCGCCTATCGCCAGATGTCCCTGCTGCTGCGCCGCCCGCCGGGCCGCGAAGCCTATCCGGGCGACGTGTTCTACCTGCATTCGCGCCTGCTCGAGCGCGCCGCCAAGATGTCCGACGAGTATGGCGCGGGCTCGCTGACGGCGCTGCCGGTCATCGAAACCCAGGCCGGCGACGTGGGCGCCTACATCCCGACCAACGTGATCTCGATCACCGACGGCCAGATCTTCCTGGAGACCGAGCTGTTCTTCAAGGGCATCCGCCCGGCCATTAACGTCGGCCTCTCGGTCTCGCGCGTCGGTTCCGCCGCGCAGATCAAGGCGATGAAGCAGGTGGCCGGCAAGATCAAGCTGGACCTGGCGCAGTACCGCGAAATGGCGGCCTTCGCCCAGTTCTCCTCCGATCTCGACCCCGCCACCCAGAAGCTGCTGGCCCGCGGCGCGCGCCTGACCGAGCTTTTGAAGCAGCCGCAGTTCAAGCCGCTCTCGGTTGCCGAGCAGGTGATCTCCGTGTTTGCCGGCACCCGTGGCTATTTGGACGGCGTCGCGGTGGACAAGATCGGCCAGTTCGAGATGCAGCTGCTTTCCGACATCAAGGTGAACGCGCCCGAGATCGTGAACGCGATCGAGGCCGACCAGCAGATCAAGCCCGAGACGGAAAAGGCGCTGATCGCGTTCATCGAGACCCTGCTCCGCACCTTCGGATAAGCCCATGCCCTCGCTGAAAACCCTGCGCAACCGGATCAACAGCGTCAAATCGACGCAGAAGATCACGAGCGCCATGAAGATGGTGGCGGCGGCCAAGCTCCGTCGCGCGCAGGCCCAGGCCGAGGCCTCGCGCCCCTATGCCGTGCGCATGGCGGAGATGCTGGCGGCCCTGGCCGCCTCCGAGGCGGGCAACCCGAACGCCTCCAAGCTGCTGGTGGGCAATGGCAAGCGCCAGACCCATTTGTTGCTGGCGGTGACGGCGGATCGCGGTCTGGCCGGTGGCTTCAACGCCAATATCGCCAAGCAGGTGCGCCAGAAGGCGGCGCAGCTCACGGCCGAAGGCAAAACAGTGAAAATCTTCGCGCTCGGCCGCAAGGGCAATGACAGTTTGCGCCGCGACATGGGGGGCAGCATCACCGGCACCAAGAACTTCGTCGGCAAGAAGGTCGTGACCTTCGCGGATGCGGAAGAGGTGGCGCAGGAGATCATTCGCGGCTTCAAGGCCGGCGAGTACGATACCGTGACGCTGATCTTCAACCGCTTCCATAATGTGATGACGCAGAAGCCGGTCGAGCAGCCGCTGATCCCCGCCGCGGCGCCCAACGCGAACGATAACGCGATGGAGCATAATTACGAGGTGGAGCCGGATGACGGCACGCTGCTGGACCGTCTGCTGCCGCGCAATCTGGCGGTGCAGATCTACGCGGCCCTGTTGGAAAACGCCGCCGGCTTCTACGCCGCGCAGATGACCGCGATGGACAGCGCCACCCGCAATGCCGGCCAGATGATCAAGAAGCTGACGCTGAGCTATAACCGGGCCCGTCAGGCGAACATCACCAGAGAGCTGATTGAAATCATTTCCGGCGCGGAAGCCGTTTGAGGACATAGACATGACAAGCAACAACACCGGCCGTGTGACCCAGATCAATGGCGCTGTTGTCGACGTTCAGTTCGACGGCGCGCTGCCTTTCATTCAGAACGCCCTGGAGACCCAGATCGGCGAGCGCCGTCTGGTGCTCGAAGTGGCGCAGGAAATCGGCGAGCGCACCGTGCGCTGCATCGCCATGGACAGCACCGACGGCATGGTCCGCGGCCAGTCCGTGACCGATACCGGGGCCGCCATCTCCGTGCCGGTCGGCCCGGGCGTGCTGGGCCGCATCCTGAACGTGATCGGCGAGCCGATCGATGAGCGCGGCCCGATCGTGGCGACCGCCCGCGCGCCGATCCATAACGATGCCCCCTCCTTCGAGGAGCAGGCCGGTTCCGCCGAGATCCTGGTCACCGGCATCAAGGTGGTGGATCTGCTGGCTCCATATCTGAAGGGCGGCAAGGTCGGCCTGTTCGGCGGCGCCGGCGTGGGCAAGACCGTGCTCATCCAGGAGCTGATCAACAACATCGCCAAGGGCCATGGCGGTGTGTCCGTGTTCGCGGGCGTTGGCGAGCGGACCCGTGAGGGTAACGATCTGTACCATGAAATGATCGATGCCGGCGTCATCAAGCTGAACGAGGACGGCACCACCGACGGTTCCAAGGTCGCGCTGGTCTATGGCCAGATGAACGAGCCGCCGGGTGCGCGCGCCCGCGTCGCCCTCTCCGGCGTGACGATGGCCGAGTATTTCCGCGACCAGGAAGGCCAGGACGTGCTGTTCTTCGTGGACAACATCTTCCGCTTCACTCAGGCGGGTGCGGAAATGTCCGCGCTGCTGGGCCGCATCCCCTCCGCGGTGGGCTATCAGCCGACCCTGGCGACGGATATGGGCGCCCTGCAGGAGCGCATCACCTCCACCAAGAAGGGGTCCATCACCTCCGTGCAGGCCGTGTACGTGCCCGCCGACGATCTGACCGACCCGGCCCCGGCCAACACCTTCGCGCATCTGGATGCGACGACCGTGCTGAACCGCGCGATCGCCGAAAAGGGCATCTACCCGGCCGTGGATCCGTTGGACTCCACCTCCCGCTCGCTCGACCCGCGCATTGTGGGCGAGGAGCACTACAAGGTGGCGCGCGACGTGCAGCGCATTCTGCAGACCTATAAGGGCCTGCAGGACATCATCGCCATCCTGGGCATGGACGAGCTCTCCGAGGATGACAAGCTGGTTGTGGCCCGCGCCCGCAAGATCGAGCGCTTCCTGTCGCAGCCGTTCCATGTCGCCGAAGTCTTCACCGGTTCGCCGGGCGTGTTCGTCGGCATCGAGGACACCATCCGCTCCTTCAAGGGCCTGGTGAATGGCGATTACGACCATATGCCGGAAGCGGCCTTCTACATGGTCGGCGGCATCGACGAGGCGATCGCCAAGGCCGAAGCCCTGGCGGCGAAGGCCTGATCCATGCCCTTGGCCCTGGAAATCATCAGCCCGGAGCGGCTGCTGCTGGCCCGTGAGGTCGACATGGTCGTGGTTCCGGGGACGGAAGGCGATCTCGGCATCCTGCCGGGCCATTCCAAGCTGGTCACCAGCCTGCGCGGCGGGCTGGTCGATATCTACGAGGCCGGGAAGATCACCGACCGCTTTTTTGTCACCGGCGGTTTCGCCGAGGTGACGGAAGGCCGCTGCTCGGTGCTGGCGGACGAGATCATCCGCCAGGCTGATCTCGATCCGGCGGCGGCGCAGGCGAAGCTGGCGGAGGCCGAGGCGGCCTTCGCGGCGGTGAACCTGCAGGATGCCGACGCCTATCGCGAAGCCTCAGATACGCTGATCTCCGCCCAGGCGATGGTGGATAGCGTGGCGCTCGCGCCCGCGGCCTGAAATTTTTACGTTGCTCCCTGAGTAACCTTAAGGCGCCCCTCGCGGGGCGCCTTTTTTATGGGCCGGCGCAGCGGTGGACTCCGAGCGCTGTCAGTTCTCGTATTTTTTCACGATCGGGGCGATGGCCTGGGCGATCATCGTCATGCCCTCACGGTCAGGATGCAAGGCCGGCTCCGGTGGGGTGAGATGCGGGTCGACAAAGAGCGAGGCGTCGACCTTGCCGTCCTTGATGAACAGATGCCGCAGATCGACGAAGGTGACGCCTTCATTCCCCTCATAGTGCTTGGCGAGATCGGCGTTGGTGGCGATGGTCTGCGCATCCACCCAGGGGCCGCGAATGCAGGGCAGCACGCCCAGCAGCAGGATATGCGCCCCGGGCAGGCGCTTCTGGGTGTTCGCCACCACGGATTCGATGCCGGGCACCGTCATCGCGGCGTCCCAATGTACCCGGCCGAAATTATTGGCGCCGATCAGGATGATGGCGAGCTTCGGGTGCAGCCCTGCCACCTGGCCATGGTCGAGCCGCCAGATCAGCGAGGCGGTGGTGTCGCCGATGAAGCCGAAATCCAGCGTGTCGTAGGCGCCGTAATATTTGTCCCAGACCGGCTTGATGTCGTCATAGCCATGCCCGCCCTGGCGCTGCCAGTAATAGGTGATCGAATCGCCCAGCCAGACCAGCCTGGCGTTGGGATGCGCGGCCTTCTCGACCAGCGTGGCGTGCCAGCGGGCATTCCACCAGGGCAGGTCGGTGCGGCCGATCGGCGCCTCGGCGAGATTGACCTTGGCTTGGGCGGCGGTGGGGGCGAAGGCAGGGGCGAGCAGCAGGGCGGCCGCCAGCAGAGCGCGCCTCACAGCCCGCCCCACAGCAGCGCCAGCGAGGCCACGCCGGCCAGCGCGCAATAGATCGCGAACGGCTTCATCGCCCACTCATCATGATCCTTGAAATAGCGCATCAGGAAGGCGGTGCTGGCATAGGCGACGATGCCGGAGACGATGGCGGCGACCAGCGAGATGCCGAACAGCGCATGCAGCTCATGCGCCTTGATCAGCTTCGGCACTTCGGCGGCGGCGGCGGCGAGGATCACCGGCGTGCCCATCAGGAAGGAGAATTTCGCCGCCCCGGCATAGGAGATGCCGCGCTGCAACCCGCCGACGATGGCCGCCCCGAGCGCGAAATCCCCGGCAGGAAGGCCAGGCACTGGAAGATGCCGATGATCAGCGCGTCCACATAGCCGATGGTGGTGCCGCGCAAAGGCTGGCCGCGCCGGCGCTCGCCGGCCAGCAGCACGATGGCGTTGAGGATGAGAAACCCGGCCGCGATCATCGGGCTGGCGAAGAGATGGGCGATATGTTTCTTCAGCAGCGCGCCGATGATCACCGCCGGGATGGTGGCGACGATCAGCTTGCCCAGCAGCGCCCGGGCGGAGGCGTTTTCGGCCTCATAGCCCAGCCCCAGCACGCCGCGCGCCATCACCAGCCATTCCACATAGAAATAGGCGATCAGCCCGAAGGCGGTGCCCAGATGCAGCATCACCAGGAAAGGCAGGAAGCTCGGCGCCGCCTGGTCCACATGCCAATGCAGCAGGGCCGGCACCACCACCGCATGGCCCAGCGAGCTGACGGGGAAGAGTTCCGTCGCCCCCTGCAGGATGGCAAACAGCACGGCATGCAATAAATCCATGAAAATCATCCCCTCAGCTATGGCGCGGTCAAGCCGGACGCCCCATTTGCTGCTTCGCAGAATTTTCCCGCGCCGTTAAGTCGAGGCCCATGTCTGAATCATCTCCGTCCCGACAAATGGTTGGGTTGCTTGCCGCCTCCTGCGGGATTGTCGTGGCGAATATTTATTATGCGCAGCCGCTGATCGGGTTGATCGGCCCGGCGCTGCATATGGGCGGGCAGGCGGAAAGCTTGATCGTGACCCTGACCCAGCTCGGCTATGCGGCGGGGCTGCTGTTCCTGGTGCCGCTGGGGGATCTGGTGGAGAATCGGCGCCTGGTGGTGCTGACCATCGCGGCGGCGATCATCCCGCTGCTGCTGGCTGGATTCGCCTGGGATGCGCGGGTGATGCTGGTGGTCTCGGCCTTGATCGGGGTGACCTCGGTGGCGGTGCAGATGCTGATCCCGCTGGCGGCGCACCTGACACCTGAACATCAGCGCGGCAAGGTGGTGGGGATGGTGACCTCCGGGTTGCTGTTCGGCATCCTGCTGTCGCGGCCTGTCGCCTCGACCATCGCGGCGTTCTCCTCCTGGCGGATGGTGTTCTTTCTCTCCGCCGCGGCGATGGCCGGGATGGCGGTGCTGCTGAGCCGCAAATTGCCGCATCGGCAGCCGGCGGCGAACCATCATTATTTCGAGCTGCTGGGCTCCTTGTTCACGCTGCCGCTGCGCTTCGCGGTGCTGCGCCAGCGCGCCTTGGTGCATGCCGCGTGCTTTGCCGGGTTCTCGCTGTTCTGGACCGGGGTGCCGCTTTATCTGGCCGCACAGTTCGGCTTCACCCAGCGCGGTATCGCGGTGTTCGCGCTGGTGGGCGCGGCGGGGGCGCTGGTGGCGCCCTGGGCCGGGCATATGGCGGATCGCGGCCATACGCGCGCCGGCACCATCCTGGCGCTGCTGGGCGTGATGCTGGCCTTTCTCATCGCGGCTTTGGGGGCACAGATCCATTCGGTGCTGGTGCTGGCGCTGGCCGGCATCGTGCTGGATTCGGCGGTGCAGACCAATCTCGTGCTCAGCCAGCGCTCGATCTATATTCTCGCCCTGAACTGCGTTCGCGGCTGAATGGCGTGTTCATGGCCGGGTTTTTTCTCGGCGGCGCGGCGGGCTCGGCCGCGTGCGGCGTGCTGTTGGCGCAAGGTGGCTGGATTGGGCTGTGCATCGCCGGCGGGGCTTTGGGGCTGGTGGGGCTGGGTTATTTTCTCAGCGTGCGCCGGAGATGAGCCTTGGTCTTGTGTTGCTGATCGTCGCGGTCAGCCTGGGCTGCATCATGGCGCGGCCCTTCGGGGTGAAGGAGGCCTGGCCGGCGCTGGCCGGGGCATTGCTGCTGGTGGGCCTAAGCGCGCTCTCGCCGCGTGGCGCGCTGGCGGCGGTGGGCAGGGGGGGCAGGTTTATCTGTTTCTCATCGGCATGATGCTGCTGGCCGAGCTGGCGGTGCTGGAAGGCGTGTTCGACTGGGCGGCGGCGCATCTGGCGCGCTGGGCCGGGGGCTCGGCGCTGGCGCTGTTCACGCTGGTTTACGCGCTGGCGGTGGTGATTACGGCCTTGCTCTCCAATGATGCGACGGCGGTGGTGTTCACCCCGGCCGTTGCCGCCATGGCCGGGGCGGCGGGGCGCGGGACAAGCTGCCCTATCTGCTGATCTGCGCTTTCGTCGCCAATGCCGCCTCGTTCCTGCTGCCGATTTCAAATCCGGCCAATCTGGTGCTGTTCGACGGGCATATGCCGCGCCTGGGGGAATGGCTGCGATTGTTCGGCCTGGCCTCGGTGCTGGCGATCCTGGCGAGTTACGCGACCTTGTGGCTGACCCAGAAGGCGCATCTGCGCGAGAGGTTGCAGGTTCCGGATGAGAGCGTGCCACTGCGCACCGGCGGGCGCTGGACGTTGGCCGGGCTCGGGGGGCGGCGCTGCTGCTGATCGCCGCGGCGGCCTTTGGCTGGGCCTTGGGCACGCTGACCTTCCTGCTCGGGGCCGGGTGCCTGGTGCTGGTCAGCCTGCTGACGCGCACCCCACCCTGGCAGGCCCTGCGCGGCGTCTCTTGGAGCGTGCTGCCGCTGGTGGCCGGGCTGTTCGTGATGGTGGCAGCGTTGGACCAGGCCGGGCTGGTGCGGGTGCTTTCCGGCTTCGCGCATGCCGGGATTGGGCCGGTGGGGGCGGGGCTGGGGCTGCTCAGCAATCTCGCCAATAACCTGCCGGTCGGGCTGCTGGCGGCGCATCTCTTCGCCCAGGCCCGGAAGGGGCGAAGGCGGCGGCGCTGATCGGGGTGGATCTGGGGCCAAACCTCTCCGTCACCGGCTCGCTGGCGACGATCCTCTGGCTGAATGCGCTGCGCCGCGAGGGGCTGGCGATGAGCGCCTGGCGGTTCCTGGCGCTGGGCGCGGTGATGATGCCGCCTGCTTTGGCACTCGCGCTGCTCGGCTTGTGGGCGAGTCTCTGACCCTTTGACAGCGTCTGATTGTGCTGGTTTCATACCGTTTCTGTAACGGAGGCGGGGATGAGCCTGGCACGGCGCACCGCGCACGGGGCGGCCTGGAATTTCGCGACCGTGCTGGCCGAGCGCGCAGCCGGGTTTGCCATCCTGGCCTTGCTGCTGCGGGTGGTGCCGGCGCGTGATGTCGGGCTGATCGCGATTGCCTCGGCGATGTCCGAGCTGGCCAAAATAGTGGCCAATTCCGGCGCCGGCGAACAGGTGCAGGCCAGCCCTGGCGACCGCGCGGTGGAGGCCGGGGCGTTCTGGAGCCAGCTGCTCACCGCGCTGTTGTTCATGGCCGGGTTGTGGCTGCTCGCGCCGTGGGCGGCGCGGCTCTATCATCTGCCGTTGCTGCGGGCGGTGCTGCGGGTGATGGCGTTGAGCGTGGTGATGACCTGCTGTCTCATCGTCCCCTCGGCGCGGCTCAGCTCACAATTCCGGTTTCGTACCATCGGGCTGATCTCGCTCGGCAGCACGCTGCTCGGGGCCTGTGCGCGCTGCCTCTGGCCTATGCCGGGCAGGGCGTCGCGGCCCTGGTGGCGCAGCGTCTGGTCGGGGTGGGCTTCTATGCGCTGGTGGCCAGCGCCTGCGCGCGCTGGGTGCCGCCGCGCCCGCCTGGCTGGGCGGTGCTGCGCGCCGGCTTCGCCTTTTCGCGACCGCTGATGGAGGCGGCCTTTGTCGATTTCATCGCCCTCACCGGCTATGTGTTGCTGCTGGGGTTGATGCTGCCGCTGGTGGCGCTGGCGCAGTTTCGCATCGCCCAGCGGCTGCTGGAGGTGCTGCAGGAGGTGGCGTTTCTGCCCGCCCGCAAGCTGGTGCTGCCGGTACTGGTGGCGGTGCGTGACGACCCGCCGCGCCGGGCTTTGGTGTTGCGCCATATTCTCGATGCGCTGTGCCTGCTGATCTTCTTCGTCAGCGCGGTGAGCGGGGCGGCGGCGCGGCCTTTGGTGCTGCTGATGTTCGGGTCGGGCTGGGCAAGGGCGGTGCCGGTCTTCGCCATTCTCAGCCTGGTGGCGCCGAGCCTCGCCCTCTACGGCATCATCAACCCGTTGCTCACCGCGCTGGGGCGGGTGGGGCTCGTCTCCTGGTATGCCTGGGTGAATGCGCTGAGCATGTTGGCGACCTGCTGGCTGGCCGCACCGTTCGGGTTGGCGGCGCTGGCCTGGGCGCTGGCGGCGCGCGGGGCGGCTTCCTCCTTGCTGTTTCTGCTGGCGCTGCGCCAGGGCCAGCGCGATCTGGCCTGGCCGCTCTTCCGGCTGCTGCTGGTGCCGCTGGCCGGGCTGCTTGGCGCGCGGCTGGCGGGCTGGGTGGTCACGCCGCTTTTGCCGGCGGCGTTGGGGCAGGCGCTGATCCTGCAGGCGGGCATTGCGGCGTTGGCTTTCATCGGCATCGTGCTGGTTTTGGCGCCGGTGCGGCTGCGGGCCTTGGCGCGACGGCTGCGGCTGGCACTGTTTCCCTTGCCCAACCGGCCCCATGCTGGTTGAATGGCGGCACCCATGGACGCACCGCCGATCACCCTCCACCGCCCGGCGCAGCAGCTGGCCGGCCTTGTGCTGACCTCGCCGCATTCCGGCCGGGTCTATCCGGAGGCGTTCCTGCAGGCCTCGCGGCTGACGCCAGAGGCGATCCGCGGCTCGGAGGATAGTTTCGTCGAGGAGCTGTTCGCCGCCGGCCCGGCCTTGGGTGTGCCGCTGCTGGCGGCGGAGTTTCCCCGCGCGTGGTGCGATGTGAATCGCGAACCCTGGGAGCTGGACCCCAACATGTTCGCGGACCGGTTGCCCGATTACGTGAATATCGCCAGCCCGCGTGTGGCCTGCGGGCTGGGCACGCTGGCGCGGATCGTCGGCACTGGCGAGCCGATCTATGCCCGCAAGCTGTTCTTCGAGGAGGCGCGGGCGCGAATCGAGAGCTGCTGGCGGCCTTTTCACGAGGCGCTGGCCGGGCTGATCGAGGAAAATCTGGAGCGGTTCGGCTATTGCCTGGTGCTGGACTGCCATTCCATGCCCACCCCGTTCAGCCGGTTGAGCCCGCGCCCGGACATTATTCTGGGCGACGCGCACGGCGCCAGCTGCCGCCCGGCCTGGTCGAACTTCATCGAAGGGCAATTTCTTAGGCAGGGATTTTCGGTACGCCGCAACGACCCTTACGCTGGCGGCTTCATCACCCGCCATTATGGCCGCCCGCATGAGGCGGTGCAGGTGATGCAGATCGAGCTGGCGCGCGGGCTTTACATGAATGAGCGCCAATATACACGCAAACCCGGCTTCGAGGCGGTGCAGGCGCGGCTTTCCGCGATTCTGGCGGAGGTGATCCAGACCCTGCGGCAAGGCGGCCTGCCTGGTCCGGACTTCAAGCAAGCGGCAGAGTAAAAAAAAGGCGGTGCATAAAGCACCGCCAAGTTTAGGGAGGAAACGTCCAAGAAACAGGGGAGAAAACTCACCCTGTAAAATCGTTTTACCTAAACTCATGTTGCAGTGCAAGAGAAATTTTGCGGCGCAGCATAAATCCGCTCCCCGGCCACCTCATGCCAGACCGGCTTTTTCCTCGGGGCGCTGGCCCGGCAGGCCATGCCGTGCGAGATCCGGCTGAATCGCGACGATTATTCTTCATCCTGGGCTTTACCTTCGCGCGCCCGCCGATTATGAGCGTCGGGCTGGTGCCGTTCAGGCGACGCTGTGCACCGGAGGGGTGGCCGAGAGGCTGAAGGCGGCGGTTTGCTAAACCGTTATACGCTGTCAAGGCGTATCGTGGGTTCGAATCCCATCTCCTCCGCCAGCACGGCTTTCCAGCTTTTCCCGGACCTGCCCAATATGGCTTAAAGTGGCGGAGAGATGCCGTTTATCGGCTCCCGGACCTTGCCAAACATCCCGCTCAAGCTCTAAAAAAACCGGGTGCTTTTCCGGGTATCGGTTTAGAATATACCCGGGTACGGACGGGAGCAGCATGCTTACTGATACCAAGATTCGGACCGCCAAACCAGCGGAGAAAGGCTATCGTCTGACCGACGCCGGCGGCCTGTTCCTGTGGGTGACCCCGGCCGGCAGCAAGATATGGCGCCTGCGCTACGAGTACCGCGGAAAAGAAAAGCTGCTCACCCTGGGCCCGTACCCGGCTATCGGCTTGAGCGAAGCCCGGGAAAAACGCGAGGCCGCCAAGGCCGTTATGCGCGACGGACGCGACCCTGGGCTTGCGCGGAAGCTGCAGCGCGCGGCGGGTGACCTGGCGGCCGACAACACATTCCAGGCAGTGGCGGAGCTGTGGCATGCCCGGCAGGCACCGACCTGGACCGAGCATCATGCCAAGGATGTCATGGACAGCCTGAAGAAATACGTCTTCCCGCGAATCGGAAAGCTGCCGGTGGCCGAGATCGAGACGCCGGCAGTGGTGGCCGTGCTGCTGGCGATCGAGAAGAACGGGGCGCCAGAGACCGCGCGGCGGGTGCGCCAACGCCTATCCGCCGTGTTCGTCTATGCGGTGGCCATGGGGCTGGCGAAGATTGACCCTGCCCACCTGGCCCGGGCAGCGCTGGCGCCGATGAAGAAGGGGCGCCAGCCCGCAATCACCGACCTCGCCAAACTGCAGGAGATGATGAGGGCGGTGGACGATCACCCGGCCCACCCGGTGACGCGCCTGGCCATGCGGCTGCTGGCGCTCACCGCTGTGCGGCCAGGAGAGCTACGCGGCGCGCAGTGGCCGGAATTCGTGGGTCTGGACGGAGGCAGCCCGGTCTGGGAGATCCCGGGGCCACGCATGAAGATGAAGGTTCCGCACGCCGTTCCGCTATCGGCCCAGGCCGTCGAGACGATCAGGGCGGTGCAGAAACTGACCGGCAGCGCGCAATTCGTGTTCCCCAGCCCGCGGCAGCAGCACCACCCGATGAGCGAAAACGCCCTCGGGTATGCGCTCAACCGGGCCGGGTATCATGGCCACCATGTGCCCCACGGCTTCCGGGCGGCGTTCAGCAGCATCATGAACGAGAATTTTCGGGCTGACCGGCAGGTCATCGACCTGATGCTGGCCCATGCGCCGAAGAACGAGGTCGAGGGCGCCTATAACCGGGCAACGCACGCCGCGCGCCGGCGCGAGCTGGCGCAGGCCTGGGCCGATATGCTGATGGATGGCCTCACGGCGCCGGAGGAGCTTCTGGGGCTGCCGCAGAGATGAAGTCGTCAGCCTCCTTTAGTCTTCTGGAACTCCGGCCTTTATCAAGGAAGCGAGACTTTGGACTGTTCCGCAGATCGGGCACACAACGGCGGCATGCTGGCGAGCAGAAACAGCTTGAAACGTCCCAGGATTGTATGACGCAATCAAATTCTCAATAGCTACCCTGAGCTGGGGAGGGACGATGCTATTTCGGTAACCCAACCTATGCAAATGCCGAGCGATGCTGAATATCATCGATGGGGCAGGTTGGTATTTGTTTAGCTTGGCGCCCTCGAGCATGTCGCGTTCAAGCTGCATTTCAGCACCTGTCATGCTGCGGCCTTTCCGCCAGCGGCCTGGCGCGCTGCCATCTTTTCGGCGATCCAGGCATCGATCTCAGCCGAGACCCAGCGCACAGTGCGTGGTGCGAGTGGGACGGGCTTGGGGAAGGTGCCATCGTTCACCATGCGGTAAATCGTGCTGACGCCAAGGCACACCTTCTCGCGCACCTGGTGGACATCGAGCAGGACAAGGGCGTCCGGTGGTGGTGGCTGGTGCTCGCTCATGCTGCGGCCCTTTCTTCATAGCTATATCCAAAGATCGACCGGATCACGGCCTCGGCCATGTCTGGGCAGACAGAGTTGCCGATGAGGCGCACCTCGTCGGTTTTGGTGAGCCGCCCGCCATCGGTCAGGTCATAGTCGGACGGGAAACCCTGGCCCGGGCCAACTCAGCCGGCGCGAGCATGCGCATGCGGATATCAGTGATGGGCGTCGGCACGCCATGCACGGTCACCAGGGCGAAGCGGTCGCGCGTGGTGATCGCCCCCAACGGCGCGGCAAGCGATCCATGCTGGCCGCCCTGGCCGTAATACTGGATCAGGAAAGCGGCGACCCTCTCAGCGCCGGCGATGTCATCAGGCGTCATGTCGGCCAGTACGAGCCCTTGCTGGGTGCCAGAGGTGGTGATGGTGCTGAGGGGCGCCCCAGCAGGCCTGCCGACCACGCCGGTATTGTGCTGGGCCAGGAAGGCGCTCACGAGCGCCTGCTCGCCCCGGTGGCCACAGGTGACCGTCGGTACCGGGTCATGCAGCGAGCTGCCCCTGTTGCGCCCCGTATGGGTGATCGGCGCCAGATGCGCCGCCACCAGGCCGTGGTGCGTGCCCTGAGCGGTGATGCTGGACAGCGGCGCGCGCATGTCCCGCGCGGTGCCGGTGCCACGCAGTTCCACCGTGTGAGGCACCACAAGGATCTGGTCGGCCTTCGTGGTGATCGTGCCCATCGGCCCGGATAGCGGCCTTGGCGCGCTCTGGCCGGTCCTGCCGCCGCATCCGGTGATGACGCCAGGCACGATGTAGGGGTTATCCGCTTTGATGACATAGCGCATCACACCCTCTGCGATTCGGCGCAGCGTGGCGTCCTTCAGCGGGCGCGACCGGTCGAAGATGGAACGGCATGGGATAGACCAGTCAATGACCTCGCCAGCAGAGCGCCAAGGCTGCTCGAGGAAGGACGGCCATTTCGCGTGGGTTGCCTTTGGCCAGGCCACCGGGCCGTCAAGCGAGGCCACGATCACCAAGCGGGTGCGGATGGTGGGGGCGCCAAAATCGGCCGCGCACAGCTCGCGCCATTCGACGCGATAGCCAAGGCCGCGCAGCCGGCCGACCCAGACATTGAAGCTGCGCCCGACCCGGGCCGGGCATGGCGTGCCGTCCTCGAGCAGGGGACCCCAGCCCAGCATTTCGCGGACGTTCTCCACCACGATCTTGCGCGGCCTCACACGCTTCGCCCAGGTCAGCACCACGCCGGGCAGGCTGCGCACGCTCTTCCATCTCGGGCGCCCCCAGCGGCCCGCGAAAAGTGCCGGCAGTCAGGGGATGCCCATAGCAGCCCAACCGGGCGCCCCGCGCATGCTTCAACAGGCTCGACCTCCCACACGCTGGCGCAATGGTGTGTCGCTTCAGGGTGGTTGCGGGTGTGAACGGCGATGGCGATAGCGTCGTGATTCACGGCGATGTCGGGGTGCCGGCCGGTGGCCTGGAAAATGCCCTGACTGGCTCCGCCGCCGCCGGCGAATAGGTCAACAATGATCTCGTTGGGGCCGATCATGCGGCGCTCCCTTGAGCATCATTCCGCTCGAAAACGACGTGCAGGCCGTCGGTGACATGGCGCCAATTGCGGCCCGAGCGGATGTTCCGAATTGATTTTCGGCACACCCCGAAGCGCCTGGCAGCTTCGCCATCTGAGCCGCGCGAAACGAAAATCTCCTTGACCTGCGCCTCGGAAAGTTTAGCGCGGCCGTTCACTGTCCCCTTGGCGTATCCACGGGCCATGGCCTAGATCCTCATTGGCATGATTACGATGGTGGTGCTCGGGTCGGCCAGCTCGGCCGCGCCGCTGATGATGGTCGGGGCGGACTGGCTGTCCGCGAAAAACTGGATCTGCTGCGCCCGCAGCGTGGCCATGGCGTCGATTAGGTAGCGAGCCTGAAAGCCGATCTCGAACGTGTCCTCTGACTGGCCAGGGATCTCGGCTTGGATATAGCCTCCATCTTCAAGCAGGCACCTGACGTTGACAACATCGAGCCCAGCCATGCCCGAGATCGCCACACCGCCCCGTGGGCGCCCGATGGCCGCAACGCGCTTAACGAAGCGGTCGAGGATGTCAGCATCCAGCGTGAAGCGTAGGGGCTGCTCTTTGGGGATCACTCGCTCGTAATCCGGGAATGTGCCATCGATCAGGGGGTGCGAAGCATCAAGTTCGGCCCGCGCGCCAGCAGCTGGGTTGGGCCCACCCGCACCAGGTCGAGCGTATCCTCCGGGAAGGCGGCGAGAAGCGTCTGCAGGGCAGCCACGGTCTCGCGCGGGATGATCATCCCCTCCGCCAGATCGTGTTTCACGCCCGCGAGCGCATGCTTGATCATGCGGTGTCCGTCATTGCTGACGAAGACCACCGCCGTGTCGTCGGTTGGGTGCGGACTGAGGTAGACGCCGTTGAGGTAATAGCGCGTCTCCTCGACGCTCATCGACCGGGCGCAGAGCGCCAGGGCCTTGGCCAGCGGCTTAGCGCCGATGGTCAGAGACGGGCAAGGCTCGCCCGGTTCGCGCAGCTTGCGGCTGTATTCGAAAAGGCTGGCCACGTCCTCGGTTTTGCGGACGATGAAGCTCGCGAGCATGCCATCCACGCCCATGCTCACCCGCCCGGCCTCAGGCGCGGCGATCTCCACATCCGGGCTGTCCGCCTTGGGCCGGAGCATGGCGCCCAGCGCGAAGAACGGGATGTCATGGATCTCATCGCGCCCGCTCACGATCTGGGAGAGCGGCAGGGCCATGGTGATCTCGATGCCGCAGGGGTCGACGGCGCGCAGGGCCGACGCGCCGCCGTGGTTAACCAGGCTCAGGCAGGGCTGGACGCCGTAGCGCTTCGGATACGCCCCACGCATCAGCCGCAACGCGCGGCGGGTCTCAGCGATGTTGAGGGCGATCATGGTGTCACCGCCTCGCGTGGGGCCGGCTCTATGGGCGCGTCTTTAGTGACGCCGTTGAACCAATTCCTCACCGCCCGTTCGGAGATGAGCTTGATCTCTTCCTCTTTGCTTCGGATTAACGAGCGCGCATCCGCCGCTTCCTGGAGCATATCAAAGCATCGCCCCTCAATGGCAGCAATCTGCGCCTCAGCCGCCGCGATCTCGAGGTAAGCGCTCTCGATGCGCTTTGATGTCTCGCGGTTGATCATGGCGTCACCTCTGGCAGGCGCTCGCCGGAGCGCAGGCGGCCGCTGCGGCGCATGGCTGGCCGGCTGTTCGGATCCACCTGGTCGCGGTTGCGCCAGGCCATGTAGGTGGGGCTGGCGGGCGTGTGTGCAGATTTGCGGCGGCGGTTGCGCAGGTTGCGGAGCCGGCGCGCTTCCTCCTTCTTGGCCAGCAGGGAGGCCATCTTCGACTGAACGGACGAAGCGATCTTGTTGAACATGCGCGCGCCTCCTCAGACGAAGTTGGCGGCGAATTTCCGCCCGGCCGCACTGAGGACAAGATTCACCGAGCGGCGATCGTTCATATCGAGCTCGCGGTGCAGGAGGCCTTCCTCGGTCAGCCGGTCCGCAGCGCGGGTAATGGCGGGCTTGGAGACGCCGAGCTCAGACGCCAGGCCGCGCTCGGTCTGTGTGCTGTCACGGCACGCCATGATGACGCTGAGCTGGCGGGTGGTCAGGCTGTCTTTGCCCGTGCGCAGCAGGAAGGCCAGCGCGCCGGAAATTGGGAATGGTTCGACCGAACCGGACATAGGGTGTTCCTTTTTGGTTAACGAAAGTGGGAAGCAGGCGGCGCTACTGGCCGGCGCCGCTGGGCGGATCCGAAGGCGCGGCCGGCGCAGGGGGCAGTGCATCGATGCTGCGCAGGAAATCGATGTGATCCGCGGCGACCTTGAGCAACGCGCGGGCGGCATCCTGGTTGTTCGCGGCCCAGGTGCGGCAGAAATACAGAGAGGCCCAGCTTTCACCAGTCGCGAACTTGATCCGCGCCGCGGCCTCCAGGGTGGGATTATGCAGGGCCATCAGGACGGCGGTGCGCCGGCGGCGGCGCTTTCCATGATGGCTTCGACGCGCTGGAACAGGCCCTCCACCATCTGCGGGAGCGCGGCTTCCATCCGGGCTTTCCAGGCCGGCAGCATGCCGTTGGCGTCTGAGAGCTCGAGCAGCGCTTTGCCCAGCCCCAGCGCCAGATGGCATTCGTGCAGGTCCGTCGCCCGCTTGCCGTGCTCGGCCCGGATGGAGGTGACGAGGCCGAACAGCACCCGCGCCGCGGCCAGGCGCCGGGCATCCAGGCGATCCGCGCTGTCAATCTGAGGCATATGCGGTGTGGCGCTGCTGGGCGCAGGGGGCGTCCCTTGTGCGGCGGGCGGCATATAGGGCGTATCACCCTCGCGCGGCGGGGGCGCGTCCGGATGGCGGATGACAAGATCAACCGGGACGGCGTGCAGCTCGACCTGCACGACGAGATCACTCACGCGCCGGAATGTGCCGTGCAAAGCCGCGCGCTCGGCCGGCCTCAGGTTGCGCCATTTCTGGATATCGAAATCGCCGAAGAGGATGCCGCGCGGCTCGTCCCTCTGCAGTCGACCCACGGACATGCCGTGATAGATGCACCAATCCATAGCGCGCTCGCTGGCGGTTCGAGGGTCGCCGGCAATGGCCTTAAAGTGAAACACCAGATTAACGGCGCGCATGCCCGGTTCGAGCGCGCTCATCCGAACACCACGAGTGCGAGGAAGGCGAGGGCGATGCAGAGCATGAAGGCGATGCCGGCGCCGATCTCGTCGAGCGTCAGGCCGCCAGCGGCATCGCGGAAATCATCCCAAGCCGACATTTCATCGTGCGGCTGCAGGAAGTCGTTGCGCGTGTCACGCGCGGCGGCTGGGTCGAAACGGCCGGGATCGTTAAAGAAACGACTGGGCGCGCTCTGTGGGGACGTGGGCGCAAAAGGCATTGTGCGGCTCCATCTGGGATGATGGAGCCAAAATGCGCATTATTGCGCAATCAGTCAAGCGCAATTTTGCGCATTTATTTTTACCCCTGTTTGTTGTCGGGCGGTCTAATCAGCAATGTAGATTTCGTGGGTAAGCACACCATCAACGGATGCGTAAATCCTGCCAAACTGGGCGATGTTGCCGAATGCGGTGCTGTCATCAAAAAGAGTGCTGACTTTTCCTGTCTGTATCGTTCCGTAGATATAGTAATAATCTTGATTGTCTCCGATGATCGGCGACACCGACCAGCTCCAGGAGGGGCTAATAACTACATCAGCCTGGACCGTTCCGCAGGGGTGCTTTTTAGTTAGGGTGAGGGCATGAAGTGTAGCGGCGGCTTGATGGCTTTTGGCGTCGTATCTTGCCGCGCTTGGTGGGTTCTCTAGCTTTGCGCCGGCTAAGTCGCCGCCATACGTGAAGATCGCTCCAGCAGGAACAATGATTGGACCACGCGACCATTCAGCCGCCCAGTCTGCTGGGTCTTCGTTTGCAGCGCAGATCTTCAAGCCGCCTGCTGCTGCCGCCACAGGGACGAACGCAAACGTGATAATCGCAGCAAGACGGAGCATGGGTTAAAATTCCTATTTCGTGTTGACTCTGCGTTTTAGGTCAGCAATGTTCCGGTTATGTTCTTCGTTTGTGGTGAGTGAAATGGGAGAGGTTGTTTGTTTATCCAGCTTTGCGGCGCGCAATCCTCGTCACAGCTTCAAGGATATCAAGGGTTGCAAGCTTCGTGGCAGTGTCCATCTCGATCCAGAGGCCGAGAAGCTTCTTATTCTCAGGCGAATCGAGCAAATTGCTGAGAACCTCGGTATCGACGTCGACCGCCCCTTCAAGTTGAGGCGTAGTCCCGTAGGGCGTTGCAGTAAGCTCGAAGAAGGGTGACTCCGCTTCCCGCTGCTCGCGGATGGCGTCCCGAAATGTTTTCAAAAGACTTACCGTGGAAGCCGACAAGAGGTGGGTGTGCTTTTCGTCCATCACTTTGTTCAGCGTTGACGGGCGCACGCCAATTTGTGTCGCAAGAGCCGAAGGTTTTAGGCCTGCCTCTTTCGCCACCTCCTTAATGAGTTGTTGGTGCTCTTCACGGATTTTTCGGCGGTCTAGCATGTGCGCAATTTTGCACATGTGAGCTTATTTCGTCTCGGCGCAATTTTGCGCTTTACGCCGGCGGGATAATGCGCAATATTGCGCAAATGTCCATGACATATTTATCCGCCACGGAGCTTGAGAAGCTCGGCCGCAATAATGGCTGGTCACTCGCAGCGCTTTGTCGTGAGGCAAAGGTATCTCCTTCGAATTTTGCTCGCTGGAAAAAGGGGGCAAACGGCATGACGCTGCGCATTTACGAGCGCGTTTACTCTGTCGCTTCAAGGAAGCGGGGCGCGCCCGGATCGGAGGCCACGTGATGGCGTGGCCAAAGGGCAAGACCCACTCCGCCGAGACGCGGGCGAAGATGTCCGAGGCGAAGCGCGGCAAGGCCCACTCCGCCGAGACGCGGGCGAAGATGTCCGAGGCGCAGCGCGGCAAGGCCCACTCCGCCGAGACGCGGGCGAAGATGTCCGAGGCGCAGCGCGGCAAGGCCCACTCCGCCGAGACGCGGGCGAAGATGTCCGAGGCGCAGCGCGGCAAGGCCCACTCCGCCGAGACACGGGCGAAGATCTCCGAGGCGCGGCGCGGCACTGATGTCCGAGGGTTGAGCGATGCTGACTACCATGATTTTCGATGCTTCCGTGCCAAGGGGTTCACGCGCGCCGAAGCGCTCAAGCTCGTTCAGGGTGGTCGGCTGTGACCCGCGCTTGCTTCCTCGGCCCGATCTGCCCCTGCGGCCGCGCCACGCGCGGCCCGGTCTGCTCCGGCTGTCTCGAATTCCGAATTCACGCCCAATCGCCGCGTGCCGGTTCCCCCGGAACCCGATGGCGCGCGCCGTAGGCGGGGATGGTGGTGGTTCTAACGCCATCCCCGCCGCCTTCATTTCTCAGCTCTGCCGGAAACTGGCCCGCCCCGGTATGTAGCTCCGCGTTCGCGCGCGGGGCAGGGCTATCTTGGACGTTTCCTCCTTGACCTTGCCGGCGGGGCTTCGCGCTCCGCCGGTCTTTTCCATGGTGGCCCGTCGTCTCGACCATTCGTGTGTTCCTTTCACCGTTCGTCGCTGAACAGAAAGGAACACGAAAATGGTTGGAAAAAGTAGCGGACAATCGCCGCGAAATTTTCGCGGAGGTCGAAGCATGGGCTGCTGTCTGAACAGCTTGATCCTGGACCACTACGGCCAGCTCGCCAGCAAGCGGAAGCTGCTCGCGCGTGACGCGGGTGTGAGCGACCGCACGGCTGAGAATTGGCTGCTTGGCAAGAACGATCCGCAGATCAGCTGCATCATGTCTATCGCAAAGAACAATCCGGCTTTTCGTGCCGATTTCATCGCCTGGCTCGAGGAGCGCACCTAAAAATGTCCGCACGTGATCGTTGGTTTTATTTCACCATCGAGTTTGGCCGTTTCGGCTGGAGCCGCCCGGCCGTGCCGACGTTCCCCCGTCAACGCAATCTTGGCGTCATCTGCATCTCCTACGGCCTTGGGTCGATCAAGGATGCGATCACCCAGCAGCTGATCAAAGACGGGCGCGGCCCGTTCCGCATGGAGCGTGGGCGCTGATGTTCCGCGATCTCCCCGCCGTGCTGCTGGTCGCCCTGCTGGTGTGCATCGCCACGCTGTGGGGGATGGGCGTACCGCCGTCGGCGGTGGCGGCCACGCTGAGCGCCGGCATCGCCGGCCTGGTGGGCGGATCATGACCGGCGCGCCGCCATCGATCTTCACCTGCACCACCTGCGCCGCGCCGGCAGTCGCCCTGCGCCCTGGCACCGCGCCGCAGATGGTGGTGGGCATCATCACGTCCCGGGGCGAGCCGAGCGAAGCGTGGTGCATGCGCCACTGGCTGCACCAGTTCGGCCAGCGCGGGCAGCAGGATCTTTTTGGAGAGGCGCAATGAATCACGTCGCCTACGAGACCGCGAGTAAAAGCTTCTTCGTCCTGCGCGACGGCAGAGGGAAATACTCGGTTCTGAAGAACGAGCCATCCTCGGCCGTCGTCATCAAGACGCACGTCAATCAGCGCAATCAGGCCGCTGCTTACGAGGCGGCCGTTCAGCACGCTGACCGGCTTGAGGAGATCAAGCATGGAAGCGGTGGCCGGGACCGGCTTGAGGCTGTCCAGTGAGCGAGACCATCGCCCTGGCTGATGTCTACCGTCGGATCAACGCGCACGTTGCCGCGGTTGGGCAGGCGGAGATTGCGCGGCGCATCGGGTGACGCGGCCATACGTAAACCAAATGGTTAACGGCCTTAAGCCGATCTCCGACGCACTGCTGCGCGAAGCGGGCCTTCGCCAGCGGACCATCTACGAGGATATCAAATGAGCCAGTCGACAGAGGAAAAGCCGACGAACATTGCCGGCGAGCGGTTGCGCAGCATCATCGAGCGCGTCGAGCGGCTCGAAGAGGAGCGGAAGGCGCTGGCAGGCGACATCAAGGATATCTTCTCCGAGGCCAAGTCCGCCGGGTTCGATGTGCGGATCGTGCGCCAGGTGATCAAGATCCGGAAGCAGGAGCCCGCCGATGTCGAGGAGCAGGAGACGCTGCTCGATATCTATCGCCGCGCGATTGGGATGTAGGCCATGCGCCCCGAGATCCTCACCGCAACCGGCGTCTATTTCAGCCTCGTCCGCCCCGACCCCGATGACATCCGCATCGAGGACATTGCCCACGCGCTGGCGAACACATGCCGCTTCGCGGGCCACTGCCAGCCATTCTATTCCGTGGCCGAGCATAGCGTGCGTGTGGCCCTGTGCAGCCGCGTGCCCAGCTGGCTGAAGTTCGATGCCCTGATGCATGACGCGGCCGAGGCCTATCTCGGCGACATCCCGACGCCTCTGAAGCGCCTGGTGCCGGAATTCCGCGAGGTTGAGCGCCGGATCGAGGATGCGATCGAGGCGCGCTTCGGTTGCCACCAGATCCACCACGAGCTGGTGAAGGCCGCCGACCTAGCGCTGCTGGCCACCGAGCGGCGTGACCTGATGCCCGCTGCCGATAATGGCGAGTGGGAAGTGACGCTTTCCGGCATCGACCCGCTGCCGGCGCGCATCACCCCATGTCGCCCCGCACCGCGGCGCGGCTGTTCCTCGAGGCGTTCGAAAAACACGCCCCGCTCGATCTCCTCCCCTGTCCGTGAAGGTGACTGCATGAAAAAGCTGACCTTTACCCTCCCATATCCCTGCTGCTGCCAAACCGGCGCGGTCTGCCCGCCAACCGCGCGGCGGCCGCGGCCGCAATCAAGAAAGAGCGCGTGATGATGGCGATGGAAATCGCTGCGCTGCTCGCCGGCATCCGCCCGGTCGAGCCCATCCAATACGCCCGGGTGTGGGTGTTCCGTCACAGCACGGGCCAGGAGCCGGACCGGGATAATTTCAACGCCGCGTGCAAGGGCCTGCTCGATGTGCTGCAGCCCTCCACCGCGAAGCGCAGCTATGGCTTGGGCGTGATCGAGAATGACAAGCCGGGCCGGTGCGATCTGCGCATCCACCATGTGCATGCCAAGCACAGCACCCAGCAGATGACGCGCGTCATCATCACCGAGATCGACGCGGCCGAGATCGATGCCGTGCGCGCCGCTGTCGCCAAGGAGGCGGAGCAGGCTGCAAGCCTCATCGGTGTTCATGGCGCCCCGCTGGGGTTAGACAAGGATGCCTCGGCGAAGGCGCTGGCGGCAGCATAAGTTTCAGGTGGCAGACCCTCTGACAGCCCGTCCGCGTCGGGCTGCGAAGGCGATCCTCCCTAACCACGACGGCCTGTAGAGTGTTACCGGCGTGGGGTGGGCAAAGCCAGTCTGCCAAAAAAAACGATTTGGCTAAGGATCGCAAACGCATTTCCCCGCTTACCTTTGAGAGAGCCCATGAAGAGGTCAGAAAGAGACGCACGAGGCGTGCAGATCCGCGTAGAGCTGCTGGCGCTGGTCAGCTGGTGCCATCGGCATAACAAGCCCTGGCCGCCGCGGATGAACCTCGCCAAGCACTTCACGATGAACAGCAACGCCGTCGACTATCACATGGCCCGTCTCATCCGGGAGGGCGCGGTGAAGCGCATCGCGCCGGGCGTGTTTCGTCTTCCATCCCCACCCGCGCCGCTGCCAGCGCCACAGGAGGCATAATGTCCCGCATCCGCAGTATTCACCCGCGCATCTTCACGGATGAGCATTACGCCTCTTTGAGCATCTATGCCCGCGAGCTCCTCAAAGGCCTGTGGTGCGAAGCTTGGGATGATGGCGTCGTCGAGTGGCGCCCGATGCGCCTGAAGATGCGCATCTTCCCGCTCGATACCGTCGATGTCGAGGCGCTGCTGGCCGAGCTGGTGCGTGAGAAGTTCATCATGCATCTGGATGCCGGCGGCAAAGAGTTCGCCGTGATCCGTAATTTCCGGAAATGGCAGAAGCCGAAGAAGCCGATGGCATCCGGCGTGCTGCCCGATCACCTCCTCGCCTATATCGGCCTCAAGCCCGGCGAGTCGGCTGGCAAGGTCTATGGCGTTGACCAGCCTGCGCCGCCGGCGCCTGGCGATGATGAGGATCATGACGAAGTTGGCGCTCCGCCGGTAGACGCCCCACCAGTGGAGAACCGGTTCCGAACCGGTGGGGAAATCCCGCGTCAGAAGGGAGGAAGGGAGGAAGGGAGGAAGGTAGAGGGTTCACTTCGTTCACCCCCTCCGCGCGAGAGCGCCACCGGGACGCCTGCGGCGCCCGTGGGGAGGGCTCTTCGAGCAATCAACCCGAGGATGGCGATTTCCAGGCGTTCTGGGCCGCTTACCCAACCGAGGCACGCACAGCCCCGGATTACGCCCGCCGGGCCTACGCCAAGGCCCGCCAGCTCGGCGCCACCCCTGCGGCCATCCTCAGCGCCCTCGCCCGTGAGGCAGCCCGCTGCGGCGCCCGGGGCATGCTGGCGCCGGCCGCTTGGCTGAAGGGCGGCTCATGGCGCATGGCGGCCGATGAGCCGCCGCGCGCTGCGGCGCCGGTGGCGAGCGATGCCCGGCTGGCCGGGTTCGGCATCGAGGACCACATGGCGCTTGGCCAGTGGCGCGAGGCGCGGGCGAACGCCTGGCGCACACGCAGCGCCGCGCATAACGCCATGCCGGAAGATGAGCGCCGCCTCGCCCTGTGGGACAAGATTGAAGGGTATCGGCCGCTGGTGGCCCGCTTCCTGCTCGCGCATGAGCCCGCCGGCACCGAGCAGGGGGAGAGCCTGCCCGTATGACGATCTGCGCCACCGCCTTTCCGATGCTGCGCGAGCTGCTGCATGCTGGGGCGGAGGTGCGCGAGATCGCCGTGGCGCTGCAGGCCAAGCTGGGCGCGGTACGCCGGGCCATCACGGGCAACGGGCTGGTGCGGGGGCAGATGGACCTGTTCGCCGACTGGCGCCCCGCCATGTCCCGCCCGCTGGCCCGGGCGCCATCCACGCGCCCGCCGCGCGGGTATATCCGGAATTCCGGCCGGAGATGTTCTCTCGACACCTGGCGCCTGCCGACACCGCCCCGCTGCCGCAATCCGCCCAGGAGATCGCTGACGTGATCGGTCGAGAGCAGACCCTGCGGTTGATTGGCGGCCTGCCGCGCTTCGTGTCGAAGGACAGCCGGTATCCCAATGCCAAACGGCAGGAGGTGATCCTCTACGTGCCGAAGGCGCTGGATGAGAGCCACCGCCTGGCGCAGCTGATCGGGCTGGAGGATGCCCTTAAGCTGGTGGATGCGTTCGGTGGGGAGATCCTGAAGCCCGCCACCTGCCAACACGTCATCCGGGATTTTTGGCGCCGCTCCATCCCCGTGCTGGCGGCGAGCGGCATGCAGGTGCCTGATATCGCCGAGGCGCTGGGGTTCAGTGAGGCGCAGGTGGTGCGGGAACTGAGGAGGACTTTGGAATGCAGAAATTGATCTTGAAGCGCCGCCCGTTCCTGGTGCGCCTGCTGCGCAGCTATCGCGGGTGGCGCGCGGCGGGGATGGCCCGGGTGGATGCGGCACGGGCGGCTTGGTTCATGGCATTCCGTGCTGGATGGTGGGAGATAGCCGTGGTTGATTTTGGTGGGATTGGTGGCGTGCCAGGCGGCCGGCCGTTGAATACCGATGACGATTTCGAGATGGCGGTGAGTGCGGTGCTTGGCGATCAGATGCGCCGCGACAAGACGCTTTGCGTCGAAGTATGGTCCGCACTGTCCAACGTGGATTGGTGCAATGATGTCGGCGACACCGCGTCATACAGCTTCCGCGCGGCGGGCGACATGATCGCCGCGATCATAGGACGCGGCGACTATATGGATTGGTATTGCTCCGGCCCTTATGGCGTTGTCAGCGAGCGCGTTGAAGCTGCGCTCGCTCAACAGGGGTGGCGGCGGATGACCGCTGAAGAGCGTGAGTGATGAGCAACCATTGAGCGCTTCTCAGTGGTTGCCAAGATCATTGGCCAGCGATCCCGTAAACAAGCCCATCGCTATGTTCGATCTGCTGGCGCTGTGCGTCAGAAAGGGCGGTCGAGAATATCATCAGCTCCATGATAACAGAGCCGCCTCCGATATACCCTGCGCCGGAACTGGTATTCAGAATCGCGTTTGAGGAGCCGACAGATGACCCGTTATAGTAGAGGTCAAGCGCGCCAGATTGCCAAAGCGCGGTCGCCACGAAAAGAACGTCTTGGCGAAGCATGCTTGCGTAAATCGAATTTCCGGATCCGACATGCATATCTAAATAATTGCTGTTTTCGGAACTTATCAGAGCACGCCAAGTTGCGGCGGTGGAGCTGAACGAGCCAAACCCTATGATGCCCGGATTAAACGCCGCGGCTAGGTTAGGTACCGTTGCGACCGCGACGTAAGTCGAGGGGCTGACCCAGTTGCGCTGGCGGATGCAGGTATGGCCAAGCCGGCCGACGCATTGCTTGCGTCGAGAGCGGGCTTTCCTACGCGCGTCACCAGCGATCCATTATTCACGACGATCCCCTGATCCGCTGCCGTCGTTTGCGTGGCGTCATAGCCGTTCCCGCTCTGGTCATACCAAGTAACGAGATAGCAAGAGGTAGCAGAGCAAAATGACATCAGCGCCTTCAGGTTTACCCAGTCATGCCAGAAATAGATTGCCTGCTGGGCGTTGTCTGAAGCTCGGCGCACCAAGATGTCAGGGCCATTGTACGAGGCGTTCAGCCGGCGGAAACTGTACTCGGCTATCGGTTTTGTCGTCATCCAGTTGGTGACGCAGCATTGCGGAGGCTGTGGACCGATCAGCCGAGCGGTTGAGGTCTGGTAGATCGCGCCCGGCGGCGCTGGCTGCGCTATGGCCATCGACGCGATGCCAGCCAATCCAAGCGCAGCAACCACCAGAAGCGCGAAGCGCGTTGCCCTGATCATTGCGCGTACTGGCCCTGGTAGGTGACAGACGCCACGGGGCTGCGCAGCCAGATCTGCTTGCTGCTGAAGAACGGATAGCTGCCGCCGGGCTGGATCGTGGCGACCGGATTGGTCGGCGTGGTCGGGCCCACCCCGATATCGATCGATCCAGTCCCGGCATCCTGGATATATCCGCCAACGCGGCTGGAAGAGGCGGGAAGGACGGCGGTCCACGTGTTCGCGGTGGCGCTGGTGGTGCCATACAGTTCGGATGCGGTTTGGGCAGCAGCGCCGAAAGGAAGCAGCGCGATCGCCAGAAAAGCCAGAAATTTCATTGTAGGCCTCGATCTGGTTAGGCGCACAGCCTGGCGCACCCGTCTTGCGGCATCCTCCCGGGTGATCCTGCTCCCCCGGGAGGATGGGCCGCTGCCCACGCGCAATGGTAGCGGCATGAAGGCATTTCTGCGCGCGCTTTGCTGCGACGAAGCCGGCATTCCCGATGAGGCGAATGTCGTGTTTTTCGTCGCGACGGCCACGCTGGTGGCGGGTGCGTTTCTTGAATCGTTCGGACGCCAATTCCCGCTGGGCGAATTCGCCGCGGCAATTTGCGCGCTGATCCCGCTTTACCGCGCTGCCCGAGGCGACTGGCGCGGCGTTTCTTCAGCTGCGACCGAGGCGCGCGGCAATTCTTCACCTGACGCCTCTTCCGAAAAGGACAAGCCATGACTTCCATCGTCGATACCGCCCTCACCGATGCCGCTGAGGCCGCCAGCATTGCCGGCGCCGTCACCGGCTCTCCGATCGCCACCGAGGTTGCCAAAGGCGTCGCTGCCGCCGAAAGCGTTGCCTCCTCCATCGAGGCCAGCACCGCCGCTCACGCCAGCGCGCTGGATACGGCGTCTTCCGCCGTCACCACCCTGGCGACCGCTGCGGCGCCGGTCATCGCCACGCTGCCCGCCGAGGATCAGTCCAAGGCCACCGCCAGCCTGGGTTTGCTGGCGACCATCCTGGCGGACCTGAAGTCCATCTTCGGCCTGTAATTTATTGGCGGGGCTTAGGCCCCGCCTGTTTTTAAGCAGGGGGCTGCGCGGCAAATCGACATGACTGAATACGATAGGGAAATTGGCGCGTTGTCGGGAAAGGTCGAAGCCCTCACGGACGACATCGAAGAGGTCAAGGATGACGTCAAGGAGTTGAAGGGCGACATGAAGCGCGTCCTCGCCTACATGGACCGCGAAGAAGGCGGCCGCGCCGCAAGAGACAAGCTGCAAGCGCGCTGGGACCGTGAGGCAGGCGCGTCCGTCGCCAATCAACATTTTCAGGTTGAATTGACCTGGACGAAAATCATGGCGCTGGCGGCGATGGTTGGAAGCCTGACCGGCCTTATCGCGCTCGCTCCTCATTTCTTTTTTCACATGGGCTGATCCCATCATGACCGACAATTTTTCCACCTGTTTTGCCTTCACGGTCGGCGTCGAGGGTGGCTACACCGCCGACCCCAGCGATGACGGCAACTGGACGGGAGGCGCGGTCGGCGCCGGCATTCTGCGCGGCACGAAATACGGTATCAGTGCGGCTTCCTATCCCAATCTGGACATTAAAAACCTTACAGCAGCAGATGCCGAGCGCATCTATCGCGCCGATTATTGGCCGGGCATTCACGGTGATGATCTGCCTCTGCCTCTTGCGCGTGTCGCTTTCGATGCCGCTGTGAACAGTGGCGTAAGACGATCGACGATATATCTACAGCAGGCTGCTGCCATCTATGTGGATGGGGTGTTCGGTACGAAAACCATGGCTGCACTGGTGAAGGGCGATGCGGTGCGGTTGGCGACAGATGCGCTTTGCTATCGTGCGATCTATCTATCCGGCTTGCCCACATGGGGCGTGTTCGGGTTGGGCTGGATGCGGCGTGTGCTGTCGCTGCATCAAGCCGTCATAGCGCCGTGAACGCCGCCGCGCGATGCTCAGAAACCCGCAGAAATCAGCCAAAAATCACATGAAAGCAGCGGTGCCGCGACGTACAAATGCAGCAATGTCTATCAGTCCCGTGGGAAAATGGGTCCTTCCGGAGGGTGGCCAAGAGCGGGGCGGGGAAACCCGCTTTTTTTGATGTGAGGGTGGTTTTTGAAATCCGGTTTTATGTTTCAGGCCGTGCTGAAAAACCGCTGATTTCTGCGGTTTGTCGTCGTTTTCGAAGTAAAGTGAGGGCTTTCCCGTGGCATATACCGGCGCCGGCCAGCGTGTAAACCGGGTTGTTCTCGCCGACTTCCTCGGCGTCAGTCTGCCCACCATCGACACGATGGTGCGCAACGGCTGCCCGGTAATCCAGCGCGGTGCCCGGGGCCGGGAATGGATCTTCTCCACGGCCGATGTCGTACGCTGGCAGACCGACCGCGCTGCGGAGCAGGCAGCAGGAAAAGCCAAAGCCACCAAGGATGAACTCGAGCGCCGCAAGCTTGAGGCCGAAACGCAGCTGGCCGAGCTTCAATTGGCCAAGGCCAAGGAACTGGTGGCGCCGATCGAGCAGATGGAAACGACGATGAGCCGGGCTTTCGCTGCGGTGCGCGCCGGCTTCCTCAACCTGCCCGGCCGGGTCACGCCCCTGCTGATCGGCGAGACCGACGAGCGCAAATTCAAGGCCGTCCTGCTCACCGAGGTCCGGCAGACGCTCGAGGCACTGGCCAATACCGATCTGGCGGCTGGCGAGGAGGGCGAAGAGGAAGAAGAGCAGCCCGCGCCGGCTGGATGAGCGCATCCGTCTTCCCGGCGGATATCGAATCTCTATTCGCCAACGACGCTCAGGTGGCTATCTCCGCCAGGCGCTCCTCGATCCACCTCCTGCCGCCCCCGACCTGCCTCCATCCGTATGGGCCGAAAACAATGTGCGCATCCCCGAGGGGAATGCCGTGCCGGGCCCGCTGCGCATGGCCAACGCGCCGTACCAGCGCGAGCCACTCGATATGCTTATGGACCCGGATTGCTACCGGATCAGCCTGAAGTGGGGCGCCCAGGTCGGCAAGACCACGATGGCGCTCTGCCAGCAGGCGTTTTGCATCGCCCAGGCGCCCCGCAGCCAGATGATGATGCAACCGAGCCAGGGCGATTTGGCAACCTGGCTGGAGACAAAATTCAATCCGCTGGTCGAGGCGAATGCCTCCATCCGGAACCTCATCGCTAAGCCGCGCGGCCGGAAGGGCGTGAACAACCGAAACATGAAGTCATATCCGGGCGGCTTCATGATGTTCGCCTGGTCGGGGTCGACCAAAACGATGCGCGGCCGGTCGGCGCCGGTGATCGTGTGCGATGAGGTCGATGGCTACGAGGTGACCGAGGAGGGCCACCCGGTCGGCCTGCTCTGGCAGCGCGCCGCGACCTTCGGCGACCAGCGCTTCCTGGTCGAGATCAGCACCCCGACCATCAAGGGCGCCAGCTATATCGATGCCGCCTTCGAGGCGGGCGACAAGCGGCGCTTCCATGTTTGCTGTCCGGCATGCGGCGAGCACCAGGTGCTTGCATGGTCGCGGGTCACCTGGAGCGGGCGGCGCTCGACCGGCATCGATGACGCCGAGCTCGACAAGGCGGATGGGATCGAGCATTTGCCGGAGACGGCGCGTATCTCCTGCGCGGTATGCCCGGCGTCGTGGGATGACGGGCAGCGGATCGCGGCGATCCGAAACGCCGAGGCCGCGGGCGCCGGCTGGAAGGCGGAGAAGCCGTTCAAGGGCCATGCCAGCTATCACATCAACGAGCTTTACAGCACGTTCCGGCGCTTGCGGGACATCGTGCAGTCATACCTCGACAAGCTAGCCACGGATGACCTGCAAACCTTCGTCAACGTGTCGCTTTCGGAAACCTGGGAGGAGCAGGGCGAGCAGGCCGACGCCACCGGGCTGATCAGCCGCCGCCGCGTCTGGCTGGCGCGGGTGCCTATGGGTGGCGTCTATCTCACCGCCGGCATCGACATGCAGCAGGACCGCCTCGAGGTCGAGATCGTCGCGTGGGGCGTGGGCGAAGAGTCGTGGAGCGTGGATTATCATGTGCTGTGGGGCGATCCTCTGCAGGTCGATGTCTGGGATGATCTCGATGATCTGCTCGCCTCGACTTATGAGCATGAGAGCGGCGCTGTGCTGCCCATCGCGGCGGCATGCCTCGATACCGGTGGCACCGGCGGCATGAGCCAGGCCGCCTACGACTATGCCAAAGGCCGGACCGGGCGCCGCTTGTTTGCCATCAAGGGCGGCGGCAGCTGGGGAAGCCCGATTGTCGGGGCGCCCAGCCGTCGGCAAAGCGGCAAGCGCGCGCGCAAAGTCGACCTGTTCACAGTAGGCGTCGACGAGGCCAAGCTGGTTGTGATGCGCCGGCTGAACGTGCCGCGCCCCGGGCCCGGCTATTGCCATTTCCCGGACGGCCGAGACGAGGAGTATTTCCGCCAGCTCACCAGCGAGAAGCTGGTCACGCGGTATGTGAAAGGCTTCCCGGTCCGCGAGTGGCGCAAGCCGGACAAGGCGCGCAACGAGGCGCTGGATTGCCGCGTTTACGCGCTGGCGGCGCTGAAAATCATGAACCCCAACCTCCTCCGGCTTGCGCAGCGCCTGGCCAAGGATGCCGCAGATCGCCCGCCACAGGCAGCTGTCGAAGCCGAAGATGTGCCGGCACCGCCGCTTGCATCCCGGCAGGATCAGCCCGCCCCCGGGAGGTGGAAAGCCCCCAACGTCAACACTCTGGCCATCGAAAATGGCGACCGCGCAGCGGGGGCCAGGAAAGCGGCGGTGATGGATGGGCGGCTGGTGCGACGGTGACGGCAAGCGGGTGAACCTGGCGGATATGACGGCCGGCACGACGGTGTCCGATGTCGTGCTTTTGCGTGATTACCCGTCCTCGGCCTGGGCGCTCAGCGTGGCGCTGCGCGGCCCGCAGCCGATCGACATCGCCGGCACGCCGCAGCCCGACAACAGCTGGCTGATTTCCGAGACCAGCGAGGCCACCGCTGCCTGGGTGGCCGGGCGGTATTGGTTCAGCGTGCGCGTGACCAATGGCGGCACGGTGGTTGAGGTGGGTAACGGCGAGATGCAGATCCTGCCGAACCTCCAGGCAATCGAGGCGACGTATGATGGCCGGTCTGAGGCCGAAATCGCGCTCGACGCCATTGACGCCATCCTCGCCAAGCGTGCCACGCGCGACCAGGAGCGCTACCGGATCAACAATCGTGAGCTGGTTCGGACGCCGATCAAGGACCTGATCGCCCTGCGGGCATATTATGCCGTACAGGTGTCGCGCGAGCGGGCGAAGAAGAGTGGCCGTCGAGGCTTCGGCCGGGCCGTAAATGTGAGGTTCGGCTGATGCGGATGCCTTTCCTCAAGCGCGGCGCTCCAGCAGTGCCAGCCGCGCCGGCCGCCGATTATGCGCCTGCACCGGGACGCGGTCAGCGCCGTAGGGGGTTCTGGCTTAGCGCCGCCGCCGGCATGTTCAAGGCCTCCCAGGTCAAGGAAAATGACCGCTGGCCGGCAATCCCGGTTTCGCCGGATGTGTTTATCTCGACGCGTCAGCAGATCCTTGTCGCGCGGTCGCGCGAGCAGTGGTCGAACAATGACTATGTGCGCGGCTATGTCCGGCGCTGCCGGCAGAACATCGTCGGCGAGCACGGCGTCAAGCTACACAGCCGTGTGGTGAAGAAAAACGGCAAAGCGGACAGCCAGGCGGTAAAAGCCATCGAGGCGGCGCATGCCGAGTGGTCGGAGCCGGGAAACTGCGATGTGACCGGCAAGCTGTCTTGGCGCCACCTGCAAGGCCTGGCCATCGAGCACGCTGTGCGCGATGGCGAATTCATCTTCCGCAAGATTCGTGGCGATAACGGCGGAAAGTTCGGGTTTGCGCTTCAGGTTATCGATCCCCAGCGCCTGCCGATCAAATACGAGCAGACCCGCTGGGGCGAAAACGGAAATTTTGTACGACAGGGCATCGAGTTCAGCCGCTTTGGCAAGCCGATCGCCTACCACTTTTCCAGCGTCGATGAGTGGGATGACTATTTCTACAATTTCGCCGGCCAGGGCTTTATCCGCGTGCCTGCCGACGAGATCATCCATGGCTTCGTGACGGAGATGGCCGGGCAGCGGCGGGGCATTCCCTGGACCTCCACCGGCCTGTTTCGGATGCACCACCTGCAGGGTTTCGAGGACGCGGCAGTCCAGAATGCCCGGGCCTCCGCGACGAAGATGGGCTTCATCAAATACCGCGAGGGCACCGGCCCAGAGCTTGATGATGATGCGGATGTTGCCGGCAGCATCGAGGCTGAGTCGCTCAGCTTCCACGAGCTCCCGGAGGGGGCCGAGCTCGACAAGTTCGACCCGCAATATCCCAGCGGCGAATTTGCTGTCTTCACGAAGGCGATGGTGCGCGGCGCCGCCACCGGCTGGGGCGTTTCTTACAACAGTTTGGCCAATGATCTCGAGGGCGTGAATTTTTCCTCGATCCGCGACGGCAAGCAGGATGAGCGGGATAATTGGAAAGAGCTTCAGGCCTGGTTGATTGAAACGCTGATCCGGCCCGTTTTCCGTGAGTGGCTGGCTCAGGCGCTATTGCGGGGCCTGGTGGTTACGAATGGCGGCAAGCCCTTGGCGGCGCACCGGCTGAACGATTACCTCGACGCTCATTTCCAGGGGCGCCGCTGGCCCTGGATCGATCCGAAATCCGACGCGACCGGCAAGGTGACGGAAATTCGCGCCGGGCTGAACAGCCCATCCAACGTGATCCGTGAGAGCGGCAAGGAGCCGAACCGCGTTTATGAGGAGATCGCCGAGGACATCGAGCTGATGAAAGCCGCCGGCATCCCAGAGCAATTCATCATGGTGATGATGGGCCTGCTGCCGGCACCCGAACCATCCACCTTCAAGGGCGACGAGTCGGTCGCCAAGGAGCCAGAGCCGGCATGATCGACAAAATCGCAACCCGCCTGCACGAGATTCGTGAGAAAGGCGGCCTGAAGCGCATGGCGGATGTTGGCGCGGTCGACCTCGATGCCCGGACCATTCAGCTGTCGTTTTCGAGCGAGGCGGCCGATGTAGAGCGTTGGTTCGGCATCGAGAAGCTGTCGCATGATCCTGGCGCCGCCGACCTTTCGCGCCTGGCGAACGGCGCGCCCATTCTTTGGTGCCATGATTGGTCCGATCAGCGCGGCGTGGTCGAGGCTCCGCGGATCGACGCAGCCGACCGGGTGGGGCGGGCGGTAGCGCGCATCAGCAAGTCCCCCGCCGGCGAGCAGCTGCTGCAGGATGCCTTTGACCGCATCATCACAAAGGTGAGCGTCGGGTATCTGGTCAACGGAATGAAGCTGACCGAGGAGCGTAATGGCGAGGATGTCTACCTCGTCACCGACTGGCAGCCCTACGAGATCTCGTTCGTCTCGGTACCCGCCGACGATAGCGTCGGTGTAGGCCGAGGCGCGCCAGCCCCCGGGAGGCGGCGCAGCGCGGCCCTGGGCACGGTGACGCTGCAAACCAACCCATTGGAGCGGTGCAAAAGACCATGACCGAAAAACACCTCCGGGATGCTTCCGGAAACTTTGTCCGCGCCCATGTGGACGAAAACGGCGCGATCGTAAGCGTCATCGAAATCATCGAGCCGGCCGGCAACGCCAGCACCGCAGCCCAGGCGCGCGGTGTGGAAGCCGAGCGCGCACGGATGCGTGAGCTGACCGAAATGGGCAATGCCTACGGCGCGAACGATCTGGCCCTGCGCTTCATCAGCGAAGGCAAGACGGCCGAAGATATGCGCCGCGAGCTGCTCGGCCAGTTTGCCGCCGAGCGCGCCAAGAAGCCGATGGCCGAGCAGGTGAAGGATGCCGAGATCGGTCTCACCAATCAGGAAGCGCGGAGTTTCTCCCTGATGCGCGCGGTGCGCGCCCTGGCCAATCCGACGAACACGGCGATGCAGAAAGACGCCGCGTTCGAATACGAATGTTCCCGCGCGGCGGCGCAGAAGGCCGGCAAGGAGAGCCGGGGGCTGATGATCCCGGCGGACGTGATGAACCGCGCGTTCTCCACCACCACGCCGACCGGCGGCCCGGGCGCGAATGCCATCGCCACCAATCTGCTGGCCGACCAGTTCATTGAGCTGCTGCGCAACCGCACCTGGGCGCTGAAGCGGATCACCATGATGGGTGGCCTGGTGGGTAACGTCGACATCCCGCGCCAGAACAGCGCCGGGCAGGCCTATTGGGTGGGTGAGGGCGGCTCGCCGACCGAGTCCGAGCCGGGCCTGGATCAGATCACCTTCAGCCCGAAGACGCTGGCGGCCTATACCGACATCACCCGGCGCCTGATGCTGCAGTCCACCCCGGACGCGGAGCAGCTGGTGCGCAATGACCTCCTGCGCGTCATGGGCCTCGCGCTGGACAGCGCCGTGCTCTACGCCACCGGCACCGATGGTCAGCCGACCGGGCTGATCAACCAGACCGGTATCCATGCTGTGAAGCTGGCCGCCGAGTATCCGAGCTATGCCGAGTACGTGCAGATGGAAACGGATATCGCCGCGGCGAACGCCGATATCGGCTCCATGTCCTATGTGGTCAGCGCCCGGGCGCGCGGCGCGGCCAAGACCACGCTGAAATTCCCGACCGCCGCCATCGCGCAGGGCGGCACCGTCTGGGAGCCGGGCAACACCATTAACGGCTACCAGACCGATGTTACCAATCAGCTAACCGAAGGCGATACCTTCTTCGGTGTCTGGTCGAGCTTCATCATGGCGATGTGGTCGGGCCTCGACATGATGGTCGATCCCTACGCGCTGAGCACCTCCGGCGGCACCCGCATCATCTTCTTCCAGGATGTGGACATGAATATCCGCCACAAGGAGGCGTTCACCTATGCCAATGCCAACGCCGCGCCGGTGGCGTAACCCAGACCGCAACCGGGGCGGCCTTGCGCCGCCCCAACGCAAGCGAGCGGACATGAGCACACAGACCACGGTTAAAGCGGTGCGCGGGTTTATGGCCGGCGGCAAGATGATCGAGCCCGGCATGGATGTCACGCTTCCTGCGCGCGATGCGAAGCAGCTGACCGATAGCGGCCGCGCCGCGCGCGTTACGGCCGAGACGGCGGAACCGAAAAAGAAGGATACCGGAAAATGAAACCTTTCCATTTCGCCGCCGTCCGTGCGGCTGCCGCGATCACCGCGACCGATGACGGCCCGCAGGTCGATCTTTCGAAGTTCTCCGGCAACGGCCATTTTATCCTGAATTCCAGTGCCTGTACCGGGGCGGACAACACCTCCAGCGTGAAGCTGCAGCATAGCCTGGATGGCACCACTTGGACCGATACAGGTCTGGTTTTCGCCAACGTGACCAATTCCGGCCCGTCGCTGCAGACGATCTATGGCAGCTTCGATGTGCTGCATAAATACGTCCGGGCGGTAAACACGCTGGCCGGCACCACGCCGGGCGTGACCTATTCGGTCGAGGCTGTGGCCGACATCCAGGGCGCCTAATGCCGGCGCCGTCTTGGGAGGATCTGGATGAGTTCCTTGACACCGACGACGAGGGCGGCTTCGCTTTTGTCGCGGTGTTTTCGTATAAGCTTGGCGGCGGCGTAACGGTGAATGGCATCTTTGAGGATGCGACATTCAACGCGCAGACCGGCGAATTCGATGCTGACATCAGCAATCCCGCTTCATCTGCAAGGCCTGCGATGTCGAGCAGGTGAACCGCTTCGATACCGTCTTGGTCAACGAAGTGACCTATATGGTGGCCAGCCCGCCGATCGATGACGGCACCGGCATGGCCACGGTGCGCTTGTCGCCAACGGATCCGGAACTATGAATTCCGCAGGCGGGGCTAGCGGTAGCTTAAACATTGAGTTTGACACTCAGCAAATCGACGCCATGGCGCTGGATGTAAATGCCACGCTCCCGCAAGTCGAAGCTGCGCTCGCCAGCGCGCTGCGGCGGATGGCCCTGTATCTCAAAGCCGCGTCGGTAAAAGGCCTCTCGCACGAGCTGGACGTGCAGCAGAAAGTTATTCGTCGCCGCCTCTCAACTTTTCGCCTGTCTCGGAGCAGGTCTGCGCCCGAAATAAAGTTATGGTATGGCCTAAACCCGCTATCCATGGAACAGCTTGGAACACCAAAACAAACGGCTCAGGGTGTTCGAGTCGGAAAACACTTCATCGCGCATGCTTTTCTTGCTCGAGATAAAACCGGTCGGCAAAGAGTGTTTTTGAGGAAGGGAAAGGCGCGGCTTCCTATTGAAAAGCAGGTCTTGGACATCGCGGATGACGCGGAGCGTTGGATCGAAGACAAGCTTTTTGAAGGCGTAGATTTCGAAACAAAATTTTTCCAACTCTTTGAACATGAGCTGAGATGGCGAACCAAAACGGCGCTGTAGACCTCGACGCCTACCATGATGCGGTGCTCGATGCCCTGAAGCAGGAGTTCGCGATCTTCAAGACGGTCGAGGATTACCCCCAGGACCGCAAGCCCCGCGCTACGCCGGCGCTCTTTGTCGAGCTCGAGGAGCTTGAGCAGGCAAACGACCAAGATCCTGGGACCGGCCAGCAGGCGCTTAATCTGCGAATGGTGGCGCGGGTGATTGTGCCGGCCTCGGACGAAAAAGCTGGGCGCCAGGTGCGCGCTCTGGCTGCGGCGGTCGCCAGCTTTGTGCACCTGAATAAATTTGGCCAGGCGATCCTCGCCGCCCAGGTGGTGGGTGCATATCAGGATGCGTTTTCTCCCGAGCTTGATCAATATCTGGTCTGGAAGGTTGAGTGGCAGCAGGTCGGGCATTTCGGGTGCAGCGTCTACGATTGCAGCGATCCGAACGCCGAGGCGATCTTCCTGGCCTATTCCGAAAACGGCGTGAACGCCCCGCTTGATGCGTTCCACCAGGTCCTGCCGCCAGGCGGGAACGAGACGCCGAAATGAGCTTTGCTCTCGCCGACCTTGCGCGCCGCATGGCGCAGATGATCCGCTTCGGCACCATCCAATCGGTAGACCTGAGCGACCCGACAGCTCCGCGCTGTGTGGTGAGCGACGGCACGTGGTTGACGCCAGCCATCCCTGGATCAGCGCGCGCGCCGGCGGCGATGCCGAAATTTGGGCGCCCGACCAAGGCGAGCAGGCCGTGGTATTCAGCCCGTTCGGCGACCCGGCCCAGGGCGTGGCGCTTGTCGGCATCTTCCAGATGACGATGCCGGCGCCAGCGGCCACGGCCGGCCAGCGGGTGGTGAAATACAAAGACGGCGGCATTGAGAGCTATGACCGCACAGCCAGCAAGAAGGTGATCTCGGTCCCGGCGGGGGCAGCATCACGCTGCAGGTTGGCACCACCTCCCTCATCATCACCCAGGGCGCGGTCACTCTCAACGGTGCCGATGTCATCGCCGATAGCATCAGCCTGAAAGAGCATGTGCATACCGGCGTGACGCGCGGCGGCAGCCAAACCGACGCGCCGACTGGGTAGCCCCCGGAGGAACAGGGCGCCGTCGCCCGGCCAAATGCGGCCATGCTCGACGGCATTTACGCCCTGATCCGCGGCGACACCTACCAGCGTTATTGGACGCTCACCGACGCGCTCGGAAATCCGGTGGATCTGACTGGCGCGCAGGCGGCGTTCGGCATTTCGTCGCTTGCCGGTGAGGTGCTGGTGAAATGCCAGATGACCGATAATCCGGCCTACATCTCTATCCCAGCCCCGACCGATGGCACCATTGAACTGGCGATCCCCGGCTCCGTCACCTCGACCCTTCAGCCGACGCCGGCCGGGCCGCCGCAGCTGATTTCCGGCCTGCAGATCATCTGGCCGGACGGGACGCAAGAAACCTTCGATATGTCGGCAATCACCATTGAACGGGGTGCGCTCGATGCCTGATGTGCAAATTATCTACACCGGCAAGCAGCAGGTCACGGCGGCGGCGCAGGCGGCCCAGGCCGCCGCCGCCCAGGCCGCCGCTGCGCAACAAAGTGTTTCCTCCGCAGCGGCAGCGACGGCATCGGTAGGCGCCGCTGCAGTTGCGGCCGCCGGCAACGCGCAGAACGCCGCCGTTCAGGCTGGAGCGTATGCGCAGACAGCCGCCCAGCAGGCGTCGTTGGCTGCCGCTGCTCTGGGCTCAACCCTTTCCGTGGCCGGCGGCGCGAGTGTGGTTGCTGCAGCGGCGCAGTCCGCGGCTGCCACGGCGAGCGTTCAGGCGGCGCAGGCATTCTCCACCGCAGGGGCGGCGTCCTCGGTCGCTGGCGCGGCCAGCGTGGCGGCGGCGGCGGCGCAATCCGTGGCAGGGGCGGCGAGCGTTCAGGCGGCGCAGGCATTTTCCACCGCAGGGGCGGCGTCCTCGGTCGCTGGCGCGGCCAGCGTGGCGGCGGCGGCGGCGCAATCCGTGGCAGGGGCGGCGAGCGTTCAGGCGGCGCAGGCATTCTCCACCGCAGGGGCGGCGTCCTCGGTCGCTGGCGCGGCCAGCGTGGCGGCGGCGGCGGCGCAATCCGTGGCAGGGGCGGCGAGCACCCAGGCGGCGCAGGCGGTCTCTACCGCCGGGGCGGCATCCTCTGTTGCGGGCGCGGCCAGCGTGGCGGCAGCGGCGGCACAATCGGTGGCGGGCGCTGCGAGCGTTCAGGCGGCGCAGGCGATTTCCACCGCTGGAGCGGCTTCTTCTATCGCGGGCGCGGCCAGCGTGGCGGCGGTGGCGGCGCAGTCCGTGGCTGGGGCGGCCAGCACTCAGGCGGCGCAGGCCATCTCCACCGCCGGGGTGGCGTCCTCGGTCGCCGGCGCAGCCAGCGTGGCGGCAGCGCAAGCGGTATCCACGGCCGGCGCGGCATCCTCTGTCGCGGGTGCGGCCAGCGTGGCGGCGGTGGCGGCGCAGTCCGTGGCTGGGGCGGCCAGCACTCAGGCGGCGCAAGCGGTCTCCACGGCCGGCGCGGCATCATCGGTGGCTGGCGCGGCCATTGTGGCGGCGTCAGCAGCGCAATCTGTGGCTGCCACAGCGAGCGCCCAGGCGGCGCAGGCGGCTTCAACGGCGAGCTCGGCCTCGTCCGCCGCAGGTGCTGCCAGCGTGGCGGCAGTGGCAGCACAGTCCTTGGCCGGTGCGGCGAGCACGCAGGCGGCGCAGGCAATCTCTACCGCCGGTGCGGCGTCCTCTGTCGCGAGTGCGGCCAGCGTGGCGGCAGCGGCAGCACAGTCCGTGGCCGGCGCAGCAAGCACCCAGGCCGCGGAAGCCTCTTCAGTCGCTACGGCGGCAGCCGCAGCCGTTGGCGATTTGGGTGACCTTTCAAAGCAGGACGCAAACGGCGTCAGTATTTCGGGCGGATTTATGGCGGGATTTTTTTCCTCTCCAGGAACCGTATCGGCAGCAACTACGTTGCCGGCTGGCTCAAACTTCTGGGTTGGCCCGATGACCCTTACTGCGGAATTGACTCTGTCCGACGGCGCAACCCTCACTTTTCTAGGCTGACATGGCAAATAAAATTTTTAACGCGGATCTGTCCGACCCTAGCAATGTTCTAGGCCTTGGCGCAGCTGCAAAACTCCCGGCAGGCGGTGCTGGTGGCGCGGCGGTTCTGGACGAAAATGGAAATGCGTCTGCGCTAAATATCGTCCCCTACCTAGGAACCCTATCTCGTCCTGCGGGGCAGGCGATATACAGGGCCAGGATTAATGTCGCGCAATTCGGGGCAGCCGGGTCAGCGGCAGCGACCACCGGCAGCATTGCATCTGGTAGCGATGTTTTGATGCTTTCTTCGCCAATTGATTTTCAACCCGGGCAATATGTTCGGGTTGACGGCGCGGGTACGGATGGGGACGGAACGCGCCTGATTGCGGAGATCGTGTCTGGAGCCGGGACGAATTTACTCACCCTATCGAAGGCAGCCTCGGCATCTGTTTCGGGCGCCAACGTCACCCACGACGATACGGCTGCTATTCAAGCTGCAATAAATTACGCGGTATCTATTGGCGGCGCTGAAATTATGTTGGATGCCGGCGTGTATTTGGTCGGGGGGGCGCCGCAAAACGCAAATGTCACAAACGCAATACTCACGCTTCCTCTCGTAGCATTCGGGTCGGATGTTACGGTGAAGTTTTCTGGCCCGGTAGGGGTCGGGTTTTTCCGTGAAGTGCTTAGCGCTGCGCCAGCCAAGAACGGTGCCGTGCTGGTCTTTCCTTACATTTGCCCCAACGCGTCGACAAATGGATCGGTCATCCAAGGCGTTGGATACGGGCAGTTTTATGCCAACTCGAATACTGCAAATATAACCGCCATAAATCTGATTATGCAGGACCTTGCGTTTGAAGTCCCCTCGCTATCCGGATATATCGTAATCGGAGGCCAGGGCGTGCAAAATACGATCTACGATCGTATTTCTGTTTATACGCCTACTATCAGCGATTTGTCCCCCCTGCCGACAAATGCAAACGAGACCGCGATTTCGCTTGGGGGCAATAGCTGCATGTCGGTGGCCAGGCAATGCTACGCGCAGGGTCTATACAACGGAATCACGCCCGGCGTGCATTCGATTCTTGATGGTAATTACGTGCAAAATTGCGTAATTGCGTACTCCATTTTTTGCGGAGATCACGTTCAGCATTGGCCCAAAAACCTAGCACAAAACTGCAGATATATTATCGGCAGAAATGCAAATGACCCAGGCCCTAATCCAAGCGCTACAGTAATGGGTTGGCTGGATACAGAGATTACCGTGGCATCATCTGATGCATTCCAGTATCAGGGCTTCGCGTACAACCTGGGAACCGGAGCCGGGCAGCTCGATCTAAACGGGCGCATTTATTACACCCTGGATGCTCCGGCAGGGGGCGCGCCCTATAACACCGGCATTAGTGTTTTTGATCCTGCTGGTGGATCTTGCCAATATATTCACATTGGGGGAGGAGGGGAAAACATCGAACAGACTGCTGCCGGATCATCTCCGGATAGTTTTTCGATAAACTCTCCTGCGCAAATTTTAATTGAAGGGGCCGGTCTGACTGCCGTGACCATTACCAGGAACGGGACTACCGTGAACGTGCCGGTGGTCAATACCTTGGCCGGAGTGCCGACTGCGAACATCAATGTAGTGAAAAGTGACACATTGACGATTACTTGGTCGGGAACTGCTCCCGTTATTTCGGCGATACCTTTGCAATAGGACGTGAATGGATTTTTTCATTGAGCAAGAAGGTTTTTAATTCGATCCCCACACGCCACGCGCTATAGCCCCGGGAGGATAGTCGGGGGCAGCGTGCCGATTGTGAGGCATGATCGGCACGGACGCGAACACGGGCAAGGCCCTCGGGGATATTGCGCATCTGCGCCAGTCCATTCGTGATATTCTCAGCACCCCGCTGGGCAGCCGGGTGAAGCGCCGGACCTACGGGAGCGATCTCTATAAACTGATCGACGCGCCTCTGAACCGCTCGACGCTGGCGCAAATTTATTCAGCGACGGTCGGCGCGTTGCAAACCTGGGAGCCCCGTATCCTCGTGCTGAAGGTGCAGGCTACCGCTGCGCCTGGCGTGCTCACCCTCGATCTCTACGGGCAGTATCTGCCCAATGGGCAGCAGATCGCGCTGCCCGGCATCAGCGTGACAACCTAATGGCGGTCACCCTTTCGGCCATCGACCTTTCGGCGCTGCCGGCACCCCAGGTGGTCCAGCAGATCGATTTCGAGACCGTCCTGGCAGCCATGCTCGCTGACCTGCAGGCGCGCGATCCGACTTTCACCGCGCTGCTTGAATCCGACCCGGCTTATAAGATCCTCGAGGTCGTGGCCTATCGGGAAACGCTGCTGCGCCAGCAGATGAATGACGCCTCGGTGGGGCTGATGTTGGCCTACGCAGAGGGTGGTGACCTCGATCAAATCGGCGTGAATTATGGCGTAACGCGCCTGACGATCACGCCGGCGAATAACACCACCATCCCGCCGACCGCTGCTGTCATGGAAACCGATAGCGCTTTCCGGGCGCGCATTCAGCTTTCGCTTGAGGGCTATTCCTCGGCCGGGCCGAGCGGGGCCTATCTCTATTTTGCCAAGTCGGCATCCGGCGATGTCCTCGATGCCAGCGTGACCAGTCCACAGCCGGGCACGGTGCTGGTGACCGTCCTATCACAGACGGGCACCGGGGGCGCCCCGCAGGCCACGCTCGACGCCGTCAGCGCCGCGCTCAACTCCACCAGCGTGCGGCCGCTCTGCGATACCGTGCAGGTGCAGAGCGCCAGCATCGTCTCATACTCGATCGTCGCAACGCTCACGCTGGCGTCAACGGCCGACCAGGCGACTGTGCTGGCGAACGCCCAGGCTGCTGCCCAGGCCTACGCCACGGCCCGGCACAAGGTGGGTCTGCCGGTTTATGTCGTCGGCGTGATCTCCGCCCTGATGGTGACCGGCGTGGTCGATGCGGTGCTGGCGGCGCCTGGCATCACGACCGACTTGGCCATCACCGATCTTCAGGCCAGCTATTGCACCGGCATCACTCTGACCTTCGGGGGCTATGGTGTCTGACGTTGCCACCCTGCTGCCGCCCAACGCCACTGCGGGCGAGCGCGCGCTCGAGCAGGCGACGGCGCGCGTCGGGGCTGTGCCGGTGGTCGCGGGCGCGCTCTGGAATGCCCAGACCTGCCCGCTCGAACTGCTGCCCTGGCTGGCATGGGCCTGGCGCGTCGATGAGTGGGACAGCACATGGCCGGAGGCGGTCAAGCGCGCGGTGGTGGCGGCGAGCATCGCGAACCACAAGATCAAAGGCACGCTCGCCTCGATGGAGACCGCGCTGGCCGTCGCCGGATACCCGAATGCGCAGATCATTGAGGGCGATCCAGTGTGGAACCTTGATGGAACAGTGATGCTTGACGGCTCCCATGACCTCGGCAACCCGGCGAACTGGCCATACTACCGCGTGATCCTGTCTGCACCGATCGCCAACAGCCAAGCGGATCAGGTTAAGCGGATACTCGCCGCAACGCAGCCAGCGCGCTGCTACCTGTTGGGCCTCGATTTCACCCAGGCGGCTTTCATTCTCAACGGCACGGTGCTGCTCGACGGCTCCTACAATTTAGGCGTGGCAGGATAACATGGCGAACCTCTCCGAATCCGACAGCTTTGATGCGGGCATATACCAGCTCGAGACCACGGACGCCGCCCTCGGCGGCGTCAACGGTGTGATGAACACACAGGGCAAGAGCTTTGCAAATAGAACCCGGTGGCTTTACAATCGGGTAATCGCGCTGCTTGGCTTCACCAGCCAATACGCCACGGCGGCAGGGAAAGCAAACGCGATCATCGCGAACTACACCCCAGCTGCTACCGCGCCGATTAATGATGGTGCCTGCTTTGCTTTCCGCGCCACAGCCGCCAATACAGGCCCGGCGACTTTCACGCCGTGCGACGGCTCTGTCGCGGGCACCACCGCAATCCCGCCGCTGCCCATTTTTGGGGCGGATATGAATGCGCTGGCCGGGGGCGAGATCACAGGCCAAGCGCGGCTGCGGTATAGCACCAAGGTCAATGGCGGGAACGGCGGCTATGTGTTGGTGGAAAATCCAGGGGGCATTCAACGCTCGATAACGCCGCCCGCTCCTGATGATTCTTCCGCCGTCGCTACGACCAACTGGGTCAGGTTTATTGCGGCGCTCCTATCTGACTTCAGCCAATCTGGACAATTGGTTGGCTATATGGTGCCGGGCGCGAGCGGGTCCCGCTCCTTGAACATCAGCTTCACGCCCCCGCAGAACGGGACGATTATGCTGAATTGTCAGGCGGTCTCCAGCACGACCGTGCTTAACTCCCTTTCGCTGGGGATTACGAGCGGCGGCACAATCATGGGTAATAATTTGGGCCCTGGGGCGGGCAGCTTCTGGACATCCAGCAATATGGGAGTGGGCACGGCGATCATTTCCGTGACAGCCGGAGTTCAGCTAAAGGGAACGCTCACGGCCAACAACGGCACCACGAATTCTGACGTGGGCGTAGGGTTCTGGGGGTTGTTTATCCCTCACGACTAATCTGGCGCCGCCCCCGGGAGGAACGGACGCGCGCGGCGGATGATGCTGTCTCGGATGCAATAACCGGGGCGAGACCGCATGGGTACGAATTTCCTTCACGGCGTCGAAGTGGTCGACGATACCAGCACCACCAAGACGATCACCATCGTGAGCTCGAACGTGATCGGCGTGGTGGGAACCGCCCCGAACGCGGACCCGACGGTCTACCCGCTCAACACACCGGTGCTGAATAACGGCTCGGCCAGCCTGACCAAATCGCTCTACTCGAAGAGCGTCAGCGCCGATAACGGCACGCTGCCCGGCGCCCTGCAGGATATTTTCGATATCATCGGCGCGGTGGTGGTGGTGGTGCGGGTGGATGTCGGCACCACCGATGCCCAGACCCAGGCCAACATCATCGCCGGCGCGCAGCAGTTCGTCTATGCCAACGCCGCGCTCGGCCAGAAGCCGCGCATCCTTATCGCCCCCGGCTTTACCCATCAGCGCACCAGCGCCGGCATCGCCTCGCTGGTCGCGTCCAATGCGGGCGCCGGCTATACCGACGGCACCTATCCGCTCACGGTGACGAACGCCACCGGCGATACGACCGGTGCCGGCGCGGCCGCCACAGCCACCGTCGTCGCTGGCGTCGTCACCCAGGTCGGTACCACGGCCGAGGGCTCCGGCTATACCGCTGCGCCGACCTTCAAGCTCCCCGCTGCCGCCGGCACCCCCACCACGGCAGCCGTGTTCACGGCGACCGTGGGCACGGTCGGTAATGCCGTGGTGGCGGAGATGATTTCCATCGCGGCGCGCCTGCGCGCCATCATCGTGCAGGACGGCCCGAACACCACCGACGCTGATGCGATTGCGATGGCGGGCGACTTCGACAGCGAGCGCGTCTATCTGGTCGACCCCTGGGTGACGAAGCTGGATCAGGCGACGGCGCAGAATATCACCCGTCCCGCCAGCCCCACCATCGCGGGCATCATCGCCTGGACCGATAGCACCTATGGGTTCTGGTACTCGCCGTCGAACAAGCCGCTCTCGCCGGTGCTGGCGCTGGGGCGCCCCATCGACTTCACCATGGGCGATGCGAGCAGCGGCGCGAACCTGCTGAACGCGGCCAATGTGGCGACCATCATCCGGATGAACGGCTTCCGGACCTGGGGCAACCGCACCCTGTCCACCGACAGCGCGCTGGCGTTCCTGGCCGTGGTTCGGTCGCGCGACATCATCAATGACAGCATCGCCGCCGCCAATCTCTGGGCGGTCGATCAGCCCATCACAAAGGGCTTCGTCGATACGGTCCTCGAGGAAGGCAACAATTTCATGCGCACCCTGATCTCGCTGGGTGCGGTGCTGGGTGGCAGCTTCTGGCTGGACCCGGACGAAAACTCGAATGCGCAGATCGCGGCGGGCCAGATCAAGTTTGACTATGACCAGACCGTGCCGAGCCCGGCCGAGCGCGTGACCTTCACCAGTCATCTGACGGATGATTACGAGTCCAACATCTTCTAAGGAGCTGGCGGATGGCCGCGAGTGATATTCGGAAAAACTTTAATCTGTTCGTGTCCGGCAAGGGTTATGCCGGGCAGGTGACGGAAGTCAACGCGCCTAAGCTGACCCAGCAGACGGAGGATTTCCGTGGCGGCGGCATGGAGGCGCCCGTCGAGCTGACCATGGGCATGGAAAAGCTGATGATGGATTTCACCATGGTCTCCTATGACCCGAATGTCCTGGGCAGCTTCGGCATTACCGAGGGCGCCGCGGTGCCGTTCATCATTCGTGAGGTGCTGGAGTCTTACGACGGCACCGTCACGCCGGTGGTTCACACCATCCGCGGCAAGATCAAGGAGATCGACCCGGGTACCAGCAAGCCCGGCAGAGTGGCCGAGCTGAAGGTGCAGGTGTCCGCCAGCTATTACAAGCTGCAGCACGGCACTTCGGTGATTCACGAAATCGACGTGTTGAACATGATCCAGGTGATCAACGGCAAAGACGTGCTGAGCGCCATGCGCTCCGCGCTCGGCATGTGAGGAGGTGAGTGGTGGCGAAGATAACGAAACCGGCAGGGGCTGACGAAGATAAGAAGGATCTGCCTGCTTGGCTCAAGCCAGGCGACGGCTTTGTCGATGTGGTGCTCTCCCGCGCACTGGATCTGTCGGGCTCGAAGACCACGGTGCTGCGGGTACGCGAGGTGACCGTAGACGATCAGCTGACGGTGGAAGAGATGAAGGGCAGCGAGGCGCGCAAGGAGATCAGCCTCTTCGCCAACCTCTGCGAGGTTTCGCCCGCTGATATCGCCAAGCTTCCGCTTCGTGACTACGCGCGCCTGCAGGCCTCGCTCGGGGTTTTTACCGACTAACACCCGAGACCATCCGCGACGGGGTGTTGGCACTGGCCCATTTCACGGGATGGGCAGAAGCGGAAATCGTGAAGATGCGCGCCAGCCGGTTTGTCTGGTGGCTGGAAGGGCTGCCGATAAATGGCCGAGCGTGAATTTAAAGCCAAGTTGGTCATCGGAGGCGCGATCTCCTCCAGCTTGCGCCTGGCCCTGGGCAGCACGAAGGAAGGGCTCTCGTCGATCGGCAAGGTTGTCGATAAGCTGTCGCGCGAGCAAAAGAAGCTAAATCAGGAAATCAAGAAAACCGCTCTTTCCGGGGGTGATGTCGAAGGCCTGAAGAGCTCTTACCAGCGCCTCACCGCTCAGCTCGAGAACGCGCGGCGGGCACAGACCAAACTGAATGAAGCGCAGGAGCGCTATCAGCGGCTGAACAATATCGGCAGCAACATCGCCGGCCTCGGCGTTAAGGCCGGCATCGGCGCGGCCGCCATCGGCGTGCCGGTGTTTTCCACCGTTAACGCTGCGAAGGCCTACCAGCAGCAGCAGGCGCGCCTGGCAGCGCTGGGTATGGGCCCTGGCGTCAATTCCCAGGCCGCCGCCTTTTCGGCCCGGCAGAATATCTTCGGCACCAGCAAGTCGGACCGCCTCGGCCTGATTACGGACGCATTGTCGGTATTCGGAGACCTGGGTGATGCCAAGATGGTTCTGCCCATGTTGGCCAAGATGAAGTTTGCCAATGGTGCACTTTTCGGCTCGGAGCAGGCCGGCCAGAACGAAGATGCCTTCATGAATATGCTGAAGGTGATCGAGCTCCGCGGCGGCACGAAAGACCAGGGCGAATTTAACCGCCAAGCCAACATGATCCAGCAGGTGATCAATGCCACCGGCGGCAAGGTCACGGCCGATCAATGGCGTGATGCCATCGCCACGGGCGGCATCGCCGTTAAAGGGATGACTGATCAGGCGTTTTATTACGGCATGGAACCGCTGATCCAGGAGATGGGCGGCCACCGCGTCGGCACCGCGCTCATGACCGCCTACAGCGAGATGTACCAGGGGCACACCACGAAGCGCGCAGCAGAGAACATGCTGAAATACGGCTTGATCGGCGACCGGTCGAAGGTCAAATTCGACAAGGTCGGCCAGGCCGCATACCTCAATCCCGGGGCGCTGAAAGGGTCTGCGGAATATCTGAGCAACCCCTACCAGTGGATGAAGGATGTGCTGCTGCCGAACCTCGCGGCGCACGGCATCACCTCTCCGCAGGCCATCCAAGATGCCATCGGGTCGATCATGGGCCGCACCGCAGCGGCGCTGTTCTCGACGATGTACCAGCAGCAGCAGAACATCGATAAGCGCCAGCGCCTGAATGCCGGCGCGCAGAACATCGACCAGATGAACGCCAACGCCCAGAACACTCCGGCGGGCAAGGAGGCGCAGGCAGAGGCCAGGCTGGCCGACCTGAAGCTGCGGCTCGGCACCGATATTCTGCCAACCTACACAGCCGCCCTCACGCTCGCCGCCACCGCGCTGGAGAAGCTCGACGCCTTCACCGCCCGTCACCCGCGCCTCGCGCGCGACATGATGATTGGTGTGACTGTGCTCGGCGCATCTTTGGCGGTGCTGGCGCCGGTGCTGTTGACGGTGGGCGGCGCGTTCGCGGCCTATGCCGGGTACACGCTGCTCTTTACCAAATTCGGCCTAGTGGCACCTGGGGCGATTCGCGCGGTGGGTTCGGCGATGCTGTTCCTGGGGGAGACGCTCTTCGCCAACCCAATCGGCCTGACGATTGCGGCCGTGGCGGCGCTCGGCGTGGCCGCCTATGAGCTGACCAAGCACTGGAGTGGTGTGAAGGCCTTTTTCCAGGATCTGTGGGGCGGCGTGAAATCTGCCTTTCAGACCACCATCGGCTGGATCGGCGACCGGCTTGATTGGCTGGTGAAGAAGCTCGAGGCGTTCAAAAAGACGGTGCTCGACTCCTTTACGGCCGCGGGGCTTACCCCAACGCCCATAGCAACCAATGCCTTCACCGGCCGCGGGCAGGCGCCGGCCGGCGTGGCGACCCAGGCGGCGCCGAATGCCTTCACGTCACGGGGCCACGCATCCGCCGGCGGGGTCCATATCGGCAAGGTCGAGATTAATGCCGCGCCCGGGCAGGATGGCGGCAAACTGTGGGATGAGCTGCACCGGCGCATCCAGGCGCACCAGGCGACGGCGGCGCGGGGCGCGATGTACGACCCGGCCCAGGAGTTCATGCGATGAGCGTCCTTTCCGGCGCCGCCGGCGCTGCCAGCGGGTATATGCCGCAGATGATCCTTGGCAGCTTCCTGTTCTCGCTGAACACGGCCGCGTTCCAGGAGCTGCAGCGCAACACCGAATATACCTGGGCCGCCGTCCCGCGCTTTAGCCAGAATGATGCGCTGCAATTTACCGGCCCGGGGCAGGATATGATCACGCTGCCCGGCGTCGTCTATCCTGGCTTCCGGGCGGTGGGGGGCAGTTGAATGCCCTGCGCGCTCTCGCTGGCCAGGGGAAGCCCCAGAGCCTGATCGACGGCATGGGCAACGTCTACGGGCGCTGGGTCATCACGGGCGTTGCCGAGACGCAGAGCATCTTCGCGGCCTTCGGGCAGCCGAAGAAACAGGCCTTCACGGTGACCCTGCGCTGGTATGATGGCGGCCCCTCGAGCCTGCTTACGAACCTGCTCAACAATATTGGCCTGGGCGGCCTCGTCTCGTCGGCGCAGAGCGCGCAGCAGACGGTCGAGGGGCTGACCGGTATCGGGAACCTGATCTGATGGCGGCCGTGACCTATACCACCAAGGATGGCGATGTGGTCGATGCGGTGGCCTTCGCCTATTACGGCACGCTGGACGGCCGGGTATATGAGCAGGTGCTCGCCGCCAACCCAGGCCTGGCCGCGCTGGGCCCGGTGCTGGGCGCCGGGGTGGTGATCACGCTGCCGGACCTGTCTGCCAGTGTGGGCGCCGATCAAGGCGTGCGTCTCTGGTCATGAGTACCGGCATCGTTCCCAATTTCGCGCTCATCGCCAACGGTTCCGACATCACCTCTGTGGTGCAGGCGAATCTGTCGTCGCTCACGATGACCGATGCAACGGGGTACGAGTCCGATTCCCTGGTGATCGAGCTTGCTTCGACGGACCCGGCCAACCCGATCAGAAAGCCGCCGACTGGCGCCGAGCTGTCGCTGTTCCTCGGCTATGACGGCACCACCATCAATATGGGGATGTTCGTCGCCGATGAGGTCGAGATCCGGGGCTGGCCGGAAGTCGTAACCATCCGTGCGCGCTCGGCCATCTATGCGCCGACGCCAGCCGGGAAAACCGACCTGCAGACCCAATACACCCAGGTGTGGGCGGCCGGCACCACCATCGGCGTGCTGGTGCAGACCATCGCCAAGCGGCACGGCCTGGCCGGCAGCACCAGCAGCGCGCTGGCATCAATCCCGCTGCCGCACGTCATGCAGGACGCGGAAAGTGACCTCAACCTGCTGACCCGGCTGGCCCAGCAATATGACGCCGTCCTCAAGGTGGCCAACGGCCAATTGCTGTTCTACGCCCGGGCGACCGGCCTCTCTGTGAGCGGTCAACCGCTGCCGGCAATCACGGTGCAGGCGAGCCAGGCCTCGAGCTTCGGCATGAACGAGCAGACCCGCGCGAACGCCGGCACGGTGGTGGCATGCTACCATGTCCACAAGACAGCCCAGAAGCATGTCGTGAGCGTGGGGCAGGGCGAGCCGGTCAAGCGGATCCGGCAGCATTTCCCGGATCAAGCAACGGCGCTCGCTGCCGCCAAGGCGCTCTTGGCGCAGTCCATCCGCGCGCAGACCCGGCTGACCCTCTCGCTGGAGGGTGACCCCGCTTTCCTGGCTGAGGCCCCCTCACGCTCTCCGGGTTTCATCCGGACGTGCCGACCAGATGGGTGATCACTCAGGTCGATCACCGCCTGGACGGCAAGGGTGGATACCTCTGCACCATCTCCGCCCAGCTGCCAAACGACCCCACGCTGTCCCAATATCAGACCGACGACGTAGCCGAGCCGGTAAGCTCCTGATCTTCCGGGGCCCCGCGCCGTGCCCGGGGCGCGGTGAGAGTGCGTTTCCAGCAAAAAAAATCCCGGGTATAATTCCGGGCACTTTTCAAAACATCGGCCGCTCGTGATGTTCAAATTCAGGTGGTTAGGTGGTTGAGTTCGGTGGACATCTCCTCCGCCAGCGCAACTCATTGATTTTCCGTATTTTTAAGTTTTTTCGCGCTTTCCGCATGATGTTTGCCGCCCCGGTATGACCGGTGCGGCTTTCCGGTCAGGCCTTGAAGTTGATTTCCGCACTCTGGCGCACCAGGCCGAGGCGCGGGAAGATCGTCTTGATCGCGAATTCATGCGCGCCGTCGCCGAGCGAGGTGCAGAGATCCTCGGCAAGCACCAGCTGATAGCCATGCTCCCAGGCCTGCCTGGCGGTGGATTCCACGCCGATATTGGTGGCGATGCCGCAGAGCACGATATTTGTGATGCCGCGGCGGCGCAACTGCAGGTCCAGCTCGGTGCCGTGGAAGGCGCTCCATTGGCGCTTGATGATGGTGACATCGCCCGGCTGCACCAGACCTTCGACGAAATTCATCCAGTCATCGGGCAGCTTGCCGTGATTGCCGGGGGCGTCCACCTGCTGGCGCAGCGCATCGCCGAAATCCGCGTGCCAGCCGACATGCACCGGCACCACCAGCACCCCGGCGGCGCGGCATTTTTCCACGAAGGGCAGGGTGCGGGCGACGATGTCCGCACCGCTGCGCGGGCTGGTGGGCAGGGCGGTGATGCCGTTCTGCAGGTCGATGAGCACCAGGGCGGTGCGGGCGGGATCAAGCTCGGTCATGGCAACAGCCTTTTCAGATAAGGGGGACTGTATTATGAGGGTTTCCTCACATTCGGATATATGAGCGTGTCCTCACATTCGTCAAGCGCGACCCAGCCCGGCAAGGCGCCCAAGCAGGCGCGCGGCGTGCAGCGTGTGGCCGCACTGCTGGAAGCCGCCGCAAGCCTATTTGCGGAAAAAGGCGTGGAGGCGGCGACGATGACCGAGATCGCCAAACGCGCCGGGGCGCCGATCGGCTCGCTCTACCAGTTTTTCCCCTCCAAAGCCGCCGTGGCGATGGCGCTGCTGGAGCGCTATGCCGCGCGGCTGGAGGAAAGTCTGGGGGCGCTGCGCGATGCCGCGCCGGGTTTGAGCCCGGAGGCGCTGGCGGCCGGGCTGCTGGCGGTGCTGCGCGCGCATGAGCAGGACCGGGCGCTGGCGCCTTCCTTGCTGGAGGCTTGTGCGGATCTGGTGGGCCAGGCGCGGCCGTTCCGTGCGCGCAGCCGCGCTTTGGTGGAAGCCGTTTTGCTTCAAGCCAGGCCGCCACTCGCCCCCGGCCGCGCGGCGGCGATGGCGATGCCGGTGCTGCTGATGATGAAGCAGGTGCCCAAGGCAGGGCAGGAGGAAGAGCTGGTGGCGGAGCTGACGCGGATGCTCGGGATGTATCTGCGCGCCGGATAAGGGAAATGATGTAAACGTTTTCATTTTCATAAAAGCGTTTCCGGACTGTCGCGAAATTGTCATCGGCGGCGCGCTAAAGCGCCCGCATGAAATCGCAACCCCGCCCCACTTTGCACGATGTCGCCGCGCAGGCCGGTGTCTCCATCGCCACCGTCTCGCGGGTGCTCAATGGCGGGGCGCGGATTAGGCCGGAGACGGCGCAGCGCGTGCAGGAGGTGGTCCGCGCCTTGGGCTTCCGGCCCAACCGCATGGGGCGGGATCTGCGCAGGGGGCAGAGCCGGGCTGTCGGCGTGTTGCTGCCCACCCTCGCCAATCCGGTATTCGCCGACAGCGTCTCCGGGATTCAGGAGGCGGCGCGCGAGGCGGGCTGGACGGTGCTGATTACCTCCAGCGATTACGACCCCGCCCAGGAGCGGGCGGCGATGGAGGGGCTGCTGGCCGAGCGCGTGGCCGGGCTGATCGTCACCGTCGCGGATGCCGAGCGCAGCCCGACCCTGGATGCGCTGGACGAGGCCGGCCAGCCTTATGTGCTGTTTCACAATGAATCGCCGTTTCCGGAACGCGCCAGCGTCGCCGTCGATAACGAGGCGGCCGGGGCGGATGCGGCGCGCGCGCTGATCGCCCAGGGGCATCGGCGGCTGGCGATGGTGGCGGGGCGGTTTCTCGCCTCGGACCGCTCGCGCCGTCGCCATCGCGGTTTCATGCAGGCGGTGGCGGAGGCCGGGCTGCCGGCCCCGGCCTTGATCGAGGCCGATTTCAATGCCGAGGAGGCGGCGGCGCTGGGCGATGTGTTCACCGCCTCTGGCCGGCCGACCGGGCTGTTCTGTTCGAATGATCTGCTGGCGCTGCGCACCATCGCCGGGTTGCGCGCGCTCGGGCTGGCGGTGCCGGGGGATGTCTCGGTCATCGGCATGGACGGCATCAATGTCGGCCAGCTGATCAGCCCCAGCCTCGCCTCCATCGTGCAGCCGGCCCGCGAGATGGGCCGGCGCGCCTTCCTGCATCTGCTGGCGCGCCTGGCCGAGGCCAGCCCGCCCGCGCAGATCCGCCTTTCCCATCGCTACCGGCCCGGGCAGTCGCTCGCGGCCGCAACCCCCAGGAGTGACCACGCCATGTTGAGACGTACCATGTTGACGCTGACCGGTGCGCTTGCCGCCAGCACCGCGATCTCCCGCCGCGCCTTCGCCCAGGAGACGGCGATTTGCTATAATTGCCCGCCGGAATGGGCGGATTGGGCCGGCCAGTTGAAGGCGTTTCAGCAGAAAACCGGCATTTTCGTGCCGGCTGACGACAAGAATAGCGGCCAGGCGATGGCCGCGGCCCTGGCCGAGCGCGCGCATCCGGTGGCGGATGCGATGTATCTGGGCGGGCAGGTTGGCATTCAGGCCAAGCAGGACGGGCTGACCCAGCCTTACAAGCCGGCCGGGTTTGACCAGGTGCCGGCCGGGCAGAAAGACCCGGACGGCTATTGGTTCGCCATCCATAGCGGCACGCTGGGCTTTTTCGTCAACAAGGCGGCGCTGGGCGGCAAGCCCGTGCCGCAGAGCTGGGCGGATCTGCTGAAGCCCGATTATAGCGGCATGATCGGCTATCTGGACCCGTCCAGCGCGGCGGTCGGCTATGTCGGCGCGGTGGCGGTCAATCTCGCGATGGGCGGCAGCTACACGGATTTCACCCCGGCCATCACCTACTTCAAGAAGCTGCAGGCCAATCAGCCGATCGTGCCGAAGCAGACCGCCTATGCCCGCGTGCTCTCCGGCGAAATCCCGATTCTGCTGGATTATGATTTCGATGCCTACCGCGCCAAATATACCGACAAGGCGCCGGTGGAGTTCGTGATTCCGCGGGAAGGCAGCGTGAGTTTCCCTTATGTGATGACGCTGCTGAAGGGCGCGCCGCATCTGGCAAATGGCAAGAAGCTGCTGGACTTCACCCTCTCCGATGAAGGCCAGGCGCTGTGGGCGAAGGCCTATCTGCGCCCGGCCCGCCCGGTGGCGCTGCCGCCGGAGATCGAGGCGCGCTTCCTGCCGGCTTCCGATTATGCCCGCGCGCGCCCTGTCGATCTGGCGGCACTTGCGGCGGCGCAGAAGGGCTTTGCCGCGCGCTATCTCGCTGAAGTGTCGTAATGGCGCCATCGCGTCTCAGGCTGGCAGGGCTCGCCCTGCCAGCCGCCCTGGTGTTTCTGGGGTTCTTTGTCGTCCCGTTGGGCATCTTTCTGCATGTCGGCGGGCAGGGCGCGCATGGCTGGGCCGGCTACGCGCTGGCGCTGGGCGATGCGCGGCATCTGCAAAGCCTGCTCGCCACCTTCATTCTTTCCGTATTGGTGACACTGGCGACGCTGGTGGTTGGTGGCATCTGCGGACTGTTTCTAGGCCGGCATGAATTTCCCGGGCAGGGGCTTTTGGTGTCGATCCTGACGCTGCCTTTGGCCTTTCCCGGCGTGGTGGTCGGGTTCATGATCATCATGCTGGGTGGGCGGCAGGGGCTGGTTACCCAGCTCAGCCTCGCTCTGCATGGCGGGCGGATCGTGTTTGCCTACTCGGTCTGGGGCTGTTTCTTGGCTATCTCTATTTCTCCATTCCCCGCGTGGTGCTGACCATGCTGGCGGCGGCGCGCGGGCTGGATGCGGCGCTGGAGGAGGCGGCGCGTAGCCTCGGCGCAAAACCCTTTGAGATTTTCAGGGATATCACGCTGCCGGCCTTGCGCCCGGCGCTGGTCTCGGCGGCAGCACTCACCTTCGCCACCTCGATGGGCGCGTTTGGCACGGCCTTCACCTTGGCAACGCGCGTGACCGTGCTGCCGATGATGATCTACACGGATTTCACCCTGACCACGGATCTCTCCTCGGTCGCGGCACTGAGTTTGCTGCTCGGGCTGGTGAGCTGGGCGGCGTTGTTTCTGGCCCGCAGCCTGACCGGCGCGGGTGTTGCCGCAAGCGGTTAAATGCAATGATGAAACCTTACAAATTCGGCTTTTGGCTGCAGGCGGCGGTGACTTTGGCATCCTGCCTGTTCATCGCGGTGCCGATGGCCTACTCTGTGCTTTCCGGATTGATGCGCAACGCCTTTCTGGGGCTACGCGGAGGGCTGACCTTTCAGTGGGTGGAGCAGGTGCTCAGCCTGTATTGGCCGACGATCCTGCTCTCCATCGAAATCGCCTTGCTCTGCCTGGTGGCGACGGCGTTGATCGGCATTCCCGCCGCCTATGCGCTGGCGCGTGCGCCTGGCCGGCTGGCACGGCTGGCGGAGGAGGCGTTGATTCTGCCCGTTGCCGTGCCGGGGCTGGCGACAGGGCTGGCTTTGGTGGTGGCCTATGATGGCTGGGGGATTTCCGCCAGAGCATCTGGTTCATCCTGGCTGGGCATGTGCTGTTCACGCTACCCTTCATGGTCCGCGCGGTGCTGGCGGTGATGGCTTCGGCGGATTTACAAACGCTTGAGGAAGGGGCTGCGAGTCTCGGTGCGGGGTTTACCCGGCGCTTCCTTGGCGTGGTGTTGCCCAATTGCAAAAACGGTATTCTGGCGGGGGCGCTCAGCGTCGTCACGCTATCGATGGGCGAATTCAACCTCACCTGGATTCTGCACACGCCGCTGACCAAGACCTTGCCGGTGGCGCTGGCCGATGCCTACGCCTCAATGCGTCTGGAAATCGGCAGTGCCTACACCTTGATCTTTTTCATCATGACTGTGCCGCTGCTGCTCGCCTTGCAGCGCGCTACGAAGCCGCGCGCCGGAGAGAAACCATGACGACTGACATCACCTTGCATCAATGCGGCAAGGTTTTTGGCGCCACGCGCGTCTTGGAACCGGTGGATCTTTCCATCCATGCCGGTGAAACCTTGGTGTTTCTGGGGCCTTCAGGCTGCGGCAAGACCACGCTGCTGCGGCTGATCGCCGGGCTGGAGAGCCCGGATGCAGGCGGGCGCATTCTCTTCGGCGGGCGGGATGTGACCAGATTGCCGATTGAGAAGCGCAATGTCGGCATGGTGTTCCAGAGCTATGCGCTGTTTCCGAATATGAGTGTCGCCGAAAATATTGGTTATGGCTTGAATATCCGCGGTGTAGCGAGGGCGCAGCGCCAGGCCCGTGTGGCTGAGATGCTGGAGATGATGCGCATTCCGGATCTTGGCAACCGCGCCATCGCTCAGCTCTCCGGCGGGCAGCGTCAGCGTGTCGCCCTGGCCCGCGCCGTAGCCGCCGCGCCGGATGTGCTGCTGCTGGACGAGCCGTTGACCGCTCTGGATGCGAAATTGCGCGATACGCTGCGCGGTGAGATCAACACGTTGCTGCGCGGGCTTGGCATCACCACCATCTATGTGACGCATGATCAGCAGGAGGCGATGGCGCTGGCCGACCGGCTGGTGGTGATGCGCAAAGGGCATATCGCGCAGATCGGCACGCCACGCGAAATCTGGTTTCAGCCGGCGGATGCCTTTGTTGCGGATTTTATCGGCGCCAGCACGGGATTTTCCGGACATGTCGAGGCTGGGTTGCTGCATGTGGCCGGGCTGCAGGCGCTGTGCGCGCAGGCGCCAGGGCGCTGCAAGGTGATGCTGCGTCCGCAGGCGCTGCGTGTGGCACCGGAAGGTGTGCCGGTGCGCATCGAGGCGGCGCAATTCCTGGGTGAGCGCACACGCCTGAGTGTCACTTTGCCTGATGGCACGGCGATGGCGCTGGATGCGCCGCCCGGATTGGAGGCGCTGCCGGGGGCCATGGTTCCGGTGGCGCTCGATCTCGATCATCTCATTATCCTGCCTGAAAGCTCCGCCGCATGATCATCGCGCAACTGACCGACCTGCATATCAAGCGCGAAGGCCAGCTCGCCTACCGGAAGGTGGATACATCGGCGGCGTTGGAGGCGGCACTTGACCATCTGGCGGCGCTGCCGATGCGGCCGGACCTGGTGCTGTTCACCGGAGATTTGGTTGATACCGGCCATCCTGAGGAATATGCGCGACTGGTGCGGCATCTTTCCAAGCTCACACAGCCTTTCTATCTGCTGCCCGGCAACCATGATGCGCGTGAGGCGCTGCGCGCGGCGTTTCCGGGCCATGGCTATCTCGGCATGGAGGGGCCGGCCTGCTACACCATTGAAGCTTACAAATTGCGGATCATCGCGCTGGATAGTCTGGTGCCGGGGCAGGGCGGCGGCGCGCTTGGGGCGGGGCAGCTGGACTGGCTGGCGCAGCGCCTGGAGGAGCAGCCGGAGCGCCCGACCTTGATCGCCCTCCATCATCCGCCCTTCGCGACCGGGATCGGCCATATGGACAAGCTTGGCCTCGCGGATGCGGAGTCCTTCGCCGCCATCGTCAGCCGGCATAAGCAGGTGCTGCGGGTGATTTGCGGGCATGTGCACCGGCCGATCACCACCGGTTGGGCCGGCAGCATCGCCTCCATCGCGCCCTCCACCGCGCATCAGGTCGTGCTGGATCTGCGCGAGGACGCGCCGTCGGCCTTCATGATGGAGCCGGGCGGCTACCAACTGCATGCGTTTTCCGAGGCGGGCGGGCTGGTCAGCCATACCGCGCTGACCGGCGGCTGGGCCGGGCCGTTTCCGTTCTTTGACGCTGAGGGCCGCTTGATCGAATGATAGATTGTTGACAGTTTAGCCGATTATGCGTAGATTTCTGCCAAATCGACGCAGTCAGGCACGGAAACTGTCAACAATATGGACAAAGACGCGCTGCCAAGCCCTGAGAGCGAGACGCTGACCGAACAGGTTCTGCGCCAGCTTCAGGCCGCCATCGTGAAAGGCGAAATCGCGCCCGGCGCGAAAATCTCCGAGCCGGAATTGGCGCGCGCCTACGGCATCAGCCGCGGCCCCTTGCGTGAGGCGTTGCACCGGCTGGAAGGCCAAAAACTGCTGGTGCGGGTGCCGCATGTCGGTGCCAGGGTGGTGGCGCTGTCGCGCGAGGAGCTGAACGAGCTTTATCAGATCCGTGAATCGCTCGAAGGCCTGGCCTGCAGGTTGGCGGCCGAGCGGATGAGCCCGCAAGAGGTGGAGGCGGTGCGCGCGGTACTGGCCGCGCATGAGCGCGATGAAGCCTTCCAGGCCGGGCGCGGCTATTATCAGCAGGAAGGCGATTTCGATTTTCATTATCGCATCGTCAAGGCCAGTGGCAATGCCATGCTGTTCCGGCTGTTATGCGATGAGCTTTACCAGCTGGCCCGGATGTATCGCATCCAATATGCCGGCATGCCCAACCGCCCGGCGCAGGCCTTTGCCGAGCATCACCGGATATTGGACGCCATCGCGCAAGGTGACGGTGAGCTCGCGGAGCTTTTGATGCGCCGGCATATCCGCACCTCCCGGCTCAATATCGAAAAACAGAATTTGCAGGAAGCCAAGCGATGAACAGCAAGTACCGTAAGCCCCTCGGCCAGGCCGGGCTGGATTATTTTGACGCGCGCGAGGCGGTGGAGGCGATTGCGCCCGGCGCCTACGCGACATTGCCCTATACATCGCGGGTGCTGGCGGAAAATCTGGTGCGGCGCTGCGACCCGGCGCTTCTGGAAGCGGCTCTGAAACAGCTGATCGAACGCAAGCGCGAGATTGATTTTCCCTGGTATCCGGCGCGCGTGGTCTGCCATGATATTCTGGGGCAGACGGCGTTGGTGGATCTGGCGGGGCTACGCGATGCGATCGCGGAAAAAGGTGGCGATCCGGCGAAAGTGAACCCGGTGGTGCCGGTGCAGCTGATTGTCGATCATTCCTTGGCGGTCGAGCATGCCGGGTTTGAGAAAGACGCGTTTCAGAAAAACCGGGAAATCGAGGAGCGCCGCAATGCCGATCGCTTCCATTTCATCAATTGGACGCGCGAGGCTTTCGATAATATCGATGTCGTGCCGGCGGGCAATGGCATCATGCACCAGATCAATCTGGAGCGGCTTTCCCCGGTGATCTACACCCAGGATGGGGTGGCGTTTCCGGATACGCTGGTCGGCACGGACAGCCATACGCCGCATGTGGATGCGCTCGGCGTCATCGCCGTCGGCGTTGGCGGGTTGGAGGCGGAGAATGTGATGCTGGGCCGCGCCTCCTGGATGCGGCTGCCGGATATTATCGGCGTCGAACTCACCGGCCGCAGGCAGCCGGGCATTACCGCCACCGATATCGTGCTCAGCCTCACCGAATTTTTGCGCCGTGAGAAAGTTGTTGGTGCCTATCTGGAATTTTACGGGGCAGGGGCGCGCAGCCTGACCATTGGCGACCGCGCCACCATCTCCAACATGGCGCCGGAATATGGGGCGACGGCGGCGATGTTCGCCATCGATGAGCAGACGATCGATTATCTGCGCCTGACCGGGCGCGAGGCTTCCCAGATCGCTCTCGTGGAAACCTACGCTAAAACCACGGGCTTGTGGGCTGATGATTTCGCGCAGGCCGAATATGAGCGTGTGCTGCGTTTTGATCTTTCCTCCGTGGTGCGCAGCATGGCCGGGCCCTCCAACCCGCATAAGCGGTTACCTGTTTCGGACCTTGCCGCGCGTGGTGTGGCCGCACCCTGGGTGGAGGAAGCTGGGAAGATGCCGGATGGCGCCGTGATCATCGCCGCGATTACCAGCTGCACCAATACCTCCAACCCGCGCAATGTCATCGCTGCCGCGCTTCTGGCGCGCAATGCCAACCGCGCCGGGCTCACCCGCAAGCCCTGGGTGAAATCCTCGCTCGCCCCTGGCTCGAAGGCGGTGGCTCTGTATCTGGACGAGGCGGGGCTGACGGCAGAGTTGGAAAAGCTTGGCTTTGGCATTGTGGCCTTCGCCTGCACCACCTGCAACGGCATGTCCGGCGCGCTGGATCCGGTGATTCAGCAGGAGATTATCGAGCGCGATCTCTACGCCACCGCCGTGCTCTCCGGGAACCGGAATTTCGATGGCCGCATTCATCCCTACGCCAAGCAGGCCTTCCTGGCCTCGCCGCCTTTGGTTGTCGCCTACGCCATCGCGGGCACGATCCGCTTTGATATCGAGCGCGATGTGCTGGGCCATGATGCAAGCGGTAAGGAGATCCGGTTGAAGGATCTCTGGCCGAGCGATGAGGAAATCGATGCGGTGGTTTCGGCCTCGGTGAAGCCCGAGCAGTTCCGCACGGTCTATGAGGCGATGTTCGGCACCCGCGCGGCCCGGCGCAAGGTGAGTCCGCTTTATGAATGGCGCGGCCAGAGCACTTATATTCGCCGTCCACCCTACTGGGAGGGGGCGCTGGCCGGGGCGCGGCTTCTGCGCAATATGCGCCCGCTGGCGATATTGGGCGATAATATCACCACCGATCATCTCTCGCCCTCCAACGCCATCCTGCCGGATTCGGCGGCGGGCGAATATCTGGCGCGGATGGGGCTGCCGGAGGAGGATTTCAATTCCTACGCCACCCATCGCGGCGATCATCTCACCGCCCAGCGCGCCACCTTCGCCAACCCGACACTGCTGAATGAGATGGTGCGCGATGAGCAGGGCGCGGTACGCAAGGGCTCGCTGGCGCGGGTGGAGCCGGAAGGCAAAACCATGCGCATGTGGGAAGCGATTGAAACCTACATGCAGCGCGGCCAACCTTTGATCATCATCGCGGGCGCCGATTACGGCCAGGGCTCATCGCGCGATTGGGCGGCGAAGGGCGTGCGGCTGGCGGGGGTTGAGGTGATTGTCGCGGAAGGGTTTGAGCGCATCCATCGCACCAATCTCATCGGCATGGGGGTGTTGCCGCTGCAATTCAAACCAGGACGCACCCGCCTGGCGCTGGGGCTGGACGGCACCGAGACCTATGATGTCACCGGCGCGCTGCGACCGCGTGCGGAGCTGATGCTCACCATCCATCACAAGGAAGGCACGGTCTCGCAGGAAATCGTCACCTGCCGGCTGGATACGGCCGAGGAGGTTTCGATCTATGAGGCCGGCGGGGTGTTGCAGCGTTTTGCTGAGGACTTCCTGAGTGCCGCGCAGGCGGCGGAGTGAGCGCCATGGCATTTGCCCCCCAGATTAAAATTCCCGCCACCTATATGCGCGGCGGCACCTCCAAGGGCGTATTCTTCCGGTTGCAGGATCTGCCGGCGGCGGCGCAAAAGCCGGGGCCGGCGCGCGATGCGTTGTTGATGCGGGTGATCGGCAGCCCGGATGCCTACGGCAAGCAGATTGACGGCATGGGGGCGGCGACCTCCAGCACCTCGAAAACCGTGATCCTGAGTGCCAGCACGCGGCCGGATCATGATGTGGATTATCTCTTCGGCCAGGTCGCCATCGACAAGCCATTTGTCGATTGGTCAGGCAATTGCGGCAATCTTTCCGCCGCCGTCGGGCCGTTCGCGATCAGCAACGGGCTGGTCGATCCGGCGCGGCTGCCGCGTGACGGCTTCGCCACCATCCGCATCTGGCAGGCGAATATCGGCAAGACCATCATCGCACATGTGCCGATGACGAATGGCGCGGTGCAGGAGACAGGGGATTTCGAGTTGGATGGCGTGACCTTCCCCGCCGCCGAGATCGAGCTGGAATTTCTCGACCCCGCCGAGGAAGGCGATGGCGGGGCGTTGTTTCCCACCGGTCATGTTGTCGATACGCTGGAAGTGCCGGGCATTGGCAGCTTCGAGGCGACGATGATCAATGCCGGCATCCCGACGATTTTCCTCAACGCCGCGGCGCTGGGTATAAGGGCACCGAGCTGCAGGATGATGTGAATGGCGATCCTGCGGCGCTTGCCAGGCTGGAGACGATCCGCGCTCATGGCGCGTTGAAAATGGGCCTGATCAAGACGCTGGAGGAGGCCGCCACGCGCCAGCACACGCCCAAGCTCGCCTGGGTGGCGCAACCCGCCGGTTACATCTCCTCCGCCGGCAAGCCAATCGCGGCGGGGGATATCGATCTGTTGGTGCGCGCCATGTCCATGGGCAAGCTGCATCATGCGATGATGGGCACGGCCTCGGTCGCCATTGCCACGGCGGCTGCGGTGCCGGGCACGCTGGTCAATCTGGCGGCCGGCGGCGGTGTGCGCGAGGCGGTGCGCTTTGGCCATCCTTCGGGCAGTCTGCGCGTCGGCGCCGGGGCGAAGCAGGAGAACGGCGCCTGGTTGGTGGCCAAGGCGGTGATGAGCCGCTCGGCACGGGTGCTGATGAGCGGGTTCGTGCATGTGCCTGTGCAAGAGAGCTGACTGACGCGCGCAAATGTGACATTGACGTGACAGGGGAAGCGGCGGATAAGCCCGGCTTTCAGCCGTCTTTTTCACGTTCGCAGGTCCGATTATCCGCCAGATTGCCGCTCTCCCTTACCGTATCGCGGGCACCGCCCTGGATGCGCCGATCGAGGTGATGCTCGTCACCTCCCGGCGCACCCATCGCTGGGTGCTGCCCAAGGGCAACCGCATGAAGGGTCTGCCGCCGCACGCCGCCGCCGCGCAGGAAGCGTTCGAGGAAGCCGGGATCGAGGGCGCGGCCTGCCCGGCGGCTTTGGGCAGCTATCGCTACCGGAAATTGCTGCGCACCGGCGCCTCCCTGCTCGTGGATGTGGATGTGTTCCCGCTTGCCGTCACCGGGCTGCTGGAGGAATGGCCGGAGCGCGCCGAGCGCGAGCGGCGCTGGTTTCCCCTGCGCGAGGCGGCCAAGGCGGTGGATGAGGTGGATCTGGGCCAGCTGATCCGCAGTTTTCGTGGCAGCGAGCTGGCGAGTTTGGATAAGCGCGCCGCCTTTCTGGAGCGGCTGCGGGGCTTGAAGGACGGGTTGCGGATGTTTCATTGGTTCCAGGCGCTGCTGCCGCAGAAGGGGCAGTTTTTCGAATTGTTCGAGGCGCATGGCCAGACCTTGCTGGCCGCCAGCGGCGCGTTGACCCGCCTGCTGCAGGGCGGCGAGGGCATGGGCCAGCATATGCGCGAGATCAATGAGCGCGAGGAGGAGGCGGACGCCATCACCCGTGAGGTGAAGCGCAGCGTGCGCCGCATCTTCCTCACCCCGTTCGACCGCAGCGCCATTACCGGGCTGATCTCCTCGATGGATGATGCCATCGACGAGATGCAGCAGACGGCCCGGGCTACCGCTCTGTTCGAGGTTTCCGCCTTCGAGCCGGAGATGCGCGACATGGGCGCCATCATCGCCGATTCCGCCCGGCTGCTGGGCGAGGCGCTGCCGCTTTTGCGCAACATCCACGCCAATGCGGCGCGGCTGCATGAGCTGACCGGGCGGCTGGTGCGCCTGGAGGGCCAGGCGGATGACATCCATGCCGCCGGGCTGAAGAAAGCCTTCAAGGCGCATGGCGCGGCGAACCCGATGGGCTTTATCGTCGCGCGCGAGCTTTTCAGCCATCTGGAGCGTGTGGTGGACCGGTTCGAGGATGTCGCCAACGAGATTGACGGCCTCGTCATCGACCATTCCTGAGGCCGCCATGATCGCGCATGCCACGCTGGCTTTGCCGCTGCTGATCGCCCTGGTGGCGCTGGCTTTGGCCTTCGATTTCGTCAATGGCGTGCATGACAGCGCCAACTCCATCGCCACGGTGGTTTCCACAAGGCTGCTGGGTCCGATGCAGGCGGTGGCCTTCGCCGCCTTTTTCAATTTCGCCGCCTATTGGATTTTCGGGCTGAAAGTGGCGGCGACCGTGGGCAAGGGCATCGTCGATGCGCATGTGGTCACCCCGCAAGTGGTGTTCGGCGCGCTGGTGGGGGCGATGGCCTGGAATGTCTTCACCTGGTGGCGCGGCATTCCCTCCTCCTCCAGCCACGCGCTGATCGGAGGGCTGCTGGGGGCGGGGGTGACGCATGCGGGCTGGCATGCGGTGGTGTGGGGCGGGGTGAACAAGACCGTGCTGGCCATCGTGATCTCGCCGCTGGTCGGGCTATTCGTCTCGATGGCGCTGATGCTGCTGACCAGCTGGCTGTTCCAGCGCGTGACGGCGCGGGGAGCGGAAGCGATGTTCAAGCCGCTGCATCTGCTTTCGGCGGCGGCCTATTCGGTGGGCCATGGCGCCAATGACGCGCAGAAGACCATGGGCATCATCGCCGTGCTGCTGTTCTCGCAAGGGCTGCTCGGGCCGCATTTCCATGTGCCGGGCTGGGTGGTGGTTGGCTGCTACATCGCGATGGCGCTGGGCACGCTGGCGGGGGGTGGAAGATCATCCAGACCATGGGCAGCCGGATCACCCGGCTGGACCAGCACCAGGCTTTCTGCGCCTCGGCGGGCGGGTCGATCATGCTGTTCTCGGCCTCCGCGCTGGGCGTGCCGGTCTCCACCACCCATACCATCATGGGCTGCGTCGTAGGGGTAGGGGCGGCGCGGCGGGCCTCGGCGGTGCGTTGGAGTGTGGCGAGCCGCGTGGTGGTAGCCTGGCTGGTGACCATCCCGGCTTCGGCTGTGGTCGGCGCGGTGGTTTATCTGCTGGTGGCCGCGCTCTGAACCGCCCGGATCGTCTCCAGGGGCAAAAGCCGGCGAGACGCGTAAAAACGGGGTGCCGGCGTCATTGCGCCAACACCCCGGTTTTTCAGCGGTTTGTGTTGAAAAACCCTGCGTTATTTATGGATCATCGTGCCGATGCCATGCTCGGTGAACAGCTCCAGCAACAGCGCGTGCGGCACGGTGCCATCCAGGATGGTCGCTCCCTTCACGCCTTGCGTCACCGCCTCCATGCAGGTCTCCACCTTCGGGATCATCCCGCCGGAGATGGTGCCATCGGCGATCAGCGAACGGATCTGCGTCAGCGACAAATCCGCCAGCAGCGTCTTGCTCTTATCCAGCACGCCCGGCACGTCGGTCAGCATCAGCAAACGCTGCGCGTTCAGCGCCCCGGCAATGGCGCCGGCCACGGTATCGGCGTTGATATTGTAGGTCTGGCCATCCTCGCCCGCCCCCACCGGGGCGATCACCGGGATCAGCCCGGCGCCGGTCAGCGCGTGGATGACGCGGGTATCAATGAACATCGGCTCGCCGACATAACCCAGATCCAGCACCTGCTCGATCGCGCTGTCCGGGTCCTTGTAGGTCCGGCGCAGTTTGCGCGCGCGGATCAGCCCGCCATCCTTGCCCGAGATGCCCACAGCCAGCGCTCCGGCGGCGTTGATCAGCCCGGCCACTTGCTTGTTCACGGTGCCGGCCAGCACCATCTCCACCACCTCGACCATGGCGGCGTCGGTCACCCGCAGCCCCTGGATGAAGCTGGACTGGATGTTGAGGCGCTTGAGCATCGCATTGATCTGCGGCCCGCCGCCATGCACCACCACCGGGTTGATGCCGACCTGCTTGAGCAGCGCGATGTCACGCCCGAATTCATTGGCCAGCGATCCATCCATCGCATGCCCGCCATATTTCACCACGATGGTCGCACCCGCATAACGGCGCAGATACGGCAGCACCTTGGTGACGATATGCGCTTCGCGGGTCGCGTCGGTGATGTCTGCTCTGGTCATCTCGTCCTCATTCAACGAATTCGGCAATGGCGGCGCGCAGCTCTTCGATGCCGATGCTGCCCGCGCTCGACGTGGTGAGTATCTGGGGGAGGGCGGCAGGGTGCTGCGCGGTCAAGGCCCGCACCTCATCCTGTTTGCGCTTCAGCGCCGCCGGCTTCACCGAATCGGCCTTGGTCAGCACGATCTGGAACGGCACCGCCGCCTGGTCGAGCAGCTCCATCACCGTCTCGTCGGAAACCTTGATCTCGACGCGCGCATCCAGCAGCAGGAACACCCGGCGCAGATTGGGGCGGCCGCGCAGATAATCCAGCATCAGCCCCTGCCAGTCGCGCTTGATCTCCTTCGGCGCCTCGGCGTAGCCGTAGCCTGGCATATCCACCAGCACCACGGGCCCGCCTGGCATTCAAAGAAGTTCAGCTGCCGGGTGCGGCCGGGCTGGTGCGAGACCCGCGCCAGCGCCTTGCGCCCGGTGATCGCATTGATCAGCGAGGATTTGCCGACATTGGAGCGCCCCGCCAGCGCGATCTCATTGCCGCGCGGCTCTGGCAGATGGTCCAGCGCCTGCGCGGCATAGAAGAACTCGCAGGGCGAGGCGAAGAGCTTGCGCCCCGCCTCGATCTGCTCCGGGCTGGGCCCGGCGGTTTCGAAATTCAGCCCTTTGCCGGGACCGTCTGCTTCGGCGCCATCGCCCTGCGCATGATCAGCCATTGCTGCCCCACGGAAAGAATGTTGTTACAGGTCCAGTACAGCACCAGCCCCGCCGGCGAGCGCGCCAGCATGAAGGTGAAGATCACCGGCATGAACTGGAACATTTTCTGCTGCGCCGGATCGGCCGGGGCCGGGTTCAGCTTCTGCTGCAGATACATCGTGCCGCCCATGATGATCGGCAGCAGGCCGACATGCAGGATCGGGTTGATGCTCATCGGGTCGAACGGGATCAGGCCGAACAGGTTGAAGATATTCGTCGGGTCCGGCGCGGAGAGGTCATGCAGCCAGCCGAAGAACGGCGCGTGGCGCATCTCGATGGTGATGAAGATCACCTTGTACAGCGCGAAGAACACCGGGATTTGCACCACCATCGGCAGGCAGCCCGAGGCCGGGTTGATCTTCTCGCTGCGATACAGCTCCATCGTCGCCTGCTGGAGCTTGGTGCTGTCGTCCTTATACTGCTCCTTCAGCGCCGCGATCTTCGGCTGCATTGCCTTCATCCGGCCCATCGAGCGGTAGGAATAGCTCGCCAGCGGGAAGAAGAGCAGCTTCACGCCGATGGTGAAGATGATGATCGCGAGGCCGAAATTGCCCGTGAGGGTGTTCAGCCAGTCCAGGCAGAAGAAGATTGGCTTGGTCAGGAAATAGAGATGCCCGAAATCCACCGCCTTGTAGAAGGCCGGGATCTGATACTGGCTCTGATACTGATCCAGGATCTTCACCACCTTGGCGCCGGTGAAGAGATGGCTGGTGAAACCCGCCTGGCCGCCGGCGGGCACGTCGAGCGGGGTCTGGGTGATGAAGCTGGTCTGGTAGGCGCCGCCATCGCCGTCGCTCACCGTGCCGTAGCTCATCGTGGCGTTCATCGTCGCACTCTGCGTCGGTACCACGGCGGTCAGCCAGTATTTGTCGGTGATGCCGGCCCAGCCGCCGGGGCCGGAGGTGGAATAGGCCACACCGCCTGCCTTCTTCTCGCCCTCACTCTTCAGCGCGCCATAGCCTTCCTGCTTCAGCGTGCCGTTGAACACGCCGAGCGGGCCATCGAACAGCACCCAGCTGGAGGCGACCTTGGGCTGGTAATCGCGCACCACGCGCGACCAGGGGTAAAGCTTCACCGGCGCCGCGCCGTGGTTGACCACGTTCTGGGTGACGGTGAACATGAATTTATCGTCGATCTTCAGCAGCAGCTGGAAGGTCAGGCCCTGGCCGTTATCCCAGGAGAGGGTGACCGGGCTACCCGGCGTCAGCGTCTGCGCGCTGGGGTCCAGACGGTGCTGTTATCGGGCACCTTCACGCCATCCGGCGCGGTCCAGCCGAACTGGGCGTAGGAGGGAGTGTCGCCGCCGCGCCGGCCCTCGATCTGCACCAGCGGCGAATCCTTGGCGATGGTCTCGTGATAGCCTTTCAGCACCACGTCATCGAACACCGCACCAGTCAGCCCGATGCTGCCTTTGAGCATCGGCGCATCGACGGCGAGGCGCGGCCCGTTGGCGGGCGCGCTCTGCGCGGTGCCGGGCGCACCGGCCTCGATCGCCGCTTGCTTGGTGCCGGCGGCTTCCTTCGCTTGCTGCACGGTCTGCGCCGGGCTGGGGGCGGGATGCGGGAAGAATTTCTCCTGCACCACGGTGAACACCGCTAAAATGCCAAAGGATATGGCAAGGGCGAGGATGAGGCGCTTGGTGTCCATCAGGGTCAGCTATCCTTCGGGGTGGGAACCGGGTCGTATCCGCCGGCATTGAAAGGGTGGCAGCGCAGGATGCGCTTTGCCGCGAGCAGGCTGCCGCGGCCCGCGCCATGGCAGGCCAGAGCCTCGCGCGCATAGGCGCTGCAGGAGGGGTAGAAGCGGCAATTGGCGCCGATCACCGGGCGCAGCGTCAGCTCATAGGCGCGCACGGCACCTGAGAGCAGCAAGGCGGCCGGGCTCATGCCAGCACCTCGTCCAGCGCGCGCTTCAGATTCTGCGTCAGCCGCGCGAATTCCATCTCGCCGGTCTCGCGCCGGGCGATCAGCACCAGCTCGACGCCGGGCAGCTCGCGGCCGGCCAAAACCAGACGCGCCGCCTCCCGCAACCGGCGCTTGGCACGGTTACGGCAGACGGCGTTGCCGATTTTCTTCGTGGCCGTGTAGCCCACACGCACGCTCTCCGCCTGGCCGTCCTGGACGGCCTGCAGCACGAAGCCGTGCTTGGCGGTTTTCCTGCCCTTGGCCGCAAGGCGCAAAAACGCGGCGCGCCGGGTCAGCCGGGCGGGCGGTGTTTGGGCAGTGGCCATGGGCATAAGCGGCGCGCGTGGGCGCGCGATCAGGCGGAGAGCTTGGCGCGGCCCTTGGAGCGGCGGTTGGCGATGACCTTGCGGCCGCCGACCGTCGCCATGCGGGCGCGGAACCCGTGCCGGCGCTTGCGGACGAGTTTGGAAGGTTGATAGGTCCGTTTCACGGCATTCTACTCCGGCAATTTATAAACAATAGCGTTCACCGGGCCATCCCTGGTCCGGCGGGGTTGGCGGGGTATAGGCGGGGCAGTACCGCCGCGTCAATCGCGCAGGCGCTTGGCGCGGCAAGATGGTGTCGAACCCGCCGCCGCGGCGCCCTGTCGAATTCCGGAAAGCGTCATAAAGCTGCCCGCGATGAGCAGCTTCGCGCCGGTTGCCGCGCGGGCCATGGCGGGGGCGAGGGGGCTGATGCCCTGATCCTGGCCGACTCGGCGGCTTCTGCCTTCCCCGTTACCCCCTGCGTACCGGTTCGCCAACTTCACCTTCGGTTGTCCTGCCTTGCACATCCGAGATGTAAAAATTTGCCAAGTCGGTTGTTTCCGGTCACAGAATGGTGATCGAGATGAAGAATTTTTTCGCTGCCCGTCCACGTACCGTTCTCGCCTTGCAAGGCGGCGGCGCGCATGGCGCTTTCACCTGGGGCGCGCTGGACCGGCTGCTGGAGGACGGGCTGAGCTTCGATGCCGTCACCGGCGTCTCCTCCGGCGCGATGATCGCGGCGATGGCGGTGCAGGGGATGGTGAAGGCCGGCCCCTCCGGCGCGCGCGCCGCCGTGGCGCGGCTCTGGGGCCGGGTGATGGAGGGCAATCTGCTCGGCAATATCCCCGCCACGCCGCTGGACTGGATGTGGGACACCACCAAGGCCTTCAGCAATGATTTCGCCTGGAGCGGGCTGACCCAGGCGCTGCGGATGTTCGACCCCGGCGTGCTCAACCCGCTCGGCCAGAATCCGCTGGAGCCGCTGCTGCGCGAGCTGCTGGATGTCGCCGCGCTGCGCGCTCCCGATGCGGCGCGGCTCTATGTTGGCGCCACCGATGTGGAAAGCGGCGAGGCGGCGATTTTCAGCAATGCCGAGATCGGCGTCGAGGCCTTGCTGGCCTCGGCCTGCATCCCGATGATGTTTCCCACCGTGACGATCGGCGGCCGGCATTATTGGGATGGCGGTTATAGCTGCAACCCGCCGCTGGCACCGGTGCTGGAGCCGGCACCGGAGCGGCTGGTGTTGATCCGCGCGCAGCCGCGCAGGCGCCCCGGCGTGCCCACCGCTACCGCCGACATCGTGCACAGGCTGCACGAAATCGCCTTCCAGGCACCGCTGGACGCCGAACTGGCGCTGCTGCCCAAGCGGGTGCAACTGATCGAGGTCAGCGCCGATGCGGCGCTGGCCCGCCACCCGCTCAATTCCAAGCTGAATACCGACCGCCCCTTCCTGGAGGCGCTGTTCGCCGCCGGCCGCGAGGCTGCCGAACGAGCGTTGCACAGCGAATGATCTCGCTGAAGCGCCTGCGGCAGTTGAATTTTCGGCCGCAGCCGGCTTCCCTGTCCTCCAAGGTGCTGTGGGTTACCGTCATCGCCATTCTGCTGATGGATTTGCTGGTGCTGCTGCCGGGCCTTGGTCAACGCCGGCAGGAATGGCTGGAACAGCGTGTTGTTCAGGCGCGTCTCGCCTCCTACGCCTTGCTGCAAAACCCCTCCGCCGCCACCATCGACGACATTCTCCGCCATGCCGGGGTGCAGCGGCTCAAGCTGTTGATGCCGGATCATCAAGCGCTGCGCTGGCAGATCAATGCGCCATTGCCGCGCGGCGCCAAGCTGATCGACAGCGCCCGCGAAGGGTTTTTCACCAGTATCTGCCGCGCTCTGGAGCAATTGACGGGCGGCGCGCCGCGCGAGGAGGCCGTACGGGTGCCGGACCCCGATATCGATGGCGCGATGCTGGAAGTCTTGGTCGATACCACGCCGCTGGCCCTCGAACTGAAGGCCTTTGCCCGCAGCGGCTTCGATTTCGCCCTGGTGGTGGCGCTGTTGACCGGGCTGCTGGTCTATACCGTGCTCAACTGGCTGCTGGTGCGGCCGATGGAAGTGCTGATTTCGGCGATCATTCATTTCCGCGAATCCCCGGAGGAGCAGGGCAGCGCGGCACTCGACCAGATGGCCGCCGACCCGAAGGATGATATCGCCCGCGCCGCCGCGGAGCTGAAAATCATGCAGGATGAGCTACGCGCCGCGCTTTGGCGCAATGCCCGGCTCGCCGCCGTCGGCACCTCGGTCGCCAAGATCGCGCATGATCTGCGCAACATCCTCTCCTCCGCGCTGCTGGTCGCGGACCGGCTGCAGGACGTGCAGGACCCGTTGGTCCAGCGCGCCACCCGCACCTTGGTCCCCGCCGTGGAGCGCGCCACCCAGTTTGTCGCCAGAACGGTCGATTTCGCGCGCGAGGGGCCGCCGCCGGTCAACCGCACGCCGGTGCGGCTGCACGCGCTGGTGGAGGAGGTGGCGCAGAGCCTGGTGCCGGAGGATGGCGGGTGGGCGGTGGTCAACCAGGTGCCGGCGGCGCTCGTGCTGCAGCTCGACCAGGCGCAGCTCTACCGCGTTCTCGCCAATCTGATCCGCAACGCCGCCGAGGCCGGGGCGACCAGGATCACGCTGAGCACCGAGACGGAAGGCGCCCAGACCCGTCTGCTGGTGACGGATAACGGGCCCGGCCTGCCGGCGCGGGCCCAGGCCAATCTGTTCCGTCCCTTCAGCGGCTCGGCCCGCAGCGGCGGCACCGGGCTGGGGTTGGCCATCGCCCGCGACCTGATCCGCGCCCATGGCGGCGAGCTGGTGATGCTGCGTACCGGCCCGGCCGGGACGATATTCCGCATGGATCTGACCACGCCGGAATTGCAGGACGTGCCGTTGCGCCCCTGAACCCGTGCGGACGCGCTGGATTAAAAACTGGATAATCTCTATATATCTACAGGGTATTTTGGGTTTTGTTTGTCCCGCATGCGCGATTTTAACAAAATTATTTTTTTCTGTCCCCAAGGTTTGGCAGGAAATCCTTATTTTCAGCGGGATATTGCAACTGCCGGTAAAATGCTTTTCTAAATCCCCATGATCCCATTGGCTCTCAACCCTTCTCGCCTGAACCTCGCCCTGGCTGGCGCTGGCACCTCCGCCCTGCGCCGTCTGCGCGGCCTGCGCGCGGCCGGGGCGCAGCGGCTTTCGGTGTTCAGCACGGACCCGGCCATTCTGGACGCGGCCGGTGAGGAGGGGCTGAACCGGCTGCCCCGCCCGGATGAGGTTGCGGGCTTGCATGTGCTGTGGATGGTGGGGCTGGAGCCGGCGCAATACCGCCCGCTGGCCGAGGCGGCGCGCGCCGCCAATGTGCTCGTCAATGTCGAGGACGTGCCGGAATTCTGCGATTTCAACTCGGTCGCGGAAATCCGCCGCGGGGATTTCCTGCTCACCATCTCCACCGGCGGCCAGGCGCCTGGCCTCGCGGGCGCGCTGCGCCGGCGGTTGGAAGCCTGTTTTCCGGAGAGCTGGGCGGCGCGGGTGAAGGAGATCGCGGCGCTGCGCCAGGGCTGGCAGGCGGAGCATGTGCCGATGCCGGAAGCCGCCCGACGCATCGACGACATCGTCGAGCAGAGCTGTTGGCTCTCCTGCCCGAAATCAAAATAGCCGCGATCCGGTTGCACTCTTTTTCTGGACCATCCGAAATGCCCGACAGCCTGCCTCTCAATACCGATGCCTTGTCCGTTCTGCGCGAGGCGATGACCCGACAATTCCCGGGGCAGATCGCGCTGGTGTCCTCGTTTGGCACCGAGTCCGCGATTTTGTTGCATATGGTGGCGCAGATCGACCCCGGCCTGCCGGTGATTTTCCTCGATACCGGCAAATTATTCCCCGAAACCCTGGCCTATCGGGACATTCTGATCGCCCGGCTCGGCCTCACCGGGGTGCGCTCCATCCGCCCCTCGGGCAAGCAACTCGCCGCCTATGATCCCGATGGCCGGCTCTGGGAGAAAGACCCGGATCTGTGCTGCGCCATCCGCAAGACCAACCCGCTGGACGACGCGCTGGAGGGGTTCAGCGCTTGGATCACCGGGCGCAAGCGCGGCCAGTCCGCCACCCGCGCGCAGCTGCAGCTGCAGGAAACCGGCGCGGATGGGCGCATCACCATCAACCCGCTGGCTTTCTGGGACGATGCGATGCTGGAAGCCTATTTCCCGGCGCATGACCTGCCGGCGCATCCGCTGCAGGCGCAGGGCTACAGCTCCATCGGCTGCGCCACCTGCACGATGAAGCCGCTGCCCGGCGCCGATAAGCGCTCCGGCCGCTGGGCCGGCAAGGCGAAGACGGAATGCGGCATCCATATGCCGCGCGCCATGACCAAGCCGGACTGGCCCGAGGAACTGAGCTTCGAGGTCTAAACAAGATATTGAAATAAAAAGTTTTTGGGCGGAGGCGGTGAAGGTTCCGCCGCCATCGCCGCCTCGAGAGCTTAGAGCAATATGTGTTTAGGTTGACGTGACAGCGTCAACCTAAACACATGAAATTGCTCGCCAAAACAAAACTTAGAGCATCAAGCTAAAAGCTTGATGCTCTAAGTCCAAGAATTTTTGCGCCAGGGTGGGGGCTGCGAGGCCGCTTATGCGTTGCGCGCAGCCCTGCCGCACGGCGGCCTGTGGCAAGCATCCGGCTTTCATCTGCGATTTGAACCCTTTACGGCAAAATTGCGGCATTGGGTGACATATGCCGGTAGCGCTCCCAACCATTTCAACGCCCTGCTCTGGAGGGGCTGCCATGCTGCGGCGCGGCACACTGGCTTTACACGGGACGGCGGATTGAATAACGCTGCATCAGTTTCGTCCCGTCGGGATCGCCTTTCCGACGCCCCTAAAAGTCAAAATAGAAGGTGAAGCACATGGCTCAAACCGAGACCAAACAGGTCGGCACGGCAACGCTTACGTTCAACAACAAGCAGGCCGAGCTGCCGGTGCTGGGCGGTTCGCTCGGCACGGACTGCATGGATGTCCGCAAGCTCCAGAGCGAGCTGGGCATCTTCACCTTCGATCCGAGCTATGGCTCCACCGCCTCCTGCGAAAGCTCCATCACCTATATCGACGGCGATGAGGGCGTGCTGCTGCATCGTGGCTACCCGATCGACCAGCTGGCTGAGCATTCCTCCTTCCTGGAAGTCGCCTATCTGCTGCTTTTCGGCGCCCTGCCGACCGCCCCGGAGCTGGAAAAATTCACCCACGGCGTGACCCGCCACACCATGCTGCATGAGCAGATCCGCAATTTCTGGAACGGCTTCCGTCGCGATGCCCACCCAATGGCGATGCTCTGCTCCGTGGTCGGCGCCATGTCCGCCTTCTATCCCGACAGCATCGACATCCATGATGAGCGCCAGCGCGAGATTTCCGCCTACCGGCTGATCGCGAAAATGCCGACGATCACCGCCTGGGCGCATAAATACAATGTCGGCCAGCCTTTCGTGTATCCGCGCAACGATTTCTCCTACGCGGAAAACTTCCTGTATATGTTCCACGCCGTCCCGGCCGAGGATTACAAGCCCAACCCGGTGCTGACCAAGGCGATGGAGCGGATCCTGATCCTGCACGCCGACCATGAGCAGAACGCCTCCACCTCCACGGTGCGTCTCTCCGGCTCCACCGGCGCAAACCCGTTTGCCTGCATCGCCGCCGGCATCGCCTCGCTCTGGGGCCCCGCCCATGGCGGCGCCAATGAGGCCGTGCTGAAGATGCTCGCTGAAATCGGCCACAAGGATAACATCCCGGCCTTCATCGAGCAGGTGAAGGACAAGAATTCCGGCGTGAAGCTGATGGGCTTTGGCCACCGCGTCTATAAGAATTTCGACCCGCGCGCGAAGATCATGCAGAAGACCTGCCACGAAGTGCTGGGCGAGCTCGGCATCAAGGACAGCCCGATGCTGGACCTGGCGATGGAGCTGGAGAAGATCGCGTTGCATGACGATTATTTCGTCTCCCGCAAGCTCTATCCGAACGTGGATTTCTATTCCGGCATCATCCTGAGCGCGATGGGCTTCCCGACCACCATGTTCACGCCGATCTTCGCGCTGGCGCGCACGGTCGGCTGGATCAGCCAGTGGAAGGAAATGATCGAGGATCCGACCAACCGCATCGGCCGTCCGCGTCAGATTTATACCGGCGCGCCGCAGCGCGACTACGTGCCGCTCGACAAGCGGGGCTGACCCTGGCCCGCCTGCCACAAGCGCAGAGCAACCCTTTCGCGGCCCGCCCGCGAAAGGGTTTTATTTTGTCCGTATCATGAGGCATTTCACCGACAGCCCGGCTCGCAATTTGATTGGCGGGCTGTGCTTCATGCTGGCGGTGGTGCTGGCCGCCACGCTCGCCTTCAGCCTTGCCGGCTGGAGTCTCGGCGATGCGTTCTATTTCGTAATCATCACGGTGTTCACGGTCGGCTATGACGAGGTGCACCCGATCGTCACACCGGAATTGCGCGCGATCACGCTGGCGACGATCATGCTCGGCTGCACCGGCATGATCTTTCTCACCGGTGCGCTGGTGCAGTTCATCACCTTCGGGCAGATCCAGCAATTATTGGGGCATCGGCGGATGAAATCGCAGATCGGCAGAATGAGCGGGCATGTGATTGTCTGCGGCTATGGGCGCATCGGCCATATGCTCGCGGATGAGCTGAAGGCGGGCGGGGCGGAATTTCTGATCCTGGACCGCGAGGAGGCGAAGCTGGCGGAGGCGGCGGAGCGCGGGCATCTCACCCTGGCCGGCGATGCCACGGATGAGCAGGTGCTGGAGGAGGCCGGGGTGCGCCGGGCGCGGGCATTGGCCTGCGTAGTGCCGAATGACGCGGTGAATGTCTTCATCACCCTCTCGGCGCGCAATCTCAACCCCGATATCGAGATCATCGCCCGCGGCGAGGCGGCCAGCACCAAGAGCAAGCTGCTGCGCGCCGGGGCGAGCGCGGTGGTGGAGCCGACCCATATCGGCGCCGAGCGCATCGCCCAGCTGATCCTGTTTCCGCGCAGCGCGGCGCTGACGGATTCGGTGCCGATGCAGGTGCTGGGTACCGGCCTGCGCACGCTGGGGCTGGAGCTGGAGATTCTGCCGGTGGCGGCGGGCAGCGCCTATGCCGGGCAGAGCATCGGACAGATCGAGCGCGGGGCGGAGGGGAGCCTGTTCGTGGTTGGGCTGAACCGGCGCGGCGGCGAGACGATCAGCCGCCCTGGGCCGGAGCTGCTGGTGGAGGCGGGGGACGGCGTGGTCGTCATCACCCGCGCCGGGCGCGCGGGCCCGAGGCTAGGTTAAGCGCCGCCATGTCCCCCGGTTTCGCGTCCAGATGTTCAGCTGAAAAACCGGTTCACCGGCCGCGCCAGCCCCAGATGCTCGCGCAACGTGGTGCCGGCATAGGTGTCACGATAGATACCGCGGCGGGTGAGTTCCGGCACCACCAGATTGACGAAATCATTCACCCCTTCCGGCACGGTGTTGAACATCACGTTGAATCCGTCGGAGCCTTTGCTCTCCAGCCATTCCTGCATGCCGTCGGCGATCTCACCCGGCGTGCCGACGAAGCTGAGCCCGCCATAGGCGCCGACATATTGCGCCAGCTGCCGTACGGTGAGGTTCTGCTCGCGCGCCATCTTCACCAGCTGCGCCTGCGCGCTCTGGCTGGCATTGGTGGGAGGGAGTTCGGGCAAGGGCGCGTCGAGATCAAACCGGCTGGCATCGACGCCCAGGCGCATTGAGAGATTGGGCAGGGCGCTGTCCGGATGCACCAGCGCGTCCAGGCGCTGCTTCTTCTCCAGCGCTTCCGCATGGGTGCGGCCGACGACGACGAAGGCGGCGGGCAGAATTTTTAACGTGTCGTCAGCCCGGCCGAGGGCGGCCATGCGTTTATGGATATCGGCATAGAATTCCTGACCATCCTTCAGCGTGCGGGCGGACCCAAAAATCACCTCGGCGGTTTCCGCCGCCAGCTGGCGCCCGGCCTCGGATGCGCCGGCCTGTACGATCACCGGACGGCCCTGCACCGGCCTAGCGATATTCAAAGGCCCGCGCACGGCGAAATATTCGCCTTGATGATCCAGCCGGTGCATTTTCTGCGGATCAAAGAACACGCCGCTTTCCTGGTCGCGGATCCAGGCATCGTCGGCGAAGCTGTCCCACAGCCCGGTGACAACATCGTGGAACTCCCGCGCGCGGCGGTAGCGCTCATCATGTTCCATCTGATCCTCGCCGCCGAAATTCAGCGCCGATTCCGGGTTGGAGGTGGTGACAATGTTCCAGCCCGCGCGCCCCTTGCTGAGATGGTCGAGCGAGGCAAAGCGCCGAGCGATGTGGAACGGCGCATCGAAGGTGGTGGAGGCGGTGGCGACCAGGCCGATGCGGCTGGTGACCATCGACAGGGCCGAGAGCAGGGTGAAGGGCTCGAAGGAGGTGACGGTGGCGCTGCGCTTGAGCGCATCCATGCCCATGTTCAGCACGCCGAGATGATCAGCCATGAAGAAGGCATCGAACCGGCCGCGCTCCAGCGTCTGGATCAGCTGCACCAGATGGTCAAGATTGAAATTCGCGTCCGCCCAGGCGCCGGGATAGCGCCACCAGGCGGTGTGGATGCCGACCGGGCGCATGAAGGCGCCGAGATGCAATTGCTGACTCAAAGGGGAAATCCTTCCCGGCGCGGCGCCGGCCAAATGAACGTTTCCGATCATTTATGTAAGGAAACCGCGATGCCAAGGCCGGGCGAGCGAATTTCATCTGCGGCTTGACCGTGACAGCACCAGACATCACCCTGCCAGGGTGAGGGCAGGGCGATGTATGTGGTGATTTTCCGGGCGCAAATCGCCCAGCTGGATGAAGACTACAGCGCCATGGCGCAGCGCCTGCGCGACATGGCGTTGCAGGAGTTCGGCTGCCTGGAATTTCACGCCCTCAGCGAGGGTGATGAGGAGATCGCGCTGTCCTATTGGCGCGATCTGGAGGCGATCAAAGCCTGGAAGGCGCAAACCGCGCATCTGCTGGCGCAAAATACGGGGCGGGCGCGCTGGTATGGCGCATATCGCGTGGAAATCGCGGAAATTTCACGCGCTTATGGCTGGCCAGCTTCTCGACCGGCTGACGCATAGAGCGGCGATAGGCCAGCAAGGTTTTGGTTTCCTCCGCACAGATGCAGAGGAAGTAGGCACAGCCCAAGGCCGAGACCAGGCCGATGACGATGCTCGGATTGATGAAGAACAGATACTGCATGACCAAACTCCTTTTGGGATTGGGCGGGCACTCTGCCCGCTGGACGCTCCCGCTTGCGCGGGACGCGCTGTTTAGACCGACGCGGGACGCACGGGTTAGAAAAGACTCATTTGCTGGCTGGGCAGCGCCCGGCCGGGGACACTAAATTGCGAAATATCGAGGCGTGAGGTGGCTTCATCCAGCCCCAGCCGCTTCACGGCGGCGCTGAAACGCTGGCGCAGCAGCTGCGCGTAGGGGCCGCTACCCTGAAAGCGGGAATGAAACTGCGCATCGTTGAGCGCCCCGGCGCGGGCCTGGCGGATCAGGCTCAGCACATGGCCGGCGCGCTCGGGCAGGAATTTGTTCAGCCAGTCGGTGAACAGCTCGCCCAGCTCATGCGGCAGGCGCAGCATGATGCTGTAGGCGCTGCCGGCCCCGGCGGCGGCTGCCGCCTCCAGAATGCGCTCCAGCTCCATATCATTGAGGCCGGGGATCATCGGCGAGGCCATCACCGCCGCGGGAATGCCGGCCTGGACCAGCCCGGCGATCGCCGCCAGGCGGCGGGCGGGGGCGGCGGCACGCGGCTCCATCGCCCGGGCCAGATCCGCATCCAGCGTGGTGATGGAGAGATGCACCTTCGCCAGCCCCTTCGCCGCCATGCGGCCGAGAATATCGGCATCGCGCAGCACCAATGCGGATTTGGTGACGATGGCGACCGGATTGTTGAAGCGCTCCAGCACCTCCAAAATCGCGCGCGTCAGGCCCAGCGTGCGCTCCACCGGCTGGTAAGGGTCGGTATTGGAGCCGAGCACGATCACGTTGGGCTTGTAGCCGGGGCGGGAGAGCTCCTTTTCCAGCAGCTTCGGCGCGTCCGGCTTGAACAGGATATTGGTCTCGAACTCCAGCCCGGCGGAGAAGCCGAGATAAGCGTGGCTGGGCCGGGCGAAACAATAGATGCAGCCATGCTCGCAGCCGCGATACGGGTTGATGCTGGTCTCGAAGGATAGGTCCGGGCTGTCATTGCGCGCAATGATGCTGCGCGCGGCATCGCGGATCAGGCTGGTTTGCGGCCGCACGGCCTCTTCCGCCTGGTCCCAGCCATCATCGAAGGCGTCCCGGCGCGCCGCTTCAAAGCGGTTGGCGGGGTTGAGCCCGGTGCCGCGCCCTTTCAGCGCGCCAAAGCCGGCTTCCTGCTTGATTTGTACCCGAGACGCAGACATTGTGTGTTCATGCTCCGTTCTGGTTTGATTAAGGTCATTCCAGCCCGGGAAGTCAAGAACAAAAGAAGAACAAAAGCGTTAAAACACGTCGCTGCAAGGCTGTTTGCAGCGGCCTTGCAGAAATCCGGCGCAGGCGGGGCGAAAAATTATGACTTAACCCGCCGCCTTCACGTCAAACCCAGCCGCCTCGATCGCCTCGGCGGCGCGGCCGGCATCGATCTCGCCGCCAATGACGACGCGCTTGCTCTCCAGGTCGGCGACCACATGCACGTTCGGGTCGAGCTTGCGCAGCGCCTCGGTGATCGAGCGCACGCAGCCTTGGCAATCCATATCGGGCACGTCGAACTGCAGGGGGTGGAATCGGCCATATCGGGTCTCCTGTGATTTATGCTGGATAAGGGGGACCATGATGGGAAGGTCAAGCCTTGACCCTCCCATGATGGGAAGCCCTATATGGAGGCGATGGACCAGACCCTCTCTCCCTCCCGCGATATCGAGCTCAGCATCGGCGGCATGACCTGCGCCTCCTGCGTGGCCCGCGTGGAAAAAGTGCTGGGACGGGTGCCGGGGGTGCAGGCGGCGAGTGTCAATCTGGCGCTGGAGCGCGCGCATGTCAGGGTCAGCGGCGAGGTAGGGCTGGAGGCGTTGGCGGCGGCGGTGGAGCGGGCGGGCTATAGCGCCGGTCCGGTGAAATCCGTCCGGCCGGATGCCAGCTGGCGCGAACAGATCGAGCTGATGGCCGCCTTCCTGCTGGCGGTGCCGGTGGTGCTGGACAGTATGGTGATGCCGGTGCCCAAGCTGGTGCCGCTGATCTGCGCCACGCTGGTGCAGGTCTGGCTGGGGGCGCGCTTTTACCGGGCCGGGTTTCTGGCCCTGCGCGCCGGCGGCGGCAATATGGATCTGCTGGTCGCGCTGGGCACCTCCGCCGCCTACGGGCTCTCGCTTTGGGATGTCTTCGCCGGCGGGCCGCTTTATCTGGAAAGTTCGGTGGCGGTCATCGCCCTGGTGCGGCTGGGCAAATATCTGGAAGGCCAGGCCAAGCGCGATGCCGCCAAGGCGGTGCTGGGGCTGCAGGCGCTGCGCCCGGAGCTGGCGCATCTGGCCAGCGGCGAGGATGTGGCGCCGTCAAGGCTGCGCGTGGATGACGAGATCCTGATCCGCCCGGCGAGCGTGTGCCGGTGGATGGCGAGATCTTGGAGGGCGAGGGCAGCCTGGATGAAAGCCCGGTCACCGGTGAGGCGCTGCCGCAGCCTCGGGGCAAGGGGGCCAAGCTGCTGGCCGGCACGCTGAACCTGGACGCGGTGCTGCGCCTGCGCGTCACCGCCCCGCCCGGTGAGAGCTTCCTGGACCGGATGGCCCGGCTGATCGAGCAGGCGCAAGCCGCCAAGCCGCGCGTGCAGAAGCTGGCGGACCGGGTTTCCGCCTGGTTCGTGCCGATGGTGCTGGGGATCGCCGCGCTCACCTTCGCCGGCTGGCTGCTGCATGGCGCGCCTGTCTCCACCGCGCTGATCGACGCGGTCTCGGTGCTGGTCATTGCCTGCCCCTGCGCCCTGGGGCTGGCGACCCCGGCGGCGATTCTGGCGGGCACCGGCGCGGCGGCGAAGGCGGGCATATTATTCCGGGATGCCGATGCGATCGAGGCGGCGGCGAAGATCGACGTTCTGGCCTTCGACAAAACCGGCACGCTGACCACCGGCAGCCCGAGTTTGGCCGAAATCCGGCCTCTGGCCGATCTGACCGAGGAGCGGCTGCGCGCCATCGCCGCCGCGCTGGCGGCGCGCGATACCCATCCGCTGAGCCTGCCTTTGCGCCAGGACAATGTGGCCCCGGCCACCGCCTTCAAGGCCTTGCCCGGCCAGGGCGTGCAGGGCGAGGTTGACGGCGTGGCCTATCTGTTCGGCTCCTCCCGGCTAGTGCCGCGCGCCCCGGCGCCCAGCGATGCGCTGACCTGGTCCTACCTCGCGTTGGCAGACGGCACGCCGCTGGGGGCTTTTGGTTTTACCGACACGCCGCGCCCGGATGCGGCGCAGGCGGTGGCGCGGCTGCACGCCATGGGCATCAAGACCCTGCTGCTGACCGGGGACCGCGCCGCCGTGGCGCAGGCTCTGGCCAAATCGCTCGGCATCGAGCGCGTGGAGGCCGAGACGACGCCGGAACAAAAGCGTGACATCATCGTGAATTTGCAAAGCCAGGGCCAGCGCGTCGCGATGCTGGGGGACGGCATCAACGATGCCGCCGCCCTGGCCGCCGCCGATGCCGGCATGGCGATGGGGCAGGGGCGGATGTGGCGATCGAGGCGGCCGCCATCTCGCTGCTGCGCGCCGCGCCCTCTCTGGCCCGGCTTCTTTGGATCTGGCCCGCCGGACCTGGCGGATTCTGCGCCAGGGCCTGTTCTGGGCGTTATTTTACAACGCATTGGGGCTGCCTGCGGCGGCGTTCGGGCTGCTCAGCCCGGCGCTGGCGGGGCGGCGATGGCGGCCTCCTCGCTCTGCGTGCTTGGCAATGCGCTGCGGCTGCGGCAATGGAGGGCGTCATGAGTTTGGTCACCATCGCCCAGGCTTCGGCCATCACCGGCGTCTCCGCCAAGATGATCCGGCATTATGAAAGCATCGGGCTGATCGCCGCCCCCATGCGTACCGAAAACCGCTACCGCCATTACAGCGAGGCGGAGTTGCACGAGCTGGGTTTCATCCGCCGCTCGCGCGATCTCGGCTTTTCCTTCGAGGATATCCGCCAGCTGCTCTCGCTCTGGCGCGACCGCACGCGCTCTTCCGCCGATGTGAAGGCGATCGCGCTGCGCCATGTCGAGGAGCTGGACCAGAAGGCCGCCGCGCTGGCGGCGATGAGTCGCACGCTGAAACAGCTCGCCGCCTGCTGCCATGGCGATGACCGGCCGGATTGTCCGATCCTGGATGCGCTCGACCCGCCGAAACCGGCTGAAATCTGACGCGATCCTTGACTTCCTGGCAGTCTTTGCCGATACGAGGCGCATTGACATGGGCGCGTTCCGCGCTCGGCGCATGCTTGCGCCCCGACCACGGGCGCAGGCTTGCGCCCCCGACCACGAGAGACGCTATTTTTGTCCGACACACAAGACGACCATCAAGACCCCAACGCTGAGCTGCCCGCCGAGCTGGAGGCGCGCATCGCTGATCCCGCGCCCGCGCCGGAAGAGAAGCCGGACTTCGCCTCGCTGGGTCTGTCCGAGCCGATCCTGAACGCCTTGGCGGAGAAGGGCTATGTGCACGCCACGCCGATCCAGGCGCAGGCGATTCCGGTGGTGCTGATGGGGCGCGACGTGCTGGGCGTGGCGCAGACCGGCACCGGCAAGACTGCCGGCTTTACCTTGCCGATGCTCGAAATCCTGGCCGGCTCGCGGGCCCGCGCGCGGATGCCGCGCTCGCTGATCCTGGAGCCGACCCGTGAGCTGGCCCTGCAGGTGGCGGAAAATTTTGTCCAGTACGGCAAGAATCTGAAGCTTAATCACGCGCTGTTGATCGGCGGTGAGAGCATGGCCGACCAGAAGGCGGTGCTAACCAAAGGTGTGGATGTGCTGATCGCCACCCCGGGTCGCCTGATCGATCTGTTCGAGCGCGGTGGGCTGTTGCTGCGCGATGTGCGGGTGCTGGTGATCGACGAAGCCGACCGCATGCTGGATATGGGCTTCATCCCGGACATCGAGCGCATCGTCGCGATGCTGCCCACCACCCGGCAGACCTTGTTCTTCTCCGCCACCATGGCGCCGGAAATCCGCCGCCTGGCCGATGCCTTCCTGAGCAACCCGAAGGAGATCACCGTCTCCCGCCAGGCTTCGGTGGCCACCACCATCACCACCGGGCTGGCGCTGGTCTCCGAGATCGATAAGCGCGAGGCGCTGCGTCGGCTGCTGCGGGCCGAGGATGTGCAGAACGCCATCGTCTTCTGCAACCGCAAGCGCGATGTCGATATTCTGTTCAAATCGCTGAGCAAGCATGGCTTTGCCGCCGGCGCGCTGCATGGCGATCTGCCGCAGAGCGTGCGCTTTGCCACGCTGGAGAAATTCAAGGCGGGCGAGATCAAGATCTTGGTTTGCTCGGATGTCGCGGCGCGCGGCATTGATATTGGCGGGCTTAGCCACGTGTTCAATTTCGACGTGCCGCACCATGCCGAGGATTATGTGCACCGCATCGGCCGCACCGGCCGCGCCGGGCGCGAAGGCCACGCCTATACGCTGGCCTCGCCCGCGGACAAGCTGGCGGTGGAGGCGGTGGAGAAGCTGATCGGCAATCCGATCCCGCGCATCGAGGTTTCCGGTCTGGATGAGGTGGAGTGGTCCGAAGAGGATGGCCGCCGCCGGGCCGTGGGCCCAAGAGGGATGGCAAGGACGGTAAAGACGGCAAGGATAATAAAGGCCGTGAGCGTGACCGTGGTGAGCGCAAGGCCGCCAAGCCCAAGGATGGCGAGAAGGAGCGCAAACCGGCCGAGCGTCCGGAGCGTACGGAACGCCCGAGCGCCCTGAGCGCGCGGAACGGCCCGAGCGCCCGGAGCGTGACCGCCGGCCGCGTGAGCGCGACCGCAATGACCGCGACCGGGGCGAGCGCGGTGAGCGTGATCACGGCCCGGGCGTGCGCGGTTTTGGCGACTCGATCCCCGCCTTCATGCTGCTGCGCCGCCGTGACGAAGCCCGGCCGATGGGCGATGACGAGCCGGATGGGCCGGAAGATAACGGCTCCGATCTCGCGGCATAATTTATAAAAGTTTTTTGGTGCCGCTTTTTTACAAAAAAGCGGCGAAAGCGGTGGGGATTTTTTGAAAAATCTCCACCCACCTCAAAAAACTTTAGAAATTCATGATGATGTCCCATTGCATTCATTTCGGCGCCTGCGGTGGCTGTGCCAGCGATGACCGCGCCAAGCCCGACAAGCGGGCACTGCTTGAACGCGCTTTGAGCCGCGCTGGCTATGCCCAGGCTGAGATCGCGCCGCTAATGGCCGCACCTCTGCACACGCGCCGGCGGGTGGATCTGGCGGCATCCCGCAAGGCGGCTGAGATCAGCCTCGGGCTGCACCGCGTGCGCTCTTCCGAAATCGTCGATATGCGGGAATGCGCCTTGCTGCGGCCGGATTTCCTGGCGCTGCTGGAACCGCTTCGCACCTTGCTGCGCAGCCTGAACTGTTTTCGCCGCGAGGCTTCGCTGGTGATCAACTGGCTGGATAACGGCCCGGATATATTGCTGCGCGCCGATGCGCCGCTGACCCAGCCGGACCGTACCCGCCTGATCGCCTTCGCCAAGGAGCATGACGCGCCGCGCATCAGCGTCGCCGAGCCGAAATCTCTGCCCGAGCCGATCATCATTCTGCGCCCGCCGGTGCTGCGCTTTGCCGGGTGGCGGTCACACCGCCGCCGGGTGGCTTCCTGCAGGCCTGCCCGGAAGGCGAGGCGGCGATTATCGAGGCGATGCTGGCCGGGCTGCCGAAGCTGCGCAACAAGAGCCGGCTGGTGGAACTCTATGCCGGCTGTGGCACGCTGAGCTTTGCTCTGGCCCCGCATTCGCGCGTGGAAGCCTATGAGGGCGACGAGCCTGCCGTCTACGCCGCTGACAAAGCCGCGCGCGATGCCGGGCTTGCCGGGCGCGTCACCTTCGCCAGGCGCGATCTGCATCGCCGCCCGCTGCTGAGCGCGGATTTCAAAGGCGCTGACGTGGTGGTGCTGGACCCGCCTTTCGCTGGCTGCGGCGCGCAGATGAAATTCCTCGCCCGGCCGGGGTGAAGCGGATCATCTATGTAAGTTGCAACCCGGACGCGCTGGCCCAGGATGCGGGCATGCTGCGCCATGCCGGCTATGAGATTCTGGCCGCAACGCCGATCGACCAGTTCCCGTTCTCGGACAATGTCGAGAGCGTGGTGGTGTTCCAACGCGGTCGCGATTAGGCGAAGATTAAAGCCGGGCTTTGCGATTTCGTTTCAGCCCATTGAACGTCTTGACGAAATCGCCAAGTCGAAGGCGAGCAATCTCGCGGCGCGATGATTTGACCAGATGCAGAAGGAGACATCCATGACGATCAACCATGCGGTCACCGCTTTGTTCAGCGCGAGCACGTTGAACAGCATCATCGGCGTGCTGCTGAATGTGATTTACGCTGTCGTCATTCTTGCAATCGCCCATCTCGGCTCGCGGGCGCTGCATCGCTACATTGTCGGCTACGCGCGCAAGAGCCCGCATCTGGATGAAAGCCTGTTCCGCTTCTTCGGCACCATCGCGCGCTATCTGGTACTGGCCTTTGCCTTCATCTTCGTGCTCAACCGCTTCGGGATTCAAACCGCTTCGCTGGTTGCGGTGCTGGGTGCCGCAGGCCTCGCCGTGGGGCTGGCACTGCAGGGCACGCTCAGCAATCTCGCAGCCGGGATCATGCTGATCGTCTTTCGCCCGTTCAGGATCGGCAATTATATCAGTGCCGGCTCGCATGCCGGCACGGTGCTGGATGTAACCTTGTTCTATACCGAGATGAAAACCTATGACGGGCTGCAGGTGCTGGTGCCCAACAAGGATGTCTGGGCCGGGGCGATCACCAATTATTCGAATATCCAGACGCGCCTGATCGACCTGACCATCGGTATTTCCTATGGCAGCGATTTGAAAAAAGCCTCCGCGATCCTGAACGAGCTGGCGCAGGCGGATGCGCGCGTACTGAAAGAGCCTGCGCCCTTCATCAAGGTTCTGCAGCTCTCGGACAGCTCGGTGGATTTCGTCTTCCGCGCCTGGACCAAGGCGGGGGATTGGTGGGTGACCAAATGCGAGATCACCGAAGCGATCAAGTTGGCCTTCGACGAGGCCAGGATCGAGATTCCATTCCCGAACCAGACATTGTCTTTCAACGGGCCGTTGGAGTTGGCGCGGGCGGGACGCAACGCGGCGTAAACAAAAAGGCCCTGGAAAATCCAGGGCCTTTTTTATGATCTTACCCCTGCTTCCAGGGCAGCCCATCCGCTTTCCACCCCGCCACCAGGCCGCGATGGCCGCGCGCATCGGGTGGGCCCTCAAACCCATCCTTCACATTATACACATGCTTGAACCCCGCCGCCTTGGCGGCCTGGGCGGCGGCCATGGAGCGCGCACCGGAGCGGCAGATGAAATAGATATGCGATTCATGGGTCGCATGCGCCGCACTCAGCCCGGCCAGAAAATTCGGGTTGGGCTGCATGCTGGGAAACACCTGCCACTGGATCAGCAATGTCTGCTTGCCGGCCTGGCTCAGCTCCGGCACGCCGACGAAGCTCCATTCCGCATTGGTGCGCACATCGCATAGCAGCGCATCGGGATTGCTCATCAGCGCTTCCCAGACCTGTCGCGGGGCCACATCTTCGATCATAATACCCTCCAGGCGTTAGCCTTTTGGGCCCAACCATAGCGAGGACGGAAACGGATGGAAACAGTGGCGGACGGGTTGATCGGGGCGATCGGCAATACCCCCCTCATCAGGCTCAAGCGCGCTTCCGCCCTCACGGGCTGCGAGATACTGGGCAAGGCGGAATTCTGCTCGCCCGGCGGCTCGGTGAAGGACCGGGCGGGGCTGGCGATCATCCGCGATGCCGAGGCGCGCGGGCTGTTGGCGCCGGGTGGGACCATCGTCGAGGGCACGGCGGGCAATACTGGCATCGGCATCACGCTGGTGGCGAATGCGCTGGGCTATAAGAGCGTGATCGTGATGCCGGAGACGCAGAGCCAGGAAAAGATCGATTTCCTGCGCATGATCGGCGCGGATCTGCGGCTGGTGCCGGCCAAACCCTTCAAGGATCCGGGGAATTACGTGCATGTTTCGCGCCGCCTGGCCGAGGAGATGGGCGCGGTCTGGGCCAACCAGTTCGATAATCTGGCCAATCGCGAGGGCCACCGCGCCACCACCGGCCCGGAAATCTGGGCGCAGACGGGGGCAAGATCGACGCCTTCACCTGCGCCTGCGGCACCGGCGGCACGCTGGCCGGGGTGGCGCTGGCGCTGAAGGAGCGCAAGCCAGGGGTGAAAATCGTGCTGGCGGACCCGGAGGGGAGCGGGCTCTATGGCTGGGTGAAATCGGGCGATCTCACCGTCACCGGCTCCTCGATCACCGAGGGCATCGGCCAGTCCCGGGTGCCGGAGAACCTGAATGGTGCGCCGATCGACGATGCGGTGAAAATCCCCGATCCGGAGGCGCTGGAGCAGGTTTATGACCTGATGATCCATGAGGGGCTCTCCATCGGCGGCTCGGCCGGCATCAATGTCGCCGCGGCGATCCGGGTGGCGAAGGCGATGGGCCGGGGCACACCATCGTGACCGTGCTGTGCGATGGCGGGGCGCGCTATCAGAGCAAGCTGTTCAATCCGGAGTTTTTGCGCGCCAAGAACCTGCCGGTGCCGCCATGGATGTGAATGACGCCCCGGTTCTGGATGCCGGTGAGCTGCTGGACGCCTACAAATCCGGCGCGCTCACGCCGCTACAGGCGCTGCAAGGTGTGACTGAGCGGATTGCCCGGCGCAATCCCGAGATCAACGCCTTCGCCACGCTGAACAGTGCCGCGCTGGATGCGGCGCGCGAGAGCACGGCGCGCTGGCAGGAAGGGCAGGCGCGGGCGCTGGAAGGTGTGCCAGTGACGGTGAAGGATCTGATCGATGTGCGCGGCCTGCCGACGCGGCGTGGCAGCAAGACGACCGATCCGGCGCCGGTGGCGCAGGATGCCCCCCTGGTGGCGCGGCTGCGCGCGGCCGGGCGGTGATTATCGGCAAAACCACCAGCACGGAATTCGGCTGGAAAAGCCCAGGCGATAACCCGCTCAACGGCATCACCCGCAACCCCTGGAATGTGGCGCATACGCCGGGCGGCTCCTCGGCCGGGGCGGCGGCGGCGGCGGGCTCGTTTTTCGGGCCGCTGCATGTCGGCACGGATGGCGGCGGCTCGATTCGCATTCCCGCCGCCTGGAGCGGCGTGGTCGGGCTGAAGCCGAGCTTCGGGCGGGTGCCGCAATGGAAGCTGGGCGCCTTCGGCCCGCTGGCGGTGGCGGGGCCGATCACGCGTTCGGTGCGCGATGCGGCATTGCTGCTTTCCGTGCTGGCGGGGTTCGAGAAGGCCGACCCGTTCTCCCTGCCGGAGCCAGCTCGCGATTTTGGCGCCGGGTTGGAGGACGGGGTGAAGGGCCTGCGCATCGGCATTCTGCGCCACCCCGGCTTTGATGCGCCGGCGGATGAAGCCGCCTGGGGCGCGGTGGAGGAGGCGGTCGCGATCCTGACCGGACAGGGGCGCGGATTGTCGAGATCGACCCGGCATTGCCCGATAGTGGTGCCATCTTCTCCACGCTGTGGGGGCGGGGCTGGCGAAAACCGTCGCCGCGGTGCCGCAGGCGCGGCTGGGGCTGGTCGATTCCGGGCTGCTGGCGCTGGCGGAGCGTTACATGCAGGTGCCGGGGCTGGAGCTGCTGGCGGCGGAAGCCGGGCGGGTGGAGGCGGCGCATGCGATGGCGATGCTTGAGGTGGACGCGATTCTCTGCCCGGCCGTACCGCATGGCGCGCCGCCTGTGGATGCCGCGTATGGCGATGCGGTGGAGGCGCTGCTGCAGCATTGGGCGAGCTGGACGATGCTGTTCAGCCTGACGCGGCAACCGGCCTTGTCGCTGCCGATGGGCGTGGACGCTGCGGGCTTGCCGACATCGGTGCAGATTGCCGCACCGCTTTATCGCGATGACGTGGTGCTGCGTGTGGCCCGGGCAGTGGAAGTCGCCTTAGGATAAGTTGCAAAAGTTTTTGGGGGCAGCCCTTTTTTCAAAAAGGGCTGCGAAACGCTGGGGTGGTGACGACGACGTAGCCACCACCCCAAACGTTTTCCGACCCTTTTTGAAAAAAGGGTCGGCCCCAAAAACTTTTAGGAATTTTCCGCCACTTCCTTCGTCACCCGCACCCGCTCAATCCGCCGCCCATCCATCTCCGTCACTTCAAACTTCCAGCCGCCGAACAAAATCGCATCGCCCTTCGCCGCCGGGCGCAGCAGCAGCGCCAGGATCAGCCCGCCCAGCGTGTGATAGCTGCCCTCGCTCGGCAGGTCCGGCAGATGCAGCCTGGCCTTGATCTCGTCCACCGGGGTCAGCCCGTCCAGCTCATAGGCGCTGTCCGCCGGCGGCTCGATATAGGAGGAGGGGCCGGTATCCTCGGCGTCGCCGACGATCGCCTCCAGCACGTCCGCCGCCGTCACCACGCCCTCGAAGCTGCCATATTCATCGAACACCAGCGCCATGCCCAGCGCATCCGCCTTCAGCCGCTCCAGCGCGTCCAAGGCCGAGACCGAGTCCGGGATCGCCATCGGCTGGCGCAGCACGGAGGAGATGATCGGCCCGTCCTGCTTGCCCAGCACGCGGTCCAGCACATCCTTGGCCAGGATGATGCCGGTGACGTTATCGACCGAGCCGTCGCACACCACGAAGCGGGAATGCGGCGCGGCGCGCAGCCGGGCGATGATGTCCTCGCGTCCGGCGGAGCGGTCGATCCAGACGATTTCGGTGCGCGGCGTCATGATCGCGCGCACCGGCTTGTCGGCCAGGCGCAGCACGCGTTCGATAATGTCGCGCTCCTCGGTCTCCAGCACGCCGGTTTCGGCGCCTTCCACCAGCATCGCCTTCAGCTCTTCTTCGGAAACGCCGCGCCTATCCTCCTGGGTGGGGCCGAACAGCCGCAGCACGAGGTCCGTGGTGCGGCTCAGCAGCCAGATTGCCGGGGCGGCGAGTTTCGCCAGCACCGAGACCGGCCCGGCCACCACCACCGCCAGCCGTTCCGGGTGGCGCAGCCCCAGCTGCTTGGGTACCAGCTCGCCAAACACCAAGGTGAGATAGGTGATGATGAGAACTGTGACGACGACGCCGACCGGCCCGGCATAAGGTGCGATATAGGGCACATGCCGCAGCGGCCCCTGCATGCGCTCGCCCAGCTGGTCGCCGCCGAACATACCGGTGAGGATGCCGACCAGAGTGATGCCGAACTGGGTGGTGGGCAGGAAGCTCTGCGGGTCATCCGCCAGCATCCGTGCCTTGGTGGCGCCGCGCAGCCCCTGGCGCTCCATCAATGTCAGCATCGCCCGGCGCGAGGAGACCAGCGCCAGCTCCGCCAGCGCGAAGGCGCCGTTGAGAACCACCAGAAGCACGAGAATCAGGATTTGCACGATCAAAGGCATGGCCCGCTTCTAGCGCGGAATGGCAGCCGACGCGATTATGCCATGAAGGTGGGAGCGCTGTTGAAAGCGTAAGTGAAGCTGTCCAGACAAAGCCTTCAAAAGAAGGAAAATTTGAACAAATCCTTCCTACATCTGGTTACAAGATTAAATTTTGTTTGCCTTAGTTGGGCCACATTCGCGCCCAGCACCTGCCGCACTGGACGATCATATTGGCTGTCGATCCGGGGATTTTCCCGGGACGCAGCTTGGACATCGCTTGGACACCGCCATGACGTACCAGTCGCAAATTCGCCGCCAGACGGCGCTGATCTCCACCCGCAAGGCCCGCAAGGGCTGGGCGTCCCCCAGCTCATGGGCAGCCGCCATCGGCGTCGGTGTGGTCGCGTTCGGGATCTGGGCCGGCATCAACCGCCCGGCGACGAATATCGCGCCCTATACCGGCGAGATCGGCGGCTTCGCCTTCTCGCCCTTCCATAAAGGCGAGAGCCCGCAGACCGGCGATTACCCGACCACGGCACAGATCAAGTCCGATCTGGCGCTGGCGGCCAAGCACACCCACAATATCCGCACCTACACGGTCGAGGGCGATCTCGGGCAGATCCCGGCGCTGGCGCAGGGCATGGGGCTGAATGTCACGCTCGGCGCCTGGCTGGACCGTCACCCCGAGGCCAACGCCAAGGAGCTGGCGAAGGTCGTGCAGGTGGCGAACGCCAACCCGGACGTGAAGCAGGTGATGGTCGGTAACGAGACCATCCTGCGTGGCGACCAGAGCGTGCCGGAGCTGGTCTCCGAGATCCGCTCGGTCGAGAAGCAGGTGCATGTGCCGGTTTCCACCGCCGAGCCCTGGCATGTCTGGCTGAAGCATCCCGAGCTGGCCAATTCGGTCGATTTCATCACCGTGCATCTGCTGCCCTACTGGGAAGGTGTGCCGGAGAAGATCGCCGTGCAGGACAGCATGAACCGCTATGAGGCGGTGCATAAGATGTACCCAAACAAGAAGATCGTGATCGGCGAAATCGGCTGGCCGTCGGACGGTATCGATATCGGCGCGGCGCGCGCCAACAACATCAACCAGGCCCGCTTCCTGCGCGATTTCTTCAATCTGGCGCAGCAGAAGCATCTCGATTACTTCGTGATGGAAGCCTTCGACCAGCCCTGGAAGACCAGCTTTGAAGGCCGTGCCGCCGGTTACTGGGGTATGTTCACGCTGGGCCGCCACCAGAAATGGTCGCTGACCGGCCCGGTCTGGAATCACCCGGAATGGATCTGGTACGCCGCCGGCGCGGCGCTGGCCAGCCTGCTCGCCACCATGGCGCTGCTCTCCCGCCGCCCGGATATCCGCTTCACCGGCAAGCTGCTCTTCGCGGCTCTGGTGGAAGGCTTCACCGCGACGCTGGCGATGCTGCTGATGTATATGGGCCAGACTTATCTCTCGCTGGGGGCTGCCGCGGTGTGGAGCGGGCTGGCGCTGGGGCAGGGGCTGCTGCTCTTCCTGTTGATCGCGGACAGTTTCGATCTGGTCGAGACCATCTTCGGCCGTATCGCCAAGCGGCATTTTGAACCGATGCCGGCCCCGGCTGGCGCCAAGCTGCCGAAGGTTTCCATCCATCTGCCGATCTGCAACGAGCCGCCGCACATGGTGAAGCAGACGCTCGATAGCCTGGCCGCGCTGGACTATGACCGCTTCGAGGTTCTGGTGATCGACAACAACACCATGGACCCGGCTGTCTGGGAGCCGGTGGCCGAGCATTGCGCCCGGCTGGGGCCGAAATTCCGCTTCTTCACCCTGGGCAAGTATAAAGGCTACAAGGCCGGCGCGCTGAATTTCGCCCTGCGTGAGACCGCCCCGGATGCCGAGGTGATCGGCGTGATCGACAGCGATTATCTGGTCGAGCCGGACTGGCTGCGCTCGATGGCCCCGGCCTTCGACGACCCGGCGGTGGGCTTCACCCAGTCCCCGCAGGATTACCGGGATAATGACGGTTCGATCTTCAAGCGCATGATGTTCTGGGAATATGCCGGCTTCTTCCATACCGGCATGGTCACCCGCAATGAGCGCAACGCGATCATCCAGCACGGCACCATGACGCTGATCCGCAAGGAGGCGCTGCAGAACGAAAATGGCTGGGCCGAATGGTGCATCTGCGAGGACAGCCAGCTGGGTCTGCGCCTGTTCCGCGCCGGGTACGAGGCGGTCTATTCCAAGAAGAGCTTCGGCAAGGGCGTGATGCCGGACGATTACAACGCCTTCCGCAAGCAGCGTTACCGCTGGGCCTATGGCGCGATGCGGATTGTTCGCGGCAATGCGGCGGCTTTGTTCAACCCCTTCAACAAGGAGCTGACCGCCGGCCAGCGCTGGCACTTCATCACCGGCTGGCTGCCCTGGTTCGGCGACGCGCTGGGCATCGCCTTCCTGGCCATGGGTCTGGTCTGGTCGCTGGGGCTGATCCTGGATCCGGTGCGGTTTGAATTCCCGATCGCTTTGTTCATGCTGCCCTCGATCTTCCTGTTCGGCTTTAAGATCGTGCAGATCCTGGCCCTCTATAAGAGCCGCGTGCCTTGCGGCTTCTGGGACCGGGTGGGCGCGGCGGTCGCCGGGCTGGCGCTGAGCCACTCGATCGGCAAGGCGGTGTGGAAAGGCCTGTTCACCAACTCGCTGCCCTTCCTGCGCACGCCGAAGATGGAGAACGCCCCGGCCCTGGTCCAGGGTCTGGTGATGGCCCGCGAGGAGCTGGTGATCCTGGCTCTGACCTGGGGTGCGGCGCTGGGTGTCGGCTTTGGCCATCACTGGGCGACGCTGGAGACCAAGCTGTGGGTGGCGGTTTTGTTCACCCAGTCGATGCCTTATCTGGCCTCGGTCGGCGTCTCCATCCTGGCCGCCCTTCCGGCCAAGGCGCCCAAGCTGGTCGCCGCCCCCGCCGTCAAGCCGATGAAGGCCCCGGTGATGCACCCGGCGGCTGGGGATTAAGACTCGTAGGCACACGAGCTTGATGCCATGAATTGACCCTCCCGCTGTGCAGCGGGAGGGTTTTTTGTGCAACGCGACACAGCTTTGCAAAGGCTGGGCTTGCGTCGCCTTGGCCGGCAAGGCTAAGGGATACTTACCTGCCGCCATGGCGCGAACGAGACATGGTGGCACAGGCTTTATACGGGGCGGGGACGCCCTTTACGGGCTGTTTTGCACCGTCCTTTTCCAGATTCGCGCATGGGATACCGGACATTGACCGCCAGGGCATGGGCCTTCGGCGGTGGAGATGTTTGTTTTGACTGATTTGACCTTTGAGAGTTTTGGCCTGGCTTCCCCGATTTTGGGCGCATTGACGGCGGCGGGCTTCATCAAGCCCACCCCCATCCAGGCGAAGGCCATTCCCCACGCGCTGGCCGGGCGCGACGTTCTGGGCATCGCCCAGACCGGCACCGGCAAAACCGCCGCCTTCGCCCTGCCGATGATCAACGCGATGACCGACCGCCTGCACAGCAAGCGCTTCTCGACTCGCGCTCTGGTGCTGGCCCCCACCCGTGAGCTTGCGGTGCAGATCGAGCAGGAGATCAAGAAATTCGCCGCCGGGCTTGGCCTGCGCACGGTGCTGATCGTGGGCGGCGTCAGCCGCTTCGGCCAGGTGCAGCGCATGATGCGCGGTGCGGACATCGTCGTCGGCTGCCCCGGCCGCGTGGTGGATCTGATGAACACCCGCGAGCTGGTGATCGACCAGTGTCAGTTCTTCGTGCTGGACGAGGCTGACCGTATGCTGGATCTCGGCTTCATGCCGGATATCCGCAAGGTGGTGAACGTGCTGCCGGCGCGCCGCCAGTCGGCTCTGTTCTCCGCCACCATGCCGGCCGAAATCGCCAAGCTCGCCAATGGCCTGCTGCGTGAGCCGGTGCGCGTGGAAATCGAGGCGGTGGCCTCCACCCCGTCGCGCATCGAGCAGAGCGTGTATTTCGCCGAAGGGCCGGAGAAGCGCAACCTGCTGATCAAGCTGCTGCACCAGCCGGAATTCTCCAAAACCGTGGTGTTCACCCGCACCAAGCGCGGCGCCGACCGCGTGGCGCTGATGCTCAACAGCTCCAAGATCTCGGCCGCCGCCCTGCATGGCAATCTCAGCCAGAACCAGCGCCAGCGCGCCCTGGATGCGTTCAAGGCCGGTGAGGTGCGCGCTCTGGTCGCCACCGATATCGCGGCGCGCGGCATCGATGTGAATGCGGTTTCGCACGTGATCAATTTCGAGCTGCCGAATGAGCCGGAGAGCTATGTGCACCGCATCGGCCGCACCGCGCGCAACGGCGCGGATGGCGTGGCGGTGGCGTTCTGCGACGCGACCGAGCTGCCTTATCTCACTCAGATCGAGAAGCTGACCGGCATCAAGATGAAGGTGGCGGGCGGCGAGCGTCCACGCCAGGCGATGCCGGTGAAGAAGCCGGCCCGCCATCCGGATATGCAGGTGCGCAAGATCAAGCCGAAGCGCCCGCCTTACCAGGAAAAGCGCAAGGTTGCGTAAGAGCTGAATATATTTATAGACGTTTTTGGGTGCCGCCTTTTTTCAAAAAGGCGGCATTTTTTTCGCAGCTTTTTGGCCTGTTGCTGGCCGTCCCGATTCAGACTACGCGGCTTTGCCGCTCCGTCATCGGGACGGGGCGGCACCAAAAACGTTTGATTTTTTGGAGTGGCGCTATGGGTGAGACGAAGCAGACGGTCATCGGCATCATTGGCGGGTCGGGGCTGTATAATATCGACGGTCTGACAGACACCAGCTGGGTCAAGGTCGAAACCCCTGGGGCGATCCCTCTGACGAGCTCCTCGTCGGTTCCTTCCATGGCCAGAAGGTGGTGTTCCTGCCCGCCACGGGCGCGGCCACAAGACCACGCCGACGGCGCTGAATTACCGCGCCAACATCCATGCGCTGAAATCGCTGGGGGTGACCGACATTCTCTCCCTCTCCGCCGTCGGCTCGCTGAAAGAGGAACTGCCGCCGGGGCATTTCGTCATCGTCGACCAGTTCATCGACCGCTCCTTCGCCCGCGAGAAGAGCTTTTTCGGCCCGGGCTGCGTCGCGCATGTGTCGATGGCGCATCCGGTCTGCGGGCGCCTGGGCGATGCGCTGGAAGCCAGCCTGAAGGCGCTGGACCTGCCGCATACGCGCGGCGGCACCTATCTGGTGATGGAAGGCCCGCAATTCTCCACCCTGGCGGAGAGCAACCTGTACCGCAGCTGGGGCTGCGCGGTGATCGGCATGACCAATATGCCCGAGGCCAAGCTCGCCCGCGAGGCGGAGATCGATTACGCCACAGTCGCCATGGTCACCGATTATGATTGCTGGCACGAGGACCATGACGCCGTCACCGTCGACCAGGTGGTGAAGGTGCTGCTCGGCAATGCCGACAAGGCCCGCGCCCTGGTGAAGGACGTGCTCCCCCGCCTGGCCGCACCGCGCAGTGCCTGCGCGCATGGCTGCGACACCGCGCTGACCTACGCGCTGATCACCGCCCCGAGGCGCGCGACCCGGAGGCGCTGAAGCGTCTTGAGGTTGTCGCCGGCCGCGTGCTCAAGGCCTGATATGTGCGGCCTTTGCGGTGATGGGCTGAACCGCCGCCAGCTGCTCTTTGCCGGGCTGGCGGCCCCTTGGCGCTGGGGCCGTTCGATAAAGAAGGTCTGGTGGAGCCGGTGCTGCGGCTGCAACCACAATCCGGCCCGCGCCGTGTGGCGGTGACGCTGGATTGTTGCCCCGGCCATTTTGACATGCGGATCGCCCCGGTTCTGGTCGAGCGCCGCATCCCGGCCACCATCTTCGTCACCGCCGTCTGGATGCGGATGAACCCGGAGGGGCTGGCCTATTTCCTCCAGCACAAGGACATCTTCACCCTGGAAAACCATGGCGCGCGGCATCTGCCGCCGATCCTGGGCACCAGGCGCGTCTACGGGCTGGAGGTGGCCGGGAGCTGGCCCGCGATCCAGGCCGAGATCAATGGCGGGGCGTTGGCCATCACCCAGGCCACCGGGCGGGTGCCGCAATGGTATCGCGGGGCCGCCGGGCTCTACACCCCCTCGATGGTGCCGCGGATCGAGGCGCTGGGCGTGCGCGTGGCCGGTTATTCGCTGAATTCCGATGAAGGCGCCGGGCTGCCGGCCGCCATCGTGCAGGCGCGGATCGAGGCGGCGCGGGATGGCGATGTGATCGAAGGCCATATCAACCAGCCCAAACGCGCCAGCGGGGCTGGCATCGCCGCCGGGCTTGCGGCGTTGCAACAAAGTGGCGCGCAGTTCGCCCGGCTAAGCTGAACTAACGCTGCCTGACGCCCAAATGTCGAAAAAAATGAACGGCCTGCGGTTTGTTTGCGGGCTGATCACCGCGCCTACATCCCGCCTTCACTATTTCGTGAGCTGAGCAAACAGGAAAATTTCCTTTAACCTAAGCTTGTTGCGACAAAGCAAAGAAAATCATTTCATAACATCTGTTAAAAAATTAACACGAACTCGTCTAATTTATAAGAGGAGCTTCGTGATGACGGATGGAACCGACACAAACGGCTGGGGGGAAACGATACAGACGGTTGGGGTGGAAGCGACACAGACGATCAAACACCACCCAACCCATCTGAAAACCTATTCCCGTTTTATCTGCTGAGCGGCGACGATGGGGGCAGTAGCGTCTCGGTTGGTCTGCCATTTTCGCTACAGACGCAGCAGGTGGTTTCCCTCACCAGCTCGCCGATTTTATATGGCGGGGAAAATTTCCTCATCGTCGGCCAGACCGACACGCAGGTCTATATCGGCACCGCCAGCGAAACCGGCAACGGCAAGGTGATCGGCTTCGTGTTCGAGGACGCGACGACCCAGCAATATTTCCTGTTCTCCACCACGCCCTGGCTGCCATTTGGCACGCCGATTACCGTCAACGTCTCCAGCGGCGCCAACGATCCACAGCCGTATAACTGGGATCTCAGCACTGGCGGCGCGGCGGCCTATTGCTTCATGGCCGGGACCGAAATCGCCACCCCACCGGCGGTGTCGCGGTCGAGATGCTGCGGGCAGGAGATCTGGTGCTCTGCCATGATGGCCGGGTGGCGCCGGTGAGCTGGGTGGGGGTGCAGACCATCGCCAGCCGCTTTGCCGACCGGTTGCGGGTGCTGCCCGTGCGCATCACCGCCGGTGCCCTCGGCAATGGGCTGCCCTGGCGCGACCTGCTGCTCTCGCCGGACCATGCGCTGCTGCTGGATGGCGTTCTGGTGCAGGCCGGCGCCCTGGTCAACGGCGCCAGCATCCGGCGTGAGACGAATCTGCCGGAGCGTTTCTGCTATTACCATGTCGAGCTTGCCGACCATGCGCTGCTGCTGGCCGAAGGGCTGCCGGCGGAGAGCTTCCTGGATCAGGTGTCGGTTTTCGCCTTCGATAACTGGCATGAGCGCCCGGCACCGGCCCAGGCCCGCGAGATGGCGCTGCCTCGGGTGAAATCCGCCCGCCAGCTGCCGCGCGCCCTGCGGGCGCGCAGCGCCGCCTGAGGGCGCGATTCGGGCCGGCATGTCTGTGATCTGGCCGGCGGGGCGCCCCGCCGGCCTTTTTCACGTTGATCGCCGGATCGGCCCAAACTGGCGGTTTTCCGACAGCCGGGCCGCATTACCAGAGGCTAGGATGCGGATTTTCCACAGGAAAATATACCCGGAGCGGATGATGACGGAAAAACTTCCATCGCGGGACTTGCAGGCCCAACGGCAACAAGCTAGGAAGCGCCGCACCTTCGCGGGTTTCGCTGTCATAGCTCAGGGGTAGAGCACTTCATTGGTAATGAAGAGGTCCTGGGTTCAATTCCCAGTGACAGCACCAGCGAACTTGATCGGGGCGGCCTAATCGGTTAGGCAGCCTGGACCAAGGGCCCAGATAGCTCAGTTGGTAGAGCATGCGACTGAAAATCGCAGTGTCGCTGGTTCGATTCCGGCTCTGGGCACCATTTTCCCTCCCCTCTGAACCCGGCCGAATCTGCATTGCTTCGTGTGGCAACGATTTTTTGCGACGCAGCGCCACGCTTTTTTTGAAAAAACCTTTCTCCCGAGGGGGTTTAAGGCTGGTCTTTTCCGCAGGCCAAGGCTAGATATTTCGCATCCAGCCGGGCAAATTCAAAGAGTCCCTGGTTTGAACATAGAATCTTCGGTCGCGGACGTTCCGGCCAGACCGATCAACAGGAAAAGGCGCGTATAATGTCAAAAGCGTTCATTGCCGAGGTCATTCAGGAAACTGCCGAGATCACCGGCGTTGCCGCCAACCGTACGGCTACCGTTCTGATCGAAGCGATCGTTAAGGAAATGAAGAAGAACGGCAAGTTCACCCTGCCGTCCTTCGGCACCTTCACCGTCCGCAAGACCAAGGCGCGCAAGGGCGTGAACCCGCGCACAGGCGAGGAGATCAAGGTGAAGGCCGGCAAGACCGTGCGCTTCAAGGCCTCCCCGACGCTGAAGAAGCTGGTCTGATCGCACCTGCATTTGCGATAAAGAAACCCGGACCTGGTCCGGGTTTTTTTATGCGCTGCACCGGGGGATGAAGATGCCGAAAACCTTGCATTATGCCTGGAACGATGTCGCACCTTATGGCGATGCGAAGGCGGATCGCCGCTTGATCCCCGGGGCGGGGGGCGATTTGAAACGCGTGGCGGTGAAAGCCGGCACCCATGCCGCGCGCCACGCCCATGATTTCGAGCAGTTCGTGCTGATCTCCGAAGGGCAGGGCAGGCTGGTTTGCGAATCGGGCGAGATCGCGCTTCGCCCTGGCGTGGTGATTCATTTCGAGGCCAATGCCTGGCACGAAGCCTGGTTTGAAACCGACACCACGCTTTACGAAGTGAATTTCAAAAGCTGACGCCACATAAAGCGTCCCATAACGGGACAGGTGCGAAGCCGTCCCGGTTGCGACCAGCGGCGTTTGATCAGATATCCAGCTCTTCCACCTTCCCCGCGTTTTCCTGGATGAATTGAAAGCGCAGTTCCGGGCGCTTGCCCATCAAACTATCCACCAGCGTCGAGGTTTCCGCCCGCGCCTCAGGGGCCGCGACAATGCGCAGCAGCGTGCGTTTGGCTGGGTCCATCGTGGTTTCCTTCAGCACCGCGGGGGGCATTTCGCCAAGCCCTTTGAAGCGGCTGATTTCCACCTTGCTGCCGGGCTTGAAGTTTTTCATCAGCTTTTCGCGCGCGGCATCGTCCATCGCATAGATGCTCTTTGCCCCTTGCGTCAGCCGATAGAGCGGCGGCTGCGCCAGATAGACATGGCCGTGGCGGATCAGCTCCGGCAGCTCGCGATAGAAAAACGTCATCAGCAGCGAGGCGATATGCGCGCCGTCCACATCCGCATCGGTCATGATGATGATGCGCTCATAACGCAGATTGGCGCGGTTGAAAGCGGTGCCGGTGCCGCAGCCCAGCGCCTCGATCAGATCCTTCAGCTCCTGATTCTGCTTCAGCTTCTCCACCGAGGCGGAGGCGACATTCAGGATCTTGCCTTTCAGCGGCAGGATCGCCTGGGAGTTGCGATTGCGCGCCTGCTTGGCGGAGCCGCCGGCGGAATCGCCCTCGACCAGAAAGATCTCGGTGCCCTCGGCGCTTTCCGTGGCGCAATCGGCCAGCTTGCCGGGCAGGCGCAGCCGCCTTGTGGCGGATTTGCGCGGCGTGTCCTTCAACTCCTTGCGGCGGATGCGCTCTTCCGCGCGGTCCACCACATAGGCCAAGAGATTATCGGCATTGGCCGGGTCGCCGGCGAGATAATGGTCGAACCGGTCGCGCAGCGAGGTCTCGGTGAGCCGCGTGGCTTCCTGGGTGGTCAGCTTCTCCTTTGTCTGGCCCTGGAATTGCGGATCGCGGATGAAGAGCGAGAGCTTGGCGCGCAAGCCCCCGAACACGTCCTCGGCGATGATCGCCGCCCCGCGCTTATTGCCGCGCGTCTCAGCCCAGGCGCGCAGGCCCTTCAGCAGGGCGGCGCGCATTCCGGCCTCATGGGTGCCGCCCAGCGGGGTGGGCACGGTGTTGCAATAGGTATCGACGCTGCTCTCGCCCTGTTCCAGCCAGGCCAGGGCCCATTCCAGCTTGCCCTGCTCCTGGCCGCCGATCGGCGCGAATTTCGCCTCTCCGGCCCAGATCTCGGGGAGCACCAGCGGGGCGGCGCCCAGCTCGGCCGCCAGCGAATCGCGCAAACCGCCGGGGAAATGCAGCTCCGCCTCGGCCGGCACCTCCGAGTCGGATTTCAGCAGGCTGGGATCGCAGCTCCAGCGGATCTTCACCCCCGGAACAGATAAGCTTTCGAGCGGCAGAGCTTGAACAGCCGGGCGGGGGAGAATCTCAGGCTCCCGAAAATCTCGGTATCCGGCACGAAGCCGATGCTGGTGCCGCGCCGGTTCTGGGCCGCGCCCACTTCCTCCAGCCTGGTCTGCGGCACGCCCCGCACATAGCTCTGGCGGTACAGCTTGCGGTCCTTCGCCACCTCGGCGGTGAAGCTTGAGGAGAGCGCGTTCACCACCGAGGAGCCCACGCCGTGCAGCCCGCCTGAGGTGGCATAGGCCTTGCCCGAGAATTTGCCACCCGAATGCAGCGTGGTGAAAATCACCTCCAGCGCGGATTTGGTCTTGAATTTCGGATGCGGATCGACCGGGATGCCCCGGCCATTATCACGGATGGTGAGCTGGTTGCCCTCATCCAGCCGCATCTCGATGGTGCTGGCATGGCCGGCCACCGCCTCGTCCATGGAATTGTCGAGAATTTCGGCGGCCAGATGGTGCAGGGCGTTCTCATCCGTGCCGCCAATATACATGCCAGGCCGCCGGCGGACGGGCTCCAGCCCCTCCAGCACCTCGATATCCTTCGCGCCATAGCTGTCCTTGGCGGGGATGGTCTCGAACAGGTCACTACTCAACGCGGCCGACTCCTACGCTGCACCGGGCGTCTTGGTTGCCATGGCCGGTGCCGCGCAGGCAAGAGGGGCCCCCTATTCGCCCACCCGGTGCAGATCGTAAGAGCGAATGCCGGGCTCCCCGGTAAAGCTGAACCAGTCGCCATGGTTCAGCGTGTTGCGGGTGTCGTAATAGCCCGAGCGCCAATGCTCCTTCATGGAGATGCGGCTGAACTCGTAATCCTTCGCATCCCCCTCATAGGCTTTCTGCTGGTAGATCAACTGCATGATGTTGATCTCGGGCAGCTGGCGCAGATCGGATTTCATCTGCTTCTGCTCGCTGGTCAGCTCATTATCCGGCACCTTGCCCAGCGCGTCGCGCAAAGCCTGTTTCAGCCGGTGGGTCTGCAGGAAATGGTCGGTGGTGGTGCGGGTGCGCGAGGAGTACTGAATGTCCTTCTGCCGGGCCAGAACCTCCGGCATGTCGCGCGGCACCTCGCCGCGGGCGGAGAACAGATCCACCTGGAAGGCCAGCAGGTTCTGCGAGCCGATATTATCCAGCAGATGCTGCAGCGGGGTGTTGGAGACCAGCCCGCCATCCCAGTAATGGTGGCGCCCGATCCGGACCATCGGCAGCCCCGGCGGCAACGCGCCGGAGGCCATGATGTGCTCGGGCTCCAGATCGCGCTCGGCATTGTCGAAATAGACGAAATTCGCCGTCTCGACATTCACCGCCCCCACCGCGAGGCGGATCTGGCCTTCATTGATCAGCTTGAAATCCGCGAGCTTTTCCAGCGTGCGGTGCAGGGGCGCGGTATCGTACAGTGCGGTGGCGAAGCGCGCCCCGCGCGGGGCGAAGAAGCCCGAGGCCGGCACCGGGCGGAAGAAGCCCGGCTGGCCGAAAAACATGCCATGCATGGCCGAAAGCCCATTGCGCAGCTTGCGGGCATTATCGCCCTCGAACCAGGTGGTGTAGGGGTCCCGGGCGGTGATATCCATCCAGAATTTTTCCAGCTTCTCCAGCCGGTGCTCGGGCTTGTTGCCGGCGATGATGGCGGAGTTCACGGCGCCGATGGACACCCCCGCCACCCAGTCCGGCTCCAGCCCGGCCTCATGCAGCGCCTGATAGACGCCCGCCTGATACGCCCCCAGCGCGCCGCCACCTTGCAGCACCAGCCCGACCACATCGCAACCCTTCGGCCGGGCGACCGGCGCGATCGGGTCCAGCGGGCGGCGATGCGGGCGTTTGGGATCGGAGAGCATGTCCATGGGCGGTCAATCCTTCTCGGCTGACGAATGGTCTCGAATATTTAAGGCAACGCTTACATTGGCAAGAAAATCATGCCATCCCAGGGCGATCTGTCAAACCGGCCATGCGAGAAGGATCAATGACATGACGGCCGCCCTGGCGCCAGGGCGGCCGCTTCTACGACGCAGGAGATCTCAGCGCAGATGTTCGGCGAAAAACGCCAGAGCCCGCAGCTCCGCCAGCTCCCAATCCTTGCGGCTATAGCTGGCCCGGGCCTCGCAGCCAAAGCCGTGCTGCGCGCCTTCATAGACGAACACATCCGCCCCCGGCTGCGCCGCCTTGATCGCCTGCACGTCGTTCATCGGAATGCCGTGATCCTCGGTGCCGAAATGCATCTGCACCGGGCAATTGGGCTTGGCGTCCTTGCTGGCGGCAATGGCGCCGCCATACCAGCAGCTGGCGGCCTTGAAGCCCTTGGTCCGCGTCGCCGCGTCCCAGGCCAGGCTGCCGCCCCAGCAATAGCCGATGATGCCCACAGGTTCGCCCTCGCCGAAGGCGGCGGCGGTCGCCTGCAGGTCCAGCAGCGCCTGTTCGGGGGGCACTTGCTGCATCAGCGCGCGGCCCTGGGCGATGCCCTCCTGGTCATAGCCCAGCTCGATGCCAGGTGTGACGCGATCGAACATCGCCGGCGCCAGCACCCGGTAGCCGAACCCGGCCAGGCGCTCGGCGACATTGCGGATATGCTGGTTCACGCCGAAAATCTCCTGCACGACCACAAGCCCGCGCTTGGCGTTGACGTTGCCGGCTTCGTAGGCGTGGAATTTATGGCCGTCGGCGGCGGTGAGGGTCATCATCGGCGGGTGATCCTTGTTCTGGCTGGCGGTGGTCTGGCGGGCGGTTCAGCCGGCGAGGGATGCGAAATCCCGCGCCAGCGTCTCATAGATGTCGCGCTTGAAGGCCACCGCAAGGGCCGGCAGCTCGGATAGTTTCACCCAGCGCCAATCCTCGAATTCCGGATGGGCATCGGCGGTGAGGTCGATATCCTCGTCGCGCCCGGTGAAGCGCAGCGCGAACCATTTCTGCCGCTGGCCGCGATATTTGCCCTTCCAGGCAACCCCGATCAGCGCCGGCGGCAGGTCATAGACCAGCCAGTCCGGATGCTCGGCGACGATCTCGGCCTTGTCGGTGCCGATCTCTTCCTTCATTTCGCGCAGCACCGCCGCGCGCAGATCCTCCCCCTCATCGACGCCGCCTTGCGGCAGCTGCCAGGCATCGGGGTAGTTCTTGCGCTTGCCGACGAAAACGCGCCCGTCTCGCGAGAACAGCACAACGCCGACATTGAGCCGATAGGGCAGGGAGGATTTCTCGGTCATCGCGGCGTCTCACCTAAAATATGCAAAAGTTTTTGGGGCGTGGCCCTTTTTTCAAAAAGGGCCACAGAACGTCTGGGTGGTGGCAACTTGGTTGCTTCCGCCCGGCGTTTTCGCCGCTTTTTTGAGCCGCGCTGGGCGGGCCGATTGAGAGACAGCAGCAAGGCTGCTTGCTCATCGGCGCGCCAGCGGCCCAAAAAACTTTGTCAGTTTGCCGCCGTCGTCGTCGAGGCGGGCTTCATGTCGGCAATCAGCTTCAGCGCCATCTGCAGCTGGAAGTCGGTCGCCGGCTTGGTCGGGTCGAATTTCGGCCAGTTGGCGGGCGGCTTGTTGGGGATGCTGGCGGCCACCGGCGGCAGCGGCAGCGGCGGCGGCAGTGACGCGGCCTTCTGCTGGGTCGGGTTGGTGAAGGCGTGCAGCAGGTCGGTCTCACGCAGCTGCGCGAAGCTGTCCTCCGGCGTGGCGCTGTCCGCCACCGTTACGTTCGGGGTCACGCCGTAATCCTGGATCGACTTGCCCGACGGGGTGAAATACAGCGCCGTGGTCAGACGCAGCGCGCCCTCATTGTCGATCGGGATGATCGTTTGCACCGAGCCCTTGCCGAAGGTCTTGGTGCCCAGCACCAGCGCCCGGCGGTTCTGCTGCAGGGCGGCGGTGACAATTTCGGCCGCCGAGGCGGTGCCGGAATTGGTCAGCACCACGATCGGCGCGCCATTGGTGATGTCATTGCCCTGGGCGTACCAGGCTTGGTCGTCCTCCGAATGGCGGCCATGGGTGGAGACGATCTCGCCGCTGGTGACGAAATCATCGGACACCGCCACTGCCTGGTCGAGCAGCCCGCCGGGATTGTCGCGCAGATCCAGGATATAGCCATGGATCGGCCCATGCGCCTGCTTGTTCAGGCTCTTCACCGCGGCGCGGATATGCGCATCGGCATTCTCATCGAAACTATCGAGGCGGATATAGCCGACCGGCCCGGCGGTGCTGGTGAGCAGCTTGCTCTTCACATCGTCGATCTTGATGATCTCGCGGGTCAGCGTGACATGCACCGGCGTGTTCACGCCGTTGCGCTTCAAGGTGAGGGTGATCTGCGTGCCCGGCGCGCCGCGCATCTTGGAGACGGCATCATCCAGCGACAGCCCTTCGGTGGCGTGGCCGTCGATCTCCACGATGATGTCACCCGGCTTGATCCCAGCCTTCTGGCCCGGCGTGCCGTCGATCGGGGTGATCACCTTCAGCAGCCCGCTGGCCTCGGTCACTTCCAGCCCCAGCCCGCCGAACTGGCCGGAGGTCTGCACCTGCATGTCCGAATATTGCTGCGCATTCATGTAGCTGGAATGCGGGTCCAGCCCGGAGAGCATGCCGTTGGCGGCATTGTAGATCAGCTTGTCGGTCGGCGGGTCGATCACGTAGTTCTGCTTGATCTGCGACAATATGTCACCAAAAAGCGAGAGCTGCTGATAGGTGCTGTCGCTCGGGGCGTTGTCGCCGAAGGCGCGGGAGAGGGGCTGTGTCAGCGATCCGGCGGCCAAACCGACCACGAAAACCCCGCCGAGCATCAAACCACCGCGCAAACGCATATATTTATCCCTTCAAACGCCGGGCGTATCGCCCTGGCCCTATTAGATAGCATCCCGCCCGGATTATCCAGAGTGGCCGGAAGCCAGCCAGGACGTCGGGTCCACCGGCTCACCACCCCGGCGCAGCTCCACATAGAGGCGCGGCTGGCGGGTGGGATCGGCGGCGCTGAAGGGCTGCATGCTGCCCAGCGGCTGGCCATGGGCGATGCGCTGGCCCTGCGAGACGTCGAGATGGCTCATCCCCGCCAGCACGGCGGAGAGGCTGGTGCCGCAATCCACGATCACCACCTGGCCATAGCCCGAGAGCGGGCCGCCATAGAGAATGGTGCCGTTGCACGGGCTGGTGACGCGTGCCCCCGGGGCGGCGGCGTAGGAAATGCCGGTGGCCGGGCCGGCCACGGTGGCGGCGCCATAGGGCTGGATGATATGCCCCGCCACCGGCGCGCCCGCCCCGCCGCTGGGCAGGTTTACAGGAGTCGCCGGGGCTGGGGTTTTCGGCACCAGATTGGCGATGGCCTGGTCCAGATCCGTCAGCTCATGCTTGGCCTTGGCGGCGGCGGCGGCCTCGGCCACCTTCTGGTCCGCCGCATCCTGCTCATCCTGCCTGGCCTGGTCGATATCCATGGAGAGCTTTGCCTCCGCCGCCTGCTGCGCGGCCACGGCGGCATCCAGCGCCTCGCGCGCGGCTTGCGCCTGGGTAATGGCGCTGGTCAGGGTCGCGGTCTCGGTTTTCACCGCCCGCGCCTGGTCGGAGACCTCCTGCGCCACCCCTTGCAGAATGGCGATGCCGCGGACGCTGTCCACCGGCGATTGCGGGGCGGCGAGCAGCGTGGTGGCGGGCGCGGCGGAGAGGCGCTGCATCACCGGCAGCAGCGCCTTCAGCGCCGCCTGCGCCTGGTCCAGCCGGGCGGCGGCGGCATTTTGGGCGGCGGTGAGCATGGCGAGCTGGTTGGCATCCTTGGAGGTCTGGTCCTCCAGCCCGCGCAAGGCGGCGGCGGCCTGCACCTGCTGCTGCGCCAGCGCCGCGGCTTTCTGTTCCACCGCCTTCTGGTGCGCCGCCGCCGCCGCTTCCGCCGCCTGATGCGCCTTGATCGCGGCGGCGGCCGCAGCGCGCTCCTTCTTCAGCTTGGCGGCGTCGGCGCTGTCCTGGTGGTGCGGAGTCAGATGGCGCTCCTTCGCCAGGCCAGGGCCGGCCAGCCCCAGCCAGAGCGCGGCCAGCCCCGCATTTTGCAGGAGACGCTTAACCCTCACCTCAGCCGAACAGCGGCTTGCCGGTCATCGCGGGCGGCTGCGCCACACCCATCAGCTTCAGCAGGGTCGGCGCGATATCGGCCAGAATGCCGTCATGCAGCTTGATCCCCGCCGGCCCGCCAGCGATCAGCACCGGCACCGGATTGGTGGTGTGCGCGGTATGCGGCCCGCCGGTCTCCGGGTCGCGCATCATCTCGCAATTGCCGTGATCGGCGGTGACGAGAATCGCCCCGCCCTGCGCCTGCACCGCCGCCCAGATCTTACCCAAGCCCGCATCAACCGTCTCCACCGCCTTGATCGCGGCGGGCAGCGAGCCGGTATGGCCGACCATGTCCGGATTGGCGAAATTCAGGATGATCATGTCGAACGTCCCGGTCTTGATCGCCGCCACCGCCTTCTCGGTCAGCTCCGGCGCGGACATTTCCGGTTGCAGATCATAGGTGGCGACCTTCGGCGAAGGCACCATGATCCGCTCTTCGCCAGGGAAGGGCGTCTCCATCCCGCCATTGAAGAAATAGGTCACGTGCGGATATTTCTCCGTCTCGGCCATGCGCAGCTGTTTCAGCCCGGCCTTGGAGACGATTCCGCCCAGCAGATCATCCATGCGCTGCGGCGCGAAGATGGTTTGCATGAACGGCGCCAGCGCGTCCGAATAGGCGGTCATGCCCACCGCCCCCACCAGCTTGGGCTGGCGCGGCTGGAAGCCGTCGAAGGACGGGTCGAGCAAGGCGGTGAGGATCTCGCGCACCCGGTCCGCCCGGTAATTGGCGCAGATCACCCCATCCCCATCCTTGATCCCGCCATAATCGCCGATCACGGCGGGCTTGATGAACTCATCGGTGATCTTGGCCTCGTAGCTGGCCTGGATCGCCGCCTCGGCGCTGGGGAAATGCGCGCCCTTGGCATCCACCAGCAGCTCATAAGCCTGTTGCACGCGCTCCCAGCGTTTGTCGCGGTCCATGGCGTAATAGCGCCCGACCAGCGTGCCCAGCTTGGCACTCTCGCCCAGCCCGGCCAGGAATTTTTCCATATAGCCGAGCCCGGCCTGGGGTGGGGTGTCGCGCCCATCCATCCAGCCATGGGCGATGACGGGAATGCCCGCCTCGTGCAAAATCTTCGCCAGCGCCACCGCATGGTCCTGGTGCGAATGCACCCCGCCCGGCGAGACCAGCCCCAGCAGATGCGCGGTGCCCCCACTCTTCTTCAGCGCCGCGATGAAGCCCTGCACCGTCTCGTTCCTGGCCAGCGCGCCATCCTCGATGGCGGCATCGATGCGCGGCAGATCCTGCATCACCGTCCGCCCGGCGCCGATATTCAGATGCCCGACCTCGGAATTGCCCATCTGCCCGCTCGGCAGCCCGACCACCCGGCCCGAGGTGGTGAGAAAGGCGCGCGGGCAGGTCTCCCAGAGCGCATCGAAATGCGGCGTGTTCGCCTGCGCGACGGCATTGTCCTGCGGCGACTCGTTCCAGCCGAAGCCATCGAGGATCACCAGCATCACGGGTTTCTTGGCCATTTCAGTCCTTAACATAAGCGTTCCGCGGATGTTTTATGAAACTCCCGCCCGCTTGGCCATGCTGGGCACCAGGGAAGTGCGCCGCAATTCAAAAAAACCCCGGTTTGGCATCGTTGTACCCTTCCATGCCAAGTCGCCCCATGCTCAGCTCGCTTTACCCTCACCGTTAAACACAGATTACAACGCGGCCGGGCTGGCTCATCCGCGCCTGACAGCGCCCCATATCGATTGAACGAGATCGATTGAACGAACGTGAGGTTTCATGCGCATCCACCTTGGCTACGAGATTATCGTATCTCACCCTCAGCCCACGCCCATGATCGCGCATCTGAGCATCCATGAATCGCGCGTGCCCGACCTCGCCGGGTCTGACAAGCTCGCCATTCATCCGCCGGTATCGGTCAGTCAGTATCGTGATGGGTTCGGCAATAAAGTCTCGCGTTTTGTCGCACCCGCCGGGCAGATCCGGCTGAGCGCGGACATGTTGATCGATGACCCCGGCACGCCAGATCTTTGCGTCCCCGATGCCCGGCAGCACGAGATTTCCGATCTCCCGGACGAGACGCTGCGCTTCGTGCTCGGCTCGCGCTATTGCGAGACCGACAGGATGGTGGAAATCGCCTGGGCGCGGTTTGGCCCAGTGATCGGCGGCTGGAACCGCGTGCAGGCGATCTGCGCCTTCACCCATGAACATATCAAATTCGGCTATCATTTCGCCCGCAACACCCGCACCGCCTTCGAGGCCTATCAGGAGCGCGTCGGCGTCTGCCGGGATTTCGCGCATCTGGCGGTGACACTCTGCCGGTGCATGAACATTCCAGCCCGTTATTGCACCGGCTATCTCGGCGATATCGGCGTGCCGGAAGACCCCGCGCCGATGGATTTCTCCGCCTGGTTCGAGGCGTATATCGGCGGCCAATGGCTGACCTTCGATGCGCGCCACAATATTCCACGGATTGGACGTGTGCTGGTCGCGCGCGGCATGGATGCGGCGGATACCGCCATCACCACCCATTTCGGCGCCCATACGCTGGATGGATTCCGCGTCTGGACGGATGAAGTGCAGGCTTGAAGCTTTCGCCGCCTCTTTGAAAAAAAGCGGCACCAAAAAACCTTTAAAATTTCAAGGCCGTCCGGCCCGGTGATAAGGATGCCCCGCCAGAATGCTCTGCGCCCGGTAGATCTGCTCGGCCAGCATTGGCCGCACCAGCATATGCGGCCAGGTGAGGGTGCCCAGCGAGAGTTTGGCCCCGGCCCGGGCGATCACCGGCGCGTCCAGCCCCTCCGCTCCGCCGATCACGAAGGCCAGTTTTTTGCTCCGCTCCAGCCAGCCGGCCAGCAGCTTCGCCAGCCCCGGCGAATCCGGGGCCGCGCCATCCATATCCAATGCGATCAGAAATTCATCGGCCTTCAGCGCGGCGAGGATGGCCTCGCCCTCGCGGCGCTTGATCTCGGCGGGAGCGCCTTGCCCATCCGCGAACTCCACCAGCCCCATCGCGGGGCGGATGCGTTTCGCGTAACGGGCAAACAGCTCCATCTCCGGCGCCTTCGACGGCGCCTTGCCGATGGCGAGCAGCCTCAAGCCTCGCTATCCGCCTCATCCAGCTCGGCGGACCACATCTTCTCCAGCCCGTAGAGCGTGCGCGCCTCGGGCTTGAACAGATGCACGACGATGTCGCCGGCATCGATCAGCACCCAGTCAGTGCCGGTCGCGCCCTCGGTCAGCGGCTTGCGGAACCCGGCCGCGGCCAGCTTCTCGTAGAGATGCGTCGCCATCGCGGCGATCTGCCGGTCGGCGATGCCGGTGGCGATGATCATGCGGTCGGCGAAGGAGGCGCGGCCGGCCAGATCCAGCGAGACGATATCCTCGGCCTTGTCATCCTCCAGCGTGGTGACGATGACCGCCTGTAGCCTGTCCAGAAATTCCGGGGTGGTCTTCGGCTCGGCCTTCTTGCGCTTCGGCCCGGCGATGGCGGCCTTCTTGCGCGGGTGCCGGGCATGCTGGCAATCGAGTCGGTGACCGTTTCGGCGGCCGGCTTGGCGGCGCGCTTACGCGGGCGGTGGTTTTGGCGCCCCGGCTGGCCGGGGTGCGGGTGGGCGTGCGCGTTATGGCTGCGTTCCTTCTAAAATCCTGCGGCGCAATGCGGTGGCCGAGGCCGCGTTCTCCCGCACGGGCAGGAGAATCCAGGCCGGCGCCCGCATTGTCGCCAGACATAACCCAGCCCGCGCGGGAAGGCGATCTTTTTGGTGGCGCTTTGCCGCGCGCCCGGCCAGCGCCTGGCGGGTGGCGCCGGGGCGGGGGACGACGAGCATCGGCATCGCATGGATGATCTCCTGCCAGTGCCCCCAGCGCGGCAGCTGGATCAGATTATCCGCCCCCATCAGCCAGACGAAGCGCACGCGCGGAAAGCGGCGCTTGAGGCCGCGCAGCGTGTCGCGGGTATAGCGCGTGCCCATGCGGGTCTCGATATCGGTGGCGATGATCCGCCTGCCATCGGCGATCCTGCGGGCACTCGCCACGCGCTCCGCCAGCTTCGCCATGCCGTTCGCCGGCTTCAACGGGTTGCCCGGCGAGACCAGCAGCCAGAGCTGGTCCAGCCCCAGATGCCGCATCGCCTCGCGCGCCACATGCAGATGCCCCTCATGCGCCGGATTGAAGGAGCCACCGAGCAGCCCGATTTTCAGCCGGTGCCGATGGCCATAGGTTGGCGTGTTGAAGGGCAAGGGGCGGGGTTACGGGCGGGTTTGGCCGGTGCCGCGCACCACGTAGCGGAACGTCGTGAGCTGTTCCGGCCCGATCGGCCCGCGCGCATGGATATGGCCGGTGGCGATGCCGATTTCTGCGCCGAAGCCGAACTCGCCGCCATCGCAGAACTGGGTCGAGGCGTTCCACAGCGTTACCGCCGCCGGGCAGCGCGCGAGGTAAGCCTCCGCCACCGCCTCATCCTGGGTGATGATCGCCTCGGTATGCTCGCTGCCATGGGCGCGCACATGCGAAAGCGCGCCCTCCGGCCCGTCGACCACGGCGATGCTGAGGATCGCATCCTGCCATTCGGTGTCGAAATCCTTCTCTTCGGCGGCGGGCAAAGCCGGCAGGATCGCCCGCGCTTGCGCATCCGCCTTGAAGGCGCAGCCCAGCTTGGCGAGGTCTTCCACCAGCACCGGCAGCAGGGAAGGGGCGATGGACGCGTCTATAAGAAGCGTCTCGGTGGCGCCGCAAACGCCGGGCCGGCGCATCTTGGCATTGGCCAGCACGCTGCGCGCCATCTCAGGGTCGGCCGCGGCATGGATGTAAGTATGGTTCAGCCCTTCGGCGTGGGAGAGCACCGGCACCCGCGCCTCGCGCTGCACCAGCTCCACCAGCGTCTTGCCGCCGCGCGGGATGATCAGGTCGATATGCCCGACAGCCCCCAGCATGGCGGCGACGAAGCGCCGGTCGGTCGAGGGCGCCACCTGCACCGCATCCGCCGGCAACCCGGCGGCGCGCAGCCCGGCGGTCACCGCCTGGTGGATCGCCTGGGCGGAGTGAAAACTCTCTGAGCCGCCGCGCAGAATGATGGCATTGCCGGATTTCAGCGCGATGGCGGCGGCATCCGCACCGACATTCGGGCGGCTCTCATAGATCATCCCCAGCACGCCGATCGGCTGGGCGATGCGGGCGATGCGCAAGCCATTCGGGCGGGTCCATTCGGCCAGCATATGGGCCAGCGGGTCGGGCAGATCCGCCACCTCTTCCAGCCCCTTGGCCATCGCCTCCACCCGGGCCGGGTTCAGCAGCAGCCGGTCACCGAACGCGGCCGAGCCTTTATAGGCGGCCATGTCCTTGCCATTCGCTTCCAGGATCGCCGGGGCGGTGGCCCGCAGGACAGAGGCGGCTTCGCGCAAGCCAGCATCGCGCGCGGCGGCTGGGCGCTGCGCCAGGGTAGCTGCGGCGGCACGGGCACGGCGGCCCATCTCCTCCATGGTCTGCGAAAATGTCTCGGACTCAGCGTTCATGGCGCGCATGCTTGCCCAGTCCTGGCGGGAAGATCAACTGCGGGTTACACTGACTTCAGCATGCCTGATCTCCTCGATTCGCTGATGCCCGGGCTCGCATTGCCGCCAGGTCCGGTGCTGCGCACCACGCGTCTCACCCTGCGCCCGCTGCACGGGGGGATGTCGCCGCCTTTCATCGTCTCATCAATGACTGGGACATCTGCCGGCGCGTGCCGGACGCGCCTTTTCCCTACCCCGCCCTCCAGGCGGCGGAATGGGTGCAGGCGGCGGGGGCGGACCGGGCAGCCGGCCGGGCCGAGCAATTCGCCATCACCGATGCAAGCAGTGACGAGCTGCTGGGCTGCGCCGGACTGAAACTCTCCAAGGACCGTAAATCCGCCGAGCTGGGCTACTGGATCGGCCGCGCCCATTGGCGCCAGGGCTACGCGCTGGAGGCGGTGCGCCGGCTCACCGAATGGGCTTTCGCCAGCCTGCCGATCACCCATCTCTCCGCCGTGGTGGCGGCGGATAATGACGGTTCGCTGGCGCTGCTGCGCAATCTCGGCTTCACCAAGACCCATAACGGCCACCGCGTCTTCTCCTGCCGCCCCGGCGAGAAGCTGCCGGTGAAGCATTTTACCCTGGCCCGTGAGCTGCCGCAGGACGCCAAGGCGGCCCCGCCCGAACAGGCGGCGAAAACCTTGCTGGTGGTCGCCGCCGCCTTGATCGACGCGCAAGGGCGCATCCTGCTGGCCCGCCGGCCGGAGGGCAAGAAGATGGCCGGGCTCTGGGAATTCCCCGGCGGCAAGCTGGAGCCGGGCGAGACTCCGGAAGGCGCGCTGGCCCGCGAGCTGCGCGAGGAGCTGGGGCTGGAGACCGACCCGAAGGATTTCGCCCCCTTCGTCTTCGCCTCCCATGCTTATGACAGTTTCCATCTGCTGATGCCGGTGTTTCTCTGCCGGCGCTGGCAGGGCGAGCCGCGCGGCCGCGAGGGGCAGAAACTCGCCTGGGTGGCGCCGCCGGATCTGGCCGAATACCCGATGCCCGCCGCCGACCGTCCACTGATACCGATGTTGAGGGATTTTCTATGAACGACGCACAAGCCGGCAACCCCACCGCCGCCATCCTGATCATCGGCAATGAGATCCTTTCCGGCCGCACCCAGGATGTGAATGTGCAGTTCATCGCCCAGCGCCTGGCCGCCCTGGGCATCAGGCTGCAGGAGGTGCGGGTGGTGCCCGACATTGCCGCCCGCATCATCGGCGCGGTGAACGAGCTTCGCGCCGCCTACACCATGCTGTTCACCACCGGCGGCATCGGCCCGACCCATGACGACATCACCAGCGAATGCATCGCCGCCGCCTTCGGCGTGCCCTGGGAGCTGCATGAGGAAACCGACCAGGAGATGAAGGCCCATATGGGCGAGCGCTACAACGAAGCCCGCCAGCGCATGGCGACGATGCCGCGCGGCGCCGTGCCGATCAAGAACGAAGCCAGCATCGCGCCGGGCTTTACCATGGGCAATGTGCATGTGATGGCCGGGGTGCCGCGGATCATGCAATCCATGATGAAGACGCTGGAAGCCACCCTGCCGCGTGGCGAGGCGATCCAGATGCGCGCCGTGCACGGCATGGGGGTGATGGAAGGCGGCATCGCCGCCGGGCTGGAGGCGATCCAGGAGGCGTTCCCGCAGCTCGATCTCGGCAGCTACCCGTTCAAGCGCGATGGCGGCTGGGGCGTTGCGCTGGTTGCCAAGGGCACCGACCTGCCGGCCATCGAGGCGGCGATTATTCAAGCCACCGACCTGATCCGCGCCCAGGGCGTGGAGCCGGTGCAGGGCGAGCCGGGCTGACGACTGGTCTGGTTGAACCGGGACATCGAGCTTTTTTGCTTTGATCCTCTGATTTTTATTTTGACGTGCAATTTCATGTGTTTATCTTGACGCTGCCGGGTCAACCTCAACATATATTGCTCTGATAAAGCGCCTCATCCTTTTGGCGGCGGCGACTTTGCCGCCTTCGCCTAAATATTTTTACGCAAACGCATTCGCCCGGCAGAGCCGGATAAACCCCATCGCCGCCTGATGCAGCGGCCGGCCGGCGACGGCGGTGAGCAAAATCTGCCGGGTCAGATCCGGCTCCACGAAGTCCCGCGCCGCCAGAGACGGGGAGATCGCCGCACGGTCGGAGAGCAGGGCCACGCCCAGCCCGGCGCGCACCAGCTCCTGCATCTGTCCCAGCCCGGCGCGCAGGCGCTGGGTGCGCAAAGGCGGTTCCGCCAGCCGCGCCAGCGCCTCGCCGAAATTGCCGCATTCATCGCTGAGCAGCAGGGTTTCGCCTGCCAGATCTTCCAGGCCGCACTGGTTTTTGCTGGCAAGCGGATGGGTTTCCGGGCAGATCAGCCGGGGGGTGTCGGTGAAGACCGGCCAGCGATTCAGCCGCTCGGGCAGCGGCGCGTCGGCGGGGAGCAGGGCGCAATCCAGCGCGTCGGCCAGCATCGCATCCACCAGCGTACCGCATGGCGCCTCGGAGAAATGGATTTCGGTGCCGGGCAGCACGCGCAAAATCTCCGCCACCGCGCCGGTGATCGGCGTGGCCGGGATGCCGGGGCCGAGCCCGATGCGCAGGCTGCGCGGGGCCGGGTTCTGATGGGCGCGGGCGAGCGCCTGCGCGGCCTGGGCGGCCTCCACCATCGTCTCGAAATGCGGGCGCATCTCCTGGCCCAAAGCGGTCAGGCGGGTGAGGGTGCGCTCGCGGAAAATCAAGGCGCCGCCAAGCTCTTCCTCAAGCTTCTGGATCGCGCGGGAGAAGGCCGGCTGGGTGACGTTGCAGGCCTCGGCGGCACGCGAGAAATTCAGCGTCTCGCACAAGGCCAGAAAATAGCGGACCTGGGTGAGTTCCATCAGCGCAGGCCCGCCAGCGCGTCCAGAATGGCCTCTGGCTCCGGCCATTTGGTGAAATCCATATCCACGAAGCGCCGGGCGATGCGCCCATCCGGGGTGATGATGAAAATCGCCGGCACTGGCAGGCACCAGGCGGCATTGCCGTGGCGCAGCTCCATATCCAGCCCGGCGGCGATCAGCCCGGCGCGGTAGAGGGGGGGAATCCGGTACACCACCCCGGCCTGCAGCCCGACGCCGAAATCCACATCGCACAGCACGTCCAGCCGGCCGCCATGGCGGGTTTGCAGGGCGGCGGGCAGGGGGCCTGTTTCAGGGGTAAGGGCAAGCAGCGAGGCGCCCATGTCGGCGATGCGCGGCATCGCCTCGGCCAGGGCTTCGAGCATCAGCTTGCAGAAGGGGCACCAGGTGCCGCGGAAAAATCCCAGCACTACCGGCCCGTGGCGTAACCGCCCGTTGAGCGAGACCAGCCCGCCCTGCGCATCCGGCAGCATGAAATCCGGGAAAATGGCCCCTTCGGGCAGGATCAGCTCCGCCATGCCGGCCGCTTCGAGGGTTTCGACAAGCTGCCGATAAGACGCATCCCAGACCGCATTTTCACGCCGGCTTGCGCGCAGACTATCCAGCTTCTGGGTCAGATCGCCGATGGTCGGCCTCCTGGGTGGCGTGGGGTATTATGTATTGAGAGTGACGCCGGAGCGTCAAGAAGACATGGGCGTCCCCATTCCGGCGCCCCACGCCAAGGCGTGAGGCGCTGTGCTGGCGATTACTGGCTGTTGCTGCTGTGGCCCATGCTGTTATTGCCCATGCTGTCATGGCTCATGCCGTTGCCCATGCTGTCCTGGGTTTTGGTCTTGCCCATATCATCATGCTGCATCGCATTATTGCCCATGCTGTCATGGCTCATGGCGTTGTTGCCCATGCTGTCGTGGCTCATGGCGTTATTGCCCATCGTATCATGGCTCATGCCGGTGCTGGTCTGGGCGAGGGCGGCGCCGGCCATGGAAAGGGACATGGCAGCGGCGAAAGCAAGTGAACGCAACATCGAAATTCTCCTGTGGGTGAGGCCGGAAGATCCGGTGCCCCTGAGATGGCCCATTCACGACCGGCTGCGCCAATGCCGTTGAGGCATGAACTCGATGCCTGAATCAACCGCATCCAGGCCGGCATCTATGGCGTATAAGGCTGTACGTTTTCAAAACCGAACGGAGTGCCGGCCATGCGTGCGCGCGTCATCCATCCCTGGCCCTTGCGGCTGACCCACTGGCTCAACGTCATCGCGATGGTGATGATGATTGGCTCCGGCTGGCAGATTTATAATGCCTCGCCCTTGTTCAATTTCAATTTCCCCGTCGGCATCGGCGCCTGGCTGGGGGCGGGCATCGCCTGGCATCTGGCGGCGATGTGGCTGCTGGTGCTCAACGGGCTGATCTATCTGGTCTGGAGCCTGGCCAGCGGGCATTACAGGAAATTCTTCCCCATCCGGCCGCGCGCGGTGCTGGCGGATCTGGGGGCGGCGTTGCGCTTTAACCTCAAGCATGAGCGCGGGGTTTATAATGCCGTGCAGCGCCTGCTGTATCTGGGCGTGCTGCTGGCCGGGCTGCTGGCGGTGCTCTCGGGGCTGTCGATCTGGAAGCCGGTGCAGCTCTGGTTCCTGTGTGATGCCTTTGGCGGGTTTTTCATCGCCCGTTACGTGCATTTCTTCGCGATGACCGGGATCTGCCTGTTCATCCTCATTCATCTTCTGCTGGTGGCGCTGGTGCCGAAAACCTTGCCGCCGATGATCACTGGAGGCCGTCTGCCATGATCCAACGCCGTTCATTGCTGCTGCGTGCCATGGCGCTCGGCGCCGCCGCCCCGCTCGGGGGCTGCAATTACGAGGATCCGGCGCATCCGGACCTCGCCGATAAATTCCTGCATGCGATGTCCGCCTGGAATGACCGGGTGCAGGAGGCTCTGTTCGACCCGCGCACCCTGGCGCCCACCTTCCGGCCGGACCAGATCACCCGGCCGCCGCGCTTCAACGCGTTCTATTCCATCGACCAGGCGCCGGTCGTCGATGCCGCCAGCTATAAGCTGGAGCTGGGCGGGCAGATCCAGAGCAAGACCGGCTGGAGCCTGGCCCAGCTGCGCGCCCTGCCGCAGCATGAGCAGATCACACGCTTCGTCTGCGTCGAAGGCTGGCGGGTGATCGGGCAATGGTCGGGCGTGCGCTTGAGCGATTTCCTGGCGCATGTCGGCGCGGATACCAGCTGCAAATATGTCAGCTTCAAATGCGCCGATGGTTATTACAGCTCGATCGACATGCCCTCCGCCCTGCATCCGCAGACCATCCTGGCGCTGGATTTCCTGGGCCAGCCACTCACCGCGCCGTTCGGCGCGCCGGTGCGGCTGCGCATTCCCATCAAGCTCGGCTTCAAGAACCCGAAATCCATCATCCAGCTCGCCGTCACCAATGTCTATCCGGGCGGCTATTGGGAGGACCAGGGTTATAACTGGTTCAGCGGCTCGTGAGGGCGCATCGTCTGGCGCTGGCCGCCGCCTTCGCGCTGGCCGCGTCGCCGGCCTTTGCCCGTCCGGTGCTGGTGGAGCTGTTCACCTCGCAATCCTGCTCCTCCTGCCCGCCGGCGAATGCGCTGCTGGGCGTGCTGAAGGCGCAGGATAAGGATATTCTGCCGCTGAGCTTCGACGTGACCTATTGGAACGATCTCGGCTGGAAGGATACCGATTCGCTCCCCGGCGCCACGGACCGGCAGGATTGGTATGCCGGCCTGCGCCACAGCACCGAGGTTTATACGCCCGAGGCGGTGGTGGATGGGCAAAGCCAGCTTGTCGGCAGCCATGCGGCGGAGCTGCGCGCGGCGATCAAATCCGCCAAGGCCGCGCCCGCGGGGAATGTGGCGATCGGCATTTCCGGGCAGGATCAGCTCGGCATTTCGGTGGCCGCCGGCAAAGGCACCGGCTCGGTGCTGCTGGTTGGCTATGACGACCAGCACCGTACCCATGTCGGCGCCGGGGAGAATGGCGGGGTGCTGATCACCGAGGTGAATGTGGTGCGCGCCATGGTGCCTCTGGGCGCCTGGTCCGGGGCCGCGTTGCAATTGCGGGCGCCGCGCCCGGTAGGGCAGCATGTCGCGGTGATCCTGCAGGGCGCCGACGGCCATGTGCTGGGGCTGGCGGCGCGCTGATTTGCCCGCCGGAGTCGCTCATCGGGCAAAGAAAAACCCGCCTCATGGCGGGTTTTTCTTTGGGGAGATCCGGGATCAATAAAGGCCGCCCAGAGATTTCTCGACCGTGGAGGGCGTGGCCGGCGTGCCGGGGGCAGCTTGCTGGCCGGGGGCGGTCAGGCTCGGGGCGCCGCTCTGGCTGTTATCCATGCCGCCGCCGAGCAGGCCATTCTGGTTCTGTGCGCCGGGGCTCTGGCCGGGTTTGAAGGCTTCCGTCACCATCTGCCCGTTCGGCTCGGGCACTTGCTGCAGGGTCATCCCGGGCGGGGTGGCGAAATCCAGATCCGGCTGGCCCTTGAGCGCCACCTTCATGAATTCGTTCCAGACCGGGCCGCAGACATTGCCGCCGGTCTCGTTGTTGCCCAGGCTGGTCGGCGTGTCGAAGCCGGTCCAGCAGCCGGTGACGATGCCCGGCGTGTAGCCGATGAACCAGGCATCGTTGAAATCGTTGGTGGTGCCGGTCTTGCCGGCGACAGGCTGGGAAATGCCCTTCACCGCCGGAACACCGGTGCCGCGCAGCACCACGCCCTTCATCATCACCTGCATCTGATAGGCGGAATCCGGATCCGCCACCTGCTGGCCGGTCTGGGTCAGAACCGGGGGCTGGTCGGGGTTGCCATTCACGCAATTGGCGCATTGCTCGCCGGGCGCCTGATAGAGCACCGTGCCATCCGGGTTGGTGACGCTGTCGATCAGGCTGGGTGTGACCATCCGGCCGTAATTATCGATGGTCGCATAGGCGGCGACCATCTTCCACAAGGTCGTGTCGATGGCGCCGATGGCCGACGGGTAATAAGGCGGCATTTTATCGACGATGCCGAAATCCTGGAAGGTTTTGGCGATCGCCGGCAGGCCGATCTGGCGCGCCAGATGCAGCGTCGCCAGGTTGAGCGACTGCTCCAGCGCATGGAAGATCGGCACCGGGCCTTCGAAGGTCAGCTCATAATTGCCGGGGCGATAGACGGTGCCATCCGGCAGGGTCTGCACGAAGGGGCCGTCAAGTACCTGGGCGTCGGGCTGGATGCCCTGTTCCATGGCGGTGAGATAGACCAGCGGCTTCACCGAGGAACCCGGCTGGCGCTGCGCCTGGATGGCCCGGTTGAAGGGGCTGACATTATGGCTCCAGCCGCCGACCATGGCCAGCACCCGGCCGGTGCGCGGATCCATCGAGATCAGCGCCGCCTGGACCAGCGGGATCTGCTCCAGGGACAAAGCGTTGAGGTCGCCGGAGACCATCACCACATCGCCTTCATGCAGCACCTGGGCGGTGGAGCTGGGATGCGCGCCGGGATGGCCGTTCACCAGCGGGCGGGCCCAGCGCATATTGGCGATCGGCAGCGTGCCGATGCCGGGCTTGCCGTCCGCCGGGTCGAGCGTGCCGATGCGCGCGCTGGGGCCGCTGGCGGCGAGGACGATGCCAAGCCGCCAGCCCTCGCGCATGCCTTGCGGGGTGGATTGCTTGGCCAGCAGCTTCTGCCAGTTATCGGCCAGATCCGGCGTCGCGAGATGGTTCACCAGCCCGTGCCAGCCGCCATAGATATGGTCGTAATCCTCCAGCCCGTTGCGCACCGCCGTGGTCGCGGCCTGCTGCAGCGTCGGGTTGAGGCTGGTGCGCACGATCAGCCCGCCGGTATTCACCGCGTCGGCGCCGAATTTCTGCACCAGCTGGGCGCGCACCGCATCGGCGAAATAGCCGCCATTCACCAGATCCTGGCGGGCCTGCCCGGCTTTCGGCAGCAGCGGCTCGGCCTGCGCGGCCGTGGCCTGGTCCTGGGTGATGACGCCATCGGCCAGCATCCGGCCGATGATGAAATTGCGCCGCTGCAGCGAATCGGCGGGGTGGAGGAAGGGGTTGTAGTTGGTCGGCGCCTTCGGCAGTGCCGCCAGCGTCGCCGCCTGGGCGATATCGAGCTGGGAGAGCGGCTTGTCGAAATAGGTCTGCGCGGCGGCGGCGACACCGAAGGAATTCTGCCCGAGATCAACCTCGTTCAGATACAGCGTCAGCACCTGCTGCTTGCTCATCGCCTGGCTGACGCGCATCGCCAGCAGCGCCTCCTTAATCTTGGTGGCGAAGGTGATGTGATTATCCAGCAGCATGTTCTTCACCACCTGCTGGGTGATGGTGGAGGCGCCGATGGGCCGCCGGCCGGAGCCGATCAAGGTGATGTCGGTCAGCCCGGCGCGCACGATCGCCGCCGGATTGATCCCCGGCTCCACCCAGAACAGCCGGTCTTCCGCCGAAATAAAGGCGTTCTGCACGACTTTCGGGATCTGGTCGTAGGACACATAGATGCTGTGCTGCGTGCCCATTTCCGCCAGCAGCTGGAAATTCGAGGTATAGACGCGCGATTCCAAAGGCGGCTTGTAGGTCTTCAGGCTGTCGATGCTGGGCAGGCCGGAGGAGAAATACAGGAAGCCGCCACCCGCCACGACGATACCGGCGATGATGACGACAAATGCCAGTCTATAGACGCTGGAGACGCAGAACGCGAAAATTTTGCCGATCAGGCCGCGGGGCTTGCGGGGCTTCGGCGCGCGCGGGTCCCGGGGCGGTTTTGGCCGTTGCGGGGCCTGCGGGCGGCTCGGGCGCGCCAGCCGCTCGCCGGGCGTGAAATCGTCATTCTGATCGGACATGCGCGGCTCTTAGCACCTTGTTTTATGGCCCGCGAGAGAGCCGAAATGACAGCTTTGCAATTCAGCCGGCCATGCGCCCGCCGGCCGGGCCGGTGAAATAATGGTCCACCGCGCGGGTGAGCTTCGCCACCAGCTGGCGGCGCTGGCGCAGGTCGCGCAGGCGCCGTTCATCCTCTGCATTGCTGAGGCAGCCCATCTCCAGCAGCACGGAGGGGATGGAGGGGTCGCGCAGCACCGCGAAATTGGCGCTGCGCTTGGGGTCGGGCAGCAGCGGGATGTCGCCGGCAAGCGAGCTGGCGATGTCGTTCTGGAAGGTGGCGGAGCCGATCTTGGTGGCGCGTGTTTCCAGGCTGGCCAGGATATTCGCCACTTGCGGGGACACGCCGGAGGGGCCGGCGCTGGGGCCGTCGGCGCTGTTTTCATCCGCCGCCACCGCCGCCGCCAGCCGGTCGGAGGCCTTGTTGGACAAGGTGAACACCGAGGCGCCGCGCAGATCCGATTCGGGCAGATGATCGCAATGCATCGAGAGGAACAGATCCGCCTTATGCGCCAGCGCCAGATTGACGCGCCCCTCCAGCGTGATGAACTCATCGCTGCTGCGGGTCATCGCGACGCGGTAGCGGCCGGTCTCCAGCAAAGCGTGGTGGAATTCCAGCGCCGTGGCCAGGGTAATGGTCTTTTCATAATAGCCGTCGGGGGCGATGGCGCCGGGATCATGCCCGCCATGGCCGGGATCCAGCATGATCAGCGGCTTCTGCATGGCGGCGCGGGCCGGACGGGAGAGGGCGGCAAGCCCGGCGGCGCCGAGTCCCAGGCGCAGAAAGTCACGGCGTGTGGGGTCGCAAATCAGGCACATGCGTGTGGTCCTACCATCCGGCTTTCAGTTTTGGCTATGACTCATTGATAATCAGCCGGTTTTAGCGCGAGAAACGTAACCGCTTTATGTCCGCTTCTGGGTCGGCATGTGGCGCCGCACCAACATCTCACCGATCTGCGGGAGGGGGCTTGCGGAAGTTTTCCGGCTTGGCTATAGGCTCGCCGCATCGGAGTGTAGCTCAGCCTGGTTAGAGTACTGTGTTCGGAACGCAGGGGCCGGAGGTTCGAATCCTCTCACTCCGACCAAATTTTCTCTCAGACATTTTAATCTTTGTTCTTGGTAGAATTTAATTTTCTCCAGGTGCGGTCACGCTTTTCTGGCGTTTTTTTCACGTGCGTGGGCGAAATGATGCTGCGCTGCAGTATAGTGCGTTAAAAATTCCAAAATTCATAAAAAACTTTCCTTGAAGCAATTGCCTCCGAAAAATCTCTGCCCCATAGATGCTCTATTGTACCGGAGCGTATCTGGCGAAAGTTTTATTTTGCCGGTTTGCATGGGATGACATTTTGGAAGGAAACGACATGTCGGGGACCTCGGCTATCGATATCAGGCGGGCGCGTAATGCCGTTGTGGCCGCTTTCTTGGGCTGGACGCTGGATGCGTTCGATTTCTTCATTCTGATCCTCACCCTCGATAACGTCTCCAAGGCGTTCGGCGTCACCATCGGCTCCGTGGCGTTCTCGATCACCCTGACGCTCGGCACCCGCGCCATCGGCGCCTTCGTGTTCGGCCGGCTGGGGGATATTTACGGCCGCAAGCCGATCCTGATGCTGGTGATCGTCCTCTATTCCTTCTTTGAGGCGATGACCGGTTTCGCCTGGTCCTTCGTGTCCTTCATGGTCATCCGCACCTTGTTCGGCATCGCCATGGGCGGCGAATGGGGCCTGGGCTCCTCGCTGGCGATGGAGACGATCCCGGATCGTTGGCGCGGCTGGGTCTCCGGCCTGCTGCAGGCGGGCTATCCGTTCGGCTTCTTCCTGGCCACGCTGCTGTTCGATTTCGGCATGCAGCCGCTGGGCTGGCGCGGCATGTTCTTCGTCGGCGCGCTGCCGGCCCTGCTGGTGCTCTACATCGCCACCCAGGTGGAAGAGAGCCCGGCCTTCGAGGCGATGAAGCATCGCCCGACCAAGGTTTCCATCGGCACGGTTCTGCGCAAGAACATGAAGCTGGTTGTCTATGGCGTGTTGATGATGGCCGCCTTCAACTTCTTCTCCCACGGCACGCAGGACATTTACGTCAAGCTGTTCCTGGGCAAGCAGCTGCACTTCACCCACAGCCAGATGGCCAATGCCGGGCTGATCTTCAATGCCGGCGCGATCATCGGCGGCATCCTGTTCGGGTTCCTGAGCCAGAAAATCGGCCGCCGCTACGCCATCATCGGCGCCTGCTGCGTCTCGCTGCTGGCCCTCTATCCCTGGTCGCATGGTTCGGATTTCACCACCATCGCCATCGCCGCCTTCTTCATGCAGATCGGCGTGCAGGGTGCCTGGGGCGTGGTGCCGGTGCATCTGAACGAGCTCTCTCCGTCCGAAATCCGCGGCACCTTCCCGGGCTTCGTCTATCAGCTGGGCAATTTCGTCGCCTCCTTCAACGCGCCGATCCAGGTTGGCATGGCGATGAGCCATGGCGGGGATTACGGCTATGCGCTGGCGGTGGTCGGCGGTGTCGTCGCCGTGGTGCTGATCCTGCTGATGCTGTTCGGGCCGGAAGCGCGCAACGTCTCGATGACCCACGCGACCCTTCCCGAGTAATCTCGATGCCTTGGGCCGGTTGCGGCCCTTGGCAAGCTGCTTCCGAAAAGGGATGCTTCCGCGAGGGAGCATCCCTTTTTCTTTGTCGGAGGGGCGATGGCGGCTTGGATGAGCAGAGCAGGCCAAGGGTGGTTGCGCGGACCGGCGGGGGTGCGCGCCGGCTGGCGCGGGCTCGCCTATCTGTTGATCGCCCTGGTGCTGGTCGCGGTCGAAATCGCCGGGCTGGCCTGGCTGAAGCCGCCCTGGGTGAGGCCGACGGCGCTGCTCACCCCGCGCATCATCCTGCTCAACGAGGTTTTGCTGCTGGTGCCGATCTATCTCGCCAGCCTGGCCATGGCCCGGGCCGAGGGGCGGGAGGTCGCCGCGTTCGGGCTGCGCCAGCCGCGGCCCGTTCGCGCGCTGGCCGGGGGCTGGCGGCCGGTATCGCCGTGCTTTCACTGCTGATCGGGCTGCTTTGGGGCGGCGGGCTGGCGCGGATCAGCTTGCAGGGGCTGGGGCTGGCGGCGTCTCTGGCCAGCCTGGCGGCGTGGCTTGGCGTCTCACTGCTGGTCGGCGTGACCGAGGAGCTGGGGTTTCGCGGCTATCCTCTGGTCGCGCTGGCGCGCGGCATCGGCTTCTGGCCGGCGGCGCTCCTCACCAGCCTGGTGTTCGCGCTGCTGCATGTCAGCAACGGGGGTGAGAGCGTGTTCGGCATCCTCAACGTGTTCGGCGCCGGGATGATTTTATGCCTCGCCCGTCAGCGCACCGGCGGGCTGTGGTGGCCGATCGGCTTTCACACCGGCTGGGATTTTGCCCAGAACGTGATCTTCGGCACCCATGATAGCGGCCAAGGCTGCGCCGGGGCGCTGCTCAGCACCCTGCCGGTTGGGCCGGCCTGGCTCTCCGGCGGGCTGACCGGCCCGGAGGGCAGCGTGATCGGTCTGGGGTGGAACTTGCTGTTGCGCTGACGATTTTGCGTCTCCTGCCGGCCCGCCGGGATGATTTTGATATGGATCAACGCGGTCCCAGCGGGTAATCATCCCTGCATGAGTTCCTTCGGCAAGATCGCCTCGCTGCGCCACCCGGTCTCCATCAATCTGACCGAGCGCCCGGCCGCTTCCGCCTGTGATGATTGCGGCGCGCGCCATATGGGGCTGTGCGACGCGCTTTCCGATGATGAGCTGGTGTTTCTCTCCCGGGCGGCGCAGCGCGTGACTTTTCAGGCCGGCAAGCTGTTCATGGAAGAGGGCGAGCCGGCGCAGTATTTCTACAACATGAATGCCGGCACGGTGCGGCTGTTCAAGGCGCTGCCGGATGGGCGCCGGCAGATCACCGGCTTTGCCACGGCCGGCCATTTCATCGGGCTGGCGTCGCTGGAAACCAACATGGTCTCGGCCGAGGCGATCGAGACCGTGCAGCTCTGCCGGTTCTCGCGCGCCAATCTGCGCGCCATGTTCACCGAATATCCGGCGCTGGAGCGCAAGCTGCTGGATGTGGCGATGCATGAGCTGGTGCTGAGCCAGCAGCAGATGCTGCTGCTGGGCCGCAAGACCGCGCTGGAACGCATCGCCAGCTTTCTGATCGGCTGGGCGCAGCGCCAGGAGATTTGCGGGGCCGGCAAGCTGCCGCGCCCGGGGGCGAAACTGACCTTGCCGCTCTCGCGCACGGATCTGGCGGATTATCTCGGCCTGACCATCGAAACCGTCTCGCGCTCGCTCAGCCAGCTGAAAAAGGACGGGCTGATCGAGATCCCCAGCATTCACGAGATCATTCTGCAACGGCCGCAAGCCTTGGAAAACATCGCCGAAGCCGCCAATTGACAAGCATCAAGGCGCGCGCAAGCGTCTCCTGCCAGGAATAAGGTAGGCTCTATTCAGGAGGATGCCATGAATGTTTCCGAAGTGATGACGCGCAACGCGCTTTCGGTACAGCCGCGCACCAGTGTTGCGGATGCGGCGCGGATCATGCTGGCCAACCATGTCAGCGGCCTGCCGGTTCTGGACGAGGCCGGGGTGCTGGTGGGCGTGGTGACGGAGGGGGATCTGCTGCGCCGGGCCGAGATCGGCACCGAGGGCAGCCCGGCGGGCTGGCTGAAGGCGCTGCTGCAGCCGGCTTCGGTGGCGGCGGATTATGTCGCCACCCATTCCCGCCATGTCAGCGGGGTGATGACGCATAGTCCGATTTTCGCGACGCCAGAAATGTCGCTGGGTGAGGTCGCGCAGATCATGCTGCGCAAGCATATCAAGCGCCTGCCGGTGCTGGAGGATGGCAAGCTGACCGGCGTGGTCAGCCGTGCGGATCTGCTAAAGGCGCTGACCGCGAAGCTGATCGAGACCCACCCGGAGGTGCGGACGGATGCGGAGATTCTGGCCTATATCAGGGCGGAGATCGCCAAGGCCAACTGGGCGCCGAAAGCTGGCTTGCGGATCAGTGTGAAGGATAGGGTGGTGATGCTGGATGGCACCATTTTCTCGGATGAGGAGCGCCAGGCGGTGGTGTGCATCGCCGAGAACGCGCCGGGCGTCGAGGATGTGCACGACAAGATGACCTTTGTCGATCCGGGATCGGGCCTGTCTTTCCCGGCGACGGCCTGAAGTTATAAAAGTTTTTGGGGTGTGGGGACTTTTTCCAAAAAGTCCCCCCGTCTTGCTTATTTCATCTTGCTTATTCCGCCGCGGCGCGCAGCGCCAATCCCGTCCCCAGCGGCGCCAGCGGCAGGGCCGCCAGCAGCATCGCGAAAATCATATAAAACGCCGCCGCCGGATGCGGGCTGGTCGCGGCGGCGGTGCCGAAGATCAGGCTCGGGATCATCAGCGGCAGCGTGATCAGCGGCATCAAAATCGCCCCGCGCCGCGCCCCGGTGGTGAGTGCCGCCGCCAGCGTGCCCAGCAGCGAGAAAATCAGCGTCCCCGGCAGCAAGGTTGCCAGCAGCACTGGCAGTTTCTCGCCCGGCAGGCGCAGCATCACCGCCAGCGGCCCGGCGATGATCAGCAGCGGCAGCCCGGTGGTCAGCCAGTGCACAATCGCCTTGGCGGCGGCGATCAAGGACGCCGGTTGGCCGGAGAGCAGCAGCAGGTCCAGCGTGCCATCCTCGAAATCCGGCCCGAACAGCCGCTCCAGCGGCAGCAAGGCGGCCAGCAGCGCGGTCACCCAGACCACGCCCGGGGCGATGCGGCCCAGCACCACCGGGTCCGGCCCCGCCCCGAAGGCGAACAGCGTACCGGCGATAACGAAAAACAGCAGGGCGGCCATGCTCTCGGCGCCGTGTCTTATAGAAAGGCGCAGCTCCCGCGCGATCAGCCCGATCATAGCGCCAGACCCTCTGTGCCGGGCAGTTCGATCGGGGTATGGGTGCTGGCGATGATCATGCCGCCTTTCGCCAGCTGGGCGGCGCAGAGCCCGAGAAACTGGTCGATGGAGGCGGCATCGAGTCCCGTGGTTGGCTCATCGAGCAGCCAGAGCGGCTTCTCCGCCGCCACCACGCGGGCGATGGCGAGCCGGCGCTTCTGCCCGGCGGAGAGGAAACGCGCCGGCAAAGCCTGGAATTTTTCCAACCCCACGGCGGCGAGCGCGGACGCTGGCACATGCTCGCCGGCGGTCAGCGCCGGTTTCACCGCATCCTGGTGGCCGAGCCAGGCGATGCGCTGGGCATGCGCCTCGCGGTCGGCGAAGGCGGGCAAAGCGTCCCAGAACAGGTCACCCGCGGCCAAAGGGGTGAGCCCGGCGATGGCGCGCAGCAGGCTGGATTTGCCCGCGCCATTCGCCCCGCGCAGCAGAAGCATGCCGCCAGGGCGAAGCTCGAAGCTCAGACCCTGCTGAACAAGGCGATCTCCGCGGAAAATGGCGAGTTTTTGGGCAGTGAGCAGGTGCAAAAATCCTTGGTCACGGAATGGACGGGCGGGTACGGCTATGGTTTAAGCCGGTCCAAATCACAAGCGGCAACTGCAGAAAGGTTGAGCCCCATGACAGCGATCGGCCACGATAGCCTGGAAACGAAGAAAACCCTGACCGTTGACGGTAAGTCCTACGAGTATTTCTCGCTTCCGGCCGCGGCCGCCAAGCTGGGCGATATTTCGCGCCTGCCGAAGACGCTGAAGGTTCTGCTTGAAAACGTGCTGCGCTTTGAAAACGGCGGCAGCTACACCCAGGAAGACGCCAAATCCATCATCGCCTGGCAGGAAAAGGCGTCCTCCACCAAGGAAGTGCCGTTCAAGCCCGCCCGCATCCTGATGCAGGATTTTACCGGCGTGCCGGCGGTGGTGGATCTGGCGGCGATGCGCGACGGCATTGGTCGCCTGGGCGCCGCCCCGGAGAAGGTGAACCCGCTGATCCCGGTGGATCTGGTGATCGATCACTCGGTGATGGTGGATTACTCCGCCTCCCACGACGCGCTGCAGAAGAATATCGACCTCGAATTCGAGCGTAACGCCGAGCGTTACCGCTTCCTGCGCTGGGGCCAGGAAGCGTTCAATAATTTCCGCGTGGTGCCGCCCGGCACCGGCATCTGCCACCAGGTGAATCTGGAATATCTCGCCCAGGTCGCCTGGACCTCCGAGAATGGCGGCAAGACCTATGTCTATCCGGACACGCTGTACGGCACCGACAGCCACACCACCATGGTCAACGGCCTGGGCGTGCTGGGCTGGGGTGTTGGCGGCATCGAAGCCGAGGCCGCGATGCTGGGCCAGCCGATCGCCATGCTGATCCCCGACGTGGTCGGCTTCAAGCTGACCGGCAAGCTCTCCGAGGGTGTCACCGCGACCGATCTGGTGCTCACCGTCACCCAAATGCTCCGTGCGAAGAAGGTCGTCGGCAAGTTCGTCGAGTTCTATGGCGAAGGCATGGCCGATATGGCGCTGGCGGACCGCGCCACCATTGCCAACATGGCCCCGGAATATGGCGCCACCTGCGGCTTCTTCCCGGTTGACGAGGTCACGCTGGACTATCTGCGCCTCTCCGGCCGCGACGAGCACCGCATCAAGCTGGTCGAGGAATACACCAAGGCCCAGGGCCTGTGGCGCGACGCGCATGAGCCGGTCTTCTCCGACACGCTGGAACTGGATCTCTCCACCGTCATGCCCTCCCTCGCCGGCCCGAAGCGCCCGCAGGACCGCGTGCTGCTGAAGGAGGCCGCCTCGGCCTTCAAGTCCGAGCTGACCAAGAGCCTGGGCGTGACGGCCGATGCCGTTGCGGCGAAGGGCGCCGTCGCCGGGACCAATTACGAAATCACCCATGGCGATGTGGTGATCGCGGCGATCACCTCCTGCACCAACACCTCCAACCCGTACGTGCTGGTCGCGGCCGGCCTGGTGGCCCGCAAGGCCCGGGCGCTGGGCCTGGCGCCGAAGCCCTGGGTGAAGACCTCGCTCGCCCCCGGCAGCCAGGTTGTCACCGATTATCTGAACAAGTCCGGCCTGACCGAGGATCTGGATGCGATCGGGTTTGAGACCGTCGGCTATGGTTGTACCACCTGCATCGGCAATTCCGGCCCGCTGGCCGACCCGATCGTGGATGCGATCGAGAGCAACAAGCTGGTGGCGGTGTCCGTGCTCTCCGGCAACCGCAACTTCGAGGGCCGCGTGCACCCGAATGTGCGCGCCAACTATCTGGCCTCGCCGCCGCTGGTGGTCGCCTATTCGCTGTTCGGCAATATGCGCGAGGATATCACCACCGCGCAGATCGGCACCTCCAAGGACGGCAAGCCTGTGTTCCTGAAGGATATCTGGCCCTCCAACAAGGAGATCCAGGATATCGTCGGCAAGGTGCTGACCCGCGAGATGTTCCTGGAGCGCTATTCGGACGTGTTCAAGGGCCCGGCCGAGTGGCAGGCCATCGAAGTCACCGGCGGCACCGACACCTATGCCTGGCCGTCCGGCTCCACCTATGTGAAGAACCCGCCTTACTTCCAGGACATCACCCCGGAGATCAAGCCGGTGAGCGATATCCATGGCGCGCGGATCATGGCGCTGCTGGGTGACAGCATCACCACCGACCACATCTCGCCTGCCGGCAACATCAAGAAATCCTCTCCGGCCGGTGTGTTCCTCTCCGAGCATCAGGTGCAGCAGAAGGACTTCAACTCCTATGGCTCGCGCCGCGGCAATGACGATGTGATGGTGCGCGGCACCTTCGCCAATATCCGCATCAAGAACGAGATGATGGGTGGCGCCGAGGGTGGCAACACTAAATATTATCCGGGCGGTCAGGAAATGCCGATCTATGACGCCGCGCAGAAATACAAGAAGGATGGCGTGCCGCTGGTGGTGTTCGCCGGCCAGGAATACGGCACCGGCTCCTCGCGTGACTGGGCGGCCAAGGGCACCTTCCTGCTGGGGGTGAAGGCGGTGATCGCCGAGAGCTTCGAGCGCATCCACCGCTCCAACCTGGTGGGCATGGGCGTGCTGCCGCTGCTGTTCAAGAACGGCCAGACCCGCAAGAGCCTGGGCCTGACCGGCGAGGAGACCGTGGACATTGTCGGCCTCGACAAGCTGGCCCCGCGGATGGACATCAAGGCGATCATCACCCGCCCGGATGGCTCCAAGGAAGAGGTCGAGCTGCTCTGCCGCGTCGATACGGCGGACGAGGTCGAGTACTACAAGAATGGCGGCATCCTGCAGTACGTGCTGCGCGGCATGGCCAAGGCCGCCTGATTTCGCTTCCGGGGCACGGCATCAGCCGCGCCCCGGACGTAAAAATTCGCAAACGTTTTTGGGTGCAGCCTTTTTTCAGAAAGGCTGCATTCTTTTGTCCCGAAAACGCCAAAAGCCCCGGAGGGGCTTTGTGTAAGGCTTTGATTTTGAAGGAATGGTGGGCGCGACAGGGATTGAACCTGTGACCCTTCGCGTGTGAAGCGAATGCTCTACCGCTGAGCTACGCGCCCGGTGGGCGGGCTGATAATCTGCCCACAAGGCGCTGTCAATCACCTGACATAAACCATTTTGCGCCAGCCTTTCCGTATATCGCGGGGATCTCATGAAGCTTTCAGGGAAAATGTCAGAAAATTGAGGTTTTGCGGTCATCGGGTAGGCATGGAATAGTCGTGGGAATGGTGATGATTTCTTCACATCTGCCAGCTGACCCCGCCGGACGCGAGGGGGATTGCCTTGGGTTTCTCGCTCATGGCGGCGCAATGGGCGAACTGATCAGTGGATTCGACTGGGCACGGACATGTCTCGGCCCGGCCGAAGGCTGGTCGGCCGCGTTCAAGGCGCATGTCGCCACCTGCCTGCGGGTGCCGCAGCCGCTGGCGATTCTCGCCGGGCCTGAGGGGGTGGTGCTGTATAATGATCCCTGCATTCCCTTGATGGCCGCGCGCGGCGTGTCGATGCTGGGCTGGAGCGCGCGCGCCGTCTGGCCGGAACTGGCGGATATTGTCAGCCTCAGTCAGTTCGCGGATCAGGGGGCGGGGTTGCAGCCGATGACGGTCGATCTCGGCACCGTGCCCGACCAGGGGAGGCTGAGCGCGTTGTGCCTGCCCTTGATGGGGGATGCTGGGAAGGTGCTGGCGGTGTTGGCTGTCCTCAAGCTGGGACCGCAGGATGGGGCCGTCCTGCCGTCCGCCCCGACACAACTGCCGGCCCTGCGCCGCCTTGCCGAGGCGATGCCGGGCCAGGTCTGGACCGCGCGCCCGGATGGGCGGGTGGATTGGATGAATGACCGGCTGAAGGCTGCTTTGGCCGCGGATGGCGGCGAGGGTTGGCCTGGTTTGGTGCATGAGGATGATCGCAGCGCCATCGCCCGGCGCTGGGCCGAGGCGGTGGCGGCCGGCATCCCGTATCAGGCCGAAGCCCGGCTGCGGACGCCCGAAGGCACATATTTCTGGCATCTGATCCACGCCACCCCGATTCGCAGCGCCGGCGGCGCGGTGGAAGGCTGGGTTGGCAGCAATGTGAACATCCATGCCCGCAAGCTGGCCGAGGCCGAAGCCAGCGAGGCCCGCAACCGGATCTGGACGCTCAGCCGCGTCTATATGCTCACCTTCGATTCCCACGGCGTCATCCTGCACAGCAATCCGGCGATCGAGCGTGGGCTGGGCTGGCGCGAGCCGGAGCTGAGCGGGCGCAAGCTGCGCGCCTGCATCCATCCGCAGGATTACGTGGCGGCCCGCCAGGTCTTTGAGCGGCTGGCCAAGGGGGAGACGATCCAGGGCTTCGAGTGCCGCTGCCTGATGAAGGATGGGCATTACCGCGTGGTCGATTGGGAGGTGGTGCCGGATGGCGCGCTGAACCATGCGGTCGGGCGTGACATCACCGACCAGCGTGCCGCCCTGCGCATGCTGGCGCAAACCTGGGAGCTGTCGCCGGTGATGAAATTCATCACCGGGGCGGAGGGCATCATCGTCACCGTCAACCCCGCCTGGAGCAAGGTTCTGGGCTGGGATGAGGCGCAGAGCCGCGGGCGGATGCTGCAGGAGCTGGTGATGCCGGAGGATTGGGAACGGCTGCGCCGGCACCTCTATGATCCGGGCGCGGCGCGGCGCGGCGGCGAGATCAGCGTGGGCATGCGGGCCAGGGAAGGCGGGCGGCGGGAAGTGGTCTGGACCCATGTCGCCGAAGGCGGGCTGCATTACGGATTCGGACGGGACGTGACGGCCGAGCATGAGGCGGCGGCGGCGGCGGCGGCGGCGAGTGCCGAGCGCGAACAGATTTGGGTGTCCGCCAATGATCTGCTGGCGACGATGACGCCGGATGGCAGGCTGCGTTCGGTCAACCCGTCCTGGCGGCGGCTGCTCGGCTATGAGGAGGCGCGGCTGCTGGCGGCGCCGTTGCTGGAGCTGGTCCCAGCGGCCGACCAGCCCGCCGCCGCACGCGCCTTGCAGACGCTGCGCGCTGGCCGGCCGGTGCGCGATGCGGAATGGCGGATTCTCGACCAGGCGGGGCGCGCCGTGCTGGTTTCCTGGTCGGCGGACCCGCTGGATGGCGCCGTCTATGTTGTCGGGCGCGATGTCAGCGCCCAGCGCGAGGCGGAGGAGCTGCTGCGCCAATCCCAGAAGATGGAGGCGGTAGGGCAGCTCACCGGCGGCATCGCGCATGATTTCAACAATCTGCTGCAAGGCATCAGCGGCAGCCTGGAGGTGGTGGGCAAGCGGCTGCAGCGCGGCCAGCATGAGGGGCTGGAACGCTTCATCGAGCTGGCCATGGCCGCCGCGGACCGGGCGGCGGCACTTACCCAACGCTTGCTGGCCTTCTCGCGCCGACAGCCGCTCGACCCCAAGCCGGTGTCGGCGAACCCGCTGATCGGCTCGATGGAAATGCTGCTGCGCCGGACCTTGGGCGAGGCGGTGGAGCTGCGTCTCGCATTGCAGGATGGGCTGTGGACGACCTTGTGCGACCCCAACCAGCTGGAAAACGCCGTGCTGAACCTGACCATCAATGCGCGCGATGCGATGCCGGATGGCGGATGGCTGGTCATCGCCACGAAGAATACCGAGCTGGATGGGGCAGGGCTGGCCCGGCCGGGCGATATCGCATCCGGCGCCTATGTCTGCATCAGCGTCGCCGATAGCGGGCTCGGCATGGATGCCGCCACCTTGGCGCGGGCGTTCGAGCCGTTTTTCACGACCAAGCCGCTGGGGCAGGGCACCGGGCTCGGCCTGTCGATGATTTACGGCTTCGCCCGGCAATCTGGCGGTTTTCTGCGGATCGAATCCGAACCCGGTGCCGGCACCATCGTGCGGCTCTATCTGCCGCGCTGCCTGGAATGTGACGCCCCCACCGCGCAGGTCGCGCCGGAGCAGATCGCCTACGAGGCGACCGGCGAGAGCGTGCTGGTGGTCGAGGACGACGCGATGGTGCGCGGCTTGATCGTCGAGGTTCTGGGCACGCTCGGTTATGCCGCGCTGCAGGCCCAGGATGGGCCGCAGGGGCTGGAAATGCTGCAATCGCGCCGGGCGATCGATCTCTTGATCACCGATATCGGCCTGCCGGGGCTCAATGGCCGGCAGATCGCCGAGGCCGGGCGGCTGCTGCGCCCCAATCTGAAGGTGCTGTTCATGACCGGCTATGCCGAGAAAGCGGTGATTCAGGAGGGCGGGCTGGCGCCGGGCATGGAGATCATGGCCAAACCCTTCACCATGGACGCTTTGGCGGCCCGGCTGCGCGGGATGCTCGGAAACAGCGCTTAACAGCGCTTCCGGCCTGGCGCGGCGGATGCTAAAGCCCGCCCATGGCTGGACATTCACATGCAAAGAACATCATGCACCGCAAGGGCGCGCAGGACGCCAAGCGTGCCCGGATTTATGCCAAGCTGATCCGCGAGATCACCGTGGCGGCCAAGGAGGGTCTGCCCGACCCCGCCGCCAATCCCCGCCTGCGCGCGGGCATCGCGGCGGCGTTGAAGCAGAACATGACGCGCGATGCCATCGACCGCGCGATCAAGAAGGCCTCCGGCGCCGGCGGGACCGAGAACTACGAATCCGTGCGCTATGAGGGCTATGGCCCGTCCGGTGTCGCGATCATCATCGAGGCGCTGACCGATAACCGCAACCGCACCGCCTCCGTGGTGCGCGCCGCCTTCAATAAATCCGGCGGGGCGCTGGGAGAGACCAATTCCGTCTCCTTCATGTTCAACCGCCTGGCCGCGATCCGCTATCCGGCTTCGGCCGCCAGCGCGGATGCGATGCTGGAAGCCGCGATCGAGGCCGGGGCGGATGATGTGGTCTCCGACGAGGACGGCCACGAGGTGCAGGCGGCGGTGGAGAATTTTTTCGCGGTCCGCGACGCGCTGGCCCAGACCTTCGGCGATCCGGCGGAGGCCGGCATCGAATGGCAGCCGAACATGACGGTGACGCTGGACGAGGAAAAAGCCACGAGCGTGCTCAAGCTGATCGATACGCTTGAGGATGATGACGACGTGCAGAATGTTTACGCCAATTACGAGCTGCCGGACGAGGTTCTGGCGAAGCTCTCGGCGTAATGGACGCGCGCGGGATGGTGGGGCGGCCGCGCGCAAAATAACAGGCGGGGCTGCCAGCGTTCGCATCCTCGGCATCGACCCCGGCCTGCGCTTTACCGGCTGGGGCGTGCTGGAGGCGCAGGGCAACCGGCTGGTGCATGTGGCGGATGGCGTCATCGCCACTGATGGCGGCGAGGATGTGCCGTTGCGGCTGAAGGATCTGGACGCCAAGCTGGCCGATTTGCTGGCGCGTTTTGCCCCGGATGAGGCGGCGGTTGAGGAAACCTATGTCAACCGCAACGCCACCGCGACGCTCAAGCTCGGCTATGCGCGCGGCGTGGCGCTGCTGGCCCCGGCACGGGCGGGGATTCCGGTGTTCGAATATGGCGCCAAGACGGTGAAGATGTCTGTGGTCGGCACCGGCAATGCGGAGAAGGAGCAGGTGGGGCTGATGGTGAAGCGCTTGCTGCCCGGCTCCACCCAGAAACGCGCCGATGCGGCGGATGCGCTGGCGGTGGCGATCTGCCACGCGCATCGGCGCTCGACCTCGAATGTCTGGAAGAGCCTGTCATGATCGCGAGGCTGCGCGGCATCGTCGATTCGATCGAGGACGGGCGCTGCGTCATCGATGTGAATGGCGTCGGCTATCTGGTGTTCTGCTCCTCACGCACGCTGGGCGCGTTGCCGGAGGGGCTGACGACGCTGCTGATCGAGATGCAGGTGCGTGAGGATGCGATCACGCTCTACGGGTTTTTCACTTCGGCCGAGCGGGAATGGTTCCGGTTGCTGACCACAGTGCAGGGTGTGGGCGCGAAGGTGGCGCTGGGCATTCTCTCTGCCTTGTCGCCGGACCAGCTGATCGGCGCGATTGCCGGGCAGGATAAGGGGGCGCTGACCCGGGCGCCGGGTGTGGGACCGAAGCTCGCCATCCGTATTCTCACCGAGTTGCAGAGCAAGGCGGGGGCGATGCCGGGCGGCGGGGCTGCGGCGCTGCCTGTTGCGGTGGCCAAGGGGCGGCGGGCGATGCGCTCTCCGCACTTACAAATCTCGGCTATAAACGCCTTGAAGCCGAAGCCGCGCTGGCGAAAGCGCTGGAGGCGCACGGCGAAGATGCAAGCCTGGATGTGCTCATCCGCGCCGGCCTGAAGGCCTTGGCCAAGTGACGGCACTGGCCCCAAGAATCAAAAGTTTTTGGTGCAGCTTTTTTCAAAAAGCTGCAAATCCAACCCCATGAGCGACCGCATCACAGCCCCTGAGCGCCTGGCCGACGATAGCGGCGAAGCCTCGCTGCGCCCGCAGAGCCTGGAGGATTTCACCGGCCAGGCGGCCAGCCGGGAGAATCTGAAAATCTTCGTCGCCGCCGCGAAATCCCGCGGCGAGGCGCTGGACCATGTGCTGCTGCACGGCCCGCCGGGCCTGGGCAAGACCACGCTGGCGCAGATCGTGGCCCACGAGATGGGGGTGGGGTTCAAGGCGACCTCCGGCCCGGTGATCCAGAAATCCGGCGATCTCGCCGCCATTCTCACCAATCTGCAGCCCAAGGACGTGTTGTTCATCGATGAGATCCACCGGCTGCAGCCGGCGATCGAGGAAATTCTCTATCCGGCGATGGAGGATTTCCAGCTCGATCTGATCATCGGCGAAGGCCCGGGGGCGCGCACGGTGCGCATCGATCTGCCGCCTTTCACCCTGGTCGGCGCCACCACCCGCGCCGGCCTGCTCGCCACGCCGCTGCGCGACCGCTTCGGGATTCCGCTGCGGCTGGTGTTTTATACCCCCGACGAGCTGACCGGCATCGTCATCCGCCTCGCGCAGAAGCTGGGGATGAACCTGTCTTACGAGGGCGCCTACGAGATCGCCCGGCGCTCGCGCGGTACCCCGCGCATCGCCGGCCGGCTCACCCGCCGGGTGCGGGATTTCGCCACGGCGGCGAATGTTGCGGAAATTTCACAACAGCTCGCGGATGCCGCGCTGACCCGGCTGGATGTCGACCAGATCGGTCTGGACGCGATGGATATGCGCTATCTGAAACGTCTGGCCGAGCATCATAATGGCGGTCCGGTGGGGTGGAAACCCTCGCCGCCGCCCTGGCCGAGGCCCGCGATACGCTGGAAGATGTTGTAGAACCTTATTTGATTCAGGAAGGTTTGCTGCTGCGCACCTCGCGCGGGCGGATGCTGGGCGAGCCGGGCTGGAAGCATCTGGGGCTTAACCCGCCACGCACTGGGCCGGATCTGCTTGACCTGCTGGACGAGTAATCCGCAACCGGAACGTGCGTCTGGCGAGATCATTGCGCCGCACTGCCACATTAAAACCTTTTTCAGCTTTAATCATGGGCTTGGAGCAGGATCTTGATCTATCGTTACACCACGCGCATCTACTACCAGGACACGGATGCCGGGGGCATTGTTTACCATGGGAACTATCTCGCCATCGCCGAGCGCGCCCGCACGGAAGCGCTGCGCGAGATGGGTGCGCCGCATGCCGAGATGGTGGCGCAATATGGAGTCATGTTTGTGGTGCATCGCGTCAATCTGCTCTATCAGCGCCCCGCAAGGATCGATGAGCTGGTGAGCGTGGAGACCGAATTCACTGAGATGCGCGGGGCCAGCGTTACACTACGCCAGAAATTCCTGCGAGACAGCGACTCGCTGGCCGTGCTTGAGCTCGGCCTGGGTTGCGCACGGGTATCCGATGGCCGGGCGACGCGAATTCCGCGCGATTGGGCCGCGCGTCTGAAATTTTGAACGGGGAAAGATAGTGGACCAAACGGTGTCTCAGGCGGCGATGGCCGCGCCGCAGGCAAATCTCTCGCTGCTGGGTCTGTTCCTGCATGCGGATGCGGTGGTGAAGCTGGTGATGATCATCCTGCTGCTCGCCAGCATCTGGGTATGGACGATCATTATCGAGAAGGTGATGACGCTGCGCCGCGTCAACCGCGAGGCCAATGCGTTCGAGGATAATTTCTGGTCCGGCGGCAGCCTGGATGAGCTGTTCGACCGTGAGGGCGCGGACCCCACCAACCCGATGGCCGCCGTGTTTGGCGCGGCGATGAGCGAGTGGAAGCGCACCGCGCGCATCGCCGGCACCGATATCGGCCGCACCGCGGTGAAGGAGCGCGTGGACCGCGCGATGAACGTGACCATCATGCGCGAGATGGAGCGGTTGGAGCGGTTCATGATCTTCCTGGCCTCGGTCGGCTCGGTGGCGCCGTTCGTCGGTCTGTTCGGCACGGTCTGGGGCATCATGCATGCCTTCTCCGCCATCGCCGCGATGCATAATACCGATCTCGCGGTGGTTGCCCCGGGTATCGCCGAGGCGCTGTTCGCCACCGCCATCGGTCTCGTTGCCGCGATTCCGGCGGTGCTGGCCTATAACAAGCTCTCCAACGATCTCTCCCGCTTCGCCGGGCGGCTGGAAGGGTTCGGCACGGAATTCTCCGCCATCCTCTCCCGCCAGACCGAGGAGCATAAGTAAATGGCGGGCGGGCTCATCGGCGGGCCGGGGGCGGCAAGCGCCGCTACCGGCCGATGGCGGAAATCAACGTCACCCCGCTGGTGGACGTGATGCTGGTGCTGCTGATCATCTTCATGGTCACCGCGCCGATGATCACCTCCTCGGTGCAGGTGAACCTGCCGCAGGCCAATGCCAAGCCGGCCAATGCCGATTCCAAGCCGATCACCGTCACAGTGGACGACAAGGGCAAGGTCTATCTGAACAATAGCGAGATCCCGCTGAACAATCTGGTCAGCACCCTGCAGGAAGCCTCGAAGAACAATGCCGATCAGCGCATTTTCATCCGCGGTGACAAGCAGGTCGATTACGGCACCATGCTGCAGGTGATGGCCGATATCGTGCAGGGCGGGTTCACCAAGGTCTCGCTGCTGGCCCAGCAGCCCGGTCAATAAAGCCGGGCAGGGGAGTAACAAGTGGATCGCGATCTGCGCCGTAGCGCGATTGTTTCTGGCGTCATCCACGTGGCGATCATCATCGCCGCGATCGTGACGCTGCCCATGCAGCCGCTGAACACCTCGGCGGATGAGAGCGTGGACGTGGATCTGGTCGGCCCGACCCAGCCGCAGACGGCGCAGAACAAGGGCACCGTGGCCGCCCCCTCGGACCAGCCGGTGGTGCATAAGGGCCCGGTGAACCCGACCCAGCCGAAGCCGCAGCCAGTGGCCCCGCCACCGCCGCCACCTCCGCCACCGCCGCCGGCGCCGCCGCAACCCCCGGCGCCGACGCCGCCTGCGCCGCCCCGCCGCCCCCGCCGCCGGTGGAGACGCCGACACCCGCGCCGCCGCCGCCGCCGCCGGTGAAGCAGCCGCAGCCGCAAAAGCCGACGCCGCCAGTGAAGCAGCCGGTGAAGCCGACCAAGGAGGTGAAGCCGCCGGCCGCCGTGCAATCGGCCACGCATCAGCAGCATGATGTCAAAAATCCGCTGCCGCTGAGCAAGGATGTGCTGAACACGCTGTCCAAGCTGCGGGTGAACCAGAAGCAGGATAAACCGCCGACGGCGCAATATAACCCGGACCAGGGCGGCGCCCCGCATGGGGCGGCAGCCCGAACAGCACCGCCAATTCCGGGCTCTCGGAGGCTGACCGCAACGCCATCGGCGCGCATGTGCGCCCGTGCTGGGGCATCGATGCCGGGGCGCCGGGGGTGCAGAATTTCTCCGTGCAGCTGCTGGTGACCACCGATGCCTCCGGCACCGTGCGCCAGGCCGTCATCGCGCCCGCCTCGCAAGGCAATATGGGCGATCCGATCTACGCCGCCTACGCCCAGCGCGCCGTCGCCGCGGTGGAGAATTATCAATGTGCAACGTTGCCGCTGCCTTCCAATATGCTGGGCAAGGTCAACACCTTCCTGTTCAACTTCACGCCCTGAGAGGTACGATGATGACGCGTCTTCTGCTGCCGCCCTTCTCCCGCCGCCGTCTGCTCGGCACGGCCGGCGCCGCGAGCCTCCTGGCCCCGGCCGCCTTCGCGCAGACCGCCCCGGGCGGCACCGCCAATAATGGCCCCGCCATCAATGTCAGCGGCGCGCAGAACGCGCCGATTCCCATCGCCGTCTCGCCCTTCGGCGCCTCGGGCGTGGCGGCGCAGATCACCCAGGTGATCTCGGACGATCTCGCCCATTCCGGCCTGTTCCGCGCCATCGACCCCTCCAGCTTCGTGCCGAATTCGGTGAATAACGGCACCCCGGTCTGGCAGAACTGGTCGCTGCTCGGCGCCCAGGGTTGATCACCGGCGATGTGCAGGATGCCGGCGGCGGCCAGCTGCGGGTGGAATTCCGCCTCTGGAACGTGCAGCAACAGGCGCAGGTGCAGGGCACGGCCTACACCACCACCCAGGATAACTGGCGGCGCATCGCCCATATCATCGCCGATACCGTCTATCAGCAGATGATCGGCGAGAAGGGCTATTTCGACAGCCGGGTCGCCTTCATCTCGGTCTCCGGCACCACCACCAGCCCGGTCCGGCGCCTGGCGGTGATGGATTATGACGGCGCCAACGTGCAGTTCCTGACCGATGGCGCCAATATGGCGCTCTCCCCGCAATATAACCCGGCGCGCCAGCAGCTGGCCTTCGTCAGCTATCGCGGCGGCGCCAATCCGCGGGTCTATATGTTCAACCTGCAGACCGGCGCCACCCAGCTGGTCGGCGGCTTCGGCGAAATGACCATCGGCCCGCGCTTCTCCCCGGATGGCAATTCCCTGCTGATGTCGGTTTCGCGCAATGGCGGTGCCGCCATCGTGAAAACCAGCCTGAGCGGCGGCGGCGCCACCGAGCTGACGGATAGCAGCTCGATCAATGTCACCCCCTGCTATTCGCCGGATGGCTCGCAGATCGTCTTCAACTCGGACCGCGACGGCAATCAGCAGCTCTTCGTGATGAATGCCGATGGTTCGGGGGTGAAACGCATCTCCTTCGGCCCTGGTCAGTATGCTGAGCCGGTCTGGTCGCCGCGCGGGACCTGATCGCTTATACCTTCTGGGGGTCGGGCGGCTTCTCCATCGGCGTGATGGCGCCGGATGGCACCGGCGAGCGCATCATCTCCCAGGGCTTCCTGGTGGAAAGCCCCACCTTCTGCCCGAATGGCCGGGTGATCATGTTCTGCCGCCAGTCCCCACCGGTTCGGGCCACAGCTCCAACCTGGTGACCATCGGCGTCGATGGCTTCAATGAGCGCCTGGTCAACACCCCGACCTACGCCTCCGATCCGTCCTGGGGCCCGCTCCTGGCCTGATCCATCCCCGCCTGTTGCATTGCGGCAACAGCTCTTTAAATCCCGGCTCCGCCGGGATTTTTTGTTTCAGATCAAAGTCCGGCGGCAAGGCGGGGCTATCCGATGAGCGTCAAGTCAATCGGAGCTTCCTGCAATGAAAAACATCTTCCGCGCGGCCACCGCCGCTGCTCTCCTGGCCGGCGCGGCCGCCACCCCGGCGATGGCGCAGGGCTACAACCTGCTCTCCGGCCCCACCGGCTATAAGGCCGGCGATATCATGACCCATTTCAGCCTGATCGGCGTCATTCCGGAGAATATCGACAGCCACATCACCGGCATGCCCGGTGCGAAGCTCGGCATCACCACCGGCGTGTCGCCGGAGCTGGATGCGTCTTATTTCTTCACCCCGAATCTCTCGGTGCAGCTGATCGCGGCGACCTCGCGCCATACCATCACCGCCAAGGGCGGGGCGCTGGGGCCGGCGGCACGCTGGGCTCCACCTGGGTGCTGCCGCCGACGCTGACGGCGCAATGGCACTTCCCGCAGATCGGCGTGGTGCGCCCTTATGTCGGCGTTGGCATCACCGTCGCCTTCTTCTACGGCACCAGCCCGTCCGCGCAGCTGCTCGGCACCTCTGACAAGCTCGGCCTGCGCACGGCCGTTGGCCCCGCCTTCGATGCCGGGTTCGATGTGCCGGTGCAGGGGAATTGGAGCATCAATGTCGATGTGAAGCAGATGATCCTGCCGACCTCGGCGCGGCTGCTGCATGGCGCCGTACACGCCCAGACCGGTCTGGACCCCACGGTGGTCGGCTTCGGCGTCGGCTATAAATTCTAATTTCCCAAGAGTTTTTTGGGGGGCGGGGGCTTTTTTCAAAAAGCCCCCGCGTCTTTTTTGCGGGAAGCCTGGGTTTTACCCCGCCCTGCTTGAATTGCGCCAAAAAATGCGCCATAGGGCGCGCGCCCGCATGGTGTGGGCAAATTCACACGCGGGGGCCTTTCCTGGCGCAAGCCTCAAGGTCCGGTGTTCGCTCCCTCATGGAGCCGGATGCTTCCCCGCGGAGGATAAACCGGATTAGTTTTTAGGAAAGAGGTTGCCAATGGCACTCCCGACGTTTCCCTGCGCCAGCTGCTCGAAGCCGGCGTGCATTTCGGCCATAACACCCGCCGCTGGAACCCGCGCATGGCGCCGTTCCTGTTCGGCGTGCGCAACCAGGTCCATATCATCGACCTGCAGCAGACCGTTCCCCTGGCCGAGCGCGCCCTGAAGGCGATCCGCGACGTCACCGCCGCCGGTGGCCGCGTGCTGTTCGTGGGCACCAAGCGCGCCGCCGCCGAGCATGTGGCCGAGGCCGCGCAGCGTTGCGGCCAGTATTACGTCAACCATCGCTGGCTGGGCGGCATGCTCACCAACTGGAAGACCATCACCGGCTCCATCAAGCGCCTGCGCCAGATGGACGAGATGCTCTCCGGCGAGACGCATGGTTACTCCAAGAAGGAAATCCTGAACTTCACCCGCGACCGCGAGAAGCTTGAGCGCGCTTTGGGCGGCATCAAGGATATGGGCGGCCTGCCGGACATCCTGTTCGTGATCGACACCAACAAGGAGAAGCTGGCCATCGAGGAAGCCAACAAGCTGGGCATCCCGGTTGTCGCCATCCTCGACTCCAACTCCTCCCCGAGGGCGTGACCTTCCCGATCCCGGGCAATGACGACGCGATTCGCGCCATCACCCTGTATTGCGACCTGGTCGCCGGCGCGGTGCTGGACGGCATCTCCGCCGAGATGGGTGCTTCCGGCGTCGATCTGGGCGCGGCCGAAGCGCCAGTGCTGGACGAAGCCCAGGCCCAGGCCTGATTTTTACCCCGCCTTGCCGCACGGCCGGGCGGGCTTTGAAGGATCGGCGCGGTGTCTCCCGGCAGGGGGCGCCGCGCAAACACATCATTGAGGAGCGAACACATGGCCGAAATTACCGCTGCCCTGGTGAAGGACCTGCGCGAGACCACCGGCGCAGGCATGATGGATTGCAAGAAGGCGCTGGTTGAGACGAACGGCGACAAGGAAGCCGCGATCGACTGGCTGCGCAAGAAGGGCCTCTCCGCCGCCGCCAAGAAGTCCGGCCGCGTTGCCGCCGAAGGGCTGGTGGGCGTTGCCCTGGGGGCTGGCAAGGTCGCCATGGTCGAGATCAATGCCGAGACCGACTTCGTCGCCCGCAACGAAGCCTTCCAGGATTTCGTCGAGACCGTCGCCAAGGTCGCGCTGACCACCGGCGAGGACGTGGAGGCCCTGAAGGCGGCCGCCTATCCCGGCACCGGCCGTACCGTCGCCGAAGAGACCGTGCACATGGTCGCCACCATCGGCGAGAACATGAATGTGCGCCGCGTCGCCGTCATCGGGGTTCCGGGGGCACCGCCGCCGCCTATATCCATGGCGCGCTGAAGCCGGGCCTGGGCAAGATCGGCGTCATCGTCGGCCTGTCCGGCAACGCCAATGAGGCGCTGGAGACGCTGGGCCGCCAGATCGGCATGCATGTCGCCGCGACCCGTCCGGACGCGCTGACCATTGCCGAGGTCGACCCGGCCGCGCTGGAGCGCGAGAAGAACGTTCTGATCGAGAAGGCCAAGGCCTCCGGCAAGCCGGATGCGATCATCGAGAAGATGGTGCAGGGCCAGGTGCAGAAATATTACGGCGACGTGGTTCTGCTCGAGCAGGTCTGGGTGCATGACGGCGAGAGCAAGGTGAAGGACGTGGTCAAGAAGGCCGGTTCCGAGATCACCCGCTTCGTGCGCTTCACCCTCGGCGAAGGCATCGAGAAGGAAGTCACGGATTTCGCGGCGGAAGTGGCGGCTGCCGCCGGGGTTTAATCCTCCTTCCGTTTGCGCTACCCCTGGGGCGGTCCGGGCCTTCAAGCCCGGCACCGCCCTTTCTCTACCGTCCCGGTTTCACCGCCCCTGTTCCAAAGGCCGTCCCATGAGCGAAGCTCCACGCTATAAACGTGTTCTGTTGAAAGTCTCCGGCGAGGCCCTGATGGGCAAGCGCGAATACGGGCTGGATACCGAGACGGTGAAGACCATCGCCGCCGATGTGCGCGATGTCGTCAATATGGGCATCGAAGTGTGTCTGGTGATTGGCGGCGGCAATATCTTCCGCGGCATCGCCGGCGCCGCCGCCGGCATGGACCGCGCCCAGGCCGATTATATGGGCATGCTGGCGACGATCATGAACGCGCTGGGCATGCAATCCGCGTTGGAGAAGGCAGGCGTGCCGACGCGGGTGCAGAGTGCGATTTCCATGGAATCCGTCTGCGAGCCCTATATTCGCCGCCGCGCCGAGCGCCATATGGAAAAGGGCAGGGTGGTGATTTTCGCCGCCGGCACCGGCAACCCGTTCTTCACCACCGACACCGCCGCCGCCCTGCGCGCCACCGAGATGAAGTGCGACGCGATGCTGAAGGGCACCCAGGTGGATGGCGTCTATTCCGCCGATCCGCGCAAGGTGAGCGACGCCAAGCGTTACGAGGAACTGACCTATCTGGATGTGCTGGCCCGCGACCTGAATGTGATGGACGCCGCCGCGATCTCGCTCTCCCGCGAGAACAAGCTGCCCATCCTGGTCTTCAACATCCATGCGCCCGGCGCCTTTGCCGCCGTCATGCGGGGCGAGGGCCCCTTCACCCGGATCATCGAGAGCTAAGAAGGTTCGTTAAACATGGCCGATATTGAAGCGATCAAAACCGATCTCATCCGCCGCATGGACGGCGCGTTGGAAGCGCTGAAGCGCGAATTCTCCGGCCTGCGCGCCGGCCGCGCCAGCCCGGCCTTGCTGGAGCCGGTGAAGGTGGAAGCCTATGGCTCGCTGATGCCGCTGAACCAGGTGGCCACCGTGGCGGTGCCGGAAGCGCGCATGCTCACCGTGCAGGTGTGGGACCGCTCGATGGTGAATGCCACCGTCGCCGCGATTCGCGATTGCGGGCTGGGGCTGAACCCGCAGCCGGATGGCCAGATCATCCGCGTGCCGCTGCCGGTGCTGACCGAGGAGCGCCGCATCGAGCTGGTGAAAGCCGCCAATAAATACGCTGAGGCCGCCCGCATCGCGGTGCGCGGCGTGCGCCGCGACGGCATGGAGCAGATCAAAGGCTTGCAGAAGAAGTCCGAAATCTCCGAAGATGAGGAGCGCGACTGGGCCGATCAGGTGCAGAAGCTGACGGACGGCTATATCAAGCGCGTCGATGACAGTTTCGCGGAGAAGGAAAAGGATATCCGGCAGGTCTGATGGCTGACGCCGCCTCCCATTCAGTGCCCACGCATGTTGCCATCATCATGGATGGCAATGGCCGCTGGGCCGCCGCACGCGGGCTGCCGCGTGTGGCCGGCCACCGCGAAGGGGCCAAGGCGGTGCGCCGAGCGATCGAGGCGGCGGTCACGCATGGCGTGCCCTACCTCACCCTCTTCGCATTCTCTTCCGAGAACTGGTCGCGTCCCGCCGGCGAGGTGCAGGACCTCACCTTCCTGCTCAAACATTATCTGCGCTCCGAGCTGGCCGAGCTGCATGCCGAGGGGGTGCGGCTGAAGGTCATCGGCGAGCGCGAGCGCTTTGGCGACACGCTGGCGCATGAGCTGGAAGCCGCCGAGCGCCGCACGGCCGAGAATCAGCGCCTGACCTTGGTGCTCGCACTCTCTTACGGCGGGCGCGCCGAGATCGTGCAGGCGGCGCGCCGGGCGATGGCGGCGGGGCTGCAGCCGGGCGAGCTGACCGAGCAGAATTTCGCGCAATTCCTCCATACCGATGGCATCCCGGACCCGGATCTGGTCATCCGCACCTCCGGCGAGCAGCGCGTGAGCAATTTCCTGCTCTGGCAGCTCGCCTATGCGGAGATCTGGTTCACCAAGGTGCTGTGGCCGGATTTCTGCGCGGCGGATTTCGCCAATGCGCTGCAGGATTACGCGGGCAGGGAGCGGCGATTCGGTGCCCGCCCTGTCTGACGTCTCGCCCCCCAGCCCGCCAAGGGCCGCTGGTCGGACCTCGCTTTGCGCGCCACCTCCGCCTTGGTGCTGGGGCCGCTGGCGCTGGTCTGCATGTGGGTGGGCGGCACCGCCTGGGATCTGTTGATCGGCGTGGCGATGGCCGGGCTCGGCCATGAATGGGCGACGCTGGCCAAGCGCGACCATGCCTGGCCGCTGGCGGCGGTGCTGCTGATCGTCTGGGGGATGAGCGTGCTGTTCGGGCCGCTGGCGGGGATCGAGGCGGTGTTGGCGCTCGGTCTGGCCTCCTGGCCGGTATTCGGCCGGTTTGACGCCCTTGGCGTGCCCTATGCCGGGCTTGGTGGCATCGCGCTGCTCTGGCTGCGCCACCGCCCCGGCGCCGGGCTGGTGGATGTGTTCTATCTGCTGCTGGTGATCTGGGGCACGGATATCGGCGCCTATCTGGTTGGGCGGCTCATTGGCGGGCGCAAGCTTGCCCCCAGCATCTCGCCGGGCAAGACGGTCAGCGGCGCTGTCGGCGGTCTGGTCATCGGCGCGCTCTGCGGGGCGCTGCTGGCTGGCTTCACGCTCGGCGAGCCGCTGACGGCCTTTGGCGTCGGGCTGGCCTTAAGCGCCGTGGCCCAGGCGGGCGATTTGCTGGAAAGCGCGATCAAGCGCAAACTCGGCGTGAAGGATTCCGGCCGGACGATCCCCGGACATGGCGGATTGTTCGACCGTTTGGATGGATTTTTGACGGCGGCACCGCTGGCGGCTTTGCTCGCGGTCTGCATGCAAGGAGGCTTGGGGTTATGGGGTTGAAGCGGCTGAGCATTCTCGGGTCAACGGGCAGTGTCGGCACGCAAACTCTTGATCTCGTTGCGGAAAATCCGGACGCCTATCAAATCTGCGCGCTGATCGGCGGGCGCAACGTAAAGCTGCTGGCCGAACAGGCCCGGCAATTCCGCCCGGAAATCACCGTCATTTCCGATGAAACCTTGCTGCCGGCGCTGCGCGAGGCGCTCGCGGGCAGCAATCTCGCTGTCGCCGGCGGGCGTGAGGCGGTGCTGGAGGCGGCTGGCCGCAAGGCTGATTGGACCATGTGCGCGATCACCGGCACCATCGGGCTGGAACCCACCCTGGCCGCCGTGCGCCAGGGCGGGGCCATTGCCTTTGCCTGCAAGGAATCCATGGTCTCCGCCGGGGATGTGTTCCTGCGCGAGGTCGAGGCCGCCGGGGCGACGCTGCTGCCGGTCGATTCTGAGCATAACGCCATCATGCAGGCGATGGCCGATGGCAACGCCAAGGCGGTCGACAAGATCGTGCTCACCGCCTCCGGCGGGCCGTTCCTCAATCACAGCCTGGAGGAGATGCGCGCGGTGACGCGCGAGGCGGCCTTGTGCCACCCGGTCTGGTCGATGGGCGCGAAAATCACCATCGACAGCGCCACTATGTTCAATAAAGGCTCGAAGTGATTGAGGCTGCAAGATTGTTCAACCTCCCGTCCGAGAAGATCGAGGTGCTGGTGCATCCGCAATCGGTCATTCATGGCATGGTCTGCTACGCCGATGGCTCGGTGCTGGCGCAGCTTGGCAGCCCGGATATGCGCATCCCCATCGCCCACGCTCTGGCCTGGCCGCAGCGCTTGGCGACGCAAGCCCCGCGGCTGGATCTGGTGCAGGTGGCGAAGCTGGAATTCCACGCCCCGGACGAGCAGCGCTTCCCCGCCTTGCGCCTGGCCCGTGAGGCGCTGACCGCCGGCGGCGGCGCCCCCACCGTGCTCAACGCCGCCAATGAAATCGCCGTCGCCGCCTTCCTGGACCGCAAGATCGGCTTCCTGGACATTGCCGGCATCGTCGAGAGCGTGATGCAATCCCTCGGCGCCCCGGCATTGCCGGATCTGGACGCGGTGCTCGCCATCGACGCCCAGGCCCGCCTCGCCGCCACCAACCTTGCCGCCGCAAAGGCCGCCTGACCCATGCTCGATACGCTGCGCACCATCCTCGCCTTCATCGTCGAAATCGGCGTGCTGATCTTCGTGCATGAGATGGGGCATTATCTGGCGGCGCGCAGCCAGGGGGTCACCGTCGAGACCTTCTCCGTCGGGTTCGGCCCGGCGCTGCTGAAATATACCGCGAAAAAATCCGGCACGGTCTGGCAGGTCTCGGCCTTGCCGCTCGGTGGCTATGTGAAGATGCAGGGCTGGGGCGAGGAGCAGACGCGCGGCCCGGCCAAGCCCGGCTCCTTCGCCTCCGCCTCGCTCTCCTCCAAGGCGGTGATCGTCGCCGCCGGGCCGCTCGCCAATTTGCTGCTGGCGGTGGTGATCTATGCCGGCATGTTCATGACTGCCGGGCAGCTCACCACCCAGCCGGTGCTGAGCGATGTGCAGGCGGGGTCGCCAGCGGCGGAGTCGCATCTGCAATCGGGCGATAGGGTGCTGGCGATCGGCGGCAACCCGATCGATAATTTCAACCAGCTGCAACAGATCGTGGTCATGCACCCCGATACCGTGCTGGATTTCACCATCCAGCGTGGCAGCGCGCGGCTGATGCTGCCGGTCACGGTCGGCGACATTAACATGAATGGCGACAAGATCGGCCATCTCGGTGTCATCGGTAGCCAATCCAGCCTCAAGCGCCTCGCCCCTGGCCGGCGATCGCCACCGCCTTCAGGGAAACCGGGGCGCAGATCGCCGGCTGGTTCCATGGCATGGCGACGCTGATCGTCGATCATCGTGGCCTGCGCGACCTCGCGGGGCCGCTGGGAATCGCCCAGATTTCCGGCCAGGCGGCGGCCCTGGGGCTGTTGCCGGTGATCAGCCTGCTGGCGCTGCTTTCGATCAATCTCGGCCTGGTCAATCTGGTGCCGATCCCGATTCTCGATGGCGGGCATCTGGTGTTCTACGCGGTGGAAGCGCTGATCCGCCGCCCGGTGCCCGAGCAGGCGCGCGAGGCCGGGCTGAAAGTGGGGGTGGCGATCATTCTCTCGCTTGTGCTGCTGGTCACATTTAATGATCTGACCCGGCTCGGCGCGGTCGCCTGGTTCACGCATTTACTTTAGAGCAATATATGTTCCGCGCGGCGCCCCGGCGTCCCGAAACGCATGAAGTTGTTGGCGAAAACAAAGCTTTGCCGGATCATCCCCGGATGCGAACGGCAAAGTTTAAACGGCGGCGCAGGGCGATGCCACCTTGCTCAGGGCGTTCACCCGTGCCAAACGCCGCGAGATGGCACGTCCCGGCAGCCCGGGGTTCTAGGTTTGGGAGATTTCGATTGCTAAAGCCGCGCTCCGTTCTTCTGGCGTCCGTCTGCCTGCTGCCGGCCATGCTCGCCGCCTCCAGCCAACAGGCCCAGGCCGCGACCACCACGCATCATAACAAGCCGGTGGCGCCCGTTCCCACGGGCGGCACCATCGCCGCGATCAATGTCACCGGGAACAAGCGGATCGAGGCCAGCACGATCATCGCTTATATGGTGGCACAGCCCGGCCAGCCTTTCGACCAGCAGGCCATCAACCAGTCGGTGAAGACGCTCTACGCCACCGGGCTGTTCCAGAGCGTGAACATCACCCGCCAGGGCAGCGACCTGAATGTGGCGGTGGTGGAAAACCCGATCGTCAACCAGGTGCTGTTCTCCGGCGATACCGAGCTGACCGACAAGGTCGCCCAGGCCACCGTCAGCCTGAAGCCGCGCTCGGTCTATACCCCCGCCGCCGCCGAGGCCGACCGCCGCGCCTTGCTCGATGCCTATGCCAAGAAGGGCTATTACAACGCCCAGGTGACGGCCAATATCGTCAAGCTGCCGGATAACCGCGTGAATGTGGTGTTCCAGTGCGATGAAGGCCTCGAGACCAAGATCAGCCGCATCACCTTCGTCGGCAATGAGCATTTCTCGCAAGGCACGCTGCGCACGGTGGTCTCCACCCGGCAGAGCGCCTGGTGGCGCTTCCTCTCCAGCTCGGACCAGTACAACCCGCAGCGCGTCGAGTATGACGAATACCTGCTGCATAAATTCTATTTCCATAAGGGCTATGCCGATTTCCAGGTGCTGAGCGCCAATGCCGGCCTCAGCCCCGACCGCAAATCCTTCTACCTGACCTTCACGGTCGATGAGGGCGCGCGTTACCGGATCGGCTCGATCAAGATCGTCTCCGGGATCAAGAACCTGCCCGAGCAGGAATTGCGCGGGCTGGTGCCGCTCTCCAAGGGCGACTGGTTCGATGGCGATGCGCTGCAGGAAGGCATCGACGCGCTGAACAAGCGCGCCCTTAATCTCGGCTATGCCTTCGCCACGGTGAACCCGCAGGTGTCGCTGGACAAGAAGAAACACACGATGGACATCGTCCTGAATGTGGTCAACGGCCCGCGCGTCTGGATCCAGCGTGTCGACATCACCGGCAATACCCGCACCGAGGACAAGGTGATTCGCCGCGAGATGACGGTGGCGGACGGCGATGCCTACAACCAGAGCAAGATCGACGAATCCACCAAGAACATCAAAAACCTTGGCTATTTCAAGGATGAGAAGATCACCACCCAGCCGGGCTCGACCCCGCAGCAGGTGGTGCTGAACACCGCGGTGACCGAGCAGGCGACCGGCCAGTTCTCGCTGGGCGGCGGCTACTCCACCTCGCTGGGGGCGCTGCTGAATACCGGCCTTAGCCAGAACAACTTCCTGGGGACGGGCATCAACGCCTCGATCAACGCCCTGATCGCCCAGCGCGGCACCCAGATCAATCTGGGCATGACCGACCCGTATTTCCTCGACCGCAACCTGATCGCGGGCTGGGATATCTTCCGTACGGTGACGAATTCCTACACCTCTGTCGGGCAGAACTATTCCTATTCGGAAAGCACGATGGGTGCCGATGTGCGCCTGGGCTACCGCTTCAACGATAATGTGCGGCAGACCTTCACCTACACGGTGAGCCAGCGTAACATTTACGACATCCCGACCGGCTCCAACACCAACATCTATATCCAGAACGAAGCCGGCAAATCCTCGCTCTCGCAGCTGAGCCAGACGCTGAGCTTCGATTATCTGGATGACGACCAGAACCCGCATTCGGGCCTGCGCCTGAACATCACCACGGATCTGGCCGGGCTTGGCGGCGATGCGAAATATTTCCGCATCACTCCGGACATCGCCTATTACATCCCGCTTGAGCATATCTTCGGTAACCCGGCCTGGGTACTGAAATTCTCCGCCTCCGCCGGCTATCTGGCCGATATGCGCGGCTATACCGACAAGATCGAAGACCGCTTCTTCCTTGGCGGCGATAGTCTGCGCGGCTTCGCCGATGGTGGCGTCGGCCCCTATGTCGAGCCGGTCTATAACAGCGCCGGCACCCTCACCAGCCAGGGCGGCCAGGTCGGCGGCAAATATATGTGGACGCAGTCCACCGAACTGCATTTCCCGCTGCCGATCTCCAAGGATATCGGCATCTCAGGATTCGCGTTCGTCGATGTCGGCTCGCTGTGGGGCGCCAACACGCTCAACAACGCCACCCTGCTCAACAGCTCCGCGCCGCGCGTCGGCGCCGGTGTCGGTATTTCCTGGAATACGCCGTTCGGCCTGATCAATTTGTCGCTGGCCCAGCCCGTGGTGAAGAAGAAGGGCGATCAGGTTCAGCAATTCCGCGTCTCTTTTGGTACGAGGTTCTAAGTGTCCGCTCTTTCCCGTTACGCGCTCGTTCTGCCGCTGCTGACGCTGGGGCCGCACCGGCGGCGCAGGCCCAGTCCGCCTCGTCCGGTTCGCCCGGCTTCTTCATGCCGCCCAGCGCCCCGCAGCATAGCGCCGCCCCCGCCGCCAAGCCGAAAGTCCCTCATAGCGAGGCACCGGCCCCGGCCGCCGCGCAGCCGGACCAGACCCAGTACAAGGTGCCGGACCTGCCCGCTTTGCCGCCGGCGCCGCCGCCGCCGACCGCCGTGATCGGCGTGCTCTCGGTGCCGGAAGTGCTGCAGAAATCCACCGCCGCCCAGGCCGTGCAAGCCGAGATCGAGAAGCGCCAGGCCGCCCTCTCGAAGGACGCGCAGGTGGCCCGCGAAAAGATCCAGAGCGAGCAGCAGGCGATCGTCGCCGAGCGCGGCAAGCTGTCTGATGCCGAGCTGGAGAAGAAGGAGCAGGCGCTGCAGAACGAGATCGCCGCGACCCAGACCAAGTTCCAGGAGCGCAACCAGGCCATCCAGAATTCCGGTCAGCAGGCGCTGCAGCAGATCGAGGCGATGCTGGCTGGCATCGTCAAGCAGGAAGCCCAGGCCCATGGCATGAACCTGGTGCTGCATCGTGAGCAGGCGGTGCTGAACGTCGCCGCCTTCGACCTGACCGACGAGACCGCCACCGAGCTGAACAAGCTGCTGCCGAGCGTGAAGGTGCCGCCCAGCGTGGTGACGCCGGGCATGCATGTCGACCAGCCGGGCGACCAGGGCAACGGCAGCCCCTGATCCATGGCAGAGACTGGCAAACCCGGCGATGAGCGGTTCTTCCGCTATGCCGGGCCCCATCCGATCAGCGCCCTCGCGGCGCTGCTTGGCATTCAGGCGCCCGAAACCGAGCGTCTGATCCGCCGCGTCGCCCCCTGCAGACCGCGGGGCCAGAGGATGTCAGCTTTCTGGATAATCGCCGCTATGCCGGCTTGCTCGCGCAAACCAAGGCCGGCGCCGTCATCCTGCATCCGGATTTCGCGGAGAAGGTGCCGGAAGGCTGCATCGCCCTGGCGGTGCCCGAGCCTTATGTCGGCTGGGCCAAAATCTCGGCTTTGTTTTATCCTTTCCCTCAGGCTGTGCCCGGCATTCACCCTTCGGCGGTGATCGATCCGAGTGCGGTGGTCGATGCTTCGGCCGAGATCGGCGCGGGGGCGGTCATCGGCGCGGGCGCGCAGATCGGCGCGGGCACCTCCATCGGCGCGCTGGCTTATGTCGGCCCCGGCGTGGTGGTCGGACGCGATTGCCGCATCCATGCGCAGGTGACGCTGAGCCACGCCATCCTCGGCGACCGGGTGGTGATCTATCCCGGGGCGCGCATCGGCCAGGACGGGTTCGGCTTCGCCATCTCCAAAACCGGCTTCACCCCAGTGCCGCAGCTCGGCCGGGTGCTGATCGGCGACGGCGCGGAGATCGGCGCCAACTCCACCATCGATCGCGGCTCCGCCCAGGACACCATCATCGGCCCTGGCGTGCATATCGATAATCTGGTGCAGATCGGCCATAACGTGAATATCGGCGCCTTCTCGGTGGTGGTGGCGCAGGCTGGCATCTCCGGCTCCACCCAGATCGGCCAGGGGGTGATGATCGCGGCCCAGGCCGGGCTCACCGGCCATTTGAAAATCGGCGACAAGGCCCGCATCGGCGCGCAATCCGGCGTGATGCAGGACGTACCGACCGGCGAGGAAGTATTGGGCGCGCCCGCCCAGAATGTGAAAAGCTTCTTCCGCGAGGTCATCACCTTGCGCAAACTCGCCCAATCCGGGCGCAAAGGACCAAAACAGGGATCTGATAAAGAATGACCGACGAGACTGCACCCGCCCTTCCGCCCGTTGATATCGAGATGATCGATACCAAGCAGATCCTCGGCATGATCCCGCACCGCTACCCGTTCCTGCTGGTCGATCGGCTGGTCGAGGTCCGCCGCGACCATTCCGCCGTCGGCATCAAGAATGTCACCGTCAACGAGCCGTTCTTTCAGGGGCATTTTCCTGGCCATCCGGTGATGCCGGGCGTGCTGATCATCGAGAGCATGGCGCAGACGGCGGCTAGCATGGTGATCGCCACGCTGGGGCCGGAGGCCGGGATTCCCATCGTCTATTTCATGTCCATCGACGGCGCGAAATTCCGCAAGCCGGTGACGCCGGGCGACCAGCTGCGCATCACCGTGACCAAGGAAAAGCGTCGCGGCCAGATCTGGCGTTTCGCCTGCGCCGCCCGCGTGGATGGCGCGATGGTGGCGGAAGCCACGATCACCGCGATGATCATGGAGAACGAGACGCCGGCATAATGCCGGCGCCGAGACATAAGCGGTAATTGAAATTGATTGGCCTCGGACGCTTCGCCCCGCTACAGCCCGGGCAGCTTGAAGCGGACAAGACATGCTGGATACGGTAACACCCATGATTCACCCCACCGCCCTCATCGAAGCCGGCGCGACCATCGCGCCGGATGCGAAAATCGGCCCGTTCTGCACGGTCGGCCGGGATGTGGTGCTGGACGCGGGGGTGGAGCTGGTCAGCCACGTCGCCATTTCCGGGCGAACCAGGGTGGGGGCAGGGGCGAAGATCTTCCCCTTCTGCACCATCGGGCTGGAGCCGCAGGATCTGAAATATAAGGGCGAGGAGACCGAGACGGTGATCGGCCCGCGCACCCAGATCCGCGAGCACGCCTCCATCCATCGCGGCACCGTCACCGGCTCCGGCATCACCCGCATCGGCGCCGACTGCCTGCTGATGGCCACCGTCCATGTCGCGCATGATTGCGTGCTGGGCGATGGCGTCATCATCTCCAACAATGTCGCCCTCGGCGGGCATGTCGAGATCGGTGACCGCGCGGTGATCGGCGGCAATGCGGCGTTGCTGCAATTCACCCGGGTGGGCACCGGCGCCATGGTCGGCGGCCTCACCGGTGTCACCCGCGACGTCATCCCTATGCCCGCGTCTTTGGCACCCGGGCGGAGCTGCTGGGGCTGAACCTGATCGGGCTGAAGCGGCGCGGGCTGGAGAAGGCGGCTTTGGCCGAGGTCAATAACGCCTATAAATTCCTGTTCTGCGGCCCTGGCGTGTTCGCCGCGCGCGTTGCCGAGGCCGCTGAGACCTACAAGGACAATGAGCATGTCCAGCAGATCCTCGCCTTCATCGCCACGCCGTCCAAGCATGGGATCCTGACCAACGTCGCGGGCGACGAGGAATAAAAGGCGCCGGAGGGGCCGCTTTTTTTCAAAAAAGCGGCGAAAAGGTTCGGGGTTGAGGCAGCGCCTGTGCCACCACCCCAGACGTTTATGGGGCTTTTTGAAAAAAGCCCCATACCCCAAAAACTTTTGCCACATAAGATCGACGCATCTGAGAGGGGGGAGGGCATGAGTTCACCGCTGGGGATTATCGCGGGCGGCGGGCCGTTGCCGGGCCAGGTGGCGGCGGCGGCGCGGGCATCCGGGCGGGAGGTCTTCATTGCCGCGCTGGAAGGCTATGCGCTGCCGGAGATCGTGCAGCCTTTCCCGCACCATGCCTTCCGGCTCGGCGCCATCGGCGCGATGATCCGCGCCTTCCGCGAGCGCGGCTGCCGGGATCTGGTGATGATCGGCCCGGTCAAGCGCCCCTCCTTCCTCTCGCTGCGCCCGGATGCCGAAGGGGCGAAACTTCTGGCGCGCGTCGGCAAGGCGGCGTTCCTGGGCGATGACGGGCTGCTCGCCGCCATCGTGCGGGTGCTCTCCGAGGAAGGCTTCAACGTGCTCGGCGCGCATGAGATCATCAATGACGCGCTGGCCCGGACGGGCTGCTCACCGCTCTCGGCCCGGACGCCCAGGCGATGGCCGACATCAGGCGCGGCATCGAGGTGCTGAAGCTCACCGGTGCGGCCGATATCGGCCAGGCTTGCGTGGTCCAGCAGGGCATCGTGCTGGCGGTGGAAACCGTGGAGGGCACCGATGCGATGCTCGCCCGCATCCCCGCCGTCGCCCGCCCCGGCCCGGCCGGCGTGCTGGTGAAGATGGCCAAACCGCAACAAGAGCGCCGCGCCGACCTGCCGACGATCGGCCCGGATACGATAAGCCATGCGTCCCGTGCTGGGCTCAGGGGGGTGGCATTTGAAGCCGGCGGCACCATATTGGCCTCGAAACTGCAACTTATTGAAACAGCGAACAAAGAACATATTTTTTTGTTGGGCGTTTCAACATAAGTTCATGAACGCGAGCGAAGAGGACAGGCGATGAGCGAATTTACGTACCTCCACACCATGTTGCGGGTCGGCGACCTCGAACGAAGCGTAAAATTCTACACCGAACTGCTGGGCATGAAAGAGCTGCGCCGCAACGAGGTGCCGGATGGCAAATATACCCTCGTTTTCGTCGGTTATGGCGATGAGCGCAGCAATACCGTGCTTGAGCTCACCTATAATTGGGGCGTCGAGACCTACGAACTTGGCTCCGCCTTCGGCCATCTGGCGCTGGGTGTGCCGGATATTTACGCCACCTGCGAAAAACTGCGCGCCGCCGGGGTGAAAATCGCCCGCGAGCCCGGCCCGGTGAAATTCGGTACCACGGTGATCGCCTTCATCGAGGATCCGGACGGTTACAAGATCGAGCTGATCGAGCGGAAGTCGCACTGAGATGTCAGCCCTGGCGAAGTGTTTGAGCCGGAGCTTCAATTTGGCCGATAAGGTCATTCCGGATGGCGCCTTCGCGGTGCCCTCCGCGCAGGCGCTGATCCGCACCGCCGGGGCCACGCCCACTGCTGATTCCGTCGCCGGGCTGGAGGCGTTGCTCGCCTCCATTAAGGCCGAATCAGAGCTGAGCCTGTTCGGCCGCGTCTCGCTGCGCTGGGATTTCGCCCGGCTGCTGCGCAACGCCCAGACCATCGAGGATGCCCACCGCGCCAATCCGGCGCTCGGCGCCACGCCGGTGAAGGCGCCTCTGTTCATCCTCGGCCTGCCGCGCTCGGGCACCAGCTTCCTGCATGCGCTGATGGCCGAAGACCCTGACAACCAGGTGCCACGCAACTGGCAGATGATCTATCCCGCGCCGCGCCCGGCCGGCTTCAACCCGGCTGGCGACAAGCGGGTGATCAGCGTCGATAAGCAGCTGGATCTGTTCAACGATCTGGCCCCTGGCTTTCGCGACATGCACCCGATCCATGCCGACAGCCCGCAGGAATGCAGCGAGATCACCTCGCATGTCTTTCAGAGCCTGCGCTTCGACAGCACCCATCGCGTGCCCGGCTATTTCGACTGGCTGGAAACCCACGGCCATCGCGATGCCTTCGTGTTTCACAAGAAGTTCCTGCAATTCCTGCAAAACGGCACCTCCGCGCGCTGGGTGCTGAAATGCCCTGACCACACCTTCACGCTGGATGCGATCCTGGATGTGTATCCGGATGCGCGCTTCGTGATTCTGCATCGCGACCCGATCGCCGTGCTGGGGTCGGTGGCGCATCTCACCCAGGTGCTGCGCAAGCCCTTCCTGCGCAATATCGACGCCGGGGAGATCGGCGCACAGGTGGCGGCGCGCTGGACGCAGGGCGCGAACCTGCTGCTGGAATTCGACCAGCGCGCGGATGTGCCGGCGGCGCGCAAGCTGCACATGCAGTATGAGGAATTCACCGCCGACCCGCTGACGGCGATCGAGCGCATCTACGCGCATTTCGATGAGCCCTTCACCGCGGCCGCCCGCGCCGCGATGGATGGCAAGATCAAAGCCAAGCCCCGCGGCGGATATCGTCGCCACGCGCCCTACCGGCTGGAGACCTTCAAGCTCAGCGTGCCGGCCCTGCAGACGGCGTTTCTGCCCTACGTGCAAACCTATTGCCAAGCAGCTCGCTGATCGTCTCCACCAGCAGCGGCGCGGTGACGGCGAGGGTGTAATGCTGCTCCACCCGCCGCCGCGCCGCCATGCCCATCGCGCTGGCGCGGGCAGGGTCGTCGCGTAGCGTCCGCAGACTTTGCAGCCAGTCCGCGCTGCTGCTGGCCAGGAAGCCGGTTTCCCCCGGCTGTACGATGCGATGATTGGCGCCGATGGCGCTGCCCACCGCCGGCCTTGCCATCGCCATATACTGGATCAGCTTGTAACCGGATTTGCCGTTGGTCCATTCACTGTCCGGCAGCGGCATGATGCCGGCATGGCAGCGCCCGATCAGCTCAGCCTCTCTCTCTGCACTCCAGGGCAGGCTCTCTACCTCCACCCCGGGCAGGGTGAAACCGGGCGCGCCGATCACCAGCAGCCGCATCGGCGCTTCCCGCGCCAGCTGGCGCAGCGGCGCGGCGACGAGATCCAGATAGGCGGCGGTCAGCGGCGTGCCGATCCAGCCGATGGTGAACGGGCCGCAAGGCGGGGACCGCGGCTCATAGCGGGCGATGTCCACCACGGTCGGCAGCAGCAGAATATGGCGCGCCCCCTCGCTGGCGGCCCAGCGATAAAGAGTTTCGTTGGCGACGATGCACAAGGCCGCGCCGCGCAGCAGCTGCCCGAACTTGTTGCGCAGCACCGCCCGCACCAAAGCCGACGGCGAGGCCGCGTAGCGCAGCGCCCAGGCATCATCGAAATCCAGAATATAGGGCGTGTGCCCCAGCACCCCGCGCTCCAGCCAGAATGGCATCCAGGGCAGCAGCTCCTTCTCGATCCAGAGCAGATCATGCTGGCGGATGGCCTGGGGCAGGGACAAGGCCCGCCGATATCCGTCCAGCGCCGCCCCGCCTCGCGCTCGCCCGCTATAGAGCGCCCGCAGATACGCATCATCAAGAAACGAGCTTTGGCTGACGCTTAAGCCCGCCTGCGCCAGAAGCGGCATATATTGCCCCAGCCGCAGCCGCGAACTGGCGCCGAGCGGCCCATAGCGCATGGCGCAGAGCAGCCGCCCGGCGAGGGGCGCGGCCAGCCCGTCCAGCGCCGGAGGCTGTACCGGACGAAACGGCAATAAGAGCGGTTCTGACATACGCACAGCATAATAAAAACGTTGTCGAAATTAAACTAAAAGTTGTTAAAAGATGAATCGTTGCAACCCGACTGGAGGTGTGACGTGACCGGTTCGCTATCCTTGCCGCATCGGCTCTGGCGCTGCCTGCCGCAAAAGGCCCGGCGGGAGGGGCTGGCCTGGCTCGCCGGGCATATGGCCCCTCCTGCGATCCGACCCCGCCGCCGCGCTCGACCGGACTTGCCGTGGCGGGCGAGATGGATGCGCTGACCGGGCTGGGCGAGGCGGCGCGGTGTTTCGCGACGGCGGCGGCAGCGCTGGGCTATGGCGGCACGCCGGTCCGGCTGGGCATCGGCCATCCCCGCAGCGGCCAAGTACCACCAGCCGCTGCCCTGCTGCTGGCGGTCAACGCTCCTAGCCTGGCGCCGATGCTTGCCCGTTGCGGTGCCGATTTCCTGCGCGGCCGCCATGTCATCGGCAGCTGGGTCTGGGAATTGCCGACTTTGCCGCCCGCCTGGGCGGCGGGGGCGCGCTATGTGCACGAGGTCTGGGCGCCATCGCCCTTCGTGGCGCGGGCGCTGAGCCGGCTGCTACCCGGCCGGGTACGGCTGGTGCCTTATCCTCTGGCCCTCTGCCCGCCGCCCGCCCCGGTAGCGCCGGAGCCTCTGGCGCTGCCGCCAGAGGCGGTGGTGGTGCTGGTCGTGCTCGCTCTGGGTTCCGGTCTGGAACGCAAAAACCCGCTGGCGGCCATCGCGGCGTTTCGCCAGGCCTTCGGCGCGCGGGCCGATCGTGTGCTGATCGTCAAGCTTCAGGGTGCGGCGGCCTTCCCGCGTGCGGCCGCTTTGGTGCAGGCCCAGGCCGGGCCAAATATCCGCATCATCCCGGAGGACTGGCCGCGGCCGCGCCTCGCTGGCTTGCTGTGGCGGGCCGATATCGTGCTCAGCCTGCACCGCGCGGAAGGGTTCGGGCTGGTGCTGGCCGAGGCGATGCTGGCCGGAAAGCCGGTGGTGGCCACCGGCTGGTCCGGCAATCTCGCTTTCATGGATGCGGACAGCGCTGGCCTCGTCCCGCATCGCCTGATCCCGGTCCGCGATGCGGGTGGGCATTATGCGGATCTGCCCGGCGCGCTTTGGGCGGAGCCGGAGATCGAACATGCCGCCGTCTGGCTGGACCGCCTCGCTGACCATCCGGCGCAGCGCCATCATCTGGGCCGCCAGGGGCAGATGCATGCCAGGGCCTGCCTGGACGGCGCCGCCATGCAGGCGGCGCTGGCGGCGGCCGGAATCCGGCCCTGCGCGATGGGGCTGGACGCGCCAGCGCCCAAGGTGTTTGCTGAGATGGCGAATCCGTGAATGGAGTGACGAGGGCAGATGACAGCAGCGCGAATCGGTATCGGCGGCCCGGTGGGCTCAGGCAAAACCGCCCTGATCGAAGCCTTGATCCCGGTGCTGCAGCGACGCGGCGTGAATTTTGCCGTCATCACCAACGATCTCGTCACCGCCGAGGACGCCGAACGGCTGCGCCGCTCCGGGCTGATCGACCCTGAGCGCGTCGGCGCGGTCGAGGCCGGGGCCTGCCCCATACCGTGATCCGCGAGGACCCGACCCTGAACATGCTGGCCGGCGACCGGATGGAAGCCGCCAATCCCGGGCTGGAGCTGATCATTTATGAATCCGGCGGCGACAACCTCGCCTCCACCTTCTCGCTGGATCTGGTCGATTGGTGGATTTTCGTCATCGATGTCGCCGGCGGCGACGATATCCCCGCAAGCGCGGCCCCGGCGTGCTGCGCTGTGATTTGCTGGTGATCAACAAGACCGACCTGGCGCCGCATGTCGGCGTCGATCTCCACGCGATGCTCGCGGAGGCGACCACCGCCCGCGCCGGCAAGCCGCTCCTGGCCACCAATGCCCGCAGCGGCGAGGGGATCGAGGCGCTGGCCGATGCCATCACCAAGGCGGTGCTGTTCAGCAAGGCGGCCTGAGCCGAAAAGCTTGGAATGACGCATGACAAAACCCGGTCAGATCAACAGATCTGACCGGGTTTCTTGATTATAACGCGGTCTTTTTGAACAGCGTCATTTTTAGCCTTGCGGCAAGGCGAAGATCGCCACCGCGTCGCCGAGCGGATAGGTCATCTGGAAATTCCCGCCCGCGGCCACGGCGATATATTCACGGCCATTGACCTCATAGGCGACAGGCGGCGCGTTGACGCCCGCCCCCAGGTAGAAATGCCACAATTTCTTCCCGGTTTTCGCGTTGAAGGCATCGAACCAGCCATTGCCCTCGCCCATGAAGGCGATGTTGCCGGCGGTGACCAAGGCCCCGCCCATCGTCGGTTGCGGCACGGTCACGTTCCACGCGATCTTGCCGCTATTCACGTCGATGGCGGTGAAGGTGCCGTTTTGCAGCCCGTGCGGCACGTTCTTGAAGGTGCTGCCGAGACGGATCTGGCCCGGTATATCGCCGGCATTATTCTCCGTGGTGAAGGTCATCAGCTGATTCATGCCCATCACATAGATATATTTGGTCAGCGGCGAGTAGGCCGGTGGCGCCCAGTCATCGCCGCCATTGGCGCCTGGCAGGCTCTGCACGCCCTCCTTGGTCGGTTGCGCGAACATGTTCTTCTGCTCGTCGAACGGTTCGGATTTGCGGATCAGCTTGCCGGTTTCACGGTTGACGATGTAGAAAAACGCGGTTTTGCCGGCTTGCCCGGCCGCGGGCACCATTTTGCCATGGTCCATGGTATCGAACAGAACGACATTGCTGACGGCGTCGTAATCCCAGACATCATGCGGCACTTCCTGATAGTACCAGGCCAGTGTGCCGTCCTTGATGTGCAGCGCCACGATGGAATCGGTGTAGAGATTATCGCCGGCGCGCTGCGAGCCATCCAGATCCGGATTGGGATTGCCGGTCGAGAAGATCAGCAGGCCGCGCTTGGTGTCGATGGCCGGGGTCGTCCACACCGTGCCGCCGCCGGTTTTCCAGGAATCGCCAGCCCAGCTGGTTTTGTCGTTGGTGGTGTTGAAGCGCCAGCTCTGTTTGCCGGTCGCGGCGTCATAGGAGGCGACGAAACCGCGAATCGGCCACTCACCGCCAGCGCTGCCGATAATCACCTGGCCCTTATAGACGATCGGCGCCATGGTTTCCGAATAGCCGGCCTGCGCATCGGCGACATTCACCTTCCAGACCAGATCGCCGGTATTGGCGTTGACATCGACCAGGCTGTTATCGAGTGTGAGGAAATAGACATTCCCATTCGCGACGGTGGCGCCGCGATTGACCGGGCCGCAACAGATCTGGTTCAGCCCGTCCGTGTAGGTGTAGGTCCATAGCGTCTCGCCCGTGGCCGCATTCATGGCAATGAGCGCCTGCTTGCTGTTGACCATCGGCGTGGTGATATACATCACACCATTGACGACGATCGGCGTCGTCTCGAAGCTGGCGGTATAGCCGGTCTGAGCGATGGCGACGGGCGCGAGTTTCGCGATATTCGTGTCGTTGATCTGTTTCAGAGGCGAAAACCGGTGATTTTCATAACCATCGCCCGAGCCCAGCCAGTTTTGCCCGGTTTTCGCGGCAGTCGCGGTCATTTCATCGGTGACGTTGGTGTTCGCGCTCACCGCCGGGCCGCTGGCGGCCGCTTTCGCGCCGCCGGTTTCAGCCCCCATATTTTCCGGCGGCTGGTCCGCCGCCGCCGCGCCCAGGCTGAGCAGCAGCGCCGTGCCGGCCAAAACCGAAGCCAGGGTTGCAGATGTTTTCTTGAACCTTGGACTGTTCATTTCAATCTCCCTGATTTTTATTGTGTTGGCTTTTAGCTTGGATTTTTAAGGTTTTGAGGCATAGGCTCCGAATTTTGTGTAAACGTGCCCTTACTGGGCCTTGCCGGGATAAGGCAGCATATTGAGGCAGCTCAACCCGTCATTCGTCATATCGGCCGTTCCCGCCGGGTAATGGTTATAGGAGAGGATATAGGCAAAAATATCCTTATATTGCGTATCCGTCAGACTGCCCGGCGCATCCGCCGGCATCTGGGTGGCGATAAATGATTCCAGCTGGGAAGCGGTGATTTTGGTGAATTGCAGATAGGCCTGAAATTTTGGCCCCGCCAGCGCCGGGCCGGAATTGCCGGACATATCTGCATTATGGCAGGAAGCGCATTTATCATTATAGACGCTCATGCCCGCCTGCGCCTGGGCTGACGAATAGATGCCACCGCTTGGACAGGCAGCCTGGCCCGGCGTGAAAGCCGCCAGGGAAAACAGGGTCAGCAGTGCCGTCTTAGAGGCGATTTTTTGAAAACTCATTGGTTTATTCGCAGCTTTGATTTGATTTTTAGGACGCCGCCGCAATCTTCGCGTTCATGATGAGGGTACAATAAATATCGTCTGGGATGCAAGGCATGGTTTCATGCAGGGTTGTCCCGCTTCTGCACAGGCCCGCGCCGGCGTCCGGGGCGCCAAGGGTCTGCGGGTGGCGGGGGTATCCTCCTTGACCCAAGCGATGTGCGCTTCGAAATCGCGCCCTGCTTGCCCATGGAGTTATAGCCGCCGGCCGTGATAGCGTGGCCTGCCGGCGTTCAACCAGAGCCAGCGCGATGATTGGGTTTGTCGATAACAAAGGGAGGCGGCGCAATGCGGATCAATAGCCTGGACCTGAATCTGCTGATCGTCCTTGATGCGCTGCTGACGCATGAAAATGTCACCCGTGTCGCGGAACAGCTGAACGTCACCCAGCCGACGATCAGCAACGCGCTCTCCCGCTTAAGGCTGCATTTCAAGGACGAGCTTTTGGTGTTGGTCGGGCGGCGCATGGTGCCCACGCCTTTGGCCAGCCGGCTGCGCGATCCGGTTTCGGAGCTGTTGCGCCAGGCGCAGCGTGTGGCGCTGACCCGCTCCAGCTTCGACCCCGCGGAAGCCGAGACCGATATTGTCATCGCCGCTTCGGATTATGTCGTCGATGCCCTGGTGCTCGATGTTCAACGAGAGCTGCTGCACCGCGCGCCGCGCATCAACACCCAGATTGTCAGTCTTTCAGCCGCAGTCAGGCAGCAATTTGCCGAGGGCAAGCTTGATCTGATGTTTCATCCGCCGGAGTTCGTGAACGCGAATGATCATTTTGAAACCGTGTTCGAGGATAAATTTGTCCCGGTGATCTGGGAGAGAAATGACGCGGTCGGCGCCACATTGCCGCTCGATGCGTTTCAATCGATGCCTTATGCGGCCATTGAGTTTGGCGAATCTTCCCATATCAGCCAGTCTGATCTGTATTTTTCGCGCGCGGGCATCACCCGGAATATTCGGCTTCGTCTGCCCAACTATATCAATCTGGCGGCGGCCGTCATCGGCACGCCGTTAGTGGCAAGCCTGCCGTGGCTGCTGGCACGTCATTGGGTCGGCAAGGGGCTGCGGGTGGTGAAGCCCGATTTCACCTTTCCCGCACTGCCGGAAGTAATGTGCTGGCCGGCTCACCTCAATGACGATCCCGGCAATCAATGGTTGCGCGGGCTGGTCAAGGATAAGGCGCAAAGGCTGCAAGCCTTGATTGATGCGGCGTTTTCTCACCCATAGACAGTTTTTATTGCTTTCATTCAAAACGATGATTTGAACGGCCGTCCCCCTGGCGCAATGAACGCACAACAAAAGTTGTGAGGGGATTTCGTCTTTGCCGAGCGGATAATTTATTCGCGTCCCGACCCGGATGAACGGGCTCGATTTCTGATTTTGACTCTCATCAGGCGTAAGCCCGCGCACAAGCGGCGGGTATGCGCGGAGAATTTCATGTTTCGCTATTTTCCCACCAATTATGTTTGGAATCTGTCTGTCGATCTCGCCATCGAGATGGGGGCCAGGATCGGCGAGATCGAGGAGATGTGCGCGCCCTTGCAAGAGGCGGCGAAAGCCCCGGATGCCGCCGGCACGCGGGCCTTCCGGGAAGCCTGGGAAAACATGGCCGGCAAGCTGGTCGAGCTCGCCCAGGAGGACGAAGCCGCGGGGCGGCTTTTATCCGCCGGTGAAAAGCTCAATCGCGCCGCCATCTATCTGCTGACCTGCGAGCGCCTGCAATCGCGCAACGCGCCTGGCCGGCTTGAGCTTTACAAAAAAGTTCTGGAAATTTTCGAAAAAGGCGTGGCGCTCTCACGGCAGAATTGCCGGCGCGTGGAAATCCCCTACGAAGGCAAGGTGATTTCCGGCTTGTTCGTGCAGGCGCAAGATGTCAGCGGCCCCGCGCCGGTGCTGGTACAGGTCAACGGCCTGGATTCAACGAAAGAGATGAAATATCGCGTCGGGCTTCCGGCCTGGCTGGCCAGTCGGGGTGTGTCCTCGCTGGTGATCGACCAGCCCGGCACGGGCGAGGCGCTGCGCCTGCATAATCTAACGGCACGTTATGATTCCGAGCATTGGGCCAGCGTCGTGGTGGATTGGCTGGAGGCCCAACCGGAGATCGACCCCAAGCGGATCGGCTTGGAGGGCGTGTCGCTCGGCGGCTATTATTGTCCGCGCGCCGTGGCCTTCGAGCCGCGCTTTGCCATGGGTGTGTCCTGGGGGGCGAACCATGATTGGCGCGAGGTGCAGAAGCGCCGTCTGGCAAAAGAGGGAAGCTTTCCGGTGCCGCATTACTGGGAGCATGTCTGCTGGGTCTGGGGTGCCGCGAATATCGATGACTTCATGGCCATCGCGGAAAATGTGCATCTCGACGGGATTCTGGACCGCATCAAGGTGCCGTTTCTGGTCACGCATGGCGAGAAGGATTCACAAATTCCGCTGGAGATGGCGGGCCGCACCTATGACGCGCTGGTCAACAGCCCCAAGCGCGAGCTGAAGATTTTCACCGATCGCGAAGGCGGTGTGCAGCATTCGAGTTTCGATAATTCTATCAATGCCGGTCACTATATCGCCGATTGGGTGGCGCAAACCCTCGGCGGCCGGCTGGCCTGAACCGATATCACGGAGAGAGACATGAACATCACCAGCCTCGAAGGGCTTGTTTTCGGTGTTGACGATGTTGGCGCCTGCAATGAATTCCTCGCCAATATGGGACTTGACGTGGTGGAGCGCGGCGATGACGGCGGGCACTTCCTCGCCGAGGATGGTACCTGGATCAGCATTCGTCCGCGTGCGGATGCGCAGCTGCCCGCCCGCTGGAAACCGGTTCCATGCTGCGCGAGACGGTCTATGGCGCCGCCGACACGGACACGATCGAGGCGGTTGCCAAGGAGATGGCGCGTGACCGTGAGGTCACCTGGCATGCCGATGGCAGCATCGGATTTTACGATGATCTGGGCTTTGCCTTGCGGATCTGCCTGGCGACGCGCAAGACGCTGGAGGTGCCGGCGGAGGTGATGCCCAACGTCCCCAATTCCACGCAAAGCCGTGGGCTGAATGTCATCGGTGTCACGCCCGGCGCGCCGGCGGCGCGGCCGCGTACTTTGTCCCATGTGGTGTATTTCGTTCCCGATGTGGCCTTGGCCGAAGCCTTCTACACGCAGCGTCTGGGATTTCGCTGCACGGATCGTTTCACCGATGTCGGGCCCTTCCTGCGTCCGGCCGGGATGGCGGATCATCACGCCTTGTTCCTGATCCAAAGCCCGCCGCATATCAAAGGCATCGAGCATTTCGCCTTCCACATGGCCAGCCCCTCGCAGGTTCTGGCGGCCGGAACCCAGATGGTGAAGCGCGGCTTTCAGAGCTTCTGGGGGCCGGGCGGCATCATTTCGGCAGCAACTGGTTCTGGTATTTCAATTGCCCGATGGGCTGCCACGCCGAATTCGACGCGGACATGGACCAGCATGACGATCATTGGGTGCCGCGCGCCACGGCGATGGGGCCGGAAGCCAGCCAGGCTTATCTGTTCCAGTTCCGTGAGAAATGGGCGCCCGGCGGGCCGCCGCCAAATGCCCGCCCGGCCAGCTGAGCATGACGGTGCTCTGCCATATTTCAGAGATTCCGGTTGATGGCGCCATTGGCGTCGAGCCTGGTGAAGACGGGCATGATACGATTTTTCTGGTCCGCCGCGCCGGGCATGTCTATGCCTACCGTGATTCCTGCCCGCATTGGCCAGGGGCGCGCATGGCCTGGCGGCGCCATGAATATCTGGATGCGGACGGCGCGCATATCGTCTGCCATGGCCACGGCGCCTTGTTTGACATCGAAACCGGCCATTGCCTTTCGGGGCCATGCGCCGGCTTGTCGCTCAGTTCCCTGCCTGTGGAGCTGACAGCGGAGGGTTTGGTGCGGCTCCTGCCCACCGCATCCGCGCCTCTGACCTCAAAGGATATTTCGAAATGAGTGGAATGGCGAAGAAAATTCTCGTCATTGGCGGCGGGTTCGCGGGCATGGCCGCGGCGATTGAGCTGGCCAAGCGGGGTATGCAGGTCGAGCTGGTTGAGATCGACCCGGGCTGGCGTGCTTACGGCGCGGGGATCAGCCTGGGCGGGGCGACCTTGCGGGCGTTGCAAACCCTCGGCGTTCTGGATGCGTTTTTGCGCGTCGCCCATGGCTCTGATGGCGTGGATATCCGCACCCCGGCCGGGGCGCTGATCAGCCAGCTGCCCACCCCGCGCCTGGCGGGGCCGGATGTGCCGGGCGGTGCCGGCGTGATGCGCCCGGTCCTGGCTGGGGTTCTCGCCGCCGCCACCCGCGCGGCTGGCGTGGCGGTGCGGTTGGGCGTGACCTTTTCCAGCATCAGCCAGACCGAAACCGGCGTGGACGTGGCCTTCACCGATGGCGGCACCGGCCGGTATGATCTGCTGATCGGCGCCGATGGGCTTTATTCCAAGGTGCGCACGTCATTGTTCCCGGACGCGCCGGCGCCTTCCTATAGCGGCCAGGGTGTGTGGCGCGCGGTGCTGCCGCGCCCGCCCGAGATTGAGCGCTGCACAATGTGGATGGGCGACAGGGTGAAGCCGGGGGTGAATCCGGTTTCCGCCGAGGAGATGTATCTGTTCGTCACCGAGGACCGCGCGGCGCATGAGCGCCTGGACCCGGCCGGCTTCGTCGATCATCTGCGCGCCTTGCTGGCGCCATTCCCGGACCCGGCTTTGCAGGCGATCAGGGCGCAGCTGGGGGCGCGGTCGCAGATCATCTACCGGCCGCTGGAAGGGCTGCTGCTGAAGAGCTGGTACCAGGGCAGGGTGGTGCTGGTCGGCGATGCGGTGCACGCGACCACCCCGCATCTGGCCTCGGGCGCCTGTATCGGGATCGAGGATGGCATTGTGCTGGCCGAGGAACTCGCTGGCGGTGGCGGCATCGAGGCCGCGCTCGCGCGGTTCCAGGCCCGGCGCTGGGAGCGCTGCCGCATGGTGGTGGAAAACTCGGCGCGGCTTGGCGTGATCGAGCGGACGGGTGGCGACAAGGCGGAACATGCGCGGATCATGCGCGACAGCCACCAGGCGCTGGCGGCGCCGATTTGAGAAAAGGGAGCGACTCATGAAGCTGGCCAGTTTGCGTGATGGCAGCCGCGATGGGCGGTTGGCCGTGGTCTCGCGTGATCTCTCCCGCGCCTGCCTGGCGCCCGTGCCCACCATGCTGGCGCTGATGGACCAGTGGGAGGCGCGCGAACCGGCGCTTCGCAACTTGTATCAGGCCTTGAACGACGGCCAATGCGAGAGCTTCGCTTTCGACCCTGAGCAGGCGATGGCGCCGCTGCCGCGCAGCTTTCAATGGCTCGATGCCTCCGCCTTCCTGGCGCATGGCGCGTTGATGACCAAGGCGCTGCGCCTGGAGAAGAATGTGCAGGGCGATCTGCCGCTGATCTACCAGGGCGGATCGGACAGCCTGCTCGGCCCGTGCGAGGATGTGCCATTCCCCTCGGAAGCGTTGGGGATCGATTTCGAGGGCGAGTTCGCCATATGCCTGGGCGATGTGCCGATGGGGGCAACGCTGGAGGAGGCGCATCGGGCGATCCGCCTGCTGACAATCGCCAATGATTGGAGCCTGCGCGCGCTTGCCGCGCGGGAAATGGCCACCGGCTTTGGCTGGCTGCAATGCAAGCCCTCCACCAGCTTCGCGCCGGTGGCGATCACCCCTGATGAGCTGGGGGCCGCCTGGGACCAGGGGCGGGCGAAATTGCGCCTCTCGGTGAGCCTGAACGGCGCGCTGTTCGGCCAGCCCGATGGCGCGGCGATGGATTTCAGCTTTCCGGAACTGATCCGCCACGCCGCCCGCACACGCTGCCTCTGCGCAGGCACGTTGCTGGGCTCGGGAACCGTTTCGGAAGGCGCGCCGCAGCGTGTGGGAAGCGCTTGCATCGCGGAGATGCGTGGCGGCGAGATGATCCTGCACGGCGAACCGCGCACCGCCTTCCTGAAGTTTGGCGATGAGGTCGCGATGACGGCTTATGATGCCGATGGCCATGCGCCGTTCGGTGCCTTGTCGCAACGTGTCGTCGCCGCGCCGCGCCAGGAAATCTCCTGATTTTATCTACCGTCCTGGCGAAATTGCTTTGCCGATAGAGACGCTCAATGGGAGCCATATAAAAACTAAATTTTTCAAACGTTCATGATTATGGATTGATCGCAACCGTCCAAGCGGCGCGCAAAGCGCCTTTATAACGAGAAAGTCTGGGGAAATGAAAAAAATCCTGAAACTATCCGTGGCCCTCTCATGCTGCCTCGCGGCGGCACCGGCCTTGGCGTTCGAAAATAACAACGCGCCTTATCCCGTTGGCACCACCTCGATCGGCATTGCCTCCTTGCCGCCGATTCCGGGGATTTTCCTGTTGGACCAAACCGACGTATCCGGCGCCGGCTATCTCACGGATAGCCACGGCAACAAGAAGCAGATCCCTCCCTTCAAGGTGCATTCCGTTTCAACCACGCCGCGCATCCTGATCAGCTGGCCAGTGACTTTGCCGGGCAATGGGCGTCTCTACACGCAAATCGTCCCGCCGATCGTGGTGCTGAACACCGAAATATTCGGGCAGAAATTTCATACTGCCGGTGTGGCGAATTTCACCATCACACCGTTTCTCGGGCAATGGAGCGTGACGCGGAATTTCAAAATCGCCAGCGGGTTTGACTTCATTCTGCCTACCGGCGCCTACAGCGCCAGCAAGCCCGCCATCGCCTCCGGCTATACCACCTACTCGCCGGTGCTCTCGCTGCGCTACAACAACCCGCATGGGCTGGATATCGGCGTTTCCAACCGCCTCTTCTTCAACAGCACGAATACGCGCACCCATTACCATTCCGGCGATGCCTACCTGGCGGATTATATCGCCGGCTGGAATATCGGGCCGGTCGAGCTTGGCGTGACCGGCGGCTGGTTGCAGGAATATCAGCGCGACAGCCAATATGGCGCGGCAATACCCGGTTCGCGTCAGGAGATTTTCAGGATCGGCCCCTCCATTACCTATAGCGGCCGGTTCCTGGGGAAGATCCCCTTCATCGTCAACGTCAATGATCAGTTCGACGTGATTTCAAAAAACGCGCCAAAGGAAAATAATCTCTGGGTGAATATCGGCTTTCCGTTATTTGCGCCGCCGCCGCCGGCCCCGCCGGTGCACGCCAGCTGAAGGAGCGGAGAATGAACGAGACGCAACGCCAGGCTGGAACCGGCCAGGGCATCTTGTTGCTGTGCGGGTCGTGCCTGCCCATTCTGGGCGCGGTCCTGCTTGGGCCGGTGCTGGCCGAGGTGCAGGCGCATTTCATCACAACCCCCAATGTCGCAGCCCTGACGCCGGTGATGCTCACCATCCCGGCCCTGATGATCGCGGTGTTTTCGCCCTTGGCCGGCTGGCTCGCGGACAGATTCGGCAGACGCCGATTGCTGCTGATCGGCTTGCTGGTTTACACGCTGTTCGGCACCGCGCCGCTCTATTTGCAGGGCTTGCACGCGATCGTGCTCTCGCGTGCCGGGCTGGGGCTTGCCGAGGCGGTGGTGATGACCATTTGCACCGCGCTCATCGGCGATTATTTCGAAGGCCGCAGTCGTATGCTCTGGCTCTCCCTGCAGGGGGCGGTCGCGTCTTTCGCGGCCGCGGTGTTTTTCGGGCTCGGCGGCGCGCTGGGGAGTTTGGCTGGCGCACGCCGTTCTGGCTCTATGTCGCCGGCATCGTGATGTTTCCCTTTGCATTGAAGCTGTTGTGGGAGCCCTCCCGGCCGCATCGGCTGACGCCGCATCTGGGGGCGCAGACGCTGCCCTGGCGGGTGCTGGCCGTGGCTTACCCGTTTGCCTTGGTCACCGGTATCGCGCTGCTGATGGTGCCCATTCAGCTCAGCTTCATTCTGCACGGGCTGGGGCTCGATTCACCGGCCACGGCGGGGCTGCTTTCCGCCGGCAACCAGGCCTCGGTGCTGGCCGGCGCCTTGCTGTTCCGCCTGCTGGTGCGCTTTGGCTATGTGCCGGTGTTCGGCGGCGGGTTTTTCGCGGCTGGCGCGGGGCTGCTGCTGGTTTCGGTCAGCAAGGGGCAGGGCGGTCTGCTTCTGGGCGGCTGTTTGAACGGCTTCGGGTGCGGCCTGCTGCTGGTGGGGCTGATCACTTGGGCGTTGGCGGCGCTGCCCTCAAAGGTTCGCGGGGTTGGCGCCGGGGGCTTCAATAGCTGCGTGTTCCTGGGTGAATTCCTCAGCCCGCTTGTCATCCTGCTGTTGCGCCATGGCGGGGTCAGCCTGGTGAGTGCCATGGCATTTTGCGGCTGGGGGCTGGTGGCCTTGATATTGCCCGCTTTGCTCGCGCCTCTGGCCATCCGCGTTCAGGCCGCCGCTCTGCCGGCGGCCGACTGAACGCCTCCCCCCCGCTTTTTCCGGAGTGACCTTGAATGAGACGATTTCTCGATCTTTCAGTCGCCATCGATAACGACACCCCGGCCGACCCGCCGCCGCTGCGCCCAAAAATCCTCTATCAGGATCACGCCCAAAGCGTCGCGGAAGTGCTGAATTTTTTCCCCGGTCTCACGCAAGACCAATTGCCGGATGGGGCCGGCTGGGCGGTTGAGAGCTTGCAGGTCACCGCCCATAACGGCACGCATCTCGACGCGCCCTGGCATTATCATCCGACGATGGATGACGGCGCGCGCGCGATCACGATCGACGAAGTGCCGCTGGATTGGTGTTATCGTCCCGGCGTCAAGCTGGATTTCCGGCATATGGAAGACGGTTACGTGGCGACCGCGGCGGATATTGAGGCGGAGTTGCGGCGGATTGGTTATACATTGCGGCCGCTGGATATCGTGGTCATCAACACCGCCGCCGGCGCGGCATATGGCACCCCGGCTTATCTGGGCAAAGGCTGCGGCATTGGCCGTGAAGCGACTTTATATTTGCTGGAGCGGGGCGTGCGCGTCACCGGCACCGACGCCTGGAGCTGGGACGCGCCCTTTCCCCTTACAGCCAGACGCTTTGCCGAAACCGGCGATGCGTCGTTGATCTGGGAAGGGCACAAGGCCGGCGCCAAGATCGGCTATTGTCACCTGGAAAAGCTCGCCCGCCTGGCCGAGCTGCCGCCTTTTGGTTTCGAGATCATTTGCTTTCCGACCAAAATCAAGAATGGCTCGGCGGGCTGGACCCGGGCGGTCGCTGTATGGGAGGCGGAGACGGCGTGATCGCCGTCTTTAACCCTCCTTTGTGCCGCTGACCTGCGCCGCGGCCCTAGAAGAAGCGATCTGAGCGCGCCCACCCCGCGCAGGGGCTTTTACGGCGCGGATGCTTTGACGATGTCAGGCCAGGAATTGTCGCGCCGATCGCCCTGGCAGCGCGCGGCATTTACGCTGGCGTTATCCAAGGCGTTGTGAGCTTGCCCGTTTGGGACGAGCTTTTCAGCCCCGTCTTTTGGCCAGGCCAACAAATCCAGCAGGTTCGAAAGCAGCGAAATTGTTCATTGAAAAACCTGGCTCCCGAAGTAGGACCGTGATAATTTTAAAGCCTTTGAGAAAAACATGAGAAAATAAATAGCCCCCTTAATTTAACCCCAAAACAAGCCCCAAAATTCCTGAGTATGCCTAACTATGAGCCAGGGCGTTTTTGGGGCGCCGCCCAGCCCGCTTTGCGTCTCGGTATGACCATCCCGCATTTTTTCAATAAGAGCATGAACACGGCAACCCGACTGTCACCGACGGGCTTGTGCCGACCGCTCGACTCCCGACCATCTCCGTTTTCGAGAATGGCGCCCCTTACCTGCTAGCGGCTTGCCCTGGCACCGGGTCAGCGGCCAGTCCGTGAAGTGGTTCATCGACATCCAGGGCCTTGATGCGACCTGGCAAAACGAAATATTTTTAAAAGCATTTTAAATCAATTAATTGATTGGGTTTTTTCTCAACCCAACATCCCCTAAAGCGGCAGAATTTATTTCCGAATCCAGAAATATTTTTTTATGTTCCGAAAGCATTTGAAAAGCGTCTCGTGCGGACGTTCGGCTTTGGAGGTTCTTTCCATTGTAGGCTATCCTTGATGCTGCGGTTACCCGCCAGCGGAACGCCGTGCGCAAGTGAAAAAAGGCGCCAGACTTTCACCCGGAAAAAAACTGATCGGAAATGGGAGAAAACCCTCCACTATTTCTAGAATCAAGCCAAACTGAGCCGAGCCAATTAATTGATAGGTTCTGTGCCTAGTCATTTCCATAGCGATGTCCTTTCGAAGGTTACCAGGAGCGTGCTAAATTAATTCACTTATTACATGCTGTTGCAGTTCAATTCTCCCAGAAGAACAGATAAAATATTTAACGGTGCCTAATGATCGAAGGAAGGGAAAAAGCCCGTGAAAGACGTATATGAGAGAATCGGCGCACTTTTAGAAACATCAAAAGGTGATCCCGAACTCGCGATTGCCGGGTATTATGAGATCTATAAACACGATGGCTTCTTCCCTTGGGGCGCTCATTATCTAATGGAACTCCTTAGAAACAGCGGGGTTGAACGTCTAGGCGATGCGCGACGTGTAGCTGAAGACCAACTTAAAAACTGCCCAGAATTTACTCACAGTTGGTGGCCTCAATTAACTCTTTTTCGGGGCACTTCACAGTACGAAAATTTTTGTCGGGAAATTTTAAGATACACAAATTTTGAGATTTTTTTGAACGATGAAGCTCCCCGGCTGGCAGTGCTTAATGCGTTGCTCCTACTGCAACCGGCCAACTATCTTGTTACGTTGGGTCAATTATACAACTCAAAGCACCTCGAATTTGCGGAAATATCTGCGTTCCAAATTTCAATTTCTTTCTTTGGCCATGTGCGTAGCGCAACCGATTTTACGAAATTTTTGCCCGGCACAGATTGTTGGACCCTTGCCTTTGATCACAACAAGCCAGTTGTTTACAAAGACAAAAATCTCATCTCGCTCAACATAGCTTACCTGGAGGTTAAAGGCTTTGAAGGCTGGACGTTCCAGCTTGCTATAGCGTTCATGACTACGGCAAGCGCGCTATTTAATTGGCCAGTATATAGCCACGATCGTGGCTACGTAGCGTGGACTAACGTGACTGACGCCGACTTCTTTTTGGCCTCACTATACAACACATTCGTCAACCCATTGCGCTGGCTTCAACTTCGTCCTTCGCCCCTGTCTTCCGTAGCAGAACAAGCATGCGACTTTCGGGACACAAGTTCATATCCAGCGGCTATTTTTTCATCTACGAACCCAAAATTTTACGTGCGCGCTGGCAATGTAGAACTATTTGCATTGCGCAGCTATTTTGAATCTAAGTCAAATTCAAAAATTATGGCAGAGCACGTGGCTTGCCATGCTCTCCGTGCTAAAAATGAAGGGCTCGACTTCTCAGCTAGTCCTTATAATTACCCTCAAGTTGATCTACAAAAAAACATTATTAGCTTACAAACGAATGCAGGCTGGTATGCGATGCCAGGACACGCGGCGGTGTCATTTGAAGATTGGGCTGGCAAATATTACCAAGCGCTTAGGGACGGCGTGTTGCTTTCGGGACATGACGAAGAGCTATTAGGCATCGCAGCAGCACAACCTGATTTTCGTTCCAAAAAAATATACTCCTGGAATGACGACGCCTTTATCAAATTTCTTGATCGGCAACGGGTGACTTTAGCAACAGCATATTCTGAAGAAATTTCTGAAGGATTTGAAAGCGGGAAAATCGCTCGCTTATGGAGAGACCTAGGCTTCGAATCAACTTTATCTAACTTTTCAACAGTGCCTTCACCTTATTCAGTATGGCCATTTTACCCAAATCAATCTTGGACGCAAACTTATGAGGCATTTCGAGATAGTGTGTTTTCTGACATTGAAGCAAACAGAACGACCTTGTTCGTTGCTGCTTGTGGCTGTTATGGTTTGCCGATCGTTCACGAGGTATCTCAGCATTTCAAAATAAACTCCGTGTACTATGGGCATCATTCCAATTTATTATTCGGCTTAATAACCGAAGATGGTCGTAGACAACAATTTTACGCAAAAAATCCTTCCTCTAAAAACTGGGTTCAACCTCGCATTAAAGAGCGAATGCCTGAAGTTGGACGTATCGACGATGGGCGTTATGTCTGATCTCATAATCTTGTACCCTTCGCAAATCCTTCGAAAGAAGTAAGCGTCCGAGGTGTCGTTTTTCAGGATCACGGTACCAGCTTGGTGCCGATCCGCACCCGGTAACCGCTCGGCAGTTCGATCTGCCATGGGCGCCGGCGGGGAGCGGCCGGAGGTGGCTGTGCCGCAGGCTGCTCCGGCATCACAACCACAGGCAAAAGCTGCGGCGGCGTCACGCCCGAAGCCTCTGCACAGAGCTTGCGCCAGGTAAAAAAAACCTGGTTGCTGTTCTCATCATATTGCCGGGCGACCATCGACACCGAAGCCCCGGGCATCCCAGATGCCGCCACAATCTCGCGCTTCAACGCCTCAGGCCACACTTTATGCTGGCGCTTCACACGCAAACTTGTGTCCATTATCTCGGTTGTGGACACTTTCCACCTTCAGGTTACACTCCCCAAAGGCTGACCCAGCCACCAAAATCCAGGAAGGCGGCCCTTCTCGGAGGCATACGTCATTCGTAACCGATGTGAGCCCCCCACGGGCTATGCTGTGATCTACCGTGAGGCTTCGGCGACGCGCTGTGGCATCCAGAATTCTCTGATTGCGGGGATAACGAGCGGGATGTCGTGGTAGGCGGTTTTGAGGTAGTCTTTTGTATTGATGCCGTTTGGCGGTGGGTTGATTGGCGCGCCGATCTGGTCGGCACAATAGAGCATGATCGGTAACATGAGGCCGCATTCGATACCGCGTGCCTCGCGCAGCGGCGCCCAGGCGCTCCATCGCAGCTTCATGGCATGGGCAAATCCCAGGCACCATGGTCCGGCGAATACGACGCCGGCGTCGGTGCGTTGGAAGATTGGTGCGTATGTTTGTGGCGCGGTCGAGAGGGTTTCGCTGATGGCGTTATGCCTGGCGACGATCGCCATAATGGCCTTGAGTGTTTTGCCATGCGCGGTGGCGATATTGCCCTTGGGTCCAAGCAGATCAAAGAACCATTCATCTGGGGAGATCGAGGAGGGACCAACGACAATGGCGGCGAGATAGCCGTCGAGCATCGAGACGCCATCGATGACGCGGTTCTGTTTCTCCAGCCAGGCGTCGAGCATTTCCATATCCATCGCACTGTCAGCCTGCGCGGTTCGGGTGCCAGCCTGCCTCATGCCGCAATGGCCTTTTGGGTCTGCGCCGCCTTCCAGTTCCACGGCAATAATTCGCCCAACGCATTTGCCTTCGTCGTGCCCGAGACCATCCGCTCCAGCACATCGGTGAGATAGGTCTGCGGATCGAGATCGTGCAATTTTGCCGTGTTGATGAGAGAGGCCAATATCGCCCAGCTCTCACCGCCGCCGGCGCTGCCGGCGAAGAGAGAATTTTTTCTGCCCAAGGCAATGGGCCTGATGCTGCGCTCAACGATGTTGCTGTCCACCTCCACCCGGCCATCGTTCAGGAACACGCACAGCCCGGCCCAATGACCCAGCGTGTAGCGGATCGCCTTGGCCAGCGTGGATTTGGCCGAAGTTTCCGCCAGCCTGTCGAGCAGCCAAGGCTTGAACGTCTCGAACAGCGGCAGGGTTTCCGCCTGGCGCACGGCCACGCGTGCTTCGGGGCTGGTGCCGCGGATACGCTTCTCGATGCGGTAGATTTCAGCAATGCGCAGCAACGCTTCGGCGGCGACCGGACAATCCGTTGCCTTATGCACCTCAAAAAACTTTCGCCGTGCATGTGCCAGGCAAAAAGCCAGCGTCACAGGGCCGCCGGCACGGCCGCGCCGGGTCAACCGATTATATCCGGCATAGCCGTCAACCTGCAGCACGCAAGCTTTGCCCGCGAGATGTTCCTCGACATGCTGACCTTTGCGATCCTCTGCATATAAATACACCACCGCCGGCGGCAGTGCTCCGCCCCAGGGGCGGTCATCGATCGCATAGGCCCAGATCCTTGCGATGCGCGTTCGTTTGCGGGTGCGATCCTGAACCGGCAAGGGCGTGTCATCGCAGAATAGTTTTGGCGCGCTCAAAACGATGGCGCTCAGCAATTCATGCAATGGCTTGCACCACCAAGCCAGCCGGGCGACCCAATGCACCAAAGTCGAGCGGTCGAGCATGATCCCCTGGCCGGCCAGCATCTGCGCCTGCCGGTTCAGCGGCATGTGCCAGGCGAATTTCATCACCGCCACATGCACGAGCAGCGCCGGGGTCGGCAGCCCGCCATCGACCGGTCGCGGCGGCGCCTTGGCCTGCACCACTGCCCCTTCACAAGAGCGGCAGCCATAGCGCGGCCGGTGAATGCGTTTTACGCGTAACACTGCCGGAACCACGTCGAGCATTTCGCTGACATCCTCGCCGATCACATGCAGCTTGCCCTGACAGCAAGGGCAAGCCTTGCGCTCCGGCTCGATCGTGATGTCCACCCGCGGCAGATGCACCGGCAGCCCGCCAATATTGCGCGCCGCCTTTCGCTGCGGCGGCCGGTTTGCGTTCGCCGGCGTTGGCGGTTTGGCGAGTTCCACCGGCGTGCCGGAAAGGTCATCCAAAGCGAGCGGTAACTGGGCCTCGGGCTCAACTTGTTTCTCGGATCGTGCACCAAACAAGGCCCGCTTCAAAGCCGCCACAACGGCCCGGAGGTTCTCGTTCTCCGCCCGCAGGGCTGTATTCAATGCCAGCAGATGCGCTGGATCATGCGGGGAATGTTGGTCATCCGACATGCACGCAAGCTACCAAACAGGCCCGCTGTGCCGCCAGCAAATTACAGCAATTTCTGCGAATTTTCCGCCGGGATCGAGGGCCTCACCAGCGCCGGAGAGCGTGCTGCAATCTGCGTCCAATCCATGCCAGCAAACAGCAGGCGTATCTGCGCGGGGCTCAGTGTGACGGCCCCGTCCTGCACCGGCGGCCAGGTAAATCCGCCTGCCTCCAATCGTTTGGTCACCAGGCAAAGCCCCGTGCCATCCCAAAGCAGCAGTTTAAGCCGGTCCGCGCGCTTGGCCCGGAACACGAAGACATCGCCCGCAAATGGATCGGCCGCCAAAACTTGCGCCACCAGGGCAACAAGACCATCCATGCCTTTACGAAAGTCGACCGGCTTGGACGCCACCATCACCCTTAACCCCGGCCGGGCCGGAATGCCCAGGATCATCGGGCTGGCCCGATCAGACCAAGCACCTGCCGCAAAACAGCCTGGTCAACCGCGCCTTCCACCCGGATCCGGGTACGCCCGATCTCTATCTCAATCGATCCCACGGCTTGATCCCGGGCCGAGGGCGGTCCAGCCGGTTCAGCCATAGGGCAACCAGCCACATCATCCACAATGCGCAACGGAACAAAATCCCCCGCCATCGCCAAATCATTCATCGCCTGGCGACGCCATGTCCAAAGTAAGCCCCGGCTCACCCCATAACGGCGCGCAACCTGCGTAACCACGGCACCAGGCGCAGCACTCGCGGCAAGAATCTCCGCCTTCTCCTCCCGCGTCCAATCCCGCCGCCGACGCCGCCCGGTGATCAGCTCAACACGATGGTAGCCATTGTCCTCATGACTGTGCTGATGTCTGGCTTTAGGACCGTCATTATCCACAATATCGCCCCACACAAATTCAGGGGCATACTGTCCAGTAAATCAAACCGCGCCGCGAGGTGGCGGACTCGCATCGGTTACCGTCATTCACCGGATGCGTACGGGACATCCAGCAACCACGCTCAATGAGTTGCTCCCCTGGAACTGGGCCGCCATCTCGGAAAATCACACAAGCGCGGTCTCTGGCTGACGGTTGCCGCGCAACCGATCCTCCACCTGGTAATACCGTCATGTGGGGCGGGCTCTCGCGTCTGACCGACTTCAAGCTCGGCGCGATGATCGGCATGCAACTTGTGGGTAATTGAAAGATTGAGCTCACGGTTAATGTTTGAGCTTTATCCCAAGAGAATTAAAAACAGCGTCATAATTGTCGTCCCAAAAAAAAGCACTGCCGATACGTTCTCCAAGCGGCCTCACAATGACGCGACCTGTTGGCCTCGAGATAATTTCAGGTTCAAGCGGCGCAAGCACTAAAAGGTCGAGGCGACGGCAATGCGAATATCGCATCAAAAGGGCGTCATAGAATACATCAACTCTCGCGCGAAGCTCCTCTCCTTCAGCACATACTCCTTCATTCCAAAGATTTGAGCGAACGAATAAGACTTCTTTATCCTTCGTGTTATCTAGCAATCTTTGAATACGACGGTACGTCTTGGCGTAAACATGATTTATTTGCTGGTCAATATCCGGTTTGATCAGATCATTATCATCGCGCTCAAAATCGTGATGATGAAGAAGGCCATAAGTCGTGCATCGTACAGTACTGTTGTCTTCGATCACTAGGTTAGCGGGATTTAACATTCCCTCAAAATTGCTGTTAAGCAGCTTTATAGTGGCCTCGTAGGGAGTGATCCACCAATCAAATGGATAAGACTCCTCAACTCCGAAGAAGCGTCGAATGTTATGAGCGGGCCCGCACCAATCACCGATCGATACAATGAGATCGTATTCGTTCATAATAAACTACCTGAGAGGGAGGTGAAAATTTTCATCAAAATTCAATATTGAAGCAGATGAGAAAAATTCGACTTTAGATCAAGCGCCGTCGGAGATTCATGCAGACCGGAAAAATCGCGATAGCCAATGTAGGATTGACAAATAAACTTCTCTAAGCTGAACAGAGGCTCTTGGTCTGATAGTTTGAAGGCAAATGGTGTACGGTAGCTGAGGTTATGACGTTCAGCAATCTCAGGATAGATAGGCCACCACGGCCCTGAGGACATCGGATTTAAAAGATACTCAATCGGAAAATCCATCCATTTTGCGCCAATCGCGGCTGCAATCTCTTTTGCTTGATCTCGTAACAGAGAGATACTCACGTGGTTCATCGAAAACAGTGCAGGCTGACGAGGAATTTTGTCAATGAATTGCGAAGCAAATTTGATGTCGATGCCTTCATCGCGCGCGAGGAGCTCTTCACATGCTGTATGATAGGTGTCGAAAAATCCCGCACGTTGATACGTTTCGGTTGTAAATTTAGCCAAACATTCGTCCTCGCTCAAGCTGTGTAAAAAAGAAGCTAGGACTATTTTACTATGATAGTCGCCCATAGGCGAAGGAACTCGTTGTTGGAATCCTCCGACGTAAGTGATGTCAGGGTGCAGTCCGTTAAAATAGATGTTTGTAGTTGTCAGAACGCGATAGTTTAAGCGCAGTTGCGCCGTTGCATATTCACCAAAATGGTCAGAAAGCGGATGTGTCACGATCGTGAGATCTTCAGAGCCTGCTAATGCCTTGTCGGCTGCCTGACGGAATTCCGGGGATCCGTAACCGTTAATATCAAGGCAGTATACCTCGCTGAGATCAGTGAGGGAACTAAGCAAAAGATATAAAGGCCAGGCTTGGCAATTGGCAAAAAGCGCGAGACGGCTCATTGGTTAGCCTTATTCATCTGTAGTTCATCCATAATTATACGCCAGAACTCTATATAGCTTGTTTCAGTCAGGACGTCTCGCGCGTAGTGTGTTGCTGCCTGGCGGCGCGCGTTTCGAACTTCAGAATTCTCGAGCATATCACAAAGGTCAGCAGCGAACTCGGCGGGGTCCGAAAAGCTGGGGATACCATAATCAGAGAGGCGGAAGGCCTCGTCGATGTGGGGTGTGATCGTAACAGCGCCGTTTAAAGCCAACGCGGGTATTGTTTTAATTGGTGAACCAGACCCAGCCACGACTGGTAAAGGGCAAGCGCGCGCAGCTTGGAGTAGTGGCGTCAGGCGTGCGCACCTGCCAAGCAAGAAGATGTTCGGTTGTAAAAAGTCTTGAAGTTGTGCCCCAACAGATCCTGCCACGAATAAATTCAAACGCCGTTCGGCAAGATGCTTTATGAACACCTCCTCAATAAACCATCTAAACGACTTGATGTTCGCAGGATGAGCGCTGCCGACTAAAATAAGATCGATACGTTCAACATGCTCTAATCGTTCGTAAAGAGGCTTTTGTCCGGGGTGGGCAGCATCAAGAAATGTTGGGCCGGAATCAAGTATCGTGGATAGGAGCATTGTAGGCTTAGCAAGCCCATCTGTCTCAAATTCAACCAAACGCCTGCGTAGATTTGCGGTCCCAAGGCCAAGTTCATGGTCCCGTGAGTTTCAAGCCATCGCTCAAGGCTCTCGGCATCTATTCCTTCCACCGAAGAAAACGCCGCACGAACATCCGGGCGATGTACCAATACGAGGCGGGCAGCGCCCGATAGAGTTGAAGAGGCAGTTGTGGTCAGCCAAGCAAGCTGCGCAGGAGTAAAGCGCGTTGCTTCTGATGAAAACGACGTACTATTGACTACAAACCATTGAAAAAATGCTAGACGATCAGCAGAGAAGCTGAGGTTGAACACTTGCCTGAGATCCGGTCGCACAAAATACAACCGTAACATCGCAGGTGAAGGCTGAGTGACTTGGTCTGGTATGTCACCCTGCTCGGTCAATAGATGATTAGCTGTCTGCCAATACTGAGATAGAGTCGACTTCTCGCTGCTTTCAGATGTAAAAGGCGGTAGCCGCCAATGAACCGTTGACGTTATGCACGCCTTGGATAACTCTCGTTGTTCGGCAGCGCTAATGGCGATCAGGTGCGGAAACTGAGCAAGCGCCTTAAATTCATCTAACTTTTCGCTTAGTGAGATGGCGTCCCCCCGGCGAACAGCATGTTGATATGCTAAAATATCATGAGTTTCGCATACAATATTCTCGATCGGCATTACCCCGGCAATAACTGGATATAGATGCGCGTAGTTCAGTAATGTTCTCTCGACGCAATTTCCAGTTAACGCTGCTCTTAGTGACTGGGGGAACTGCATATGGCTGTTGATGTTGCGCAATCGATCGAACGTCGGTCCTTCCGAATTAACATCGTTGACAACAGCAGTTAGTGACGGCCCGAAGGAAGGGCGTGCAACCCAAGCAAATCCAGTCGCTTGATATTCGGATGAAAATCCGTAAATCCGTTCATCATAGGCCGATGCGTCAACACCAGACCAGTTAAGATCTGGCCACGGGACAAAGAGCTCCAGGCAATCTAGATTAAGCTCTCTCAGAGCGCGTTTTTGCGCGGCATAAACTGCAGAGCACCCTTCTCCGAAGGTATCGTTTCCAACCCAAAGTATTGTGCCGTCTGACTGTACGGGGAAAGCACGTGACAACTCTAATAGTCGTTCGACCGTTTCTCTTGGTGTAAGCTCATAACTTTTGTTAAGTTTCCGTTGCTCTCGCACTCCGGTTTCATAGTACTCTATTATCACCTTGGAAAAAGAAGAGGCGTCAGGAACTGGTATAACCTGACCGGTTTCACCGAATGTGGCATAAAGATCCGTCTGCGAGAGGGCGAAAACGTCAAGCCCCATCTGAATGGCCTCGAGTGTAACGCCCGTTCCACGTTTGGCGTAGGACTCTACGCGGTATGGCGCAATAATGCCCTTCGCGTGTTTCATCATGAAATAAAACTGCTCCGCGGTCTCGGCAGATTCGAATGTTTTGATACGGCCTGGATATTTGATGCGAAGCGCTGAAAGGGCCGCTTTGGCAGCGATGATTGTAGGTGTATCGTTCTGATGGTTGCTGCCGGTTTGGATAAGAAATTGAAACTCCGCCATTATTGGCGATGCCAGCAAGCCGCTCAGTATTGCGGGCAGTTCATCAAAGCCTTTTTCTTCTCGAGCTTCACCGAAGTAGGCGAGAATCGGCTTTCCATCTTTGGCGAGATTTGTATCAATCCAGCTCGAAGAGCGAACCATAGCAAGGCTCGGATGAAGTGGGTTAAAGAGTAGTGGGAATTCTCCGCCTGTTTCTTTTAAGTAGTAAGAAAGCAGATTTCGTGATTCTGTGAAAAAGCTCATGCGGTTGCGCAAAAAACTTACCGCCAAAATAGAGCGCAGAATTTTCACATATGACAGGCGATGACCACCCATGGCTTCTGCCGTCGAGAAGAAACGCATGATAAAGCGCGGCGCGTCGTGCGGATTGGCAGCAATGTAGCGCGCCGTGCCCAACAAGATCTGTGGTGAAAGAGAGTGCATGAAAACGACATCGTCGGAAGTGAGCTTTTGCGCCTCGATAAACGTACTTAATTCAACAGCATATGTGTCTGCCGAACCAACAAAATAAACCTGGGGACTGAACCCCGACCATACCTTAATGTCACTTTCTGCCTCAGATGTTGCGTTCAAGCAGAGACCTAGTACCGGCTCAAACCCTAAGGCGACCGCGCCGCTTATAAAAAGATTTGTAACGATGCCGTGATGACTTAGGGGGCTTGTGCGGTCAGTCTCAATGATTGCAAATCGAGGTTTCTTTTCGTTGGTCGGAGCGGACAGTAACGAAGCGAGAAGCTCTTCATCGAGTAGAGGTACAGGCTGGCCGACACGATCTCCCGTCGCGATAATACGGCCGCGTTCAAAGTTATGCCAAAATGCGGTTTCCTGGGTTAGAAAAATTAAACTATTACTGGCATTTGATCTGAGTGAAGATAGAGTTGCTTTAATTACTCGTAAATTTGGATCGGTCGAGAGGGAGGGGAGATCGCAAGCCTCCAGGAGAAGAAGCTGACTGATTGCCTCATAAGGTCCAATAGTGGCCGCAGCGTCTTTTCGTACTAATTTTTGTTTTGGACTATAAAATATCCGAACGTCTTGCGGTAGAACCGGTGCGGTTAATTCGAGGGTGCTGACAATAATCAAATTTAGTGATTTCGATACTGCTCCGAGAGTTTCAATAAGTATGCACCAATTGGTGATGGCAGCATCAAGTGAAGACTGATCTTCAGCAGGTACAACTACTGTAAGCCCATGAGGAATTCCTGCCTCCTCGGGAATTGCAAGCTGACTACCAATCAGAAGTGATGCGTCGAACAGTTCTAGCTCGAACCCAGGAGATTCAGAATGACCCTCCTTGCCTGCACGGAAATCGATGTATCCCTCGGAAGGCAACGGTTCACGGATTAAATGCCAATCTCCATCTGCCAACAATGGCAAAAGTTCGATAACGTTTTGGTCATTTACCGAATAACGGAGGTTCTCTATTCCATCATGCGACAAGAGGCGCGCCCAAACAAAAAATTCCGCACCCGCTCCTACCTGTAAATGGGCGGAGGCATTGTAGGTAGCGCGAAGACATTGGGAGTGGTTTGAGGATTTGCTACGAAAAATAAAGGACTGAGCCGCAACAGACTTAGATGCTAAAATTGGGCTACGCGTACCTCGTTCGCTATGAGCAGTATCATATAGATCAGCGAAATCCAGCTTAATTGCTCTAGAAGTGGTAACACGATCGCCAATCGGAAAACGGCGAGAAAAATACCCAGATGGGTGCATGTAACGACTTCCCACTTCCTGCAGTTCCTGCAGAAATGCGTTGCGGAAGTTTTCCAGACTGACATTCTGTTTGACGCTTAGCACTCTCTGCTCAAATACTGCGCGAGTATTGTCTTCGACGCTATTAAAAGCTTCAATCCAGCGCTGGTGACATAAGGGATCCTCCACTGCGAGATAATTGTCAGGCCCCAAGATTTCATCGAAAACCGCAAGGCGTGAAGCAAGGACCATCTTTCCCAGATATGCTGCTTCAAGAACCGGAATTCCAAACCCTTCGTAATGGGTTGGGAATAGAACCGCTGACGCAGCGGAGTAGAGGGAGCGAAGCAGTTCATCGGACACTCTTCCAAGATCGACAATCTGTGATGACAATAAATCTGGAGCTGGCAAAAAGCTGAATCTGCTCTCTGCACATGGGCCGCCGCACATCACAAGCTTTAGTGGCGATCCGGTGCGTGCTATATATGCGGTGAAAGCTTCGAGGACAGTCTTATGGTTTTTGTGTGGCCACTTGACCGCAGGGAAAAGCAAAAAGTGGTCCAGGTCCATTGGGAGTTGAATTGAAGCCGGTTCTCTCGCCATACACATATATGGAAGATGCGGGATAACAGTGGGCGTTGTTCCGGGATAGAACTTGCGTATTGCACGAGCTTGGTCAGCAGTAAAAGTGATAATAGAATCAGCGCGACTTAAGCCTTGCGCGAAACTTGCTGAACGACCATGGCGCTCCGCGGCTGTAAAATAACCTGGCGCTTCAAGGTGCATGAGATCGTGAATGACAACAGAGAGAGCAATATCATTAGGGAATCCTTCACAAGGAAGAGCCCCGAACGGGTCGATGACGGCCGTTACACCATCACGTAATTGACGGAAAACATCTCCGGTTAAGTAAGGAAGCTCGATGAACCGAGCACCGTGAGCAATCTCTCCGAACACTTTGGTGTTTGGGCGGATCAGCACATCCACCGATGCTTCGGAGACGAGTGCTCCTACCAAGTGTTGTAAAAAAACCCCCGCGCCCCAGCGCCGGCATCTTGTCCTACATAGCCTGCTGCGTTGATTATAATCTTCATAAGCCCCACCAAACCCGAATTTATTTAAAAAAGCGCTTTGCCTAAAGATTAGCACAGCTTAATCGAACAACGCTACACTTCGTAGCTTAAAGCCGAGCAGGCGGGAATCCTCGCCGCCAAATTCTTCTGGTCGTCCGGGCGAAGAGACGCTGAAAGTCAGATTGAGTTTTCCGGCGTCAATGTCAGAAGGCTCAAGAGGAATATTTAGTATCTGTATGTCGCCCGTAGAGATTTTGAACTCCGCTCTTGTTGTGCCAGCGATCCCAATCGAAAGCGTCTGATGTTCATGGTTGGGATGTAGCCAACAATTACCTGAGACGCGTAGACGTTTCATCTTTTGAATTGTTGGCACTGGAAGTGTGACCGCTCCCTGGTACGCATTGGTCCACACCCCGTCGCTTTCAAGGTGCGACCAACCGTGCTCAAGAGTCAGCCGGGTGATTTCGTTTGAGCGTATGTTGAATGTATAAAGCGGGATGCGCCCTTGTTCATCAAACACATCGAGCAAATCTATTGGTTCGCGCGCAATCACGGGAACAGAGTGTCCAAATAGACCGGAACAGTGTAGTAATTCGCGCATCCTATCCCCCGTCTGTTCTACTGGCGCGATCCAAGCAGAGGACGCTGTTGACGCAATAAATTCAATCTGCAGTTCTTTCGGGATAGTGCGTATCAATGAAAAATTTTCCGAATTTAGTTCAGGATTATAAAATCCAACCAAGCAGATAGCGCAAGGATTGGTGCGCCAAAGTTGTTCCAGATTGTGCCAAAAGCGGCTTTCTTCAACAGCCCACGCAGCATCCACGAATAATACACCGAGAGATGCTGAAGTAAGCGCTTCCAGAATTTGCAACCAACGGTTAGATTGACCAACGTCGACCACTTGCGCGCGGGTACGAAGCCGTTGCTTGTAAGTCGATGCTGAAGTGATGTCCATTTTTCGTTGGTTGCAATATGCTCACGGCCTTCAGTATCCAATACGATAAAAGTTTCTCCCTCACAAATCATAGTGTTAAGTAGTAGAAACTGATTGTCAGGTACCGTGCCAATCCATGCAATATCTCGTGGGCGGCGCTCAGAAGGATGTTGGATCAAGTAGCCGGACAGCAGAAGATCGCTGCTACAAGAACCATCCATAAGTTTAGATGCGCCGTCACGAAACGAAAACATGCATCACTCCTTAAAATGTTAAGCTATCACTTTTGAGGGTGTTGGCTCTGACTTGAGCTTCAATCCAAGCATAGGTTTTCGTCAGGCCTTCACGTAGCGGTTGAGAGGGGGCCCAAGAAAGCTTTTCGCGAATCAGTCGATTGTCGGAGTTGCGACCGCGCACACCTGTGGGGCCGGGAATATGATTTTTATCGATACGTTTTCCGGCAATGTCGGCGACAATATCAACAAGCTGATTGATGCTAACCATCTCTTCGGAGCCGATGTTCACGGGCCAGAAAATGACGATCGTAGAAGGCGCGTCGTAGCTTCGAGGCATTCTTCAACATACAGAAATGAGCGCGTCTGTTCGCCATCACCCCAAATCTCGATAGCATCTCCGCTTTTGGCGCGTGCAATCTTTCTGCAAATGGCTGCAGGGGCTTTTTCTTTGCCGCCGTCCCATGTGCCAAGTGGACCAAAAATGTTGTGATAACGTGCGACGTGCGTCTTCATGCCATGATTACGACGAAATGAGAGATAGACACGTTCGCTGAAGAGCTTTTCCCAACCATATTCACTGTCTGGAGCCGCTGGATAAGCGCTGTCTTCCGAGCACTTCGGGTTTAGCGGGTCTTCTTGGTTATAAGCGGGGTACATACAAGCCGAAGACGAATAAAAAACGTTCTTGATCGTCCGCTTGTAGCATGCGTCGATCATATTGAGATTTATTGTCGCGGAGTTGTGCATCACGTCGGCGTCGTGCTCGCCCGTGAATATGTAGCCGGCACCGCCCATATCTGCCGCTAGTTGATAGACCTCATCAAAGCGCCGATCCACAACAGCCCGGCAAATAGCTTGGTCGCGTAGGTCACCAATCATAAAGTCGTCTGCGTCAGTGTCGCAGTAGGGAGGGAGTTTTAGATCAACTCCACGAACCCAGAAGCCTTCGCGCTTCAGGCGTGACACTAGGTGATTGCCAATAAATCCACCCGCTCCGCAGACAAGTGCTGTTTTCATCTAAGGGTTCCTTTTGTTTTGATCTGTTAACACTAAATTCACCGCAAAAAACTTTATTGCGAGAGAAAGTACTTTTTCGATATAAAATTACACCGTTATGGAATGTTCCGCGAACTTAGCTTCGACATTAAAAGTTACGGTGTGTCAATTAGGACATATAATCTTTCTAAGCGAGACAACAGGCCGATGAGGCGATTGATTTGAGAAGTTCCGGATAAACGTATAGGGCGTAAGACCTGATGTTTGTCCCGGGTGTGGTGGCTCGCCCTCTTGGTCACGCGGATCGAGGGTTACTCATGGTATTGAGCATTTCCTCACAATGAGGAGGACGAGCCGTGGAGCATTATAGCGAAGCTTACGTCGGATTGGATGTATCAAAGTGGTTGGATGCCCCTTTGCTATGCGGTCGATGACATTGGCGAGATGGGCTTCCGGGTCGAGGCCGTTGAGTTTTGCGGCCTTGAGGACGGTGTAGATGATGGCGGCGCGCTCACCGTCGACCTCAGGGCCGAGGAACAGGAAATTTTTACGAGTGGTGGCGATGGTGCGCAGGGCGCGCTCGGCCTAGTTGTTGTCGATATTGATACGGCCGTTTGTGGTGCCGAGACACAGGCTCTCCCAGCGGCCGAGCGCATAGCGCAGTGCCTTGACGAGGCTACTCTTCGCGGAGAGCCTGGCGTTTAGTTCCTTGAGGTAGCGCCGGAGCTCCTCCAAGAGCGGCGGCGCCTGCGCCTGCCGAGCTAAAGCACGCTGCTCAGCACTTTGGCCGCTTATCTCCGGTTCCAGTGCGTAAAACCCTATAAGGCAGGGATCGGCCGACGATTACTATAGAGCGGCTTTCGTAATCATTTTATTCTCTGAGGAAGGGGCGTTGCAAAAGCTGAGAGTGAGTCATTGAAATGAAATTTCTTTTTTCCCTACTGGTTGACGCTTTTGAAACAAGACGTATCCAGGGCATTCTAATGTCGGGCGCGCAAGTCGTTCAAAAAAATCGGAGTTGCCTGTATTGTATTGAACAGATCGGCTGTGTTAATTTTTTTTCAAGTTAGCAGTTGTTGTTCTTTTTTTGGTTGGCGGGGAATAAAGTTGGATATTGTTAACCACTCTGTGGACGTGTCAAATTTTAACCGCCCAAGCGTGATTCCTGTGATTCTTTGCGGCGGCTCCGGTACGCGGCTCTGGCCGGTTTCGCGCAAGAGCTTTCCTAAGCAATTCTGGCCGCTGCTCTCCGAAACCCCGATGCTGGCCGAAACCGCCCTGCGCGGCACGGGCGCTGGTTTCGCCGCCCCGATCGTCGTTGCCAATCAGGAGCATCGCTTCATCGTCGCCGAACAGCTGCGCGATGCCGGGGTGAAGGCGCCGCGCATCCTGCTGGAGCCGGTGGGCCGCAACTCTGCTCCGGCCATCGCCGCCGCCGCCCTGCTCGCCGCCGAGACCGACCCGCATGTCGTGCTCTGGATCATGGCCGCTGATGCCGCCATTCAGGATGAGCCGGCCCTGCATGAGGCGCTGGCGAAAGCCGCCGCCGCGGCCCGCGCCGGCTATATCGTCACCTTCGGCATGCAGCCGACGGCAGCCGAGACCGGCTATGGCTATATCGCCCAGGGCGAGGCGTTGCCCAACCTCTCCGGCGTGCACAAGCTGGCCCGTTTCGTGGAAAAACCCGACGCCACCCGCGCCGCGCAGATGCTGGCCGAAGGCGGTTATCTCTGGAATTCCGGCATGTTTATCTTCCGGGCCGATATCATGATCGAGGAACTGCAAGCCCTCGCCCCTGAGGTGCTCGCAGCCGCCCGCGCCGCCACCGCCGCACGCCACGCGGACCTGGATTTCATCCGGCTGGATGAAGCGAGCTTCGCCACCGCCCGGACATTTCCATCGACTATGCGATTGCCGAGAAGACTCATAAGGCCGCTGTCGTCCCCGCCGCGATCGGCTGGTCGGATGTCGGCTCCTGGTCGGCTCTGGCCGAGATCGCGCCGAAGGATTCCGCCGGCAATTTCGCCCAGGGCGATGTGGTGCTGGAAAATGCCGAGAATTGCTACGCCCGCTCCGAGGGCATGCTCACCGCTTTGCTGGGGTGCAGGACCTCGTCGTCGTCACCACCCAGGATGCGGTGCTGGTAGCGCATAAATCCGAGGCACAGAACGTCAAGAAAATCGTCGACAAGCTGAAAGCCCAGAAGCGGCCGGAGGCGGAGGCGCAATATCGCAGCTACCGCCCCTGGGGGTTTTATGAAAGCTTGATCCAGGGCGAGCGCTTCCAGGTGAAGCGCATCGTCGTCTGGCCCGGCCGCCGGCTCTCGCTGCAGAAACATTTCCATCGCGCCGAGCATTGGGTGGTCGTCGCTGGCTGTGCCTTGGTGACGCGTGACACCGAGGAGCTGTTGATCCAGGAGAATGAGAGCATCTATCTGCCGCTCGGCTGTGTCCACCGGTTGGATAACCCGGGAAAGATCCCGCTGACCCTGATCGAGGTCCAGTCAGGCTCTTATCTCGGCGAGGATGATATTGTTAGAATCGAGGACCATTACGGGCGGAGCTGAAGATCAGTATCTTGCTCATTCAAAAAGTTATGTTTTTACATGATTGCGCCGCCGCTAAGGCAGCAGCAGTCCGACGTTTCCCGCAAGTAAGATCACCAGTTATTGAAACTCTCAGGGCCTTCTCTCCTGCGCCAAATCCTGCTGAAACTTTATCGCCGCATCCCTTTGCCGAGCCTGCCGGTAATACCCATTCACCACCCCCTCGCTAACCCCGAGCACCACGGCCGCCAGCCCCGGATTCGTCGGGTCCACCGCCGCCAGTGAGCTCGCCAGCGCATGCCGTGCCGTATGAGGCCCAAATGCGTGGCCGAACTCCTTCTCTGACTGGCGAAACAGCATCGTCTCAACGCTTTGATAATGCAGCGGTCCGCCATTCCCGTTGCCCCAGAGATGGTCGTACTTCGCCTCGTCAAGCAACAGCGGCCGGATCTCCGCCAGATACCGGTCCATATAAGACGTTAGCTGGGGCGGCAGGTTATATTCCAGGGCCCGCTTGTTCTTCACGATGCTGCTGTCCAGCCGCACCTGGTACCCGCCCTCGCGCGGCAGCAAGTTGGTACCCAATCTCATCTGCGCGAGCGAGCCGAGTCGTGGCGCCAAACAGGCCAGGATCGCGATGATCATCCCGTTGCGGTAATCCTGACAGATCTGCATCTTCCGATGCGCACTCGCCGGCCATTGCGCCATCGGCGGGGCGTCCATCAGCCTCAGCCCCAGTCAAACAGCTGGCGCGAGGTGGGGATGAATGGCTTTTCCTTGATCTCGTCCGGCAACAGCGTGTCGAGGGGGATGTCGCCCGGGCGGGTGATCCAGTCGAAATCCGCTTTCGGCACCATGATGCGCAGCGCCGTGCGCAGATGAAACAGCCGTGTCTTAATCGTCCGGTTTTTGTTCTCGCGTTGGCGGAGCGCTTCGAAATAGGCTGCCACACTCTCCGGCGTCACCCGCTCGGCGGGGCCAGGGGCGTCGATCTCTTTGCCCACCATCGCCAGGAACCAGCCATAGCCATTCGCTGCGCGCTCGATGGACTTTGGCCGCAATGTTTGGGCAAGGCGCTTTCCGCGCTGCAGCCCGGTTTGCGGCGCGATACCCGCCAGCCACAAGGCGCGATCGGCCGGCGGCCAATCTTCGAGATCAATAACCTGGCGAGGCTGCCTGCCGTTCATGCCCGCTTCCTCCGCATAGTGCCGCCACTTCGGTGAAATGCGCCCAACGCCAGGATTCGCGTCGATTCGCGCTCCTCAAGCAGCACCTGGTTGGCATGGCGGGCGGCGGCCTCTTGCTCCAGCCCAAGATAGAAGCGCCGAGTAGTCTCCGGGTTCTTGTGGCCGAGCAGCTGGGAGACAATCTCATAGGCGCCGGGATGTCTCTGCAAATAGCGCACGGCCGCAAAATGCCGGACGAGATGCATATTGAACGCGGCCCCGATCTCCGACTCGACCCGGCGGGAAAACTCAGCCGCAAACTCCGCCTCGTCACGATGGCTGTCGCCAATGCCGGGGAAGAGGAACGGGTTGCCTGGCTTCGCCAGCAACGGCCGATATATGCGCAAATAGAGCTCAATCAGCCGCGCGCTTCGTTCATCGATCGGCCAGGTCACGGTCTGGCCGTTTTTCACCTCCCGGCCGGGGATAAAGATATCGGTGATCGGCCCGGCACGGACAGGGCGTACCAGATGCTGGTCGATACGCAGCTTGATCAGATTCGCCCGCCGGACCGGCGCGAAAAGCAGGATCTCGAGCGCCACCGCGAACATCATCTGCACCGCCTCGGAGCGGCTGGGCGCGCTCTGGTCCTTGGGTTGCCAATAGCGCGGCAGATGCAGCAACTGCCCGCGTGTGGGCTCGGCCAGCAAGGCGCGCAGGCGCGTGCGGTTTTGCTCGCTCATTCCCTCTTGCTGCTCCGGCCGCACGAAACTGACAATGCCGGAGAGATCATCAACCTCTTCAGCCGGCAGGGCCACGACATATTTGGCGACCTGCCGGAGCATCTCGCCGATGCCGACCAGATTGGTGCTGCGCAGATCATCCTCGCGCACCTCGTCCTGCCGGCCTTTCAGCTTGTCCCGCAGCCGTTCCCGGTGGAAATTCATGATGGCCATGGGGCGGTCGGCCGGCGTAACCAGATCGGCCAGGCTTTGCAGTGTCTCGATCGGCAAGCCGGACTGCACCAACGCTGTGGCGGCGAGCTTGATCTGATCGCGCCGGGTTTGCACGGTGCGCGGCTTCAAGGCGCGCGGCACGGCGCGTGGGGAAGGGGGCTTGGGGCCGCTCTTCTCCGCGGCTTTCGCTTGCGCAACCATCGCCGCGAAGGGGCTCCCTCCTTTAAACAGATTGGTCGGCCCGTCGGCCAGGCGCTGGAGATAAAGCTCCGCTTCGTCGCGAAAAGGCTGCGGGAAGTGGTCCCAGGAGATGCCGTAATGGTCGCGCATGCCGGTGCGCGTCAGCGCCGCCTGCGGCCAGCCGGGCACCTCCGCGCGGGCAAACGCCCAGTTTCCGGCGGTTCGGCGGGCCATGCCGCCAGCATCCTTGTGGAGAATCCGGGTTCGGCACCAGCTCTGGAAAGCGTCCAGATGCGTGGGCCGCACCTCGTCTGGGATGATATTTTCCAGTGTGAGGAAGCGCAGGAACAGCACCAGGCCGCGCTGGCGCTCCGAGGTTGGCAGCGCCTTATATAATGACTCCCATTCCGGGCTCAGCCGGTTGCGCCGGTGCCCAGCATCAGCATGGCGGCCGAGCCGGATCAGAATATAGCGCAAGCTTGAGACAGCGTTGCGGTGAGTATCGTCGCTCAGGCCAAAGCTGCGCGGCGGGCGGGCCCAAAGGCAATTATTGAGCGCTTCGCACTGCCAGGGGCAAGGCCACGACGCTTGTCAGAGCAGACCGTCTGGATATGCTCGGCATGGCGGATGGCGGTGGCCAGCGCTACCCGGCGGGCCTGGGTCTGGTCGGTCCAGCTTGCGACCTCCTCCAGCAGCTCAGTTGCCGAGCTAAGGGAGGCGGCTGGCATGGCCTCCTGTTTTTGCTCGATTTTTGTCGTTTCCTCAGGCATCTCCATCTCTTCCTTCTCAAAGCGGCAAGCCGCGGCAAACAGCGGCAAATCGTTCAACCCTTCGCCGTTCGACCTATCAGATTGAGTGTGATGACTTTGCATTTTGGCCTCTAAGATACTGTTATGGTTGAAATGTCCGGGAGCACCCGGCATAGGGCGGGGCCTGCTCACGAAGCGCTTTCGGGGAGCGCCGGCGCATTGCCCAGGCGCTGGATTTCCGAGAACGGAATCAGGCGTGCGTGGCCGATCCGGATGGCCCGCAAATGGCCTTGCGCGACCCAATAGCGAATGGTCCGCGGCGAGCGGCCAAAGATGCGTGCAGCCTCGGCATAGGTCAGGTATTGCGCGGCAGGCATAGCCGCCGGCATGGCGGTGATCGTTGAATCGTCAGGCTTTTCGCTGGGCATTTTCAAACTCCGATGAACCGTCGGAGGCTAGGAAAGTTTGGTCGCCGCGTAACTGAAAGCGATCGGAGCGGGCCCCAGAGAAAAAAAATCAGGTGTGGCGTGGATGCGGAAGAATAAAAATAATCTTTTAAAATCAGATAATTATATTGAATTTCTGGCTGCGTTTTGCTATAAAAATAGTGCAGATCCCCTTCATTGCTGGTTTTCGCCATTGCCCGGCCGATTTTGATCGCCGGCGCAACTGTTCGGATCTGCCATCCGGCGACATCAGCATATTCAGGAACATAATCATGAACGAACCGACCCACTCGGCCGATCTGGCCGGGCATGTTTACGCGGAGGCCCAGCGCGACTACAGCGCGGTGCGCCTGCAGACCCAGCATTTCGCGCTCGCCCTCAGGCGCACGCGGGAAATTGCCGAGCTTTTGATCCAACACCAGGTCATTAACCGTCCTGATCCCATTCAATGGGACAGCATGGTGGAAGATGTGATGACGATGACAGCCTCCATCGAGCAGCTGGAACTGCACGCCAAGACGCTGTTTGCGGCGGTCGAGCGCGTCGTGCCGCCGCCTTCCTCATCACTTCCCGCCTAGCCTTTCGCCCCGTCCGCTTCAGCGGCCGGGGCGTTTGGCGTTTCGGTGAGGAGCTTAACTCAATCCTGGAAATGCCCATCAATACCCGGTTGAACCCGACCATCAGCCCCCACTGCCAATGGGGGGCTGCGTTTGCCGCGCCGTCTCCGCGCCTTGGCGCCCAAGGCTATGTTCATCGGCGGCGGGCATCCCTCGATGCGGGCGCCGCTTAAGACCACGGGAACGTCATCCGGCTGGCGCTGCCGTGCCGCTGGCCTCAGCCTGGTGCCCGGAGGCATCTGATGATGCGACGAGCGCATCAAGGAGCAAGTTTAGTCGATCTCTACCGTCATTCTCCTGGGGCGCCCCAGCAGCTCGGCTGCTGAGGGCGCCTTTTCCATGACGATATCCGCCCATACCTGAAACAGCGCCCGCCGCTCATCCAGATATTCCTCTCGATCATACGCCCGGGCGACCTCGCCCGGCGGCAGGTGAGCCAGCATCAGCTCGATCACATGCGAATCGGCGCGGTTGCGTTTCTTCATGATGGACGAGAAGCAGCTCCTGAGCCCATGGGCCGTCTGCCGCCCCGTATAGCCGGCGCGCTCCAGGAGCAGGTTCAGCGCGTTCTCGCTGATCGGCCCGCGGCCCCGCTGGAAAGCCGGCACCAGCATGCCGGTTTCGTGCGTGATCGGTTTTAGTTCCCGCAGCAGTTCAACCGCCTGGCGCGAAAGCGGGACGAGGTGAGGCGGCTGCTTCTCGACCTCCTTGCCCTTCATGCGGTGGCCCGGGATCACCCAGAGCGGCGCCGGCCCATCCAGATCACGGATCTCATCCCACCGGCCGAACCTGATCTCGCTCTGCCTGAGCGCAGTCAGCAGAGTGAGCCGAAAGGCGGCCTTGATGATCCGATGGCCGCTTGTCGCCTCGACCTTTTGGACCATCTGCAGCACCTCAGCACGCTGGACCAGCGCGGCCCGGTGTGTGGCCTTGGGGATGGGCGTCATGACGGCTGTCATGGCCTCTGCCGGATTCCGATCCACATCTCCCCGAGATTGCGCCAGGCGGAAAATATTCCGGATGCGCTGGCGTAAATCGTGCGCGTGATCGTTCACGCCGCGGGCCTGGACGCGAAGCAGAAAATCCGCGACCTGGTTCGGCGTGATATCGGCCAGCGCGAGATGTCCGAACTCTGGGTTCAATTCCCTCTCCACGCTCTTTTTCACGCGCTCAAAATGCGCCGGCTTCCATTGGGTGCGCTGGCGCGCCAGCCAAGCATCAGCCGCGTCCCTGAAAAGGACCGGCTGCTGGACCTCTTCGGCGAGCATGGGGGCGCCGGCGCGGGCCCTCAAGCGGATCAGGTCACGCAGCCGCCTCGCCTCGATGAGGCGGATGGTGGGATAGTCGCCCAGGGTCAGCGTGGTGTCCTTCCCGCCCGTCCTCAGCTTGTATTTCCATGTCTTGAGCCCGGTCGGGCTGACGAGCAGGTATAACCCCAAATTGTCAAAGAGTTTTACCGGCTTATCGGTTGATTTAGCTGATTTTATCTTTGCGTCCGTTAGAGCCATTTCCGTGTTCTAACACCTGGTCCGTGGCTGGGGTTTCGTAACCCCATTTTAACCCCACTGACTTCTGAAACACAATGAACCAGGATGAACCGAAAAAAACCGATATGACCCAATGGTTCATAAATATTGGCGGCTTTCCTGGGGTTTTGACACAAAAAAACCCGCCGAAGCGGGGTGTTTTTGACCGGATTTTGATGAAGTGGCTCCCGAAGTAGGACTCGAACCTACGACCGAGCGATTAACAGTCGCTTGCTCTACCAACTGAGCTATTCGGGACCGGTGGGCGGCTCTATAAACAACGCCCCGGAGGCTGGCAAGTGCCCTTGGCAAATAAATGACAGCTTTCTCCTCAACGCCCTGTAAGCGCTTGTTCAGCTTAAAAAACAGCTGCTTCGCGGGCAGGGGCGGCCCGGCCAGTTGATTTCGCCGCTGGCCTCACTTACAGAAGGCGCAGCCAGGCGGGTGTGGTGGAACTGGTAGACGCGCCGGACTCAAAATCCGGTTCCAGCAATGGAGTGTCGGTTCGATTCCGACCACCCGCACCAGGCTTCCCAACCCCTCTTTCATCGGCCCGCACCGCGCTTCAGCCGGCGTCAAAACCGGCCGCAAAAAAGCGGCGCGGGGCATTGCGCAAAATCGCGAATCATCCGTCGGATTGCCGCAAAAATCTCGATCGCCGCCGCCTGTGCCGCTCATCTGGACAAGGCGCCACGGTTCCTGGAAGCTCACACGGGCTGAAACCAGGCGCCGGGGCGATGAATGACACGTGATGAGATCTACCGGCACATAGCCTTCGTCCTGCGCTGCTCAGCTGCGGCCGCGCTGGCTTATCTGGCGGCCCGTGGCGTCGGGCTGCCGCATCCGGTCTGGGCGACGATGAGCGGCATCATCGTCTCCCAGGAAAAACTCAACGATACCAGCCGCGCCGCGCTTTGGCGGCTCACCGGCACGCTCGTCGGCGTCGTCTCGGCGGTGATTATCGGCGGGGCGCTGGTCGCCTTTGCCGCGCCGGTGCCGTTGCAACTGGCCGGGGCCGTTTGTTTCTGCGCCGTGCTGGTGCGGCTCTGGCCGAATTTGCGGGTTTCGATGTGGACGGCGCCGATCGTGCTGCTCACCGTCGATCCCGGCGATACGATTCTCCAGACCGGCATCTGGCGGGGCAGCGAGGTGCTGCTGGGCGGGCTCATCGGCATCGCCTTCCACGCCTTGGCGGAACGCGCCATCACCTGGCTGGACGCGCACGAGGCCAGACCGACCCAGGGCTGAGCAATAAGCGGGGCGGTGTTGCTGCATTGCAACTTGTCGCGGGGGCAGGGACACTCATTTAGCGTCAAGAACAATCCGCTGGGGAGTGGTGATCATGTCGGAAAAGCTGCGCTTTGAAACCTATAAGGCGCCGGCCGGTGGCTGGGGGCGGCGAAAGCCACCGCCAAGGTGTTGCTGGAACAGAGCGTGGTGGTGAAAGGCAGCCAGGCGCTGCTGAAGATGAACCATCCGGACGGGTTCAAATGCCCGAGCTGCGCCTGGCCGAATCCGGACCGCGAGAAGAAGCTGGAATTCTGCGAGAACGGCGCCAAGGCGCTGGCCGTTGAAGCCACCCGCAAGCGCGTCACCCGCGACTTCTTCGCCCAGTACAGCGTCACCGAGCTGATGGCGCAGTCCGATTACTGGCTGGAGGAGCAAGGCCGCCTGACCGAGCCGATGCGCTATGATGCCGCCACCGACCATTATGTGCCGGTGTCCTGGGACGATGCCTATCGGCTGATCGCCAGCGAGCTGAACGCCCTCGCCAGCCCCGATGAGGCGGAATTCTACACCTCCGGCCGTACCTCCAACGAAGCCGCCTTCCTTTATTCGGTGTTCGTGCGCGAATTCGGCACCAATAATTTCCCCGATTGCTCGAATATGTGCCACGAGCCGACCAGCCGCGGCCTGCCAATGTCGATCGGCATCGGCAAGGGCACCGTGGTGATCGGCGATTTCGCCAAGGCCGAGGCGATTTTCATCATCGGCCAGAATACCGGCACCAACAGCCCGCGCATGATGACCGAGCTGGTGCATGCCAGGAAGCGCAACGTGCCGATCGTGGCGGTGAACCCGATGCCCGAGCGCGCTCTGATCCGCTTCACCGAGCCGCAGGACATGGTGGAGATGGCCACCTTCCAGTCCACCCCGATCTCCAGCGAATTCGTGCATATCAAGATCGGCGGCGACGTGGCGCTGCTCAAGGGCATCATGAAGGTGCTGTTCGAGCGCGACGCGGCCGGGGAAAAGGTGCTGGATGAGGAGTTCATCCGCGACCATACCCATGGCTTCGCGGCGCTGAAGGCGGATATCGAGGCCACCAACTGGGCGGATATCGTCGCGGTCTCCGGCATCGAGGAAGCGCAGATCCGGCGTTGCGCGGATGTCTATATCGCCTCCAACGCCACCATCATCTGCTTCGGCATGGGCGTCACCCAGCACCAGCAGGGCGCGCGGGTGATCCAGCAGATCGCCAATCTATTGATGCTGCGCGGGAATTTCGGCAAGCCCGGAGCTGGCATCTGCCCGGTGCGCGGCCATTCCAACGTGCAGGGGGACCGCACGGTCGGCATCGATGAGAAGCCGACCCCAGCCTATCTGGACAAGTTGCAGGAAGTATTCGGCTTCGCCCCGCCGCGTGAGCATGGCCATCATGTGGTCGAGAGCGTGAAGGCGATGATCGAGGGCAGCGCCAAGGTGTTCATCGGCATGGGCGGGAATTTCATCCACGCCATCCCGGACACGTTCGCCGCCTATGAGGCGATGCGCCGGCTGAACCTCACCGTCGGCATCGCCACCAAGCTCAATCGAGGCCATCTGGTGCATGGCAAGCAGGCCTTGATCCTGCCCGTCATCGCCCGCTCCGAGATCGACAACCAGGCCAGCGGCCCGCAATTCGTCACCATCGAGGATGCGATGTCCAACATCACCGCCTCGCGCGGGGTGCTGGAGCCGGCGAGCGCGGATCTGCGCTCGGAGATCGAGATCGTCTGCCGCATGGCGATGGCGACGCTGCCCAACAGCGTGGTGCCCTGGGCAGATTATATCGCGGATTATAACCTCATCCGCGACCGCATCGCGGATGTGTATCCGGATCTGTTCGCCGGGTTCAATCAGCGGATCAAGGCGCCGGGCGGCTTCCACCTCAACAACCCGCCGCGCGCCCGGCAATGGAAGACCGACACCGGCAAGGCGAATTTCCTGATCATCGAAGGGCTGGATGAGGATAAGCCGATTGGCGGCGCGGAGATGTTCCGCCTTTCCACCGTGCGTTCGCACGACCAGTACAACACCACCATCTACTCCAACTCGGACCGGTATCGCGGAGTCTATGACGGGCGGATGGTGCTGTTCATGAATGAGGCGGATATGCGCGATTACGGCATCGCGCCGCAGGCCATTGTGGGCCTGGAGACGATCGCGGATGACGGGGTGGAGCGCCGGGTGATGGGGCTGACCGTATATCCCTACCAGATGCCGCGCGGCAGCTTGGCCGGCTATTACCCGGAGCTGAACCCGCTGCTGCCGATTGGGCATCACGACGAGATCTCCGGCACGCCGGCGGCCAAGTCGATCCCGGTAAGGATTGTAAAGTCGTAAAAGTTTTTGGTGCCGCTTTTTTCAAAAAGCGGCAAAAAATGCTGGGGCGGTGGCGACCGCGTTGCCCCCCCCCAGCCTTTTCAAAGCCAAAAATTTTTAATTATATCGCAAAGCCTTATGCTGCGTTCACGGATGCGCCGGAGCCAGCCGCGCCAGCAGGCTCAGCGCCGCACCCAGCACAAACCCGACCAGCGTGCCATTCACGCGGATATATTGCAGGTCCTTGCCCACCCGCAGCTCCAGCTTCTCGGTGATGGTCTTCGCATCCCAGGCGCCGACGACATGGCCGATGAATTTCGCCCCTTCCGCCTGGGCGCTCGGCAGCAGCCGCAGCACGCCGCCGCGCAGCGCCTCGTTCAGCCGCGCCTGGGTGGCTTCGTCACGCCCCAGCACCTCGGCCAGATTGACCAGAGCCGCCTCGATCACCGCCACCGAGCGCCCATGCGGGTTGGCGGCATCCAGCTCCAGCGCCCGGCGCATCCGCGCCCAGACATCCCAGACCCAGGCCTGCACCGTCTCATGCGTCATCACCCCGCGCAGCGCCTGGCCGAGCTCGGCGGCGCGGGCCGGGTCGGTCTCCAGCTTGGCGATTTCGGCGCGTGCCCATTCATCGAAGGCGTCGCGGATCTCGGAACTGTCCGGGCTGATCTTGTCCAGCTCGCTATTCACCGCCGAGAGCACGCGCTTGGCGATGCCCGCCCCCACCGCCCAGCCGACAAATTTGCCGCCATGCTCGGCGACGCGCTCCTTGATCGCCTCGCGTAGATTTTCCTCCCGCGCCGCCAGCATCTCCTTCACCTGGGCCAGGATGAAGCTGAACATCTCCTGGTGCTTGCCGCCTTCCACCAGCCCGGCCAGGGCGCGCGCCACCACCACCCGGCGGCGCGCCCGCCGACCAGCTTGGGCAACAGCCGGTTGAGCAGGCGCCTGGCCCGGCCATCCTCGATGCTCGCCAGCAGCTTGGGCAGCATCCCGGCCAGCGCCTCGGCCAGCGGCCTTGAAGCAGCCGGGTCGGCCAGGAAGCGGCGCAGAATGGCGGCACCATCCAGCTCCGCCAGCAACCGGCGCATATCGGCCTCGGTGAACACATGGTTGGCGACGAAGCGCCCCAGCGCATCGCCCAGGCGCTGCTTCTGCGCCGGCAGAATCGCGGTATGCGGGATTGGCAGCCCCAGAGGGTGGCGGAACAAAGCGGTGACGGCGAACCAGTCCGCCACCCCGCCGATGAAGCCGGCCTTGGCGGCGTCGCGCAGCAGCTCGGTCCAGCCGGAGGGGGGAGCCAGTAGCTGCCGAGGGCCAGGGCGGCCATCAGCACCAGCAGCGAGGAGGCGAAGGCTTTGTGGCGACGAAGCGCTGTGCGCAGGGGGGCGTCAGGGTCTTGCGGCATGGCCATGCGGAAATAGATGGCCCAGCTGCGCCCGCAAGTACACAGGGCGGCTAATTGCTGCCCTCTCCCGGCAGGCCGGGCAGGCCCTCTCCGCCTTGCGGGACATAGCCCGGATCGCTCGGCTGTGCCTTCATGCCGGTCAGCGGGTTCACCTGCACATTGTCGCGGTAGCAGCCCTGGCCATCATTCACCCCGCCGACGGAGTTGCACTGATCCTGCGCATTGAGCGCCAGGCCGGAGCTGGGGTCGATCTGCACGCCATTGCGCCGGCAATCCGTATAGGAGCCGATGCCCCCCACCGCCTGACAGGACGGGTCGCGATCCGCCCCGACAATGCCGCTACTCTGCGCCAAAGCCGGACCCGCCAGCAGCCCGAGACAGATGGCGAAACAGAGATGCCGTCCGACCATGAATATCCCCCTCATACAGCTTCCTCACGATGGCCAAGCCCGGCGCGCGCCGCAACCATGACCCGCACGGTTTTTATTGCATTTTAAAGGATCTGGGGCGTATCGTCGGACTTGAGGATCAGTCCGGCGCAATCGCCGGGCGGCGTCAGTCTCTGTCCGAAAAAGCGGTCTGTGAATATCGCGTGCCATCGCAAGATGGAGGGTCAAGGCAATGAATATAAAAGATTATCTTCACAACTCCCAAGGCCCCGGCGGGCATTTTCCGCACGGGCTCAGCCGCGCCCCGTCGCAAGGCGCGGTGCTGCCGATGGTGCTGGGCGTGGTCTGCGTCGCCGCGGTGCTGGGCGTGTTGTGGCTGGCCTATAATTTCGGCTGACACAGCGGATAATCGGCTGTTTCAAAAGTCGCTATAGTGAGTCGCCAAGCGGGGTTTTGTGAGCATCGGAGCGGAACGTACTTAAAGTACGTGAGCACCGGAGCACGGCAAATCGCCGCTTGGCGGCCGCCAGAGTGGCGTTTCAAACAGCCATGTGTGATTGCCCATCATCCCCCGCATAGCATGATGCGGGCATGGGTTTTTTGTCTGAAGCCGTGCCGCAACGTCATGTGCCGCTCGATGTCCTCCCTGGGATCAGCCGGATCGTCGCGGATAATCCCGGCATCATGACCTATCACGGTACCAACTCCTATCTGGTGGAAACGCCGGAGGGGCTGGTTGTGATCGATCCTGGGCCGGACGATGCGGCGCATATCGGCGATCTCATCACCGCCATCGGGGCGCGCAAGCTCGGGCTGATCCTGCTCACCCATACCCATGGCGACCATTATGCCGGCCTGCCCGCCCTGGCCGCCCAGACCGGCGCCAAGGTGGCGGCCTTCCACCAGCCGATGCGCGCGGACTTCAACCCGGATCTGCCCCTGCGGGATGGCGACAAGCTGCAGGGCTTCACCGCCCTGCACACACCCGGTCACGCGGCGGACCATCTCTGCTTCGCCTGGCGCGGGCAGGGGGAGAAAAAATCCTGTTCAGCGGCGATCATGTGATGTCATGGTCCTCCTCCATCGTCAGCCCGCCGGATGGCGACATGGCGGATTATTATCGCGGGCTGGAGCGGCTGCTGGGGCGCGACGATGACCTCTTCCTGCCCGGCCACGGCCCGCTGCTGCGCGACCCCAGGGGGCTGACGGCGGAGCTGCTCGGCCACCGGCAACGGCGCGAGCGCAGCATTCTGGAGGCGTTGAAGCGGCAGGATTGGAGTGTCGCCGCCCTCGCGGCCGATCTCTACGCCAAGGCCGACCCGTTCCTGAAGGCGGCGGCGCAGCGTAATGTGCTGGCGCATCTGCTGAAGCTCTCAAAGGAAGGGCTGGTGCATGAGCTGACGCCGGCGGCTGGCTTGCATGCGGATAATCTGATGATGCTGGAAAAAGCCGCCAACAGCCCCGCCTGGCGCCAGCGGATCGAGCGGATGGCGGAGGATTCCAAGCGCCGCTTCGCCCTCGCGGCGGCGTAAACTCAGAGGCTGTTTCAAAGGTCACTATGGTGAGTCGTCAAGCGGTGATTTGCGAGCACCGGAGCGGAGCGTACTTAAGGTACGTGAGCACCGGAGCGCAGCAAATCGCCGCTTGGCGGCCGCCAGAGTGGCTTTTCAAACAGTCTCTCAGCCTGCCGCCGTGGCCAGCATCTCCGCAAGGTCCAAGGCGGTCAGCGGGCAGGCGAAGAAATAGCCCTGCCCGTGCGAAACGCCCAGCGCCTGCATGCGCCGCATCTGCGCCGCCGTCTCGATCCCTTCGGCGACGACATCCTGGCCGTGGCGCTTGGCGCTGCCGGTCATCGCGCGGATGAACATGGTGGCGTCGGCGCCCTCATCGGTGACCACGGAGCGGTCAAGCTTGATCGCGCTGAGGGGCGCGTCGAGCAGCGCCTCCAGGCAGGCCATGCCGGGTATCGCATCGTCGAGCGCCAGCAGATAGCCATGCGCCCGCAAGTCCGCGATGCTGGCCAGGGCGGCGGGCGGGTCGCGCACCGGTTGCGTCTCGGTCAATTCAAACCGCAGCGCCGTGGCCGCCAGCCCATATTTCGCCTGCACGGCGCGGATCCGTTCGATCAGGCCGGGAAAAACCAGAACATTCAGCGGCAGGTTGAAGGCCAGCTCCAGTCCCCGCCGGCGCAAGCCATGCGCGACATATTCGCCCAGCGCCCGGTCCATGATCGCAAGAGTAAGGTGCAACGCCGCGTCCGGGCAGGACATCATCTCCACAATCGCCTGCGGCCCCAGCAGCTGGCCATCCGCCGTCTGGCTGCGGGCGAGAACTTCGGCATGGCAAACCGCCCCATCGCGCAAGCGGAAAATGGGCTGGTAGCGCAGACGCAACGTGTCGGCGAGGGCAATGCCGGCCGCCTTCGGATGCATGTCTAAATTACCGAGAGTTGTTCAAAAATAACACTCGGCGGTTCTAACAGACTTAAATCCCCCGTGCGAGGGAAATTTCACTCTTTTTTCAATTGGATGGCTTTTTCACCGGAGTCGCGGAGCGGCGCAGCCGGTGCTCACCGAGGAAGAGCAGGATGGGCGCGGCGATGAAGATCGAGGACGAAGTGCCGACCACGATGCCGAACAGCATGATCCAGGCAAAGCCGGACAGGGCGGCGCCACCGAACAAGGCCAGCGGCAGGGCGGCGAGGAACACGGTGCCCGAGGTGCCCAGGGTCCGGTTCAGCGTCTCGTTGATCGAGAGATCGATCAGATCCCGCAGCCCCATGGTTTTATATTTGCGCAGATTCTCCCGCATCCGGTCATAGACCACCACCTTGTCATTGGTGGAGTAGCCGATGATGGTCAGGATCGCGGCGATGGTCACCAGGTCGAACGGGATGCGGGTGATCACCATGAAGCCGATGGTCTTGGTCGTATCCAGGATCAGCGTGACCACCGCGCCAACCGCGAACTGCCATTCAAAGCGGAACCAGATATAGATCAGGATCATCACGAAGGAGAGGCCCAGAGCCTCAAGCCCCTGGGTGAAAAGCTGGTCCGAGACCGAGGCGCCGACCGCCTGGGTGGATTGGATTTTCGAACCGGGGGCGGCCTTGTCCAGCGCCTGCTGCACCTCGCCGATGGCGGTCTGGGTGGCGCCGGCATTGGCCCGGCTCTCCAGGCTGATCAGCACCTGATCGCCCTGATTGCCGACCGATTGCAGCGCCGCATCGCTGAGCCCGGCCCCGGCGAGGGCGCCGCGCAGGGCCGCGAAATCGGCCTTTTGCGGGGTCTGCACCTGCAGCACCACGCCGCCCTTGAAATCCAGACCCATATTCAGGCCCGGATGGAAGAACAGCACGACCGAGGCCAGAGACAGCACCGCCGAGGTGATCAAGCCGGCGAAGCGGCCATTCATGAAGCGGATCTTGGTCCCGTCCGGGACGAAGCGGAAAGCCGGTTTGGTGAACATGATCGCTGGTCCTAGACGGGCAGGGCGGCGGGACGGCGGGCGGCATACCAGCGCGAGGTAATCAGCCGCACCACGACCGTGGCGGTGAACATGGTGGTGATGATGCCGGCACAGATGGTCACGGCGAAGCCGCGCACCGGCGGCGAGCCGAAGATGAACAAGGTCACGTGCGCCAGCAGCGTGGTGACGTTGGAATCGATGATGGTGCCGTAAGCGCGCTTATAGCCCGCCTCAAGTGCTGCCAGCGGCTTGCGCCCGCCCTTCACCTCTTCACGCACGCGCTCATTGATCAGGATATTGGCATCCACCGCCATGCCGAGTGTGAGCAAAATACCGGCCATGCCGGGCAGGGTCAGGGTGGCGCCCATTACCGAGAGGATGGCCAGCATCAGCACCAGATTGACCACCAGCGCGATATTCGCGAACCAGCCGAACAGCCCGTAGAACAGCGCCATGAAGAACAGCACCAGCAGGAAGCCGACGCCAAGCGAGATCGCCCCGGCGCGGATCGCATCCGCGCCCAGCTCCGGCCCCACGCTCTGCTCTTCGACGATGTTCAGCGGTGCGGGCAGCGCGCCGGCGCGCAGCAGCAGCGCCAGATCGGTGGCGGACTGGGCGGTGAAATTGCCGGAAATCTGACCCGAGCCACCGGTGATCGGCTCGCGGATCACCGGCGCCTCGATGATCTTGCCGTCCAGCACGATGGCAAACAATTTGCCGACATTGGCGGTGGTGGTATCCGCGAATTCCCGCGCGCCGACGGCATTGAGGGTGAAATTCACCACCCATTGCCCGGTCTGCGGATCGGTGCTGGCCTGGGCGTTCTGCAGATCTGCGCCATCGACGGCGACATTGCTCAGCACCGCCAGCTTCTGCTGCGGATTATCGGACATTGGCAGCCACTCATCGCCCAGCGGTGCGGGCTGACCCGGCGTGGCGTTGGCATCGACCATCTGGAAGGTCATATGCGCGGTGGTGCCGATCAGCGTCTTCACCCGCTCCGGGTCCGAGATGCCGGGCAGCTGCACGACGATCTGGCTGTCCCCCTGGCGCTGGATCTGCGGGTTGAGCACGCCCGAGCCGTCGATACGGCGCTGGATGATGGTAATGGCCTGCTGCACCGCCTGGGTGTCGCGGGCTTTCTGCGCCTGGGCGGGGATGGAGAGGGCGATGCTGCCATCCGGCTGCTGCGCCACGGCCAGGCTCGGCGTCGGCGAATTCGGCAGATAGGTGATCAGCCCCTGCAGCGCTTTCAGCGCCTGCGGCCCCTGGCCCGCCAGCGGGGTCAGCAGCACCTGATGGCTGGCGGCGTCCGCGTGCAGATCCTTATAGCCGAGATTATCCTTCACCAGCGTCTGCCGGGCCTCGCCGACCAGCTGGCCGAGATCCTGTTTCTGGATCGCATCCGTATCCAGCTGCAGCAGCAGATAGGAGCCGCCCTTCAGATCGAGCCCGAGATGCACCTGGTTCCAGGGCAGGAAAGCGGGCAGAAACCCCGGCCGCGCCCAGAGATTGGGCAGGCTGAGCAACACCCCGAGGGCGACGACAAGCAGGATACCGAAAGTCTTCGCACGGCTGAAATAAAGCAACACGGGCTCCGAAAAATGCCAAACCGCTTGCCGTATGGCGGGCAGAGCGTTGCGCGCAACCCCGGAGCGGAATAGAGCGCTTAAGATATGAGCGAGCGATTGCAGGTGGGCTTGATCGGGGCGGGTCATTTTGGCCGCTACCATGCTTTGAAACTGGCGGGGGCAACGCGCGCCCGGCTCGTCGGGCTGGCGGACCCCAACCCCGCCCGCGCCAAGGAGGTGGCCTGGGAAGCGGGCTGTCCGGTGAAATCGGTCGAGGAAATTCTGGCCGAGGCGGATGCGGTGATCATCGCCGCCCCGGCCGAGTATCATTACGAGCACGCCGCCCGGGCCTTGCGCGCGGGCAAGCATGTGCTGGTGGAAAAACCCATCGCCGCGACGCTGGCGCAGGCCGATGAGCTGATCGCTTTGGCCGCGCAGGCGGGCCGGGTGCTGCAGGTCGGGCATCTGGAGCGCTTCTCCGCGGCACATGGCGCGCTCTCCTCACGCATGGGCCGCCCGCTCTATATCGAGGCGGTGCGCATCGCGCCCTTCAAGCCGCGCGGCACGGATGTCTCGGTGATCCTGGATCTGATGATCCATGATCTCGATCTGATCCTGACTTTGGCCGACTCGGAGGTGGTGAGCGTGGACGCGGTGGGCGCGCCGGTGGCCAGCACGTTTGATGACATCGCCAATGCCCGCATCCGCTTCGCCTCGGGCGCGGTGGCGACGATCACCGCCAGCCGGATCTCGCTGAAGACCGAGCGCAAGATGCGCATCTTCTCCCAGACCGGCTATCTGACCGTGGATTTCTCGGCCCGGAAATTGACCCTGGTGGGGCGGGGGATTGGCGTGAAAGTGCCGGGCTTTCCGGAATTCGGCATCGAACAGGCGGGCTGGCAGGACCATGACGCGCTCTCGGCCGAACATGAGGCGTTTTTCGCCGCCTGCCTGGATGGGGCGCCGGTGGTGGTGGACGGGCTGGCGGGCAAGCACGCTCTGGCGGCGGCGCTGATGGTGAGTGCGTCCATCGCTGAAAGCCGGGCCATGGCCGAGGCCAGCGGGCTGATCCCGACTCTGAGTTTATAAAAGTTTTTTGGTGCCGCTTTTTTACAAAAAAGCGGCGAAAACGTTCGGGGCGTTGGCAACGCCCTACAAAACCCCAAACGCTTTGCAGCCCTTTTTGAAAAAAGGGCCGCCCCCAAAAACTTTTGCCCCCTACTTCATTCTCGATTTCAGCGTCACCCGCTCACCATCCACGCTGAACGCGCCATAGCCGTGGTGGTGCAGCATCGGCGCCTCCCGTAAGGCCGGATTCACCCAGCCCTTCACGCATTCCAGCACGAACATGTCATAAGCCTTCACCATCGTGCGGTCGCGCAGCCGGCATTCCAGGTTCACAATCGCCTCCCCAATCAACGGCGCCGCGACCCGGGCCGCGGGCAGGGGGTGAGGTCGAAATTGCCGAATTTATCCGTATCATCCCCGGTGCAATTCCCAACCCCGGTGACGATGCGCGCCAGCCCCGCCGGCGGCACCGCGATCACCGCCTCGCCCTGGGTGAGCAATGCCGCGTAGCTGTGATTGGCCCGCGCCACCACGCAGCCGATCAGCGCCGGCTCGAATCCCAGCACCATATGCCAGGACATCGCCATCACATTCGGCTTTCGCCCCGGCATCTGCGTGGTCAGCAGCACCACCGGGCCGGGTTCAATGAATTGATAAGCGTCCGAGAGCGGCAGATCTTGCATCATGGCCGCAACGCATAAACCCCGCCCAGAGGGCGGGGTTTGATCCGTATCAAGCACAGCCCGCGCAAAACCGCGCGGCAGGCATGAGCAAATCAGCCGAGCTGCTTCTTCACCGCCTCGTTCACCAGAGCAGGGTTGCCCTTGCCCTGCATCGCCTTCATCACCTGGCCGACGAAGAAGCCGAACAGCTTATCCTTGCCGGATTTGTACTCGGCCACCTTGTCCTGGTTCTCCGCCAGCACCTTGGTCACCGCCGCGTCGATGGCGCCGGTATCGGTCACCTGGCGCAGCCCCTTCTCCTCGACGATGGCCCCCGGCGCCTTGCCGGTTTCCACCATCTCCTCGAACACATCCTTGGCGATGCGGCCATTGATGGTCTTGTCGGTGATCAGATCCAGCAGCGCACCGAGATCAGCGGCGGACACCGGCGGGTTCTCGATGCTCTTGCCGGTGCGGTTCATCGCCGCGAAGAAATCGCCGGAGATCCAGTTGGCGGCGAGCTTGCCATCGCGCCCCTTGGCCACGGTTTCGTAGAAATCCGCCGTCGCCTGGTCGGCCACCAGCACGCCCGCATCATAGAACGGGATGCCATATTCGGCGCAGAAGCGGGCGCGCTTCTCATCCGGCAGCTCCGGCAGATTGGCTTTCAGCTCATCCACCCAAGCCTGCTCCAGCACCAGCGGCAGCAGATCCGGCTCGGGGAAATAGCGATAATCATGCGCATCCTCCTTGGAGCGCATCGAGCGCGTCTCGCCCTTGGCGGGATCGTACAGGCGGGTCTCCTGCACCACTTCGCCGCCGCTCTCCCAGACCTCGATCTGGCGCAGCGCCTCCGCCTCCACCGCATGCATTACGAAGCGCACGGAATTGACGTTCTTGATCTCGCAGCGCGTGCGGAACGCCTCGCCGGGCTTGCGCACGGAGACATTCACGTCCGCGCGCATGGAGCCTTCCTCCATATTGCCGTCGCAGGTGCCGAGATAGCGCACGATCTGGCGGATCTTGCGCAAGTAAGCGCCCGCTTCTTCCGGCGAGCGTATATCCGGCTCGGAGACAATCTCCATCAGCCCGACACCGGCACGGTTCAAATCCACCACCGATTTCGCCGGATGCTGGTCATGCATGGACTTGCCGGCATCCTGCTCCAGATGCAGCCGGGTGATGCCAATATGCTTGATCGTGCCGTCCTGCAGCTCGATCTCGACCGTCCCGGTGCCGACAATCGGGTGCTCGAACTGGCTGATCTGATAGCCCTGCGGCAGATCGGCGTAGAAATAATTCTTCCGGTCGAAGCGCGAGAACAGGTTGATCTGCGCCTTCAGCCCCAGCCCGGTGCGCACCGCCTGCGCCACGCATTCCTGATTGATCACCGGCAGCATGCCGGGAAAGCCGGCATCGATGAAGGAGACATGCGCATTCGGCGCGCCGCCATAGGTGGCCGAGGCGCCGGAGAACAGCTTGGACTGAGAAATCACCTGGGCATGGACTTCGAGGCCGACCACGACCTCCCAGGCGCCGGTGCTGCCTTCAAGTGTATAGGCCATTATTTCGCTCGCACTTCAGGCAGGGCCGAGAAGCCCGCCGCGTTTTCGATGGCAGCCGAGACCGCGAACACCGTTTCCTCGTCAAAATGCTTGCCGATGACCTGCAGGCCCAGCGGCAGCCCATCAGCGGAGAGGCCCGCCGGCACGCTCATCGCCGGCACGCCCGCCAGCGAAGCCGGCACGGTGAACACGTCGTTGAGATACATCGTCACCGGATCATCCATCTTCTCGCCGAGCCCGAAGGCGGCGGAGGGGGCGGTGGGGGTGAGGATGGCGTCCACCTGGCCGAAGGCGTCGGTGAAATCCTTCAGGATCAGGTTCCGCACCTTCTGCGCTTTCAGGTAATAAGCGTCGTAATAGCCATGGCTCAGCACATAGGTGCCGATCATGATGCGCCGCTTCACCTCGGCCCCGAATCCCTCGGCGCGGCTGCGCTCATAGAGATCGATCAGATCCGCGCCATCGACGCGCTTGCCGTAGCGCACGCCATCATAGCGGGCGAGGTTGGAGGAGGCCTCCGCCGGGGCGACGATATAATACACCGCCAGGCCGTATTTGGTGTGCGGCAGGGAAATCTCGACAATCTCCGCCCCTGCGCCTTGAGCCACTCAATGCCCTTGTCCCAGAGCGCCAGGATCTCAGGATTGGTGCCCTCCAGCCGGTATTCCTTGGGAATGCCGATCTTCAGCCCCTTCACGCCGCGGGTCAGCGACGCGGTGAAATCCGGCACAGCGCGGTCGGCGGAGGTGGAATCCTTCGCATCGAACCCGGCCATGGCGTTCAGCAGCAGCGCGTTATCCTCGACATTGCGCGCCATCGGCCCCGGCTGGTCGAGCGAGGAGGCGAAGGCCACCACGCCAAAGCGCGAGCAGCGGCCATAGGTGGGCTTGATGCCGGCCAGACCCGTAAAGGCGGCGGGCTGGCGGATGGAGCCGCCCGTATCCGTGCCGGTGGCGGCGAGCGCGATGCGCGCGGCCACGGCGGCGGCGGAACCGCCGGAGGAGCCGCCCGGCACCAGCTTGGCCTCCGAGCCCTGGCGCTTCCAGGGATTCTCGACCGCGCCATAGAAGGAGGTGATGTTGGAGGAGCCCATGGCGAACTCGTCCAGATTGGCCTTGCCCAGCATCACCGCGCCGGCCGCCTTCAACTTGCCCGAAACCGTGCTCTCATAAGGCGGCACGAACGGCTCCAGGATCGCGCTTCCCGCCGTGGTGCGCACACCCTCGGTGCAGAACAGATCCTTCATCGCGATGGGAATGCCGGTCAGCGGCGTGGCCTCACCAGCCGCGATGCGCGCATCGGCGGCCTTGGCCTGTTCCAGCGCCAGCTCCGGGGTGGTGGTGATATAGGCGTTCAAACGCGGGTTCAGCGCCGCCACGGCCTCGTTATAGGCGCTGGTCAGCTCCACGGCCGAAATCTCTTTCGCCTTCAACGCTTTCGCGGCGCCGGCGAGGGTCAGGTCAAACATGCTCATTCCACAACTTTCGGCACGGCAAAGAAGTTTCCGATGCGGTCGGGGCGTTGGCCAGGATCTTCTCCGCCATGTCGCCGTCAGTGACCTGGTCCTCGCGCTGGCGCAGCGCCATCTGCGCGCCGCCAGAGAGCGGCTCGACCCCGTCCACATTCACCTCGCCAAGTTGTTCCACATAGCCCAGAATCGCGTTCAGCTCATTCTGGAGGGTGGAAACCTCCTCGTCATTCACCCTGATCCGGGCCAGTTTCGCAATCCGGCGTACCGTTGCGGCGTCCAGCGACATACCAAAATCCCTTGGCTAAAAAATCCGGGCGGACCATACAGGCGGCCATGGCGCTCTACAACCTGTCCGAATTTTTATCCCTTCTGCCCCCGGCTCCCGGCTGCTGGGGCTCGATCCCGGCTCCAAACGCATCGGCGTGGCGCTCTCCGATGTCGGCTTGCGCATCGCCAGCCCCTACACCACCCTCCAGCGCACCAAGATGAAGTTCAACGCCGTCGAGATCGGCGAGATCGCGGTGCGCGAAGGGGTGGGGGGCTGATCATCGGCCTGCCGCTGGATGGCGAGCAGACACTCGGCCCCGCGCCCAGGCGGCGCGGGACTGGGCGCATGGGCTCAGCGATCTTCTTGGCCTGCCGGTGGCGATGGTGGATGAGAGCTATTCCACGGCCGAGACGCATGAGCGGCTGATTGAGGCCGGGGTGAGCCGGGCGCGCCGCGCCGAGATCGTCGACAAGCTGGCGGCGGCGGAGATTTTGCAACGCGCCCTGGATGCGCTGCAAGCCTGACGCTGAAGGCTGTTGCAAAATTGAAAAAGTTTTTTGGGGCTTTTTCCAAAAAGCCCCCACGCTATCGCCGCCTTTTCGAAAAAAAGCGGCACCGAAAAAACATTTATCATTTTCCAAAGGCTTGTTTTTATAGAGTCTCTTAAAACTCTCGCGGGCTTATGGACGAAAATTCATCCATATTCCCGCGCCTCCGGCAATCCGTCCGCCCGGCGCGCGCGTAATCCTATTTGTTAACGAACCATTCAGGTTCTAACCAACAAGGAAATGTCGGATGTCTGTTAAAAAATTGCGGCTCGCTTTGGCCTTTTCAGGAGTCTTGCTGCTGCCTGGCCTCGCCGCCGCGCAATCCATGTCGGCGCAATCCATGTCGGCGGATCCCATGGTCGGCGGCGCCGCCATGTATCCCAGCCGGAACATCGTGCAAAACGCCTTGAACTCGAAGGACCACACAACACTCGTCGCGGCGGTGAAGGCGGCCGGGCTGGTGCCAACGCTGGAAGGCAAGGGGCCGTTTACCGTGTTCGCGCCGACCAATGAGGCCTTCGCGGCGCTGCCGGCGGGCACCGTGCCAACGCTGCTGAAGCCTGAGAACAAGGCTGAGCTGGTCAAGATTCTCACCTATCATGTTGTGCCCGGGCGCTACACCGCGGCGGATATCGAGAACATGATCCAGCAAGGTGGCGGCACCGCGCAGCTCAAGACAGTTGAAGGCGAGCCGCTCACCTTCAGCAACGCGCCGGCGGGCGGGTTGCTGGTGAAGGACGCGAAGGGCGATGAAGCGAAAATCACGATCAGCGACGTCATGCAGTCCAACGGCGTGATTCAGGTGATCGACAAGGTGCTGATGCCCTGACAATCAAAAAGGCGGCGGGGTGATCCCCGCCGCCTTCATCGGAAAGAGCCTGGAAGCGCTTAATGCTTCTTCGCGGCGTCCTTCAGCCCGCCAACGGTGTTCTGCACCTTGCCTTCGACCTTGTCGGCCTTGCCTTCGGCCTGCAGCTTGGTGTCGCCGGTGACCTTCCCGGCGGCTTCCTTCACCGCGCCCTTGGCCTGCTTCAGGGTGCCTTCAATACGATCCTTGTCCATGTTGTATCTCCTTATTCAAGATTTGTGATTGACGCTGGGATAGCCTCGGTGCCAGCGAAGCTGGCGGCGCGACGGATCAGGGGCTGGGCTTGCTGGGCGCGTTGGCATTGGCGCTGTTGGTCAGCGCGTGGCCGCCCTGGGAGAGATCCTGCCCGACGCCCGCCGTGGTATGGCAGGCAGCAAGACCTGCCGCCATCGAAACCATCGCGAACAGACCGAATGCAACACGAAACTTAGAAACCATCGCCCAAAATCCCTTATCCTTTTTGGAACGGTCCCCGGATTGGGACGCGTATCGTGAACTAGGATCTTGTCCTGCGACTGAGAGAATTCAATGCAAAACACTAAAGCTTTCAAATTTGACAGGTTCGTCTCATGAAACCTGCGTCATCGAATTTTAAGTGAGACCAAACGCCCTGGCGAGCAGCTCATAGGATCTGGTCCGCACCGCCGGATCGTAAACCGCCGTGGTGATGGCGATCTCGTCCAGCTGCAGATCCCGGCCCAGCCTGTGCAGCCGCTCCGCCACCTGTTCCGGCGTGCCGATGAAATTGCGCGAGAGCGACATTTGCATCTGCGCCTGCTCGGCCTCGGAAAACCCCATCTGGTCGGCCTCCTCGGGCGAGGGCAGGGGGATATAGAGGCCGCGATTGCGCATCGCCCAGAAGGCGCCACGGGATTTCGCCCAATATTGCGCCTCCTCCTCGGTTTCCGCCGCCAGCGCGAACACGGTCACCGCGGCGCGGCGCGGCGGCGCTTCCGGGCCGGGCTGCTTGAACTGGGAATGATAAGCGTGCAGCGCCTCCTCCGCCCCGGCGCCGTCGGAGAAGAAATAGGCGAAGGCGTAAGGCAGGCCGAACCAGGCGGCGAGCTGGGCGCCATAGGTGGAGCTGCCGAGAATCCAGATTTCGGGGCATGCGGCCCGCGCGGCTCGCAGGTGACGGCGCGGAACGGATGATCCACCGGCAGCGCCTGACCGCTGGACCAGGCCATCACATCGCGCACCTGGGCCGGGAACATATCCGCCGCCTGGCGCGCATTCGGGTTCAGGGCCAGCGCCGTGCGCCCATCCGAGCCAGGGGCGCGCCCCAGCCCGAGATCGATCCGCCCCGGCGCGATCGCTTCCAGCACCCGGAACTGCTCGGCCACTTTCAGCGCCGCATAATGCGGCAGCATGATCCCCGCCGCGCCGACGCGGATGCGGCTGGTCTGGCTGGCGATCGCAGCGGCCAGCACCTCCGGCGCCGAGCCCGCCACGGAGCCGGAGCTGTGATGCTCGGAGAGCCAGTAGCGATGATAGCCAAACCCCTCGCAGGCCCGCGCCAGCGCGATGCTCTCGCGGATCGCCTGATCCGGCAGGATGTTGGTGCGGATCGGGGACTGGTCGAGGACGGAAAATTTCATAATGTCCATATAGGCGCGGACGGGCGGCTTGCCAGATCCGCATGGCAGGCCAGACGGTCGGCCGGAATTGGCAAATCCGAGCCGGTGGGCCAAGTAGGCGGCGCTCCCTGACGCAAAGTGATGCAGATGAAGAAAATCGGCTTTCTCTCTTTCGGCCATTGGAACCCCGCGCCCCAGTCCGGCACCCGCAGCGGCGCCGAGGCGCTGCTGCAATCGATCGACCTGGCGGTGGCGGCGGAAGAGTTGGGCGCGGATGGCGCCTATTTCCGGGTGCATCATTTCGCCCGCCAGCTCGCCGCCCCGTTCCCGCTGCTGGCCGCTGTCGGCGCCAAAACCAAGCGCATCGAGATCGGCACCGGCGTCATCGATATGCGCTACGAGAACCCGCTCTACATGGCCGAGGATGCCGGGGCGGCGGACCTGATCTCCGGCGGCCGGCTGCAGCTTGGCATCAGCCGCGGCTCGCCGGAGCAGGTGATCGAGGGCTGGCGCTATTTCGGCTACGCTCCGGCCGAGGGCGAACAGGACAAGGATATGGGCCGCCGCCACGCCATGGTGCTGCTGGAGGTGCTGCGTGGCGAGGGCTTCGCCCAGCCCAACCCGCACCCAATGTTCCCCAACCCGCCCGGCCTGCTGCGCGTCGAGCCGCACGCGCCGGGCCTGCGCGAGCGCATCTGGTGGGGCTCAGGCTCGAACGCCACGGCGGTGTGGGCGGCCCAGCAGGGGATGAACCTGCAAAGCTCCACCCTGAAGGATGACGAAACCGGCGAACCCTTCCATATCCAGCAGGCCAAACAGATTCGCGCCTACCGCGAAGCCTGGGCGGAAGCCGGGCATGAGCGCACGCCGCGCGTTTCCGTCAGCCGTTCGATCTTCGCGCTGATCAACGACCAGGACCGGATGTATTTCGGTCAGGCCAAAGACCAGGACAGCATCGGCATGATCGACGCGCAGACCCGCGCCATCTTCGGCCGCTCCTATGCCGGCGAGCCGGAGGCGCTGATCGAGGAGCTGCGGGCCGACGAGGCGATCGCCGAAGCCGACACGCTGCTGCTCACCGTGCCCAACCAGCTCGGCGTGGACTATAATGCGCATGTGATCGAGGCGATCCTGAAACACATCGCCCCAGCCCTGGGCTGGCGCTAAACCCGCGCAGCTTCCCTGAAAATTCAAAAGTTTTTGGGGGTGTGGGGACTTTTTTCAAAAAGTCCCCACCTTTTACAGCCGCACTCTCAGAGCAGCGTCACCGTACAAGCCGGCGGCGCCGCCAGCGTCTGGAAGATCACGCAATAGCGCTCAGTGCTTTTCAGCAGCCGGGCGCGCGTCGCCTCATCCGCATCGGTGTCCAGCTTGAAGGTCAGGTTGATCGGCCCGAGCCCGACCGGGGCGGCGCGGTCGATTGCCAGCGTGCCGCGCGCATCCCAGAAGGAATGCGCCACCACCCGCGCCTCGCGCAGTTTAATGCCCATGGCGGTGGCGACGGCCGCCAGCGTCACCCCGGCGCAAGCCACCAGCGAATCGAGCAGCAGATCCGCCGAGCACGCCGTGCCCTGCGGCCCGCCCGCCGCCGGATGCAGCCCCGCCTGGGCCGGGCGCGGATTGACCAGCGTGCAGGTCAGGCTTTCCTGCTCGATCACCCCTTCGGACCGGGACTGCACCAGCGCATGGCCAGGGTTCTCCCGGTAATCCTGTTTCAGCGGCGCCTGCAAAGCCCGCAGCGTCTCGGCATCCATCTTCCTCACCTTTCCGTCTTTTGACGAGGAGTATGGGAAGCTTTTCGCCCGCCCTCAACGCTGTTCAAAAACTGCGCGAGCGGATCTCAAAAACTGCGCGAGCGCAGTGTCATCAGCCTCAAATCCGGTGCCCAGAGGATGCGCGTCGGCGCGTCGCCCATGAACACCAAAGCCCGGTGCGCCCCATCCGCCGCCGCCAGCCGCACCCGCATCAGCCGGTAGCGCACCGATTCGTAAGCCTGCAGCCGCACCAGCATGTCGGCGTTGATCCGCATCACCATGCCCGGCACCTGCGCGCCAGGGGCGCGGCGCAGCGTAGGGTAGCGCGCCCCGCGCAATTTCACCCGGGCAAAACCGTGTAGCCGGGCCGGCACCGGCTCATGCCGCAACGGCCGTCCGGCGCAGCGCCCGAACGCATCCTTGTCCGCCAGCGTGCCATAGACGAAAATCTTCATCCGAAAATTTCCCCCAATGCCGGGCCAGCGCCGCATCCACCACCTCCATCCCCACATCCACGCCCAGCGCCTTCAGGCTGGTCACCCCATGCTCGGCGATGCCGCAGGGCACGATGCCGCCAAAATGGCTCAGCTCCGGCGCCACGTTCAGCGATAGTCCGTGCCAGGTGATCCAGTGCGAGACCCGCACCCCGATGGCGCCGATCTTCTCTTCCGTGCCATCAGCGCGCGCCACCCAGATGCCGACCCGCCCCTCGCGGATCTCACCCTTGATGCCGAATTCCTTCAGCGTGGCGATCACCCAGCGCTCCAGCCCGGCGACATAGCAGCGCACATCGCGCGCCGGCACGCGGCCATGCGGCTTGGCCAGATCCAGCATCGCATAGACCACGCGCTGCCCCGGCCCGTGATAGGTCCATTGCCCGCCACGCCCGGCCTTGTAGGTTGGAAAGCGCGTTGCATCCTGCAGGTCCTCGCGCTTCGCCGAGGTCCCCTCGGTATAAAGCGGCGGATGCTCGACCAGCCAGACCAGCTCCTTGGCCGCCCCGGCGCGGATATCGGCCACCCGCGCCTGCATGCGGGTGAGGGCGGTTTCGTAATCGGTCAGGCCCGGCGAGATTTCCCAATCCAAAGCGTTTTTCGTCATGGCTCCCCTGTTGCAGGCTCCGCGTTCATAGTCTATAGGCCCGCCGCAGCCTCGATGCGGTCGTGGCGGAATGGTAGACGCGCAAGCTTGAGGTGCTTGTGGGGGAAACCTCGTGGAAGTTCGAGTCTTCTCGACCGCACCAAGCTCTCTTCTCCAGAATTAGCGATCTTCAAAAATCACATGGCGGGGCGAGTTGCCAGCCCTGCCGGCTTGCGCCATGAACCCTGCAGATCATTGATTTCGGGGGAGGGTTCGAGACATGGATGAGACCTTACGCAAAGCGGCTCTGGATTATCACCGCTATCCCCGTCCCGGTAAGCTCGCCATCACCGCCACCAAGCGCATGGAAACCTCGCGCGATCTGGCCCTGGCCTATTCGCCCGGCGTCGCCGCCCCCTGCGAGCTGATCAAGGAAGACCCGGACAGCTCCTTCGACCTCACCTCGCGCGGCAATCTGGTCGCGGTCATTACCAACGGCACCGCGGTGCTGGGCTGGGCAATATCGGCGCGCTCGCCGGCAAGCCGGTGATGGAGGGCAAAGCCGTCCTGTTCAAGAAATTCGCCGGCATCGACAGCTTCGATATCGAGATCGACGAGCAGGACCCGGAGAAATTCATCGAGACGGTGGCGCGGCTGGAGCCCAGCTTCGGCGGCATCAATCTGGAGGACATCAAGGCCCCGGAATGTTTCAGGATCGAGCAGGTCCTGCGCGAGAAGATGAACATTCCGGTGTTTCATGACGACCAGCATGGCACCGCCATCATCGTCGGCGCCGCGGTGCTCAACACCATGACGGTGCTGAACAAGAAGATCGAAGAGGTGAAGATCGTCACCTCCGGCGCCGGCGCCGCCGCACTCTCCTGCGTGAACATCCTCAAGGCGCTGGGCGCCAGCCCGAGAACATCACCATGACCGACAGGGAGGGCGTGGTGTATAAAGGCCGCCCCAATCTGGACCCGACGCTGGAAGATGTCGCCCGGGAGACCAACGCCCGCAGCCTGCCGGATGTGCTGCCGGGGCTGATATCTTCCTCGGCCTCTCCGCCCGCGCGTGCTGAAGGAGGAATGGCTGCATCTGCTGGGCGAGCGCCCGCTGATCCTGGCCCTGGCCAATCCCGAGCCGGAGATCATGCCCGAGATCGTCCAGCGCGTCCGCCCGGATGCGATCATGGCGACCGGCCGCTCGGACTTCCCCAACCAGGTCAATAACGTCATCTGCTTCCCCTTCATCTTCCGCGGCGCGCTGGATGTGCGCGCCACCGCGATCACCGAGGGGATGAAGCTGGCCGCCGTGCGCGCCATCGCCGAGCTGACGCATGTCGAGGCCTCGGACGTGGTCGCCGCCGCCTATGGCGGCAAGGCGCCGGTGTTTGGCCCGGATTACATCATTCCCAAGCCCTTCGATCCCCGGCTGATCCTGCATGTCGCCCCGGCCGTCGCCCAGGCGGCGATGGATGAGGGCGTGGCGCGCAAGCCGATCGAGGATTTCGAGGCTTATATGCATGAGCTGGAGCGCTTCGTGTTCCGCTCCGGCCAGTTGCTGCGCCCGGTGATCGAGGTGGCGCGCAAGGCGAAGCCGCGCATCGTCTATGCCGAGGGCGAGGATGAGCGCACGCTGCGCGCCGTGCAGAGCGTGGTGGATGACGGGCTGGCCAAGCCGATCCTGATCGGCAAGACCGAGGCGGTGATCGCGCGCATCCAGTCGCTCGGCCTGCGCCTGCGCCCTGGCCAGGACGTGCAGATCGTCGATCTGGAGCAGGATACGGCGCTGTTCGAGCAGCTGCTGGCGGCCTATTCCAAGCGCGTCGGCCGGCGCGGCACCCCGCCGGATGCCGCCGCCCGGCATGTACGCAAACGCCCGACGGTGACGGCGGCGATGCTGCTGGAGCAGGGGGCGGCGGATGCCGCCATCTGCGGCGGCACCGGCGATTGGTGGCGGCAATTCCAGTATGCGCTGCCTATCGTGCCGCGCAGCACCGGCTCGGGCCGCGTCTTCGCGCTGACCGCCCTGATCCTGCAGGCCGGTCCGCTGTTCTTCTGCGATACCCATGTGAATGTGGACCCGAGCGCCGAAGAGGTGGCGGAGATGACGCTGATGGCGGCCGAGACGGTGCGGCATTTCGGCCTGCCGCCGAAGGTGGCGCTGCTCTCCCACTCCAATTTCGGCGCCTCCAACTCGCCTTCGGCGAAGAAGATGCGCAAGGCGCTGGGGCTGATCCGGGCGCGCGACCCGGAGCTGGAGGTGGATGGCGAAATGCACGCCGATGCCGCCCTGGCCGAGCAGATCCGCCACCAGGCGCTGCCCGATTCGACCCTGACCGGCACCGCCAACCTGCTGATCTTCCCGAATATCGATGCCGCCAATATCGCCTATAATCTGGTCAAGGCGACCGGCGAGGCGGTGACGGTGGGGCCGATGCTGCTGGGGCTGGAGAAGCCGCTGCATATCGCCGTGCCCAGCACCACAGCGCGCGGCATCACCAACCTCTCCGCCGTGGCGGCGATGCAGGCGGCGCTGGCGGCAAAGTAAAAGTGGACGAACCCGGCAAAGCCACCACCGCCGCAAGGCGGCGGTGGAAGCCCGCCGAAGGGCCGCTTTTTTACAAAAACCGCCGAACGCTGATGCGCTAGCAAGATCGATGCCATTGCCCTACGAGTCGGGCAGTGTTTTGGAAGAGGCTGCCCCTACAGCGTATCTCTTGCCACGCCGTTCGGCGAGCGCCGCGCGCGGTACGGCTGAAGGGCCGGCTCAGGCCAGCAGATTGATCCCGCCACTGGCGCTGGGGCTGGCGCTGGCGCTGCCCGGTTCCGGCGGGCGGGTGCGCGGGGTGGTGGCGATGGAGACGATATCGCCCTTCTTGTCCGCACGGTGGTCACGGTGGAGCCGTCCGGCAGGGTGGTGACGTTGGTGGTGTCGCCTGAAGTGCTGGAATTGAAGACGCTGGCCAGCGCATTGCTGGTGCTGCCCAGCCCGACGCTGCCGATACTCATGCTGGCACTCATGCTGCTCTCCTGGTCATGTTGGCCGCCTGTTTTGGCAGGGGGGTGGAGGTTCAGAGTCTCATCATGGGCGCAGTGAAGCAGGAAAAAGTTAAGAACTGATTTACGGGTCCGGCGAGGCCGCAACCACGCCGAGAATCGCCCGTGCCGCCGCCGCCGATGGCGTGCCCTCCGGGGCGCGCAAGCTGGCCAGGGCGGCGGTGAAGCCGGCACGCTGGGCCGCGGCTTCCGCCGCATCGGTCAGCAGGCCGCGCACGGTCTGCGCCAGCCGCGCCGGCGCGCAATCCTCCTGCAGCAATTCCGGCACCAGGGCGCGCCCCGCCAGCAGATTGATCATCGCCACATGCGGCACCTTGATCAGACGGCGGGCCATCATTGCCGAGAGCGGGTTGACCCGGTAGGTGACCGCCATCGGCACCCCGCCATCGCCAGCTCCAGCGTCGAGGTGCCGGATTTGGTCAGCGCGGCGCGGGCGGCGGCGAAGGCATCGTAGCGCTCCGATACGCCGCGCACGATGATCGGCCGCACCGGCCAGTCCGCCATATGCGCCGCCACCGCCTCGGCGATGCCTGCGGCCGCCGCCACCACCGGCACCAGCCCCGGCACATCCGGCTGCAACAGCGCCAGCGTGTCCCGGAACACTGGCAGCAGGCGCTTGGTTTCGGTGACGCGCGAGCCCGGCATCAGCACCAGCGGCACAGCGTCCGGCGCGAGCTTGTGGGTGGCGTGAAAGCGCGCCGCATCGCCGGCATCGGCGCCGGATTCCAGCACCGGATGGCCGGTGAAAACCGGATGCAGCCCGTGCGGGGCGAAGAAATCCGGCTCGAAGGGCAGCAGGCAGAGCAGCTCCTCCCACAGACCGGGGAAATGCTTCACCCGCTCCTGCCGCCAGGCCCAGACCTGCGGCGCGACATAATGCACCCGCTTCGGCCCGCCCGGGCCGATGGCTTTCAGTACCCGCAAGGTGAAGCCAGGGCTGTCGATGGTCAGCAAAATATCCGGCTTTTCGGCGCGGATGGCCTCGATGGTCTGTTTCAGCCGCGCCTTCAGATGCAGAACCTTGGGCAAAATCTCCGCCAGCCCCATCAGCGCCAGCTCCTGCATCGGGAACAGCGAGGTCAGCCCGGCCTCCGCCATGCGCGCCCCGCCAATGCCGGAGAATTGGATCTCCGGCTCCAGGTTTCGTAGCGCTAGCATCAGGCGCATGCCGAGCACGTCGCCGCTGGCCTCGCCGGCGATGATGAAGATGCGGGTCATCGCAGCGCTACGATTTCAGTGGGGGCGACCGGCGCCCAGTCGCGGTGATTGAGCACCGCCCCTTGCGCGCGCACCGCGTCGATGGCGGCGAAATCGACTTGGGCGAAAACCAGAGCCGGCTCGTTCAGCGCCCCGGCGGTGGCGACGCCGTCATCCGGAAAGCCCGTGTCGCAAGGGGTGAAGAGGGCGGCATGGCCGATATTCACATCGATGGAGCCGGACCAGGCGGCCTCGCCGATCAACGGCACCACGGCGGTATAGCATTGATTTTCCACCGCCCGGGCGCGGGCGGAGAAACGCACCCGGTTGAAGCCGGCGGGCGAGGCGGTGCAGCAGGGGATCAAAATCAGCTTCGCCCCGCCGCCACCTGGGCGCGCACATGCAGCGGAAACTCGCTGTCATAGCAGATCGACACGCCGATCAGCCCGAAGGCAGTGTCGAACACCACAGGCGCGGCGCCGCCGGCAACCCCCATTCCTCAGCCTCGAAGCGGGTCATCGCCTGCTTGTCCTGGAAGCCCATGGTGCCGGAGGGGGCGATGAAGGGGGCGCGGTTGCGGATTTTGCCGTCCGCATCGCGCATCGGCAGCGAGCCGCCGAGGATGTGCAGCTTGTGGCGCATCGCCATCTCGCGCAGCCCGCTGAGGATCAGCTCGGCCTGGTCCACCACATGCAGCAGCTCGGCCGCGATGTCCGGGGCTTTGATCTCCGCCCCGGCGCAGACCATGGCGGCATATTCCGGCAGCACCAGCATGTCCGCCCGGCCAGGGCAGCCTCGGCGGCCAGGCGCTCCAGCCGCAGCAGGAAGGCCTTGAAGCTGGCGGGGGCGGAGACCCCGAACGGGGCGAGGGCGAGCTTCATAGGCGCTTGGTCCAGAAGGTTAGGTTTTTGGTGCTGGCGGCGGCTTCGTCCACATCCCGCCAGCTCATCTGGCAGACCAGATCCTCGCGCCTTGTGAAGCCGCGCTTGGTCCAGAATCCATCCAGCGGCTGGTAGCCATCCGGGCGCAGCCAATGGCTGGCGGGGCGCTGCACGGCGCAGAACGCCGCCAGGGTGGCGCCATAGGCGCGGGCCTGGCGCTCGCGCGCGACGAAAAACCCAACCCCAGCCCGCGGCCGCGATAGGCTTTCTCCAGCACGCTCTCGCCGAAATAGAAAATATCGGAAATATCGATGCCGGCTTCCAGAAACGGGGTTTTCACCGCCTGGGTCTCGGCGGAAAGCGGCAGGCAGGTGGCGGCGCCGACGATTCGCTCGCCGATTCGGGCCAGCACGATGGCAGCACCCTTCACCCGCACATAGGTCTGCAGATAGTCGCGCTCATGCGCCTCGTCGCCGTCATAGAGATAGGGAAATTCACGGAAAACCTCGATGCGCAGCCGGGCGAGGTCGGGCAGCGCCGCCTGCGCCTCCTCGCCGGTGACGGTCTCCAGTTCAAGCTTGGCGCGCGGGGTGGGGGCGGCAGGGTCATACGCGGCGCAGAATGTCCGCAGCGGGCGGACCTGCCAAGCGCCCAGCTCAAGAACTAATAAAAGTTTTTGGGGGTTGAAGGGGCGTTTTTTCAAAAACGCCCCTTCGTGACAAAAGGCCGGATCGCCCCAGAGGGGCGTCCGGCCTTTTGTCACGATGCCGCTTTTTTGAAAAAAAGCGGCGCAAAAAACTTTTGTGATTCTTTAAAAAATCGTTTTCAGGCAACCTCTTAATGCGCCGCCACCAGCGGCTGCACGCTGGCGATGAAATCCTTCAGCGCCGCCTGCTTCTGCGCCAGGCTCAGCCCGTGCTCCTGCGCCAGCGCCGGGCAATAGGCGGCGACCAGCGTGTTGGTGAGGTCGGCCGGGCTGATGCTGCTATTGGCGCCGCGCACCGCGCCGATGAGGGCGTTGGTGCGGTTGGACAAGGTGGCCGGGGTGACGCCCTGATAGATGTTCAGCCAGCCATTGCCGGGATCGGTGACCGAGCTCGGGGTGATCACCGGGCAGCCGAGATTATCGGCCTGCAGGCTGCCAGCGCCTTGCAGATGGGTTTTCGCCCGCAGCGCCTTCACATCCTCGGCGGTGGCATTGGCGGTGCCCTTATTGCCCCAGGCGGTGCGGATATAGTTGGTGATGTCGGCGATCTGCTGGTCGTTCAGCCGGGCGCCGAAGACCGGCATCTTCATCGCCGGCGCGCCCCAGCTGCCCAGCCCGCCCAGCATGGCGCCGATGGCGTTGTCCGGCAGTTCGGCGGTGACGCTGTCATTGCCGGCGAGGTTGGGGACGAGTTTCGGCGGCAGACCGCCGCCGGTCTGGCCGTGGCAGCCGGCGCAGCTCATTTTATAGAGCGCCTGGCCGCGGGCGATCGAGGCATCCGCATCGGCGATGGCGGGGGTGGGCGGGGTATTCTGCGGCTTGGTCGCGGTTTGCAGGAAATCCGCGATGTCCGCGATATCGGAGACCGGCAGCAGGCTGGTGGAATGGTCGGTCATGTCGCCCATCGGCCCGTAGGGCGAGCCTTTCACCAGATTGCCGTCATCATGCAGATAGGCGATCAGATCATTCTTCGCCCAGCCGCCGACGCCGTAGGTTTTGTCGGACGAGATGTTGGGGGCATAGAGATTGTCGATCTTCGCGCCGGCGAACTGCTTGTCGTCCATCGTCGCCTGCAACATGTTGCGCGGCGTGTGGCATTCCTGGCAGTGGCCCAGCGCGATGGTGAGATAGGCGCCGTTCTTCATATGCTCGTCCCAGGACGGGTCCATCTTCATCGGGCCGGTCTTGAAGAACAGCAGCCGCCAGCCCAGCAGCACCGGACGCTGGTTGAAGGGAAAGCTCATGGTGCTGGGGCGCGCGGCGCGTCCACCGGCGGCAGGCTCATCAGATAGGCCTTGATCGCCATCACATCCGGGTAGGAGAGCTTGGTGTAGGAGGTATAGGGCATCGCCGGATACAGGAATTTCGGGAAAATCCCGTAGCTGTGGCCGGGCGAGACGCCATCATGCAGGGCGGCGTAGAATTGCGCATCCGTCCAGTTGCCGATGCCGGTGGTTTTGTCCGGCGTGATGTTCGGGGTGGAGAGGCCGCCAAACGGGGTGTGCATGATCAGCCCGCCGGAGAAGGGCGCCTGGCCGGGGCCGGTATGGCAGGGCATGCAATCCGCCGCATCGACCAGATATTTGCCGCGCGCCAGCAAGGCCGCGTGGTCCGTTGGGGCGGAGAGGGAGGCAGCGGGGTAATCCTTGGTGTCCGCGGCGGTGGCCACCCGGCTGACGGCAAGGCCGCCCAAGGCGAGGGCAAGGGCGGCGGCGGCGAGGAAGGGGCGCAGAAAATTAGGCCGGGGCGTTTGCGCAGACATGGATCGGTTCCCTAGTTTTTATCCCGGAGTGTCACGCTGTTCGCGTCACGCTCCGCGTTTCATGGCTCTAGGGTCCATTTCGCCGATTTAACGGCTGCAGATCAAGCCTTGCCGTAAAGTGTGTCAGGATGGATGTGCGGCGCAGCAATTTCGACCAGCTGGTCCTCGCGCACCGCCCGATAGAAACAGCTGCGCCGGCCGGTGTGGCAGGCCACGCCTGTCTGGTCGACCAGCAGCAGCAGTGCGTCGCCATCGCAATCAATCCGCAGCTCGATCAGCTTCTGGGTCTGGCCGGAGCTTTCGCCCTTGCGCCAGAGTTTGGCGCGCGAGCGCGAATAATAGCAGACCTGGCCGGTGCGCAGCGTTTCTTCCACGGCCTCGCGGTTCATCCAGGCCATCATCAGGATCTCGCCGCTATCATGCTGCTGGGCGATGGCGGCGACGAGCCCGTTGGCATCGAAGGAGAGGGCGGCGAGCAGGTCTGTATGCGCGTTCATGCCCGCAGAGAAGGTGCAAAGACGCTGCAAAGTCAACGCGTCCGGGTTGGCGCGGGGCGCAGGGCTGCCCATGTGGCGGGGAGCTTGAAGGAGAGATGCGATGGCGAAGACGGCTTTGGTGGTGGGCGCGAGCGGGATTGTTGGCAGCGCGGCCTGTTCGCATTTATCCGCCCAGGGCTGGGAGGTGCTGGGGTTGGCGCGCCGCCCGCAGAGCCAGCCGGGAATAATGCCGGTGGCGGCCGACCTGCTGGATGCGCAGGCCACGAAAGCCGCGCTGGCCGGGCTGGCGCCGGAGATCGTCTTCATCTGCACCTGGCTGCGCCAGGACAGCGAGGCGGAGAATATCCGGGTGAATGCGGCGATGGTGCGCAATCTGCTCAACGCGCTGGGCGGGGCGACGCGGCATGTCGCGCTGGTAACCGGCTTGAAGCATTATCTCGGCCCCTTCGAGGCCTATGGCAAAGGCAGCCTGCCGCAGACGCCCTTCCGCGAAGACCAGCCAAGGCTGGATGTGGAGAATTTCTACTACGCCCAGGAGGATGAATTATTCGCCGCCGCGGCGCGGGACGGCTTCAGCTGGAGCGTGCACCGCCCGCATACGATCATCGGCAAGGCGGTGGGCAATGCGATGAATATGGGCACCACGCTGGCGGTCTATGCCTCGCTCTGCCGGGCGCTGGAGCGGCCGTTCTATTTCCCCGGTTCGGCCATGCAGTGGAACGGGCTGACGGATATGACCGATGCCAGGCTGCTCGCCGCGCATCTGCTCTGGGCCGCCCAGACGCCGGAGGCCGCCAACCAGGCCTTCAATGTGGTGAATGGCGACGTGTTCCGCTGGTCCTGGATGTGGGGGCGGATTGCGGATTGGTTCGGGCTGCAGCCCGCCCCCTTTACCGGCGAGCATCGGCCGCTGGAGGCGCAGATGGCGCAGGACGAAGGCAGCTGGGCCGATATCGCCGCGCGGGCCAGGCTGGTTGAGCCGGATCTGAGCCGTCTCGCCTCGCCCTGGCATACTGATGCGGATCTGGGCCGGCCGATCGAGGTGGTGACGGATATGTCGAAGAGCCGCCGGCTGGGGTTTTCGCTCTATCAGCCGACGGATGAGGCGTTTTTTGAGCTGTTTACCGGGTTGCAGGCGGAGCGGTTGATTCCGTAACATCTGAGAAAGACATGGGGACTTTTTGTAAAAAGTCCCCACCCCTCCGGCGCCTTTCCAACGCTGCTGCGCAGCATTGGAACCTTTGGCGCCTCCGCCCTCCAAAAACTTTTGAAAATTTTTAGCAGTTTGCTGAAAAACCCGAAACTTGGTTTTATTTTTTCTGATTTAGCTTTGGGGCCTGGATTTTGGTTCAAGTGATTGAAGTTTCTTGCCGGTTTCTGGACTTTTTTCGTCCAGCGGACAGACTCGTCCCTTATATTGCCACCATTTTTGGAATGCGTACCAGATTATAGGCGATCAGGTTGAGCATGAAGGTGCCGGCGACCCGCGCAACGCCGCGCAGCTTGGTCTTGCGCATCGTGCCGTGCTGCTTGCCCCAGCCGAATATGCACTCGATCATCGCCCGGCGGGTCTGCGACATCGCATAACCGGGATGGCGCGTGGTGCGTCCGTCAATCGCGCTGCGGCGGTGCCTGCCGGTTTTGGTCTCACCGTTGTTTTGTGTGACATGCGGTGTCACGCCGGCGTCGCGCAGATTGGCGACATGATCGGCGGTATCGTAAGCCTTGTCTTCGCCTACGGTGATCCGCCCGGCGGCCGACTTGGCTTTGGCTTTCAACATCGCTTCCGAGGCTTCACGCTCAGCCGTGCCTGTGGCCTGGGTCACTCGGCCACCCACCGCCAAGCCGTGCCGGTTGTCCATCAGCGCGTGCCCCATATACGAAAGCTTTGCCTCCCGCCCAGCGGCCTTGCGGTACAGCCGGCTTTCCGGGTCGGTGGTGCTGGCATGGGTATCGTTCTTACGCTTCTGACCGTGGAAATCCGAACCATCATCGTCGCTGCCATCCTTCGGCCGGAAGCTCTTCTGCGACGCCCACGCCTCGATCAGCGTGCCGTCCACCGAGAAATGCTCATCCGATAGTAGCGGCGTCACCCGCGGGTGGTTCAGCAGCCGGCTCATGAATTTCTGGAATATATCGCCGTTCTGCAGGCGCTCGCGGTTCTTGCTAAACGTGGTCGGGTTCCAGACCGGATCATCCGGGGATAAGCCCACAAACCAGCGGTACAGGAGATTATAATCCAGTTGCTCCATCAACTGCCGTTCCGAGCGAATCCCGTACAGCACCTGGATCAGCAGCGCGCTCAGCAATTGTTCAGGCGGCACCGAGGGCCGGCCTTCCCTGGAATACAGCCAGGCAAAGCTGCGGCTCATCTCATGCAGAACATCCCGCACCAAAGCACGGATCGCTCGCAACGGATGGGTCGCCGGAACCCGTGTTTCTGGTGAAACATACGAAAACATCCCGCCCTGATCTCGAAAAGAACCCCGCACCCCACGCCTCACAAAACCTGCCAGCCAAAGTGAATCACATCATAATCCCGGCCGCCAGGAGTTTTTCAGCAAACTGTTAGAGAGTTTTAGCGCGCCAGCATGCCGTTTTTTAGGCAGGTTTCGTCGAAGCGGCAGAGGATCTGGCCGTCGATGGCGTGGGATTTGGCGTTCTTGTAATCGATGCGGGTGATCAGATCCGCGATGATGGCGAGGCGCGCGGCTTTCTTGTCGTCGGCGCGGACCACGATCCAGGGGCGGCGGCGCTGTCGGTGGCCAGCAGCATGGCGTCGCGGGCCTTGGTGTAATCGTCGAAATGCGCCAGGGCCTTTTCATCGATCGGGCTGATTTTCCATTGCTTCAGCGGATCGTCGCGGCGGGCCTCGATGCGGGCCTTCTGCTCCTTGGCGTCGATATCGAGATAATATTTGACGATGGTGACGCCGGCTTCCGCCAGCATGGCCTCGAACACCGGCACGGTGCGCATGAATTCATGATATTCATGCTCGGTGCAGAACCCCATCACCCGCTCCACCCCGGCGCGGTTATACCAGGAGCGGTTGAACAGCACGATCTGCCCGGCGGCGGGAGATGCGCGACATAGCGCTGGAAATACCATTGCGTGGTTTCGGTATCGGAGGGTTTGGGCAGGGCGACGATGCGGATGTCGCGCGGGGAGAGATGCTCGGTGATGCGCTTGATGGTGCCATCCTTGCCGGCGGTGTCGCGCCCTTCCAGGATGATCAGCAATTTCTGGCCGCGTTCGATGACGTGGCGTTGCAGCTTCACCAGCTCGATCTGCAGATGGCGGAGGGTTTTTTCATAGCTTTGTTTTTGGGCCATGGCCCAGCATAGCCCGAGACCCAAAAGAGCAAAAGTTTTTGAGGGGCGTAGGCGGCCAAGGTTCCGCCGCCGCGCAGCGGCGGTGGAAAGCCGCCGGAGGATGGGGACTTTTTTCAAAAAGTCCCCACATCTTACTTTCAGAACGTGACGATGCCGCGCAGCCCCACCACCAGCTCATTGCCGAGCCGCCTGGCGGGATTGTTCGGATCATCGACGCCGCCGGCCGGGTTGATCACGTACTGAATGTCCGGCTGCAGCACGAGCCAGGGTGTGGCCTGGGCCTGGTAGGTGGCCTCGATCAGCGTCTCGGTGCCCGGGTGGCGGCTGGCGCCGGCGGCGATCACCGCATCGGCGGCGCGCGAGGAAACATGCGCCACGCCGAAATCAATGCCGGCCTGGTCATTGTCGCGGCCGGGCAGCGGGGCGGTGAGGGTGAGGCCGCCATTGAAGCCGAAATCGACCAGGTTGCGGTCGGACGGCGCGCCCATGATGCGGCCGAAGACGTTCAAAGTTTGCGCGCTGCGCTGGGGCGACTGCCAGATTGTCTGATCGACCACGCCGTAGAGGCTGTAATTGCCGCGATGGTTATAGCCGTAGAGCGGGTCGGCGAAATTGGCGGAATCGTACCAGCCGCCGAGCTTGTAGGTGCCGGGCAGGCCGAGCAGCTTGGTGCTGTATTGCAGCTCGGCGATCCACAGCGCGCCGTTCTTCAGCGAGAAGCGGCCGCCGCGCGGATCCAGCGCCTGCTGGTCGGCGGTAAAGGCGCCAGCACCGGGATCGTCATCATAGACGCCGGCCAGGATGGCGACATGCTCGCTCGGCTTGAACTGGCCGCGCACGCCCAGCGAGGAGAGCGGATAGGCCGGGCCACCGCCATAGAGATCGGCGGAGGGCACCACCGGCCAGCCAGCCATGGTGTTGACGAACAGCGCCGTATAGGTGCTGCCGATGAATTCATTATCGATGCTCTGCTGGCCGATTTTGACGTCGAATTTCGGGCCGATCTGCTGATCGTACCAGAGTTCCCAGAGGCGGGAGGCGTTTTCGCCCTCATTGCCATTGGCGGTCTGGATGTCGCCTAGATAATATTGGCTCAGCGGGCGGCCATGCAGCTGCAGGGCGGAGACATGGAAGCTGCCGCCGGCCAGGCCGAAGGCCTTGGCGGTGTCGATATCCATGGTCATGGTGGTGACACCCTGCATGGTGGCGCCGGTTTTCAGCCCGCCGGTGGTGTTGCCCAGCAGATTTTCCGAATCGGTGATGTTGACGCTGACGCCATGCGCGGCGAGGGCCGGCTTCAGCCCGCCCAATTGCCGAGCAGCCCGGTGCTGTCCGCCTGCTGCGCCAGTGCTGGCCCGGCCAGCGCGGTGAGCAGCGCGCCCAGGCTGGCCCGCGCCATGAAATGAAAACGTCCATGATGACCCCTCTTTGTTGTCCGGCCGGAAGGCCGCATCGTCCTCGATGACGCTCATTTAAATGTAAATGATAATCATTATCAAGTATCTGATGTTTAGGATGATATACTATATCATTCTATTTATGCGCCGGGACAAGAGGGGCGAGGCGCTGGAACATCACCAAGGCGTCGACATCGCCTGCGCTGGGGTGGTGAAAGGCGCCGGGCAGCCGGCCGATGGTGGCAAAGCCCATCTGCTCCCAGAGCCGTATGGCGCGGTGATTGGTGCTGACCACGAGATTGAACTGCATGGCGCGAAACCCGGCGGCGCGGGCCTGTTCCAGCGAATGGGCGCACATGGCCCGGGCGATGCCGCGCCCGCCGGCCCAGCCCGCGCTGACATAGCCGCAATTGGCGACATGCGCGCCGCCGCCGGCCTGGTTGGCCTTCAGATAATAGGTGCCGGCGATCTGACCTTCATATTCGGCGACGAAGCAGTGTTTCTCCGGCGCCAGCCAATAGGCCAGGGCCTGCGCGCGCGACCAGTCGCGCGGCAGGGCGTAGGTCTCGCCGGCGGCGAGCATGGGAGCGAGGATGTCCCAGATGGCGGGTGCATCCTCGGGCGCGGCGGGGCGGATGGACAGGCTCATGGCGGTGTCTTCACCTGAAATCCCCAGCTTGCCAAGACGATGCAGGCGGCTGGACGCCGGCACGGCGCTTGCGCATAAATCCTGGCGCAGACGGAGCGCCACAGTGACTAAAATCGTGTCCTTCACGCGGATATTGAATGAGGACGATATCGTCGAGGCGTTCGTGCGCCACCATGCCGCGCATGTGGATGAGATGCTGTTTCTTGATAATGGCAGCACGGATCGCACGCTGGAGATCTTGCAGGAACTGCTGAAGGAAGGCTTTCCGCTGCGGGTGTTTCGCAGCCATGCGGTGAGTTTCGATGAAATCGCGGTGAATAGCTGGGGCTATCAGGCGGCGTCGCAGGTGCTGGGCGCGGATTGGGTGCTGTTTCTGGATGCGGATGAGTTCGTGGCCACACCGGCCAGCGCGCCGCTGGTGACGCTGCTGCCCGCCGATGCCCCGGTGCTGAGCCTGGAGCTGGCGAATTACGGCCAGGTCGGCGGCGAGGATGCGGCGGAGCTGGTGGTGCCCTGGCGGCTGCGCTGGCGCATGGCCGCGCCCAGCCATGTCATCAAGGTCATCGCCCGGGCGAAAATTCCCGGCTTGGTGGCGGGGGCGGGGAATCATGGTGTGTTTCTACAAGGCCAGGAGGTGGCGCCGGTGCCTTTGCCCGAAACCTGGCTGGCGCATTACCCGCGCCGCTCGGCCTGGCAGGCGATGCAGAAATGGGCGGCGGGGCGGATGAAGGCGCTGGCGGCTGGCGGCCAGGATGATTATTTCTCCCAGCATTATATCTCCCCTATGAGACGCTGCGCGACAAGCCGGGTGAGCTGCTGCATAATCCCGGCTTTTTCGCGCAGGAATTCGACAAATCCCGGGCGGTCGAGGCGCCCCTGGCCTATCTCGGCGGCCCGCTCTCTTACACGACCCGAGCGATCCTGGCCTGAAGGCGCTCTCCGCCTTTCTGCACATGACCGAGCAGCTGGCCCGCCAGCATGGAAAATTGCTGGATGAGTCGCGCGAGGCCCGTGCCCTGGTGGAGCACTGGAATGCGCGGCGCGAGTTTCTGTTCTGAACAGTAAACCGTTGAAATCCGCGCGCTTCGCGTTATCTGAGCGATACAGGCCCGGCCATGAGCGATAGCGCATTGCTTTTCGTCACAAATTGGGCTTATGCCGGTTCCAGCAATCGAAACAGGAGACTTTCCTATAGCCAGACCGCCAGCGCCACCCACCCTCCCTCACGCGAGGGCCCCGGGTTAACGAAGAAATCAGAATCCCGCAGGTTCGTCTGATCGACCAGGATGGTGAAATGATCGGTGTGATCAGCACCCGTGACGCCATCGCGCGTGCTTACGCCGTGGGCCTCGACTTGGTCGAGATCAGCCCGAACGCGGAGCCGCCCGTCGCCAAGATCCTCGATTACGGCAAGTTCAAATATGAACAGCAGAAAAAGCGTAACGAGGCGCGCAAGAAGCAGAAGGTCGTCGAGATCAAGGAGGTGAAGGTTCGCCCCAATATCGACGATAATGACTACATGGTGAAGCTGAACGCGATGAAGCGTTTCATCGGCGAAGGCGACAAGGTGAAGGTCACTCTGCGCTTCCGCGGCCGCGAGATGGCCCACCAGGAGCTGGGCGTGAAAGTGCTGGAGCGCATCCGTGGCGACATGGAGGTGGAAACCAAGGTCGAGCAGATGCCGAAGCTGGAAATGCGCCAGATGGTGATGGTGCTGGCGCCGAAATAAAAGCGCCTGCCGTCATTTCATGAAAAAAGCCCGGCTTTTGCCGGGCTTTTTATTTGGGAATTGAGGCGGCGGAGATTATTCCGCCGCCGGTTCGGTGGCTTTGGCGCGCGGCGGGCGGCCACGGCGCTTCGGCGCCGGTTTGGCCTCAGGCTCGGTCAAGGTGAGTTCCGGGGCGTTGGCGGGCGGGGCATCGGCGACGATGGGAATCGCGCGCGGCTCCGGCTGCTCCTGCCTCACCTCGGGCTGCGCGCCGATGCCGGCTGGCTCCTGCTGGGCGGCGCGCAGTTCAGCTTCCAGGGCGGAGCTGATGTCGATCGGCGTATCAGCGATCGGCGCGGCCGGGCGATAAGGGCGCTCGGGGCGGTCCTGGCGGTTTTCGTGGCGATTTTCCTGGCGGTTGTCGCGGGGCTGGAAATCCGGACGGTTGCGCGGCTCGAAGCGGCGCTCCTGGCGGTTATCACGATTGTCCCGGTTATCACGATTTTCGCGATTATCCCGGAATTCCCGCGGCTCGCGATTGTCGCGGTTTTCGCGGGGCTCGCGCTGCTCATTGCGGTATTCACGCGGGGCCTGGCCTTCGCCCTCGCCCTGATACTCGCTTTGATTGCCGTTCTGATAGCGCGGCTCACCATTATTCTGCTGCCCGCCCTGGCCCGGGGCGGCAGGCCCTGGGCGGCGTTGATGGCGCTGACGATACGGAAATAATGCTCGGCGTGCTGGTAATATCCCTCGCTCAACACCCGGTCGGCGGAGGAGGCGGCATCGCGGGCCAGCTGCGTATATTTGTCATAAAGCTGCTGAGCGGTGCCGCGCACCCGCATTTCCGGGCCGGAGCTGTCGAACACATGATTACGGTTGAGCGGAATACCATTCTGCTGGTTGCGAAACCCGCCGCCGCCGCCGCCACCGGAACGGTGGTTGCGTCCACGCATGCGCTTCATATTCATCGGCTCGTGTCTATCCTCGTCTGCTGGCTTGCGCGGTGCGGCATATACATGCAACGCCCTTTTTGGCGCCGGTTTCATGCCCGGCGACTCGTGGACAAAACTGCCCGCGCCGCCCGTGCTTAGCGGTAAAAATTCATTCTGCCAATCGCTTATTTGCAGAATTTGAGGCTGATGGCGCGCTCTATGCCGGAAATATCGCGGCGCAGCACGGTCTCGAAACCGGCCTGGCGTGCCAACTCATCCACCATATGCGCCTGGCCGATGCCAAGTTCAAGCACCGCCTGCCCATCCTGGGTGAGCAGGCGGGGCAGATCGGCGATGATGGCGCGATAGGCGATGAGGCCATCGGCGCCGCCATCCAGGGCGGTGGCGGGCTCATAGGCGCGCACATCCGGCATCAGCCCGGCCAGATCCCCGGTTTCGATATAAGGCGGGTTGGAGAGCACCAGATCGAAGCGCTGCGAAATCGCATCGGCCCAGCTGCCGGCGAGAAAGGCGCTGCGCGCCGCCAGACCCAGGCGCTGAGCGTTGGCGCGGGCGAGGGTGGCGGCGTTCGGGTTGAGGTCGACCCCGACACCGAAGGCCTCCGGCAGCTCATGCAAGGCGGACAGCAGCAGGCAGCCCGTGCCGGTGCCCAGATCCAGAATGCGCGCCGGGCGCTGGCCGGAGGCGAGCACCGCCTCGATCAGCGTTTCGGTGTCCGGGCGGGGAATGAGGGTGGCGGGGGTGGTGAGGAAATCCAGCCCCCAGAATTCCTTATGGCCGGTGATATAGGCCAGCGGCTCATGCGCGGCGCGGCGGGCGAGGGCGGCCTGATAGGCGGCCGGGTCGACCGCGTCGCGCGCCAGCAGCCCGGCGGAATTGGTGCCCAGGCAGCCGGCGAGCAACGCCCGGGCCTCGCGGCGGGGCGCCTCCAGCCCGGCCTGGCGCAAGGCCTCGGTGATTTCGGCCAGGGCCTGGGCGGTGGGATCATTCAGTTTTCACTCTTGGGCGGCCAGCCTCGCCGCCTGGTCCTCGGCGATCAGCGCCTCGATGATGTCATCGAACTCGCCCAGCATCACCCGATCGATTTTATGCAAAGTGAGGTTGATGCGATGGTCGGTGACGCGGCCTTGCGGAAAGTTGTAGGTGCGGATGCGCTCGGAGCGGTCCCCGGTGCCGACCTGGCCCTTGCGGTCGGCCGCACGGGTGGCGCTGAGCGCGGCGCGCTGCTGCTCATAGATGCGCGAGCGCAGGATTTTCATCGCCTTGGCGCGGTTCTTGTGCTGGCTGCGCTCCTCCTGCATCGCCACCACGGTGCCGGTGGGGATGTGGGTGATGCGCACGGCGGATTCGGTTTTATTCACGTGCTGGCCGCCGGCACCGGAGGCGCGATAGACATCGATGCGCAGATCTGCCTCGTTGATGTCGACATCCACCTCCTCGGCTTCCGGCATCACCGCGACGGTGATGGTGGAGGTGTGGATGCGGCCTTGGGTTTCCGTGGTCGGCACGCGCTGCACGCGGTGCACGCCGGATTCGAATTTCAGCCGGGCGAAGACGGATTTGCCGGTAATTTCGGCCATCGCGCCCTTCACGCCGCCCAGCTCGTTTTCATCATATTCCAGCACCTCGAAGCGCCAGCCCTGGGAGGCCGCGTATTTCTGGTAGGCGGAAAACAGCTCGGCGGCGAACAGCCCGGCCTCGTCGCCGCCGGCGGCGGGGCGGATTTCCAGGATGCCGGAGCGGGCATCGGCCTCATCCTTCGGCAGCAGGGCCAGGCGCACCGCCATTTCCAGCTCGGGGATCTGGGCTTTCAGTGTGTGCAGCTCGGCCTCGGCCAGCTCTTTCATATCCGGGTCGGCGAGCAGGGCCTCTGCCTCGCGCCGCTGCTTTTCGGCCTCGCGCAAGGCGAGCACCTGTTCCTCGACGGGCCCGAGTTCCGCCAGCTCCTTGGAGGCTTTCACGAATTCCTCGCCGGCCAGCGTGCCGGAGAGCATGAAGCGCAGCTCCTCGGCGCGGGCCAGGATGCGGTCGAGCTTGCTGTCCAGCGCGTCGCTCATCCGCGCAGGCGCTCGATCAAGGTGGCGGGGGTGACGTCATCCTGGGTGCCGTCGGTGAGGTTTTTCAGCTTGATCTCGGCGCCGACCAGCACCGCGTAAGCCGCGCCGGATTTATTGGCGCGCTCCAGGCGCTTTTTGGCATTGCCGGAATAGCCGATCTCGGCGGCGATGTTGGCAGCGCGCAGGCTGTTGAGAATGTCCAAGGCCGGGGCTTCGGACTCGCTGCCCATCGGGATGATGATGACCGGTTGCGCGGCGGCTTGCGGGGCTCGATCAGCATCGAGAGGCGCTCGATGCCCGCGCCCCAGCCGATGCCCGGCACGTTGGGGCCGCCCATCTGCTCGACGAGGCCATCATAACGCCCGCCGGCCATCACCGTGCCTTGCGCGCCCAAAGCGGTGGTGACGAATTCGAAGGCGGTGTGGTTGTAATAATCCAGTCCGCGGACGATGCGCGGATTTTCCGCGAACGGCACGCCGAAGGCGGCGAGGGTGGATTTCAGGCCGTTATAGAAATTTGCGGCCTCTTCGGTGAGGTGGTCGTAGATCAGCGGGGCATTTTCCATCAGCGCCTTGTCGCCTTCATCCTTGGAATCCAGGATGCGCAGCGGGTTTTTCTCCAGGCGCAGCTTGCTGTCTTCAGAGAGCTTGTCCGCATGCGCGGAGAAATGCGCGACCAAAGCGGCGCGGTAGGCCTCCCGGCTGGCGGCATCCCCCAGCGTGTTGATGTTGAGCACAACATCTTTCGCCACACCCAGCTCGTTCAGAATCCGCCAGCCGGCGGCGATGACTTCCGCATCGGCGAGCGGCGAGGCCGCACCCAGCAGCTCGATGCCGATCTGGTGGAATTGCCGGTAGCGGCCTTTCTGCGGGCGCTCATAGCGAAACATCGGCCCGGCATAAAAGACTTTCTGCGGTAGGGTCTGGGTGAGGCCGCCGGTGATCAAGGCACGGCAGATGCCCGCCGTGCCTTCCGGGCGCAATGTTACGGAATCACCGCCGCGATCCTCGAACGTATACATTTCCTTGGTGACGACATCCGAGGTTTCGCCCAGCGTGCGGGAAAACACTTTGGTATCCTCGAAGATCGGCGTCTGCCATTCGGAGAAGCCGAACAGCCGGGTGATGCGTCTGGCGGTTTCGATGACATGGAAATGCCGCGCCGCATCCTCGCCGATCAGATCCTTGGTGCCGCGCACCGGCTGCAAAAGAGTCGCCATCTTCATCCATCCATCAAATACAAAACGCCGGGGTGCTGCACCCCGGCGGTCTCAAACTCGCAAGTTTCGCTGCTATTCAGCCGGGATCAGCGCGGCCTTCTTCGCGGCCTCGATCTGCTCGGCCTTCTTTTCCACCAGCTCGACCAGATGCTCGACCATCGCCTCGTCGGAGACGGTATGGTCGGTCTTGCCGTTGGCATAGACCATGTGCCGGCCACCGCCGCCGCCGGTCAGGCCGAGATCGGTCATCAGCGCCTCACCGGGCCATTGACCACGCAGCCGATGATCGAGAGGGTGATCGGGGTTTCGATATGGGCCAGCCGCTCTTCCAGCGTCTCGACAGTCTTGATGACGTTGAAGCCCTGGCGCGCGCAGGAGGGGCAGGAGATGACGCGCACGCCGCGATGGCGAATGCCCAGCGACTTCAGAATGTCCCAGCCCACCAGCACCTCTTCCTCCGGCTCGGCGGAGAGCGAGACGCGCATGGTATCGCCAATCCCGGCCCAGAGCAGCGAGCCCAGACCGATGGAGGATTTCACCGTGCCGGCGCGTTTGCCGCCGGCTTCGGTAATGCCGATATGCAGCGGGTGGTCGCATTGCTCGGCCAGCTGCTGATAGGCGGCGACGGCCATGAACACGTCCGAGGCCTTCACCGAGATCTTGAATTCGTGGAAATCATGATCCTGCAGGATCTTGGCGTGTTCCAGGGCGGATTCGACCAGCGCGTCCGGGTTGGGCTCGCCGTATTTCTCCAGCAGATGCTTCTCCAGCGAACCGGCATTCACACCGATGCGCATCGAGCAGCCATGGTCGCGGGCGGCCTTGATGACCTCCTTCACCCGCTCCGGCGAGCCGATATTGCCCGGATTGATGCGCAGGCACGCGGCGCCGTTCTGGGCGGCCTCGATGCCGCGCTTATAGTGGAAATGAATGTCGGCGACGATCGGCACATTCACCCGCTTGACGATGTGCTTGAGCGCCGCCGAGCTTTCCTCATCCGGGCAGGAGACGCGGACAATGTCCACGCCGGCCTTCTCGGCGCGCAAAATCTGCGCGACGGTGGCCTCGACATCATGGGTGAGGGTGTTGGTCATGGTCTGCACCGAGACCGGCGCATCGCCGCCCACCTTCACATTGCCGACGCTGATCTGCCGGGATTTGCGGCGGTCGATCTGCTGATATTCGCGGTAGTTCATGAGGGTTCCTCTATTGGGCCGCGCTGGAAGCGGGGCTGGTCCCGGCGGAGGCCGGGCGGATGCGCTGCCCGAAGCGGGCGGGGTCAGCTGGTAGCCATGCAGCACCACACCCGGGGCGCCGAGCGGCTGGCCGGCCTGGCCGTTGGTGGTGAGCAGGGTGCCGCCGGCATTGCCGGTGGTCATTTTCAGGCCGGGCATGTCCGGCACCGGCCAGCTTTCGCCGGGGTGCAGCACTTTGCTGAACAATATGTTGCCGGCCGGATCGGTGACCTGCACCCAGGCATCCTGGGTGGCGGTGATCTCGGTGCCCTGGGCCGCGGCGGCGGGCGCCGCGCTGTTGGCCGGGACGGCTGCGGTGGGGGACGTCGTGGCGGGGGCGGATGCGCTGGCCGCCGGGCTGGACGGGGCCGTTGCGCTCTGTTCCGCCGGGGCTTGCCCGGCGGGGGCCTGCCCGGCCGGAGCCTGCGCCGCCGGGCTGGACGGCGCGGCGGGGGCATTGGTCGGCCTGGTGCTGGCTGCCGGCTGGGAGGGCGTGGCCGGGCCTGGGGGGCTCGCAACCGGCGCCGTGGCCGGCGGCGGGGTGACTTTCGGCGGCGTCGCCAAAGGCTGCAGCTCGGCCGGGACATGGGTGACGCTCTGGTCCAGCCGACGCTGCTGCTCGGTATGGCGATACCAGAGCCCGTAGCCGGCGACGACCAGCACGATGCCGATCAGCACGATCGCGCCTTTCGGCACGCCGCGATCCGGCACCGGGGCAAGGAACTGGATTTCCGTTTTCTCCGCCTGGCCGAGCTGCCCGGCATCGCGGAAGCGGCGCAGGATCTCCTCGCCATCCAGCCCCAAAGCCTGGGCATAGGTGCGCACGAAGCCGGTGCGATAGGCGGTGCCGGGCAAGGAGGAGAGATCCCCCGCCTCGATCGCCACCAGAAATTCCGGGCGGATGCGCAGGCCCTCGGCCACATCCGGCAATTGCCAGCCCAGCCGCTCGCGCACTTCGCGCAGGCCCGCACCGACGCGCGCGCCGGAATAGGTGGCTTCAGGCTCCATGGTGTCGGGTCCGGTCATATGGTCTGGCATATCCATGTCTTTTAACCCGGAATCGGATATCCCTCAAATTGCGAGATTATGTTCTCGCGCCCACACCGCCAGCGGCTCGCGAATGCTCCCGCCAGCGGCCCCGGCGCGGCGCAATTCCCGCAGCACCGGGCGCAGCGCGTTGAGATCCGCCTGCACCAGCACGGATTTCACCTTCAGGATCGAGCTGCCGGACATCGACAGCGTGGTGATCCCCAACGCCGCGAAGGCCAGCGCATCCAGTGGCCGACCGGCGGCCTCGCCGCAGATGGAGAGCGGCACGCCGGCCTCCTGGCAGAGTGTCACCAGCTTTTCCAGCATCTCCAGCACCGGGGCGGAAAGTGTGTCGTAGCGGTCCGCCAGCTCCGGCGTGCCGCGGTCGGCGGCGAAGAGGAACTGCATCAGGTCGTTGGTGCCGACCGAGATGAAATCCGCCTCGGCGAGCAGGCCGGGGAGCTGAAAGAGCAGCGAGGGGACTTCCAGCATGGTGCCTGCGTCCAGCGTCTCCGGCGCGGGGCGGATGCGCCCGGCCTCGGCCTCCAGCAGGTCGCGCGCGGCGCGGAATTCCTCCACGGTGGCGACCATCGGGAACATCACCCGCAGCGGCCGGCCTTGCGCGCCCAGCAGCAAAGCGCGCAGCTGGCGGCGCAGGATGGCCGGGCGGTCCAGCCCGATGCGCAAGGAGCGCCAGCCCATGGCGGGGTTTTCCTCGGTCTGCGCGGTCTCGCCGGGGAGCAGCTTGTCGGCCCCAGATCCAGCGTGCGGAATTGCACCGGGCGGCCCTTGGCGCGGTCCATCACCTTGCCATATTCGGCCGCCTGGCCGGCCACATCCGGGATGCCGCCGGCGGCCAGGGCGGCGATTTCGGTGCGGTAGAGGCCGATGCCGTCGGCGCCGGTCTTGTCCAGCTGGTCCAGCTCCAGCGCCAGCCCGACATTCATCATCAGCTTCAGCTCGGTGCCGTCCTTGGTGATGGCGGGGACGTCCCGGTAGCTGGCCAGGGTGGCGGCGCGCTCGTCGCGCGCGGCCATGGCACGGTCATAGACCTGGATCACCTCCGGTTCCGGGCGCAGCACCAGCGTGCCGTCCTCGGCGTCCAGCAGCGCCTGGTCGCCCTCGACCGCGGCTTCCACCGCGCCGCGATCCACCTGCAGCGTGGGGATGGAGAGGGCGCGGGCGAGGATGGCGGCGTGGCCGGAGGCGCTGGCCTCCTCGATGGCGATGCCGGCGATGCCGCGCGTATGCCAGTCCAGCAGATCCGCCGGGCCGAGGCGGCGGACGATCAGGATCATCCCATCCGCGCGCTCGGGCTTCGGCGCCATGCCGCCCAGGGCCACCATCAGCCGGTTGATCATGTCCTCGATATCGGCGAGGCGCTCGCGCAGATAGGGGTCGGCGATGCGGCGCATGCGCTCGCGCAGCTGCCGGGCGATCTTGTCGACAGCGGTTTCGGCGGTGAGGCCGTCATTGATCGCGGCGCGCACCTGGGCCAGCCAGCCGGAGCTCTGCGCCACCATCCGGTAGGCATCCAGCACATCGCGCGAGGCGTTGCCGCCGGGCATGTTGGCGCTGATCAGCCCGTCGAGGGATTTATTCGCCTCTTCCACCGCGATATCGAGCCGGGCCAGCTCGGCCTCCGGGTCCTCGGTGAGCAGCTTGGCGATGGGGGCGGCGGCGCCATAGGCCAGCACCGCGCCCCGGGCGATGCCGGTGGAGAGCACATGCCCGGCATAGCGGCGGGGCAGGGAATCCGAGAAGCCTTCCTGGCCGATATCGGCGGCGCCGGCGCGGGCCAGGATCTCGGCCAGCAGCATCGCCACAGTGGCCAGCGATTCGACCTCCACGGGCGCATAGGCGCGCACTTCGCGGGACATCACCGCGATCACGCCCAGCGTGCGCCCGGCGCGCTTCACCGGCACCGCGAGCATCGAGGCCATGTTCTCCTCGCCGGTTTCGGCGCGGTAGACATAGCGGGGATGGTTCTGCACGTCGGGCAGGTTCTGCACGTCGCCGGAGGCGGCGGCGAGGCCGACAATGCCTTCGCCCACCCGCAATTTGGTGCGCCCGACGGCGGAGACATTCAGCCCATGGGTGGCGGCGAGTTCGAGGATCTCGCCCGGGCGGGTGACGTAAATGACGGTGGCATCAGCCACCAGACCCTCCGCCACCAGCTTGGCGAAATCCGCCAGCGAGGCGGTGCCGGTGGCGAGATTCTCCCGCAGCGCGGCAAAAAGCTGCCTGGTATCGCCGAATTTCGGCTTTTTGCGCCGGCGTGCCGGCGTGGAAGGAGGATTATGCTCCTGTGCCACGCGCCACCAAGGCGGCGAGGGCCTGGGCCCGCAACGCCGCAATGATCTCGGCCACCGGCTGCACCGATGTCACCATGCCCACAGATTGCCCCGCCATCACGGAACCAGTCTCCACATCGCCGTCGATCACCGCGCGGCGCAGCGCGCCGGCCCAGAAATGCTCAATTTCCAGTTGCGCGGCGGTTTTGTCCAGTTCGCCGGACTGGAATTTTTGCACCACCTCCGCCTGGTGACGCATGAAGCGCTTGGTGCCCTCATTGATCAGCCCGCGCACCGGGATCACCGGGAAGCGCTCATCCAGCTGCACGCTGGGCAGCGCGTCGCGGGCGGCGGCGCGGATGAAGGCTTTTTTGAAGTTTTCGTGGGCGATGCTCTCGCTGGCGGCGGCGAAGCGGGTGCCGAGCTGCACACCGGCCGCGCCCATCTCCAGATAGCCCAGCATCGCCTCGCCCCTTCCGATGCCGCCGGCGACGAAGACCGGCACTTCGGTGATGTGCGGCAGGATTTCCTGCGCCAGCACGGTGAGCGAGACCGGGCCGATATGACCCCCGGCTTCCGAGCCCTCGATCACCAGCGCGTCGGCGCCGAATTTGACCAGGCGCTTGGCCAGCACCAAAGCCGGGGCGAAGGCGACGACCTTGGCACCCCCATCCTTCGCCGCCTTGATATGCGCGCCCGAGGGATGCCACCGGCAAACACCACATGCCCGACCTGCTGGCGGATGCAGATCTGCACCAGCTCATCGAGCTGCGGGTGCATGGTGATCAGATTGACGCCGAAGGGCTTGTCGGTCAGCGCCTTGGTTGCCTCGATCTCTTTTTCCAGCAAAGCCGGGGGCATCGCGCCGCAGGCGATGACGCCGAAGCCGCCGGCATTGGAGATGGCGGAGACCAGATGCCGCTCGGACACCCAGCTCATCGCCCCGCCGAGAATGGCGTGGCGTGTGCCAAGGAAGGCGGCACCCCGCTGCTGCAGGGCGTCCAGCGTGTCGTTTGCGGCAGTCTGGTCCAGCTCAGCCATGCTCAGCCATCGAGCCCATAGGCGGTGTGCAAGGCGCGCACCGCCAATTCGGTATATTCGGCCGCGACCAGCACCGAGACCTTGATCTCGGAGGTGGTGATCGCCTGGATATTGATGCCGCGCGCCGCCAATGTTTTGAACATCGTGCCGGCGACACCGGCATGGCTGCGCATGCCCACGCCGACAACGGAGAGCTTGGCGACATTCGGGTCCGAGTTGATCTCGGCATAGCCGATCTCGGCCTTGGCCTGCTCCAGCACCAGCAAGGCGCGGGCCATGTCGGTCTTGCCGACGGTGAAGGTCATGTCCGTGGTGCCGTCGGCGGCGACATTCTGCACGATCATGTCGACATTAATGGCCGCATCCGACAGCGGCACGAACACGGCGGCGGCGACACCCGGGCGGTCCGGCACGCGGCGCACCGTGATTTTGGCGTCGTCCCGCGAATAGGCGATGCCGGCAACGATTTCCTTTTCCACGACCTCTTCCTCATCAACAACCATGGAGCCCGGCTTGTCAGCGAAGCTGGAGAGCACCTGCACGCGCACGCGCTCTTTCATCGCCAGCTCGACCGAGCGGGTCTGCAACACTTTCGCACCGACCGAGGCGAGCTCCAGCATTTCCTCGTAGGTGATCTTATGCAGTTTCTTGGCATTCGGCACGATGCGGGGATCGGTGGTGTAGATCCCGTCAACGTCCGTATAGATATCACATTGGTCCGCCTTCAGCGCGGCGGCAAGCGCCACGGCCGAAGTGTCCGAGCCGCCGCGGCCCAAAGTGGTGATGCGGTTATCCGGGCCGATGCCCTGGAAGCCGGCCAGCACCGGGATCTGGCCCTGCTGCATGCGCGAGATCAGCTCCTCGCCATCGATGCTCTCGATGCGGGCCTTGCCGTGCTCGCCATTGGTCTCCACCGCCACCTGCCAGCCCTGCCAGGAGCGGGCTTCCTGCCCCAGCTCCTGCAGCGCGATGGCGAGCAGCCCGGCGGTGACGTTCTCGCCGGTGGCGACCACCGCGTCATACTCGCGCGCATCGAACAGCGGCGAGAGGGACTGGCAATAGCCGACCAGCTGGTTGGTGACGCCGGACATGGCGGAGACCACCACCGCGACCTCGTTGCCTTTATCAGCCTCGGCCTTGACGCGCTTGGCGACATTCTTGATCCGGTCGAGGTCGGCGACGGAGGTGCCGCCAAATTTCATCACGATGCGCGCCATGGACAAACCTTGAGAACTGGAACCTTGTGGAATTCGGGCCGGGGCGTCACATAGCGGCGGAGTAAGGATAGGGCAATGAGCCAGGGGTCAGTGATTGCGGAAGAAATCGCCCGGTTCGACGCGCTGGCGGCGCGTTGGTGGGACGCGCGGGGGCCGATGCGGCCCTTGCATATGCTCAATCCGGTGCGCGCCGGCTGGGTGGCGCAGCGCGTCAGGCGGGCGAAAGGCGAGGGGGTCTCGATTCTCGATGTCGGCTGCGGCGCCGGGCTGCTGGCCGAAGCCCTCGCCAAGGACGGATTCGCGGTGACCGGGCTGGATGCCGGGCGGAGGTGATCGACGTGGCGCGGGCCATGCGCAGGGGCAGGGGCTGAACATCACTTACCGCCATGGCACCGCCGAGGGGCTGGCGGCGGAGGGGGCGAGCTTCCCGGTGGTCACCGCGCTGGAGATCATCGAGCATGTCGCCGATCCGCTGGAATTCCTGAAAAGCCTGCGCGCCTTGCTGGCGCCGGGCGGCGTTTTGTTCCTCTCCACCCTCAACCGTACCCCGCAAAGCTATGCGGTGGCGAAATTCGGGGCGGAATATGTGCTGCGGCTGCTGCCGGTGGGCACGCATGACTGGAAGATGTTCATCAAGCCCGAGGAGCTGGGGCGGCTCTGCCGCCAGGCGGGGCTGCGCCTGACCGACACGGCGGGCTTGAGCTATTCCCCGCGCCAGGCCGGGTTTACGGTGAGCCGGGATCTCTCGGTCAACTATATCGCCATGGCGGTGGCGGCGTAGGAGACACCATATAAGGGACTGGTACAGCTTTTGCTTGAAGTTGTTGCCTGAGCTGTGAAATTGCTGCGTTGAGGAGTGCGCTATGCCGGATGATTTCGCGACCACACTGACCGCATGGCGGCATCATCTCCACACCCATCCGGAACTCTCCCGCCAGGAGCGCGAGACGGCCGCCTTCGTCTGCGCCCGGCTGGATGAGCTGGGGATTCCCTACGAGGCCGGCATTGGCGGGCATGGGGTGGTGGCCAGCCTGAAGCGCGGCAATTCCAACCGCTCGGTGGGGTTGCGCGCCGATATGGATGCGCTGCCGATCCCCGAGGCCACCGGCAAGCCCTACGCCTCGACCAGGCCGGGGTGATGCATGCCTGCGGGCATGACGGCCACACGACCTCGCTGCTGGGGGCGGCGATGCTGTTGAAGGACGATCCGGACTGGTCCGGGCAGATCCATCTGGTGTTTCAGCCGGCCGAGGAAGGCTATAAGGGCGCGCACGCGATGGTCGAGGACGGGCTGTTCCAGCGTTTCCCGATGGAGCGCATTTTCGGCTACCATAACTGGCCGGGGCTGGAAGCCGGGACGGTGATGGTGCATCCGGAGTCGGTGATGGCCGGGGCGGTGAATTTCGTGGTGACGATGAAGGGCAAGGCCGGCCATGCCGGGATGCCGCATCTCTGCATCGACCCGGTGCAGGGCATCGCGCAGCTGATCGTGGCGGTGAACAGCATCGTCGCGCGCAATCTGCCGCCGATCCAGTCCGGCGTGATCTCCACCTGCATGTTGAAGGCTGGGGAGGCCCGCAACCAGGTGCCGGAAAGGGCTTCGATGGAGGGCACCATCCGCGCTTATACCACCGAGAGCATGGAGCTGCTGAAGCGCCGCCTGACGGAGACGGCGAAGGGCGTGGCGATGGCGCTGGGGCTGGAGGCGGATGTGTGGCTGGGCGAGGAGCTGTCGCCGACCGGGAATGTGCCTGAGCAGGCGGAGTTGATGGCCCAGGCCGCCGCCGAGGCCGGGCTACGGGTGCGCCGCGACATGGAACCGACGATGGGGGCGGAGGATTTTGGCCGTTTCCTGGTGGATGTGCCGGGCGCCTATGCCTGGGTCGGCAACGGCCCCAGCTCCGGCCTGCACAGCCCGACCTATGATTATAACGACGAGATCTTGCCGTTGGCGGCGAAGCTTTTGGCGAGCACCGCGAAAGCGGCTTTGAGGTAATGTTATAAAAGTTTTTTGGTGCCGCTTTTTTTCAAAAAAGCGGCGAAGAACGTTGGGGCGGTGACGACGACGTCGCCCACACCCCGAACTTTCTTGGGGTGTTTTTGAAAAACACCCCACCCCTCCGGCGGCTTTCCACCGCCGCTGGGCGGCGGCGGAACCTTGGCCGCCTCCGCCCTCCAAAAACTTTTGCTCATTGGGGACCACGCCATGGAGATTGAGGGGCCGGGAATCGTTGTCGAGCGCGTCCCCCATGGCGAAGGGGATTATCTCGTCACGCTGCTGAGCCCCGACGGGCTGCGCCGGGGGCTGGCCAAGGGCGGGGCCTCGCGCCGGCAGGGCGGCATCTGGGAGCAAGGCAATATCGTCGCGGCGCGCTGGGTGGCGCGGCTGCCCGAACAGCTCGGCGCCTATAGCGGCGAGCTGGTGCGCCCGGTGGCGGCGCTGGCGATGCAGGAGCCGGACAGCCTGGCCGTGCTGCGCGCCGCCTGCCAGCTCACTGCCCAGGCCCTGCCCGAACGCGAGGCCGCGCCCGAGACCTTCCAGGGGCTGCTGCGGCTGCTGGCGGGCATCGAGATCAAAGGCGTCGCGCTGCCAGCACTTTGCCGCTGGGAGCTGGTGCTGCTGCGGGAGCTGGGCTTCGGGCTGGATTTTTCCTCCTCTGCCGGCGGCAATGACCGTCTGGCTTACGTCTCGCCCCGCACCGGGCGGGCGGTGACCCTCTCGCAGGCCGGGGACTGGGCCAGCCGGCTGCTGCCCTTGCCGGATTTTTTGCTGGATGAGAGCGAGCCGGACCTCAAGGATTGCGTGGCGGCATTGCGCCTGACCGGGCATTTTCTCGCCCGTGACCTGTTCGGCGCCCGCCACCGCCCCTTCCGCCGGCGCGCGAGGCTCTTTATGAGCAACTTTCCCTGAGGCTTGAGGAGAAGGAGCGCGGCGATGCCGGATGATTTCGGGCAGGTGGAGGATCTGGCGCTCAGCAACGCGCTCTCCGAGCGTTACCTTGCCTATGCGCTCTCCACCATCATGTCCCGCTCGCTGCCAGATGTGCGCGATGGGCTGAAGCCGGTGCATCGCCGGCTGATCTACGGCATGCATCAGCTCAAGCTCGATCCGCGCTCGGGCTTCAAGAAATGCGCCCGCGTGGTCGGCGACGTGATGGGTAAGTTCCACCCGCATGGCGACAGCTCGATCTATGAGGCGCTGGTGCGGCTGGCGCAGGATTTCTCCTCGCGCTTCCCGTTGATCGAGGGGCAGGGGAATTTCGGCAATATCGACGGCGATAACGCTGCGGCGATGCGCTATACCGAGTCGCGCCTGACCGAGATCGCCGAATATCTGCTGCGCGGCATCGATGAGGATGCGGTGGATTTCCGCGCGACCTATGATGGCGAGGAGCAGGAGCCGGTGGTGCTGCCCGGCGCCTTCCCGAATCTGCTCGCCAATGGCGCCTCCGGCATCGCGGTGGGCATGGCGACCTCGATTCCGCCGCATAATGCCGGGGAGGTGTGCGCGGCGGCGTTGCATCTGATCGCCAACCCGGACGCCACCACGGCCGAGCTGCTGGCGCATATGAAGGGCCCGGATTTCCCCACCGGCGGCGAGCTGGTGGAGGATGAGGCGACGATTCTGGCGGCCTATGAGACCGGGCGCGGCTCTCTGCGCACCCGGGCGGTGTGGGCGAAGGAGCCGGCGAAGAACGGCACTTGGAATATCGTCGTCACCGAAATTCCGTATCAGGTGCAGAAATCCCGGCTGGTCGAGCAGATCGCGCTGCTGCTGGGGGATAAGAAGCTGCCGCTGCTGGCGGATGTGCGCGATGAGAGCGCCGAGCAGATAAGGCTGGTGCTGGAGCCCAAGAACCGCAGCGTGGATGCGGACATGCTGATGGCCTCGCTCTTCCGCGCCACCCAGCTGGAATCCCGCTTCTCGCTGAACATGAACGTGCTTGCGGATGGGCGGAACCCGAAAGTGATGGGGCTGAAGGCGATTTTGCGCGCCTGGGCGGATCACCGGCATGAGGTGCTGGTGCGCCGCTCCAACCATCGGCTCGCCGCCATCGCCAGGCGGCTGGAGATTCTGGATGGCTATATCAAGGTCTTCCTCAATCTGGACGAGGTGATCCGGATCATCCGCTTCGAGGACAAGCCGAAGGAGCAGCTGATCGCCACCTTCGAGCTCTCCGAGGTGCAGGCCGAGGCGATCCTGAATATGCGGCTGCGCGCCTTGCGCAAGCTGGAAGAGATGGAGATCCGCAACGAGCATAAGAAGCTCACCGCGGAGCAGAAGGGGCTGCTGGGGCTGCTGCAGAGCGAGACCAAGCGCTGGGCGAAAATCGCCGAGGAGATCGCCGAGGTGCAGGCGAAGTTCGGCGCCGGGCCGCTGGGCGCGCGGCGGACCAAGATTTCCGCGGCCGCGCCGATGGTCGAGATCGTCGCCGAGGCGCTGGTGGAGCGTGAGCCGATCACCATCATCCTCTCCGAGAAAGGCTGGATCCGCGCCCAGAAGGGGCATCTGGCCGATGGCGCGGAACTGAAATTCAAGGAGGGCGACAAGCTGTTCGCGATGCTGCCCTGCCAATCCACCGACAAGGTGGCGCTGCTGGGCACCAATGGGCGCGTCTATACCATCAAGGCCTCCGACATTCCGCGCGGGCGCGGCGATGGCCAGGCGATCCGGCTGATCATCGAGCTGGCGAATGAGGACGGGGTGCTGATGCTGTTCGTGCCCGATCCTGAGCAGAAATATCTGGTCGCCTCCTCCACCGGGCGGGGCTTTATTCTGCCGGGGGCGGAGCTTGCCTCCGAACGCCGGGCGGGCAAGACCATTCTGGTGGTGAAGCCCGGCGAGGAATGGGTGCTGTGCGTGCCGGCGAATGGCGACCATGTCGCGGTGATCGGCCAGAACCGCAAGCTGCTGGTGTTCCCGCTGGAGCAGCTGCCGGAGATGCCGCGCGGCACCGGCGTGCAGCTGCAGAAATACAAGGATGGCGGGCTCTCGGATGCCAAGGTGTTCACCCTGGCCGAGGGGTTGAGCTGGAGCATCGGCGAGCGCGTGCGCAATGAGGGCAAGCTGACCGAATGGCTGGGGGCGCGCGCGGCGGCCGGGCGGCTGCCGCCAAACGGCTTCCCCAAATCCAACAAATTCGGCGGCTGAGGCTGGCTGAATGAAGCTGGCGGCCCCAATCTGAAGCCGGATCTAAGGGGGCTGTCGCTCTCCGAAGGGTTGCGGGCCTTTTGCGCGGTGGCGCTGCCGCTGCTGCTGGGGCAGGTGTTCGACGTGCCGCAACTCGGGCTGGCGGCGCTGGGGGCGCTGCTGACCTGCTATGCCGACCCTGGCGGGCCGGCCGCGCGGCGGGCGCCGGCGGTGATCAGCTATGCGCTGCTGGGGGCGAGCCTATATGCGCTGTTCAGCTGGGTGGGGGCGCAGAGCCCCTGGGTTTCGGCGCCGCTGGCGGCGTTTCTGGTGTTCTGCACGAGTTTTGCCCGGATTTACGGCCAGGCCGGGATGCAGGTGGGCAATCTCAGCAGCGTCGCCGCGTTGCTGGCTTTGGGGGCGCCGGAGTCCGGCATGGGCTGGGCGCTGCTGCACGGGCTGAACTTCCTGGCCGGCGCCGGCTGGGCGGTGATTTTGACGCTGGTGATCTGGGAGACGCATCCTTACGCCGCCTCACGCCGGGCGCTGGCGGAGGTGGCGCGCCGGCTGGCGCGGCTGAATAATGAGCTGGTGCGCTTTGCCCGCCATGCCGAGGGCGAAGCGGCGTTTTCCGCCCATGCGCTGGAATATCGCGGCCAGGTGCGCGAGGCGATCGAAAATGCCCGGGCCGTGGCCTATGCCACCTTCCGGCGGCGCGGGCTGGTTTCGCCGCGCGGGGCGCAGCTTTCGCTGCGGCTGGAGAGTTTCGACCGGATTTTCGGGGCGCTGATCGCGCTCTCCGAACAGCTGGAGCAGGACCCGGCGGTGCGCGATGACTGCGTGGCGCCGCTGCGGCTGATCTCGGGCTGGCTGGCTGCGATGGAGCCGGAAATCCTCGCCGACCGGCCGCTGGATACGCCGCGCAAGCGCGCCAGCCTGAAGCGGCTGCGCCAGGCGCTGCGGGATTTGCCGGATGCGCCCGAGCGCCATGTGCTGGCGGCGATTGCCGAGCAGTTCGCGGTGCTGATCGCGGTGGCGCCGCCCACAGGGGCGGCCCTGCCGGCGCCAAGCCCGGTGGGGCTGCGCCGGCGGGTGCTCTCACCGATCCGGCAGAATTTCACCTTGTCCTCCGTCGCCTTCCGGCACGCGCTGCGGGCGGCGGTGATCGCGCTGCCGGTGCTGGCGGTGACGACGCGCTTTGGCGGCATCTATTCACATTGGGCGACGATCACGCTGGTCTTCTGCCTGCAGCCTTATTTCGCCGCCACCTGGGCGCGCACGGCGGAGCGCTGTGCCGGCACCGTGCTGGGCGGTGTGCTGGCGGCGGCTTTGGGGTTTTTCGTGCATACCGATCTGCAGCTGGCGCTTGCCATGCTACCGCTCAGCCTGTGCGCCTTCGCGCTGCGGCCGGTGAATTTCAGCCTCTATATCGCCGTGCTGACCCCGATGGTGGTGCTGCTGGTGGAGAAATTGCGCCCGGGCGAGAGCGAATTCTTCGTCGCTGCCTCGCGGGTGCTGTGGTCGCTTCTCGGCGGGGCGCTGGCGGTTCTGGGCAGCGCGCTGCTCTGGCCGGGCTTTGAAGCGCCGAAGCTGGAGAGCTTCCTCGGCACCGTGCGGCGCGCCCATGCCGCTTATGTGGAGGCGGTGATCGACGCTTTGCTGGGGCAGGGGAGCTGGGGGGCGGCGGAGACGGCGCGGCGTGCCGCGGGCCTGGCCAGCAATAATCTCGAAGCCGCGCTGCAGCGCATACTCTCCGAGCCGCATGGGCGCCACGAGCCGGCGATGGTGAAGGCCGCCGCTGCCGATGCGGCTTTGCGCCGCATGGCCGGGCGGCTTTCGCTGCTGGCGCTGGAGCGCCCCGCCATCGCCCCGCAGGAGCGCGATGTGTGGCGGGGCTGGGCGGTCTGGTTGCGTCAGATTCTGGAGGACGGGCGTGCGGCACCACGCCCGGCGCTGCCGATCGGCCCCGGGGCGGCGGATCTGGTGCGGCTGGCGCGGCAGGCGGAGCTGATCGCGCAAGAGGCAGGAGCATAGGGCGCGGGGGCCCATGCCAGCCGGGCAGGGGGCATTGCGTGGTTTTTCATTGCTGCGGCGCAGCATAAACCCATATAGATCGATGTTATGACGAAATTTCCTTCCTTTGAGTCCGGTTTTTGGCCGGTTTGGCCTGGTCTGGATCTGCCCAATCTGGCGATGCAGAGCGCGATGCTGGCCTTTGAGGCGCAGCAGGTGATCGCGCTGCGTCTGGCCAAGCTGGCGCAAGGCGGGCATGACGCGCCGCATGAGACGCTGCTGATGGTCTCGGAAAAGCTGATGGCGGCGCATGAGAGCGGGGCGCTGATGCTGGATGCCGCGATGTCCGGCAAGCCGGGGCTGAATGCGCCGGAAGTGATGCAGCTTTACCGCAAGAAAGTGCGCGCCAACCGCCGCCGCTTGGCGCCGCAGGCGGCCCCGTAACGCTTTCTTACCCAAGCGTCCCGGCTTTGCCATGATTGGGGCCTAACCCTCCTGAACAGCGTATCAGGAGGAGTTCATGACCACACGCCGCATGTTGTCCCGCCTGCTTGTGGGGGCACTGATCGCCGCGCCGGCCTTGGCGCTGGCGCCCGGTGCCGCGAATGCCCAGCCGATGCCCCCGCCGGGTGGCCCGCCGCCCCCGCCTGGCTTCCGCCCGGTCCCGCCGCCGCGCTTCGAGCCGCCGCCCCGCCCCGCCCGGCGCCGCCTTTGTCTGGGTGCCCGGCCATTGGCACTGGAATGGCGATCGCTATCTCTGGATCCGTGGCCATTATGTCCGCCGCCACCCCGGCTGGCACCATTGGCGCAACGGCCATTGGACGCTGATTGATGGCGCCTGGCGCTGGGTGCCGGGCGGCTGGTATTGATGTGATCTGCCCGGGGGCCGCGCGCCCCCGGTGCGTTCAGCCGGCCGCCGGGGCGCTGGCGAGATCGTGGATCCGCTCCACCATCGCCGCGACGCCATTGCCGCGATTGGTCGAGAGCGCCCCGATCAGCCCGAGATCATGCAGGAATTTCGCCGGGGTGGCGCGGATTTCCGCCCGTGTGCGGCCGGAAAACACCCGCAGCACCAGGGCCACCAACCCGGAGACGATGGCGGCATCCGAGGCGCCGGTGAAAAACAGCTTGCCATCCTGCTCCTCGGCGGCCAGCCAGACCTGGGATTGGCAGCCGCGCACGCGATGCGCCTCATCCTGCCATTCGGCCGGGTAGGGGGGCAGTTTGCGGCCCAGCTCGATGATGAATTCGTAGCGCTCCATCCAATCGTCGAACATCTCAAGCTCGGCGCCGATGGCTTCGATGGCGCTGGCGGCGCTGGCGTCTTCGGGGTGTAAAAAACGGTCATATCCACCCTCTTTTACGGAACCAGATCAGCGGCGCAACCGCGGAAATGATCATCAGCGCCCAGGCATAGGCATAGCCATAGGTCCAGCTCAGCTCCGGGATGATCTTGAAATTCATCCCATAGATGCCGGCAATCAGCGTCGGCGGGATGCCCATGATCGACACGATGGTCAGCACCTTGATCAGGCTGTTCTGGGCGATGTTGATGAAGCCCAGCGTCGCATCCATCAGGAACTGGATCTTGTCGGTCAAATGCGTGGAGAATTCGTTGAGCGAGGAGACATCCTTCTGCACGGATTTCAGCCGCTCGCGCACCGGCTTGCCCAGCCAGGGCGCGGCCACGCTGGCATAGGGGGCGATGCGGGCGATGCCGAGCTGGCAGTCACGCAGATAGGAGAGCGAGTCGTAATCGAGCCCGAGCTTGACCAGGATGGCCTGTAATTCCCGCTCGGCATTGCGCGAGGGGGTGCGGCTGCCCATGCGGTGATGAAAGATCTGGTGGCTGAGATCGTTCAGCTCGGTCCGCAGTTTCTCCAGCGCATCGGCCAGCTTGTCGGAGATCGCCTCCAGCAGCCCGGCGAAGAGATGGGCGCTGGGTGGGACGTTTTCGGGCGGCGGCGGCGAGGTGAATTGCGCGAATACCGCGCTGGGGGCGAAACGCAGCGTGATCAGATGCTTGGGCGAAAGCACGAAGCCGCACACCCCGTCCTCCAGCACCCCCTTGACGCGCGTGACCACCGGCAGGGACAGGGTGAGCACGTCATCCTCCACCGACAGCCGGGCGGAATTCTCGATCTCGGCCAGATCATCGTAATGCGGCAGGGAATTGCCGGTCAGGCGGGTGACGAGGGCATATTCCTCGGCGGTCGGGTTTTCCAGATCGAACCAGACCGCATCGGTGAAATCGGCCGGGGCAGGCTCTGCAGCCGCGCGTGGTGGCAAGCATAGGCTTTCAGCATGTCTGGTCCTTCATCCTCGCGCAGGATTAGCAGCGCCCCTCAACTTGGCAAGCGATGGATCCTTTACAATCCCAGCGCGCTGAGACCGGGATGATCGTCCGGCCGGCGGCCGAGCGGCCAGTGGAATTTGCGGTCCTCGGCGCGGATCGGCAGGTCGTTGATGCTGGCGAAGCGGCGCTGCATCAGCCCCTGGGCGTCGAATTCCCAGTTCTCGTTGCCGTAGGAGCGAAACCAGGTGCCGCTATCATCGTGCCATTCATAGGCAAAGCGCACGGCGATGCGGTGATCCGTGAAGGCCCAAAGTTCCTTGATCAGCCGGTAATCCAGCTCCTTCGCCCATTTGCGGGTGAGGAAGGCGACGATCTCCTCCCGGCCGGTGACGAATTCGGCGCGGTTCCGCCAGATACTGTCCGGGGTATAGACCAGCGAAACCCGCGCCGGGTCGCGGCTGTTCCAGCCATCCTCGGCGAGGCGAACCTTGGCGGTGGCGGTCTCCAGCGTGAAAGGCGGGGTCAAGGGCGGCATGGGGCAACTCCGTGATATGGGTCCGGGCGCGTCCGGAGATGGAGAGATGTGCAAGATTTAAGGCAGCCGCCAGCCGCAAGGCAATCCCGCATGCCAGCGGGCCGGCGGCGGCCCGGGCTTTGGTGCGATGCGTTAAAATTCGGGAAGGTCGGCGGCGTCTATGGACGGTTGCATTGGTTCTTGCGAAGTAAAGTGTGATTGTATCAGACGTTTTCAGGTCAGCAGGTCCGCCAGTATGCAGCAGAGTTTTGGGGAAACCCCGATGGATATGTCCGTTTGCGTCATCATCCCCTATTATAATGGCTCGAAATATATCGAGCGGTCGGCGCGCAGCGTGCTGGAGCAGAGCATCCCGCCGGCGGAATTCATCGTGGTGGATGACGGCTCCTCGCCGGCGGAAGCCCAGGCGCTGGACGAAATCGCGGCGCGTATGGGCTTCCAGGTTCTGCACAAGGAAAATGGCGGCCAGGGCTCGGCGCGGAATTTCGGCGTGCAGCAGACCCGTTCCAACTTCATTTCGTTTCTTGACCAGGACGATTTTTATCTGAAGACCCATATCGAAATCCTCCTGGAAGGCGTCAAACGTAAAGACCCTTATTTTGGCTGGGTTTACGCGGATCTGGTCGAGGCCGACGAGGATGGGCTGGTGGTTCGTCGCGAGACCGTGATTCACCATTCCAAGCATCCGAAAAAATTCCTCAATGATATGTTGCGCAAAGATATGCATGTGCTGCCCTCCGCCTCGTTGATCCGGCGTGAGGCGTTCGAGGCCGTCGGCGGGTTCGACCCGCAATTCACCGGCTACGAGGATGACGATCTGTTCCTACGGATGTTCCGCAAGGGCTATACGAATTATTTCGTGAAAAAACCGGTGACGGTCTGGTGCATCAATAATAACAGCACCTCCTACAGCATCAAGATGAGCCGCAGCCGGCTGCGCTACATCCACAAGCTCGTGAAGAATTTCCCTGACGATGCCGATAAGAACCGGTTTTTCGTCAAGGATCTGTTGCTGCCGCGCTTCAATCCTCTGGTGCTCGGCGAGGCGATGCGGGCCATCGTGCCGTCCAACTCGCCGCAAGACCAGAAGATGGCCAAGCATCGCGACGAGCTGATCGAGATCATGGAGGATTATGTGCAACTGATGACCGCCAATCCGTTCCTGCCGGAGAAGGCCAAGAGGCGGTTGCGGATGCAGGCGATGGTGCTGCGCACCAAATCCAGGCTGGTGGTCAGGGCGGCGCAGATCATCAATCGAAAATTGCAGGGCTGAGCAGGCGTTTTTTGGTCACCGGCCGAGCCCGCCGGTGCGGGCGCGCAGGCTGTCGAGCAGCCCGCGCGTCATCATCCGCAGGCGGGATTTTGTCTGTCCGCCGAACAGGCCGAAGACGATGAAATAGGGAATGATCCGGCGGATGAAATAGAAGCGCCAGGCGATGCCGATATATCGCCTCTGCGCCAGCATGATGCTGTTGCGGATCGAGTAGTAATTGCGGATCGGGCTGTGCACCGAAATGGTTTTGCCGAAGAGTTTCAGCCGGCCATTGCCCAGCGTGTGTGACATGATCCGGTTGAAGCTGACGAAGCTGCGATAGCCAAGGGACTTAGCCCGCAGGCCCCATTCGATATCGACCAGATCGATGAAGAGATCTGCTTCCATGTCGCCGACCGCGCGCAATGTTGCCATCGGGATCAGCGAACCTGAGGCGATGACGCAATCGACCTCCTGCAGGCGCGGATCGCCGGGATGGACGCGCTGCCGGCGCAGCAGCAGGCCCCGCGCGCGCCAGATCTGCGTGAGCCGGCCATCATGCGTATCGCGATAGGCGCAGCCGACGGCGCCGATCCTGACGCCTTGGTTGGCGAGGTCGATGCTGTCCTGGAGCAGGGAGGCGGCGGTGCCGTCCGGCAGCACCGTGTCCTGGTCCATCAGCAGCACATAATCGGCGTTTTGCGCGGCGGCATCGGCGATGCCTTGGTTCTGGGCGGCGGCGATGCCGCGATTCTCTGGAAAACGGGTCAGGCGCGCCGCGTGCGCGACGGCCAGGGTTTCGAGCGCCTGGATGTTGGCGGAGCCGTTATCGATGATGGACACATGCTCAACCTGCCGCGCCAGATTCGCCAGCACCTGGGTGAAGGCGGCCAGGTCCGGATTATAGGTCACGATCACCGCATGCAGCCGGGCGCCCATCCTCTCGATCCTGGCCGTCGGCGACGTCAAGCTGCTGCCCGGGGGCTCAAAGATTCGCCATCTGCTGGCCGCGCAGCAGCTCTTCGAAATCATGCCGGGGCAGATAGGCTTCGAAGACGTCCATCGGCTTGCCATCCGCCCGGATCTGGCCGTTATCCAGCCAAATCAGCCGGTTGGTCCATTCGGCCAGGGTGGAGGCGGAGTGGCTGGCCAGGATCAGGATGTCGGCATGGCGCACCATGCCTTCCACCCGCGCCTTCGCCTTGGTCATGAAGGCGGCATCGCCGGCGAGCAGCCATTCATCCATCAGCAGAATTTCCGGCGGGAAGGCCGTGGCCATGGCGAAGGCGAGACGCACGACCATGCCGGAGGAATAGTTGCGCACCGGAATATCCAGAAACTGCCCCAGCTCGGCGAACTCCTCGACATCCTGCTCCAGATAGCGGATCTGGGTCTTGGACAGGCCGAGGAAATAGCCGCGCAGATGGATATTCTCCCGCCCGGAGAGCTCCATATTCATGCCCTGGCCGGGATCGAGCAGCGAGACCAGCTTGCCCTCCATCGAGAGCGAACCCATCGTCGGCTGATAGATCCCCGAGAGGGTGCGCAGCAGCGTGGTTTTGCCGGCACCGTTGGAGCCGACCAGGCCGAGCCGGTCGCCTTCCTTCAGGGAGAAGGAAATGTCGCGCAGCGCCTGCACCGTCGGCCGGCTTTTCTTGTCGACGCCGAAGCGCGCGGACATTTTGCCCAGCAGGGCTTTTTTGAGCGAGCGGCTCTCCGAATGGTAGAGCGGAAAGTCGATCGAGAGATTGAAGGCTGTCAGATGTGTCACGCTGCTAGACCCAAAACGCGATGCGGCCGCGGAACCGAGCGAAGCCGACCAGGGAGATGATGACGATGGCGGCGGAGACGCCAAGCGCGCCGAAAATATCCGTGGAGGTCAAAGGCAGGCCGAGGATCGGGTTGCGGACGACGCTGAGGATGAAGTTGAACGGGTTCATCTCGATGAGATGTTGCGCCGCCGGGTGGCCGTTGAGGGCGCTGATCTGCCAGATGATCGGGGTCAGGAAGAAGGCGACCTGCATCAGCGCCGCGATGATCTGGGGAATGTCGCGAAAGCGCGCGCAGATGGCGCCCAGCAGCAAAGAGAGAAACACGCCGTCGATCAGCCACAAGGCGAAGCCCGGGATTGCCGCCAGCGAGAGGAGGCTCTGCTTGACCTGGAAGACCACCAGCACGACGATGACGACGATGATGTTATGCGCCAGGATGATGGTGTTGCGCAGCACCGTGCGCACCGCATGCACCATCAGCGGCATGCGGGTGCCTTTGATCAGCGCGTCCGCGCTGATGAAGCAGGTGCAGCCTTCCACCACCAGCGAGCTGAGATAGTTCCAGAGGATCAGCGAGATCGCCAGATAGGGCAGGTAGCTCTTGATGACGGTATGGAACAGATCGGCATAGAGGAAGGCCATGGCGCCGATCTGGATGCCGGTGGAGATGGTCAGCCAGAATGGGCCGATCGCCGAGCCTCGATATCTTAACTTAATTTCAGAAAAGGCCAGGGCCCAGATCAGCCGGTAGAGCGACGCGCCTTCGCGCAGATCCACGAAGGCCAAGCCGAAGCGCTGGCCCCAGCCGCGATCGGCGGAGAGCGCGAAACGGGTCGGTGTTTTCAGCGTCCTGAGCGTGCTGTCCGGTGGCGCGAGCTCCGCCATATATATCAAACCCCTCAAAATAGATCGGCATCGTGCCATCAGCCGCGCTGCCGGGGCGTGGATGGCACGTGAGAGTCCGCCCCGGCCGGCCCGCCGGAGACGCGCTGCCAGCGGCACCGCACATAGCGCGCTCGCGCCGCAGGGTCGAGATGGCGGGCAAAACCCTGCCTCGCTTTCCTGTAATGTTGTGTTGCGGGCGGGGGAAAGGATTTGGCCAACGCGGCAAGCCACCCAGGGTTGGGGTCCGGATCCGCAATGAGATGAGTGACCGAAGGATGGCTGGGGACCTGGACGAGCAGTTCCTCAGTATCGGGTCTATGAAAATCAATGACTTAGCGGACAGTCCGTTGGTTCGTCTGGGCCATTGTGGGAACTTTTGTGGGAACGCGTCAAGATGATATGTTGACCTCGAAGAAACAGGAATGACTGGCTTTGAACGGGTAGCCCTGGCCCCATCATCTCCTGGGCACAAATAGAGGCCGCGAGGACGTGCCACTCTTTCGCTAACGCATGAGACGGCCAGAACTTGCCTTCGCGAAATTTTTTGAAAAGGCTGTACTCGTCAGCGGTCAGTATCGTTCCGATTCGTAGAACAACCTGCTTGGAAAAAAGCCGTTTGTTGATGCTTTCCGCCGTAGTTGAGTGGTGACCGTTGGTCTGGACAGTTTGGGGGCCACAACGGGAGCACATGCCGTGGAAAAGCCTCAGAGTTCCGCCGACCATGCCGCTTTTTGCCTGGAAGGCGACCATCTCCCCTCCAGAACGGGTATTAAGCAAGACGCGGTCGCACTGACTGCAAGTCAATTTCGATAGGTCTGCCATCGCTTTAACTTATGGGTGAACATAGAGGGACGGCAAGACGAGATTGATCTGATATATCGAAGTGGTTTGTCAGGTTACTTCCCCGGCTACGGACGAGGACCCGAGGGGAACCAGAAAATACCCACCCGGTCATTTCCAGGAACCGTCCCCCTCCACCCCGGCCCCTGTATGGGACCCTATGGAACCAAAAAATTCTGGGAGGTGTTCACCGCTCGGCTCAGCCGAACAACAACAGCCGGGGGTTTAACGGAAATTTTGAAATCCTTTTGAGAAGCCCCGCCCGGCGGCGTTAGGGACCGTTTGGCGCGTTTTTATTTTCCGAACGCGCTTCGCAGATCAAACGGCAACGGTTGAGCGCGTTCACCAGCTATTGCATGTCGTCTGTAGTTGATTGCCAAGCGTCTGAGTCGTGCATGCCGTCTGTGCGGGTGTCATTGGTTGTTGCGGCACGGGTGCCGGGTGCCCTGCGGCCCATGCAGCGTTACTCTGAGCCAGTTGCTGGTTCGCCTGCTGTAGCCGGGCGTTGAACGCCTCAAACCGCGCATGTTGCTCGGGCGTACAGGCGGCAACGCCAGCGCAAGCGAGGGCCAGCAGGGTAAGGGAGCGGATTTTCATGAAAGCCTCCAGTCGAATTGCAACCGGCTAGTGACGGTTCAAAATCACCAGGAAGGCAATCCCTGGAGTCATGCGTTTTTGGAATCGGTGGGATTCCTAATCGACTCGGCTAGTTACCTCATGCGCCCCGTATGGTCACCGACAACGACCATTCACGGTGGACATACACATGACCCAGCAGCCTTTCATCTCCTATTTCCGCGTCAGCACCGAGAAGCAGGGCCGGTCCGGGCTGGGCCTGGAGGCACAACAGGAAGCTGTGGCCGCTTACCTTGCAGCCCACCCAGGCCGTGTGATTGCCTCTTTCGTCGAAGTTGAGTCCGGCAAGCGCAATGACCGCCCGGAACTGGCCAAGGCCCTGGCGGCCTGCAAGCTGAAAGGGGCCACGCTGATTGTGGCCAAACTGGACCGGCTGGCCCGCAACGCCCGTTTCCTACTGTCCGTGGTGGAAGGCACGGGTGATGGTGGCGTGGTGTTCTGCGATATGCCCCAGATACCGCCCGGTCCCGTGGGGAAATTCCTGGTGACCCAGATGGCTGCCGTGGGCGAACTAGAGGCCGGGCTGATTAGCGCCAGGACGAAAGCGGCGCTTGTGGCCGCCAAGGCTAGAGGAAAGGTTCTGGGCGGTTATCGGGGAGGTCCCAAGGCTGACACGGCGCTGGCGGCAGAGGCGCGGTCACGGCAGGCGGATGACTTCGCGGCCCGTGTGCGTCCCCTGGTGGATGACCTGCGGGCCGGGGAATGTCCTTGCGGCAGATTGCGGAGCGGCTGGGGGCTGAGGGTGTAGAGACGGCACGTGGCGGGCCTGGACGGCGGACGCGGTGCGGAGGGTTATGTTGCGCGTTTAGGTCTGGTCAGCACAAATGAGAGGACGAAAATCAGGACAGCAAGCGGGACGAGCAGTAACAGCCTGCCTTGTGTTGCAGACGTAGGCCCGTCAGGCACACTACCGTTGAGCGCCAGTCGCCTCAGGACTAAGACGGGGACTGGAGCTTTCCAGGACGGATCATAGGGTATCTTTCCCCAACCAGGAATGAGGGGCTGAGAACTGAGTAGGCCCTCCACGTCGCCGCGCGGGTTAGCTGGAACGCCATTATCCAGGTCGTCCTGCTCGAAAAGAAAAACAGGCTGACTGGCCGCTCACCCGCGCCCGTTCGTGGCAAAACGTATGCGTGGTCCGAGCTGTTCCTCGTCGAAAAGACGTAACTCCAGGCCCAATCAGGATGAGCCACGCTGCCCAGCAGTCTTATGTACTGAGGTAAATTTCGCGGTGGAGATGCTGCCAGTTGAGCCATTGTGTAGACTGGTAATGGCTGGCCAACGCCGGGGTTGCTCTTGGAGGTCACAGCCGCAAGCCCACACAGTGCAAAGGCACACGCAACCCCCGTAAGCCGAATGCGTGTCCTGCCCAACATCAAACTCTCCCCTGCAACGTATGGCGCTAATTCTATGATACGGGTTCGTTTCAACCGGAGTACAGATGTTCTTCAGTTGTGGGCAATTGCAGCCGAGTCAAAACTGCATAGCACCGATTCGTTTCTGCATATCTCTTGCTCGTTACCCGTTTTGGGTAGCGTCATTGCCGAGCAGCCCCATCTCCATAGCCTTTGGAGACTCACGGAAGCCTGCCGCTCATGTCGGGTGCCACGCTACCCGCAGGCCCTCAAGCCCTCCAGTGACTCGCCAGTGGCCCGCATGAGGCTGTTGGCTTCCGGGAGAGCCCGTTTTGGTCCCTGGTGGCATCTTTCGGCTCTCATCTCGCCACGCTGCAATACTACACAAATGGGTACAATCCTTAGGTATTTACAGGAGAATCACGAAATGCTCCTTAATGGCCCGTTCGGCTCTGGTCTGACCCTGAGGGCCGTTACCAATCATGAGGATCATCTCAACGTGTCCACCACAATCACCCGCTTTCAGTTTCGCAAACCCGAGTTCCTGGCCGGTCAATGGGGCAACATGCTGCGTCCCGTTAAACTGCTCTGCTGCCATTGCCGCATCCCGCTGACGAACATTACTTATGAGGCGTTTATCGCTGACGGGCCGCACGCGAATGAGGCCGGTGACGGGAAGGCGTGGCTTTGGTTTCAAAAGAGCGCTGACGAACGGTTCGGCGGCTGGCGGGTACGAGTCGGACGGTTGCATATCGATTTGGATTTTCTGCCTGCTTCGGAGCGCACAGCAGCAACCGAGGCGGACCCTCACGATACTAAAGAGGACCGGCTGGCACTGGGGGGCTGTGATGAAAATCGATTTTATCAGCCCTATGGGTGAAGCCTTCTGGCCCGCCCTCAACCGGACCGAGACGTATAAGGGCAAGGATACCGGCAAGTTCACCATGAAGCTGGTCCTGACCGGCAAAGCCCTGGAGGACATGCGGACCAAGATCAATGACGCCCTGGTGGACGCCTATGGCCCAAGAAGGCCGAGGCGGTCTGGAAAGAGAAGCCGCCGATCAAGACCACCAAGGACGGCAGCAAGGCGTTTATCAAGTACACCGCCAACGCGGTTATCAACGACAAGCCTCGGATAATTGCCCTGTTTGACAGCCAGGATAATCTGATCACCCGCCCGTTGAGCATCGGTTCCGGCTCCATCATCCGCGTCAACGGTTCCATGTCGCTGTTCGAGGCGAAGGACCCTGGCATGTGGTTCTCTATGAACTCCATTCAGGTCATCAAATACGTGGAATACGTGCCCGGTGGTGGCTTCGCGCACGTGCCCGATGGTTTCATAGGCTGAACATCCCCGCCGCCCAGTACAGAAGGCCACCCGCCAGGAACCGCGCGTCCCGGTAGGTGGCCTCCTATTTGTCTAGATCGTCTCGCCGTTCCCATCCTCGTCAGGCTCACGGCAAGCCGCCAGCCACGCTAGGAACCTCTCGGCCTTTTCGGCTGCATTTCCGCCCTGCATGCTCCGTTGTTCGGGCCGTGCCTTGGTGTATTTCAGTACGAGCCGCGCGGCGGCCAGCCGGTCCTGCAAGGTGTACGCATATTTGCCCGTATCAGCGTCTCGGGCCACCACGAAACTGATAGCAACCTGGAGAGCGAGGCGGGCCGCCATGTCCTCGTTCAGGTTACCGTCCGGGCCTACCAGGGGGGTGGAGCGATCCGGCAGGATGATCGAGCCGTCCGCCACCATCGCGTCCAGCATGTCGTCCGCCTGCTTGTGGGCCTGCTCGCGTAACACGGCCAGCTTCCGGCGGCGCTGGGGTCCTTTCCAGCCATCCGGCACACCCATGCGCGTAGGCAGTTTGCCGCCACGCTTTGCCTTTGCGGCCTCTATGTTTGCCCGGAGTTGGGCCTTGTTCTCTTCTGACATGTTCCACGCCCGGACCTTTTCGGACATGGGGCGCAGCGTAGGCGAACGGACGCGGCTCACCTTGCGCGGTTCGGTTGCCCGGATTTCCGCAACACTCTGCCGGAACAGTTCGGTAGGCGTGGGTACGCCTGGGTAGTCTGGTTGATTTCCATTATTTGTCCTCAAGGGACCGCAAGGCACGTCAAGCACCTTGGGTCCCGTATGTTGTCGTCTGTGATTGTCGATTAGTGGCCCGAAATGCCGCCAGCGTTCTGAGACGCCCGATAGGCAGTGCGAGCGGCAACGCTAGCCATTATGTCAGGGTTCGGGGTGCCGCTGCTGGGTTTCCAGCCGAATTGCGTAAGCGGCCCCAAGGCTTCCTCAAGTCTCGCCTGTTCCGCCGGGTCCGTCTCGGCATCCACCCAGCCCGCCAGGGCCTGTTGGCGTGCCTGCTGGGTCTTGATGGTGGCCAGCATGTTCGCCTTGTCGGCTAGGTCCGGGTAACGGGAGCGCACGTCAGCCAGAATGGCCCCGTGCTGCGCCAGATTGGCCCCGTAGGACTGCTTGTTCCTCACGCCGGACTGATCGGGCGTGGAGGCGCTGGGCAGGCCCATGCCGGGCACGTCCGTAGGCAGGTCCGGGGAACCCGCAAGCTGGTGGAAGTACGAGTTGAGGCGGTGGTAGTCACCAGACTCCAGCGTGTCCTGCTGGTTGATGGCCGCGTGGATGTTCGGGGCCATGTTACCGTTGTCCACGAGGCCCTGTAGGTGGTCCTGGATGAACGAGACGGGCAAGCCGGTCTGCTTGGAGATGGCGTTCTGCCAGCCGGTCCCGAGGACGGGCAGGGCCGTCCGCAGCCCCTCGCTCAACGCCTGGGCCTGGGTCTGCCGCTGGGTAGCCTGATTGTTCAGGACTGTCCGCAGCAGGTCCGTGGAGGTCGCCAGAGGCACCGATTGCGCCCCCGAGTTCCCGCCCGTGCCCTGCGGTTGCCATACGGCCATTGCGTTGCTCTTGGCCTGCCGGTTCTGGAGGCCCGAGAGGAACCCTTGGTCCTTCACGGCCTGGGCGTTCCCCTTGGCTGCCTGGAGGGCCTGCATACGGGCGATGGCGGTCTGTGCAGCCTGATTGGCCTGCTGCTGGGCCATCTGGTCCTGGACGCCCCGTAGGCCCCGAGGCCATTGTAGCGGGCCAGGGCCTGGGCGATCATCGGCTGTTGGCCCATGTCGTTCAGGCTTTGCATGGCCTGCATACCGAGCGGGTGCTGGTCGCCATACCGGCCCAGGGTTGCCGCGAGGGTCTTGGCGGCCTGCTGTTGCCCGGCCTGGACCGGGGTTAGCGGTTGCGGGGCCTGGGCAGCCTGGGCTGCTTGCGCCTGGGCCTGATTGTCAGCCGCCTGTTGCCGTAGCTGTGCCTGGAGGGCCATGAGGTCACCGGGGCACCGCCGGGCTGGAGGTTGTTCTGGGCCGCGTAGTCCTGGATGGCCTGCTGGTTTTGCAGCAGGGGCGGAAGCTGGGTCCCCATCATCTGGTCCAGTTGGCGCAAACCAGAACGCACGACCGCGCCCTTGTAGTGACCTAGCAGGCCCCCGCCGATGCCGAGTTCTTCCAGCCCGAGGCCGCCCAGGCTGCCCCCATGACCCGAGGCACCCAAAGCTGCCGCAGCGGCTGCGCCGCCCAGAGTGCTTAGCGTTCCCGCGTTGCGCTCAAGCGGTCCTTGGGCCGCGCCCTTCATGCTGTTCTGCTGGGCGAGGTCCAGCATGTTCAGGTTCAGCAGCAGCGTGTTCTTGGTGGATTGATCGATCGGTAGGTTCGCCACCTGATCCCGCGCCGTGTCGAAATAGCCGAGGTCCGCGCCGCCCCGGGCAGATACCCGGTTGTTCCGTACAGCTTCCGCCACGGCAGCGTTAAGGGGCGCGATCTGGTCCTTGCTGATCTGCCCGGCATCCGCGAGGCCCTGGCCGATTTGTTTGATGTTCCCGGACAGGTCATCCATGACGCCCTTGAACACCGCAGCGGGTTCCGCTGTATCCCGGCCCATGTTCGCCGTGGAAGCCTGGAGGCGCTGATTGTAGAGGTTCAGCAACCCCATTTTGGCCATGCCGTTCTGGGCCTGCGGGGAAAGCTGGTCATAGGTCGGGGCCGCCAGTCCCTGCTGGTTCGCCTGGGCCTGCGCGGCCTGCTGTACCGTGTCGTCGTCCAGGTTCGGATTGGCTGCCTTGATGGTCTGGGCGGCCTGCTGGACCGCAGCGGTCCACGGGGCGGTTTCCTTCTGGTAAGCCTGCACGTCCGGCCCGGCCTGCGCGGCTGTTCTGGCGTCCTGGAGGGCCTTCACGCCCATCCCGGCACCCTGGGCCACCGGAGAGGCGATAGCGCCCGTACCGGCCCCCTCAATGGCCGCGTTGCCCATGCCGGATAGGTTGCCCTGCCCGGTCCCTGCGTTGTCCAGGGCGTAATTGCCAGCACCCATGGCACCGCCAGCGCCAGCCCCGAGGGCGACGCGGGCCGCCGCACGGGCAACCGGAGAGGCCATAGAGGCGATTTCAGGGGCCGCCAGTCGCCCGGCGATCCCGCCCATGACACCATGAGCCAGCGGGCCGCCGAGGGCGTTCAGGGCCGCAGAGGCACCGCCAGCCAGTAGGTCACCGCCCGATGGCGCTTGTTCGCCCTGGGCAGCCTCACGGGCCTGGATGGTATTGCCAGCACCCGAGGCAGCCAGGGCGGCCACACCACCAGGGCCAAGGGCTGCGGTGGCGGCATAGGGCGCTGCGGACGCGACGGCACCGGCAGCATCGTACGCGGCCCCGCCAAGGTTGCCCTGGGACAGGTCGGTGCCCAGGCGGTGGATAGATTGCCCATCGTATTGGCGGTCACCGGAAATGGCCTGTCCGGCATCGTTCAGGACGTTCCCGGCGGTATCGGCCCAGGTCTGGAGGCCGTTTCCTACCATCGTGCCGCCCGCGTACTTGCCCGCCAGTTGGCCTATGGTTTTGTCGGCTGCGCCAAGGCCCGAGACGATGGAACCGGCGGAATTGCGAAGGGCCGTTACGGGCGAGGTGGACTTGAATACCTGTGAGGAAATTTCATTGACCGTCTGTTCCTGGTCAGCAGGCGACAACTGCGAAAAGCTGTCGTCCACCGAAACAGAAACCGGCGATCCCCCGCCCGGAGGCGTGAGGGTCAGTGTGGGCATGTGTTAGTTCAAACTCCATTTCACGCCGGAACCCGTGGTTCCTGTGAGGGGGTTGACGGACCCGGCGGAATTGCGAAGGGCCGTGACTGGCGAGGTGGAAACGGGCGATCCCTGCTGGTATTCCTGGAGGATTTGGTCGTCCGAATAGCCAGCTTGGCGGGCACCCGCAAAGTCGAAGTTGGAGGCGTGTTGAGTGGTCAGGTAATCCACAAGCTGGGAGGGGCTGTAGCCCGCCGCCAGTGCGCCCTGAACGTCAAACTGAGGCATTACCGAGCCAGAAGCTGGAGATGGAGGGCAGGGCGGGCGGGGTGTGCGATTCAGTCGGTGCCTCGTCGGTGCGGGGGGCGCTTTCAGCCACGCCCACTACACCTTGAGGTTCCTTAAGGGCCGAGAGGTCACAGGAGGTCCCTTCCTCCCCAGCGGTGCTGTTAGGTTCGTTGTTCTGATACATGATGATTTATCCTTGAAGGTTTACCTATAGGCACCTGAAAGGTGGCAAGACATATCTATGGTCATGCTAACCTAACGTTACGAAAAGCGGCCTATAGTTTTGTGGATTTTGGTCTTGATGAATAAAAACCTGACGTACAGGTGGTTAACGTCAGGTTCCTCAAGGTGTCCTAGAGCTACAAATAGCCACCACTTCCTCTAGCAGTTTGCTGAAAAACCCCGAAACTTGGTTTTATTTTTTCTGATTTAGCTTTGGGGCCTGGATTTTGGTTCAAGTGATTGAAGTTTCTTGCCGGTTTCTGGACTTTTTTCGTCCAGCGGACAGACTCGTCCCTTATATTGCCACCATTTTTGGAATGCGTACCAGATTATAGGCGATCAGGTTGAGCATGAAGGTGCCGGCGACCCGCGCAACGCCGCGCAGCTTGGTCTTGCGCATCGTGCCGTGCTGCTTGCCCCAGCCGAATATGCACTCGATCATCGCCCGGCGGGTCTGCGACATCGCATAACCGGGATGGCGCGTGGTGCGTCCGTCAATCGCGCTGCGGCGGTGCCTGCCGGTTTTGGTCTCACCGTTGTTTTGTGTGACATGCGGTGTCACGCCGGCGTCGCGCAGATTGGCGACATGATCGGCGGTATCGTAAGCCTTGTCTTCGCCTACGGTGATCCGCCCGGCGGCCGACTTGGCTTTGGCTTTCAACATCGCTTCCGAGGCTTCACGCTCAGCCGTGCCTGTGGCCTGGGTCACTCGGCCACCCACCGCCAAGCCGTGCCGGTTGTCCATCAGCGCGTGCCCCATATACGAAAGCTTTGCCTCCCGCCCAGCGGCCTTGCGGTACAGCCGGCTTTCCGGGTCGGTGGTGCTGGCATGGGTATCGTTCTTACGCTTCTGACCGTGGAAATCCGAACCATCATCGTCGCTGCCATCCTTCGGCCGGAAGCTCTTCTGCGACGCCCACGCCTCGATCAGCGTGCCGTCCACCGAGAAATGCTCATCCGATAGTAGCGGCGTCACCCGCGGGTGGTTCAGCAGCCGGCTCATGAATTTCTGGAATATATCGCCGTTCTGCAGGCGCTCGCGGTTCTTGCTAAACGTGGTCGGGTTCCAGACCGGATCATCCGGGGATAAGCCCACAAACCAGCGGTACAGGAGATTATAATCCAGTTGCTCCATCAACTGCCGTTCCGAGCGAATCCCGTACAGCACCTGGATCAGCAGCGCGCTCAGCAATTGTTCAGGCGGCACCGAGGGCCGGCCTTCCCTGGAATACAGCCAGGCAAAGCTGCGGCTCATCTCATGCAGAACATCCCGCACCAAAGCACGGATCGCTCGCAACGGATGGGTCGCCGGAACCCGTGTTTCTGGTGAAACATACGAAAACATCCCGCCCTGATCTCGAAAAGAACCCCGCACCCCACGCCTCACAAAACCTGCCAGCCAAAGTGAATCACATCATAATCCCGGCCGCCAGGAGTTTTTCAGCAAACTGCTAGGTACTATAAGGGAACTTGGTGGTTATTCTCGGTGGTTGCATGGAAGTGACCTACGCGGCTTCCTGGAGGTCCTCGTTTGTTTCCGTAGTCCGTTTCAGCCCCACTGTTCGCCTCGCGGGCCTGTCAGCTTCCCAGCCCTGCTCCTGCATCGCCTCCAGCCACTCCGGGCGGGTGGTTATGTCTCGTGCAAGGTGGTTCGCGTTCTTGATGCCCGCTGCTGTCCGTATGTCGTGATAGCTGATCGTCTGAACGCCCGCCTCCGTTTGCTCCCGTAAGTAGCTGAGTGCTGCTTGGAGTTTCCCGGATAGCGGCTTTGGTTCGTCTCGCCATGTGAAGACCTCACACCCTGGGAAAATATCGGGAAGCATGTCCTTGATGCCCGAGCGTTCCGACGCGATCACATATGCGGTCATCGCCCCGCAGCGTTCGCCTTCAAGCTGCCGCACCCGGCCCCTGCACAGGGCTTGCAGGACGTGGTGGCGGATTTCACCGGCAGCAGTTGCGGCAACCTCGTCCTTTGGGCGGAACCCGGAGGCAACCTCTCGTCCCTGCGCGAGATGAGTAGTGGCAATGGCGTGGCTGTCTCGCATGAAGAGGGTTCCAGCAAGGATCACGTTGCCGAAATCCCGATAATGGTTCACCGCCATGTGCTGACCCCAGGTGATGACGCAAACCACGGGGCCTAGCGGGCCGTCGCCGGGGCTACCTGCCATAACCTGCCGGTCAGGAAGCAACCCAGCCAGGGCCTTCACAAACGGCAAGACGCCTGCTTTGTCCTTATGGGCTATCACAAGCCATGCCTCGTCCGGCTTGCTTCTGATCGTCTCGGCAATGCCCTCCAGCAGGGGCTGACGGGTCTGCGCGTTATGGAAAAGGTCCTTGCGCCCTGACCGGCTCCAAACGCCCACCCGCAGAGGCTTGTAGTCCTTTTCAGCACCGGGAAGGCGCTCCAGGCACTGCCGGACCTGTTCGGCGTATCGGTAGGTCTGGCGCACCCGCCCGGACGCATCCAGCACCAGCAGGGGGCCATCTCTGCCGTGCCGGAGTCCGCGTAGGAAACCAGGGCCTCACCTAACTGCCCGTCATGGCCGATACGGACCGTTTGGCCACTGAGGCGCAGCAGTTTGGCCAGCAGGTCATAGCCGGATTGCCTTTTCTCCAGTCCAGCCCCCTCCAAGATGGACAGTGCGGGCTCGCCGCCCAGGGCCTCGAAGTCCGGCAGGTCCACGAGAGTACCCCGCGCGGCACCGTTCAGGCGTGATGCGATGTTCTCCACCTCGTCCGCCAGCTTTGGAAAACGCCGTTGAAGCGGGTCAGCTAACCCCAGTGCCGCCCGCCGCCCGACTGTTATCGGTTCTCCCGGCAGCCACGCCTCGTCCCATACGCGGACCATGCGCGGGCGTCCGGCATAGTGGAACTCGGCCAGTGAATGGAAGGTGCCGCTATGCCTGAGACGCCGCTCAATCATCTGCTGGGTTGTAATGAGGATTTGCGCCTGTCCAGGCTCTGCGCCGCTGTTTGTCTCGTTCACCTTGGGGTCAGAGACGTAGACCGCCAGGGCTTCCCTCACGTCTGCCAGTGCCTGGGCCAGTTCCTCGGCTTCATGCACCCGTCCCACTAGGATCATCATGCCCACCTCTCGGCAGTCTTGGGCGGCAACAAGGGAGCGGGCAAAGTGGATAACAGCCTGGGTTTTGCCCACGCCAGGGTCCAAGGAACTCAGGAATACCTTGGCCGCCGCGCGTTCCCTGGCCATGTCCTCCATGGTCTGTAGGGCCGCCCAGATTGCCTTGGTGTGCTGCGGGCCGGGGCGATGGCCATTCAGCGCATTTGCGGCCTGCCAGCGCCCAAAGGCTTCCTGGGTTAGGCGTTTTTCTGGCGGTGCTGCCTCTCGGCCCACGTCAGGCACTGGCGGGCACCTGTTCGGCAGCGGCTAGTTGCTCCAGAGCACGGGTGAGGGCCGCTACGGCACAGCGCAGGCTGGCGGCGCGTTCCCGCAGGCGAATGGCGAGTTCACCGGGCGGGCACAGTTGAGCATCGGTAACGAGAAGTGCCGCTATGTCCCGTATGGTGGCCAGAGGGTCATTCATAATGGTTCCGTTGAGTTGGTGTATAGAATTTCAGGCAAGGCCCAGCCGGTCCCTAGAGGAACCAGCCGGTGCCGAGTGTTGCCTGCGGTTAAGCCGCCAAAGCCCTGGAGAATTGCGCGATGCCTTGCTTAACGAGGTGTGCAGATTCGCCGCGTGTCATCACGCCATATTGCACATGCCCGGCAATCGCCACGTAAGCCCCGCCTTCCAAGATTGAGCGGAGGACTTCGTAGGCTATCCAGAGGTTGCCGGAGGAAGTCGTCATCTTTTCGGCCAGGAAGGAAAGGATATGAAAGTCTTCGGACTTACCAGCCTTAACCCACGTATGCTCCTGTTCGACCGTGTAGATGCCGCTCAGGAATACGATGGGCATAACCGTTTGCTCAATCCACATTCTGAATTCGCGGGCGATGGGTTCATCCGAGGTCAGTGCCAGGGCCAGGACACCCTCCGGCGAAATGGCAGTAAGGTCCGCCTCGTCCATCCCTGGCATACATTCGTACGGGACGAGATCAACAAGTTCGCTCAAATGGACGCCCAGGGCTTCACAGACCCCCGGAGCCTCATACATCGCCTGAGTTTCAATCGGTTCGTTAGCCTCCGGCTGCTCCGGGTAAATCGCGTGTGCCTTGAGGCTGCGCAAAAGGGTGTGCATGGGGGTATCGGTCATGTGTAAGTCTCCAAATTTAGGATTGTGAAATTGCGGTTGCCCACGGGCCGCCGTCTGACGTTTCCCAGGCATTACTGTGGACGTTGAAGCAGACGGACAGGGCCACACGGGGCGTACGGATTATGGCTAGGTTAGGCGGTGTTCGAGTTTGAGGGGCGCATGGGATGCCCGGGAGCTTCCGTCACGCCGGGGGCAGATGGCGAATGAACGTTTCAACCTCCTGGACCGCCATGTTCAGCGCGGCCCTGATGATGCCCGAGCGGTTCGGGTAGTGGACGCCAGCGGCCCGTGCGGCATCTGCTAGCTTGAGCAGGTTGGCGTCCTCGGCGGGGCTGGTGCGGATGGTGATGTTATCGCCGTACGAAATCCGGCGCATGTTGGTCTCCATGGGTTGCGGTTGTGCAAAATTTTTAGCGTGAGGGACGAGGGCTGGCGGTAGATGCTTGGCGTGCGCTGGCCGTGGCCCTCTTAGGCAGGGGTTACCCCCCCCCCCGGCTTTTTGGGAAGGTTCCTGTGTTTTCCAGCCGGTTTCCCGCCCAGCCCGTGAGGGTCCGACGCGGCCCCAGGAAGTGCCGTGCGGGTGCTTGGATAGGCCCGGCGGCACCGGGCGTAGCGAGAGGCTAGGCCGGGGACAGACGATAGCGGGAAAGATCATAGCGTGTTCCCGTAGGCGTATCTATCATAGGGTGGGGTTACCCCCACTTATCCCGAAAGGTCCTGATCTGAGCTTGCGAAGTTCGTACCTAGCGGAGCCTCCCAAGAACACCCCCAAAGACGGTATCTGGGTACTCGGGTAGCCGCTGGTGACCAGGGGGCCGTCCGGTAGCGGGAAGGTCAACAGCATGTGTCCGCCAGCCCTGTCTCTCTTAGGGTCGTGCTAACCCCCCACTTATCCAGAAAGGTCCTGGTTGGTCCTGGAGAAATCCGAACCGGCCCGGAGGACCCAGAGAGGACCCAAAAGCGGTATCCGGGTACTCAGGGTGGCGGGTGGTGCCGGGAGGGACCGGGCGGGTGTATGATGGTTTCCGAGGCATGCCCCACGCGGGTCATCTCTAAGGGCGGACCTATCCCACCTTATCTACCACAAGGCTTTGATAACTATGGAAAATATGGGGTTTGACGTTGCACCCAGTGAAAAGGCCCGAATAGCCGCGTTTCGTTTGACAGGCTGAGCCTTGCGCGTCACCTTGAGGCAGACGGCGCGTTCACCCGCACACAGGCTGAATGGCTTGCCGAGGGGATACAGGACGCCATCATGAACACGGCAGCGACCCGGCAGGACATTGCGGCGCTTGAGGCCAAGCTAGAGGCCCAGGAAGGCCGCCTTACAGGTAGCATCTGGAAGGCTAACCTCGCCATAGCCCTCTGGATGACTGGCGTTGTCCTGGCGTTGCGGTTCATCCACTAGCAGCACCGGGCACCACACGACACCTCAAGGCCCGCTAGGTCATCCTGGCAGCCTCTCGGATACCGAACAGGCCCTCATCGTCCATGAAGCGGTCAAACGCCTGGACCTTCGGGGCATCCTCTGCCAACTGCTCGGCCTGCTGTTCCACCCGTTCACTTAACTGCCCCACGCGGTCCGCCAAGTCCGCCGCGAGGCGCAGGGCTTCGGGCAGCGTTTGGGGAACGGCGGGGGCCTGGGGTTCCTGCTGGGTCAGTGCGGCCTCCATACGGTTGAAGGCGGCGATGTAAGCCAGCTTGAAGCGCAGCGCCTCGGCCCCGGTGAAACCCATGGCCAACAGCGTGAAACCGTCGCGGTCCATCCGGTAAATACGCTCGTCACGGTAGCCACCGCGCGGCATAGGAACGGCCACGAACGTCTGCTCAAAATGGAGCGAACATGCGGGTTCGGTGGTAGCAATTTCATCAATTACCCGCAGGACGTTGCGGTGTTCCTTGCCGAAATACTCAGCCACCGCCCGGCTTGTGGTCAGGGCGCGTCCGTTCACATTCGCCACCAGCGGGGCCGGGGCGGTTCCAGTCAGTGTCAGCATGTTAGGTTCCTTGTGGTTTAGGCAGCGATCCTCATGGGTGCCGCGCTGCCTCCATCCGGGGGCGTGGCGTTGTCGTTGGGTGCGGGCGGGTTGGCGATGAGGCGTTAGGCACCGCTATCTTGATGCACTGGCACCGCCAAAAAATCCGCCCGGCAGGCTGCTACCTCACGGGCAAGGCTAGTGGCCTTCACGCGGGACAGGGCAGTCAGGGCCTCGGCCTTCCACTTGGCTACCTGGGCATCTGTAGGTTCAATGAGTGGCACATTGCAAACCGCCTCAAGCGGGATACTGCCGCCCGTGAGAGGCAGGACGCCTTGGGGATTTTTGAGCAGCGCATAGGCCAAAGCGCCTGTCAGGTCCTCGCCCGTCCCCGCGTCCGTGCCTGGGCGTAACGCTGCGGCAACCGCCAGCCACTCATCGTTGCCCATGGAAATCCGGTTCAGCACGTCCGTCCATTGGGCACCATTTCCAGCCGACAATTGCGCCACAACGTTGCGCGGCCCCTGCTGGTGAATGTCTTTGAGCAGTTCCGGGGGCGTGAGCGGGGCCGCAAGGGCTGGCCAAGCACAGGCTGCGGTCAATATTCCCAAAAGAGCCACATGTCTCATTTCGTCACCTGTAGGCGATGATCCCCAGACGCCCAGATTTTTTGCCTTATTTGTGGCCCCATGATGATGCAGCCCTGTGAGGCATCGTGGCGTCGGTTATCGCCATGGATGAGGAAGCCGTTACGCCCAAAGGTCACCGAACCAGGGATAGGGGTTAAGCGCATAACATAAGGGCCATGCGTTGTGGTATCGTGGGGGGCGCCGATGGTGTAGGTTCCCTGGGGAATAGGCCCGATATTCGGGACAGACTGCATGGCTGGATTATTTCGTCCTCCCTGAGTTCCAGAGTATCCTTTTCCCACCAACCGGCCATTTTCGGATAGTTCGCCAGTCGATTGGCTGTAGGTCCAGGTCATAAAGTGGCTCCCGCTTAACTTTATAGCTAAGGTATTTGCGCCACCTCTGATTGTCTACAGATTGCCAACATTGCATTAAAACAACGTTGACATACGCCAGTTTTGCCTCGGCCTAACCAGATGGGCGGATAGCGGGCAGGACCTCGCGGGTAACCCAGTCCTGGAACTGGCGGGCCTCGGGTTTGTCCGAACGCATGACCAGCTTGTACAGGCCGGACTCAGAGATAACGGCCATAGCCTGGGCTCCACCAGGGGTACCAATCCGATTGGTCCCCTTCTCGTCATCGCCAAGTTTCATGAGGGCGGCATTGATGTTAACCGCCCCGGTGGACTTTAGATAAATGCCCAGCGCCCGGCACACGTCCGCCGCCACGAACCAGGGGTTTTCATTGATGGTAACGATGCGGACCTGACGGCCCTGGAAGTCTCATTGCTGTGTGGCAAGAGCTTGATTGAGTATCTTAAGGCCAGGATCGTTAGGGATGCGGTCTTGTTTTTTGAGTTCTTCCATGAAACCGGCCCGTGAGCCAAAGGCGGCTTCATACCGTGCCACCGTATCAGCGGCTAATTTATTCAGCACGGCAACAGGCGGCGGCCCAGAGCCAGCGCTGCAAAATATGTCTATTGGCCAGCTTATGGCAGTACACTTCCCTGCGCTGATCTGGTCGAGGTTGCCGAACATATCGGGTGACCATCGGCCCTTAGGGGTATCTTGCCCGGTATTATCGCGGACCTCCCCGCCCAGGATCACGTACTGGTCTGGGCCAGCGTTTACCGATGCAAAAACCCAGTATCTATAATCAGCCTTTTTAGAAACTGTGATTCCGCACTCATTCAGCAAGGCGGGTGATGCACGGGCGTAGTGCGCTTCATAGAAGCTGGCTGGGAGATTAAGCTTGAAAACTGGGTCAATCGTAACGGCCTGACGATCCGAATTACAATCCGGTGCCCTGGCCAGGGCGGGCGTAACACTAATCAGCCCGGCGATACACGACAAAACCAGGCTTTGCCTTCGCATACATATGGCTCGGCCAGAAATCATCTTGAACAAAGTCTGAGACCCAATTTTTGCCATTGTACCCCTCGATATGCCCCGCTTCACCGGCCTTAACTGGTTGGATCACGACGATGTCGCCTTTTTGTGGCACGTAATTAGGTGCTGGAACGGGTATGAACCCGAGGGCCAACAACGTGCCTCCCCATAATCTCGCGGGTTCGGGCCACGTGACGGGACGCATACCGGCTGCGGCCAAAGCCATGCGGACATAGTGGGCGCATCGACCTTCGCCAAACCGTTGCTTAGACACATGCGCGGTGATGTATTCGGCAAACTTGTCCTTGTCGAAATGCGCCATGCTTTATCTCATTCGTTCTAGCTTAACGGGAACATGGAACGCCGCCGAAAGCAATATGCCTGAGACCAGGAGGGGTTTAGTCCGCCCGCTCCACATACAGCCAAGACAGGTCCACCTCAGGCCAAGTCACCCTCTCGATGGCCTCTTTCAGCTTCTCCAGCGGGATGCCTTTTAGATAGCGCTTCCGGCTCTCCCCGCCGCTCTCGTGGCCCGTCAGCAGGTCAATCCATCCCTCATTCACGTCAGCCTCGAACAGCTTGGTAGTCACGCCATGTCGGAAAGAGTGGTAATCCAGGCCCTTTCTGTAGACCCCGATGGCCCGCCGGTAGGCCGAAAACCGCTTGGTGAAGCTATAGCCCTGCTTGGCATCCACGCCGCGCGGTTTCAGGTCTGGGAACACGGGCGCGTCTGGTGCGGGCGCGGTGGCCTGGACGTACTGGAGGAACCCCAGCTTTATCAGTTCGGAGTGCAAGGGCACCCTACGCCGGGACTGCGCGTTCTTGAGTTGCCGTCCGTCCTCATCGGTGATGTTCAGGAACCAGATATCGCCCGCCTGGGCCACGTCCGCTCCCCGAAGTTGGGCGAACTCTTCCAGGCGGTTCCCGTGGAAGGCGCCGAGCAGCGGCAGCCAGAAGATGCCGTCCCGTATGATCTGGTCTCCGGCCCGTGCCCGATAGAACGGATTGCAGCCAGTCCAGATGGGGGAGGCGAAAAGGGCGGCCAGTTCTTTCCCAGTCCACATGTCCCGGTCGTCGCGCACGGACCCTTTGGCCTTGAAGGTGAACCCCTGGGCCGGGTTGGCGAATGTTCTGGGTAGCCGCCCGGTCTCTTTCAGGAACTCAAAGAAGCGGGACACGGCCCAGAAGTGCCGCTTTACGGTCTTGTCGGACAGTAGATGGGCACCGGGCGGCGACTCGGCGATGATTTCCGCCAACGGTTTGTCCTTCTCCTTGGGCGACTTCCGGTAGATCATCGGCAGCTTGCGGAGAACGGCGCGGAACTGCTCGGTATGTTCGGGGGTGTATTGGTCCACCGGGAGGTCACCCACCACCTCTCGGAACATGGCCAACGAGACCAGCGCTTGCTTGAGCGGGCCTGCTCGCCAGCCAGACGAGGCGGTGCCCCACGCCTGGAAATCATCCACGTAGGACGAGGCCAGGGGGCGGGTAGGGGCCTTGGGTGCCTCTGGGGTGACGGGAGGGACCGGCACGGCAGGCAAGGCCGATTCGGCCAGCATGACCACGGGTTCTTGGCCCAGGGTGCGGCGTTCCGCGATCTCCCAGCCCTTGATGGCAGCCTCAATGAGCCCGTAGGTCAGATGGTTCAGCAGTTCGGGAGGCAGGCCGCGCTCCTTAATCAGGGCAGCCGCATAGTCGCCCATCTCCACGGGGCTGTTCTGTACCAAGTCGCGCCTCAGGCTGTCCTGGGCGTTCCGAATGGCCCGCAGGTCTGCCTCGTCGGAAGTCTGTGGGTCCCCGATCTCCCACCAGTGCGCGTAGACAGCCGAGAAGGGCTTGCGGGTCATCCGCCGCTCCAGGTCCTCGTCCAGGAAGGTCTTGAGCTTGGCCTTGAGGATGGCCTGTATCTCTGCCTCCGCGCTCATGGCCCGGTCTCGCAATTGCGGTAAGGCCCGTCCAAATTCAGCATCCAGCATCCCGGCAAGGTACTCGGCTTCCCTGTAGTTTCGCGTCTTGAGGTTGATCCATACCTCACCGAAACGCGAACCAGGAAGACGCCGCCGGTAGTAATACGTCCGGCCCTTGCGGGTGATGTGGGAAGTTTTGTGGGAAGATTTGGGCACAAAGCAGGTCCTGCGGGCTGGGCCGTCCGCGTAAGACCTTACTTTTCATGAGGTTACCGATTTTTTGGCTGGGGGACCTGGATTCGAACCAAGGCTGTCCGAGTCAGAGTCGGAAGTTCTACCGCTAAACTATCCCCAAGCGGTATCGGTGGCGAGCATCTAGCATCGACATTTGGCGGGGGCAAGCCCGGTCTGTCATTCAATCAACACAAAATCTGCGGGTCGGGTTTGCGGGGGCGGATTTGCGTCTTGCTCCGCTGGGATATTCCGCGAATATATAGAGTATGGCCAGTCAGTTCTCCCTCGCGCAGCCGACGCGGCCGGTTTCCCACCGGCGGGGAAAACGCCGCGCCGTGTTCGGGGGCATCGATCTCGGGACCAATAATTGCCGTATGCTGGTCGGCACCCGACGGCGCAGGGCTTTCATATTCTCGATAGTTTCTCCCGAGTCGTACGGCTGGGGGAGGGGTTGTATGAAACCGGGCAGCTCTCCGAGCTGGCGATGGAGCGCGCCATCGCCTCGCTCAGCATCTGTGCGGAGCGGGTCCGGCGCTTCGCGGGGGATGAGCTGAACGGCCCCATCCGGCTGCGCGCCATCGCCACCGAGGCCTGCCGGCAGGCGGAAAACGGCCATGAATTCGTCCGCCGGGTGCGCGAGACCACGGGCTTGCCGCTGGAGATCATCAACCCGCGCGAGGAGGCGGAGCTGGCGGTGGAGAGTTGCGCGCCGCTGCTGCGCCGGGCCGGGCGGCGGGCGCTTTTGTTCGATATTGGCGGCGGCTCGACCGAGATTGCCTGGGTGCGGCTGGATGCCGGGCCGCATCCCGAGCTGATCGGCTATCTCTCGCTGCCGGTGGGGTGGTCACGCTCTCCGAGCGTTGCGCTGGCGCCTGTTACCAGAATGAGGGGTTTTCCCGGCTGGCCGAGGATATCGTTGCGATGCTGCGCCCGTTCGAGGCGGTGCATCGGATTGGCGAGGAAATCCGGCGCGGCGGGGTGGTGATGGTCGGCACCTCGGGCACAGTCACCACGCTGGCGGGGTCTCGCTGAAGCTGGAGCGCTATAAGCGCGGGCTGGTGGATGGGGTCTCGCTGTCGCGCCGCGCGGTCGATGAGGCGCTGGCCGAGGCCCGGGCGCTGGGTCGCGAAGGGCTGTCGCGCCATCCTTGCATCGGCCATGAGCGGGTGGAATTCGTGCTGCCCGGCTGTGCCATTTTCGCCGCGATTCATGAATTATGGCAGGCGCCACGGCTGATGGTGGCCGATAGGGGCTTGCGCGAAGGCATGTTGATGAGGCTGATGCGCGACATGCACGCTCATAAATCCCGTCTGCACGCATGACCGACCCGACCTCCAAGCTGCCGCCCCGCCGGGATGCCGTGCGGCTGAAGAATGCGCGCAAGCTCTCCAGCTCCTCGCAACGCTGGCTGCAGCGCCAGCTCAACGACCCCTACGTGACCGCCGCCAAGGCCGCCGGCTGGCGCTCGCGCGCCGCCTTCAAGCTGATCGAGCTGGATGAGAAATATAAGCTGATCGGCAAGGGCAGCCGGGTGCTGGATCTGGGCGCGGCTCCCGGCGGCTGGAGCCAGGTGGCGCTGGAGCGGGGGGCGGCCAAGGTGGTCGGCATCGACCTGCTGGAGATCCAGCCGGTGGCGGGGGCCGATTTCATCCAGGGCGATTTTCTGGAGGAGGGCATTGAGGCGCGGTTGACCGAATTGCTCGGTGGCAAGGCGGATCTGGTGCTTTCGGACATGGCGCCGAACACCTCCGGCCACGTCGCCACCGACCATATCCGCATCATGGCCCTGGCCGAGACGGCTTTGGCCTTCGCCTGCGAGATTCTGGCGCCGGACGGCGCCTTCGTCGCCAAATTGTTCCAGGGCGGGGCGGAGAAGGACATGTTGAACACGCTGAAAGCGCGGTTTCGCAGCGTGAAGCACGCCAAGCCCCCGGCCAGCCGCAAGGATTCCAAGGAGATGTACGTGGTCGCCACCGGCTTTCGGCCGGCATAAGCCGCTTACGCCCGGCGCGCATGGCACATGCGACTTGCGCGGGCCGGGAGAGCCGGATAATGGGAGCCGCCAAGGTCTCTATAGGTGGGCATTGGCGATGGCATCGGATTTTTCACACAGCACGGAACTCTCCAACCGGATCGCGGAGGCGCTGGCTTTCGACGACGTGCTGATGGTGCCTGGCTATTCCCAGGTTCTCCCGGCCACGGTGAAAACCGCCACCAAACTTACCCGCACGATTTCGCTGAACATCCCGCTGATCTCGGCGGCGATGGATACCGTGACCGAGGCGCAAATGGCGATCGCCATGGCGCAGCAGGGCGGCATCGGCGTCATTCATAAAAACTTCACCATCGAGGAGCAGGCCGCCCAGGTCCGCAAGGTGAAGAAGTTCGAGAGCGGCATGGTGGTCAATCCGCTGACCATCTATCCCGACCAGACCCTTGAAGATGCCCGCGCGCTGATGGCCCAGCACAACATCTCCGGCTTTCCGGTGGTGGAGCGCGACGGCAAGCTGGTCGGCATTCTCACCCATCGCGATGTGCGCTTCGCCACGGATCTGAGCACCAAGGTCTATGAGCTGATGACCCGCGAAAATCTGGCGGTGGTGACGGCGGGGGTGTCTCCTGAGGAGGCGCGCGCCTTGCTGCATAAGCGCCGGCTGGAGAAGCTGCTGGTGGTGGACGAGGCCTTCCACTGCGTGGGGCTGATGACGGTGAAGGATATGGACAAGGCGCAGGCCTATCCGCTGGCCAATAAGGACGAGCTGGGCCGGCTGCGCGTGGCCGCCGCCACCGGCGTCGGCGCCGATGGCATGGCCCGCGCCGAGGCGCTGATCGAGGCCGGGGTGGATGTGGTGGTGGTGGACACCGCCCATGGCCATTCGGACGGGGTGTTGAAGGCGGTGGCGAAGATCAAGCAGGCCTCCAATGCCGTGCAGATCATCGCCGGCAATGTCGCCACGCCAGAGGGCGCGCAGGCGCTGATCGATAGCGGCGCGGATGCGGTGAAGATCGGCATTGGGCCGGGCTCGATTTGCACCACCCGCGTGGTGGCCGGTGTCGGCGTGCCGCAATTCACCGCGGTGATGGAAACCGCCGCCACCTGCCGCAAGGCCGGGGTGCCGGCGATTGCCGATGGCGGCATCCGCGCCTCGGGCGACATGGTGAAGGCGCTGGCGGCGGGTGCGGATGCGGTAATGGTCGGCTCGATGCTGGCCGGCACCGATGAGGCGCCGGGCGAGGTGTTCCTGTATCAGGGCCGCTCCTATAAATCCTATCGCGGCATGGGCTCGCTGGGGGCGATGGCGCGCGGTTCCGCCGACCGCTATTTCCAGCAGGAGATCAAGGACAGCCTGAAGCTGGTGCCGGAAGGCATCGAGGGCCGGGTGGGCTATAAGGGGCCGATGGCGGCGGTGGTGCATCAGCTGGTCGGGGGCTTGCGGGCTGGCATGGGCTATACCGGCAGCGCGGATATCGAGGCGCTGCAGACCCAGACCAAGTTCCGCCGCATCACCGGCGCCGGGCTGCGCGAGAGCCATGTGCATGACGTGGCGATTACCCGCGAGGCGCCGAATTACCGCCAGGAAGGCTGAAAAACCTCGTTTGTGAGCAAAAGTTTTTGGAGGGCGGAGGCGGCCAAGGTTCCGCCGCCGCCCAGCGGCGGGGAAAAGCCGCCGGAGGGGTGGGGTGTTTTTTCAAACCCCCCCACCTCTTCCTGAAAAAGCCGCCTCCGGGCGGCTTTTTCATTGGCACCCTCCGGATGAATGGGCTTTCATGAAACCGGTAGAAATCCCGCGGCGGTTTCGCGCCTTTTTAAAATTTGTTGAAAGCGCAAGCCTTTGCGCGATGCGCCCGGCGAAATGTCAGAGGCCGGCGCGGCATTTCTAACATTCGGCTTGCCGCGCTTTAATCGCGCGGCCCTTTTTCCGCCTCACTCAGCGCCCAGATTCGATTTGCTAAACGAAAGATCGTGATCCCGGTTCGATTATTTGAACCCGCTTCCTGCCCGATGGTGTGGCGGCGTTGTTCCGGTCGAACTCAACAGCAAGGAGAATGACCATGAAATACGGTTTTATGGCTGGCATGGCCGCGAGTTTGATGATGGGCGGGATGGCGCTGGCGCAGAGTGCCACCTACTCGCAGAGCACCACCACCACGACCAGCGCGCCGGCGATGAGCGCGCCCACCCCGGTGGTGCCGCCCGCCCCCGGTACGCTGAGCACCACGGAAACCACCAAGGCCACGGATGGTTATGGTAATTCCTACCAATCCACCAAGACCACCTACGGCAACGTGAACGGCGCGGCCTCCGACAGCACGACGACGACCAGCGTGCCGGCGCAGACCTATTATTCGAAGAAGACCACGACCACGACCACAACCGGCAACGATTAAGGCGAGGGCGATATGAAAAAATTCAATATTGCGCTGGCGATTCCGATGATCGTGGCGGCGGGTGCGCTCAGCGCCTGCGCCGATAATCCGCCGCAGACGACGACCACGACCACCGAGACGGTGCAGAGCGCGGGCCAGGTGCAGCCGCAGGCGGCGCCGATGCTGCCGCCCGGCAACACCACGACGACCCAGACCACGCATGCGGTCACCGTCCCGGCGCAGTGAGGCTGGGCTTTATCTAACGGAACGTTAGAAAACGCCGGGCGGCTCGCCGCCCGGCTGGTTTCATGAACAGGAGCTTTCAAATGCGCTTGGCAAAACCAATGATTTTCAGCGCGTTGCTGTTGGCGGCGCCGCTGGCGGTGGCGCAGAGCGCGCCGCGGAGCATGACCGGCGCGCGACCTGGCAATGATATCGGCACGCGCTCCTCGCTGCCGCTATCGCCCAAGGCCAGCAACATCAACGGCATGGATACGAAATCCACGATCGCGCCGACGCCGCCGGCCCCTCAGGTCGGCCCGGATGCGAATGTGGCGATGCTGCTGATGAGCGCCAACCAGTCTCTGATGCGCCATCAGACCGGCACCGCAGACGAGGCGCTGGAACGCGCCGAGACCAATATTCTGCAGCGCAGTGTCGTGGCCACGCGCGCCAATGACCCGAGCCAGGATCCGGTGGTGGCGCAGATCGAGCAGGCCCGCCAGCAGATCGGCGGACATGACCTGCAGGGCGCGCAGGCGACGATCCAGCAGATCCTGGGCAGCAACGCGCCGGAGCTCAGCCTTTAGAGCCATCAAGCTTTTAGCTTGATGGCTCTAAGTTTTGTTTTAGCGAGCAATTTCAAGTGTTTATCTTGACGCTGGCGCGTCAACCTAAACACATATTGCTCTAAGCTCAGGTCATTGCCTCTGGCCGCCGCCGCCGCGCATCGGTAGGTTAGCGGCATGGAGACCGCATGGGCGCTGAATGCGCAGGGCTTGAGTAAATCCTTCGGGCGCAAGGTGGTGGAGGGGCTGACCCTGACCATCCGCCCGGGGAATTTTACGCGCTGCTCGGCGCCAATGGCGCCGGCAAAACCACGACATTGCGGATGATCGCCGGGCTGACCCCGCCCGATGCCGGGCGCATCGAGGTTTTTGGCCGGGACGTGGTAAAAGACCCGCTGGGGGCGAAGGCGATCATGGCCTGGCTGCCGGATGAGCCACTGCTTTACGACAAGCTGAGCCCGCTGGAATATCTGGAATTCATCGCCGGGCTCTGGCAGGTGCCGCCGGATCTGGCCCGCCGCCGGGCCGATGAGCTGCTGGACCTGCTGGGCCTCTGGCCGCACCGGGCCGAGCGCTGTGAGGGGTTTTCGCGCGGCATGAAGCAGAAGACGGTGCTGGCCGGCGCGTTGATCCATGATCCGAAATTTCTGTTGCTGGATGAGCCCTTCACCGGGCTGGATGCCGGTTCCGCCCGTTTGGTGAAAAATCTGCTGACCAGACATGTCGAGAATGGCGCGGCGATTATTCTCACCACCCATATTCTGGAAGTGGCCGAGCGGCTGGCCAGCCGCATCGGCATTCTCGCTGGCGGGACGCTTGTGGCCGAGGGCGGGCTGGAGGCGTTGCGCGGCCATGCAGGGTTTGAGAGCGGCACGCTGGAGGATGTGTTTCTCCAGCTCACTGCCGGCTGATGTTCAAGCCGCCCGGATTTCTCTGGCTGCTGCGCCATGAGCTGAAAGTGCTGTGGCGCGGCTCCATTCTCGTGCGCACCCATCGCTATGTGCTGGTGCCGGCGAGCATCGTGATTTTGATGTTCCAGGCTTTCGGTGTGTTGGTGGGGCATCTGATCATGCGCCATCCGGTGGCGCCGGAGATCATGCTGCTGGCGCTCAACATCAATCTCGCGTTCCTCTTCGTGCTGATGTTCTCGCGCGCGATGATGGCCTGCATCGACGTGCTCTATGCCCGCGGCGACGCGGATTTCCTGCTCGCCTCGCCGATTGCGCCCAACCGGGTGCTGGCGGTGCGCATGTTGGGCGTGGCGCTGAGCATCCTCGCCCCCTGGCTGCTGCTGGCGGGGATGCTGGCCAACGGGCTGATCATTTTCGGGCAGCTCTGGGCGCTCGCGGTCTATCCGATGCTGCTGGCCGAGGCGCTGGTGGTGGCGGCGTTGGCCTTCGCGCTGGTGGTGGTGCTGGTCGGGCGGATCGGGCCGATGGCGGCGCGCCGGGCCGGACATTCTTTGGCGCTGTTCACCGGGGTCGGCATCTTCATTCTCGGCCAGACCCCGCATTTCGTGCCGCACGCGGCGCTGGCGGGGTTCTGGTCCGGGCTGCTGCCGGGGCCTAGCGGGGGTGGGCTGGCTTATCTCTTCGCGCGCGGTCTGCTGGGTCAGCCAGCGCCGCTGCTGGCCGCGCTGGCGCTGGCGGCGTTGGTGTTTTGCCTGGTCTGGGTGTTCCTGGCCGGGCCGTTCGCGCGCGGGGCGATCAGTGCCGCCAGCTACCGGCCGGCGGGGCGGGAGGGGGCGCAGCAGGCGCGGTTCCGGCACAGCGCCTTTTCCAGCCTGATGGCGAAGGACCGCCGGCTGCTGGCGCGCTTTCCCGGGCTGGTCTCGCAGATCGCCTATCGTTCCCTCACCTTGATCCCGGTGGTGGCGATTTTGCTCGGCAAGGTGGTGATCGGGCTGGCGGTCACGGTGCCGTTGCTGGTGTTTCTGGCCGGGCAGCTCGGGCTGTTCTTCATCTCGGTGCTGGCACAGATGAATGACATGCCGGCCCTCATCGCGTCGGCCCCGGTGGCGGCGCGGGCGCCGCGCCGTGCGGCGTATCTGGTCTGCGCGCAGACGGCTTTGGCGATTATCGGCCTGCCGGTTGTGGCGGTGCTGGTGAAAGGCCCGGCTTTGGCGCCGGTCATGCTGCTGGGGGTGGCGGGGGCATTGGCCAGCAATCTCTGGCTCGGGCGCCGACTGCCGATTCCGCTCAGCCGCGCGGCCTTTGGCAAAACTCAGGTCGGCACGCTGTTGGGGCTGGTTCTGGGGGTATCGATCAGCGCCGGCTGGGCGCTGGCGGCCTGGCTGGTGGTGACGTTCGTCTGAAGGCGGTTATTCGTTGGGCGGCGGATCCAGGAATTCCAGCCCGACGGCATTGCCCCGGCTCCAGACCCGGCGCGCCCGGCGTGCCGGCTGTTCGCCGACCTGGATCTTGAACAGATCCGGCACCTGCACCACGGCGCTGGTCTCGATCCGCGCGCCATTGTCCGAATATTCCATGATCAGGCAATCATAGACGGTAGGGCTGAACATGCCGACATAGAGTTTCGCCCGGCCGAGCACGCGCTGGCGCGGCTCCTTGCGTTTATCTTCGGGTTTCAGCGCATCGGGCGGCGGCAGCTTTGACATTGCAGGAAAGGCCTGGATGTTGAGACGGTTGGCCTACATGCAAACACAGAGTCGCGCAAGCGGATTGTGGATGATCCGCTTGTTTCCAGGGTGTTAAATGATAGTTAGTTTTGTTAGCCGATCGGCAGATTATCCAACAGGCGGACATGCCCGAGTTTTGCTGCGGCGATCAGCCGTGCCGGCGTCTGCAGTGCGGCGATCGGCTCCAGCGTCTGCGCCTGCACCAGCGCCACATAGTCGGGCACCATGCCGGCGGCGGCGAGCTCCATGCGAGTGTGATGCAGAATTGCGGCCGGCTCCTTGCCCTGTTGCAGATATTTCACCGCATGCTGCAGGGCGGCGTGCAGCTTTGGCGCGGCGCGGCGCTCCTCGGGGCTGAGATAGGCGTTGCGCGAGGACAGCGCGAGCCCATCCGCCTCGCGCACGGTGGGGACCGGGACGATGCGCACCGGCAGCAGCAGATCCGCCACCATCCGCCGCACCACCTGCACCTGCTGCCAGTCCTTCTCGCCGAAAAACGCCGCCTGCGGGCGTATCTGGCCGAATAGCTTGGCCACCACAGTGGCCACGCCGTTGAAATGGCCGGGGCGGGTGGCGCCCTCCCAGCGCTGGCTGGGGCCGGCGACATGGATGCTCGTCGCCGCATCGGCCGGGTACATCTCCTCGACGCCAGGCATCCAGACCAGCTTGCAGCCGGCCGCTTCGAGCTTGGCGATGTCCCCGGCCTCATCGCGCGGATAGCGGGCGAAATCCTCCTTCGGGCCGAACTGGGTCGGGTTGACGAAAATGCTGGCAACCGGGGTAAGGTCGGCTTCCCGCGCCGCCTCCACGAGCTTCAGGTGCCCGGCATGCAGGGCGCCCATGGTGGGGACGAAACCGACATCGCCCAGCGTGGCGCGGGCGGCGGTGAGCTCTTCGAGAGTCCTGGCGATGATCATTTGGCGCGGCTTTTCAACATTTTTTGTCACTCGTCCAGCCCTGGGCAAGCTGGGGAGGGGAGGCTAGATAGAACGCCATGAATAGTGCCACGAAACCCTGGATAAAATCTGAACAAAAACTTGGGTTTCGTGCGGCGAATTTGTCGTTTCTCTTCGGCGGATTGGGGGTGGTCTGCGGCATCATCCAGGCCGGGGCGGCGGCACGGCTGCTGGCCTCGCTGCTGCATGTGCAGCGCGGCGGGATTTCAGCCAGCATCGCCGGGCTGGTCTTCGCGCTGGCGGTGCTGGCGCGTGCTGGGCTGCAATTGCGCAATGAGCGCGGGAATTTCGAGCTGGGGGCCGCGGCCCGCCGGCGGCTGCGCGGCCAGGTGCTGAGCGCGCTGCTGGCGCTGGGGCCGGCGGGCTTGCGCGGGCGCCATTCGGCCGAGCTGGCTGCCAGCGCGGTGGACCGGGTGGAGGCGATGGACGGGTTTCACGCCCGCTGGGTGCCCGCCACCGGCATGGCGATCATCGGGCCGGGGCTGATCGGGCTGGTGGCGCTGCTGCTGGATTGGCGCAGCGGGCTGATCCTCATCCTCGCCGGGCTGTTCGTGCCCTTTGCCATGGCGGTGGCGGGGATCGGTGCGGGCATCGCCGCGAAGAAGCAGTTTCTGGCGATGACCCGGCTGCAGGTGCGCTTCATGGACCGCATTCGCGGCATTTCCACGATCGTGCTGGCCGGGCGCAGCGAGGATGAGGCGCGGGCTTTGGCCGGTGCGGCGCGGGAGTTGCGGGAGCGCACCATGCGGGTGCTGCGGGTCGCCTTCCTGTCCTCCACGGCGCTGGATCTGGCGGCGGCGGCGGCTTTGATTTTGATCGTGGTGCGGTTCGCCCCGGCCTTGCACGGCGCACATGAGCTGGCGCCGACTGCTCTGTTCCTGGTGCTGCTGGTGCCGGAGTTTTTCGCGCCTCTGCGCGCGTTCTCGGCGGTTTATGGCGACCGCATGGCGGTGGAGGCGGTGGCCGAGGAGCTGTCCGCTTTGCCGGATGCCCCGGCCCCGGTGCCGCCGGTCGATATACGCTCCGTCGCCGCGCAGGGGGTCACGCTGGCCTTCGAGCATGTCACCTATGGCTGGGACCCGGCGCGGCCGGTGGTTGAGGATCTCTCCTTCAAGGTCGGGCGCGGCGAGATGCTGCTGCTCACCGGCGCCTCGGGCACCGGCAAATCCACCATCATCGACCTGATCCTGGGCTTTCTGGCGCCGCAGGGCGGGCGCATCACCATCAATGGCGCGGTGCTGGAGGATCTGGTGCCGGCGGCGCGCACCCGGATGCTGGGCTGGATCGGCCAGAAGCCGGTGATTTTCGCCGGCACGATCGAGGAGAATATCCGCTTCGCCAACCCCGCCGCGAGCGAGGATGAGCTGAAGGATGCCATCCGCAACGCGCATCTGGAGGAGCTGGTGGCGGCACTGCCGCAAGGTGTGCGCACGCCGTTGGGCGAGGGCGGGTTCGGTGTTTCCGGCGGGCAGGCGCAGCGCATCGCCATCGCCCGCGCCTTTCTGAAGGATGCCCCCTTGCTGCTGCTGGATGAGCCGACCTCGCATCTCGACCCCGCCGTGGAGCGCGATATTCTGGAAAGCCTGAAGCATCTCGCCGCCGGGCGTACCGTGGTGCTGGCCACCCATTCCACCCAGGCGCTGGATCTCGCCAAGACCATCGGTGCCAAGCGGGTGGATCTCGATGCCTTGCGCTATGCCAGCTGGCGGGGGCGCAGGCATGAGCCCGCTGTCGCGCGTCACCGGCCTCTGGCTGCGTCATCCGGGCTGGCTGGCGCTGGCCGTGCTGCTGGCGCTGGCGGCGCTGCTGGCGGCGATCACCATGATGGGCCTCTCCGGCCATGCGCTGGCGCTGGCCATTGCCGGCTTTGCGCTGACGGTGCCGGCTTTGCTCTCCTGGATGGGCGTGGCGCGGGTGCTGTTGCGCTATGGCGAGCGTGTGGTCGGGCATGAGGCGATTTTCCGGGCGCTGGGGGATTTGCGGATCTGGCTGTTTCGCGGGCTGGCGCGCAGCGCCGCCGGCGGGCTGGGGCTGCGCCGCTCGGGCGATGCGCTCTCCCGGCTGGTGAATGATGTCGACACGCTGGACGGGCTGTTCCTGCGGATTTTCGTGCCGCTGCTGAGCGCTGTGGTGCTGCTGCCGGTGCTGGGCTGGGTGCTGTGGGCCGAGCATGGGCTGGCGGTGCTGGCGCTGCTGCCCTTTGCCGTCGTGGCTTTTTATCTGCCCTGGCGCGCGGCGCGGGCGGCGCAGGCCAATGCGGCCAAGGCCGGGCTGGCGATGGCCGGCTTGCGCACTGCCGCCCTGGATGCGCTGCATGGTTTGCGGGAAGTGAAAATCTTCGCCGCCGAGGGCCGCATGCTGGCCGAGGTGCAGGCGCGCGAGGCGCAGCTTCTGGCCGCGCAGCGCGAGCTGGTGGGGGAGGGGGCGCGGCTGAACGCCATCGCTTTCATCGCCGCCCAGGCCGGCATTCTGCTGGCGATCATTCTCGGGTTTTTCGGCCTGCCGATCGAGGCGGTGGCCGCGGTGCTGGTGCTGACGGCTGGCTTTGAGTCGGTGATCGGCCTGCCGCGCGCCGGGCTGCTCTACGGCCAGGCAAAGATGGCGGCGGTTCGGGTGGTGCAGGCGGCGGATGCGCCAGCACCGGTGCCCGAGCCGGCAATGCCGATGGCGATGCCGAGGCGCAACGCCATCGCCTTCGAGCATGTGAGCTTCCGCTACGGCGCGGACCGGCCCTTCGTGTTCGAAAACCTCTCTCTGCAGCTGCCGGAGGGCTCGCGTACGGCGATTCTGGGGCCGTCAGGGGCGGGGAAATCGACCATCGCGGCGCTGATCCTGAAATTGATCAAGCCGGTCTCGGGTCAGATCCGTTTTGGCGGGGTGGATATCGCGCAATTGCCGGCGGAGGCGCTGCGCCAGCGCATCGCTTATCTGGGCCAGACCACGCATCTATTTGCCGACAGCATCCGCAATAATCTGCTGCTGGGCGATCCGGCGGCGGACGAGGCGCGGCTCTGGGCGGCGCTTGAGGCGGCGCAGGTGGCGGATGTGGTGCGGGCGCTGCCCGAGGGGCTGGAGAGCTGGCTGGGCGAGGGCGGGACGACGCTCTCGGGCGGGCAGGGGCGGCGTTTGGCGCTGGCCCGCACGCTGCTGATGGACGCGCCGATCATTCTGCTGGACGAGCCCTGCGCCGGGCTGGATGCGGCGACCGAGCAGGAATTCTTCCGGGTGTTCAATGCCGCGACGGAGGGCCGCACCGTGCTGCTGATCCTGCATCGTCTGACCGGGGTGGAGCATCTGGACCGGATCTGGCGCTTTACCGGCGGTACGCTGGTGGCGGCGGCTGGGTAAAGTGTTGTTATAAAAATTACAAAAGTTTTTTGGCGCCGCTTTTTTTCAGGGCTTGTTGAGATTTAAGGATTCCCCTGACCACGTCTTTTGTGATTCACGCTTTTCATGGAAGAGCGTTTTGTCCTGACTGACGCCCAATGGGCGAAGATTGAGCCGCACTGCCTTGGGAAAGTGGGTGATCCCGGGCGGAGCGGTTTGAATAACCGCTTATTTGTTGAAGGTGTTTTGTGGATTGCGCGCACGGGCAGCCCGTGGCGTGATCTGCCGCCGTGGTTTGGTAAATGGAACACGGTGTTCAAGCGTTACCGTGACTGGGTAAAAGCTGGTGTTTTTCAGAAGCTTTTCGAGGCCTTATCGGATGAGCCGGACATGGAATACGCGATGATCGACGGCACGGTTGTAAAGGTCCATCGCCATGGCCAAGGCGCAAAAGGGGACCAAAAGCCAGGCCATAGGGCGCAGCGTCACCGGATGGGCGACCAAAATCGTCGCTTTAACAGACGCGCTCGGCAATCTGGTCCGCTTCGTCATTATCCCCGGTCAGCATTTTGACACTGTCGGCGTCGCCCCGCTCATCCAGCAGGCGGACTTTGCCGCTTTGCTTGCCGACAAGGCATTTGACGTAGAGTGGATCCGTGAGGCTCTGGAAAAGCAAAAGGCAGAGGCCGTCATTCCCCAACGGAAAAACCGTATCGTCAAACGCGATTATGACAAAACGACCTATAAGGCCCGCCATCTCATCGAAAACTTTTTCGCCAAACTCAAGGAGTTCAAGCGTATCGCCATGCGCAGCGACAAGACAGACCAATCCTTCAAAGCAATGATCTATCTCGCCGCTGCAACAATCAATTCACGATGAATGTCAACAAGCCCAAAAAAGCGGCGCCAAACGCCGGGGCTTATTGAGAGAAGCGCCGGCGCCCGAACGTCCATCACGCATATCCATTCGCCCTGGCCATCGCGACCAGCCCCATATCCAGCGTGAACACCAGCGGCAGCGCCGCGCACATCAGCAGCCCGTGGGCGCCGGGGAAATGCAAGGCGACGGCCAGCACCAGCACGGTCAGCGCCAGCATCACCGCGGAGAAGACCAGCGCGCGGTGACCGCTGGCATCCACCGGATCGCGATGGCCATAAAGCGCGGTTTTGCCGTTCACCGCATGGTTGGTGAGGACCAGGGCAAAAATGCCTTCCACCAGCATCACCGGCGGCAGAATTTGCATCGGCCAGCGCAGGCGCGGCAGCTCGTGATGCAGGTTGAGCAGGAAATCATAAGAGAAATGGAAGCTGATCGGCACGATCAGGGCGAGCAGGATCAGCCGGCTATCGGCGCCGCCTTTCTGCTGCCAGGCCAGGGCCATGAAGCTGCCCATGGTGAAGCCAAAAATCGCGTGCATCGGCACGGCGGTGACGGCGCGCACCAGCCAGGCGCCAAAGCCGCCATGCACCACATAGAGCTTGTTCTCCAGCACCGCGAAGCCGAGCGAGCAGCCCACCGCGATGAGAATGGCGATGCCGGGGCCGATCTCGTTCAGCTCTTTCTTGCCGAAGCGGCTGACGGCGGCGAATTTTACCAGCTCCTCCGGCACCGCGGCCAGCAGCAGGGCGCCCACCGCCGCATGCGCCACCGGGGAGAGGCCACTCTCCGGCACCAGCCCTTCCAGGATTTCGATGATCAGCGCCAGGATGGCGAAGCGCGCGCCGAGCTTGAACATGCGCTTGCGCGTTGTCTTCGGCAGCCGCACATTCACCTTGATCGAGGCGATTTCCCAGATGAACAAGGCGGGCAGGGCGGCGATGAACAGGCTCAGCATGGCGCCTCGGTTGCGGATTGTTGCGCGATAGAAGGATGTTGCGTCGGTTTGCGCAATCGCCCGCTATTCATTTTTTCTTGAAGCGCGCAAAAAAACGCTTATTATATCCGATGCGCGGTCGCCTCGATGAGGGGCCGGGCGCTCATACGGTTCGCCGTTTCGGGGATCGCAGGAGCTGTTCAAAACAGATGTTTTTTCGACCTTGCTTTTGAAGGAGGTTACACATGACCTATGATTTCGCGCCTTTGTTCCGTACCGCCGTCGGGTTTGATCGTCTCGCCCGGCTCGTGGACACGCTGCCGCAGGATTCCGCCAGCTATCCCCTTACAATATCGAAAAAACCGGGGAAGATTCCTATCGGGTCAGCCTTGCGGTTGCCGGTTTCGCGCCGGAAAATATCGAGGTCACGGTGAAGGACAACGCGCTTCTGGTCGCCGGCCATTTGGCCGAGGAGGCGAAGGGCGAGTTCCTGCATCGCGGTATCGCCACGAGGGCGTTCCAGCGCCGGTTTGTGCTGGCCGAGCATATGGTGGTGGATGGGGCGGAGCTGAATAACGGCTTGCTGAATGTGAGCCTGCGCCGGGTGATACCGGAAAGCGCCAAGCCGCGCCGCATCGAGATCGTCACCGCCAAGTCTGCGCCGCAGACGGTTGAAGCCCCGGCTTTGCCGCACGCCGCGTAACGGAGCAAAAGTTTTGGGGTGTGGGGACTTTTTTCAAAAAGTCCCCACGAAGATATGGGGTTGTGACGGCTTTCGTGCCGCCGCCCCGCGTTTTTGCCGCTTTTTTGAAAAAAAGCGGCGCAAAAAACTTTTGCAAATGAAAGGGGCCTTTCGGCCCCTTTTTAGTCCGCCATCGCCGAGGCTTCGGAGCGCGTGGCGCCCACGCGGGCCGCCAGCGACGAGGCCAGGAACGGGTCCAGGGCGCCATCCAGCACCGCGGCCGGGTTGCCGCTTTCGTGGTTGCTGCGCAGATCCTTCACCAGCTGGTACGGGGCCAGCACGTAAGAGCGGATCTGGTGGCCCAGCCGATATCGGTCTTCGCCGCCTCGGTCGCGGCGGAGGCGGCTTCGCGCTTCTGCAGCTCCTGCTCATACATCCGCGCTTTCAGCATGTTCATCGCGGTAGCGCGGTTGCGGTGCTGGGAGCGGTCGGTCTGGCAGGCGACGACGATGCCTGTCGGGATATGGGTGATACGGATCGCCGATTCGGTCTTGTTCACGTGCTGGCCGCCGGCACCGGAGGCGCGGAACGTGTCCACTTTCAAGTCGGCCGGGTTGATCTCGATCTCGATCGTGTCATCGACCACCGGATAGACCCAGACCGAGGCAAAGCTGGTCTGGCGCCTGGCATTGGCATCGAAGGGCGAGATGCGCACCAGCCGGTGCACCCCGGCTTCGGTCTTCAGCCAGCCATAGGCGTTGGTGCCGAAGATCTGGATGGTCATGGATTTGATCCCGGCCTGTTCGCCCTCGGATTCCTCCATGATCTCGGTCTTGAAGCCCTTGCGTTCGGCCCAGCGCAGATACATGCGCGCCAGCATCTGCGCCCAATCCTGGGCTTCGGTGCCGCCGGCGCCGGCATTGATTTCGATGAAGGCATCGCGGCTATCGGCCTCGCCGGAGAGCAGGGATTCGATCTCCTTCTCCTTGGCGGTGGCGGCCAGGCGCTCCAGCGTGGCCAGGCCATCCTTCACCATACCCTCATCGCCCTCGGCCTCGGCCAGCTCGATCAGCTCGAGCGTGTCCTTGGTTTCGGTTTCGATGGCGTTGACGCCATCGACCATCGAGGCGAGGCGGTTGCGCTCGCGCATCACCGCCTGGGCGGCCTCCGCATCGCTCCAGAGATTCGGGTCTTCGGCCCGGTGGTTCAGCTCAGCGAGCTTTAGGACTGCGGCATCCCAGTCAAAGATGCCTCCTCAGCAGGGCGACCGAGCGGCCGATCTGCTCATTCAGTTGGATGGATTCAGCGGACATTGCGCGGATATACGCGCATGGCAGGGGAATTGGTAGAGGCTTGCCAAGCCGGTCTCCGGTTGCGATGCAGGCGCGCATGAAATCCGCCCTGCTGGTCGTCCTTACCGCGCTGCTGTTCCGGCTGATCCTGGCCGCCTTCTCCGGGCTGGGGATCGATGAAAGCTACATGGTGGCGGCGAGTTCGCATTTCGCCGCCTCCTATTTCGACCATCCGCTCGCCTCCTGGTGGCTGGAGCTGGGGGCGCGGCATCTGTTCGGGTCGGCGGCGCCGATCGTGGTGCGGCTGCCCTTCGTGCTGCTCTCCGGCGTTGCCTCCTGGCTGCTCTATCTGGTCACGGCGCGGCTGTATGGGGTGAAGGCCGCGTTCTGGGCGGTGCTGGCCTACAGCCTGTCGCCGGTCTTTTCCCTCGCCTTCGGGAGCTGGGTGCTGCCGGATGGGCCGCTGAATACGGCGCTTTTGGCGGTCCTCTACGCGCTGATCCGCGCGCTGGGGCTGCCGGAGGGCAAGCCGGCGCCGCGCTGGTGGCTGGCGGCGGGGCTGTTCGCCGGGCTGGCGATGCTCTCCAAATATAGCGCGGCCTTGGTGCTCGTGGGCGCGGCGCTGGGCGTGCTGCTGGACAAGGTGGGCCGGCGCGAGCTGGCGCGGCCCTGGCCATGGCTGGGGGTGGTGCTGGCGCTGGCCCTGTTCGCGCCGGTGGTGGTGTGGAATGCGCAGCATCATTGGGCGAGCTTCGGCTATCAGGGCGGGCGGGCCGAGGGGGTTCGGATCAGACCGCTGATGCCGCTTTCCATCTGGGCGGGGAGGCGTTGTTCGTGCTGCCCTGGCTCTGGGCGCCGATGGTCTGGCTGCTCGTTCGTGCTTTTCTGGCCGGTGCGACGGCGCGGGTCTCCTGGCTGCTGGGCTGGGCGGCGATCATTCCGGTGCTGCTATTTGCCGTGGTCGGGTTTTGGTCCTCCACCCATATTCTGTTTCACTGGGCCGCACCCGGCTATCTGATGCTGTTTCCGCTGCTGGGGGACTGGGCAACGCGCCGGTCGGTTCGGATGCTGCGGATTGTGGCCGCCATCACTGGCGGGTTGCTGGTGGCGGCGTCCTTGATCATCGTGGCGCTGGTGCAGTTCGGGCTGCCGCCTTTGCTGGCGCATAGCTTCAAGCCCGGCAAATCGCCGATGTTGCAGGCGGTGGACTGGACCAGCATCGGCCCGGCGCTGCCGCCGGGGATCGATGCGATCGCCGCGCAGCGCTGGTTCGATGCCGGGAAGATCGGCTATGCGCTGCGCCGCGACGGGATCAAGCTGCCGGTGACAGTGTTCGGGCCGGAGCCGCACCAGTTCGCGTTCACCACGCCGCCGGCAAGTTTGCTGGGCAAGGATGTGCTGATCATCGCGATGCCGGGCGCGTTGATGCAAACTTACGAGCGTTTCGCACCAGATTTCGCGAGCCTGAAGCCGGGGCCGGTATTGCCGGTGCTGGATCACGGCCAGATGCTGCTGGCGATTCCGACATTCATTGGCGCCGATATGAAGAAGGCGCCGCAGGCGTAAAAATTTTTGGGGCTGTCCCTGATCACTTTCAGGCTAATACCGTCAACGCCTCGAAGGATCGACATAATGTCCCGGTAAATGAAGATCTGGGACAGCCCCTTATCTTACCGGCCGCGCCAGCCTTACCGCCGTATGCCCGTGGCTGACCTTCAGGCTCGGCATGATCATGATCAGATCATCCTCCGGCGTGCGGATTTCGGCATCGCCGTCATGCGCGATCAGCGTCCCCGCCTGCGCGATCACCTCGCCCCCGACAAAATCCCGCACGAAGGCAAACCGGTTGGTCCGCGCGGTGATCACGCTCACCACCTCGGCGAAGTGCGATGATGGCGTCGGGGCCGGCCCCTCGATCATTCCGGCATGGCGCAGCAGCGCCATCACGCTCGCCCGGCTCTGCGCCACCGCGCTGTGGCGCCAATGCGGCCCGGCCTCCACCAGCAGGCAGGCCGCACCGTTGGGGCTGGTCTCGGTGAAGCGGCCATAATCGATCAGCCTCTTGCCGCCGGCATGGCCGGTATCGGCCACCACCAGCCCCGGCGTGCCCACCGCCTGGCCCAAAGCCCGCCCGCGTGGCCCGGCGCCGCAAAGCAGCACCGGATTCGAGGGCCAGAGCATGGAATGCAAATCCAGCAGCATGTCGGCCGAATCGATGATCGGCTTGATCTCCCGCGCCCGGTCCAGCTCCGCCGAGCGGCGCACCCCGAACAAGGCGAAATCATCCCAGACCCGGTTCATATCCTCTTCGACATAGCGCGAGGCGATCGGGTTGGCGGCATCGAAGCGGGCATAGGCGGCGAGATTGGCAAAGCCGAGCGTGACCTTGCCGCAAAGCGGGGTGAAGCCGCTCTCCAGCAGCTCCTTCAGCACGATGGCGCCGGCGAACTCATTGCCGTGGATTAACGAAACCAGCACCACATGCGGGCCGGGGCGGCCGGAGTCGCGGCAGGTGAAGCCTTGCACCCCGGTATTGCCCTGCAAATGGGCGGATAGATCCGGCGGCGGAATGTCCACCGTGAAGAAGGGCAGGTCATTCGGCAGGGCGGAGGCGGAGCCTGTCGTCATGAACAACACTCTAGCGAAGCCGGAGGCCGGCGCAATCCGGCCGGGTTGACGGGCGCGCGCGCACCCCGCAAAGCCCAGCCTATCATGCTTGACGCGCGCATCATCTGTACCGATCTGGCCGGGCTGAAATCCCAGGCGCTGGGGCTGGCCGAGGCGGCCGGGCTGGCGGCGGAATTCCGGCCGCTGCGCTTTCGCACCCCCTGGGCGCATATCCCCACCAATTTCTGGTTCAATCCGCGCTGGGCGGTGGCAGCAGAGCTGTTCGCGGGGCCGTTGCCGCCGGTGGTGATTGGCGCCGGCGGGGCCGGGGCGCGGGTGGCGGCGGCACTGCGGTCACGTGAGGTGAAGGCGGTGTGCATTCAGCATCCGCGCATGGCGCTTTCGAAATTCGATGCGATTCTGGCCGGCCGGCATGACGGCATCGAGGGGCCGAATGTCATCGTCACCCGCACCGCCCTGCACCGCGTGACCCAGGCGCGGCTGGCGGCGGAGCGGGACATCTGGGCGCCGCGCTTCGCGCATCTGCCCCGGCCTCTGGTCGCGGTGCTGCTGGGCGGCTCCAACGGGCGCTATAAATTCGAGGCCGCCGAGGGCCTGGCGCTCGGCGCCCAGCTGGCGGCGCTGGCGCGGCAAGGGGCGGGGCTGATGATCACCCCGTCGCGCCGCACCGCGCCTGAGGTGGTGGCGGCCTTGCGCGCGGCGCTGGAACCGCTGGGCGCCTGGATCTGGGATTTCACCGGCGAGAACCCGTATTTCGGCATGCTCGCCTGCGCCGATGCCATCATCGTCACCGCCGACAGCGTCTCCATGGTCTCCGAGGCCGTGGCCACCAGCGCGCCGGTCTTGCTGGCACGGCTGCCGGGTAAGTCCGCGCGCATCGGCGCCTTCATGGACGCTCTGGTACAGGATGGCCGGGTGCGGGATTTTGCCGGGCGGCTGGAGCTGTGGGATACAGCGCCTCTGGATGACACGGAATGGGCGGGCCAGGAGCTGCGCCGGCGCCTCGGAGTTTAGTGAATGCTGGATATCGAGACCTTCGACAATCTGCGCGGCGGCAATGTCGTCTATAAGGCGCTCTCGCATCCTTTGGCCGCCAAGGCGCTGGCCGCCCTCGCCGCGCGCGCCGGGGCCGTGGCTTTGTTTGACCCGGACGGCATCGCCGGGCCGCTATTGGCCCTCTGCCCGGATTTCGAGATCGAGGGGCTTTATGTGCAGGACACGCTGGCGCTGGGCCAGCCGCGCGCAGGATATATCGCCCGGCCGCTGACCGAGCTGCCGCAGGCGCGGGTGAGCACGGTGCTGCTGGCCGCCTTCGATGCCGCCAAGCGCGCCCAGCATCTGCACGCTTTGCTGCCGCCGGGTGCGGAGCTGGTGACGCTGGATGCGGTGAAGCTGCCGGAAGCGTGGCTCTCCGAGCCGAAGCGCTATCTGGAGCCGCGCAATTTCGCCACCAATTTCGTGTTTTTCCGCGATGATGACCGCTTCGCCACCCGCCTGACCACGGCCAATTACTGGGCCGGCTATGGCGCGAAGGAGGTGCTGTTCCAGCATATTCTGTTCGGCCAGGGCGGGCAGGTTCTCGCCGAATGGTCGCAGCGCGCGCCTTCCGGCACCGGCGGCTATGTGCTGGACAGCCGCGAGATCCGCGCCCGCTTCGGGCTCAAGCCCTTCACCGGGCAGCTGTTCATCCACGCCATCGGCGTCGCCGGGCATGATGTGGTGAAATACGCGCTGGATACCTACGCCACCGATAACGGCGCCTCGCTCTCCTGCACCCATGACGCCAATGCCTGGCCCTCGGCGCGTTTCGCCGGGCTGCCGGCGCCGCGCGCGGATGAGCGGGTGATCCTCTGGATCCAGAACAGCCACGCCGTGCCGATCCCGGCCGGTGATTTTGCTTTGGACCGCATGGGGGCGGATGCCCCTGTGGCGCTGGAGGAGGAGATCCCGCCTTTCGCCACCCGCGCCTTGGACGTGGCCGAGCTGTTTCCGGATCTGCGCTGGCCCGCCCAGCTCGAAGTTCGGGCCGGCCGTCATGTGGTGCGCCCGCGCTACGAGGTGGTGCGTGAGGGCCGGACCCGTATCGCGCATGTGAATGTCGAGCGGGCGGACCTCAAGCCCGACCCCGGCATCAAAACCCTGCATCCGGCGATGGGGCGTGGCTTTCTACTGCCCTTCCCGATTTTGCCGCGCGGGCGGTTTCGCACCATCGCGCTGCCGACCCCGATGGTGGAGGCCGAGCGCGACATGCCGTTGCGCCTGGATGTGTTCGCGCCGGATGGCGGCAAGGTGGCGGAGCGGTTTCTCGGCCGGCTGCCGCGCGATCATGATTTCGCGGTGGATCTCGACGATGTGCTGGCCCCCGACGCGCTGCCCGAAGGCGGCCATGCCGAGCTGGTCTATGATTTTCGCGAGGGCGGCGAGGCGGATGGCTGGTTGCACGCTTTGTTCCGCTTTGAGGACCGCGCCAATAATCATGCGGCGGAGAGCAGCTTCGGCGCGCATATTTTCAACACGCTGATGGTCTATAAGAACGAGCCGCAGAGCTATACCGGCAAGCCGCCCGGGCTCTCCACCAGGCTGTTCCTGAAACTGGGCTTTGGCGGGCGCGAGAGTTTCTGCGTGCTGATCTACCCGGCCTCCGGCCCGTGGTTGGAAACATCTAGCACGGTGCTGGAACTCTATGATGGGCAGGGGGTGAAGCTGGAGACGGCGCAGCTCGCCATCGCCTGTTCCGGTTCGCATATCGTCAGGCCAAGCCAGCATTTTTCGGAAGCTTCGTTGCGCGCGGCGGGCGAGACCGGCTATGTGCTGATCCGCGATGTCACCTGCCGGCTGTTCGGCTTCCATGGGTTGGAGGATGCGTCCGGCGGCTTTTCGCTCGACCATATGTTCGGCTTCTGACAAACAGCTCAAAAATAATTTAGCAAAAGTTTTTTGGGTGCAGCCTTTTTTACAAAAAAGGCTGCAAAACGTTCGGGCGGACGCAAGCAGCCGTCACGCCAGCGGCCTTTAAAACCGAACCGCCCACCCAAATCACGGCCGCGCTAACGCCGCCATGTCATTCGCGTCATCTATGTAATCTTCGCTTGAAGCAAAGCGCGTGGGGCCAAAATTCTGCCCGGTAACAATATCTGCTCAAGGGGGTTTTGCAATGCCGTATATCCTGCTCTGGCTGCTTGGCATTCCGCTGCCGATCATCATCATCCTGCTCCTGCTCTTCCACTGAGGAGATCGCAATGAGCGAGGTTTACGCAACGCCGGTTGAGGCGGCGGCGCCGGTTTCGAGCCAGTCCGCTGTTTCCTGGGCGGCGATTTTCGCGGGCGGTGTCGCCGCCGCGGCGATCGCCATCATTCTCACCATCCTTGGCGCCGGTCTTGGCCTCGCTTCCGTATCTCCCTGGGCTGGCCAGGGTGTTTCGGCGGTGGGCTTCACCATCATGGCGGCGGTGTGGCTGATCATCGTGCAGTGGGTGGCGTCCTTCTTCGGCGGCTTCATCGCCGGGCGGCTGCGCACCAAATGGGTGGCGGTGCATACCGATGAGGTCGGCTTCCGCGATACCGCGCATGGCTTCCTGGCCTGGGCGGTGGCGCTGCTGATCACGGTCGGCGCGCTGGCGATGGCGGGCTCGAACGCCGTCCGGCTGGGTTCCGATGCGGCCTCCAAGGCGGCGGATACCAAGATCGCCCAGACCTATTATCTGAGCGAGCTGCTGCGTCCCGCGGCGTCGGGGAGCGGCGGTACGGCTGCCGGGCTCTCCCTGCCGGGCATGACACCGCAGCAGATCCGCGACGATGCCAGCGCGGTGTTGACGCAATCCGCCGTCACCGGCAACGCCCCGCAAGCCGACAAGGATTACCTCGCGACGCTGGTGATGGCCGCGACTGGCATGGATCAGGCGTCCGCCCAGGCCCGGGTGAATGACGTGCTGACGCATGAGCAGGCGGACATCACCAAGGCCAAGCAGGTGGCCAATGCGGCGCGCAAGAGCGCGGCGGCGGCGGCGATCTACACCTTCTTCTCGGCGCTCATCGGCGCCTTCATCGCCGCTGTCGCGGGGGCAATCGGTGGGCGCATCCGGGATTGGTATTAAAAGTTTTGCTCAAAACGGGCTGCAAAACGCTGGGGTGTTGGCACTGCCGGTGCCACACCCCAAACGTTTGTGGGGACTTTTTGAAAAAAGTCCCCACACCCCCAAAAACTTTTGCGAACAAAAAGCCGCCTCTTGCGAGGCGGCTTTTTGTCAGGGCTGGCGGGTTATTACCAGCTGGTTGGTGTTGTAGCCCAACGCCGCCACGCGGTTGATCAGCATCCGCAAGGCCGCCGCATCCGGATGGGGGTTGCGCGCCAATATCCAGAGATATCGCCCGGACGGGTCACCGACGATCGACCAGGCATAATCCGGCGCATGGTCCAGCACCCAGTAATTGCCGAAATAGAACGGGCCAAAAAAACTGACCTTCAGCTTGGCGCCATCGGAGCCGGGAACGATTTTGGCGGTGCCATGCGCCACCTGTTCCTTGCCGTCCGGCTTGGTGCAGCGATTGACGATGGCGATCTTGCCGTCCGGTCGCAGGCTGTAATCGGCGGTCACCGCGTCGCAATTTTTCTCGAAAGACTGGTCATAGCGCGCCAGCTCATACCAGCGGCCGAGATATTCATGCAGCGCGACCGGCTTCAGCGGTTCGGGCACATGCGCATTGCCGACCGGAGGGCGCGTGTAAAGCGCGGCGCAACCGGCCAGCGCCAGCACCGGCAAGGCGATAGCGGCAACCCGCAACGCCGTGGAGGAAGATGAGCGGGACCCCGCCATGGAAAATCACCCCTTTTGCAGTAACAGAGATCAGATGGGGGCGATGGGCAGGGGCGTCCAGCCCGGATCAGGCGGGCTGGGAGATCATGCAGGCCGGCAGCGTGGCGGCCTCGCCCAAGGCGCGCCACACCCCGCCGCGCAACACCTCGCTGGGGTGGAACTTCGCCTTGTAGGACATCTTGCGGCTGTCCTCGACCCAATAGCCGAGATAGACATGCTCAAGGCGCAAACTCACCGCCCGGCGCGCCAGCCAGATGATGGCGTAGGTGCCGAGCGAGCGCGCGTTCATCTCAGTTTCGAAAAAACTATACACCGCCGAGAGCCCATCCCCCAGCCGGTCGGTCAGGCAGGCGCCGACCAACTGGCCGCTGGGCAGGCGGAATTCCACCAGCGAGGTTTCGATCGGTGTGTCCTCGACCATGGCACGGTAATCATAGAAGCTCATGGTCGACATATCGCCATCGCCATGCCGTGCCTGCTGATAAGCCTGGAACAGCGCATATTGCTCGGCGGTGGCCCGCGGCGGCATTTCCTGCACCAGGAGATCGGCATTGCGCTTCTCGATGCGCCGCTGGGTGCGGTCCGGCTCGAATTCATGCGCGCGGATGCGGATCGGCACGCAGGCATTGCAGCCGGCGCAGACCGGCGCATAGGCGATGTTGTGGCTGCGCCGAAAACCGCCCCGGCTCAGCCGGTCATGCAGTGTCTCGGCAGACACGCCCGCAAGCTCGGTCACCACCTTGCGCTCCGTCCGGCCCGGGACATAAGGGCAGGGCAGCGGTGCCGTGGTATAGAAGAAATGCGGACGTCTGGCGGGCTTGAAGCTCATTCGGATGATATGTTTGGGTCTGGGAGTGTCCGCGTCAATAAGGAATTTGCGCAACACGCATCAGGGTCAGGCCGCTGAGCATGTCATGCGCCGCGCGCCGGCGCGGATTGAGGAAGGCGAGCAGGAAAGGCAGCCCGGCCAGTGCGAAGCTGAACCAGAGCAGCAGCGTCCAGACAAAGGCCTGGGCCAGGCTGGGGGCGCCAGGGTCGCGTCCTGGCGGACGACGATGCCGGTGAGCCGCTGGCCCGGCGTGGCGCCGGTGCCGCCGATCAGCAGCGTGTAATAGACGAGGGGCAGCCAGGGCAGGATGTGAAAGGCGATCCAGCCAAAGCCGAAGGTGAGCACCCCGAAGATCGCGATGGCGAAGACCATCGCCCAGCCGAACAAGGCCATGCCGATCATATCGAGCAGCAGGGCGGCGCAGCGCCGGGTGATGACGCCGTGGAACAGGGTTTGTTCAGGCGAGGGGGGGTAGTAAAGGGTCTGGCTCATGGTTTGAATCTGCGCCGTTTCGCGCCGCGAACGCAAGGGTGATGATGCCCGTCAGGCATGCGGCGAGCAGCGGCGCGTCGATAAAGGCCCGGTGCCAGGGCGAGAGCAGCAGCAACGGCGCCAGATAGGTGGCCATTCCCGCCGCCACCCAGCCCGTCCCCGGCCGTGCCTCCAGCGCCAGCGCGAGCGCGGCCACCACGGCGATGCTGTCATAGGCATAAGCATGTGGCTGCGCCAGGAAGCCCGCCACCAGCGTCACCGCCACCGCCAACCGGTAGGGCGCGCACCGGGCTGCCCAGATCACCACCCCGGCCATCGCCAGCGCGCACAGCATCTGCACCGCCCAGGCCAGGCCAATGCTCCCACCAAGCGCGACGATGTTGGCGGACGGGGTGATGAGGATGTTGAGATTGAGCGCTTTGGCGGCGTGGAAATAGCTGTCCTGATAGGCCGGCAATGTCCGCCACCAGAGCCGCCAGAGCCGCGCCGGATAGATCACCGCGCTGGCGCCGTTCAGCACCAGAGCGGTGAGGCAGGCGGCCAGAATGGCTTTGACCTCCCGGCGCGCCAGCAGGAAGAACGGCAGCATCACGCCCAGTTGCGGCTTCAGCGTCAGTAGCCCGAACCACAGCCCGGCCAGCAGCGGGGCGCGCGGCAGCGCCGCGAACCCGGCCAGCAACAAGGCGGTGGTGAATAGGCCGGTCTCGCCGGTGGCCAGGCACAGCAAGGCCGCCGGACTGGCCAGCAGCGCCGCCAGCACACCGCCTGCGCGCCCGGGAAAAGCCGCGCGGCAGGCCAGAGCGAGGGCGCCAATTCCCAGCGCCCCCAGGCCAGCTTGGCCGCGCCGAAGGGCAAAGCCCGCAGCCAGGACAGCGCCAGCAGCAAGGTCGGCGGGTAGAGATAGGGATAGAAGCTGTGAAACCCGGCATAAAGCTGCTGTTCGAAGGCCTGCAGCTGGGCGCTGTCATAAAGCGCCGCCGGATCATGCGCCGCGATGAAGCGCGGATAGGCCCAGAAGGCCATGAAATCGCTGTTCAGCCGCCCTGGGCGGCGATCAGCGACACCAGCATGAACAGGCTGAGTGCGCCGCATAGCGCGATCATCGCGGTCAGGTAGGGACGGGTGGGGCCGGTTGTGGCGCGCGAACGCATCATCTATGCCCTTAGGCCAGGAATTTGGCGTGGTCGAGAGAAGGAGTAGGGCATGGCGCGGTCGGGGTCGGTCAATTATCTGTTTGGCACGCGCTTCTACAAGATGGCCTTTGTCGAGTTCGGCAACCCCGCCGCCCCGGCGGTGGTCTGCGTGCATGGCCTCACCCGCAATGGCCGCGATTTCGACCAGCTGGCCGAAGCGCTTTCCGACCGGTTCCACGTGATCTGCCCAGATCTGCCCGGGCGCGGCAAGTCCGAATGGCTGCCGGACGGGCTGGCCTATCAGCCGCCGACCTACGTGGTGGCGCTGGCGCATCTGCTGGCGCAGATCAACAAGCCGGTCGCCTGGGTCGGCACCTCGCTGGGCGGCATTTGCGGCATGATGATCGCCGCCGCCCAGAACACGCCGATCACCCGGCTGGTGCTCAACGATATCGGCCCGCATATCCCGGCCGCCTCGCTGCAGCGGATTCGCGATTACATGATGGGCGCGCCGGAGCGCTTCACCTCGGTGAAGGAGCTGACCGCGCATCTGCGCGAGATCCACGCCCCGTTCGGCCTGCTCTCGGACGCGGAATGGGCGCATCTCGGCCGCTTCTCCGCCCGCCAGGTGCTCGACCCGACCGGCGAGGGCAAGACCACGGCGCTGCATTACGATCCGAAAATCATCGACCCGATCCGCGCCACCGTGCCGCTGGATGTCGATATGTGGCCGATCTGGGAACATATCCACGCCCCGCGCCTGGTCATTCGCGGCGCCCAGAGCGACCTGCTGCTGCCCGAAACCTATGAGCGGATGCAGGCCGAGGGGGCGGAGGGCTATGTGGTGCCCGATGCCGGCCACGCCCCGGCGCTGATGGATTATGAGAGCCAGGCGCGGATCAAGGCGTTTCTGCTGGAAGGCTGAGTCTTCGCCTTACCCGCGGGTTACGGTTTTGTGGCGCGATTGATCGCGCCGCCGCAGGCTTTACATAAAGTCGATGGTTGACCGGATTTTCGACCGCGCGCATGTCCCGCTGGTCAAGAAAGCTTTGATTTTGGCCGTGCAGAGCACCGCCTCCCAGCGCGTGTCGCTGGTCGCGGCGGGCTGCGCGTTTTACGCGACATTGGCTCTGTTCCCGACCATCACCATGCTGATTTCGCTCTACGGGCTGGTGTTCAACCCGGCGACGGTGCAGCCGCAGCTGCATTATCTGCAAAGCTTCATGCCGCCGGATGTGTATTCGCTGATTTCCCAGCGCATCCAGAGCCTGGTTTCGGAGCCAGCCAAGGGGCTGGGGATGTCCTTCGCCATCTCGCTGCTGCTCTCGCTCTGGTCCTCCTCCACCGGCACCAAATCCGTGATCAACGCGCTCACCCTGGCCTATAATGAGCGCGAGACCCGGGGGATGATCAAATTTCAGCTGGTGGCGCTGGGGATGACCTTCATCGCTGTGCTGGGCACGGTGTTTGCCATCGGTTTCCTGGTGGCGCTGCCGGTGGCGATCGCGTTTCTCGGCCTGCCTTCCAGCCTGAAATTCCTTGTCGGGCTGCTCAGCTTCGCGGCGATGATCGCCTTCATCGTGGTCGCGCTCGGCCTGCTCTACCGGTTCGGCCCGGCGGGGAACCGCCGGACCTTCTATGCGCCGGGGGCCGGCATCGCCACAGTGGCGTGGCTGGCGGTGTGCTGGGGGTTTGGGCTTTATGTCGGGCATTTCGCCGCCTACAGCGCCACTTACGGTCCGCTGGCGACGATGATCGGCCTGATGATGTGGTTCTACATCTCGGCCTATGTCGTTCTGTTCGGCGCCGAGTTCAACGCGGCGCTGGACCGGGCCTGGCGCCACCGGCTGGGTGGCGGGCGTTAGAGCATCAAGCTTTTAGCTTGATGCTCTAGGTTTTGTTTTAGCGAGCAATTTCATGTGTTTATCTTGACGCTGGCGCGTCAACCTAAACGCATATTGCTCTAGGTCGTGTCTGCATTCATAGATTCCCTTTGTTTGTGATTTCTGATTCAAGGCTTGAGGAGGGTTCTTGCCTTGAGCAGACGGACACTGACGGACGAACAATGGAACCGCATTGAGGGTCACTTGCCTGGCCGTGTTGGCACCCCTGGCCGAAGCGGGGTGGACAACCGACTTTTTGTTGATGCGATCTTATGGATGGCTGGCAATGCGGCGCGTTGGCGAGATTTGCCGGAGATGTTTGGCAAATGGACGGCGGTACATGCGCGGTTCCGGCGTTGGTCTCATGCGGGCGTTTGGGAAGCGCTATTCAAAACCCTGGCGGATACGCCGGATTTTGAATACGTCCTGATTGATAGCACCATCTCGAAAGTCCATGCCGATGCGGCAGGGGCAAAAGGGGGGCTGAAGCTGCCGCCATTGGGCGTTCACGCGGCGGACTGACGACCAAGCTCCATGCCGCGGTCGATGCACTTGGCTTGCCGCTGCGCATCCACCCGACGCCGGGACATCACGGCGATTGCCCACAGGCGGAAGCCCTGCTGGATGGGTTGCAGGGTGTTGGTCATGTCATCGCTGACGCTGCCTACGACGCAGATCCCCTACGCGCTTTCATTGCCAATGATCTCGGTGCAACCGCTCAGATCAAGGCTAATCCCAGCCGCGCCATAAGCCCCCCAATCGACTGGAGGCTCTACAAGGAGCGCCATCAGGTCGAGTGCTTCTTCAATAAACTCAAACGCTTCCGCAGAATCGCCCTCAGATGCGAAAAAACCATCAAAGCCTTCATGGGCTTCGTACATCTCGCTTGCGCCATGATTTGGCTACGATGAATGCAGACACGACCTAAAGCCCGTGCAGGAACCCGGCCCGCACCAGCATCTGCACCGCCGCCGCCATGATGAACAGCAGCACCACGGCGCGGAACAATTTCGGCGGCAGCGCATCGCGCAGCGGCCGCCCGGCGAGAATGCCGGCGATCACCGGCAGCGCGGCAAGGGCAGAGATCACCAGATCGCCCCGGCTGGCATGGCCGGACTGGCCGAACACCGCGATCAGCACCGCGATGGAAATCACCAGCACCAGGGCGATTTCCTTGGTGAAGCGTTTACCGGTGGCGCCGGTGGCGATCAGATAGGTCGCCAGCAGCGGCCCCGGAATCGCCGAAACCCCCTCCATCAGCCCGCTGACAAACCCGGCCAGCAGCCCGGTCAGCCCGGCGGATTTTTTCGGCAGGCTGAATTTCGGCGCGAACAGCAAGGCCAGCGCCGCGATGATCAGGATGGTCCCGGCCAGCCCGACGGCGAAATGCGCCGGAATCGCGAACAGGATTTTCACCCGAGCGCGATGCCGAGCACCGCGCCGATGACCAGCAGGGCGATCGATTTCAGCGCCGCCCCGGTTTTGCCGCCCTCCAGCGCCTGCGGGATATTGCCGAGGATGATCGGCAGCGAGAGCAGCAGCACCACCTGCTTGACGCTGAGCAGCCCGGTGAGCAGCGGAATCGCAACCAGCGGCACGCCGATGCTCACCACTCCCTTCACCAGCCCGCCGACGAACAAAGCCGCCAGCACCAGCAGCCAGCCTCGGGTGGAAAGCCCGGAGAGGGTCGGCCAGAGCAGCCCATGGGCCAGAGCAAAGTGTAAATTCAGCATCCCCGCCGGGTAGCCCGGGCGCGCCACGTTGGCAATGCCGGCCGGTTGATGCTACCCGCGCGGCTGTGAGCGGCTTCCTGAAATCCGAGCCCGTGCGGGCTTGTCTGGCCCGGCTTCTGGCCCTGTATATCCAAGCGGCGCTGCGCCTGCAGTTTGGCTGCAGGATCGAGGGCGAGGCGCATATGCGCGCCTTGACCGGCACGGCGCCGATGATCGCCGCCTTCTGGCATGAAACCCTGCCGACCATGCCGGCCCTCTGGCGCGAGGTCCGGCGTGCCGGCTTGACGCGCCCGGCCGCGGTGCTGGCCAGCCGCCATCGCGATGGCCAGCTCATCGGCAATATCATGCGCGCTCTGGGGCTGGGGCTGGTCTCCGGCTCCAGCTCCAAGGGCGGCGCGGCCAGCCTGCATCAGCTGGTGCGGCTGATCCAGTCCGGCAGCCATATCGTCATCACCCCGGACGGTCCGCGCGGCCCTGCCCGGGTGCCCGCCCCTGGCGTCGCCGCCCTGGCGGGGATGACCGGCGCGCTGATCCTGCCCTGCGGCGCGGCCACCACCCGCTTCATCACGCTGCGCAAGAGCTGGGACGGGATGCGCATCCCGCTGCCCTTCGGCCGGCTGGTGCTGGTCTGCGGCGCGCCGCTGGCGGTGCCACGCGACGCGTGGCGGGAGGCGCTGCCCGCCATCGCCGCGGCGCTGGATGATGCCCAGGCGCGGGCAAAGCCGTGATCCTGCGCCTTTATGCGGCCGCCACCGCGCTGGCGGCACCCTATCTCACCCGCATGCTGGCCAGGCGCGCGGGCAGGGCAAGGAAATCCCCGCCCGTCTGGCCGAGCGCCAGGGGATCGCCAGCCTGGCGCGTCCGGCGGGGCGGCTGGTCTGGGTGCATGCGGCGAGTGTCGGCGAGACGATGTCCGCCTTGCCGTTGCTGCGGCTGCTGGTGGCGCGCGGCCCGGTGCTGCTGACCACCGGCACCGTCACCTCGGCCAGGCTGGCGCAAGAGCGCCTGGCGCCCGGCGTGGTGCATCAATTCGTGCCGCTGGATGTGCCGGGCTGGGCGGCGCGGTTTCTGGAGCATTGGCGCCCGGATGTGGCGGTGTTTCTGGAGAGCGAGATATGGCCCAACCTGCTCACCGGCTGCGATGCGCGGGGCATCAGGCGGGTGCTGGTCAATGGCCGTATGTCGCCCGGCTCGGCCCGCAACTGGGCGCGCGTGCCGAAAACGGCGCGCCGGCTGCTCGGTGGGTTTGCCGCCATCCACGCCCAATCCGCCGGCGATGCCGCGCAGTTTCGCGGGCTGGGGCGGCCAATGTGCGCGAATGGGGCAATCTGAAATTCTTCGCCGCCCCCTTGCCAGTGGAGGATGCGGCGCTGGCCCGGCTGCAAGCGGCACTTTCCGGCCCGGTCTGGCTCGCCGCCAGCACCCATGCGGGCGAGGAGGCGCAGATTTATGCGGCGCATCAGGCGCTGCTCTCCGATTATCCCGATCTGATCACGCTGCTCGTCCCTCGCCACCCTGAGCGCGGCGGCGAGGTGGCGACCTTGTGCGGCAACGCCCCGCGCCGCTCCCTGGGCGAGATGCCGCTGGCGGGCAGGGTCTATGTCGCCGACACGCTGGGCGAGCTGGGTTTGTTCTTCCGCGCGGCGCCCTTCGCCTTCGTCGGCAATTCCTTGACGGGGTTCGGCGGCCATAACATCGTCGAACCGGCTTTGCTGGCCCGGCCGGTGATCTGCGGGCCGCATCTTGAGAATTTCATCGAGGCGGCGGCGCGCCTGCGTGGCGCCGGGGCGCTGTTGGATGTGCTTGATGTTCCAGGCCTTATCGAAGCCGTGCGCGGCTGGCTGGCGGACCCGGCGGCCGCGCATGCGGCCGGCGCGCGCGGGCAGGCGGTTTTTGCAGGCGCGGAGCGATTGCCTGAACGGCTCGTTGGCCTCATCTTGGGGCCCGAGCCATGAAAGCCCCGACATTCTGGACCAGGCGCGGCCCCACCGCGCAATTGCTGCGCCCTTTTGGGCTGGTCACCCGTCTCGCGACGGCGCGGCGGCTGCGCAAGCCGGGTCTGGAGATCGGTGTGCGGACCATCTGTGTCGGCAATGCCGGTGTCGGCGGCGCGGGCAAGACGGTGGTGGCGCTGGATATTCTCTCCCGCCTGACCGGCCATCCCTTCGCGCTGACCCGTGGCTATGGCGGCAGCCTGAGCGGGCCGTTGCTGGTGGAGCGCGGCCTGCACAGCCCGGCCGAGGTCGGCGATGAGGCGCTGCTGCTGGCCGATGTTGCCCCCACGGTGAAATCCCGCGACCGCGCCGCCGGTGCCCGGCTGGCTCTGGCCGAGGGCGCCACCGCCATCGTCATGGATGACGGGTTGCAGAACCCGGCCGTGCAGAAGGATCTCTCGCTGCTCGTGATCGATGGCGGTTATGGTTTTGGCAACGGGCTGCTGCTGCCCGCCGGGCCGCTGCGCGAACCGGTGGAGGTCGCCGCCCAGCGCTGCCACGCCGCGGTGCTGATCGGTGAGGATGAGACCGGGGCGCTGGCGCGCCTGCCGGCCTCGATGCCGGTGCTGCGCGCGCATCTGGTGCCGGACTGCGCCGAGCCGCTGGGCCGCCGCCCGGTGATCGCCTTCGCCGGCATCGGCCGGCCAGAGAAATTCTTCCGCTCCGTGCTCTCGCTGGGGCGGAGCTGGTGGCGCAGCACGCTTATCCGGACCATCACGTCTATGAGGCGCGCGATGCCTCGGCGCTGCTGGCCGAGGCCGCTTATAAGGGCGCCAAACTGGTCACCACGGCCAAGGATTTCGTCAAGCTGCCGGCCAATCTGCGCGCCGCCTGCCTGGTCGTGCAGGCGCATCTGGCCTGGGAGGATGAGATGGCGCTGGAGCTGTTGCTGAGCGCATGAGCCGCCCGCCATTGTCTTTCACCGCCCGGGCCGAGGCGCTGCTGGTGCGCGGGCTGATCGGGCTGCTGCAGGCGCTGCCGGTGACCACGGCGTCCCGGTTGGGCGGCGCGGTGACGCGGAGTATCGGCCCGCTGCTGCCGGTGACGCGCAAGGTGGGGGACGCCAATCTGCGCCTGGCGATGCCGGAACTGAACGCGGCGCAGCGCCAGGCGATATTGCGCGATGTCTGGAGCAATCTCGGCCAGAGCATCGCCGAGCTGGTGCGGTTGCGGGCGATGACCCGCCAGTCCCAAGGCAGCACCGCGCCGGGCTATACGCTGTCGGGCTGGGAGGAGCATGTGCTCCCCCACATCGTCCCCGGCAAGCCGCTGCTGTTCTTCACCGCCCATATCGGCAATTGGGAGATCATGCCGCTGATCGCCGAGCGCAGCGGGGTGGAGTTCGGCTTCATGTACCGCGCCGCCTCGAACGCGGCGGTGGATGAGATTTTGCGTGGCCTGCGCCGGGATGGCTATCGCAGCGCGGTCAAAATGTTCGCCAAGGGCGCGGCTGGCGGGCGCGCGGCGCTGGCGCATCTGCGCCAGGGCGGGGCGCTGGGGCTGCTGGTGGACCAGAAGCTGGATACCGGGCTCAGCGTGCCGTTCTTCGGTAAACCGGCGATGACGATGGACGCGCTGGCCAGTTTCGCGCTGAAATTCCAGTGCCCGGTGATCCCGATCCATGTCGAACGGCAGGGCCCGGCGCGGCTGCATGTGGTGATCGAGCCGCCTTTGGCGCTGCCGGAGAGTGGGGATCGCAAGGCGGATCTGCTGGCGCTGACCGGGACGATGAACCGGATCGTGGAGGGGTGGGTGCGGGCGCGCCCGGGGGACTGGCTGTGGCTACACCGGCGTTGGCCGAAGGGCAGCGTTTAAACCCCGCCTGTAAAATTGCAAAAGTTTTTTGGTGCCGCTTTTTTACAAAAAAGCGGCACCAAAAAACTTTTGCAAATGATTCAATCAGCCCTCCGGCGCCGGGTGCTCGTTCCATTCAATCGCCAGCTCCTCCTGCGCCGCCAGAAGCAGCAAATGCTGGTCGATGGTGCGCTTCAACGCCTCCAGCGCCTGCGCGTCACCCGCATTGACAATGATGGAGAGCTTGCGCGCATCCGCGTCCAGCGTGCAGAGGCCAGCGGAAAAGCTGACCTCCCCGGCGCTGTTGTCCGCCTCGCGCAGCGCCGGCAGCCGGGGTGCGAAATGGCTGACAAATTGCCCAAGATAGTCCCGCGCCTGCGCGGTGGGGATGATGGCCGTGGCATTCATGCGTCGCGGTCTCCTTCTCTCCTGGAGGCGGGCAGCGCGCCCGCCTTGGTCGTCAGGCGCGGGGCTTCCCCCGCGCGGGTCGTCTCGGCTCAGAGCGCCTCGATCTTGCGCACCAGATCGTCGATCATCTCGGTCACCTGGGCCAATGTCTGTGCATCGGCATCGCGGCCGCCAAAGCGCATCCGCAGCGCCGTGCGCAGATTCTCCATCGCCCGTCGCACCGGCAGCACCGAGGCATGGGACGGGCTGGCGAGGCTGATCCGCTCCAGCATCGCATCCAGCACCGGACGCGAGCGGTTGAGCATTTCGCGCCCGGCTTCGGTGATGGTGAAGAGCTTCTTCGCGCCTTCGGTTGTCGCCTCAACCTGGCCCATCTCCTCGAGCATGGTGAGGGTCGGGTAGATCACGCCGGGGCTGGGCACATAGGCGCCGCCGGTCAGCTCCTCGATCGCCTTGATCAGCTCATAGCCATGACGCGGGCTTTCATTGATCAGGTTCAGCAGCAGCAGCCGCAGATCACCATGTTCGAGCAGGCGCTTCAGCCGGCCGCCGCGATGGTGCCGCGTGTCACGCTCCTCCAGCCGCTCACGCATGTCGCGCATGAAGCGACGGCCGGGATGTTCGTGCCAATGGCCGGAAAAATGATGGGGTTTCATAAGAGGATTCATCCTTCTGATGGTTTAGATAGTTTTAGATATATCTAAACACAGTCGAATGTCAAATCTATTCGGCATAAATCATCTTCCGGGTCATCCCCCATCAACGGTGAACTCCGCCCCGGTGATGAATTCCGCATCCGGCCCCAGCAGAAACGCCGCCAGATTGGCGATATCTTCCACTTTGCCGACGCGCCCGGCCGGGTGCTGGGCGTCGTCCTCGGGGCGGATCGGGTAATGGCCGGTATCGATCCAGCCCGGCGAAATGCAGTTCACCCGAATATCGGGCCCAGGCTGACCGCCAGCGCATGGGTGAGTGCCACCAGCCCGCCTTTGGAGGCGGCGTAGGATTCCGTATCCGGTTCGGACATATGGGCGCGGGTGGAGGCGATGGTGACCACCGCGCCCTTGCTGGCGCGCAGCATCTTGGCGCCGCAACGCACCAGCAGAAAGGCGCTGGTGAGGTTGGTGGCCAGCACCGCGTTGAATTCCTCCGGCGTCAGCTCTTCCAGTGGCTTGCGGATCATGAAGCCGGCATTGCAGATGATGCCGTCCAGCCGCTCCTCCACCGCCTCGATGCCGGTGAACAGGCTGGCGACCTGCGCGGGGTCCGAGACATCGCAGATCACCGCGCGGGCGGCGCTGCTCTCGGGCTTGGCCTTGTCGGCGATGACGACACGATGCCCGTCCGCCAGCAATTTCGTCGCGATGCCGGCCCCGATGCCCTTGGCCCCGCCACTGATCAGATACACGCCCATATCTCGGTCTCCTGTCTTCGCTTTGGCCATCCTCAGCCGGAGATGTCGGGAGAAGATGACCATGTTCAAGCGAAAATAAGGCTTTCCAAAGGTAAGCTTATGTTGCGGCGCAGGGGCGTGGGTGTTGCGGCGTGGTAACGCCTTACTTCGTCTTCATGTTTTGGTGGTGGGCGGGCGTGGATGGCTTGGTTAAGCAAACCCATACGGCAGGGAAAGGATCTTCATGCGGCATATGATTTTGCTGACATTGCTGGGCCTGGGCGGCTGTGCGTTGAATGATTCGCGGGTGGCGCTGAAGGCGCAGCACCAGCTGGTCGGGCTGACGGAATTACAGCTGGAGACCTGCGCGGGGGTGCCGGATGAGAAAGCCAGTTTCGGCGGCACCGATATTCTCACCTATTACGCGACCTCGACCAGCTCGACCGGGCTGACCATTCCGCTGATTGGCGGAATCAGCAAATCCTATGGCGGCTATTGCCATACGATTTTCCGGGTGGATGACGGCAAGGTGACGTCGGTGCGGTATGTGGGCGAGAAGGATGCGGTGGCGGCGGTGGATGCGTTCTGTGCCAACACCGTGCGCGGCTGCCTGGCCTCGCCGCCGCCGGATACGCCCGCGGCACCGGCGATGGGTGCCAGCCCCGCAATCATTGAGACCCGGCCGCCGCAGCCCGCCCAGCCGGTCCAGCCGCCGGGCGTGCCGACGGCCTGAAAAAGTTGCAAAAGTTTTTGGGGTGCAGCCCTTTTTTCAAAAAGGGCTGCAAAACGTCTGGGTGTTGACGACGGCGTTGCACACGCCCGGCCTCTTCGCCGCTTTTTGAAAAAAGCGGCACCAAAAACTTTTATACTTATTCCGCCGCGTTCTGCTTTTCGACGTCGCTCTTCAACTGCCCGCACGCGGCCAGAATATCGCGCCCGCGCGGGGTGCGGATCGGCGAGGCATAGCCCGCCTGCATCACGATCGCCGCAAATTTCTTCAGCGCCTCCGGCGTCGAAGGCTGATAGGCCGAGCCCGGCCAGGGGTTGAAGGGGATCAGATTCACCTTCGCCGGCAATCCGGCGATCAGCCGCACCAGCTCATGCGCCTCCGCCTCGGAATCATTCACCCCGCGCAGCATCACATATTCAAACGTGATCCGCCGCGCGTTCGAGGCGCCGGGATAGCGATGGCACGCCTCGATCAGCTCCTTGATCGGGTATTTGCGGTTCAGCGGCACCAGCTCGTCGCGCAGATCATCGCGCACCGCATGCAGCGACACCGCCAGGTTTACCCCCAGCTCCTCGCCCGCCCGGTCCATCATCGGCACCACGCCGGAGGTGGAGAGGGTAATGCGCCGGCGCGAGAGCGCGATGCCCTCGCCATCCATGATGATCTTCATCGCCTTGGCGACGTTCTCGTAATTATAAAGCGGTTCGCCCATGCCCATCAGCACGATGGTGGAGAGCAAACGCGGGGTTTCGCCGCGCGGGCTCGGCCACTCGCCATAGGCATCGCGCGCCGCCATGAACTGGCCGACAATCTCCGCCGCCGAGAGGTTGCGCGAGAGGCGCTGGGTGCCGGTATGGCAGAAGCGGCAGGAGAGGGTGCAGCCCACCTGGGAGGAGAGGCAGACCGCGCCGCGATCTTCCTGGCGGTCCGGAATATACACCGTCTCCACCGCCTCATGGTCGCGGAAGCGGAACAGGAATTTGCGGGTCTCGTCCTTGGAGAGCTGGTCGGTCGCCACCTCCGGCCGCCCGATGACGAAGCGCTGCGCCAGCTTCTCCTGCAAGGGCTTGGCGATGTTGGACATTGCCGCGAAATCCCGCACGCCCTGGTGATAGATCCAGTGCCAGAGCTGCTTGGCGCGGAACGGCTTCTCGCCGAACGCCGCCACCTCCTCCAGCAGCTCCTCGCGCGAGAGCCCGACCAGATCCCGCCGCCCATCCGGCAGAATATGCGGCGGCGGCGAGAAATGCGCCGCCTTGGCGAGGATGCGCTCGCGCTCGGCGGCGGTGAGGTCGAGTGTCAATGACATGCGTCGGATATCGCCTTGTAGGCGGCTGAGAAGCCGGAGAGGGAGAACTGGTCGGTGACGGTGATCTTGCCCCTCGGCCCGGGGCTGGTGACGACCGCGTCATTGCCGGATTTGAACGCGGCCACGGCTTTCGCGCCATCGGCGGTAAAAGCGACGTTCTTCTGGGTGTAGAAACCGAAATCCTGGGGACCGACGCTCAGCTTCACCTTCGCGTCCTTGGGGTAATCATAGCCGGCGGTGACGGAGACCTCGTTGGCGGAGCCTTTGCGGTTGGTCACGGTCAGCATCACCTTGCCGCGTGAGGCAATGGCCGGCTTGGCGCTTTGCACAGTGGTGAAGGCGTAGCAGATCTTGGCCGCGCCAGTGCCATAGGTTGCGGCTGTCCAATCGCCATATTTGCCGCCATTGGGGCCAAGGGCGGTCGGGCCGGCGGCCAGGGCGGTGGCGGGGAGCAGGGCGAGCAGGGAGGTGGCGAGCAATCTCTTCATGGGCGAGCATTTAAAACAAACGCCGCCCACATGAAAGCCGGACCTGATTACCGTTTCCAAAGCCACGGCATAAAGTTATAAAAGTTTTGCCGATATCACCCGCCTCAGACCCAGACAATATTGTGGGGGCGGGCAATGTCAGCCTGCCCAAGGTTCAGAAACGCGGCGCCAAACAGCTTTATTCCGCTATAGTTCCCGTGAACAAAATCTGGCCATCGCGCCGCGCGATCGCCAGCACCGTCATCCCCGCCTGCTCCGCCACCCGCAGCGCCAGGCCGGTGGGCGCGGAAATCGCCACAATTGCGCGCATCCCGGCAATCACCGCCTTCTGCACCATCTCGTAAGAGCAGCGCGAGGTCAGCAGGCAGAACCCATCGGCGAAATCGACCCCGCCGCGCATCCCCGCCCCGATCAGCTTGTCCAGCGCATTATGCCGGCCGACATCCTCGCGGATCAGCCTGATCTCCCCGTCCGGCCCGCACCAGGCGGCGCCATGCACCATATGCACGTCGCGGTTCAGCGCCTGATGCGTCTCCAACGTGCCCAACGCATGGCGGATGGCGGCCAGCGATGCCGGCTTCCCGTCCGGCACGCGGGGCAAGGGCCGCAAAATCTGGCCCGCATCCTCCACCCCGCAAACCCCGCAGCCAGTGCGGCCCACCACGGTGCGCCGCGCCGCCTGCATCAGCCTATGAAACGCCTCGGCCGGGATGCGCAGATCGGCCGTGATCCCCTCCGGGCCGGCGGTCAGGGCGATGGAGCGGATCTCCTCGGCCCGCGCCACGATGCCTTCCGTCAGCGAGAAGCCGACGCAGAAATCCTCGATATCCCGGGCTGTGGCCATCATCACCGCGTGGCGCATGGTATTGTAGCTGAGGCTGATCGGCGTCTCTTCCGCCAGTTGCCGCGCCACCGCCTGCGGGGCGTCTCCGTCGGCCAGGCGCTGGGCCGGCCAACTGCACGAAACCGGGGAAGGGGAGGCGCCATGGTGGCAAATTAGGGTGTGGCGGTGAAAGCGCAAGAGGTGCCGCAAGCCGGACCGATACGCAAACATAACCGGTTCGCGCATATGAAAATCCGCCGGTCTATGCCTATATCTCAGATGACCGAGATGTAAGGAGCGTGCGATGGTCCGGTTGTCGTTGGGTAGATCCTCTCTGGGACTGATGATGGCGATGGGGCTGGGCAGCGCCGCCCTGGCGCAGAGCGCCACGACGGGTACGGCGACCATTACCCAAAATCCCAACAGCTCGGTGGTTCAGCCCGGCCTGGCGAAGCCGCCCAGCAGCGCGCCGGCGCCGAAAGCCGCGCACAAGCCCGCCGGCACCCAGCCCACCCTGCCGAATAACCCGACCCTGCCGCAAATTGCCCTGCACCCGACCGCGACGATCGGTTCGCCCGTCCCCATCGCCGGGCCGGGCGGCACCACCAAGCAACCGACAGGGGAATAAGCGCCGGCGTGCCGGGTTTCGGCCGGGTCAACCCCGGCCGGTACGCAGGCTTTGCGGCCCGTCCGCCGGTTTCACGATTTCATCGCTCCGGCAGATACATTCGACATATTTGCCGTGATGTTCGCGAAATACCCAGCCATCTTCGATATAGATACGTTCCTGCGCGTGACTGCCGGCGCCAGCAAGCTGGGTCTTCAGCGCGACAATCCGGGAAGCGGCAGAGAGTGTGTGGAGCTGTTTCATCGTTCCCACCCTTTGTTCTCGGATGAACAACCATAGGCGGAATTGGCGCCTGGCATCAAACGCAAAAACACAATCTTGCCAAATTTTATTCCCGGTAAGCGGCGGGTAAAAATTCGTCGCGCTGCGGCGAATTTTCAGATTTCTTAGAGCATCAAGCTTTTAGCTTGATGCTCTAGGTTTTGTTTTAGCGAGCAATTTCATGTGTTTGTCTTGACGCTGGCGCGTCAACCTAAACACATATTGCTCTAAATCCCGTCCGTCACTCCACCGTGACGGATTTCGCCAGGTTGCGCGGCTGGTCCACATCGGTGCCTTTCAGCACCGCGACATGATAGGCCAGCATCTGCACCGGAATCGCGTGCAGGATCGGCGCCGCGAACGGGTCGATGGGCGGGAGCAAGATCGTCTCCGCCGCGATTGGCGCCAGCTTGGAGGCGCCGGCCGCATCGGAGAACACCACGATCTGCCCGCCGCGCGCCGCTGCCTCCTGCAAATTCGAGGCGGTCTTCTCGAAGAGCGGCCCGGAGGGGCAGATGGCGATCACCGGCACGGATTTATCGATCAGCGCGATCGGCCCGTGCTTCATCTCGCCGGCGGCATAGCCCTCGGCATGGATATAGGAGATTTCCTTGAGCTTCAGCGCGCCTTCCAGGGCGATGGGGAAGCACCCGCCGCGGCCGAGATAGAGCACATCCCGCGCCTCGGCGATGCGCGCCGCCAGCTTCTGGATCGGCGCCTCATTGGCGAGGATTTCGGCGGCTTTCGCCGGCACTTCCAGCAAGGCGGCGGCCAGCCGGGCAATCTCGGCCTCGCCCCGCGTGCCCTTGGCCCGGGCCAGGGCCAGGGCGAACACCGCCAGCGTCGTCATCTGCGCGGTGAAAGCCTTGGTGCTGGCCACCCCGATCTCCGGCCCGGCGATGGTCTCCAAAATCGCGTCGCTCTCGCGCGCCATGGTGCTCTCGGGCACGTTCAGCACCGAGAGGATCTTTTGCCCCTCGGCCTTCATATAGCGCAACGCCGCCAGCGTATCGGCGGTCTCGCCGCTCTGGCTGACCAGCAGCCCCAGCCCGCCCGGCTCCATCGGCGGGGCGCGGTAGCGGAATTCGCTGGCCACATCCGCCTCCACCGGCACCCGGGCGAGGTTTTCCAGCCAGAATTTGGCGGTGAGCCCGGCATAGAAGGCAGAGCCGCAGGCGCTCATGGTGATGCGCTTGATGCCGGCGAGGTCGAAGGGCAAAGGCGGCAGGCGCGGGGCCTCGCCCTCCAGCATGCGGTGCAGCACATCGCCGATCACCACCGGATGCTCATGCAGCTCCTTTTCCATGAAGTGCCGGAAATTACCCTTGCCGATGGCCGCCCCGGTCAGCGCCGTCAGCTTCTTCTGGCGCAGCACGACATGGTTATGCTCGTCATGGAAGGTGGCGCCCTTGGCGGTCACCACCACCCAGTCGCCATCCTCCAGATAAGCGATCTCGCGGGTCAGCGGCGCCAGGGCCAGAGCGTCGGAGCCGAGATACATCTCCTCCGCCCCGAACCCCACCGCCAGCGGCGCGCCGCGCTGCGCGCCGATCACCAGATCCTGATGCCCGGCGAAAATCAGCGCCAGCGCATAGGCGCCCTCCAGCCGGGCGAAGGTCTGGGAGGCCGCCTCGATGGGGGGCAAGCCGGTCTGCAGCAGGTAATCCACCAGCTGCGCCACCACTTCGGTATCGGTCTCGGTGACGAAGCTCTGGCCCTTGCCCTCCAGCTCCGTGCGCAGCGCGGCATGGTTTTCGATGATGCCGTTATGCACCACGGCCACCCGGGCGGTGGCGTGCGGGTGCGCGTTGCCGACGGTGGGCGCGCCATGGGTGGCCCAGCGCGTATGGCCGATGCCGGTGGTGCCCGCCAGCGGTTCCGCCTCCAGCACCCCGGCCAGGTTCTTCAGCTTGCCCTCGGCCCGGCGCCGGTCGATATGGCCGTTGACCAGGGTCGCGATGCCCGCGGAATCATAACCGCGATATTCCAGGCGCTGCAGCCCGCCCAGCAGCAGGGGGGCGGCTTCGGCATGACCCACAACACCAACGATTCCGCACATGCGCCTGTAACCTCTCTGTGATCTCGCATCTGCGGTAGCCCTGGCGGGCGGTTTATGTCAAAGGACAGGAGAATCAAATAATACGACGGAGTATTTCATGCGCGCGGTGATCTTCGATCTGGATGGCACCTTGATCGACGCGGCGCCGGACATTGCCGCCAAGCTGAACGTCGTCATCACCGAGGCCGGCCACCCGGCTCTGAGCCTGGGGACGGTGCATGGCATGATCGGCGACGGCGCCAAGGTGCTGGTCGAGCGCGCTTTTGCCTTTTATGGGCAACAGGCCCAGCCCGCCCAGCAGGAGCGCTTCATGGCGCTTTATGGCGTCGATCCGGTGAAGCATACCGTGATCTATGACGGCATCATCCCGGCCCTGGAGGCGCTGCGGGCGCAGGGCCGGCCGCTTGGCGTGTGCACCAACAAGCCGATGCATGCCACCCGCGAGGTTTTGGCCGCGCTCGACCTCAACCGCTTCTTCGGCGCCGTGCTGGGCGGGGATTCCACCCCCTACCGCAAGCCGGACCCGCGCCATCTGGCCGCCGTGCTCTCGGCCCTGGAGGTGACGGATGCGATCATGGTCGGCGACCACGCCAACGACATGAAAGCCGCCGCCGGGCTGGGCCTGCCGGCGATCTTCTGCCCCTGGGGCTATGGCGAGGGCCAGGGCGATGCCCGGGCCGAACACCCCTCCGACCTGCCGGGGATCATCGACCGGCTGGGCTGAACCGCGCGGCTTTACATGCAGCGCAACATTGCGTAACCGGCGCTTGACGCTGCGCCCGACTTGCCCCAATTGGGAAACAGGACTGGAATTGTCCTGTTTGACGGGGTTGCCATGCTGAAACTCTCACGCCTGACCGATTATGCGGTGGCCGCGCTGGTGCGCTTGGGCACGGCCGAGGGCGTGGAGACGTCTCCCGGCATCGCCGCCGGCACCGGCATACCGGAGCCCACCATCGCCAAGGTTTTGAAGGTTTTGGCGGGGCAGGGGCTGGTGATTTCCACCCGCGGCGCGCGTGGCGGCTACCGGCTTGGCCGGCCGCTGGCGGAGATTTCGGTCTCCGAGGTGATTTTCGCCATCGACGGCCCCATCGCGCTCACCTCCTGCGTGGAGGGGGCCAGCGGCCAGTGCGACAGCCAGTCGCTCTGCCCGGTGGCTGGGCGCTGGGATCCGGTGAATGACGCCATTCGTGGCGCCCTGTCTCACATCTCCCTGGCCGACATGGCCGCGGCCTCCGTGCCGCGCGCCTTGCGTGTGCCAGGACCCGCGATCAATGAGGTTGTTTGAGCATGTCCAGCACGACCGATGCCGTCATCCAGGACCTGGCGGCGCAAAAATATAAATACGGGTTCACCACCGAGATCGAGATGGAGGAATTCCCGAAAGGGCTCTCTCCCGATATCGTAAGGATGATTTCCGCCAAGAAAGGCGAGCCCGCCTGGCTGCTGGAATGGCGGCTGAAGGCCTATGAGGCCTGGCTGAAGATGGAAGAGCCGAGCTGGGCGCGCATCCATCACGCGCCGATCGCGTATCAGGATCTCTATTATTACGCCGCCCCGGCCAAAGCCGCGCCGAAATCCCTCGATGAGGTCGATCCGGAGCTGCTGCGCACCTATGAGAAGCTGGGCATCCCGCTGAATGAGCGCGCCGCCCTGGCGGGTGTCGCCGTGGATGCGGTGTTCGACAGCGTCTCCGTTGCCACCACCTTCCGTGACACGCTGGCCAAGGCCGGGGTGATCTTCTGCCCGATTTCCGAGGCGGTGCGCGAGCATCCCGAGCTGGTGCGCAAATATCTCGGCTCCGTGGTGCCGGCGGGTGATAATTACTTCGCCGCGCTGAACTCCGCCGTGTTCTCCGATGGCAGCTTCGTCTTCATCCCCAAGGGGGTGAAATGCCCGATGGAGCTTTCCACCTATTTCCGCATCAATGCCCGCAATACCGGGCAGTTCGAGCGTACGCTGATCATCGCCGAGGATGGTGCCTCCGTCTCCTACCTCGAAGGTTGCACCGCGCCGATGCGCGACGAAAACCAGCTGCACGCCGCCGTGGTTGAGCTGGTGGCGATGGATGACGCCAAGATCAAATATTCCACCGTGCAGAACTGGTATCCTGGCGATGCCGACGGCAAGGGCGGGATCTACAACTTCGTGACCAAGCGCGGCGCCTGCCGGGGAAAGAATTCCAAAATCTCCTGGACCCAGGTGGAAACCGGCTCGGCGATCACCTGGAAATATCCATCCTGCATCCTGCAGGGCGAGGGCTCGGTGGGTGAGTTCTATTCGGTTGCCGTCACCAACGGGCATCAGCAGGCCGATACCGGCACCAAGATGATCCATATCGGCAAGAACACCAGCAGCACGATCATCTCCAAGGGCATTTCCGCCGGGAAATCCAACAACACCTATCGCGGCCAGGTGAAAATTCTGCCCGGCGCCTCCGGTGCGCGCAACTTCACCCAGTGCGATAGCTTGCTGATCGGCGATCAGTGCGGCGCGCATACGGTGCCCTATATCGAAAACCGCAATGCCTCGGCCAAGGTGGAGCATGAAGCGACCACCTCCAAGATCGCCGAGGACCAGCTCTTTTATTGCCGCTCGCGCGGACTCTCGGAAGAGGATGCGGTGGGGCTGATCGTCAATGGCTTCTGCAAGGATGTGCTGAAGGAATTGCCGATGGAATTCGCCGTTGAGGCACAAAAACTACTAGCTGTTTCTCTGGAAGGTTCGGTGGGCTGATGCTCGAGATCAAGAATTTGCATGCGCGGATCGGCGATGCGGAAATCCTCAAGGGCGTGACGCTCACCATCCCCGATGGCGAGATCCATGCCATCATGGGCCCGAACGGTGCCGGCAAATCCACGCTCTCCTACGTGCTCTCCGGCCGCGACGGCTATGAGGTGACGGAAGGTGAGGCGATTTATAACGGCCAGAACATCCTGGAGATGGAGCCCGAAGAGCGCGCCGCTGCCGGGCTGTTCCTGGCGTTCCAATATCCGGTGGAGCTGCCGGGTGTGGGCAATGCCAACTTCCTGCGCACCGCGCTGAACGCCATCCGCCGCAGCCGCGGTGAGGAAGAGCTGGATGCGGTGGCCTTCCTGAAGCAGGCCCGCGCCGCGGTGAAGCAGTTGGCGATGAAAGAGGATTTCCTCAAGCGCAACGTCAATGTCGGCTTCTCCGGCGGTGAGAAGAAGCGCAATGAGATGCTGCAGATGGCGCTGTTGAAGCCGGGCCTGGCGATCCTCGATGAGACCGATTCCGGGCTGGATATCGATGCGCTGAAGATCGTCGCGGAAGGCGTGAACGCGCTGCGCAGCGAAAAATTCTCCGCCCTGGTCATCACCCATTATCAGCGCCTGCTCGACCATATCGTGCCGGACGTGGTGCATGTGCTGGCGAACGGGAAGATCGTGCGTTCGGGCAATGCTGATCTGGCCAAGGAGCTGGAAGCCAGCGGCTATGTCGGGCTGGAAGCCGCCTGAGCATGACCGCCCTTCCCACCCGTAAGCTGGAGGCCTGGCGTTTTACCGATCTGCGCCAGATTTCCAGCACTGAATTCGGTGCCCCGCCGGCCATGGCGGCCGCTCCGGACCTGCCGGACCTGCCGTTTCCGCGCTTCGTCTTTCTCAACGGCACGCTGAACGCGGCGCTCTCCACCGCCTTTGCCTACGCGAAGCCATTCGCGCCGGTGCAGGAACAGGGCGCGCAGCCGATGGCGCTGATCAACGCGGCCAACGCCAAGGACGGCATCAACATCGAGGTGCCGGACGGGGTTGATGCCGGTGAAGTGCTGCTGATCTCGCAGGCTTCGGGTGCCACCCCCTTCGCCTTCCACCCGCGCCACCGCGTGACGCTGGGGCAGGGGGCGAAGCTGACGATCATCGAGATCGACAAGGGCGAAGGCGTGTACTGGCAGAATGCGCTGTTCGACATCGATGTCGCGCAAGGGGCGACCTTGCAGCATTTCCGCCTGCAGCAGGAAAGTGTTGAGGCGTTCAACATCACCTCGATCCGCGCGCGCATCGCGCAAGCCGCCGCCTACGAGCATTTCACCTTGACGCTCGGCGCAAAATTGTCGCGCACCGAGATCGAGGCGGATCTGGTTGGCGAGACGGCGCTGGCGCATCTCAACGCGGCCCAGCTGCTCGGCGGCGCCCAGCATGGCGATTTCACCACCATCATCCGCCACAAGGCGCCCAACTGTCCCTCCGCCAGACGGTGAAATCCGTGCTGGCCGGCAAGGCCCGCGGTGTTTTCCAGGGCAAGATCGAGGTGGACCAGATCGCCCAGAAGACCGATGGCTATCAGATGAGCCAGGCGCTTCTGCTCTCCCCGGATGCGGAGATGGACATCAAGCCCGAGCTGCAGATTTTCGCGGATGACGTGAAATGCTCGCACGGTGCCACCATCGGCGCGCTGGATGAGGAGCAGGTCTTCTATCTGCGCTCGCGCGGCATCCCTGAGGCGGACGCACGGCAGATCCTGATCCGCGCCTTCCTTGAGGAAGCGCTGGAGCCGGTGACGCATGACGCCTCCCGGGCGATCTTCGAGGATGCGCTGGAAAGCTGGTGGGGCAAGCAATGAGCCTGGCCACCCAGCCCTTGGATGTGCACAAGCTGCGTGAGGATTTCCCCATCCTCTCGCAGAAAGTGCATGGCAAGCCTTTCGTGTTTCTGGATTCCGGCGCCTCCGCACAGAAGCCGAAACAGGTGATCGAGGCGATGCGCTTCGTGATGGAAGCGCAATATGCCAACGTCCATCGCGGCCTGCATTATATGTCCGAGAAAGCCTCGGATGCGTATGAGGCGGTGCGCGACAAGGTGGCGGAGCTGATCAATGCCGGCTCGCGCGATGAGATTGTTTTCACCCGCAACGCCACCGAAAGTGTGAACCTCGTCGCCTACACATGGGGACGCAGCGCGCTGCAGCCCGGCGATGCGGTGGCGGTCTCCGAGATGGAGCATCACGCCAATCTCGTTCCCTGGCAGATGCTGCGCGATGCCCACGGCACCGCGCTGCGCATCGTCAAAATCACCGAGTCCGGTGAGCTGGACTGGGACTCGCTGGAGCAGGTGTTCGCGGACGGCAAGGTGAAGCTGCTCTCGCTCACCCATATGTCCAACGTGCTGGGCACCTACACGCCGGTGGAGCGTCTGGCGGCCTTCGCGCATGAGCGCGGGGCGAAAATCATGCTGGATGGCGCGCAGGCGATCGTGCATCGCGCTGTCGATGTCCGCGCCATCGATGCGGATTTCTACGTGTTTTCCGGCCATAAGCTCTACGGCCCCACCGGCATTGGCGTGCTCTACGCCAAGGCGGAGATTCTGGAGCAGATGCCGCCTTTCATGGGCGGTGGCGACATGATCGCCAGCGTCGGCTACCAGAAATCGACCTGGGCGAAGCCGCCGCACCGCTTCGAGGCCGGCACCCCGGCGATCATCGAGACCATCGGGCTGGGGGCCGCCATTGATTATGTTCGCGCTGTCGGGTTCGATGCGATTGCCGAGCATGAGCGTCACCTCACCGAACATGCGCTCGGCGTCCTGAGCCAGATCGAGGGGCTGCGTATCCTTGGCAGCGCGCAGGATCGCGGCGGGGTGATCTCCTTCGTGATGAAGGATGCGCATGCGCATGACATCGCCACGCTGCTGGACCGCCAGGGCATTGCCGTGCGCGCCGGGCATCATTGCGCCGAGCCGCTGATGGGCCGGCTGGGTGTCACCAGCACCGCGCGCGCCAGCTTCGGGCTATACACGCTGCCCGAGGAGATCGACGCGCTGGCAACCGGGCTTGAGCGGGTGCGCAAGATTTTCGCATGAACGAGGCGCTCTACGACTCCATCGTGCTCGACCGCGCCCGCCACCCGCGCCATGCGGGCCGGCCGGCTGCGTTCGATGCGATGGGGCGGGAGAGAACCGCATGTGCGGAGACCAGGTCAGCATCTTCCGCGTTGGCTCCGCCTACCGGCATGAGGCGGTCGGCTGCGCCATCCTTGCCGCCAGCGCGGAGCTGATGTGCGATGCGGCCACCGGCAAAAATGCCGGCGAGATCGCCATATTGGCAGAGAGTTTCGAGCAACTTGTAAGGACCGGGCAGGAAAACCCGGATTTGGGAGATCTGAATGCGCTTGCAGGCATTGCGCAATATCCTTCCCGGCTTCGGTGCGCGACCCTCCCCTGGAGCGCCCTCAGAGCCAGCCTCGCCGGAGATCCCGGCGCAGGAGATAGAGACCATGACTGAAGACAAGCACGAACCCGAGCGGATGCAGCCGGTGACCAGCTGGACGCCCGACGGCGAAAGCCCGCCGCGCGTTTCCGAGGAAGCGGTGATCGGCGCGATCTGTACCGTGTATGATCCGGAAATCCCGGTGAATATCTACGAGCTGGGGCTGATTTACGCCATCGAGATTGCCGATAATGGCAATGTGAAAATCGAGATGACGCTGACCGCCCCTGGCTGCCCCTCCGCCCAGGAGCTGCCGGAGATGGTGCGCGATGCCATCGCGCAGATCGACGGGGTTGGCGATATCACGGTCGACACCGTCTGGGACCCGGCCTGGGACCAGAGCCGCATGAGCGAGGAAGCCCGGCTCATGCTGAACATGTTTTGAGGTGAAGCCATGGATGTAACCTACACCACCGCGCCGAAAAAACGCGAGCTGCCGCCTTTGATGTCACTCAGCGACGCCGCCGCTTCCCGGCTGCGCAAGCTCTATGATGGCGCCGAGAAGGGCAAGCTTTTGCGCATCTCCGTCGGCACCAAGGGCTGCTCGGGCATGTCCTACGAGATGGACTGGGTGGAAGCACCCGCCGCCACCGATGAGGTGGTGAAGAGCCAGGATCTGACCGTGCTGGTGGACCGCAAGGCCACCTTGTTCCTGATCGGCACCGTGATGGATTATAAGGAAGACAAGCTGACGCGCGGCTTCACCTTTGAGAACCCGAACGAGAAAGGCCGCTGCGGTTGTGGCGAGAGCTTTCACGTTTAAGGAAGAAATGGGGCGTTTTTGAAAAAACGCCCCACACCCCCAAAAACTTTTATGACTCCAGGATCACTGACACTGGGACATGGTCGCTGGGCTGGGTTTTTCCCCGCTCATCCTTGTGAATAATCACATGCTGCAACCGCTCCGCCAGCCTGGGCGAGAGCAAAGCATGGTCGATCCGCAGCCCGATATTCCGGTCCCACGCCCCGCCCTGATAATCCCAAAACGTATAAAGCGTGTCCTTGGGATGCAGGGCCCGCACCGCCTCGGTCAGCCCGGTATGCAGCAGCGCATGGAAGGCGGCCCGGGTTTCCGGGCGGATCAGCGCATCATTCGCCGGCAGGGCGCGCGGCGCGAAATCCGCGTCGGTCGGGCAGACATTATAATCCCCGGCCAGGATGAAATCCTCATCCGCCGCCATCAGCGCCGTTGCATGTTCGCGCAGTGCCGCCATCCAGTGCAGCTTATACTGGTAGCCCGCCTCGCCGCCGGAATTGCCATTGGGCAGATACAGCCCGCCAATGCGCATGCCCGCCGCCTTCACTTCGACAAAGCGTGAATGCGCATCCGCCTCGCCCATGCCGGGCAGGCGGCGATGCGTCACCTCCACCCCCCCTTATGCAGGATGGCGACACCATTATAGGATTTCTGGCCGACAATCTCCGCCTCATAGCCAAGGGCAGAGAAGGCCATGCCGGGGAACTGGTGCGCCTCGCATTTGATCTCCTGCAGCAGCAGGAAATCCGGCTGTTCGCGTTCCAGAAATGAGGCGACATGCGCCTCGCGCGTGCGCACGGAATTCACATTCCAGGTGGTGATTTTCAGCACGGGGAGGGGTCAGTCGACCGAAAAGGAGGTGCCGCAGCCGCAGGAGGCGGTGGCATTCGGGTTCTTCACCAGGAAATGCGCGCCCATCAGGCTGTCCTTGAAATCCAGCTCGGCCCCGGCCAGGAAATCCAGGCTCACCGGGTCCACCAACACTTTCGCGCCGTCGCGCTCCAACACCAGATCATCCGGCGCGCTGGCGGCGGTGAGGTCGAATTTATATTGCAGGCCGGAGCAGCCGCCGGCCAGAACCTCAACCCGCAGCGCCTGGGCGCTGGGGTCGTCAGCCAGGATTTCCGCCACCCGGGCGGCGGCGGCGGCGGAAATGGCGAAAGGGGCAATCACGTCGCTCATGGCGCTTATATAGCGTGTCGCCCCCTTGGAGGTAAGGCCACGCTGTTCTAAAGCCCTGCCTATGGAGAAAGCCCCTATGCCGTGCAGGAAGGCGAAAGCCGCGGCCGCGTGCATGACCAGGCGCGCTCGGACGAGCGCAGCCCCTTCCAGCGCGACCGCGACCGCGTGGTGCACAGCTCGGCCTTTCGCAAGCTGCAATATAAAACCCAGGTCTTCATCAACCGCGAGGGGGATTTCTACCGCACGCGGCTGACCCACAGCCTGGAAGTGGCGCAGATCGCCCGCGCCATCGCCCGCGCCTTGCGCTTCGATGAAGACCTCACCGAATGCCTGGCTTTGGCGCATGATCTCGGCCATCCGCCCTTCGGCCATGCCGGCGAGACCGGGCTGGACGAGGCGCTGAAGGAGTTTGGCGGCTTCGACCATAATGACCAGAGCTTCCGTGTCGTCACCCAGCTTGAGCAGCGCTACGCGGCCTTTGACGGGCTGAACCTGACCTGGGAGAGCCTGGAGGGGCTGGCCAAACATAATGGCCCGCTGAAAAACCCGCCGCCCACCATCGCGGCCTTCAACGAAGCGCATGATCTCGACCTCGCCCGGCAGACCTCCGGCGAGGCGCAGATCGCCGCCTTCTCCGACGATATCGCCTATAACACCCACGACCTGGATGATGGGCTGCGCGCCGGGCTGTTCGCCTTCGAGGATATTCTGGAACTGCCGGTGATCGGCGATCTGCTGCGCGATGCCCGCAAGCTCACCGACCAGCCCCAGCGCATCCGCGCCGAGCTGAGCCGCCGGGTGATCAATTGCCTGGTGCATGACACGCTGGCCGAAAGCGGGCGCCGCTTGGCCGCGCTGGCCCCCACTTCCTGCGCGGATATCCGCGCCCATGCGGGGGCGGTGATCGGCTTCTCCGAGGAAATCCGCCAGGCCAATATCGCGCTGAAGCGCTTCCTGATGGCCCGCATGTACCGGCATTGGAAGCTGAACCGGATGAATTATAAATGCAGCCATGTCACCCGCACGCTGGGCAGCCTGCTGCTGAAGCGCCCGGAGCTGCTGCCCGATGATTGGCGCGCCCGCGCCGGCAAGCCCGAAACCCCGCAAGCCGCCGCCGCCGTGCGCGATTATGTGGCCGGCATGACCGACCGCTACGCCCAGGACGAATTTTCCCGTTTGACCGATCCCTCGGTTCCCGCTTGAGAGACAAGATGCAAGACGAAAATCTGTTTGCCGTGCTGCGCGGCAAGGTGCTGGCCGCCCTTGAAACACTGGCCCCGGGCCTCGCCCCGGAAATCCTGGCACGGGTGGAGGTCACCCCCACCAAGGATGCCGCGCATGGCGATATGGCGACCAACGCCGCGATGATCGCCGCCAAGCCGGCCGGCAAAAACCCGCGTGAGCTGGCGGTCGGGCTGGTGGAAGCACTGTCCGGCCAGCACGGCATCGAAAAGGCTGAGGCGGCGGGGCCGGGCTTCGTCAACCTCACCCTCTCGCCCGCCTTGCTGCTGGCCCAGCTCCCGGTGATCCTCACCGCCCAGGAAGCCTATGGCCAGGGCGCGGCGCGGCCGGGCAAGATCAACGTTGAATACGTCTCCGCCAACCCCACCGGGCCGCTGCATGTCGGCCATTGCCGGGGGCGGTGGTGGGCGATGCGCTGGCCAATCTGCTGCGCAAGGCCGGGCATGACGTGGTCAAGGAATATTACGTCAACGATGCCGGGGCCCAGGTGCAGGCTTTGGCCCGCTCCAGCTATGTCCGGTATCTCGAGGCGCTCGGCCGGTCGACTGCCGCCTATATCGAGAGCGTGCAAGGCGGCATGCAATATGGCGGCGCCTATCTCATCCCCATCGGCCAGGCGCTGGCGGAAAAATACGGCGACAAGTACGCCGAGACTCCGGAAGCCGCATGGCTGGATCTGTTCCGGGATTTCGCCATCGAGCACATGATGGGCATGATCCGTGAGGATCTGGCCGCCTTGGGCGTGCATCACGACGTCTTCTCCTCCGAGCGCGCGCTGGTGGAAAATGGCGGGGTGGAGCGCGGGCTGGATGCGCTGCGCGAAAAAGGCCTGATCTATCGCGGCATTCTGGAGCCGCCCAAGGGCAAAACCCCGGAAGACTGGGAGCCGCGCGAGCAGGAGCTGTTCCGCTCCACCGAATATGGCGACGACGTGGACCGTCCCGTCTCCAAATCCGACGGCAGCTACACCTATTTCGCCAACGACATCGCCTATCATAACGACAAGATCATCCGCGGCCCCAGGCCGATCTGATCGACGTGCTGGGCGCCGACCATGGCGGCTATGTGAAGCGCATGCAGGCGGCGGTGAAGGCGCTCTCCGGCGGCCGGCTGGATGTGGTGCTCTGCCAGATCGTCAAGGTGATGAAGGATGGCGAGCCGGTCAAAATGTCCAAGCGCGCCGGCACCTTCGTCGAGCTGCGGGATCTGATCGACGAGGTCGGGCCGAATGCGGTGCGTTTCCTGATGCTGATGCGCAAATCCGACGCGCAGATGGAGTTCGACCTCAACGCCGCCGTGGCGCAGACCCGCGAAAACCCGGTTTTCTATGTGCAATACGCGCATGCGCGGGCGCGCTCGGTGTTGCGCGCCGCCCCCGCGCCTTCCGCCGAGGCGGATTTCTCCACCCTCACCGCGCCGGAAGAGATGGCGCTGCTGCGCCGGCTGCTCACCTGGCCGCGTCTGGTCGAGCAGGCGGCGGAGGCGCGCGAGCCGCATCGCGTGGCGTTTTTCCTGTATGATCTGGCTTCGGATTTCCATGCGCTGTGGAATGCCGGGCGCGATAACGCCGCCCTGCGCTTCCTGCAGGAGGACAAGCCTGCGGAGACCGCAGCGCGGATCGGGCTTGTGGCGGCGACCGCCATCGTGCTTCGCTCGGCACTGGCCGTGCTCGGCGTCACGCCGGTTGAGGAAATGAGGTAAGGATTTGCAGGAAGACGACGATGATTTCCTGTATCGGCCGCATCGCGCCAAGGGCCAGCGGCTGGACCCGGCGATCCAGCGCATGGCGATCGCCGCGGGCGGGGTTTCGGTGCTGGTCATCGTCGTCGCCTGGGTCTGGAGCGGCATCCATCCTTACACCTTCGGGCCGCCGCCGGTGGTCGAGCCGCCGGCGACACCCTTGCGCGTGGTCCCGGCCGATCCTGGCGGGCTGGTGGTGCCGGGTGCCAATATTCCCATCATGTCCGGTGAGATGAGCGACAAGGCGCCGCGTCTGGCCGCCCCTGGCCAGGCGCCGGATATCGCGGCGCTGGACCAGGCGGCGGGGCTGAACCAGCCGCCCGCCCAGATGGCGCAGGCCGCCCCGCCGGCCGCACCGGGGACAAGCCCGGATGACGCGCCGGCGCCGGCCAACGCCACCCCGGCCACCACCGATAAGCCGCAGAACATCACCCCCGCCGCCTCGCAGACGCCGCGCCCCGGCTCCACCGCCAGCAGTGCGGCCCAGGCCGAGGGGATGAGCGCGGTGCAGCTTGCGGCCACAGGGGATGAAAGCGGCGCGCTCGCCACCTGGACCAAGCTGCAGAAGCAGTTCCCGGACCTGCTCTCCGGGCGCACGCCCGAGATCATCCCGGCGATCGTCAACGGGCAGAGCGTCTGGCGGCTGCGCATTGGCGGCTTCCCTCCGGCGCGGCGGCGAAAGCCTTCTGTGACAATCTCACCTCCAAGGGCGCGGCTTGTGCCGTGGCGGCATTTTGAAACCAGCGATTCTGGGGATTTCCGGCCTCTCCCTCACGGGTGAGGAACGGGCTTTGTTCCGTGACCACGCGCCGCGCGGGGCGATTTTGTTCAAGCGCAACATCGCCGATCCGGCGCAGCTGGCTGACCTCACGGCGGAACTGAAAGCCCTTCTGCCACCGGGCGCGGTGCTGATGGTGGACCAGGAGGGCGGGCGCGTCGCCCGGCTGCGCAGCCCCCATTGGCCCGAGCTGCCCGCCGCCGGCACGCTGAAGACCGAGGCGGAGGCCTACGCCCACGGCCAGGCGCTCGGCGAAATGGTGCGCGAAGCCGGCTTCACCTGCACCGCCGCCCCGGTGCTGGATATCCGCATCCCCGGCGCCTCGGACGTTGTGGGGGACCGGGCGATTACCGGCGATGCCGCGATGGTCGGCCGGCTGGGCGGGGCAATCGCGCGCGGCATCGTTGCCGCCGGCATTCTGCCGGTAATGAAGCACCTGCCCGGCCATGGGCGGGCTCTGGTCGATTCGCACGTGGCGCTGCCGGTGGTGCCCGAGCTGACGCGGGATGATCTGATCCCCTTCATCGCCAACAAGAATCTGCCCTGGGCGATGACGGCGCATGTGGTCTATGAGCAATATGACCGCTTCAATCCGGGCACCTTGTCCGAGATCGTGATCCGCGATCTGATTCGCGGTGAGATCGGGTTCCAGGGCGTGCTGGTTTCGGATGATCTGGCCATGGGCGCGCTCTCCAGCGATCCGAACCCGGCCTCGCGGGCGCGCCGGGCGCTGGCGGCGGGGTGCGATATCGCGCTTTATTGCCCGGGCGATTTCGCCGGCAACCGGGCCGTGCTGGAGGCGCTATAGATGATGCATTTTCTTAGCATCCTGATCGGGCTGGGCATCGCCATCATCCTGCATGAGCTGGCGCATGGCGTGGTCGCCTATTGGATGGGCGACAAGACCGCGCAACTGGCCGGGCGGTTGACGCTGAATCCGGTTCGACATCTGGACAAGATGGGCTCTTTCATCCTGCCGCTGATTCTGGCGGTGGGGCAGCTCGCCACGCTCGGCCATATCGCCTTTCTCTATGGCTGGGCGAAGCCGGTGCCGGTCACCCCCTTCAATCTGCATCTCGGCACCTATCGCGAGCCGCGCCGGCTGATGGCGATCGTCGCCCTGGCCGGGCCGGTGATGAATTTCATCCTGGCGCTGGGGGGCGGCGTGGTGATGCATGCGGCGGTGGCGGCGCAATCCATCCCCTGGCTGGATTTCCTGGCCTATTTCATCGAAATCAACCTGCTGCTCGGGCTGTTCAACCTGATCCCGCTGCCGCCCATGGATGGCGGGCGGATCGCGGTGGGCATTCTGCCGCTACCGCTGGCGATGCGGCTGGCGCGGGCGGAAAATCTCGGCATCGCCGCGGTGCTGCTGGTTTTGTTCGTGCTGCCGGTGACGCTGCAACAATTCGGCGTGCATTTCGACCCGTTCCGTGACGTGATGGGGTTTCTGCTGCCGGCCGCCGAGCGGCTGGTGCTGGGGCTGACGGGAAATGGCTTTGGAGACAACTGAGACCCTGGTTCTGTCGCTGGAGGGGTTCGAGGGGCCGCTAGACCTGCTGCTCGAACTCGCCCGCACCCAGAAGGTGGATCTGGCGAAAATCTCCATCCTGCAGCTGGTCGAGCAATTCCTGGCGGTGATCGAAGGGGCGCGGCGGGTGCGTCTGGAGCTGGCGGCGGACTGGCTGGTGATGGCGGCCTGGCTGACCTGGCTGAAATCGCGTTTGCTGGTACCCCAGCTGGGTGAGCCGGAGGATGCGGAGCTCGCCGCCGAGATTTTGCAATCCCGGCTGATGCAGCTGCAGGCGATGCGGGTGGCCGCCGCCTGGATGGGGCAACGTCCGCAGCTGAACTGGGACGTGTTCGAGCGCGGCCTGCCGGAAGACCTCACCGAGCTGGACCGCTCGCGCCTGAAGCTGGACATGACCAGCCTGCTCTCGGCTTATCTGGCGGCCCGCCGCCGGGCGGGCGCCAAGCAGCGCTACCGGCCCCGGCCGATGGTGTATTTCTCGGTGCAGGATGCGTTGCAGCGTGTCGGCCGGATGCTGGGCTCGCTGCCCGATTGGGCGAGCCTGGAGCAGTTTCTCCCGAGGGGCTGCAGGATGGCATTCCGCGCCGGGCAGCCATCTCCTCAACCCTCATCGCGGGGCTGGAAATGGCCAAGCATGGGCAGCTAGACTTGAAACAGGATGAGCGGTTCGGGCCGATTCTGATGCGACGGAAGAAGGAGAGCGACGGATCTGATGGCTGAAGCCTTTACGCTGCCGATGCGCCTGGCCGAAGCGGCGATTTTCGCCGCCACCCAGCCAGTGACGGCCAGGATGCTGGCCAATCTGCTGCCGGTGGATACGGATGTGGATGCGGTGATGAGCGATCTGGTCACCGCTTATGCCTCGCGCGGGGTGAATATCGTCATGGTCGGCGGCGGCTGGCAGTTGCGCACCGCACCGGACCTTGCCCCGGCGCTGCGCAAGGTGGTGGAGCTGCCCGCCGGCTGCCGCGCGTGGCGATGGAGAGCCTGGCCATCATCGCCTATCACCAGCCGGTCACCCGCACCGAGATCGAGGAAATCCGCGGCGCCGCGCTCTCGCAGACCATGCTGGATCTGCTGCTGGAAAACGGGCTGATCACGCCCAAGGGCCGCAAGGAGACCCCCGGCCGGCCGACCCTCTGGGGCACCACGCCAAATTTCCTCGCCCAGTTCGGGCTGAATGATCTGCGCGAGATGCCCAAGCGCGAGGAGCTGCTGATCGATGCGAACGGACCGGCCCTTGCCGCGCCGCCAGCCGAGGCCGATGCGCAGCCCCAGGAGGCGGGGCAGCCGGATGAGGCGGCGGGGGTGGAAGACGCGAAACCCGAATGAGCCCGCTGCGCATCACCCGTGAGACGCTGATGGACGGCACTTTGCGTGCCCGCCAGCGCGAATATGCCGCCGCCCATCCGGACATGCGCTGGCGCACCGAAGCGGAGATGAAGCAGATTTTCGATGAGATCCTGGCCGCGCATCCGGCGGACGAAGATCTCTGGGTGTTCGGCTATGGCTCGCTGATCTGGAATCCGGCCTTCGATTACGAGGCGAAGAGCTGCGCCCTGCTGCGCGGCTGGCATCGGCGTTTCTGCCTGCGCATGTTCATCGGGCGCGGCACGCCGGAGACGCCGGGTGTGATGCTGGCGCTCGACCGCGGCGGGGCCTGCCGGGGGGTGGCGTTCCGAATCGCGGCTGAGAAAATCCGCCAGGAGCTGTGGCTGCTCTGGCAGCGGGAAATGTATGGCGGCGCCTATAATGCCCGCTGGGTGCGGCTTGAGGCCGGGGGCAAGCCGGTGCGGGCGATCACCTTCGTCATCAATCCCGACCATCCGCGCTATATCAAGGAGCTTTCGGTGGAGCAGACGGCGGCGCTGATCGCCTCCGGAAGGGGGGATCTCGGCACCTGCCGGGAATATTTCGAAAACACCGTCGAGCATCTGCGCGCGCTGGGGGTGAAGGATGCGGCGCTGGCGCGGATTGCCGCGTCTTTGCCATCCGCGTGAGGGCCTGCTAGCAAGCCTGCGCGATGTTTGGATTGTCATGGGGTGAAATCGGGCTGATCATGGCGGTGGCATTGATTGCCATTGGGCCAAAGGATCTGCCTGTCGCGATCAGGACCGTCACCGGGCTGATCAAGAAGGCGCGCGGCATGGCCTCGGAATTCCAGGGCCATCTGGACGAGATGATGCGCGAGGCGAATCTCTCGGACGTGAAGGGCGAGATCGACAAGCTCCGCCGATTCGATTTCCGCACCGCCGCCGAAACCGCTTTGGACCCGGATGGCAGCCTGCGCGCCACCGCCAAGGAGGTGAATGACAGCGTCGAGACGCAGACCGTCACCGCCTACAAACCGCCGGCCGTGGTCGAGGAGGCGCCGCCCGATGCCCCTGCCGTCATCCCGCCCGAGGCCGCGCGCAAGGCGCCCACACCGCTTTCATTCCGCCTGGCACCAGGCGCTGGGGTTTTTAAATGACAACCGCCGATGAAGACCAGATCGACGACAAGGAAATGCCGCTGCTCGAGCATCTTGCGGAGCTGCGCAAACGGCTGATCTGGTCGGCCGCCGCTTTCCTGATCGCGTTTCTGGTCTGCTATCATTTTTCCGCGAAGATTTACGACTTCCTGGCCGCCCCGCTGGCGCACGCGCTGGTGGCGCAGGGGCAGAAGCCGGAGCTGGTCTATACCGCGCTTTATGAGGCGTTCTTTACCGACGTGAAGGTGGCGGTGTTCGGTGCCGCCTTCATCTCCTTCCCGGTCCTGGCGACGCAGATCTGGCTGTTCGTCGCACCCGGGCTGTACCGGCGCGAGAAGCGGGCCTTGCTGCCCTTTCTCATCGTCACCCCATCCTGTTCTTCGCCGGCGGCGCGCTGGCCTATTACGTGTTCTTCCCGATCGCCTGGAAATTCTTCCTCTCCTTCCAGCAAAGCGGGCAGGGGGTGGATATCTCGCTGCTGCCCAAGGTCTCGGATTATCTGAACATCGTGATGAAGCTGCTCTTCGCCTTCGGGCTCAGCTTCGAGCTGCCGGTGCTGCTCACGCTGCTGGGCAAGGTTGGCATCGTCACCCATGCGACGCTGAAGCGCTATCGCCGCTACGCCTATGTCGGCTGCTTCATCGTCGCCGCCATCATGGCGCCGCCGGACGTGCCCAGCCAGTGCATCATGGCGGCGTTGCTGCTGTTCCTGTTCGAGATTTCGCTGTTCTTCGTGAAGCTCGTCGAGCCGAAATATGAGGACGAGGCCGAAGAGGCCGCCACCGCTGAGCAAAAAGACCAAGAGAATGCATGATATCAAGCTGATCCGCGAGGATGCCGAGGGGTTTGACGCGGGCCTCGCGCGCCGGGGCATCGCGCCGCTGTCGCGCGAAATCCTGGAGCTGGACGAGCAGCGCCGCGCCGCCCTGGCCCGCCAGCAGGAGCTGCAGGCCGAGCGCAATGCGGTCTCCAAGAAGATCGGTGAGGCCAAGCGTGCCAAGGCGGATAGTGCCGAATTGGAAGCGCAGGGCATGCGCATCCGCGAGGAGATCGCCAAGCTGGACGCCGAAGGGCCGCGCCTGGATGCGCTGCTGCGCGACACGCTGGGCAAGATCCCGAATTTGCTGGACGCGGCGGTGCCCGAGGGCAAGGACGAGGCGGATAACAAGGTCGAAAAAACCTGGGGCGCGCCGCGCAATTTCGACTTCACGCCGAAGGAGCATCACGAGCTCGGCGAAGCGCTGGGGATGATGGATTTCGCCGGGGCGGCGAAGCTGGCCGGGGCGCGCTTTACCGTGCTGAAGGGTAAGCTCGCCCGGCTGGAACGCGCTCTGGGCCAGTTCATGCTGGATATGCACACCAGCGAGCATGGCTATGCCGAGACGGTGGTGCCGCTTTTGGTGAACGATGCCACCATGTACGGCACCGGCCAGCTGCCGAAATTCGCCGAGGATCTGTTCGCCACCACCGATGGGCGCTGGTTGATTCCAACCGCCGAGGTGCCGCTGACCAATCTGGTCGCTGGTGAGATCACCCCGGCGGCGCAGCTGCCGCTGCGGATGACCGCGCTTTCTTATTGTTTCCGCTCCGAGGCCGGCTCCGCCGGGCGGGATGTGCGCGGCATGCTGCGCCAGCATCAGTTCACCAAGGTCGAGCTGGTAAGCATCACCACGCCCGAGCAAAGCGCGGAGGAGCATGAGCGCATGACCCGCGCCGCCGAAACCGTGCTGGAGCGGCTGGAGCTGCCTTATCGGCGGATGCTGCTCTGCGCCGGGGATACCGGCTTCTCTGCCGCCAAGACCTATGACCTCGAGGTCTGGGTGCCGGGGCAGGGGAAATACCGGGAAATCTCTTCCTGTTCCAACACGCTCGCCTTCCAGGCGCGGCGGATGAATGCGCGCTTCCGGGTGGGCGATGGCAGGCCTGACTTCGTGCATACGCTGAACGGCTCGGGCACCGCTGTCGGCCGGGCGCTGATCGCGGTGATGGAGAATTATCAGAATGAGGATGGCTCGATCACCGTGCCATCCGTGCTGCGGCCTTATATGGGCGGGCTGGAGATTATCGCCGCCTGAGGCGGGCTGGCCGATTGATGGGGCCGGCGGGCAGCCGCCTGGTCCGTTCTGTATTTTTTAGGGAATGAAGTTATGAGCACCGCGCTGAAAACCGCCATCGAAGCCGCCTGGGACGACCGGGCCAGCATCTCGCCCGCCACCAAAGGCGAGGTGCGCGATGCGATTGAGGCGGCGCTGGAGCTGCTGGATTCCGGCAAGGCCCGGGTGGCGCAGCCGGGCGAGGGTGGCTGGGTGGTCAATCAGTGGCTGAAGCAGGCGGTGCTGCTCTCCTTCCGCCTGTACCCGAACTATGTGCAGGGCAATGTCGGCGATGCGCCGGTGTTCGACAAGGTGGCGATCAAATTCGCCGGCTGGGATGAGGCGCGCTTTGCCGCCGCCGGCATGCGCGCGGTGCCCGGCGCCGTGGTTCGCCGCTCCGCCTTCATCGCCCCCGGCGTGGTGCTGATGCCGAGCTTCACCAATGTCGGCGCCTATGTCGGTGAGAACACCATGATCGACACCTGGTCGACCGTTGGCTCCTGCGCGCAGATCGGCAAGAACTGCCATATCTCCGGCGGTGTCGGGATTGGCGGGGTGCTGGAGCCGCTGCAGGCGAATCCGGTGATCATTGAGGATAATTGCTTCATCGGCGCGCGCTCCGAGGTGGCGGAAGGGGTGATCGTGGGTGAGGGCGCGGTGCTCTCGATGGGCGTGTTCCTGGGCGCCTCCACCAAGATCGTCGATCGCGAGACCGGCGAGATCATGTATGGCAAGGTGCCGCCTTACTCCGTCGTGGTGCCGGGCAGCCTGCCGGGCAAGACGCCCAGCTCGCCCAGCCTGGCGGCGGCGATCATCGTCAAGCGCGTGGATGCGCAGACCCGTTCCAAGACCTCGATCAACGAGCTGCTGCGCGCGTGATCTCCGCGCCCGCCCTGCTGCGCGATCTGCTGCGCTGCGCCTCGGTGACCCCCGCCGATGCGGGGGCGCAGGGCGTGCTGATCGTAGCGCTACGAAAGCTGGGGTTCGAGGTGACGAGGCTGCGTTTCGGCGAGATCGAGAATTTTTTCGCCGAGCGCAAAGGCCCTGGAAAGCATCTTTGCTTCGCCGGCCATACGGATGTGGTGCCGCCCGGCGAGGGCTGGTCCCACGGGCCGTTCGATGGGGAGGAGCAGGGCGGCGTGCTCTATGGGCGCGGGGCGGTGGACATGAAAGGTGGCATCGCCGCGTTCGTGGCGGCGGCCTCGCGGGTGCCGGGGCATGTCTCGCTGCTGATCACCGGGGATGAGGAAGGCGAGGCGGTGGATGGCACCGTGCGGGTGCTGGACTGGATGCAGGCGAACGGGAAAATCCCGGATTTCTGCGTGGTCGGCGAGCCGACCAGCAAGGCTGTGCTCGGCGATGTGGTGAAGGTGGGGCGGCGCGGCAGTTTGAATGCGGTGATCACCATGCAGGGCCGCCAGGGCCATGCCGCCTATCCGCATCTGGCCGATAATGCCGTGCATAAGCTGATCCCGGTGCTGGCGGAGCTGGCATCGCACAGGCTGGATGAGGGGTCGGAATTTTTCGAAGCTTCGACGCTGCAGATCACCTCGGTCGATGTCGGCAATCCCGCCCCCAACGTGATTCCCGGCGCGGCGGTGGCGAAGCTGAATATCCGCTTCAATGATCTGCATTCCGGCGCCTCGCTCACCGCCTGGTTGAAGGATGTGCTGGCCCGCCACGCGCCGGGGGCGATGTTGCAGGTGAAGATTTCCGGCGAATCCTTTCTCACCCAGCCGGGCGAGGCGATTGCCGCGCTGGTGGGGGCGATCGAGCGCGTCACCGGGGTAACGCCGGACCGCAATACCGGCGGCGGCACCTCGGATGCGCGTTTCATCGCGCGGTTTTGCCCGGTGGCGGAGTTCGGGCTGGTCGGCACCACCATGCATAAGGTGGATGAGGCGGTGCCGGTGGCCGAGCTGGACCAGCTGGCGGATGTGTATGCGGCGCTGATCGAAGGGTTTTGCGGATGATCATGCGCGGTCTGCTGCTGCTGGCGCGCGGCAATGCCAAAGGCATCGAGGAATTCGGCACCGGCGAGGACGCATTTGCCGCTTCGCTGGCGCCGTTGATCGCGTTTCCGCTGGTCGGCGCGCTGCTCAGCCTGGTCGCGGGCGATTGGAAAAGCGCGCTGCTGGGGCTGCTCTCGCGGCTTTGCACCGTGCTGGCGCTGCCTGTGATCACTTACGAATTCGCCCGGCTTTTCGGGCGCCGGGAGCTGTGGCTGCGCACCGCCACGGCGCTGAACTGGTGCTTCTGGCTGGTGCTGCCGGCGATCCTGGTCGCGGCCTTCATCGGCTCGATCCTGGTCCAGTTCGGGCTGAAGATGGACCAGGTGGAGATGGCGGTGCTGGGGCTGATCGGGCTCTATCTGCTGTGGAATCGCTGGTTCGTGTTCCGCAACGGGCTGCAGCTGAATATCTGGCGCGCCTTGCTGGTGCTGCTGGCCAGTATTGCCGTCACCGGCGCCTTCGCCGCCCTGCCTTGGGCCACTGGCCTGCCGCTCGCCTCCACCGAGATCACTTCGCTGCCCTGATCGGGTTACGATTTGTCATCCTGCCGTTAATGTTCGCGCGGGGACAAAGCAGAGCGGAGCCCTTATAGCAACGCACAGGATCTGGAGCAGGAGTGGGCTTTGGTGGCGGTACGCGAAGGGCAGCGCAAGCGCGGCAAGGGGCGGTATGTCATCGCCCTGGTGGTCATTCTCCTGGTGGCCTTCATCTGGTGGCGCCATAGCGGCCATAAGCAGGCCGGGTACCGCCCGGCCGCGCAATCGGTGGTCACCGCCAAGGCCGTCAGCGGGCCGATGCAGGTGACTTTGGATGAGCTGGGCACCGTCACCCCCACCGCCACGGTGACGCTGCTGCCGCAGATTTCCGGCTATATCACCCAGATCGGCTTCACCGAGGGGCAGATGGTCCAGAAGGGCCAGTTCCTGGTGCAGATCGACCCGCGGCCGTATCAGATCCAGCTTGAGCAATATCAGGCGGCGCTGGCCAAGGACCAGGCCAGCCTGGACCAGGCGCGCTCCGATTATGCGCGCTATCTGAAGCTGGAAGCGCAGAACAGCATTTCCGCGCAGACCGTCTCGGACCAGAAATTCACCGTGGCCCAGGATGCGGCGGCTGTGAAATCCGACCAGGCGAATATCGACACCGCCAAGCTCGATCTGGCCTATTGCCATATCACCTCGCCGGTGACCGGGCGGATCGGCCTGCGGCTGGTCGATCTGGGCAATTACGTCACCTCTGGCAGCTCCACCGGGCTGGCGGTGGTGACCACCATCAGCCCGACCACGGTGGAGTTTTCCGTCGCCCAGCAGGATCTGACGCAGATTCTGGAACAGCTCGAACAAGGCCGGACCCTGCAGGCCAGCGCCTATGAGAGCGACGATGTGACCAAGCTGGAGGATGGCACGCTCTCGGCTGTCGATAACCAGGTGAACACCTCCACCGGCATGGTGAAATTGCGCGCCGATTTCGCCAATACGGACAATAAGCTCTTCCCAACCAGTTCGTGAATGTGCATCTGCTGGTGAAGACGCTGCAGAACGCGACCCTGGTGCCCAGCCCCGCGGTGCAGGAGGGCGCGCCTGGCGCCTATGTGTATGTGGTGCAGCCCGATAATACGGTGAAGATGGTGCCGGTGACCACCGGCCCGACCGATGGCATCAACACCGTCATCACCAAGGGGGTGAGTCCGGGCGATGAGGTGGTGGTGGATGGCGTCGACCGGCTGACCGATGGCAGCAAGATCACCCCCTCGGGCAGCGAAACGGTGACCACCAACGGGGCGCCGGAGGCCATCGCGCCCAGCCAGGCGCCATCCGGCAAGCCAGGTGGCTGGCATCATAAGAAACAGAACGGCCAGGCCGCCGGCCAGTGAACCCCTCCCGGCTTTTCATCCTTCGGCCGGTCGCGACATCGCTGCTGATGATCGCCTTCGTGCTGGTCGGGCTGGTGGCGTTCCAGTATCTGCCGGTCGCGGCCCTGCCGGATGTGAATTACCCCACCATCGAGGTGGAGACCTTCTATCCCGGCGCATCGCCGGATGTGGTGAGCACATCGATCACCGCGCCGCTGGAGCGCCAGCTGGGCCAGATGCAGGGGCTCAACCAGATGTCGAGCCAGAGCTCGGCCGAGGCCTCGGTGATCACGCTGCAATTCGATCTGTCGCTGAGCTTGGATGTGGCCGAGCAGGAGGTGCAGGCGGCGATCAACGCGGCGGGAAATTTGTTGCCGAGCGATCTGCCGGCGCCGCCGATCTATAACAAGGTCAACCCGGCCGACGCGCCGATCATGACGCTGGCGATCACCTCGAAGACGATGAACCTCATCGATGTGCAGCGTCTGGTGAATTCACGCCTGGCCTCGAAAATTTCCGAGATTTCGGGGGTCGGTCTGGTCAGCCTCGCGGGCGGCAATGAGCCGGCGATCCGCGTCGAGGTGAACCCGCAGGCGCTCGCCGCCTATGGCATTTCCATCGACAATGTCCGCACGGATATCGCCAATCTCAACGTCAATTCGCCGAAGGGCAGTTTCTCCGGCCCGGTGCAGAATTACACGATCAACGATAACGACCAGATCACCGACCCCGCGCAATATAACAAGCTGGTCATTGCCTATAAGAACGGCACGCCGGTTTTCCTGAAGGATGTCGCCAAGGTGGTCTCCGCGCCGGAAAATGCGGAGCTGGGCGCCTGGGTGAACAGGACGCCGGCGATCATCCTGAATGTGCAGCGCCAGCCGAACGCCAACGTGATCAAGACGGTGGATGCGATCAAGCGGGCCTTGCCGACACTCACCCAAGGGCTGCCGCCGGCGATGAATATTCAGGTGGTGAGCGACGGCACCATTTCCATCCGCGCCTCCGTGCGCGATGCCGAGTTCGAGCTGCTGCTTTCCATCTTCCTTGTCGTCGCCGTGATCTATCTGTTCCTGGGCAGTTTGCGCGCGACGGTGATCCCCTCGATCTCCGTGCCGGTCTCGCTGATCGGCACGCTGGCGGTGATGTATCTCTGCGGCTACTCGATCGATAATCTCTCGCTGATGGCGCTGATCGTCGCGACCGGCTTCGTGGTGGATGACAGCATCGTGATGATCGAGAATATCGCCCGCTATCTGGAGTTGGGCGAGAGCCCGATGCAGGCGGCGCTGAAGGGGGCGGGGCAGATGGGCTTTACCATCATCTCGCTGACCGTCTCGCTGATCGCGGTGCTGATCCCGCTTCTGTTCATGGGCGATGTCACCGGGCGGCTGTTCTCCGAATTCGCGGTGACGCTGGCGGTGACCATCGTGATTTCGGCGGTGGTGTCGCTGACTTTGGTGCCGATGCTGTGTTCGCGGATTCTGCATGAGCATGCGCAGGAAAAACCCGGGCGCATCGCGCTCTGGGCGGAGCGGCAATTCGCGCGTATCGTCGCCGCCTATGGGCGCGGGCTGAGCTGGGTGCTGGCGCATGCGCGCCTCACGCTGGCGCTGTTCATCGCCACGCTGGCGCTGACCGGCTTGATGTATGTGTTCATTCCGAAAAGCTTCTTTCCGGTGCAGGATACCGGGCAGATCCAGGGCATCAGCCAGGGGGCGCAGAGCACCTCTTACGCGGCGATGGCGCAGCACCAGCAGCAGCTGGCGGATGCCTTGCTGAAAGACCCGGATGTGGTCAGCCTGACCAGCTATATCGGCGTGGATGGCACCAACACCACGCTGAACCAGGGCCGCTTCCTGATCAATCTGAAACCCAAGAGCGAACGCAGCCTCTCCGCCAGCGCGCTGATCCCGCGCCTCAACCGCGCGGTGGCGGGTGTGCCGGGGATTTCGCTATACCTGCAGCCGGTGCAGAGCCTGACTTTGGATACCAGCGTCTCGCCGACACAGTACCAATTCGTGCTCGAGGACCCGAATAGCGGGGATTTCACCAGCTACGTGCCGAAGCTGTTGGCGGCGCTGCAAAGCCTGCCGCAGATCACCGGTGTCGCCAGCGGGCTGCAGGCTTCGGGCAACTCGGTTTATATCGACATCAACCGCGCCAATGCGGCGCGCTACGGCATCACCCCGGCGACGGTGGATAGCGCGCTCTATGATGCCTTCGGCCAGCGCATCATCTCCACCATTTTCACCCAGAGCAACCAGTTCCGCGTCATCATGGGCGTGCCGGCGGATAAGATGACCTCCATCGCGTCGCTGGGGAATATCTATCTGCCCTCCTCCTCTTCGACCGGCGGGATGGTGCCGCTTTCGGCCATCGCCAGCTTCAGCGTGCGCAAAGTGCCGCTGGTGGTGGAGCATCTGGGACAGTTCCCGGCGACCACCATCTCCTTCAACGTCGCGCAAGGGGCGACGCTGGGGAGGCGGTGAATGCGATCAAGCGGGCGGAGACGCAGGTGAAGCTGCCGACCGCGATGCAGACCTCCTTCCAGGGGGCGGCGGCACAGTTCCAAAGCTCGCTCTCGAATGAGGTCTATCTGCTGATCGCGGCGATCATCGCGGTCTATATCGTGCTGGGCGTGCTCTATGAGAGCTTCGTGCATCCGGTGACCATTCTCTCGACACTGCCATCGGCGGGCATCGGCGCGCTGCTGTTCCTGTGGCTGGCCGGCGACGGGCTGGGGGTGATCGGGATTATCGGCATCGTGCTGCTGATCGGCATTGTGAAAAAGAACGCGATCATGATGATCGATTTCGCTTTGCAGGCGCAGCGCCATGAGGGCAAAGCACCGCGCGAGGCGATTTATGAGGCGGCCTTGCTGCGCTTCCGGCCGATTTTGATGACGACGCTGGCCGCCTTGCTGGCCGGGCTGCCGTTGATCTTTGGCGGCGGCATGGGCTCTGAGCTGCGGGCACCTTTGGGGCTGGCCATCGTCGGCGGTCTGCTGGTCAGCCAGGTGCTCACTTTGTTCACCACACCGGTGATCTATCTCGCCTTTGAGGCTTTGGCGGTGCGGCTGCGCGGGCAGCGCGCATGAATATCCCGGCGATCTTCATTCGCCGGCCGGTGGCCAGCATCTTGCTGACCATCGGCATCGCGCTCTCCGGCATGCTGGCCTTCACCCGCATGCCGGTGGCGCCGTTGCCGAAGATCGCCTTTCCGACCATCCAGGTCATGGCGCAGATGGCCGGCGCCAGCCCGGACACCATGGCCTCCACCGTGGCTGCACCGCTGGAGCGCCATCTCGGCGCGATTGCGGATGTGACGGAGATGACCAGCCAATCCGGCATTGGCAGCACGCGCATCACGCTGCAATTCGGGCTGGACCGCAACATCAACGGGGCGGCGCGCGATACCGAGGCGGCGATCCAGGCGGCGCGGGCGGATCTGCCGACCAGCCTGCGCGCCAACCCGACCTATCATGAGTTCAACCCGGCCGATATTCCGATCATGGTGCTCGCACTCACCTCGGATACGATGACGGCGGCGCAGCTCTATGATTCCGCCGATACCGTGCTGGAGCAGCAATTCTCCCAGGTTTCCGGCGTGGGCGAGGTGGAGCTGGGCGGCTCGGCGCTGCCGGCGGTGCGGGTGGAGCTGCAGCCGGGGAAGCTGGCGCAGTACGGCATCGGGCTGGAGGATGTGCGCGCCGCCCTCGCCGGCGCCAACGCGAATGCGCCAAAAGGCTATTTCGATGTCGGCCCCAACCGCTATCAGCTCTACACCAACGACCAGGCGACGACGGCGGCGCAATATCGCGGTCTGGTGATCGCCTATCGCAATGGCCAGGCGGTGAAGCTCTCCGATGTCGCGGATGTGCAGAACTCGGTCGAGAATACCCAGAATGCCGGCTATTATAACGGCAAGCATGCGGTGCTGGTGATTGTCCATGCCACGCCGGATGCGAACATCATCAACACCGTCGATGACATCAAGAAGCTGCTGCCGAGCTTGCGGGCGGCCTTGCCGCCTTCGGTGCATATCGGCGTGGCGATGGATCGCAGCCAGTCCATCCGCGCCGCCGTGGACGATACCGAGCGGACCTTGTTCATCGCCGTGCTGCTGGTGGTGGGGGTGGTGTTCCTGTTCCTGCGCTCGCCGCGCGCCACGCTGATCCCCGGGCTGGCGGTGCCGGTCTCGATCATCGGCACCTTCGGTCCGATGTATCTGCTGGGTTTTTCCATCGATAATCTCTCGCTGATGGCGCTGACCATCGCCACCGGCTTCGTGGTGGATGACGCGGTGGTGGTGGTGGAAAACACCATGCGGCATCTGGAAGACGGGATGAGCCCGCTGGATGCGGCGCTGAAAGGCGGCGCCGAGGTCGGTTTCACCGTGCTCTCGATGAGCCTCTCCTTGATCGCGGTGTTCGTGCCGATCCTGCTGATGCCGGGGCTGCTTGGCATGTTGTTCAGGGAGTTCGCGGTGACGCTGTCGCTGGCGATCATCATCTCGCTGATCGTCTCGCTGACCATCACCCCGATGCTCTGCGCGCTGCTGCTGAAGCCGCCTTCACATGAACCAGGGCGCAAGCGGCGGGTGCTGGATGCGATGGAGCGCGGCTTCACCGCCGCGCGCGATGGCTATGAGCGCTCGCTGCGCTGGGCGCTGCGCCATGCGCGGCTGGTCGGGTTCGGCTTCCTGGTCACCATCATCCTCAACCTGGTGTTGTTCGTGCTGGTGCCGAAAGGCTTCTTCCCGAGCAGGATACCGGGATGATCATCGGCAATATTCAGGCCGATCAATCCACCAGCTTCGCGGCGATGTCGGCGAAGCTCAAGACGGCGCAGGCGATCATCCAGAAGGACCCGGCGGTGGCCTCGGCGGCGGGGTTTACCGGCGGGCGCTCGACCAATACGGCGATGATGTTCATCACGCTGAAGCCGCTCAGCGAACGTCATCTCTCGGCCACCGCCATCGTCGCCCGGCTGCGCCCGCAGCTGGCGAAAATTCCCGGCGCGCAGACTTTCCTGGTGCCGGCACAGGATTTGCGCGTTGGCGGGCGGCAGAGCAACGCCGAATATCAATACACATTGACCAGCGATGATGCCGCGACGCTGCAGAGCTGGGTGCCGAAGATCGTCGCCGCGCTGAAGCAGGACAAGGCGCTGCTGGATGTGAATTCGGATATGCAGACTGGCGGGCTGGAGACCGACATCAAGATCGATCGCGCCCAGGCCTCGCGGCTGGGGCTGACGCCGCAGCAGATCGACGCGACCTTGTACGACGCATTCGGCCAGCGGACGGTCTCCACCATCTATAACGAGCTGAACCAGTATGAGGTGGTGATGGAATTCGCCCCGCAATACCAGCAGACGCCGAATGATCTGAAGCGCATCTATGTGAGCACCTCAGGCGGCAGCGCCAGCGGCACCAGCGCCACCCAGCTCGCCGCCGGGGCGGTGAGTGCCAGCACCACCAGCACCAGCGCGAGCAGCCGCACCAGCAGCGTGGCGCTGGACAGCGCCACCAATGCCGCCATCAATTCGATTTCCGGCAGCAAGAGCGCCTCCTCCGGCACCGCGGTGAGCACCAACAAGGAAACCATGGTGCCGCTTTCGGCCTTCGCCACGGTGACGCCGGGAACCACACCGATCTCGGTCAATCATCAGGGCGGGCAGCTGGCGGCGACGATCTCCTTCTCGCTGCCCGGCGGCACGGCGCTGGGCAGCGCGGCGGCGGAGATCCAGAAGACGATGAGCAATCTCGATGTGCCGCTGAGCATCAAGGGCAGTTTCGCCGGCACCGCGGCGGCGTTCAAATCCTCGCAATCCTCCGAGCCGCTGATCATTCTGGCGGCGCTGGCGGCGGTCTATATCGTGCTGGGCATTCTCTATGAGAGCACGATCCATCCGCTGACCATTCTCTCCACCATTCCCTCGGCCGGCATCGGGGCGACGTTGTTCCTGCTGATGTTGAACACGCCGCTGACCATCATCGCGCTGATCGGCGTGATTTTGCTGATCGGCATTGTGAAGAAGAACGCGATTTTGATGATCGATTTCGCCCTGGCGCTGCAGCGTGGCGAGGGGATTGCGCCGGAGGAGGCGATTTTCCGCGCCGCCTTGCTGCGCTTCCGGCCGATTTTGATGACCACCTTCGCCGCCGTGCTGGGGGCGTTGCCGCTGGCCATCGGCATCGGCCAGGGGGCGAGTTTGCGCCAGCCGCTGGGGCTGACCATCATTGGCGGGCTGCTGGTGAGCCAGGCGCTGACACTTTACACCACGCCGGTTCTGTATCTCTGGCTGGAACGGCTGGGCACGACATTGCGCGGCGGGCGGGACAAGGCCGCGCCGCGTTCAGGTAGCATTGTGGAGGCGCCATGAGGCGGATTGCGTTCATCGGCCTGTTTGCCCTCTCGGGCTGCATGGTTGGGCCGAATTACCAGAAGCCGAAGCTGGCGGTGCCCGCCGGCTACAAGACCGCGCCGGGCTGGGTGCGGGCGCAGCCGGCGGATGGCGCGCCAAAAGGCCAATGGTGGCGGAATTTCCAGGACCCGACGCTGGACAAGCTCGAAGCCCAGGTGGCGGTGAACAACGCCGCGCTGGCGGCGGATTTCTACGCCTACCAGCAGGCGGTGGCGCTGGCGCAGGAAGCGCGCGGCAGCCTGTTCCCGACGCTAGCACTCACCGGCAGCGCCACGCGCAGCGGGCAGGGGGGCAGCTCCGGCGGTGCCGGGCTTTCCAGTGGGCCGAAAACCTCCGGCACCTTCGAGGGGCAGGCGAGCTGGACGCCGGATATCTGGGGCAAGATCCGCCGCCAGGTGCAGAGCAATGTCGCCGCCGCGCAGGTGAGCGCGGCCGACCTCGCCAATGCCACGCTGAGCGCCCAGGCCAGCTTGGCGCAGGATTACGTGTATCTGCGCACGGCGGATGCGAATATCGCGCTGCTGAACCAGACCATCGCCGCCTACCAGGATAGTCTGCGGATCACCCAGAACAAATATAACGCCGGCACGGTCTCGCAAGCCGACGTGCTGACGGCGCAAACGGAGCTGGATGGCGCGCAGTCCAGCCTGATCTCCGAGCAGGCGACGCGGGCGCAATATGAGCACGCCATCGCGCTGCTGACCGGGCATGCGCCTTCGGATATCTCCATCCCGGACGGGCAGCAGATCGCCAGCGTGCCGGTGGCGCCGCCGCAGGTGCCGAGCACGCTGCTGGAGCGCCGGCCCGATATCGCCGCCGCCGAGCGTGCCATGGCCGAGCAGAATGCCAATATCGGCGTGGCGGTGGGGGCGTATTACCCGGATCTCAGCCTCTCGGCGCTGGGCGGGTTTTCGGCGACGCCGATCGGCGCGCTGTTCAGCGCCTCCAACGCGCTGTGGTCGCTGGGCGCCTCGGCGACCGGGGATTTGTTCGAGGGCGGGACGCGCGCGCAGGCAGTGGCGGCGGCGAAGGCGGGCTATCTGGAGAGTGTCGAGACCTACCGGCAGACGGTGCTGAGCGCCTTCCAGGCGGTGGAGACGGATCTCTCCAATCTGCAGATCTATGCGGCGCAGGCGCAGGTGCAGGCGCGGGCGGTGGCGGAAGCGCAGCGTGCCGCGCAGATCGCGCTGAATGAGTATCGCGCCGGAACGGTTGATTACACCACGGTGGTCACGGCGCAGGTGACGCTGCTCTCCGACCAGCAGACGGCCCTGTCGATCCAGCAAAGCCGGCTGCTGGCCAGCATCGCGCTATATGCGGATCTGGGCGGCGGGTTCGAGGCCAAGGACCTGCCGAGCGCGGCGACGATTCAGAGCGGGCTGCCGTTTGCGCCGTGAATAAAAACGGGCCGGGAAGGATGTCCCCGACCCGTTCTGTTTAGGGCTGAATCATTCCCACTCGATTGTAAACATGCCAAAATAACTTTTGTTTTTCAACATATTGCAAATCGCCCCGCACAAACTACCACGAAAAATACCACGCTTACAATCTGAAGCGCCAAGCCGGGCGACACGACGATGTTACGGCGCAAGCGCATGTCGAACTGGCATAATGGCAGCCTATTTCAGCAGCGCATTAAGGTGCTTGAAGGCGGCCTCGAAGCGGTCCTTTGTGGCATCTGAAACATCCTTCCAGAGCATGGCCACGTTCTCCGAAAAATAGCGGGCGGGGCGGTAGTGGCCGAACGCGCCAGCTTTAAACGGATTGGCTTGGAGATAGGTTTCGATGGCGCGCAACGTGCGTGGCTCCTTGGCGTTCAATGCTGTGGATGGAATCGGCGAATTCAATTCCTTGACGAACTCGGCATTGACAAGGCGCACATAGAAATCTCGCTCGAACATATCTTCCACGTCCGCCTCATTGGTCCTGGCAAAGTCAGCGTAAGTGGCTACCTGCTTCTTCTTGAGTAGCTTTTTCTTATAGAGGTCTTCGATCAACGCGCGGTCACTGTTCTGGATATCGAGTAGCGTGGCAACGTTCATTCCCTTCTGTGGGGCGAGCAGCGAAACGAAAGCTGGAACCTTGCCGCTGCCACCCGTGGGTGTAATCACCCAATCCTCGGAGAGACCCGTGCGGCCCTCGCGCTCAAGCTGGGCGGACATGGCCCGCAAGAACAACATGTCGGCTGGGCCTTCGACCACAAGCGAATTAGGGCCAATGAACAGCGTCTGCTGAATCTCGTAACCGAGCGCACCTTGCAGCGGAAACAGGCTGTCGTCGGTGGCGTCGAATATGTTGGTAAGAACCTTCGTGCCGTCCTGATCCTTGGGTAGCGGCTCCTTCGCGTCGATGCCCAAATCTTGTACGATCCGCACCCGCTCGAATTTTGTGGGATCGATCATAAAGGGCGAATGGGTGGTGTAGATCAGTTGGTGGGCGGACAACTCCGCCTCAAAGTACTTGAGAAGGTCGGCCTGCGCTCGCCCATGCAGCGAAAGCCCAGGCTCATCGAGCAACAGAATAACGTTCTGTTTCTGACGTTTAATATCCTCGTACCAAGCGAGAAATGAGAAGAACCAGACAAAGCCGCGCGAACGTGTGCGCAGTGGAGTATGCGCCCAATGCACGGTGTCATACACTTCTCCCCAGACATTAATACCTTGCCGCATGTTTTCTGGGTCTTCGGGTTTGGCATCGCGCACGTCGAACCGCATTTGGATGTGGCGATTCTGGGACCAGTATTTGACGATCCGGTTAGTAAGGTGGTTTCCGGCTCCTTCAAGCTTGTTTTTCAGTTTGGTGGTGTTCTTCGTTTCGACAAGCTTCCTGTGATCGAGGCGCGCAAGATTGATCAACCCCAGCAGCGGATAATCAGAATCCTCAAGATTCTTGGCGTTCTCACGAGCGATCAGGGCGTTGAGATTGGCTTGTCCCTCCATCTGATAGTATTCGTCGAAGTACAAAAACTTTGGCGCGCGAGGCCAAATCAACGAATTGAAGATATAGTGACTAAGGCCATTTTGGCGGACCTTAGCCACAAGCTCCTTCAGCCCATTGACAGCGCCGGTAGCTTCCGCCGCATCAAGCGCAGCAGCAAATGTATTCCAGTCGGCGGCCCCGGCGAGCGCAGTCTTGAGGTCGTCCGGCAACGCCGGATTGTCAGCAAGGTGTTTACGCGCAGCAGAGTCGTCCGTTACCAAGCAGAATCTGCTGTTGGCTTTGCCGTAATAGGTTTTGCGGGTGAAGGTGTTGCCTTGGAGAACCTGGGGCCCGAAAATCGAAGTGACGGCCTCCGCATCCTCCGCATCAAGTTCATAAAGGCACTCAACGACAACCGCCGCGTCGCGGTCCTCGTTCTCGACGGCAAAGCGGTAATCCTCGACCTCGCGCTTGGGATAGTCATAGGTCTCATCGAACACCGCATCGGCAGGAATAATGGGATTCGTGCGGTAAAGCGCCGTCAGAAGGGTTGTCTTTCCGGCCTCGTTCTTGCCGACAAGACAAGTGGTCTGGCCGTCCACCCTTATCGGTCCGGAATCCCATATGCTTCGAAACTCCCGGACAGTATATTCGCTCAGCTTCATCCATCCCCCCTTGTGTTATCAGCCCAACCGTGCCGCCTCTGCTGCGACGTGACCGGCCAAAGCAGCTACAAACGTCTTGAGGCTGGTCATAGATGACATTTCAGTGAAATGCCCGGTATTCACTGCGCTGCGCTCCGCAGCAATGACGGCGGCAGTAGTGTACAACTGCTCCTGTACCAATCGTTGACACAGCAGATCGTACCGCTTGAGATAGGATGCACCCTTGAACTCCTCGAACACTGGAAAGTGTGGCGAAGAGTCCTTTACAGCCCTGCGGGATTCTGGCGCATCCTCGACCATCATTAGCCACCCAACGAAGGGACGTGGTTGCTTGCCGAATGCCTCCTCCCGGAACGCCGTCCAGAGGTCATGTGCAGTTCCAATGGCTTCCTCGGTTCGGTTGTTGAAGTTGTTGCCGAACGATGGACCCACATGGCTTTTCAACTCAACGGCGGCAATCAACTCGTTCTTGTAGATCACCAAGAGGTCCCACAACTTGGTCGGTCGGAAATAGCCAGGCAGGGTCAGCATTGCGCGGTTTTGATAAAACTCGGCATGGGCTAGCCCGTTGGCTTTGATAATATCCAGCACCAACGCCAAGAATCCATCCATGTTCTTACCGGCAGTGACGCCTGCGCGTTCACCTTGATCGGCCTTACCCGACTCAATTTGCTTTTGCCTTGCTGCTTCGCGATTGCCCCAGAATGCTTTCACGGCCTCGCTGGATTTCCGTTCATAGTTGACAAGGTCGAGTGCCATTTATTCTCCATTGCCTCCGAGAGCGGAGCGTTCGTCGTGGCTGAGGCCATAAAGCTTGAACACCGCTCGGTTGCATGCTTGCATGTCCCGCTTGATGGCAGCCTCGGTCAGTTCACGGCGCAGGGGTTTGGATACATCAGCCCATAAAGGTATGCGAATACGACGCAAGTACTGCGCTTGGAAGCGCAAGAACCCACCACGCATTTTTGTTGAATATGTCGCAACGAACAAACGAGAGACGGCAGATAGCAGCACCGCCTGTAGTGCCCGCAAATTCCAGTCATCCGATATGACGTAGTAGAGGTTGTGGTGGGGATAGAGCGTGCCATTTTCGAAGACGACATTCGCCTTACCCTTGATGTCAGGGATCAGAAGCTTTGGCCTCGCGGCTAATGCAGGCGTGATACGGTCAATCGTGCGATACCAATTAGCTGGAATTTTTTGAGCGCAGTGACGTCCGGCAATCGCTTCTCGCCGCGCCTCAAGGTAACGGCGCAGGCGTGGATACTCACGTAAATCAACCAGCCCGCCCGGTTCTGCAAATGGGTTTATGACTCCCTGACCGCGCCACTTTACTTCTCCAGTCATGATGTCCTTGGTTGTCACCAAAGGCAGCTTTCGATCTGGCTCTACGTCGAGTGCCTCGAAATCCCCTATGAAGGCTTTATCAGCGCCGGTCGCGACACCGATCCCGACTTTTGCGCCTGCCTCTTCTAGCGAGGGGAAAGCACCTTCCAACCGGCGAATGAGAGCCATTTGGTCCGCCGACTCCAACAGCCACGGCTCAGAACCATTAGCGACACCCGCAAGCTCGCGCACCGAACCACTTTCTTTGGGCAACTCAGCGACGGTAAGCAAACTAGCCAGCGTGGTCAGCGTTGCGCGGTCGATGGCCGGACGGTGAGCGATGCGCGTTGCCCCGGCGCCTCGCGGCTGATGATGGTAATAGCCGGGTATGCAACTACATCGGAATGAAAGGCTGGTGTATCCACCATATCCACATAAGCCTTCATGTGGAATTTGTTGGCGACGAGACTGCGCAGTGGCCCACCATAGCGGTTTTTCATCCAGCGATCCGCGCAAATGAAGCCCAAGGTGCCTCCATCTGACAAGACTGACAGTGACCGTTCAATGAAGGGAATATAGATATCGGCCCGATCATACATCGTCGTATAACGGTTGCGGTATTCGGCAAGAAGTGGTGCTGGTATCAGTTCCTGCCGAACATAGGGCGGGTTGCCCACGACAAAGTCGAATTGTCCGTCCAACGGCGCTCGCAAGAAATCGCCCTGCGACAACCAGAAATTTGCCAGCGCAGTGGCGGCATTCGCAGCAATACCATTCTGCCTGAGGGCTGCGATAACGGCAGTTCGAGTGCGGTGAAAAGTGCTGTGATGTAGTTCTACCGCCCGGATCGCATTAGCCAGATCATCCAGCGCCGAGCTGTGTGGCCTTACTGCTCGCCATGCAGCCAATAGTCTCTTGATAATCGGCAGCAAGAAGTCGCCACCACCAAATGACGGCTCCAAAAGTCGCTTTTCGTGAAGTGGTTGATCCTCTGTGTAGCCAGCTAGATCGAGAATAAAATCAACCACCTCAGCGCGCGTGAAAATGGCCCCGCGTGCATCTCCCTCGCTTTCTGTCGCCAACGCTTCAGTTGCCGCCGTAACAGGACACACAGACGCCACAAGTGACGTAGGAGCAATTTGAATAGGCGCGTTTTCGATGACTCGTTCTAGCTGTCGTCTCATTCTAAGTTCCTAGTGGCGTGCCGTTATGACACCGACGTGCTTGTAAAGGGTGGTCCGGGACACGCCATAGCGGCGAGCCACGTCAGCAACCTGAATATCAGGATCGCGCAGCAACGCCTTAATCTCACGCACCTGCTGATCGTCCAGTTTTGGTTTCCGACCGCCAACCCTGCCTCTAGCTCGCGCGGAAGCAAGACCGGCCTTGGTGCGCTCTCGGATCAAGCCTCGCTCGAACTCAGCCAGCGCAGCAAAAACGTGGAAGACCAACTTGCCCGCTGCACTGCCTGTCTCGATCTTCTCCGCCAAACTCTCGAAGCCCACACCTTGCTGCTCAAGCTCGGCCACGATCTGAACGAGATCGGGCAAACTGCGGCCAAGCCGATCCAGCCTCCAGACGACAAGGGTATCCCCAGCCCGCAGCGCCTTCCGGCACTGCTCAAGCTCCGGGCGGGCGGCGTTCTTCCCGCTGGCCGCTTCCTCATAAATCACGCCGCACCCAGCCTGCGTGAGAGCATCCCGTTGCAGGTCGAGGTGCTGATCATCTGTGGACACCCGAGCGTATCCTATGCGTTGATTCATTGACGCAACCAGAACATTGAAAACTTGACGAGTATGTTAACACCTATGGGCCGATTCGGGTAACCCCAGTAGGCTATTCTAGTAGTGTCCAAAAAACCACCGTTTTCTGGACGCTGGACCAAGCGGCTCACCGCCGATACCTTGCCTCAGGCGAATGGAATACCAGCAGATGAAAACCGTGGAGCCGAACAGTATGGACGACGCCAACGATGAGCTTTGGCATGACCTCTTGCACGCGCTTCAGCATGACGATGGAGCCGCCGCCAAGGAACACCTACAGGCCGGATTCCCGATCTACTACGTCAAGGACGACACCCCGGCGGGCTTGCTCATCAAAGAGCATCCGAACGGTCGGCGTGAACTGGTGCGGTTCAATAGGGCCGGAGATGAAGTCATCCGGGCGCTATGAGCCGCCCGCAGCTTTGGGTTATCGCCGGGCCGAATGGCGCGGGAATTGTATTGTGCAATCCAAAAGCATGTTCGTGGTTTCACACACGGCCGTTTCAGGGACAAAATCTACCCTATACGCCGTATCGAATGTACGCATCTTTCTGATTTTATTATGAAAATCTCTTGGCTTTGATGGCCGTGTGTGAAACCACGAATTACCGTGGGTAAAACCACGAAGGACGCGAAGACGTGCCACTCGGACGTTGCCCCCCTCGGAAGGTCAGTGAGGCGACTATTTGACGGCTCGCCCCATAATTCCCGATAGCTCAGCCTGCATGGTCCGAAACTCGGTCATCATCTGGTCAACCTAGAACCGCCGGGCACCTTGTCCCGGCTTCTCGGCTAGCCAGAGTTTCAGCAGACCAGCCACCCGGCCAAGGTCGCCATTCACCCGCACAAGGTCGCCGACTGCCTGTAGGTCATAGACGGACTTGATGCGGTGATTCAGGCCCGCCGCCCGCATGTAGGCGGACAGGGACAGGCCCGCCCGCTCGGCCCGGTCGGCGATCTCGGCCCGTTCCTCCGGCGTCACCCATACCTCTATCCGCGCCCCTCGCGGGCGGCCTCCGCGCCTCTCTTTGGTGTCCTCGGTCATGCGCTTGCGCGTCCTCCTTTCGTGTCTGTCGCGGCAGCGACCGTGAGCCTCGCAGAGCAGGATTCCGTCGAGCCGCAGGCGAGTAAGGCCGGTGGTGGGCCGGTGCGTGCGTCAGCGCGTACCGGTACAACACACATCCTGCCATCCTACTTTGGTGCGACTTTAGACGACTTCTTAGTTCTCTGCGCATGTCTATGTTCAAAAAATTATTTTCATCAGAAAATCGCGCTAAGTCGCCTTAAGTCGCCTTAAATCTCCTTGATTCTCTCAAAGTCGCCCTAAGTCGCCTTTACTTTGTATTGACTGTGTTCTCTCATCATTTTCGTCCGTTGAAATCGATCCAGATTGGCCGATAATTCTCGTTATTGAAGACACCAAAACGAGGAATACTTGATGGCTCGAAAGACCCTCAACGCTCGGCGGATCGAAGCACAAAGAGAACTTGAAGAAGCTCAGGCAAGACTCACCAAACTTCAGAATGAGGCTGCCACCCGGATTGGCCGGATCGCCGTAAAAACAGGGTTAGCCGATCTTGGCCTATCCGATGATGAAATCAAATTGGAATTTGAAAAGATCATCTCAGGGATAAAACAAGGAGAACGATCATGAGTGTACGGCGCAAATTATCAGTTTTGCGAGATAGTCTTTCTCACATGCAGCGTGAATTGAGCAAAGGCCATGTTGACCTTGCCCAGCTTATTGCCGCCTCTATCGAGAATGAAATTGAAGATTGGTATTTAGACAGTCTTCGTATCCATCACAATGATCGCCACAAATACAGATTGCCTAATGCACATTGCCCTTCTTTTTGGTCGCAACAGGAGGCAGCGAAATGACCTATCTCGCGGGTAAGTCCGTGCGCCGCTTAGTGTTGGTTTTGGCTGCTAGCGCCGCTTCTACGTTTGCGCCACGTCCAGCATCTGCCTTCATCGTTTACTGCACAAACTGCTCAACCGTCTTTTCGCAGGTCATGCAGTATGCCCAGCAAGTCGAAACGGCGGCCAACACGGCGCAGCAACTTGAGACGCAGATTCAGCAATATCAGAACATGCTTTTGCAGGGGCTTTCTCTGCCGACAAGCGCGTTTCAGCAGCTAACCAGCAACATTACCCAAATCCAAAGCCTCTACAACAAAAGCACAGGGCTGGCCGGAAATTTGGCGAACTTCGATAGCAATTTTCAGTCGAAATTTCCGGGATATAGCACCTACCTAAATAAGATCGGCACTAATCCCAGCTACGTGCAGAGCTTCTATAACCAGTGGACACAAAACGGTCTGGACTCCAACAAAACCGCCATGGCGGTTGCCGGTGACAATGTAAACCAGATTCCGGCAGAGGACCAAACGCTTGCCGGTCTGGTCAATCAATCACAGTCCGCGCAAGGCCGATTGCAAGCCATTCAGGCCGGAAACCAGATTGCCGCTCAACAGGTCCAGCAAATGCAAAAGCTGCGCGAGATAATGAACGCGCAGATTCAGAACGAAAGCATGTACTACGCCCAAAATATACAACGCCAAGCGGTAGATAACGCTTTCACGCAAACCTACCAAAGCGGTGTCGTCGCAAATGACACCCTCGGTCGTTCTAGGGAGGCCACTATGGTCACGATCTCGAAGTATGTAATGGGGCTTCTCTGCCTTGTATTTTTTGCGGCGGGAGTAGCTGCCACATCTTTCGTGGAACACAATCGTTCACGTCAGCCATGCACGTCATCCGCCGTCAAGCAATTCCAAAAAGGGGTTGTTGCACACGATAAGCCTCAGAGCTTTTGAGGATATTCCGCTATGGATACCCGAAAGATATTTGCACCAAAGTACGTTTTTCCAGTCCTTGCCGTAGTATGTACGCTGCTGGCTGCTCCCGATGCTTTTGCGCAAACTGTAACCCATTCCGGCGTTCAATTTGACGGCTTGCTGAAATTGATTCAGCAGAATTCGGCCCTTTGGAATGGCCGCCTTCTTGGTTATGCTGAAAAGCTGTTTTGGTCGCTGGCCGCGATACAGCTTGTCATGACGTTCATGCCCTTAGCGATCCGGCAAGCTGATATTGGTGAAATCGTTCACGAACTCATCAAGTACTCGCTTGTGATCGGTTTCTTTTATGAAATTCTCACACGATCAACCTATTGGGCCAACGCGGTTGTTCAGTCATTTCGAGACGCGGGCGGCATCGCAATTGGTCAATCGTCCGCCTTGCAGCCCAGCGACGTGTTCATGTTAGCTGTTAAATTTGCCAATACCATAGGCAACGTAAACACGCTGAATCCTCTGGTCGGCGTTTCAATCGGTCTGGCAAGCATATGCGTCCTTCTTTGCTTTGCTTTCATTGCAGCATTTATGGCTGTGACCCTCATAGAGTCCTACATCGTCGTCAACGCATCGGTACTTCTTCTGGGTTTTGGTGGGAGTCAGTGGACCCGCGAATACGCTATGGCAATGCCCCGCTATGCGGTGGCAGTTGGAGCAAAGCTCTTTGTGCTGACGCTGCTTGTTGGATTGATCTCCCAATCCGCGACCGCTTGGGAAAAAGCCTATACGCACACTGATAACGCTTCGATGTGGACGATGGTGGGTTTAGCCTTCACGTGCGCCTACCTCACCAAGACTATTCCCGATCTTATTCAGGGACTGATTTCCGGGATCTCCGTTGGTGGCGGCGGGACGATTGGCGGTATGGCTGCGGGCGCGGCTGCCGGAGCGGCCATTGCCACGGGTGGCGTCGGTGGCATCGCCGCCGGGGTTGCCAACGTCGCTGGCGGGGCCGCTGGCTCGGCGGGTGGGGCTGCTGCGGGCGGCGGTCTCGCGGGCCTGATTGATTCCGCCGTTATGGGTGGCACCAAAGCCGCCGGGGCGATGGGTGGCAGCTCCGGTGGCCCGAGTGCGGCCAGCACGATTGCGCCGCGCGTGGGTGGGGCGGCCAGCGCCGCCAAGCCGATGAACGGCACGGCCAGCACCGGGGCATCGTCGTCGGTTGGCAGGGCCTCGACCGGGGGCGCGCAAGCCAACGCGACGGCTCCGGCGCAAAGCGCCCCGCTGGCACGCCCTCCGGCGCGTCTGACGCCGCAGCAGGGGAAGGGGCGACCAGCAGCCCCAGCGGGCCGGAAAGGGCCTCCACGGCACCAGGCGGGGCCGCTGGTGGTGCACCTGCCAGCGGCTCCGATCTACAGCCAGGTCAAACGGCTTCATTGACGCCGGGCCGTGCCACACACATGGGCTTGGCGGGGGCTGTACGGACGGCAGGCGTTCTTGCCTCAATCTCCGTGCCGGGCATGGAAGGCGCGCATGGCATATCTCTTGGCACCCCGCCTACGGTGCCCTCGGATGACCCGGAGGACGACCCTACTAAAGGGCCGGACATTGAAAACGTGATCCAACCAGCCAAGGACAAGCCATGATTAATCTTCTCCAATACCTGCAAACCATGTTTGTTTTTACCCTTCTTTGCGCGGCCTTCGTGTTCGGGGCCTACTGGTTGTGTCAGCGGCTGCGCGCGCGGGGGCATGGCTCGAAACTGGACGCCCTTGCCGGGTGGCATAGCCGTATGTCCTACAAAGGGGCGCTTCATTCTTTGGAGGCGTTGCGGGCATTCCATAGCTTGCCGCTCTACGGCTCACGGCAACAGCGTGAAACCATCGACATGCTGATTGTGAGGGTGCAGCGGCATGGCGACTCCGAACGGTAACACTTCCTAGAAAACCACGAGAAGCCCGCTCAGCGGGCTTTTCTTTTGGCCGGACATCCTAAGAGGAGAAGGCCCAAGGTCACCCCTGAGCCTCTCAATGACATTAGGTGGCTATGTTGTCCAACCCTTCCCATTTTGGTGCCTTTTAAACTGAGGCCGAAGGCCGATCCGCGAGCGATGGGCTGCGCCTTCAAGGCGCGGCGCTTCGCGCGCATTATGGATTTTCTATGGAAAATCATGGATCGGTTTTCCAAATAGGCCGCAAAGCCAAGCTCTGCCTAGCTTTTTTGGATTAGGCCGGGGAAAGATACCGTGGGGGTTGGGGAAAGATACCGTGGGCATCGGGGAGAGTTACCGTGGGGGAGGCCGCCTAATTTCCCATTTCCCCTTGGCGTACTCATCCACTTTCCATCCCACGGCGACAAGCTCGGCCAGCGCCCTGCGGGCCGTCTGACGACGCTTCTTCATGGCCTCGGCGCTGGCATCATCCGGCCAGACGTAACTACAAAGCGTGTCCAGTTCCACACGCCGTGCTTTGCCGGGGTCGATCCAACCGCATAGGCGTTGATGAATTAGGCGGGCTGGGTCGGTCTGCAACGCCCGAACTTCGTTCATATTGATGCGGACATGCTGCCTACCACCCATGACGGCTTGGGCAATCAATGGGTTCAGAGCCACGTACAGTTTGCCGTCCTGCTCGTCGCTCGCATACTGAGATAGCAAATGAAAACCCTGACGCTTTTTGCCGTGCTGGACGATGATAGAAACCTTCCAGAGGCGTTCGATGCAATCGCGCACAGGCTTGGTGTCGTCGATGTTGGCATAGCCAATTTCACGGCTCAACGCCCGATAGCTGCCTTTAACAACCATAGCATTCTGTTGGACAGCTTCCCACTTTGGCTCAAGGAGTAGCCGAAGCTGTTGCCCGTCGTCGGTCCGAGGCTCAGGGGATAAAACAAGGCCCGATGGGCCAGCCATTGCCACCAGACCTTGCAAAATACGCAAATCGTCCGCACCCAGTGGCTCTGGTCCGCTGAACTCAATGCGCTTACCATCGCCGTAGTCATACACCACATCCAGCTTTCCGCGCTTGCGCTCACCCCGCTTAAGACTGCGGAACAATCCGGGCGCTAGACAATGACCGGGGTCATGGCGTGCGTGGGTCAGTTCATGCGCACCCACGCCACGCCTTCCTGTTGCTCTCTTGTTCGGCCTCCACAAGTTCAACGGGCAACAGCACACCGCCGGCTTGCCGCGAGTACCAGCGATCAAGCGGCGTAGCGTCATAGTTCTGCTTGGACACCCCGAACCGCACAAAATGGCCGCGGCGTTCATTGCCTATAGGCCGTCGGTCATAGGAGCGGTCGCTCCGCTCTTCGGCCTCTTTCTCGGTCATCTTTGCAACGAAACCGCACCAGCGGGCATTGTCGATCAGCGCGGAGGCGCCCCGCGCTGCCTGCTGCTGGTCGGTTTGGCCCTCGCGGGCGCTACCCTTACTGACGTGGTGCAGGTAAAGGACGGACGCCCCAGTGCTGGCAGCGACGTACTCCAGCGTGGCGACAAGCCGCGCCATGTCGCCGTTGCTGTTCTCGTCCAAGCTGTGAATCCGGCTCAAGGTATCCAGCACGATCAGCCGGGCGTCGGCGCAGAACGCAATGATCCGGGCTAGGTGCTGGTCGTTCATCACGTCCAAGCGCTTGCCCATGATAGGCTCAAGGGTCAGGTTTTCCGCGACGGCCTCACGTGCCTGCTGATTCAGGTGCTGGCCAATAGCGTGAACCCGGCAAACAAGCGCAGGCGGCGGGTCTTCTCCGGCCAGATATACTACGCGGCCAGAATGCGCAGGGGTGAGCCCCACAAGATCGCCACCGGCAACGCTGCACGCGATCGACATTGAGGCTTCCAATGCCCAAAAGCTCTTGCCCGTGGCTCCGGGAGCTACAAGCGCCCGACTGTTCCTGCGAGAAAGCCGGGCCATATGAAGTCCAGTACAGGCGGGTCGCTCTCGAACGCCTCCCGTAAGTCAATCGCCATGGTTCACGCCCTTGAGCCGGGGCAAAAGGCTTGAATGTTCGACGCCTTGCGGGCTTCAATCCAGTCCTCAACCTCGGCCAAATCCCACGCTACATTTCGGCTGGTGAGCACAATCCGGCGAGGAAATTCCCCTCGTTGTTCCATGTTAAAAATCGTGCGCTCAGCCAACGGGATCATCGCATGAAGCTGGCGGCGATTGATGAGAGTTCTGTTCGTCGGTACGTGCATACTTTGGCCTCCTTCAGCATTTGCGAACTTATGCTTGATGGTGCCCTTCGATGCCGATTGCATCGACCGATTGATTGGCTAAAATGGTTGACATGAAGAATTTTCCCGTCATCCGAATCTGGGAGGGGTGTGATCCAACTGTCGCGGAAGCCATCAGGCAGTTTCAGGATCGCTGGCGACCGTACTCCGGAGCCTCGCGGGGCAAACGCATCGACCGTCTGATACAGGAACTCATTGATCCTGCTGTTGCCAGATACACAGCATCGCTTCCGCAACAGTATTTGAGCTACATGCCCGGCGCTGGCGGCGTCGTGACCCTCAGTGACATCGTTCGCTTAGTAGGACTTAATTCGATGGCTCGCCTGCAACGCCAGTTGCTGCGAGCGTTCGTCTCGACACGGGCCGAAGAAACCGCCAGAGATCAACGATTTGTTGCGACACTCGAAACATTGCTGGACTTGATTCGTGCTTGTGCCCGCAAGCCGCCCTTGAAGGCCAAATTACGCGACACCCGCTTGAACGGCAGACGCGCTCAAGAATTCTGCCGCCTTTGTGGTGCACCCGCTGAACTGACTGCTTTTGCAGTTGGGAACGACAACACCAAGCGAGATGATCCGGACGATGTGCTGCGCCTAAGCAGTGTGTACTGCACTGACCATCGCCCCCAATTGCCGAACGGCGACTGGAATCCTGCTTATCGAAAGGCAAAGCGGTCACTCGCGCAATTCGACATGGAGTTAGCTAGACTCACCAAACAATCGGGGAACTTGAGCTGCTGCCGGTTTGGTGGACACGAGGATAAGATCGTGACCCATGAACCGGAGGACGAATATGGCGAGACGAAAGTTTGGAGCTGAATTCAAAACCGAGGCTGTAAAGCTGGTTACGGAGCGGGGCGTATCAGTTGCTCAGGCGGCGCGTGACCTGGATCTGGCGGAGAGCGTGTTGCGGCGCTGGATGCGTGAATTGGCGGCGGCGCCTGCGACGGCGTTCCCTGGCCATGGCCAGCAACGGGCCGATCTGGCTGAGATTGCGGCCCTCAAGAAGGAGGTCGCCAAGCTCAAGGCGGAGCGTGACATCCTAAAAAAGGCCGCGGCATTCTTCGCGAGAGAGTCGACGTGAAGTTTGCCTTCATCGCGAAGCACCGGCATATCTGGCCGGTGAGCTGGCTGTGTGCGGCTCTTGAGGTGTCGCGTTCCGGCTTCCATGCCTGGCTCAAACGGCCTGCCTGTGACCGGGCTGTGTACGATGGGAAGCTGGCGTTGGCGATCGACACGAGCTTCAAGGCCAGTGACAGAACCTATGGTGCGCGCCGCGTGTGGCATGATGTGCTCGAAGAAGGCCTGGCCTGCGGCTTGCACCGGGTTGAGCGGCTGATGCGCGAGAACGGCTTCCGGGCGCGCCCGAAGCGCCGGGCCAAGCCGAAGGACGAGGGCGAGCGTGCGGTGATCGCCGATAATATCCTTGATCGGAAGTTTGCCGCCGCCCGGCCAAACCAGAAATGGCTGGCTGACTTCACCTATATCTGGACCGCCGAAGGCTGGCTGTATGTGGCCGTGGTTCTTGACCTCTTCTCCCGGCGCATCGTCGGCTGGTCGATGAAGGCGGAACGCGATGCGGCGCTGGTCATGGATGCGTTGATGATGGCCGTCTGGCGCCGCGGCAAGGCCGACGCGCTACTTCATCATTCAGATCAGGGCTCGCAATATACCAGCGAGCAATTCCAACGCTTGCTGGCTGATAATGGCATTACCTGCTCAATGAGCCGGGCCGGCAATGTCTGGGACAACTCGGCAATGGAGAGCTTCTTCTCTTCACTCAAAACCGAGCGCACGGCTGCCAAAACCTACCGCACCCGTGACCAGGCCCGGGCCGATGTGTTCGACTATATCGAGCGTTTCTATAACCCACGACGCAGGCATTCGAAATTGGGCTATCTCAGCCCCATGGAGTTCGAGGCCAAGGCCGTGCTAGCTTAACTCGCTGTCCACCAAACCGGCAGCAGCTCAACTGGAAAAAAGTCGAAGCGCAGTCGGGCGATCCACTAGTTGATAGCTACATCTACCACTTTATCCGCAAACATCATCTCCGACCCGGAGATGAGGCAGAGCTTCGCGACCATGCGCGAAGGATGGCAGACGGAAAGCTGTCGGATCGCAAAAAGCAAATGGTCATGCTGGAACGATATGGCGTTAGCCAATCGGACGCCGCACGAAGGCTGGGCGTCGAGCGCCAAGCCGTATCCAAGGCTCTGGCCGCGCTCCCATCCGAATTCCGACAACTGCCCAACCTCCTAGGTTTCCCTGCCTATTTTTTGGTGTCAACCAAAGAGGCCAATTAGATCGATCACGCCCCTGTCCGTGGCCGCTTCGTCCACTCGTCGATCATGTCCGCCCAGTCTTGAAGCATTGCGGTGCGTTGCTCGCGGTACTCGGCCTTGTTGTAGACAGCCCTTACGCCCCGCTGCTCATGTGCAAGGCACTTCTCGATCCAGTCGGTGTTGTAGCCTGCTTCGTGCAGCAATGTGCTGGCCGTTCGGCGCAGGTCATGAGGCCCGAATTTAGCGAGGGGTTTCCCCTCTTTCTGAGCTAGCCGGTACGTCAGTGTCAGCACTTGATTGAGCGTGGCGCTGCTCATCGGTAGGTCCGAGTCGTACCGAGACGGCAGCACATACTCCGAACCGCCCGCGAAGGTTTTCAGGGCAATGAAAATATCCAGCGCCTGCCTCGACAGGAACACCAGATGCGGGTTGCGGCGCTTCATTCGTTCCTTTGGAATGGTCCAAAGGGCATCGCTGAAGTTGATCTCTCCCCACGTCGCATTGGTCAATTCGCTCTTGCGGACCATTGTGAGCAGCAACAACTTGGCCGCTGCCCGGGTAGCGTCCGTCAATGTGGTGGACATTCTGGTGTAGCTGAAGTGGCCATCGATCATGCGGCTGCAGTGGAAATCTGGTTTGGTTCAGCGTTGATCAGCGGGGGTGTAAGTTCAGCCATTCCCTCGATCTGCATATACCGGTTTTGTGTCTGCCACTCATCGTTTGCCTCCAGCAGCACGGCACCGATCAGCCGGATGATCGCTGCCTCGTTTGGAAAGATGCCTACGACATCGGCGCGGCGTTTGACCTCTTTGTTCAAGCGTTCCAAGGGGTTGGTGCTGTGGATTTTGGTCCGGTGCTGGGCGGGAAAATCCATGTGCGCCAGCACGTCGATCTCGCTGTCATCGATAAACGTGCCGAGCTTTGGCCACTTGCCGCGGAGCTGATCGGCGACATGGCGCAGGGTCTGGCTGGCATTGGCGCGGTCAGGCTGGATGAACGCCTGGCGCAACGCGGCGGATGCCATGTTCTGCTGGGCCTTCGGGACATAGGACAGCGCGTTCCTCATCCAATGCACCCGACAGCGCTGCCAGGATGCGCCCATGACCCGCCGGATCGCCGCCTTCAGCCCCTCATGGGCATCCGAGATGACCAGCTTAACCCCGTGCAGGCCGCGGCGCACCAAGCTCTTGAGGAAGGTTGCCCAGAAGGTCTCGGCCTCGGACGGACCAATGTGCAGGCCGACGATCTCACGGCGGCCGTCAGTGTTCGCTGCCACGGCGATTATCGCGGCAACCGAGACGATCCGCCCGCCCTCGCGCTGCTTGAGGTAGGTCGCATCCAGCCACAGATACGGCCAGTCACCGGCAAGCGGCCGGTCGAGGAAGGCATTCACCCGCTCGTCAATGTCCTTGCACAGCTTCGAGACCGTGCTCTTGCTGATCCCCGACAGCCCCATCGCTTGCACCAGCTCGTCCACCCGCCGGGTCGAGACGCCGCCGATCCAGGCTTCCTGAATAACCGCGCTCAAGGCCTTCTCCGAGGTCCGGCGGCTCTCCAGGAAGGGCGGGAAGTAGCTGCCTTGCCGCAGCTTGGGGATACGCAGTTGCAGGCTGCCAAGCCGCGTGTCCAGAGCCCGGTCCCGGTAGCCGTTGCGATACGTCGCGCGCTCGCCGCTACGCTCGTACCGCCCGGCACCGATCAGGCCGTCTACATCAGTCTCCATCAGCAATTGCACCACAGCTTCCGCAACGCTGCGCAGAAAATCGCCGTCACCGGCTTTGGCCAGCAGCTCGGCAAGTGGTAATCTCTCCTCGGTCATCGGGTTCTCCAGGCTCCAGGGGGAAGTCTCGCAACTCCACCATAGCCAAATGATCCGATGACCACCTCACGCTACACCGTTACGAGGGATGAAAGTCCACCAACAGCGCGGACACTACCGCTGCCCGGATAGATGGTGTCGTGCCGATGCGTTCCATGTACTGGTACATCAGCCCGATTTCGTCGGGCGTCAGCGCCCGGTCGCGCGGCTCGAATTTGGCAATGGTTGTCGGGCGCACCAGTTCCGCCGGGTTCTCGACCTTCTGGCCGCGCTCGATGGCCCATCGATAGACCTGTAATACCACCTCGCGAGCGTGCACGGCCGTTGCGGGGGCACCCCGCTCCACAATGGCATCGGTCAGCGCACGTAAGTCCTCGTGAGTAATTTCGACCAGCTTTTGGTTGCCGAATTTCGGCTTCAGCTCGCGCTCCAACACTAAGCGGCGCATGTCGCGGGTTGAGTCGGCCATCTGGTAGCCGCGCAACCATTTTTCCGCCCAAGCGCCGAACGTCTCCGCATCCTTGATGCGGACCTTGTCCCGCGCCTTTTCCTTCGCTGGCGACTTCCCGGCGGCGATCATCTTCTTGGCTTCGTTTAGCCGTTCACGGGCTTCCGCGAGGGTGATGCCGCCAACGCCGTAGCGACCAAAGGTGACGGTCTCTTGCCTGCCGTGGATCGCGTAGTTGTAGCGGAATGAGATCGACCCGGCAGGCGTGACGGCCACATAGAGGCCGTCACGGTCATTCACCTTGTACAGCTTATCCTGCGGCTTGAGATTGCGCAGCTTGGTATCGGTCAGCACGACTCGTCCCCTTATTCAGCCCCAAATACCATGATTTCATCACCCGCCGTCTTGCAGATAAAACTCAATACAATCATTGTGTTACGGCATTTTTATACCATGAGCGCCCGTGTAGGCCCTCATGGTATCAATGTCATTCCATGGTATCCAAAGCCATTGATACCATCGATTGTGCCATAAAAAAACAGTGCTTGGCGCTGCCAACGGGTGCCAGACGATGCGGGGTATAGGTACAAAAAAGCCCCTTTTTACAGGGGCTTATTGTTGATTTTGTGCCGGTTGGTGCCAGCCTATGCCAGACGCGGGATCATTCCCACTCAATCGTCCCCGGCGGCTTTGAGGTGATGTCGTAGGTCACGCGGTTAATGCCGCGGACTTCGTTGACGATGCGTCCGGCCACACGGGAGAGGAAGTTGATGTCGAACGGGTAGACATCGGCGGTCATGCCGTCCGTGCTGGTGACGGCGCGCAGGGCGCAGACCTGGTCGTAGGTGCGGCCATCGCCCATCACGCCCACGGATTTCACCGGCAGCAGCACCGCGAAAGCCTGCCAGATCGCGTCATAGAGCCCGGCGGCGCGGATTTCTTCCAGATAGATCGCATCCGCCTTCTGCAGAATGGCGACCGATTCGCGGCTGACCGCGCCCAGCACGCGGATGGCCAGGCCCGGGCCGGGGAAGGGGTGGCGGCCGACGATGGTCTCGGGCAGGCCGAGCTCACGGCCGAGCGCGCGGACCTCGTCCTTGAACAGCTCACGCAGCGGCTCCACCAGCTTCAGCTTCATATAGTCAGGCAGGCCGCCGACATTATGGTGGGATTTGATGGTGACGGAGGGGCCGCCAAGGGCGGAGACGCTCTCGATCACGTCCGGATAGAGCGTGCCCTGGGCCAGGAATTCCGCGCCGCCGATCTTGGTGGCTTCCTCATCGAACACGTCGATGAACAGCTTGCCGATGATCTTGCGCTTGCGCTCCGGGTCGGTGACACCGGCCAGCTCGCCCAGGAACAGATCCGAGGCATCGCGGTGGATCAGCTTGATGTTGAACTGGTCCCGGAAGACCTTCACCACCTCATCCGCTTCACCGGCGCGCAGCAGCCCGTGATCGACGAAGATGCAGGTGAGCTGGTCGCCGATCGCCTCATGGATCAACGCGGCGGCGACCGAACTGTCGACGCCGCCGGAGAGGCCGCAAATGACCCGGCCGGTGCCGACCTGGGCGCGGATTTTCTCGATCTCCGCCTCGCGAAAGCGGGCCATCGTCCAGTCGCCGGAGAGGCCGCAGACCTTGTGGGTGAAGTTCTTGATCAGCTGGGCGCCATGCGGCGTGTGCACCACTTCCGGGTGGAACATCATGCCGTAATATTTGCGCTCGTCATTGGCGATCAGCGCATAAGGCGCGCCTTCGGAGACGGCGACGGTCTTGAAGCCGGGCGGCGGGGCAGAGATATGGTCGCCATGGCTCATCCAGACCTGCTCGCGCGCGCCGACGGCCCAGGTGCCCTCAAACAGCTCGCAATCGGCGACGACATCGATATGGGCGCGGCCGAATTCGCGGATCTCGGCCCCCTTGGCCTCGCCGCCCAGCTGCACGCACATGGTCATCTGGCCATAGCAGATGCCCAGCACAGGCAGGCCACTCTCGAACACCCAGTCCGGCGCGCGGGGGCTGCCCTCGTCGGCCACGCTGGCCGGGCCGCCGGAGAGGATGATGCCGGCGGCGCCGAAATCGCGCATACGCTGCACATCCGCGTTGAAGGGGAGGATCTCGCAATACACGCCGCTCTCGCGCACGCGCCGGGCGATCAGCTGGGTGACCTGGCTGCCGAAGTCCAGGATCAGGATTTTTTGCTGGCTCATGCGCCCAACTAGAGGAGGGCGCTTGGCTTTGCAACAGAGGGAAAGCGCGGTTCAGGCATTTACGTCGAGCAGGGTCTCGATCGGGTCCCAGGCAAAGGCGATCTGGGGGATTTCCTCGCCGCCAACCCAGGTGGTGCCAGAGGCGATCTGCTTGCCGCCGAGATGCTGGTAGAAATAGCGGGACGGATTCTCACTCAGCACCCAGGCATAGACCGAGCGGCAGCCGAGCCGGGCCAGATGCTTGGCCGAGCTGCGCAGCAACTGCCCGCCCAGCCCGCGGTCGCGGTAATCCTCATGCATATAGAGGGTCTCGATCTCGCCATCACCGAGGGTTTTTTCCCGGCAGCGGGCGGCGCTGGAGAAGCCGAGAATCGGCGGGGCGCCGGGCTCGCCATAGCAGGAGATCACATGCAGCCCGCCGCCGACGCGGATGGAATGCTCATAATAGGCACAAAGCCGGTTGAGGGAGAGATTGGCGAGATAATCATCAGGCAGCAGATTGGCATAGGCGCTGCGCCAGGTGGCCACATGCACGGCGGCAATGCCACTGGCATCGGACAACCGGGCGCGGCGTATGGAAATCAACTGGCACGCACCATGATGGCGGCGAAGAACCCGTCTGTGCCGTTGCGGGCGGGGGAGAGGCGCAGATGCGCGGAACCTTTGAGCGCCTCGGGCGCTTCCAGGGGCAGGACGGAGAATTCAGGATGACGCGCCATGAACGCCTCGATTTGTGCCTCGTTCTCATCTTGCAGCACGGAGCAGGTGGCGTAAACCAGTCTTCCACCCGGCTTCACCAGTTTTTGCGCGCGGTCGAGAATATCGGCCTGTTTCACCGTCAGCTCGGCCAGATCGGTCTCGGTGAGGCGGGTGCGGGCGTCCGGGTTGCGGCGCCAGGTGCCGGTGCCGGTGCAGGGGGCGTCCACCAGCACGCGGTCGAATTTTTTCTCCTGGCGCTTCACCCACTTGTCGCCGGGCTCCAGCAGATGGCGCTCGGCATTGTGCACTCCGGCGCGGCGCAGGCGCTTGATGGCGCCCTCCAGCCGGGGCGCGGACACGTCACAGGCGATGATATGGCCCTTATTGGCCATGCCCATGGCAATCGCCAGCGTCTTGCCGCCAGCGCCGGCGCAGAAATCCGCGACGCGCATGCCCGGCTTGGCATCCACCGCCAGGGCGATGAGCTGGCTGCCTTCGTCCTGGATCTCCACCAGCCCCTCCTGGAAGGCTTTGCCGGTGGTGACGGACTGGCGGTTGCGCAGGCGCAGGCCCCAGGGGGAATATTCGGTCAGCTCGGCGCGCAAGCCCTCGGCGGCCAGGGCCATGCGGGCGCCGTCGCGGTCGGTTTTCAGCAGATTGACGCGCAGATCCAGCGTTGCCGGCTCGTTCATCGCCGCCATTTCGGCGGCGAGGGTGGGGCCGAACTGGGCGCGCAGCTTGGGCAGGATCCAGTCCGGGATCTCGAATTTCACCGCTTCGGGCATGTCCGGATGTTCCAGCGTGCGGGTGGAGAGCTTCTCCAGCAGCGCCATTTCCTCAGGCTGCAGCGGTGGCGGGCCGTAGCGGCCGGAGACGAAGGCCATGGCGATCTTGTTCACCGTCTGGCCGGAAAACAGCGCCTGGGCCGCCAGCAGCAGCCGCGGGGTGTGCGGGGCGCGGTGATAATCCAGCCACCAGCCCAGATGCCGGCGGGTGCGCAGAACGCCCCAGACCAGGGCCGAGACGGCGCGCCTGTCCCCGCCGCCGATGAAGCGGCGGGTGCGGAAGAAATGATTGGCCACCGCATCGGCGGGGCGGGGATCGGCCTCAATGAGGCCGAGAAGGTCGATGGCGGCGGCGAGTTGTCCGGCGGGTGTCATGGCGCACCCGTCGCGGATGCGGGGCAGGGCGTCAAGTCAAATCCGCCAAATGGGGCGGATAGGGGGTTTGCAGGGGCTAAAGCGAGAACCCGCCGAGGGTTTGCAGCCCAACACCGCGTTCCATCCACCCAAGCCGCGCCACCCACGGCAGGCCGGAGGCGGGCGCCGCCCGGTTCAATTAGCGCCTTCTGAACGCGGGCCAGCGCCAGCCCTTGAACAGGCTGCGGCGGCTCAGCGGCTCGAAGATTTCGTCGGGCCCTTCCGGGTCGAGGATTTCATTGTCGGCCAGCCACTCTTTCACGCCGCCCAGATCCGGCAATTGGTAGGGCGTGAGGCTGCGGCCGGTGGCAGCTTCGCGCAATGTTTCGATGGTACCGATCAGCGAGCCGCATTGCGCGAACAAAGCGGCGATCTCGTCGGCGGTGCGATCGAAATGCTCCGCGAGGAGATCGTGCAGCAACGGCATGAAATGAAGCTCGCCGTCTTGGTTGTCCGCCTCATGGGCCGGCAGGATGACATCGCATTCAGTATCAAGCCGCAGCGAACGGTTGTTGAAGTTGGAGGAGCCGAGCCGCAGATACACGCCATCGACAATGGTGATCTTGGCATGCACATAGATATCGTTGCCGCCTTTGGTCAGCGGGTGATAGAGCCGAAACCGGCCCTGATGGTCGATCCGCCGCAGCGCCTCGACAAGGCGGGCGCGGGCGGAGTCCATGGCGATGGGCTCGATCCAGCCTTCGGCGCTGACCGGGTTGAGGATGACGATTTCCGGACCATCACGCTCGGCCAACCGCTTGGCGATGGCCTGCGCCACCCGCCGCGAGGCGAAATATTGGCTTTCCGCGTAGATCCATTTTTTCGCCCGCGCGATGAGGTCGAGATAGATTTGCTCGATCTCGGCAACCGGTTTGCGGTCCGGCATTTTGGGTATGGTGCGGGCAATGGCCAGGCGGATATTATGAAAATTGGGACGTAGCGCGGCTGGCCAACAATCATGCGTGGCGGTTTCCGGGGTGAGCACTTCCCCTGTTGCCGCCCGCCAGCGTTGACGCGCGAGATCTCCCATGGCCCGGGCCAGGGGGCCATCGAAGGCGCTGGTGGCATCATGCCAAGGCTTTAGTTTTTCGCCGTTGGGGCCGACACGTTGTGGATCGTCGTCAAGATGACGGCGCGTGTCCCACCGCCCGAGAGTCATATCAATGCCGCCGCAAAACGCGATTCGATCGTCAATGACAACGATTTTTTGATGATGTGAGCCCGCCAGCGGATGTTCGCCATCAAGCTTGAGGCGAATCTGCTTATTCAGCTTCCAGCGGATAATTGAGAAAATTGTGCCGCCGCGAAATATTGCCTTGAAGGCGCCGGTGTCCCATCGCAACAACCTGATATTCAGGGATGGCGTGCGCCGCGCCAGCCAAAGGATGAAATCGCCGAGTGCGACAGGCCCGCCATCGCCCCCATCTCCCAAGCGGATACGCGCGTCAAAATCCCAGCCGATGAGATAGATGCTGTGTTTGGCCGCCAACATCGCCTGGCGGACGGCAATGAAATAATCGGCCGCGTCGATGATGACGGCGAAGCGCTCCGCCTGTTCAATGCGCCAGCAATTATGGCCGGGCTGCAAAAGCGCTTCAGCGCGCGGTCCAGGGGAGGGGGGCGTGATGTCGTTGGCTATCGACATAAACCTGCCCAGCCCGGCATTTTCCGCCTCCCTCATCCGCAGTTTTGAGAGCCAGATATGGGATGGCTGAAAGCGAAAACAATTGGCGGGGAGGTTGGTCGCATTCGGGGCAAGCGATTGATCATGCGGCGACGGAGTACGATGATATGCTTCATGAGAATGAATTTTTAGTTATGTTCGGGTGCAAATTTATGGATCAGTCCTGTGCGGCGTACTGATCCATATTCTCTTTGGCAGCGTAAGTCATTCTGATGAAGTCCTTTAATTTTTTGTTATCAATAAGTAACGATGAGGATGGTCAGCTGCCATGAGTAGGCTCGGTGATCGCGCGGTTATATTCGGGGCAAGCGGTGCCATTGGCGGCGCTTTGGTTGACGCGTTGAGGCGACGCGGCGTGGGGGAGGTGCATGCGCTCTCGCGCCAGCCGGTTGCCGCCGCGCCCGGAATCTATCCCGCGCAGGTCGATCTGTTGGATGAAGCCAGCCTCAGCTTCCATGCGGCGCGGCTGGGGGCTGACGGGGTGTTGGATACGATCATCGTCGCAACCGGGCTCCTGCATGCGCCCAATATGCTGCCGGAGAAGGCGTTGCGTGATCTGCGGGCCGACGCGCTCGCCATGTCGTTCGCGGTAAATTGTATCGGCCCGAGCCTGGTGATGAAGCATTTTCTGGGGCTGTTGCCGCGCGACCGTGCTTCCAGGTTCGCGGCCCTTTCGGCCCGCATCGGAAGCATTTCCGATAATCAAAAAGGTGGCTGGTACGGTTATCGCGCGGCGAAGGCGGGGCTCAACATGATGCTGCGCAGTGCCGCGATCGAAACCGCCCGGCGCGCGCCGCACGCGGTTATCATGGGCCTTCACCCTGGCACCGTCGATAGTGCATTGTCGCGTCCATTCCAGAAACTGGTTCCGCCTGGGCAGTTGCGCAAGCCCGAGGATGCGGCCGAGCAAATGCTGGATGTGCTGGAGGCGGCCACGCCGGCGCAATCCGGCAAACTATTCGCTTATGACGGCACGGAGATTTTGCCATGACCTCATCATCCGTCGCCGTGATCGGTGCGGGCACGGCAGGGCTTGCGGCGGCGCGCGCTCTCTCGCGCCATTTTTCGGTGCGCGTTTTTGAAAAAGCGCGTGGGCCGGGCGGGCGGCTGGCGCATCGCCGCCGGGAGGGGTTCGCGTTTGATTTCGGCGCGCAATATTTCACCGCGCGCGATCCCCGTTTTGTCGCGGAGGTTGCGGCGCTGCGCAGCGCCGGCATCGTCTCCCCATGGCGCTGCCGGTTTTCGAAAATTGAAAATGGGTGTGAGATAAGTCGCCAGCTCTGGAATGATGACACGGCGCATTATGTCGGGACGGGCCGCATGAGCGCGCTCTCCGCTTATTGGGCGCGCGGCTTGGATGTGAAATTGCAAACCAGGATCACGCAGTTGCGTGAAGCCGGAACCGGCTGGCGCCTGCAGAGTGACAGCGGGGAGGTGTTCGGCCCGTTTGCCTTCGTGGTCATCGCCTTGCCGGCGTTGCAGGCGGCCGCTTTGTTGCCCGATCAGTCAGCCTTGCGTGTCAATGCCCAGGCCGCGCGCATGTCGGGCTGTTTTGCATTGATGCTGGGGCTGGAGGCGCCTGCGGAATTGGCGTTCGATGCCGCGGAAATTATCAGCGGGCCGCTCAGTTGGCTGGCGGTTTGTGAATCCAGGCCAGGGCATGAAGCCGGGCCAGGGTTGGTGGTGCTGTCCAATAATCTTTGGGCGGATGTTCATATGGAAGACCCCCGTCTCTGGTTGAGGCGGTGATGCGCGCGGAACTCGATCGTCTGATCGAGGGGAAATTGCGGGTGCAGCACGCGGATCTGCATCGTTGGCGCTATGCGAATTGTCCGCCGGTCCAGGATGGTTTGCCGATGCTCGATGCCGAGAATCGTCTAGCGCTGTGCGGGGACTGGACGGATCACGGACGCGTCGAGGCGGCGTATCTCTCCGGTGTGCGGATCGCGGAGCAGGTCCGCAAGGCGCTTACGGCTTAGCGTGAAAAAGTCATCGCACGCATCAACAGATCGAATTATCCTCCATAAAATACTTGTCATTTGTTAAATCTCCCAGGATAGTGTGGCACTCGGCGGCTCGGCGCGTTTGTGCCGTCGTTCGCCGTGCTCGCAAAAATATCCAATAATCGCGTGTAATTTTCTTGGAGAGTATTCATGGATTGGCTTAATCCCCCGGCCCTGGCCGGCGCCATGCTGGAAGCCGGCACAAAGAAGGCAAATCTTCCGGCAAAGACCATCTTACTGACCGGCATTCTCTCGGGCATGTTTTTGGGTTTCACCACCACCTTGTTCGTGAGTGCGCTTGTGGCCACCGGCAATATCGTGGTTTCGGCCTTGTTCTTCCCGGTCGGGTTCATTCTGCTTGTCCTGCTCGGACTTGAACTTTTCACCGGCAATGCCGCGCTGCTGCCTTACGCGCAGATGGGCGGGCGGATTTCCGGCGGCCAGGTCGTCTCCGGCCTGGTCTTGGTCTATATCGGCAATCTCATTGGAAGCGTGATTTACGCTTTGCTCTTCGCCGCCATCGATACGAAGTTTTTCACCGACGCGCCGTCCCCGATTGGGGCGAAAATTATCGCGATCGCCACCTTGAAAGTGGTTCCCTATATGAGCGCGGGCGCGGCCGGTTGGGGCACGGCGCTGCTCAAAGGTGTGATCTGCAACTGGATGGTCAGCCTCGGCGCGGTGATGGCGCTGGTCACGCGCTCGACCATTGGCAAAATCTTCGCGATGTATCTGCCGATCATGGCCTTCGTCGCGCAAGGGTTTGAGCACTGCGTGGTGAACATGTTCGTGATTCCCTGCGGCATCATGCTCGGTGCGAAGGTGAGTGTGGCGCAGTGGTTGATCTGGAACGAGATCCCGGTGACGATCGGGAACATCATCGGTGCGGTCATCATCACGGCGGCTGGGCTGTATCTGTCTTTCGGCAGGTCCGCTACCCCGGTGGCTGAGCAAGGCTCGATACCGGTGCAGGGGTAAATAAAAAGGGAGGGGAATTTCCCCTCCCTTTTTTTTGATGTCTGGAAAATTTCAGTTTCGTTCCTGGTGCAGTTGAGACAAGGCTTTATGAACACGCTCATTTAGCCCGCTGCCCCCTGCTCCAGATGCGCGAAGATATTCGCGAGCATGCGTTTTTCCCAGAAGCTCTTGAGGTGGCCGGCGATTTCTCGCACGGCCACGTCCTCTTTTTCATGGTTGAAGAAAGTGCCGATCTGGTTGGCCATGTAGACGAGTTTCTCGGTCTTCATTCCGCGGCCTCCTGAGGCGCGATCTGACGGGCCTTCTCGCTATGTGCCTGGTAGCGCTCCTGCCATTCGGTCGGGCCGTTGGAGAGCGAGACCTGCACCGCCGTCACCTTGTATTCCGGGCAATTCGTCGCCCAGTCCGAATAGTCGGAGGTGATGACATTGGCCTGCGTCATCGGGTGGTGGAAGGTGGTATAGACCACGCCCGGCGCAACGCGATCAGTGATCTTCGCGCGCAGCGAGGTTTCACCGGAGCGGCTGGCGAGCTTCACCCAGGCCCCGTCCTTCACCCCGCGCTGCTCGGCATCATGCGGATGGATTTCCAGAAGATCCTCTTCATGCCAAGCGACATTCGCGGTCCGCCGCGTTTGCGCGCCGACATTATATTGCGAGAGGATGCGCCCGGTGGTGAGCAACAGCGGGAAGCGCGGGCCGGTTTTCTCGTCCGTCGGCACATAGTCGGTGACGACGAACTTGCCCTTGCCGCGGACGAAATGGCCGATATGCATGATCGGCGTGCCCTCGGGCGCGGCGTCGTTGCAGGGCCATTGGATCGAGCCTTTCTCCTCCAGCGCCGCGTAGGAGACATTGGCGAAAGACGGTGTGGTGCGCGCGATCTCGTCCATGATCTCGCTGGGGTGGGTGTAGTCGAGCGCCATCCCCATCGCCTTGGCCAGCATCAGCGTCACTTCCCAATCCGCATAGCCGTTGCGCGGCGCCATCACCTTGCGCACGCGCTGAATGCGCCGCTCCGCGTTGGTGAAAGTGCCGTCCTTCTCCAGGAAGGTCGAGCCGGGCAGGAACACATGCGCGTAGTTCGAGGTCTCGTTGAGGAACAGATCCTGCACCACAACGCATTCCATGGCGCTGAGGCCGTTGGTGATGTGGGTCGTGTCCGGATCGGACTGTGCGATATCCTCGCCCTGGATGTAGAGCCCCTTGAAGCTGCCATCCATCGCCGCATCGAGCATGTTGGGAATGCGCAGCCCCGGCTCGTTGGAGAGCGGCACGTTCCATTCCGCCTCGAAAATATGCCGGACATTGTCATCCGCCACATGCCGGTAGCCGGGGAATTCATGCGGGAAGCTGCCCATATCGCAACTGCCCTGCACGTTGTTCTGGCCGCGCAGCGGGTTGATGCCGACACCGCGCCGGCCGACATTGCCGGTGACCATGGCGAGATTGGCGATGGCGATGACGGTGGTGGAGCCCTGGCTGTGCTCGGTCACGCCCAGACCGTAATAGATGGCGCCATTGCCGCCGGTGGCGTAAAGCCGCGCCGCCTCGCGGATGGTTTGCGCTGGCACGCCGGAGACCTCCTCCACCGCTTCCGGGCTGTTCTTCGGGTCCAGAATGAAGGCCGCCCATTCGGAGAACTCATCCCAATCGCAACGCTCGCGCACATAGGCTTCGTTCACCAGCCCTTCCGCGACGATGACATGCGAGAGCGCATTCACCACTGCGACATTGGTGCCAGGACGCAGCGCCAGATGGTATGCGGCCTCGACATGCGGGGTGCGGACAATGTCGGTGCGGCGCGGATCGATGACGATCAGCTTCGCCCCCTGGCGCAGACGCTGTTTCATGCGCGAGCCGAACACGGGATGCCCGTCCGTCGGGTTGGCGCCGATGACCATGATGACATCGGACTCCATCACGCTGTCGAAATCCTGGGTGCCGGCAGAGGTGCCCAAGGTCGTCTTCAGCCCGTAGCCGGTGGGGGAGTGACAGACGCGGGCACAGGTATCGACATTGTTATTGCCAAAGCCGGCACGGATCAGCTTCTGCACCAGGAAGGTTTCCTCATTGGTGCAGCGCGAGGAGGTGATGCCGCCGATCGCATCCTTGCCATATTGCGTCTGGATGCGCTTGAATTCGGCGGCGACATGCGAAATTGCCTGCTCCCAGCTCACCTCCTGCCAAGGATCGGTGATTTTGGCGCGGATCATCGGCTTGGTGATGCGGTCCTTGTGGGTGGCATAGCCCCAGGCGAAGCGGCCCTTCACGCAGGAATGGCCGTGATTGGCCTGGCCATCCTTGTAGGGAACCATGCGCACCAGCTCCTCGCCGCGCATCTCCGCCTTGAAGGCGCAGCCCACACCGCAATAGGCGCAGGTGGTAACAGCGGAATGCTCCGGCTGGCCCTGTTCGAGCACGCTGGTTTCAATCAGCGTCGCGGTCGGGCAGGCCTGCACGCAGGCGCCGCAGGAGACGCATTCCGAGCCCAGGAACATCTCGCCGATGCCCGGCGAGACTTTCGAGTTAAAGCCGGAGCCGGCGATGGTCAGCGCGAAGGTGCCCTGGATTTCCTCGCAGGCGCGCACGCAGCGCGAGCAGACGATACATTTCGAGGGGTCGAACTGGAAATAGGGATTGGAGGTGTCTTTGGCCTGGCCGAGATGGGTTTCGATCTCGTTGCCATAGCGCACATCGCGCAGCCCGACAGCGCCGGCCATGTCCTGCAATTCGCAATCGCCATTGGCGCCGCAGGTCAGGCAGTCCAGCGGATGGTCGGAGATATAGAGCTCCATCACCCCGCGGCGCAGCTTCGCCAGCTTGGCATTCTGCGTGTGCACCACCATGCCTTCGGCCACCGGCGTGGTGCAGGAGGCCGGGGTGCCGGCGCGGCCTTCGATTTCCACCAGGCAGAGCCGGCAGGAGCCGAAACTATCCAGCGTATCGGTGGCGCAGAGTTTGGGGATTTGCGTGCCCAGCTCCATCGCCGCGCGCATCACCGAGGTGCCGTCCGGCACGGTGATGCTCTGGCCATCGATGGTGAGGCTCACCAGCTTGGTGGCGTTGCTCGGCTTGGTGCCGTAATCGACTTCGTGGATCAGACCCATGTTGGACTCCTATTCCGCCGCCAAAGGCAGCGCGGCGCCGCCAAAATCTTCAGGAAAATGCGTGATCGCGCTCAGCACGGGGTAGGGGTGAAACCGCCCAGGGCGCAGAGCGAGCCGAATTTCATCGTCTCGCAAAGATCCTTGACCAGATCGAGATCCCCCGGTCGGGACGCGCCGGCCACCACCCGGTCCAGAATCTCCGCGCCGCGCGTCGAGCCGATGCGGCAGGGCGTGCATTTGCCGCAGGATTCATGGGCGCAGAATTCCATCGCGAAGCGCGCCATCGCGGCCATGTTGGCGGTGTCGTCAAACACCACCAGCCCGCCATGGCCGATCAGCCCGTTGCGCGCGGCGAAGGCTTCGTAATCATAGGGCGTCTCGAATTGCGCCGGGGCGAAATAGGCGCCGAGCGGCCCGCCCGCCTGCACCGCGCGCACCGGCCGGCCGGAGGCGGTGCCGCCGCCGATCTCGTTCACCAGCTCGCCCAGCGTGATGCCAAAGGCGGTCTCGAACAGCCCGCCATGCTTGATGTTACCGGCCAGCTGCACCGGCATGGTGCCGCGCGAGCGCCCCATGCCGAAACTCGCATAAGCCTCCGCGCCCTGTGCCATGATGTAGGGAATGGTCGCCAGCGAGATCAGGTTGTTGATCACCGTCGGCTGGCCGAACAGGCCGCGCAGCGCCGGGATGGGCGGCTTGGCGCGGACCATGCCGCGCTTGCCCTCCAGACTCTCCAACAGCGCCGTCTCCTCGCCGCAGACATAGGCGCCGGCGCCGACCCGCAGCTCCAGCGCGAAGCCGTCGAGCAGGCCGGTTTCCTGCGCGATCGCCAGCGCTTCGTTGAAGATTTTGATGCCGTTGGGATATTCCGAGCGGCAATAGACATAGCCCTGGCTGGCGCCCACCGCCCGCCCCGCAATCGCCATGCCCTCGATCAGGCAGAACGGATCCGCCTCCAGGATCATGCGGTCCGCGAAGGTGCCGGAATCGCCTTCATCGGCATTGCAGACAATGTATTTCTGCGGCGCCTCGGCCTTGCGCACCGTCTCCCATTTCACCCCGGTGGGAAAGCCGGCGCCGCCACGGCCGCGCAGGCCGGATTTGGTGATCTCGGCGCAGATCGCCTCGGCGCTCATCCCGCGCGCCCGCTCCAGCCCGGCGAGGCCGCCATGGGCGCGATAATCCGCCAGGCTCAGCGGGTCGATGATGCCGCAGCGCGCGAAGGTCAGGCGCTGCTGCTTGGCGAGGAAGGGCAGGGCCTCGACCAGCCCCAGTGCCTTGGGGTGGGAGGCGGGATCGGCGAACAATCCGGCCACATCCGCCAATGTCATCGGGCCAAAGCCGGTGCGCCCTTCGGGGGTCTCGATTTCGACCAGCGGTTCCAGCCAGAACATGCCGCGTGAGCCATTGCGAATGATCTTGGCTGCAACGCCGCGCCTGGCGGCTTCGGCGGCGATGGCGTTGGCCAGAAGGTCAGCCCCCAGAGCCAGGGAAACCGCATCGCGGGGGACGAAAATACGCATCAGGCGGCCTCCTCGGCGAGGGCGTGCAGGGCTTGCGCATCCAGCCGGGCGCGGGGCTCGCCATCCAGCATCGCGTTGGGGCCGCAGGCGCACAGCCCGAGGCAATAAACCGGCTCCACCGTCAGCCGCCCATCCGGCGTGGTCTCGCCCCATTCCAGCCCGAGGCTTTGCAGCAAGGCGTTGGCATGGGCTTCGCCGCCGACCGACTGGCAGGCTTCCGCCCGGCAGATTTTCAGCACATGCCGGCCCGCCGGGGCCTGGCGGAAATCATGATAGAACGACACCACGCCATAGACTTCGGCGCGGGTGACATTGAGGCTCTGCGCCACCAGGCGCATTGCCTCGTCACTGATAAACCCGAACTCCTCCTGGAGCGCGTGCAGGATTGGCAGCATCGGGCCTTTGATAGGCAGATACTTATTAACAATCTCTTGCGCGCGTGACGCATCCCAGCTGGCGGACATGGATCGCTTCACCTTCTTGCTCTTAATGGCCGGAAGATGCGCGAACGTAAGGTGAATTTCAATCCGGGTAATTCAGTGCTGCGATAGCACAAAACTATAAAACCAGCCCGCCCTCCATGACCAGGGTGAACATCGCCTGGGCCAGCGGCGGCATCGGGCTGCGGTCGCTCGCCAACAGCCCGACAATATGCGCCTCCTCGGGGTCATTGATCGGGATCGAGCGAAACCCCGGCCCCAGCCCGAAAATCTCCACCAGCTTCTCCGGCAGCACGCAGGACCAGTTGCCGGTGCGCACATGCGAGAGCAGCACCATGATCGAGTTCGATTCCACCGCCGGCGGCAAATGCGCGCCGGATCGGCTCAGCAGCCGGTCGATGATGCGCCGGTTCTGCATATCCGGCGTCAGCAGGCAAAGCGGCGTCTGCGCGACCTCGGCCCAGCTCACCGCGTCGCGCTCGCCAAAGGCGGAGAGGGCGCTGGTCACCAGCCGGTAATGCTCTCTGTAAAGCGGCGTGAAGCGGAATTTGCCGATCGGCTCGTTATCCAGATAGGTGACGCCGACATCGATTTCAGCGTTCTGCAGCTGCCGCAATATCTCTCCGGAATTGGCGGATTCCACGCTGAAGCGCACATTCGGGTGGCGGGCGCGGAAGGGCGAGGTGAGCCCGGCGACCACCGCCAGCGCCGTCGGGATCACCGAAATCCGCAACAGCCCGGCGAGGCCGCCGCTGGCGGTGGCCAGCTCCAGCCGCATCGAGCGCAGATCGGTGGCGATGCGCCGTGCCCAGCCCAGCACGATCTCGCCTTCCGGGGTGAAGCCCTGAAAGCGCGAGCTGCGAATGACCAGAGGCAAGCCCACCTGCTCCTCCAGCGCGCGGATGCCGGCCGAGAAGCTGGGCTGCGTGACGCCACAGGCCTGCGCGGCGCGGCCGAAATTCTTCTCCCGCGCCAGGGCGATGAGATATTCGAATTTGGTGAGTATGAGGACGCTCCCGGGCTGCTGGCGCAGAGTATCGGGGGGTGGCGCGGGCTGTCAAAGCCCAGATCTGCCGGCTTTGCGCATTGCCGTTTGCCGGCTTCGCCGCCATGTTATCACAACCCGGTCTGAACGAGGCCGGGAGAGGCGGCCGGCCGCCATCCTCCTGGCGCAAGACCGGCGATGGGAGGAAAACAGGGCCATGAGCTTGTCCACATCCGAGCGCGAGGTCGAATCCGGCGCGGCGTTTGATGATCCAGAGCGGACGCCGATGGATGGGGGGCCGGTGCGCGCGCTCAATTTGCTCTCCTTGTCGCTGATCGCGCTGGGGCTGGGGATTTTCACCGGCGCCGGCGCGGCCTTGTTCCGGGCGCTGATCGGGCTGATCCATAATCTCGGCTTCCTGGGGCAGCTCTCCTGGCATTACGACGCGAATCACTTCACCGCCGGCTCGCCCTGGGGCGCGCTCATCATTTTCGTGCCGGTCATTGGCGGGCTGGTGGTGACGTTTCTGGTGGTGAATTTCGCCCCGGAGGCGCGCGGCCATGGCGTGCCGGAGGTGATGGACGCGATCTTCTATAAAAGCGGCGTCATTCGTCCGGTGGTGGCGGTGGTGAAATCCTTGGCTTCGGCGGTGGCCATCGGCACCGGGGCGGCGGTCGGCCGGGAAGGGCCGATCATCCAGATCGGTTCGGCGCTGGGCTCGACGCTGGGGCAACTCATCCGCATGCCGGCGGATCAGCGGATCATTCTGGTCGCCTCCGGGGCCGGGGCCGGCATCGCGGCGACCTTCAACACCCCCATCGGCGGGGTGATGTTCGCCATCGAGCTGATGATGCCCGAAATCGGCGTGACGGCGTTTTTGCCGGTGGCGCTGGCGACGGGGGCGGCCACCTTCATCGGGCGTGCCTTTTTTGGCGACCAGCCGGCGTTCTTCGTGCCGCCCTTGCCGTCGCTGGGCACCGGACCGGACGCCGCCGCGACCTTGCTGCTGTTCGCCGTGCTGGGCGGGCTGATCGGCGTCGCCGCCTGGGGCTTCATTCGGGGGCTGCATTTGGCGGAGGATGCGTTCGAGCGGATCCCGAATCGCTATCTGCGCCACGCGCTGGGCATGGCGATGGTCGGGCTGCTGTTCTACCTGCTCTATCGTACGCTTGGGCATTATTATGTCGATGGCGTCGGTTATGCGACGATCGAGGCGATCCTCACCGGCCAGCTCGGCACCAGCCTGCCGATGCTCGGAGCCTTGCTGCTGTTCCTGTTCGTGGCCAAGCTGTTCGCCACCTCGGTCAGCCTCGGCTCCGGTTCCTCGGGCGGCATTTTCTCACCCTCGCTGTTCATGGGGGCGGCGATCGGCGGCGCCTTCGCGGCTTTGCTAAAGGCGCTGCATGTGCCGTTGCCGATCGACGTGGCGAGCTTCGCCATGGTCGGCATGGCGGCGATGGTGGGCGGCGGCACCGGCGCGGTGATGACGGCGGTGGCGATGATCTTCGAGATGACGCGCGATTACGGCATCGTCATGCCGATGATCGTCGCGGTCGCGGTGGCGGTCGGGGTGCGCCGGCTGCTCTCGCCGGAGAATATCTATACGGTCAAGCTGGTCGGGCGCGGCCACAGCATTCCCCGGGCGCGGCATGCCAACATGTTCCTGGTCCGCCGGGCGCGCGACATCATGGTGCGGAGCGTGACCATCCTGCCCGCCGAGACCAGCTTCGAGGCGTTCCTGAGCGCTGAGGAGGAGACGGGGCGGATGCGCCATGTGGTGGTGACGCAAGCCGGGCAGATCCGCGGCGTGCTGCGGGTGAATATGGCGCTGCGGCGAGGGCTGGCGGAAGATGAGCGCGGGATCACGCTCGGCGATCTGGCCAGCCGGGATTTCACCATCGTGCGCGAAAACACCATGGCTTTCGATGTCATCCGCCGGCTCTGGGGAAAACAGGCGATCATGGCGGTGGTGGTGGGCGATGGCGTCGGCGCCCCGCGCGCCGAGGATGTGCGCGGCGTGATTACCAAGGAGCATGTGGCGGACAGCGTCGCCGCGAATGTCGCCGATTACAGGAATGACTGAGCCGGGGTGAGCTTCAGGGCCGCTCGCGCCCGGTGGTGGAGCCGCGCGTCAGGCAGCGCCCGCCGAGAACCATTTTGCGCAGTGGCGCGTCTGGCTCCTCCAGCCGCTCCAGCAGGAGCTGCATGGCGGTGCGGCCCATCGTCGCCACCGGCTGCTCGATCACCGTCAGCCCGGGGCCGATCAGATCGGTCCAGCTCTCATTGTCGAAACCCGCCACCGCGAGATCGTCCGGCATCGATTTGCCGGCGGCGCGCAGGGCCCGCACCACCCCCATCAGCAGCAGCCCGTTGGAGGCGATGACCGCTTCCGGCGCGGGGCCGCGTTTGAACCAGCCCGCCACCTCCTCCTCCGCCGCCTTGATGCTGGGGGGATGAAGCGCGCCGAGGGGGTGAGGCCGAAGCGGCGCATCGCCTCCTCATAGCCCAGGCGGCGTTCGACGCCGGTGGTGGAGGCGTTGCCGAACAGCCCCTCGATGCGCCGGTAGCCACGGTCGCGCAGATGCTCGACCAGCAGGGCCGCGGCGCCAGCATTGTCCAGCACCACCGCGTCCTGGCCGCTGCCGGGTTCGGCGCGGTCGATCAGCACCATCGGGAAATTGAACTGGCGTTTGGCGAGTTTGCCCACCGTGGCGCGGGTAGGAGCGAAGATGACGCCGGTGACGCGCTCCTCCTCCATCAGTTGCAGGTAAAGCGCCTCCTTCTCTGGGTTCTCGTCGGTATTGCACAGGATCACCCGCAGCCCGGCCTTGTAGGCTTCATCCTCCACGGCGCGGGCCACGGCGGTGAAGAACGGGTTGGAGATATCCGCCACGATCAGCCCGATGGTCTGCGACTCCTGCGAGCGCAGCCGCCGCGCCGAGAGGTTGGGGCGGTAGCCGGTGGCTTTCACCGCCTCCTCGACCTTGGCGCGCAAGGCGGCACTCACCTGCCCGCCGGCCAAGGCGCGGGATACGGTGGCGGGGGACACATTCGCCCTGGCTGCAACGTCTTTGATGCTTACGCTCATGCTTCCTCCGGTTTCGCCTAAAAGCACGAAATCGTTCTCAGTCAAATGAGCGCTGAATCGCCGGAAAAAGCAAGAGACAAGCATGATGTTGCGTCTTGATGGCCTTGCGATGCTGGATAATGCTTGACATGGAAACTGAAAACGATTTCAGTTGACCTCAAATATGTCTGAGGAAATGCCATGTCGATGACACCGCCAGATCACCTGCTGGGCCGGGAATTTGTCCGGCTGAACGCCACGCCCGCCAGCAAGGAGGAGGCGATCGCGCAAGCCTGCCAGCTGTTGGTGGCGGCGGGCTGCGTGGCGCCGGCTTTCGGGGAGTCGATGCTGCGGCGCGAGGCGGTGGCGAATACCTTCCTTGGCCATGGCGTGGCGATTCCGCACGGGCTGGGCGAGGATAAAGGGCTGATCCAGCGCGACGGCATCGCGGTGCTGCAGGTGCCGGCCGGGGTGGAATGGAATGCCGGGCAGCGCGCGCATCTGGTGGTGGCGATTGCCGCCCAGGGCGATGCGCATATCACCATCCTGCGCCGCCTGACCCGCTTGATCCAGGACGATGCCAGGCTGCAGGCTTTGTTCTCCACCGCCGATGCGGATGCCATCCTGCACGCCCTGGCCAGTGACGGGCCGCGCCAGGAGGCGCCGTCGGCAAAGGATTTCAGCCAGGCTTTTGAATGGGTTGTGGATTACCCCGCCGGGCTGCATGCGCGCCCGGCCAGTGCCTGGGTGGATGTGGTGCGCGCCCATGGCGTGCCAATTCGGGTGCGCCATGGCCAGGAGATGGCGGATGCGCGCAACCTGGTTTCGCTGCTGCAGCTCGGGCTGCGGCGGGGCGATACGGTGACGGTGTCCGCAGAAGGTGAGGGCGCCGAGGCGGCCCTGGCGGCGTTGCGCGCCAAGATCACCGGGCTGACCGCGCAGGAGGTGGCGGATGCCGCCGCCGCTGCCGCCAAGCAGGCCGCCGCCCCGGTACGCGGCTGGACCCCGCCCGGCAATCCCTTGACGATTTCCGCCATCGCCGCCAGCCCGGGCCTGGCCATCGGCAGGCTGCATGTGCTGCGGGGCGACGCGCTGGAGATCCCGGACCAGCCGGTGGCGCTCGCGCAAGGCGGGCAGTTGCTGCATGAGGCCCTCACCAACACCCGCCAGCAGCTGGTGGCGCTGGCGGATGCCACCGCCCGCCGCCTGGGCGCCCAGGATGCGCAGATTTTCAAGGCGCAGGCCGAGCTTTTGAACGACTCGGACCTGATCACGCTGAGCTGCCAGCTGATGGTGGAAGGCCATGGCCCGGCCTTTGCCTGGAATGAGGCGGTGAACCGCATGGCCGCCCGGCTCGGCGCGCTGGGCAACCCGGTGCTCGCCGCCCGGGCGGCGGATCTGCGCGATGTCGGGCGGCGGGTGCTCTCCTGGCTTGACCCGTCGATCGCCTCGGGCTCGCTCACCGAACTGCCGGAGGCGCCCTGCATTCTGGTGGCGCAGGATCTCTCCCCCTCCGATACGGCGGGGCTGGATATCAACCGCGTGCTGGGGCTGGCGATGATCCAGGGCGGGCCGACCGCGCATAGCGCGATTCTGGCCCGCACTTTGGGTCTGCCCGCCATCGTCGCCGGCGGCGAGGCCTTGGCGCAGGAGGCGCTTTCCGGCCAGCTCGCCATCGTCGATGGCCAGACCGGGCGGCTTTATCTCAACCCTTCGCCGGAGGATGTGGCCTCGGCGGAAAACTGGGCGGCGGGCTTGCGCGCCACCCGGGAGCGTGAGGAGGCTGAGCGCGCCCGCCCGGCCACCACCACAGATGGCGTGCCTATCGAGGTGGCGGCGAATGTGAACCGGCCGGACCAGGTGCCGATGGCGCTGGCCGAAGGCGCCGAGGGGGTCGGGCTGATGCGCACCGAATTCTTGTTTCTGGAAAGCGGCGCCACGCCCAGCGAGGATGAGCAGCTGGCGATCTATCGCGGCATGATCGAGGCGCTGGAGGACCGGCCGCTGATCATCCGCGCCCTGGATATTGGCGGCGACAAGCAGGTGGCGCATCTGCATCTGCCGCGCGAGGAAAATCCCTTCCTGGGCGTGCGCGGCGCCCGGCTGCTGTTGCGCCGGCAGGATCTGCTGCTGCCGCAGCTGCGCGCCATCTACCGCGCGGCGGGGCAGGGCGGGAACGTGTCGATCATGTTCCCGATGGTGACCTCGGTGGCCGAGATCATCCGGCTGCGCGAGATCTGCGAGGAGGTTCGCGCCGCGGTGAACGGGCCGGCGCTGCCGATCGGCATCATGATCGAGGTGCCCGCCGCCGCCATCCAGGCCGACAGCCTGGCCGCGCATTGCGATTTCTTCTCCATCGGCACCAATGATCTGACGCAATATACGCTGGCGATCGACCGGCAGAACCCGGAGCTGGCGGCGGAGGCGGACAGCCTGCACCCCGCCGTGCTGCGGCTGATCGCGCAGACCGTGCAGGGGGCGCGGGCGCATGGGCGCTGGGTGGGCGTGTGCGGCGGCATCGCCGGCGATGCGCTGGGCGCGGCCTTGCTGGCTGGGCTTGGGGTGAGCGAGCTTTCGATGACCCCGCGCGACATTCCCGCGGTGAAGGCCAAGCTGCGCGGCGTTGCCTTCAGCGCCCTGAAGGCGCTGGCCGAGCAGGCGCTGGAGGCCGCGAGCGCCGCCGAGGTGCGGGCGTTGGAGCTGCCGTGAGCGCGCCGGTTTTAACCGTCACCCTGAACCCGGCGCTGGACCAGACAGTGCTGCTGGACGGGCTGCACCCCGGCCAGGTGCATCGCGCCAGCGCGGCGTTCGTGCATGCCGGGGGCAAGGGGGTGAATGTCGCCGCCTGCCTCGCGGATTGGGGCGGCGGCCCGGTTGCCGCCAGCGGGCTGTTGGGGGCGGATAACCAGGCTTCCTTCACCGCTTTGTTCGCCGCCAAGGGGATCGAGGACGGGTTTCTGCGCCTCCCCGGCGAAACCCGCACCAACATCAAGCTCAGCCATGATGGCGACACTACCGACATCAACCTGCCCGGCCTCATTGTGCCGGCCGGGATGGAGGCTGCCCTGGCGGACCGTCTGGAGAGCTTGGCGGTGCCTGGCGGCGTGGTGCTGCTGGCCGGCAGCCTGCCAGCCGGGATCGCGCCCGGTTTCTACGCCAGTCTGATCGCCCGGCTGGCCGCGCGCGGGGTAAGGGTGTTGCTGGATAGCTCGGGCGCGCCGCTGAAGGCCGGGCTGGGCAGCGCGGTGAAGCCTTTCGCCATCAAGCCCAACCGGGCGGAGCTGGAAGAGTTGGCCGGCCGGGTCTTGCCTGACGACGCGGCGCTGCTGGCGGCGGCGGCCGAATTGAATGCCGGCGGTGTCGAGCTGGTCGTCGTCTCGCTCGGCGCCGAGGGCGCCGTCTTCGTCACCGCCCGGCAGGCCGTGCACGCCGGCTTGCCGCCCTTGCGGGTGGTCAGCAGCGTCGGCGCCGGGGATGCGATGATGGCGGGGATCATCGCGGCGCTGCGCGACGGGGCGGGGCTGGAGCGGATCGCCCGGCTGGGCACCGCTTTCGCGGCGGGCAAGCTCGGGCGCGCGGGGGCCAATCTGCCGCCGCGCGAGGAGATCGAGGCGCTGGCAAACCAAGTGGTTGTGAAAAACCTGACAAAAATGGAAGCGGAAGGGATGAGCGTATGACGGAGATTATCGCGTCGGTTGCCGCGGGCAAGGCGGTTGTGCAGGGCGTGCTGGCGGCGGAGGCCTTGCGCAAGGCGGCCAAGCTGCAGGGAAGCAGCATCGAGGTGGAGGTGCATACCTCCGAAGGCGTGCTGAACAAGCTCAGCGCCGCGCAGATGCAGCAGGCCAGCCTGGTGCTGCTGGTGGGCGAGGGCGCGGCGCTGCCCGAGGCCACGGCGCCGCGTGTCACCGCGAGCATCGAACAGGTGCTGGCCGATCCCGCCGCCTTGCTGGGCGGGCCGAAGCAGGTGGTGAAGCGGATCGTCGCCGTCACCTCCTGCCCCACCGGCATCGCGCACACTTTCATGGCCGCCGAGGGGCTGCTGCAGGCCGCCGCCGCGCTGGGCCACGAGATCCGGGTTGAAACCCAAGGCTCCGTCGGCGCGCAGACGCCTTTGACGCCGGAGGAGATCGCTGCGGCGGATCTGGTGATCATCGCCGCCGACCGGCAGGTGGATCTCTCCCGCTTCGCCGGCAAGCGGCTGTTCGAATCCGGCGCCAAAGCCGCGATCAATGATGGGCAAAATCTGATCCGCCGCGCCTTCGAGCAGGCATCGCTGCAGGGCGGCGCCACGAGCACGGCGACGCCGCAGAAGGCGGCGGGGGTGAAAACCGGCCCCTACCGGCATCTGATGACCGGCGTCTCCTACATGATCCCGTTCGTGACGGCGGGCGGGCTGTTGATCGCGCTGGCCTTCGCCTTTGGCGGCATCTACGCCACCGAGCCGAGCCACGCCCACAGCTTCGCCGGGGCGTTGTTTGAGATCGGCGCGAAATCCGCCTTCACCCTGTTCGTGCCCATCCTGGGCGGGTTCATCGCCTATTCCATCGCGGATAGGCCAGGGCTGGCGCCGGGCATGATCGGCGGGTTGCTCTCCTCACTGCTGGGGGCGGGGTTTCTGGGCGCCATCGCGGCTGGGTTCCTGGCCGGGTATTTCACCTCCTGGTTCAACAAAACCCTGAAGCTGCCGCGCGCGCTGGAAGGGCTGAAGCCGGTGCTGATCCTGCCGCTGGCGGGTACGCTGGTGACGGGGCTGGCGATGGTCTACGTGATCGGCACCCCGATTGCCGACATCATGAATTTCATGACCAATGTGCTGAAATCCATGCAGGGCTCCTCGGCCGTGATTCTCGGGCTGCTGCTCGGCGCGATGATGGCGTTCGACATGGGCGGGCCGGTGAACAAGGCGGCCTACGCCTTCGCGGTCGGGCTGCTCTCCGCGCAGATCTACACACCGATGGCCGCCGTGATGGCCGCGGGCATGACGCCGCCTTTGGGCATCGCGCTGGCGACCTATCTGTTCCCCAGCCGCTTCACCCTGGATGAACGCGAATCCGCCCTCTCCACCGGCGCGCTGGGTCTGTCCTTCATCACCGAGGGCGCGATTCCCTTCGCGGCGCGCGATCCGTTCCGGGTGATCCCCTGCAACATGGCCGGTTCGGCCCTGGCCGGGGCGATTTCGATGGCGATGGGCGTACAGTTGAAGGTGCCGCATGGCGGGATTTTCGTGCTGCCGATCCCAAATGCGGTGACGCATCTGGGGGTCTATGCCATCGCGATCATCGCCGGCAGCGTCGCCACGGCGCTGGCGCTGGGGCTGGCCAAGCGCAACGCCGCCATTCTGGCCTGAGGCATGGGGGCTGGACGCTCCCGTTAGAAGACTCTCGGATCATTGCACACGAAACAGGCCGGTGGGCATCCACCGGCCTGTTTCGCGTTTTGGGCCTGGCTGGCGGGGCGCGCTCTGGCGGGTTTTCTTGAGACAGCCTTTCTGGTAAGGAGTCCTGCCGTTAATCGATCAGTCTGACCGATAAACGGTCAGATTCAACATCAACAAAGCTGCGTCCACCCGTCTTCGGGGAACGACAACGTCAGGGAGCGAGACATTGCAACCGCATCAACAAACAGCCGCGTCGGGGCCGGGTGGTCATCACGGCGTGATCGGCAAAATCGTATATGTGTTCGAGCGGGTGCTGCCGGACCCGTTTGTGCTCTCGATCTGGCTGACCGTTCTGGTCGGGCTGCTCGCCATTGCCTTCGCCCCGCATGCGAGCGCGACGACATTGCTGAACAGCTGGTATGGCGGGGCCTTCAAGATCCTGCAATTTGCCTTTCAGATGGTGCTGATCCTGGCCACCGGCTTTGCCGTGGCGGATGCGCCGGTGGTGCGCGCCCTGCTGGAGCGCCTCGCGCGCGGCGCGACCTCCCCAGGCCGCGCCGCCGCCTTGGTGTTCCCGATTGTCGGGCTCGCCGCCTGGGCGAATTGGGGGCTGGGTCTGGTGGTGGCGGCCTTCCTCTCGCGTGCCATCGCCCGCAATACGCGGATCGATTTTGGCTGGCTGGTCGCCGCCTGCTATTCCGCCTGGTCGGTCTGCAATAACGGGCTGTCCAGCTCGATTGCACTGTCCCAGGCGAGCCACGGCAATGAGATGAATTTCATCGAAAAGGCCACCGGGCAGTTGATCCCGCTCTCCGCGACGATTTTCGCGCCCTTCGTGCTGTTGCCCAGCCTCGCGGTGCTGGTGGTGATGGGGTTTGTGTTCGTGCGCATGTATCCCGTCGGCGACGTGCAGCCTTTGGTGCCGGACGCGGAGGCGCCAGAGCAGGACAGCCATAGCCGCAGCGCCATCGCGCCGGACTCTTTCGCAGCCCGGCTGGAGCGCTCGCCGATCGGCACGCTGATCCTGCTGGCGATCGGGCTTGGGGTGATTTTCATCGCGGTGCAGGCGCATAAATTCGCGCTGGACATCAACACGACCATCCTGATCTTCCTGCTCGTCGGGCTGGCGCTGCAGGGGCGGCCGATCGCCTATGCCAACGCCATCCGCGCCGCGGTGACGCAATGCGGCGCGATGGTGCTGCAATATCCGATGTATGGCGGGATCATGGGCATCATGGCCGGCACCGGGCTGGCGGCGGCGATCGCCAAGGGCTTTGTCGCCTTCGCCTCGGCCGGCACGCTGCCCTTCTGGAGCTATTGCAGCTCGCTGATCATCACGCTGCTGGTGCCGAGTGCAGGCGGGCATTGGGCCGTGCAAGGGCCTTTCGTGGTGCCGGCCGCGGTGGCGCTGCATGCGGATGCCGCGCGCACCGCGATGGGCGTGGCGATGGCGGAGAATGTCTCCAACATGCTGCAGCCCTTCTGGGCGGTGCCGATGGTGGCAATGGCGGGCATCCGCATCCAGAAAGTGATGGGCTACACCGCCATCACCTTTCTGGTCTCGCTGGTGATCTATGCCGCGGCGCTGCTGCTGATCCCGTAGGCGGCGATGACGGCGCTGATATCGGTAAGGTTATCAGTCGCCTGTCATAGATTATTTTTACTGTGCGACGTAGGTTGATACGATATGGCGCTTTTTGAAAGGAAGCGCCATGAAAAACATAAAAATCAAATCGACAAAGCAAATGGCCGGAATTGCCGTTCTGGCCGCGATCGCCGGTGTGGGAACGGCACATGCGGATAGCGTGACCCATGACAGTTTCGGCACATTGGCCAACGGCCAGAGCGTGGAGCAATACACGCTGACCAACGCGCATGGCATGGTGGTGAAATTCATCACGCTGGGCGGCTGCATCACCGCCATCGATGTGCCGGACCGCGACAACAAGCTCGGCAATGTCGTGCTCGGCTTCAAGGACCTCAACGGCTACGCGGTGAAGAACTCCACCTATTTCGGCGCGATTGTCGGGCGATATGCCAACCGCATCGCCAAGGGCGCGTTCACGCTGAACGGCAAGACCTACCATCTGCCGATCAATAACGGCGTGAACTCGCTGCATGGCGGCACCACGGGCTTTAATCTGCAGCTCTGGAAGGTTGCGACCAAGACCGTCAATGACGGCGTCGCCGCCGTGCTCACCTATACCAGCCCGGACGGGCAGGATGGCTATCCCGGCACGATGAAGGTGACCGTCACCTACACGTTGGAGGATTCCAACGCGCTGCGGATCGATTACGAGGCGACGACCGACAAGCCGACGGTGATCAACCTCACCAGCCATGATTATTTCAACCTGGATGGTAACGGCTCCGGCTCCGCCCTCGGGCAGCTGGTGCAGATCAACGCCGACAGCTACACGCCGACCGACGCCACCCAGATCCCCACCGGCGAGATTGCGCCCGTGGCCGGCACGCCCATGGATTTCCGCACGCTACGGCCGATCGATTCGCAGATTTATACCGATTTCCAGCAGCTGATCATGGCGCATGGCTACGACCATAACTGGGTGCTGAACAAACCGCAGCCCGATGCGCTCAGCTTCGCCGCGGAAGCCTACGCGCCAAAGACCGGGCGGATCATGAAGGTCTACACGACCGAACCCGGCGTGCAGTTCTATACCGGCAACTATCTCGATGGCACCACGGTCGGATCCGACGATAAGCTTTACCGCCAGGGCGAGGGCTATACCTTCGAGACCCAGCACTATCCTGACTCGCCGAACGAGCCGAAATTCCCGAGCACCGTGCTGAATCCGGGGCAGACCTTCAAATCCACCACGGTCTTTAAGTTCTCGACCGACTGAAACTGAAAACGCCGGCCTCGCGGCCGGCGTTCCTTTCTCTTAGAGTCTCTTTCCTCTCACTTGAATCGTTTTTGGGATTCCGGCGCGGGCTGATTTCTGATTCAAGCTGACTGCTGGGTTGGAGGTCAGCTTGGAATGGGTCGGCATTATTCGAACGATCTAAGGGAACGAGTGGCGGCGGCGGTTTTATCTGGCCGTTCGTGCCGTGAGGTTGCGGCGCTGTTTTCTGTAAGTCCGGCAAGTGCGGTGAAGTGGTCGCAGCGGCTGCGGGAGACGGGTAGTGCTGCGGCCAAACCGCAAGGCCGGCGGCCGCCTCGGGCTTTGGCGCCGCATTTGAGCTGGATACTGGCCCGGCTGGACGAGAAGCCGGATTTGACGATGCGCGCCTTGGCGCTGGAACTTGGCGCGCGCGGCGTTGCCACAAGTGAGGTTTCGGTGTGGCGCCTGGTGCGTGACGCCCGGCTCAGTTTCAAAAAAAAACGCTGTTCGCCGCCGAGCAAGATCGTCCCGACGTGGCGCGCAAACGCCGGTTCTGGAAGAAGCATCAGGCAAAACTGGCGCCTGAGCGGCTGGTTTTTCTGGACGAAACCTGGGCCAAGACGAATATGACGCGCCTGCGCGGCTGGTCACCGCGCGGTCAGCCCCTACAGGCAAAGGTGCCACATGGTCACTGGAAAACCTTGACCTTCCTGGCCGCCTTGCGCTCAGATCGCATCGACGCCCCCTTCGTTCTGGACGGGCCAATCAACGGCAAAACATTCACCGCCTATGTCCGCCAGATGCTAGTGCCGACTTTGTCCCCCGGAGACATCGTCATCATGGACAATCTCGGCAGCCATAAAGGCCCCGCCGTGCGCAAGGCCATTCGAGACGCAGGTGCCAAACTCCTCTTCCTGCCGCCCTACAGCCCCGATCTCAACCCCATCGAGCAGGTCTTCGCCAAACTCAAAACCCTGCTCCGAAAAGCCGCAGAAAGAACCGTCGAAGCCACATGGAAGCGCATTGGAATATTGCTCAACGAGTTCAAGCCCAACGAATGCGCAAACTACCTCAGAAACTCAGGGTATGCGTCAAATTAAGTGAAAGAGACTCTAGCGCATCAAGCTTTTAGCTTGATGCGCTAGTTTTTGTTTTAGCGGGAAACTTTGTGACCCTGAATGATTCCAGTCAGGGTCATGTCAATTTAGAGCCTCAAGCTTTTAGCTTGATGCTCTAAATTTGGTATTGGCGAGCAATTTCATTTGTTTATCTAGACGCTGGAGCGTTAAGATAAACAAATATTGCTCTAATGGCTGTCGCGGGGGATGCCCTTGGTTTGGGCGATGCGCTGGTAGGCGATGGCGGGTTCCAGCACCGCGCCGGTATCCATCTGGCCGACGACGGCGCGTTGCATTTCCTGCCAGGGCGTCTGGTGCGCGGGATATTGATAGCCCCCGGCTGCTTCCAGTGCCGCACGGCGCGCAGCCAGTTCCGCTTCCGGCACCAGCATGTCGGCCCGGCCATTCTTGAGATCGATCCTGACCTGGTCGCCGGTTTTCAACAGCGCCAAGCCGCCGCCAACGGCCGCTTCGGGAGAGGCGTTGAGGATGGAGGGTGAGCCGGAGGTGCCCGATTGCCGGCCATCACCGACGCAAGGCAGCGAGGTGATGCCGGCCTTGATCAGGTAATTCGGCGCGCGCATGTTCACCACCTCCGCGGTGCCGGGATAGCCGATCGGCCCGGCGCCGCGCATGAACAGGATGCAATTGGCATCGATGTTCAGCGCCGGATCGTCGATGCGCGCATGATATTCCTCCGGCCCGTCGAACACGATGGCACGGCCTTCGAACGCCTCCTCGTCATGCGGGTTGGAGAGGTAGCGGGCGCGGAATTCTTCTGAAATCACGCTGGTTTTCATGATCGCGGAGGTGAAGAGATTGCCGCGCAGAACCCGGAAACCCGCACGCTGTTTCAACGGGGTTTCAAAAGGCCGGATCACCGCCTCGGCCATGATCTCCGCCCCCGGCAATTCTCGCCAAGGGTTCGGCCATTCACCGTCAGCGCCTCCTCATGGATCAAACCATGGCGCATCAGCTGGTTGACCACGGCCGGCACGCCGCCGGCGTGATAATAATCCTCGCCGAGATACTCCCCGCCGGCTGCAGATTGACGAGCAGCGGGATCTCTTCGCCATAGGTCTGCCAATCATCGATGCTGAGCTCCACGCCGATATGGCGCGCTAGCGCGTTCAGATGAATGGGCGCGTTGGTCGAACCGCCAATGGCGGAATTGACGCGGATCGCGTTGATGAAGGCTTCGCGCTTGAGAATATCGGAGGGTTTCAGATCCTCATGCACCATCTCGACGATCCGCAGCCCGGTCAGGTAGGCCATTTCCTGCCGGTCCCGGTAGGGGCGGGGATGGCGGCGGAGCCGGGCAATTGCATGCCCAAAGCTTCCGCCAGGGAGTTCATCGTCGTGGCGGTGCCCATCGTGTTGCAATAGCCGGTGGAAGGCGCTGAGGAGGCGACCAGCTTGATGAAGCCCGCCTCGTCGATCTCGCCCTTGGCCAGCAATTCCCGCGCCTTCCAGACGATGGTTCCCGATCCTGTCCGCTCGCCGCGAAACCAGCCATTCAGCATCGGGCCTACGGAGAGGGCGATCGCGGGAATATTCACCGTCGCCGCCGCCATCAGGCAGGCCGGCGTGGTCTTGTCACAGCCGATGGTGAGCACCACCCCGTCCAGCGGATAGCCGTAGAGCAGTTCCACCAGCCCGAGATAAGCCAGATTGCGATCCAGCCCCGGTGCCGGGCGCTTGCCGGTTTCTTGGATCGGGTGCACGGGAAATTCCAGAGGAATACCGCCAGCTTCGCGAATCCCTTCCTTCACCCGGGTGGCGAGTTCAAGATGATGCCGGTTGCAAGGGGAAAGATCGGAACCGGTCTGGGCGATGCCGATGATCGGCCGCCCATCCTGGAGTTCCTTCTGGCTGATGCCGAAATTCATGTAGCGTTCGATGTGCAGCGCCGTCATGTCCGGGTTGGCGGGATCGTCGAACCAGGCGCGGGAACGTAGTTTTGGAGGTGTCGTCGTCATGGGCAACTCTTTTCAAAAAGAGGCAGATGGAGGCTGGCGGCGGTTCATGTCCCCCAGCGCAGCACAAGCGGATCGAGCGGGCGGGCGAGGGCGAGCAGCCCTTCGCGTTCGGCGGGATGAACCGGCGCGATCGGGTGGCGCAGCCCATCATGCGCGATTACACCGCCCGCGCGCATCAGGATTTTTGCCGTGGCAAAGCCGCATTGGCGGTTTTCCCAGTTGATCAAGGGCAGCCAGCGCATATAAGCCTGCGTCGCTTCTTCCCGGTTGCCGGCAAACCAGGGATCGATGATCTGCCGGATGCCATCCGGAAAGCCGCCGCCGGTCATGGCGCCGGTGGCGCCAGCGGCGAGATCCGCCATCAGCGTGATCGCCTCCTCGCCATCCCACGGCCCCAGCACTGCGTCCCCGCCTGCCTCGATCAAGGCGCGCAATTTCGACGCGGCGCGCGGTACTTCGATTTTGAAGTAGGCAAGATTGCCGATCTCTTTCGCCATGCGGGCCAGCAGCGCCACACTGAGCGGCGTGCCGGCGACCGGCGCGTCCTGCACCATCACCGGAATCGTGATCGCCCCGGCGACGCGCTGGTAAAATTCATAAATCTCCGCCTCGCCGACGCGAATGGTGGCGCCATGGTAGGGCGGCATCACCATCACCATCGCCGCCCCCGCCGCTTCGGCGCGGCGCGAGCGGGCGGCGCAGACGGCGCTGCTGAAATGGCTGGTGGTGACGATGACCGGGACGCGCCCCGCGACATGCGCGAGGCAATCCAGCATCAAAATCTCACGTTCTTCATCACTGAGCGCGAATTGTTCGGAGAAGTTCGCGAGAATACAGATTCCGTGTGAACCGGCGTCGATCATGAAGTCCAGCGCGCGTCTCTGCCCCGCCAGATCCAGCTCGCCATGTTCATTAAAGATCGTTGGGGCGACGGGAAAGACGCCGCGATAGACCGGGCCGCTCATTGCGCCGCCGCCCGGTATTCCCGCTTGACGATGTCCAGCAATTCCATCACCGAGGTTTCGGCGGAGCGGCCCTCGAAGGTGCAGGTGCCGCGCTGGACCATCATCACCTTGTCGGCGACATCCAGCGTTTGCGCGTAATTATGCGCGATCATGATCAGCGAGACATCGCCGCGCGCCTTCAAGCGTTCGATCAGCGCGATGATCATGCCCGCCTCGCGCGCGCCCATGGCGGCCAGCGGCTCATCGAGCAGCAGCACCCGGGCATTGGAAGACACCGCACGGGCAATGGCGATGGCTTGGCGCTGGCCGCCGGAGAGCATGCCAACCTCCTCATCGACGGAGGGCACATTCACCCCGATATCGGCGAGGGCCGCCGCGGCGCGCTCGCGCATCGCCTTGTGATCGAGAAATGGCGTGCCCGGCTTGCGCAGCTCGCGGTTCAAAAACATGTTGTGATAGACAGAGAGCGTGTTGACCAGGGCGAGATCCTGATAAACGCATTCAATGCCGTGGCTGCGCGCATGATCAACCGATTCAAACGCCACCTGTTGCCCATTGACCAGTAGCTCGCCGCTGCTGGGGGCATGAAACCCTGAGAGGATTTTCATCAGCGTCGATTTGCCGGCGCCGTTATCACCCAATATGCCCAGCATTTCGCCTGGTTTCAGGTTCAGGGAAATGCCATGCAGGGCCTGCACCCGGCCGAAGCGTTTGGTGATGTTGCGCGCTTCCAGCGCGTAGGTTGTGTCGCTCATGTCAGGTCCGGCTCCGGCGGCGCCAGGCCGCGAATTGCACGTTGGAGATCATGGTGATGAGAATCGCAGCACCGGTGATGATGTCGAAGGTGAAGGCGTTGATGCCCAACAAAGTGAAGCCATCCTGCAGAATGCCCAGCACCGCGGCGCCGATCAGCCCGCCCAGAATGGTGCCCGAGCCGCCCATCAGCGAGGTGCCGCCGATCACCGCCGAGGCGATGGCGAGGAACATCACATTCGCGCCGCCGGCATTGGGGTCGATGGAGGTGACATGAAACGCGTTGAGAATTCCAGCGAACCCGCCCAGCAGGCTGCAGAGCATGAAGTTGCCGATCTTGATCCGCCGGATATGGATGCCGGCCTCCGCCGCCCCGGTGGGGTTGCCACCGACGGCCACGGTATGCAGCCCCAACGCGTATGCCGCAGCATGACATGCATGCCCAAAGCAATCACGACCGCCCAGAGGATTTCACTATAATCCCAACCGCCGAGCACGAAGCCGGTGGCGCCGGCCGGGGTGTCGATCGGAAAGCCGCCGCTGATCGTCAGGGTCAAGCCGTTGAAGAGCAGCATCGCGCCGAGCGTGGTGATGAAGGAGGGCACGCCAAAGCGCACCGTGATCACGCCGATGAACAGGCCGAGCAAGGCTGAAACCAGCAGCGCCACGATCACGCCCAGGATCACCGGCAGCCCGGCGAGCATGGCGAAATGCATGATGAACGGGGCCAGGGCGAAGACCTGGCCGACCGAAAGATCAACCTCGCCGGCGATGAGCAGCATGATCTCACCGCAGGCGATCAGCGTCCAGGGCGCGAAAAACTGGCTCACCGTCTGCAGATTCGCGTCGGTAAAGAAATTAGGCGTCAAAATCTGGAAGACGATGACCAGCACGATGCCAGCCAGCAGGATACTCGCCTCGGGTTTGCGCAATAATAGCGTCGGCAGAGTGGCTTTTGTCTTATTCACGTTCGTTTCATCCCAAATGCAAGAATGCTGGCTGGCGCGCGATTATGCCGAAATCGGGCCGGTGCGCGGCACGATCTGTTGTTTCGCGCTGTTGCCCTCATAGCGGGTGGAGGTGTTCAGGTAGGGGCCGACATTGTCCTTGGTCACGAATTTCAGGCCGGTATTGATATCCGCCGGGCCAACCAGACCGCCGGAGGCGAGATACATGACCATCTCCATCACCGTGTAGAAGCCCTGCAGATAAGGCTGCTGGTCGATGGTGAAATCCAGCACGCCGGCATGAATGGCTTCCAGTGTGCGGGGCACGAGATCGAAGCCGCCGCCATGCACGCCCTTCTTGTCGAGATTGAATTCCTGCATGACCTGGCCGATGGACTGGGTCGAGCCGGCATCCACCGCGAACATGCCCTTCACATCCTGATGCCCGAGATAATAGGCTTTGATCTTGGGCAGTTCTTCATCGATGGTGGCGCCGGTGGCGATTTCCTCGTAGGTGATCGGCTTGCCCGAGGCCTTGATCGCCGCCGCCGCGCCGTCGATCCGCGGCTGGATGTTCAGCTGGCCAGGGGTGGCGATGAACAGCCCGACATGGCCGCTGCCGACCAGATCGACAATTTTCTGGCCCATCTGAAAGCCGGATTTGTAGAGATCCTGCCCGATATAGGCGAGGCGCTTATTGTCGCTGTTGGCCGGCGCGTCGGCATTGTAGGAAAATACCGGAATGCCGGCCTGCAAGGCGGCGTCGGTCGGGCCGTTGAAGGCTTTGGGGTCGACGATGGCGACGGCGATGGCATCGGCCTTGCCGGCGATGGCGGCGTTCATCGCGTTCACCATCTCGCCGACCACGGCGGTCTCCGAGCCGGTCCATTGGTAATCGCAACCGAAATAGGCGCACGCGTCCTGGATGCCATATTGCGTCGGCACGAAGAACGGGTTGGTGGTGACGTGATTCACGAACACCAGCTTCCAGCGCTTATGCTTGGGCAGGGGCCAGATTCCGCCGCCTGGGCGGTCTTTGACATCGCCGCCATGCCGGCCGCCGCGGCCAGCAAGGCAGGGCCGCCTTGCACCATCATGCGCCGCTTCAGATTGAGCAAACCTTTGGATTTTTCAGTATCGTCCATTTTGGTTGGTTCCTCGGAGGTTATTGTTGCTTACGGAATGAAAAATATCTTAGGCGTTGAGCGATAGCAGTCAAATGCTTAATAGCGGGCATTTGATATCTTATTTATTATCGATTTCGCAGGCGATCAGCCGGCGAAATCCGGGCAAGGCAGGCCGGCAAGCCCCGGCTGCAGCGCGAACAAGCCACCCGCCATGGGTTCGCGGGCGCGCTGCGCGGGGTTCAGCCCAATCGCGGCGGTGGTCACGTAAAGCGTCTCCAGCCGCTCACCGCCGAAGCAGCAGCTGGTAACTTGTGAAACCGGTAAGGCGATGGCGCGGTCCAGCCGGCCATCCGGGGCGAAGCGGCTGACGCGTGCGCCACCCCAATGCGCCACCCACAGCCCGCCTTGTGAATCCAGCGTCATGCCATCCGGATAGCCATCCGCTTCGGTGAAGCGGATGAAAGGTTGGCGCGGTGCCAGCGTACCATCCGTTTGGCGGGCGTAGCGATAGATCGTGCGCGCGGCTGAATCCGTGTGATAGATGCAGCTGCCATCGGGCGCGATGGCCGGACCATTGGCGATGGTGTAGCCGCGATCCACCAGGCTGGCGGAAAAATCCGGGCGCAGATGGTAGAAACCGCCGCTGGCATGGGTCTCGCCATCATCCATGCTGCCAAACCACAGGCTGCCATCATGATCGGTTTTCGCATCATTGAGCCTGTTGCCAGGAAACTCCGCTTCCACCGCGAGGCGCGGCGTGAAATGCGGATGCGGCTCAAGCTGCAAAATGCCGATCTCGTGCGGAAAGCCGGCGACAAAACCGCCCTCCCTACGCGGCAACAGCCAGGCCAGCCGGTCGTGCATCTCCCAATGCTGGGAGCTGCCGTCCGACGGGCGATAGCGATGCAGCCTCAGACCTTTGATATCCACCCAATAGAGCGCCTGCTCGCGCAGGTGCCAGACCGGGCCTTCGCCCAGTAAGGCACCGGGTTCGCCGCAAGGGCGGATGTCAGATCCAGCCGCCATCGACCGTGAATTCCTGGGCGGTGCAGGCGGCGCTATCATCGGCGGCGAGGAACAAGGCCATGGCGGTGACATGGTCGGGCATCACCCGTTCCGGCAGGCATTGCTGGCGGGCGCGCTCGGCATCGGCCTCTGGCGTCAGCCAGAGCTGCAGCTGGCGCTCGGTGATGATCCAGCCCGGGACGATGGTGTTGACGCGCACATGGGAGGGCCCGAGATCGCGCGCCAGGCCACGGGTGAGGCCGTGGATCGCCGCCTTCGCCGCGGTGTAGGCCGGCATGCCGCCCTGGCCTTTCTTCCAGGAGGAAGAGCCGAAATTGATGATGCTGCCGGATTGGCGCGCCTGCATGCCCGGCGCCACGGCCTGGGCGGCGAAGAATTGCGGGCGCAGATTCACCGCCATCCGCTCATCCCAGAATTCCGGCGTTACGTCCTCGATCTTGTGGCGCTGGTCGTTGGCGGCGTTGTTGACCAGCACGTCGATATCGCCAAGCGCCTCCTGCGCCTGGGCGATGCTGGCGCGCAGGGCCGCGATGTCGCGAATGTCGCAAGGGATGAAGAGCGGCGTGCGCCCGGTCTCTGCGCCGAGCCGCGTGGCCAAAGCGCGGCTGGGCTCTTCGGCGATGTCGATGAATGCCACCTTGGCGCCCTGCGCGGCGAAGCCGGCGGTCAGAGAGGCGCCGATGCCGGTTCCGCCACCGGTGATGAAGACCACGCGGTCCTTCAGGCTGGGGTAGGAGGCGGTTAGAATCTTTGTCATTTTTTCTCCTTGGACTGGCTTTGCGGCAGGCGCCGCGCGGCGCCTGGATTCGCCGCGACGCGCGAATTTGGGTAGGGCATGGGCAGAATAGCGGTCAAATGCGAAAATGCGGGCGTTCGATAATTTTTTGAATATCGTTCAGCCGGTGGTGCGGAATTTCTCAGGGTAACGGCGGGCCGCAAGCCCCAGGATCGCATCATGCATCACCCGTGCCCCTGGTGAGAGCGGCCGCTCCGCCAGGCGCAGCACCCCATAAGGCTGCAGGAACACGCGCTCGGGAAATTCCAGAATCCGCAGCCGGCTCATATCGGACATCAGCTTCGCGACATTCCATTCCAGCGAGGTGATCGCATCGGACTGGTTGACCATGATCAGCGACATCACCGCCGAGGTGGAGTTGACGATGGAGGAGGGCATCGGCACGCCGGCGGTGAGGAAAAGCTGCTCGACCTTCTGGCGCAACGGCGCGCCACGCGGTTGTAGCACGAAGGGAAATTCCGCCAGCTCGGCCAGGCTGACATTCTTGCGGCCGGCAAGAGGATGTGTTTCCCGGCAAAGCAGATGCAGCTCCTCACCCCATAATTCCTGGTAGGCGAACTGCTTCGGATCCATGTCGCTGGGAATGCGCGCCAGGGCGAAATCGATCTCACCATCCAGCAGCTTTGTCGCCAGCACGTCGCTGATATTATGCTCGACGGTGATTTGCAGCCCAGGATGATGGCCACGCACCTCCTCGATCGCATCGACCAGCAGCTCGATCATCGGCGCCATCACCGTGCCGATGCAGACCATGCCGGTCTGGCCCTTGGTGAAGGCGTTCATCTCCATCGCCGCCTGGGTCAGGGTGCGCAGCGCCATGGCGCCATTGCGGATCAGGATCTCGCCCTGCACCGTCGGCAGCAGGCCGCGCGGATGCCGCTCGAACAAAGGCTGGCCGAAAATCGCCTCGACCTCCGCCAGCAATTTCGAGGCGGCGGGCTGGGCGATATTCATGTGCTCGGCGGCGCGGTGCAGATTGCGCTGCTCGTCGATCGCCAGCAGCAATTGCAGGTGCCGCAGCTTCAGGCGTGAGCGCAGGAACCAGTCTGGTGCGAGACCGTGCGGCATGCGCTCAGCCCAGGCCCGGCCGATGGCGCCAGATGCGTCGCATGAGCGCTTCGAACTCCCTTTGCCGTGGTTGATTATGGCCGGATCATTATCACGCATGGGTTGTGCCGTATATGCTGATTATGACCGGCCGGCGGGCAGGGCGTCGTAGGCCGCAATCACGCGCCGGGCGCGCTTGGCCACCTCGTCCGGATGGTCGCCGGGCCGGTAGAGGCTGGTGCCAAGGCCGAAGATACGCACCCCGGCCTGCCAGAAGGCGGGAAAGTCCGGCTCCGCCACGCCGCCGACGGCGCCGGTGAGCGTGCCGGGCGGCAGAATGGCGCGGATGGCCCCCAGCCCCGCCGCGCCCAGCACATTGGCGGGGAAGAATTTCAACCCGGAGGCCCCGTAACGCAGCGCCGCCAGCGCCTCGGTGGGGTGAACACGCCGGGCATGCTCACCAGCCCCCGCCTGGCGGCTTCCACGAGCACCTCCGCCTCGACATTCGGTGAGACGATCAGCCGCCCGCCGGCGGCGGCGACATCCGCCACCGCGCTTGCGGACAGCACGGTGCCGGCGCCGATCAGCAGGCGATCTCCCCATGCTTTCGCCAGGATCTCAACCGAACGCAGCGGCTGGGGCGAGTTGAGCGGCACCTCAATTGCCTCAAAGCCGGCCTCGGCCAGGATCGTGCCAATCGGTTCGGCTTCGTCCGGTGTCAGTCCGCGTAAAATCGCCACGAGTCCGCGTTTGAAGGACGGGAAGGGCGCTGAGGATGAAAATTCTTGCATGGGTCAACCTTGGAAAAATGCCGGGAAGAGATGGCGTGCCGCCTGTTCCAGTCCGGCCAGGGTCAGCGGTTCGGCCTCCAGCAGGCGGCAGGCGCGGCCGGTTCGGGCGAGGGCCTGGGCATAAAGCGGCGCCAGCTTCCCGGAGGCCAGCAGCACCATCTCTTGCACCGCCTCGCCCTCCAGCGCCGCGGCCAGCTCCGCGCCGATCAACAGGCCCGAGAGCCGTGCCGCCGCCGCGGCGCCTTTTTCTCCGGCCAGCAAACCGGCGGCGCGGACGGGAAACAAAGCCAGCGGCCAGCGCGCCGGGTGCGCCAGCGCCGCCTCCACCCCGGCGGCGAATGCCGGATGATCCGGCGCAAACCCTGACGCATCGCCGATCACATGGCGCAGGACCGAGTGGTGGGCGAGCAAGGCGAATAATTCACCAGTCATCGCGGTGTGGAAATGCATCACCCGTCCGGCCTGCAGCTTCACCCATTTATTATGCGTACCGGGCAGGCAGAGCAGGCCGGAAAATGCCGGTTCGGTGGCGAGGAAGCCGAGCAGCTGCGTCTCCTCGCCGCGCATCACATCCGGCCGGTCTGCATCCTCGAAGGCTAGGCCAGGCAGGATGCGCACATGCAGCCCGGCCTCGGTAAAGGCGCTGGCGGCATCTAGACAGGCGGCGGGCGCCGCGGGAACGCGCGCATAACCGGCCTCGCGCCAGCCGCGCCAGGCGCCCGCCATGCCGCAGATAACCACCGGCAGGTCGTTGCTCTCGGCGAGTCCCATGGCGTGCAGCCGGGCCCGCAGCAGCGGCGCATAATCCGGCGGGGTGAGGCCGTCCGCGCCATCGGGGCTGGCGGCGTGGGCGCAGACCTGACCACCCGCATCCAGCACCCAGAGGCGCAGATTGCTGGTGCCCCAATCGGCCAGCACGAGTCTGTCGCTCATCGGCCTCACCGTGCGGCGCTCACCACAATGCGGCGCTGGGCCGGGTATGGCATGGTTTCACTCCTTGCCAGCGATTTCATATGCTGGTCGATCGGCGCGCAGGTTGCTCCCGAGCGCTTGTCGCTCAGTGGTAAGGCGATGGTTTGATAATTGTCAAATCGAATTTTTCGCATGATTGATACCAAAAACAATATCAAAACGAGAAAAACGAGATGCCTTTTTGATGATCGATCATGGCTTTATCGATATTTGACGCGATCTCGTGCGCAGCCGATCATCGGCGCCTTCCAGCGTCCATGAACTTAAAAAAGGATGAACCATGAAAAAGGATGAACCATGAGGCTGAAAGGCAAGACCGCTCTCATCACGGCGGCGGGGCAGGGCATAGGGCGTGCCACGGCGCTCGCCTTTGCCGCGGAGGGCGCCAATGTGCTCGCCACCGACATCAACAAAGCCGCGCTAAACCAACTTTCCGGGCTGCGGACCGCGACATTGGACGTCACCGACGCCGCCGCGATCCAGGCGCTGGTGGCCGAACATGGCCCCTTCGACATCCTGTTCAACTGCGCGGGCTATGTCGATGCCGGCAGCATCCTGGAAACTGAAGAAAAATCCTGGGCATTTTCCTGGTCCCTGAATGTCACCTCGATGTTTCATACCATCCGCGCGGTGCTGCCGGGCATGCTGGCGGCGGGCGGCGGCGCCATCATCAACATGGCCTCCGTTGCCTCCAGCCTGAAGGCGGTGCCGAATCGCTGCGCCTACAGCGTCACCAAGGCGGCGGTGATCGGGCTGACGAAATCCGTCGCGGCGGATTATATCGGGCAAGGGATACGTTGTAACGCGATCTGCCCGGGCACGGTGCAATCGCCATCGCTGGATGAGCGGATCGTGGCCCAGGCCAAAGCCCAGGCGCGCGACGCCGAGCAGATCCGGCGCGATTTCATCGCGCGCCAACCGATGGGGCGTTTGGCCACCGCCGAGGAGATCGCCGCCTTGGCCGTCTATCTCGGCAGCGAAGAGGCCGGCTTCACCACTGGCACGGCGCAGATCATCGATGGCGGCTGGTCGATGTAGCCTGCGCATCTGATCGCCGCCGGACGGCGTCGGGCCGGGCCTGCTGGTCTCTTGCGGACCGCCTGCGTCTGACGTTGGTCCTGGCGCGTTGCTTTCGCAAACAACCTTGAAAAGAGTTGGGAGATTTCAAAATCCCCCAACTCTCCCGTCTAAAACGGAATTTCCCGCGAAAATTTTCAATAAGTCATCCGGACGATCCCAGGTATCTCTTAGATGAGAGGCCTGTGGCGGCCATAATAATCATCGATCTGGCCGCGATAACCCGGCTGGGACCAATCAGGCGCATCAGCCGCCCCATAAGCCGGCGCGCCTTCAAGAACATCGCGGCTGAGATTGATGATATAGCCGCCATGTTGTTCGCTATATTTCAACTGATTCCAGGGCAGGGGGTGATATTTCTCGCCAAAGCCCAGAAACCCGCCGAAGGACAGAATCGCGTAAGCGACACGGCCGGACATTTTGTCGATCATCACATCATAGATCGAGCCGATTTTCTCGCCATCGACGCCATAGACATTTGTGAAATTCACTTTGCTTGCCGCAATCAGCGACATTGTTTCAAGCGCGCCATCGGTGAGCGGGCGGTTTTGATTCGTGTAGCTCATCTTGTCCTCCATTAAGCGTTTTGTTCAGGGTGCCGAGGAGGAGATGTGGGGTGAGGCGCGCCGTCTGATTATGGGCGGGGAAATTACAAATACGGACAGCTTGCCGCGTCTTGAATGCCTTGAGCAGGTGGGTTTATAGCCACGCGTCCTAGATCAGCGGGCTCAGGCTGACGCGCGCCTGCCGGCGCAGCATGGTCTTGAAATCCTCCAGCGCCGCGCCGCGCAGCTCCTGCCAGCCGAGCCAGGGGAATAGATCGTCGCGATTGTGATGCAGGACGATCAGCATGCCCATCGCCGCGAAGGCGCGCAGCCTGGTGTTGATATCCTCCGGCGCCTGGCCGGTGGCGATCCCCGCCAGGGCGAAGAGATGGCCGAACAGTTTGTTGGTGAAGCGCTGCTTGTCCTCCGACTGATAAGGGCCGCACCCGTCCTTGGCCTTGATCCGCGCGGCAAAGAGGCGCCAGCCTTTCACCTCCGAGGTCTCGAACAGAAACTCCGCCATCACCGCCAGCGTGTCGCCGAAAATCTCCGTCGCCGCGTCGCGATCGGTCGGCTGCAACGCTGTGGCCCGGGCAAACACGTCCTCCAAAGCCACGCTGAAATGCTCGCGGATATAAGTGAGGCAGGCGGCGTAGAGCCCTTCCTTGCTGTCAAAATAATATTGCAGGGCCGGCGGATTCACCCCGGCCTCCTGGGCGATCTGCCGGGTGGAGGTGCCCTCGTACCCGTCCTCGCCGAAGCGGCGCAGGGCGGCCTCGATGATTTTCAGCCGCTTTTCCTCGCCGCGCGCATAGCCGCCGCTTTTGGGGCTGCGGCGGGGCCGTCCTGCTTCTGTGGATCATCCACGAGGTGGGTTAAATTTGTACCAGTTGACATACATTTGCGCCGGGTTACATTTGTAGCATCCGGCATACATTGAAAGTCGCCCCTTGTCAGCTTCGTCCTTATCTCCCGGAGCGAGCACCTCTGCCGCGCCCGCGAAAACGCCTCTGCTCAAGCGCCCCGTCACCTGGGCGGTACTGTTCCTGCTGCTGCTGATCCTTTGCATCTGGGGCTGTATTGGCTGCTGGTGGCCCGGTTCTATGTCAGCACCGACGATGCCTATCTGAACGCCGACCAGGTGGCGATGGCGCCGCGCATCTCCGGCTATGTCGGCCAGGTGCTGGTGCATGACAATCAGCACGTGACCCAGGGGCAGCTGCTGGTGAAGATCGACGCGGCGAATTACCAGGCCAGCCTCGCCCAGCAACAGGCCACCGCCCAGGCGCGGCAAATGGATGTGACCATCGCCCAGGGACAGCTCTCCCAGCAACAGGCGGATCTGGCCCAGGCCCAGGCCAGGCTGGCCGGGGACGAGGCCAACCAGCGTTACGCCGCCGGGCAGGTGGCGCGCTATCACAGCCTGGCGCAGAGTGGGGCGGAAGCGCCGCAAACCTACGCGCGGCTGGTAAGCCAGCGCGACCAGGCGGATGCGGCGGTGAAGGCGGATGCCGCCGGGGTGCGCGCCGCCCAGGCGCAGCTGGAGACTGCCCAGGAAAAGATCGGCCAGGCACAGGCGGAGGCGAAGGCCGCGCAGGCGGCCCTGGCCAGCGCCCAGCTCGATATCGACCATACCGAGATCCGCGCCGGCATTTCCGGCGTGGTGGGAGACAAGACGGTGCAAGTCGGCCAGTTCGTGCAGCCCGGCACCAGGCTGCTCACTTTGGTGCCGGTGCAGAATATCTATGTGACCGCGAATTTCCAGGAAACCCAGCTCGCCCATATGCGCATCGGCCAGCATGCCATGGTGGCGGTGGATGCGCTGGATGGGCGCAAGTTGGATGCGGTGGTGCAGAGTTTTTCACCTGGCACCGGGGCGCAATTCGCGCTGCTGCCGCCAGAGAATGCCACCGGGAATTTCACCAAGATCGTCCAGCGCGTGCCGGTGCGGCTGCGTCTGCAGGCTGACGCGGCCACCTTGGCCCGGCTGGTGCCGGGTCTCTCCGTTACGGTAACGGTGGATACGCACGCCAAAGGCACCGCTCAGGGCGCCGGCTGATGGCGCCCGATCCGCACGCGAAAGCGAGCATGACCGACTGGCTGGCGGTGCTGGCCGGGGCGCTGGGCGCGCTGTTGGCGACGCTGGATACTTCCATCGTCAATTCCGCCTTGCCGACCATCCAGGGTGAGATCGGCGCCACCGGGACCGAGGGCACCTGGATGTCCACCGGCTATCTGGTCTCCGAGATCGTCATCATCCCGCTCACCGCCTGGCTCACCCGGCTGCTCGGGCTGCGCACCTTGCTGCTCGGCACGGTGGTGATGTTCAGCCTATTCTCGGCCCTGTGCGGGCTCTCCTCGGGCCTGACCATGCTGATCCTGGGCCGGGTAGGGCAGGGGTTTTTCGGCGGGGCGCTGATCCCCACCGCGCAGACCATCGTGCGCACCCGGCTGCCGGAGAGCCAGCAGCCTTTGGGGATGAGCCTGTTCGGGCTGATCGTGATCATGGGGCCGCTGGTGGGCCGGTCCTGGGCGGCTGGCTGACCGAGACGGTAAGCTGGCGCTGGTGCTTCTTCCTCAACATGCCGGTGACGGTGGCGTTGGTGACGCTGCTGCTTTTGGGGCTGAAGCACGAACCCGCCCGGCCGGAACTGCTGGCCCGCGCCGACTGGGCCGGGATTTTCGGGCTAACACTCTTTCTCAGCTCGCTCACCGTGGTGCTGGAAGAAGGCCAGCGCGACCGCTGGTTCGACTCCAACCTGATCTGCTGGCTGACCGCGACCACCATTCTCGGCTTCGTGACGCTGATGCTCTCCCAGCTCACCGTGGCGGACCCGGTGGTGAAATTGCGGCTGCTGCTCAACCGCTCTTATGCCAGCGTCATCATCATGGTGGTCGCGGTCGGTTCCGGCCTGTACGGGCTCACCTATCTGCTGCCGCAATTCCTCGCCAATATCGCCGGCTATAATGCCGAGCAATCGGGACGGGTGCTGGTGCTCTCCGGCATTCCGGCGTTCCTGCTGATGCCGATCCTGCCGCGGCTGCTGGGACGGGTGGATCTGCGGATCATGGTGACGATCGGGCTGCTTTGTTTCGGCGGGCCTGCATGCTGAATATCGGCCTGACCTCGCAGGAAAATGGCAGCGCCTTCGTCGCCTCGCAGCTGCTCACCGGGACCGGCATGCTGATGGCGATGATGCCGCTGAACCAGGCCTCGGTGGGGGCGGTGGGGCGCGAGTTTGCGGCCGATGCGGCCGGGCTCTACAGCATGGCGCGCAATCTCGGCGGCTCCTCCGGCATTGCCATACTCGGTATTTTCATCGACCGGCGCACGGAGTTTCACGCCGACACCATCCGCGCCAGCCTGGATGCGAATTCGCCTTTGGTGCAGAGCCGGGTGGCGGGGATGGCGGCAAGCTTCATGCAGAACGGCACCGATACCGCCTACGCGCGGATGCAGGCGTTGAGCCAGCTGGCGGCACAGATTCATATTCAGGCTCTGGTGATGACCTATTCCGATTGCTTCTATCTCTCCGGCGCCATGCTGCTGGGCATTATTCCGCTGGTGGCCCTGCTGCGCCCGCCGCCGCGCCGGGCGCGCCCCGCCCCGGGAGGGCGTTGAGATGCGCAGAACCTCCAGCCTCTCTCTGGCCTGCCTGCTGCTCTCCGGCTGCATGCTGGGGCCGAATTATAAAGGCCCGCCAAAGATGCTGCCGCCCGGCCAGGGCTTCGCCCGCGCGGCGGATGCCGGCGCTGTCCCCGGCCCGCCTCTCGCGCAATGGTGGACCGAGCTGAACGATGCCGCGCTGAACAAGCTGGAAGCCCAGGCGCTGTCCGCCAGCCCGGATCTGGCGGCGGCGCGCGCGCGTCTGCGCGAATCCCGCGCCGAGTTGCATGCGGACCAGGCGCAGCTTTTGCCGACAACCGGAGCGAGCGGCCTCTATCTGCACAGCCATAGCGGCGATGGGCTGCTGAACGGGCTGGTCGGCGGCAGCTCTGGCGGCGGCGCCCAGGATTTGAATTTCTACAGCACCGGCTTCGATGCGAGCTGGGAGCTGGATCTGTTCGGGGCGAAGCGACGCACCGCGGAAGGCGCGGCGGCACAGGCGCAGGCGCGCATCGCGGATCTGGCGGATACCCAGGTGAGCCTGACCGCCAATCTCGCCCGCGCCTATGTGGATCTGCGTGCCGACCAGCAGCGTGTGGCACTCGCCCAGGCCAGTCTGGGGCTGCACCAGCAGATGCTGGGGTTGGAACGGCAGCGCGCGGCCGCCGGGACGGTGTCCCAGGATGATCTGCTGCAGCTGGCCGAGCAGGTACAGCAGGACCAGGCCAATCTGGCGCCGCTGCGCGCGGAGATTTCCGTGCAGCTGGACCAGCTCGCCATCCTCACCGGCCAGCTGCCGGGGGCCTTGGATGCGGAACTGGCCACCCCGGCGCCGGTGCCGATGCCGCCGGCGCAAGTCGCGGTGGGCAACCCCGCTTTGCTGCTGCGCCAGCGCCCGGATATTCGCGCGGCGGAGCGCAACATTGCAGCGCGGAATGCCGCCATCGGCCAGCATCTGGCGGATTATTTTCCGAAAGTGACGCTGCTCGGCGATATCGGGTTTTCCTCAACCAACATCTCGCAGCTCTTCAACGGCAATGCCTTCTCCGTACTGGCGGCGCCGGTGATCTCCTGGACGCCGTTTGATTTCGGCCGCACCGCCGCCGCCGTCTCGCAGGCCCGGGCGGGCGCGATGAGGCGGTGGCGAATTATCAGAGCACGGTGTTGAAGGCCTTGCAGGATGCGGAGGATTCGCTGGCGCGTTACGGCGCGCAGCGGCAGAATTCGCAGGCGCTGGCGCAGGCTTACGGGCTGGCGCAACGCAGCGCGGGATTTGCCCGGGAGCGTGCCACGCAAGGAACCATATCGAATCTGCAATGGATGAGCGCGCAGCGTGATCTGGACAGCGCGCAGGATCGTTTCATCCAGGCTCAGGCGCGAACCACCGAGGATTACATCGCCTTGCAAAAGAGCCTGGGCCTGGGCTGGCAGGCGCCGGGCCAGGTGTAGGCAACAGCCGCCTGGCATTCCCGTTGTGAAACTGAAGAAAGCAGCGGATTTGGCAGTTGTCGGTAGTGCTGTGCGGCTTGCCTCTGCCGGACTTTCAAGGCCAGCTCTCGGACCATGAAATTGGTTTGTTTTGACCCGAATTTTAGGATCGAAAACAGCGAAACGCTCGACCAAAAATGCAAAGGCATCCCATTTGCGGCTGAGGCGGCGCAGGGCCCGTGATGCGCCGTCAGCCGCCGTCGCTGCTCAGCTCGTGCGGGGGCGACGAAATTAATCCTCACCTTACCCTGAAACCATCCTGATATACTGAGACTTTAGGGATGTCAGGAACTCTGCGGACATGAAGCTCGTCGAGGCGCGTTCTTGTTGACTCCGCCACTCAGTTGTCTGCTTCCCGGCTGATGCTGACAATCAGATCATCCATGGCTTGTCTTTTATAACGGGCTTTTTGCAAATTCGGTCTTGATTTCCTGCCTCTCGAAAATCCCGCCCGTTGCGGCTAATAATTTTTCAACTTCACCTGCCGGCGATCGCGCCAGATCAACCAGCCTACATGCGCGGCGCAGAGCAGCATATATCCAACGGCCCCGTCCATCACCGCCTGGTTAAGCGTGCTTTCAGCGGGCATATCCTGCAGCAGCCAAGCCGGCAGAAAAAGTTGCACCACCGCGACCGCACTGCCCAGCGCAAGCATGGTGAACATGAACGCCCCTTTGTGCAGTCGATTGGGTAATGTGCTGAACCACCAGAATGGCCGGGTGAACCAACTCTGCCAGGACCTCACCATGGCCAGAAGCCCCAGCGCGTCCAGATCCGTCGCATTGCGGGATAAGGCCCAGAGCGCCATGTCCCGTGCTGTCGCGATATCGTTCAGCCGGAATGCGATCTGCCCTTCAATAACATCAGTTCCGGCGTTTCGGGGGCGCAGCGCAAGGCGCGGTCGGCGAAGACTTGCGCCTGTTTAAAATGGCGCTGCGCCTTATGCAGCTGCGCATAACCCTCCCAGACCGATGCTGAATCCGGAGCCAGGCGTTGCGCCTGTGCCAGTGCCGCCTCGGCCGGTTTAAAGCGGCCAAGCGCGCGCAGGACGGTGCTTAGAACAATGTGGTTCTCCTCGGATTCCGGCGCGATGGCGACGGCCTCTTGCGCGGTGCCCAGAGCCTCACGCTTGCGCCGCAATTGCAGCAGCGTGAGCGCCCGCACACGCAAGCCATAGGCGCGCTCCGTCTCGTCGCAGGGCAATCCCAGCCCGGTCTCCAGCAAGGCCAGGGCCTGCTTGTAACGGCCGAAGCCATATTGCAGATTGCCCGCGTGCAGATAGGCTTCGGCCGCGCCAGGGGCGAGGTAAATGGCCCTCTCATAATGCAGCAAAGCCGCCGTCAGATTGCCCGCCCGCCAAGCGGCTTCGCCCTGCTTGAGCACGGTTTGCAACTGAGTATCCGTCACTTCTGATACCGCTCGAGAAAGGCCAGCAACTCTCCATATAATCCGGGCTCGGGCGCGTATTTCGCGTAATTGCGCGCGGTGGAGAGCCATTCCAATGTCGTCGGGCGGGTTTCCTCCAGGGCCGCGTCCATGTGCAGACGCGAAATCTGCGTGCTCTCGCGCCCCTGCATCTCCTGCTCGATGGCGAGATCGATCGCGGTTTCAACGAGGTTGGTAAGATCGGCGCCGGAATAGCCGCTGGTCAGCGTGGCATAGCGCGCAATATCCAGCCCTGGCACAATCGGACGGTTGAGCAGCAGCCGGCGCAATATGGTCAGCCGGGCCGCCTGGTCCGGCGGCGGAACGAAGATGACGCGGTCGAACCGTCCTGGGCGACGAAAGGCGCTGTCCACCGCCCAGGGCACGTTGGTGGCGGCCAGCACCAGAATGCCGTCATTGCGGCTATCAAGCCCGTCAAACGTGCTCAGAAAGGTAGAGACCAGCGAGGTGTCCAAGCCGGATTTGCGCCGCGCCGCCAGGGCCTCAATCTCATCAAAAAACAGAATGGCGGGCTTGCGCTGCCGTGCCTCGGTGAATGCGGCGACGAGCTTTTTTTCCGCCTGGCCGCTATAGCAGTCCAGTATCTCCGCAATGCCGACCTCGATAAAACTTGTACGCGCCTCGCCGGCGGCGGCGCGGGCCAGCAGCGTCTTGCCGCAACCGGGCGGGCCGTAAAGGAGAATGCCGCCTCCGGCACGCCGGCCGAAGCGCTCGAACAATTTTGGCTTCTCACGCGGTGCGATGATGCGGCGATGGATCTGGCGCTTCACCTCCTCCAACCCGCCTACATCGGCGAAGCTCATCGGCGCGGCCTGCAACGCTGGCGGCACCGAAACCGGACGATGTTCGTTTAGCTGCACCAGCACAGGCTGCTGACTCCAACGTGCCGCTTCGCCAGGCTCGCCGAGCTCCAGGAGAAACGCTCTGATCTCCCGGCAAAGCGTTTCGTCGGTGATCGCGGCGGGATCAAGTGTCGAAATAAAAGCCGCGGCGTCGGCAAGCTTTCCCGTCTGGGTTGCCAGTGACAGCAAGGCCCGCAGCAAAATACCTGACTCAGGATGCTCCGTGCAGGAGGCCAGCAACGCGTTAAACTCGTGATCCAACGTACCAGACATATGCCAACGCAGCTCCATCTTGTGATCAGCCGACATTACCCATTTGAGCTGCCCATCCGCCCTTGATGGAGGACAGGATAGCCCGATCCTGGCTCTAGGAGAAGGCGGAATGGTGTGGTGATAACCTCCATTCCATTCGCAATCATTGCCCGACAGACATGGTTGAGCTATGCCTGTACGCCATATCCATGGGGTTAGCATGACGAAAGCCATTATTTTTCGCCACGCCCAGCCGCTTGCCGGTGCCCTTCTGCTGTTTTGCTCTTTGGCATCATCTGCCCGGCCTGCCGTCGCGGCGGATATCTCTCTTTCAGACCCTCCGGCATGGGATGTTAATTGGAGCCCGGATGGCAAAAATCTTGCCTATTGCGGGACCCAAAGCTGCCATGTCCTCAATGAAGCGACAGGCAAGACCATCACCAATCTGCCCGACGGGCTGGCAGGGCAGATCATCCATTTTTTTCCTGGTGCCGAAACACTCGTCACGGACGCACCGGGTAACATCCCCGGCCAGGTGCTGACCGTTTGGGAAGCAAAGAGTGGCAAGCTGCAGACCGCGCTGCCTTGGCCGCATGACCCGCATTTCCGGTTTGGTGAGCGCATTGCGGCGTTCTCAGCCAATGGCGCAAGGCTGGCTGTTACGCAGTTGCAGGCACCGGGCCAGCCCGCGCAGCTCTACATGCCACCGGCCTACAAACCTGGCCGGCCTTTATGCCGCCCGGTAAGTTAGGGGCGCTGGCGCTGGCGCTTTCGCCGGATGGCAACACGCTGGCCATGGCGGTCGATAATGGCCGGATTATCCTCCAGCCGCTTGATTCCGCGACCAGTCCCGTTGTGTTGCATTACCAGTTACCGCCCGGCAGCGTTGCGGTTCTCACTCAGCTTGCCTTCAACCCAGACGGTAACGCCCTGGCCGCGTCCTTCAGCTCTGTGGGGAATGGCTCTCCCGGTTGGCCGCGCCCGCCTTTGTTGCTCTGGCATTTGGCACAGCCTGGCCCGCCACAGCCGCTTTGTGGGGCGCAGCCCTCCGGTGCCTCTCGCCTCTCCTGGCGTCCTGACGGAGACAGCATTGCTATAGCCAACGGCGAAGGCGCGGTGGAAATCTGCCCGGCAGGTGGAGGTGCGCCGCGTATCATCCACGTACCGGATGGCTGGGCCATTCCGGCATTCAGCCCTGATGGGCAGCAGCTCGCTGTTGCCATAGATTCCGAAATATTGCTCTTCAAACCTGATACTTAAAAGGTTCCACATGCCGGGCGTGGATAATCAAACCTATATTCATGCATCCCGCTTGGCCTATATCGACAAAGCGGGGATTACGTCAAAACTGTGCTACCCGGCTACAAGCTGGAATCCATGATAGGAACGGACAAGCCGGATGGCTTCCGGGCCCTTGTACTCAGCGGCGCAGGTGGGGTGATTGTTGCCTTCCGTGGGACGGTCCTCGATTTTCACAAACTCTCAGACCGTGCTTTGAGGCTTTTGAGCTGCCTATCCACCCTTGATTGAGGGCAGGATAGCCCCCTGGCCCTAAGAAAAGGCGGAATGGTGTGGTGGTAGCTTCCTCTGAGGTGGCTGGTTTAAGGAGTGCCTGCCCAAGGCGGTGATTGCGGGAGCTATATGTTCAGTTTTGCCGTAAGCGTGGCGGGTGCCTGAATTACCCCTTCGCAGGCAGCCGGATGTTGCGGGAGGCTGCGTTGTTGCGCGCCGGTGATGCCGGCATATGACGCATCTGTTTCAGGCGGCTGTGCGCCCTGAGTTTCGCAAAGAGAGGTGTGTCGTGCATAATGCCTATCGGTCTGTGTCTTTCAGCGGCGGCGAGATGTCCGTCCCGGATGATTGGCCGGGCGAATCATCCGGCGATGGCCTGCAAAATTTTATAGGGTCACCGGATGATACGTTGATGATAACCCTCTCGGTTTATTATTTTACCACTGACGGCTCCGCCGAGGACGCCCAGCATGTTTTTGACCGGTTTCTCCAGATTCGCCGGGATTCGGAGTTCAGCGCCGCGCCGGACGCGGATATTACCATCGGCGTCGCAGATGTTCTGCAACATGAGGATGGAACCCTGTCCGCCACCTATGAGGGGCAAGAGGCAGATGAGCGTCGTTTTGCCGCGAAGCTGGCGATGAAGGGCGGTACGCTGGCGGTGGTCTATCTCGAAGCGGTCGGGGAGGATTTGGCGGCCGTCGAGGAAATCGCACCAGCGATATTCCAAAGCCTCGTCGTCAGAGCTGTTTGATCCCCGGCTTTAATAGCGCATTATTTACCGGCCGAACCCGGCCCGGGCCTGGCTAGCGTCCTTGGGGAGGCCGTAAAGATCACGCGGCATCCTCCATCTGCATCTTCGTCGGCTCTTTGCCCCGGCGCCGCGTGCGGCCGATCAGCGCGGCGGCCGATGGCTGTCCCTCCAAACACGATATCCGCCCAGATCTGCGCCAGCTCCCGGCGTTCCTCCAGATATTTCTCCCGGCCCTAAGCGCTGGCGACTTCGTCGGACGGGGGCAGCATCAGCTCGATAACATAAGAATCCATACGGTTGCGCTTCTTCATGATGAAGGAAAAGCAGCTCCTGAGTCCGTACGCGCTCTGGCCCCCTTCATAGCCGGCTCGTTTAATGAGGCTGTTGACGGCGTTGCCGCTGATGACGCTCACCCTCTGGAAAGACGGAAAGACCCACTCCGAATCCCCGCTCATGTCCCGCACCTGCAGCAGCAACGCCACCACCTGCCGTGAAAGCGGCATCTTATGATCTGGTGGCACGTGGGGGGCTTCCCCTTCATCCGATGCCCCGGGATGATTCAGACCGGCGCCTCTCCCGCCAGATCGTGGAACTCTTTCCAGACGGCGAACCGGATTTCGCTCTGGCGTGAGGCGGTCAGCAGCGTCATCCGGGTTTCACCCCTGCATAATGCGTTGGTGTGCAGAGCTTTTCCTGGCGCTTCAGCCCGCGCGTCGCAGCTTCGGCAAAGATCGCCGGCCGCCGCCGGCTTGTCCTGTGCAGAATGGGCTCGCCGGCGCGTGCCTGCATGCGCAGCGGGTCCCGCGCATCTCGGGCCTGGCGCAAGGTCATGTAAGGGTAATCGCCGAGGGTTATCGTGGTTGGTCGTTTGCCGAGGCGTAGCTGATACTGCCAGACCCAACAGCCTGAGGTCCCGGCCCGCAAAAACAGCCTGTCACGGTCATACGATATATATTGCTTTCGGGCCGGCTTGAGCGGCACCTAATTTCGCATTCGTTAAAGGCACCACCTGCGACCTTCTGAAAAGTGATGCTAAGCGTTACGTGACATCACTTATGGCGACAAGCGGGCTGAACACTTATGGAACAACAAGACAAGTTATCACCCTAAAAAACACAAAAAACGTTTGATTTCATGTGGTTCGCTGTCGGCGCAATAGTGCCGTGTGGGTTTTGGAAGATCTGGCGCCCCCGGCAGGACTCGAACCTGCATAAACGAACTTAGAAGGATCGGAGCTTATCCAATTAGCCAACGGGGGCGCGGCGCCCGGCTCATATCATGATGCTGCGAAACTGCCAAAATCCGGGCCAACCCGACGATTCACTACAATTTTGCGTGACATAGCTATCAAAATGACCCGTTAATGCGCTAGGATCGAGTTGGTTTAGCGCGCTGATCGGTAATATCTTTGAATGCCAGCCCTAGGGTGAATGAACTGATGATGTTGAGGGCTTAGGTCAAAATATGGTCGTAAGACTGGCGGTTTTTCTGCGCGATCGCCGTGCTGTTACGTCTGTGGAATATGGCGTGATCGCATTGATCGTTATCTTGGCTATCGTCGGAGGTTTAACGCGGATCGGCACAGAAGTCGCGGTGCCGTTCAATCAGGTGGCCTCGGAACTCTGACAGGGAAAAAATCGCCTATCCGTGCCTGCTGGCGAGCTGTCCCTATTTAAGATGTTGCTTGTCTCATAAAGGTAGGTTGTCATAAAAAATTAAACAAATCCTGTCGCTGTGCGGCTTGGTGACCAAATCGTTAGGGTTGCCGCCGGTCGAGCGTGAGTTTTTTTGACAAAAAAGTCACGCTCACGGATTTTTGTTTAGTTCGTGCGCAAACTTCGTTTGACAGAAATGGCTGATTTTTATGTATTGAACACCAGCCTCGACAGGTTGATGACAAGGTGGGCAGATGGCGTGGCAGTTCCGCGTGAGACGCTTTCTCTGTTATCAGGTTTCGGTCTCGAATTAATTTTTTGAAAGGGTCTTCTTTCATGCTCGCAAACTACATCCGCGCCGCCATGACCACCAAGCTGGCGCAGCTCAATGTCGACAAGCGTGCCGTCACCGCCATTGAGTACGGCCTGATTGCTGCGCTGATCGCGGTTGTGATCATCGCCGCCGTGTCCAGCCTCGGCACTCACATCTCCAGCACCTTCAACGCAGTGGCGTCCGAGCTCTAAGCTCAGCCCCGCGATGTCTGCGCTGCGGCCGATCGGGTTCCCGGTCGGCCGTTTTTTTGTGGTGCGACGCGCAGCTTAAAAGCCCTTGTAATTTTTCAATTTTGTACGGTAAAATCGGAGTCTGTACGGTGTAGGTTGTGTTGAAAATGTCACGCCGAGACCGTACTTCGATGGATTTTCGTTAACCTGATCGCTTTTTTTAAGCAGACTCGGATAAAGGCCTATTTATGGGGCGTTAAAGGGCGGAGCGGATGACGATCCTGGGGCGTATATTGATGAGGCGGACATGATCACCGCCCTTTTCGGCTTGGGGCTGGCTCTGCTTGTCTATGCTGCGGTGCACGACGTCGCTGTGCGAACGGTGCCCAATTCCGTTTCAGCTTTGGTTCTTCTCACCGGTTTCGGGCTGCGGCTGCTTGAGCATGATCTGCTCCCCGCCTTGCTGGCCGCTTTGCTGGTGTTTATCGCCCTGTTCGGCATTTGGGCTCTGGGTTTGATGGGCGGCGGCGATGTGAAGCTCTGGGCCGCGACCACGCTGCTGGTGCCCCCGGGCTGGCTCCCGCAATTGATGTTTCTGGCCGATGTCATGCTGCTCGGCGGCATTCTCGGGCTTCTTTACCTTTTCTTATCCCTCGTCGTGGGAAAACCGGCCGCTTCACGCGAAGGCTCGCGCCTGACGCGTGCCCTGCGCACGGAGCGGTGGCGAATCCGTCGCCGGGGCGCGCTTCCCTATGCCTGCGCCATTGCCGGTGGCGCTCTCGTGGCAATCCTGCCACGCTTTTTTGAAACATAAGGTGGCCAATGGTCTTTCGCCTCGGCATATTCGCTGTCCTGATCGCCGCGCTGGCCGCTGTCCTCATTTTTGGATATTCGATCCTCAATCAGGGCCATAAAGCCCCGGTGGCCGCGGCCCCGCCGCCGACCGAACAAATTCTGGTGGCGGGGGTGCCGCTCTCCGGCGGCGCGCTGATCCAGCCCGGCAACATTACCAGCAGCTCGATGCTGATCAGCGCCGTGCCGCCCGATGCGCTGATCGACACCCCCGGCAACCGCAGTTCCCTGACGGGCGCGATGGTGAAATCGCCGATCGCCCAGGGCGCGGTCATTCTAAACAGCGGGGTCATCCATCCTGGCGATCACGGCTTCCTGGCCGCAGTGCTCGCACCCGGTATGCGGGCGGTGACGGTGGCGGTCGATAACGTCACCGGCGCGGACGGGCTGATCTGGCCGGGCGATAAGGTGGATATATTGCTGACCCAGAGCATTGCCGGCGCGCCGGATGGCAAAAGCATCGCCGCCGAGACGGTACTGAGCGATGTCCGGGTGATCGCCACGGGTCAGGAACTGATCAAGAATGCCAGCAATGGCAGCGGCGGCCCGAACAACCAGCCAGCCTCGACGGTGACGCTCGAGGTCACACCCGAGCAGGCGGCGCGCTGCCTGGTCGCGGTCAATCTCGGCAAATTGTCCCTGATCGTGCATTCCGCCGCGAGCTCGACCACGGCGTCGGTGCCGCAGCAGACGCCCGGCCCGGTCTGGGCCGGTCAGGTTTCGCCGGCCCTTTCCGCCGCGCAGCCGGCGCAGCAGACCGTCACCACAGTCAATGTGATTTCTTCAGGCACTACAGGGGAGTTCAAGTTCTGATGCGCGGTTTGTTCACGGCGTCAGTGCTGGCGCTTTCTACCCTTGCGCCAGCCGCCCTGGCGCAAACCGCAACCGGCAGCGGCGCCGCGGCGCAACAGGCGCAGGTTGTGCCGCCCGCTTATTATGGCGGCATTACGCTGGCGAAAGGCAGGGCAAGCTGATCAAGCTGCCGCGCCCGGTCGCCAATCTGTTCGTCGCCGATGACAGCGTCGCTTCGGTGCGCCCGGCCAGCCCCGGCGCGATGTTCGTGTTCGGCAAGGCGGCGGGCGAGACCGATGTCGTCGCCACAGACGCCGCCGGCAATCGAATCGCGCAATATTCGGTCACCGTGAACCAGTCCGGCTATGCGGGCCAGCGCATCGAAACCCAGTCCCAGGCGGTGGCGCCGGGCAGCGGCGTCACCGCCGAATCGGAGCAGGGCGGCATGGTCGTGCGCGGCACGGTGCAGAGCCCCGAGGATGCCGACAAGGTGATGAGCCAGGCCAAGCTGATCTCGCCGAGCGGCAAGGTCACCAATGACCTCACCGTGGCGCAGCCGATCCAGGTGGAGCTGAAAGTGCGCATCGCCCAGATGTCGCGGCAAGTGACGCGCGAGCTTGGCATCAATTGGAGCAATGTCGGCTCCTCGGCGATTTCCATCGGCAAATTCGCGCTGACCGGCAGCACCGCCTCGGCCGCCAGCTCGCTCGCCTCGACCACGGCCGGTGGTATCGGCGTCACCTTCCCCGGCGGCACGTTCGAAGGTGTCATCGACGCGCTGGCCACCGATAATCTCGCCCATATTCTGGCCGAGCCGACCTTGACCACGCTCTCCGGCACCCAGGCGAATTTCCAGGTGGGCGGGCAGTTCCCGATTCCGGTGTCCTCCGGCGGCACCGGCGGCAGCTCGACGGTGACGGTCAGCTTCAAGAATTACGGCGTGCTGCTCTCCTTCATCCCGACGGTATTTTCCGATGGGCGGATCGCCCTGCAGGTATCACCGCAGATCAGCACCATCGACAGCTCCAACGCCTCCACCATCAGCACCGGTGGCAGCTCGCAAGTCTTCTCGGTGCCCTCGCTGACGGTGACCGCCGCGTCCTCCACCGTCGTGCTCGGTTCGGGCCAGGGCATGGCGATCGCGGGTTTGCTCGAAGATACCACCAATCAGGTCAGCAATGGTCTGCCCGGCCTCTCCGAGATTCCGATCCTGGGCGCCTTGTTCCGCGGCAATGCCTTCCAGCGCGAGCAGCAGGAGCTGGTGATCACGGTGACACCTTATATCGTCAATCCGGTCAACCATCCCAACAGCATCGCCTCGCCGGACGATGGCTGGTCGCCGCCGAACGATCTGCAGCGCATTCTTTTGCTGCGCAATAATGGCACCGATCAGGCCAGCACCAGCATCCCCGGCAATGCCGGCTTCATGGTGCAATGATGGAGCGCCCCGCCATGACCAAACCCGTGTCGCTGTTTTGTCTGTTGGCGCTGCTGACGCTGGCCGGCTGCCAGGGGGCGTTCAACCCGTTCAACCGCCCCGGTAATTGGTCCCTGACCGGCGCCTCGAATGAGGCGACGGCGCAGCAGGTGGCGAACAAGGCCGATTTGATCAGCGGCCATGGCGAGCCGGGCAGCAGCGGTATCCTCGCCGTCGGCGGCGTCCAGCGTGCGACCACGAATGGCACCGGCACCGGCATTCAGACGCAGATCCAGGCGACCTCGCCGGCCACGTCGATCAATAGCGGCAGCTAGGAGACGGGCATGCACAGGACGGAAGGGCAATGATATGAGCACCCAGGGCGCGATTGGCGGGCTTGCCGAGTCTGGCAGGATGACCAGCCGCACGGACCGGCTGACCGTGCTTGCCTTTATCAACGATACCGTCAGTGAACAGGTTCTGCGCGATACGCTGATCACCGCGGCTGGCGGCGGCATGGATGTGCGCCGCGGCACGGTGCGCACCGCCATCGCCGCCATGTCCAAACTGCCGACCCCGGAAGTGCTGATCGTCGACATCGCCGGTGAGGAGCAGCCGCTGCAGGCGCTGGGCGAATTGTCCGATGTGGTGGAGCCGGGCGTGCGCGTGCTGGTGGTCGGCGATATTCAGGAGGTGGATTTCTACCGCCACATTACCCGCGGCATGGGGGTGATGGAATATCTGTTCAAGCCGATCACCCGCGAAGCCGTGGCCCGGCATTTCGCGCCGCTGATCACCCGCAAATCCATCGGCGACGACGCCACACGCGGCGGGCGCGTGGTGGCGGTGATGGGCGCGCGGGGCGGGGTAGGGGCGACCACCATTGCCGGCAATCTCGCCTGGCTGCTGGGCGTGGTCGAAAAACGCCATACCGTGTTCCTGGAATCCGATATCCATATGGGCTCCGGCGCGTTGCTGCTGGGCGCCAAGACTGGCCCTGGCCTGCGTATGGCGCTGGAAACGCCGGACCGGATCGATCCGCTGTTCGTCGAGCGCGCCGCCCAGCCGGTGGCGGAGCGCCTGCATGTGCTGGCCTCCGAGGAAAAGCTGGCGGAGCCGATGAATTATACCCCGGCGCCGCCCGCCGGCTGATCGAGGCGCTGCGCATCCGCTATAATTTCATCTTCATGGATGTGCCTTTCCTGCCGATGGCCTGTAATCGCGAGCTGATCGAATTCGCGCATCACCGGGTCATCGTCATGGACCCGTCTCTGGCCTCGGTACGCGATACGATCCGGCTGCTGGCGCTGCCCAACGGTCCCTGGCAGCCGCAGAGCCCGACCGTGGTGCTGAACCGGCTCGGCCGGCCGGGCGGGCTGTCGCGCAAGCAGATCGAGGAGGCGCTGGAGCTGAAGATTCATATCACCATTCCGGACATCCCCAAGCAGCTGAATGAGAGTGCCAGTTTCGGCGAGCCGGCGGTGACCAATAAGGGGCCGTTCCGCCAGGCGGTTCTGGATCTGGCGCGTGAAATCGGCTTCGTGGGGAATCGCGACGAGATCGAGGGCAGCTTGGCCTTGCCCGGCCGCGGTGGCGGCGGCTTGTTCAAAATGCTCGGCTTCAGCAAGGGATAACCGGCAATGTCTGACAGCATGCCGGTATTTGGCCGCCGCCGCAGGGAAGAGCTGGAAGCCGCGGCCGCCATGCCGGCCTTGGCCGCCGCCGCGCCCGCCGCGCCGAATCCAGATGTCAGCCGGTTTCCGGCCGATACCAGCACCTCAGTGCGGGCCGAAATCGCCGAGCTGCGCAATATGTGCCTGGCGCGCATGGACGCCACCGCCGTCGCCGCCTTGCCGCCGGAACGGCTGCTGATCGAAGTCGAACGGCTGATCTCCGATCTCGCCACCGATAAGCGCGTGCAGCTGAATGCCCGCGAGCAGCGCGCCTTGGCGACCGAGCTGGTGGACGACATGCTCGGGCTGGGGCCCTTGGAGCCCTTGCTTCTGGATGAGAGCATCAACGACATCATGGTCAACGGCCCGGACCATGTGTTTGTCGAGCGCTCGGGAAAATTGCTGCAGGTGCCGGTGCGGTTTCGCGACTGGGCGCATCTGACCAATATTTGCCAGCGCATCGCCGCCTCGGTCGGGCGGCGTGTGGATGAAGCCAGCCCGATGTGCGATGCGCGCCTGAAGGATGGCTCGCGCGTGAATATCGTGCTGCCGCCGCTGGCGATCGACGGGCCGTCGATCTCGATCCGTAAATTCTCCAAGAAACCGATCGATTTCAAGAAGCTGATCGAATTCGGCGCGATGACGCCGCCGATCGCCCGGGTGCTGGAAATCGCCGCGCGCTGCCGGCTCAACATCATCGTCTCCGGCGGGACCGGCTCGGGCAAGACGACGATGATGAACGCGCTCTCGCGCTTCATCGACGCCACAGAGCGTATCGTCACCATCGAGGATGCGGCGGAGCTGCAGCTGCAGCAGCCGCATGTGGTGCGGCTGGAAACCCGCCCCGCCAGCCTTGAAGGCAAGGGCGAGGTCACGGCGCGCGATCTGGTGCGTAACGCGCTGCGTATGCGCCCGGACCGCGTCATCATCGGCGAAACCCGTGGCGCCGAAGCCTTCGACATGCTGCAGGCGATGAACACCGGCCATGATGGCTCGATGTCCACCATCCACGCCAACAACACCCGCGACGCGCTCTCGCGTATCGAAAACATGGTGCAGATGTCCTCGATGGGCCTCACCCGCGCGCCATCCGCCAGCAGGTCTGCGCCGCGGTCAATCTGATCATCCAGGTCGAGCGCCAGCGCGATGGCGGTCGTCGCGTCACCCAGGTCACCGAGATCGCCGGGATCGAGGGCGAAACCCAGCTGCTCAACGATATCTTCAAGCTGGAAATCACCGGCGAGACGCCGAATGGCCGGTTGATCGGGCGCTACGAGGTCAGCCGCATCCGCTCCTCCTTCCAGGAACGGCTGCAATATTACGGGCTGGACCGGGCCTGGATGGCGGCGCTGGAGGAAACCTGATGCTGCATCAGCTGCTGATCCTACTTGTGCTGGTCATCATCCTCGCGGTCGCGACGGTGGCGGTCACGCTCAATCTGGTGGGGGCGCATGAGCGCGAGGAGCGGCTGAAACGCCGGCTCACGGCGGCCACCACCTCCACCTCCGCCCCGATCACCACGGTCGATGAAGAATTGCGCCTGGTGCGTCAGGTTTCGCGGGCGGATCAGATCAAGGAAAAAGCCGCCGAGCTGATCGGCGTCGATCTGCAGCAGGCGGAAACCTACCCGATCAAATGGTGGCTGGTGCCGCCGATCGCCGCGGTCATCACCCTGGTGATCATCTGGCTCGCCTCGCACCCGCTGGGCAAATATCCCAGCATCTGGCTGCTGGTGAAATATGTCGGCACGCCGGTGTTCTGGTATCTGATCGACCGTTTCATCTTCAACTGGCTGAAGAATCGCCGCAACGCCAAGCTGATCGAGCAATTTCCCGACGCGCTGAACATCATCGTGCGCTGCGTGCGTGTCGGTATCCCCATCGGTGAGGCGCTGCGCACGGTGGCGCAGGATTCGATGGAGCCGACCAAGCGCGAATTCACCATTTTGGCCGACAAGGTGAGCATCGGCATTCCGCTGGATGTTTCGTTGCGTGAGCTCTCCGAGCGGGTGAAGCTGACCGAGTATCAATTCTTCGCCACCGCCATCACGCTGCAGGCCCGCTCCGGTGGCGGCATCACCCAGACTCTGGAGACGCTGGCGGATGTGATCCGCAAGCGCGTGGCGCTGAAATCGCGCGGCTACGCGCTGACCGCCGAAGCCCGCATGGGCTCCATGGTGCTCACCGTGCTGCCCTTCCTGGCCGGTGCCGGGCTGTTCTGGCTGCAGCCCAATTATATCCGCATTCTCTTCACCACCGATGGCGGCGAGGCCATTCTTGGCGCGGCGATCCTGCTGCTGGCCGCCGGCATGGGCGTCATTCAATTCATGATCAGCAATGTTCTCAAATAGCTCCATTCCCCCCGTGGTCCTGCTGGCCGGCATGGTGCTCGCTTTGCTGGTGCTGGCGGCTGGCGTTTTCTATCTGAACCATACGATGACCCGTTCGCAGAAGCTCGGCAAACGGATCGATCTCGCCATCCATGGCCGCAATGCGGCTCTGCTGGAGGAGGCCAAGCCGGAAGGCTCGGCGCTGGTGCGTCTGGTCTCGGCCTTTGGCATGTCCGTCGCCCGGTCCGGCCTGTTGTCGCGCAAAACCCTCGCGGAGATGACCGCGACGCTGGAAGGGCGGGGTTTCGCGGCGGCCGCGGCATTGGCCTGTTCGTCGGCGCCAAGGTGCTGGGTCTGTTCCTGCTGCCGGTGCTGCTCTATTTCGCCTTCCATAATATTTTCGTCTCCACCATCGGGCTGGTGCTGAAGATTGGCGGCGGCGCGGTGGTCGGCATGTTGCTGCCGGATATGATGGCGAAGAATATCCGCACCCGGCATCTCGAACAGGTTGAACGCGGCGTGCCGGATGCGCTGGATATGCTGGTGATCTGCGCCGATGCCGGTCTGGCGCTGGAGGCGGGCATCGCCCGCGTCGCCCAGGAAATTTCGCAGCTCAACCCGGATCTGGCGCAGGAGCTGACCCAGACCTCGCGCGAATTGCAGATCGGCGCGGATATGCGCAGCGTGATGTTTTCGCTGGGCCAGCGCACCGGGCTGGAAGTGCTCAAGCGGCTCGCCACCACGCTGAGCCAGTCGCTGCAATATGGCACGCCGCTGACGGCGGCGCTGCGCACCCTCTCCGCGGAATTGCGCGCCGAGGCGCTGATCCGCTTCGAGGATCGGGCCGGCAAGCTGCCCACCTTGATGACGCTGCCGATGATCGTCTTCATCCTGCCCTGCGTCTTCCTCATCGTTGGCGGGCCGGCGGTGATCCAGGTCATGGCCGTGCTGGCCCATCACTGAACATGAACCCTTGCACCGAAGAAGAGACATGATGATCCCCTGCGCCTTCGCTCGATCAGGCTATCCCCTGCGCCGCCTGCTGCGTGGTTCCGCCGCGGCGACGATGGTTCTCGGTCTTGCCGCGTGCAGCCAGCCAGAATCGCAGACGGCCGCGAACGCGCCCACCGGGTCCGTCGGGCCGAACACGCTGAATGTCGCGGATGCGGCCATCGCCGGCGGCGATCCGAACATGGCGTTGTCGATCTCGCAATCGATCCTCAAGGACGATCCGGACAATGTCGACGCGCTGGTGCATGAGGGCGATGCCTATTACGCGCTGGATCGCTGTTTGCCGGCGCAGGCGGCCTATTCCGTCGCGTTGAAATATGACGCCAAATCCAGCCCGGCGGAAACCGGCCTCGGGCGCTGTTTGCTGAAGAGCGATCCGGCGGCGGCCGAGCAGGCTTTCATCGCGGCGGTGAATGACGACCCGGGCAATGCCGCGGCCTGGAGCGATCTGGGCATCGCGCGCGACCTGCAAGGCAATTTCGCCGGCGCGGTCGAGCCTTATCAGAAATCGCTGCTGGCCAATCCCGGCAGCATGGCAACCGAGGTCAATCTCGGCCTCTCCCTGGCGCTCTCCGGACACGGCCCGCAGGCTCTGGCCTATCTTGGCCCGCTGGCCAGCGGCCAGAGCGCCACGCCGAAAATCCGCGAGGATTACGCGGCGGCGCTGATCGCGTCGGGGCGGGATGAGGAGGCGCGGCAGGTGCTCGCGATCGATCTGCCCCCCGAACAGGTGCAGCAGGCGATGGATGGTTTCTCGGCACTGATCGCCAGCTCGATCCAGACACCGCCGCCGCCACCGCCGCCGGCACCGACCCAGCCGGTGGTGACGACAACCCAGGTGACCACACAAACCACTAGCGTGGCGCCGACGCCGCTTGCGCCGCCGGTGCCGGTGGCGCCCGTGCCGGCTCCGGCTCCGGCTCCGGCTCCGGTGCCAAAGCCAGCGGCGGCCATTCCGACCAGCGGCGACCCCAACGCAGCCTATTCCGGCCCATCGCCGATCCCAGGCGCGATATCCTCCTCGACACCCGGCCCGGTGGCGACGCCGCCAATGCCAGCCGCAACCCCGGGCCCAAAGCCGGTGGCAATGCGCTACACACCGCCCGCCGCGCCCCCGGCGCCGGTGCATACCAGCCCCGGCGGGCCGGCGGCGGTGCAGCTCGGCGCGCTGCCGAGCCAGGAGGCAGCGCAGCATCAATGGAACAAGGTGCGCGCCGCGGCACCGTCTTTGTTTGCCGGAAAATCGCCCGACATCGTCGAGGCGAATGTGAAGGGCGTTACCTATTACCGCCTGCGCGTCACCGGCTTTTCCAGCCAGCTCGATGCGGCGCGGTTCTGCGGCGAGGTCTCCTCCGCCGGCTATGCCTGCACGGTGGCGAATTTTTGAAAATGAATAGGTTATAAAAGTTTTTTGGTGCCGCTTTTTTACAAAAAAGCGGCGTCAAGACAAAAGGCCGGACGTCCCCTCAAGGGGCGATCCGGCCTTTTGTCACGTAGGGGCGTTTTTGAAAAAACGCCCCTACAATCCCCAAAAACTTCCGCGCCTTCAGGCCAAAGCCTTTTACTGGCTATTGCCCGTGGTCCCCATGCCGGTGGTGGATTTGCTGCCGGTCATGTTGCTGGCGCCGGAGCCATTGGTGCCGCTCTTCATCGCGTTGGAGGACGAGCTGCCGCCGGCCGTTCCCATCGACATGCTGGAGCCGCCGGAGCCCATGCCCGCGGTGGAATGGCTGCCGGCCATGTTGTTGGAGCCGGTGCCGGCGGTGCCGGCCTTCATGCCGCTGCCATTGCCGCCGGAGGGGCCATGCCGGCCCCGGTGGTGCCCATGCCGGCGGTGGAGTGGCTACCGATGGTGTTGGTCGAGCCGCTGCTGCCGGTGGCGGAGCTCTGTGCCAGGGCCGGGGTGACGGCGCCGATGGCCAGAAGACACGTCGCGGTGGTGAAAAAGCGTTTCATTGCAAACTCCCGTTTTTAGTTGGCCGGGTCGTCCCGGCTCACAACCCGATGTGGGGGCGGCCGGGATGTTTGCATGAACATGAGCTGAACGATGAGACGGATTACCCCTCAGGCGGCAACCGCCCGGATGCGCGCCAACGCCTCGGCCTTGCCGAGCGCGATCAGCGTCGCGTCGATCCCCGGGCTCATCGTGCTGCCGGTCAGCGCGGCGCGCAGCGGCTGCGCCACCTGGCCGAGCTTGCGGCCCTCCGCTTCGGCAAAAGCGCGCAACGCCGCGTCGATCGCCTCGGCGGTGAAATCCGTGCCCTCCAGCAGGCCGGCCAGACGCGCCAGCATCTCGCGGTTTTCCAGGGTCAGCAGCGCCTCGGCCTTCGGTTCGAAGGGCAGGGGAATTTCGCGGGCGAGGAAGGCGGAAGAGTTGCTCAGCTCCTCCAGCGTCTTGGCGCGCTCCTTCAAGCCCGGCATCAGCGCCAGAATGCGCTGCATGGCGGCGGTGCCGACGGTGATGTCGGCCTTGGCCAGGCGCTCCACCACATCGTCACGCAGCCGCGCATCCTCGGCCTGGCGCAGCCACATGCCGTTGAGATGGGTGAGCTTGGCATAATCCATGCGGCTGGCCGCCCGGCCGACACCCTCCAGGGTGAACAGCGCGATCTGCTCGTCGCGGCCAAGGAACTCGGCATCGCCATGGCCCCAGCCCAGACGCAGCAGGTAGTTGCACAACGCCTCCGGCAGGAAGCCCTGCTCGCGGAATTCCAGAATGCTCACCGCGCCATGGCGCTTGGAGAGCTTCGCCCCGTCCGCGCCATGGATCAGCGGAATATGCGCGAAGGCGGGCGTCTCCCAGCCCATCGCGTCATAAATCTGGATCTGCCGGAAGGTGTTGGTGAGATGATCGTCGCCGCGAATCACATGGGTGATCGCCATGTCATGGTCATCCACCACCACCGCGTGCAGATAGGTCGGCGTGCCGTCCGAGCGCAGGATGATCATGTCATCCATCTCGGCATTCTTCACCCGCACCTCGCCCTGCACCAGATCATTCAGCACCACCTCGCCCTCGCGTGGGGCTTTCAGGCGGATGGCGGGCTTCACCCCGCCGGCGCTTCGGACGGGTCACGGTCGCGCCAACGGCCATCGTAACGCGGCGGGCGCTTCTCGGCCATCGCGGTCTCGCGCATCTGCGCCAGCTCTTCCGGGGTGCAATAGCAGCGATAAGCCTTGCCCTGCGCCAGCAGCGCCATCGCCACCTCGACATGCCTTGCCTCGCGGCTGCTCTGGAACACCGGGGGCTCGTCAGCCTTCAGATCGAGCCAGTCCAGCCCGTCCAGGATCACCTGCACCGCTTCCTGGGTGGAGCGGGCCTTGTCCGTATCCTCGATGCGCAACACGAACTCGCCGCCATGATGTTTGGCGAAGAGATAGTTGAAGAGGGCGGTGCGGGCGCCGCCAATATGCAGCAGGCCGGTGGGAGAGGGCGCGAAGCGGGTACGGACTTTCATGGGCTGGCTGTTACTCTTTTGCGCCGATTTGTGCCAGCCGGGCGAAAAAGTTAATCATCCGGAACAATCGGAGGTGGTATTGGCCCGGGACTGGTTCGCGCGCTGGGTGGAGGCGGAGCGGGGGCATTTCATCCTGCTGCTGCCGGTCGCCATGGGGGCCGCCATCCTGGTCTATTTCGCGCTGCCTTCGGAGCCGCCGCTCTGGCTGGCGGCGGCCCTTCCGGTGGGCGCGCTGCTGGCGCTGGGGGCGAGCTGGCGGTTTCCTTATGCGCGGTTTCTGGCCTGGCTGCTGCTGGCGGGGGCCATCGGCTTCGCCCGGGCCGAATATCGCAGCGCTACGATGCCGCCGATGCCGCCCATCCCGTCCGGCGTGGTCAGCGTCAGCGGCTTCGTCGCGCGGGTGGAGATGCTGCCCAACACCGCCCGCGTGGTGCTGCGCGCCCCGCGGATCGATCACGGCCCGACGCTGCGCCGTCTGGTCCGGCTGAAGCTACGCCCCGGCGATGCGCCGCCCGACCCGGGGGCGCTGGTGAAAGCCTATGCGCTGCTGTTCGGCCCGGACCCGCCGGCCTATCCGGGCGGCTGGCAGCAGGGGCGGGATGAATATTTCGCCAATCTCGCCGCTGTCGGGGTGGCGCTGACACCGCTAAAGCAGCTGCGCCCGGCGCCACCCAGCCAGTGGCGCGATGCGCTGCAGGCGTTGCGGCTGGAGATCGCCACGCAGATCCTGCGCGCGCTGCCGCTCTCCACCGGCGCCATCGCGGTCACACTCCTGACCGGCGATGAGCAGATCATCCCCGCCGATGAGCGGCAGGGCTTCATCCTCTCCGGCCTCGCCCATATTCTCGCGGTGGCGGGGCTGCATGTCGGCATCGTCATGGGCATCGTGTTTGTGCTGGCGCGATGGGGGCTCTCGCGCAGCGCCTGGATGGCACTGCACTGGCCGGGCAAACCCATTGCCGCCGTGCTGGCGCTGGCGGGCGGGGCGGGGTACGCGGTGCTCACCGGGGCGCATCTGCCGATCCTGCGCAGCCTGGCGATGGCCAGCCTGGTCACACTCGGCGTGCTGCTGGGGCGGCGCGCGGTCTCGCTGCGCGGGCTGGCCCTGGCGGCGATGATCCTGCTGCTGGCCACCCCCGAGGCGATTCTCTCCGCCAGCTTTCAGATGAGCTTCTCCGCCGTCGCCGCCCTCATCGCCGGCTATGAAGCGGTGCATCCGATCTGGCGGCGCTTCCATGCCGGGCGCAGCATGCTGGGGGCGGGGCTGATGCATGTGGCCGAGCTCGCCTTCACCAGCCTGCTCGCCGGCGGCGCCTCGATGCCGTTTTCCGCCTATCAGTTCCAGCAGATCGAACCTTACTGGATCCCGGCCAATCTGGTCGCGGTGCCGCTCACCGCGCTCTGGATCATGCCCTGGGGCTTGGCCGGGTTGGCGCTGCTGAAGCTGCATCTGGCCTGGCTCGCCTTCAAGCCGATGGGCTGGGGCATCGCCATCATCGTCTGGATGACCGCCCATATCGCCACCTGGCCGGATGCGCTGCTGAAGGTGGCGCCGATGCCGGGTGCCGCCATCCTGCTGATCGCGGCGGGGCTGGCCTGGCTGTGCCTCTGGCGCTCGGCCGCGCGACTGGCGGGGGCGGGGTTGATCGCGGCCGGGCTGGTGGCAGCGCTGCTGGCCCGCCCGCCGGACGTGCTGGTCTCCGCCGATGCCAGGCTGATCGGTATCCGCCAGGGCGGGCAGGTGCTGCTGGTGGAAATGCCCAAGGCCAGCAGCTTCACGCTGGAGCAATGGCGCGCGGTCTGGGGCGGGGCGCGTTTGGTGCCATCCGCCTGCAGTGCTGCCACCTGCCGCATCGGCGCGGTGCTCTATGCCGCTACCCCGGTAACCGACTGCCAGGGGGCGCGGTTGCTGGTCTCGCCAGTGTCGCAACCGGGCTGCGCCGGCGCGGTGATCCTGGATGCCAGCCGCGCCGCGCGGGATGGCGCGCTGGCCGCCTGGGTGAGCCCGGCGCGGATCCGCCTGATCACGGACCGCGCCTGGGAGGGGGCGCGCCCCTGGGTGCCGAATCTGTCGCAACCATAGATTGTTTTCGCTCGCTGTTTTCGTTAATCTATCGTTATGAGTGTCGCGCTCCCGCCTCTGGCTGTCGCCGCCCCGCCCTCGCTGGCCGACCAGTTGCAGGGGCTGGGGCGGCGATGGCGGATTTTGCTGCTCTCCACCATGCTGGCCCCGGCGCTGGCCGGCTTGTTGCTGGCGCTCAGCCCCTCGCATTATGAAGCCACCGGCATTCTGCTCTATGATCCCGAAGCGGCGCGCCTGCCCGGCGCCAATGCCGCCGGCCCGCGACAGAGCTGAACCAGGATGCGGTGATGGCGAGCCAGAGCGCCATCGTCCTCGCTTTGCCGGCGGCGGCGGCGATCGCGACGCGGCTGCATCTGGACCAGCTGCCGGAATTCAACCCGGCTTTGCGCAAGCGCATCTTCCCGCTCTCGCTGTTGCCTGCCCCCGCCGCGCCGGATGCGGCGACGCTGGCGCAAATCGTGCAGACCCATCTCGCCGTTTCGGTGCAGCCAGGGGCGCGGGTGATCGCGGTGCATTTCTCGGCCCGCAGCCCGGACCTCGCCGCCGCCGGGGCCAATCTCGCGATGCAGCTTTATCTGGACCAGGGGCGCGATGTCGCCTTCCAGGCCCTCAATGACGCGCAAAGCTGGCTGGAGACCCATTCCGCCCAGGTGCAGCAGCAGCTGGACGAGACCGAGACGCAGCTGGCGAAAGCCAGGGCCGGGGCAGGGGTGGTGGCGGCAACGCAAGGCAGCACCTTGACCGGCGAGACCGCGAGCCGGCTCGCCGCCTCGCTGGTGGAAGCGCAGGCGGCCCTGGCGATGGCCCGCGCCCGGCTCGATGCCGCCACCGAGGCCGGCGGCGATGCCGCTGCCGCCAACGCCGCCGTGGCCCCCAACCTGCTGCCGCTGCGCACCCAGCAGGCGCAGCTTGCCTCCCAGGTGAAGTCGCTCGCCAGCGAATACGGTCCCGCCTATCCGGCGCTGGTGACGGCGCGCGCGCAATTATCCGCCGTCACCGCGCAGATCGACGCGGAGGCGGGGCGCGAGATGCAGGCGGCCCGCGCCGATGTCGCCGCCGACGAGGCCCAGGTGCGGACGCTGCAGGCGGCCCTGGCCCATATCCGCATCGCCAGCCAGACCGAGGATGAGGAGAGTGCCCCGGTCCGGGCTCTGGAGCAGCGCGCCGAGGCCGGGCGGGACATGTTGCGGGCGATGACCCTGCAGGCCGGGCAGCTGGCGCAAGATGCCTCGCTGACCCGGCCGGAGGCGCGCATCCTGTCCATGGCGGCGGTGCCGGCGCGGCCGGAGTCCAAGCATTATGCCATGGTGCTCAGCGCCGCGACGGTGCTGGGGCTGTGCCTGGGGGTGCTGCTGGCGGGCTTGCGCGATACGCTGGACCGCTCGCTGCGCTCCGGCAATGAAGTGCGCGCGGCGCTGGGGTGAGCTGCCACGGGCTGCTGCCGGTCGCAGCCAGGCCGGAGGAGCGCGCCATCACCGCGCCGCTCTCGCTCTATTGCGAGCAATTGCGCGGCATCCGCACCGGGCTGGGGCTGGGCGAGCCGGGACGGCAGATTCTGGCGGTGACGGCGGCGCGCCCGGCGGAAGGCAAGACCACGCTCTGCGTCTCGCTGGCGCGGATGCTGGCCGCCTCCGGGCTGCGGGTGCTGGCCATTGACGGCGATGTGCGCTGCCCCGGCTTCGGGCGGGTGTTCGGCCTGGAGGAGCGCCCCGGCCTGGCGGAGCTGCTCCGCGGCACGGCGCAACTGCCCGACGCGCTGGGCCGGGACAAGCTGACCAGCCTGAGCCTGCTCTGCGCTGGCGGCGAGCGGGCCAGCGCACTGGATCTGTTTCTCTCCCCTGCCTTGCCGGCCTTGCTGGCCGCCTTGCGGGAGCATTACGACATCATCCTGCTCGACGTGCCCCCGGCCTTTGCCCTGGCGGAGGCGCGGGTGCTCTGCCGGATGGCGGATCTGACCCTGCTATGCATCCGCTGGGCAGCACCCGCGCCGGCTGGCGCGCGAGGCGCTGAATTTGCTGCGCGAGGCCGGCGCCGATGTGGCCGGCACCGCGCTCACCCGCGTCAACCCCGCCGCCCATGCCCGCTCTTTCCATGCCGACGCCGAATTCTACGCCCCGCGCTATGGCGGGTATGTGACGAAATAGCCGGGCGACGTACTGCTCCTTTCAGCTGTGGTGCTCGTGGCTGTGGCGCATGCGCGGCGGCAGGGGCGGCCAACCATGGTCCTGGATGAGCAGCCACGCTGCCCGGCATAAGATCGGCCCGAACAATCCCGCCGCCATCAGCGCCGGGGCGAAGAGCAGGAAATGCGGGCCGTTCCAGGAGCCCAGCCGCAGCATCATGCCCTTGGCGAGCCCGATGCAGATGGTGTTGCCGAGATAGATGGCAAAGCTGGCCCGCCCGAGGACGAGCAGCGCGGCGCGCGCCCTCTGCGCCCGCAAGGCCCGCATCGCGCCATGCAGGGCCGGCATCGAGATCACGCCGAGCGGCAGCATGTAGAAAGGCTGCGGCCAGTCCTGCCCGCATAGCGCGACGACACTCAGCCCCGCCATCAGGCAGAGCAAAGCCGGCCGCCAGAGGCGGGTGAGGCAGCGCTCCCAGCTCGCCCGGGCAAACCCCGCCAGCGCCCCCAGCAGAAAGAACGGCGCGTAGCCGGTCAGCCGGTCGGCATAGAGATAGCCCGGCACCGGCAGCCAATAGGCCAGCAGCGCCAGCGCCAGCAGATTCGCCAGCCGTTCGATCTGCCCATCCAGCGCCCAGCGCGTCGCCAGCACCAGCACGAACAGGACGAACAGATACCACACACTCAGCGCTGGGCTGGCCTCGGTGTGCCAGAACAGCCCGGTCAGCCGGCGGTGAGGCTGGGTGGCGTATTGTCCACGGCGATGAAGCGCGCCGCCACCAGCTTGCCGGCGAGAATGAGCAGCCCCAGCGCGAAAAACGGCAGCAGCAAACGTTGCGCGCGCTCCTGCAACGCCGCGCCAAAGCCCGCCCGCCCGCGCACGAGAAAGCCCGAGGAGGCCGCCACGAAGCCGCTCAGATACAGGAAGAACGGCATATGAAACGCATAGATCGCCCGGCGCAGGGGCTCGTACCAGTGCACCTGGGCGGGGTCCTGGCGCGCCACGATATGGCCGAACACCACCAGGGTGATGGCGAGGCCCTTGGCCATGTCGATATCCTGGCGGCGTGCGGAAATCTCAGCGTTCATTTGTTTTGCTATTAACATTATTCCACTTAGAGTGGTATCAGAAACCGTGTCGCGTGATCTCGCATCCTGGTTGTGCCTGGTTCTGCTCTGCTGGCCCGCCGGCGCCGGCGCGCAGATGCTGGATGATCTGTTGCCCGTCACCATCCCCGGCTTTGCGCCGGGTGCGCCCGCTCTCACCCCCCGGCAGGGGCGGGCGCTTGGCGCCACCGGCTGGCGGTTCGGCACGCTCAGCCTCAGCCCCACATTGAGTGCCACCAGCGGGTATGACAGCGCGCCGAATGGTGCCGCCGGCTCGATGCTGGTACAGCTTTCGCCGAGCCTGGCGGTGAGCGACCCGGTGGCGGGGTTCGGCGCCTATGCGCTGGTCAGCCCCAGCCTTTATCCGCAGGACCAGCCGCAATCCTCCACCATGGCGGCGCTGGCGGTGGGGCAGGGCTTCACCATGGCGCGCCAGACCCTCACCCTGGCGGGCGGCTTCGTGCGGGGGGCGGAGACCGGCTTTGCCATCGGGGCGGCAGCCTCGCCCGCCCGCTGCCCTTCAACATGTCACAGATCCGGCTGAGCGATGCCATCACCCAGGCGGCGCTGACCATCACCCCGGAAATCTCCGCCAGCCTGCTGGGCTTCCCCGACGCCCCGGCGCAGGACCGCAGCGACCTGCGCCCGGCCTTGCGGCTTGCCTATAATGACGGCGCGCCGCTGAGCTATGTGCTGGAGCTGCGCGGGATCTCTCGGATGGGCGGATCGTGGCGCAGGATGCCACCAACATCGCCCTGCTCGGCGGGGTGCGTGAGCAGGCGAACGGGCTCTGGTCGGTCTCGGTGCTGGCCGGCGGGCCGGGCGGCTGCCACGCCAGGGGGCGGCACTGCTCACCCCGGCGCTGGAAATCCGCCTGGATTGGGCGCCCGACCGGCTGGACGAGCTGCGGCTGAATCTGGTCCGCGAGCTGGACGATCCGGACCGCGTCAGCGCGCTGCCCTACACGCTCAGCGCCGCCAAATTCACCTTGCTGCGCGCCGGGCTGCAACAGCTCTCGTTCAAGGCGCAAGGGGAGGTCTCGCAGGCCGATTATCTGCATGGGGATCTGCGGGAAACCCTGGTCAATCTCGGCGCCACGGTCGCCTGGCAGCTCAGCCCCTTCCTCGCGCTGGAGCTGCGCTATGGCTTCAATGACCGGCAATCGCCCCAGCTTGGCGCCGCCAATGAGCATGTGATGACGATGGGGGTGAGCTGGACGCCATGAAACGCTTCGGGCTGCGCTTTGCGACAGAAGATATGAGGATGACCGCCACCGCCATTCTGGCCCAGGCGGAGGCGGCGGATTTCAGTTACGTCGTCACCCCGAATGTCGATCATCTGGAACGGCTGCGCCGCCAGCCGGGGCTGCGGCCGCTCTACCAGGAGGCCTGGCTCTGTTTGTTCGATTCGCGCTGCCTCGCCCGGCTGCTCGGGCTGTTTGGCCGCGCCACCCCGCCAGTGGTCACCGGCGCGGACCTCACCGCGGATCTGCTGCCGCGCCTGGCGGGGATGCGGGTTGCGGTGATCGGCATGGCGGATGCTGATTTCGCAGCGCTACGATTACGCTACCCGGCAATCCTGTTTCACCGCCACGCGCCGCCGATGGGGCTGCTCACCAATCTCGCCGCGCAGGAGGATGTGCTGGCTTTCCTGCGCCAGCTGCAACCGCAGGTCAGCTTCTTCGCGGTCGGCTCGCCGGTGCAGGAGATCCTCGCCCACCGGCTCTGGCGCGAGGGCGGGGGCAGCGGGGTGGGGCTGTGCATCGGCACGGCGCTCGCCTTTGCCGCCGGCACGGCGCGGCGCGCCCCGCTCTGGATGCGCCGGGCCGGGCTGGAATGGCTGCATCGGCTCATCCGGGAGCCGCGCCGGCTGGCACGGCGCTATCTGCTGGCTGGGCCGCGTTTGCTGCTGGCTTTGGGGCTGGCTGAAATTCGGTCTGGCCATCGCGCGCGAGAGGGCGGATAACAACGCATCCCTCAAGCCTCCAGCAGGAGACCGGATTTGGAGTCACTTCCTCCCGAAAAGCGCCGGGGCGGCGAAGATTCGCTCTGGGCCGTGGTCGCCGTGATCGGCCGGGTGATCCGCATCGCCGAGATCTTCCCCAACCGCGCCCAGGCGCTGCGCGATCAGGCGTGGCGCGAAGCCCAGGTGCGCGCTTATGCCAGCTTCCTTGAAAGAACCGACCAGCCAGCCCCACGTTACATGATAAGGCCGATCCGCCGCACGGATCTGCCCCGCCGGTGGAAACCTCTCCCGGCCCTCGGGTTTTTGCATGGGAATTGGTGATGGCCACAACACGGATTGAACATGACGCGCTGGGCGACGTGGCGGTACAAGCCGACCGGCTCTGGGGCGCGCAGACCGAGCGCAGCCTGGAGAATTTCAAGATCGGCCGGTCGCGTTACGTGTGGGGGCGCGAGGTCATTCGCGGCTTTGGCATCCTGAAAAAAGCCTGCGCGCTGGCCAACCAGGCGCTGGGGCAGATGCCGGAGGAGAAAGCGCGGCTGATCGTGCAGGCGGCGCAGGAGGTGATCGACGGCAAATGGGATGAGGAATTCCCGCTGGTGGTGTTCCAGACCGGCTCCGGCACCCAGAGCAACATGAACGCCAATGAGGTGATCTCCAACCGCGCCATTCAGATCGCTGGCGGGGTGGTCGGCAGCAAAAAGCCGATCCACCCGAATGATGATGTCAATCACAGCCAGTCCTCCAACGACACTTTCCCGACCGTGATGCATATCGCCGCGGTGGAGGCCACCAAGGCGAAGCTGTTGCCGGCCATCGCCCGGCTCTCGGATGTCTTCCGCGCCAAGGCCCTGGCCTATGGCGATGTGGTGATGACCGGGCGCACCCATCTGCAGGATGCGACCCCGGTGACGCTGGGCCAGGTGATTTCCGGCTGGCAGGCGCAGCTGGATCAGGCCGCGGAGGGGATCGATCTCTCGCTCGCCGGGCTGTATGAGCTGGCGGTGGGCGGCACCGCGGTGGGCACCGGGCTGAACGCGCATCCGAATTTCGGCGCCACCGCGGCCGCGTTCATCGCCGAGGAAACCGGCCACCCCTTCATCACCGCGCCCAACAAATTCGCGGCCCTTTCGGCGCATGACGCGCTGGTGGCAGCCTCCGGCGCGGTGCGCGTACTGGCCGGGGCCGCGATGAAGATCGCCAATGATGTGCGCTGGTATGCCTCCGGCCCACGCACCGGCATCGGCGAGCTGCTGATCCCGGAAAACGAGCCCGGCTCCTCGATCATGCCCGGCAAGATCAACCCGACCCAGTGCGAGGCGCTGACCATGGTGGCGGTGCAGGTGTTCGGCAATGACCATGCGGTGGCCTTTGGCGGCTCGCAGGGGAATTTCCAGCTCAATGTCTATAAGCCGGTGATGCTCAGCAATTATCTCGACAGCGTGAATTTGCTGGCCGACGCGCTGGAGAGTTTTTGCGCCCATTGCGCCGAAGGCATCGAACCGGCGCGGGGTAAAATTGCGGAGAATTTGGCTGCCAATCTGATGCTGGTGACGGCGTTGAACCCGCATATCGGCTACTCGAAATCGGCCGAGATCGCGCTGAAGGCGCATCGGGAAGGGCTGACCTTGCGTGAGGCCGCCCTGGCCAGCGGAGCGCTGAGCGGCGCGCAGTTCGATGAATGGGTGAAACCCAGGCGATGACCGCGCCGCTGAGCGTTTAGAACAACATGACCCTGACTGGACCCAGTCAGGGTCATGTTGCTTGCCAAAACACAGAGCTAGAGTGCGCTGAGCGTTTCCGGTCAGCCTGAAAGCGCTTTAAGCGTGAATTTTGCGGCGCGCGGGCGAGATGTGCTAGCAACCTTGCCCTGACCAATCGAGGATATTTGCTTATGGATGGCGGTGCAGATTCACGCCGGATCACGATCTACAAACCGGAGGATTTCGCGCCGATGCGCGCGGCGGGCAAGCTCGCCGCCGAGACGCTGGATATGATCACCGAACATGTCGCCCCCGGCGTCACCACCGAGCATCTGAACACGCTGTGCCATGAGTTCATCCTCGCCCATAATGCGGTGCCGGCGCCGTTGAATTATCGCGGCTATCCGAAATCCATCTGCACCTCGATCAATCATGTCGTCTGTCACGGCATTCCGGGCGACCGGAAGCTGCTGGACGGGGATGTGCTGAATATCGATGTGACGGTGATCCTGGATGGCTGGTACGGCGATTCCAGCCGGATGTATGTGGCCGGCAATGCCAATACCCGCGCCAAACGCTTGATCGACGTGACCTATGAGGCGCTGATGCGCGGCATCGCGGCGGTGAAGCCGGGGGCGACCTTTGGCGATATCGGCTATGTGATCCAGCAATATGTCGAGGCGCAGCGTTTCTCGGTGGTGCGGGATTTCTGCGGCCATGGCATTGGCCAGCGCTTCCACGAGCCGCCGAATGTGCTGCATTTCGGCAAGCGCGGGGAAGGGGCGGTGCTGAAGCCGGGCATGTTCTTCACGATCGAGCCGATGGTGAATATCGGCCGCCCGGATGTGAAGATCCTGGATGATGGCTGGACGGCGGTGACGCGCGACCGCTCGCTTTCGGCGCAGTTCGAACACATGATCGGCGTCACCGAAACCGGCGCCGAAATCTTCACGGTCTCGCCAAAAGGCTACACCCGCCCGCCCTACGAGGCCTAAAAGAGCAAAAGTTTTTGGGTGGCGGAGGCGCCCAAGGTTCCAACGTCGCGCAGCGGCGTTGGAATGGCGCCGGAGGGGTGGGGGTGTTTTTCCAAAAACACCCCCACCTCTTACCCCTTAACCATTCGGATCAATCCACCCAACATGGCCATCCCCGCGTCGATAAACGACGTTGAGCCCGCCAGTCTTGGAATTGCGGAACATCATCACCGGCTGAAAGGCCAGATCCATCTTCATCACCGCATCGCGCACGGTCAGCGTCTCGATGGTGGTGGTGTCCTCGGCGATGACGGTGGCGTGCAGCTCCATCGGCACCGCATCATGGCCGTTGGCATGGCCGTTGGGGGGCGCCTCATGCTCCTCCTCATCGTCCGGCTCATGCGCCAGCACATAGGCGCGGGCCATTTCCGGCTTGATCTTGCCGAGGTCGCGCTGATGCGCGGAGACCCGGCGCCGGTAGCGGCGCAGCCGCTTGGCGATATGCTCGGCCGCGTCCTCAAAGGCGGCGCGCGCATCCGCCGCCTCGCCCTCGCCGCGCACCGTGATGCCGCGGCCGGCATGAAGGTTGATGTCGCAAGTAAAGAAACTTCGGGCCTTGCTGAAGGTCACCTGTGCCTCAAGCGCGTGATCGAAATATTTGGCGGTAATCGTGCCGAGTTGCTTGTCCACATGCACACGCAAAGCGTCGGACAGTTCAACTTGCTTGCCAGAGACCGTTAACTGCATGGTCTTCTCCCGAACACAAACCGGCTCTGATTTCAGGCTGCCTGGCGCCACTCTCTTTCGCGCCAGGACTAGGCGGGCATTTTCTCCCGCTTACGCTGCGCCGAGCCGGGAATACGCAGCGCTTCCCTGTATTTGGCCACGGTCCTCCGTGCTATGTCTATGCCTTCTTTCTGTAATATTGATGCGACGGCGTCATCCGACAAAATATTTTTCGGACTCTCCTGGCCGATGATCTGCGCAACTCGATAACGAACGGTTTCCGCCGAGTGGGTTTCTCCATTCGCCCCCGCCAAAGCGGTGGTGAAAAAGAATTTCAGCTCGAAAATCCCGCGCGGGGTGGCGATGGATTTGTTGGAGGTGACGCGCGAGACGGTGCTTTCATGCAACCCCAGCTCCACGGCGATGTCGCGCAGGGTCAAGGGGCGCAGATGCGAGATGCCGTGATGGAAAAACCCGTCCTGCCGGCGCACGATCTCGGCGGCGACGCGCAGGATGGTCTGGGCGCGGGATTCCAGCGCCTTCACCAGCCAGGTCGCCCCTTGCAGCTGCTCGGAGAGGAAGCTCTTGGTCTCCTTGTTGGCGGAGGCCAGAATGCGGGCATGAAAGCCGCGGCGGATGAGCAGGCGCGGCATCGTCTCCGGGTTGATTTCCAGCAGCCAGTCGCTGCCCTCCTCGTCGCGTACCGGGGCGGGGCGCATCAGCACGTCGGGGATCAGCGGGCGCAGCGGCTCGGACTCAAAGCGCGCGCCGGGTTTGGGGTCGAGGCGCTTCAGCTCGGCCACCATATCGGCGAGATCCGCCGCATCCACCCCGCACAGCTCCTGCAGGGCGCGCATCTCACGCTTTGCCAGCAGCGGCAGATGGTCGAGCAGCGCCTGCATCGCCGGGTCCAGCCGGTTCAGCTCGGCCAGCTGTGCGGCGAGACATTCCGCCAGGCTGGTGGCGAAGACGCCGACCGGGTCGAAATGCATCATCACGGCGCGCACCGCTTCGAACCGGGACAGCTCCACCCCCAGCGCGCCGGCCAGAGCCTCCGGCGTGTCGCCCAGCCGGCCAGCGGGATCGAGGGTCGCGATCATCATGCTGGCGATCAGCCGCTCCCCGCGGCCAGCGAAGGCCAGACGCGCCTGCTGCTCAAGATGTTCGCGCAGGCAGGGGCGTTGCGCCCCAACGCGTCCACGGCATTCCAGTCCTCATCCGCGTCGCCGCCCAGGCCGCCGGTGCTGTAGCCATCGGCGTTGGTGCCTGCGTCATAGACATTGCTGCTATCCATATCCAGCGGCGCCGATCCCGCTTCAGGCAGCATTCCGGCCAGTGTCAGGCTTGCTGTATCTTCCGGTAAATCGGCCGCTTGCGCTGCGGTGGGGGCTCCAAGGCGGTGACCGTCTCGCCGCCATCATCTTGCTCAAGTAGCGGATTTTTAAGGAGTTCTTCCTCGATATAGGCGCTGACCTCGAGGTTGGTGAACTGCAGCAGCTGGATCGCCTGGCGCAATTGCGGGGTCATCACCAGCGACTGAGACTGGCGTAAATCCAACCGCGGCGCGAAGGACGGAGCAAAAGCCATGCCAGAAACCTAGCGCGGTTTTCATCTTTGTCAAAGGGCGTTTGGCGCGAAACCTGCATGGTGCCGCGCAGCATTTCGGCGGCGAATTTGGCGCATGAAAAAGGGGGCCTGCGCCCCTTTAAGCCAGCCTACAGGCTGAATTTCTCGCCAAGATAGACCCGCCGCACATCCTCATGCGCCACCACCTGGTCGGGCGTGCCTTCCATCAGCACCTGGCCGTCATAGAGAATATAAGCGCGGTCGATGATCTCCAGCGTCTCGCGGACATTATGGTCGGTGATCAGCACGCCCAAGCCACGATGCTTCAGATGCGCGACCAGATCGCGGATCTCGCCCACCGCGATCGGGTCGATGCCGGCCAGCGGCTCATCGAGCAGGATATAGCTGGGGCCGGTGGCCAAAGCGCGGGCGATTTCCACGCGCCGGCGCTCACCGCCGGAGAGGGCCAGCGCCGGGGTGCGGCGCAGATGCGAGATGGAGAACTCCGCCAGCAGCTCGGTCAGCATCTCCTCGCGCTTGTCGGCATCCTGCTCGACCATGTCGAGCGCGGCCATGATGTTCTGCTCGACATTCAGCCCGCGAAACACGCTGGCCTCCTGCGGCAGATAGCCGATGCCAAGGCGCGCGCGGCGATACATCGGCAAGCCGCCGATCTCGGCGCCATCCAGCGAGATGGTGCCGCTATCCGGGCCGATCAGCCCGACGATCATGTAGAAAGTGGTGGTCTTGCCCGCACCGTTGGGGCCGAGCAGCCCCACCGCCTCGCCGCGTTTCACCGACAGCGAGACATTGCGTACCACCGGGCGTTTCTTGAAGCGCTTGCCGAGGCCCTGCGCCACCAGCCCGGTTTGCTCGCCCAGCGGGCCGGTTTGGCTCATCAAAGCCGTGTCGATCGTCATGCTCATTTGGTCTTGCCGGAATTGGGCAGCACCACGCCGGAGACATGCCCGCCCGGGCCGGCCAGCAAGGTGGCCACGCCGGTCTTCATGTTCACCAGGGCGTCCGCGCCCTCCAGCTCGTTCGGCCCATGGATGATATGCACATTGCCGCCCAGCCGCGCCTGCCCGGTGGGGGGCAGGTAAATACCGCGATCGCCGGTGGCGGTATCGGTGGTGGTCTTGATCACCACATGCCCGAAGGCTTCCACCTTCTGCAGATTGCCGGCCTGGCCCAGCGCATCCGGGCTGCTGGCTGCGACGGGTTTGGTGCCCGGCTTGGCGTTATCCGCCTGCGCCGCGAAATAGCCGACAATGACATCGGCGGCGATGGAGCGGCCGTCATCGGCGACGATCAGCGCGTTGCCGCGCGCAATCGCCTTATGCTCGCCGGCGTAATATTCGATCGAATCCTTGGCGGTGACGGTGTCGTGCTGGGTGGTCAGTTTCAGATGCTGGCCGGTGAGCACCAGCACCTGCTGGGCCATGGAATAAACCGCGTGATCGCCCAGGCATTATCGGTGGGGGTATAGATATGGACGTTGCCAATCGCATCCAGCTCGGTCAGCTGGGCATTGCCCTGGTCCAGCCCGTCGGTGCCGCCATTGGCGCTGGTGGGCTGGGAAGCGGCGGCGGCTTGCGCCGGCGTGCCGGCCGGGGCAGGGGTGCCGCTCGCGGCCTTTTTCACATAATGCGCCACCAGCTGGTCGGCGGTGACGGTGACATCCCCGCGCACCGCCTTGGCATCGCCATTGGCGGTGACGGTCTGCGCATCCTGTGACCAGGTGATGCCCTGCTGGGCGGTGATCTGAATCGGCACCGGCGCTGCCCCGGGTTGGCCGCCCAGATTCAAATCCTGCGCATGGGCCGGCGCGGCGGCGAGGGCCGCGGCCGGCAGGAGATAAATGAATTTCATTGAACCTGTGTGAGTGTCAGCGTCGCGGGACCATTGAAGGTGATTTTGCTGCCTCGCCCGGTCAAGGTAAAGCCCTTCTGCGCGTTCAGCGTGCCGAAAGGCCCGGTCACCTGCACCGGATCGGTGCTGGTTGCATCGCCGGCGTGCAGATCGATGGCGCTGCGCTGGGTGGTCACCACGGTACCGTCATTGCGATACAGCGTCACACCGCCGCCCAGCTCCAGCCTGTCGCTTTTCTGGTGATAATCACCATTCGCCGATTTCAGCGACAGCCAGGAGCCGGATTTCAAGGTGATGTCCCCTGCGGGGCGACGAGGGCGACATTATCGTCGCCCTGCTGCACGGCGCTGCTGGCGGTGACGGTGTAAGGCTGGCCCTGCTGGTCGCGGCCATGATAGGTCGCGCCTTGCATACGCGAGGCCTGGGTGCTGGCGCCGGCGGTCACATGATAAGTGACGCGGTTGGCGCTGGAATGCCAGGAGGGCGCCAAGGCCAGCGCCACCAGCAACAGCAGAGCCGCCGCCGGCAAGGCGCGTTTGAGCAGCGTCACCCGCAGGCTGCGCTTGGTCAGTTTATCGGCGGCCGGTTGGCGCTGCCGGCGGATTTCATCCAGCACGGAATTGCGGGGCGCCTGCGGAATGTGATTCATGCGGTCTCCTTGCGCGAAGGAACCATGAAAACCATAAAGCGAGCCATGTCTCGATCCTGCCGCTCAAATAAGGCGGGAGCGGGGCAAATCTGCGCCCCGGCGATGCCCTTTGGCAAGGGCGTCGTGCATGCGTCGCCGCGAGGCCCGAAAATCGATCTCATTCTCTACGGTATGAACAGCGTCTCAACACCGGTCAACACGCGTTACGCAACTCTGTGTAACCTAACGTTAATGGCTGAAGAGATCGGGCTCCTGATAGCCCAGCAGGTCCAGCTGGGCCCGCGTCGGCAGGAAGCGATAGGCCGATTCGGCGAGGGCGAGGCGATTTTCGCGCACCAGCAGCGCGCGCAGCTTCTCCCAGACCAGGTGCAGATACAGCACGTCCGAGGCGGCATAGGTGAGCTGCTCGGCGGTCAGGCTGGTACTCCCCCAATCGCTGCTCTGCTGCTGCTTGGAAATATCCACCCCGGCCAGGTCCCGGCACAGCTCTTTCAGCCCATGCCGGTCGGTATAGGTGCGGACCAGCTTGGAGGCGATCTTGGTGCAGATCACCGGGGCGGTGAGCACGCCAAACGCATTATAAAGGGCAGCGATATCGAACCGCCCGTAATGGAACAGCTTGGTGACCTCAGGATCGGCCAGCAAGGCTTTGAGATTGGGGCAATTCGCGCCTTGGCCGCCGAGCGATTCGGGGATGATCTGCACCAGATGCGCAATGCCGTCCCCGGCGCACAGCTGCACCAGGCAGAGTCGGTCGCGATGCGGGTTGAGCCCCATCGTCTCGGTATCGATGGCAACGAGCGGGCCAAGCGACAACCCGTCCGGCAGATCATGCTGGTGAAGCTGAATGCTGCTCGTCATCGTCTTAACTTTGGTTTTCAATGTTTTGGAAAATCAGGAAAAAATGGTGCCCAGGAGAGGACTCGAACCTCCACGCCCTTGCGAGCGCTAGCACCTGAAGCTAGTGCGTCTACCAATTCCGCCACCTGGGCTTGACCATTTTTTCAGGCTCGCTTCGCTTTCGTTCAGCGTGCCGTCCCGACACCGTGGCGTCGTGGGACGGGCGTTTAACTGTCCCGTCACATCACGTCAACTCGACTTGAGAGATTTTTTTCAAGCCTTACATTTGCAAGCAACTCAACAAGGGGGATTTCATGGGCGCGGCGCACGGAATTGCTACGGTTTTCGGGGCTTCAGGCTTTTTGGGCCGGCATATTGTGCAACGCCTGGCCGAGGCCGGGTACCGGGTGCGGGCGGCGGTGCGCGATGTTGAAGGCGCGAAATTCCTGAAACCGATGGGCGATGTCGGCCAGGTGGTGCCGCTTTACGCGCCAGTGAGCGACGAGGCCGCCTGCATGCGGGCGATCGAGGGCGCGCAGATCGTCATCAATCTCGCCGGCATATTAGCCGAATCGCGGACGGGCGATTTTGGCCGCACCCATGCGCAAGGGGCCGGGCGGGTGGCGCGGCTGGCTTATGCGGCCGGGGCGCGGCTGGTGCATGTCTCGGCCATCGGGGCGAATCCGGCCAGCGCTTCCTCTTATGCGCGCAGCAAGGGCGAAGGCGAGCAGGCGGTGCGCGCCGCGCATCCGCGCGCGGCGATTTTGCGCCCTTCCATCGTGTTCGGGCCGCAGGATGAGTTCTTCAACCGCTTCGCCAAGATGGCGGTGGTCTCGCCGATCCTGCCTGTCGTCTATGGGGAGACGAAATTCCAGCCGGTTTTTGTCGGCGATGTCGCGGATGCGGCGATGCTCGCCCTCTACCCCCAGGCCGAGGGGCAGATTTTCGAGCTGGGCGGGCCGGAGCAGAAGAGCTTCCGGGCGCTGATGCGCCAGATGCTGGATATCATCGACCGTGATTGCTGGATCTGGGACATGCCGGTGGGGTTGGCCCGGCTGATCGCCAGCCTGCCGATGGCCGGGCTGACCGGGGATCAGATCATTTTGCTCGCCAGCGATAATGTCGTCGCTCCCGGGGCGCTTGGGTTCGAGACGCTGGGCATCGCGCCCAAGCGGCTGGATCTGATCCTGCCTGGCTATCTGCAACGATATCGCGCCACAGGCCGCCGCCACGCTGATATTTTCAATTATTAGGTCCGAATAGATACCTAATATGAGAAAATTTCCCACGCGCCCTCGTGCTCTATGAAGGGTTTTTGCGAAATTAGGTATTAAACTGCGACCTAATTCAAAAAAACCCTTGGCGTTCCGCGAAAAACTTCGTTAAGGGTGTCTGCAACGCACGCTTCCAGGCGCGGCGCCGCTTGCGGTGTCGCGCTTTGTTGACGGGCGAACCCGACGACGATCCCAGACGAACGAGGCGAAACATGGCCGAGCGCATGCTGAAATTCATCAATCTGCCGCAGCAGACCCCGGAGAAACGTCCGGCCACGCTGCGCCGCGAGGATTTCAACGAGATTTACGACAAGTTCGTGCCGGAAAAAGCCGCCGAGCAGGCCAGCCGCTGCTCGCAATGCGGGATCCCGTTCTGCTCGGTGCATTGCCCGCTCTCCAATAATATCCCGGACTGGCTGAAGCTCACCGCCGAGGGGCGGCTTGAGGAAGCGTATGAGCTTTCCTCCGCAACCAACACATTTCCCGAGATTTGTGGCCGCATCTGCCCGCAGGACCGGCTGTGCGAGGGTAATTGCGTGATCGAAAAAGGCTTCGAATCGGTCACAATCGGCGCGGTCGAGCGCTATATCACCGATACCGCTTTCGAGAATGATTGGGTGAAGCCGATTTCCCCATCGCCGAGCGGCCGCAGAGTGTCGGCATCATCGGTGCCGGACCGGCCGGGCTGGCGGCGGCGGAGCGGCTGCGCGCCCAGGGCTATCAGGTGACCGTGTATGACCGGCATGACCGCGTCGGCGGGCTGCTGATCTATGGCATTCCCGGCTTCAAGCTGGAGAAGGAGATCGTGCTGCGCCGCTGGAAATGGCTGGAAGAGGGCGGGGTGAAGTTCGTGCTCAATGCCGATATCGGCGGCGCGATCCCGTTCGCGCAGCTGCGTCAGGATCATGACGCGGTGCTGATCGCCACCGGTGTTTACAAGGCGCGCGAGATTGGCGGACCCGGTGCCGGCCTGCCCGGGATCGTCAAGGCGCTGGATTATCTGATCACCTCCAACCGCAAGAGCCTGGGCGATGCGGTGCCGGATTACGAGTCCGGGCTGCTGAACGCCGCCGGCAAGGATGTGGTGGTGATCGGCGGCGGCGATACCGCGATGGATTGCGTGCGCACCGCCATCCGCCAGGACGCCAAATCCGTCACCTGCCTGTATCGTCGCGACAAGCAGAACATGCCGGGCAGCTTGCGCGAGGTGAAGAACGCCGAAGAGGAAGGTGTCACCTTCACCTGGCTCTCCGCTCCGGAAGCCTTCCTGGGCGACGACAAGATCACCGGCGTGCGCGCCGTGCGCATGCATCTGGGCATGCCTGACGCCTCCGGCCGCCAGTCGGTCGAGCCGATCGAGGGTTCGTCCTTTACCGTTAAGGCGGATCTGGTGATCAAGGCGCTGGGTTATGACCCGGAAGAGCTGCCGGGCGCTTTCAATGAGCCGGCGCTGAAGCTCACCGGCTGGGGCACGCTGAAGGTCGATTCGAAGACTTTCGAAACCTCGCTGCCCGGCGTTTATGCCGCCGGTGACATTGTGCGTGGCGCCTCGCTGGTCGTCTGGGCCATTCGCGATGGCCGTGACGCCGCCGCCGCCATCCATCGTTCCATCCAAGCCGCACACATCGCGCAGGCCGCGGAGTAATCCCAAGATGAATCACGAAACCGCACCCGAATTCCTCGCCGCCTGGGACGCTAACGTCCAGGCCCTGGAACACACCTATTCGCGCGACATGGAACATGATGCCTGCGGCGTCGGCCTTGTCGCCGCCTTGGATGGCAAGAAGCGCCGGGACATCGTGCAGGCCGGCATCGACGCGCTGAAGGCCGTCTGGCATCGCGGCGCCGTCGATGCCGATGGCAAGACCGGCGATGGTGCTGGCATCCATATCGAAATCCCGCAAGATTTCTTCGCCGACGAGGTCAAGCGCGGCGGCGACCGGCTGCATGGCGGGCCGATCGCGGTGGGCATGGTGTTCCTGCCGAAGACCGATCTCTCAGCCCAGGAGCGCTGCCGCCAGATCGTCGAGACCGAGATTCTGAGCTTCGGCTATCGCATCTATGGTTGGCGCCAGGTGCCGATCAATGTCGCCTGCATCGGCGAGAAGGCGAATGCCACCCGCCCCGAGATCGAGCAGATCATGCTCTGGAATGCCCGCGGCATTTCCGAGGATGAGTTCGAACGCGAGCTCTACATTATCCGCCGCAAGATCGAGAAGGCGGCGATCGAGGCGCAGGTGCCCGAGCTGTATCTCTGCTCGCTCTCCTGCCGCTCGATTGTTTATAAGGGTATGTTCCTGGCCGAGAGCCTGACGGAATTCTACCCGGATCTGCTGGATGAGCGCTTTGTCTCGCGCTTTGCCATCTATCACCAGCGCTATTCCACCAACACCTTCCCGACCTGGAAGCTGGCCCAGCCTTTCCGGATGCTGGCGCATAATGGCGAGATCAACACCGTCGCCGGCAATATCAACTGGATGAAGAGCCACGAAACCCGACTGGGCGCCGAAGGGCTCGACGAGTTCCTGGATTATGTGAAGCCGGTGGTGCAGGCGCATGGCTCCGACACGGCGGCCTTGGACAATGTCTTCGAGCTGCTGGTGCGCGCCGGGCGCGACGCGCCGATGGCCAAGGCGCTGATGATCCCGCCCTCGCTCAGCTCCGACGCGACGATGCCGCAGGCCCATAAGGATCTGTTCTCCTATTGCGCCGCGGTGATGGAACCGTGGGACGGCCCGGCCGCCGTCTGCGCCACCGATGGCCGCTTCGTCATCGCCGGGCTCGACCGTAACGGGCTGCGTCCGCTACGCTACTCGATCACCCGCCATAATATGCTGGTGGTCGGCTCCGAGACCGGCATGGTGAAGTTCGATGAGGAAGACATCATCGAGAAAGGCGCGGTCGGCCCGGGCCAGACCATCGCCGTCGATCTTCAGGAGACGAAATTCTATCATGATGGCGAGCTGAAGGACATGCTGGCGGCGCGACAGGATTTCGCCGCCTGGACCAAGCGCATCACCGTCATCGACCATATCGTGAAGACCGACGCGCCGGAGCCGGTGCGCCTGGATGCCGAGGGGCTGCGCCGCCGCCAGCTCGCCGTCGGCTTCTCGTTGGAAGATATGGAGCTGATCCTGCACCCGATGGTGGAAACCGCGCAGGAGGCCATCGGCTCGATGGGCGATGACGCGCCGATCGCGGTGCTCTCCGACAAATATCGCGGCATGCATCATTTCTTCCGCCAGAGCTTCAGCCAGGTGACCAACCCGGCCATCGACAGCTTGCGCGAAACCCGGGTGATGTCGCTGAAAACCCGCCTGGGCAATCTCGGCAATGTTCTCGATGAGAACGAGGAGCAGTGCGACCTGCTGCAGCTGGAGAGCCCGGTGCTGTCCTCGGCCGAGTTCGAGGCGATGCGCCGCACCATGGGCGATAGCGCCTGCGTGGTGGATGCCACCTTCAAGATCGCGAACGGGGAGGGTGGGTTGCGCCGCGCTTTGGAGCGCATCCGCCGCGAGGCCGAGGAAGGGGTGCGCGCCGGCTGCACGCACGTGATCCTCACCGATGAGGCGATGAGCCCGAGCGCGCGCCGATCTCGATGATCCTCGCCACCGGGGCGGTGCATACGCATCTGGTCCGCCAGTCCCTGCGGACCTTCACCTCGCTCAATGTCCGCTCCAGCGAATGCCTGGATGTGCATTATTTCGCGGTGCTGGTCGGTGTGGGGGCGACCTCGGTGAATGCCTATCTGGCGCAGGAATGCATTGCGGACCGCCATGCGCGCGGGCTGTTCGGCGCGCTCTCGCTGAAGGAATGCGTCGCCCGCTACAAGAAGGCGGTGGATAAGGGGCTGTTGAAGGTGATGTCCAAGATGGGCATTTCCGTCATCTCCTCCTATCGCGGCGGCTATAATTTCGAGGCCATCGGGCTTTCCCGCGCTTTGGTGGGTGAGTTCTTCCCCGGCATGCCCTCGCGCATTTCCGGCATCGGCCTGCCCGGCATCGCGCAGAAAGTGCTGGAGCTGCATGAGAAGGCGTGGAGCGGCAATGTGGTCACGCTCGATGTCGGCGGGCAATACCGCCTGCGCCGCTCCGGCGAGGCGCATGCCTTCGACAATAATGCCATCCATCTGCTGCAAACCGCCGTCGGCACCGGCTCCTACCGGATGTTCAAGAAATATTCGGACATGGTGCGCAAGCAGAAGCCGGTGGCGCTGCGCGATTTGCTGGATTTCCGTACGGAAGGCCGGGCCGCGATTTCGGTGGACGAGGTGGAGAGCATCACCGAAATCCGCAAGCGGCTGCTGGCGCCTGGCATCTCGCTGGGCGCGCTGAGCCCCGAGGCGCATGAGACGCTGTCGATCGCGATGAACCGCATCGGCGCGCGCTCGGATTCCGGTGAGGGCGGCGAGGATCCGGCCCGCGCCGAGCCGCGCCCGAATGGCGATAATGCCTCCTCCGCGATCAAGCAGATCGCCTCGGGCGCTTCGGCGTCACCGCGGAATATCTGAATGATTGCAAGGAGATCGAGATCAAGGTGGCGCAGGGTGCGAAGCCCGGCGAGGGCGGGCAGCTGCCCGGCTTCAAGGTCACCGGGCTGATCGCCAAGCTGCGCCATGCCACACCGGGGTGACGCTGATCTCGCCGCCGCCGCATCACGATATCTACTCGATCGAGGATCTGGCGCAGCTGATCTATGATCTCAAGCAGATCAACCCGCGCGCCACGGTGTGCGTGAAGCTGGTGGCGCGCTCGGGCATCGGCACCATCGCCGCCGGTGTGGCGAAGGCGAAGGCGGATGCGATCCTGGTCTCCGGCCATGTCGGCGGCACCGGCGCCTCCCCGCAAAGCTCGGTGAAATATGCCGGCATGCCCTGGGAGATGGGGCTTTCGGAGGCGCATCAGGTGCTGATGCTCAACCGGCTGCGCCATCATGTGGTGCTGCGCACCGATGGCGGCTTGAAGACCGGCCGTGACGTGGTGATCGCGGCGATGCTGGGTGCTGAGGAATTCGGCATCGGCACCGCCTCGCTCGTCGCCATGGGCTGCATCATGGTCCGCCAGTGCCATTCCAACACCTGCCCGGTCGGCGTCTGCACCCAGGATGAGGAGCTGCGCAAGAAGTTCGAGGGCACGCCGGAGAAGGTGATCAATTTGTTCTCCTTCGTGGCTGAGGAAGTGCGCGAAATCCTGGCCCAGCTCGGCTTCCGCAGCCTGCATGAGGTGATCGGCCGCACCGATCTCTTGCACCAGGTCTCGCGCGGCGCGGATTATCTGGACGATCTGGATCTCAACCCGATCCTGGCCCAGGCCGACCCCGGCCCCTATGCCCGCTTCTGCACACGCGAGGGCCGCAACGAGGTGCCGGAGACGCTGGATGCGCAGATGATCAAGGATGCCGAGCCCTTCTTCAAGAGCGGCGAGAAGATGCAGTTGCAGTACAATATCCGCAACACCCATCGCGCCATCGGCACCAAGTTCAGCTCGCAGATCGTCGCCAAATACCGCAAGGTGAAGCTACAGCCGGACCACGTGACCGTGCGGCTGCGCGGCTCCGCCGGGCAAAGTCTTGGCGCCTTCGCGGTGAACGGGCTGAAGCTGGAAGTGGTGGGCGATGCCAATGACTATGTCGGCAAGGGCCTCTCCGGCGGCACCGTCGTGGTGCGCACCGGCCCGTCCTCCAAGCTCAAGACCAACGAGAACACCATCATCGGCAACACCTGCCTCTATGGTGCCACCGGTGGCGCTCTGTTCGCGGCGGGTCTGGCGGGTGAGCGCTTCGCGGTGCGCAACTCCGGCGCCAATGCGGTGATTGAAGGTGCGGGCTCCAATGCCTGCGAATATATGACCGGCGGCACGGTGGTGATCCTGGGCGAGGTTGGCGACAATTTCGGCGCCGGCTTCACCGGCGGCGTGGCCTTTGTCTATGACCGTGCGAATATCTTCGAGAAGCGCATGAACAAGGAGACGCTGCACTGGCAGCGGGTGAATTCCAGCCACTGGGCCGGCGTGCTCAAGAGCCTGGTGGAGCGCCATGTCGCCGAGACCGAAAGCCGCTACGCCGCGACGCTGCTGAATGACTGGGAGCGCGAGGCCCCGCATTTCTGGCAGATCGTGCCGAAGGAGTTCGTGAAATATCTGGCGGCGCCGTTGGATGAGACGGAGCAGGCGCAGTCGGCGTGAAGTCGTGGGGCTTTTTGAAAAAAGCCCCCACCCCTCCGGCGGCTTTCCATCGCCGCGATGCGGCGATGGAACCTTGGCTGCCTACGCCCCCCAAAAACTTTTGCAAATTTTGGCTCTGGGGGCAGTTTTTCCACCCATAACGGTGCGAGTGGCTTTGGCCCTCGCGCCGTTTTCATGCGCGCCGCGTTCATGTGTCCCATGCGCGAAAAATCTCGGCGGGGCCGCTTTTGTTAAAAAATGCCCCCTGCCATAAGAGGCGCCATGCGAATCCTCTATCACCTGCCGCTCTCACCTTATTCGCGCAAAGTCCGCATGGTGCTGGCGGAAAAACGTCTGCCCTTCGAGCTGCGGGCCGAGAAAATCTGGGAACGCCAGGACAGCTATCTGGAGCTGAACCCGGCCTGCACCGTGCCGACGCTGATCGAGGATAACGGGCTGGTCATCCCCGATTCGCGGGTGATCTGCGAATATCTCGAAGAAGCCTACCCGGACACGGCGCTGATCAGCCGCGCCCAGCCCGAGCGTGTGGAAACCCGCCGCCTCGTCGCCTGGTTCGATGAGAAATTCTACCAGGAAGCAACCCGCAACCTGTATTGGGAAAAGCAGCTGAAGCCGGCGCTGAAGCTGGGCTCGCCGGATGCCAACGCGCTGCGCGCCGGTTATGCGAATCTGAAGCAGCATCTGCTCTATATCGGCTGGCTGGCGGAGCATCGCCGCTGGCTCGCGGGCTCGGGCCTCTCGGTCGCGGATTTCGCCGCCGCCGCCCAGCTTTCCACGCTGGATTTCATGGGCGATGTCGATTGGTCGGTCTCGCCCGCGGCCAAGGAATGGTATGCGCGGATCAAATCCCGCCCGAGCTTCCGTGCCATCCTGTCGGACCGCGTCAACGGCATGACCCCGCCGCCGCATTACACCGATCTGGATTTCTGAGTCTGGCCATGCAGCTTTCCGATTTCCCGCTGAAATCCCACGACAAGATCCGCTATAGCGATGTGGACCGGCAGGGCCATGTGAATAACGCCGTCTTCGTCACCTATCTGGAGACGGCGCGGACGGATTTGCTGGAGCAGATCGTCCCCGGCTTCTGGGACTCGGCATACGGCATTGTCGCGGCGCGGCTGGAGCTGGATTATCGGGCGGAATTATTCTGGCCCGGCATTGTCGAGACCGGCACCGCCCTGGCCTCGATCGGCCGGACCTCGATGGTGATCGAGCAGGCGATGTTCCAGGAGGGGCGGCTGGTGGCGCAGGCGAAGACGGTGCTGGTGCTGATCGACGCCAAGACCCACAAGCCGGTTCCGGTGCCGGACGATCTGCGCGCCAAGCTTATGGCGTTTGTACGACCTTCCGCATGAGCCGGTGCGGGATGCCGGCATCGAGATAGACCGGCCCTTCCGCGACATAGCCGAGCGCCTCGTAGAACCCGATCGCATGGGTCTGGGCTTCCAGCATGAAAATGCGGGCAGGGCAGGCGGCCTCGATGCCCTGCATCACCGCCTTGCCCAGCCTGAATTTGCGAAACGGGGCGGCGACGGCGACCCGGCCGATTTTCCACACACCTGGCGCTTTTTCCACCGCCCGCGCCGTGGCGGCGGGCTGGCCCTCATGGCGCAGCAGCACATGGGTGGCGCTGGCGTCCAGCGCGTCCAGCTCTTCCTCCGGCGGCACTTTCTGCTCCTGCACGAACACCGCCATGCGGATGGCAAAACACGCCTCCAGCTCCGGCGAGCCGGGCAAAGCGCGCAGGATCTCGGCCATTATTGCGTGACCAGCCCGATGATCGTTGTCTGCGGCGGCATGTTGGGCTGCAAGGTCGGCCAGCGCGTCTCCGGATGGTCGAAGCTCGCCCCCGGTGTCGCGCCGGGATGGCGCACCGCGCCAAAGGCGGTCTTGCTGTTGGCATCGAAGGCCACACCGCCGGCGGCGGCGCCCACCGGCGCCAGATAGGCATAGGCCAGGGCGCCGGTCGCTGGGCCGCTGGTCTGCATGATGAACAGCCCGTCGGCGCTCTGTTCGGTATCGCCCTTCTGGTCGGTGCCGATCCAGAGATTGCCCGCCGGATCAACCGCCAGCGTGCGCGGCTTGCGCAGCCAGGCCTGGCTGCCGGGGCCGTATTGCGTGCCCTCGCGCAGCGCCGGATTGCCGGCGACAAGTGCCAGCGTGGCGGGGAAATGCCGGGCTGTGGCATCGCCGCCGGGCAGGGTGAAGCGCAGGATATGCCCCTCGCCGCCGCCAGGATTCAGCGAATCGGCAACACTGCGTTGGGCGTTGCCGGCGCAGGCCATATAAAGTGCGCCGCCATCCTGGCTCAGCGCCAGCCCGGCCGGAGCGTCGAAGGTCTCGCCGCCGGCGGTGGCGCCGGCATTGGCCAGCCCCGCCAGAGTCGGCACGTCATTCGGCAGGGCCACCCAGTCGATTCCATCGCCACCCAGCACCGCCACGCTCAGCGTGCCGGAATCGAGCGCGGTGCCGTCCTGGGCGTTGGTCGCGGCGACGAAGCGGAAGAGCATGCCGGCCTGCGCGTCCTGGGTGAAGAACAGCACCGGGCGGCCATCCTTGCTCTGGGTGGCGAGCAGCCCGGCGCGGGCGATGCGGCCAATCGCGGTGCGCTTCACCGGAATATAAAGCGGGTTCAGCGCATCCAGTTCTACCACCCAGCCATAGCGCGCGCCCTGGCCCGGGTCGCCATAGCCAAAGCCCAGGCCGGAGAGGCGGTTGAGCCAGGGGCCGGCATCGCCCTCGGCCAGCAGCACATTGCCCCAGGGCGTGGCGCTGCCGGCCTGCACCGCCAGCACGCCTTGCACAGTGCTCCCCACCTGCGCGGCGGCTGGGCCGGAGAGCTGGCAGAGCGTGCCATCGGAGAGGCGGCGGGTCTGATAGCCGCCCACCACTGTCACCCAGCGCCCGGCCTGATATTGCAGATTGACCACCGTCACACCCTGCTCGCGCCCGGCGATGGCGGGGCGGTCCATCCCGCCGGGAAACAGCATATTGGCCGGGGCGGTCGGGTTGGCCGTCACCAGCACCAGGCGCGGGATATTATCCTGCGCCGGCGGCGGGGCGATCAGCGCCGCGATCACCGCATCATAAGGAAACTGGTTATCCGCCTGCGCCAGGCTCAGCGCATCGGGGGTGAAAGGCGGCGCATCCGGCTGCAGCAGATCGCCCCAGCGGGCGATCACCAGCCGTGAGAAGCCGGGGCCGATCTTGTCGCCCAGCCCCGGCGCCTGCGGGTTGGCCGGGTTGTAGCCGAGATAATAAGGCGGGGTCGCCGCCATCTGCGCGCCAGCCCCGCCGGCGGCGAGGCTGGCAATGCCGGAGAGCAGCAGCGTGCGCCGGCGCATCGGCTAGAAGCTGCTGCCGGAGCTGCCGCCGCCGATATCGCCGGAGCTGCCGCCCAGGGAAGCGGCACCGCCAGCGCTGCTGTCGGAGGCCGTGCCCAGCGGGTTATAGCTGCCGACACCGCCGATCAGCTGCTGCAGGAAGCCGGCGGAACCGCCCGGAACCGGCGTCTGCTTGCCGTCCATATCGACGCGGATACCGTCCTTGAGATCCTTGCGGACATAGGATTCATAGGTGCCGTTGCCATTGAACGTGACGACCACGACGCTCTGCTTCTTCACGCCCTCGGTCTGGCCGATCCGCATCTTGGTGATCTGCGAGACATAGACCCAGTTATTCGGGTCATATTGCTCCACGAAGGTCGGCGGGCCGATCAGCGCCTGCACATCCGCCTGCTGCGACACGCCCGGGGTGAGCTGCTTCAACTCATCATTCGTCACCGCAATGCCGCGATAATGCGGCGCGTCGGAGAAGATGGCGCAGCCGGACAGGCCCGTCAGGGCGCAGAGAAGCAGGCTTTGGGACAGCTTGGTCAGGCGCACGCGTCTATCCTTAAACATTGGGAGCGATCTCTCGCCCGGTTGGGTCTCATGGCAGGGGCTTACGTGTCAATGCGCAGCGTCTATATTGCACGAATGACGGAAGAATTCAGCTATCCGGTGAAGGCCGGGCAGATCAAGGACCAGAAGCTCGACTACAGCCTGAAGGCGGACGAGGCGCAGCGCGCGGCGCTGGCCAAACGCTTCGGGCTGGTGGCGCTGGCAAAGCTCGAAGGGCAGTTCACCCTTTGGCACGAACGCTCGGGTATCATCGCCGGCACGCTGAAAATGCGCGCGGCTTTGACCCAGACCTGCGTGGTCAGCCTGGAGCCCATCGATGCCAAGCTGAACGAGACCGCTGCGCTGCGCTTCGTGCCGGAGGCGCATATGGGCCAGGCGCCCCGGGTTGAGGATAGCGACGAGGATGAGGAGGACATCACCCCGGACTCCTTCGATTCGCCCGACGAAATCCCTTATGCCAATGATATCATCGACCTCGGCGCCGCCCTGGCCGAGCAGCTGGGGCTGGCGCTGGACCCGTATCCGCGCAAGCCGGGGGCAAGTTTGCCGGAAGAGGCCAGCGACCATAGCGCCAACCCTTTCGCCGCCTTGGCCGCGAGGCTGACCAAGCCCGAGGGCTAGTACCCTGTTTTCCAATATAATGAGCAGCTATGACTTGCGATGCGTTCAGGCCTCTGCTACGCGGCGCCTTCCATAATACTCAGACTGTTTTCTGTAAGGCGTTTTGTCATGGCTGTTCCTAAGCGAAAGACCTCTCCCTCCCGCGCCGGCATGCGCCGCAGCCACCAGGCGCTGACCGCCAACGCGCATGCCGAGTGCGCCAATTGCGGCGAGCTGAAGCGCCCCCACCATGTGTGCGCCCATTGCGGCCATTATGACGGCCGTGAAGTCGTCGGCGCCGGCAAGGAAGCCAAGGGCGTCGTTCGCGTCTAACCGCTATGGCGGTATGGCGTGAAATGGTGGTGTAACCCGAGACAGGGGCGAGATGAGCCAGAGCAGTAAACTGGCAGTGGATGCCATGGGTGGTGACCACGCGCCGGACGCGATTATTGCGGGGCTCGACATTGCCGCGGAACGCCATCCGCAAGCGCAATTCCTGATTTTCGGCGACGAGGTGCGGCTGCGTCCGGTCCTGGCCAAGTGCAAGCGCCTGGCCGGGCGGTACGAGCTGCGCCACGCCGCCGAAGTGATCACCGGTGACATGAAGCCGACGGTGGCGCTGCGCCTGCGCGATTCCTCGCTGCGCCGGGCCATCGATGCCGTGCTGGCCGGCGAGGCCGAAGGCGTGATCTCCGCCGGCAATACCGGCGCGCTGCTCGCCCTCTCCAAAATCGTTCTGAAAACGCTGAAGGGCATTGACCGCCCAGCCATGGCCGCCATCGCCCCGTCCGCCAAGGGCGATGTGGTGATGCTCGATCTCGGGCTCAACGTGGTTTATGATGCCCGTAATCTGGTCGAGTTCGCGCTGATGGGCACGGTGTTTGCCCGCATTGTGCTGGGGCTTCCCACCCCCACATTCGGCCTGCTGAATATTGGCTCCGAGGAAGGCAAGGGGGATGAAACCCTGCGCGCCGCCTCCAATACTTTGCGCGAAAGCCCGATCGCCGGGCAGTTCTACGGGTTCGTCGAAGGCCACGACATCGCCGCCGGCACCGTGGATGTGGTGGTGACCGACGGCTTCACCGGCAATGTCGCGCTGAAGACCGGCGAGGGCGCCTTGAAGCTGGTAGGCGACCTGCTGCGCCAGGTTTTCTCCGCCGGGCCGTTCGCGAAAATGGGCTATCTCTTCGCCCGTGGCGCGCTGAAGCGCCTGAAGGAAACCTTGGACCCCCGCCGCTATAATGGCGCGGTGCTGCTGGGGCTCAATGGCGTGGTGGTCAAATCCCATGGCGGCACCGATGCGCTGGGCTTCGCCCATGCGGTGGATGTGGCGCTGGACATGATCGCCAATGATTTCAACAGCCGCATCGCCGACGCCCTGACGGCGATGGACCACGCCATCCTCTCCGAAGCCCCGGTGCCGAACCAAAATGGTTGATGACAATCTGAGCTTTCGCCGCGCCGTGCTCACCGGCATCGGCGCCTATCTGCCTGCGCAAATCGTCACCAATGCCGATATGGCGGCACGGGTGGAGACCTCGGATGACTGGATCACCGAGCGCACCGGCATCAAGCAGCGCCATTTCGCCGCCCCGCATGAAACCGCCGCCTTCATGGGCGCCGAAGCCGGGCGCCAGGCGCTTCAGAAGGCCGGGCTGGCGCCGGAGGCGCTGGGCGCGATCATCGTCGGCACCTCCACCCCGGATCAGGCTTTTCCCTCCACCGCCGTGCATATCCAGGCGGCGTTGGGCGCGAAGAACGCTTTCGGCTTCGACCTCGCCGCCGCCTGCTCGGGCTTCATCTATGCGCTCTCGGTCGCGGATGCGATGCTGCGCGCCGGGCAGGTGCAGAGCGTGCTGGTGATCGGCTCCGAGGTTTATTCCCGGATCCTGAATTTCGAGGACCGTACCACCTGCGTGCTGTTCGGTGACGGTGCCGGCGCGGTGCTGCTGGAAGCCAAGAGCGTGACCAAGGATGGCCCTGGCGTGCTCTCCACCCATCTGCACGCCGATGGCAAGCTGGCGGATATTCTCTATGTGGATGGCGCTGTCGGCCAGCCCGACAAATCCGGCCATCTGGTGATGCATGGGCGCGAGGTGTTCCGCCATGCGGTGACGCTGCTGGCCGGCGCGGTGAATGAGGCGCTGACCGAGAACGGCCTCACCGCCGCCGATATTGATCTGCTGGTGCCGCACCAGGCCAATCGCCGTATCATTGACGGTGTCGGCAAGAAGCTCGGCCTGCCGGATGAGCGCGTTATCGTCACTGTCGACAAGCACGCCAACACCTCCGCCGCCTCCATCCCGCTGGCGCTGGCGGTGGCGATGGAAGAAGGCAGGGCAAAGCCCGGCCAGCTGGTGCTGCTGGAAGCCTTGGGCGGCGGCCTGACCTGGGGCTCGGCCCTGCTGCGGCTGTAAGCCAACTAAAAAGCGTTTAAGATCAGCACCTCGCCACGAGTCGCCACCATTTCACGCGAATCGGTCAAGAACTGATTGACCGCCAAGCCGCTCGTGCTAATCTTGCAAAATGAACACTTTGACGCGTGCACAGCTTACCGAGGCGATCTACGCGAGTGTCGGCTTGTCGCGGCACGAATCGGCGGATCTGCTTGAGCATGTCCTGAACCGGATCGCGGATGCGCTCGAGGTTGGAAAATCCGTTAAAATTAGTGGCTTTGGCACTTTTTCTGTCAGGCAGAAGGGGCGCCGTATTGGCCGGAATCCGAAAACCGGTGTTGAAGTCCCGATCCTGCCGCGGCGCGTTCTGGTGTTTCGCCCCAGCCAGATGTTGCGCGACGCGGTGAATGGCGGCCCGTCCGCCCCAAAGACTGACTGAGCGAAGGATCGCATGGTGGATGAAGAATTTAACGCGGCGCTGGATGACGGCGTAGCGTCCGACCTGAACCATGAGGCCGGGCGTCCGCGTATCCGCAAGGCCGCCGATGCGTTCCGTACCATTTCCGAAGTCGCTGACGAGCTGCATGTGCCCCAGCATGTGCTGCGCTTCTGGGAGACGAAATTCCCGCAGGTGCGGCCGCTGAAGCGCGGCGGCGGGCGGCGCTATTACCGGCCCGAGGATGTGGCGCTGCTGCGCCGGGTCGCGGATCTGCTTTATACTCAGGGCTATACGATCAAGGGCGTGCAACGTCTGCTGCGCGATTCCGCGCCGAACCACGCCGCTGAGCCGGCCCGCCAGACCGCGGTGGAATTGCCGCTGGACCAGCCGCCCGTGCCGGTTCCCGTTCTGGTCCCGGTGATCGATGCCTCCGAGACCATGCTGGTTGAGGAGGTGGTGCAGACCGAGGCCGCGCTGGGCGACGACATAACGCCGCTTGAGGATGAGGCCGCGCCGTCAAGCCCGGAGCCGGTCCTGGTGGAGGATGCGCCGGCGCCCCGCCAGCCTCTGGCGCCCGAGGACGAGATCCTGCGCCTGCGCGCGCTGCTCACAGAAACTTTGGTGGCGTTGGAGGCGATGCGCGGGGTTCTGCGCTGATTGCCTGATAAGCCTCTCGCAACACAAACCGCCGCGCCCGCTGGGCCGGCGGTTTTGTTTTAGCCATCGGTTTTATCGCCTCTGCCCCTTGGCGGCGCGCGCCCATGCTGCTACAGCCTCGCCCCACGGCCGGAGCGTAGCGCAGCCTGGTAGCGCATCAGTCTGGGGGACTGGGGGTCGTGGGTTCGAATCCCGCCGCTCCGACCATTTTCCATCTCATAAATCCTTGTTCATCAACGCTTGAACCCCCAATTCAGCGATGATTTGGCGCGCCCCGTGGCGTACCGCGAACAGGATCAAACGCATGAAAATCGGATTTATCGGGCTGGGGCAGATGGGCCACGGCATGGCGGCGAACCTCATCAAGGCCGGGCATGAGGTCACGCTTTATAACCGCACCCGCGAGAAGGCGGTGGGGCTGGATGCGCCGATCGCCGCCACCCCCGGCCAGGCCGCCGCCGGCAAGGAAATCATATTCACCATGCTCGCCAATGATGCGGCGCTGGAGGCGGTGCTGCATGGGCCGGATGGGATTCTGGCGCATCTGCCCCAGGGGGGCTTGCATATTTCCTGCAGCACCATCGCGGTCGCCACCGCTGAGATGCTGGAAAAAACCCATGCCAAGGCCGGGCAGCGTTATCTCTCCGCGCCGGTCTTTGGCCGGCCGGATGCCGCCGCCGCCGCCAAGCTGTTCATCGCCGCCGCGGGGGCCAAGGCGGATATCGAGGCGGCGCAGCCGCTCTTCGATGTCATCGGCCAGCGCAGCTTCGTGCTCAGCGAAACCCCCTCCCATGCCAATCTGGTCAAGCTCAGCGGCAATTTCCTCATCGTCTCGGTGATCGAGGCGCTGGGTGAGGCGCTGGCGCTGGTCGGCAAGGGCGGGGTGGATAAGGCGGCTTATCTGGAGCTGCTCACCTCCACTCTGTTCAACGCGCCGGTTTATAAAATCTATGGCCAGATCCTGCTGGAGCAGAAATTCTCGCCGCCCGGCTTCGCCGCGCCGCTCGGCCAGAAGGATATTCGCCTGGTGCTGCAGGCTGCTGAGGCGCTCAACGTGCCGCTGCCGCTCGCCAGCCTGCTGCGCGACCGCTTCCTGACGCTGATGGCGAATGGTGGTGAAAATCTGGACTGGGCCGCCATCGGCGCGCTGGCGGCGAAGGATTCCGGCCAGGCTTGAGCCGGCGCCCCGTTCCTTTTAGAACAGAGGCACGGGGATGGAGTCCCCCAAAACCGCTCCTTCGGGGAGCTGATGACTCCTGCACGGATCATGCGCTTTGCATGGAACGCTGCGGGAGTTTTGTGCCTGATTGGCATCTCCCGCGGCATTGAAGAAGGAGAGAGAGACCATGCTGCAAACCCTGGTTGTCGCGCTGGGCGGGGCCATCGGCTCGGTCGGGCGCTATTGGGTGGCCCTATTCTTCGCCTCGGTCAGCAAGAATCTGCCCGTTGGCACCATCATCATCAACATCATCGGCTCCTTCGCCATCGGGTTTTTCGGCTCGCTGACACTGAGCCATGGCAAATTCCCAGCACCCGAGCCGGTGCGGATCTTCTTCATGGTCGGAGTCTGCGGCGGTTTCACCACCTTCTCCTCCTTCAGCCTGCAGACGCTGGATCTGCTGCGCGGCGGGGCGCCGGGCCGGGCGTTCCTGAACATCTTCGTCTCCGTGCTGTTCTGCCTGGCGGCGGTGGCGGCGGGGTACGCTTTGGGCACGCATCTTGGCGGCACCAGTGCCCAGGTGGCGGAGGTGGCGCAGAATGCGATCGAGGAGGAAGCCTCCTGATGTTGCGCGTGCTCGCCCTGCTCACCGAAACCGCGACGGCGGATCAAATCCTCTCCGCCAGCGCCTGCCTGCTCGCCCAGGCTGGCCCCACCGCGATCACGCTGCTGCACCCGCTGGCGCAGAGCGACCCTGACTTCATGCCCACCGAAGAGGTCCACACCGCCCGCACCGATGCCCGCTTCGCCGCCGCCCAGCAGGCGCTGGCGGTGGAGCTGGCGCAGCGCGCCGATGCCTGGCGGCAGTCTGGCCTGCCCAGCCTGGAGATCCGCGCCGGCGCGCCTGAGCAGATCGTCACCGCGGCGGCGCGGGAGGCGGATCTGATCCTGCTCGCCGCCCCGCAGGGCGATGCCGATGCCCGGGCGCTGCTGGACCTGCTCTTGCTGCGCCTGGCCAAGCCGGTGCTGTTGCTGCCCCGGCAGATGCCGCACAGCTTCGCCCAGAGCATCGCCATCGCCTGGTCGGATGCCGACAATGCCGCCGCCCGGGCCATCGGCGCGGTGCAGGCGCTGCTGCGCGCCTGCCAGCGCGCCACCATCCTGCTGGGCACCGACAGCCCCCATGCTGCGCCGCCGCCGCAAGCTTTGCTGGACAGCCTGGAAGCCGCCGGCCGCCCGGCGCGGCTGCATGAATTCGCCCTTGCCGGGCGCCATGTCGGCACCGCCTTGCTGGCGGAGGCACATGCGGTCGGCGCGGATTTCCTGGTCATGGGGCGTTTACCCATGGCAGGCTGCGCGAAATCCTGTTTGGCGGCGCCACCGCCGAGGTGCTGCGGCAGCTCGATCTGCCGGTATTGATGCAGCATTGACCAGGCTGGGTCGATTTTGCCCCGAAATCTCGCGACTCTCTTCCAAAGCACCTTATATCCCCTAGCGATATGAATGATTTCCTGACCTCGATGCTGAGCCTGCTGGTGGTGGCGACCCTGGTGGCGCTGATCGCCCATCGTTTGAAACTGCCCTACACGGTCGGGCTGGTGCTGGCCGGCATCGCCCTGGCGGTGAGCCCGTTCCAGGCCGGGCTGACCCTGACCCAGAGCATCATCTATGAAATCATCCTGCCGCCTCTGCTGTTCGAGGCCGCGATCAATATCCAATGGAAGGATCTGCGTCAGGATGCGCTGCCGATCCTCACCCTGGCGCTGCCCGGCACGCTGATCTCGGCCGCCTTCGTCACCGCCGCTTTGCATTTCGGCCTGGGCTGGCCGTTGCCCCGGCCTTGATGTTCGGCGTGCTGATCGCCGCAACCGACCCTGTCGCGGTCATCGCCATGTTCAAGGATAATGGCGTGCGCGGCCGGCTGCGGCTGCTGGTGGAGAGCGAGAGCCTGTTGAATGACGGCGTTGCCGCCGTGCTGTTCGCGCTGGCGTTGGTCTGGGTGCAGGCGGCGGGGCAGGCGCATGTCGGCGTCGGGCAGATTGGCGGGCTGCTGCTGGTCACGGTCGGCGGCGGCATCCTGGCCGGGGCGCTCTGCGCCGGGGTGGCGATTCTGCTGGTGCGCGGCACCGAGGATCATCTGGTGGAGAGCACCGTCACCGCCGTGCTGGCCTATAGCGCCTTCCTGCTGGCTGAGCATTTCCACGGCTCGGGCGTGCTGGCCACGGTCACCGCCGGGCTGCTGCTGGGCAATCTCGGGCTGGCCGAGACCAAGACCCGCTTCACCGGCATGGTCAGCGTGAAGGGCAAGGAGTTCGCGCTGGAGATGTGGGATTTCGTCGCCTTCATCGCCAACTCCATGGTGTTTCTGCTCATCGGCATCACCGTGGCGGGGATTCCGTTTCATAGACTGGGAATTTGGGCGCTGGTCTTCATCATTCTGGCGGTGCTGGCCGGGCGGGCGCTGACGGTCTATCCGCTTTGCGCTTTGTTCGCGGGCTCACGCTGGCGCATCGAGCCGCCTTGTCAGCACGTGCTCTGGTGGGGAGGCTTGCGCGGGGCGCTGGGGCTGGCGCTGGCGCTGTCACTGCCGCTGGACATGCCGATGCATGACGAGGTGCTGGTGGCGACCTTCGGTGTGGTCGTGGTCTCGGTGGTGGGGCAGGGGCTGACGATGCCGTGGCTGCTGCGGCACTTCAAGATTGGTGGCGTGCGGGAATAGAAAACCAAGAGCGCAATCGGCGTTGAGGTTGACGCGCCAGCCTCAACCTCAACACAGATTGCTCTAAAAAAATCGACTCACTTAGCCTTGGATTTCGGCTTGGCCTTTGCCGCCGGCTTCGCCGCCGGGGCCTTCACAGGCTTCGCCGGCGCATCCGGCAGCAGCTTCGCCCCCACGATCTCCTCGATATAAGCCCGGTAGCGCGCGATATACGCATCCATGCCCAGATGCGCCTCGGCATAATCGCGCGCGCCCTTGCGCAGCTTCGCGGTCAGCTTGGCATCACCCAGCAGCCGCAGCACGTTCTCGGCCAGCTTGTCATGGTCCAGTGTCGGTGTGGAGATCCCGTTCACCCCGTCCTTGATGAACTCCGCCACCGTCACGCTGTCCGCCCCGATGATGGCGCAGCCGCAGCCCAGCGCCTCGCGCAGCGACCAGGAGGCGACGAACGGGTAGCTGAGATAAACATGCGCGTCCGAACGCTTCAGCAGGGTCAGATGGTCGCCATACGGCACCTTGCCCATGAAATGCACGCGCGAGATGTCGATCTGGCCTTCCAGCTCCTTCATCATCTTTTGCCGCCAATTGCCGCCCTCGGCGGGCATGGCGCCATAGCTGATATCGTCGCCGCCGACGAGCGAGACCACCACATCCGGCCGCGCCTTCAGGATCGCCGGCAAGGCGCGCATCATGGTGTGGAAGCCGCGATAGGGCTCCAGATTGCGCGAGACGAAGGTGATCAACTTCTGCTTCGGCGTGACGGTGAGCGGGCCGACCTTCACGGTTTTCTTGAACAGGCTGGGGTCCGGCGCGCAGAGTGACAGATCCACCCCTTCCTCGATGATCCGCATCTTGCCGCGGGCCCATGCGGGGTAGGTGTCGTACTGCCAGCGCGTCGGGGTCTGGCCCCATTGCTCCAGCGCCAGCGCCAGCAGATTGATCGTGTTCTTGCCGCGCACCGCGCCGTAATTGGTCACATGCATCGGGAATTCCGGGTCGAAATTCACGTCTGAATCATGGATGCGGTAATAGAACTCGAAATAGCCGAGGATCGGCACGCCGGGGAAGACATCGCACAGATTGAGCATCTCACCCCAGCCATGATGGCCGATGATGATATCCGGCTTGAAGCCGAGCGCCTTGATCTGGGCGAGGCCCTGATAGCCGGCCTGGGCGCGGATCGCCGCCTGCTCGAATTCCCGCGCCGCCGGAGTGAGGGATTTGGCGGCGGCGGCGGCCTTGAGTAGGTGACCTTGCGGACCCCTTCCATGTAATTCTGGTTCGGCTCGGACATGAACACGATCTCGTGCGTGCCCGGCTCCGCCTGGTTATCGGCCAGCAGGCTGCGCAGAATATGCAGATACTGGCCGGGAAAGTTCTGATGGACGAAGAGGAAATTCACGCCAGGCCTCGCCGGGTTTTACTTGCGGGCCTTGGCCGGCTTTTTGCCGCGCGGAGTCAGGGTGATCTGGAAGGCCTCCAGCGGCGCCAGCCGCTCGGCCTCGCAGGTCTCGTCATTGCCGACCGGCCCGGCCGAGGCGCCGCCGATGAATTTCGCGGAATAGGAAATATCGTACTGCTCAGCGGCTTCGCCGGAGAGACGCACACGCAGCCCCAAGAGCGGCAGCGCCATCCCGCGCGAGCCGCAATATTGCCCGGCTTCCACCCAAGGCGAGAGCCAGCCACGGCCCAGCACCGCCTGATAGGTGAAGTCCGCCGGGGCAACGCCCGCCGGCGCCTTGATCGAGAAGCCCTCGACCCAGTTCTTGCTGCCAGCCTCGCCCAGCCAGTCCCCGAAGCCAGCGCCGACATCGCCACGGCTCTGGATATGCGCCATGAAATCCATCTCCTCGGCCGGGTTCATCGCGGCGCTGGCCGGGGCAGGGGCGGCTTCAGCGGCGGCGGGCTGGTTGGCGGCGATCTGCGCCTCGCCCAGCAGCTGGCGCACCTGCAGCTTCGGCGCCGCATCCGGCAGGTTGGCGTATTGATAGATGGTCACCAGCACCTGGCCCGGCTGGTTCTTCACCCGCACCAGCGCGGCATCGCCCTCGGCATTCAGCCAGCCATCGCCACGGAAGCTGGAAATCTCGACATTCTGTGCGCCCGAGGGCGGCGGGGAGACGCGCACGCCCGGCATGCCGTTATGAATGGCAGCCCCAGGGTTCAGCTCGTTAACGAAACAGAACAGGCCCGGCGGCAGTTGCATCAGATGTCCGGTCACCTTCAGCTCCTGCAGCTTGGCGCCGCCCTGGTTGGCGGCCTCCGGCTGGGGGCGGGAGCGGGCGCTGCCGGCTTCTTGGGCGTGGCGGTGGCGGATTTGGCAGCGGCCATGGGGTGTCCTCGAAGTTAGAAATTCAAAAAGCAAGACAGCGTGGTTGCCCATATTGTTGCAGAACTTTCCACACAAGCAAGGCATGACACAGCTAACTTAACGAAGCCCGACTGGCCAGCCTGAGGGCGGCGCTGCGGGGTCAAAAATTGATCCCGAGCAGGGCGTTGTTGATCCGTTCCGCGGGCAGACCGAGCGGCAGCACGGCGCCGCGTTGGGTGGCCCGCACCCGCTCCGCCTGCGCGCCGAGATCGAACACCAGCGCATACAGCCCCGCCGCCCAGGCCTCGGTGAGGGTGAAGCACCAGGTTTCCGGGCAGATCGAGGGAATGAAGGCGAGGTCGGGCTGGATCTCCGCGATCAGGCTGTCCAGCTCCTCCGGCTTGTAGCCGCCGGTGATCTTGACCCCGGCTTCAAGCAAGGCGCCGTCCTCGGCGCTGGACCCGATGATGAAAAATTCCAAGGGCAGGGCGCGGACTTTGGCGTCCAGCGCGCAATCCAGCAGCACGTCATAGCCCTTGGTGGGGCCAATGCCGCCCAGCACCGCGATCCGCCTTGCCCCGGTGCGTGGCGGCCGCAAGGAGACCGGCTGGCTGTCATCATCCCAAGCGGTGATGCGGGGCTTCAGCCCGGGGAAATGCCGCGCCAGGCGGCGGGCCATGTCGCCGGAGGGCACGCGCACCTCCCTGGCGCCAGCGAATTCGGCGCGGGAGCGGGTGAGCAGGCGTTGCACCGGCAGCGTCTCGAACACGCCGCGCCGGTCCTGCTTCACGCAGGTTTCGCAGCCTTTCACATCCGGCTCGCCGCAATAGCGCAACGGCGCCTCCCGCGTCGGGCGGTTGAGCAGCGAGACGCGGGGCAGAAGCTGGCATAATCATGCAGCACGATGTCCTGCCGTACCCCCAGCGCCGCCGCCAGCCCACGCAGCGCCTCATGCTGGCCCAGCATATGGTGCATCTCCACCCGCTCGACCCGGAAGCCGCGCAGCAGCGCCAGCAAGGCCTCGAACTGGCAGGCGAGGTCGAAGGTCAGGTTGGGGCTGGTCTGGGTATGGCCATCGCAGAGCAAGGCCGGCCAGGGATAGCGCGGGGCCTTCCGGGTGGTGGGAAATTTCGTTGTCAGCACCAGGGGGAATTTCCCCTGCGCGCGCAATGCGGCGCAGACGCGCTCGATCTGCCGGGCCACCCCGCCGCCATGGCCATGGCTGATCAGCAGCACGCTGCGGCGCCCGGCGCGGGCCGCCTGCAGCCGTGCCGCATCCAAGGCGGCGCGGGCGGGGGCGAGCGCATCCGCCGCGCTGGCCGCTTCGATCAGCGCCCGGTAGCCCGGAAAGAGCTGCTCCAGCACCGCCTGATTGCGCCGCATCAGCGCCTGGGTGGCGCCCCGGAAGGAGACGCCGCCGCGATGCGCGACATAGGCGCCCAGCGCGGCGACGCTGGCAAAGCCGAGATGGCGTGCCCGCAGGCAGAAATCATTCTCCTCGCCATAGCCCTGGGCGAACAGCGCGGTGCGCAAAGCCCCTGTCTGTTGCAGGCAATCATGCCGGATATAGAGGCAGAACCCGACCCCGGTGGGGATCTCCGCCCAGCCCAGCCCGTTGGTTTTATGGGCCAGCCGGTCCAGCCTGGTGGCGCCCGCCAGATCCGGCATCGCATTGCCGCCGGCGGGATCGGGATAGGAGCAGAGCGTCGCTTCGTTGGAGAGTGGGGTGACGGTGCCGATGCAGGGCGCCGCATAGGCGACCTCGCGCAGTGTCGCGAAGGCATCTTTCGGGACCAAAACGTCACTGTTGAGTAATATCACATCGTGATTTTTGGCCGCGTCCAGGCCGGTATTCACCGCGTCGCAGAAGCCCCGATTCGCTTCGTGCCGCAGCAGCTCGATCTGGCCGCGCTTTGCCGCCCGGTTCAACAGGGCGGCCAGGGCCGGCTCCGGGGTGGCGTCATCGACGACGATCAGCCTTGCGCCGGGCGGCAAGGCGCGGCGCGCACTGGCCAGGGCGGCCCTGGTCTCCTCCAACCCGCGATAGACCGGCATGATGATGGCGAGCCGGGCCCGGCGCGGGCCGCGTGACGGGGCCTTGCCGCGCCGGGCCGCCGGACGCGGGCGCTGCGCGAAATCCGCCGGGTTCAGCGGCGCGCCGAGCAGAGCCCGCCCATCCGCGCCGCTGACCAGATAAGGCGGGGTGAGGGCGGCGAGGCGCCGGGCGGTGAGGCTAAACCGGTAGCGCGGCAGCAGCGGCGTGGCGTCGTCCGCCTGCAGCGCCGCGCCGCAGGTGAGGCTGAGCCGGGCGCCATTGCCGCCAGTAACGATGAGGCGCGGCTTCTGGTCCGGTGCGGCCGGGCGCACCGCCCAGCCGCGCAGCCCGCCGCGATGCGCCTCCACCACCCCTTCGATCCGGTTCAGCACCGCCTCGTCAGGTGGCGCCCCAGAAAGGGCGGCTGGCCGTGCTGGATGCGTGTCCCTTGCGCATCCATTCCCTGAAACCCGCCATAGCCGGCATTCAGGCTGATATGCTGCAGGAACGCCGGCAGCTGCGGATCCTCCCCCAGACAATGACGGGCCAACAGCTCCTCGGCGGCGCGGGCGGCGGCGGCGGCATCGCCCTGGATCTGCGCGGCGATGGCCAGGCCAATCCAGGCGGTGGCGCTGTCATGCTTGGCCGCGATCTCGGCGAAACGCGCCGCCGCCCGCTTCGCACCGTCCGGCCCGGCCGCCAGCTCGCGCTGCGCCAGTTCGAGATCGATCCTGGGGTCTTTCGGCGCCAGCCGCTTGGCGCGCTGCAGCCAGAACAGCGCATCCTCGCCCGGACGCTGCGCCCGTAGATAGGCGGCGGTGGCGGTGCTGGGGTCTGCCGTGCCGGGCGTTTTGCTCAAGCGCGGATGCGGCTCATTCCGCCGCTGCCGCCGGTGGCAGGCCAGCGAGCGCGGCCTTGGCCTCGTCCAGCCCCGCCTCGGCGGCGAAGCTGAAGCATTGCCGTGCGGCTTCGAGATCGGGCGCGGTGGCGATGCCATCGCGCAGATACAGGCCGAGCATCAAGGCCGCGCGGGGATGCTGGCGCTGCGCCGCCTGGCGGTACCAGGCGAGGGATTTGGCGCGATCGGTCTCGATCTGATGGCCGCCGCCATAGAGCGCGCCGAGCGAGAACATCGCCTCCGCGCTCTCCTGTTCGCTGGCGCGCTCAAACAGCACCCGCGCCGCCTCATCGTCGCGCGGGCCGCCGAGGCCTTGCAGATGCAGCATGGCGAGATCCAGCAAGGCCGGCAGCAGATTGAAATCGGCGGCCTTCTGCAGCCAGAACCGCGCCTCCTCCAGATTCTGCTCCACCCCGCGCCCTTCGGCGAGGATGCGGCCATAGCGATACTGGGCATTGACGACATTGTCCGCCGCCTTGCGGAACCAATGCGCCGCCGCCGCGTCATCGCGCGCCACGCCGACCCCTTCGGCCAGGCAGACCGCGAAATTATAGGCGCCGATCGGATCGCCGGATTCGGCTGCCTTGGCGAACCAGTCCTGCACCGGCGGAATCTCCGCGACGCGCGGATTGACCTGACGCTTGACCACCATGCTGGCCAGATCCGTCTGGGCGCGCTGATCGCCCTGCTCGGCGGCCAGACGCAGCCATTTCGCCGCCTCGTCCGGGTTGCGCGGCACGGCGCCGATGCCGGTGAGGTTGAGCAGCCCGAGCGTGCGCGCCGCCCCGCGATGCCCGCCCTCGGCGGCCACCCGGAACCAGTTGGCGGCCTCGGCATAATTCGGCGGAAACCCGTCATCGCCCTTGGCGTAGATCTCGCCGACGCGCATCGCCGCCTCGGCATCGCCGGCCAGGGCGGCGCGGCGCAGCCAGGTTTCGCCCTCCACCTTGTTCTGCGCGATCACCTGGCCCTGATACAGCATGATGCCATAGCGGTGCTGGGCATCGCGGATGCCCTTCTCCGCCGCCAGCTTGTAATGCCTGGCGGCCTGTTCGAGATCCGCATGCACGCCGATGGCGCGCTCATGGATCAGCCCGAGATAGAAATGCCCGGTGGCCAGATCCGCCTCGGCCGCCTTGCGGATATGCGCGACGGCGGCAAAGGTTTTCTCGTCGTCATCGGCTTCCAGCAGCAGGATGGTGCCCAGCCCGAGATGGCCGTGCGGCAGGCCAGCGGCGGCGGCGCGGCCATACCAATGCTTGGCCTGCTCGATATTCTGCACCTCAGCCGGGCCGCGCGAATAGAGATAGCCTAGCTGGGTCTGCGCATTGGCTTCCCCGGCCTCGGCGGCAAGGGTCAGCCATTTCAGAGCCGCCTGAAGGTCCGGCGCGGTCTGCTCGGGCGTGTCGGCGCCTTGGTCCTGGGGGCGAACAGGGCCTGGCTGTCATCATCGCGGTAGAGCCCATGGGCGTAGAGATTGCCCAGCTCCGCCTGCGCCTTGGCATCCCCCGCCTGGGCGGCCAGCAGCAGCCAGCGCGCCGCCTCCTTGGCGCTGCGAAAGCCGGTGGCGGCACCATTCAGGTAATAAAAGCCAAGCTCCCGCGCCGCGTCCGCCAGCCCGGCCTCGGCGGCGGTGGCGAAGAGCGGGAAGGCCCGCTCATGCGCGCCCTGGGCCGCCAGCTCGCGGGCGCGGGCCAGGGCCTTTTGCGGATTGCGCGCCGCCAGCTTGTCGGCAAGGGAGAATTTCACCGCCATGGCTCAGGGCTCGTGCAAGCTCTGATAGGCGACAGGCGCCATCTGCGAGAGGAAATAAGAGAGGATGGAATGCTTGCCGACGACGATATCCGCCTCCAGCGGCATCCCCGGCACCAGCCGGAAGCCGGGCGGCACATTATGCAGGTTCATCACATCCAAGGAGATCTGCGCCTTGTAATACAGCGTATGCGGCGCGGTGGGCAGCGGCGCGCCCATGGTCACGGCATTTTCCTGGTTCTGCGGGTTGATGCTCTCCGGGCTGACCGACTGCACGGTGCCCACGGCGCTGCCATAGCGGGTGGAATCCAGCGTGTTGAACTTGATGGTCACCTTGTCGCCCACCCGCACGAAGCCGGATTCATCGGCGGGAATATCGGCCTCGACGATGAAGGGGGCGTTGATCGGCGCCAGCTGCATCAGCTGCTGGCCGGCCTGCAGCACGGAGCCGACGGAAACCGGGGCCACGCTCTGCACGATCGCATCCTGCGGCGCCTGCAGCACCAGCAGCGCATGGTTGAGCTTCGCCTTCGCCAGCTCCTGCTGGGACTGGGCGAGATTATTCAGCGCGGTGGCGAGATCGGTCGAGATTTTCGCCCGGAACTCCTGCGCGAAGCTGTCGCGCTGGGCCTGCACCGCGGCGAGCTGGCGCTCATCCGCCTGCGCCTGGGACTGGGCCTGTGAGAGCTGCGCCTGGACATTCACCCGTTCATCGGTCGCGGCCTCTGAATCGAGCTGGCTGCCGACCTGCATCTGCTGCAGCTTCTTGCGCATCGCCTCGACATTGGTGGCGATCTTCAGGCGCTGGGCATAATAATCCGCCTGCTGCTGGTAGCCGGTGATCTGGGTTTTCAGCTGGTTGATCTGCTGGTCGTAATTCTCCAGCGTATAATGATACTGGCCCATCTGCTGGTTATAGGTCTGCAGCATCAGCGCCGAGGACGGGTTGTTGGGATCCGGCACATAGGGCTTGTCCTCTTCCTGCGCCTTCAGCTGCGCCACCTGGGCGGCGTAGTTCTGCTCCTGCTGGGTGAGGGAATCATAGTCCGCTGTCGCGTAGGTCGGGTCCAGCGAGGCCAGAACCTGGCCCTTATAGACGAGGTCGCCCGGGCGGACATTGATGTCGCGCACGATCGAGGCGGCGCTGAAGGCCTGCACGCTGATATCCGGCGTGGTGGCGTTCAGGATGCCGGTGGCGGTCACCAGCCGGTCCACCTTGAACACGGCGGCGATCAGCAGCACGATCGCCACCAGAGCGGTGATCGTATAGCCGGTCGAGCGCGCCAGCGGCGGCAGCGGTGTGGCGATGACGGCGGCGGTCGGGGACTGGAATTCCAGCGCCGCCATCGGCAGCGTGTCTTCCGCGCCGGTGGTCGCCAGCGCGCGCCGGGGGGATTTAGACAATAGCTGGCTGAGACGATTCATCGTCGAACCCTTCAGGCGCAAGGTGGCGGTTCTGCTGGAACCAGAGATGGCGATAGATGGCGCAACGCTGGACCAGCTCCTTATGCGGCCCGATATCCATGGTCTTGCCCTGATCGAGCACCATGATCAGGTCGCAATCCAGCAGCGAGGAGAGGCGGTGGGAGACGATGACCATCGTCCGCCCGGCGGCGATGCGCTGGATATTGGCATTCACCAGCGCCTCGCTTTCCGGGTCGAGCGCCGAGGTGGCTTCGTCCAGGATCAGCACGCGCGGGTCGGAGATCAGCGCGCGGGCGATGGCCAGGCGCTGCTTCTGCCCGCCGGAGAGGTTGGGCGAGCCTTCCTGGATGAAGGTGTCATAGCCATTGGGCAGACGCTCGATGAACTCCTCGGCCCCGGCCAGGCGCGCGGCGCGCACCGCATCCTCGAAGGACAGGCCCGGCCGCCCGGCGATGATATTATCCCGCACCGTGCCGCGAAACAGGAAGTTATCCTGCAGCACCATGCCGAAATTCTTGCGGATATGGCGCAGATTGATCTCGCGCATATCGGTGCCGTCGATGCGGATGGAACCGACATAGTCGCGGTTGATGCCCTGCAGCAGCCGGGTGATGGTGGATTTGCCCGAGCCCGAGCGCCCGACCAGCCCCAGCATGGTGCCGGCGGGGATCTTGAAATTCATCTTGTCCAGCGCCGGGGTCTTGGCCCCTTCATAGCGGAAGGTCACGTCCCGGAACTCGATCGCGCCCTCGAAGCGCGGCCGCAGCCCCGTGGTCAGCGCCTGGCGCTCATTTGGCCGGTTCAGCACATGGCCGACCTGATCGATCGAGGCGCGGGCCTGATGCACCTCGTCCAGCAGGCCGGCGAGGCTGACCAACGGGCCGGCGACGCGGCCGCCCAGCAGCATGAAGCCGAACAGGCTGGCGCTGTCGATCGAGTTCTGGGTGTGCAGCACGATGAAGGCGCCGACCAGAATGACGCCATAGCTGCAATAACGCTGCAGCGGCATGGTCAGCACCGCCGGCCAGTTGGCCATGCGCGCCTGCTCGACATTCAGCTCCGCCACCTCGGCGACGCTGGCATCCCATTGCGTGGCGCGGGTATTCTCCAGCGCCAGCGCCTTGACGGTGCGGATGCCGAACACGGTTTCGATCAGGATCGAGCCCTTGGCCGATTCCGCCGCGATCACCTTGCCGATCAGGATGCCGATCGGGCGCAGGAACACGGCGATGATCGCCGCGATCAGGGCGGCGGCGATCAGGATGGTCCAGGCCAGCGGCGCGCTCATATAGAACAGGATCGGCAGCAGCAGGATCAGCATGAACACGTCGATGAAGGCGTTCATCAGCTTGCCGGTGAGGAAGTCCCGCACCCGGTTGACCTGGCTGATCTTGTAGGAAATCTGCCCGGCCTGCTCGCGTTCGAAAAATTCGATCGGCAGCGCCACCAGCCGGTCGAAGATCATCAGGTTGAGCTTCGCGTCCAGCTTCGCCGCGAGCACCACCTCCATCATCTTGCGGCTCCAGGTCATCATCGCCTCGAACAGCACCGCGACCAGCATCAGGATGATGACGAGATTGAGTGTCTGCGTGCTGTGGAACTGGATGACCACGCCGATGATGCGCATCACCACCAGGATCGGCACCAGGCTGAGCACGGTCAGCGTCACCGAGGTGATGGCGATATCGCGCAGGATCTTCGCATCGCCCCAGACGATCCGCGCGATCATGCCGAGATTGAAAGGCTGTTCCTCGAGCGCGCCATGGCGGCTGGAGCGGATCAGCAAGGTGGCGCCGCTCCAGACCTGCTTCAGCCGCAGCTCATCCACCAGCACCGGGGCGGCGGAGGTCGGCTGGCGCGGGTCACGCAGCACCAGCACGCCGCGTCCCCGGTCGCGCCCCACCAGCAAGGCGGCGCCGCCATCATCCAGCAGCAGGATGATGGGGGAGGGTGACTCCATATTCATGATCTGGCGGAAATTCATCTGCACGCCACGCGCCCACAGCCCGGCCTCCTTCAGCCAGACCACCAGCTCCGGCGGCGGCGGTGCGGCCTCGCTGCCGCGCAGGCGCAGCCCGTCCAGATCCATTTCGACGCCATGGAAGCGGGCGACGTTCAGCACCGCCGCCATCCGCGCCTCGCCAGCCTGGTTCAGCTGCAGCTTGGCATCGCTGAGGGCCGCCATGTCGGGATTGGCGGGACCTCTCGGCTCGTCGGCGCCCAATCCCGGGTTGCGCGGCGTGTCATTCATATGGTCTCAACCCTCACTCATGCGGCAGCATCCGGCGGCGCTAGGCACCGTGACGCACCCGCTTTATGCCCGGAAAACGGCGCGGAGCACAACGGTAAGACAGCGGGCCAGCGAAAGATAACCAATTCATAAAATACACAAAAATATAAAATTTTGTAAACTTCATGAAATGATTGTTGGTTTTCGGTCAGCTCGGGATTTGCCATCGCCGGGCGGGTTGCATTACCCAGAAGCGCAAATGACAGGCAGGCCCATGAAAATCAGACCCGCGACCACCGACGATTTGGCGCAGATGCAGGCGATCTACGCCTATCATGTGCTGCACGGCACTGGCTCTTTCGAGGATGTGCCGCCCTCTCTGGAGGAGTTGAGCCAGCGATTCGAGGCCAATCAGGCAGCCGGCTATGCCTGGCTGGTGGCCGAGGACGGGCCGAAAATCCTGGGCTATGGCTATTACGGCCCGTTCCGTACCCGCCCGGCCTATAAGCATACGGTCGAGGACAGCGTGTATGTGCGCGAGGATGTGCGCGGCCAGGGGGTCGGCAAGGCGCTGGTGCTCGGGCTGGTCGAAGCGGCGCAGGCGGCGGGCTATAAGCAGATGGTCTCGCTGATCGGGGATTCGGAGAACACCGCCTCGATCGGCGTGCATGCCAGCCTGGGCTTCCAGCATGCCGGCACGATGCGCAAGGTCGGCTTCAAGCTGGAGCGCTGGCTGGACGTGGTGATCATGCAGAAGGCGCTCTGAAGCGCCCGGCTTACATCCGCTCGAAAGAGCGGAATTTTTCCCAATCGGTGATTGCGGCGTTGAAGGCGTCCAGCTCCACCTTGGCCATATTGGCGTAGTGGGAGACCACCTCGGCGCCGAAGGCGGCGTGGGCGAAGGCGCTGGAGGCGAAATGCAGCGCCGCGTCGCCCAGGCTGGCTGGCACCCGGGGTAATGCCGCCTGATAGGCGTTGCCGGTGAAGGGCGCCACCGGCGCGTAATCCCCTTCGATCCCGGCGAGCCCCGCGGCGATCATCCCGGCCAGCGCCAAATACGGGTTCACATCCCCGCCCGGCAGCCGGTTTTCCACCCGCAGGCCCGGCCCATGCCCCACCACCCGGAAGGCGCAGGTGCGGTTATCCATGCCCCAGGCCAGGGCCGTCGGCGCGAAGCTGCTGGCGACATAGCGCTTATAGGAGTTGATGTTGGGGCGTAGAATAAGGTCGTCTCCTCGGCATGGCGCAGCAGCCCGGCGATGAATTGCCGGAACAGCCGCGACGGGCCGTGCTGCTCGGCATCCAGAAACACAGCCTCGCCCGCCGCGTTGCGCAGCGAGAGATGGGCATGGCAGCTATTGCCCTCGCGCTCATTATATTTGGCCATGAAGGTCAGGGCCTGCCCTTCCTGCGCCGCGATCTCCTTGGCCGCTTCCTTGTAGATCACGTGCTTGTCGCAGCATTCCAGCGCCGGGCCGTAGCGGAAATTGATCTCGTGCTGGCCGAGATTGCACTCGCCCTTCGAGGTCTCGACCTGGATACCCGCCGCCTCCATGGCATTGCGGATGCGCCGCAGCAGCGGCTCCACCCGGGCGGTGCCGAGGATGGAATAGTCGTTATTATACTGGTTGGCCGGGGTGAGGCCGCGATAGCCCTTGTCCCACGCGGCCTCATAGCTGTCCTTGAACAGGATGAATTCCAGTTCGGTGGCGGCATAAGCGAACAGATCATGGCCGCGCAGCCGCTCCAACTGGCGCTTCAGGATGGTGCGCGGCGCCACCGCGGCCGGCTGATGGCCGGGCAGCTCGATATCGCACAGCACGATCGCCGCCCCCTCCTGCCAGGGGGCCAGGCGCAGCGTCGCGAGGTCCGGCCGGAAGACGAAATCCCGAAGCCTTTTTCCCAGTTATTGATCGCATAGCCCTCGATCGGCTGGCATTCGATGTCGGTGGCCAGCAGATAGGCGCAGCCTTCCGCCTCGCCCTGCGCCACCATTTCCAGGAAATGGCGCGGCATCACCCGCTTGCCTTGCAGGCGGCCTTGCATGTCCGGGATGGCCATGATCACCACATCCAACGCGCCGCGTTCGGCCAGCGCCCGCAGCTCTGGCAGGGTCAATTGTGTATCGGCCATGTCCCGCACCTCGTCTTGTTGCTTGGCCTTTGATTATACGCGCTTGTTGGCGGCTTCATAGGCTGGGCGGCGAAGGGCAGGGGCATGAAAAAGGCCCCTTGCGGGGCCTTTTTCAACGCGCTCGATCAATTCTCTTCGAAGCTGGCGTCCGCCGGCGCCAGGGACTTGATCAGATCGAAGATCCGCTTGCGCATCGGGGCGTCGGGGATGCGGTAATAGGCCCGCACCAGCTCCAGCGTTTCGCGCTTGGTGAGCTGATCATCGATGCCGACGCTGAACGGCTCCTGCTGCTCGGCGAAGCCATAGGTGCGGCCGCGCGGGCCGGAAACCGGGCTCTCGGCCATGCCCTCGGGCATATCATCGAAGAAATAGGAGATGGGGACATCCAGGATCCGCGAAATATCGAACAGGCGCGAGGCGCCAACGCGGTTCATGCCGCGCTCATATTTCTGCACCTGCTGGAAAGTCAGCCCCAGCGCATCGCCGAGGCGTTCCTGGGACATGCCCAGCAAAGTCCGGCGGAGACGAATCCGCGACCCGACATGCACGTCGATGGGACTGGGACGGCTTTCACGTTCCGGACGCTCAGCGTTCTCTTCAGCCATAAATGTCTTACTCTCCAGCATCCGACGCGATTACGTCGAATTAAGATTTGACCGTTCCAGTCGACGCGCGCGTGCGCCACGTGAACGGCACATAGAATAACAAAAAGGCCAGGATATACTAGCCTAAGTTAAGTTAACAGGCGTTAACCGCAAAATCAATACAAAACTCATCAAATTGAATTATTAAATAGACACAACATTTATAACCCTATCAATTTTGCAACTTTTTGGTGTATCCTATGGCGAGACCGGCGATGAGCAGGGCCAATGATAGCATCAAGGGGATTTCAAGCCCCCAGCGCGCATAGAGAGTCGCGGGTTGGGCGGCCGGCAGCGGCGCGACGAGCACGCCCTGCGCATCCAGCGGCAATAAGGCGGTCACCCGTCCGAACGGATCGATGACCGCCGAAATCCCGGAATTTGCAGCGCGCACCAGCGGTAATCCCTCTTCCACGGCGCGCAAACGGACATCGGCGAAATGCTGGCGCGGCCCGGCCGAATCGCCGAACCAGGCATCGTCGGTGATGTTGACGATCCAGGAGGGGCGGTGCGCCTCGTCGATAATCTGGCCGCTGAAGATCGCCTCATAGCAGATGATCGGCGCGAAAGCCGGCAGGCCGGGGATGTCGGCGATGGTTTCCGGGCCGCTGCCGGGGGTGAAGCCGCCTTCGAGCAGGCTGGGGATGATCTTCAGCGGAATCCAATGCGGCATATATTCGCCGAACGGCACCAGCTTCCATTTATCATAGACGGCAAGCGGTGGTTGTGGCCCGTCCGTGACGATCAAGGAGTTGCGGTAATCCTTCGGCCCGGCGACTCGCAGGCTGCCGGCGATGATCGGGGTGGTGCCGGTGACGGCGGCAAGCTGGGCGCGGGCATTATCGTCGCTCTGCAGCAGCCAGGGGCTGGCGGCTTCGGGCCAGATCACCGTGGTCGCCCCGGCCTTGATCCCGGCCTGGCTCATCGCCAGCAGGCGCTGCCAGTTGGCGAGCAAAGCCGGGCGGGAGAAATCCGGCGGCTCCGGAAAATCCGGCTGCAGCAGGGCGACTTTCGTGTCGGTCTGGCCCTCGGGGTGGCCAGCCGCACCCAGCCATAGCCGGCCCAAAGGGCCAGCACCGCCACCAGCGCCGCCAGCCCCTTGCGGCCGAAGAGCGGCATCGCGGCCAGGAAGACGGTGAGCAGCGTCAGCCCGTAAACTCCGAACAGGCTTGCCGGCTGCAGGAAGATATTGCCGAGCGTGCCAGGAATCGCCCAATCCGTGCCCCAGAAATTCCAGGGAAAGCCGGTGAAGAGGAATTGCTGGGCGAGGTTGGAGAGCCCCAGACCCCGGTGAAGACCAGCACCCGGCCCAGCCCCGGCCGTACCAGCCGCGCCGCCAGCACTGGCGGGATGGTGTAGAACGCCACCGCAAAGGCCAGCGCCGGGGCGGCGAGCGGCACCAGCCACCAGAAGGTCTGCGCCTCGGTGAGGATGGGCTCGGTGATCCAGTACAGCCCGGCGAGCGCCAGGCCGAAGCCGTAGCACCAGCCGGTCAGCGCCGCGCGTTTTAAGTTCGGCGCCTGGTCCACCAGCCGCAGCAAGGCCGGCACGGAAAACAGCAGAACCGGAAGCAGATGCACCGGCGGCAGCGCCAGGGCGGCGGCGAGCCCCCACAAAAAAGCCCGCGCGAGCGGGGCTTTCTGCAGGCGCTCAGACAGCGCGCGGAAGAGGGCGACCGGCCGCTTATCCGCGGGGGAGGTGGTAAAATTCTGCGACATCTTTGAAATCCACCGCGTTTTTATGTTTGGCGCTGGGCCTGGTCTCATCCTGCGGGCGCACCAGCTGGCAGGTCGCCAGCCCCGCCGCCGCCGCCGCGTCCAACTCGGCTTCGACATCCGAGAGAAACAACGCCTCCTCCGGCGCCCCGCCGATCGCCCGGGCGATGGCCTGATAGCTGCCCGATTCGCGCTTTGGCCCGACGGTCGTATCGAAATAAGACTGAAACAGAGGCGTGAGGTCTCCCTCCGGCGTATGGCGGAACAGCAGCTTCTGGGCGGCCACGGAGCCCGAGGAATAGACGTAAAGCCGCAAGCCGGCGCGCATCCAGCGGCGCAAGGCAGGGGGCACGTCCGCGTAAATCTCCCCGGTCAGCTCGCCCTTGGCGTAGCCCTCGGCCCAGATCTCGCCCTGAATGCTCTTCAGCGCGGTGATCTTCTCATCCCGGTCCATCCAGCCCAGCAGCGTCTCCAGCTTCGGCTCCGCCACCTCGGCCAGCGCCGGGTGTTCCGGATGGGCGGCCAGGAAATCCGCCATCCGCGCCCGCGCATAAGGAAACAGCACCCGATGCACGAAGCTGATCGGCGTCGTGGTGCCCTCGATATCCGTGATGACCGAGAGAATCACGCGACCGGAAACCGCTTGGAAATCTCATCCCCGGTGAATTGCGCCACCCAGCCGGACGGGTCGGTAAACACCCGCAAGGCGGTAAAGCTCGGCGCCGGCCCGGCATCGAACCAATGCTTGATGCCGGTGGGCACGAAGATCAGATCGCCCTTTTCGCAGAGCGCGTCATAGACGCGGCCATTGGCGTGTAGCACGAAATGCCCGGCCCCTCCACGAAGAACCGGATTTCCGGCTCGCTATGGGTATGCTCGGAGAGGAACTTCTCCCGCAGCGCGCCGGCCTGCGGATGATCCGGCGAGAGCTTGATCACATCCGCCGAGCCCGCCCCGGTCTCGCCCATCAGCGTGTCCAGATAAGGCCGGTAAGCCTCCAGAATCTCATCCGAGCTGGCTTCGGCGGAAAGCTGCACCGGGCTCTCCCAGCGCTCGAACCCGACCTCGATGGTCTTCAGCTCGGCGGCGACCGCCACCGGATCGGTGCTGTCGAACACCGGCGTGCCGGGGTTGGTGTCTTCATAAACGGTCAGACGGCTCATTTCAGCTTCCTCCGCTCCAGCTCACAGGCCAGCAGGAATTCCAGCGCCTCCAGGCGCCAATAGGCATGCTCGACATCTTTGCCCCAGGCATAGATGCCATGCCCGGCCAGCACATAGCCGATCGGCGTTTCCGCGATCAGATCGGGCTCGATCAAGGCCGCCAGCCGGCCGATATCCTGGTCGTTCTCATAAACCGGCAGGGTGATTTCCAGCTCATGGGTAGGAAAGCCGAAGGCTTTCAGCAGCTCATAATTGGCGAAGCTGATCGGCCCCTCCTTGGAGAGCACGGTGGCGGCCACGGAATGGCCGTGCAGTACCGCGCCCACGGGCGGGAACAGCCGGTAGAGCTGGCAATGCAGCAGCGTCTCCGCACTCGGCTTCTGGTTGGAGACCAGCGGCTTGCCGGCATAATCCACCGCGATGATGTCCTCATCCGGCTTCAGCCGGCCTTTATGGACACCGCTGCGGGTAATGGCGATGCTCTGCCCGTCCAGGCGCGAGGACAGGTTGCCGGCGGAGCCGGGAACCCAGCCGCGCGCATCCATTCGGCGCCCGATCTCCGCCAGCGCCGACGCCGCCTCAGATGGGACCATGTCAGCCCTGGTGGGTCGTCGTGGTCTTGACCTGCTGCTCCGGCAGCGGGGCGTTCAGCTCGCTCATCCGCGCGTCAGCCGCGGGCGCGGGCTTTTCAGCGGGCTTGTCTTCCTCGGCCATGCTCTGCTTGAAGCTCTTGATGCCCTTGCCGAGGTCACCCATCATCGAACTCACCCGGCCGCGGCCGCCCAGCAGAAGGAGGGCAACGACGAGAACAATCAGCCAATGCCAGATGCTTAAACCACCCATAACCTACACTCCAAAACCGCTATCGGCGGTTAGTGTACCGAATTCCCTTCCCCTGCCAAATGCCCCATTATTGGCTAATGTAACAGCGGGGCGGCGAGCAACAGGCCGGTATTATAGGCGATGTGCAAGGCGATGCCGGGGCGAATGGAGCCCAGCCGCAGCCGCAAGCCGCAATTGATCAGCGCTAGCAGCGTCACATCCACGAAGCCCGGCGGGTAATGCAGCTTTTCGGGCGCATGCAGGGCCGCGAAGAGCAGGCTGGAGAGCAAGGCCGCCCAAACTGGGCCAAGCCGGCTGGCCAGCCCCGCGAACAGAATGCCGCGAAACAGAATCTCCTCGACAATCGGCGCCAGCACGCAGATGGCTAGCAGCAAGGCCGGCAGCGCCCAGAGCGGGCCGGAGAGCATCCGCGCCGAGGGCAGGGATTGCAGCTTCGCCGGATCCGGTGGCAGCAGATGAAAAATCCCCAGCACCAGCAGGATCACCGCCAGGGCCAGGATCAGCGCCAGCGCATAATCCTGGCCGCGCGCCGGGCGCCAGGCGAGGCCAGCGGGGCTGCCATCCTGCGCCAGAGCCGGGCCCAGCCGGCGCAGCGCGCCCACCAGCCAGAGTGCCACCGCCAGCTCGCCGCTAATGACGATCTCCATCAGGCTCAGCGGCTTGTGGAAATCCGGCAGATGTACCCGCCCGGTATGCAGGCTTTGCAACAGCCCGGCATCCAGCGGCAGCAGCACCGGCAGCAAAGTCGCCAGCCCCATCACCAGCCCGGCCAGGAGCAGCAGCCAGATTGCACGTAGCGGCCCGAGCCAGGCAGGCCCCGTGGCCCTTGTGCCGGGCAGCCCGCCAAAGCACAGCGCCAGCAGGCCCAGCGCCAGCCCCTCGGCCGCCCCCAGCCCGAGGAAATAAAGCTGCATTTTTAGGGGGTAATGCCCGGGATCGGCGGCGAGATCCCCGGCCGCGAAACATAAGACCGCGCCAATGGCCGCGAACAGCGCCGCCCAGCCGAGAGCTGCCAGTGCCCGCCTCATGCCGCGAATCCGTGCAGCAGCGTGTCCGGATGCACGCCCTCCGCCCGCAAGGCGCGCAGCGTCTGCGCCTTGTCGCGCTTGGCCAGCCTTTGCCCGTCCGGCCCCAGCAGCAGGCGATGGTGATGGTAGATCGGGGTTTCATAGCCCAGCAGCTTTTGCAGCAGCACCTGGATATGCGTCGCCTCACGCAGATCCTCGCCGCGGATCACATGAGTCACCCCCTGTAGCGCATCGTCATGCACCACGCAGAGATGATAGCTGGTTGGCGTGTCCTTGCGGGCCAGCACCACATCGCCCAGCCGGCGAGGCTGCGCCTCCACCCAGCCGGTCGCTTCCTCGAAGAACCGCAACGGCCCAGCCTCAGCGCAGGCGCGCATTGTATCCAGCCGCAGCGCGTAAGGCGCGCCGTTCTCCATCCGTGCCGTGCGTTCGGCGGCACTCAGATGCTTGCAGGTGCCTGGGTAGATGCCTTCCGCCGCATGCGGAGCGGATTGCGCCTTGGCGATTTCCGCGCGGCTGCAAAAGCACGGATAAAGCAGCCCGCGCCCCGCCAGCCCCTCCAAAGCCGCGCGATAATCGGCGAAATGCGCGGATTGGAGTCGCACCTCCCCTCCCAGCGCAGCCCCAGCCAGGCCAGGTCTTCTTTGATCGCATCGGCGAATTCTGCCTTGCAGCGCGTGGTGTCGATATCCTCCAGCCGCAAAAACCACTGCGCCGCGCGGCTGCGCCCGAGCCAGGCGGAATAAGCGTGGCCCAGATGCAGATAGCCGGTGGGGCTGGGGGCGAAGCGGGAGATGATGCTCATATTGCCCCCTGATATAGCGCGCCGCCCTGGCTTCACGAACCGGCCTTGCAGATGACAAATGGGCGACAATCAAGCCCGATGCTTGCCGCCCATCGCGCCGCCTGTCATAAAGTCCACATGACTCGAACGGCCTACCATATGTGGCAGCGTTTCGTATCTGCCCCCAAGATTTCGGCCTCAGCCCGGATAGGCGAGACTGATGCCCGACGGCGGTTTGCATTTTCCCGCCCTCGTCCTCAATGCGGATTTCCGTCCGCTTTCCTATTTTCCGTTATCGACCTGGACCTGGCAGGATGCCGTGAAAGCGGTGTTCCTGGACCGGGTTTCGGTGCTGTCGGAATATGAGCAAGAGGTGAGATCGCCCAGCTTCTCCATGCGCCTGCCCAGCGTGATCGCCTTGCGCGATTTCATTCCCTCGGCGCGCATGCCTGCCTTCACGCGGTTCAACGTGTTCCTGCGTGACGGGTTTTCCTGCCAATATTGCCTTGATCGTCGCGCCACCCAGGAGCTGACCTTCGACCATGTGATCCCGCGCGCCCGCGGCGGGCGGACCAGCTGGGAGAATGTCGTCACCGCCTGCGGCCCCTGCAATCTGCGCAAGGGCTCGAAAATGCCGCGCGAGTGCAATATGATCCCCCGACAGGAGCCGCGCCGGCCCACCGGCTATGAGCTGCAGGAGCGCGGGCGGCATTTTCCGCCCAACTATCTGCATGAGAGCTGGCGCGATTATCTGTATTGGGATTCGGAACTGGAAGGATAGACCATGGCGTTGACGCTGGAGACCGCGCAGAAAATCATCGCGGGGGCGCTGGCCCATGCCAAGAGCATCGAGACCAAGCCGCTGGCGGTGGTGGTGCTGGATGCGCGCGGCGCGCAGAAGGCGTTCGCGGCGCAGGATGGCACCTCGCTGAAGCGTGGCGAAATCGCGATGGGCAAGGCGCAAGGCGCGCTGGGGCTGGGCATGGGCTCGCGGGCGCTGATGAAGCGGGCCGAGCAGCAGCCTTATTTCATCGCCGCCGCCACCGCCGCCATTGGCGGTTCGCTGGTGCCGGTGCCAGGCGGGGTGTTGATCCGCCAGAACGGGGCGATCATCGGTGCGGTGGGCATTTCCGGCTGCACGTCGGACAATGACGAGGCCTGCGCCGTGGCCGGGATCTCCGGCGCTGGCCTGGACGCGGACGGCGGTTAGCAAAAGTTTTTTGGTGCCGCTTTTTTACAAAAAAGCGGCGAAAACGTTTGGGGCGTTGGCAACGAGGTTGCCAACGCCCCAAACGTTTTGCAGCCCTTTTTGAAAAAAGGGCTGCACCCCAAAAACTTCTGTTATCCTGGCGTAAACGCGTTGAACGCGGTCATCGTCGAAGTATCCCGAATCCCCGGCACCTTGTGCAGATGTTTGTTCACGAACAATCCCGGATCCTCGTCCTCCTCCAGATTGATGATCGCCATCAGATCATATGGCCCGGAAATCGAGTAGATATGGCAGGGGATCACATTGTCGATGATATAGGCCGCCACCTCATAGGCCTGGCCCAGCTCGCATTTGATCTGCACGATCAGCGTTTTCATGCGTATTCCTTCAATTCCTGCACGCCCTGGGATTCCACGGCGAAGTTTTTCAGCTGCTCGATGAACCAGCGCCCGGCCGGGCCCGGCGGCGCATCCTGCCGGTAGGCGGCGGACATGCTGATCTGCACCCGTGCTGGAATGTCCTGCAATTGCAATTCCCGCAAGCGCCCGGCATCGAGATCGTTCTGCACCATCTCCAGCGGCATACCGCCCCAGCCAAGACCTGCGAGCAGAAACGCATGTTTCGCGCCCAGATCCGCCAGCCGCCAGTTGCGCCTGGAATGCACGCTGAATTCCTGCCCGTCGGTCAGTTCCGTGCGGTCGGTCAGCACCAGCTGCACATGCTGCGCCACCTCGCATTCACCCAAAGGGGCGTTCTTCATCGCCAGCGGATGCGAGGGGGCGGCGACGTTTACCATCTCCACCGCCAGCAGCCGCTCGGTCATCAGCCCGGAAATGCTGATCGGCAGGTTGCACAAGATGCCGATCTGGCTTTGCTGCTGCAGCACATTCTTCGCCACCCCGCCCAGCGCCTCGACATAAAGCCGCAGCGGGGTGAGGGGGAAGCGCTTGCCGAACACCTCCGCCGTGCGGGTGAGCACGGACATCGGGAACATCACATCCACCGCCACGGACAGCTCCGATTCGATTCCCGCCGCCATGCCCCTGGCGCGGGATTTCATCAGCGCCATGCCGCCCAGCATCGCCTTCGCATCGGCCAGCAGCAGCTCGCCCCCGGTGTGAGTTCCGGATAGCGTCCCTCGCGCCGGAACAGCTCCACCCCCAGCTGCTCCTCAAGATTGGCGATCGCCTGGCTGACCACGGATTGCGCCCGCCCCAGCCTGCGCCCCGCGGCGGAAAAGCTCTTCTCCTCCGCCGCGGCGGCGAAAATCCGCAACTGGTCGAATGTCACGCCCTCAATCATGCGAACCTATCGGCAAATAAGATGGTATCCATCTTTATATATAGGCTTCTGCGCCGAAAATCATCTCTTTAATAAGGCTCCGAACCGCGCCGCAGACCGGCGCCATAGTCAGGAGTGACATCATGAAGCTTTGGCATATCGATTCCAGCGTGCTCGGCGATAATTCCGCCTCCCGCAAGCTTACCGCCGAGATCGTGGCGCGCGAAAAAGCGAAGCATCCCGGCCTCGAGATCTCGTATCTGGACGTCGCCGCCACCCCGCTGGGTCATCTCTCTCCGGCCCATGTCGGCGCCATGTTCGGCCACCCGCCCACCGACGAGGCCACTTTGGCCGACATCGCCCGTGGCGCCGCCGCGATGGACGAGCTGTTCGCCGCCGATATCATCGTCATCGGCGCGCCGATGTATAATTTCGGCATCCCCAGCCAGCTGAAGGCGCTGATCGACCGCCTGCTGGTCGCCGGCAAGAGCTTCAAATATGGCGATGGCGGCGTGCCGGTCGGGCTCGTCCCGGCGGGCAAGAAGGTCATCATCGCCTCCACCCGTGGCGGGCTCTACACCCCGGGCAACCCGGCGGCGGCGCTGGAGCATCAGGAGAGCCACCTGACCGCGCTGCTGAATTTCATCGGCCTCACCGACATTGTGTTCGTGCGCGCCGAAGGCCTGGCGCTGCCTGATAACCGCGCCCCGTCGATGGCGAAGGCCGAGGCCGAGATCGCCAAACTGTAAAATCTTGGGGCTTTTTGAAAAAAGCCCCCAAACCCCCAAAAACTTTTGCCATTATTCATTGTGTTTCGCAGGGAGTTCTCATGAAGACCCAGGTTATCGCGCTTGCTGCTCTCGCTCTGCCCGCCTTCGCCATGGCGCAGACCGCCCCAACCCGAACCCGGCGGACGTGAAGGCCGGCACCTACAGCGTCGAGCCCACCCATACCCGCATCCTGTTCGCGGTGGACCATATGGGCTTCACCACCTGGTACGGCGATTTCACCAACGCCGCCGGCACCCTCACGCTGGACCCGAAGAAGCTCTCCGCCTCCAGCTTCGACATCACCGTGCCGACCGACAGCGTCACCACCACCAACACCACGCTGGATGGCGAGCTGAAATCCCCCGAATGGTTCGATGCGGCGAAGTACCCGACCATCGAATTCAAGTCCGAGAAGATCGTGCGCACCGGCAAGGATACCGCTCTGGTCACCGGTGAGTTCACCTTCCATGGCGTCACCAAGCCGCTGACCCTCAGGGCGAAGTTCAATGCCGGCGGCATCAACCCGCTGAGCAAGCAATATACGATCGGCTTCAACCTCTCCGGCTCGCTGAAGCGCTCAGACTTCAACCAGAAAACCTACCTGCCGCTGATCGGCGACAATGTCGCCATCACCATCAGCGCCGCCTTCGTTCAGAAGTAATATGGCCGCGCGGTCGCGCTATGATCTGGTTGCGATCACCCTGCATTGGGTGATCGCGCTGGGGATGCTGTTCCAGATCGCGATGGGGCTGGCGATGGTGCATTGGGGCTTTCCCATCGGCACCAAATTCATGCTGTTCCAGCTGCATAAATCCATCGGCATCACCATTCTGGCGGCGGTGATTTTGCGGGTTCTCTGGCGCATCGGTCACAAACCGCCCGCCTTACCCGGCTCGATGACCAAGCTGGAGGTCAAGGCCGCGCATGGCACGCACCATCTGCTCTATCTGCTGATGCTGGAAATTCCGCTCAGCGGCTGGCTGGTCGCCTCGCTCTCGCCGCTGCATATCCCGACGGTTCTGTACAAAACCATCCCCTGGCCCGTGCTTCCCGTGCCGGCGGGCTGGGTGAGCCAGCTCGGCGAGCACCGCGCCGGCACGCTGCATGCCTGGAGCGCCTACATCATCCTGGCGGCGATCGGGGTGCATCTGCTGGCGGTGATCCGTCATCAATTTTTCAAACGCGACGGCGTGCTGGCCCGCATGCTGCCCTTCTCCCGGAGCGCCTGATGAAACCCTCACTTCTCCTGGCCGGCTTCCTGCTGGCCGGCTCCCCGGCTCTGGCGGCGGATTGGAGCATCCAGCCCGCCGCCTCCAGCCTCACCTTCACCGGCACCGAAACCGGCGCCTCCTTCACCGGCAGCTTCGGCAGCTGGGGCGGGCAGATCTCTTACGACCCAGCAAAGCCGCAGGAGGCGCATGTGCATCTCACCATCGCCCTGGCCAGCGCCAAATCCGGCGATGCCCAGCGCGACCAGGCGATGCCGGGCTCGGACTGGTTCGATGTCAGCGCCTTCCCGCAGGCGACTTTCGATGCCACCGGTTTCACCCCGCAGGGCGGTGACAAATTCATGGCCAATGGCACGCTGACGATTCGCGGCGTGAAGAAGCCGGTGTCGCTGCCGTTCACGCTCGAAGTCACCGGCAGCAAGGCGGTGGCGAAGGGCAAGATCACGCTCACCCGCACGGATTTCGGCGTGGGGCAGGGGGCCTGGAGCAGCGGCGATTATGTCGGGCTGAAGGTGGATGTCGCGTTCACGCTGACGGCGACCTCCTAAGAATCTGACTTAAGGGCGCAAAAGTTTTTGGGGTGTGGCCCTTTTTTCAAAAAGGGCCACGAAACGTTCGGGTGGTGGCAACGCCGGTACCACCACCCCAGACCTTCGTGGGAACTTTTTGAAAAAAGTTCCCACACCCTCAAAAACTTTTGCTCCTCTTTTATGCTGCTCCGCAGCATTCTTAAAAACTTTGAAAATCAAACGCTGGCATCTATAACTTACGCCATGGCTGTTGATCTGGGTGCGCGTCGTTTCATATCTCCGTCCATCCGCGCCCAGCTCAGGCGCCGGACAGGCGAGCTTGGCGCCATCATTATCGCGCTGGTCGCGCTCACCCTCGGCCTGGCGCTCGCCTCCTACAACCCGGCCGATCCCTCTTTCGACACGATCAGCGCCACCCCGGCCCACAACCTCGCCGGCACCACCGGCGCCGATATCGCGGATCTGATGTTGCAAGGCTTCGGCATCGCCGCCTTCATCCCCGTGGCGGTGCTGCTGGCCTGGGCTTATCGCATGGGTATTCGCGGCCAGGTGGGCCATTCCAAGACACGCATCATCCTCGCCTGCGCCGCCATGCCGCTCGCCGCCATGGCGCTGGCGATGGCGTTTCAGATCATCCCGGGCGGGCGGCTCGGCTGGCCGGTGCCGGCCGGGCTGGGCGGTGCCGCCGGGCAGGTGCTGGCGCATATGGTCACCGCGCTGGGCCATTCCGTGCTCGGCAAGCTGGGCGGCGGGTTGGTGATGATCCTCACAATGCTCCTGGCCCTCGGCAGTTTCGGCTTCGCGCTCGGCTTCACCCCTGGCGAATGGCGCTCCGGCGGCAGGCGGGCGGTGCAGGCCGCCTCGGGGCCGCCAGCCATAGCCGCAAGAGCGCCGCCGTCGTCTCCTCCTGGCTCTCGCCCTTGCTGCAGACCGCCTCCGGCGGCGCGGCGGAGGCCACCGAACCCTCCCGCGCCTGGGTCCCCTCGCTGGGCGCCCCGGAGGATGACGAGGACGAGGCGCTGCCCGCCCCACGCAGCGAACCGGCCTTGCCGATGCGCGCCAAGCCGAACGTAAAGGCCGTCGCCACCACCCGTGCCGCGCCGCCGCAGCAGCAGCGTTTGCCGCTGGAGGAGCTGGGCTGGGAGCCGCCGGCGCTCGATCTGCTGCGCGCCGCTCCGGCCCGCGGCAATAGCGGCCCCTCCGAGGAGGCGCTGCAGAACAATGCCCGCCTGCTGGAGACGGTGCTGCAGGATTACGGCGTGCAGGGCAAAATCGTCGAAATCCGTCCCGGCCCGGTGGTCACGCTCTATGAGCTGGAACCCGCCCCGGGCATCCGCTCCGCCCGCGTCATCGGCCTCTCGGAAGATATCGCCCGCTCGCTCTCGGTGATGTCCGTGCGCATCGCCGTCGTCGCCGGGCGCAATGTCATCGGCATCGAGGTGCCGAACGCCAAGCGCGAGACGGTGTTCCTCTCCGAGCTGCTGGGGGCCGCCGATTGGGGCCGGCAGAACGGCGCGCTCTCCCTGGCGCTGGGCAAGGACATCTCCGGCGCCCCGATCATCGCCGATCTCGCCCGGATGCCGCATCTGCTGATCGCCGGCACCACCGGCTCGGGCAAATCCGTCGGCGTCAATGCGATGATCATGAGCCTGCTGTTCAAGCTCTCGCCCGAGCAATGCCGGCTGATCATGATCGACCCGAAGATTTTGGAATTGTCGGTCTATGACGGCATCCCGCATCTGCTCACCCCGGTGGTGACGGAGCCGCCCAAGGCGGTGGCGGCGCTGAAATGGGTGGTGCGCGAGATGGACCGCCGCTACCGCGCCATGAGCCAGCTCGCGGTGCGCAATATCAGCGGCTATAATGACCGGGTGAACGAGGCCCGCGGCCGCGGCGAGGTCGTCACCCGCCGGGTGCAGACGGGCTTTGACTCCGAAACCGGCAAGCCGGTGTTCGAGGAACAGCCGCTGGCGCTGGAGCCGCTGCCCTTCATCGTCGTCTTCATCGACGAAATGGCGGATCTGATGATGGTCGCCGGCAAGGAGATCGAAATCTGCGTACAACGCCTGGCGCAGAAGGCGCGCGCCGCCGGCATCCACGTGATCATGGCCACCCAGCGCCCCTCGGTGGACGTGATCACCGGCACCATCAAGGCCAATTTCCCCACCCGTATCTCCTTCCAGGTGATCTCGAAATTCGACAGCCGCACCATTCTGGGCGAGCAGGGGGCGGAGCAGCTGCTGGGCCAGGGCGATCTGCTCTACATGGCCGGCGGCGGGCGCATCACCCGCGTGCACGGCCCCTTCGTCTCGGACCAGGAGGTGGAGGCGGTGGTGGAATATCTGCGCGAGCAGGGCGAGCCGAATTATCTGGATGAGGTGACCGAGCCCGGCGAGGACGAGGAAGCCCCGGCCGGCGGTGGCGGGGCTATCGGCGGCAACACCACCGGCGAGAACGCGCTTTACGACCAGGCCGTGGCCATCGTGGCGCGGGACCGCAAGGCCAGCACCTCCTATCTGCAACGCTGCTTGACCATTGGCTATAACCGCGCCGCCAAGCTGATCGAGCAGATGGAAAAGGAAGGGGTGGTCTCACCCGCCAACCATGTCGGCAAGCGCGAGGTGCTGGTGCGCCCGGAACGGGATGAGGATTAAAAGTTTTTGGTGCCGCTTTTTTCAAAAAGCGGCGAAGAGGTTTGGGGGGTGACGGCGTCGTCGTCACCTCCCCAAACGCTTTGTGGCCCTTTTCGAAAAAACGGCCACACCCCAAAAACTTTTGTAAATTATTCATTTTTCTGCGTTTTTGCTGCACCGCAAAATAATTCTGGCGGTCCGCGCATGCTTTGTGGCAGGCTGAACGTTCAATTCCGCCCTGAGAAGGAAGCCGCTCATGCTCGATAAAGCGATTGTGAATCTCTTCTCCCACGTCAAACCCGCCGACACACCCTGGCGCGCCGACGGTCTGCGCAGCTTCTTCCTCTACAAGGATCTCGGGGTGGACGCCGCCACCGGCGGGCGCGTCATCGCCCAGCTGGTCAAAGCCAACCCGGACTTCCCGCCCGAGGCCGGCACTGGCTGGCACCAGCATGTCGCGGATTTCCACATCGTCTTCATGACCAAGGGCTGGGCCCGCTTCATGTATGGCGACAAGGAACATCTGGTCGAAGCCGGGGATTGCGTGCACCAGCAGCCCGGTATCACCCATTATCTCTTCGACTATTCGCCGGACATGGAATATCTCGAAATCACCTCGCCCGCCGCCTTCGGCACGGTGGACGCCCCCGGCCCCTGCGCCGTGCCCGACCCCACACCCTGGCCCGCCGCGTGAGGCTGGCCCGGTTTTAGGCGCAAATAAGCCGCCTTTCTGCCCGAGAAAGGCGGCTTATTGAATTTGCCATGATCCATCACGCCGCCCAGCCGGGGCGCGCTGGCGGTACGCCGGCGCCGCGCTCAGAAATCCAGATCCAGCTCGATGATCTCCTGCGGCTCCTCGCGCGCATCCGCGATCCATTCCTTCATCGGCGACCAGTTCAGGATGGTGTCACAATAATCCTGGCAGACCGAGCCGACCGTGACATCGTAGGAGAGAAACCGCGTCACCACCGGCGCGTACATGCAGTCGGCAATCGTCGGCTGACGCCCGAACAGGAACGGGCCTTTCCAGGTGGTCAGGCAATCATGCCAAATGGAGAGAATCCGGTCGATATCCGCCTGGGCGGAGGACCAGACGGTGAACCCCGGCTTGCGAAAGCGCAGATTCATCGGCAGCGAGGAGCGCAGTGCCGCGAAACCGGAATGCATCTCGCCCGAGATGGAGCGGCAGCGCGCCCGCGCCGCCGGATCGCGCGGCAGCATATTCGCCTCGGGGAAGGCTTCGTTGAGATATTCAGCGATGGCGATGGTGTCCCACACGCTGATTTCGCCATGGATGAGGCAGGGCACCAGAATCGAGGAGGTGCGCATCAGCAGCTCCTCCTTGGCGCGCGGATCATCCGGCGAAACCCGCTCCTCCTTGAAGGAAAGGCCGGAGAGCTTGGCGAGCAAAAAACCCCGGAGCGACCAGGAAGAATAATTCTTGCTGCTGATCAGCAGGGTCGCTTCCGTCATGTTCACCCTTTCCTTTTACCCAAAATGAAACCATGATTACTAAAACTCAAAAGCATCAACAATGCTATGTCGGTTTCGCGGGGCGTGCCCATTTTTGTAAGAGTCGTAGGCGCTGGGGATTAGTTTTTTAATGCTGTATCAAATCTATCAGGCGCAGTCTGACCTTGTCGATCCCCTTCGCCGGCTGGCGCGTGGCACCAGCTCCTGGCTGAGCAGCTTCACGCCTGCCAGCCCGTACGGGCTGGTGATGCGCCATTTTAACGCAGCCCTGCAGGTTTTCGGCTATTCCGGCACCACCCATCAGCGGCCCGATTACGGCATCAAGGAGGTGCAGGTCGGCAACAGCGCGGTGGCGGTGCGCGAGGAGGTGGTGTTTTCCACCCCCTTCGCCAATCTGCTGCATTTCAGGAAGGACAGCGACCGTGCCCAGCCGAAATTGCTGGTGGTCGCCCCGCTTTCCGGCCATTTCGCCACCCTGCTGCGCAACACGATCGAGGTGCTGCTGCGCGACCATGATGTCTATGTCACGGACTGGGCGAATGCGCGTGACGTGCCGGTGTCCGCCGGGCGCTTCGGCTTCGACGATTATGTCGAGCATGTGATCAAGTTTCTCGAAAAAATGGGCCCGCGCAGCCATGTCATCGGCGTCTGCCAGCCCACCGTCGCGGTGCTGGCGGCGGTTTCGGTGATGGCGCAGGATAATAACCCCGCCACACCGCGTTCGATGACGCTGATGGCCGGCCCCATCGATACCCGCCGCAACCCGACCAAGGTGAATGTGCTGGCGAAAACCAAGCCGATGTCCTGGTTCGAGGAAAAGATGATCGGCATCGTCCCCTGGCGTTATGCCGGGGCGGGCAGGCGGGTCTATCCTGGCTTCATGCAGCTCACCGCCTTCGTGTCGATGAATATGGACAAGCATATCAGCGCCCATATTCGCCAATACGGCAATCTGGTGAAGGAAGATGAGAACGCCACGGACACGCATCGGCGCTTCTATGATGAATATCTGGCGGTGATGGATTTGCCGGCGGAGTTTTTCCTTGAAACCGTCGATAAGATTTTCATGCAGCATCAGCTTGCCACAGGTGAGCTGACCTATCGCGGCCGCAAGGTGGAGCCTTCGGCAATTCGCAAAACCTTCCTGTTCACGGTGGAAGGCGAGCGGGACGATATTTGCGGCTTGGGGCAGACGGCGGCGGCGCTGGATCTGTGCAGTTCGCTGAAGCCGATGCTCAAGCGCCATTATGTGCAAACCGGCGTCGGCCATTACGGCGTGTTTTCCGGCCGGCGCTGGGAAAACGAAATCTACCCGCTGGTCCGCGAAGTCATTCAATTCTCGGTCTGAAGGAGCAAAAGTTTTTGGGGTGTGGCCCTTTTTTCAAAAAGGGCCACGAAACGCTCGGGGTGGTGACGACAGCGGTGCATACGCCCAAACGTTTTTCGCCGCTTTTTGAAAAAAGCGGCACCAAAAACTTTTGCAACTTAATCCTTGGGCGCGAGCAGATGCCCCATCGCGTGGCCGCCCAGAATATGCGCATGGAAATGCGGCACCATCTGCTGGCTGTCCGGCCCGGCATTGCAGACGATGCGAAACCCGCTCTCATCCACCCCGCATAATTTCGCCACATGCGAAACCGCCCGGTAAAACCCGGTAATCTCTTCCGCCGAGGCGCTGGCGCCGAAATCCAGCGCCGATACATAAGCCCCCTTCGGGATCACCAGCACATGCGTCGGCGCCTGCGGCGAGATATCCGGAAAAGCCAGCGCGAACTCATCCTCATAGATCACCTTGGCGGGGATCTCCTTGCGCAGGATTTTCGCGAAGATATTGTTCGGATCATACGCCATGCCGGCCTCCTTACGGGATCTTCTTGGTGGGAAAGCCAGGTAGCGCCTGCTTGCGCGCGGCCTTCTCGGCGATGCCGCTCATGCCCTCGCGCCGCATCAGCTCGGTCCAGACCTCTTCCGGGCGCAGCCCCGCATCCACCCACAGCACCATCAGATGATAGAGCACATCGGCACTCTCGCCGATCAGCGCGGTGCGGTTGCCCGCCACCGCCTCGATCACGCATTCCACCGCTTCCTCGCCGAATTTCTGCGCCACCTTGGCGGTGCCGCGCGAAAGCAGGCGGGCGGAATGGCTTTCATTCGGGCTGGCATCGGCACGGCTCAGCACCGTGCCCCAAAGCCGGTCCAGCACCCGCGCATCGGCGCCGGCCAGGGCAGGGGGCGGCACGGCGCTCACCTTGCGCTTCGGTGCGGCCTTCTTCTTGGCGGTGGCAACGGGGGCTTTTTCGGTCTTTTTGGCCATGACTCGCACGCGACTCCTAGGGATCGAGCGCTATATTGCCCGTGGCAGGCGCACCGGCAAGCCGGCAGCCCCCAGCGCCTCTTTCACCTGCGCCACGGTGAACTGGCCGAAATGAAACACGCTGGCGGCCAGCAACCCGGTGGCCCCGGCCTGCGCGCCCTCGACGAAATGCCGCAATTCGCCCACGCCGCCGGACGCCACCACCGGCAACCTCACCGCGCCGCATACCGCTTTCAGCAGCTCCAGGTCGAACCCCATGCCGGTGCCGTCGCGGTCCATCGATGTCAATAAAATTTCACCCGCCCCGCGCTCCTGCATCTGCCGGGCCCAGTCCAGCACGTCGATCCCCGTCGCTTTGCGCCCGCCATGGGAATAGACCTCCCATTTGCCGGGAGCACTCTGGCGCGCATCGATCGCCACCACCACGCATTGGCTGCCGAACTTCTCCGCCGCCTCGTTGATCAGCTCGGGGCGCGAGATCGCGGCGGAATTGACCGAGCATTTATCCGCCCCGGCCAGCAGCAGCCTGCGCATATCGGCCACCTGGCGGATGCCCCCGCCCACGGTCAGCGGCAGAAACACCTTCTCAGCGGTGCGATGCACCACATCCAGAATGGTGTCGCGATTATCGGAGCTGGCGGTGATGTCCAGAAAGGTCAGCTCATCCGCGCCGGCCTTGTCGTAAAGTGCTGCCTGCTCAACCGGATCCCCGGCATCGCGCAGCGAGACGAAATTCACACCCTTCACCACCCGTCCGTCCTTCACGTCCAGGCAGGGGATCACGCGCAATTTCAGCATGCGGCCAGCGCCTCCTTCGGGCTCAGGCTGCCATCATAGAGGGCGCGGCCCAGAATGGACCCGTTCAGATTGGGCTGCTGTGCGGCGGCGGCCTTCAACGCGATGATATCGGCCACCGAGGCCACCCCGCCAGAGGCGATCACCGGCACGCTCACCGCCTTGGCGAGCGCGATGGTCTCAGCCAGGTTCAGCCCGGTCTTCATCCCGTCGCGGGCGATGTCAGTATAGATGATGGCGGCAATGCCGGCATCCTCGAAACGCTGGGCCAGCTGGGTCGCCGGCAGGTCGGAGGTCTCGGCCCAGCCTTCGGTCGCCACCATGCCGCCCTTGGCGTCGATCCCAACCGCCACCCGGCCCGGAAAGGCCTTCGCCGCCTCGCGCACCAAAGCCGGGTTCTTCGCCGCCGCCGAGCCGAGAATGACGCGGCTGATGCCAGCCGCCAGCCAGGCCGCGATCCCGGCCATGTCCCGCAAGCCCCCGCCCAATTGCACCGGCACGGACACGGATTTCAGAATGCTTTCCACCGCTTCGCGGTTCTCGGTCTTGCCGGCAAAAGCGCCGTTAAGGTCCACCACATGCACCCAGCCGAACCCGGCCGCCTGCCAGGCCGCCGCCTGCGCCCCCGGATCGGTCCCGAACACCGTCGCCTGATCCATCTCGCCGCGCTGAAGCCGGACGCAATTGCCGTCCTTGAGGTCGATGGCGGGATAGAGGGTGAGTGTCATTTCAGCGCCTTGTAGAAATAATGCCCCTGGATGATCTGGCCCTTGACCCGCGCATAAACCGGATGCGTACCCCAAAGCTGATAGCCCTCGGCCTCATAAAGCGCGATGGCGCTGGTCTGGCTGGCCCGGACATCCAGATTGATCACGTGAAAGCCGAGCGCGCGCGCCCGCTCCTCGGCCTTGCGCAGAATCATCCGCGCCAGCCCGTGGCCGCGCGCATAAGGGGCGACGAAGAGATGCATCAGCTGCACCGCGAAGCTCTGTGCCTCGTTATTGCGGGAGGGTTTCTGCAATTGCGCCGCACCGTAGATGACACCATCCATCCGCCCGACGATCAGCTCGCGCTCCGGCACCAAAGGCACGCCGCGATAATATTGCACCACCGAGGCCGCGGTGGGCGGTTTCACCCAGCCAAAGCCGCCGCCATCGAGCACCGCCGCGGTGGCGGCTTCCGCCAGGGCATGGATGTCGGCCTCGTCGGTGAAGGCCTCGATCCGCTCGGCCGTGATGCTGGTGGGGGCGGGCAGGGTCGTACTCACGCCTGCCTCTTGGCGCGTTCGGGCGGGGTTATCAAGAGGGGCTGGGGCATCGTGGGGCTTTTTGGAAAAAGCTCCCACCCCTGCGGCGCTTTTCCAACTTTGCTTCGCAAAGCCGGAACCTTGGGCGCCTTCGCCCTCCAAAAACTTTTGCGACTTAACGCCGGGGGCGTTTCTTGGTTACGGGGTCCAGGTGAGGAAATTGCCGAGGATGGTCAGGCCGACTTCCTGGCTTTTCTCGGCATGGAACTGGGTGCCGGCGCGGTTGCCGCTGGCCACCATCGCCACCACGTCCCCGGCATAATCGGTGGTGGCCAGGATCTCGTCCGGGCGTCCGCCGGACAGCGCGTAGGAATGCACGAAATAGGCATGGTCGCCCGGCGTCAGCCCGTCCAGCAGCTTGTGCGATCCGGGCTCGAAGCGCAGCTCGTTCCAGCCCATATGCGGCAGGCGCTCAGCCCCCACCTGCATCCTGGCGATCTCGCCCCGCACCCAGCCAAAGCCCGGCGTGCTGCCATATTCCAGCCCGCGCTGCGCCATCAGCTGCATGCCGACGCAGATGCCCAGGAACGGCGCGCCCTGCGCCACCCGCTCCTCCAGCGCCGCCTTCAGCCCGGAGATGCTCTCCAGCCCCTTGGCGCAATCCGCAAAGGCGCCCTGGCCGGGCAGCACGATCCGATCAGCCCGGCGCAGCTCATCCGGGTCGGCGGTGATGAACACCTCAACCTCCAGCCCCTGCCGCGTCGCCGCCAGGGCCAGCCCGCGCGCCGCCGAAGCCAGATTGCCGCTCTGATAATCGATAACAGCGACGCGCTGGCTCACAGCGCGCCTTTGGTCGAGGGGATCTGCCCGGCGATGCGCGGCTCCGGCGCGATCGCGGCGCGCAGCGCCCGGGCCACCGCCTTGAAGCAGGCCTCGGCCACGTGATGGGCATTATGCCCGGCCAGCTGGCGTACATGCAGGTTGAAAAACCCGTTCCCGGCGAAGGCGCGGAAGAATTCCTCCACCAGCTGGGTGTCCATCTCGCCCAGCATCGGCCGCTCGAAATTCACATTCCAGGCAACGAAGGCGCGGCCGGAGAGGTCGATCACCGCCTCCACCAGCGCCTCATCCATCGGCACCGCGGCCTGGCCGAAGCGCTGGATGCCGCGCTTGTCGCTCAGCGCGTTGGCGATGGCCTGGCCCAGCACGATGCCGACATCCTCGACCGTATGGTGCGAATCGATATGCACATCGCCCTTGGCGATGACGGAAATATCGATCAGCCCGTGTCGGGCGAAGGATTCCAGCATATGGTCGAAAAACCCAACCCCGGTATCGACATCCGCCTTGCCGGTGCCGTCCAGATTGACGGTGACGACGATGTCGGTTTCGTTGGTCTTGCGGCTCAGAGAATTGATGCGTGACATGGCGTTGACCTACACCGGTTCGGTGGCCGGAAAAAGGCAGAATCATTGCATGGCACGCCCCGGCGCAAACATTACAGCAATGCTGTCCCGCCGCTTTTCCCGGGCCGGTAATCTCTCTACTCAGGATCGGCCATGAACCGCGCCGTCACCCCAAAATTACCGTTCCTGCTGGGCGCGATCATCGCCATCGGCCCGGTCTCCACCGACATGTATCTGCCCGCCTTCCCGCAGCTGGCGCATGACATGCACGACCAGGCGGCGCCGCAATATTCCCTGGCCGCCTATTTCCTGGGGCTGGCCGTCGGCCAGATGACGCAGGGCGCGCTCTCGGATCGCCTGGGCCGGCGCGGGCCGCTTCTGGGCGGGCTGGTGCTGTTCATTCTGGCCTCGGCCGGCTGTGTCATCGCCTGGAACACCCCCTCGCTGGTGGTCTTCCGCTTCCTCACCGCGCTGGGCGCCTCCGCCGGGCTGGTGATCCCGCGCGCCATGGTGCGCGACCTGGCGGATGGTCCGGCGGCGGCGAAGATGCTCTCCAAGCTGATGCTGGCGATGGGGCTGGCGCCGATCTGCGCGCCGATGATCGGCGCCGTCTGTGTCATGTTCGCCAGCTGGCGTTTCATCTTCGGGCTCTGCACCGCCTACGGCGTCGTCGCGCTGCTTTGCGCCTGGTGGCTGATCCCGGATACGCTGCCGCCGGCCCGCCGCTCGCGCCTTGGCGTCGGCGCGGTGCTGGTGCGCTATGTCGAGATCTTCCGCGAGCGCGGCTTTCTCACCCATGCCATCATCAATGCCTGCGTCGCCGCCTGTCTGTTCGCTTATCTCAGCGGCACCCCGCAGATCTTCGAGGAAAGCTTCCACTGGTCGAGCACCGGTTACGCGCTGCTCTTCGGGGTCAATTCCCTGGCTTATATCGGCTATAGCCAGCTCAACCCGATCCTGGCGGCCCGATTCGGCATCGCCCCGGTGATCACGGTGATGACCATCTGGCAGCTCGTCTGCACGCTGCTGCTGGTGCTGCTTTCGATGTTGCCCTTTGGCGGGCTGCCCTTGGCCGGCGGGCTGCTGCTCACCGAGGGGGCGTTTGGCCTGCTGCTGCCCTGCTGCATGGTCGGCGCGCTCACCCGGCACCAGAACCATGCCGGCTCGGCCGCGGCCTTGCTCGGCACGCTGCAATATGCCGGCGGCGCGGTGGCGGGGCTGGGGGTGGGCGTGCTGGCGGACGGCACCGCCCGGCCGATGGCGCTGGTGATGCTCGGCTGCGCTGCAATCGCCGCGCTTGCCGCCACCAAGCGGCCGCGTTTAAGTTTCGGTGCAGCGGAGTGATTGATATGCAAACATCGATTCTGGTCGGCATCCCGGCCTGCACGAAACTGATCAACGGCTATATCCAGCACGCCACCCCGGCGCGCTACGGCCAGGCGCTGCTGGACGGCGCCGGCGCCATCCCGGTGCTGATCCCGCCCGAGGGTGAGGCGATGCTGCCGCTTTTGGACCGGGTGGACGGAATCATGTTCAACGGCTCCCCCTCCAATGTGATGCCGACGCGCTACGGCGCCGATTACGACGCCACGCCGGACGCGCATGACCCCGAGCGCGACGCCACCACCCTGCCGCTGATCCGCGCCGCGATCGAGCGTGGCATCCCCATCCTGGGCATCTGCCGCGGCATGCAGGAGCTGAATGTCGCCCTCGGCGGCACGCTGTTCCAGGAGGTGCACAAGGTGCCCGGCCGCGCCGACCACCGCTCCGGCGAGGGCGATAACGAGTTCCGCTTCCGCCTGCAGCACGAGGTCGCGCTCTCCGGCGAGCTGGCGCGGATTTCCGGCGCCACCTCCATCCAAGTGAACTCCCTGCATGGCCAGGCGATCGACCAGCTCGCCCCCGGGCTGGTGGTGGAAGCCACGGCGCCCGATGGCACCATCGAGGCGGTGCGGGTGGAAGCGGCGAAAGCCTTCGCCCTGGCGGTGCAATGGCATCCGGAATGGGAGGTGACGCATTTCCCCGACCGTCTGGCTTTGTTCCAGGCCTTCGGCGCCGCCTGCCAGGCCTATGCGGCGCAGCGCTCAGCCCGGCGCGCCGCGTAATTTAGTGCAACAATAGGGCCATCCGGGCCGGAGGTGGCTATAAAGCCGCCTCAATCGGATTATATCATCGTCGGTATCAAGGAGGGTCACATGGACATCCAAACCATCGACAACCAATACGACCAGTTGCAGAACCAGGCGCGCCAGACCGTGATGGAGCTGCAGAATTTGGCGGGCAAACTGCAAAATGCCGCCAATGCGGGCGACCAGAATGCCCGTGAATGGTTCCTGGACCTGAAGAGCATCGCGCTGGCCATCCAGGCGGAGCAGAATCAGGTCGCCAATCTGCTGCAGGCGCTGCACGGCTTTGTCGCCAACCAGGCGCAGCAGGGCTATGGCCAGCCAGCCTATCCGCAACAAGGTTATCCGCAACAGGGCTATGCGCAGCCGCAGCAGAGCGGCGGCATTCTTGGCGGCTTCCTGAATTCCGGCTTCGGCCGCGCCCTGGAAATGGGCGCGGGCTTTGGCATCGGCGAAGATATCATCAACAAGATTTTCTAAAAGTTTTTGGTGCAGCTTTTTTCAAAAAGCTGCGAAAAACCTTCGGGTGTTGGCACGGCGTTGCCAGCCCCATGCCGTTCGTGGGGACTTTTTGTAAAAAGTCCCCACACCCGAAAAACTTTTAGAACTTATACATCACCGCCAGCGAGACGCTCTCGTCATTCGGCGTCTGCGTGATCGGGCTGTCCGCGGCGTCGCCCATCAGCCGCTGATAGCCGCCGCTCAGATCCACCAGCACATGCGGCGTCACGAAATAAGTCGCCGAAATGCCGATCCCGGCCTGTTCAACCCCGCCATGCGCCTTGAAGAAATGATAGCGCGTGCTCGCCGCCTGGGTGTGGCTGACACCGAAATAGGTGGTCATGTAGCGCGTATCCGCCAGCGTCACGCTCGGCCCCATGAACCAGGCGAATTTCCGCGAGCTGCCCGGCATCGGCATATAGGCGCCGATATCCCCGACATAGCCGAAGGAGGCGCCCAGCTGCTTGCGCACATCCACCCGCAGCGTCAGCGGAAAGCTCTTGGAGAGCACGGTGGTGGCGAACAGCTTCACTTCGGGGGCCATATGGATGGTGCCCAGCCCGTTCAAATCCCGCCCATCCACATGCGGCGAGCGGCCGAGATCATAGGTCAGCGCCGTGCCCACCGAAATATGCCGGAAGCTGAACAGATTCACACCCAACCCCTCGCCGGTGGAGAGGAAAGCGATGTCCTTATAACGGATATCGATCGCCGGGCCGCCCTGCACGGTATAGCGGCGCAGACCATCGGCCGCCGGCCCGAACTGGGCACCGGCCCCCACCTCGACCTCCCAGGTCGGGACTTTCGGCTCGAACAGCCGTTGCAGCTGAACGCCCGATGAATATTGCCATTCGGCCATGGCGGACGCGCTCTGCGCGGCGGCCGGGTGCAGTCCAGCAAGGCTAAATGTGCCTATCGCGCCAACACCGCAGATCATCTCACGCCACGCCATCAAAACCCCATCCCGTCGTTGTTTGATGAGGCAGTATGACGAACTTGCCGCTTCAGCGCAGCAGGGCAGGCGGCAATTATGGCCATTTTTGCCCTGCGGTTTGATGAAATGACGGCAAGGCGGCGAAGGGGCCGCCTTGCCGCCTCACGCTCAGGCGTAATCCGCCGCCTCGGTCTCGTCTTTATGCCGGTCATTCGCCATGGCGTTCAGCGGGAAGCTGAGCACATAAGCGATGAGCGCATTCAGAATCACGGTGGCGAAGGCGATGTAGGCGGGCAAGGTGTAGCCCGCGACATGGAACGCCCAGACGCCGCCGAAATTATTATGCGCCACCAGCCAGGTGGCGGTGACGATGCCCACCGCCCAGCCAATCAGCAGCGCCCAGCCATTGAAGAACCGGGTGAACACCGAGAAGACGATGGCCGGGAAGGTCTGGATCACCCACATGCCGCCGAGCAGCTGCAGCTGCACCGCGAACTGGGTGGGGATGGCGACGATGAAGAACAACGCGCCGACCACCATCACCATCGCGAAGATCTTCGCCACCAGCGTCTCCGCACTGCCTTTGGAGCGGCTGATGAAGGGCTCGTAGATGTCGCGGGTGAAGATGTTGGCCGAGGCGATCGCCATGATCGCGGCGGGCACCAGCGCGCCGATGGCGATGGCCGCGAAGCCCACACCGACGAACCAGTCCGGAAACTCATACATGAACAAGGCCGGCACCGCGAAGCTCGCCTTGAAATGGGCAAAGCCGGCAGCGAATTGCGGCATCTTGTCCACGCCGGTGGCCACCGCCATGAAGCCCAGCATCGCCAGCAGGCTCAGCAGGATGGTGTAGGCCGGCAGCAAAGCGGCATTGCGGCGCAGCACACGCGGCCCGGCGGAGGAGAGAATGCCGGTGGTGGTGTGCGGATACAGGAACAGCGCCATCGCCGAGCCCAGAGCCAGCGTCGCATAGCCGCCATAGCTGCCCAGGCTGTGCGCCGGCGGAGCGGCCAGGATCAGCTTCGCCGGATTCACCTTGGCGAAGATATTGCCGAACCCGCCGAGCGACATCGGAATCGCGATGATGGCGACGATCACGGTCAGATAGATCAGCAGATCCTTGACGATGGAGATCATCGCAGGGGCGCGCAGGCCCGAGGTCCAGGTGAAGGCGGCCAGCACCACGAAGGCGGCGATCAGCGGCAGGTGGCCTGGAATGCCAAGCGCGCCGATGATCACCTGCATGCCGACCAGCTGCAGCGCGATATACGGCATGGTGGCGGCAATGCCGGTCACGCCCACGGCCAGCGCCAGCCAGCGATTGCCATAGCGTCCGCGCACGAATTCCGGCCCAGTGATGTAGCCGTATTTATGCGCCACCTTCCAGAGCTTGGGAAACACCATATAAAGAATCGGGTAGCACACCACCGTATAAGGCACGGCGAAGAAGCCCAGCGCCCCGGCCCCGTAGATCAAGGCCGGAATGGCGATGAAGGTATAGGCGGTATAGGCATCGCCCCCGATCAGGAACCAGGAAATCAGCGTGCCGAAGCGCCGCCCGCCCAGGCCCCATTCCTCGATATGGTCGAGATTGCCGCCCTTCCAGCGCCCGGCCATGAAGCCCATGATGATGACGGCGACGATGAGGACCACGAACACCGTGATCGCGACGATATGATTCATTTGTCGGCGCCTTCCTTGTCTTCAACCTTATAGACGATCCAGATCATCACCGAGGCGGCGATCACCACCAGCATCTGGAACCAATAGAAGAACGGAAAGCCGAACAGCGTCGGGTCGACCTTGTTATAAAGCGGCACCCAAAGCGCGATCACAAAGATGATCACGAAAAACAATAATCTGATCATTAGACCCCCCAGAACGTTGTTTATGCCAATGATCCGGCGGGAAAGATTTTGCAAGATTTCGCGGCGCTTTTTTGGAGGGCCTACCAATCGAGGCGGTTGAAGCCGGTCCTGTCCGGCGGGCCGGGGGCGAAACATTGTGTCGCAGGGCCGGTTTTCGGCAAATCCACCAGCAGCGCGCAGACCGTGCCGAAGCCATCGGCGGGGGCGGGAATATTCAGCTGCTCCTCGCGCGTGCCGCTGGCATCCGCCAGCAGGGTTTTCCAGTTTTCGCGAGGCTGCGCCTCGAAACGCGGCAAATGCCGGGCGATGCGCGGCAGTGCGCGCTCATTCGGCTCGCCGGAGGTGATCATGGTAACGCGCGCGGTGAGCGCCTGCGCGTCGATCAGCCCATCCCCCAGCCCGCGCAGCAGATAGGCCGCGCTGGCATCGGCGATCACCAGATTGAAGCTGCGATAGGCCTCGGCATCCTGCCCGGCCAATGCGGCGGCGGCCTTATCCGCGCTGTCATGCGCCAGCGCCAGCAGCGGCAATTCCCCCCGGCTGCGCTTGCCCGGGCCGGCCCCAGCGTGCCGTGCCGGTTGAGCAGGGCGGCGAACACCCCGGCCCGGTTCAGCGCCGCCCAGCTGCCGCCGCCCAGCCGGTCCCGCCCGCCGCAAATGCCCGGCCAATATTCCGCCGGCGCGTCCCAGGGCCGGTTTTTCATCTCATCCCGGTTGGCGGCAATGAAAATGCCCGCCGCGTCCCGGTGCAGGATGATGCTACACATTCAGCGCATCCCGGATCATCTCCAGATGGTCCGGCACCGCCAGATTTTCGGGCTTCACCTCGGCGGCCGGTAGAATGCTCACCGCCGTGGCGTCGTCCCCGGCCTTGAAGGGAATATCCCGCAAATCTCCCGGCAATTTCACTCGAAAGGCGAGGCTGGAGACAGTGAACAGCTCATTCTTGCGCACCGGCGTGCCGGGCAGGTTGTTCCAGGCGCGGCGGATATCGAACGGGCGTATATGCCGGCGCGCCCCCAGCTGCGTCACCAGCGCGCGCGCCAGCAGCGCGGCGCTGATCCCGGTCTCCTCGCGCGCCTCTCGTAGCGCTGCGATTTCGGAGCGCTCCACCCCGCCCGGCGCCGCATCCAACAGCCCGCCCGGCAGCGCCTGTTTGCCACGTCCGGGGTTATGCAGCCTCGTGATAAGCAGCGTCTGGCCTAAATCATCCAGCAGCACCGCATCGGCGGCATGCACCAGCCAGACCCGCACATCAGACCCGTCCGGCAGGCGCAAAAGCCCCAGATCATTGGCGATGGCGCTGGGTTCATCGGGAAACTGGCCGGCAGCACAGCGCGCCATGATGTCGGCCTGCAGGCGCGGATCGGCCAGCATATGGTCCAGAAAAAGCTCATCCATGCCGGGAGTTTAGAGCAATATTGGTTTAAATCGAATCTCTATACTCGATTTAAGCCAATGAAATTGCTCGCCAAACAAAGTTAGGGGCGCAAGCAAAAAGCTTGATACCCGAACGCCCGGCGCAGCCCGTCAAACCGTCTGCAGCTGCTCGGCTTCGGCCTGCTTGGCCCGGCGCAGGCTGCGCTTGGCGCGGGGCGGGCGCGGCGGCGCATTGCGCGCCATGCCCAAAATGCCCGCCACCACCAGCCCCAGCGGCAGCAGCGCGAAGCTGCCCCGAACAGAATCGCCATCAGCGTCCCCGGCCGAGCAGCGAGGAGCCGGCCAAAGTGCGGAACGGGCTGCCATCCATCGCCATCGGCGCGATCCCGGCAAAGCCCAGCCCGAGAGCCAAAGCGATGAAGGCGGCGGCGAGAAGGGCGAGCAGGGTCAAGCGCATGCGCCTCCTAAACCGCACTCAGCCCGCCCGCGCCAGTCCTGTTTCGGCAAGGCTGCGTTGAGCCTCAGCTCCAATGCGCCGGCACCCACACCCAGGCGCCGCCGCGCAGCGCCCAATGCCCATGCACCCAATGCTGCCAGCCGGCCTGACGCACCACATAATGGCCACGCACCCAGACATAGCGCACCCCATTCCAATGCCAGTGGCCCGGCTGCCAGACATAGGCGGCGGAGGGCGGCGGCGGCACGGTTTCAGCCTGCGGCGGCGGCGGTGGGGCAGGCTCGACCGGGCCCGGCGCCACCACCACAGGCCGCGCCGGCTGCGCCTCAACCGTGCAGCCCGCCAATGCCAGCGCCCCCAGCGACAGGGCGCCGGCGGCCAGGGTCAGGCGGGCGGTGATGCGTGGACTGATCATATTCGGTTTCCTTGTTGCTTAAGCCGCGTCCTTATTTTCGCGGCCCAACATCATACCCGAATCATGGCAGCGTTATGGCGGGTTTCAGCCGAACACGCGCTTGAAGATGGTATCCACATGGGCGTGGTGCATCTCGGCACTCATCGCCTTGTCGATCGCCTCCACCGGCACCCGGGCCGCCACCTCTTCATCCGCCAGCAGGTTCTCGCGGAAGCTCTTGGCGTCCGCCTGGCCCAGCCTGGTCCAGGTCGCCATCGCGTTGCGCTGGATGATTTTGTAGGAATCCTCGCGGGAGAAGCCGGCCTTGGTCAGCACCAGCAGCACCTCGCCGGAATGCACCACCCCGCCCAGGCTCTCGACATTGGCGGCCATCTGCTCGGGATAGATGGTCAGCTTGTCCATCATCCCGGCCAGGCGCACCAGGGCGAAATCCAGGGTCACGGTCGCATCCGGGCCGATGCCGCGCTCCACCGAGGAGTGCGAGATATCGCGCTCATGCCACAGCGCCACATTTTCCATCGCCGGGACCACCGCGGCGCGCACCAGCCGGGCCAGGCCGCAGAGATTCTCCGAAAGCACCGGGTTGCGCTTATGCGGCATCGCCGAGCTGCCCTTCTGCCCGGCATGAAAGAATTCCTCCGCCTCGCGCACTTCGGAGCGCTGCAGATGCCGCACCTCGGTCGCCAGACGCTCCACCGAGGAGGCGATGACGCCCAAAGTGGCGAAAAACGCCGCATGGCGGTCACGCGGGATCACCTGGGTGGAGACCGGCTCGGAGGCCAGCCCCAGCTTCTCGGCAACGTACTCTTCCACGCGCGGATCCACATGCGCGAAGGTGCCAACCGCGCCGGAGATTGCGCAGGTGGCGATCTCGGCGCGCGCCGCGATCAGACGCTGCTTGTTGCGGGCGAATTCGGCATAATGCCCGGCCAGCTTCAGGCCGAAGCTGGTCGGCTCGGCATGGATGCCGTGGCTGCGGCCGATGGTGAGCGTGTATTTATGCTCCTTGGCGCGCTTCTCCAGCGCGGCCAGCACCTTGTCCAGATCCGCCAGCAGCAGGTCGGCGGCTTGCGTCAGCTGCACCGCCAGGCAGGTATCCAGCACGTCCGAGGAGGTGAGGCCCTGATGCACGAAGCGGCTTTCCTCGCCGACGCGCTTGGCCAGCCAGGTCAGGAAGGCGATCACGTCATGGCGGGTGACGGCCTCGATCTCGTCGATCTCCTGGGTATCCGCCTCGGTGAAGGCGGCCATCGCCACATCGCCCTTCTCGCGGATCACCTTCGCCGCCTCGGCCGGGATCGCCCCCACCTGTGCCATCGCCTCGCAGGCATAAGCCTCGATCGCGAACCAGATCCGGTACTTGTTTTCCTGGGTCCAGATGGCGGCGGCCTCGGGGCGGGTATAGCGGGGGATCATCGGGCACTCCTGCGGCGAAACGGGGGAAATCTGCGCCTCGCCTAATCAGTTGCGTCCGCATTGACAAGACATGCCGGACTGAGACACCTCCCGCGCATGGATATACTCAGCCTTGCCGCCATCCTGGTGCAGATCCTGCTGATCGATCTGGTTCTGGCCGGGGATAATGCCATCGTCATCGGCATCGCCGTGGCGCGGCTGGCACCGGAGCAAAGGCGGGTGGCGATTCTGGCCGGGATTGGCGGCGCCACCATCATCCGAATCATCTTCGCGCTGCTGGCGCTGAAGCTGCTGGCGGTGATCGGGCTCACTTTGGCCGGCGGGCTGCTGCTGCTCTGGGTGGTGTGGAAATCCGCGCGCGAGCTTTACGCGCACCGGCATGCGCCAGAGGGACCAGGCGGCGCCGCGCCTGCCAGCCTGCGCGCCGCGATCTGGAAGATCGTCATCGCGGATCTCTCGATGAGCCTGGATAATGTACTGGCCGTGGCCGGGGCGGCGCATGACCATCCCTGGCTGCTGGCGGTGGGGCTCGTGGTCTCGGTGGCGCTGATGGGGTGGCGGCCAGCTTCGTCGCCAGGATCATGCGGCGCTTCCCCTGGGTGGCCTGGGTCGGCATCGCCATCGTCGCCTATGTCGCCCTGGAGATGATCTGGGACGGCTGGCACCAGGTGGCGCCGCATCTGGCGCCACATCTGGCACATGTGCTGCACTGAGCCGCGCGTGACGCAGAGTTCATCGACGCGTTAACCGTAAGAGCCGCAATGCTTAAAATTCTCTTTGCAGAATGAAGCGGGTCGGTTCAGCTTTCTGACATAAGCCACGGCCCCGCCGCCGGCGCCGTGGCGCTCCGCTTTGAAGCAAAAATATTTGAAAAGGACAGCGCATGGGGACCGAACCCACCGAAACCATGAAGGTCGAGGACATGAATGCCGCGCAGAAGCGCGCCTGGCTGGACTCCCATGAGGAAGGCTACCACAAGGGGCTGAAACCAAGGCAGGTGCAGATGATCGCCATTGGCGGCGCCATCGGCACCGGCCTGTTCCTCGGCGCCGGCGGACGGCTGCAGCAGGCCGGCCCGTCTCTGGCGCTGGTCTATGCGGTGTGCGGCATCTTCTGCTTCTTCATCATGCGCGCTTTGGGCGAGCTGGTGATGCACCGCCCCACCTCCGGCAGCTTCGTCTCCTATGCGCGGGAATTCCTCGGCGAGCGCGGCTCCTTCATCGCCGGCTGGATGTATTACCTGAACTGGGCGATGACCGGCATCGTCGATACCACCGCCGCCGCTCTCTATATGAAATACTGGCATATGTTCGATGGCGTGCCGCAATGGCTGTTCGCCTTCATCGCCATGGCGATCATCGGGGCGATGAATCTGATGGCGGTGGGCTGGTTCGGCGAGATGGAATTCTGGTTCTCGCTGATCAAGGTCGGGGCGCTGGTGCTGTTCCTGATCATCGGCGTGGTGTTCCTCCTCATCGGCCATCCTGTCGCCGGGCAGGCGACCGGGCTGCATCTGATCGCCGATCATGGCGGCATCTTCCCGCATGGTCTGCTGCCGGCGGTGGTGCTGATGCAGGGCGTGGTCTTCGCTTATGCCGGCATCGAGCTGGTCGGCACCGCAGCGGGCGAGGCGCAGGATGTGAAGCGCATTCTGCCGAAGGCGATCAACGCGGTGATGTACCGGATCGGCATTTTCTATGTCGGCTCCGTGTTGCTGCTGGTGCTGCTGATGCCTTGGAGCAGCTACAAGGCCGGCACCAGCCCGTTCGTCACCTTCTTCGGCTCGCTCGGCGTGCCCGGCATCGGCACCATCATGAATCTGGTGGTGCTGACGGCGGCCCTCTCTTCGCTGAATTCCGGGCTCTATTCCACCGGGCGGGTGCTGCGCGCCCTCTCCATGGGCGGCTCGGCGCCGGATTTCGTCGGCAAGATGAACCGCTCGAAAGTGCCCTATGGCGGCATCGTGGTCACGCTGGTGATCTATTTCTTCGGGGTGATCCTGAATTATCTGGTGCCGAGTCAGGTGTTCGAGATCGTGCTGAACGTCGCCTCGCTGGGCATTCTCAGCACCTGGGCCTTCATCATCATCTGCCAGATGAAACTGCGCCAGGCCCAGGCCAAGGGCAGCGTGCCGAAGGTGGAGTTCCGCATGCCGGGCGCGCCGGTGACCTCCTGGGCGACACTCGCCTTCCTGCTGGCGGTGCTGGTGCTGATGGGCTTCGATTATCCGGACGGCACCTTCACCGTGGCGCTGATCCCGCTGGTGATCATCTGCCTGGCGGTGGGCTGGTTCGTGCTGAAGAAATCCGCGCTGTTCAGCCCCACCGCGCCCTCGGCGCTGCTGACCGAATTGCTCGGCGATACCGAAGTGAAGGACTGAACCTTCGCGGCCGAGACGATCCAGGCCCCTGCCAATGATGGTGGGGCCTGGCTGAGAGGGACAAAGTTTTTGGGAAGGATCTGAGGGGGATGGCGGCGTTGCATTCGCCCCGGCGTTTTTCGCAGCTTTTTGAAAAAAGCTGCACCAAAAACTTTTAGAGGCTGTTTCAAAAGTCGCTATGGTGAGTCGCCAAGTGGTGATTTGCGAGCACCGGAGCGGAGCGTACTTAAGGTACGTGAGCACCGGAGCACAGCAAATCGCCGCTTGGCGGCCGCCAGAGTGGCTTTTGAAACAGTCTCTTACCCTATCGGTGCCTCCGGGTAGGCCAGCTCATGCCGCGCCCGCCATTCGGGCGTCACGTAATTCACGATCAGCGTGCGCCTTACCCCGGTGATGCGGCGCGCCTCAAACCCGTGCCACGTATCCGTCCCCGGCACGAAGATCAGCCCGCGATTGCGCCCGGACGGCGCCGGGCCGAGGCAGGCTTCCGGGCTTGTATAGATATCCGTCCCCCAATTCTCCCCCGCCGGCGGATCATTCAGATAGATCAGCAGCGTGAAGAATTTCGCCCCGATATCGGTATGCGGCTCCAGCCAGAACCCATCGCGGTCCTGGCAATATTCGATGCGCAAAAAACTGCCGCGCAGCCTGGCGCCGGTCAGGGCCTGCAGCCGGTCAGTGACCTCCTGGCTTTGAAAGGCGCGGGCGAGGGCGGCGCAGGCCGGATAGTCCGCCCGTGCCGCGGTGCCGAAAAACAGCCGGGTGGAATTATGCGTCTCGCGCCGCCCCTGCGTGTCGTCAATGGCGGGCGGGGCGAGCGGCAGGGCACAGATTTCCTCAGGCAACGCCTCGGGCAGCACATGGCTGAGCAGCCAGTGCGGATAGGGCGCGCCCCGCGCCCGGGCCGCGCCCAGGCTGGCGAGGAGGGCGCTGGTAACCGGCAGCTCAAGCATAATTGAGCAGGCGCTTGGCCTGGGCGGAGAGGCGGTGGCGCATCAGCTCGCGCTGCGCGGAGAAGCCGCTGGCCATCCAGTTGATCATCACATAGCGCCGTACCCCGACGAAGGGTTCGTGCCCGTGAAAGGAATTATCGCTGCGCTGGAAGGCGACCAGCGTGCCCAGGCTGGGCGGCACCTCGGTGATGATGTCGTTGAGATCATCCGCCGTGCGCAGCAGCCGCAGCCGCCCGCCCTGGGATTGCCACTCCTCGTTGAAATAGAGCAAAGCGGTGATCAGCTTTGTCTCGCTGTCGGTATGGATGCGCCCATCCTTCTCCTGGGCGCGGCCGCGAATGGTCACCATGGTCGGGCGGTCCGTGAGGTCGATGCCGAATTTGCGCGAGACGGCCAGGGTCAGCGCCGGCCCGGTCAGCTCGTCGATCAAGGCGGTGAAGCTGGGGCCGGGGCGGGTGGCTTCCACCGGCAGCAGCCCGGCATGGTCGATGGCGGCGAAATCCCGCAGCACCGCCTGTTTCTGATCAGCGGCGATGAAATCGCTCACCACCATATGCTTGAACGGGGCGGTGGTCAGCTTGGTCCGGGCGAACCGGTCGAGATCGAGAATCGGCATGGGAGATCCAGTCTGGGGATAGGCCGGAGCTAGGCGCGTTGCGCGCCTATCTCATTGACCTGGATCAAGCCTGGCCGGCGGCATTTGGCCTTTATTAAGCTTTTCCCCGCATCCTGGCTGAAGCGAAGATTGGACCACAGGCCTTCCCAGATGTTTTCCGGCAAATCCCCCAGCCCGTTCGATAGCGCCGCCTTCAGCAAGGCGCTGCTGGCGGAACGCCGCGTGGCGCCGCGATTCGGCGTGATCAAAAGCGCCAAGCTGCTGGTCGGGGAAGGCTATGCGCAGGGTGTCTATGATTGTCTGGTGCTGGATGAATCCGATACCGGCGCGCTGGTGGATCTCGGTACCGTGGTCAATCTGCCGGAGGAGATGGTGCTGCAGGTGGCCGGCGGCGCGCAACGCCGGGCGCGGCGCTGCTGGGCGGTGGGCAGCAAGGCCGGGCTGGAATTTCTCGGCGCGCCGCTGCGCTCCAGCGAGGTTGCGCGCGGCATGCAGGAGGTGGCGCGGCTGATCGAGACCAAGGGGCTGGCGGCTGGGATGATCGCGCTGCGCGGGCTGGCGTTTTTCGAAGAACCGGCGCTGCGCGAGGCGGCTTTGCAGGCCGAGGCCGCCTGCGCGAAATTGTCGGATTTATTGAAGGGGTAGATGCTCAGGGGCTGGGGCGCAGCAGGAACAGGTTTATGCCCGGGACATGCGCCCAGAGCCGGTAATGCGCGGCCAGGGCGGCGTGCAGTTCCGTATAGACATCCGGATTTGTTGTGGCCGGGTCGGGCGGCCAGCTATGGGTGGCGATGATCTGCGGGCGCTGCGCCAAAATCCGCGCCACTTCCTGCGCCGGATTGACCCGGGCGACGCCAGGCAGGGTCCGGCCGGTCAGCTCGGAGGGCAGCACGAACCGCGTCGGCGGCGTCCGCCCGGTCAGCGCGTAGAGAATGGGCTGCGAATCGAAGACATACAGGCTGCGCGGCGCGGCGGCGCGGATCAGCCGGGCGGCGGCGCGCACGCTGTCAGGCCCGGTGAAGGGGGCGAACGCGTGCCAGGCGGCGAGGCCAAGCTGGGCGGCGATCGCCATGGCCGAGAGCCCGCGCGCCATGCGCCAAGGCAGCCGCGCCAGCGCCAGACCCGCCGCCACGCAAAGCGGCGGCAGCAACTCCAGGAAATAATGGTCGTAGAAACTCTTGGCACTCAGCGCGCCGAGCAGGGCCGCCAGCAGCCAGAGCGGCAGGAACCAGCGCGGCGCACGGCCTTGTGCGGGGAGCAATCCGGCCAGGGCGGCGAGATAGAGCATCCCCCAGCGCTCCGCCTGCTGTGCCGCCGCGAAGCGCGCCTGCGCCCAGGATAACGGCACCCCGGCGCGGCGAAAATTGGCGAGGATCGCGTCGTCCCAGAGCAGCCCGAACCGTCCGGCGGCGAGATACAGTAAGGCGGCCGCCAGCGCGGGCAGCGCCGCGCCGAGCGTACCGGCCAGCGCCGCCCGCGCGCCGCGCAGCCGCCAGAGCAGTGCAAGCACCAGCAGCGCCTCCGGCGCGCAGACATATTTCACCATCACCCCGGCCCCAAGTCCAAGCCCCGCCAGCCAGGCCGGGCCGCCGCGCAGCACGCACAGCACCGCCAGCGCGATGCAGCAGGCCATGAAAGGTTCGGTATTGGCGGACAGCCCGTCATTGGAGAGCCCGGCCAGCAGCGCGATCCCGCCCACAACCCAGCCGGCCCAGGCCCGCCCGCCCAGCGCCATCACGATGCCCCGCACCGCCCAGCCCTCCAGCCCCAGGCAGAGCGCGCTGGCGATGCGGATGGCCGCGATGCCGGGGATGATCGCCTGAAAGACCGCGAAAATCGCATAAATGCCCGGTGGCTTGTTGTCCCAGATTTGGGTGTAGGGCAGGTGGCCGGCCAGCCAGTCCTGCGCCATCAGCACATACAGGCTCTCATCCCAGTCCAGCACCGAACGATGCAGCACCGGTAGCCGCAGCAGCACGGCCAGGAGCAGAAAACAGGCGACTGGCCAGGCGCGTCTCACCCGGAATTTGTCGCATGCGGGCTTGGCACCTGTCCATCGGGCGGGTGCTTGGCTTGTGTGCTTGCCTTGGGCGCGGGGCTTCGGCACATAGGGCAGCGCACGGAGGAGTGACATGAAGCTTTTCGCCTATTCTCTGGCTGCCTCGCTTTTGGCCGGGTCCATGGCCCTGGCGCAGCCGGCCACCGATGACCCCACCGGCCCGCAGCCCAAGCTGCCGACCCAGCCTCTGCAGATCAAAACCGCCGCCGGCAAGGTTTTCAACTTCACCGTCGAAATCCCGAAGACCCAGCAGCAGCAGGATACGGGCGAGATGTTCCGCACGGACATCCCCGCCGATAGCGGCATGCTGTTCATCTGGCCGCAGCCGCAGAGCACGGCCATGTGGATGAAGAACTGCCCGGTGCCGGAGGACATGGTGTTCATCGGCGCCGACGGGAAAATCGTCTCCATCGCCGAGATGACCGTGCCTTATTCGCTGAAGCCCATCGCCCCGCCGGCGCCGGTGAAGGCCGTGCTGGAGCTGCAAGGCGGGCTGACGGCGAAGGATGATATCAGTGTCGGCGACCAGGTGATTGCCAAGCCCTTCCCGGGGAGCTAAGTCCCCGGGCAGTTCGGGGCGTGGCGCAGCCTGGTAGCGCGCTTGTTTTGGGTACAAGAGGCCCCCGGTTCGAATCCGGGCGCCCCGACCAGTCAGGAGTGATGTTGCATGCGGGCTCGTATCTTTCTTCCTCCCAAATCGGCCATGCAGTCCGGTCTGGCGCGCACCCATCGTTGGGTGCTGCAATATGAGCCGGAGAAAGCCAAGATCCGCGACCCGTTGATGGGCTGGACCGGCTCCGACGATATGCGCCAGCAGATCCGCCTGAGCTTCGAGACCAAGGAAGCCGCCATCGCCTATGCCGAGGCGCAGGGCATCCCCTATGATGTCGAGATCCCGCCGGCGCGCGTGCATAAGCCGAAATCCTACGCCGATAATTTCCGCGCTGACCGCAAGGAAAACTGGACCCACTAAAAACCAACCCTCTTGGTTTTTGGGGGCGTAGGCGGCCAAGGTTCCGGCACCGCGCAGCGGTGGTGGAAAGCCGCCGGAGGGGTGGGGACTTTTTTCAAAAAGTCCCACGAACGTTTGGGGTAGTGACGGCGGCGTAGTATACGCCCGGGCGGTTTTGCCGCTTTTTTGTAATAAAGCGGCACCAAAAAACTTTTATCACTTTATTCAGGATTCATGAACGACATGGCCAATCTGCCGGAGCCTATCCTCAATATTGGCGGGGTCCGCTTTGGCAATAACCTGCCGATGGCGCTGATCGCCGGGCCTTGCCAGATCGAAAGCGCCGCCCATGCCTTCGAATGCGCCAGCGCCCTCAAAGAGATCGCTGCACGCCTTGGCATCGGCCTCGTCTTCAAATCCTCCTTCGACAAAGCCAACCGTACCTCGCTGAAGGGCAAGCGCGGTGTCGGGCTGGATGCGGCCTTGCAGATTTTCGCCGACATCAAGGCCAAGCTCGGCTTGCCGCTGCTCACCGATGTGCATGAGCGCGAGCAATGCGCCCCGGTGGCGCAAATCGTCGATATTCTGCAGATCCCCGCCTTCCTCTGCCGCCAGACCGATCTGCTGATCGCCGCCGCCGAAACCGGCGCGGTGGTGAATGTGAAGAAGGGCCAGTTCCTCGCCCCCTGGGACATGAAGAATGTCGTGGAAAAGCTCACCGAATCCGGCAACCCCAAGGTGATGCTGACCGAGCGCGGCACCAGCTTCGGCTATAACACCCTGGTCTCGGATTTCCGCGGCCTGCCGGTGATGGCCGGCTACGGCGCGCCGGTGATTTTCGATGCCACCCATTCCGTGCAGCAGCCGGGCGGGCAGGGCGGCTCCTCCGGCGGGCAGCGCGAATTCGTGCCGGTGCTGGCCCGCGCCGCCGTGGCGGTGGGGGTGGCCGGTTTGTTCATCGAGACCCATCCGGACCCGGATAACGCCCCTCCGACGGGCCGAACATGATCGCGCTGAAGGATTTCGAGGCGCTGGTGGCGCGGCTGATGGCGTTCGACGCGGTGGCCAAGGCGTGAGCGAGATCTCCGCGCGGGCGCGGATGCTGCGCACGCTCGATACCGAGATGGAGGGGCTGGCGGCGCTGCGCGCGGCTCTGGAGGGCGCGCTGGGCGATGCGTTTCTGGCGGCGGTGGAAGCCATCGAGCAGAGCGGCGGCTCCGTCATCGTCACCGGCATGGGCAAATCCGGCCATATCGGCAAGAAGATCGCGGCCACATTGGCCAGCACCGGCACCCATAGCCATTTCGTGCATCCGGCCGAGGCCAGCCATGGCGATCTCGGCATGGTCGCGCCCAATGATGTGGTGCTGGCGCTGTCCTGGTCCGGCGAGGCGCCGGAGTTGGCGAATATCATCAATTACGCCAAGCGCTTCGGCCATAAATTGATCGCCATCACCGCCCGGCCGGAGAGCGCCTTGGGGCGGGCGGCCGATATCGGGCTGTTTCTGCCCGCCGCCGAGGAAGCCTGCCCGAACGGCGTGGCACCGACCACCTCCACCACCATGACCCTGGTGGCCGGCGACGTGCTGGCGGTACTGCTGCTGGAGCGGCGTGGCTTCACCGCGACGGATTTCCGCCGTTTCCATCCTGGCGGCAAGCTTGGCGCCCAGCTGATCAGCGTGAGCCAGCTCATGCATAAAGGCGCGGAAATGCCGATCATCGGGCAGGATACCATGCTCTCGGCCGGGATTGTGGAGATGACCTCGAAGCGCTTCGGCATTGCCGGGGTGGTGGATGAGGCCGGCGCGCTGATCGGCGTGCTGACGGATGGCGATCTGCGCCGGGCCTTTCAGGGCGGGTTCAAGGATATGCCAGCGCGTGAGGCGATGGGGCGCCGGCATCCGCCGCAAACCATCACCCCGGACGCGATGGCCGCGCAGGCTTTGGCCCGGATGAGCGATACGCAGATTACCTGCATGTTCGTGGTGGAAGAGACCAAGCCCGTCGGGCTGCTGCATATTCACGATCTGCTGCGCGCCGGCGTGGTCTGAGGTTATAAACGGTTTTGGGCGGCTTCGGTTCCGCTGCCCAAATGTCGCTTGTCGCAAAAAAGCGGCATGGACGCGGCATGGTGCCTCAGGACGCTTTATCGAAATCCTGCTCGGGGTGCGGCGCCATCGCCGGGGCGGCCTCGCGCGGGCGGGGGCGGCGAAGCCTTGCGGGGCGAGGGGCGCGCGGGGATGGGCCGGCTCGGGCCGGCGAAAGCGCGGCACCGCCCACAATATAACAGTCTGAGGAGCCTGGCTGCTCATGTTGGTCTACCTTTTCGGCGCCGCTCATTCGGCGCTGCTGGACGTGCCCGATATGGGAAAATTTAGCATCTGAATATGGTGGAAAAGGTTAAGATTCAGAGAACTGCGTAAACATCTTTGAATGTTCACGGCCGCCTCAGGCGCGATAGCCGAACCGCTCCATATAGCCCGGCAGCCGTGCGGCGATGTGGGCCGCCTGCGGCGGGTCGAGCTGCTGGCTCCAGCGCCCCACCACGCCGCTGCGGCCAGCATGGTGAGTATGCCATTGCGTATCCGTATCGACAAGGTCGCCATTTGCCGGGTTGCCAGCTTGTGGCCAGGGCTGGCAGCGCGGCGATGTGGGTTTCGATGACCTCCCGGCGGGAGGCGGCGAACAAAGCCGCCAGCGTCTCCGGGGCCAGTCGGCGCGCTGCGCGCATCCATTCCGGCAAGGCGGGCTCCATGTAGCGGGTCGGTCGCGCAAATGCTAAGAGCCGGGCCCATGACAGAGCAAGTGCAAATCGTTTCGATGACGGGTTTTTCCCGCGCCCAGGGCGAGCAGGGGGCGGCGAGCTTCGCCTGGGAGCTGCGCAGCGTGAACGGGCGCGGGCTGGACGTGAAATTGCGTCTGCCGCCGGGGCTGGAGGCGTTGGAGTTTCCGCTGCGCGAGGCGGTGGGCAAGGCGCTGAAGCGCGGCAATGTCTCGGGCACGCTGAGCCTGAAGCGCGACAGCGCGAATGAGGTGCAGCCGGATATGGCGGCGCTGGCGCGGATCAAGGCGCTGGCGATCGAGCTGGCGGATTCGATCCCCGGCGCCCTGCCGCCCCGCGCCGAGCTGCTGCTGGGCCTGCCGGGCGTGATGCGCTCCACCGCGCCGGAGGAGAGCGAGGCGCAGCGGGCTTCCTTGGTTGCCGCCGTGCAGACAGCCTTTGCCGATGCGCTGGCCGGGCTGGCGCGGGCCCGCGCCGATGAAGGCGAGAAGCTGGACGAGATTTTGCGTGCCAATCTGGCCGAGATCGAGACGCTGCATGCTCAGGCTTTGAGCCTGGCCGCCCAGCAGCCGGCGCTGCACCGCGCCCGGCTGAGCGCGCAGCTGGCGGAGCTGCTCGGCAATGCCACTGGTTTTCCGGAAGAGCGGCTGGCCCAGGAGATCGCTCTGCTGGCCACCAAATCCGATGTGCGCGAGGAGCTGGACCGGCTGACCGCGCATATCGCCTCCGCCCGCGCGCTGCTGGCCGAAGGCGGCGCGGTGGGGCGCAAGCTCGATTTCCTGATGCAGGAATTCAACCGCGAGGCGAACACGCTATGCAGCAAATCGGCGTCCACCGAGCTTACCAATCTTGGCCTCGCGCTGAAGGCTGCCATCGAGCAGCTGCGCGAGCAGGTGCAGAACGTTGAGTAGGCGCGGGCTTTGTCTGGTGCTGGCCGCCCCGTCCGGCGCCGGCAAGACCACGCTCTCGCGCGCGTTGCTGGAGATTGACGACCAGCTCTCGCTCTCGGTGAGTGTGACGACGCGCGAACGCCGCCCCGGCGAGAAGGAAGGCAAGCATTATTTCTTCATCACCCAGGACCGTTTTGACGAAATGGTGGAGCAGAGCGAGCTTCTGGAATATGCCCGGGTGTTCGGCCGCTCCTACGGCACGCCGCGCCAGCCGGTGGAAGCGGCGTTGCAAGAAGGCCGGGATGTGATGTTCGACATCGATTGGCAAGGCTTCCGCCAATTGCGCGCCTCGCTGGGGGAGGATGTGGTCGGCGTCTTCATCAAGCCGCCCTCGCTGGAGGTTTTGCATAACCGGCTGGTCAAGCGCGGCGACACGCCCGAGCAGGTGGCGCACCGCATGCAGCATGCCGAGGCCGAGATCAGCCATGCCGGGGAGTTCGACTATATCGTCGAAAATCACGATCTGGATGTGGCGCTGGCTGATATCCGCGCGATTCTGCGCGCCAGCCGGTTGCAGACGAAGCGCCAGACCCCTGGCTGATGCCAGGGGTCACGGATTTGTAAAGCCCCTGCGCGCATGCTATAAAACAGGCAGAATGCGGAAAATTTTTGCCTGTAAAATCAATATCTTCGTCCTGTCTGCCGGCACGGCAAACGGGCCCCACCGCGACTCTGCGCTGACATGAGCGAGATCACCGACGAGCCGGGCGCGGGGCCGCTGACGCCGCGCGGGCAGGAGCCGGTTTCCATCGAGCAGGAGATGCGTAAATCCTATCTGGATTACGCCATGTCCGTCATCGTCTCGCGCGCGCTCCCCGATGCGCGGGACGGGCTGAAGCCGGTTCATCGCCGTATTCTGTACGCGATGAACGAGGCGAACAACACGCCCGACAAGCCCTACCGCAAATCCGCCCGTATGACCGGCGACGTGCTCGGTAAATACCATCCGCATGGCGACCAGGCGGTGTATCTGGCCGGCGTGCGTCTGGCGCAGGATTTCTCCATGCGCCTGCCGCTGATCGACGGCCAGGGCAATTTCGGCTCCATCGACGGCGATAACCCGCCGCCTCGCGTTATACCGAAATGCGTCTGGCCCCGCCGGCGATGCTGCTGCTGGCCGATATTGACAAGGACACTGTCGATTTCCAGGCCAACTACGATGAAAGCGAGCAGGAGCCGAAGGTTCTGCCCGCCGCTTTCCCGAATCTGCTGATCAATGGCGCCGGCGGCATCGCGGTGGGCATGGCGACCAATATCCCGCCGCACAACCCCACCGAGATCATGGATGCGGTGCTGGCGATGATTTCCAATCCGGAAATCACGCTGGAAGAGCTAATGAAAATCGTGCCGGGCCCGGATTTCCCGACTGCCGGCATCATTCTCGGCCGCTCCGGCATTCGCAATGCCTACGAGACCGGGCGCGGCTCCATCATCATGCGCTCGCGCGCGACGATCGAGCAGATCCGCAAGGATCGTGACGCAATCATCGTCACCGAGATTCCGTATCAGGTGAATAAATCGACGCTGCTGGAGCGCATCGCCGAGCTGGTGCGGGCCAAGGAGATCGAAGGCATCGCGGATCTACGCGATGAGTCGGATCGCGAAGGCATGCGCATCGTCATCGAGCTGAAGCGCGATGCCACCGGCGAGGTGGTGCTCAACCAGCTCTACCGCCTGACCTCGCTGCAGCAGAGCTTCGGCATCAATATGCTGGCCCTGGACCGCGGCAAGCCGCGGCAGATGGGGTTGCGCGAGTTGCTTCGCCTGTTCATCGAATTCCGCGAGGAGGTGATCCTGCGCCGGGCGCGCTTCGACCTCAACAAGGCGCGTGACCGCGCGCATCTGTTGATCGGGCTTGGCATCGCCGTGGCGAATATCGATGAGGTGATCCGCCTCATTCGCGCCGCGCCTGATTCCAACGCGGCGCGCGCGGCCTTGATGGCGCGGGACTGGCCGGCGGACGATGTGCTGCCGCTGCTCGCCCTGGTGGATGATTCCGGCAATGCGGTGGCGGACAACAACACCATCAAGCTGACCGAGGCGCAGGCGCGTGGCATTCTGGAGCTGCGTCTCGCCCGCCTCACCGGGCTGGAGCGTGAGAAAATCCAGGCCGAGCTTGCGGAAGTCTCCGAGAAGATCAAGGAGTTCCTGGACATCATCGGCAGCCGCATCCGTCGGCTGGAGGTGATGCAGCAGGAGATCGTCGCGGCGAAGGACAAGATCGGCAGCGCGCGCAAATCCTCGATCGAGGATCTGGATGCGGATCTGGATGATGAAAGCCTGATCGAGCCGGGGCAGATGGTGATTACGCTCACCCGCGACGGCTTCATCAAGCGCACCCCGCTGGAGGTGTTCCGCCAGCAGAATCGCGGCGGGCGCGGGCGTTCGGCGGCAGCGACGCGCGGGGATGACATCGTCACCCGCAGCTTCAACGCCCATACGCATCAATTCGTGCTGTTCTTCTCCTCCGGCGGCAAGGTCTATCGCGAGAAAATCTGGCGTCTGCCGGAGGCCGCCGCGAATACCAAAGGCCGGGCCTTGGTCAATCTGCTGCCGGAGCTGGGGGCTGATCAGATCACCACTGTGCTGCCGCTGCCGCAGGATGAGAGCCTGTGGGAAAATCTGCATCTGGTCTTCGCCACCTCCTCGGGCAATGTGCGCCGGAACAAGCTTTCGGATTTCCGCAATGTCCGCGCTTCCGGGCTGATTGCGATGAAGCTGGATGAGGGCGATCACTTGATCGGTGTCGCCACCTGCCGGGATGGGGATGACGTGTTCCTCGCCACCAAGCTGGGGCGCTGCATCCGCTTCCAGATCAGCGATGAGACGCTGCGTGTGTTCTCCGGGCGGGATTCCACCGGTGTGCGCGGCATCAGGCTGGGCAAGGATGACGAGGTGATGAGCCTGTGCGTGCTGCGCCATGTCGAGGCCAGCGTGGAAGAGCGCGCGGCCTATCTGAAGCAGCGCAATGCGGCGGCGGATGAAGAGGGCGCGGCGCCGGAAGAGAGCGACGAGGCGGTGGCTGAGATCGCGATTTCTGAAGAGAAGATCAAGGAGCTTGGCGAGGCGGAAGAAATTCTGCTCACCGTCACCGATTCCGGCTTTGGCAAGCGCTCTTCGGCCTACGAATATCGCGTCACCGGCCGTGGCGGCCAGGGTGTGGCCAACATCACGCTGAATGCCAAGCGCAACGGCACCGCCGTGGCGGCGAGCTTCGCGGTGCGCCCGGGCGATGATGTGATGCTGGTGACCAATGGCGGGCGGCTGATCCGCGTGCCGGCGGACCAGGTGCGCCTCACCGGCCGCACCGCGATGGGTGTGACCTTGTTCCGGCTCGATGATGATGAGCGCGTCACCTCCGTCTTCCCGGTGTTGGACGATGAGCAGGCGGAGCCTGGGGAAACCGCCGATGCCTGAACGCGTCGCCCTCTATCCGGGCACCTTCGATCCGATCACCAACGGGCATCTGGACATCATCACCCGCGCGGCGCGGCTGGTGGACAGGCTGGTGATCGGGGTGGCGGTGAATATCGGCAAGGGGCCGATTTTCAGCCTGGAGGAGCGCGTCGAACTGGTCCGCGCCGAGGTGGCGGGGATTGCGGAGAAGGTGGGGATTACGGTTGAGGTATATCCGTTTTCCTCCCTGCTGATCGATTTCGCCCGTGAGGTGGGAGCCGGCATGATTGTCCGGGGCCTGCGCGCGGTGTCCGATTTCGATTATGAGTTTCAGATGGCCGGGATGAATTACCGGCTGGATTCCAAGATCGAGACGGTGTTTCTGATGGCGAGCGAGACGCATCAGTTCATTTCCTCGCGGTTCGTGAAGGATATCGCCGCGTTCGGCGGCGATATTTCCAGCTTCGTGCCGAAGCAGACCTGCGAGGCCACCCAGGCAAAACTGAAGGGGAAAGCATGACCACCCGCCGCACCTTTATCACTGCCACAACCGCTACATTGCTGACGGGAGCTACCATGAGCGACGCGATGGCCGAGACCACGGCCTCTAACAACCTGAAGATGACGCTGAAATATGGCGACGTCACCATCACGCTGCGCCCGGACCTGGCGCCGCTTGCGGCTGAGCGGCTGCGCACGCTGACCGCGCAGGGTTTTTATGATGGCTGCAAATTCTTCCGCGTCATCGCCGGCTTCATGGCGCAGACCGGCGATCCGACCAACACCGGCACCGGCGGCAGCCAGTTGCCGAACCTGCCGGCGGAATTCACCCAGGATGCGAGCTTCCTCACCGGCACGGTGGGCATGGCGCGCACCCAGGATCCGAATTCGGCGAACAGCCAGTTCTTCATCTGCTTCGATCCGTGCAGCTGGCTGGATGGGCAGTACACCATCGTCGGCCAGGTGACGGCGGGCATGGATGCCGTGCAGCAGATCAAGAAGGGCTCGGGCTCTTCGGGCTCGGTGCAGGATCCGGATGCGATCATTAAGATGGTCGTAGCGTAAACGTTTTTGGGGGCGCCCTTTTTTCAAAAAGGGTGCAAACCAAAAACCCGGAGGGCTCGATGCCCTCCGGGTTTTTTAATGCCCGTGCCTTGGGGATTGATGGAGTGCGCGGCGAAGGCATTGACCTTCTCCGGCGGCCGGGCATGAAAAACCCAAGGCGCGTTGAGCGCCTTGGGGTTTTGGGGACGCCGCTTTTTGAAAAAAGCGGCACCAAAAACTTTTTTACGCCAGTTTGGTTTCCTGACGCTCTTTCAGGAACGCCTTGAACTCCAGCCCCTCGCGCAGGCGGCGCACCAACATCTGCGGCGAGAGCGCCATTTCCTTCAGGATCGACAGGATCTTGGACGGGCGGAAATAGAATTCGCGATACAGCGTCTCCACCGAATCGAAAATCTCCTTGTGGGAGAGATGCGGATAATGCAGCGGCGCGATCTGCACGCCATGCTCGTCGATCAGCTCGGCATTCGCCACATCCAGCCAGCCTTCCTGCACCGCCTGATTATACAGGAAGGTGCCGGGATAAGGGGCGGCCAGCGACACCTGGATGGTGTGCGGGTTGATCTCCTTGGCGAATGCAATGGTTTCCTTCAGCGTCTCCTGCGTCTCGCCCGGCAGGCCGGCGATGAAGGTGCCGTGGATCTTGATGCCGAGCTTGTGGCAATCCGCGGTGAAGCGCTTGGCGACATCGACGCGCAAACCCTTCTTGATGTTGTGCAGAATCTGCTGGTTGCCGGATTCATACCCCACCAGCAGCAGGCGCAGACCGTTCTCCTTCAGCACTTTCAGCGTGCTGTAGGGCACATTGGCCTTGGCGTTGCAGGACCAGGAGATTTTCAGCTTGCCAAGCTCGCGGGCGATCTCCTCGGCGCGCGGCAGGTTATCCGTGAAGGTGTCGTCATCGAACATGATTTCCTGCACGTTCGGGAACAGCTCGATGGCGCGCTTGACCTCGGCGATCACGTTGCCCACGGAACGGGTGCGGTATTTATGCCCGCCCACCGTCTGCGGCCACAGGCAGAAGGTGCAATGGGATTTGCAGCCGCGGCCGGTATAGATCGATATGTAGGGGTGCTTCAGATAGCCGATGAAGTAATCCTCCATCCGCAGATGCTTCTTGTACACGTCGACGACGAAGGGCAGCTCGTCCATGTCCATCAGCAGCGGGCGGTCCTCGTTCTTCACGATCTCGCCATTGCCGTTGCGCCACCAGATGCCGAGCACCTCTGGCAGGGGCTTGCCCTCGGCGATTTCCTTGATGGTGAAATCGAACTCATTGCCGCAGACGAAATCCAGAACCGGGGCGCGCTCCAGGCTCTCGATCGGCTGCACCGCGACCTTCGCGCCGATGAAGCCGACCATCATCGCCGGGTTCAGCTTCTTGAACTCTTCCGCCACCTTCACGTCATTGGCGAAAGAAGGGGTAGAGGTGTGGATGATCAGCAGCTGGTGGGTGGTGGCGTGCGGGAGCACATCCGCCATGGTCAGCTTCGCCGGCGGGGCGTCGATCAGGGTGGAGTCCGGCAGCAGGGCCGCGGGCTGGGCCAGCCAGGTCGGGAACCAGAAGCTCTTGATCTCGCGCTTGGCCTGGTAGCGAGAGCCCGCGCCGCCATCGAAGCCATCGAAGGAGGGTGGCTGCAGAAACAGGGTTTTCATCGTCATTTTGTCACTCACTCTCTCGAACCAGGGGCTGGATGGCCCTTATCGGCGGCCATGGACTGGCCGCGCCAGACGACGCGGTTGCCCATGAAGCCGGCTATATAAATGATCGTGCTGAAGAAATCACGCAACAGATAAAGCCAGATCTCTCGCGTGCGGGCGATGCGCAGCGCCGCCTCGATCCGCCAGCCCAGCACCACCCGCGCCGCCCACACCAGCAGGAACAGCGCCAGGCTCCACAGCCCGAAGCCGGAGAAAACCAGAGTGAGGGCCGCCCAGAGCAGCGGGATCTGCAACACCGAGGCGGCAAAGCCCAGCGGCTCCAGCGCCCGGATGGTGCGGGCCCAGCGCAGCTCATGGCTGAACAGGCTGGCGAAGCTCTCTTCCGGCACGGTGGTGGCGGGGATGACCGGCGCCAGCGCCACGCGCTCGCCCGCCGCCAGCACCTTGCGGCCGAGCAGCTGATCGTCCGCCAGATGGTCGGCCAGCGCCTCCAGCCCGCCGATGCGGGTCAGCAGGCTCTTGCGGATGGCCATGGTCGCGCCCAGGCAATCCTGCCGCCCCAACTGGCGGGCCAGCAGCACGCCGGGCAGGAAACCCTGGTTGATCTGCATGGCGCCGAGCAGAGCCGGGAGGTCCCGGTTGCCGGGCAGGCCGGTATAGAGGCTGGTCACCAGCCCCACACCGGGCATCTCCAGCGTGGCGACGACATCCGAAAGGAAATGCGGCGGCACATGCACATCCGCATCCGAGATCACCAGCAGCTCATGCCGGGCGAGCGGGCGCATATTTATGAGGTTTGCGATCTTGCGATTGCGGCCATGCGGGGTGTCGTTGACCATCAGCGCCACGTCGCGCCCGGGATGGCGTTTGCGCAAGCGGCCGATCAGCGGCAACACCGGATCATCCTGGCTCTGCACCCCGAAGACCAGCTGGTAGTCCGGATAATCCTGCAAAAAGAAGGATTCCAGCGCCACTTCGCTGAGGATTTCATCGCCATGCAGCGGCTTCAGCACGGTGACACCCGGCCGCGCCGCGGAGTCGCGGCGGGGCCGGGGGCACAGAAACGCTCGGTCAGACGCGCGCCCAGGAAAAGCTGCACCACCCCGACAAGGGCGAACAGAGCGGTGAGTAAAGCCAGAAATTGCAAAGGAGGCGCGTTTACCGAACAGAAGGGAAGGGAATTAGCTCGCTTGCAGGGCTTTGATCTTGGTCTTCAGCGCCGCGATCAGCTGCGAGGCGTCGCCGGATTTCACCAGCGAGGCGAAGTCCGAGGCGTGCACGGCGACCTGGCTGATGGTGCCATTCAGCAGCACATCCTCGATCTGCCAGCCATTCGCGCCTTGCGCCACCACATAATCGATCTCAACCCCGGTATCGCCGGGCGAGGCCAGCTTGGTTTCGACGATCTTCTTACCGCCCAGGCTCTTTTCCTCGGGCAGGATGGTGATGGTCTGGCCGCTATAGCCGTTGAACTCGGCGACATAGCTGGTGATGGTGAACTGGGTGAACAGCTCGATCAGCTCTTTCTGCTGGTCCGCCGGCAGGGTGGACCACAGGAAGCCGACGGAATTCTTCGTCACTTCCGGCAGGTTATAGGCTTTCTCCACCACCGGGGCGAGCGCCTGGTAGCGGGCCTGGAAGCCCTGGCTCTTTGCCGCCTTCATCGAGGCGATGAGCGCGGTGTCCAGCGTGGAGACGGGCGCGCTGGCGGCGGAACCGGCCGCGAAGGCGCAGGGGGGGAAAGCGAGGCTGGCGCTGAGCGCCAGCGCCGTGAAGCGGAGTGAATGTTTCATGCGCTTCATATAGGAGACCTATTGCGCCGGCATCGCGACAAAATCATGGAAAGATTGCAACCCGAGCGCGGTCAGCGCGTGGGTGGCGATATCCTGCGCCGTCAGCCCGGCTTCGATCATCTGCGCGGCCGGGCTGTTATGGTCGATCAACCGGTCCGGCAGCGTCATCGGGCGGAATTTAAGCCCTTTATCGAAGGCGCCGCTCCAGGCCAAGTGATGCGCCACCGCCGCGCCGAAGCCGCCGGCGGCCCCTTCCTCGATGGTGATCAGCACCTCATGATGGCGGGCGAGTTGGTCGATCAGATCGGTATCCAGCGGCTTCATGAAGCGCGCATCCGCGACTGTCGCGGGGAAGCCCTTGGCGGCGAGCTGGTCAGCGGCGTTCAGCGCGTCCTGCAGGCGGGTGCCGAGCACGAGTATGGCAACCTTGCCGCCCTCGCGCAGGATGCGGCCCTTGCCGATCTCCCACGGCGTGCCGCGCGCCGGCAGCTCGATGCCCAGACCCTCGCCGCGCGGATAGCGGAAGGCGGAGGGGCGGTCGTCGATGGCGGCGGCGGTGGCCACGGCATGCATCAGCTCGGCCTCGTCGGACGGGGCCATGATCACCATGCGCGGCATCGGGCCGAGGAAGGCGAGGTCATAGGCGCCGGCATGGGTGGCGCCGTCCGCGCCGACCAGGCCGGCGCGGTCCATGGCGAAGCGCACGGGCAGGCTCTGCAGCACCACGTCATGCACCAGCTGGTCGTAGCCGCGCTGCAGGAAGGTGGAATAGATCGCGCAGAACGGCTTCAGCCCTTCGGTCGCCATGCCGGCGGCGAAGGTGACCGCATGCTGCTCGGCGATGCCGACATCGAACATGCGGTCCGGGAATTTCGCCTCGAACTTGTCCAGCCCGGTGCCCGGCGACATCGCGGCGGTGACCGCAACCACGGCGGGATCCGCCTCGGCCTCGGCGATCAGCGCCTTGGCGAAAACGGAGGTATAGGTCGGCGGGCCGGGCGGCGCCTTTTTCTGCTCGCCGGTGACCACGTTGAATTTCTGCACGCCGTGATATTTGTCGGCGGCGGCCTCGGCCGGGGCGTAGCCCTTGCCCTTTTGCGTTACGATATGCAGCAGCACCGGCTCATTCGCTTCCGAATCGCGCAGATTGCGCAGCACCGGCATCAGATGCTCCATATTATGCCCATCGATCGGGCCGACATAATAGAAGCCCAGCTCCTCGAAGAGAGTGCCGCCGGTGAGGATGCCGCGGGCATATTCCTCGGCCTTGCGGGCGGTGCGCTCGATCGGGCGGGGGAAGCGCTTGGCCATCTTGGCGGCGAAATCCCGCAGGCTCATGAAGCTGCGCGAGGAGATCAGGGTGGAGAGATAGGCGCTCATCGCGCCGACCGGCGGGGCGATCGACATGTCATTGTCGTTCAGCACCACGATCAGGCGCGAGCGCATCGCCCCGGCATTATTCATCGCCTCATAGGCCATGCCGGCGGACATCGAGCCGTCGCCGATCACGGCGATGACGTTGCGCGGGTCCGCTTCCTTCTTCAGGTCGCGGGCCACGGCCATGCCGAGCCCGGCGGAGATCGAGGTGGAGGAATGGGCGGCGCCGAACGGGTCGTACTCGCTCTCGGAGCGGCGGGTGAAGCCGGACAGCCCGCCCGGCTGGCGCAGCGTGCGGATGCGATCGCGCCGGCCGGTGAGGATTTTATGCGGGTAGCATTGATGCCCGACATCCCAGATCAGCCGGTCGCGCGGGGTGTCGAACACGGCATGGATGGCGACGGTCAGCTCGACCACGCCGAGCGAGGAGCCCAGATGGCCACCGGTGACGGAGACGGTATCGATGGTCTCGGCGCGCAGCTCGTCCGCCAGCTGTTTCAGCTGCTCGATCGAGAAATTGCGCAGGTCTGCAGGCACATTCACCCGGTCGAGCAAGGGGGTTTTCGGGGGCATCAGCAACAAGCTCCGTTTTGCGTCCGCGCTGCTTTGCCCATGGTGGTCCCTGTCATACGCTCTAACCTATTCATAAACGCTCCACCCGATTCGCGGCGGGGCTATTATTTATACATCCCTCACACATAGGCGACCGGGCGCCGAAAAGCCAGAAGCCCCAACCGAAACAGGAGGCTGCCATTCCGCAGCCGCCGCCTGAGATGCAAGCTTATACTATGTGCACGCTTGCGGATTGTGGAGGCAATGACTTATTGCTGTGCGAGAATGCGTTGCGGCGTGACGCGCGGGCAACAGCCAGCAGACAGGATTGAGAAAACATGGACGGTTCACAGCCCCCGAAAACATTGCGGGTCATTCTGGCGCAGCCCCGCGGCTTCTGCGCCGGGGTGGAGCGGGCGATCGACATTGTCGAACGGGCGCTGACCAAATTCGGCCCGCCGATCTATGTGCGCCACGAAATCGTGCATAACCGCCACGTCGTCGAGGATCTGCGCTCGCGCGGCGCGGTGTTCGTCGATGAGCTGGACGAGGTGCCGGAAGGCGCCTGGACCGTGTTTTCCGCCCATGGCGTCGCCCGCAAAGTGGTGCAGGCCGCCGCCGACCGCGAGCTGCCGGTGATCGACGCGACCTGCCCGCTGGTGGCCAAGGTGCATGCCGAAGGCCGCCGCTACGCCGCGCAAGGCCGTGAAATTGTGCTGATCGGCCATGCCGGGCACGCAGAGGTGGAAGGCACGATCGGCCAGATCGACGGCACCGTGTATCTGGTGCAGACGGTCGAGGATGCGGAGACGCTGGAGGTCAAGGATCCGGAAAAGCTCTCCTACATCACCCAGACCACGCTGTCCGTCGACGATACGCGCGGCATCATCGCCGCGCTCAGCGCGCGTTTCCCGGCGATTGTCGGCCCGGATGTCAAGGATATCTGCTATGCCACCCAGAACCGCCAGGAGGCGGTGCATCAGCTGGCCGAGCTGGTGGACTTGATTTTGGTGGTGGGCAGCAAAAATTCTTCCAACTCCAACCGCCTGCGTGAAATCGGCGCGGAGCTGGGCCGCCCGGCCTATCTCATCGACGATGCCGCCGCCCTGCAGCCGGAATGGTTCCATGGCGTGGCCAAGGTGGGGCTTACCGCCGGCGCCTCCGCGCCGGAGGTGCTGGTGCAAGGTGTGATCGACGGGATGCGCCGGTTCGGCCAGGTCGAAATCGAGCTGCTGGCCGGCACGCCGGAAGATGTGAAGTTTAAATTGCCCGCCGAAGTGGCTGAAGTTTAAGGATAACCAAATATGGGTGTACCGTTGAACCAGGCCGTCCGCGTTGGCGGCTATATTCTCAAGCAGCATCTCAAGGGCAATAAGCGCTATCCGCTGGTGCTGATGCTGGAGCCGCTGTTCCGCTGCAATCTGGCCTGCCAGGGCTGCGGCAAGATCGATTACCCGAACGAGATCCTCAACCAGCGCATCTCGCTGGAAGATGCGATCAAGGCGGCCGAGGAATGCCCGGCCCCGATCATCGCCATCGCCGGCGGTGAGCCGCTGCTGCACAAGGAAATGCCGCAGATCGTCGAGGCCTATCTGAAGATGGGCAAGTTCGTGATCCTGTGCACCAACGCGCTGCTGCTGGAGAAGAAGATCGACCAGTACAAGCCGCACAAGAATTTCTGCTGGGACATCCATCTGGACGGCGACAAGGAGATGCATGACCGCTCCGTCGACCAGGATGGCGTCTATGAGCGCGCGATCGACGCGCTGAAGCTCAGCAAATCCAAGGGCTTCCGCACCTCCATCAACTGCACATTGTTCGATGGCGCCGACCCGGACCGGGTTGCGGCGTTCTTCGACATGGTCGCGGATCTGGACATTGAAGGCGTGATGACCTCGCCGGGCTACGCCTATGAGCGCGCCCCGGACCAGGAGCATTTCCTCAACCGCCAGCGCACCAAGGAGCTGTTCCGCGCGGTGTTCCGCCGTGGCAAGGAGAGCAAGAAGCGCGGCAAGGTGTGGAAATTCACCCAGTCCCGCTCTTCCTGGACTTCCTGGCCGGCAACCAGTCCTACGCCTGCACCCCTGGGGCAACCCGACCCGCAACGTGTTCGGCTGGCAGCGCCCCTGCTACCTGCTCGGCGAAGGCTACGCCAAGACCTATCAGGAGCTGATGGACAGCACCGACTGGGATAAATACGGTGTGGGCAATTACGAGAAATGCTCCGACTGCATGGTGCATTCCGGTTTTGAGGCCACGGCGGTGATGGATTCCATCAAGCGCCCCTGGCAGATCGCCAAGGTCGCGCTGAAGGGCATCAAGACCGAGGGCGCCATGGCCAAGGATATTCCGCTGGATAAGGCCCGCAAGGCCGATTTCAACGTGTTTACCCGGCACGTGGACAGCAAGATGGCCGAGATCCATGCCGCCAAGGCGGCGCGCCAGGCGGCGGCGCAGCCGGCGGAGTGAGGTAAGGCTGGGGGATGTTTTTGGAAAAACATCCCCCAGCCCCCTCAAAAACTTTTGCGATTTTTGGCCCGGGGCGCGTGAGCGTTTCGGGCTAGATTTTTTCGGGCAGGGTTTTGACCCAGTTTATCAGGGCTTTGCGGGCGGCGGCGGCGTCGCGGCCGACTTTGATCAGGCCTGGAATTTGCCGGGGCTGGCGCAGGATGGAGCGGGCCAGGGCCATGCCGTCCAACTTGCCATCGGCCTTCAGCGCGACCAAAGCGGCAGGCGGCAGATCGCGCTCCGCCGGATCGGCCACGGCGCGCAGCACCGCGAATGGCAGTTCCCGCTCCTTGGCCACCTCCGCCACCGCGCCGGATTCCAGATCCACCGCCGCAACGTGATAACGCTGGCTGAGCAACTGCTTTTCCTCGGCGCTGGTGACGATTTTGTGCCAGCCGAGAATCGGGCCGGCGAGCGGGCCGCCGAGGAACTCCAGCAGCCGGTAATCGCAAGGGAAGGTGAGCAGGCCGGCCTGAATCGCGGAGGGCACCAGGATGCGGCCGGGCTTGAGGCCCTTTTGCAGCCCGCCGGCCAGGCCGAAACTGAGCAGCCCCAGCACGCCTTGTTCATCCACCAGCGCCTCAGCGGCCTTGCGCGCGCCAAGCGGCGTGCCGCCGCCAATCATCACCGTGAATCCCGCATCGCGGAGCCATTGAGCTTCCGCCTGCAGGCCCGTCACGATGCCGATTTTGGCACGGTCCATTCAGAATTCCGAAATATGCCGCATTGAGATCCGCTTGGTGAGCCCGGTGGGGGTCGAACCCACGGCCGTCCGATTAAAAGTCGGATGCTCTACCACTGAGCTACAGGCTCTTACCAAGGTCCCGTGGGGCGGCGCCGCACGGTGAGGCGCAAAAACCATTTTTCGCCGTATGAAGTCAACCCATTGCCGGGCGAAAACGGCGCGCCTCGATGAAAGGCGCGCCGCGTTGGCTCAGGCCGCCTTCAGGCTCTTAATGTCGATGCAGAAGCGGTATTTCACGTCCGATTTCAGCATCCGCTCATAGGCTTCGTTGATCTGCTGGATATTGATCATCTCCACATCCGCGGTGATGTTGTGCTTGCCGCAGAAATCCAGCATCTCCTGGGTTTCCTTGATGCCGCCGATCATCGAGCCGGCGAAGCTGCGCCGGCGCATCAGCAGCGGGAACACCGAGATCGGCAGCGGATGCTCGGGCGCGCCCACCTGCACCATGGTCGCGTCACGCTTCAGCAGCCCGAAGAAGGGGCTGAGATCATGGCTGGCGGAAACGGTGTCGATGATCAGATCGAAGCTCTCGGCATGTTCGGCCATCTGCGCCTCATCCTTGGAGAGGATGACCAGGCTCGCCCCCAGGCGCTTGGCATCCGCAACCTTGCTGGCGGAGGTGGTGAACAGCGCGGTTTCAGCCCCCATCGCATGGGCCAGCTTCACACCCATATGGCCGAGCCCGCCGAGGCCGATGATGCCGACCTTCTTGCCCGGCCCGGCACCCCAATGGCGCAGCGGCGAATAGAGGGTGATGCCGGCGCAAAGCAGCGGCGCGGCGGCGGCCGGGTCGAGATTTTCCGGGATGCGCAGGACGAAATTCTCATCCACCACGATCTTGTCCGAATAGCCGCCCTTGGAGGGCTCGTTGATCACCTTGTCGGTGCCGCCATAGGTCTGGCCGGTCAGGCCCTCGGCGCAATATTGCTCCAGCCCTTCCTGGCAGGAGGGGCAGGTGCGGCAGCTATTGACCATGCAGCCGACGCCAACGCGCTCGCCGACTTTATATTTGGTGACACCCGGGCCAACACTCTTCACCCGGCCGACGATCTCGTGGCCCGGCACGGCGGGGTACTGGGTGAAATGCCATTCATCGCGGGCGAAATGGATGTCCGAATGGCAGACACCGCAATATTCAATTTCGATTTCGATATCATTCTGGCCGACATCGCGGCGATTGAAGGTGAGGGGGGCCAGCGCCTCAGTGGGGCTGGCGGCGCCGTAACCGGTGCAAATAAGCATATGAATCTCCCGGGGTTAAAAATCCGAGAGGATATGGCCCGGGAAAACCCGATTCAACCAATGCGCCGGGCGACGCGTTCAGTTTCTTTTTAAGAAATCTTTGTTCTTATAAGTTGACGGCACCAAAACCCTTGGATAACCTGTGCGCAGCGGAAAGGAGCAGGTTGCGCAGATGTGTGGGATTGCCGGATTATTTCTGAAGAACTCAGCCTTGGAGCCGCAGCTGGGCGCGCTGATGAGCCATATGCTGAATGTGCTGACCGAGCGCGGGCCTGACTCCGCCGGGTTTGCGATTTATGGCGCGGCGGCGCCGGGCCAGGTGAAATTCACCCTGCGCGCGCCGGCCGGGTTTGACATGGCCGGATTCGCGGCTCGCTTCGGCGCCAGCCTGGCGGTGCATGACGACCATGCGGTGCTGAGCCTGGCCCAGGAGAAAGCGGCCGAACTCCGCAACGCCTTGGCGAAGATGCCGGAGATTATCGTGGTCTCCGTCGGCAATCGCATCGAGCTGTTCAAGGGCATCGGCCTGCCGGAAGAGGTCGGCGCGCGCTTCGGGCTGGCCGGCATGGCCGGCAGCCATGCGGTCGGCCATACGCGCATGGCGACCGAATCGGCGGTGACCACGGAAGGCGCGCATCCTTTCTCCACCGGGGCGGATCAATGCCTGGTGCATAATGGCTCGCTCTCCAACCATAATGATGTGCGCCGCCGGCTGATGCGCGAAGGCATCAATTTCGCCACCCAGAATGATACCGAGGTGGCGGCGGGCTATCTCTCCTACAAATTGCGCGAAGGTGCCAAGCTGGATGCAGCGCTGACGCAGGCGCTGGAAGATCTCGACGGGTTCTATAATTTTGTCGTCGGCACCGAGACCGGCTTTGGTGTGCTGCGCGATCCGGTTTCCTGCAAGCCGGCGGTGATGGCGGAGACGGATGATTATGTCGCCTTCGCCTCGGAATATCGCGCGCTGGCGGATCTGCCGGGCATCGAGGCGGCGCATCTGTTCGAGCCGGAACCGGGACGCGTCTATTTCTGGGAGCGCGCGGCATGAGCGCGGCGTTGGAAAAAACCATGGAAGATACGATTACGTTTGATCTCGCCGCGGCCCCGCTGCGGGAGCTGAATGAGAAGCTGCAAACCTTGCCCGGCGGCACCAACCAGACCGCCTGGAGGATCGTCAACCCGCGCGGCGCGCATGCGCTGGCGGTGGGCATCACCACCCCGGTACAGGTGCTGATCGACGGCCATGCCGGCTATTATGCGGCGGGGATGAATGATGGCGCCGCCATCACCATCAATGGCAATGCCGCCACCGGGGTTGCGGAAAACATGATGTCTGGCCGCGTGCATGTGAAAGGCGATGCCAGCCAGTCGGCCGGCGCCACCGCGCATGGCGGCTTGCTGATCATCGACGGCAATGCCTCGGCGCGCTGCGGGATTTCGATGAAGGGCATCGATATCGTGGTGAAAGGCAATGTCGGCCATATGAGCGCCTTCATGGCGCAGAGCGGCAATCTGGTGGTCTGCGGCGATGCCGGGGATGCGCTGGGGGATTCGCTGTATGAGGCGCGGCTGTTCGTGAAGGGCAGCGTGAAGAGCCTGGGTGCGGATTGCGAGAAGAAACAGATGGGTGCGGAAGATGCCGCCATTCTCAGCGATCTTCTGCAACGCGCCGGTGTGGCGGCGAAGCCGGAGGAATTCACCCTCTATGGCTCGGCGCGCACGCTGTATCATTTCCACGTCGATAATGCCGGGGCGTACTGACCATGAACGACACGCCGATCTCTCATATTCCGCAGACCAAGCCTCGCTTTTCCGCGACCTTCGATCCGCATACCATCGCCGAGATCCAGCGCGCCGCCGCCACCGGCATCTATGATATTCGCGGCGGCGGCACCAAGCGCAAGCTGCCGCATTTCGATGATCTGCTGTTCCTCGGCGCCTCGATGTCGCGCTATCCGCTGGAAGGCTATCGCGAGAAATGCGGCACGGAAGTCGTGCTCGGCACGCGCTTTGCCAAAAAGCCGATTCATCTGAAAACCCCGGTGACGATTGCCGGCATGTCCTTCGGCGCGCTCTCGGGCAATGCCAAGGAGGCGCTGGGGCGTGGCGCTACCGCGGTGGGCACCTCCACCACCACCGGCGATGGCGGCATGACGCCGGAGGAGCGCGGCCATTCGCAGACCTTGGTCTATCAATATCTGCCCTCGCGCTACGGCATGAATCTCGCTGATCTGCGCAAGGCGGATGCGATCGAGGTGGTGGTGGGCCAGGGCGCGAAGCCGGGCGGTGGCGGCATGTTGCTGGGACAGAAGATCTCCCCGCGCGTGGCGAAGATGCGCAATCTGCCGGAAGGGATCGACCAGCGCTCCGCCTGCCGGCATCCGGACTGGACCGGGCCGGATGACCTGGAGATCAAGATCCTGGAGCTGCGCGAGCTGACCAATTGGGAGAAGCCGATCTATGTGAAGGTCGGCGCCTCGCGGCCTTATTACGACATCGCGCTGGCGGTGAAGGCCGGGGCCGATGTGGTGGTGCTGGATGGCATGCAGGGCGGCACCGCGGCCACACAGGAAGTGTTCATCGAGCAGGTCGGCATTCCCATCCTCGCCGCCATTCGCCCGGCGGTGCAGGCGCTGCAGGATCTGGGCATGCACCGCCAGGTGCAGCTGATCGTCTCCGGCGGCATCCGCACCGGGGCGGATGTGGCCAAGGCGATCGCGCTCGGCGCGGATGCGGTGGCGATCGGCACCGCGGCCTTGGTGGCGCTGGGCGACAATTCGCCGGAATTCGAGGACGAATATCGCAAGCTCGGCACCACCGCCGGGGCCTATGATGACTGGCATGAAGGGCGCGACCCGGCCGGCATCACCACCCAGGACCCGGCGCTGGCGGCGCGGCTGGACCCGGTGAAGGCCGGGCGGCGGCTGGCGAATTACCTCTCGGTGCTGACCCTGGAGGCGCAGACCATCGCGCGGGCCTGCGGCAAGAGCCATCTGCATAATCTGGAGCCCGAGGATCTGGTGGCGCTGACGCTGGAGGCCGCCGCCATGGCGCAGGTGCCGCTGGCGGGGACGAGCTGGATCCCGGGGAAGGGGTTCTGATGAAGGTTCGGGGTGTTGGCGACGAAATCGCCACCGCCCGAACGTTTTCGCCGCTTTTTTGAAAAAAAGCGGCCCAAAAAACTTTTGCGATAATTTCTAAAAATACCCGACAAAAACCGGGACAAAAGTCACACAGCTTGCTCCACCAGACACAACACCAAGCAAGGGACGACGATGGCGATCAAGCTTGCCGAAAAGGCGAAAGAACTCGGCCTCAAATATTTTCTGATTTCCTACACGGATCTGTTCGGCAGCCAGCGCGCCAAGCTGGTGCCGGCCTCCGCCATCGCGGGCATGCAGAAGAACGGCGCCGGGTTCGCGGGCTTTGCCACCTGGCTCGATATGTCGCCGGCGGATTCCGACATGTTCGCCCTGCCGGACCCGGAAACCCTGACCGTGCTGCCCTGGAAGAGGGAAGTCGGCTGGCTGGCCTCCGACATCTATATGGACGGGCAGAAGGTGGAGCAGGGGCCGCGCAACGTGCTCAAGCGCGTCATCGCCCAGGCGGACAAGGCCGGGTTCCTGATGAAAAGCGGGGTGGAGTGCGAGTTCTTTCTCACCACGCCGGATGGCCAGGCGATTTCGGACGCGCTCGATACCGGCAGCAAGCCCTGTTACGACGCCGGCGCGCTGCTGCGCCGCTATGACGTGATCACCGAGATCTGCGATGCGATGCAGGAGCTCGGCTGGGAGGCCTACCAGAACGACCATGAGGACGCGAACGGCCAGTTCGAGATGAACTGGCATTATGACGAGGCGCTGCTGACCGCCGACCGGCATGTGTTCTTCAAATTCATGGCCAAATCCATCGCCGAGAAGCATGGGTTGCGCGCCACCTTCATGCCCAAGCCCTTCCTGGGCCTCACCGGCTCGGGCTGCCACAGCCATGTCTCGCTGTGGAAGGGCAAGGAGAATCTGTTTGAGGATGAGACGGGCGAGCTGGGTGTCTCGCAGCTCGGCTATCATTTCATTGGCGGCGTGATCCAGCATGCGGACGCGCTGGCGGCGATCACCAACCCGACGGTGAACAGCTATAAGCGCATCAACGCGCCGCGGACAATTTCCGGGGCCACCTGGGCGCCGAACACCGTGACCTATGCCGGCAATAACCGCACCCATATGATCCGCATCCCCGAGCCTGGGCGCTTTGAGATGCGGCTGGCGGATGGGGCGGTGAACCCGTATCTGCTGCAGGCTTCGATCCTGGCGGCGGGGCTGGATGGCATCGCCAAACAGACCGATCCGGGCAAGCGGCTGGATATCAACATGTACACGGACGGCCATCTGGTGAAGGACGCCAAGAAACTGCCGCTGAACCTGCTGGACGCGCTGCGCGCGCTGGAGGCGAATGACACGCTGAAGGCAACGTTGGGCGAGGGTTTCGTCTCTGCCTACACCAAGCTCAAGCATGGCGAGTGGAACGCCTACGCGGCGCATCTCTCGGACTGGGAGCGCCAGGCGACGCTGGATTGCTGATCAACCCGCCGGGGCAAGCCGCAGCAGCGTGCCATTATGGTCCTCGGTGATCAGCACGCTGCCATCCGGCAGCTCCGCGAGTGAAACGGGGCTGCCCATCGGCGCCTGGCTGGGCGTGCCGGCCCAGCCCCAGATCACCTGCCAGGGCTGGCCTTCCGGCAGGCCCTGGGCGTTCAGCGTCATCGCCATCAGCCGGTGCCCTTGCGCGCGATAGCCGTGATAAGGGATCAGCAGCGTATCTTTCAGCGCCGGAATCGCGACGCCGCGATAGACCAGCAGCCCCAGAGGGGCGGCGTGCGGCGCGAGCAGGACGCTGGGTGCGGTCATTTTCGCGCAATCGAAGCGCGGATATTCCGGGCTGGGGCGGTTCGCGTCGAAGCAATAGGGCCAGCCATAATCCGCGCCGGGCGTGATGATATCCAGCGTGTCGCGCGGTTCGGTCTCGTCGGAGAGATTCGGGTCGGCCAGGTTGATGAAATCCCGCGCATTGACCGCCGCCGCCAGCTTGCCGTCCGGCAGGATCGCCAGCCCCATGGAATTGCGCAGGCCGTTGGCGAGGATCTGCGCGTCCTGGAACCGCAAGACCTTGCCGGGCTGGGGCATGATGCGCGCGATGCTCGCACGCGGCGGGGTGGCGGCGGTTTTCGGGCAGGGTTTCGCGGGGTTGGGCGGGGTTTTGCCCGGCCCTTCGCAATTATTCGTGGCCGAGCCTATATTGATGTCCAGCGCGCCGTCCGGCTCGGCCACCAGGGCGGTCAGCGGATGGCGGCCGGTATCGGGCAGGCCGGTGATCACATCCTCCAGCGTCGCCTTGCCGCCCGAAAGCCGCAGCCGGGCAACGCGCCCGAGCAGCCCGAGATAGATCGTGCCATCCGGGGCAACCGCGATGCCGTTCGGCTCGTCCAGCCCGGTGAGCAGGGTTTGCGGCGGTGCCGTGCCGTCATCGGCGAAACGCAGCAGCGCGCCGCGCCCCTTCACCCAGCCGCCCATCTCCACGACATAGACATCATGCCCAACCACGGCGAGGCCGCGCGGAAAGTGCAACCCCTTGGCCACCAGCCCGACGCAGGTGCCGGGCAGGCTGGCGAGATCAAGGCGCGCAAAGCCGGCGCAGCTGCCCTGGGGTGATAAGGGGGCGCCGCCAGCGCGCGCAACGGCAGGCAGAGCAGGAGCAGACTAAGAAGCCGGTTCATGGCGTTCCTTTCACGCAAATTTCGCAGAGCTTCGTTGAAATATGGCTCTTGTCAGGGGCGAGGTGTCGGCCAATTGTCAGGCATGCTTACACGTCTTTCCACCGATACGCCGCATTTTTCAGCGTTGCTGACGCTCAATAACGAACACGCGCAGGAGCTTTCGGCGGCGGATGAAGCCCGCTTCGCCTTGCTGCTGGAGCGGGCTTTTTACGCCGCCTCGATCAATGACAGCGAGGCCCTGCTGATCGCCTTCGATCAGGACGCGGATTATGATTCACCGAATTTCCTCTGGTTCAAGCAACGGTTTTTGAAATTCGTCTATATCGACCGGGTGGTGACCGCAAAGGCGGCGCGCGGCCGGGGCCATGGGTGGCGCTGTATGATGCACTGTTCCAGCAGGCGCGTCTGGCCGGCCATACGATCGCGGTGTGCGAGGTGAATGAGGACCCGCCGAATCCGGCCTCGGACGCGTTCCACGCCCGTTTCGGGTTTTCACTGGCCGGCCAGGCCAAGCTGCCCAACGGCAAAGCCGTCAGATATTTCGTAAAAACGCTTTGAGGTCAGCGGAGCGCAATATGCGTTTGAGTTGACGCGCGTGCGTCAAGATAAACCCATGAAATTGCTCGCCAAAACATGAGTAGAGCGCGTGGGTGTAAACCCATCTCGCTCGAGCGCCGCGGACCTGTTCAGGGCTGTCCCGGATTCCGTCTCAATACGCACCAAGCGGGTCCGGGGCGGTAAAATGTCTACAGCAGCACGCTTTCCACCAGATTGCGCCCATTCTCCTTGGCCTGACGCATCGCCTTGTCGGCGGCGCTGATCAGCAGCGCGGGGGAAGGGGAGACGGTCTTCGCCGCCGCCACGCCGATGCTCACTGTGATCGGCATGTCCATCCCCGGCACGCTGTGGCGCGCCACCGCCTCGCGGATGCGCTCCGCCACCAGCTTGGAATCGATGATGCCGGCGCGCAGCAGCACCAGGAAGGTGCCCGCGCCATAGCGGCCGATCACATCCACCTCGCGCACGCTCTGGCGCAGCCGCGCGGCGACCTCGAACAGCACGGTATCGCCCGCCTGGGTGCCGTATGTCTCGTTGATCTGGTTCAGATGATCGATATCCACCAGCAACAGGCTGAGCGGCGAGCCCCGGCTGGCGGCCGCACATTCCAGATGCGCCAGATCCATGATCACGTTGCGCTTCCACATCTGCGTCAAGCCGTCGATCGAATCGCGCCGGGCCAGCGGGTCCTGGGATTTGATCAGCGATTCCTGGAAAGACCCCTGCATCACCCGGGTCAGCTCGCGTTCGACGATCACCGCCAGATCGCGCAGCGTGTCCAGCCCGGCGCGGCTGGGGCGGCGCGGCAGCGTATCCATCACGCAGAGCGCGCCAACGCAGGAGCGCGCCCCGGCATGAATCGGCTGGCCGGCATAAAAGCGCACATTCGGGTTGCCAGTGACCAGCGGATTTTGGGCGAAGCGCTCATCCTGCGTGGTATCGGGGATGATAAGCGGATGATGCGCCTCGATCGCATGGCCGCAGAAGGACAGCGCGCGCGGAATTTCCGCCATCGGCATGCCGACGCTGGATTTCAGCCATTGCTTGTCGCCGGCGATGAAGCTGATCGTGGCGATCGGTGCCTGCAGCACCCGCGCCGTCAGCCGGGTGATCCGGTCAAACCGCTCCTCGGCCGGGGTGTAGAGCAGATTGAGGGCGTTGAGATCCTTCAGGCGCTGCGATTCGGCCAGGCTGAGATACCCGCCCTCAGGCGTCAGCAAGCTGGACGTCGTCGTCTGTTGGTTCGTCCACATGCGAAGTCTCTCATCGTCCAGAACGGCGTTAACACAGCGTTAAATTGTATCGTTTCCGAACGGCTTTCAAGGACCAACTCGTTTGCTCTGGCGTTTTTTTGGCCTGATAAAACCGGCATCACGCGGATGTGAATGTAGTTTGCACGCGGAAGTTTTCAGTGCGCGATGCGATGTCCACCGGATGGCGGCGCGGCGGGCGCGCCGACATCTTATGTCGTGGTTGCGGTAAAAATTGAGCGCAGCCGCCGTGCCGCCTCAAAACCGAGACGGGCGGGAGGCGCGCCTGATATTAACGGTAGGTTAATTGCCTTTCATCAAACCAGAGCTCGCCTCAGGCGCTGGCTTCATCCAGCGCCGCGATGCTGTCCTTATCCAGCTCAAGCGCCGCGGCGCGGATCAGCGATTGCATCTGGCTCAGGCTGGTGGCGCTGGCAATCGGCGCGGTGATGCCGGATTTCTCCCGGCACCAGGCAATCGCCACCTCGGAAGGCGCCGCGCCAATCCGCTGCGCCTGCGCCAGCAACGCCGCGATCACCGCCTTGCCCTTTGCCGTCGCCAGATATTTTTTCGCGCTCTCCCCGCGCCGGCCGACGCAATCCGCCTCGCTCTTGTACTTGCCGCTGAGAAAGCCAGCGGCCAGGGCGAAGTAATTGATCGCCCCCACCTCCTCGGCGATGCAGAGCGATTGCAGCTCAGCCTCGAAGGCCGGGCGCTCCATCAGATTATAGAGCGGCTGCAGGCTTTCATAACGCGGCAGGTTGTTCGCCTTGGCCACATCCAGCGCCGCTTTCAAGCGCGGCGCGGTGTAGTTGGAGGCGCCGATCGCCTTCACCTTGCCCTGCTTGATCAGTTCGGCGAAGGCTCCCAGCGTCTCCTCCAGCGGCGTTTCCGGATCATCCTGATGCGCCTGGTAGAGATCGATATAATCGGTCTGCAACCGGGTCAGCGACGCCTCGACGGCGGCGAAGATCCGCGCCTTGGACAGGCTGGCCGGATGATGGCCCATCGCCATGCCGACCTTGGTGAGGATTTTCACCTGGGAGCGGTTTTTGCGCTCCTTCATCCAGGCGCCGATGATCGCCTCGCTCTCCCCACCTTCATGCCCCTCGACCCAGGTGGAATACATATCCGCCGTGTCGATCGCATTCAGCCCGCCCTCCAGCGCGGCATCCAGCAGATCGAGCGAGGTTTTGATATCCGCGGTCCAGCCGAAGACATTGCCGCCCAGAACCACGGGCGGCAGCGCCAGGCCGGAGCGGCCGAGCATTTTGGTGGGAAGCGCCATCAATCAGAATCCTTCCAGCACGATCTTGCCCATCGTCATCCCCGATTCCAGGGCGGCATGGGCGCGGATCAGGTTTATCGCGTTGATGGGGCCATAATTCTCGGTCATCGTCGTCTTCAACGTGCCGTTATCGACGAGATGCGCGATGGCCTCCAGCGTGCGGTGCTGCACGCTCATGTCATGTGTGTGCAAAAGCCCGCGTGTGAAGACATATTCGGTATGCAGCGTGGCACTTTTACGGATCAGCGGCGAAACATTCAGCTCGCCGGCATTGGATTCGATGATGCCGACCGCACCCTCCGGCGCCAGCAGCTCGACCAGCTTGTGGAAATGCTGCTTCACATGCGCGACGCAGAAAATATGGCCGGGCGGGTTGAGGCCAGCCTGCAAAATCTGCGCGCCGAGATCATGCTGGTGATTGACGATATGGTGCGCGCCCAGGCTGCGGCACCATTCCGCCGTCTCCGGGCGGGAGGCGGTGGCGATGATGGTCATGTCGGTGAGCTGCGCAGCGAGCTGAATGGCCATCGAGCCCACACCGCCGCCAGCCCCCACCACCAGCATGGTGCCGCCATGCGGCTGGTCGCGCGGGATGCGGAAGCGCTCGAACAGCATCTCCCAGGCGGTCAGCGCCGTCAGCGGCAAGGCTGCCGCCTGCGCGAAGCTCAAGCTTTTCGGCTTATGGCCGACGATGCGGTCATCGACGAGCTGGAACTCGGCATTGCTGCCCTGGCGGTCCGGCACGCCGGCATAGAATACCTCGTCGCCGACGGAGAAATTCTGCACTTCGGGGCCGATGGCGCGCACGATGCCGGCGGCGTCATAGCCCAGCACCCGCGGCTCGCCCAACGGCTCGGCCGACTGGCGGATCTTGGTATCGACCGGATTGACCGAAACCGCCTTGATCTCGACCAGCAGATCATGATGCCGGGGGACGGGCACCGGCAGATCGACATCCTGCAGCGCATCCATGGAGGTAATCGGGCGGGCATGGGTAAAGGCAACGGCTTTCATGGGACGACTTTCTCTTCAGTTGGCCTGCTAGACATTGATATCTAAGACATATCCGATGTTACATTTGAACTCATGCGCCGATGCGCAACAGCCCCGCCCCTCGCTGGCCAGCCATGCGGTGGCGGCTTGCCTGTGCGGGGTGAGGGTTTCGGTCAGCGCCCAGAAATGCGGGCCGTGATTCATATGGCGCAGATGCGCCACCTCATGCGCCACCACATAATGCTGCACCGGCTCGGGCGCGCAGATCAGCCGCCAGCAGAAAGCCAGCGTGCCATCCGGCGCGCAGCTTCCCCAGCGTGAGCGCGTGTCCTTGATCCGCACGATCTTCGGCCGCAGCCCGGCCTCGCGGGCAATGTCCGCGGCCATCGCGGTCAAACGCTGCCGGGCCAGGCGCTTCAGGCAGTCCGCGACGCGACGCGCCAGAAACTCCGCCTCGCCGGTGACGATGATCCGCCCCTCCTCGATCCAGGCGCCGCCGCGCCCCTCCGGGCGATGCACGATCTCATGCGCCAGCCCATGCACCGGCACCAGCGCGCCTTGGGTCAGGCGCAAGGGCTGGGGCAGGGCCTCCAGCTTCTCATTCACCCATGCCTCATGCGCATGCAGCAAAGCCAGCCCGGCGCGGCGGGAGGCGCGCATCGGCAGCGTGATCACCACCCCCTGGGCCGGGTCCACCCGCAGCGAAATCCGCTTTGCCCGGGCCGAACGCTTGAAGGCCACGGCAATCAGCGCCCCCTGCACGGGCACCAGCTCCGTGGTGAGGGGCTCCTGGCTCATGCGCGCCGGCGCCGTGGCATCTGCCCCGGCCAGTCCATGATATGGTCTTCGAGCGGCCCGGCCTGGCGCTCATCCAGGCAGCGCCCGGCGACCGACGCCCCGGCCTCGATCACGCTCTGCGCCCGGCCCGAGCGCAACGGGTGCCAGGCCGGCAGATCCTTGCCCTCATGCACCAGCCGATAGGCGCAGCTCGGCGGCAGCCAGTCCATTTTCTCCAGCTTCTTCGGGGTCAGCTTCACGCAATCCGGCACCAGCGATTTGCGGTTGGCATAATCCCGGCAGCGCGCGGTATTCACATTCAACAGCCGGCAGGCGACATTGGTGAAGGCGATTTCGTCTGTATCCTCGTCGCGCAATTTATGCAGGCAGCAGCGCCCGCAGCCATCGCAAAGCGACTCCCACTCCGCCCGGCTCATCTGCGCCAAAGTTTTTTCACGCCAGAATCCCATGCCGCCAACATACAGGAGCGCGCCGCGCCGCGCCATGCCGCCCGCTTCATGACAAGTTGTGCAGGCGCGCGCGGGCCCCGTTGCGGCGGCGCGGCATCGCGTGGCAAACTCCGTCCCATGTTCAGACGCATGATGTTGGCGGGGCTTGGCAGCGCTTTGGTGTTGCCGCAAGCGGGCAGGGCGGCACAGCCTTTCCCGGAATTTCTGGCGCAGCTGCAGGCGCGCGCGCGGGCGGCGGGCATCCCTGAGCGGATCGTCATGGCCAGCACCGGCAACCTCACGCCGAACCAGGACGTGATCAAGCTCGACCATCACCAGGCCGAATTCACCCTGACCTGGGCGCAATATTCCAGCCGGGTGCTGAGCCAGACCCGCATCGCCAACGGCAAGGCGAAATACGCGCAGGTGCGCAGCCTGCTCGCCGCCATCACCAGCCGCTACGGCGTCTCCGCCGATGTGATGCTGGGGATCTGGGCGCTGGAAACGAATTTCGGCGCCAACCAGGGCGATTTCAACGTGATCGACGCACTGACCACCTTGGCCTGGGACCGCCAGAGCCATTATTTCGGCAATGAGGTGATCAAGGCGATGACCATCGTGGCGCGCGGCGATGCGCCGGTGGCCAATCTGCTCGGCTCCTATGCCGGCGCCATGGGACAGCCGCAATTCATGCCCAGCACCTATCTCACCACCGCCGTCTCCTTCTCCGGCAACCACGCGCCGGATATCTGGAATTCCGATGCCGATGCCCTGGCCTCGATGGCGAATTACCTCGCCAAGGCCGGCTGGCAGGCGGATGCGCCCTCCTCCGAGCCGGTGCTGGCCCGGCCAGTTTCAATGCCGCGATGGCCGGGCGCGAAAACATGCAGACCATCGGCTATTGGGAAAAACTCGGCGTGCAGCGCCTGCCCGGCGCGCCGCAGCTCTCCGCCGCCACCCGGCCGCCTTGCTGTTGCCCGATGGCGCCGGCGGCCAGGCCTTTCTGGTCTATGAGAATTTCAAGGCGATCCGCCGCTATAACCCGTCCGATTTCTATGCGCTGGCGGTCGGCGCGCTGGGGCGGATGATCCTGTCATGAGCAGCCGGCTGATCCTGGGGCTGTGCGCGTTTCTGGCCGGCTGCATGCCCAAGGCGCCGCCACCGCCCGCCCCGGGGCCGGTGACCTATACGATCGGCAACCCCTATCAGGTCGGCGGGGAATGGCGCTATCCGCGTGAATTCGGCGCCTATGACGTCACCGGGTTGGGCATCATCATCGAACATGGGGACGATCCCTACACCGCCGATAACGAGCTCTATGACCCTGACGGGCTGATGGCCGCGAGCCCGGTTCTGCCGCTGCCCAGCATCGTCACCATCACCAATCTGGTGAATGGCCGTTCGCTGCAGGTGCGGGTGAATGAGCGCGGGCCGAACGTGCCCGGGCGCGTCATCGCCGTCACCCGCGGGTGGCCCGGCTCTTGGATTTCCCGTCCGGCGGCGTGGTCGAGGTCGAGGTGAAGCTGAACGCCCAGGCCAGTTCGGCGCTGCAGGGCGCGCTCGGCGCCGGGCCGAAGCTGCAGGCCGCCCCGGTCGCCGGCATCACCGCGCAATCGCTGGGCGCGCCAGGCAGTGCCGGGCCGATCGGGGTGGCGCATCAGCTGGTGCAGGCCAACGACAACGCCCCGCAAAATACCGGCCCGACCCTCTCCGGCCAGGTCATCCAGGCCCAGCCCGCCCCCGGCCCGCTCTTCGTGCAACTGCCCGGCTATGGAAGAGAAAGCGACGCGGCGCGGGTGATGGCCCGGCTCTACGGGATGCCGGCGCGCATCGTGCCGGTGTTCGGGGCGGACCGCACGCTCTGGGCGGTGAATATCGGGCCCTATCATTCGGTGGAGGATGCCGACCAGGCGCTGCAGCATGTGCTGAATGCCGGCATGACCGACCCTGAGATCATCGTCCGGTAAGTGGCGCAGGGTCTGTTCATCACGCTGGAGGGCGGGGAGGGGGCTGGCAAATCCACCGCCGCCCGCGGCCTCGCCGAGGCGCTGCGGGCCGAGGGGCATGAGGTGGTGCTCACCCGCGAGCCCGGCGGCACCAAGGGGGCGGAGGCGATCCGCGCGCTGCTGCTCGACCAGGACCTGCCCTTGGATGCGCTGGCCCAGACCATGCTGCATTTCGCCGCCCGCGCCGACCATGTGGCCGGGCTGATCCGCCCGGCACTGGCGCGCGGCGCCATCGTCATCTGCGACCGGTTCTATGATTCCACCATGGCCTATCAGGCCTATGGCCAGAACGTGCCCATTGCCCAGGTGCGCGCCTTGATCGAGCTGGTCGGGCTTCAGCCGGACATCACCTTTTTGCTCGCCCTCCCCGAAGCCCAGGCCCAGGCGCGGCTGGCCCAGCGCGCCGCCGCGACCGACCGCTATGAGCAGATGAACCGCGATTTCTTCGCCCGGGTGCAGGCAGGCTTTGCCGAAATCGCCGCCGCCGCGCCTGAGCGTGTCGTCACCATCGATGCCAGCCCGGCGCCGGAGGCGGTGGTTGCCACCATGCGGGCGGCACTGCGCGCCCGGACCGGACGCTGATGCCGCCCGATCCGCGCGCCAACCCGCATTTTCGCGGCCATGAGGCGGCGATCCATGCGCTGCGCTCGGCGGTCACCGCCGGGCGGCTGCATCATGGCTGGCTCTTCGCCGGCCCGCCCGGCATCGGCAAGGCGACCCTGGCTTATCGCTTCGGCCGCTGGCTGCTGGCGGCCGGGCAGAGCGAGGATCTCTCCATCCCCGAATCCTCCGGCCCGTTCCGGCGCATCGCCGCCGGCACCCATCCGGATTTCTTCACCGTCGAGCGGCGGATCAACGCCAAGACCGAGAAGCTGCAAGGCGAAATCGTCATCGCCACGATCCAGGAGGCCAGCGCCTTCATGCGCTTGACCCCCGCCGAGGGCGGCTGGCGCGTGGTGCTGGTGGATGGCGCGGAGGATATGAACAGCAACGCCGCCAACGCGCTGCTGAAGCTGCTGGAGGAGCCGCCGCCGCGCTCAATCCTGCTGCTGACCAGCGCTGCACCCGGAAGGCTACTCCCCACCATCCGCAGCCGCTGCCGGGTGCTGCCAATGTCGCCGCTGCCGGATGCGGTGATGCGCGCCTTGCTGGCCGATTACGCCCCGGACGCCGATGCGGCCCGGCTGATCGAGCTGGCGGAAGGGAGCATCGGCAATGCGCTGAACCTGGCGGAGGGCGGCGGTGTCGCCGTCGCCGCCTTGGTGGACGAGGCGCTGGACGCGCCTGTCGCCCCCGCCCGCGCCCAGGCGATGGCCGACAGCGTCGCCCGCAGCGTGGAGGGGACCGACAAGTTCGAGCTGTTCTTCTCCCTGCTGCGTACCCGCCTGGCGGCGCGCACCCGTGCCGCCGCCCGCGCCGGGACGGGCAACCTCTCCCATAACGTCACGCTTTGGCAGGATTTTGGAAAACTGGAGCGTGAGGTGTTAGGACTGAACCTGGATAAGCGCGCCGCCATCCTCGTGGCGCTGGAACAGTTGCATAGGTCATGAGCAAGACATTTTATATCACCACGCCGATCTACTACGTGAACGGCGCGCCGCATCTCGGCCATGCTTACACCTCCACCGCCGCCGACGTGCTGGCCCGCTGGCACCGCCTCGCCGGCGATGAGGTGTTTTTCCTCACCGGCACCGATGAGCATGGCCAGAAGGTGGAAGCCGCCGCCCGTAATGCCGGCATCGCCCCGCAGGAGTTTACCGACCGCGTCTCGGCCGATTTCCGCGACATGGCGCAGGCGATGAACATCTCCAACGATGATTTCATCCGCACCACCGAGCCGCGCCACAAGGCCGCCTGCCAGGCGATCTGGACCAAGCTGCAGGAAAACGGCTTCATCTATCTCGGCGCCTATGAAGGCTGGTACGCGGTGCGCGACGAAGCTTTCTACGACGAGGGCGAAACCGCGCTGAAGCCGGACGGCACACGCTACGCGCTCGCCTCCGGTGCTGCGGTGGAATGGGTGGTGGAGCCCAGCTATTTCTTCAAGCTGAGCGCCTTCCAGGACAGGCTCTTGGCGTTCTATGAGGAAAATCCAGGATTCATCGCGCCCGCCGCGAAGCGCAACGAAATCCTCTCCTTCGTGCGCGGCGGGCTGAATGATCTCTCCATCTCCCGCACCTCCTTCTCCTGGGGCGTGAAGGTGCCCGGCGATGAAAAGCATGTGATGTATGTCTGGCTGGATGCGCTGGTGAATTATCTCACCGCAATCGGCTATCCTGAGATGTCCGGCCCGCGCGCGAAATTCTGGCCCGCCAGCCTGCATCTGGTCGGCAAGGAGATCATCCGCTTCCACGCCGTCTATTGGCCGGCTTTCCTGATGGGCGCCGGGCTGGAGCTGCCGAAGAAGGTGTTCTCGCATGGCTGGTGGACGGTCGAGGGCGAGAAAATGTCGAAATCGCTCGGCAATTTCATCGATGTGCGGCCGCTGGTGCAGGAATACGGTCTGGACCAGATCCGCTATTTCATTCTGCGCGAGGTGCCGTTCGGCAATGATGGGGATTTCTCCAAGGAGTCTCTGCATCGCCGGATCAATTCGGACCTCGCCAACGGCATCGGCAATCTCTCCCAGCGCACGCTCTCCTTCATCGGCAAGAATGCCGGCGCGGTGGTGCCGCCGAAAGGCACGCTGACCGAGGCGGATGAAGCGCTGCTCGCCGAAGCCGCCGCGCTGCCGGCCAAGCTGCATGCCGCGATGGACAAGCTCGCCTTCCATGAAGCGCTTGATGAAATCTGGCGCCTGATCCGCGCCGCCGATGGCTATATCGACGCCCAGGCCCCCTGGAGCCTGCGCAAGACCGATCTCGATCGCATGAACAGCGTGCTCTACACGCTCTGCGTGGTGCTGCGCACGCTGGGCGTGGTGCTGCAACCCTTCATGCCGGAGACGATGGCCAAGCTGCTGGATTATCTGGGTCTGGACGAAGCCCGTTCGCTGGCCGTGCTGGACACTGCGCTGGTGGAAGGCACAGCGCTGCCGACGCCGACCGGCCTGTTCCCGCGCGTGGGTGTGTGATGCTCGTCGATTCCCACTGCCATCTCGATTATTTCAACCAGCCCGGCGAACAGGCGGAGGTGATCGCCCGCGCCGTCGCCGCCGGGGTCAGCGAGATGGTCAGCATCGGCGTGACGCTGGCGCAAAGCCGCGAGATCCTCGCCATCGCCGAGGCGCATGAAAATGTCTGGGCCTGTGTCGGCGTGCATCCCAATCACGCCGCCGATGTGCTGCCGGTGGTGGAGCCGGAGGTGCTGGCCAAGCTGGCCGAACATCCGAAAGTCATCGGCATCGGCGAATCCGGCCTGGATTATTTCTACGACAAGGCGCCGAAGGACGTACAGGAACAGAATTTCCGCGCCAATATCCGCGCCGCCCGCTTGGCCGGCATGCCGATCTGCATCCATGCCCGCGACGCCGATGAGGATATCGCCAGGATTCTTCGTGAGGAAAGGGAAGGGGGGCATTTCGAGTTCCTGTTGCATTGCTTCTCCTCCTCACGCTGGCTGGCCGAGCAGGCGATGGAACTCGGCGGCTATTTCTCCTTCTCCGGCATCATCACCTTCCCGAAAGGCGAGGCTGTCCGCGAGGTCGCGGCGATGGTCCCGGCGGATCGCATCCTTGTGGAGACCGACAGCCCCTACCTCGCCCCCGCCCCATATCGCGGCAAGCGCAATGAACCCGCCTACACCGCCTACACTGCGGCGAAACTGGCGCAGGTGAGGGGGCTTTCGGAAACGGATTTGGCGGCGCTGACCACGCGCAATTTCCGCACCCTCTTCCCGAAAGCGGCTTCATGAAAATCACCCTGCTGGGCAGCGGCGGCTCGGCGGGGCTGCCGCAAATCGGCGGGCCGGACGGGCGAGGCGATTGGGGCCAGGCGGACCCGGCCGAACCCCGCAACCGCCGCACCCGCCCAGCATCGTCATCGAAACCGATACTGGCCTGCGCATCCTCGTCGATACCGGGCCGGATCTGCGCGAACAGCTCCTCAACTGCGCCATCCCGAAAATCGATGCGGTGATCTACACCCATGACCATGCCGACCATGTCGCCGGGCTGGATGATGTGCGCATCCTCAACCGCATCCTGGAAGCGCCGATGCCGGCCTACGCCATCGCCTCGGTCTGGGAGCAGCTGCGCGCGCGCTTCTCCTACGCGTTCAGGGAGTGGAAAGGCGGCTTCTTCGGCCGCCCGGCCTTTTTCACCCATGACATCGTCGAAGGCACGCCCTTCGAACTTTTCGGCCTGTCGATTTTGCCCATCGACCAGGATCACGGCTATTCGCGCTCGCTTGGCCTGCGCATCGGCGATTTCGCCTATTGCACGGATGTGGTGCGCTTCGAGCCGGCGCAGATGGAGGCCTTGCAAGGGGTGAAAACCCTGGTGGTGGATTGCTTCACCCCGGACAATAACCATCCCACCCATGCCGGGCTTGGCACCGTGCAAGGCTGGGTGCAGGCGCTGAAAATCGAGCGCACCATCCTCACCCATATGGGCCCTGCGATGGATTACGCGAAACTGCGCCGCACGCTGCCGGACTGCATCGAGCCCGGCTATGACGGCATGGAATTTCACGCCTAGAGCATCAAGCTTTTAGCTTGACGCTCCAGGCTTTGTTTTGGCGAGCAATTTCATGTGTTTAGGTTGACGCTGTCGCGTCGACCTAAACACATATTGCTCTAAAAAACCGGAGCCATCGCTGGCCCCGGCTTCCCCCTCGAATGCTCAGGCGGCGGCGGCGATGCCGAGCCGGCGGCGCAGCGCCATCGGCAGCTGGCGCGCGGATTTCACGCGCGCATAGCCCATTTCGGGTTTCTCCGGCGTGTCACCGAAAATCGCTTCATGCTCGGCCCAGTTATCAAAGGCCATGCGACCGACATGGTCGATGAAGGTCTCCGCCGAAACACCTTCGGCGAGGATCAGCTCATGCGCATCCACCTCGACATGATAATAGGTGAAAATCTCGCTCATCGCCTCACGGGTGATGTCGCTGCCATTCACCATCGCCCCGGCATTCACCAGCACATGATCGACCAGCAGCGCATGATCCGGCGAGATCAGCAGATCGCGCCGCGGCAGCCCGTCGCCCAGGGCGCCGGCGGCGATGCGGATGGGTTGGCTGCGCACCGGGTCCGCGAAGCGCGGCGAGACGCGGCGCGTGCCGATCCAGCGCACCGGCACCGCTTCGCCCGTATCGGTGAGCACCAGATCGCCAATCTTCAGGCTCTCAACGGCCACCTCGCCATGGGGGGTGGAAATCGCCGTGCCGGTGAGGAAACAGGCCGCCTCGATGATGGTGCCGCCGGTACCGTCGGACACCAGGTAAAGCGGGCCATTGGTGGTGCTGTAGGTGCCGTTGGTCAGCCCGGCGCCGGTGACATCGAAGGTGAAGCTGCCGCCATTATTGGCGTTGACGACGATCTGCTGCACGCCGGCCTGGCCGGAAACGGCGGAGATCGTGTAGCCGGTGACATTGGTGAAATTCAGCGCCGGATCGTCCAGCTTGTCGGTCGCGGCGACGAAGTTCTGGATCGGGCCGAAGACCGAGACCAGGCTCAGATTGAGCAGGCCGCTGCTCGCCGAGCCGAACACGGCGGTGCCGCCGCTGCTGCCGAAGCTCAGCACGGTATTCGACAGGAGCTGTGCGGAAATCAGGCTGGAGGCAATGGTGAAGGAGCCGCCATTGATGTTGACAGTCGTGGCACCCAGCGCCCCGACCGAGGAGGCCAGCGTCAGGCTGCCGCCATTGGTGTAGAGATTGAGAGTGTTGGCGACGTCGACATTGTTGTTGACCGTCACCGACGAGCCGGCGGCGGAGTAGATGTTGAAGGTGTCCAGCAGGCCGATCAGGTTGAACGTCGTCGTGGAGTTGGTATCCGCCGCCGCGGTCACCGGGAGGATAACCCCAGTCAAGTCAAAAGTGCCTGTACCGTAATTCGCCATCTTTTTTCTCCCCAAACTGGTTTTACGGCTCCAGGTCAGCTCTCTAACGAGGCGCACATCCAGGACGGCTTCAAAACATAACCGTGACAAAGACGCGATTAGATAACTAACATTTACCCGCCGTGAATCGATCAATATATCGATCCCGAAGCATATTCGGCCTACATTTGCGGGCGGATCAAGATAATTGTCCTAAATAAAAGTTTATGAAATGGTAGGGTTTGTTGCCATAGATGAAGTAAAACAGGCGATCTATTCGTCATCAATGCGGCGCTTTGGGTTTCAGGGCGGTAATAACCCCGCCTTTGAGGGCGGGGCGGGCGAAGTGGTTCGTGGAAAAACAAATTTAAAGCCACGGATCTGGTTAGATTTATATGTTAACAAAAGCCGCAAAAAATCTTTAAAAACTTCGATATATTAACGAATAACTCCAGCACGCGGCGAGGATTAAGTCGAGGACAAAGACAGCTGGGAGGCCTATGGCGGCCATGGGGGGTGCGCGCGCCGCGCCGGTTGTTCAGCGTTCAGTGATGATCCTCACACGCCCCGCCAGCCCGCCGTAACGCCGCCGGCATGCTTACTTTCCATAATATAGATTCTGCGTTTTGCTGAGGCGTGAAAAAGGCGGCCGAAGCCGCCTTCCTTCAGTGCCCGATTTCGACCAGCACCCGCCGCGCCGCCTGCACCGGCGCCCCTGGCGCCTCGCTCGTGGGCCGGATTTCGCCGCGCGCATGGATCCGCAGCCTGGCGCGATCCACGCCATCCGCCACCAGCTGGTCCGCCACCACCTGGGCCCGGGTTTTGGACAGATACAGATTGGCCTGCGGGTCGCCGACACTGTCCGCCGCTCCGATAACGGTGACCGGCGCATCGGGCTGCTCATTGGCGGCCTTGGCGATGGTGGCGATGGTGGTCAGCGCCGGCTGGTCGAGCGCGGCGGAGAATGGCTGGAAAAACACAGGGGTTGCCGGCGGCGGCGGGCCGACCGGCCCCTCGAGTTCGGCGCACCCGGCCAAACCGGCCAGAACGCTGAGAATCAGAAGTTTTTTCATCGAGCCCCCGTATTGCTTTACAATACATCATTTCAGGAGCCGGGCCAAAAAATCAACTGGCGCATTCCCTGGCGGGCTGGATTATGGTCTAAGGCGGCTCGCCATGGCGTCATTGAAACATCTGCTCGGGATCGAGGGGCTCAACCCGGCCTCCGTGACCACCCTGCTGGATCTGGCCGAAAGCTACGCGCTTTTGAACCGCTCCGGCAAAACCCAACGCGACAGCTTGCGCGGCCGCACCCTCATCAATCTGTTCTTCGAGGATAGCACCCGCACCCGCACCAGCTTCGAGCTGGCCGGCCGGCGGCTGGGGGCTGATGTGGTGAACATGTCCGTCGCCACCTCCTCCGTCACCAAGGGCGAGACGCTGCTGGATACCGCCGCCACGCTGAACGCGATGAATTGCGATCTGCTGGTGGTGCGCCATAAATCCTCCGGCGCCCCTGCCCTGCTGGCGCAGAAGGTCGGGGCCTCGGTGATCAATGCCGGGGATGGCACGCATGAGCACCCGACCCAGGCGCTGCTGGATGCGCTGACCATCCGCCGCAACAAGGGCCGGATCTCCGGCCTCACCGTCGCCATCTGCGGCGATGTGCTGAATTCCCGCGTCGCCCGCTCCAATATCCTGCTGCTGACGATGATGGGCAATTTCGTCCGCCTGGTCGGCCCGCCGACCTTGGTGCCGGGCTCGATCGGCGTGAATGGCGTGGAGATTTTCCACGACATGGAGGAAGGGCTGAAAGGTGCGGACATCGTGATGATGCTGCGCCTGCAGAAAGAGCGCATGACCGCCGGGCTGATCCCCTCAAGCCGCGAATATTTCGCCTTCTACGGGCTGGACCGCAAGAAGCTGGCCTACGCCAAGCCGGATGCGCTGGTGATGCATCCGGGCCCGATGAACCGGGGGGTGGAGATCGACAGCGAGGTGGCGGACGATGCCGCGCGCTCGCTGATCAAGGAACAGGTGGAAATGGGTGTGGCCGTCCGCATGGCGGTTCTGGAAACCTGCGCGCGGAGCAACCATTGAGCACTTTATTTCGTAAAATCCGATATTTGGATGCGTCAGCGCGGAGCCTGCATGAAGGCGAGCTGCTGGTGCAGGACGGCAAGATCGCCGATTTCGGGCCCTCTCTGGGCAACCCGGACGGCGCTGAGATCATCGAGGCAGAGGGCGCCATCCTCTGCCCCGGCCTGGTCGATCTGCGCGCCGCCATCGGCGAGCCGGGCTTTGAATATCGCGAGACCATCGCCAGCGCCGCGCAGGCCGCCGCCGCCGGTGGCATCACCTCCATCGCCGTGCTGCCAGAGACCGATCCGGTAATCGACGATCCCGCCCTGGTGCGCTTCCTGCGTTCGCGCGGAGAGGAAACCGGCAGCCTCACTCTGCTGCCCTATGGCGCCGCCACGCGCGGGCTGGAGGGCAAGGAGCTGGCCGAATACGGGCTGATGAAGGCCGCCGGCGCCGTGGCCTTTACCGACGGTTCCAAAGCCATCGCCTCCTCGCGCACCATGCGCCTGGCTTTGTTCTACGCTTCGGGCTTTGACATGCGCATCGTCCAGCATCCTGAGGATGTGGAGCTGGCTCGTGGGGCCGCCGCCACCGCCGGGCCCCGCGCCACCTGGATGGGCCTGCCCAGCGTCTATGCCGCCGCCGAGGCGATCTGCGTGGCCCGTGACATCCGTTTGGCTGAACTCACCAATGGCGCGCTGCATTTCGCGCATGTGACCACCGCCGAGGCGCTGGAGCATATCCGCCGCGCCAAGGAGAAGGGCCTGAAGATCACCTGCGACACCGCCCCGCCTTATTTCGATCTGAACGAAACCGCCATCGGCGATTACCGCACCTATGCCAAGCTGTCCCCGCCGCTGCGGGTGGAAGCCGACCGTCTGGCCGTGGTGGAAGCGCTGAAGGACGGCACCATCGACGCCATCGCCTCCGACCACCAGCCGCGCGATGCCGATGACAAGCGCCAACCCTTCGCCGAGGCCGCCCCCGGCGGATGCGGCCTGGCGACGCTGCTCAGCGTGACGCTGGCGCGGGTGCAGAATGGCGATCTCTCTCTGCCCCAGGCGCTGGCTCTGCTCACCGCCAGGCCCGCCGCCTGGCTGGGCATCGAGGCCGGGCGCATCGCCAAGGGCCTGCCCGCCGATCTCTGTCTTTTCGATCCCGAAAAATCCTGGCAGGTTCAGGCCGGTAAACTTCCGGGCAAGGCGCAGAACACGCCCTTCGATGGCCGGGCCCTGGAAGGCGTGGTGCTGGGCACCTGGAAGGCCGGGCGGAGGGTGTACGGGTGATTCTGTCTTATCTTGGCGTTGCGATTTTCGGCTATCTGATGGGCAGCGTGCCTTACGGGCTGCTGCTCACCCGGCTGGCCGGGCTGGGCGATATCCGGTCCATCGGCTCGGGCAATATCGGCGCCACCAACGTGCTGCGCACCGGCAACAAGAAGCTGGCGGCGGCGACCTTGCTGCTGGACGCGCTGAAAGGCTTCGTCGCGGTGATGGTGGTGAAGCTCGCCTGGCATCATGGCGTGCTGGTCACCGGCATCGCGGCGGTGCTGGGGCATCTGTTTCCGGTCTGGCTGCGCTTCAAGGGCGGCAAGGGGGTCGCCACCGGCTTGGGCGTGTTCTATGGCATGATCTGGCCGCTGGGCGTCATCTGCTGCGCCATCTGGCTGCTGGTCGCGTTCACGCTCCGCTATTCCTCGCTCTCCGCTCTCATCGCCTACGCCGTGGCGCCGATTGCGGCCTTGCTCCTGGACGGGCCTTTGGCGGCCGAGGCGGTGCTGATCATCTCGGCCCTGGTGTTCTGGAAGCATAAGCCCAACATCCAGCGCCTGTTGCGTGGCGAGGAGCCGCGGATCGGCGGAAAGGCAACCGCATGAAACGCGCTTTTCCCTTCGCGCTCTGGCTGCTGGCGGCGGCGCCCGCCTTGGCGATCAGTCATTTCCAGGCCGACCGCATTCATATCTTCAATGCCGGCAGCTGTGCCGCCCCACCGGCCCGCTCTGGATCACGATCGGCACCGGCATGGCCGCCCCGGCTTCGTCAATGTCACCGCGCCGGGGTTCGACCAGATCGGCGCGCTGGTCTCCGGCAACGGCCCTGGCCAGTCCGAGGCGGTGCTGGCCGCGCAATCCCCCGGCTGCGGCGTCATCGCCGGCTTTTACCATGAGGGTACGCCGGTCGGCGCCTGGATCGTCCCGCCCGCCAAGCTGCCGGAGCTGGTCGCCATCCTGAAGGCGAATGGCTGAGTCTGCTCTCGGGTTTTTGCGTCTGGCCCGCACCGAGAGCGTCGGGCCGATCACTTATCGCCGGCTTTTGCAGCGCTTCGATGATCCGGCGGCGGCGCTGGACGCCCTACCCGGCCTGGCGCTTGCCGGCGGCCGAGCCACCCCTTCGCGCATCCCGCCCATCGCCGAAATCGAGCGCGAAATCGCAGCGCTACGAAAAATTGGCGGCCGGTTTCTCTTTCTCGGCCAGCCCGGCTACCCGCGGGCCTTGGCGGAATTGCCGGACGCCCCCGCCGCCCTCGCCGTGCTGGGCGATGTGGCCCTGCTCAGCGATGCCGGCATCGGCATTGTCGGCGCCCGCAACGCCTCGCTGAACGGGATGCGGCTGGCGGAGCTGCTGGCGGCGGAGCTGGCGGTGCATCTGCCCATCATCTCCGGCCTGGCGCGCGGCATTGACAGCGCCGCGCATCAGGGCGCGCTGCGGGCGGGCAGAACCATCGCCGTCATCGCCGGCGGGCTGGATGTGCCCTACCCGCCCGAGAACGCCGATCTGCAACGCCGCATCGCCCAGGGCGGCGCGGTGGTGGCCGAGGCGCCGCTCGGCACCGCCCCGCTCGGCCGGCATTTTCCCAAGCGCAACCGCATCATCGCCGGGCTCTGCCAGGGGCTGGTGGTGATCGAGGCGGCGGCGCGCTCGGGCACGCTGCTCACCGCGCGCCTTGCCGCCGAGGCCGGGCGGGAGATTTTCGCCGTGCCCGGCTCGCCTTTGGACCCGCGCTCCGCCGGCGGCAATGACCTGCTGCGCCAGGGCGCGCATCTCACCGAAACCGCGCAGGATGTGCTCGCCAATCTGCGCGCCACGCCGTCCCCGGCCGGGTTCGCCGCTCCAAAGCCGCCGCCGATCATCGCCACACCGGACCCGCAGGAGCTGGCCCGCGCCCGCGCCGCCATCCCGCCATTGCTGAGCCGCGAGGGGCCAGAGTTGACGAGATAGCCCGGCGCTGCCAACTGTCGATCCCAGCAATAAGGGCGGTGATCCTGGAATTGGAGCTGGCCGGGCGGGCGGAAAGCCTGCCGGGCGACAGGATCATCGGCCTGGAAGACCCTTAAAGACGCTGCCCTCGCAGCGGCAAGACGAATGAATGGAACGGCCAGTTGACTGATATCGTCGTCGTCGAATCTCCCTCCAAAGCCAAGACGATCAATAAATATCTGGGCGATTCCTATAAGGTTCTGGCGAGTTTCGGGCATGTGCGCGACCTGCCGCCGAAGGATGGCTCCGTCCGCCCGGACGAGGATTTCGCCATGGACTGGCAGGCCGATGACCGCGGCGCCAAGCAGCTCTCCGAAATCGCCAAGGCGCTGAAGGGGCGGGGACGCTCTATCTGGCGACTGACCCGGATCGCGAAGGCGAGGCGATTTCCTGGCATGTGCAGACGGCCCTGGCCGAGCGCAACGCGCTGAAGGGCGTGAAGGTTCGCCGGGTGACCTTCAACGAGATCACCAAAAGCGCGGTCAAACACGCGATGGCGCATCCGCGTGATCTCGATACCCCGCTGATCGAGGCCTATCTGGCCCGCCGGGCGCTGGATTATCTGGTCGGCTTCACCCTCTCGCCGGTGCTCTGGCGCAAGCTGCCGGGCAGCCGCTCGGCCGGGCGGGTGCAATCGGTGGCGCTGCGGCTGATCTGCGAGCGCGAAGCCGAGATCGAAGTGTTCAAGGCGCGCGAATATTGGACGGTGGAAGCCGCCATGCTCACCCCGACCGGCGCGCCCTACCCTGCCCGGCTGACCCATTACCAGGGCAAGAAGCTGGAACAGTTCGACCTCAATAACGAGGTCTCCGCCCGCGCCGCCGAGGCGGCGGTGAAGGCCGGGACGTTCAACGTCGCGAATGTCGAGAAAAAGCGCACCCGCCGCTCGCCGCCGCCGCCTTTCATCACCTCCACCTTGCAGCAGGAGGCCAGCCGCAAGCTCGGCTTCTCCTCCCAGCAGACCATGCGCCTGGCCCAGCAGCTTTATGAGGGTGTCGAGATCGGCGGCGATACGGTGGGTCTGATCACCTATATGCGAACCGACGGCGTGCAGCTGGCGCAGGAGGCGGTGTCCTCCATGCGCAAGCAGATCCAGGCCGAATTCGGCGATGCCTATGTGCCGGTGGCCCCGCGTATCTATCAGAGCAAGGCCAAGAACGCCCAGGAAGCGCATGAGGCGATCCGCCCGACCGACATCGCGCTGAAGCCCGAAAAGGTGGCGCGCATGCTCAATGCCGAGCAGGCGAAGCTCTATGAGCTGATCTATAAGCGCGCTCTGGCCTGCCAGATGTCGGCCGCCGAGCTGGACCAGACGGCGGTGGACCTCACCGACGGCAAGGGCCAGACCCTGCGCGCCACCGGCTCCGTGCTGGCCTTCGATGGCTTCCTGAAGCTCTACCGCGAGGACCAGGACGACCCCTCCGATCAGCAGGATGAAGATAGCCGCATCCTGCCGCCGATCGCCAAGGGCGACCCGGCCAAGACCCGGGACGTCACCGCCAGCCAGCATTTCACCCAGCCGCCACCGCGTTTCTCCGAGGCCAGCCTGGTGAAGAAGATGGAAGAGCTGGGCATCGGCCGGCCCTCCACCTACGCCTCCATCCTCTCGGTGCTGCGCGACCGCAATTATGTGAAGCTGGAAGCGCGGCGCTTCATCCCTGAGGATCGTGGCCGGCTGGTCACCGCCTTCCTCACCTCTTTCTTCGCGCGCTATGTCGATACCGGCTTCACCGCCAATCTCGAGGAGCAGCTCGACCAGATCGCCGAGGGCAATGAGGATTGGCGGGCGGTGCTGCGCGCCTTCTGGGACGATTTCTCGGCCGCCGTGGCGCAGACCAAGGATCTGAAAATCTCGGACGTGATCGACGCGCTGGACGCCGATCTCGGCCCGCATTTCTTCCCCACCCGTGAGGATGGGACCGATCCGCGCCTCTGCCCCGCCTGCGGCGAGGGCCGGCTGGGGCTGAAGCTCGGGCGGTTTGGCAGCTTCATCGGCTGCTCGAATTATCCGACCTGCCAATATACCCGCAAACTCGCTGTCGAGGGCGGGGATGACGAGAGTGATGCGCTGAAGGATGGCATGCGCCTGCTCGGCCAGCATCCGGATACGGGCGAGGATATCACTTTGCGCCGTGGTCCTTACGGGCTCTATGTGCAGCAGGGCGAGCCGGACCCGGAGGATAAGAAGGCCAAGCCCAAGCGCGCTTCGCTGGCGCGTGGCATGGAAGGGGCGACGCTGACGCTGGAAGAGGCGCTGGGGCTGCTCTCCCTGCCGCGACTGATCGGGCTGCACCCGGAGAGCGGGCAGAAGATCGAGGCGAATATCGGCCGCTTTGGGCCTTATGTGAAAATGGGCGCGCTCTTCGCTTCCATGGACCGCGATGACAGCGTTCTGCATATGGGGCTGAACCGGGCGATGGAGCTGATCGCCAAAAAGCAGGACAGCATCAAGAGCATCGGCGCGCATCCGAAGGACGGGGCGGAGGTGCTGGTGCGCAAGGGCCGCTTCGGGCCGTATGCGCAATGGGGCAATGTCGTCGCCAACCTGCCGCGTGGGGTGGAGATGACGGCGGTGACGCTGGATGAGGCGGTGGCGCTGCTGGCCGAGAAGGGCAAGACGCTGGCGCCGCGCGGCAAGAAGGGGGCGAAGGCGCCAGCGAAGAAGGCGCCGGCTGCGAAGAAGGCCGCACCCGCCAAGGACACGGCAAAGAGCACGGCCGCCAAGGCGCCTGCGAAAAAGCCCGCTGCGAAGAAACCGGCCGCGAAGGCCGCGCCTGCCAAAAAGCCGGCAGCCAAGAAGCCGGCCGCGAAAACGGCCGGCTAAACCGGGTCAGGCGCTCGGCTTGGAGCGTGCCCGGCTGACGGGGCGTGGCGCGGGGCGGGCTTTCGCCACCGGGGCGGGCGCTTCCTCATCCTGAGGCACCGGCGTTGCCGCAACGGGCTTGTTGATTTGGGTTTTCGGCGCGGTTGTCGCCAACTCGGCGGTCCGGGCCTTGGACGTTGAGGTCTCATGCACCTCCCGCGCCGGCTCCGGCGAGGTCGGCTCGGCGGCTTTGCGCGGGGCCGGGATGGTGCGCAGCAAGGTGCTGGCCTCGGTGAAGCTCTCGCGCAGCTCGTCGGAGATTTCCTTCGCCAGCGCCTGAGCCTGTTCGATATCGCGCTGCACCAGGTCCGAGACATGGGTGGGGTCGAGCTGGTTCCACTGCATCAGCGTCATCCGGCTGGCCAGATATTCCTGGCTGAAGCGCATCTGCGCGCGCATCGCCGCCCCAGCCCCTGGAACAGACGCTCCTGTGCCTGCAGCAGATTGGCCGTGCGGGCCTGGAATTGCCGCATCGCGGCCTCAGGATCGAAATTGGCGCCCATGAAGGCGGGGCCGGATGGGGTGTGCGGGTCGAGCTTCGCCATGTCGCGTCCTCCTCAGCAATAAGGTCAATATAGCCATTGCCGGCGCCGATGTGGCGGAATTTCGCGTAATTTTATAAGGTTTTTGCAGACTCGGAGGTAAGGATGAACGGATTTCACGGGCTCTTGGCAAGCGCTGGCGTGCTGGGCGGGCTGTTCGCGCTGCTCACCGCGAATGTGTTTTCCCAGCGCTTCAAGGCGGGCGTGAAGCTGGGGACTGGCGGGCCGGAGCATCAGGCTTTGCTGGTGGCCGTGCGCACCCATGCGAATTTCGCCGAATATGTGCCGCTGTGCTTGCTGCTGCTGGCCGGAGATCTCTATGGCGGGGCGCCGGCCGGGCTGGTGGTGAAGGCCGGCTGGGTGCTGGTGGCGGCACGGGTGGCGCATGTGGTCGGCATGCAATTGCCCGCCCCGAATAAAAGCCGCGCGGCCGGCGCGCTGTTGACGCTGGCGGTGCTGGTTGGCGCCGGTCTGGAGGCGGTTTATCTGGCGATCTAGATCAGCTGCTTGAAATCTCCCGCAAAGAAAAAGCCAGAGTGCTCCGCGTGCCCATGGGAACGCGGGACGCTCTAGCTTTGGTCGTCGCGAGCAATCTCATCTGTTGATCGTGGCGCTGGCGCGTCAGCCTACACAGATATTGCCCTGAAGGCGGTATCGTCGCGTCAGGTCAGAAGGTCAGCTTGGTCTCCAGCCCAAACACCCAGGCATTGGCGTAATGCTTGTAGGAGAAGGTGCCGGGATCCATCACATATTGCACGTTGGGATGGATGATCCACCACGGCGCCGCCTGGAACCCGTAACCGGCTTCGATCACGCCCTCGCCTGTGGACAGATCCGTCAGCGTCCCATGCGAGGCGGCTTCCTTCGCGTCGATCGCGCGGTGATTGATGATGGCCCGCACATAGCCGACATTGATGTAATCGTTCGGCCGCGCCGCGAAGGGACCGCGCGCTTCCAGCCCGCCAAGAACCGAGCCCTGGAACAAAGCGGTGCTGGGGTCGGAATAGGAGACCATGGCGATGGCGATCAGCCCGCGCTTGGGCCCGCCAAAGCTCATCAGCATCTGGTCGCCGATCGCGTAAAACCCATAGCGCCCGTTCTGGAGGTCCGAGGCGTTGGTGACGGAGGCGGCGTTGCTGGTATCGTAATAGGCGCCAACCTTATATTCGCCGGGCAGGCCGCCGAAATGCGTCTTGTAGGCCGCCTCGACGGGGATCAGCGCCCCGGTGGAGCCGGAGGTGGACATTTTCAACCCATTGCCCGGATTGCCGTAGGTTGGATTGACGTCATAGACACCGGCTTCGAGATAGGCGTCCGGGGTGAAGTTCAGCTTGACGCGGCCGCCCCATTTTCCGGTCGGGTTATCGGACCAGCCAGAGGAATTCGGCAGATTCTGCGGGTGGGCGCAGAAGCCGACATTCTGGAAGTCGCAGCCATAGGCGATGCCGGCGAAATCATTGCCCATCGGGTAGAAGCCGCCTTTGAGCTCGACCTGGTCATGGAACAGCTTCTGGGTGAGGCTGATTTCGACCACCCGGGTCGTCTCGCCGGCGCCGTAAACTTCCTGCACCGCCAGCTTGTTGCCGGTATAATCGGCCGAGGTGTTGCGCCCGACGCGGCTGTTGAAACCGACCGTCAGCGTGGTGCCGTTCAGCCCGGCGAGCTTGCCGAGATCCGCCTTGAACCCGTAATAAAATTGCGAGGCGAGATCGCTGCCCTGGCGCTTGCCGCCGGAGGCGCTGCTCGCCAGCTCGCCAACATAACCTGCGGTGAAATCGATCCCGTCCGCGGCAAGCCGGGTGCGCCCGCCATTCCAGTTCCCGGTCATGGTTTTCTGGTTCATCCAGTCCTGCCATGTATAGGCCTGGGCGGCGCCGGCTGAAATCGCGGCAAGGCCGAGCCCCCCAGCAACACAGCTCGTAATTTGGTAAATTTGTATGACAAATCTTGGGCAATCATGAACATGCTCCCAGCATTGTTTTTGCTTTCACGCGGAATTCGCGCTCCGATGACGTACAAAGCCCGACAAAATATGTCAAATATAATTATCTCTTAGTTTACAGGCTTTTTTCCGTGTCTCGTATTCTTTAGTTTTTAAAAGCATTTTTGGCGGCGCGCCGAAATTTGTTTAGTCGTAAAATGAGTTGACATATTTTCGGCGCTGTCCTTTTATGCGCCACGGCCGCGCGCCGCGTGGCGGAGTCGCAATAAGCCCATGCAACTGGGCAAAAGGGAAACGGAACATGATATCAGAAAAAGTCTCGCGCAGAACGGTTTTGGGTGGCATGGCGGCGGCTGGGTTGAGCGGCGTGGCGCGCGCCGCGGCGCCGGCCCTGCCGTCCTCGCCGGTGAGCCTCAGCATCGTCGACGTGGCCGGCACGCTGGCCCTCACCCGCCCGGCTTTCGACGCTTATCTGAAGCAGAAGCCGCATCTGGTGTCGCACATCGAATACAGCAAGGCGCCGGCGCCGGAATTGCCGGGCAAGCTGCATGCCGAGCAGCAGGCCGGGCGGCTGGATATCGACATGGTGCTGACCGGGATCGACGCGCTCTCCGCCGGCCTGAAGCAGGGCATCTGGATGCCGCTTTTCCCCAATTACGCCAGCGCCCTGCCCAACCCGTCCGCGATCTATCAGCCGCATGCGCTGCAGATGCAGAATTTCGCCCAGGACCATGCGCTGGAAGTGGTGTTCTGCCCCGCCGGGCCGCTGATCGAATATAACCCGGCGATGGTCAAGCAGGTGCCGACGACGACCGCCGATATGCTCGCCTGGGCCAAGGCGAATCCGAAGAAATTCATCTATGCCCGGCCCGAGAATTCCGGCCCGGCGCGCATCTTCATGATGGGCCTGCCCTATCTGCTAGGCGATTCCAACCCGCGTGACCCGCGCAAGGGCTGGGACAAGACCTGGGCCTTCATGGCGGAGCTGGGCAAGACCATCGAATATTACCCCTCCGGCACCGGCACCGTGATGCAGGAGCTGGGCTCGGGCCTGCGCGCGATGACGCCGACCCAGACCGGCTGGGACATCAACCCGCGCGCCCTGGGCGTGGTTCCGGCCTCGGTCGAGGTCGCGAAGTTCGACAACCAGATCATCGTCTGCGATGCCCAGTACATGGCGGTGCCGAAGGGCATCAAACCAGAAAAGCTGGCCGTGATCCTGGATCTGATGAATTTCATGCTGCAGCCGGCGCAGCAGGCGGTGACCTATGACGAGGGCTATTTCTATCCCGGCCCGGCGGTGAAGAATGTGCCGCTGTCGATGGCGCCGCAGAAGAGCCAGGATGTGATCGCGAAATTCGGCCGTCCCTGGTACGACCAGATGATCGCCAGCGCCCCCACCTACATGCCGCTGAACGCGGATGATCTCGTCTATGCGCTCGGCCGCTGGGACCAGCAGATCGGCGTGATCACCGCGTCCTGATAAAAGACCAACGAGGAGTTCAAGGGTTATGACGATTTCCGCGAAGAATTTCCGGGAACTGAGGCTTGAGCGCATGCGCCGCGACTTTGGCGGGCTGAACGCGCTCAAGGATATTTCCCTCACCATCAAGCGGGGCGAGTTCATCGCCTTGCTGGGGCCTTCCGGGTGCGGCAAGTCGACGGCCCTGAACTGCCTCGCCGGATTGCTGCCGCTCACCGGCGGCAGCATCTGGGTGGATGATAACCGCATCGACCATCTGAAGCCGGAAGATCGCGGTTTTGGCATGGTGTTTCAGAATTATGCGCTGTTTCCGCATATGTCGCTGCGCAAGAATATCGGCTTTGGCCTGCGCATGCAGAAGCAGCCGCAAGCGGTGATCGACGCCAAGGTCGAGGAGGCGCTGGCGCTGGTGCGTTTGACCAAGCAGGCGGACAAGCTGCCCGGCCAGATTTCGGGCGGCCAGCAGCAGCGCGTCGCGATCGCCCGCGCCATCGTCGTCGAACCGCCGCTGGTGCTGATGGATGAGCCGCTGTCCAATCTCGATGCCAAGCTGCGTCTGGAAATGCGCGCGGAAATCCGGCGCATCCATAACATGATCGGCTGCTCCACCATCTACGTAACGCACGACCAGGACGAGGCGCTGTCGCTCGCGGACCGCATCGTGGTGCTGCGCGATGGCGAGGTGCGTCAGGTCGGCACGCCGCAGGAACTTTACGCCCGCCCGGCCCATGCCGATGTGGCGGAGTTCATGGGCTATCGCAATCTGCTGAAGGCCGAGGCGGAGGCTGAAGAAAATGGCCGGCTCAGCATGCGCGTGGGGGATGCGCGCATCGCCGGTCTGGCGGTCGAGCCCGGCAATGGCCGCGATGTGATCGCCGCGCTGCGCCCGGAGGATCTGACCCCCTCCACTGACGGGCCGATCGCCGCCTCGGTGATCTCCGCCGAATATCGCGGCCGGGATTTCTACGGCCTGGCCCGCACCCAGGATGGCATGGAGCTTTGGTTCCGCTCCGATATCCCGGTGCAGCCGGGCGAGGCGCTGCGCCTGGGCGCGCCGGCCGAGCGTGTGCTGGTCTATCCCGCGAGGGCGGCATGAGTGCGGCCATGGAACGCGCCCCCCTCACCGCCCCCGCCGCGCCCGACCATGTGAGCCTGTCCCAGCGTCTGGCCCGCCGCGGACTGGATGTGACGACGCTGCTGCTGATGCCAGCGCTTTTGTTCGTGCTGGCGCTGTTCGTCTATCCGGCGCTCTATGGTTTCTGGCTCTCCCTGCACCCGATGAACGCCAATGGCGTGTTCGGCTTTGGCAACTACATCGTCTTTTTCAGCGACCGTTACGTCTATGGCACCATCTTCACCACGCTGGAGCTGGCGGTGCCGGTGACGCTGGTGAATATCGCGCTTTCCGTGCCGATCGCCTTGCGGGTGCGGCATCTGCGCAAGCAGCGGCTGCTGACCACCATCCTCATCATTCCGGTGACGCTGGGCACGGTGCTCACCGCGCAGGGGATGCTGAATTTCTACGGGCCGCTCGGCTGGTTCAACCGGATTCTGATGACCCTGCATGTCATCGATGCGCCGGTGCGGCTGGTGCATAATTTCACCGGCGTGTTCCTCTCGCAGATCGTCAGCGGCTTTCCCTTCTGCTTCATGCTGATCCTGTCTTATGTCAGCGGCATCGATCCGTCGCTGGAACAGGCGGCGTCGATGCTCGGCGCCGGGCCGGCGGCGCGCTTCCGGCATATTCTGCTGCCGCTGCTGGGGCTGGGCTGGCGATCACCTTCTGCCTTGCCTTCGTGCAGGCCTTCTCGGTGTTTCCCTCGGCGGTGCTGGTGGGCTCGCCCTCCGGCCCCACCCGCGTCATCGCCATCGCCGCCTATCACGCGGCCTATGAACAATATGATTATTCGATGGGCTCGGCCATCGCCATCATCATGGGACTGGTGCAGATCATCGTCGTCGCCATCGTGATGAAGGCCAGTGCGGCCCTCTATCGCGGCCCGGCAGCGGGCGGCAAAGGGTGAAACACATGAAAATCGAAAGCGAAATCGCGGGCAAGCTCTGGCGCATCGCCATCTGGGCGCTGGTGGGCTTCTTCATCATCAACCTGACCGGCATCATTCTCAGCGTGGTGGTGGATAGTCTCGGCACCTCCTGGTTCGCCACCTGGCTGCCAAACGGCTTCACCACCAGCTGGTACAGCGAATCCTGGAGCAGCTTCCAGCTCGGCGGCGTGCTGGTGGTGACGCTGGAAGTGGCCGGCGCGGTGCTGATCGGCTCCGCCCTGCTCGGCGTGCCGGCGGCCTACGCGCTGGCGCGGCGGGATTTCCCCGGCAAGAAGCTGGTGATGCTGCTGTTCGTGCTGCCGCTGATCATCCCGCCCTTCACCTACGGCATTCCGCTCGCCTCGGTGCTGTATCAGTTCGGCCTCGGCGGCACCCTCACCGGCGTCATTCTCGCCAACCTGATGCCGAGCGTGCCCTTCGTGATCTTCATCCTGGTGCCGTTCATCGAGCAGATCGACCCCAGGGTGGAGGCGGCGGCGCGGGTCTTCGGCGCCGGCACCTGGGCCTTGTTCCGCACGGTGATGGTGCCGCTGCTGCTGCCCGGCATCCTGGCGGCCCTGGTGCTGGTGCTGGTGCGCACCATCGGCCTGTTCGAGCTCACCTTCCTCACCGCCGGGCCGGGCAACCAGACGCTGGTTGTGGCGCTCTATTACTCGGTGTTCGCGGCCGGCATGCGCGCCAACCAGACGATCGACGCGATGGCGGTGATCTATATGGTCACCAGCCTGGTCTGCCTGATCATCGCGCTGCGCTTCGTCGATCCCACCCAGATCGTCGGGCGCTCCAAGAAATCGGCGGCGCATTGATGGCCGGGCCCAAACTCACCCTCACCGGGGCCGGCGGCGCGCTGGGCCTGGTGCTGCGCCCGCGCCTGATCGCCCGGGGGCGGTGCTCACCGCCGCCGGGCATCGCCTGCCGGCCCCTGTCTCGCCCGAGGAGCGGGTGCTGGGTGGCGATCTGCGCGAGGATGCGGTGGTGGATGCGGCGCTGGCCGGGGCTGACGCGGTGATCCATCTCGCCGGCAGCTCGGTCGAGAAGCCGCTGGCGGAGATCATCCAGAATAATCTGGTCGCGCTGCAGCGCCTCTATGAGGGGGCGCGGCGGCACCAGGTGAAGCGGATCGTCTTCGCCTCCTCCAACCATACGATCGGCATGTACCCGGCCGGGCAGCGCTTGACCCTGGCCGACAAGGTCCGCCCGGACGGCAATTATGGCCTCTCCAAGGTCTGGGGCGAGGCGATGGGGCAGCTTTATTTCGACAAGTTCGGGATCGAGACGGTCTCGCTGCGGATCGGCAGCGCCATCGAGCGGCCGATCGAGCCGCGCCATCTCTCCACCTGGCTGGGCTATGACGATCTGGAGGATCTGGTCTGGCGCGCCGCCACGGTGCCGGATGTCGGCTGCCTCACGGTCTGGGGTGTTTCCGCCAATACCCGGTCCTGGTGGGACAATGCCGAAGCCGCCGCGCTGGGCTATGCGCCGAAGCAGAATGCCGAGGATTATGCCGAGGCGATTTTGCGCGGACATGATCCGGGCTGGCGCTTCCAGGGCGGCAGCTTCGCCCTCGCGGACGTGACCTGAAGGCTCCCCTCACCCCGACATGCGCCGCATGATCGGGGTGAAATCGACCCCGGCCGGCAAGGTGCCGAGCGCCTGCCCGCCATCCCCGCCCAGCCTCGTCGCGCAATAGGCGTCGGCCACGAAGCCGGGGGCGTGGCGCAGCAGCAGGCTGGCGGCCAGGGCCAGGGCAAGCTGCTCGGTCAAGCGCCGGGCGTGGCGCGCCTCAAAGGCCGGCAGCGGGGTGGCGAGCCAGGCATCCAGCGCCTTGTTGGCGCCCTTGGCCTTGCCGATTTCGTCGCGCAGCAGCGCCAGCCCCTCCGGTTGGCGGGAGAGCGCGCGCAACACATCCAGGCAGATGACATTGCCGGAGCCCTCCCACAGCCCGTTCAGCGGCGCGTCCCGGTAGAGCCGGGCGATGTCATGCTCTTCGATAAAGCCATTGCCGCCATGGCATTCCAGCGCCTCGGCCACCACCATGGGGGCGCGTTTACAGATAAAATATTTGGCGATCGGCGCCAGGCACCGGACCAATATCTGCTCGCTTTCGTCCCGGCTGGCGGCATCCAGAGCCGCCGCCGCCCGCATCGCCAGCCACATTGCCGCCTCGGCCTCCAGCGCCAGATCCGCCAGCACATTCGCCATCGCCGGCTGGGCGGCGAGATCAGCCCCAAAGGCGCTGCGATGCGCGGCGTGGTGCGCCGCCAGCCGCACCGCCTGGCGCATCTGCCCGGCGCTGCCCAGCGCGCATTCCAGCCGGGTCAGATGCGCCATCTCCAGAATGGTCGCGATGCCGCGCCCCTCCACCCCGACAATCCTGGCCTCCAGCCCCCGGAACTCGACCTCCGCCGAGGCGTTGGAGCGGTTGCCGCATTTATCCTTCAATCTTTGCAAGGCCAGGAAATTGCGCCCGCCCGCATCGCGCCAGCCTTGGGCCAGAAAGCAGGTCGGCCCGGCCGGGGTGCGCGCCAGGGTGAGGAACAGATCCGCCACCGGCACGGAGAAGAACCATTTATGCCCGGTGAGCTCGTACATATCCCCGCCCTGATGGGTGGCCTGGGTCTGCACCTGGCGCAGATCGGAGCCGCCTTGTTTCTCCGTCATCGCCATGGCCACGGTCAGCGCCGCCTTCTGCGCCGGCGGCAGGGGGCGGGGATCGTAGCCGGGAGACAAGATGCCCGGCTGGAACCGCGCCAGCAGCGCCGGGGCATGGCGCAAGGCAGCCAGGGAGGCGAATGTCATCGCCGCCGGGCACCCGACCCCGGCCTCGCCCTGCGCCCAGAGATAAGACAGCGCCGCGCGCGCCACATGGGCGCCGGGGCGCTGGTCGGTCCAGCCCAGCGCATGCACCTCATCCGCGCGGACCATGCCCATCAGCTCATGCCAGGCCGGGTGGAAGGCCACCTGGTCAATCCGGTGCCCGTAACGGTCATGGGTCCGCAATTCCGGCGTGAAGCGGTTGGCCTGCCGGGCCAGCTCCAGCACCCGGGCCGCCCCCACATGCCAGCCGCAGGCGCAAAGCCGTGGCGCCGCCCAGCCGCCGCCATAGGTTTTCACGGCGTCGCGCAGCGCCTCATCATTTGTCCAGGCGTTGAAATCCTCCAAGGGCGGGGGCTGGTTCAGCACCTCGTGCGTGGGCGCGCCTTGCATGGTGTCCTCCAGGCTTTGGCTCCAGCTTATATGTTTTCAGGCCCCTGGTCACATCATAATCGTCACATCATAATCGCCCGCGGGCGGCTCCAAATTCAGGTGCCGCCACTGCGGCGCCGTTCAAAAATTGCCTTGCTGCTGGCGCTGCATTTGCTGCTCGTGCGCCTGCCTCTTCTGGCGCTTTTTCAGCTCATGACCCGCGATGCAGCCGCCGACAGCCCCAAGCACGGCATGATGGCCGGCATAATGCCCGGCAACGGCCCCCACGGCCGCGCCGGACACGCATCCGGCGGCGAAGGCCGGTGAGGACCCGATGATGGCGAGAAGGGGGACTACGAAAATGAGACGCTTCAAGACAGACTCCGTGAATTCGCGCCGGACCACTCCGACGCCACCTCACAATCAAACCAGCAAATGGCGAAAAATGGGCGATCGTCGGTCGCGATTATGGAGGAGGCCTCGCGCTCAGGGGTCAAAGCTGTGGTCGCAAGCAGGCCTTAGCTGGCGGGCGAAGCCGATCCAGAGCGCCAGCGAGACCAACGCGAACCCCCCTAATATTGTAAACATCGTGGGATATCCCAGAGCCTCGGCGATCCATCCGCCGATCGCCGGGCTTAAGGCGGCGCCGATGCCTTGAACCGTCATCACCGCCCCCTGGCCGACATTCACCCGGCCGGTGCCATTGAGGATGCGCGCCACCAGGCCAGGGACCGCGACGCTTTGCAAGCCGGCGCCGATGCCATCCAGCATCTGCACCGGATAAACGCCCCAGGCGACGATGAGGTGCGCGGCGACGATCCCCCGGATGGGCAAAGAGACAAATGAGAGAAGCAGCAAAAGCCAATAGCCGCGTTTATCCACCAGCCGCATGGCGAAAATCGACGCGAGGATCATCACAGCCTGGGCGACGACAACCGTCTGCGCCACGAAGATCGTCGGGTTTCCCTGCCTGGCGCCCACCACCGCAAGCCCGTAAAGCGGCAACATCGCGGCGTTGCCCAAATGGAAGCAGGCGAGCGAGGCCGCCAGGATCAAGAGCGGCTTCGTCCGCAACAGAACTTGCAGACCACTTGCGTGGCCGTCGTGGCCTGTTGCGCTGGTCAGCCCCCGGGCGGCCTCATGGTCGATCGCCCTGGCGGGAATCATCAACACCGAAATGATCGACAATACGCCAAATGCGCCCGCCAAAGCGAGAACGGCGGGAAACCCATAGAGCCAGCCCAGCAAACCAGACAGGCCCGCGCCGACCATGTTCCCCGCATGATTGAATGCCTGGTTGCGGGCATTTTGGTGAGGAAAGCCGGTTTGGTGCACGATGCCGAGGGTGAGCCCGGTGACCGCCGGGCCAATCGCCGCCCCGGCGATCGCCGTTGCCACCTGCGAGGCGGCAATCATCCAAAATTCCTGCGAGAGAAGGATGAGGCTGGAAGCGGCAACGGTGCAGATGCCGGTGAGGACGATCAAGAGTCTCTTGCGGTGCGTCGCATCGACCAACGCACCAGCCGGCGCCGTCATCACCATCCCCGCGAGACCGCCAAATGTCATCACCGTGCCGATCGGCCCGCTTGTCCAATGATGCGCGAGCAGGAACACGCTCAGGAATGGCCCGATTCCGGCCTGCATGTCGGCCATGAAGAAATTCAGAGCCTGTAGCGGCCAAATTTCCAACCGCACGCGGTTTGTCTTATTCCCCGGATTTATCATCACATCCCGCTGGCGGTCGAGTAGAGCCTTACGGATCTGGGCGCGGGCTGGGCTGATGACAATATATGAGCCCGCCAAATGGCTAGAGCAACATCCGATCAAACGGACTCGTTTGATCGGATAAAGTTGCTCGCTCGAAAAAAAAGCTAGAGCGTGTTCCGTGCACCAACGGGAACGGAATACGCTCTAGATCAGCTTGCGCAGGCTCTCCAGCCGGTCCGCCTCCTCGGCCGGCTTGTCCGTGCGCAGGCGCAATATGCGCGGGAAGCGCAGCGCGATGCCGGATTTATGCCGGGTGGAGAGCTGGGCGGCGTCGAACCCCAGCTCGAAGACCAGCTTTTTCTCCACCTCCCGCACCGGGCCGAAGCGGGCGATGGTATGGGCGCGGATCCATTTATCGATGAAATTCAGCTCCTCGTCCGTATAGCCGGAATAGGCTTTCGCCACCGGCACCAGCTCGCCCGCCTCGGTCCAGACACCGAATGTGTAGTCCGAATAGAAAGAGGAGCGTTTGCCGTGGCCGCGCTGGGCATACATCAGCACCGCATCCAGGCTCAGCGGGGCGCGCTTCCATTTCCACCACAGCCCCTTGGGCCGCCCGGCGAGGTAGGGCGCATCGCCGCGCTTGAGCATCAGCCCCTCGCTGGCCTCGTCCCGGGCGGCGTCGCGCAGTGTCGCCAGCTCGTCGATGCTGGTGAAGGGGATCAAGGGTGAGAGCCGCATCGCGGCGGGTCTGGTGGCGGCGAACCAGGCCTCCAGCCGGGCGCGGCGGGCATCGAAGGGCAGCGCGCGCAGATCCTCGGTGGCCTCGAACAGCAGATCATAGAGCATGATCCCGACCGGGAATTTTTGCTGCAAGGCGGGTGTGGTGGTTTTGCGGTTGAGGCGTTGCTGCAGGTCTGAGAAGGGCGCGATTTCGCCGTCCCGGATCACCAGCAGCTCGCCATCCAGCACCGCATGGAAATCAAGCGCCTCCAGCAGTTCCGGGAAGGACGCCGAAATATCCTCGGCGGCGCGCGAATAGAGCCGCTTGCCGGTCGGGGTGGCGACGATCTGCACCCGGATGCCGTCATATTTCTGCTCGGCGCGGAATTCCCGCCAGTCGGTGCGGGCGATGTCCTCTGCCTCCACCGGATGCGCCAGCATCACCGGGCGGAAGACCGGGGCCTCACCGGGCGTGGGGCGCGGCCCCTGCCCTCCAGCCAGGCGAACAGGCTGGTATATGGCGGGGCGAGGCCGTGCCAGATCTCCTCGATCTCATTCACATCCACCAGCCCCATCTCCGCCAAGGCGAGCTTGGCCAGCCGCAAGGAGGCGCCGACGCGCAGCCCGCCGGTGAGCAGTTTGATGAGGGCCAGCCGTGTGGAGGGATCGCAGCGGTCCAGCCAGCCTTCGATGAGGCCGGGGATTTCAGTGCGCTTGGCGTTTCGTAGCGCTTCGATAACAGCGGGCAGATCGGGCGCGTCGTCGCCCTGGGCGGGCCAGATCAGCGCGATGGTCTCGGCCAGATCGCCGACGAAATCGTAGGATAGCGAAAACAGCTCGGCATCGGTGCGGGTGGCGGCCAGCTCCTTCAGCGTCGCGGATTTCGCACCGGGGAAATCCAGCGCGCCGGCGATGGCGGCGAGCGCATAGCCGCGCTCCGGGTCCGGCCGGCTGGCGAAATAGGCGCGCAGCAGGGCGATCTTGGTGTTGCGGCCGGGGGCGAAGAGCAGCCGCTCCAGCAGCTCGGCAAACGCCTTCATTCGCCCTCTTCTTCCCCATAGCCCACCAGCGACAGCGCCCGGGCGCGGATCTGGCGCAGGGCGCAGGCGCGGATCAGCGCCTCCTCGGCGCCATGGGTCACCCAGATTTCCGGGGCCTGCACCTCGGCGATGGTGGCCAGCAGATCGTCCCAATCGGCATGGTCGGAGATGATCAGCGGCAGTTCGATGCCGGACGCCTTGGCGCGCTGGCGCACCCGCATCCAGCCCGAGGCCTGGGCCACCACCGGGTCTTCCAGCCGCCGCCCCCAGCGCTCGCCGACCGCCGAGGGCGGGGCCAGCACCATCGCGCCTTTCAGCTGCGCCTTTTGCGCCATTGTCGCCGGGCGCAGATCGCCCAACGGTACGCCGAGGCTCTCATAAAGCGCGCAGAGATTGGCATGCGCCCCGTGCAGATAGATCGGCGCATCGAACCCCTGCTGGCGCAGCATGGCGATCAGGCGCTGGGATTTGCCGAGCGAATAAGCGCCGATGACATGCGTGCGATCAGGGAAAAGCGCATGCGAGCGCAGGAGTTTCTCGATCTCCTTGGCCGGGTCCGGATGGCGGAAGACCGGCAGGCCGAACGTGGCTTCGGTGACGAAGACATCGCAGCGCACCGGCTCGAAGGGCGCGCAGGTCGGGTCCGGCTGGCGCTTATAATCGCCGGAGACGACGGCGCGGCTACCGGCATGGTCGAGCACGATCTGCGCCGAGCCTAACACATGTCCCGCCGGAACCAGTTTTATGTTAACATCGTTAATTTGGAGCGTCTCGCCATAGGGCAGAGCCTGTTGCGTGGCTCCTGCCCGCTCCGCGCCCATCCGGGTGCGCATGATGGCGAGTGTCTCGGGCGTGGCCAGTACATGGTCGTGGCCGGGGCGGGCATGGTCCGAATGGCCATGGGTGACGATGGCCCGCGGCACCGCCCGTAGCGGGTCGATATAAAAATCGCCCGGCAGGCAATAGAGCCCGGCCGGGGTCGGCTTCAGCCAGCGTTCCGGATGTGGGGTGTTGGAACAAAGCATGAAAACACCATATGGTGGCTTATGGCCTCTCTGCCAGAGCGATTTGAAAAATGGTTCGCCGCCAAGGGCTGGCGCCTGCGCGCCCACCAGGCCGAGATGCTGGACGCGGCCCAGGAGGGCGCGGATGCGCTGCTGATCGCCCCCACCGGGGCTGGCAAGACGCTGGCCGGGTTTCTGCCCAGCCTGGTTGCGCTGGCGGCGCGGCCGCGTGAGGGGCTGCACACGCTCTATGTCAGCCCGCTGAAGGCGCTGGGCACGGATATTGCCCGCAATCTGCAAATCCCGGTGGCGGAGATGGGCTTGTCCGTCTCCATCGAGACCCGCAGCGGCGACACCCCGGCCAATCGCCGCGCCCGGCAGAAGGAGATGGCGCCGAATATTCTGCTGACCACCCCGGAATCGCTGCTGCTGCTGCTCTCGCAGGAAAATAGCGGGGTGTATTTCAAGGGTCTGGCCTGCGTGGTGGTAGATGAGATCCATGCCCTGGCCGGGACCAAGCGGGGGGATCAGCTGGCTTTGTGTCTCTCACGGCTGCGCGCCCTCTCGGCCACGCGAATCGTCGGGCTTTCGGCCACGGTGGCGCATCCTGAGGCGATGCGCCGGTTCGTGGGCCGGAAGCGCGGCTGGTACAGGCCAAGGAGGGGGCGGCGCCCGAGATCACGTTAGCGCTGCCCGAGACCGAAATCCCCTGGTCGGGCCATATGGGGCTGAAATCGGCAGAGCTGGTGCTGCGGAAAATCGCCCAGGCGAAGATGAGCATCGTCTTCGTCAATACCCGCGCCCAGGCGGAGCTGCTGTTTGCGGAAATCTGGCGGCATAATGAGGAAAACCTGCCGATCGCCATCCATCATGGCAGTCTGGACATCGCCCAGCGCCGCAAGGTGGAGGCGGCGATGGCGGAGGGGAAGTTGCGCGGTGTCATCGCCACCTCCTCGCTGGATCTCGGCATCGATTGGGGCGGGGTGGATCAGGTGCTGCAGATCGGCGCGCCGAAGGGGGTATCGCGGCTGCTGCAGCGCCTGGGCCGGGCCAATCACCGGCTGGACGAACCCTCCCGCGCCGTGCTGGTGCCGGCCAACCGGTTCGAGGTGCTGGAATGCGAGGCGGCGATGGCCGGCGTGGCCGAAGCGGCTCTGGATGGCGATCCGCCCGCCCTGGCGGGCTGGATGTGCTGGCCCAGCATGTTCTGGGCATGGCCTGCGCGGGGAAATTTCACCCGGATGATCTCTATCGCGAGGTGGTCTCTGCCGCGCCCTATGAGGATTTATCCCGGCCGGACTTCGATGCGGTGCTGGGCTTCGTCGAGGATGGCGGCTACGCGCTCGCCGCCTATGAGCGCTATCGCAAATTGTTCCGGGATTCAGAGGGGTTTGTCTATCCGGCCAACGCCAAAGTGGTGCAGCAATTCCGGATGAATATCGGCACCATCGTCGAGGCGCCGCTGATCAAGATCCGGCTGCTGGGGCGGCGTGGCGGGGGCTTTGGCGCGGCCTTGGGCGAGGTGGAGGAATATTTCGTCAATCAGCTCGTCCCTGGCGACAGCTTCATGTTTGCCGGGCGGGTGTTGAAATTCATCCGCCTGCGGGAAAACGCGGCGGAGGTGGTGGAAGCCCCTGGCAAGGAGCCGAAAGTGCCGGCTTATGCCGGGGCCAGGCTGCCGCTCACCACCAATCTCGCGGCGCGGGTAAGGGCGATGCTGCATGACCCGGGCTGCTGGGGTGCCTTTCCGGAACAGGTGCGGGACTGGCTGGCGCTGCAGAGGCGCCGCTCCCGCCTGCCCGGGCCGAACGGGTTGCTGGTGGAGACATTCCCGCGCGCCGGGCGCTGGTTCATGGTGGTCTATGCCTTCGAGGGGCGCAACGCGCACCAGACTTTGGGCCTGTTGCTGACCAAGCGGATGGAGCGCGCCGGCTTCGCGCCGATCGGCTTTGTCGCGTCCGATTATGTGCTGGCGATCTGGTCCGCTTATCGCCCGGAAAAGATCGAGCAGCTGTTTCATGAGGATCTGCTGGGCGATGATCTGGAGGAATGGATGGAGACCAGCTCGCTGCTGCGCCGCGCCTTCCGGCAAGTGGCGGTGATTGCCGGGTTGATCCCGCGCCAGCTCCCAGGGGTTGAGAAGAACCGCCGCCAGGTGACGGTGAATTCAGACCTGATCTATGACGTGCTGCGCCGCCACCAGCCTGACCATATTCTGCTGCGCGCCACCCGGGCGGATGCGGCGCATGGGCTGATCGATCTCTCCCGCATCGCCGCCCTGCTGGCGCGGGCGAAGGGGCGGATCACCCATATGGCGCTCTCCCGAGTCTCGCCCTTGGCGGTGCCGGTGCTGCTGGAGATTGGCCGCGAACATGTGCAGGGCGAGGCCGAGGAACTGCTGCTGGCCGAGGCGCAGGCGCTGATCGCCGAAGCTGGTGAGGATGAGAATGTTCATGGAAATTTTATCCATGGTCCGAAAGGACAGAATATGCTCTTTGACCATACATGACCGCCGCACCGATTCATTTCCGCAACGAACGTTTGATGCTCGACCCCTCCGGTGCCGCTTTCTGGCCCGCCAAGCGGGTGCTGATCGTCGCCGACCTGCATTTCGAGAAATCCTCCTCGCTGGCCGCCCGCGGGGCGCTGCTGCCGCCTTTCGATACGCGCGCCACATTGGAGCGGCTGACCAGGCTGGTGCGGCTCTACCGCCCCTCCCGGCTGATCGCGCTGGGGGACAGCTTCCATGACACGCAGGGCCATGCCCGGCTCTCCAAGGATGACCGCACGCGGCTGGAGGCGATCGGCCGGGAGGCGCAGATCATCTGGATCGCCGGTAATCACGATGCCACCCCGCATGATCTGCCGGGGCAATGCGTGGCCGAGCATCGGGAAGGCCCGTTCGTGTTCCGCCACCAGGCGCAGCCCCTGCTGGGGTTGCGGGAGATCGAGCTTTCCGGGCATTTCCACCCGAAAGCCAGCATCGAGTCGCGGGCCAAGCGGGTCTCGCGGCCCTGCTTCGTCTCCGATGGCAGCACCAGGCTGATCCTGCCGGCCTTCGGTGCGCTCACCGGCGGGCTGGATGTGCGCGAGGCGCCGATTGCCCGGCTGTTCCCGCGCGGCTTGCGGGTGTTCATGCTGGGCCAGGAGCAGCTTTATTCTTTCGCGCTGGAGCAGCTGGGGCGGCTCGCCGAGGTGGCGTAAACGCCTCACGCGCCTATATTCACCCGCATGACCAATCTTGTCTGGTTCCGTAACGATCTGCGCCTTGCCGATAACCCGGCCCTGCACGCCGCCGCCGCGGCCGGCGATGTCATTCTGCTCTATATCCTCGATGAGCGCGCCGGCGGGGCGAGCCGCTGGTGGCTGCATCATTCACTGAGCGCGCTGGGGGCGGAGATCGCCGCGCGCGGCGGGCGGCTGGTGCTGCGCCGGGGCGATGCAACGGAGATCATCACGGGGCTGGTGAAGGCGCACAAGGTTGCGGCGGTGCATGTGGCGCGCGCCTATGAGCCGGCTTGGCGCGAAGCGGACCGGGCGCTGGATGCGGCGCTGAAAAGGCTGGATTGCGGGCTGCACCGGCATCTTTCCACCTCGCTGTTTCACCCGGAGCGGATCACCACCAAGGCCGGCGGGATGTACGGCGTCTACACGCCTTTCTCGAAAGCCTGCCAGGAGGCCGGGGTGCCGGAGACGCTGCTGCCGGTGCCCAGCGCCCTGCTCGGGCCGAAGATCGAAAGCGAGGATCTGGCCGATTGGGGGCTGCTGCCGATCAGGCCGGACTGGGCTGGCGGGATGCGGGCGGAATGGACGCCCGGCGAAGCGGGGGCGAAGGCGCGGCTGGAGGCGTTTCTGGCCGGGCCGGTGCAGGATTACGCCACCGCCCGCGACATACCCGGCCGCCATGGCACCTCGAAACTCTCCCCGCATGCGCATTTTGGCGAGATCTCGCCACGTTATGTCTGGCACCGGGCGCGCGCGGCGGGTGCTGGCGAGGGGGTGGAGACCTTCCTGAAGGAGCTGCTCTGGCGGGAATTCTCGATCAATCTGCTCTGGCAGCATCCGGACCTGCGCCGCGAGCCGATCCGCAGGGAGTTCAAGGATTTCCCCTGGGAGACCAACCGCGACAGGCTGACCGCCTGGCAGACGGGCAAGACCGGGATTCCCATCGTCGATGCCGGGATGCGCGAGCTCTGGATCACCGGCTGGATGCATAACCGGGTGCGGATGATCTGCGCCTCCTATCTGGTGAAGCATCTGCTGATCCCCTGGCAGGCCGGCGAGGCCTGGTTCTGGGATACGCTATGCGAGGCGGATGAGGCGGCGAATGGCGCCTCCTGGCAATGGGTGGCGGGGTGCGGGGCGGATGCCGCGCCTTATTTCCGGGTCTTCAACCCGGTGCTGCAGGGGCAGAAATTCGATGGCGACGGCGCCTATGTGCGCCGCTTCCTGCCGGCGCTGAAGCGGTTGCCGGACAAATATATCCACGCCCCCTGGGAGGCGCCGCCTGAGATTTTGGCGGCGTGCGGGGTGAAGCTGGGGAGTAATTATCCGCAGCCGCTGGTGAAGCCGGCGGAGGGGCGGGATAAGGCGCTGGCCGCCTATGCGAGGTTGAAAGGCGGGAGGCCAGCGTAAGCCCTTGCCAGAGGTCGCGGAACAACCCATCTTTGAGTTGTAATGTTACCTTTTATTTCAACGCGTTGCTGGTCCATGCGATGATCCCCAACGGACGCGGACTGCGCATTGTCGGCGATGTGCATGGCGATTCCCGCGCCTTCGCGGCGGCGGCGCAGACGGATCGGTTCATCATCCAGCTCGGCGATCTCGTCGATGACGGGCCGGATACCCCCGGCGCGCTGCGGATCATGTTCGAGATTTTGGACGAGAAGCGTGGGCTGTTCCTGCTCGGCAATCATGATTTCAAGCTCGGGCGGGCGCTGCGGGGGGATCGGGTGCGCGGCGAGCCGACGGCAAAGACCATGGCCATTCTGCCGGACGAGCTGCGGGAGCGCACGCGCGAGGAGATTTTGCGCGCGCCGGTCTGGCTGCAATCGGGAAAGCTGTTTTTCGTGCATGGCGGGTTTCATCCGGCGATGCTGGAGCAGCCCCCGGCCCCTTCCCGCCCGGCCGGCCGGAGCCGCTCTGGGCGCGCGCTCTCTATGGCCAGACCAGCGGCCGGGTGAGCAGCGGCGGCAAGCCGGAGCGGCTGCTGCGCTGGGTGGATGATCTGCCCGCGGGCATCACCGCCTATGTCGGGCACGACCAGCGCTCGACCGACGGGCGGCCTTATATCCGCCACGGGCGCAAGGGCGGCATGGCGGTGTTTCTGGATACCGGGGCGGGCAAAGGCGGGCATCTCTCCTGGATGGATATCGACCCCCTGCCCTGAGCCGGCCCTCGGCGGCGCAGAGGCGGGCTTGAACCGCTGGCGCCGCGCCCGACATCTTCACCGAAAGGATGCGGGCGGATGCAGGCATGGCACGCGCTGGTGGGTGACGGGGCGACGCGGATTCTCTGGTGGCAGATGAGTTTGCGCGCGGTGATCGTGCTGGTCTATGGGCTGGCGGCGATCCGGCTGCTGGGGCGGCGCGCCTTTGGGCGGCAGAGTCCGCTGGATATCGTCATCGCCATCGTCATCGGCTCCAGCCTCAGCCGCGCCCTAACCGGCAATGCCAAGCTGATCGACACGCTGGTGGCGACGACGGTGTTTCTGCTGCTCTACTGGGCGTTGGACCATCTGGCGGCGCGTTGGCCGGTTTTGGGCCGGGTGGTGAAAGGCAGGCCGATCCCGCTGATCGAGAATGGCAGGATGCGCGGTGGGAATATGCGGGCCAGCGCGGTGACGCCGCATGATATCGAGGAGGCGGCGCGTTGTGCCGGGCATGAGGGGTTGGGGGCGCTGGAAACGGCGATGCTGGAGCGCAACGGCCAGATCAGCACGATCGCAAAAAAATAAGAGTTTTTTGGTGCCGCCGGCGCGCCGATGAGGAAGCAGCTTTGCTGCTGTCTCTGAATCGGCCCGCCCAGCGCAACTCAAAAAAGCGGCGAAAAACGCCGGGGTGTATGCACCGCTGGTGCCAACACCCAAACGTCTCTTGGCCCTTTTTGAAAAAAGGGCCAAACCCAAAAACTTTTATTCGTTTAAGTAGGGATTGGTTTCACGTTCGGCGCCAATCGTCGAACCAGGGCCGTGGCCGCACAGAAACCCGAAACTGTCCGGCAGCACCAAAAGCTCGCGCTTGATCGAGGCGATCAGCTGCGCATGGTCGCCGTAATCACCGAAATCCGTGCGCCCGACCGAGCCCTTGAACAACACATCGCCGAGAATGCCGAATTGCAGCGCCTTGTTCAGGAACACCATATGGCCGGGCGTATGGCCGGGGCAGTGACGGACCTCGAAATCCGCGCCGCCGAGCTTGATCACATCCCCCGCCCGCAGCCAGCGATCCGGCGTGCAGTCCCGCGCCTTGATGCCGTAGCGCGCCCCCTGCTCGGCCAGGCCATCGAGCAGGAATTTATCCTCGATGCCGGGGCCGATGATGCGCACATCCAGCTTTTCCGCCAGCTCCATCGCCCCGCCCGCATGGTCGATATGGCCATGGGTGAGGAAAATCTCGGTGATGGAGAGGCCGAGCTTGGTGATCTGTTCGGTGATGTAGGGCACATCCCGCCCGGGTCGATCACCGCGCCGATCTTGGTTTCGTCATCCCAGGCCAGGGCGCAATTCTGCTGAAAGGCGGTGACGGGGATGATACCGATTTTGAAGCTCATGAGCGAAGATCCGGGGCGGTGGCTTCGGCTTTCAACAGGGCCACCGCTTCATCGAGCCCCAGGATTTCCTGCGCGGCACCGCCGAGGCGGCGCAGCGCCACCTTGCGCTCCTCCGCCTCCTTGCGCCCGACCACCAGAATGTTGGGCACATGGTGCAGCGAATGGTCGCGGATTTTCGCCTGGATCTTCTGGTTGCTGGTATCCAGCTCCACCGAAAGCCCAGCGGCGCGCAGCGCCTGCGCGACTTCGGCGGCATAGTCATCCGCATCGGAGACGATGGTGGCGACGACGGCCTGGGTCGGGGCCAGCCAGAGCGGGAAGCGCCCGGCATATTGCTCGATCAGGATGCCGAGAAACCGCTCAAAGCTGCCGATGATCGCGCGATGCAGCATCACCGGGCGGGCGCGGCTGCTCTCGGAGGTGACATATTCCGCGTCCAGCCGCTCGGGCAGCACGAAATCCACCTGGATGGTGCCGCATTGCCAGTCCCGCCCGATCGCATCGCGCAGCACGAATTCCAGCTTCGGCCCGTAGAAGGCGCCCTCGCCGGGGTTCAGCGTGTATTCCACCCCGGCCTTTTCGCAGGCGGCCTTCAGCGCGCCTTCGGCACGGTCCCAGACATCGTCGGCGCCGGCGCGAACCTCCGGGCGGTCGGAGAATTTGACCGTGAAGCTCTCGAAGCCGAAATCCTTGTAGACGCTCTCCAGCAGGGCGACGAATTTCACCGTCTCGTCGGCGATCTGGTCTTCCATGCAGAAGATATGCGCATCGTCCTGGGTGAAGGCGCGCACGCGCATGATGCCGTGCAGCGCGCCCGAGGGCTCGTAGCGATGGCAGGCGCCGAATTCGGCCATGCGGATCGGCAGCTCCTTGTAAGAGCGCAGGCCCTGGTTGAAGATCTGCACATGGCAGGGGCAGTTCATCGGCTTCAGCGCGAGGGTGGTGTCCTCCTCCGCCACTTCCGCGATGAACATGTTCTTGCGGTATTTGTCCCAATGGCCGGAAAGCTCCCACAGCTTGCGGTCGACCAGCTGCGGCGTTCGCACTTCCTCATAGCCCCCGCTTCCTGGCGGCGGCGGATATAGGCCTCCACCGTGCGGTAGAGCTTCCAGCCTTTCGGGTGCCAGAAGATGGAGCCGGTGGCCTCTTCCTGGATATGGAACAGATCCATCTCGCGGCCGATCTTGCGGTGGTCGCGCTTTTCCGCCTCTTCGAGCTGGGTGAGGTAGGCGTCCAGCTCCTTATTGTCGCGCCAGGCGGTGCCGTAGATGCGGCTCAGCATCGGGTTTTTGGAATCACCGCGCCAATAGGCGCCGGCGGTCTTCATCAGCTTGAAGCCGCTGCCGATATCGCCGGTGGAGCGCATATGCGGACCACGGCAAAGGTCCAGCCATTCGCCCTGGCGGTAGATCGTGATGGTCTCGCTCTCCGGCAGGTCGCGGATCAGCTCGGCCTTGAAGCGCTCGCCACGGGCCTCGAAGAATTTGATCGCCTCGTCGCGGTCCCATTCCTCGCGCACAAAGCCAGCATTGCGGCCGATGATCTCGCGCATCTTGGCCTCGATCGCCGGCAAATCGGCCGGGGTGAAGGGCTCGTTGCGGTAGAAATCGTAATAGAAGCCGTTTTCGATGGAGGGGCCGATGGTGACCTGGGTGCCAGGAAACAGCTCCTGCACCGCTTCGGCCAGCACATGGGCGGCATCGTGGCGGATCATCTCCAAAGCCGCCTCATCCTTGCGGGTGATGAATTTCACCGCGCTGTCCTCGGCGATCTCGCGGGAGAGGTCCATCTGCTTGCCGTTCACCTCCATCGCCAGCGCAGCGCGGGCCAGGCCCGGGCCGATGGCGGCGGCGATATTGGTGCCGGTCACCGCGCCGTCGAAGGAACGAACGGAACCGTCGGGCAGGGTGATGGCAGGCATAGGCGTCTTCCTAAATATAATGAAACGTCGCGGCGGGTTATGGCAGCAGGGCCAGCACTTGCGCAACCGGCAGCTCTTGCAGGGAGGGGGCGCGGGCAATGGCGGGCCAGCCGCCATCAGGATAGCGCGGCGCGGTGCGGGCGGGCGCGGAGGCGGCGGAGAAGAGCGAGAGGCACGGCGTGCCGAGCGCGGCGGCGAGATGCATCGGCCCGGTATCGTTGCCGATGGCCAAGCTGGCGCGCCGGAACACCGCAGCGAGCTGGAAGAAATCCGTGCGGCCGGTGAGGTCGATGCCGCCAATGGTCTGGGCCAGGGGTTTTTCGCCGGCGGTGCCGACGATGACGCACGGGGACGGCAAAGCGGCGGCGAGCTCGCGGAATTTCTCCGCCGGGAAGCGTTTTTCCGGGCGGTGCGGGGCGGCGCCCGGCACCAGCACCACGTAGTCCGGCGGCAGATCGAAGCCAGAGATGTCACCGGTCAGCCATGACAAATCCGGGGCCGGCAAAGGGGGCGGGATGCCGGCCAGGCCGAGCTGCTGCTCCAGCCGCTCGCGGCTATGCAGGGTTTCACGGTTGGCGGCATCCGGAAAAGCGCAGCCGCGTGCGATGCCGGACCAGGAAGGGCGGCCGGCCAGGGCGAAATAACGGGTGGAGCGGCCGGAGGTTTGCAGGTCATAGACCATGTCGAACCCGGCGAGCTGGCGTTTGAGCCGCAGCAAGGCGGGGAGCTGCCACCAATCCGGCTTGGCGTCGATCTCGATCTTGTCGAACCAGGGGCTGGCGCCGAGCAGCCCGGCATAGGGCCTGGTGGTGAGCAGGGTGATCTCATCGCCCGCATGGCGGGCACGGATGGCGGCGAAGGCGGCGAAACTCAGCACGATATCGCCAAAGGCGCCATGGCGGATGACGAGGATGCGGCTCATCCCAGCAGCTCGGCATAGAGATGGAGATAGCGCGTCTGCATCGCTTCCAGCGAGAAACGCTGCCCCACCGCCTCGCGGGCGCGCTGGCCGAAGGCGAGGCGCAGCTCCGCATCGCCCTCCAGGATCGCGTCGAACAAGGCGGCCAGGGCGGTGTCGTCGCCGGGCGGGAAGAGGAAGCCGGTGACATCGGGCTCGATCGTCTCATGCGCGCCGCCATGGCCGGCGGCGACGACGATTTTGCCCATCGCCTGCGCCTCGATGATGGTGCGGCCGAAGGCTTCCGGCTCGGTGGAGCAATTCACCACGATATCGGCCAGTTTCAGCGCGGCGGGCATGTCTTCCACATGCCCGGCCAAACGCAGCCGGCCGCCGACGCCGAGCCGGTTGGCGAGATCCAGCAGCTCCTGGGTGTATTTATGCCGGCCCTGATCCGAGCCGATGAGAATGCCCACCGCCTCCTGGTGCTGCATCTTCGCCAGGGCGCGGATGAACAGACGCTGGCCCTTCCAGCCGGTGAGCCGGCCGGGGAGCAAGATGGCGGGCTGGCCGTTCTCGATCCGCCATTCCTTGGCGAGGCGGACGGCGCGGTCCCCACGCACCGCGGCGGGGTCGAATTTCTGCAGATCGACACCGTTATGGATGACACGGAGTTTTGCAGGATCAATCTTGTAGCGGGATTTAATGAGATCCGAGATGAACTCACTCACCGCCACCACCCGGGCCCCGGACGCCATCACCTGGTTGTAGCGCTTCTTCAGCTTGCTCTTTTCGCCATAGGAGCCGTGATAGGTGGTGACGAAGGGGATATCGAGCGCCCGCGCCGCGCGGAAGGCCGCCCAGGCCGGGGCGCGGGAATGGGCATGCACGAGATCGACATGGTTTTCCCGCATCACGGCGCGCAGCTTTCGCCCGTTGCGCCATATCTTTAAAGGATTTTTGGACGCGACCGGCAGATGGATCAGCTCCGCACCGGCGCGCAGGGCGAGGTTGGAAAGCGGCCCATCCTCGGCCACAATGATCGAGCGATGGCCGCAGAGATGCACCGCCTGGGCGATTTCGATGGCCACCCGCTCCGCGCCGCCGGCATCGAGCTTGGGGAGCAGCTGGAGAATCGTGCGCGGGCGGTCAATCATGGCTGCGCGCTACCAGGGTTGGAGGGTTATGACTATGCCGTTTGTGTCACGCCTGCCGGGAATCGACCTGGCCTATGAGGTTCTGGATGGGCGCGGGCCGCTGGTGATGTTCTGCCCCGGCTATGCCTCGGACATGCAGGGCACCAAGGCGCTGGCGCTGGAAGCCTGGTGCAAGGCGCGGGGCCGGGCGATGCTGCGCTTCGACTATGCCGGGCATGGCGCCTCCGGCGGGGTGTTTCTGGAAAACGGCATCGGCGACTGGGCGGCGGATGCGGCCTATGTGCTGGAGCAGGTGGCGCAGGGGCGCGAGGTGCTGCTGGTCGGCTCCTCGATGGGCGGCTGGATTTCGCTGATCCTGGGGCAGGCTTTGGGCGCGCGGCTGGCGGGGCTGGTGCTGCTGGCCCCTGCCCCGGATTTCACCGCCCGGATGCTGGAGGTGGAGCTGCCGCCCGAACAGCAAGAGGCGATCCGCAAGCAAGGCGTGATCTATAAGCCTTCCGAGTATGGCGACCCGATGCCCTTCTCGCTGGCGCTGATCGAGCGCAGCGCGGCGCATTATGTGATGACCAAGCCCATCGCCATCACCGCGCCGGTGCGGATTTTGCACGGGATGCGCGATGACGCGGTGCCCTGGGAATTGTCGCTGAAGCTCGTGCAAAATCTGACCGGCTCGGATGTGCGGGCGAGCTTCATCAAGGCCGGCGACCATCGGCTTTCCACGCCGGAAGATCTGGCGTTGCTAGAGCAGACCGTGGGCGCGCTCCTCGGCCAGGATGGCGGCTAGGCCCTCGCGGTAGGTAGGGTAGCGCCAGGCGAGGTTGAGGCCGGATTTGGTGGCTTCGGCCCGCACCTTGCGGTTCTCCGCCAGAAGCTGCGCGCCATGGGGACATGGTTTTCACCGCCTCCTCAAACGGCACGGGCGGCGGCGGGGCGATGCCGAGCAGGCGGGCCGCTTCCTGGACCACGTCCGTCGGCGCGGCGGGCTCGTCATCGGCGAAGTTGAAAATGCCGGTGGCGCCCTGGCGGATGGCGGCGGCAACGCCCAGCCCGATATCCTCCCGGTGGATGCGCCCGAACATATGGCCGGGCTTGATCACATGCCGCCCCTGCCCGGCCCGCAGATCGTCCAGCATGGAGCGGCCGGGGCCGTAAATGCCGGCGAGGCGGAAGATGGCCAGGGGCTTGCCCAAATCCGCCCAGCCCTGCTCGGCGGCGATGCGCCGGCGGGCGCGGGCGGAACCGGGATTGGGCGGGGTGGTTTCATCCACCCAGCCGCCTTGCGCGTCGCCATAGATGCCGGTGGTGGAAAGATAGCCCAGCCAGATCGCTGGGGCGGCGCCCAAGGCGGTGCCGTAGCGGGCCAGGACGGGGTCACCCTGCTCATCCGGCGCGGCGCTGGTGAGGATGTGGCTGGCCTGGGCGATGGCCGGCTGCGCCTGCGCGAAGGGCAGCAGCGTGACGCCGGGCTCCGGCCTGGCCTCGCTGCGATAGGTGGCGCTCACCTGCCAGCCCGCCGCCACCGCCTCTTTGGCGATGGCGCGGCCGGCATAGCCGAGGCCGAAAATGAGAAGATGCGGGGACGAGACTGTCATCCCCGCCTTTCTGGCATCAACCCGGCCCCGTTAAAAGCCTGGAAAAATTAGCAAAAGTTTTTGGGGTGTGGGGACTTTTTTCAAAAAGTCCCACGAAGGTTCGGGGTGGTGGCAACTGCGGTGCCACCACCCCGAACGTCTTCGCCGCTTTTTTGAAAAAAAGCGGCACCAAAAAACTTTTATAACTTATTCAAAGAGTTACTTTAGCCCTTCTTGCCCAGCTTATATTCCAACGCCTCTTCCGCCGTGGCGACACCGCCATGCGCGGCCGACCAGGCCATCGGGTTTTCCAGGAATTTGCGCACCCCGGCCAGGGCGGCATCCGAGAAATAAGCGTGGCTCTTGGCGGCTTCCAGCACATCCCACCAGGTGCAGAGATGATGCAGCTTGATGTCCATGCTCTCCAGCGTCTCGAAGGAGCCGGGGAAGACGCCGTAGAAGAACACCACGAACGTATGGTTGCAGAGCGCCCGGCTTCGCGCAGCGCGTTGGCGAACTGGATCTTGGAGCCGCCATCGGTGGTCAGATCCTCGACCAGCAGCGTGTTCAGCCCTTCCGGCACGTCGCCCTCGATCAGCGCGTTCTTGCCAAAGCCCTTCGGCTTCTTGCGGACATAGGCCATCGGCGCGTGCATGCGCTCGGAGATCCAGGCGGCGAAGGGAATGCCCGCGGTCTCGCCGCCGGCCACGGCCTGGATGGTCTCATGGCCGACATGGCGGTAGATCTTCTCCACCGCCAGATCGCAGATTTTGGCGCGGGCGCGGGGAAATAGATGATCTTGCGGCAATCGATATAGACCGGGGATTTCCAGCCGGAGGTGAGGGTATAGGGCTCCTCGGGGCGGAAATTCACCGCCTTGATCTCCAGCAGCAGCTTCGCCGTGGTCAGGGCAGCATCCCGGTCCCAGTCGCTCGCCCAGTCGATTTTCGCGGCAATCCGCCCACTCATATCCTTAAACTCCGTTCAACGCGGTCAAACCGCCCCCTCCTAGCCGCTCGCTTGCAGCCCGTCCATGCGTTTTGGCGGGGCGGGGCCAGGGTTGTGCGGCGCGGCGGGAGTGGTATTTGATGATGCCAGCATGGAGTAGAGAGAGTAGAAATGGCCAAAATCAAGGTAAAAACCCCGGTCGTGGAGATGGACGGCGACGAGATGACCCGGATCATCTGGGGCTTCATCAAAGAGAAGCTGATCCTGCCCTATCTCGACATCGACCTGAAATATTACGATCTGGGCATCGAGTATCGCGACCAGACCGATGATCAGGTGACCGTGGACGCGGCCAATGCCACCAAGCAGTATGGCGTGGCGGTGAAATGCGCCACCATCACCCGGACGAGGCGCGGGTGAAGGAATTCAACCTCAAGAAGATGTGGAAGAGCCCGAACGGCACCATCCGCAACATCGTGGACGGCACCATTTTCCGTGAGCCGATCATCTGCAAGAACGTCCCCCGGCTGGTGCCGCACTGGACGCAGCCGATCGTGGTGGGGCGCCATGCCTATGGCGATATCTACCGCGCCACCGACTATAAGGTGCCCGGCCCCGGCAAGCTGCAGCTGAGCTTCACCCCGGAGGGCGGCGAGCCGGTGGTGATGGATGTGCACGACTTCACCGGCCCCGGTGTGGCCATGGGCATGTTCAACACGCTGAAATCCATCGAGGGTTTCGCCCGCGCCAGCTTCAATTACGGCCTGGCCCGCAACTACCCGGTTTATCTCTCCACCAAGAACACCATCCTGAAGGGCTATGACGGCTTCTTCAAGGACACGTTCGAGCGCATCTTCGAAGCCGAGTTCAAGGCGCAGTTCGAGAAGGCCGGGCTGACCTATGAGCACCGGCTGATCGACGACATGGTGGCCTGCGCCCTGAAATGGAGCGGCGGCTATGTGTGGGCCTGCAAGAACTATGACGGCGACGTGCAGTCCGACATCGTGGCGCAGGGCTTTGGCTCGCTGGGGCTGATGACCTCGGTGCTGCTGAATCCGGATGGGACGGTGGTTGAGTCCGAGGCCGCGCACGGCACCGTGACCCGGCATTTCCGCGAGCACCAGAAGGGCCGCCCGACCTCGACCAACCCGATCGCCAGCATCTTCGCCTGGACCCGCGGGCTGATCTATCGCGGCCGCTTCGATGGCACCCAGGATGTGGTGGATTTCGCCGAGACCCTGGAGCGCGTGTGCATCGAGACGGTGGAAGCCGGGCACATGACGAAGGATCTTGCGCTGCTGATCGACAAGAACGCGCCCTGGCTGACGACCCAGGATTTCCTGGATAAGCTGGATGCGAATTTGAAAGTGGCGATGAAGTAAGGTTGCTTCTGGGAGCGCAACTTTGTTGCGCTCCCTTCTCTTCTTTACGTCGAAGCCTGGAGTGGTCATGCCGCCTTACGAAACTTGTTCAGTAGAAATATTTGAGAAAGTCGGCGAGTTCGTTCCATCTCCTATTTATATGGCAAAGCCGAAGCTGCATCAGGAGCATTTGGTTCCAGCAGAATTATTGGCCCAATGCCGACTTCGCTGGGACCAGAAACGTTTCGTTCTTCCTCCGATACGATCTTATCTTCTCAAAAATGTTTACGTTTCTGAGCAGGGACTTGTTTTCACCGAAGATGGAAAGGTCATTGTTCAATCTATTACGAATCATGGCCAGGAAGAAATCGTCCGAGCCGCGGAGAAGCTTCGACTTTTGGCGACAACACAGGAAAGTGTTCAAGCGCACGAGCGTGGCATATTGTGCAAGAAGCGTGGCGCTGAGAATTACGGCCACTGGCTTGTCGAGATGTTACCTAAGGCGTTTCTCGCTCAGCGTCAGCTTGCGCTAGGTGAGGCCTGGCCGGCTATTGTTCACTCCTCTAGCGAGAAGATGAACGCTGTTGTTCGCGAATCGCTTGAACTCATAAACTATCCGACGAACAATATCATCTTCACCAATTCAGAGCCTTGCCACTTTAAAGAATTGATATTGATCGACGGCTTGACAGTACACTCCGTATTCATGTCAACGCCAGTGTTCGAATGCATGGAAACAATTTCGGGTAGTGTTCCTGCCGGTTCATTAGAGCGCCTATATATAAGCCGCCGCCCCTCGACAAACCGCTGTTTTGAAAATGAAGCCGAAATCCAAGCACTATTTACGAATTACGGTTATAGGGAAGTAGTTTGTGCGAACCTGTCTTTCTCTGAACAGGTAAGTGCTTTCAAAGCTGCACGGCGGATTGCCGGTCCTATGGGCGCTGCATTTACAAATGCTATTTTTTGCCAGCCCGACACTAGCTGGCTGTTATTCATGCCAGCTACCGCCCATGAGTATTTTTTTTGGCAGATAGCAGAAGGCAAGAAGATAAACTATCACGAGATTCGGACACAGGAAGTTGGACCTAATCGGGGCCCCCTGCCTTGGGACAGAGACTTATATATCGAGCCGGGTCATTTGCGAGCGATGCTAGACAGACTTATTGAATGCGACAATTTATGACACCAAATCTGTCGTGGTCAGATCAAAAAACAGGAACTAAGCGGCTAGTATTATTCCAGACTATCAAGCGAGTGCATTAAGTCAGCCGCATGAATGCAGTAGTTTCGAGCATCTACACTCTCTGCCTCATTCTTACTAACCTGTCCCAGAACAAACTGGTATTTGAGGCCAAGTGTATCTGCCAGCCGTCGATATACCCAGTTTGTATTCCCCTCCATATGAATTTCTAATATTTTTGTGCCTTCGTTGCAAAAAATAATGTTTGTCAAACCAGCGCCATGTGGTGCTACAATAGTTTCTGCCGACTGGAAGAGCGATATTTGCTCAGCGACAGTTAATTCAGTCAGCGTGAAAATTTCAAAGCCCCTACCCTTCAAGGCTTCCTCAACAAGGCGCTCATTTTCGAGGATACGATTGGTCGAATCTCGCCTCGAGATATAGATTTTCCGATTGCTTTCAAATGTGCCTGAATTGAACGGATGCTTTTTCCAAGCAGCCTTCAACATTTTTGAAAAAGATAAAATTACCTCATTAGGATAGAGGCTACCAGCAGGATATAAGTGAGCATAGTACAAATTGTCGCATCGTACCTTTTCCTGAGCGGATAGGGTCATGGGATTGAAATTAGCTAAATCGCTTATAACTAGCTCTAGAATTTGAAGCTGGTAAGTTTCTTTTAACGTCGGCAAGATGACATGAACACCGCTTTGGGAGTTTATATTCATGAAAAATTGCAACGACAGCTTTGCTATTGTTTCTACTAAATAATGAAAATAATTCTCAAGATTTCCGTTTGTCAAATGATAGGCTACGGAAATACTCGCCGAAGCACCTTCCTCGTATACTGAAAGTGTCTCGCCATCAAAAAGCAAATTTTCATACAAATGAAACGGAAACTGATTGGTGGATTCACTAACAAGAAAATCATCAACCAAAACCAAGCCGTGCCTAGTAAAGACGACCGCGTCTTTCAGGCACCAAACTTGATGCCCAGGCAATTCCAAGAGATCGTTTATGTTTCTTTGATCCGCAGGAATGTCGTGCGTCTTCCTCAATTTCAGATCGTTTAAACAAGACTTGGAAACATAACGTGTGGCAGCGCCGTTCTCGACACAGCGCACTCGATCCTCACCTAAATGAGACGCGATTTCGGCAAGATTAGCGACACGGAAGATTTTCGGAGCTTGGGCCGGGCGGCTCAGTATCTGCCTTGTCGGGTGACTTGGGTCAGGCTGATAAACGCCGATAAATAATACTTCCAGTTCGGACGGAAGATGTTCAAATATCCAGGTCAATTCACGATTGGCGTTGAATATTTTCAGCCGTTGGTCTGTGATCGCCCAAAACGCTTCATTGAAATGTTCGTAACCGCTGATGCTACCATCAGGGTTGAACCTGAAGTGACGAGACGTAACTGAGTGATTCTCGGGCCCGAAATGCCAGTTGTAACCACAAAGAACGTTTCTGTTCAGCTCCATTCCTCAACCCCTACGATCTTCGGTCAAACGTCAGCCACATTATGATCCGGACGCCGCAGGATACATCCCCTCCCAGCCCCCGCCAAGCGCCTGATACAGCGTCACCAGATCCGTGCCCAGCTTCTGCAGTGACACGGCCTGGTTCTGCTGGGCGGCGAGGTTGGTTTGCTGGGTGGTCAGCACGGTCAGGTAGTCCACCAGCCCTTCCTTGTACTGCTCTTCCGCCAGGCTGAGCGCGATCTGGCTCTGGTGCACGTCTTCCTGCAGCGCCTGCTGGGTGGCGTGTTCCTGTTCGTAATTCACCAGGGCGGTATTCACCTGGGTGAAGGCGGTGAGCGCGGTTTTGGCGTAGGCGATGGCGGCTTCCTTCTGCTTGGCCTCGCTCAGCTTCAGCGCGCCGCGCAGCTGGCCGCCCTCGAACAGCGGCAGCGTCACCGTCGGGCCGAAGCCGTAGGTGAGCGATTTCCAGCTATCCATGGCATTCAGCGTCATCCCTTCCAACGAGGCGGAGGCGGTGAGCGAAATGTCGGGGAAGAAGGCGGCCTTGGCGGCGCCGATCTGGGCGGTGGCGGCGTGCAGCGTATCGGCGGCTTCGCGCATATCCGGCCGGCGGGTCAGCAGCTCGGCCGGCAGGCCCACCGGCACGCTGGGCGGGGTGAGCGGCACAGGGGCGGGGGTGAGCAGATCCTGCGGCAGCCCGTCCGGGGTCTGGCCCAGCAACAGGCCGATCTGGTTGATCAGCCCGTCGCGCTGGGCGATCAAGGTCGGGATCTGCGCGGAAATCTGCGCCGCGGTGGCGCGGGCATTGGCGACATCGAGCGAGGTGGTCAGCCCCGCCTGCTGGCGCTCGGCGGTGAGTTTCACCAGCTGGTTGGCGAAGTCCAGGTTCTTCTGGGTGATGCCGAGCACCGCCTCGGTGCCGCGCAGTTGGATATAATTGCTGGCCACCTGCGCTTCCACATTCAGCAGGGCGGCGCGGCGGGCTTCCTCGGAGGCGCGGGCCTTGGCCACGGCGGCTTCGACCAGGCGCTTGTTCTTGCCCCAGAGATCGAGGTCGAACATCGTCTGCAGCCCGTACTGGTAGAGATTATAGGGCTGGGTGACGGCGGCGAAGTCTTTGCCGAACTGGCTGAACTGGCCGAGCGGGCTGTTCGGGCTGACCACGTTGCGGCTATAGGAGGCGTTGGCGCCGAGATTGGGATAGAGCGCGGCGCCCTGGATCTGCGCCTGGGCCTGCGCTTCGAACAGGCGCTGGGTGGCGATCTGCAGATCCAGATTCTGCTGCACGGCGCGGGTTTCCAGCGCGGTCAGCACCGGGTCGTTGAAACTGTTCCACCATTGCGGGTCCACCGCGCCGCCGGAGACGTAAGGGGCGCTGCTGGCCGGGGCATCGTTGAGGAAGGCGGTGGGCGCGTTGGCGTGGGGCGCCTGGTAATTCGGCCCGAGCATGCAGCCCGACAAGGCGGCCAGCAGCCCGAGCGACAGGGCGGAGCCGGTAAGGCCACGGCGCAAATGCATGGATGTCACGATCTTCAAACTCCCTGTGCCGCGCCCGCGGCGGTCGCCAAAACAACCATGGCCGGGCCTGTCCGGGCAAGCCTCGCCCTGGGCAGAATCAACCGGCCGATGAAATTGCCGTCTTGTTGCACATAGGACAGGTTTCATACCACTCTTAAACCAAGCTGGCAGCTATACGGCGGAAAACCCGCGCACATCTTGAAAAACAGGGGAATTGTGCCGGGTGGCGCCGCCGCCATCGCAGCGAAACTGTTGAAAAGCCAAATCTTTGATTGAGCTTGCGCAACGCGGTTCTCATCAAAATCGCTAAGATCGTTAAAATATCGAAAAAAACCCTTGCGTCCGAGTCGTTTTTGCAGGTTAAATCCACTTAAGGTTGAAGTGCCCAAAAAGGGAGATAACGAAATGGCTGGTTTCACTTCTTTGGACGTGATCGTTCGTGACAAGCTGCGGACATGGCCGCAGCATCCGCCGGGTCTCGCGGATCACGATATGGGGGCGTCCGGGTCATGGCTGCGGGCGAGGCCGGGGCCGCCGCAGGAACGCGACCAGCCTTTCCTGAAGCTGCCCGGCGCCAACCGGCTGCGCACCCATCCGGATGGGTTGTGGCTGTGTTTCGGCGGCACCGAGGCGGACCCGTATGTCGATCTTTTCGCCATCGAGGCCTGCGGCTGCTACCAGAATTTGCTGGATAAGCGCTCGCGCTTTGCCCCCTCGATGCATTCCTGGCTGGCGGTGTGTTCGGAGGAATGGCTGATGCAGCCGGTCTCGCCCAACAACCCGATGCCGCGCTGGCGCTATACCGGCTTGCTGCGGCGCACGCCGACCGGGCCGCTGGTGCTGCCGGTGCGCGATATGCGGGTGATGTATGCGCTGCGCCCGCGCCAATATACCGGCTTCGTCACCAGCCAGATTCCGCATGCGCATGAGTTTTTCGCGCCGATGGAGGCGATCATCGGGCCGGAGGGCTGGCAGCATCCGCCGCTGCGCGCTTTCATCGCCCGCACCTCGCCGCGGGCGAATTTCTTTTCCTATCCGGGGGCGAGTGCGGCCTGAGGCTCAGGCGGTGAGGTCGGCGGGCAGTTTACCGTCCGCCAGCGCCTTGGCCAGCGAGGTGCCGTCCAGCTCATTGGCGATGGCATCGCGCACCCGGCGCATCACCTTGCGGATCTCGCAGGCCTGCTCGTCGCGGCATTCGTCGCAGCGGCGGTAATAATTCACCGAGACGCAGGCGAGCGGCGCCAGCGGGCCATCCATGATGCGCACCACCTGGCCGAAGGTGATCAGATCCGCGGGCTTGGCCAAAGCGTAGCCGCCGCCACGGCCCCGGCGCGAGCGCACCAGCCCGTTGCGGTTCAGCTCCAGCAGGATGGCTTCGAGGAATTTCTTCGGCAGATTCTCGCGCTCGGCGATTTCGGAGACCAGCAACAGCTTGTCGTCCTTCTCACGCGCCAGCACCATCAGGGCCTGCAAGGCATATTTGCATTTCTGCGACAGCATGACCCTTCTCCCGGCTCCTTTTGATCTGACATATTCATCTACAAGACATAGGGCGCGTAGAAAATATCCCAGCGAACATATTGCGGAATTTCCGATAGAAAAACAAGGAATTCGGTAGGCGTCAGAGACCGGCCAGGCTCTTGATCACCGCTTCCGCGACCTTGATGCCATCCACCCCGGCGGAGAGAATGCCACCCGCATAGCCGGCCCCTTCCCCGGCCGGATACAGCCCGCGCGTGTTGAGCGAGCAGAAATCCTTGCCCGGGTGATGCGCAGCGGCGAGGAGGTGCGGGTTTCCACCCCGGTCAGCACCGCGTCCGGACGGTCGAAGCCTTTGATCTGCTTGCCGAAGGCCGGCAGCGCCTCGCGGATGGCTTCGATGGCGTAATCCGGCAAGGTCGGCGCCAGATCGGTGAGGTGCACGCCGGGCTTGTAGCTGGGCAGCACCTCGCCGAACGATTTGGAAGGCGTGCCGGCGATGAAGTCGCCCACCAGTTGGCCCGGCGCCTGGTAGGCGCCGCCGCCCGCGACATAGGCGGCGCGCTCCCAGACCCGCTGGAATTCCACCCCGGCGAGCACATCCCCGGATAATCCGCCGGGCTGATGCCGACGACGATGCCGGCATTGGCGTTGCGCTCGGCGCGGGAGTATTGGCTCATGCCGTTGGTCACCACCTGCCCGGCCTCGGAGGTGGCGGCGACCACTGTGCCACCCGGACACATGCAGAAACTATAGACCGCGCGGCCATTCCTGGCGTGGTGCACCAGCTTGTAGTCAGCCGCGCCCAGGATCGGGTGGCCAGCGAAGGGGCCGAAGCGGTGGCGGTCGATCATGCCTTGCGGATGCTCGATGCGAAAGCCGATGGAGAAGGGCTTGGCCTCCATGAACACGCCGCGCTGATGCAGCCGGGCGAAGGTGTCGCGCGCTGAATGGCCGATGGCGAGGATGACATGGTCGGTCTCGATCCGCTCGCCGCTCTCCAGCAGCACGGCGCGGATCTGGCCGTCCTGGATCTCGAAATCATCCACCCGCGTGTCGAACCGGTATTCGCCGCCCAGGGCGGTGACTTTCGCGCGGATCGCCTCGACCATGGAGACCAGCCGGAAGGTGCCGATATGCGGCTTGGCGATATAGAGGATTTCCTCCGGCGCCCCGGCCTCGACGAATTCCTCCATCACCTTGCGGCCGAGGAAGCGGGGGTCCTTGATCTGGGAATAGAGCTTGCCGTCCGAGAAGGTGCCGGCCCCGCCCTCGCCGAACTGCACGTTGGAGGCGACGTTGAGCTCGCCGCGCCGCCACAGGCCCCAGGTATCCTTGGTGCGCTGGCGGACCAGCTTGCCGCGCTCCAGCACCAGCGGGCAGAATCCGGCCTCGGCGAGGATCAGCGCCGCCAGGATGCCGCAAGGGCCGGTGCCGATGATCACCGGGCGTTTCGCCGGGCGCGCCTGGGCGATGGCGGGGAATTGATAGCCCATATCCGGGGTCGGCATGCCGGTTTCAACCGCCCGGTCCAGCACGGCATCGACCGTATAGACCAGCATCACCTGGGATTTTTTGCGGGCATCCCAGGCCCGCCTGTGCACCTGCCAGGAGAGAATGGCACTCTCCGGCACGCCGAACCCTTCAGCGATGGCGGCGATGAGCGCGTGCGGCTCATGGTCGATCGGCAGGCGTAATTCGGTGAGGCGGCGGGAGGGGAAGGATGTCGGGGCCATGGCAGATGTGGCGTCTAACCCGGCGCGGCGCATCCGCCAATCGTCCCGGCGCGGATTTTATCCACAGCGCTCTTGATAAGCCTGTGGAGAAGCGTGTGGATGAAGCGCAAAGCGCGGGTGCTGGGCAGAGACCGGCACGGTTTGGCGCCGCGATGGTTGACCGGGATGCGGATCTGGGTTTCGGATAGGCAATAATCCGGAGGCCGCATGACAAAATTTCACTGGCCAGAGCTTGGGCTTTGCGTGGGCGGGCGGGGGTGAGCCTGGTCATCGATCTGCGCTGCCTGCAGGACCCGGCCTACCGGGAGCGGGGCATTGGCAATCATGCCCGCAATCTCATCCGCCATGCGCCGCCGGGCTGGGTGGGGGTGTATGATCCGGTACTGCCCGCCTTGCCGGAGGCGGTGGCGGCGCAGGCGGGGCGGCTCTCGCCGCATGGCTACGTGCCGGGGGCGACTTTGTTCCTCAACCCCTCGCCCTTTACGCCGAACCAGGAATTCTGCGCCAGGCTGCTGACCGATGCGCGGGTGCGCAAGGCGGTTTGCGTGTATGATTTCATCCCGTTCGACGAGCCGGGCCGCTATCTGCGCACGGCTGGGGCGCGGCTGGACTATTACGCCGCGCTGGCCTGGCTGCGGCGATATGATCTGTATTTTCCCATTTCGGTGCCCACCGAGGCGCGGTTGCGTGAGCTGTTCGGCGCGGTGGAAAGCGTGGTCACCGGCGTCGGGCTGCCGCCTTTTCTGCAGGCGCTGTCGCCGGCGGTGCCGCGCCATGTGCTGATGGTGGGCGGGGATGATCCGCGCAAGAACCCGGAGCTGCTGCTGCGCGCTATGGCGTCCAGGCTCCGCCTGAGCGAGGTCGAGCTGGTGATCACCGGCGGATATGACGAGGCCACCGCCGCCCGGCTGCGCGCGATCCGCCGGTGGCGTTGCCGGGGCGGGTGAGCGACCCCACGCTGGCTCAGCTCTATGCCGGGGCTCTGGTGGTGGTCACGCCGTCCAGGGCCGAAGGGTTTTCGATGCCGGTGGTGGAGGCGTGCCGGATGGGCGTGCCCTCCCTCGCCTCGGACATTCCCGCGCACCGGGCGCTGCTGCCGACGCGCTTCCTGTTCGGGCCGGATGACGTGGAGGGGCTGGCCGTGCTGCTGGAGGAGACGCTGCGGGCCCGCGAGGCGGTGATCGCCGCGCAAGCCGGGCTGGCGGCGCCCTTTGCCGAAGACGCGGTGGCGGCAAAGCTGTTTGCCGCCCTGCCCGCCCCGTGCCACCAGCATCGCGGCGGCCACGCATCGCCTTGCTCTCGCCGCTGCCGCCGACCCGCAGCGGCGTGGCGGACCATTCCGCGGCCTTGCTCGCCGCCTTGCGCAAGCTGGCGCAAGTCGATGCGTTTTGCGGCCCCTATTCGCGGCTGGCGGTGCAGGATGGGGGCTATGACGCGGTGCTCTGCGTGCTCGGCAATGCGCCGCTGCATGAGGAGATTTATCAGCTCTGCCTGCGTTATGGCGCTGCCTGCCTGTGCCATGATGCGCGGCTGCTGGGGTTGGCGACCACAAACGGCCTCGCCCCCGCCGCCGTGCTGGCTAGCGAGGAGCTGGGGCGGGTGGTCAGCGAGGACGAGATCGCCGCCTGGGCGGCCGATGAGCGCCAACGCGAGGCGAGTTTTCTGGGGAGGCTGGCGCGCGCGGCGCGACCGCTGATCTTCCACGCACCGCAGCCGGTGCGGCTTTGCCAGGAACGCTTCGACGTGCAGGCGCAGGCCCTGCCCTTCCCGATGATGCGCCCGCACGCGCCTGTTACGCCCGAAGAGCGCGAGGCGGCACGGGCGGGTCTGGGCATCGGTCCGGCGGAACAGCTCATCGTCTCTTTCGGGTTTCTGGTGCCGGCGAAAGCCATCGGCGCGGCGCTGGCGGCTTTCGCTGTGCTGAAACGCGAGCGCCCGGCGGCGCGGCTGGTCTTTGTCGGCGAGGTGGCGATGGATCTCGCCGCGCTGCGCGACGAGGCGGCTTCGTTGGGGGTGACGCTGGGCACCGGCTTTGTCAGCCCGGAGGCGTATCGCGCCTGGGCGGCGGCGGCGGATGCGGGGCTGCAGCTGCGCATCGGCCAGGCGGGCGGAGTTTCGGCGGCGTTGCAGGATGGCATCGGCGCCGGGCTGAACATGGTGGCGAGCCGGGATCTGGCGGAGACGATCAATGCACCCGATTACGTGCTGCGGGTGGCGGATATGCCTGACCCGGCGGAGATTGCCGGGGCGCTGGCGCGGGCCTTGGCGGCGCCTGGGCCCGATGAGGTGATGCGGGCCGCTTACTGCGCCGCGCATGACATGCAGGCTTATGCGGTGCGGTTGCTGGAGATGATTCTCTGAGCGACCTAGCTGCAACACCCAACAAACCGGGATCAACATGGACCCGTCAAATGTTTCGATCCCGAGTCTCCTCGTATTTTCTCTGTGATCGAAACATGGTGATCCCTCAAGGCAGGAGCGGCGATTTTGGAAACCGCCCCGGCGTTTCCCCGCTTTGTCTAGAGCGTCAAGCTTTTAGCTTGATGCTCTAAATTTTGTTTTAGCGAGCAATTTCATGTGTTTAGATTGACACTGGCGCGTCAACCTAAAGACCTATTGCTCTAGGCCGGCTCGCGGTTGGCCAATGCGATGGTGAGCAAGGCGCCCTCCATCTGCTTCGCCAGCTCGTTATCCTTCGCCTGCGCCGCCGCCAGCTCGGCCCGCAGCGCCGCCAGCTCCTCGCGCAGCACCGCCAACTCCGCCGCCATGCGGTCCTGCGCCGCCGTCACGTCGGCGGCCATGAACTGACGCAGGCGCTTAAGCTGGGCCTTAAGCATGGCGGCGCAGATCCAGGCAGCGGGGGAATTCCGGCCCCTCCGCCGGCAGCGGCAACGGCGCTGGCCCCGGCGTATGGCCAAAGGCCCAGAAGCGCGAGCGCCGCCTGGCCTCGGCCGCGTTGGAGTTGATCGGGAAATCCTCATAAGCGCGCCCGCCCGGATGCACGGCGTGATGCGTCATCCCGCCGATCGAGCGGCCGGACCAGCTGTCATACACGTCGAACACCAAGGGCGTCTGCACGCCGATGGTCGGGTGCAAGGCCGAGTACGGCGCCCAGGCCTTGAAGCGCACCCCGGCGACATATTCGCCCTGTGTCTGGGTCCGCTGCATCGGCATCGCCGCGCCATTGCAGGAGAGGATATAGCGCTCATCCACCCAGCCATTCACCTTCACCTGCAGCCGTTCGGCGGAGCTGTCCACATAGCGCGCGGTGCCGCCGCTGCTCTGCTCCTCGCCCAGCACGTGCCAGGGCTCCAGCGCGTGGCGCAGCTCCAGCTGCATGTCGCGCACCGTCACATCGCCCAGCTTGGGAAAGCGGAATTCCAGATGCGGGGCGAACCAGTCCGGATCGAGCGGGAAGCCGAGCCCGGCCAACTCTTCCAGAGCGTCCTTGAAATCCTGCTCGGCATAGTGGGGAAGCAGGAATTCATCGTGCAGGCGCGTGCCCCAGCGCACCAGCCGGCGCTCATAAGGCCGCTCCCAGAAGGCGGCGACGGCGGAGCGCATCAGCAAAATCTGCGCCGCGGACATCTGCTCATGCGGCGGCATCTCGAAGGCGCGGAATTCCACCAGCCCGCGCCGGCCGGAGGCGCCGTCCGGCGAATACATCTTGTCGATGCAGAATTCCGTGCGGTGGCCATTGCCGGTCATGTCGCAGAGGATGTTGCGGAACAGCCGGTCCACCAGCCAGGGCGGGGTCTGGCTCTGCCGTCCGACCTGGCGGAAGGCAATTTCCAGCTCGTTGATGCTGTCCTCCCGCGCCTCGTCGATACGCGGATGCTGCGAGGAGGGGCCGATGAACAGGCCGGAGAACAGGAAGCTGAGGCTGGGATGGTTGTGCCAGAAGCCGAGCATGGATTTCAGCAGATCCGGCCGGCGCAGAAAGGGGCTGTCAGTGGGGGATTTCGCCCCCATCACCACATGATTGCCGCCGCCGGTGCCGACATGGCGGCCATCCAGCATGAATTTCTCCGCTGCCAGCCCGACCTCGCGCGCCGCCTCATAAAGCTGGGCGTTGCGGGTGGTCAGCTCGGCCCAGCTGGTGGAGGCGGGGATGTTGGCCTCGATCACGCCGGGGTCCGGGGTGACGGAGAAATTCACCACGCGCTCATCCTCGGGCGGCAGATAGCCTTCCAGCACCACCTTGCGGCCGAATTCGGCGGCGGTGGCCTCGATGGCCGCGGTGAGTTCCAGCCAATCCTCGACATCGTAAAGCGGCGGGTAGAAGATGTGGAGCTTGCCGTCCCGCGCCTCGACGCATAGCGCGGTGCGCACCACGCCCGGCTCCTCGCGCCCCACCACCGGCAGGCTTTGCGGCACCGGGCGGAAATTCTCGATGGCCCCCTGCCCTTCGGCGGCGCGCGGCCGGTAGCGGGCGAACTGCAAGGCATCGCGGCTCGGCAGCGGAGCTTTCGGGGCGAACGGGTCGGTTTCGTATTCCTGCTCGATGCTCGCATCATCCGCCCAGGGCAGGCTGTCCAGCGGCAGACGCAAGCCGATCGGGCTGTCGCCGGGGATCAGGAACATCACATCGTCCTTGAAGAACCAAGGGCCGGATTGCCAGCGGCGCTGGCCATCCATGATCACCCGGCGCAAAGGCAGCACCGAGCCGACATTCGAGGCCAGCCCTTGGCCAAAGACCTTGGCCAGACGCGCGCGTTCCAGCGGGTCGCGCAGCTTGGCATCCTCGGTGACGACATTCGCCGGCAGGCGTTTTTCGCGCCAGAGATAGTAATGAATGTCCTCATGGGCGGCGTTGACCAAATCGGGATCGACTTGCAGGCGCTCCGCCAGCGCGCGGGCGAAGATCGCCGTGTCGTCGGCATTGGCGTTGTCGGTATCGTCATCGGAAGCGAGCAGGGACGGGTCTTTCCAGACCGGCTCGCCATCCGCGCGCCAATGGGCGTGGATGGCCCAGCGCGGCAGCTGCTCGCCGGGATAATGCTTGCCCATATTGTAGGTCAGCGCCGCCCCCTTGCCCCAGAGCGGGGTGAGCTTGCGGATCAGCCGGCCGGCATAAGCGCGCTTGGTCGGCCCCAGCGCGTCGATATTCCATTCCGCGCCCTCATGGTCGGTGGCGGAGACGAAGGTGGGCTCGCCGCCCATGGTCAGGCGCACATCGTTGCGCAGCAGCGCATGGTCGACGCGCGCGCCACGGGCGAGAATGTCCTGCCATTGCTTGTCAGTATAAGGCTTGGTGACGCGCGGGGTTTCCTTCACCCGCTTCACCTCCATGTGGAAGTCGAACTCCGTCTCGGTGCCATCCTCGGCGATGAAGCCGCCGGAGATGGCGGCGGCGGATTGCGGGGATGGGGTGGCGGCGAGCGGGATATGGCCCTCACCGGTGAGCAGGCCGGAGGTGGCGTCCAGCCCCACCCAGCCGGCACCGGGCAGATAGACCTCGGCCCAGGCGTGCAGATCGGTGAAATCCGCCTCCGGGCCGGCGGCACCGCCATCCACAGGCTTCTGGTCGGCGGTGAGCTGGATCAGATAGCCGGAGACGAAGCGCGCGGCGAAGCCGAGATGGCGGAGCAGATTGACCAGCAGCCAGCCTGAATCCCGGCAGGAGCCCTTGCAGAGTTTCAGCGTTTCCTCGGGCGTGAACACGCCCGGTTCCATGCGCACCACGTAGGAGATGCGCTCACTCACCATGCGGTTGATCTCGACCAGCATGTCGGTGGTGCGCGGCTCCTGGTCCTTGAATTTCGCCTTCACCTCGGCGATCAGCGCCGCCAGCAGCGGGCCGGGCTTGCTCAGCAGCCGGAAAGGCGCCAGCTCCTCGGCCAGCACGGGGTCATAGGCGAAGGGGAAGGTTTCTGCGTCCGGTTCCAGGAAGAAATCGAACGGGTTGATCGTCGCCATGTCAGCGACGAGATCGACGATCACCTCGAAGCTGGTGACGCGCTCGGGGAAGACGACACGGGCGAGGAAATTGCCTTGCGGGTCCTGCTGCCAGTTGAGGAAATGCGGCTTCGGCGCGATCCGCAGCGAATAGGAGATGATCGGGGTACGCGCATAAGGGGCGGGACGCAGCCGGATGGTCTGCGGCCCCAGCGACACCGGGCGGTCGTATTTATAGGAGGTGCGATGAGTGATGGCGGCGTGGATCGACATGCAGGCTCCTTGGATACGCTTTCAGCCCAGCATGCGCAGGGCTGTTTCGCAACGCAATAGCAACCAGAGGGGAAAGCACGCATGACAGTGGCGTGTTTGTCAGCAGCCGGGCGGGGTGCGAACATGAATCGGGCAAGCTGCTGATTTTGGCGGCAAAAGGCGTGTGGGGGCGCACGGGTATGGGCGAGCGCAAGGCAGTGTTTTTCGCGGCGGATGCGGCCTATCTGCCGCTGGCCTGGGTGGCGGCGCGGGATGTGGCGGCGCAACCCGGCCGGGATTTCGATGTCTGCCTGCTCTTGCCCGAGGATGTCGCGGCCACGCCGCCGCCGGGTGTGCGGGTGTTGCGGGTGCGCCTGCCGGAGGTGTTGGCGCATGTGGCGGGGCCGGCGCATATGTCGCCCTTCGCCTATGCCAGGCTGGCCGCCCCTGCCATCTGGCTCAGCGATTATGACAAGCTGCTTTATCTGGATTCGGATATCAGGGTGAGCGGCGATCTTTCGCCTTTGTTCGCCCTGGAGATGGGCGAGGCGCTGGCGGCGATGGTGGAGGATTGCGGGCGCTATCTGGGCGCTGCCGGCGGGCGGGAAGATTGGGATGAGTACCGGACCCGCACCGGCTTGCGGCTCGACGCCCCTTATTTCAACAGCGGGGTGATTTTGATGAATGCGGCGCGCTGGCGGGCGGAGGCGCTGTGGGCGCAGGCGGCGACCTTCATCGCGGCGCGGGGGGCGCAATTGCGGTTCATGGACCAGGATGCGCTGAATGTGCTGGGTGGGCGAATCCTGGAGCTTTCACCGCGCTGGAATTTTTGCACGCATTATATGGGGTTGGGGCTGGAGGGCGTGGTAGCACCAAGGGTGCGGCATTATCTGAACGTGCTGAAACCCTGGCGGGATCCTGAATGGGCGACATTGTACGGTAAGGCGGATGTGAAGGTGTTTGGCGCGGCGTTTGCGGGTTCACCCTGGCCAGGGTTCGTGCATCAGGGGCTGGTATCGGCCCTGCCCTGGCGCAAACGCGCGGCGACGGCGGCGGCCAAGGCGACGCGGCATGTGCCGGAGGCGGCGCTGGCAGGGCATATGGAAAATTTCATCGGGCTGGCGCCGAGGCTGTGGCGCGACGTGCGCGCCGGCTTCGCCGAAGGCGCCAAAAGCTACGTGGATTTAAGCTCGGAAGAGGCAGCCGCATGGAAAGCGGCACTGACCTGAAGGCGCAAAAGTTTTTAGGGGTCCAAGGGGGATTTTTTCAAAAATCCCCCTTGAGGTTCACCCTTCTCGTTTGATGAGAACGTGCTGCTTCTTACCCACAGAAAGCTTCTGCTCAGCCTTGGGCGCGATCATCTGCGCCTCATCGGTGATGGCAACATCATCCAGCTTCGCCCCGCCACCGCGAATGAGCCGCCGCGCCTCGCCATTGGAAGCGGCCAACCCGGCCTTCACCAGCAGCGCGAAGGCCGGCAGACCCGCGCCAAATTCGGCGGCGGTGAGGGAGATCGACGGCAGGCTGCCGGCGGCAACACCTTCGGTGAAGAGCTTGCGCGCGGTCTCGGCGGCGTCCTCCGCGGCGGTGCGGCCATGGGCCAGCGTCGTCGCCTCGGTCGCCAGGATGATCTTGGCGCTGTTGATCTCGGCCCCGCCCAGGGCTTCGAGGCGGGCGATTTCGTCCAGCGGCAGATCGGTGAACAGGCGCAGGAAGCGGCCGACATCGGCGTCCTCGGTGTTGCGCCAGAATTGCCAGTATTGGTAGGGGCTCAGCTTTTCGGCCGAGAGCCAGACCGCGCCCGCCGCGCTCTTGCCCATCTTCTGGCCCGACGCCGTGGTGATCAGCGGGGTGGTGAGGCCGAAGACGCTCTTCTGGTCGGTGCGGCGCACCAGCTCGATGCCGGAGACGATATTGCCCCATTGGTCGGAGCCGCCCATCTGCAGCACGACGTTATTGCGGCGGTTGAGCTCGCGGAAATCATAGCTCTGCAGGATGGAGTAGTTGAATTCCAGGAAGGTGAGGCCCTGCTCGCGGTCCAGCCGGCTCTTCACGGAATCAAAGGAGAGCATGCGGTTGACAGAGAAATGCACGCCGACCTCGCGCAGCAGCCCGATGTAAGAGAGCTTGTCCAGCCAGTCGGCATTGTTGACCAGAATGGCGTCGTTCGGGCCGTCGCCGAAATTGATGAAGGCTTCCAGGTTTCTGCGGATGCCGATGAGGTTGGTGGCGATCTGCTCATCACCCAGCAGCTGGCGGGCTTCCTCGCGGAAAGACGGATCACCGATGCGGGTGGTGCCGCCCCCATCAGCGCCACCGGGCGGTGGCCATGGCGCTGGAACAGGCGCAGCAGCATGATCGGGATCATGTGGCCGACATGCAGGCTGTCGGCGGTGAGGTCGAACCCGGCATAGCCGGCGATGGAACCGTTCGCGCAGGCCGCGTCGAGGGCCGCCTCGTCGGTGCATTGGAAGATGAAGCCGCGGGCTTTCGCCTCGGCCAGAAATGCGCTGTTCGCCATGGTTCTACTCCTGTGCCGGCGCGGGTAGCACAGGCGCAGGCCGGGGCAAAGCCGTGCGCCACAAGGCAGCGAGGACGATGAGCGGGGTGAGTTCATGCCCGGTGGCGATGGAGATGACCAGGCACAGGCCGGGCCAGAGAAAGAGCAGCGCGTCCAGGATGCCGATGCGCCAGTGACGGTTTTGCGCGGATTGGGCGAGGATCAGCGAGTAGCCGACCATGCCGTAGACGAAATCATAAGGCGAGGCGAGCAGCGAGAGCAGGACCACGCGGCCGACAAAATCGAGCCGCCGGCGCCAAAGGAAGAGGGCGAGGACGCAGGCAACCGCCAGCAGCGCCTGCATTGCCTGGGCCAAGCCGAACCCGGCGCCAAAACTGCGCGCCATCCAGAACAGCGACACGCCAAGCCCGGGAAAGCTGTGCGGATCAAACGCCGGGGCGATCATCGAGCGCGCTTCCCGCGGGTCTTGCGCCAGGAAGCTGTACCATGGCCCGGTCCCGAACCAGGCAAGGGAGAGCAGCGACAGCGCCACCACCACGACCGCGAAGGCGACCAGCGCGCGCCAGCGTTTTTGCGCCAGCAAGGCGAAGGGCACCAAAATCCCGACCTGAGGTTTCACCGCCAGAATGCCCAGCAGCGCGCCGCCCCGGGCCGGCGCTGTTGCGGCGAGGGTCAGGCCTGAGACCAGCAGCGCATCGCCGATGATGCCGACCTGACCGATCTGTAGGCTGAACAAGGCCGCCGGGCTGAGCAGCGTGATCAGGATCACCAGCCAGCTATAGCCGGCCCGGCGCAGCATCCAAGCGGCCAGAGCCCAGAACCCGACCGCCCAGACCAGGGCAGCGCATTCGAAGGGCAGAAAGGACAATGTCCGAGGACCGGCAAAAACGGCGGGGGATAGAGAAAATGCTCGATATAGCCATGCACGCCGAGCAGCGCCTGGGCGGCGATGTTGAAGCGTTGATGATCGTACAGCAGATCGAACGATCCCTGCCGCGCCAGCCGCCCGGCGGACCAGAATACGGCAAAGTCACATTGCGGGGCCTGGCAGGGCGGGTCCACCGCGATCGGCCGGCCGGTGAAATAGCTCAGCCGCGGCGCCACACGCTTGATGAAGGTCACCACCAGGATGGCCCAGAAGGCCAGCAACAGCGCGATCCCGCCGAAGCGGTCGATGAAGCGGAGATAGGCACGGAGGCGCTTGGTCATGGATATTGGCGCTTCCTCTGGGCGGTCTCAAACATAAGACGCAGCAGGCTCGCCATAATGATTAGCGGTGAAAACAGATGGCCGGTTTGGATTGCAATAAGTGGGCAAAAGGGCGGCCACAGCCAGAACAGCAAATCTGTGATGCCGATCTTCCAACCGCGGCGCGCGGCCAGGGCCGCCAAGACCCAAGCGCCCGCCACCATATCGCTAATATAACCGTAAGGCGTTGCCAGCAGCGTCAGCAAAACGGTGGCGGCGGTGCGGTCAAGGGTTGGTGCGTCGGACCACCGCCATATCCAGATCGCCGTCAGCGCGGCGAAACCCGTCACCACAATCTGCACCCAATTGGCAAAAGCGAAGCCAACATGGAAACTGCGCAGCATCCAAAAAACCGAAATCCCACCGCCCATATAGATATGCGGGTTGAAAGGTCGGTTGAGGACGGCTCTGGTTTCCTGAACTCCATAGGTGAAATATGCGCCCCAGACAGATTTGCCGAAAAACAGCGTCGTCAACCCGACCAAGGCAATCACGCAAACAATAAAGCCCAGGGCACTGCGCAGATTTCGCCGTGCGAAGGCAACAGAAGGCGCCAATAGCCCAAGCTGTGGCTTGAGCGACAAAAATCCCAGCAACACCCCCGCCATCCCCGGTTGGTCGAGGGCGCGCATCAGTCCGGCCACGAAAATGGCACCTCCGACGATGCCGATCTGGCCAAGCTCAAGACACCAAACTGCTGCAGGGCTCAGGCAACCAGCCAGAATCACCAGCCATGAAAGCCCAGCCCAGCGCAACAAAAGAATGGCCGAAAGCAACAGCGCCGCGCTCCAGGCAAAAAAGCTTGCCTCGAACGGCAAATAAGCCGCCAGCGCGCTGGGAAGCAGCATGGGGGGCGGGTAGAAGAATGCATCGACACCAAGCTGAAGATTGAATAGATGCTGCTGGAATGCGTGAAATCGCGCGGGATCGTAAATCTGGTTGAAAGCGCCATGCCGGGCGAGAAGCCCAGCCGGCCAGAAGGCGGTGAAATCACATTCTGGCGTCTGGCACGGTGGATCGATATTCACCGATTTGCCAAACAAATAAGCCAGTCGCGGCAGCATGTGGTCAAGGGCGACTTTCGTCCACAATAACCAGAAATAGCCCAAAACGACCCATAGCAGCGCGGTCCAACTTTTTCCGAACCACGTCAGGCCCCGTCTCACATCCATGCCGCCTCTTGCCCTGCTCCGCCTCTCTCGCTTAGCACAAACCTCATGACAGCCAATGCCGCCGCCCGTACCTACCGCGCCATCGGGCTGATGTCCGGCACCTCGCTGGATGGGGTGGATGCCGCCTGGATCGAGACCGATGGCGAGCATGTCAGCGGCTTCGGGCCGGCGGCGACGTTGTTGTATGATGAGGCGCTGCGCGCGCAGCTGCGCGGCCTGCTCGACCGGGCGCCGGGCCTCTCAGCGGATGCTCCGGCCGTGCTGGACGCCACCGCCCGGCTGACCCGCGAGCATGCGCTGGCGGTGGCGTTGCTGGGGCGCTCGGCCGATATTGTCGGGTTTCACGGCCAGACCATCCTGCACGCCCCGAAAGCCGGGCGGACCTGGCAGATCGGCGATGCGGCGCTGCTCTCCCACATCACCAGGCTGCCGGTGGCGTTTGATTTCCGCGCCGCCGATGTCGCCGCCGGCGGCGAGGGCGCGCCTTTGGTGCCGCTGTTTCATGCGGCGCTGGCGCGGGAGCTGGCAAAGCCGTTGCTGATCGTGAATATCGGCGGGGTGGCAAATGCCACCTGGCTGGGCGCTTCGGGCGAGATCATCGCCTGCGATACCGGGCCCGGGAATGGGCCGCTGGATGATCTGGCGCAGGCTCATCTCGGCCAACCCTATGACAAGGACGGCGCGCTGGCCGCTGGCGGGCAGGTCGACCATCAGCGGCTGCAACAGCTGCTCGCGCATCCTTTCTTCGCGCAACCGGCACCGAAATCGCTCGACCGGCTGAGTTTCTCCAGCCTCATCGCCCAGGCCACCCAGGGCCTCGACCCGGCCGACGCCGCCGCCACGCTGGCCGCCTTCATCTGCGCCGCGATCGCCGAAACCAAATTTCCCGCCCCGCCGCAACAGGTGCTGATCACCGGCGGCGGCCGGCATAATGCCACGCTGATGGCGGGCCTCGCCGCGCGCTTCGCGGTGCCGGTGCGCCCGGTGGAGGCGGTGGGCTGGAATGGCGATGCGCTGGAGGCGCAATGTTTCGGCTTCCTCGCGGTGCGCACGCTGCGCGGCCTGCCGCTTTCGCTCCCCAGCACCACCGGAGTGCGCGCCCCGCAGACCGGCGGCCAGATTTACGGGACGATCTTGTAGAGCGTCCAGCCCGCCGCATCGCTGCCGACGGCGCGCAGCCAGGGCGGCACCGCGCCTTTGTTCAGCGCATCCCAGAGCGTGTCCGGCGGCAGGTCGGCGACCAGCAGATAGCGGCCGGGCATCGGGCAGAACAGCACATATTTGGCGCCGGTATCCACCACAGCTTGCGGTTCGCTGGTGCCGGGGACCGCGCGCCAGGCCGCGCGGTCACGCATGAAGGCGGGCACGCCATGTTCATAGAGCGAGCCGACGGTTTCGATCTGGCTGCGATAGAGCAGCTCGGGCGTGTCCTCGGCGCGGGCCAGCACCACCTGCCCGGCCGCCGGGGCCAGCAGCGGGCCGATATGGCGCAGGCTGCAGGAGGGATAGGACCGCCCGCCCGGCACCGGCTTCGGCGCCGCACCGGCCCGCGCCGCCAGGAACGGCACCAGCAGGATCAACGCCAGCAGGCCGATCCGCTTCACCCCGGCCAGCGCCCCCTCCATCCCGCTCAACGCCACCGGCAGCAGGCAGGCGGCGAACAGAGCCGAGAAACAGGTGAAGAGCAGATAGAAATACCCCAGCCCCAGCGCCACCAGCGCGCAGAGCGCGACATAAGCCCAGCCCAAAGGCGCGCGGCGCGGCGCGCCCAGCAGCTCCGGCGCGGCGAGGTCCGCCAGCCCCGGGCGCCGCTCCGCCCAGGCGCGCTGCGCCGCATAGAGCACGGCCCAGAGGCCAGGGAGCAGGAACACGATCAGTTCACGCCCGCGCGGGGGCAGCTGTTCGGTGATTACCCCGAACATCGCCTTCAGCTGATCCGGCGGCAACAGCCCGGACGGGCCTTCGATGACGACGGGATAGGTCGCGATCCAGGCCGCCAGCGGCACTCCCAGCACCGCCAGCCCGAGCGGCCCGCGCAGCCGTGCCGGGGCACGGGCCTGCACCCGTGTCAGTACCGCCGCGCTCACCAGCAGCACCAAAGCCATGCTGAAATAGACGATGGACAGCCGGTCGATCTCCGGATCGCCATAGCCGCCGGCCGGCGGGTCGATGAAGAAGGCGATGCCGATCACGTCGAAACACCCGGCCGCGGTGGCCAGGATGGTGGTGGCGTTGCGTGCATAGAGCCAGCGCAGAGCCAGCCCGGCATAGGCCATCAGCACGAAGGGCATCGTCTCCGGCGTCATCCAGATGCCAAAGCCCCCGGCCAGACCGGCCATGAAGCCGAGCCCGACATCCCCGCGCAGGGCGCGCAGCACGAAGCCAACGGTGAGCGCGATAAAGACCAGCAGGGCGATGTGATAATGCACCACGCCGGGCAGCGCGATCGCGGCCAAAGCGGGCAGGACGGCGGCGGCAGCGGCGGCGGCCCAGAGATGCCGGCGCAGCGCCAGCGGCTCCACCGCCCAGGCGCAGGCCGCCCCAGCGCCCCCACCCCCAGCGGCCCCAGCGCCACCCCGGCGGCGAACAGCGCCTTATGCCAGCCGATCACCAGACTCAGCGGGGCGGCCATCAGCCACAAGATGATATCCAGCAGCCGCGACCATTCCACCATCACCCCGGCGCCGGAATCATCGCGCGCGACAGTCGTGACCAGATGGCCGAGATGCACACCCTGCTCGATTCGCAGCAGCCGCATATAGGAATCCGGGTCCTGCAGGCTGCCCGCCAGCACGCTCGGCCATTGATGCAGGCCGAGCAGGATATTCAGCCCGGCGCTGAGCAGAAACAGCAGGCCGTAGATCAATTGGACTGCGCCCGGAACCCCGCCACGCCGCTCTCCAGCGCGGTGACATGCTTGGGCGCGAATTTGCTGGCATCGGTGACGCCGCAGCTATGGGCGATGATCTCGACCTCATCGCGCATCTTCAGCGCATAGCGCGAGACGCGCACCGCCTTGTCGGTCGGATCCAGCCCGGCGATCAGCCTTTTGTCGGCGGCGGTGACCCCGGTAGGGCAATGGCCGGAGCCGCATTTCATCGCCTGGATGCAGCCCAGCGCGAACATGAAGCCGCGCGCGGAGGAGACGAAATCCGCCCCCATGCACAACGCCCAGGCCACCTTGTCCGGGGTGATCAGCTTGCCCGAGGCGACGATGCGGATGCGGTGCTGCAGCCCATGCTCGTAACGCAGCGCCGCGACATAAGGCAGCGCCTGGGTGATCGGCAGGCCGACATAATCGGCCAGCGATTCCGGCGCCGCGCCGGTGCCGCCCTCGCCGCCATCGATCTGGATATAATCCGGGCAATGCTCCGGGTTGTCGGCGCAATCGCCGAACCATTCATCCAGGAAGGCCGGGTCGCCCAGCACGAATTTCACCCCCACCGGCTTGCCGGTGATGCTGCGCACCCGATGCACGAATTCGCCCAGCTCGGTGACGCTGCCGATATCGCGGTGGCGGTTGGGGGAGATGCTGTCCTGCCCCGGGGTGATGCCGCGGATCTCGGCGATCTCCTGCGTCACTTTCGCGCCGGGCAGAATGCCGCCTTTGCCGGGCTTGGCCCCTTGCGCCAGCTTCACCTCGAACATCTTCACCTGCGGGTGTGCCGCCAGCTCGCGCAGCCGGGCTTCGGAGAGATTGCCCTGCGCATCACGCACGCCATATTTCGCGGTGCCGATCTGCATGACGATGTCCGCCCCGCCCTCCAGATGATAGCGGCTGAGACCGCCCTCCCCGGTGCTCATCCAGATCCCCGCCAGCTTCGCCCCGCGCGAGAGCGCGGTGACGGCGTTGTTGCTGAGCGCGCCATAGGACATGCCGGAGATATTGAAGAAGCTCGCCGCCGGATAAGGCTGCTCACAGGCGCCGGGGCCGTTGGCGATGCCGATCAGCTTGCCGCTGTAAGCCCGCTTATCCTCATCCAGCACCGGAAAAGCCGCGTTGCGGAACACGAAGCTGGGCACAGCCTCAGAGCCGAAGCTGATGAAATTGGAAACCCCCTTGGCGGAGCGATAGACCCAGCTGCGCTCCAGCCGGTTGAACGGCCGCTCCACCCAGTCCGACAGATATTGGTACTGGCGCATATAGGTACCCCAGGTTTCCGCGAAATAACGGAAATGCCCGATGATGGGGAAATTGCGCAGCACCGTGTGCCGGGTCTGAAGCTTGTCATGGATATATAGCGCGACCAGACCGAGACTGATCAAAACGACGATGACGGCCAAGATGGTCATGCGGGGGTCCCCTCTCCTGCTGTTGGTTTCATTAACGGAGAAGGCGGGCAATGTCTTGGGGAGCGAAGTGAAGAAAGAGGTGGGGATTTTTTGAAAAAAGTCCCCACACCCCCAAAAACTTTTGCAAATTTTTTAGCGCGCGGGGCCGGGGAGCCAGACGGAGAAGCAGCTGCCCTGGCCAAGCTCGCTTTCGATCACCAGCCGGCCGCGATGGCGCGAGACCACATGTTTGACGATGGCCAGCCCCAGCCCGGTGCCGCCAATATGGCGCGACCGGCCTTTATCGACGCGGTAGAAACGCTCGGTCAGCCGCGGAATATGCTCGCGCGGGATCCCGCACCTTCATCGGCCACCGAAACCAGCACCCCGCCCGCCGGAAAACGCTCATCCTGGGCGATGCCGGCCGAGAGCGTCACCCGCCCGCCCGGCTTGCCGTATTTCAAGGCGTTTTCAAGCAGATTGGTGAAAACCTGGGTGAGCTGATCGGCATCGGCGGCCACCCGTGGCAGATCCGCCGGCACCTCCACCACCAGGGTGATTGCCTGTGCCCTGACCATCGGCTCCAGCCCGGCGACGATGCGCTCCAGCAGTGGCGGCAGATGCAGCAGCTCCTTCGGTGGCGAATGTTCGGAAATCTCGATCTTGGAGAGGGAGAGCAGATCGCCGATCACGCGCTGCATCCGCGCCGCCTGTTCGGCCATGATGCCGAGGAAGGTTTCCTGCGCCTCGCGGTCATCGGCGGCCGGGCCGCGCAGCGTTTCGATGAAGCCGATCAGGCTGGCCAGAGGCGTGCGCAGCTCATGGCTGGAATTGGCGACGAAATCGGCGCGCATCTTCTCCAGCGCGCGCTCGCGGGTGCGGTCGCTGACCAGCATATAGACCGGCCCGCCGACCGGGATCATCGTCACTTCCAGATCCCGCTTCACCGGCGCGGCCAGCACGACCTCGCGGCGCACCGGCGCGGCGCTGGCCAGCACTTCGGCCAGGGCGTCGCGCACATCCGGGTGGCGCAGCAGGGCCGCGGTCTCGGTGCCGAAGGCGGTGATCGCGCTGTCATTGCGCCAGAGCATGGCGCCGTCCGCGTCGAGTTTCAGCAGCGGGTCTGGCAGGCGTTCAACCAGGGCGCGGTCTTCCGCCGCGCTGGCCACGTGGCGGCTGCGCAGCAGCCGCTCCGCATGGATCAGCCGCAGCGCCTCGGCCCCGAGATCGCTCATCCCGGGCATCAGCAGATGCCGGTCGGTCGGCAGCGATTCCGGGGCGGTGCGCAAGGCGCGCACCAGCCGCGTCATCGCCACCACATCCCGCCCCAGCAACAGCGCGAACAGCAACGCCACCAGCGTGCAGACCGCCCAGGCGGCGAAAGCCAGCAGCGGCCGCAGATCCCCAGCGCCGCGAGCAAGGCAAAGACCAGGCTGGGCGTCAGCCCCAGCCCGAAAAACAAGGCGAGCGCGGCGGGGCCGGCCTTGTCCCAGCTGGTGCCTTCGGGGGGAGCCATCGGCGGGGTCAGGGGTTGTTGAGGCTGGCGGGGGCTGGGGAGGTGATGGTCGGCTGCCCCGGCGTGATCGAGAACACCGCCAGGCCACGCTTCACCGTGCCATCCGGCTCCAGCACCAGCAGCCCGTCAGTGCCGGTGAAGCCGGCGGGGGCGCTCAGCGTCTGTACCGTATAGCCGCCATTGGACGCGGCCAGCTTGGCCAGGGCGGCGGCATCGAAGGCGACATCCGCGATCGCCGGCGGCGCGCTGCCATAGGCGGCGGTGTATTTGGCATCGAAGGACGCGGCGGCGGCGGGGTCCGGCGCGGCATAGATGGCGCCGCGCAGCGCGCTCTGCCCGGCCATGGCGCTGGCCAAGGGCGCCCAGAGCGAGGGGCCCATCAGCAGCACCTGCGGCGCCGAAACATCGTAATAAGGCAGGAAATTCGCCAGCTCGGCCAGGGTATTGCCATCGGTGGCGCCGATGAAGAGGGCGTTGAAGCTGGGCGGCGCCACCTGCTGGCGGCGCAGCTCGCGGGCCTTGGCCAACCCCTCCGGCGTGTTGCTGTCCTTCGCCGCCTTGATCTGCGCCATCAGCGCCTCACCGCGGCCGCTCCAGTCCGACAGCGTGCGCACGGCGTTGTTCAGGCTGGAAAAGCCTGGCTCGTAGAACTGGATCTGCGGCGCCGGCTCGCTCAGCTTGGCGGCTTCCTGCTGCAGCGCTTGGCCGAGGCGATGGCCGAAATCCGTATCCGGCAGCAGCCCGGCGAGCTGGGTATGGCCGGCATCGGAGGCGGCCTGCACGACGCGGCGGACCTGCTGCCCGGGCGAGATGCCCAGCGGCCACACGCCCGGCTGCGCCACCGTGCCATCATTAGTGAAGGCCAGGACATTCACCCCGGCCTGCTTGGCGATGGGGGCGACCGCCTGGGTCTCGGCGGCGGTCAGCGGCCCGAGGATGATGCCATCCCCGCCGCGAGCCCGGCCTGCGCGGCGCTCACCGCCCCGGCGGCGGTGCCGCCGGTGTCGCGAATATCCAGGGCCGGGGTGCTGCCGGCGGGGAAGGCGATCTTGGCGGCATTGGCCAGGGCCTGGCCCACCGGGGCCAACGGCCCGCTCAGCGGCACCAGCAGCATGACATTGCCGGATGTCTTGCCTGTGTTATTCGGGGTGCCGGCATTCGGCGTCAGCGCCGCGGGCAAAGGCCCGCTGCCGTTGATCTGAGGGGCTTGCCCCGCGCAGCTGGCAAGCGCCAGCATGCCGCCAAGGAGTAGAGATGAGCGAAGAGACGGCACCAGGCGCAATGATTGATCCTCCAACGCAAGCCCCGCCCACGGCGATGGCCGGGGCGTCCCTGCCCGCTCTTGTGATGGTTTCGACGCCAATCGGCAACCTTCAAGATTTATCGGACAGGGCCAGGTCGACTTTATCTGGGGTGAACACGATCCTGTGTGAAGATACGAGAACCAGCGCGGTGCTGCTGCGCGCCCACGGAATCAGCGCCAAATGCATCGCCTTGCACGAACATAATGAATCCGCCGCGATTCCCCGGCTTGTGGCGGCGATGCAACAGGGCGAGCGTTACGCCTTGATCTCGGATGCCGGCACGCCTTTGGTCTCGGACCCCGGCTACCGGCTGGTGCGCGCGGTCATCGAGGCGGGGCTGCCGGTCTCCGGCGTGCCGGGCGCGAATGCGGCGGTGCTGGCCCTCACCCTCTCCGGACTGCCGCCGCAGCCTTTTCTGTTCACCGGCTTCCTGCCGCCCAAGGCCGGGCCGCGCCGGGCCGCCTTCGCCGGGCTGCGCGGCGCCGAGCTGGCCGGGCTCAGCGCCACCCATATTTTCTACGAGGCGCCGCACCGGCTGGCGGAATTCCTGGCCGATGCCGCCTCTGCATTCGGGGAGCGCCCGGCCGCGGTGTGCCGGGAGCTGACCAAACATTATGAGGAGGTGCGCCGCGACACGCTGCCGGCCCTGGCGGCGCATTACGCCGAGCACGCGGCGCGCGGCGAGATCGTCGTGGTGGTCGGCCCGGCGCCAGCGGAGGAGACCGGGGCGGAGTCGTTGGATCAGGCGCTGCGCGCGGCGCTAAAGAGCCTCAGCGTGAAGGACGCCGCCGCCGCCGTGGCCGCCGCCACCGGGCTGCCGAAAAAACAGGTCTATAAGCGTGCTCTGGAGATGGCGCAGGGGGAGGATTAGCCCCCCTGCGCGTTGCTCTTACGGGTAGAGCCGGCCGCTGCTCCAGCCATCTTCCGCCTTGCTGAAGATCAGCCGGTCATGCAGGCGGAAATCGATCCCTTGCCAGAACTCGAAATAATCCGGGCTCAGCCGCCAGCCGGACCAGAAGTCCGGGCGCGGCACGCTCTGGCCGGCGAAGCGCGCTTCCATCTCCTGCAAGCGGCTTTCGAACAGGCTGCGCGAGGCCAGCGGGCGGGATTGCTCGGAGGCCCAGGCGCCCAGCTGCGAGCCGCGCGGGCGGGTGGCGAAATACTCATCGGCCTGGGCCGGCTCGACCGGCGCGATCGCACCTTCTATGCGGATCTGCCGCTGCAGGCTCTTCCAATGGAACAGCAGCGCCACATGCGGATTGCCCGCCATATGCTGGGCCTTGCGTGACCCGAGATTGCCATAGAACACGAAGCCGCGCTCATCCCAGGCTTTCAGCAGCAGAATCCGCGCCGCCGGGCGGCCTTCGGGGGAGACCGTCGCCACGGTCATCGCGTTCGGATCGTTCGGTTCGGTGCGTTGCGCCTCCGCGAACCAGAGACCGAACTGGCGGAAAGGATCCTCGCTCATCGTCACTTATGCTCCTGCGCGTCTTGTGAGCCTTGATTGGCGCTGTCCTCTATGCCACCAACCGGACCCTCAGACGATAGCAGCACGGAGATGAGCCGCGATGGCCGACACCGATACCGAATCCGCCCTGCCCCAGGGCACGTTGATGCAGGGCAAGCGCGGCCTGATCATGGGCGTGGCGAATAACCGCTCCATCGCCTGGGCCATCGCCCGCGCTGTTGCCGCCCAGGGCGGCGAGCTGGCTTTCACCTATATGGGCGAGGCGCTGGAGAAGCGGGTGCGCCCGCTGGCCGCCTCCGTCGGCTCCGATATCCTGATCCCCTGCGATGTCGGTGACGATGCCGCCATCGATGCCGCCTTCGAGACCTTGAAGACGAAATGGGGCAAGATCGACTTCCTGGTGCATGCCATCGGCTTCGCGGACAAGAATTTTCTGCGCGGGCGCTATGTGGACACCCCCGCGCGGTGTTCCAGCAGGCGCTCGATATCTCCGCCTATTCCTTCGCCGCCGTCTCCCAGCGCGCCGCCGCGATGATGCCCGATGGCGGTTCGCTGCTCACCCTCACCTATCTCGGCGGTGAGCGCTGGATGCCGCATTACAACGTGATGGGCGTGGCCAAGGCCGCCCTTGAGGCCTCCGTGCGCTACATGGCGGCGGATCTCGGCAAGGATAAGATCCGCGTCAACGCCATCTCCGCCGGGCCGATCAAGACGCTGGCGGCGTCGGGCATCGGCGATTTCAGCTATATTCTGAAATGGAACAAATATAACGCGCCGCTGCAGCGTAATGTGGAGTTGGAGGAGGTTGGCATGTCCGGCCTGTATCTGCTCTCTGATCTCGGGCGCGGCGTGACCGGCGAGACCCATCATGTCGATTGCGGCTATCATGTCGTCGGCATGAAGCACCCGGACGCGCCGGACTTCACCATCGCCAGCGAGTAACCATGTCCTTCAACACATTCGGGCAGCTGTTTCGCGTCACCACCTGGGGCGAGAGCCATGGGCCGTCGATCGGCGCGGTGGTGGATGGCTGCCCGCCGGGGATCGAGCTTTCGGAAGCGGATATCCAGCCTTTTCTGGATCGCCGCCGCCCCGGCACCTCGCGCTTCACCACCCAGCGCCAGGAGCCGGACCAGGTGAAAATCCTCTCCGGCGTGCATGAGGGCAAAACCACCGGCACGCCGATTTCGCTGGTGATCGAGAATACCGATCAACGCTCGAAGGATTACGCGAATATCACGGCGCGCTACCGGCCCGGCCATGCGGATGTGGCCTATGACATGAAATACGGCCATCGCGACCCGCGCGGCGGCGGCCGCTCCTCCGCCCGCGAAACCGCGATGCGGGTGGCCGCCGGCGCCATTGCCCGCAAGGTGCTGGGCGCGGGCGTGGTGATCCGCGGCGCGATGGTGGCGATGGGCGCGCATGGCATCAACCGCGCCAACTGGGATTGGGCGCAGGTGGAGCAGAACCCGTTCTTCTGCCCGGATGCGACCGCCGCGCAGGCCTGGGAAGCCGAGCTGGATGCGGTGCGCAAGGCCGGTTCCTCCATCGGCGCGGTGCTGGAGATTGTCGCCGAGGGCGTGAAGCCGGGCCTGGGCGCGCCGCTTTACGGCAAGCTGGATGCGGACATCGCCGCGGCGCTGATGAGCATCAACGCGGTGAAGGGGGTGGAGATCGGCGATGGCTTCGCCGCCGCCGCCCTGCGCGGCGAAGAGAATGCCGATGAGATGCGGATGAAGGAGGGGGAGATTGAGTTCCTCTCCAACCATGCCGGCGGCATCCTCGGCGGCATCGCCACCGGGCAGCCGATTCTCGCCCGATTCGCGGTGAAGCCGACCAGCTCCATCCTGATCCCCAAGCGCTCGGTGAGTGCCGATGGCGAGGAGGTGGAGGTGATGACCAAGGGCCGGCACGACCCCTGCGTGGGCATCCGCGCCGTACCGGTGGGTGAGGCGATGCTGGCCTGCGTGCTGGCCGACCATCTGCTGCGCCATCGCGGCCAGACGGGACGCTAGAGCGCACTGACCGTAGACGGTCAGCCCGATCTAGCGCGTATTCCGTTCACGTTGGTGTACGGAATACGCTCTAGCTTTTTGTTCGAGCGAGCAACTTTATCCGATCAAACGAGTCCGTTTGATCGGATGTTGCTCTAGCTCTTTGTTTTGGCGCGCAACTTTATGACCCTGACTGATGCCAGTCAGGGTCATGTTGCTCTAAACCGCCCGGCGGGTGAGCTTAAAACGCTGTTAAGCGTCGGGTCTTAAGAGCTTCTTATGACCCGTTCGCCGTTTTTTCCTCCCGCCGGCGCGCGTCTGGCGCCGACCTCCTGGCTTGCCGTCGGCGCCACGCTCGCGGATTTCGCCTTCGAGACAGATCCGCTGGGCCGCTTCACCGCCTTTGGCCCCGGCCGCGCCTTGGGCCGCCCCACGGCGGCGCTGATGGGGCAGGAATTCACCATATTGCTGGCTGGCGGCAACCAGGAAGAGGCGGCGGTGAGCGCCAACGAGCTACGCTCGATCATCACCACCATCTGCGTGGAATGTGTCGCCTGGCATGGGCGGCTGCGCCTGGCCGGACCGGACGGCGCCCTGCGGCTCTACCGGCTCTCGCTGGCGCCGCGCCGGGAGGGCAGCGAGATCGCCGGCACTTACGGGCTGCTGTTCGATCTGGAAACGCCCGACCTGGTGTTGCCGGACCGCCATGCCGAACGCGCCGCGCGCCCCGGCTTCAGTCCGGGCACGATGCTGGATGTGGAAACCGGGCTGTGGAGCCGCGCCACCTTCGCCACCGAAATCACCCGGCGGCTGGACCGGCTCGATGTCGAGGAGCAACCGGGCACGCTGCTTTATATCGGCTTCGGCCCGTTGAATGCGAAGCTGCGGCCGGCGGTGGCGTTGCGTCTCGCCGAGGAGCTGCGCGACATCATGCGCCCGACAGACCTGCTGGGCCGGGTGGAGGACCTGGTCATCGGGCTGTGGTGCGATGGGATGGACCATCTCACCGGCGGCGAACGGGCGGCGAAATTCTGCACGACCTTGCCGGCTTTGCTGCCGGAGCGGACGTTGCTGAATGTGGGGGTGGTGCCGCGCTGGCCCGGCAGAGGCGAGGATGCGGAAACCGTGATGGAACATGCGGCCATGATGCTGCGCCAGCTGCAGAATGAAGACGCCCCCGCGCCCGGCGCTCCCAGCCCGCCGCTCTGGCGGGTCTGGCAGAGCGATTAGGCGCCTACCCAGACCGAACGCCCAGGCAGGACGAGCCGCGGACAGGCAACAGGGTGGGCACCAAGACTGGCAACAAGACTGGCAACAAGACTGGCGCGCGTTCCAGCTGCGCGCAAATCGGCTTGCCGCCCTGCAAGCCTGGCGCGATGATGGGGCTACGACCACGGAGCCCGCTCAGTTGAAAATTCTGCCCACCGCCCTTCTGGCCTGCCTCGCCGCCTGCCCGGCCCTGGCGCGCCCGCTGCCCAACCCACCACCTTCGGGAATCACCGTGCATCTGTTCGGCCCGGGTTCCATCGGCTCTCAAATCCTGCCGGATGGCAGCACCAAGACGGGCGGCGCAAAACCCGTCGGCGGCGGCCCGGAGGCGGCACCCGTTTCGCAGGCGCGGCCAGAACCGACATGGGGCCAGATCGCGCACGAAATGTTCGTCACTGGCGATCCGGCGCAGGAAGCAGAGCCGCGCTTTGCCACCGGACGCGCCGGGCAGCATGCCGGCCAGCTGAACCAATAGAGCATCGGGCTTTTGTCTCGGCCCGCAATTCCTTGCTGTTGAGAAAAATGTTTTGGGGGCAGCTCTTTTAAAAAGACGGCGAAGCGATGTGGGGGCTTTTTGTAAAAAGCCCCCACATCCAAAAAAATTTTTATAACTTTTTCAGATACTTACCTTCAAATTACCTCTAGCTATCCCGGGCGCGCAGCTTGGCCGCGTCGTCCTGCAGATGCTTGGCCATCTCATCCATGTGCCAGGCTTCGATGTCGTAGAAGGTGACATAGCCGCGCTTGGCGGTGTCGATCTGGCTGAAATGATCGACCACCGGCTTGAAATTGGCGGCCTTGGCCTGGGCCAGGGTCAGATGGCCGTCATGGCTGGTATTGGCCGCATAGAAATCCGTCAGGAAACGCTGCGGGCCCATCCCGTGATGGTGCCAGGGGCCGTTATGCGGGCCCATCGGGCCGGGGCCCATACCCCCATCCCATCCCCATCCCCGGCGGGGCGGCGGCGGGTTGGCGCCGTTATCGGCGGCTTGCGCGAAAGCGAGGCCAGGTGCCAGCGCCAGCAAAGAGGCAAAAAGAATACGACGCATCGGATACTCCATGGAAAACTGTCGATGCGCTCTTTCTAAGGCCAGCGTGTAACAGCCGCATCTCGTCCTTGTGACCAAAAAAAACGGCGCCCGAAGGCGCCGTTTTCCTGGAATATCCAGATCTTAGCGGGAGTAGAACTCGACCACCAGATGCGGTTCCATCTGCACCGGGAAGGGCACATCGGCCAGCTTCGGGGCGCGCAGGAAGCGGCCCTTCATGGCGCGGTGATCCACCTCGACATATTCCGGCACGTCGCGCTCGCCGCTCTGCGCGGCATCGAGCACCACGGCCAGCTGCTTGGACTTTTCGCGGACCTCGATCACGTCCTCATCCTTCACCTGGTAGGAGGGGATGTTGACGCGCTGGCCATTGACGGTGACGTGACCATGGGAGACGAACTGACGGGCCGCGAACGGGGTGATCGCGAATTTGAGGCGGTAGATGACCGCATCCAGGCGGCGCTCCAGCAGCTCGATCAGGTTCTCGGAGGTGTCGCCCTTACGGCGCACGGCCTCTTCATAGTACTTGTAGAAGGTCTTCTCGGAGATGTTGCCGTAATAGCCCTTGAGCTTCTGCTTGGCCATCAGCTGCACGCCGAAATCGGACGGCTTCTTGCGGCGCTGGCCATGCTGGCCCGGGCCGTATTCGCGCTTGTTCACCGGGGACTTCGCACGGCCCCACAGATTCACGCCGAGACGGCGATTGATTTTATATTTGCTTTCAGTGCGCTTGGTCATGGCGCAGGTACCCTTCTTGTTAAAACCGCCAGTAGTCTCTTCCGTTCAGCCACAATATCCTGTGGGCAAAACAGAGAGCGGGCGCGAGCGACCACCGCTCGTCCACGTTCCCGGCAACGAGGCGCGCGTCTATCCTGTTGCGCCGGGGGCGTCAATGGCTGGGGACGGCCAAAATCCTGGAGGGCTGCCCTGCGCGCGCTGCCAGCTTTGCGGCAACGCGGCGATAGCCAGCGCCCAGTGCCGGCGCGGCCGGGGGCTGAGCAAGGTGGCGCGGCTACCCATCCAGTCCCCGATATCACCCGGCGCGCGCGCCAGCCAGCCCGCGCCCAGCCGCAGCCCTGGCGTATCCCCCAAGCAAAGCCCGAGCGCGCGCCGATCCTCCGAATCCGGGTCGGTCTCCGCCGCGGCGCAGGCGGGGGCGAGCAGGATCAGCTCGCGCGCCGGCTGCGCCAGGCTGAACCGGGCCTGGCGCCAGCCATCGGGGCCGGAGAAGCGGGGCAGCACATCCTGCCCCGCCGCCATGGCGCGCAGCCGGGGCAGGAAGCCGGGGGTGAAGCCGGAATGCAGCGCCTGCTCGTGCAGCATCCGGCGGATGGCGGCCAGACGCGGCCCGCCGCTCACGGTGGCGGCGAAGGGGCGGCGCGCCGGGCTGCGCCGCCCCAGCTCATGGCTCAGCCAGTCCCGGTTGCCGTCGCAGAAATAGGATTCGCAGGGCAGCCCCTCGGCCAGCAGCGCGTCATGGCGGTCCAGCTCCAGATGGTAATAGGTGATGGCCGGCATCGCCGTATCGCGCAGGATGGTGGCGCCGTTGACCAGACATGCGGCCGGCACCAGCACCCCCTCGACATGGACGCCATGCGAGGGCGAGAGCCGCACCGGCCGGGCCGGCTTGCCAGGGCCGAAGGCGCCGGGGCGGATCAGCACCGGGCGCGCCTCCTGGCCGGGGCCATAATTCAGGTCCAGCACGCTCCAGCCCAGCCAGCGCACCGGCCTTCGCTCGCCACGGGCGGTGATCACCGGATCGCCAGGACGCAGCGCCTCGATCGGGCGATAGCCGTGCGGGGTGAGGATGCCGGTGCCGCGGGCGAAGCAGGGCAGCTCGCCGCCCAGCGTAAGCAACGCCCCGCCGCTGCCATCCGCGATCACGCTCACCGCCGGCAGCGCCCCGGCGGCGGTGCCCAGCGTGAAGGCGGCAGTGAGGCTGCCTTGGGCGTTGCGGACATCGATGGTGTTGCCCGCCAGCCCGACCAGAGACGGGGCGACGCCGACCAGATCCACCGCATCGAAGCTGGACATGTTGGCGATGCCCGGCATCCCGGCGGCGACATTATCCAGGACAAGCAGGCTGGAGGTGCCGGTGAAGCTGATTGGCGTAGTGGAGAGATCGGTGCTGTTCAGCTCCAGCGTTGCCTGGCTGCCGATCTCGACCACGCCGCCGCCGATCAGGCTGCCCCGGCCAGCAGCAGGTCGCCGCCCTGGACAGCGAGCGTGCCGGTATCGATGAGGGTGCCGGCATCGATGATGCCATAACCCGCCAGCGTGCCGGCGAGGCTGAGCGTGCCCGCCTGCACCCAGCCATCATTGAGCTGCGCATTGGACAGGCTCATCGCCCCGGTGGCGGCAAGCGTCCCGGCGAGGCTGAGCTGGCCGGCGCTTTCCACCAGGCTGGCCGCCTGCAGGCTGGTGCCCACCCCCAGGCTGACAAGGCCGCCGCTGAGACTGGCGGTGCCGGCGATATTCATTACCGCCGTGCCGCCCAGTGTCAGCCCGCCCGCACCGGCATAATTCGCCGCATCCAGCAGCGCGCCGCCGGCCAGGGTGACACCGCCGCGATTGCTGAGGCTGCCCAGGGACAAGGTCGCCGCACCGGTGGCCTCCAGCACGCCGCCGCTGCCCAGAGTCAGGCTGCCCGCCGCCAGATCGCCGGAGGCGTAGAGAGTGGCGTTGCCCGCGACGCCCACCAGCGCCGCGCCGCCAATGCTCATCGTCCCCAGCACGGCCACGCTGCCTGCCCCGGCGCCGGAGGCGGCCATGGTCAGCGTGCCGGCCAGGCTGACCGCCTGGCTCAGCACCTCCAGCGCCCCTGCCCCGCCGGCATCGCCGAGCGTGGCATTGCCGGCCATCGCCACCTGCGCGGCGGCGCCGAATATGGCCAGGCCGTTATGGTCGATCTCCAGCGCGGTGCCGGAATAGCCGCTGGCCTGGAACGGGTCCTCGAAATCCACCGCGCCGGTGATCAGCGCCCCGCCCAGCGCGTGCGCCACATGATCGGTATAGAGCCCGCCACTATTGCCGAAGGAGACGAATTCGCCGGTGGTCAGCCCCAGGCCGGAATAGCCATCCACGGTGCCGGTGCTGCCTTTGCCAATCCCTTCATAATCGATCAGCCCGGAGAGGATGCCCGACCCGCTGCTGATGGTAAGCACATCCAACGCCCCGGTGCCGGTATAAAGCAGGGAGGCCAGCTGCGCGTTCATCAGCGCCAGATTGATCGCGCTCAGCGTCAGCGCGCTGCCCACGCTGTCCCCGACGCTGAGGCTGCCATGGGCGGTGGTCAGGGTCAGGGAGAGCGCCTGGGTCGTCGGTGCCGCCAAGGCCAGGCTGAGCCCGAGCAATGGCTGGCTCACCCCGGCGCTGGCGGCGAACAGCCCGCCATTGCTGATCGTCGCCAGGCTGGAATGCAGCACCACCTCCGGGTCCCCGGCGGAATCGAAGCTGGTGGCGGGGAACAGCCCGGCGGGGATATTGGCGGCAATCGTATAGCTGTCGGTGACGCCGTTGCTGTCCACCCCGGTGACGACGAAGCTGGAGGTGCCGGCGAGGGTGTTCACATCCTTCACCGTCAGCCCGGTGAGGCCAGGGAAGATCAAGGCGTCGCCCACCGCGAAGCCGGTGACGGTGCCAGAGAAATCCTGCGGCCCGGTGATTACGAAGGCGCCGCCGCTGCCGCCCAGCGTGCCGGCAAAGCCGCCGCCGATCGTCGCCACACCCGGCCCGCCAAACTCTAGCGTCACCCCGCTGGCGATGGTCAGCGGGGTGGTGTTGAAAATTCCGAAGAGCGGGGTTTGCGGGCCGAGCACCATGACCCCGCCACCGGCGACATCCAGATGCACGCCCGTCGCGACCAGCCCGGCATCGATTTCCAGCGTGCTGCCGCCCAGCGCCAGCAGCGTGCCGCTGCCATCGATCATCCCAGACTGGGAAAAATCCCCGACGCTGAGCGTGCCGCTGCCCTCCAGGATCGCCCCGGCGGCCAGGCTGATCCCTTCCTGATAGTCATTTGCCGCCCCGGCGCCTACCACCAGCCCGTTGGCGAAATTCGCCACCGCGTTGGTCCCCAGCACCAGCTCGCCCTGCAAGCTTGCCGCATTGCCGATGAGCAGCTGCCCGCTCTCGATCACCGATTGCGCCGCCAGCCCCCCGAAATCATAGGCGGTGCCGCTGAGCAGCAGCGAATTGGCCGCCACCTCCAGCACGCCCCCGGCGGCGATCGACAGCCCGCCGGCGGTGAGATTGCCCATCAGCGCGGTCAGCCCGGTGACGGCCAGCGTGCCGGCCAGGCTTTCCCCCCCGGTCACCAGCGTTTGCCCACCCAGCGTATAGCTCGCACTCGCCGGGGCGAGGCCGACATTATACAGGAATAGATTGCCGTAGGTGACCTCCTGCGGCAGCACGCCGCTGAGGTTCCACAGCTCATACTCAAGATGCTGACCGCCGGAGATGGTCGGCCCGGCGAATTCCAGCGAAGTCAGCAGCGTGTTGAGCGCGCCGATCTCGTTCGCCGCCAGGGTCAGCTCGATGGTGCCGCTGCCGATGCCGCTGGCCTCGATCCCCGAGAGGGTGGAATAGCCGGGCAGCATCAGCACGCCCTCGGACACGGACAAAGTGAGCTGCAGCGTCTCCTGCGCCCCCAGCCCCATCGCCGCCAGGGCGCTGGCGGCGGGGTCGGCGAGCAGCAGATCGGGCAGGAGCTGCGGCTGGTTGGGCGCGATCGTCACCAGCAAGGTCGGGTCGACAAAGGCCGGAGGGCTCTGCGGCACCAGCGTCAGCGCCAGCGTGCTGCTGGCCAGGCTGCCATAATTATCGGCGGCGAGCAGCGAGATCAGGTCAGAGCTTGTCCCGGCCGCCTCGCTGATCTGCAGGCTGGAGAGGGCCGCATTCACCTGCGCCTGCGCGCCTGAAATCACCAGCGTGTTGCTGTTGGCCGACACCGTGGCGCCGCTGGTGGCGCTGGCACTCATCGCCGCCGCCGCGTTCGCCGCGACCAGCTTGAGCGTGATATTCGCGCCCGCATTGGGATCGTTCACCGCCAGGCCATAGGGCAGCCCGGCCAGGGAGGAGAGCGTGGGCTGTCCCTCGATGGCCGTGATCGTCGCGGGAACCTTGATGCTGATGATGCCGCTCACAACTCCAGGTTACATGATTCGGTATCGCAATCAACCCTCAATTTGCCCGCAAACAGACATGGCCGGAAACCGCTCCCGGCCCCATACTAGGAGTCATGAAGACCAGGACGAAGCAGACCGAGCCGAAAGCCCCCAAACCGCAACGGGACAAGCCGCAAACCGCGCTGCCCAGCCGCGACTCGGTGAAGCGCTTCCTGGCCGAGGCCGCCAGCCCGCCGCATTTTCGCGACGTGGTGCGCGCCTTTTCCGTCACCCCGGAGAACCGCAAAGGGCTGCGCGGCATCCTGAAATCGCTGGAGGTCGAGGGCCATGCCGAGCGCGCCGGGCGCAAGCGCTTCACCGAGGCGGGCCGGCTGCCGGAAAACGCGATGGTCGAGGTCACCGGCATCGACCGCGATGGCGAGGCCATCGCCAAGCCGGTGCTCTGGGACGGGCCGGGCCGCCCGCCGGTGATTTTCATGCAGCCCGAGCGCGCCGGCGCCGCCGCTCTGGCGCCGGGTGCGAAGGTGATGGCCAGGCTGCGCCAGATCGGCCCCGACAAATATGAGGGCCGCACGCTCAAGCGTGTCGAGGGCCAGAGCGGCAGCATTGTCGGGCTGTTCCATAAAACCCCTTATGGCGGGCGTATTGAGCCCACTGAGAAACGCCAGAAGGGCGAATGGGTGGTCCCCGGCGGGGAGACGATGGAGGCGGAGGAAGGCGAGATCGTCCGCGCCGAGCCGCTGCCCGGCAAGCCCTTCGGCCCGAAGCCGGCGCGCATTACCGAGCGGCTGGGCAATGCCAGCGATGCCCGCAATGTCAGCCTCATCGCCATCGCCCAGCACGGCATCCCGATGGAATTTTCCGAAGCCGCGCTGAAGGAGGCGAAGCGGGCGAAGAACGTGGCGCTGGGCAAGCGCACGGATCTGCGCGACCTGCCGCTGATCACCATCGACGGCGCCGATGCAAGGGATTTCGACGATGCCGTGTTCGCCGCCCCGGAGCCGCATGGCTACCGGCTGATCGTCGCCATCGCTGATGTCGCGCATTATGTGAAGCCCGGCAGCGCGCTGGACAAGGATGCCAAAGAGCGCGGCAATAGCTGCTATTTCCCCGACCGCGTGGTGCCGATGCTGCCCGAGGCGCTCTCCAACGGGCTCTGTTCGCTGAAGCCCGACGAGGAGCGGGGCTGCCTGTTCGTCGAGATGCATATCGACGTGCATGGCAACAAGATCCGCCACGCCTTCGGGCGCGGGCTGATGCGCTCGGCGGCGCGCAAGACCTATGAGCAGGTGCAAGAGGAGTTCGAGGATAATCCCGAAAACCACGCCCATCTCTACGCCGCCTATCACGCGCTGAGCGAGGCGCGGGAGCGGCGCGGCACGCTGGATCTCGATCTGCCGGAGCGCAAGGTGAGTTTGGGCGCGGATGGGCAGGTGCAGAGCGTGGCGCCGCGCCCGCGCCTGGCCAGCCACAGACTGATCGAGGAATTCATGATCCTCGCCAATGTCTGCGCGGCGGAGGAGCTGGAACGGCTGAAACTGCCCTGCATGTACCGCGTGCACGCCCCGCCGAGCCCGGAGAAGCTGGATAATCTGCGCAGCTTCCTTTCCACGCTGGATATTTCGCTGAAACCCGGTGACCAGCTGCATCCGCGCGACCTGGACGGGATTCTGCGCCTCGTCGCCGGCACGCCCGCCGCCACCATGGTGAATGAGACCATGCTGCGCGCCCAGAGCCAGGCGGAATACGCGCCGGACAATATCGGCCATTTCGGCCTCGCCCTGGGCCGTTATGCGCATTTCACATCGCCGATCCGCCGCTATGCGGATCTGCTGGTGCACCGCGCCCTCATCAAGGGGCTGAAGCTCGGCCGCGATGGGTTGCAAGACGATGAAATCGCAGGCTTTGCCGACATCGCCGAGCACATCACCGCGACCGAACGCCGCGCCACCATGGCCGAGCGCGATTCCTCCGACCGTTATCTTGCGCTGTATTTGCAACACCGCGTCGGAGAGTTGTTCGCCGCCCGGATTTCGGGGGTGACGAAGTTCGGTCTCTTCGCCACTTTAACGGAAAGTGGTGCGAGCGGGTTCTTGAGTATGGCTAGTCTGCCGGACGATTTCTGGATGTTCGACGAGCGCACCCAAACCCTGTCCGGCCGCCGCAGCCGGGCGGTGTTTTCCCTGGCGCAGGAGATCGAGGTGAGGCTGAACGAGGCAAAGCCCGTGACTGGCGGCTTGCTGCTGGGGCTGGCCGGGCTGCCGGAAGGGGCGGCCGGGCCAGTGCGCCGGCGTGCCGGCGGGCGCGTGACCCCGATGAAACCCACAAAAGCGAAGCAGAAGCGGCGCAAGTGAAGCGCGCTGGGCTGTTCTTGCTGATTTGCCTGCTGCTGCCGCCGGGGCTGTGGTGCCGCACGGCTGACGCTGCCGCCGCCACCGCGACGTTCGACAGCGCCGCGGCCGCCAGCGTGTGGTCCGCCGCCCTCACTTACATTGCCCCGCGCGCGCTCAACCCCGTCACCATCCCGCAAATGACCATGTGGGGGCTGAACGGGCTGGCGGCGCTGGACCCCAATCTGAATACCGCCCTGCAGGATGGCGAGGTCCGCCTGTACGGGCCAGACCGGCTGCTGGCCGCCCTGCCCGCCCCGCAACCGACCGACGCCGCCGGCTGGGGCCGGGTGGCGGCCCAGGTGGCGCTGGCCGCCTATAACGCCTCCCCGGCCCTGCGCATGGCCGGCACACAAGGCATCATCGGCAATTTCTTCGACGAGCTGTTCAACCATTTCGACCCTTATTCGCGCTATGAAAGCCCGGTGCAGGCGGCGCAGGACCAGCTGATGATCACCGGGCTGGGCGGCACCGGCCTGACCCTGGCGGCGAAGGGCGGCCGGGTGGTGATCGGCGCGGTGGCCGCCGACAGCCCGGCGGCGGATATCGGGCTGCAGCCGGGCATGCTGGTGACACAGGTGAACGGTCGCGCCGCCTATCCCTCGATGGTCGAGGCGCTGAACAACGCCATGCCGGGCCTGCCCGGCAGCAAGCTCAGCCTCTCGGTGGCCGAGTCCGGCCAGGAGGCGCAAGCCCTCACCCTCACCCGCGGCTTCATCCCGCCGCAGACGGTGTTCACCGAACCGGATCTGGCCCGGGCATCGCGATGCTGAAAATCAGCGGCTTCAACAAGGGCACGGGCGACCAGTTCGCCCAGGCGCTGGCCGGGGTGATGGCGCAGACGCCGCCGCCCTCGGCCCTGGTGCTGGATTTGCGCGGCAATCGCGGCGGGGTGCTGCGCCAGGCGGTGCTGGTCGCCGATTCGCTGCTGCAATCCGGCCCGATCGCCGAGACCAACGGGCGCGACCCGGATGCCGACCAGGCTTTCAAGGCCGAGGGGGCGGACCTCACCGACGGCGCCCGTCTGGCCGTGCTGGTCGATGGGCAGACCGCGAGTGCCGCCGAAATCCTCTCCTCCGCCTTGGCCGATGATGGCCGGGCGGTGGTGATCGGCTCCGAAACGCTGGGCAAGGGGCTGGTGCAGACCGTGACCGCCCTGCCGGATGGCGGCGAGCTGTACGTGACCTGGAGCCGGGTGCTGGCGCCGCGCGGCTGGCCGCTGCAGGGCATGGGGGTGATGCCGCAGATCTGCACCAGCAACGGCCCGCAGGCGCTGAACCAGCAGCTCGCGGCGCTGGCGCAGGGCCGCAACCTGCAATCGCCGGTGCTGGCGCAAGCACGTGCGGTGCGCGCCCCGGTCAGCATCGACCGGATTCTGGCCCTGCGCAGCGCCTGCCCGGCCGATATTGGCGGCGGGCTGGACGAGCAGGCGGCCATCGCCCTGCTCAGCAACCCGGAAATGTACCAGGCCGCACTGCTGCATTGAACGGAAGCGCTTGACGACGCGTGCAAAGCTGGGCCATACGGCCCGCTCTGGAGATTCTTAACATGGCCAAATCAAACGTCGTTCAAATCAAGCTCGTTTCCACCGCCGACACCGGCTACTTCTACGTGACGAAGAAGAATGCCCGTGCGCAGACTCAGAAGCTTGAGATGAACAAGTATGACCCCGTCGTGCGTAAGCACGTGAAGTTCAAGGAAGCGAAGATTAAGTAATCTTCGCGGGCGTAAGCACGTGAAGTTCAAGGAAGCGAAGATCAAGTGATCTTCGCCCCAGGCGATCGCCCGGGGTTGGCTTAGCCCACGCGGCTGCCAGATAATTTGGATATGGCGGAGATTTCACACGAAATCCCGCCCGCTTCACCTAAATACCCTTCGAACCCAACAAGGTTAGAGGGGTATTTTCGTGCGTCTATTTTCCTGCAAATCCTGCGCCCAGACGGTGTTCTTCGAGAACATCTCCTGCGAGCGTTGCGCGCACCAGTTGGGATTCGATTCAGAGACCCTGACCCTGCTGACATTGGCGCCAGACGATGACGCGCTGCGCCCGCTGGGCCACCGGACTCGCTATCGCTATTGCGAGAATGCCCAGTACCGCGCCTGCAACTGGCTGGTGCGCGACAACGCCGAGGATGGCCTCTGCGCCGCCTGCCGGCATAACCGCACCATCCCCGACCTCTCCGTGCCGGAAAATCTGGCCGACTGGCGGAAGATGGAAATCGCCAAGCACCGGCTGTTCTACACGTTGATGCGCCTGGGCCTGCCCCTGCAGAGCATCGCCGAGGCCCCGCAAAGCGGCTTGGCGTTCGATTTCCTGGCCGACCCGCCGAGCGGCCCGCGCATCCTCACCGGCCATGATGAAGGCTTGATCACCATCAACCTGAAAGAGGCGGATGACGCGATGCGCGAGAGATTCCGTGCCGAGATGGGCGAGCCCTACCGCACTTTGCTCGGCCATTTCCGCCATGAAATCGGGCATTATTACTGGAACGTACTGGTGCGCGATGCCGGGCGCTTAAATGAATGCCGCGCGGTGTTCGGCGATGACAGCATCGATTACGGCCAGGCGCTGCAGGCCCATTACGAACAGGGCGCGCCCGCCAACTGGGCGCAGAGCTACATCTCCGCCTACGCCACCATGCATCCCTGGGAGGATTTCGCGGAGAGCTGGGCGCATTACCTGCATATCGTCGACACGCTGGAGACCGCCACCGCTTTCGGGCTGCGCATCCATCCGCGCCGGACGGAGAATGAGCTGCTGCATGCGGATATTGATTTCGACCCGCACCGGGCGGAGAGCGTCGAGCAGCTGATCGAGGCCTGGCTGCCGCTGACCTTCGCGATGAATTCGCTGAACCGCTCGATGGGGCAGCAGGATCTCTACCCGTTTGTGATTTCCGAAGCGGTGATCCGCAAGCTCGGCTTCATCCATGAGCTGGTGCATGGGCATGTGGGCGGCAGCGCCACGGCGGCCGGGCCGATGCCGGCGGGGATCATCCTGCCGCAGACGCCACCCGAGCGGGACGAGCCGCCGCCCGATGGTGACGAGCCGCCGCCGGTGGACGAGCCCCCTGCCGACGCACCGCCGATGCCACCGCCGCATGTGCCGGTGACGCCGCCGCTCAATGTGGGAATGGTTTAAAAAGTTTTTGGGGTGCAGCCCTTTTTTCAAAAAGGGCTGCAAAACGTTGGGGCTTTTGCAACGCCGGCGCCACCACCCCAGACGTTTGTGGGGACTTTTTGAAAAAAGTCCCCACACCCCCAAAAACTTTTAGAAATGTTTCCAGCCGGCCCCGGACAAGGCCATGGGCTCACCATCGGCATCCAGCACCACCACGCCCTCACCCGGCTGGAAGCTGCCGATGCGCGTGACCGGCACAGCGCCGCACGCCGCACGCAGCGCCGCCTCATTCTCCGGTGCCACCGCCAGCAGCAGCTCATAATCATCGCCGCCGGTCAGCCGCTGCTCCAGAACCGCATCGCCCAAAGCCGCCGCCTCAGCCGAGGCCGGCACCTGCTGCGCATTGATCGTCGCCTGGAGCCCGGCCGCCCGGCAGAGATGCCCGAGATCCTGCACCAGACCGTCCGATATATCGATGGCGGCATTCACGATCCCCGCCAGCGCCAGCCCCACGCGCGGCGCCGGCAATTCCGAGCGCCGGCGCAGAAACCCGGTCGGGTCCGCCAGCTTGCCGCGCCGGACCTCCAGCCCGAGCACGGCATCGCCAATGGTGCCGGTGACGAAGATCCCGTCCCCAGCCCTGGCCCCGCTGCGCCGCAGCGCCTGGCCGGGCGCGACATGGCCGATCAAGGTAGCGCTCAGCGCGATATCGGTGCGTGCGGAGGAGGAATCGCCCCCCAGCAGCCCGATGCCGAATTCCGCCTGATCCTGCCCCAGCCCTTTGGCGAAGGCTTCCAGCCAGGCTTCATCTACCCGCTTCGGCAGGGCGGTGGTCAGCAGATAGCCCAAAGGCACCGCGCCCATCGCCGCCAGATCGGACAAATTCCGCCGCAACAGCTTGCGGGCGATCAAAGCCGGATCGTCATCGGAGAAGAAATGCACCGCCTCCAGCATCTGGTCGACGGTGAACACCAATTCCCGCCCCGGCGGCGGGGCGAGAACGGCGGCGTCATCTTTCAGGTTCAGCCCCGCCTCGGCGGCGAGCGGGGCAAAGAAGGTCTCGATCCGGCTGAATTCGTCCATCAGCCAGCGTTGGACTTGAACTCGGCCGGGCGCAGCAGATGCGCCAGGCGGTCCAGCACGCCGTTGAGCATGCGCGGCTCATCGCCGGAGAAGAAGCCGTGGGCGACGTCGAGATATTCGTTCATCACCACTTTCGCCGGCGGCCCGTCGCTCATCCACAATTCCGCGCCACCGGCGCGCAGCGCGGCGCGCAGCACCGGGTCCAGCCGGGTCATCGGCCAGCTCTCCGGCAGCGCCTGGGTGATCATGCCGTCCACCACATCCTGCTGCTCGGTGGCCGTGCGCACGATGCGGGTGAAGAGCGGCACATCCGCCTCCGGCATCTTGCCATCCTCCAGCCCGCCCTGCCAGGGCAGGCTGCCGAGGCGATGGCGCACGAACTGGTCGATCACCGTCTCCGAACTCACCTGGGCATGTTCGGACTGATACAACGCCTGCACGGCGGCGACGCGCGAGAGGGTGCGGGGGCGGCTCATGCGGCGAACCGGCGCTTCAGCGCGATCTGCTTCAGGCAGGCCACGGCGGCTTCGGCGCCCTTATTGGCGCCGGTCTCGCGCGAGCGGGCATGGGCCTGGGCCAGCGTATCCACCGTCAGCAGCCCGGTGCCCAGCGCCAGGCGCTGGCTCACCGCGACGTTGATCATCCCGGTCATCGCGGCATCGCAGACGAACTCATAATGGTCGGTCTCGCCACGCACCACGCAGCCGAGCGTGACATAGCCGTCAAATCCATCCTTGCCGCCGGCGGCGATGGCGAGTGCCTGCGGCAGCTCATAGGCGCCGGCGATTTCGATGATTTCCACTTCGGCCTTCACCTGGGCGAAAATCTCCTGGGCGGCGTGCAGCATGCCCTCCACCACATCGCGATAATAAGGCGCGCTGATGACGAGGATGCGGGGTGCCGGGCCGCCAATCTGCGGGGCCACCGGCAAGGGTGCGTCGGCTGTGCTCATGAATTTCTACTTTGAACTCTTTGAAAATATTACTTGTTATCGCAATCGGCGAGGCCGCGCTGCTCAACCACGTTGAGCCCGTACCCCTCCAACCCGATGATGTTGCGCTTATGGTTGGAGAGCAGGATCATGTTCTTGACCCCGAGATCCAGCAGGATCTGCGCGCCGATGCCGTAATCGCGCAGATCGCGCCCGCCATGCGTGCCCTCGATCAGCGCCCGCAGGCCGGTGGACATCGCCTTCTGCCGCGCATCGCGGACGATGACGACGACGCCGCGCCCTGCCTTGCCGATCTCCTGCATCGATTCATGCAAGGCCGCCATATGGCCGTTGCCCAGCACATCGCCGATCAGCTCCATGCCGTGCATGCGCACCAGCACCGGATCTTCGCCGGAGAGATCACCCTTCACCAGTGCCAGATGCTCCACCCCATCCACCTTGCTCTCGAAGGCGATCATCTTCCAGGCGCCGCCATCGCGGGCAGTGACATTGCCCTGCTCGACGCGCTTGACCAGACGCTCATTGGTACGCCGGTAAGCGATCAGGTCGGCGATGGTGCCGAGCTTGATGTTGTGGCGCTGGGCGAAGGCCACGAGCTCCGGCAGCCGGGCCATGGTGCCGTCATCATTGATGATCTCGCAGATCACCCCGGCCGGGATCAGCCCGGCGAGGCGGGCGATATCCACCGCCGCCTCGGTATGGCCGGCGCGCACCAGCGTGCCGCCATCGCGGGCCATCAGCGGGAAGATATGGCCGGGCGAGACGATGTCCTCGCGGCCCAGCTCCGGGTTGATCGCTACCGCCACGGTGCGCGCACGGTCGGCGGCGGAAATGCCGGTGGAAATGCCTTCGCGCGCCTCGATCGAGATGGTGAAGGCGGTCTCGTGCCGGCTGCCATTGGCCTGTGTCATCAAGGGCAGGCCCAGCGTGTCGCAGCGCGACTTGGTCATCGCCAGGCAGACCAGGCCGCGCGCATGCTTGATCATGAAATTGATCGCATCCGGGGTGGCGAACTGTGCGGGGATGACCAGATCGCCCTCATTCTCGCGGTCCTCGTCATCGACCAGGATGAAGATGCGCCCGGCGCGGGCTTCCTCGATGATCTCCGCCGGCGGGGAGATATAGTCATGCAGCCCGGAGCTGGAGAGGGTCTTCAAGCCGTCCATGATACGCAATCCTTTCGCACCGGTCCGCGGGCCGGCGGATATAGCCTAGTTCGTCTTAAAGCTTAGCTGACGGGCGAGATAGCGCGCCAGCATGTCGATTTCCACATTCACCTTATCACCAGGGCGCAGGGCAGAGAAATTCGTGTGCGCGGCGGTGTGCGGGATGATGTTGACGCCAAAGCGCAGTCCCTCGACCTCGTTAACGGTCAGCGAAACGCCATTGATGGCGATGCTGCCCTTGGCCGCGACGAACGGCCCCAGCGCCGCCGGCAGCTCGAACAGCCAGCGCACCGAGCCGTTTTCCGGGGTGGCGGAGATCACCTCGGCCAGCCCGTCGACATGGCCGGAGACCAGATGCCCGCCCAGCTCATCGCCCAACCGCAGCGAGCCTTCGAGATTGACCAAGGTGCCTTCGCGCCAGCCGGCGAGATTGGTCTTGGAGAGCGTCTCGGCCGAGACCTCGACGCTGAACCAGTCATCCCCGGCCTCGATCACGGTCAGGCAGACGCCGGAACAGGCGATGGAGGCGCCGAGCTTCTTCTGCGCCCCGCTCCAGACCTCGTTGGCGGGGTTTCGATGGTGAAGCGGGCATCCTGCCCGTTGCCGATGGCGCTGACGGCGCGGATGCGCCCGACGCCAGTGATCAATCCGGTGAACATAATCTGGTCCTTAAACGGGCTGGCGGATGAAATCCGTCAGCATATCCGCGCCGAGGCGGCGCGATGAGATCTGGGTGAAGCGCGGCATCTGCGCAAGGCTGGCGATGCCGAAGGCCTGGGCGGCGGGCAGCCCGTCGCCGCCGATGACGCAAGGGGCGTGAAACCAGGAGAGACGATCGACCAGATTGGCCCGCAGCAAGGCCGCCGCCAAGGTGCCGCCGCCCTCGGCCAGCACGCTGGTAAGGCCGTTCTGCGCCAGCGCCTTCATCGCCGCGACCAGATCGACCCCGATGCTGGCCGCCGGCAATTCGATCAGCTTCACCCCGGCCTGGACCAGCGCCTTGGCGCGCAATTTATCCGCGCCGTTCCGGTGCAAGATCCAGAGCGGATGCCGCGCCGCGCCGCGCACCAGTTTGGAGAGCAAGGGGGTGCGCAAATGGCTGTCCACCACCACCCGGACCAGATCCGTGCAGCGATAGCCCTCAATCCTGCAGGTCAGCTCGGGATCATCCTCCAGCACGGTGCCGACGCCGACCATGATCGCGTCATGGGTGCCGCGCAGCATATGCGCCGCCTGCCGGGCCGGCTCGCCGGTGATCCATTTCGACTCCCCCTTGGCGGTGGCGATGCGCCCGTCCAGCGAGCTGGCCAGCTTGAGGCGCAGCAGCGGCCGCCCCTGGCGCTGCACCATGGCGAAACCGGCGATCGAGGCCTCGCATTCCGCCGCCAGCACGCCCTCGGAGACGCTGATGCCAGCCGCGCGCAGCCGGACGATGCCAGCGCCGTTCACCTTCGGATGCGGATCCTGCGCGCCGAGCACCACGCGGGAGATCCCAGCTTGGATCAACGCCTCCGTGCAAGGACCTGATTTTCCGGTAAAGTTGCAAGGTTCCAGCGTGACATAGGCGGTGCCGCCACGGGCCGCATTGCCGGCCTGGGCCAGCGCGTTCACCTCGGCATGCGGCCGCCCGCCAGCTGAGGTAAAGCCCCGCCCGACCACCCGGTCCTGATTGACGATGATGCAACCAACCGACGGGTTGGGCGCGGTCTGCCCCAATCCGCGCCGGGCCATGGCCAGCGCGGCACGCATGAAATCCTGGTCGCTCATTCCTGGTCCGGCTGAGCCAAAGGCGCACCGTCCATACCGCCTAGAAATGCTTCAAAATCACGGGCTTCGCGGAAATCTCTGTAAACCGACGCGAAGCGCACATAGGCCACCGCGTCGATCGCCTTCAGCGCTTCCATCACCGCCTCGCCAATCGCCTCGCTCTTCACCTCGCCCTCGCCGCTGGCTTCCAGCTTGCGGACGATGCCGTTGACGATACGCTCCTGGCGCTCCTCATCCACCGGGCGCTTGTTCAACGCCACGCGGATGGAACGGGCGAGCTTGTCGCGGTCGAAGGCGACGCGCTTGCCATCGGCCTTCACCACGGTGAGCTCGCGCAGCTGCACGCGCTCCACGGTGGTGAAACGCTGCCCGCATCCCGCACAGAAACGCCGGCGCCGGATGGCGCTGTTATCATCTGTCGGGCGGCTATCCTTCACCTGGGTGTCGGCATCGCCGCAGAACGGGCAGCGCATCGCGGCGGCTTAGCGATAGATCGGGAAGCGCGCGCAGAGCGCCTTCACCCGCGCGCCCACCGCCGCTTCCGCCGCGTCGTTGCTGCCGTCATTGGACTTCGCCAGACCATCCAGCACCTCGCCGATCATGATGCCGATCTGCTTGAACTCCTCGGTGCCGAAGCCGCGCGTGGTCGCCGCCGGGGTGCCGAGGCGAATGCCGGAGGTGATGGCAGGCTTCGCCGGGTCGAACGGGATGGCGTTCTTGTTGGCGGTGATATGGGCGCGCTCCAGGCTCGCCTCGGCCGCCTTGCCGGTGGTGTTCTTCGGCCGCAGATCGACCAGCAGCAAATGGCTGTCCGTGCCGCCGGAGACGATCGCCAGCCCCTGCTCCACCAGCGTTTCCGCCAGAACCTTGGCATTCGCCGCAACCTGCTTCTGGTAGGCAACGAAATCCGGGGTCAGCGCCTCGCCGAAAGCCACCGCCTTGGCGGCGATCACATGCATCAGCGGGCCGCCCTGCAGGCCGGGGAAGGTCGCGGAATTGATCTTCTTGGAGATATCCTCGTCATTGGTCAGCACCATGCCGCCACGCGGACCGCGCAGGGTCTTGTGGGTGGTGGTGGTGACGACATGGGCGTGCGGGATCGGGCTCGGATAGATCCCGGCGGCGACCAGGCCGGCGAAATGCGCCATATCGACCATGAAGAAGGCGCCGACCTCATCCGCCACGGCGCGGATGCGGGCGAAATCGATGAAACGCGGATAGGCGGAGCCGCCGGCAATGATCAGCTTGGGCTTATGCTCGCGGGCCAGGCGCTCCAGCTCCTCATAATCCAGCAGCCCGTCCTCGCGGCGCACGCCGTACTGCACGGCGTTGAACCATTTGCCCGACAGGTTGGGGGCGGCGCCATGGGTGAGATGCCCGCCGGCGGCCAGGGACATGCCCAGAATGGTGTCACCCGGCTTCACCAGCGCCAGCAGCACGGACTGGTTGGCCTGGCTGCCGGAATTGGCCTGCACATTGGCAAAGCCGCAGCCGAACAGCTTCTTGGCGCGCTCGATCGCCAGCGTCTCGACCTCATCGGAGGGGCCGCAGCCACCATAATAGCGCTTGCCGGGGTAGCCTTCGGCATATTTGTTGGTGAAGACCGAGCCCTGGGCGGCCAGCACCGCGGCGGACACGATATTCTCGGAGGCGATCAGCTCGATGCCATCCTGCTCACGCGCCAGCTCGCGGCCGATGATCGCCGCCACATCCGGGTCGACTTCGGCAAGCGGGGCATTGAAGAAGCGCTGCAAACGCGGGGCGAGGCTCTGATCGTTCATGGCGTGGATTCCGTCGTCTGGTTGAGTTTGTCGAGCCGGCGCTGGTGCCGCCCGCCTTCATAAGGGGTGGAGAGGAAGGCGCCGAGAATATCCAGCGCCACTTCCTCGCCAATGATGCGCGCGCCCAGCGCCAGCACATTGGCGTCGTTATGGGCGCGGGTCAGGCGGGCGGTGGTGACATCATGCACCAGCCCGCAGCGAATGCCGGCATAGCGGTTGGCCGCGATCGACATGCCGATGCCGGTGCCGCAGACCAGAATGCCGAAATCGGCACGTTTTTCGGTAACCGCGCCGCAGACCGCCTGGGCGAAATCCGGATAATCGACGGAGGCCGGGCCGTCCGTGCCATAATCCTGCACCTCGTGCCCGGCTTCGATCAGCACGGCGGCAAGACGGTTCTTCAGGGTTACCCCACCATGATCGGCGCCGAGCGCCACTGTCAAAGACCGAGTCATGGCGCCCCCTTACCATGCGCGCCGCGCTGTTGAAACCGTTGCTTTTTCATGCCTGCCGCAACGGCCCGGCGGTTCAATTTCTGGACGGCGTGATCATGGCGATGGCGGCCTTGGCCTGGGGCACGCCCTCCTGCTCGGCGAGCAGGAAATCCCGCGCCGCCTGCGGCACATCCTGGGCCATGCCCAGCCCCTGCGCGGCGCAGTAACCCAGCGCCAGAAACGCCGGGCCATATTGCGCGCTCGCCGCCTGGCCGAACAAGTTTACCGCCCGTTGCGGATCCTTCGCCACACCCTGGCCGTACAGGTAAAGATAACCGAGATCGGTCTGCGCCGCTGGGTCATTCTTCGCCGCGGCCTGGGCGAACCAGTGTGCCGCCTGGGCATTGTCCCGCGCGATGCCAAGGCCGGTCTGGTAAGCGAGGCCGAGGCTGGTTTGCGCCGGGGCGTAGCCGCTCAGCGCCGCGGCGCGGTACCAGGCGGTGGCCAAAACCGCATCCCGCACGCCGCCGCGCCCGCTTTCATAGAAGCGCCCCGCGTCATATTCGGCCTGGACATTGCCCGCCTGCGCCGCCTGTAAATAGAGGCCAAAGGCGGCCTTATCGTCCTTCGGCAAGGTGATCTCGTCCTGGGTCTTGCGTTGGTCCAGCAAGCTGGCCAGCGCGAAGGCGGCGTCCTGCTCGCCGGTCGCCGCCCGGCTTTGCAGAAGCGCCAGCGCCGCGCCATTCTGCCCCGCCTGCGCCAGCAGACTGGCCACGGATTCAACCGGCACCGCCACGGGCGGCGGGGGCGGCAACGGGGCGAGCCGCGTCGGCATCACCGCCACCACCGGCGCGGGGTGCAGCACCGGCGCAGTCACAGGCTGGCGATGCGCGATCGTCGCCAGCACCAGACAGGCGGTGACCAACGCCGCGCCCAGGCCCGCCAGCCTCTGCCCGAAGGCGCCGCGCGGCCTCGCCACAACCGCCGCCCGAGGCGCCGGCGCGGTGCGGAAATGCTGCCTGATCTGTTCGTAAATCCGCGCCTGGGCGGCGGGTTCCAGCGCCAATGCCGCGCGCAGATCCGCGCGGCTCAGCCCGGCCGGCAATTTCGCGGCGCCGCCTGCGAAGGCCTGGGCGAACAAAGCGGCCAGCACCTCCTCCGGCCCGCGATACTGCATCATGCTGTCCGACATTCCGCCTTCGCCAACCCCCGCCCGCCAAACCCTCGTCGACTCAACCCTTACGCGAACCGTACAATCCGCTTTATCTGACGACTCGTATCATAAACTTTAACAAACCGTTTCGCATCTCCGTTTTTCCACAGATCGCCTTGTGTGCTGGCATCGCCCGCAGCCCAGCCATGAGCGCGATCAGCCGTCGCCTGCCGCGCCGCTTTGGGCTACAAACCTGTCATGCTTGGACAAAATTTCCCCCTGACGCGGCTGCGCCGCAACCGTTTCGATGCCGCCACCCGCCGGCTGGTGGCCGAGCACAGTCTCAGCGTCGATGATCTGATCTGGCCGATCTTCATCCGCGAGGGCGGCGGCGATCCGGTCGAGGTGCAGGCGATGCCGGGGCAGTTCCGCGTCGGGCTGGATGGCCTGGCCAGGCATGTGGAGCAGGCGGCGAAGCTGGGCATCCCCGCCCTTGCACTGTTCCCCGTCACCCCGGCTGAGCTGAAAACCCCCGAGGGCCGCGAGGCGCTGAACCCGGAAAACCTGATCTGCCGGGCCGCCATGCTATTGAAAAAGGAGTTTCCGGATTTCGCCCTGGTCGGCGATGTCGCGCTCGACCCCTATACCGACCACGCCCATGACGGGCTGCTGCGCGATGGCTATGTGGTGAATGACGAGAGCGTGGAAATCCTCGCCAAACAGGCGGTGAACCAGGCCAATGCCGGGATCGATTTCATCGCCCCCTCGGACATGATGGATGGCCGCATCAAGGCGCTGCGCGAGGCGCTGGATGGCGCCGGCCACATCCATACCCGGATCATGAGCTACGCCGCCAAATACGCCTCGGCCTTCTACGGCCCGTTCCGCGACGCGCTGGGCAACCAGGGCGCGCTGCAGGGCGACAAGAAAACCTACCAGATGAACCCGCCAATTCGGACGAGGCGCTGCGCGAAGTGGCGATGGACATCGCCGAGGGGGCGGATATGGTGATGGTCAAGCCCGGCATGCCGTATCTCGACATCATCCGCCGGGTGAAGGACGCGTTCGGCGTGCCGGTGTTCGCCTATCAGGTCTCCGGCGAGTACGCGATGATCGAGGCCGCCGCCCGCAATGGCTGGATCGACCATGACAAGGCGATGATGGAGGCGCTGATGTGCTTCAAGCGCGCCGGCTGTTCCGGTATCCTCACCTACCATGCGGTGCAGGCGGCGAAGCTCCTGCACGGCTAACCGAACGGAGGGATCAATGAGCCTGTGGCCCGGCGCCCATATGCCGAAGCTGAACGACCGGTTGGCCATCGTCACCGGGGCGAATAGCGGCATCGGCTATTATGCCGCCCTTGAGCTGGCCGGGGCCGGGGCGAATGTGATCCTCGCCTGCCGCAGCCCTGCGCGCGGGGCGGCGGCGCTGGCGCAAATCGAGGCCATCGCCCCCGGCCGCGCCCGGCTGGAGCTGCTGGACCTCTCGGATTTCGCCGCGGTGCGGGATTTCGCCGCGCGGGTGAAGGAACGCCATGGCAGCCTGGATATCCTGCTCAATAATGCCGGGGTGATGGCCCCGCCCACCCGCCAGACCACCGCGCAAGGGTTCGAGCTGCAATTCGGGGTGAATTTCCTCGGCCATTATCTGCTCACAGCCTTGCTGCTGGAGCCGATTTTGGCGGCGCGCGCCCCGCGCATCATCCAGGTGTCCTCCATCGCCCATCGCCAGGGCAGGATGGCCTGGGACGATCTGCAATCCGAAACCAACTACCATCCCTGGAACGCCTACCGGCAGAGCAAGCTCGCCTGCCTGATCTTCGCGCATGAGCTGGGCCGGCGCGCCGCCGCCGGGGTTGGGGGGCGCTCTCGCTCGCGGCCCATCCGGGTATCGCGGCGACGGAGCTGGTCGCCAACGGGCCGGGCCCGGGCAGCCGCATCGCCTGGCTGCAGAAACTCGCCGCCCCCTTCATCCAGCAATCCGGCGAGGCCGGGGCCTGGCCGCTGATCCTGGCCTGCATCGACCCCTATGCCCGTGAGGGGAATTATTATGGGCCGCGCCATCTGTTTGAATGCAAGGGCCCGCCCGGCCCGGCGAAATCCGAGCCGCAGGCGTTGGACCCGGAAGCCGGCCGCCGGCTCTGGGAGATTGCCGAGAGGCTGACCGGCGAGGCGCTGCGCCCCGCGTCTTAAAAAACAGAAGTTTTTTGGGGTGTGGGGCTTTTTTCCAAAACTCCCCACGTCTTTCGCCGCTTTTTTGAAAAAAAGCGACACCAAAAAACTTTTGCAAACTTCAGGCAGCGCCCCGTACCCGCGCCTGCAGCACCGCCAGCCGGTCCCAGATATCGCGCGGCGCATAATCGCGCCCGAGATCCCGCCTTACAAAGGCCGCCGGCGCCCAGGCCGCGAACGCCCCCCGTGGCGGCCGTGCCGCCAGCAGCCCCAGCGCCTCCTGACGCAGACGCGCAACCGGCGTGCCATCCGCCGGCAGCAGCGAACGCTCCTGGCGGGCCAGAAACGGCGCCGCCCGCAAAATCCCCGAAATCGCATAGGCGGTGCCGAGATCCTCGATCGCGGCACTATCCTGCCCCAGAACTTGCCCCGCCCCCCGCGCCAGCCGCCCGCCCGTGTTGCGCGCATAGGCCAGAAACGCCGGCAGATCCGGGATTTCGTCATCCGCATCGCTCTCGCGCGCGCTCACCAGCGCCAGCAACCCGTCTCGGGGCAGCAGCCCGGCCTCGACCGCCGCGAGCAGCGGTGTCGCCAGCTCATGTTTCTTGGCACTGCCCTCCACTACCTCCCGCCACCATTGCAGCCGGATCAGCGCCAGCATCGCATTGCTGGCCACCTCCCTGGCGCGGGCCAGCTCATGGTTGAAAAGATATAAAAGACAAAGCCTCTCCGCATCTCAGGCGGGGCAAAGAGGGTTGCGAAATGCCGGTCCGGATCGGCCCGGCGCAGGCGGGATAAAAGGCTTTCATCGCTTGACGCAGGCATGATCACTCCATAGCTAATCGACGCGGCGAAACAAATTGGAGTAATCCACAATGGCGTTTGAACTGCCTTCCCTCCCTTATTCCACCAATGCGCTGGCCGAAGCCGGCATGTGCCAGGAAACCCTGGAGCTGCATCACGGCAAGCATCACCAGGCCTATGTGACGGCGCTGAACGGCTTCGTCGAGAAGAACGCCGACCTGCAGGGCAAGTCCCTGGAAGAGATCGTCAAGCTCTCCTACAACAAGCCGGACATGGCGCCGGTCTTCAACAATGCCGGCCAGCACTGGAACCATATCCTGTTCTGGGAAAATCTGGCGCCGAATGGCGGCAAGATCCCGGCAAGCTGGAGACCAAGCTGGTCGAGGATTTCGGCTCCGTCGACGCCTTCAAGGAGGCCTTCAAGGCCGCCGGTGTCGGCCAGTTCGGCTCCGGCTGGGCCTGGCTGGTGCTGGCCTCCGACGGCAAGCTGAAGGTCACCAAGACCCCGAACGGCTCCAACCCGCTCGCCACCGGCGAAGGCAAGGTGCTGCTGGGCCTGGATGTGTGGGAGCACTCCTACTATCTGGACTTCCGCAACCGCCGTCCGGACTACATCACCAATTATCTGAACAAGCTGGCGAATTACGAATACGCCGCGGCGCAGCTCTGATTGCAAAAGGGTGGGGGGCTCCTGCTCCCCACCCCTGAATTTTTTTGCGGCTTAGTCTGGTTTCTTCAGGCGGTCGCGGAAGCTTTTGCGCAGCTTGGCGATCTTCGGCGCCACCACCGCCTGGCAATAGCCCGAACCGGGATTACGCTCGAAATAATCCTCATGCTCCGCCTCGGCGGGCCAGAATTTGCCAAGCTCCGTCACCTCGGTGACAATCCTGCCCCAGACCGGGGTGAATTCCGCGATCGCCGCCTCCGCTGCGGCCTTCTGTGCGGCATCCACATAATAGATCGCCGAGCGATATTGCGTGCCGATATCGTTGCCCTGACGGTTCAGCGTCGTCGGGTCGTGGATGGTGAAAAACACCCGCAGCAGATCCTCATAGGAAATCACCGAAGGATCATATTCCACCCGCACCACCTCGGCATGGCCGGTGGTGCCGCTGCAGACCTGCTTGTAACTTGGATGCTCCACATGCCCGCCGGCATAGCCGGACTGCACCTTGCCCACCCCGCCAGCGAATCATAGGCCGCTTCCAGGCACCAGAAACAGCCACCGGCCAGAACCGCGTAAGCACTCATTTCACCCCTCCCATCTCACACAGCATGGCCCAATGTTCGGCCCCACCGGGGCGACCGACAGCCGCGAATATTTCAGCAGAGCCAGATCATGGAATCTGGGGTCGGCCTTGATCGCCGCAAGGGTGACGGGGGTTTTCAGGGGCTTCACCGCCTGCATATCGACACAGACCCAGTCGCCGCTCTCAGCGCTCGGATCCGGATAGGCCTCGCGCGCGACTTTCACGATGCCGACGATCTCGCGGCCGATATTGGAATGGTAGAAGAAGGCGAGATCGCCCTTGCGCATCTCTTTCAGATGCCGTTTGGCCAGGTGGTTGCGCACCCCGGTCCAGGGTTCGATGCCGTTTTCCACCTGCTGCGCCCAGGAAAACGCGTCCGGTTCAGATTTCACAAGCCAATACTGCATGGGCGCGAGTGTAACCAATTTTCACAACGCTTCAAATTCACCTGAACAAGTCGTAAGTACTTCCACATGAAGGAAAGCGCCCTCTCGACGGCCAGCCCCGCCCGCAGCGGCGGCTGGTTTCACTATCTCGCCAATCCTGGGCGCTTTCAGCGCATTGCGCGGCCGACCTTGCCGTGGCTTGCGGTTTTTTCATTGATCCTGACCGTCACCGGCATCGTCTGGGGCTATCAGTTCGCCCCGGCGGACTGGCAGCAGGGCGATGCGGCGCGGATCATGTATGTGCATGTTCCCGCCGCCTGGGTGGCGATGGCGGGCTATGCGGCGCTGGCTTTCTGCTCCTTCCTCTCGCTGGTCTGGCGGCATCCGCTGGCGGATATCGCGGCGGAGGAGATCGGCCCGGTGGGGGCGGGATTTACCGCTGTCTGCCTGGTGTCCGGCTCGCTCTGGGGCAAGCCGATGTGGGGGGCCTACTGGGTCTGGGATGCGCGGCTGACCTCAGTGCTGATCCTGTTCTTCCTGTATCTCGGCCATATCGCGCTGATCCGCGCCTTCGATAACAAGGCCCATGCCTATCGCGCCGCCGCCATTCTGGCGCTGGCCGGGGCGGTCAACCTGCCGATCATCGTGTTCTCGGTGCAATGGTGGAACACGCTGCACCAGGGCAACACCATTTCCATCTCCGGTGGCTCGAAGATCTATATCACCATGCTCTACCCGCTGCTGATCGCCTCGGTGGGATTCTATCTTACTTTCATCACCATGGTGGTGGCGCGGATGTCGGCGGCGATCTCGGAACGCAAGACCACCGCCCTGCTGCGCGCCGCCGCGGAGCGCACGCCATGAACCCGGCCGCAATTCAAAGCATCAATGTCTGGCCCTTCATCAACGGGGCCTATGGGGTTACGGTGCTGTTCCTGATCGGCGCCGCCTGGCTGACGCTGGCGCGGCTGCGCCGGGCGCGGGCGCGTCTGGCCCAGGCTGAACAGCTCTAACCATGCGGGCTCCGAAAAAGCGGCGGCTTTATCTCGTCTTGGCCAGTCTTGTCTGCCTGGGCGGCGCGATGGCGTTGAGCTTGGCGGCCTTCTCCTCCTCCCTCACCTATTTCCTCTCGCCCCGCCAGGTGGTGGCCAAGGCCCCGGCGCCGGGGCAGAATTTCAGGCTGGGCGGCATCGTCGAGATGGGCAGCGTGAAGACCACCCTCTCCGGCGACAAGCCGACCACCAGCTTCGCCATCACCGATGGCCGCGCCGCAGTGCCCGTGACCTTCACCGGGGTGCTGCCGGACCTGTTCCGCGAGGGCCAGGGGGTGGTGACGATCGGCGCCATGGGCCCGCACGGTGTTTTCGTCGCCGATGAGGTGCTGGCCAAGCACGGCGCCGATTACATGCCCAAGGATGTCGAGGAGGAGCTGAAAAAGAGCGGCGAATGGGACCCGCGCTTCGGCCCGCCGCCCAATGCCAGCGCCTGGAACGACATGAAAGTGAAAGGCAGCGGCACATGATCCCCGAACTCGGCCATTTTCTCCTGGCGATGGCGGTGGTGCTGGCCTGCGTGCAGGGCATCATCGGCATCATCGGCCCGACGCTGAAGGACCCGCGCGCCCTGGCGGCGGCGCCGCTGCTGACGCTGCTGCATTTCACCGCCATCGCCTTATCTTTCCTCGCCTTGGTCTGGGCCGGCGTGGTCTCGGATTTCACGGTCGAGAATATCGCGGATTTCTCCTCCTCGATCGTGCCGCTGATGTATCGCATCACCGGGGTCTGGGGGAATCATGACGGCTCGATCCTGCTCTGGTGCCTGATCCTGTCGCTCTGCGGTGCCGCCGTGGCACTGGGCGGGCGGCAGCTACCCGCCACCTTGCGCGCCCGCGTGCTCGGCGTGCTGGGTCTGGTCTCCTGCGGTTTCCTGCTCTTCACCTTGTCGGTCTCGGACCCGTTCACCCGCATCTGGCCGCCGCCGCTGGAGGGGGCAGGCATGAACCCGATCCTGCAAGACCCCGGCTTGGCCTTCCATCCGCCAGTTCTCTATACCGGCTATGTCGGCTTTTCGGTCGCCTTCGCCTTTGCCATCGGGGCGCTGCTGGAAGGACGCATCGACGCCGCCTGGGGCCGCTGGGTGCGCCCCTGGGCGCTGATCTCCTGGTGTTTCCTCACCGCCGGCATCACGCTGGGCAGCTGGTGGTCCTATTACACGCTGGGCTGGGGCGGTTACTGGTTCTGGGACCCGGTGGAAAACGCGGCGCTGCTGCCCTGGCTCACCGGCACGGCGTTGCTGCATTGCGCCATCGTGGTGGAAAAGCGCGAGGCGCTGAAGGCCTGGACGGTGCTGCTGGCCATCGCCACTTTCTCGCTCTCGCTCTCCGGCACCTTCCTGGTGCGCTCGGGCATTCTGAATTCCGTGCACAGCTTCGCGGCGGCACCTGATCAGGGGCTGTTCATCCTGGCTTTGCTCGGCATCACCATTGGCGGTTCGCTGTTGCTCTTTGCCATCCGCGCGCCCATTCTGGCCGGGGCCGGCATCTATGCGCCGATCAGCCGGGAGAGCGCGCTGGTGCTCAACAATATCTTCCTCTGCGCGATCGCGGCGGTGGTGTTCACCGGCACGCTCTACCCGCCGTTCGCCAATCTGCTGTTCGGCATTCAGCTCTCCGTCGGCGCGCCGTTCTTCAACCAGACGGTGCTGCCCTTGGCCGGGCCGATCATTCTGGCGATGGGGGTGGGGCCGCTTTTGCGCTGGAAACGCGCGGACATGCTGCCGGTGCTGCAGCGGCTCTGGCTGGCCGGCGGCATCGCGCTGCTGGTGCTGATCATCCTCACCGCGACCAAGCATCTGATCGCCGCCCTCGGGTTGGCGGGCGGGGCCTGGGTGGTGATGGCCGGGCTGACCGACCTCGCGGACCGCATCCGGCTGTTCCGCGTCCCGCTGGGCCAGGCGCTGGGGCGGCTGTTCAGCCTGCCGCGCGCGGCCATCGGCGCCGCTTTGGGGCATATAGGCTTTGGCGTGTCCGTGCTTGGCATCGCCGGTATGACGCTGGCCCAGCAGAGCGTCGTCGTGCTCAAGCCCGGCCAATCGACCGAGCTTGGCGGGTACAGCTGGACGCTAAATGATATTCATGATGCGCCGGGGCCGAATTATTCCCAGCGCGTCGCGGATGTCAGCATCGGCGAAGGCGGCCACACCTTCCTCACCCTGCATCCGGCGCGGCGCATCTTCACCGCCCAGGGCACGACCACCAACGATGCCGCCATCCACACCAACGGGCTGCAGGATATCTACGTGGTGTTCGCCGATGAGCAGAATGGCGGCGCGGAGCTGCGGCTGAACTGGCATCCCGGCGCGCCGCTGATCTGGTTTGGCGGGTTGATCATGGCGCTTGGCGGGTTCTGCTCGCTCTCTGACCGGCGGCTGCGCGTCGGCGCGCCCAACCGCAAGCGCCTGCCGAAAGGGGCGGCGGCCTGATGTCGCCTTTGCGTCGGCGTCTGCTGTTCGGGGTGCCGCTTGCCGTCGTGGTGGCGGGCGGGGCCGGGTTCTACACCATCCTGCGCCGCATGAAGCAGGATGATTACGACCCGCACGCCCTGCCCTCACCCTTGATCGGCAAGCGCCCCCCGGCTTTCACCCTGCCCGGCACCGATGGCGCCCAGGGCTTTGCCAACACGGATATCGAGGCCCCGGCCAAGCCGATGCTGGTCAACTGGTTCGCCAGCTGGTGCCTGCCCTGCCAGCAAGAGACGCCGATGCTGGCGAAGCTCGCGGCCAGCGGCATCACCATCTGGGGCATCGCCTATCAGGACCACCCGGACGCCACCGCCGATTATCTGGCCCGGTTCGGCAATCCGTATCAGCGCATCGCCGCCGACGCCTCCGGGCTCACCGCGATCAACTGGGGGGTTTACGGCGTGCCGGAGACCTATTTCATCGACAAGACCGGCATCGTGCGCTGGCGCTATCCCGGCGCGTTGACCCAGCAGGTGGTGGACAGCCAGCTGATGCCGCTGTTCCGGAAATATTCATGAGCGCGCGCCGGCTGCTTCTGGCCTTGCTGCTGCTGCCCGGTCTGGCGCTGGGGCAGGATATGGTGGTGCGCGACGGCGTCACCCTCACCCCGGCCCAGGAAAAGCGGGCCGAGGCGGTGGGCGACCAGCTGCGCTGCCTGGTCTGCCAGAATGAGAGCATCGAGGCCTCCTCCGCCAAGCTGGCGCATCAGCTGCGGGTGATCATCCGCCAGCAGGTCGTGCAGGGCGTGCCGAACAAGCAGATCATGAACTACATGGTCCAGCGCTACGGCATTTTCGTGCTGCTGAAACCGCCGATCTCGCCGCTGACCTGGCTGCTCTACGCCTCGCCCTTTATCGCGCTGATTCTGGGTTTTTTCGCGGTCTGGTTCGGCCGGCGCGCCCGCCAGCCCGCCACCGCCCCGCTGAGCCAGGCCGAGCAGGCCAGGCTGGATGAATTGCTGAAATGATCCTGATCTATATGGCGCTGCTGGCGCTGGCTTTCTCCTTGCCGCTGCTGCTGTGCCTGCGCGCCCCGCGCAATCTGCCGGAGCGGCGCGACGCGGCCCTGGCGCTGCACCGTGCCCAGCTGGTCGAGCTTGAGCGCGACCTGGCCGATGGCCGCATCAGCCGTGCCGAGCATGATGGCGCGCGGCTGGAAATCGAACGCCGGGTGCTGGCGGCGGATGCCTTCCCGCCACCGCGAAAGGCGGCAGCGCCAAAATGCTGCTGATTGTCGCCACGCTGGCGCTGCCGCTGGGGGCGTTCTCGCTCTATCTGCCAGACGCCACCTGGAATGTGCCCTCCGAGCCGCATGCGAAGTGGCTCGCCCAGCAGGAATCGGCGCAGGCGAAGCTGGCCCAGCTGATCGCGCTGCTACGCGCGCATCTGGCCAGCGTGCAGCCCGGCACCGCGGATGCCAGCCAGGGCGAGGCTTATCTTGCGGAGGCGCTGAGCGAGCAGGCCGGCGCCATCACCCCGGAAGCCTTGGGGCTGTTCAAGCAATCGCTCGCCAGCGCCCCGGCCAACGCCACCTGGCGCCAGCTCGATCAGCAGCGGATCATGCAGGCCGGGGTGCAACCCGGCCAGTAGCCGCAATACCCTTCCCTTCCCCGGCGGATCGCCTAAATTACTGGGCATGGAAGACACCAAACCCGCCCCCGCGGCGCAGCCCCCGAAAAAGCCCGAGGCTCCGAAACTGCCGAAAGAGATCGGCGGCCCCACCGGGCCGGAGCCGACCCGTTATGGCGACTGGGAGAAGAATGGCCGCTGCTCGGATTTCTGAGCCTTGGCCTATCTCTTTCTGACGATTGCCATCCTCTCTGAGGTCACCGCCACCTCGGCGCTGAAAGCCTGTGCCGGTTTTACCCGGCTGGGGCCATCCGTCCTCGTGCTGGTCGGCTATTGCATCAGCTTCTTCATGCTCTCGCAGGTGGTGAAGGTGATCCCGCTCGGCTACGCCTACGCGCTCTGGTGCGGCTTCGGCATCATCCTCATCGCCGGGGTGGGGTTTTTCTATTACCGCCAGCCGGTGGACTGGCCGGGTGTGGCTGGCATGGCGCTGATCATGGCGGGCGTGCTGGTGATCAATCTGTTCTCGAAGATGGCGGTGCGCTGAACACAGCCAACGCCCCCTGGTTAACGCCCCTGGTTAACACCATTGTCAGAACATTTTTAATTGCCTCCTCCGCCCTGCTCCCCAAATCCCTGAAGCTTAAGGCGCGTCAAAGACTTGGCGCATCTTCTTAAATATTCAGGAGAATGATACGTGAAAGCAGGGATTGGGATTATCGGGGTCATCGTGGTTTTATTGGTGATTTTCTTCGGCGTGCCGATGGCCGCCGGCGGCAGCACCAATGTCTGTCAGGCGCTGGAGAAGCATAATGTCAGCCAGACGGCCCAGAACATCACCGGCACGTCCAACGGGCCGGTGCATAATATCATCAATTCCGTTGGCCAGAGCTTCGCCACCGGCGAGGGTGAGCAGCAGAAGCAGGCGGCGGAGCATCCGAATACGCCGAGCGTGGTGAGCTGTGCGGCCGCCTATTGGAAGACGCTGTAAGCGAAGACTCTTGGGGGATTTTTGAAAAAATCCCCCAAACCCCTAAAAACTTTCGCGATTTCAGGCCTCGGGGGTTTTCACCAGCTTGACCAGATTGGTCAGCAAATCGCGGGCGTAGGCCATGCGGGCCGTTACATCCATATCGCGCACCATCGCCAGCTTCTGGTCCGGGCGCAGCTTCACCAGACCGCCTTTGGTGCCGATCCAGCGGATCAGCCCGGCGGGGTTGGAAAAATCATTCTTGCGGAAGCTGACCACCATGCCTTTCGGCCCGGCATCCAGCTTCTCCACATTCGCCTCACGGCAGGCGCGCTTCAGCGCCACCACCGAGAGTAGGTTTTCCACCTCCGCCGGGATCGGCCCGAACCGGTCCACCAGCTCCGCCGCCAGCGCCTCACTCTCGGCATCCGAGGCAAGCCCGCCAATGCGCCGGTACAGCCCGAGCCGGATCGGCAGATCCGCCACATAGGTTTCCGGGATCAGCACCGGCAGGCCGAGATTGATGTTCGGCGTCCAATCCCGCTCGATCTTCTGCGCATCCTTATGCTGGGCGCGCAGATCATTCACCGCATCCTCCAGCATCTGCTGATACAGCTCAATACCGACCTCGCGGATATGGCCGGATTGCTCATTGCCGAGCAGATTGCCCGCCCCGCGCAGATCCAGGTCATGCGACGCCAGGGTGAAGCCCGCCCCCAGCGTGTCCAGCGTCTGCATCACCTCCAGCCGCTTCTCGGAGGCGGCCGAGAGCCGGTGATGCGGCGGCCAGGTGAGATAGGCATAGCCACGCTGCTTGCCACGCCCGACGCGGCCGCGCAGCTGATACAGCCCGGCCAGCCCGAACATATCCGCCCGGTAAATGATCAGCGTGTTCACCGCCGGCATGTCGAGGCCGGATTCCACGATGTTGGTGGCCAGCAGCACATCGTACTTGCCTTCACCGAACTCGGTCATCACCCGTTCCAGCTCGGTCGGCGCCAGCCTTCCATGCGCCATCACCGTGCGCAGATCCGGCACGATCTCGCGCAGCCGCGCCGCCATCGGCTCCAGGTCCTCGATCCGAGGCACCACGCAGAAAATCTGCCCGCCGCGGAATTTCTCGCGGGCGATGGCTTCTTTGATCACCAGTGAATCAAAGGGCATGATGAAAGTGCGCACCGCCAGCCGGTCCACCGGCGGGGTGGTGATCAGAGATAGGTCGCGCACCCCGGTCAGCGCCAGCTGCAGCGTGCGCGGGATCGGCGTGGCGGTCAGCGTCAGCACATGCACATCGGCCTTCAGCTCCTTCAGCCGTTCTTTGTGCTTCACCCCGAAATGCTGCTCCTCATCGACGATCAGCAGGCCGAGATCCGAGAAGGAAATCCCCTGCGCCATCACCGCATGGGTGCCGACGACAATGGAAATCTCGCCCGAAGCCAGCCCGGCTTTCACCTGCGCCGCTTCCTTGGCCGTCACCAGCCTTGAGAGCTGCGCCACCTTGATCGGCAAGCCCTCGAAACGCGCGGAGAAGGAGCGGAAATGCTGGCGCGCCAGCAGCGTGGTCGGCACCACCACCGCCACCTGGGAGCCCGCCATCGCCGCGATGAAGGCGGCCCGCAGCGCCACCTCGGTCTTGCCGAAGCCGACATCGCCGCAGATCAGCCGGTCCATCGGCCGGCCGGTGGCGAAATCCTCCATCACATCGGCGATCGCCTTCGCCTGGTCCTCGGTCTCGGTATAAGGGAAACGCGCACAGAATTCCGCGAAGGCGCCGTCATCGGCGGCCAGCAACGGCGCCTCGCGCATCTTGCGCTCCGCCGCGAGCCGGATCAGCCCGGCCGCCATATCCTGGATGCGGTTCTTCGCCTTCGCCTTGCGCGCCTGCCAGGAGGCCCCACCCAATTTGTCCAGCGTGACACCGTCACCTTCCTGGCCGAAGCGCGAGAGCAGATCGATATTCTCAACCGGCAGGAACAGCTTGTCCCCGCCATCATAGATCAGCTTCAGGCAGTCATGCGCCGCGCCGTTGACGGTGACGGTCTCCAGCCCCTCATAGCGGCCAATGCCGTGATCCTGATGCACCACCAGATCCCCGGCCTCGATCTCGGTCGCATCGGCGATGAACTGATCCGCCCGGCGCTTGCGCTTTGGCGGGCGGGCGATGCGGCTGCCGAGCAGATCCTGCTCCGCCACCACCGCCAGACGATCCGTGAGAAAGCCACGCTCCAGCGGCAGCACGGCGAGCGCGATGGTCCCCGGCGGCAAAGCGCGGGCCTCGTCCGCCGAAACCACAGGCCGCACGGGACCAACCCCGTGCTCCTTGAGCATCAGCGTGAGGCGCTCGCGCGAGCCGAAACTCCAGGCGGCGAGCAGAATGGTCCGCCCGCTCTCCGCCCATTTGGTTTTCAGCTCACCCAGCGCCTCGAAGGCCGGAACCTGCTGGCCGGTGAGAATCGGCGCCGGGCGGCCGCCGATCTCGATGCCCGCCGCCCCGCCATCCGGCTTGGTGAAGGGCGAGAAGGCGAAGCACGGGCCTTTGCCGAGCGCTGCCTCCCAGGCCTCACGGTCAAGATACAGCATCCCTGGCGGGATCGGCCGGAAAATTGGCTCGCCCGGGCGCGGTGGCAGCCGGCGCTCGGCATAATGGTCGGCGATCAGCTCAAACCGCGCCGCCACCGCCGCCTCGGCCTGATGGTCCAGGCTGACGGAGGCGTTCGGGAGATAATCAAAGATCGTCTCCATCGCCTCGGTAAACAACGGCAGATAATGCTCCGCCCCAGGATGGCGCCGCCCCTCAGAGATGGAGACGTAAAGCGCATCCTCCACCGCCTTCGGCCCAAACAGCTCCCGCCAATTGGTGCGAAACCGCGCCACCGAGGCGCTATCCAGCGGCAATTCCGAGGCCGGGTGGAAATCCAGCCGCAGCAGCGATTCACCCGAGCGCTGGGTCTCGGTATCGAAATGCCGCAGGCTCTCGATCTCGTCTCCGAACATGTCGATCCGCACCGGCTGCGAAGCCCCGGCCGGAAACACATCCAGAATGCCGCCGCGCAGGCTGAACTCGCCGGCCTCCATCACCATCCCGGTGCGCCGATAGCCGTCAGCCTCCAGGAAGCTCGCCACATCGCTCAGCGAAACCTGCTCGCCCTTGGCCAGGCTCAGCCCCGCCCCCGCCAGCGCGCTGCGCGGCGCCACCTTCTGCAAGGCGGCGTTCACCGTCGTCAGCACAATCCGCTTCTTGCCCGGTTCCGCCTGCAACCGGCTCAACGCCGAAATCCGCTCCGCGACAATCCCGCCATTCGGTGAAACCCGGTCATAGGGCAGACAATCCCAGGCCGGCAGCGATATCACCTCGATCTCAGGCCCGAAAAACCCGATCTCCTCCGCCAGCGCCGCCAAGCGCGCATCATCGCGCGCCACATGCAAAACCGGCCCGTCATGCTCGCCCAGCCGACGCACCAGCACCAACGCATCCACGCCCTCCGGGGCGCCGTAAACCGGGATCATGAGGGTAATGTCTCCGTCAGCCCAGGGGGCTCCGCCCCTGGGCCCCCGCCAAGGGCTCGCCCTTGGAACCCGTCCGGGTCTGTGGAAGGGAGGGCCATTCACGCAACAGCGGGTGGAAAGGCACCAGCCGGGCCCTCCCTTCCACAGACCCGAATTGATGGGATCCTAAGGGACTGAGTCCTTAGCGGGGGTGCAGGGGGCGGCGCCCCCCTGCACTGACCGAGACAATACCCCTCATATCCCGTTCAGGGCGGCTTCGCGGATGCGCCGGAGCATGGGGCTGTCGGCGTGGGCGGGGATGGGTTTGCGGCCGGTGAGCCAGTCGGCGAGTTCGGCGTCGGGGAATTCCATGACGGCTTCAATTTCGTCGAGTTCGGACTCGGACATGCCGGCGATTCGGGCTTTCACGAAGCCGCCGATCATCAGGTCGTTCTCATAGGTGCCGCGGTGATTGGCGCGGTAGAGCAGCCGTTTGCGGCGTGTGTCCAGGGACGCGTGTTCATCTTCGGTCATGACAGCTTGCGGTATAGGGTTGGTTTGGCCAAGAGTTAAGCCCGTGACGATGGAATTTTTGCTGCCTCTGCGCGCTTCGCTGGCCACGCTGCCGGGTCTGGGCGCCCGGCTTTCTGGATTGATGGCGAAGCTAGTGGGCGGGGAGAGCGTGCGCGATGTGCTGTTCCATCTGCCGGTGGAGTATGTGGACCGGCGGGCGACGCCGAGCCTGGCGCAGGCCCAGCCTGGGCAGGTGGCGACGCTGCGGGTGGAGATCGTCAGCCACGAGCCGCCGGGCGCAAGGGCCAGCCCTGGCGGGTGGTGATGGGCGATGGCACCGGTTTTGGCGAGATCGTGCTGTTTCATGCTGCCCGGCTGTCGCAATTTCCGGTGGGGGCGAAGCTGATTGTCGCTGGCAAGCTGGAGCGGTTTCAGGACCGGCTGGTGATGGCGCATCCGGACCAGGTGACGCATCAGTTCCGCGAGGCGGAGTTTCCCTGGATCGAGCCGGTCTGGCCACTCGCGGCGGGAATTACACCGCGCACGATGCGCCGGGCGGTGCTGGGGGCGCTGGAAATGCTTCCGGAGTTTCCCGAATGGCACGATCCGAGCATTCTGGCCAGGCGCGGCTGGCCAGGTTTTGGCGCGGCGTTGCGCGCACTGCATGCGCCGGCGGAAGTGCCCGGCAAGGCGCCGCGTGAGCGCCTGGCCTATGACGAGCTGCTGGCCCGCCAGATCGCCTTTGCGCTGGTGCGGGCCCGCCGGCGGCGCGAGAGCGGGCGCGTGCTGGCTGGCGATAACCGGCTGCGGGCGGCCGCCTTGGCGAAATTCGGCTTTCCTCCCACCGCCGGGCAGTTGCAGGCGCTGCGCGAGATCGACGCGGACATGGCGGCCCCGCACCGGATGCGAAGGCTGCTGCAGGGCGATGTCGGCTCCGGCAAGACGCTGGTGGCGCTGCTGGCCTGCCTGGGGGCGGTGGAGGCCGGGGCGCAGGCGGCGTTGATGGCGCCGACGGAGATTTTGGCCAAGCAGCATTTCGCGACCTTCAAGCGCCTCTCCCCGGTGCCGGTGGCGCTGCTCACCGGCAGCGTGAAGGCGGCGGCACGCCGGGCGATTTTGCAGGATCTGGCGGATGGCACGCTGAAGATCATCATCGGCACCCATGCGATTTTCCAGAAGAGCGTGGAATTTCACGATCTCGGCCTGGCGGTGATCGACGAGCAGCATCGCTTCGGCGTGGATCAACGCCTGGCGCTGGGCGCCAAGGGCGAAGCGGCGGATCTGCTGGTGATGACCGCCACCCCGATCCCGCGCACGCTGCTGCTGACCCATTGGGCGGAGATGGATGTTTCGCGCATCACCGAAAAACCCAAGGGCCGGGCGCCGATCACCACCACCATGCACCGGCTCTCGGAGCTGCCGAAGCTGCGCGACGCCATCGCCAGGGCAATCGGCGCGGGTGGGCGGGTCTATTGGGTCTGCCCGCTGGTCTCGGAATCCGAGGCGCTGGACATCACCGCCACCGAAATCCGCTTCGCCGAACTGCAGAGCGTGTTCGGCGCGGCGGTGGCGATGGCGCATGGGCAGATGCCGGCCGAGCAGCGCGACGCCGCACTCGCGGATTTCGCCGCCGGGCGGAAGACCATCCTGGTCGCCACCACGGTCATCGAGGTCGGGGTGGATGTGCCGGAGGCGAATGTGATGGTGATCGAGCATGCGGAGCGCTTCGGGCTGGCGCAGCTGCATCAGCTGCGCGGGCGGGTCGGGCGCGGCGCGGCGAAGAGTTTCTGCCTGCTGCTGCATGACAACAAGATCGGCCAAACGGCCCGCAAGCGGCTCTCCATCCTGCGCGACACCGAGGATGGATTTCTGATTTCGGATGAGGATTTCCGCCTGCGCGGGGCCGGCGAGTATCTCGGCACCCGCCAGTCCGGCCTGCCCGGCTATCTGCTGGCGGACCCGGAGGAGAATGGCGATCTGCTGACCATGGCCCGGCAGGATGCGGTGATGACCCTGCAGCGCGACCCAAGGCTGGAGAGCGAACGCGGGCAGGCCTTGCGGATTTTGCTCAATCTGTTCGATCAGCGCGAGGCGATCGAGACGGTGAAGGCGGGTTAGAACAACATCCGATCAAACGGATTCGTTTGATCGGATAAACTTGCTCGCTCAAACAAAAAGCGAGAGCCTGTTCTGCTCACCTCGCCTTCCCGTCATGCGGCCCCATCTCGCGCGCCGGCCAGTCCGTCCAGCCACGCTCGCCGATCGAGGCTTGGTAAGCTGGGTTTTTTGGGTAGGCGATGCGGTTTTGCGGGAAGTTCGGCTCGCCGATCACCAGGAGCCGCACCTCCTCGCCGGTATTATTGAGAAAACTGTGGCAGATGCCGGTGCCGGGCGGGAAGGACACGGCATCGCCGGGGGCGAGTCGGTGCAGATGCCCGTCAAGCCACACATCCGGCGTGCCCTCCAGCACATACACGAATTCTTCCTGCGCACTTTCCGCATGCGGGTAGGAGGTGCGCCGCCCGGGCGGCAGCCTTTCATGGTGAATGGCGATCCGCGTCAGCCCCATTTTGCGGGCAAGCGGCGCGCCAATGCTCATCAGCTCCGTATCGCCCGGATAGGCGGCATCATCCGCATCTTCCAGGTCACGCCAATGGCGGATGCAAGCGGGTCGGGTCATCTTAAAACTCCTCGCATTTGGCTGGATGCCGCAATGGCCCTAGATGATCTAGAATATGAGCCAATATCCCAGCGCGCCGAAAATCGGCATCGGCATCGTTCTCATCAAAGGCGATGAGGTGCTGCTCGTCAAACGCGGTAAACCGCCAGGGGCCGGGCTCTGGTCCCTGCCCGGCGGCAAGCAGGAGCTGGGCGAGACGGCGGAGCAGACGGCGCGGCGCGAGCTGTTCGAGGAAACCGGCCTGCGCTGTGGGACTCTGGTGCTGGCCGGGCATGTGGATTCGATCCATCGTGACGCGGCGGGAGCGATTGAGTTTCACTATACGATTTTGGATTTCGCGGCCCGCTATGCGGGCGGCGAGGCGAAGGCGCAGGATGATGTGCTGGAAGTCGCCTGGGCGACGCGCGATGAGTTTGACCGTTACGGGCTTTGGAGCGAGGCGCGGCGGATCATTGAGGCGGCGTTAAGGTTGGTTTAACGGTGTTGCGAACACCCCCAACGTTTTCGGAAACTTTTTGAAAAAAGTTCCCGACCCTGCGGCGCCTTTCCATCGCCGCTGCACGACGATGGAAGCTTGGGCGCCTCCGCCCTCAAAAACGTTTAGGACTTTAGGCTTGCCCGCGTCTCGGTGATCGCCAACGCCGCTTTCGCGGCTTCCTGGCCCTTGGTGACGAAATGCGCCCGGTAGATCGCGTTATGGTGGTCGGTTTCCTGGTAGTGATGCGGGGTGAGCGAGACCGAGAGCACCGGCACGCCGCTATCCAGCCCGGCGCGCATCAGCCCATCCACCACCGCCTGGGCGACGAAATCATGCCGGTAGATGCCGCCATCCACCACGAAGGCCGCCGCCACCACCGCCGCGTAGCGGCCGGTCTGTGCCAGATCGCGCGCCAGCAGCGGCATCTCGAAGGCGCCGGGCACGCTGAACACATCCACCTGCGCGGCCGGGATCAGCTCCTGAAAGCCCTTCAGCGCCTGATCGACAATATCGGCATGCCAGGAGGCCTTGATGAAGGCAAAACGCGCAGAACTCATGCTCAGACCCTTTCTTGATCGCGCGGACCATAGGCCGTGGCGATTTATCCGGGCAAGAGCGCGCGGGCGATGGCGCGTTTCACCTTCGGTGCGTCGGGCTTGGTGGCGGAGATGAAGAAATCCAGCAGCTGCCCATCCGGGCCGATCAGATATTTGTAGAAATTCCAGCGCGGTTTCGCCAGGAAGCCTTTCTGCGCCACCACCCAGCTGAAGAAGGGATGCGCCGCCTCCCCGATGGCATGCTCTTTCGCCATCATCGGGAAATCCACGCCGTAATTGGCCTGGCAGAACTGGCCAATTTCCTCCGCCGCGCCCGGCTCCTGGCCGCCGAAATCATTGCAGGGCACGCCGATCACCGTCAGCCCGCGCAGCCCATATTCCGCCCAGAGCGCCTGCAAGCCCTCATATTGAGGGGTGAAACCGCATTTGCTGGCGGTGTTGGCCACCAGCACCACGCGCCCCTTCAAGGCCGCCAGCGGATAGGGTTCGCCCCTCAGCGTGCTGAATGAAAACTCATGAGCGCTGGCCATTTTGCGTCCTGCTATCTAAAAACCCGGTCATGTCGAATGAAGCACCGATTCAGGCCCTCATCAACGTGATGGCGGCGCTGCGCGATCCCGAGACCGGCTGTCCCTGGGACAAGGAGCAGGATTTCGCCACCATCGCGCCCTATACGATCGAGGAAGCCTACGAGGTCCGCGCCGCCATCGCGGCGGGCGACCCCGCACAGCTGCAGGATGAGCTGGGGGATCTGCTGTTCCAGGTGGTCTATCACGCGCAAATGGCGGCCGAGCGCGGCTGGTTCAGTTTCGACGATGTCGCCGCCGGGATCACCGCGAAAATGATCCGCCGCCATCCGCATGTGTTCGGCGAGGAGGCCAGCCGCTCCGCCGCCGCGCAGACCGCCGCCTGGGAGAGCCAGAAAGAAGCCGAGCGCGCCAGCGTCGCCCAGCATGGCGCGCTGGACGGGGTGGCGACGGCCCTGCCCGCGCTCAAACGTGCCCAGAAGCTCACCAGCCGCGCCGCGCGGGTGAAGTTCGACTGGCCGGATGCGAACGCCGTGCTGGAGAAGCTGGACGAGGAGATCGCCGAGCTGAAGGCGGAGCTGGCCGAGGCCAAGCCCGCGCGCATTGCCGATGAGCTGGGGGATCTGCTGTTCGTGCTGGTCAATCTCGCCCGCAAGCTCGGCCAGGATGCCGAGGCTTGTCTGGAAGGGGCGAATGAGAAATTCATCCGGCGGTTTTCGCGGGTCGAAACATTGCTGGCACAGTCCGGCAAAACCCCGCGCGACTCGACGTTGGAGGAGATGGAGAGATTTTGGGTCACGGCGAAACAGGAGGGTTATGAAGACACTGCTCGAAGGGTATGACCGGTTCCGCAGCAATTATTGGCAGGAGCACAAGGACCGCTACACCACCCTGGCGCGCGATGGGCAGTCCCCGCCGGCGATGGTGATCGCCTGTTCGGATAGCCGCGTGGCCCCGGAAGCGATTTTCGACTGCGCCCCGGGCGAGATTTTCGTGGTGCGCAATGTCAGCGCCCTGGTACCGCCCTACGCGCCGGATGACAAGCAGCACGGCACCTCCGCCGCCCTGGAATTCGCGGTGAACTCGCTGAATGTGCGTTCCATCGTCGTGCTCGGCCATAGCCGCTGCGGCGGCATTCGCGCGCTGATGCAGGGCTCGGGTGAAGGCAGCCGGGACTTCGTGGATAGCTGGATGCAGATCGCCACCACCGCGCGCCAGCGCGTCTGCGATGCGCCGGAAAGCCAGGGCGCGGATTTCGACAGCCAGTGCGCCGCCTGCGAGCATGAGGCGATCCGCGTCTCGCTGGCCAATCTGCTGAGCTTCCCCTGGATCAAGGAACGGGTGCTGGATGGCCGCCTGACCCTGGCCGGGCTGCATTTCAATGTCGAGACCGGGCATCTGCAGATGGTCTGAAACCGATCAGGCTGATCTGAAAATTTCATAATGATCGGCAAGGCGCGGCGTTCAGCAATGAACGGCGCGCCTTTTCAATGGATTAGCCTCCGAATCCCAAAAGACAGCGGCGCAGACATGCCCTTGTAAAATTTGTAGCCAAGGTTACATTTTTCACGCGTGCATCGCGGCGCGCTGGATCCTCAAGCATGAGTATCCAGCTTTAAATTCAGCGCGCAATTTCATGCGCTAGGAGTGACCAGGCAGAATGGATGCCGAGACAGATACCGGGCTGAGCCGCCGGACCGAGGCCGAGATCCACGCCGTTCTGGCGGGGCGCCGGCTTGGGCTGCGCACCGCCTTGCTGTTCGCCGGCCCGGCGCTGATCGCCTCCATCGCCTATATGGACCCAGGCAATATCGCCACCAACATCCAGGCCGGCTCCTTCTATGGCTACCGGCTGCTCTGGGTGGTGCTGCTGGCCAATGTCATCGCCATGCTGTTTCAGGCACTCTCCGCCAAGCTGGGGCTGGTGACCGGGCGCAATCTTGCCGAGACCTGCCGCGAGCATCTGCCGCGCAAGCTGATCTATTTCATGTGGGTGGTCAGCGAGGTGGCGGCGATGGCGACCGACCTCGCCGAGTTCCTCGGCGGCGCCATCGGGCTGGCATTGCTGTGCCATCTGCCGCTGCTCGCGGGCATGGGGATCACGGCGGTGCTCACTTACGTGTTTCTGGTTCTCGGCGGGCGCGGCTTCCGGCCGATGGAGCTGATGATCGGCGGGCTGATCCTGGTGATCGCGGCCTGCTATCTGGCGGAATTATTCATCTCCCCGGTGCAATGGGGCAGGCGGCGCGCGGCGCTGTGCTGCCGATGCTGCCGGATGCGAATGCGCTGACCATCGCGGTGGGGATCATCGGCGCCACCGTGATGCCGCACGCGCTCTATCTGCATTCCAGCCTCACCCAGCACCGCGTCACCCCGCGCGACGATAGCGAGCGCCGGACGCTGCTGCGCTTTTCCAACCGCGAGGTGGTGATCGCGCTGAGCCTGGCGGGGCTGGTGAATATGGCGATGGTGGTGACCGCCGCCGCCGCCTTCCATGCCGGGCATCCGGATGTGGCGGATATCGAAACCGCCTACCACACCCTCACCCCGCTGCTCGGCCCCGCCGCGGCCGGCGTGTTCCTGGTGGCGCTGATGGCCTCGGGCCTCTCCTCCTCGGCGGTGGCGACGATGGCCGGGCAGTCGATCATGCAGGGCTTTGTCACCTTCTCCATCCCGCTCTGGCTGCGCCGGCTGATCACCATGCTGCCGGCCTTCGCCGTGGTCGGGCTGGGGGTGGATGCGACGCGCGCGCTGGTGCTGAGCCAGGTGGTGCTCTCCTTCGCGCTGCCGGTGCCGATGATCGCCCTCGTCGCCTTCACCCGCCGGGTGGATATCATGGGCCGCTTCGCCAATTCCCGGCTGCTGAACGGGCTGGCCGTCGCCGGGGCGGCGTTCATATTGGGGCTGAATATCGTGCTGCTGGTGCAGATGCTGGGCTGATCACCCCATCCGGCCACGGCTGCTCTTATAGGCGCCTTCAACAGCCTGCGGCGGGGCGATTTTCTGCAAGCCCAGCGGGGCCGGCATATCCAGATAGATCCCCTCCATGCCGCCGCTCTTGCGATAGGCCTCGTGCCAGAAGCCGGTGCCGGCGGGGTCCTTGATGAAATCGCGCCACCATCCGGCATGCGCGCCGGTGCGGGTGAAGGCTTCCAGACTGTCCATATCCCGCCAATATTGCCGCATGCCGACATGCAGCGCCCCGAACAGCATGAATTCATGCGCCAGCAGCCCATCCGGCTGGGCGGCGACGGCGCGCTGGATTTGCGGACCGAGCCGCGCCAGCGTGGCAACCCCGCGCAGGCTTCTCACCCGCATGCCGAGATACACCACCACCAGCTCAGGAATCGTCGATAAATCAACCGAAACGCGCTTGGAAGCCATAGCGACCTCGATTATGTTGACAGTGTCAACTGTTTTTCCATGATGGAGTTATCAGTGTCAACCAATTCTCCGGAGAAACGCGAATTGCGGGCAGCGTTGATCACCGCCGGCCGGCAACTGCTGGCAGAGGCGGGGCTGGCCGGGCTGTCGCTGCGGGCGGTGACACGCCAGGCCGGGGTGTCCCCACCGCCGCCTACCGATATTTCGCGGACCGGGAGCATTTGCTCGCGGCGATTGCGACTTCGGGGGTATGGGAACTCACAGCGGATCTCGAAGCCGCCGACAGGCTTGGGGTGGACAAGCTCCAGGACCAGGCTTGTGCCTATATACGTTTCGCGGTGGCCAATCCGGCTTTGTACCGGCTGATTTTCGGGCCGGAGCGGCTCAGCCATTATCCGGAGCTGGAGAGTGCGCTGGCGGCGGCCTATGGGGTGCTGGCGGCGCGGGTGGCCAAGCAGGCGGCACCGGGCCGCGCGACCGACAAGACGATGGCGTGCTGGTGCCTGGTGCATGGGCTGGCGAGCCTGGCGATTGATTCACGTCTGCCGCCGGATGCCGGGCCGGCGCAGCTGCTGGCGGCGCGGCTGACCGCGACGCTGAGTTTGGAAAATTAGCGCAATATGGGTTCAGGTTGACGCGCCAGCGTCATCTTAAACACGTGAAATGGCTCGCCAAAACATCAATAGAGTGAGTGGGTGTAAACCTATCTCGCCTAAACCATAAATGTTTTGGTTCTGTTCCAGATCTTCATTCATCTGGCCATTATGTCGATCCCGAGTCTCTTCGCCTTTTGCCCTTGACGCCACGGGCAAAAGGCGAAACCCTGCAATGATCGAAATAATGCTGATCCTTCAAGACGTTGAAGATATAAGCCTGAAACTTATCTGGGACAGCCCCAATGTTTTTGGGATGGCGCGTTGCGACAAAGAGCGGCCCCAAAAACGATTATCTATATAATCTCATCCGCCGCTGCGCCGCCCAGATCGCCGCCAGCGTGATCAAGGCCGTCACCACCAGATACAGGGCCGGGCTGCGCGGGCTGCCGGTTTGCGCGATCAGCCAGGTGAAGATGAACGGCGCCGAACCGCCAAACAGAGCGATACCGATGGAATAGCCGGTGGAAAGACCGATCCCGCGGCCCTGGATCGGGAACACCAGCCCCATGAACCCGTTCAGCGGCGCGTTATAGGGCAGCGCCACCAGATTGAAGAGGATCGGCATGCAGAACAAAGCCGCCTCGGTGGGATAATGCTGCAGCAGGGTGAAAGCCGGATAGGCCACCACCGCCATGCCGATGCAGGAGCCGATCATCAGCCCGACATTGCCGGTCCGGTCGAACAGCCGCGCCAGGAATAGCCGCAGCGGGATGATCAGCATCAGGATCAGATACAGGATGAATATCGCGGAGAGCGCCTTGTGCGGCTGCATATGCAGCTGCGTGGTGGCGTAGGTGGGCAGGTAGAGCCCCAGATAGGTCTGCGCCGTGCCGATCGCCACCAGGCCGCCGGCGATGATGATCGCGCCGGGCAGGATCGGGTGCCGGCCCGGGTTTTCCGCCTGCTGGCGCTTGAAGGAAGGCGCATCCTCCAGCCGCCTGCGCAGGATCAGCACGACCACACCGCCAATCGCCCCCAGCAAAAAGGCGATGCGGAAATTCTGCAGCCCGAAAAACCCTTGCGGATGCAGCGAGAGCAGCCAGGCCACCCCCACCGCCAGCAGCCCGGAAATGTTCTGGCTGATGCCCTGGAAGCTGGCCGCATGCGTCTCCGCTCCTTCGGAATGCTCGATCATCAGCGCCGTGGAGCTGCCGAATTCGCCGCCCAGGGCGAGCCCCTGCAGCAAGCGCGCGGCCAGGATGCCGAACGGCGCCCACAGCCCGATCTGCGCATGGCCGGGCAGAATGGCCATGAACAAGGAGGCGAGGCTCATCATCGCCACGCAGAGGATCATGCAGAAGGCGCGGCCTTTCACATCGGCCAGCCGCCCGAGGATGATGGCGCCGATCGGCCGCGCGAAGAAGGAGACGCCAAAGGTGCCGAAGGTGAGCAGCAGCCGGGCGGTTTGGCTATGGGCGGGAAAGAAGCTCTGGCCGATCGCCAGGGCGAAATAGCCATAGACCATGAAATCGTAGAATTCGAGCGCATTGCCGGCCGAAGCGGCGGCGATCAGTCTGGCCCGCGACACGCGCCCTTGTTGTGTCATTCACCCACATCCCCTGCTGGTTCAGGCGATTATGGCAAGCGCGCCGCCGCAACGCAAAACGGCGCCCAGAGGGCGCCGCGCAAAAGTTTTTGGGCGAAGGCGGCGAAGGTTCCGCCGCCGCTATGCGGCGGTGGAAGGCCGCCGGAGGGGCCGCTTTTTTTCAAAAAAGCGGCGAAGAACGTTTGGGGTTTTGGCAACGCCGGTGCCACCGCCCCGAACGTTTTGCAGCCCTTTTTGAAAAAAGGGCTGCACCCCAAAAACTTTTTTAACCTTCGGCCTGCTCGCGCTTGCCCTTGGTGGAGCCAACCTGGTCGGAGATGTCCGCGCCGGTCTCCTGGTCGACCACGCGCATGGAGAGCTTCACCTTGCCGCGATCATCGAAGCCGATGACCTTCACCTTCACCGCATCGCCCTGCTTGACCACATCGGTGGTCTTGGCAACCCGGCCCTGGGCCAGCTCGGAGATATGGACGAGGCCGTCCTTGGCGCCGAGGAAGTTCACGAAGGCGCCGAAATCGGCGGTCTTCACGACCTTGCCATTATAGATCACGCCGACTTCCGGCTCCGCCACGATGCCCTTGATCATGTCGAGGGCCGCCTGGATCTTCTTGTCGTCGGAAGCGGCGATCTTCACCGTGCCGTCATCGCCGATATCCACCTTGGCGCCGGTCTTCTCGACGATGTCGCGGATCACCTTGCCGCCGGTGCCGATCACGTCGCGGATCTTGTCCTTCGGCACGGAGGTGGTGACGATCTTCGGCGCGTTGGCGGAGACGCCGTCGCGATTGCCGGTGATCGCCTTGGCCATCTCGCCGAGGATGTGCAGGCGCCCACCCTTGGCCTGCTCCAGAGCGATCTTCATGATCTCCGGGGTGATCGAGGTGATCTTGATGTCCATCTGCAGGGCGGTGATGCCCTCTTCGGTGCCGGCCACCTTGAAATCCATGTCGCCGAGGTGATCCTCGTCGCCCAGAATGTCGGACAGAACCGCGAAGCCCTTATCTTCCTTGATCAGGCCCATGGCGATGCCCGCCACCGGGGATTTCAGCGGCACGCCGGCATCCATCAGCGACAGCGAGGTGCCGCAGACGGTGGCCATGGAGGAGGAGCCGTTGGACTCGGTGATCTCGGAGACAACGCGCAGCGTGTAGGGGAAGGCTTCCTTGGTCGGCAGCAGCGGGTGAACCGCGCGCCAGGCCAGCTTGCCATGGCCGATTTCGCGGCGGCCGGGTGAGCCCATGCGGCCGGTCTCACCGACGGAGAACGGAGGGAAGTTGTAATGGAGCATGAAATGCTCCTTGAACTCGCCCTCGATGGCATCCACCACCTGCTCGTCCTGAGCGGTGCCCAGCGTGGCCACGACCAGCGCCTGGGTCTCGCCACGGGTGAACAGCGCCGAACCATGGGTGCGCGGCAGCACACCAACCTCGGAGAGGATCGGGCGGACGGTCTTGGTGTCGCGGCCATCGATGCGCAGGCCGGTATCCAGGATGGCGTTACGGACGATATCCGCTTCCAGCGCCTTGAACAGCCCCTTGGCGGCCTCGGCGTTCAGCCCTTCCTCGGTCAGCTTGGCGGCGGCCTCTTTCTTGGCGGCGGCCAGCTTCTCGTAACGGACCTGCTTCTGCGTCTCCTTGTAGGCCTCGGTGATGGCGGCGCGGGCCAGCGCATCCACGCGCGCCTTCAGGGTCTTGGTCTCCTCGGATTCCTCCGGCAGATCCCACGGCTCCTTGGCGGCGGATTCGGCCAGCTCGATGATCGCCTGGATCACCGGCTGGAAGCTCTGATGGCCGAAGGTGACCGCGCCCAGCATCACCTCTTCGGAGAGCTCGGAGGCCTCGGACTCGACCATCAGCACGCCTTCGGTGGTGCCGGCGAGCACCAGGTCCAGCTTGCTCTCTTCGCGCTCGCTGGTGGTCGGGTTCAGCACATACGCGCCGTTGATGTAGCCAACGCGGGCCGCACCCACCGGGCCGAAGAACGGAATGCCGGAGAGGGTCAGCGCGGCGGAGGCCGCCACCAGGCCGACCACGTCCGGATCATTGTCCAGATCATGGCTCAGCACGTTCACCACAACCTGCACTTCATTGCGGAAGCCTTCGGGGAAGAGCGGGCGGATCGGGCGGTCGATCAGGCGGGAGACCAGCGTCTCCTTCTCGGTCGGGCGGCCTTCGCGCTTGAAGAAGCCACCGGGAATGCGGCCGGCAGCGTAGAATTTCTCCTGGTAGTTCACGGTCAGCGGGAAGAAATCCTGCCCCGGCTTGGCGGATTTGGCGCCGACCACGGTGGCGAGCACAACAGTGTCGCCATAGGAGGCGACGACAGCGCCATCAGCCTGGCGGGCAACCTTGCCGGTCTCCAGAATCAGGGTCTTGCCACCCCACTCCATCTCTTTGCGGAAGAATTTATCGAACATACACGGACTCCGTCGCGGCGTGCGGAGCAGAGCCCAAGGGGAATCATACGCAGACAGCCGGGTTTTCGGGGCGGCGCCTCGGGCGGCATGGGTCTGGCTGGGGCAAGAAACCCGCAACCACGGACCATGTGGCCGGAAACGCCGCAAGGTTTCAAAACCGGCGACGGCGCGGATCATCCCGATGGCGTTTTTGCCCCGAACGGCCGCAGAAAACGCCGCGCCACCATGGCACGGCTGCGGTTGTCTAGCCGGTTTTACCCGGCAAGGCTAGCTTGCCCCCTCACCGCCCGCCTTTGGGCCAGTGCCACCAGCGTGTAGGAGACCAGCATCAACAGGAACCAGGAGAGCAGCTTCGTGAAGGAAACCATGTGCCAGGCCGCCCTCTGGTCCGGGTAACGCCAGATCTCGGTGAAGGTGCCGATATTCTCCGCGAACCAGATGAACAACGCGACCAGAAAGAAGCCCAGCAGCAGCGGCATCCAGCGCTCACGCCGCCAGGGCCGGTAATAAACCCGGGTGCGGCCGAACAGCAGAATGGCGGCGAGCAGCAGCAGATAGCGAGCATCCGGCAGATCATGATCGGTGAAAAAATTCACATAGATAGCCAGCGCCAGGGCGCATAAGGCGGGCAGATTCGGGTGATGGGTGAAACGAAGGCTGAGCAGCCGCCAGGTCCGGAACAGATAAGACCCGATGGCGGCATACATGAAGCCGGTGAACAGCGGCACGCCGCCCAGGTGGAAATGCGTCGGCTCGGGATAGGTCCAGGCGCCGATGGCGGTTTTGAAGATTTCCATGACCATGCCGGTGATGTGAAACACCAGAATCACCCGCGCCTCGGCCCAGCTTTCCAGCCGGAAGCGCAGCATTCCGGCCTGGATGGCCAGGGCGGCGAGGAAGAGAAAATCCAGCCGGGTAAGCAGCGCGTGGGTGGGATACAGAAACCGGGTGAGGATCGCCAGCGCCAGCAGCAGCCCGCCGAACAGGCAGGCCCAGCCCTGCTTGATGCCAAAGCGTAGAAATTCATACGCGAACCGGGCAACTGGCCCGCGCGTGGCCATGTCATCGCCAAGCCGCGCTTCCCAGCCGATCGCCCCGCGCAGGACCGGCCAGAGCGCGGCTTGGCTTTCAGGCCCGGTCATGCCAGCCCGTTAGCACGGTTTGCGGCGACAGGCGCCGAGAAATGTCCGGAGCGGTAACAACCTCATTGCCCCCACCCCGAACATTTTCGCCGCTTTTTTGAAAAAGCGGCCCCAAAAAACTTTTGCAATCTTTAGCTTTAGCTCTTGCGCGCCAAAGGCGCGACGAATTGCGGCTCGGTATCCCACGGAAACAAAATCCAGGTATCCTGGCTGACCTCGGTGATGAACGTATCCACCGTCGGCTTGCCGGCGGGCTTGGCATAGACCGTGGCGAAATGCGCCTTGGGCAGCAGCGCGCGCACATGCCGGGCGGTGGTGCCGCTATCGACCAGATCGTCGATGATCAGCCAGCCCTCGCCATCGCCCGCCGCCGGGGCCGGCTTGGTGACATGCGGCTCGCCGCGAGTCTCGTCGTCATAGGTGACGACGCAGATACATTCGATCAGCCGGCAATCCAGTTCGCGGGCGATGATCGCGGCCGGGATCAGCCCGCCGCGCGTGACCGCCACAATGCCCTTCCACGGCCCCGCCGCATGCAAACGCCAGGAAAGCGCCTTGGCGTCACGGTGTAGCTGGTCCCAGGTGACGGTGAAATAATGCTGTGCCATGGCGGTTGCCCTTAATGAAGCGTAACGGCAGGAGCAAGATCATACGGGGCTGAGCTGGGTTTCGATCAACTCCGCGATGTGAGCGGCCGCATGGCAATAGACCAGCCGGTCGAAATGCAGGATGTCGGGATAAACCGCGTCCGGCGGCGCGAACTCCCATGGATCGACGAAATGCGCGTCGGGCGCCATGGCCTGCAGCCAGCCATTCATGCGGGCGGCGCTGGGCCTTGGATGCGCGGGCTCATCCGCCCGGTGGCGCCATCGGCTGGGGGCGAGCAGGAACACCACCACCGCCCCTGGCGCCGTGCCGCCGCCATCAGCCGGTGAATGACCGGCTCCAACAGATACTCAAATAGCGGGCCGACACACCAATAATCCCGCCGCAATGTCTCCCACGCCTCATAATGCGCGGGCTCGGTCATGATGTCGCGCATCGCCTCGGGCGAAAACCGCGTCAGGTCCTGAGTCGCGCGGGCATCGCCCTGGGCGGCGAAGGGCAGCGTCAAAGGCAGTGTCTTGTGTTTGTAGAGCTGCATGAAATCATCGACCCAGAGGGAGAAGACCCAGGCCTCGCGTTTGCCCGGCCGGGGGTCGCTCAAGGCCGAGCGCCAATCCGCCGCCTCATGGCCGAGCGCTTCCAGCGCCGCGCGTATCTCGCCTTCGGGGGGTGACAGCGCGTGGTCCAGGAACATCGAATGCTCAATCCGAAAGGCCCGGTTGCCCCGCGCCGCCGCCAGCTCTTCGCTCACCTCATCGGCCAGCGGGCGCAGATAATGCGCCAGCGCCTGCATCTCACAGCCGCCGCGTAACACCAGCCTGTCCACCAATTTAGGCCCGCGCGCCGGGGTGAAGCTGGAGGACGCGTCGAGCGTGATCCAGTCAATCTCGGTGGCGCGGAACGGATCCCCGCCACCTCGCCGACGATCTTCAGCGCCGGGCTGGCGATATGCCGATAAATGAAGGCCTCCACCCCCAGATTGAGGACACGGCAGGAAAAACAGAACTGCGTCAGCGTGCGCTGGCCAAAGAACATCTTGCCGCAATAAAACCCGGCAAACCCATAATCGCCGTAATCGTCGATCACCCGCACCAGCCCGGCAAACACATCGGCGCGCACCAGCGTGGCACGCAGCTGCGCGCGCGCCGCCTCAAGATCTTCCGGCAGTCTGGATTTGGTGAAATTCAGCTGGTTGGTCCGGTTGATCAGCTCGATCGCGCGATCCAGATGCGGCTCCACATCGTGCTCGATGCTCACCCGCACATGGCTCGCGCGCAGGAAGGCCAGATGCCCATCCTTGGTGGCGCTGAACGCCTGTTGGCGCGCCATCAGCTGGCGATATTGAGCCAGGCGTGCATGCGCCGGGTCCGGCTTGCCGGCCAGGCGGGGGTCATCCAGCAAGCCAGCAACAATCTCCGGCCCGGCGGTCTGCAGGCCGGGCACGTGGAACCGCGCCTCGGCCAGATTGGCCGGCTCGTCATCGATGAACAGGATGGTTTCCGGCCGTAGCTGCACCGCCTCCACCAGGGCGGCCAGGCGCGCGCCCTTTGGCGTCCAGTCGATGCTGGGGAAGATGAAATGCTCCCAGACCCCCTGCCCCTGCAGCGTGGCTCTGGCGGCCTCCAGATCGTTCTTCGAACAGATGCTGTTCATGATGCCGCGCCCCACCAGCGTGGCCAGTATCACTGGCCATTCCGGCCGGGGGCTTATCCCGTCTTCGGCCAGCGTGCCATGCCAGCCGACCCCATCCAGGTCCCAGATCACCAGCCGCACCTCCGGCACGGGCAAAGCCATGGGCACGGGCGTGTCGCCGAACAGGATCTGGCGGAGTTCGAGCACGTGAGACACCTCCCTGCCTTGAGCGCATCGAGCTTTTAGCTTGATGCGCTCACTTTTGCTTTTGCGAGCTATTTTATGTGGTTATCTTGACGCTCCCGCGTCAACCTAAACACTATTGCTCTACCAGCGCGCGCCGCGGGCAATGGCTGAACCCTACAAGCCGGCCAAAACGGCGTCTACGATCCCGCTCGCGTCAGACCGTGAATTGCTCGGTGATGATGCGTTCCGAAAGTGCCCGGTCCGGGTCGAACAGCACCGTGGCACCCACGCTGCGATCCTCATGCACCGCCACAGAAATCACATCCCGCACCTCGGTGAAATCCGCCACCGCCGCCACAGGGCGTTTTTCCGGCTCCAGCACTTCGAACAGCACATCCACCGTGGCCGGCAGCAGCGCGCCGCGCCAGCGCCTGGGACGGAAGGCGGAGATGGGTGTCAGCGGCAGCAGATTGGCCGAAAGCGGGACGATCGGCCCATGCGCGGAGAGGTTATAGGCGGTGGAGCCGGCGGGGGTGGAGATCAGCACCCCATCGCAGATCAGCTCCGCCAGGCGCTCGCGCTGATCCACCGAGATACGGATCTTCGCCGCCTGGCGCCCCTGGCGCAGCAGCGAGACCTCGTTCAGCGCCATCGCCTCTTCCACCACGCCGGAGGCGGTGACCGCATGCATGCGCAGCGGGTGCAGCAGCGAGGGCTGCGCTCGGCCGATGCGCGCCGCCAGATCATCCTCGTGATATTCGTTCATCATGAAGCCGACCGAGCCGCAATTCATGCCATAGACCGGCATGGAGCTGCCCAGCACCTGATGCAGGCATTCCAGCATCAGCCCGTCCCCGCCCAGCGCGACGATGACATCGGCCGCTTTCACCTCATGGTCGCCATAGAGCCCTTGCAGCCGCGCGCGCGCGGCCCGGGCCCCCTCCGTCTGCGCGGCGATGAAAGCGAGCTTCATGCGAGCTTGCGATGCGCGAGCACGGGCATGTTGGCGCGGGTGCGCGCGGTCAGCTCATGGTCGATCCGCGCGCTGGCGAAGCCCAGCCCGTCGGAGGCTTTGGCGACGACATGCCCCAGGGATCGATGATCATCGAATGGCCATAGGTATAACGCGGCTCGCCACCGGCATCGTGATGCACGCCGGTACAGGCGGCGGCGGCGACCCAGCATTGCGTCTCGATCGCCCGGGCGCGCAGCAGCACCTCCCAATGGTCCTTGCCGGTCTGCAAGGTGAAGGCGGCGGGCAGCAGGATGATTTCCGCCCCTGGCGGCGCAGCGCCAGGAACAATTCGGCAAAGCGCAGATCATAGCAGATCGCGACGCCGATCCTCACACCCTGCATCTCGAAGGTGACGACCTCCTCGCCGGCGCCGTAGGTGGCGCTCTCCGGTAGCCCTCGCCATTCGGGGTGACGATGTCGAACAGATGGATCTTGCGGTAGCGGGCCAGCTCCTCGCCTTGGGGGTTGAACACCAGCGAGGTGTTGAACAGCTTTTCCCCGGCCAACTCGCCGATCGAGCCGCCATGCACATGGATGTTGTTCTCCACCGCCATGGCGCGCAGGAATTCATAAGCCTCGCCCCCCTGCCCGCCTGGGGCCGGGAGCGGCTCGGCAGCGGCGAATTTCTGCGCCCGGTCGCCGCCCAGGCAGGTCCAGATCTCCGGCAGCACCACCAGATCCGGCTGCTCCGCCGCCATTGCCGCCTCGATCAAGGCACGGGCCTGGGCGATGTTCTGCGCCTTATCCGCCTGCGGCGACATTTGAATGACGGCTATGCGCATTTCAGCACCTCCTGCTCCGACCGGGCGACTTCCCCGGGTATGGGCTCAACGATCGTTAGCAGCGACAAACCAAACGGCAAACTCATACGGCCGACCAATTTAGCCTCAAAGCCGAAGATATGAGTAAGCAGGGTATTCAATATAACGCCTGGCGGCGTGCGCCCCAAAGAACTCTTGCGGCCCGGCAGCTTATCGATGATCCGTGCTATACAGGCCAAAGGCAGCAAAGCGCTGTTCATGAAGCCGAACATACGCGGCTGCAGCCCCGCCTGCTGCAACAACCCCCGCAGTTGCGCGGCGCCATAGCGGCGCTTATGGTGGAGCTGGAGGTCATGCGGCCCATACAGGAACTGGTAGGCGGGAACCGTGATCACCGCCTTGCCGCGAGGGACGAGTAGCGAGGCCACGCGCCGCAGCGTGCCCAAATCATCCTCAACATGCTCAAGCACATCGAGCAGACAGACCAGATCGAAACGCTGATCAGTGAAGGGAATATCGTCCGGCAATGCGCCGGCGAACAAAGCGACCTTCTCAGGACGGCGGCTGGCATAATCCCGCGCCGCCTCGTCACGTTCAACCGCCGTCACATGCCCGAATTGGCTGAGCATGGAAAAATTACCGCCGGTTCCGGACCCAAGCTCCAGAATCCGGGCTTCAGACGGGAAGTTCAGGCTTCGAATGACCGCGTCGAGCACATGTCGACGCCCCACGAACCACCAATGCGCCTCCTCCAGCGCCGCCATTTCATCGTAAGCCTCGCGTTCCAAGGGCACTCCACCAGGTTCATCGCGTCTTCGCTTTACCGGGCAAACAAAGCATTTGTAGGTCGTTACGTCCATTGCTGGACGGGCAGCCAGCTCATTGCGGGTTTGGCGAGGGCGCCGTGTAGAGGCTCACCCCATCCACCTGCCGCGCTGGCCAGCCCCAGCCGGCAATGCCGGCCGCCAGCCGCGGATCGGTGCCGGGCACAACGATGACATCCTGCACACCGCTGGCCAGGGCGTAGGCTTTCAGATCAGCCAGTGTGTCAGGGCCGATCATGTCAAAAAACAGCTTCATCAAAACGCCATCCGCCTGCACCCGGGCCGGCGGAAACACCAGATAGCCGCCGACCTGCGAATAGCTGAAGCCGCTGGTCACCTGCCAGTACATCGAAGGGCTCTTGATTCCCCAGGGCAAAACCAGCACCCGTCGATCGGGGCCGAGATATTGCATGATTTCGGTCTTGTTGAAGAAGCGCTGGACCGGAATCGCCTCTACTGGGGCGGGAGCCGGCCATAGCCACATAACCGCCAGCCCGGCCGCCAACCAGCGCCACCGTGAGGTGGTTCCAGCCAGCCATAAAGCCGTGAACAATCCGGCCAGCAAAAACGCATAAACCATCATCCGCGCCGGCAAGGCTTTGTTAAGCAAAGGCAGGCTGAGCATAATCCGCCACGGGAGAATCAGGAAGGTTGGGCTGCTATGAATCACCAGCACCGGCCCCAGGCTCAGCAACATTGTGCAAAGAAATACCCAGCGCGCAAAGCCGCTGGCCCGGCGCAGATAGCGCCAGACGATGAACATCATTGGCAAACCGAGATAGCCTGTCTGCTCACCCCAGGTGCCGCCGAAATAGCTCGTGAGCGGCATGAACGCATGGCCACCAAGCCAAGTTGTGAAGGTCGGGAAGAAGAAATTGAGCGGGTCGATCGAGAAAAACTCCGGCCACATTTTTGGCAACGCCAGATCATGCGGCCGGCCAAACATCGCCCATAGCAGCGGCGCCAATAGAAGCAGCGTCAACGGTGCCGCCAACATCACATCCTGCGCCAAAAGCCAAAGCCGCTTGCGCCAATCCGGCAGGCGCCACCAGGCCAACAGCCATGCCAGGGCCGCCATCAAGCAGCTTGTAGCCAAGAGCTCTATCGCGATTCCCGCCTGCGCCGCCAGCAACAGCGCCAGCGCCACAACCGTGCCGCGCCGCTTCCCCTGGCCCTGCATTCGCCGCAGCGCCACCAGCACCAGCAAGGGCAGCAGCGCCGTCCATTCCAGGTTTAAATGCTCGTTGATATGCGCCGCAGTATAGCTAGAAAAACCAAACACCCATCCGCCAACCAGAGCAGCCCCCGGCTTGCGGCACAAATGCAGGCACAGCGCATAGGCGCTCAGGGCCGCGCAGGCGGGCGCTGCGACCATCAGCGCATCATACGCCGCGAGCGGCCCAAACAAAGCCGTGATCGGGTAGGCCAACAATGCCAGCACCGGCACGCTGGTCGTCCAACCGAGATTGAGGCCGCCTGGTTGCCACAAGAGATGCGTAAAGAGTGGATCGAGGTGGTGACTGATCGCATAGGGCCACCAGGCGAAGAACCACACATAAATATATGGGTCAGCTCCAACGCCCAGCACGTCCTGGTGCAAATCCGTCCCATGCCAGCTCACCACCAGCGCGCTGGCGAGATAGGCGGCCAGAGCCAGGGCGTGCCAAGCCCAGCGCGTCCGCCCCCTGCCCTCGCCGATGGTCCTCAGAACGCCTCAGCCACGCGGCAGATCGAGCCCGGCGGCGCGGATGCGCGCGGCTTCCTCGTCCCAGCCCGGCCGTTCGACCACGCGCAGGAACAGATCCACCTTCACCTCCATCAGCCGTTCCAGCTCTTGGCGCGCCCGGCTGCCGATCTCCTTGATCCGGGTGCCCTTGGCGCCGATCAAAATCGCCTTATGCCCCTCGCGGGCGACATAGATCACCGCATCGATGCGGATGGAGCCGTTGCGCTGCTCCTTGAAGCTCTCAGTCTCCACCGTGGCGCCGTAGGGCACCTCGTCGCGGGTCTGCAGGAAAATCTGCTCGCGCACGATTTCGGCCGCGAGCTGGCGGTCCGGCAGGTCCGTCATCTCATCCTCGGGATAGAGATACGGGCTCTCTGGCATCTGCGCCACGCAATAATCCAATAGCGCCTCGATCCCGTCGCCGCTCTGCGCGGAGATCATGAAGACCTCCTCGAACTTCGCCATCGCCGCCGCCGCCTGCGCCATCGGCAACAGCTCCTGGCGGTCGATCAGATCGATCTTGTTGAGCACCAGCGAGAGTCGCGCGCCGGTCTCGGCCAGCTTGGCGGCGATGTCGCGCACGCCTTCGGTGAGGCCATGCTTGGCATCCACCAGCAGGAAGCGCAGATCCGCCTCGCCGGCGCCGTTCCAGGCGGCTTCCACCATCGCCTTGTCCAGCCGGCGCTTGGGCGCGAAAATGCCCGGCGTATCGACGAAGATCAGCTGCGTCTCGTCACGCACCAGGATGCCCAGCACCCGCGCCCGGGTGGTCTGCGCCTTCGGGCTGACGATGGAAACCTTCGCCCCGGTCAGCCGGTTGAGAAGGGTGGATTTGCCGGCATTGGGGGCGCCGATGAGCGCGATGAAGCCGCATTTGGTCATTTTGGTAACTGTCCTAATAAAAGCCGCGCCGCCTCTTGTTCGGCGGCGCGCTTGGCGCCCGCTTGCGCAGTGGCGCTTTCAACGCCTACACTCACCCGTACCACGAAAAGCGGCGCGTGCGAGGGGCCGGATTGCTCCAGCGTTTCGTAAAGCGGCAAAATCTGGCCGCGCTTGAGCGCCCATTCCTGCAGCGCGGTCTTCGGGTCCTTTGGCGGGGCCGCTTGCGCCTCCACGACATCTTCCAGCACGCGATGCACAAAGGCGCGCGCGGCTTCCAGCCGGCATCGAGATAGAGCGCGCCGATCATCGCCTCCACCGCATCCGCCAGCACGTTGGGCTGGGTGCTCACCCCGCGCTTGGCCTCGCCCGGTGCCACATTGAGCATGGCGCCGACATTATGCGCCTCCGCCACCGCCGCCAGCGCCGGCTTGGAGACCAGAGCCGCCAGGCGCGGGCCGAGCTTGCCCTCCTGCTCATTGGGAAAGCGCTCGCTCAGCCATTCCGCGACGATCAGCCCCAGCACCCGGTCGCCGATGAATTCCAGCCGCTCATTCGAGCCGACCCCCTTCGCCCCGGCGGCGGAGCGATGGGTCAGCGCCTCGCTCAGCAGCGCGGGCCGGGAGAACTCATGTCCCAGAAAGGCGGCGGCGATTTCCGTGCGGGTCACTTGATGCCGTGCAGCATCCGGCCCCAGCGGATCTCAAACGGCCATTGCCAGATCTGCCAGAACGGGTGCCGCAAATCGATAGAGAAGAAGATGATCTCCGCCGGGCCGATGACATTCTCCACCGGCACATAGCCGACCGGCCCGTCCATGAAGCGCGAATCCTCGGAATTATCCCGGTTATCGCCCATCATGAAGAGATCGCCCGGCGGCACGGTATAGAGCGGGGTGTTATTGGGATCGACCCCGCCTTCATTCTCCGGCGCGTTGGTCACTTTCAGGATGGCATGGGTAACGCCGCCCGGCAGGGTTTCCTGGTAATCCTTGGTCACCACCGGCGCGCCCGACGAGGTGTCGGTATAATCACCGACAAAGGTCCGCGGGACTTCCTTGCCGTTGATATAGAGCTGCCCGGCGATCATCTGCACCGTATCGCCGGGCAGGCCGATCACGCGCTTGATGTAATCCTCATCCGGGGCGCCGGGCGGGCGGAACACCACCACGGTGCCGCGCTTGGGCATCCGCCCGAAAATCCGGCCCTTGAACCAGTCCGGCGCGAAGGGCAGCGAATAATGCGAGTAGCCATAGGCGAATTTATCGACGACCAGATAGTCACCGACCAGCAGCGTCGGCACCATCGAGCCGGACGGGATGTAAAAAGGTTCGAACAGGAAGGTGTGGATGCCCACCGCGATCAACCCGGCATAGACGACCGTTTTGATGAATTCGCCCAGACCGCCTGATTCTTTGCCGCGCCGTGCCATGAAACCCTTTTCCCGCAAGATTGGCGCTTCAAACAAGCGCCACGCCGCTTGTCAAGAAACGCCGGTCTGATGCGGCGCGGTTACAAGCCGTTAACGCGCGACGCCTTGCGCGGCGCGGCGGTTCGGGTGCAGACAGGCCCCGCCCCAATAAGCCTGGAGTGTGGATCGCCTATGCTGAGACTGTCTGGCCTGTCATGTGCCACCCTTGCCATCGCTTTGGCCGCCGCCTCGCCGGTTCTGGCGAAGACGCAACATGCCGCCACGGCCGCCGATTCGGGCGCCAATGGCGATACCGGGAAGATCGGCGCCACCGCCGCGCCCACCGGCCCGGCGCCCACGCCCGACAGCCCGATCGCCGACAAGAACACCCCGCAGCCGCCGGCGCTGCCGGACATGACCTCCTATGTGCTGATGGACGCCAAGACCGGCGCCATCATCGCCGAGGCCGCGCCGCATCTGCAGGTGCCCCCTGCCAGCCTGACCAAGCTGATGACCGCGCATCTGGTCTTTCAGGCCATCCATCATGGCAGCCTGAAGCTGGACCAGACCGTGCCGGTCTCGGTCGATGCCTGGCACCAGCAGGGCTCCACCATGTTCATCCAGCCCAGCTCCGTGGTGAATGTGGACCAGCTGCTGCATGGCCTCATCATCGTCTCCGGCAATGACGCCGCCACCGCGCTGGCCGAGGAGGTTGCCGGCTCCACCGGCGCCTTCGTGCAGATGATGAACGACACGGCCCGCAAGCTGGACATGACCGACACCAACTACACCAACCCGACCGGCCTGCCCGACCCGGCGCTGCGCACCTCCTCCATGGATGTCGCCAAGCTGTCGCGCGCGATTCTGCAGGACGAGCCGGAGATCCTCGATATCTCCAAGGAGCAGAGCTACACCTATGGCGGCATCACCCAGCGCAGCTGGAACCCGGTGCTGTTCAAGGACCCCACGGTGGACGGGCTGAAGACCGGCCTGACCCGCGAGGCCGGCCATTGCATCGATGCCACCGCCAAGCGCGGCGATATGAGGTTCATCGCCGTCGTCACCGGTGGCCCCACCTGGGGTGAGAGCACCGCGGCGGTGGAGAGCCTGCTGGATTATGGCCAGCGCTTCTTCACCGACATGCAGATCGCCAGCGCCAACCAGCCGATCGACACGCTGAAGAGCGAGGCTTTGAATAGCGGCCAGGTCGCTGTCGGCACCGCGCAGGATCTCGTGCTGACGGTGCCGGTGGACGCGCAGAAGGCGATCACCCACAGCATCACCTACACCGCCGACCTGACGCCCGGCGTGAAGAAAGGCGAGACGCTGGGTACGGTGACGTACAGCGCCAATGGCAAGGAACTGGCGAGCGCGCCGGTGATCGCCCTGGCGGATTCTCCGCCGGCGAGCTTCATCACCAAACTGAAAAACAAGATACGGAAAATGCTATGACCGACTCCCCGCCCGACCGCCTGAGCATCGATCAGGACAGCAAATTCTTCAATGAGGCGATTCTGGAGCGCGGTATCGGCATTCGCTTCAATGGCGTCGAGAAGAATAATGTCGAGGAATATTGCATCTCCGAGGGCTGGGTGCGGGTTGCCGCCGGCAAGGCGGTGGACCGCAAGGGCAAGCCCCTGACGGTGAAGCTCAAGGGCAGCGTGGAGGCGTATTTCCGCGAAGAGCCCAAGGCCGAAGGGTAAAAAGTTTTTTGGTGCCGCTTTTTTACAAAAAAGCGGCGAAGAACGTTCGGGGCTTTGGCAAACACATGCCAAAGCCCCGAACGTTTCGTGGCCCTTTTTGAAAAAAGGGCCACACCCCAAAAACTTTTGCTCCCTAAATACAAGCCTCGGCGATGACCGGGGCCAAGGCGCGATATTCCGGCGCGCGCGGGCTGCCTTCCCGCCAGGCCAGCGCCAGGCTGCGCCACCCGCTGCCGCCTTCCAATTTGCGCAGCTCCACCCCGGTGCCCTTGGCCAGCCCCGCCCGCACCGCCAGCTCCGGCACCAAGGTCACCCCCAGGCCGCCCGCCACCATCTGAATCAAGGTGTGCAATGACGTTGCGGCAAAACGCTGCTGCACGCGCTCGCGCCCCAGCCCGGCGCCGCACACCGCCAGCATCTGGTCGCGCAGGCAATGCCCATCCTCCAGCAGCAGAAATTGCTCCGCCGCCAGGTCCGCCGGGGTGAGCGAAGCCCGCGCCGCCAGCACATGGCCGGGCGGCAGCGCCACCAGGAACTCATCGCGCGCCAACATCAGCGTCTCCGCACCCGCGCAAGCACAAGGCTCGGCCAGGATCAGCAGATCCAGCATCCCGGCATCCAGCTGCTCCAGCAACCGCTCGGTCTGGTCCTCGCGCAGGAACAGCTTCAGCGCCTGGTAGCGCTCGCGCAGCTGCGGCATCAGCCGGGGCAGCAGAAACGGCCCGACGGTCGGAATCACTCCCAGCCGCAACGGGCCGGACATCGGGGCCCGCGCCGCATCCGCCGTCTCCGCCACCGTCGCCAGCGCGGCCAGGGCCGCCCGCGCCTTCGCCACCAGCTCCAGCCCCAGCGGGGTGAAAACCGGATGCTTGGATGCGGAACGATCCAGGATCGAGGCACCGAGCGAACGCTCCAGCGCCAGGATGCCAGCGGAGAGGGTGGATTGCGAGACCGCGCAGGCCGAGGCCGCGCGGCCGAAATGCCCTGTCTCCGCCAGCATCACCAGATAGCGCAGCTGCTGCGGGCTCGGCAGATAGGCCATGACGGCTTTATTCGGCCGCCACCGCCACCTCAGGCGCCAGACGGATCAAATAATCGAATGCGGACAAAGCCGCCTTCGCCCCTTCCCCGGCGGCGATGATGATCTGCTTATAGGGCACGATGGTCGCATCCCCCGCCGCGAACACCCCGGCCAGCGAGGTCTCGCCGCGCACATCGATCTCGATCTCACCGCGCGATGTCAGCGCCAGCGCGCCCTTCAGCCATTCCGTGTTCGGCACCAGCCCGATCTGCACGAAGATGCCGTCCAGCGCCAGCCGATGCACCTCGCCGCTCTTGCGATCCTCATAGGACAGGCCAACAACCTTCTCGCCATCGCCATGCACTTCGGTGGTCTTGGCGGAGGTGATGATGCTGGCATTCGGCAGGCTCTTCAGCTTCGCCTGCAGCACCGCATCGGCACGCAACTGGCCATCGAACTCGATCAGCGTGACATGGCTGACCAGCCCGGCCAGATCGATCGCCGCTTCCACCCCGGAATTACCACCGCCGATCACCGCGACGCGCTTGCCCTTGAACAAGGGACCATCGCAATGCGGGCAATAAGCCACACCCTTGTTGCGGTATTCCGCCTCGCCGGGCACGTTCATCGTGCGCCAGCGCGCGCCGGGGGCGAGCACCAGAGATTTCGATTTCACCGAGGCGCCGCTTGCGAGTTTCACCTCGAACAGGCCGCCTTTATGCGCCGGCGGAACAATCGCGGAGGCAAGCTGCCCCTTCATGATGTCCACCTCATAATCGCGCGTATGCTGCTCAAGTGCTGCCGCCAGTTTGGGGCCTTCGGTATGCGGCACAGAGATGAAATTCTCAATCGCCATCGTATCCAGCACCTGGCCGCCAAAGCGCTCCGCCAGCAGGCCGGTGCGAATCCCCTTGCGCGCCGCATAGATCGCCGCCGCCGCGCCGGCCGGGCCGGCACCCACCACCAACACCTCGAACGGCTCCTTGGCGGAGAGATTGGCCGCCTCGCGCGCCACCGCCCCGCTATCCAGCTTGGCGATGATCTGCTCGATCTCCATGCGGCCTTGGCCGAAAGCCTCGCCGTTGAGCTTGATCGTCGGCACCGCCATCACCTTCTCGGCCTTCACCTCATCCTGGAAGGCCGCGCCATCGACGGCGACATGGGTGATGCCGGGGTTGAGGATGGCGAGCAGGTTCAGCGCCTGCACCACATCCGGGCAGTTCTGGCAGGATTGCGAGAAATAGGTGGTGAAGTGAAACTCGCCGTTGATCTCCTTGATCTGCGCGATCACTTCCGGCGCGATCTTCGGCGGGTACCCGCCGGTCTGCAGCAGGGCCAGCACGAGCGAGGTGAATTCATGGCCCATCGGCAAGCCGGCGAAGCGCACGCCGCGCGCCGCACCCGCTTTGCGGATTTCGAAGGAGGGCACCCGCGCATCGGCGCCATCCAGCTTCAGCGTGATCTTCTCGCTCTGCGCGGAGATATCCTCCAGCAGGCCGCGCATTTCCTTTGACAGCGCGCCGTCATCGAGCGACGCCACCAGTTCGATCGGCTCCGGCATCCGGGCGAGATAGGTCTTCAACTGGCCTTTGAGGCTGTCGTCCAACATGGGGTGCTCCATTGCTTCGAGACTAAAGGCGCGTGGGCCGGGATCATCCGCACAGCCGCGCGTCGCCTGAATAATTTTTGGGTGCCCCCGCCGGAAGCCCGGCGGGGGCGGGTCAACAATCAGATCTTGCCGACGAGGTCGAGCGACGGGGCAAGCGTCTTTTCGCCTTCCTGCCACTTGGCCGGGCAGACCTCACCGGGGTGGGCGGCGACATATTGCGCGGCCTTGACCTTGCGCAGCAGCTCCTTGGCGTCGCGGCCAATGCCACCGGCGGTGATCTCGACGATCTGGATCTTGCCCTCGGGTCGATCACGAAGGTGCCGCGATCAGCCAGGCCGGCCTCCTCGATCAGCACGTCGAAATTGCGCGAGATCACATGGGTCGGGTCGCCCACCATCGGGTAATCGATCTTGTTGATCGCGTCCGAGCTGTCGTGCCAGGCCTTGTGGGAGAAATGCGTGTCGGTGGAAACCGCGTAGATCTCAACGCCCAGATTTTTGAACTCGACATAATTGTCGGCCAGGTCTTCCAGCTCGGTCGGGCAGACGAAGGTGAAATCAGCCGGGTAGAAGAACACCACAGACCACTTCCCCTTGAGGTCGGCATCGCTCACGGTGATGAATTTGCCACCATGGAAGGCCTGGGCGGTGAAGGGTTTCACTTCGGTGTTGATCAGAGACATACTTAGCTCCTTTTGGGTTTGCTGCATCGCAACGTGAGCTATGTAGACATAAATCTCTTATCCAGGAAATTGATTTTATGTGACGCGATGATCGAGTGGATCGATCATCGGGAATAAGACCAAGGCCGGATGCCCCGCTCCCCAAAAACTTTTGCAAACAAAAAGGCCCGGCTTGTGGCCGGGCCTTTGCTCTCCTGGACGGTGTTCTAACTCTTACGCCTGGCGTTCCAGCATCAGCTGCTTGATCTTGCCGATCGCCTTGGCCGGGTTCAGACCCTTCGGGCAGGTCTGGGTGCAGTTCATGATCGTGTGGCAGCGATACAGCTTGAACGGATCCTCCAGCGCATCCAGACGCTTGCCGGTCGCCTCGTCGCGGCTATCCGCGATCCAGCGATAAGCCTGCAGCAACACGGCCGGGCCGAGATAACGGTCGCCATTCCACCAATAGCTCGGGCAGGAGGTGGAGCAGCAGAAGCACAGAATACACTCCCACAGACCATCCAGCTCGGCGCGCTCTTCTTTGGACTGCAAGCGCTCCTCATCCGGCGGGGCCGGTGTGTCGGACTGCAGCCAGGGTTCGATCGAGCGCAGCTGCGCGTAAGGCTGGGAGAGATCCGGCACCAGATCCTTCACCACCGGCATATGCGGCAGCGGGGTGATCTTCACATCGCCCTTCACCTCCGCGATCGGCTTCAGGCAGGCCAGGGTGTTGGTGCCGTCGATGTTCATCGCGCAGGAGCCGCAAATGCCTTCGCGGCAGGAGCGGCGGAAGGTCAGCGAGCTGTCGATCTCGTTCTTGATCTTGATGATCGCGTCGAGCACCATCGGCCCGCATTTATCGAGATCCACCTCATAGGTGTCCATCACCGGGTTTTTCCCGTCATCCGGGTTCCAGCGATAGACCTGGAAGGATTTCACCCGCTTGGCACCAGCCTCGGCCTTGTAGGTCTTGCCGGTGCCGATCTTGGAATTCGCGGGAAGCTTGAATTCAGCCATCTTCCTGATCTCCCCTTAGTAAACGCGCTTCTTCGGCGGGAACACGGACACCTCGTTGGTGAGGGTCTGCATCTTCACCGGGCGGTAGCTCAGCGCCACCTTGCCGTCATCTGCCACATACGCGACCGTATGCTTCATCCATTCATGGTCGTCGCGCTCGGGGAAATCGTCATGCGCCTGGGCGCCACGGCTCTCCTTGCGGGCTTCGGCGCCAACCATGGTGGCCACCGCATTGCCCATGAGGTTCTGCAGCTCCAGCGCCTCCATGAGGTCGGAGTTCCAGATCAGGGACGCGTCCTGAACCTTCATGTCGGACATGCCGGCCCAGAGCTTCTCCATCTTGTCGACACCCTCGGTGAGCGACTTGGAGTTGCGGAACACCGCGGCGTGGGACTGCATGGTCCGCTGCAGCTGGTCGCGCAGTTCCGCCACCTTGGTGCCGCCCTTGGCGTAGCGGGTGGCATCGAAGCGGGCCAGCGAGGCCTCGCCAGCGCCGGCCGGCAGGTTCGGCTGCGCGGCGCCGGGCTTGATCGTCGCGGCGGCGCGATGCCCGGCGGCACGGCCGAACACCACCAGATCCAGCAGCGAGTTGGTGCCCAGACGGTTGGCGCCATGCACGGACACACAGGCTGCCTCGCCCACAGCCATCAGGCCGGGTACCACCGCATCGGGGTTCTCAGGCGTCGGGCGCAGCACTTCGGCGTGATAGTTCGTCGGGATACCGCCCATGTTGTAATGCACGGTCGGCAGCACCGGGATGGCTTCCTTGGTCACATCCACCCCGGCGAACACGCGCGCGGTTTCGGAAATGCCCGGCAGGCGCTCATGCAGAATGTCGGCGCCGAGATGCTCGAGATGCAGCAGGATATGGTCCTTGTTCGGACCCACGCCGCGGCCTTCATTGATCTCGATGGTCATCGAGCGGGAGACCACGTCGCGCGAGGCCAGATCCTTGGCGGACGGCGCATAGCGCTCCATGAAGCGCTCGCCCTCGGAGTTGGTGAGATAGCCGCCCTCGCCGCGCGCGCCCTCGGTGATCAGGCAGCCAGCCGGGAAAATGCCGGTCGGGTGGAACTGCACGAACTCCATGTCCTGAACCGCCAGCCCGGCGCGCAGCGCCATGCCGCCGCCATCACCGGTGCAGGTATGGGCGGAGGTGCAGGAGAGATAGGCGCGGCCATAGCCGCCGGTGGCCAGCACCACGGTCTGGGCGCGGAAGCGGTGCATGCTGCCATCTTCCAGGCACCAGGCCATCACGCCACGGCAAGCCCCTTCCTCGTCCATGATCAGGTCGAGCGCAAAATATTCCACGAAGAACTCGACCTCGTGCTTCAGGCTCTGCTGATAGAGCGTGTGCAGCATGGCGTGGCCGGTGCGGTCAGCGGCGGCGCAGGCGCGCATCGCCGGCTCGCCATTGCCGTAATCCTGCATATGGCCGCCGAAGGGGCGCTGATAGATCTTGCCGTCCTCGGTGCGCGAGAAGGGCATGCCGAAATGCTCCAGCTCGCGAATCGCGGGCACCGCCTCGCGGCAGAGATATTCGATGGCATCCTGGTCGCCCAGCCAGTCGGACCCCTTCACGGTGTCATACATGTGCCAGCGCCAATCATCCGCGCCCATATTGGCCAAAGCGGCGGAAATGCCGCCCTGCGCCGCCACGGTGTGCGAGCGGGTGGGAAGACCTTGGTGATGCAGGCGGTCTTCAGACCGGCGGCACCCATGCCCAAAGTGGTCCGCAGCCCCGAGCCGCCGGCGCCGACGACCACGACATCGTACGTATGGTCAATGATGTTATACGCCCCGAAAGAGGGCTTGCTGATCGCGTTCATATTACGCCTCGTTCAGGAAAGGGCGAGCTTAAGGACGGAAACGGCGGAGGCCAGGGCCAGGAAGATGATGATGCCTTTCAGCACCATGACCATCAGCAACCGCTTGGCCTCGTTCGGCACATAATCCTCGACCACCACCTGCAGCCCCATCGAGAGATGGTAGAACATGATGATGATGAGGGCGAGGAACAGCGCGCTGTTCCAGGGCTCGGCCATGTAAGCGTGCATGGCGTGGGCGTCAGCGCCCAGCAGCATGATCACCGAGACCACGAAATAGAGCGAGAGCGGCAGCAGCGCCACGGAGGTGACGCGCTCCGCCCACCAATGGGCGGCGCCATGCTTGGCGGAACCAAGGCCACGCGCCCGGCCCAGCTGGCTGCGGCGCATGGTGATCGAGGGGGATTTGTCTTGCGTGCTCATATCTCTCACCACACCAGAAGGGCAACGACCCAGAACAGCACGGTGAGGGCCACCGTGCCCGCGAACACCAGCTTGCCGTTGCGGTGCATGTCCGGCAGCTCGAAGCCCTTGCCCGAATCCCAGGCCAGATGGCGGATGCCGTTGCAGAAATGGTAAAACAGCGCCACGGTGAAGCCGAACAGGATCAGCATGCCGATCCAGGAGGCCCAGATCGCCTGAATGATCGAAAAGGCCCCATCACCGGAGGCGGCGCAGACCAGCCACAGCGTCATCAAAATCGTCCCGGCACCCAGCGCGCACCCGGTGATGCGATGCAGGATGGAGGAGAGCGACGACATCTGGAAGCGATAGGCGCTGCCCAGCATAAAGGGAGAAACTGGCCGGCGGACCAGCTTACCCTCGGAATTGCGCCCTATCATCAGGGCTTCGCGGACATCCTTCATGGGAACCTTTCTCTCAGGTCAGTGCAGCCATATTATGTTGCAGGTGCTTAGTCCCCATGAATGGGGCGGTCAACGATTCGGAACGAAACTCTGCTCTGTTCAATCCAGACCAGAGGAAATCGCGTATAAACAAACCTGTCTTGTGGTCGAATCTTCCAATTCCAGGCTGGTCGGCACCTCAAAACGCGCCAAAATCTCACCTGGATCGGCCGGACGGTAGCGCCGTCCAGGGTCGGCGAGCAGAACTATCTTGCATTTTGCCAAGCCACGCAGCCAGGGCATGATCGTCGCCGCCATCGCGCTTTCGTAACATATATCCCCGGCGATGATCACGTCCCAATCGCCCGCCTGCCCCACCACATTGCCGGGCTGAGGCTGATCTCCACCCCGTTCAACGCCGCGTTCAGGGTAATCGCCGCCTGCGCCATCGGGTCGATCTCGGCGGCTTCCACACTTTGCGCGCCCGCCAGCGCGGCGGCGATGCCGGCCAGCCCGGAGCCAGCGGCGAAATCCAGCACCCGCTTGCCCCGCACCAGCTCCGGATGCTGCATTATATACAGTGCCAACGCCTCCGAGCCGGGCCAGGCGAAGGCCCAGTAAGGCGGGGCGATATTCTGTTCGGCGAGAAACGCCTCCGTCGCCTGCCAGAGCGGCGTCAGCGCGCTGGCCAGATAAAGCCGGATCTCAGGCACCAACGCCGCCCGCCCGATCGCGAGCTGGGCGGTGATGAAGCCCTCCGGCGCCACCTCTTTAAGGCTCGGCGCCATCCTTGCCGGCCAGCTCAAGTGCCGCGACGCGTTTCTCCAGCGCATCCGCCTGCTCGCGGGCACGGCGGGCCAGCTCGGCCATCGCGTCGAACTCGTCGCGCCGGACCAGATCCATCCGCCGCAGCGCCTCTTCCACCCGCGCCTTGGCCAGCGCCGACATTTCCTCGCGCAAACCCGCCAGGGCGGAGATCGCGCCGCCCGCCACGCCGGCCAGATCGTCAAAAATTTTCGGTCGTTCAATCATCTGCGGGGCCTTCCAGCTTGTCCTGCTTGTCCATATAACCCGGGCATGATTTTGGTCACGGGCGGGTCGGGTTTCATCGGCTCCAATCTCAACGCGGCGCTCGCCGCCGACGGGCAGGAGGTCGCCATCGCCGACTGGCTGGGCCAGGAAGGGCAGAAATGGCGCAATCTCTACCATAACCCGCCCGCCCATGTGGTGGCGCCGGAGGCGCTGGAGGCGTGGCTCGGCAGCAACCCGCGTCTCTCCGCCATTGTGCATATGGGCGCCATCTCCGAGACCACGGCGCGCGATGCGGATCTGGTCTGGCGCAGCAATGTCAGCTTGAGCCAGATGCTGTGGAATTGGTGCGCGCGGCATGGCGTGCGTTTCATCTATGCCTCCTCCGCCGCCACCTATGGTGATGGCGCGCAGGGCTTCAGCGACGATAACGACCTCGCCGCGATGGCCCGGCTGCGTCCGCTTAATCTCTATGGCTGGAGCAAGCTCGCCTTCGATCTCTGGGCGCTGCGGCAGGTCGCCGCCCACCGCCCCGCCCCGCCGGCCTGGGCCGGGGTGAAATTCTTCAATGTCTATGGCCCGAATGAATATCACAAGGGCAAGATGATCTCGGTGGTGAAGGTCAAGCATGACGAGATCATCGCCGGCGGCCCCGCGCGTTTATTCAAATCGGATCGCCCGGAGCTGGCGGACGGCGCCCAGAGCCGGGATTTCATCCATGTGGACGATGTGGTGGCGGGGCTGAAATTCCTGCTCACCACCCCTTCCCTCGCCGGCATCTATAATCTCGGCACCGGGACGGCGCGCACCTATGCGGACCTGGCCCGCGCCGTCTGCGCCGCCAACGGGGTGGAAGAGCGGATCGAATATGTCGACATGCCGCAGGCGCTGCGCGGGCAGTATCAATCCTTCACCGAGGCGCCGATGCAGCGGATGCGCGCGCTGGGCTTCAATCATCAATTCATCTCTTTGGAAGCGGGCGTTACCGCCTATATCCAGAACCATCTATTGAAGGCCGATCCCTATAAATGAGCCACCCGATCATTCTGCCGGTCTTCCCCAAAGGGTTCCATATCGGCCCGCTTTTCATCCATTATTACGCCCTGGCCTATATTGTCGGGCTGCTGCTGGGCTGGCGGCTGGTGCGGCGCATGGTGGCCCGCCCGCCGGTGGCGGCCAGCGGGCTGCATGTGGATGATTTCCTCACCTGGGCGGTGCTCGGCGTCATCCTTGGCGGGCGCATCGGCTATGTTCTGTTCTACCAGCCGGTTTATTTCTTTACCCATCCACTGGCGATCCCGGAAGTCTGGGATGGCGGGATGAGCTTTCATGGCGGCTTCCTCGGCGTCACCGTGGCGATTCTCAGCTTCTGCTGGAAGCACGGGCTGAACCCGTTCCGCTTTGCCGACCGCATCGCCGTGGCGGTGCCGATCGGGCTGTTCCTCGGGCGCTGCGCGAATTTCGTCAATGGTGAGCTCTGGGCCGCGCCGCCCCGCCGGGCTTCCCGCTGGCGATGGTCTATCCCGCCGACCCGTATCAGCTGGCGCGCTACCCTTCGGAGCTGATCGAGGCCTCGCTGGAAGGCATCACGCTGTTCATCATCATGCTGTGCTTCGCCAACTCCTTGCGCATCCGCACCCGCACCGGCACGCTCACCGGCATCTTCCTGGTCGGGTACGGGCTGGCACGGATCACCGGCGAGTGCTTCCGCGAGCCGGACCCGTTCCTGGGATTCCTGCCCTTCGGCACCACGATGGGGCAGCTGCTTTCCATCCCGATGGTGATTGCCGGGCTGATCTTCCTGTATTTCGCCCGCCCGGCGCGGGAAACCATCCTGCGCGAACCCACAGCTTCCAGCCCCAAAACGCCTGACCTCAAAGCGTGAGCGCGCAGCGTTTCGACCACTTCATGGCGGCGGCCAACGCCGCCTATTACGCCAAGGGCCGCTTCGGCCAGGATTTCGTCACCGCGCCGGAGCTGACCCAGGTGTTCGGCGAGCTGCTCGGCGCCTGGGCGAAAGTGGTCTGGCAGCTGATGGGCGCGCCGGAGGGCATCATGCTGGCCGAAGCCGGCCCCGGGCGCGGCGTGCTGATGGCCGATGCGCTGCGGGTATGGCCCGCGCCTTCGGTGCATTTCATCGAAACCTCGCCGGCCTTGCGCGCCGAACAGGCCGCCCGCGTGCCCCATGCGCACTGGCATGACAGCTTAGCCGACATCCCCAACGGCCCGCTGATTTTGCTCGCCAATGAATTCCTGGACGCGCTGCCGGTGCGCCAGTTCATCCGCCGCGAAACCGGCTGGATGGAGCGCTATGTGGCGGACGGCGCCTATGCCGAACACCCCACCCACTACGCCCTGCCGGACGATCCCATCGGCAGCGTGCGCGAGGTGAATGAGCCGGCTTTGGACTTCGTGCGGGCTTTGTCGGCCCGCGGCGGCGTCGGGCTGTTCATCGATTACGGCCCGGCGGAGAGTGCCGCCGGGGAGAGCGTGCAGGCCATCCGTGACGGCGCCTATGCCGACCCGCTGGCCGCGCCGGGCGAGGCCGATCTCACCGCCCATGTCGATTTCGGCGCGCTGAAACGCGCTGTCCCGTCCCAGGGCCCGGTGAAGCAGAATCATTTCCTCACCTCGCTCGGCCTCTATCAGCGCAGCGACCGCCTGGCCCAGCGCCATCCGGAGAAGGCGATGGATCTGCGCCTGACCGTGCAGCGCTTGACGGCGCCGGAGGCGATGGGCAGCCTGTTCAAGGTGCTGGCAATCTGTCCGCCCGACCTGCCGACTTTGCCAGGATTCGCATGACCGATTTCATTACGGCCGATCTGCCCGCCCGGCACGGGTTCTTCACCCGCCATGGCGGCGTCTCCACCGGCCACTATGCCACCCTGAATGCCAGCTTCTCGTCCGATGACGCCGATGCCGTGCGGGAAAACCGCCGCCGCATCGCTGAAGCCATGGGGGTGGAGCGTGACGCGCTGCTGGGGCTGAAACAGGTGCACGGGGCTTTGGTGGCAAATGTCACTACGCCCTGGGCCGAAGGCGACGGCCCGAGCGCGGATGCGCTGGTCACCGCCCTGCCCGGTCTGGCTCTGGGCATTATCACCGCCGATTGCGCGCCGGTGCTGTTTTATGGCGATAATGGCACTGTCGGCGCCGCGCATGCCGGCTGGCGCGGCGCGCTGGCCGGGGTACTGGAAGCGACCGTGATGGCGCTGCGGGGTCTCGGTGCGGTCCGCGTGCAGGCCGCCATCGGCCCCTGCATCCATCAACCCAGCTACGAGGTGGGCGAGGATATGCGTGCCGCCGTGCTGGATGAATCCCGTGCCGCCGCCAGTTTCTTCACCGCCGGCCGCCCAGGCCATTTCTGGTTCGACCTGCCCGGCTATTGCGCCGCGCGTCTGGCCCGGGCGGGTGTCACCGCCGAAATCCTGCCGCACGATACCTGCGCGGATGAGGTGAATTTCTTTTCCTATCGCCGCAAGACCTTGCGGCAGGCGCCCGCCACGGGCCATCAGCTTTCGGTCATATGCTCATGAAACGCGCCTCCCTTCTCCTCGCTCTCGCTTTGGCCGGATGCGGCACGCTGCCCGAACCGTTCTATGGCAATCCCGGCCCGGCCGGCGCCCGGCTTTCGATCCCGCCGGCCCCGGTGCTGTTCGTGCCCGCGCCCGGCCAAGCCCTGCTGGGCGACGATGCGGCCCAGCTCTACGCCAAGGACCTCGCCACCGAGCTGGCGGATTATGACGTGCCGAGCGTCGCCGGCCCGGCGCAGACGCTGAACTGGCATCTTGATGTCACCGCCAAGCTGGAGGGTGCGAGCGTGGTGCCCGCCTATGCGGTGGTCGGGCCGGACAAGAAGATCTACGGGCACCAGACCGGCGCGCCGGTCTCCGCCCAGGGCTGGTCGAACGGCGATCCCGGGACGCTGGACGCGGCGGCGAAGGCGGCGGCACCGGGCCTGTCCAAGCTGATGGCCGGGATCAATGCCGATATTCAGCAGAGCAATCCGCAATCGCTGGAAAACCGCACGCCGCGCATCTTCATCGCCGGCGTCACCGGCGCGCCGGGCGATGGCGACACCGCGCTGCCGACCGATCTGGCGCACGCCCTGCCCGGCCCCGATCTGATCCTGGTGAAGGACAAGAAAACCGCCGATTTCACCGTCACCGGCACGGTCAAGGCGACCCCGGCGGGCCAGGGCGAGGATGAGGTGCAGCTGACCTGGGTGGTGCGGGATGTGAATGACCGGGTGATCGGCCAGGTCACGCAGATCCATGCGCTGAAGCCCTCGGACATGGCGCCTTATTGGGGCGATGTCGCGGCGGCGGCGACGCAGGAGGCGGCGGGTGGCATCCAGAACGTGGTGCAGAATGAAATTTTGAAGAAGGCCACCAAGCCCAGCGCAGCGCCAAAAAACTAAAAGTTTTTGGGGTGCGGCCCTTTTTTCAAAAAGGGCCGTAAAACGTTTGGGGTTGTGGCACCGCAATTGCCCCACGTCGCGGTCTTTCGCAGCTTTTTGAAAAAAGCTGCACCAAAAACTTTTGCTATTCTCTCCCCAGAATCTTCCCGTTGATAAACTCCGCCACCTGCCCGGCCTTGAACGCCGCCCGCAGCTCGGCCTCGTCATAATCCTCGCGCACCCAGTCCAGGAATGGCTTGCGCCCCTCGCCCGTGCGCCGATAAAGCTCAAAGAAGGCGTCCAAAATCCCGGTCTTGGACTGCTTGATATGGCCAAAGCGCAGCGAGAGCTGCCCCATCGCCTGCCCCACCGTGCCACCTTTGATCAGAATGAACAGCCCCGCCGCCAGCCCCGCCCGGTCCGCGCCGGATTTGCAATGGATCAGCGCCGGCCCGCGCATGGTCTCGACAATCTGGGCCAGCCGCAAAATCCGGTCCTTATGCGGGGCGCCACGGGACTCGAAAGCCATGTCGTAGAAATCCAGCCCCAGCCGGCGCGCTTCCTCGCGCGAGAGCGCATCGGAGCCGTTCTTCGCCTGGCCGCGCAGATTGATCAGGCTCTTCAGCCCCACCTTCTCCTTGAACCGGCGCAGATTGCCCGGGGTTGGGTGATTGGAGCGATACAGCACACCCGGCACCACCGGCGCGAAATTGGTCCAGAAGATGCGCAGAAAGGCGTGGTCGACAAACAGCGCATCCACCCAGGCATTGCGCCGGCCATGGGGGGTGGAAAGGTCGCCCTTGTAGATCGTGTCCATGCCCGGGCTGTAGCGCATTTTTCCGCCGGCCCAAACTGTGCTTAACCACGCCGCCATGAGCAAAGCCCCGATTTCCGCCGCCAACGCCTCCACCATTGCCCTGGTCCGCCGGCTCTGGCGCGAGCATGTGCGGCATTTCAAGGGCCGGATCGCGCTGATCGTCGCCGCCACGCTGGCGCTTTCGGCCACCACCGCGCTCTACCCGATCATCATCAAATGGGCGTTCGACCTGTTCGCGGACAAGGATAAGCGCATCCTCTACCAGGTGCCGCTGATGGTGCTGGCCGTCACCGCCGTGAAGGGCAGCTCGATGTACCTGCAGGCGGTGATGACGCAGGACATGGTGCTGCTGGTCATCCGCCGGCTGCAGGTTTCCATGTTCGGCCATCTCACCAACGCCGCCCTGGCGCGGGTGGAACGCGAGGCCCCGGCCCAGCTCGCCACACGCTTCACCACCGATGCCACCGTGATCCGCGATGCGATGACCCGCGCGGTGAACGCGGTGGCGGATGCCACCACCGTCGTCGGGCTCGTGGTCTCGATGTTCGTGATCGATTGGCAGCTCAGCCTGATCTCCGCCTTCATCTACCCGCTGGCGGCGATGCCGATCGACCGCATCGGCCGGCGCATGCGCCGCGCCTCCGGCGGCATGCAGGCGCAGCTGGGCGAGGCGGCGGCCATCCTGAATGAAAGCTTCGCCCAGGCCCGCACCGTGCGCGCCTACGGGCTGGAAGAGATCGAGCAGCAGCGCGCCGAGGCCACCTTCACCGGGCTCTACCGCGCGCTGATCCGCATGACCCGCGTGCGCGCCCGGCTGGACCCGATCCTGGAAGTGCTGGCCGGCGTGGCGGTGGCGCTGGTCATCGGCTTCGAGGGCTGGCGCAATGCCACCGGCGGGGCCGGCATTGGCAGCTTCATGGGCTTCATGTCCGCCTTGCTGATCATGTCCCGCCCGCTGCGCGCTTTGGGGACGATGAATGCCGCCATCCAGGAAGGGCTGGCGGGAATGATCCGGGTGTTCGATGTGATCGACGAACCCGCCGCCATCGCCGATGCCCCAGGCGCGGTGGCGCTGCCCGCCGGCCCTGGCGAAGTGCGCTTCCGGCAAATCGGCTTTGCCTATCCGGATGGGCGCATCGGCCTGAAATCACTGGATTTCACCGCCGCACCCGGCAAGATGCTGGCCCTGGTCGGGGCCTCGGGTGCCGGCAAATCCACGGCTTTGGCGCTGATCCCGCGCCTTTACACCCCCTCAGCGGGCGAAATCCTGGTGGATGGCGCGGATATCTCCCACGTCACCCTCACCTCTTTGCGCGGCGCCATCGCTTATGTCGGCCAGGAAGCGCTTTTGTTCGATGACAGCATCGAGGCGAATATCCGCCTCGGCCGCCCAGGTGCCAGCGATGCGGAGGTGGCCCAGGCCGCCGAGGCCGCCGCTTGTGGCTTCATCAAGGACATGCCGGAGGGTTTCAAAACCCGTGTCGGGGTGAACGGCCAGCGCCTCTCCGGCGGGCAGCGCCAGCGCGTCTCCATCGCCCGGGCCATCCTGCGCAACCCCCGCATCCTGCTGCTGGACGAAGCCACCAGCGCGCTGGACACCGAGAGCGAGGCGCTGGTGCAGGCCGCCCTGGCGCGGCTGCGCGCCGGGCGCACCACCATCGTCGTGGCACACCGCCTCTCCACCGTTCGCGATGCCGACCAGATCGTGGTGATGGCCGACGGCCAGGCGGTGGAAACCGGCACGCATGAGGATCTGCTCGCCCAGAACGGTGCCTTCGCCCGGCTGGTGCGGGCGCAGGCCCTGGCGGCGTAAGAGCCCGGCATGAACGCGGCGCTGCGTCTCTCCATCGCCATTGCCGGGGCGTTTTTCTCGGCTGGTGCCTATTGGATGTTCCTGCCGCTGCTCTCGGTGGCGCTGCGGGCCAAGGGGGTGGATGATTTCTGGGTGGGCATCATCTCGGCCCTGCCCTGGGTCGGGCTGCTCGCGGTTTCCGGCTTTGTGCCGCGTGTCACCCGCAAGCTCGGGCTGCAGCGCATGGTGCTCACCGGGGTTTGCATCACCATCTTCGTGTTTCTGGGCTTCGCCGCCACCGGCAAGGTGTGGGTCTGGAGCCTGCTCTGCCTGGTGATGGGCGGCGCGGTGGCGCTGCGCTGGGCCGGGCTGGACACCTGGATGAACGGCTCCTTTCCGGCGCATCTGCGCGGGCGCCTCACGGGGGTGTACGAACTGATCCTGGGCTGCTCGATGGCGCTCGGCCCGGCTCTGGTCGCCATTGCCGGCAACCAGGGCGCGCTACCCTTCCTGTTCGGTGCCGGGGTGACGGCGTTCGCCGCCTGCCTGCTGCTGCTGGCCGGACGCGAAGCCAGCGCGGAGGATGAGGACGAGGATACACCTGCCCGCCAGCGCGACATTCTGCGCCATCAGCGCCCGGCCTTCATCGGCATCTTCCTGGTGGGCTTCACCGAGGCCTGCAATCTCTCTTTGCTGCCGCTTTATGGTCTCTCGGACGGGTTTTCCGTGCATCTCTCCGCCTTGATGGCGGCGGCGGTGCAGGCGGGCGCGGCGGCGGGCGCCATCGGGCTCGGCGTGCTGGCCGACCATATGGACCGCAATAAATTGCGCGACGCCACGGCGATCATCATGGCGATCATGCCGCTGGGGCTGGCGTTGCCGCTGCACCAGGGCCTGTGGCCGTGGCTGTTCGTCTGGGGCATGGCGCAGGGCGGGATGTTCACGCTGGGCATCGTGTTCCTGGCCTCGCGCTATGCCGGGCTGGGGCTGGCCAGCGCGATGTCGCTGTCGATGGTGGTGTACACGCTGGGCGGCATCGCCGGCCCGCCGCTGCTGGGCTTGTGCATGAGCATATTGGGGGCCACCGGCTTCGCGCTGGGGCTGGCGCTGGTGGCGGTGGTCGGGCTGGTGGCGCTGCTGCGGGCGGGGGCCAGCCAGCAACATCTGGCCTGAAGTTATAAAAGTTTTTTGGTGCCGCTTTTTTTCAAAAAAGCGGCGAAGAGGCCGGGGCGTGTGCCACGGCGTTGCCAACACCCCAGGCCTTCGTGGGGACTTTTTGAAAAAGGTCCCCACACCCCAAAAACTTTTGTTAGATTCCCACAGCCCTGCGCCCGATATCCCGCCGGCAGAACCCATCCTCCCAGTCCAACCGCCCGATCGCCTCATAGGCCCGGCCCAGCGCCTGTTTCAGGTCCACGCCGACCGCATTCACCGCCAGCACCCGGCCGCCATTGGCGAGAATCCCGCCCTGGTCCGCCATCGTCCCGGCATGGAAGATGGTCACACCCTCCACCGCACCCGCCTCGTCCAGCCCGTAAATCTCGCTGCCCGTGGCATAGGCGCCGGGATAACCCTTGGCGCACATCACCACCGTCGCCGAGCCGCCCGCCGCGAATTCCGCCTTTACCTCAGAAAGCCGCCCCTCCGCCGCCGCCTTCAACGCGGTCAGTAGGTCAGAAGAGAGCATCGGCAGCACCGTCTCGCATTCAGGGTCGCCGAAACGGACATTATATTCGATCAGCTTCGGCCCATCCGCCTCCACCATCAGCCCGGCGAACAGGAAGCCCCGGAACGGCGTGCCCCGGCGCACCATCTCCTTCAGCGCCGGACGCACGGTTTCCTCCATCGCCCGGCCCAGAACCTCCCGCGTCGCCCAGGGCGGATTGAAAATCGCCCCCATGCCGCCGGTATTCGGGCCGGTATCGCCCTCGCCGACGCGCTTATGGTCAGCCGCCGCGCCGAAGAACAAAGCATCCTCGCCATCGCACAGCGCGAACACGGAAATCTCCTCACCCACCAGGCATTGCTCGATCACCACCGAGGCCCCGGCGGCGCCATGCACCTTGTCCTCCATGATGGCGGTGACGGCCTCGTGCGCCTCCTCCAGCGTGGTGGCGACGACAACGCCCTTGCCCGCCGCCAGCCCGTCCGCCTTGATCACGATCGGCGCGCCAACCTCGTCCAGATAGTCGTGCGCGGCCTCGGCGTCGGTGAATTTCTCCCAGGCGGCGGTGGGGATCTTCGCGGCATCCGCCACCTCTTTGGTGAAGATCTTGCTGCCCTCCAGCTGCGCCGCCGCCGCCGAAGGCCCGAAACAGGCGATGCCGGCCGCCGCCAGCGCATCCGCCACCCCGGCCACCAAAGGCGCTTCCGGCCCCGGCACCACCAAATCGATCTTCTGTTCCAGGGCGAATTTCACGATGCCCTCGACGTCCAGGGCGCGCAGGGGCACGTTCTCGGCCAGCGTCGCGGTGCCCGGATTGCCAGGGGCGACATAGAGTTTCGTCAGCAGCGGGCTCTTGGCGATCGCCCAGGCCAGCGCGTGTTCCCGTCCGCCCGAACCGATGATCAATACCCGCATCTCGCAAACCCCTCTGTTACCGGGGGGCGCTGTATCATAATCTGCGCGCATGAGTGAATCCGTGACCAATACGCCTGAATTTTCCGTCTCCGAGCTGGCCGGGGCGGTCAAACGCACGCTGGAGGGCTCGTTCGGCCGGGTACGGGTGCGCGGCGAGATCACCGAATTCAAGGCCTATGGCTCCGGCCACCAATATTTCGCGCTCAAGGATGAGAGTGCGAAAATCCGGGGCATCATCTGGAAAGGCGTGGTGCCGCGCGTGGGGCTGAAGGCCGAAAACGGGCTGGAGGTCATCGCCACCGGGCGCATCACCTCCTATCCGGAGCGTTCCGAATATCAGCTGATCGTCGAGAAGCTGGAATATGCCGGGGCCGGCGCGCTGCTGGCGCGAATCGAGATGCTGAAGGCGAAGCTCCAGGCCGAGGGCTGTTCGAGCGCCGGCGGGCCTTGCCGATGCTGCCCACAATCATCGGCCTCGTCACCTCCGCCCAGGGGGCAGTGCTGCAGGACATCAAAACCACCATCGCCCGGCGCTTTCCCCGCCAGTTGCTGCTGTGGCCGGTGCCGGTGCAGGGCGAGGGGGCGGCGGAGAAGATCGCCGCCGCCATCGAGGGCTTCAACAACCTCCCCCCGGCTTTCCGCAGCCCGACGTGCTGATCGTCGCGCGCGGCGGCGGCAGCCTGGAGGATCTGATGGCCTTCAACGAGGAAATCGTGGTGCGCGCCGCCGCCGCCAGCCGCATCCCGCTGATCTCCGCCGTCGGCCATGAGACGGACACGACGCTGATCGATTTCGCCTCGGACCGCCGCGCCCCCACCCCCACCGCCGCCGCCGAGATGGCGGTGCCGGCGCGGCTTGAGCTGCTGGCCGACCTCGCCCAGCGCGCCGCCCGCCTGCAAGGGGCGATGGCCCGCCACACCACCCAGGCCGCGAACGGGCTGGAACGCGCCGCCGCGCGCCTGCCGGACCTGCCGACGATGCTGAACACCGCCCGCCAGCGGCTGGATGACCGCACCGAGCGCCATGCCCTGGCCCTGCCCAACTACATGGCAGGCCGCCGCGCCCGGTTGGAGCGCCAAGTGCTGCGCCACCCGCGCGACATTCTGGTCGGGCTCAAGGGCAAGGTTGATCTCCTCGGCCATCGCCTCGCCATCGGCCTGCCCGCCCTGCTGCGCACCGCCCAGCGCCGGCTGGATGCCACCGCTCACCGCCTGCCGCCGCCTCAGGGCCAGCTCCAGCCGCGCCAGGCCGCCCTGGCGCTGGCCGCCCACCGGCTGCAAGTGCCGCTGCCGGCCCGGCTGAAGGAAGCCTCCACCCGGCTCTATAATGCCACCGCCCGGCTGGAGAGTGCCTCTTATGAACGGGTTCTGGCGCGCGGCTTCGCGCTCGTCACCACGTCCAAGGGCGAGGCCGTGACCAGCGCCGCCGCGGTGAAACCCGGCGCGGCGCTGCGGCTGCGCTTCGCCGATGGCAAGGTGGAGGTGAAAGCCGGCGCCGCGCCCAAGCCCGATCAGCTCGATCTCGGGCTTTGATAAAGCTTGAACCGGCCCCGCGCGCGCGCCAAATCAGCCGGACATGACCACGCCGCCGCTGGCCCCTCCCGACGATGATTGGCGCGAATGCCCGCATTGCGGCCTGTTCAGCCGTCTGCCCCATATCCAGCCCGGGATGGTGGCGGAATGTCCGCGCTGTGACCAGACGCTCTGGCGCATGCGCCGGGCGACGCTCAACTTTCCCCTGGCCTGCTCGCTCGCCGCCGGATTGTTCTACCTCTTCGCGCTGATCGCCCCGATGCTGGAGGTGGACGCCTATGGCCGCTTTTCGCTGGCGCGGATCGAAACCGGGCCGCTGCGGCTGGTCGAGGCCGGATGGGGGCTGGTCGGCGCGCTGGTCTTCGCGGTGACGCTGGTGCTGCCGGGCTCAAGCTCGCGATCACGCTCACCACCTTGCTGGGGCTGAAATTCCACCTGCCCAAACGCTGGCTGCGCGGCATTTTCCGCTACTATGCCCCGATCACCCCCTGGGCGATGATCGATGTCTATCTGCTTGGCTTCCTGGTCGCCTATACCCGCCTCGCCGGCATGTTCAGCGTGCGGCTGGATACCGCCCTCTACGCGCTGATCGGGCTGATGCTGGCCATGGCCGCCGCCGATGCCGGGCTGGACCAGGAAATCGTCTGGCGGGCGCTAGACCAGCCTGACAAAACCGCGCCGAGCGCACAAGCTGGCGGGCTGATCAGCTGCGATGCCTGCGGCCAGGTCAGCAATGGCGAGACCGGCGATCTCTGCCGGCGCTGCGATGCGCCCTTGTTCACCCGCAAACCCGCCAGCATCTCCCGCGCCTGGGCCTACACCATCGCCGCCGCCTGCCTCTATATTCCTGCCAATCTCTATCCGTTCATGGATCTGACCAGCCTCGCCCACACCCAGTCCTACACCATCATGGGCGGCATCGTGGAGCTGGCGGATGTCGGGCTGTGGCCGCTGGCGGCCTTGGTGCTGTTCGCCAGCATCGCCATTCCGCTGCTGAAGCTGCTCGGCATGGGCTATATGCTGCTGGCCACGCAATTCTGCAGCGGCCATATGCTGCAGGGGCGCACCAAGGCCTACAGGATCATCGATTTCATTGGCCGCTGGTCGATGATCGACGTGTTCATGGTCTCCATCCTCATCGCCCTTGTGCATTTCGGGCAATTCGCCAATGTCAGGGCGAATGTGGGGCCATCTGCTTCGCGGCGGTGGTGGTGCTCACCATGTTCGCCGTCAACGCCTTCGACCCCCGCCTGATGTGGGACAATGACCAGGAGCCCGAAGCATGAGCGACCAGCAGGCGCCGCCGCCCAATACACCGCCGCGTGCGAAGCTGCGCCGCCAGAGCTTCCATCTGGTCTGGCTGATCCCGATCGTCGCCGCGATCATCGCCGGCTATCTCGGCTATCGCACCATCATGGAGCGCGGCCCGCTGCTGACGCTGAGCTTCGTCAATGCCGATGGCCTCACCGCCGGCCAGACCCAGCTGAAATACAAAGCCGTGGCGCTGGGCACGGTCGAGGGCATCGATCTCGCCAAGGATAATTCCCACGTCATCGTCCGGGTGCGGATGAACGATGTCGGCGAGCGCTTCCTCAATTCCAACGCGCGCTTCTGGGTGGTGCGGCCGCGGCTGAATTTCTCCGACATCTCCGCCTTCGAGACCATCGTCTCCGGCGCCTATATCTCCGTGGACCCCGGCAAGACCCGTGGCGCCTACAAGGACCATTTCACTGGGCTGGAAACGCCGCCCGGCGTGCGCTCCGACGAGCCCGGCCGTACCTACACACTCACCGCCAACACCATCGGCTCGATCAATTCCGGCTCGCCGATCTTCTACCGCGATGTGCCGGTGGGCGAGGTGCTGGGCTATGACATCGGCAACGGCATCGGGCCGATCAAGATCAGCATCTTCATCCGCGCCCCCTTCGACGATCTGGTGCGCGAGGATAGCCGCTTCTGGAACTCCTCTGGCGTTGCCTTCGGCATCAAGGGCGGCGTGCTGCAATTGCAGCTGCAATCCATCCAGGCGCTGGTGGCCGGCGGCATCTCCTTCAGCCTGCCGCATGCGGCGCTGGACGACAAACCCAGCCCGAACGGCGCCGATTTCCGGCTCTATTCGTCACAGCAGCAGGCGGAATCCAGCGCCTATGACACCCAGATCCAGGTTGTCTCCTACATCACCAGCGATGTCAGCGGCCTCACCCCGGGCTCCCCGGTCACCGCCCTTGGTATCCAGGTCGGCGATGTCACCGGCGTGGAGCTGATGGTCGACCAGAAAAACGGCACCGCCAAGGTGAAGGTGACCATGCAGCTGCAGCCGCAGCGCATCCTCTCGCTCGGCCCGAACGCAAAAACCCCGGATCCGCAGGCCGTGTTCCAGCGTTTCGTCGATAACGGCATGCGCGTCGAACTCGGCACGCAGAATTATGTGACCGGGCAGAAAGAGATTAATCTGGCCATCGACCCCAAGGCGCCGCCGGCAAAGGTGACAATGGAAGGCGGCGCCATCGTGCTGCCCTACAAGCCAGGCGGGCTGGATGCGCTGATGGCCAACGCCGCCGATATCACCGGCAAGGTCGATCAGATGCCCTTCAAGCAGATCGGCGATAACCTCAACAAGCTGCTGGCCACCGCCAACGGCACGCTGGGCAGCGCGCAGACCAAGGCGTTGCTGAAAAATCTAAGCGACACGCTGAAAACCGCCAACACCACGCTGCAGGGGCTGAACCAGGGCTTCGGCAATGATTCGGATTTCCAGAGAAGCCTGCAGCAGATTCTCACCCAGGCCAACGCCACGCTGCAATCGCTGCAGGCGCTGACCACCTACCTCAACCAGCACCCGCAAGCGGTGCTCTTCGGACGGAGCGGCAAATGAAGCGGCGTTATGTGCTCATCGGCGGCGCGGCGCTGCTCTCGGGCTGCGCCTCGGCGCAGGTGCGAAGCTGGCAGATTGCGGCATTGCCGGGGCAGGCACGCGGCGGGGCCGGGCAGCGCATCGGGGTGCGCAGCATCGGCCTGCCCGGCGCGCTGAACCAGTCCGGTGTGCCCAAACCCGGCGGCGCCTACGCGGCGGATGCTTTCGCCAACGACCAATGGGCCGCCCCGCTGGCGCAGTTGCTGCAGACGGCGATGGTGCAGGACCTCGCCCAGCGCCTGCCGGGCGATACTGTGCTGGCCGATGGCGGCGCCATCGGCGCGGCGGCGGATCAGCTGGTGGAAATCCAGGTGCTGCAATTCGCGCCCGATGCGGCGGGCAAGGTGACGCTGAGCGCGCAGCTGGCGACCCGCCCGGCGAAACAACAGCAATGGCAGCTGCAAAGCTTCACCGGCACGGCGCAGGGGGGCGCCACCGCCCAGGGCATCGCCGCGGCGATGAGCAGCCTCTGGGGCGAGGCCGCCGACCGCGTCGCCGAGATGCTCAGTTAGCAAAAGTTTTTGGGGGCGACCCTTTTTTCAAAAAGGGTCGCGAAATGTCTGGGGTGGTGGCGACGGCGTTGCATACGCCCCAACGTTTTTCGCAGCTTTTTGAAAAAAGCTGCACCAAAAACTTTTACACCATATCCACGATCATGGTCGCGACCTCGAGGTCGAAACTGCCATCCTCGGCAATCGCGAAATACGCCTTCACCGCCACCGGCGCCCCCTGCTGCAAAGCCCTGATCGCCTGCTGCATCACCGCCGGCGTCGCGGTGCGCGCCACCCAGCTGGCAAACTCCATCCGCAGCCGCCGCACCGTCATCCCGCGCAGCCCGAAGCCCGCCTGCGCCAGCATCGCCCCCCACTCCGCGACGCTGTAATTGCGCCCGTGCGAGGGGTCGCGCAGCAGCTCCATCGTCTGCAGATGGCTGTCCAGCACCGGCTTCGCCGGCGCCACCGTATCGATGAACACCCCGAATGCCCCCGTCTTGCTCACCCGCCTGGCCGCCCGCAGCCCGGCCGGCACATCCGCCCAATGATGCGCGGTAAACCGGCACAGCACCGCATCGAACAGCCCATCCTCGAAGGGCAGCGCCTCGGCGGCGGCGAGCCGGGTTTCGATATTGCCCAGGCCACGCTCAGACGCCGTCCGCGCCACCGCCTCCAGCATCGCGGGCGTCACGTCGCACGCCACGACCCGGTTTGCGTACGGGGCGGCACGGTAGCTCACATGCCCGCCGCCGCAGCCCAGATCCAGCACGCAGGCGGGGGCGCGCGCCCGCAGCAGCGCCTCCATCTCGTCAAGATCCGCCCCGCCGGCATGCACGGCGCTCTGCACATAGGCATCGGCGCGCGGGGCGTAGTGGGTGGCGGCGAAATTCGGCTCGGTCTGGCTCATATCTTGTCTCCTGGGCTCACCCTATCCAGGTAAATAAACCGGTATAAGGAGCAAAATTATCCTGGTATAAACTCCACCATGGATCACCTCCCGCAGCGGCGCGAACTCGGCGCCTTCATCCGCGCCCGGCGCGAGGCGCTGAGCCCTCCGCCCGGCGGCGGCCGCCGCCGCACCCCGGGCCTGCGCCGCGAGGAAGCCGCGACGCGCTGCGCGCTGAGCCCCACACTCTATACCTGGATCGAGCAAGGGCGGGATATTTCCCTCACCGCCCGCACCCTCGCTTCCCTGGCGCAGGGGCTCAGCCTCACCCCGGCCGAGCGCGCCTATCTCTTCGCGCTGGGGCAGATCCGCGACCCCGCCACCCCGCCCAAGCTGCCCGCTTTGGCCCCGGTGCCCGCCGCCTTGCAACGCGCGCTCAGCGCCATCGCAGCCCCCGCCTACCTGCTGGATGCCCGTTTCACCGCCCGCGCCTGGAATGCCCCGGCCCGCGCCCTCTTCGCCCCCTGGCATGAAAGCGGCGAGCCCAACCTGCTGCGCTTCGTCTTCCTGGTCCCCGCCGCGCGGGATTTCATTCAGGACTGGGCCGCCAGCGCGCGCCGTCTTGTCGCCGAATTCCGCGCCGAAACCGCTGAAACCCCAGACGATCCACGCCTGCACCGGCTGCTCGACGAGTTGCGCGCGCAAAGCCCGGATTTCGCCAAGGCCTGGGCCGCGCGCGACGTGCAGGCACGCCTGGGCGGGCTGCGCCGCTTCAACCACCCCACCCAGGGCGCGCTTTGCTTCACACAGGTGAATTTCCAGCACCTGGCCGGCGAGCGCTACCGGCTGATCATGCTAATCGAGCCAGGCGAGCAAGGCTGAGACCGTGGCCAGCGACAGCACCGTGGAAATCAAAATCGAGCGCGAGGTGACCGCCGCCTCGCGGTCATAGAGCTTGGCCAGCATGAACGGCCCGGTGCCGGTCGGCATCGCCGCCATGATCACCGCCGTCTTCGCCCAGACCTCCGGCATCGCCCAGAGCTTATAGGCCAGCAGGAAGGTCAGCAGCGGCTGCACCACCAGCTTCAGCCCGACCAACCGGACAATCACCCTCACTTCCGCCACCGCTTTCGACTGCGCCAGGAACAGCCCGATGGTCACCAGCGCGCAGGGGCTGGCGGAGGCGCCCAGCAGGTCGGTCAGGTGAAACACCGGCGCCGGCAGCGCCCAGCCCGTAGCGCCGCGCAGCAACGCGAAGCCCAGCCCCGCCAGCGGCGCGCAGATCAGCGGGTTACGCAGCAGCGAGGAGCCGACTTTCACAATCGCCGCACCGATGCCAGGGCTTTTCTGCAAATCGATCTCGATCAGCACGATCGCCCCGGCGAAAATCACGCAGGCGACGATGATGGTGGCAATGATCGAGGGCACCAGGCTGGCCTGGCCCATCGCCGTCAGGCAGAGCGGAATGCCCATATAGCCGGTATTGGAATAGCTGGCGTTCAGCCCGTCGATGGAGCGATCCGAGAGCCGATGCCCCGGCGGCAGATGCCGGTGGCCGAGCGCGAAGGAGAGTAAAAAACACGCCAGCGCGCCGATCAGAAACGCCGCGACGAAGGCCGGATGGTCCAGCTGCGCGCCATCGATATGCGCCATCGCCTGAAACAGCAAAGCCGGCAGCCCCAGCCAGACCACATATTTATTCAGCGCATCCGTCGCCTCCGGCCCGAGAATTCCGCGCTTGGAGACGATGAAGCCCAGAAAAATCAGCCCAAAAACCGGAAAAACCGACGCGATTACGTGATCCATGCTGTCCTGATTTCAGACTTCTTACGGTGCGGCAAGATAAGTTTTCCGCAAGGCTGCCCTTGGCGCGTGGGACGGGTCATGGTCCATTACCCGCAAAACCTCAGGAGCGGAACGCCATGTCAGTAGAACTCGGGATCGAAACCAAAGGCGCGCTGGGGATCATCCGGCTCAACCGCCCGAAGGCGATCAACGCGTTGACCCTGGAGATGGTGAACGGGCTGGACGCCGCCCTCACCCGTTTCGCCGCCGATCCCGCCATCGCCGCCGTGCTGGTCAGCGGCGAGGGCGAGCGCGGCCTCTGTGCCGGTGGCGATATTCGCGCCCTCTACGACCATCGCGCCGAGGGCACCGGCCCGGGCCTCGCCTTCTTCGCCGCCGAATACCGGCTGAACGCGCAGATCGCTTCCTTCCGCAAGCCCTATATCGCGATCATGGACGGCATCACCATGGGCGGCGGTGTCGGCATCTCCGCCCATGGCTCGGTGCGCATCGTCACCGAGCGCACGCGCCTGGCGATGCCGGAAACCGGCATCGGCTTCTTCCCGGATGTCGGGGCGAGCTGGCTGCTCTCCCGCGCGCCGGGCGAGCTTGGCACCTATCTGGCGCTGACCGGGCAGATCATCGGCGGCGCCGATGCGATCCTGGCCGGTCTGGCGGACGCTCTGGTGGAGAGCACCTCCCTGCCCGCTCTGCGCGCGGACCTCGAAGCCCTGCCGGCCAGCGCCACACGGGCGGACATCATCGCCCTGCTGCCGCGCGCCGTGCCGGAGGCAAAGCTCGCCGCACAGCTGGACCTCATCAACCGCTGCTTCGCCTTTGACGATGCAAGCCAGATCGTCCAGGCGCTGGCGCGGGAGGGCTCGGCCTTCGCCCAGGAAACGCTGGACGTGCTGGCGCAAAAATCCCCCACCGGCATACAGGTGGCGCTGCGCCTGCTGCGCGCGGCCCGTACCTCGGCGGATGTGCGGGAATGCCTGCAACGCGAATACGCCGCCTGCGCCCAGGTGCTGGCGACCGGCGAATTCTATGAAGGTGTCCGCGCCGCCGTGGTGGATAAGGACCGCCAGCCGAAATGGAACCCGGCCAGCCTGGCCGAGATCACACCGGCGCTGATCGCGCCCTATTTCCGCCCCGCCAGGGCGCAGTTGTTCTGACCGCTTGCCGCTACCGAAAAGCCGGATAATATTCCTTGCATGAAAATAATATTCTCCGAAGACCATGAGCTGCATCAGAGCCCCGGCGAGCTGTTCCTCGGCGGCTTTACCGAGGCGTTCGAGAAGCCAGAGCGCGCCCGGCTGGTGCTGGCACGGGCCCGTGAAGTCGGGCTGGGCCCGGTTCTGGCCCCCGAATCCTTCTCGCTGGAGGCGATCACCCGCATCCATGACCCGGCCTTGGTCGAGCTGCTGCAGACCGCGCACGCGCAGTGGCTGGCCAGCGGCCGCAGCGGCGCCGCCTACCCCTATACTTGGGCCGCGCGCGGCATGCGCACCGACCGGGTTTCAAAAGAGATAGACGGCAAGCTGGGCTTTCACAGCTTCGATTGCGGCACGCCGATCACCGCGACCAGCTGGCAGGCGATCAAAGCCTCCGCCGATGTCGCCCTCACCGGCGCGAAATTGCTGAATGACGGCGAGGAGAGCGCCTTCGCCCTCTGCCGCCCGCCCGGCCACCACGCCACCGCCAGCCAGTTCGGCGGCTATTGCTTCCTCAACAACGCCGCCATCGCCGCGCAATCCCTGCTGGACCAGGGGGCGAAGCGTGTTGCCATCCTCGATGTCGATTACCATCACGGCAACGGCACCCAGGATATTTTCTATCACCGCGACGATGTGCTGTTCGTCTCGCTGCATGGCGACCCGGACCAGGAATTCCCCTATATGCTGGGCTTCGCGGACGAAACCGGGGCCGGAGCCGGTGAAGGCTGCAACGTCAACTATCCGCTGCCCTGGGGCACGGAATGGGAAAACTGGAGTGCGGCGCTGGAGGATGGGCTGCAGCGCATCAATGCCTACGCGCCGGATGTGGTGCTGGTCTCGCTCGGCGTGGACACCTACAAGAACGATCCGATTTCGCATTTCAAGCTGGAGCATGAGCATTTCACCCACATGGGCGCGCGCATCAAATCGCTGAACCGGCCGACCTTGTTCGTGATGGAGGGCGGCTATGCGGTGGCGGAGATCGGCATCAACGCGGTGAATGTGCTGACGGGATTTGAAGCGGCTTAGCCGCCATATCCAAGCCGCCCCCGGCCTCTGACAACCGCTCAAGCCATCAGCTGAACTGACCGCTGCGCAGAATCGCCACCCCCTCGCGCGCTGGATCCAATTCCGTGTAGCGCAGCACGGCGTTGGCATGTTCGCGCATCAGCGCCTCCGCCCGCGCCCCTTGCCCGGCGGCGATCGCCTCGACGATGGCGTGATGCTGCATATGGGCGTAATTCAGGCGCTTATATTCCGCGGCGAGATTATTGCGGTCGATCGCCAGGGCCTTCACCGAGGCGAAGGGGAGATGATCGTTGCGCGAGAGTGCCTCCTGGATGGCGGCATTGCCGGAGGCCTCGATGATGGCGGCGTGGAAGCGGATATTGAGATCCAGATAGAGCGGCGCGTCCGCCTCGGTGAAGCTGCCCTTTTCCAGCAGGGCATCGCCTTCCCGCAGGCAGAGCTTGAGGGTTTGCAGCACCGCATGATTGGCGCCGCGCTCGGCCAGCAACCGCGCGGCCAGCCCTTCCAGCACCCCGCGCACCTCCACCGCGCCGACGATCTGTGCCGATGACACGGCGCGCACCGCGAAGCCGCGCGCACCGGCCCGCACCAGCAGCCCTTCCTGTTCCAGCTCCCGGAAGGCCATGCGCACCGGCATGCGCGAGACGCCAAGGCGCTGCGCCAGCGGAATTTCCGCCACACGCTCCCCGGCGGCGAGTTCCCCGGCGCTGATCATCCGCCGCAGCGTCACCAGCACGCGCTGCCCGGTGCGTTCACCACTCATGGCCAAAACCCATAAATTGGATACAATTTAGTCGATTCAAATTGACTCACACCCATGATTCCGCGTTTATTGGATACATTAGCAAGAATAATCCAGGAGTGGAAACGCGATGTTTCTGAAAAATGCGTGGTATGTGGCGGCGATGCCGGATGAGCTGGCGGAGACGCCTCTGGGCCGCACGATCTGCGGCGAAAAAATGGTGTTTTACCGCGGCGCCGGCGGCAAGGTGGCGGCGGTGGAGGATTTCTGCCCGCATCGCGGCGCCCCGCTCTCACTGGGCTATGTCGAGGATGGCAAGCTCGTCTGCGGCTATCACGGGCTGGCGATGGGCTGCGAGGGCAAGGCGCTGGAGATGCCGGGCCAGCGCGTGAACGGCTTCCCCGCGATCAAATCCTACGCGGTGGAGGAGCGCTACGGCTTCATCTGGGTCTGGCCGGGCGACAAGGCCAAGGCCGATCCCGCGACCATCCATCATCTCGAATGGGCGGTGAATCCGGAATGGGCCTATGGCGGCGGGCTCTACCATATCAATTGCGATTATCGGCTGATGATCGATAATCTGATGGATCTCACACACGAAACCTATGTGCATGCCGGCTCCATCGGCCAGAAGGAGATCGACGAAGCGCCGGTTTCCACCAGGCTCGACGGCGATCACGTCATCACCAGCCGTTTCATGGAAAATATCAAGGCGCCGCCTTTCTGGCAGATGGCGCTGCGGATGAATGATCTGGCGCCGGATGTGGCGGTTGATCGCTGGCAGATCTGCCATTTCCATCCGCCCTCGCATGTGTTGATCGAGGTCGGGGTGGCGCATGCCGGGCATGGCGGCTACCAGGCGCCGGAGGCGGTGAAGGCCTCCAGCATCGTGGTCGATTTCATCACCCCGGAAACCGAGACCTCACATTGGTATTTCTGGGGCATGGCGCGGCATTTCAAACCGGGCGATGCCGAACTCACCGCCAAGATCCGCGAGGGCCAGGGCAAGATCTTCAACGAGGACCGGGAGATGCTGGAACAGCAGCAGCAAAATCTGCTGCGCTGGCCGGAGCGGGCCTTGCTGAAGCTGAATATCGACGCGGGGGGGTGCAGTCCCGCCGGATCATCGAGCGGCTGCTGGCCGCGCAGGCGGCTTGATGCTGGCGCCGCTGACGATCGAGACCGAGCTGGTCGCGGTCCGCGATGCTGGCCTGGATGTGCGGCATTTCACCCTCGCTGGCGTGGCGGGCGCGTTGCCGCCCTTCAGCGCCGGCGCGCATGTGGATGTGCATCTGCTTGGCGGGCTGGTCCGGCAATATTCGCTGTGCGGCGACCCGGATGAAGGCGGCCCTTACGAAATCGCGGTGCTGCGCGAGCCCGCCTCACGCGGCGGTTCGGTGGCGATGCACGGGTTGCAGGAAGGGGCCAGGCTGACGATCAGCCCGCCACGCAACCTCTTCGCCCTGGATGAGACGGCATCGAAAACCCTGCTCTTCGCGGGCGGCATCGGCATCACGCCGCTGCTGGCGATGGCCCGGCGGCTGCACCGGCTGGGGGCGGAGTTCGAGCTGCATTATTGCGCCCGCACCCCGGCCAGGGCCGCGTTTCTGGAGGCGCTGCGCCAGGCGCCGTTCGCGGCCAGGGTGGTCACGCATTTCGATGACGGCGCGCCGGCCCAGGCCCTGAACGCCGCGGCCGTGCTGGCCCATCCGGATGCAGGCACGCATCTTTATGTCTGCGGCCCGGGCGGCTTCATGGCGTATGTGCTCGCCAGCGCCCAGGCGGCGGGGTGGGATGAATCAAGGCTGCACCGGGAATATTTCACAGCCCCGGCAACGGACACCGTCGGCGACCAGGCGTTCGAGATCGAGATCGCCAGTACCGGCCAGGTGCTCACCGTGCCGCCAGGGCGCAGCGCCTGGGCGGTTCTGGACGAAGCCGGGCTGTTCGTGCCGGTATCCTGCGAGCAGGGCATTTGCGGCACCTGCCTGGTGGGGGTGAAATCCGGCCTGCCCGAGCATCGCGACAGCTATCTGACCGATGCAGAGCATGCCGCCAATGATCAATTCACCCCGTGCTGCTCACGCGCCAAAACAGCGAGACTGGTGCTGGATCTTTAACAGGGCGCTCGGTCCAGCTTGAATCAAGAGGCGATCAAGCCGGACCGTTCCGCCTACTGGATAGGCTACGCGGCCCGTGCGAAACCGGCCGCGTTTTTAAAAATTTACGATCAGCCTTTTGCGTTTCGAAGCTCAAAGGCGGTCGAGAACTCAAAGCTGCCATCCTTCTTCTTACGCGGCGCGCCGAACAGCCTTGCCTTCACAAACACATTGTTGCGCACCTTCAAAGTCAACCAGATCAGCACAATCGGCAGCAGAACGCCAAGCAACAGCTCCAATAGCGGCAGCGCGCCGGAGGACGGGTCGGCCAGCGTTTGCATGGTGGCGCTGAGGGATTGCGGAATCATCAGCAGCAACAAGACCACCGCGCCAATATAGCCGCCATATTTATATTTGAAGATACTGAGCGAAACAGAGGCGAAAACGCCGAAAAACAAAAGCCCGAGCAGGATGGCGACGACCGCCGACGTGCCGGGATCCAGTTCCGGCCCCAGCTTGGCGCTGACCTGCGCGGCCTTCGCCAGCCCGATGAGAACCGCCAGCAGCATCATCAAAGTCGCAAGCACGATATTCATCCGGCGATACCGGCGCATGCCTTCCGGCGAGGGAATGGAGGCGACAATCCGCGCCGCCATCAGGGGTTTTTGGACCTCTGACGCAATCTGGTTGAAGATTTCCGGCTTGGCCACGCCCTGGTCGGAAAGCGCCCTGGCGCGCAAGGCCGCATCCTTTAACTGGCGTCTGCTCATCGGCCTCTCCTTGCCATTGTCATTTTTTGAATGCCTAGAGATATTGATAACCGGCGCGCGCCCCAGTCACAAGGCCATTTGTTTTGATGCAGATAGCAAAACTACGCAGCCTACATTTCGCGCAGCCGCCGCTGCCTACCGCGAGGCGGGCGCATGGAGGCTCATCGCAAAGCCTCCATGCCTTTTTGCACGCTCAGAGTTTCAAAACCGCTTTCACACAGGCGCCGCTTTCCGACTCATGCACCGCCTCGTTGATCTGCGCGAAATCGTAAAACCGCATCATCTTCTCCGCCGGGAAGCGGCCCTGCGCGTGCAGTTCGATCAGCTTGGGCAGGAACACGGCCGGCTCGGCATCGCCCTCGACGATGCCGCGTATATGCTTGCCGCTGGTCAGCAGGTCGATCACCGGCACCGGCAGCACCTCATCCGGGCGCGAGGCGCCGATGATGCCCAGCGTGCCGCGCGGCGCCAGCGCCGCCAACGCCTGGGAGAGCACCGGGATCAGCGCCGTCGTGTCGATCGCGTAGGCCACGCCGCCGCCGGTGATTTGCCGGATCGCCTCGACAGGATTGTCCGTGCCGGCATTCACCGCATGGGTGGCGCCGAGATCCCTGGCGAGATCGAGCCGGGCCGGGTTGCGGTCCACGGCGATGATGGAGGTGGCCCCCACCAGCTTCGCCGCCATCACCGCCGAGAGCCCGACCGAGCCGGTGCCGAACACGGCGAGGCTCTCCCCCACCCCGACCTTCAGCGCATTGATGACGGCGCCGGCACCGGTCTGGATGCCGCAGCCAAACGGCGCCAGCACCGCGAGATCGGCATCCGCCGCCACCTTCACCACATTGCTTTGATGCGCCACCACATGGCTGGCAAAGCTGGACTGGCCGAAGAAATGGCTGTGCACCGGGCCTGAATCACAGCTGAGCGCGGTGCTGCCATCGGCCCGCGCGCCGCTGAAATTCAGCGGGAAGAAGCCGTGGCAATAGCTGGGCGCGTGCGCCGCGCAAGAGGGGCAGGCCCCGCAGGCGCGGTAGCTCATCACCACCTTGTCGCCCACCGCAAAGCCGGACACCCCCGCCCCCACCTGCTCGACGATGCCCGCCCCCTCATGCCCCAGCACAATCGGCTGGGGCACCGGAAACACCTGGTCGCGCATCGCCAGATCCGTGTGGCAGATGCCAACGGCGGTGATGCGGATCAGCAGCTCATCCGCGCGCGGGGCTTCGAGGCTGAGGGTTTCGAGATGGAATTTACCACCCGGCGCGCGGGTGACAGCGGCCTGAATATGCATCCTGACCTCCTCAGAACGGCTTCATCGGCGCGTCGGCCTGCATCGTCATCCATTGCCACATGGAGAATTCCTCCCAGCTCGCGGGGCCGCCGACGGCGGTGCCGTTGCCCGAGGCGCCGCGCCCGCCGAACGGGTTGGCCACGTCATCGGCGACACTCTGGTCGTTGATGTGGATCAGGCCGGTCTTCAGCTGCCGGGCAATCTTCATGGCGCGGCCGATATCCTTGCCGATGATGCCGGCGGAGAGCCCGTATTCGGTGTTGTTGGCGAGTGCGATCGCCTCCTCGTCGGTATCGAAGGGTACGATATTCACCACCGGCCCGAAAATCTCCTCATCGAAGCAGGGCATGCCGGGGCGCACATCCTCCAGCACGGTGGGCTTGTAGAATAGCTGCTCGTAGGTGCCGCCCGCCGCCAGCTTCGCGCCGGCCGCCACCGAGTCCGTGACCAGCTTGTGCACACGCTCCAGCTGGCGCTGGTTGATCAGCGGCCCCAGCGCCACCTGCCCGGAGGCCGGATCGCCCACCGGCAGATGATTGGCCTTTTCCACCAGCGCCGCGGTGAGTGCCGGCACCAGCGACCGCTCGACCAGGATGCGCCCGGAAGCCATGCAGATCTGCCCCTGATGGAACCAGGCACCGAAGGCGACGTTGGAGGCGGCGGCGGCGAGATCGGCATCGCCCAGGACGATGACGGAATTCTTGCCGCCCAGCTCCAGCGAGACCTTCTTCAGATGCCTGCCGCAGCTCTCGCCCACCTTTCGCCCGGCGGCGGTGGAGCCAGTGAAGGCGACCATCTGGATATTGGGATCGGTGCAGACCGCCTCACCCGCCTCCACATAGCCGGGGACCATATGCAGCAGCCCCTTCGGCAGCCCGGCCATCTCGAAGATGCGGGCGATGATGACGCCGCCCGAGACCACCGTCTGCGGGTCCGGCTTCAGCACCACGCCATTGCCGATGGCCAAAGCGGGCGCCACGGCGCGCAGCCCCAGGATCAGCGGGAAATTGAACGGCGAGATCACCCCGACAACCCCCAGCGGCACCCGCCGCGCGATGGAGAGGCGCTCCGGCGTGGAGGGCAGCACCTGGCTCGGGATATGGTGCAGCAGGGCGGCGGCGGCGCGGCAGATCTCCACCGCCTCGCGCACCTCGTGCTGGCCCTTGGGGACGATGGCGCCGGTCTCACGGGCGATCCAGAGCGCCAGCTCCTCGGCATGGGTTTCAAAAAGTTCGGCCGCCTTCAGCAAAATCGCCTCGCGCTGGCGCTCATGGGTGGCGAACCAGGCAGGCTGGGCCGCCGTCGCCGCCTGGGCGGCGGCGGCAATCTCCGCCGTACCGCCAATGCCGGCGCGGGTCAGCACGCCAGCGGTGGCGGGCTCCAGCACGTCAGCGATGGTGGGGGCGGCGACCCAGTCGCCATTGAACAGCTTGCCCTCCCAGCCGGTACCAAGGAAAGCGCCTTGGGTGATTGCGTCCAACATGATGCTAACTCCGTGTTTGATTGATTCAGGATGGTTCGGAAGCCGGGCTTGCGGCGGGCGGCTTCGTGGAGGGGCGGCGAGCGAAGCCACGCTGCCGGCCAGCCTCCCCGCCCCGCAAGTTCAACATGTAACCAACAGGCAGCAGGCGCAGCGCGTAGCGGCGCTCCACCCAGCCCCAGATGCCCTGCGGCAGCAGCAGGGCGAACCCCACCGCGGCGGCGCCAATGCCGATGAGATACCACACGCCCTGGGCGCCGAAGCCGGCCTCCACCGCGAAGAACAGGATGGCGCCGAGGATCGGCCCCTCGAACGTGCCGATGCCGCCGACGAGGGTCATGAAGATCATGTAGGCGGTCCATTGCACGCCGAAATAGGTGTTCGGCTGAAACGAGATCGAGGTGGCGAGCCACACCGCCCCGGCCATGCCGGCCCCCAGCGCCGCCAGCACGAAGATGATGCGCTTGGTGCGCCCGACCTGCACGCCCACCGAGCGCGCCGCCTCCTCATTGTCGCGGATCGCCTGCACCGCCGCCCCCAGCCGCGAGCGCAGCAGCAGGAACAGCAGCAGCGCCACCCCGGCCATGGCCAGCAGCCCGAACCAGTAGGTGTCCGCCCTGCGTGCGGCGGGGGCGAAGCTGTTGAGCGCCAGCAGCGAGGTGCCGGTCGCGCCCTGCACGATCGGGTCCAGGCTGACCAGCAGCTGCACCAGCGCCGCCAGCACCCACATGCCGATGGCGAACTCCCCCGCCCGCAGCTTCAGCATGAAGCTGGACACGATCAGCGCCAGCACCGCGCTGCTCACACCGCCCAGCAGCAGCGCCGCATAGACCGGCACGCCGGCCTGGGAGAGCCGGATCGCGCCATAGGCGCCGAAGCCGAAGAAGAGCTGCTGCCCGACCGAGACCAGCCCGCCATAGCCGGCCAGCGCGTTCCAGGTGATCGCCAGCATCACATACACGAACAAGGTGGTCAGATGATCGACCGCATTCGCCGAAAGCAGAAGCGGGCCCGCCAGGAGTGCTAAATTCAGCGCCACGATCAGGGCGGTGCTGGCGATGGAGCGGCGTGTCCAGCGCTGGACGTGATAGGCGTGCGTCATGCGACCCTCATGCGGAGACGGCGGAGATAGGCGCTGAGCGCGCCGCCCTGGTAGAGCCGGGCGATCAGCACGACGAGAAACACGGCATGGCCGGCGATTTGCGACAGATGCGTGTTGAGCGCCCCGCCCACGCCCTGCGCCACCCCCAGCACGATGCCGCCGATGAGCGTGCCCCAGAGCGAGCCGGTGCCGCCGATCACCACCGCCTCGAAGGCGTAGAGCAGCTGCGGGCCACCGGCATAGGGATCGAAGCTCCCGCTCGCCCCCAACGCCGCGCCGGCCAACCCGACCATGACCATGGCCAGCGCCGTGGTGGCGGCGCGGACCAGCCTGGTATCGACCCCGGAGAGCCGGGCGGCATCCTCATCCTCCGCGGTGGCGCGGATGCGCCGGCCGATCTGGGTATGCGAAAGTAAAAGCTGCGTGCCTCCCAGCACCAGCAGCGCGGCGGCGAACACCAGGCAGGCGAGCTGGCTGATGAAAATCCCGCCAATGGCCCAGCTGCCGTAAGAGAGCGTGCCGATATCCGCGGCGAAGGACTGCGTATCCGCGCCAAATATGCTGAACAGCACATTGTCGCAGATCAGCGCCAGGCCGAACGTGGCCAGCAGCGGCACCAGCGCGCCGCCTTTCAGGCTGGGCTCGATGATGCAGAGTTGCAGCGCCACGCCCAGCAGCGCCATCACCGGCAACATCAAGGCGAGACCGCCCAGCGGCGAGATGCCGAGCGTCTGATAGATCACCATCATGATGAAGGCGCCCAGCACCGCCAGCGACCCATGCGCCAGATTGATGACGCGCATGACCCCGAACAGAAAGGAAAGCCCGGCCGCCAGCAAGGCGTAATACCCGCCGAGCAGCACGCCTTGCAGAATCTGATTAAGCCAGAACATCGCTACATCCTTTCAATGCGCTTGCCGGTTGAGGCCGAAATAGGCGTCCATCACCGCCTCGCGCGTCAGGCTGCCGGCGGCGCCGGAGAGCACGATGCGCCCTTCCAGCATGCAAACCAGCCGCGTCGCCGCCGCCATGGCTCGGCGCAGATCCTGCTCGACGAGAATGATGCTGGTGCCGGCCGTGCGCAGCTTCGGCAGGGCTTCGTAAACCCCATCGACCGCCACCGGCGAGAGGCCAAGCGAAAGCTCATCCAGCAGCAGCAGCTCAGGGTTGGTCATCAACGCCCGGCCGATCGCCACCGCCTGCTGCTGCCCGCCCGAGAGCAGCCCGGCCTGGCGCTTGAGAATGGGCTTGAGCTGGGGGAGCGCCTCCAGCACGGTCTCGAAATTCCACACCCCCTTGCGGCAGGCGGCGAGGTGCAGCGTGTCCTGCACGTTCATCCCCGGAAACAACCGCCGCCCCTCCGGCACCAGCGCGATGCCGCCCCGCACCCGCCGGTGCGCGGACAACCGGGTGACATCCTGCCCGCGAAACATGATCCGCCCCTGCACGGGACGGTGCGCGCCGGCGATGCTGCGCATCAACGTGCTCTTGCCCGCGCCATTGGCGCCGACGATGGCCAGCACCTCGCCAGGCGCCATGCTGAAGGAGAGATCATGCAGCGCGACCAGCAGCCCATGGCAGGCCTTGAGATTTTCAATCGTCAGCAGAGTCATGCCGGAACCTCCTCCGAACCGAGATAGGCGCTGATCACCACGGGGTCTTTCAGCACCGCCTGCGGCTCCCCTTCGGCGATGATGCGCCCGGCATCCATGCAGACCAGCCGGGTGACGACTTTGACCAGGATGTGCACGATATGCTCGATCCAGACGATGGCGATGCCGCGCCGGCGCAGATCCAGAATCACCTCCACCAGCTCCAGCGCCTCGCCATCGGTCAGGCCGCCGCCGATTTCATCGAGCAGCAGCAGATCCGGGCCAGTGGCCAGAGCGCGCGCCAGCTCCAGCCGCTTGCGCTCCAGCAGCCCCAGCGTTTCCGCCGGACGGTTGGCGACGGCGAGCATGCCGCACAGCTCCAGCGAATCCACCGCCCGGTCATAAGCCTCGCGCCGCGCGAAGCCGCCGCCTTGCGTTGCCGCCACCAGCAGATTTTCGAACACCGTCATGCCGCCGAACGGCTTTGGCACCTGGTGCGACCGGCCAATGCCGTGGCGGCAGCGCCAGGCCGCGTCCTGCCCGGTGATCTCCTCCCCGCGCAGGGTGATGCGCCCCTCGCTCACCGGCACCGCGCCGGAGAGCAGGTTGAGCAGGCTGGTCTTGCCGGCCCCGTTGGGGCCGACAATGCCGACAGCCTCGTTCGCCGCCACGTGGAACCCCACGCCATTGACGACGGCCAGCGCGCCATAACGCTTCACCAGCCCGGTTGCTTCCAGCAGCATGGTCATGAAGCCACCAAATGGCCGCGAAGGAAGCTGGCAACCTCCTCGATGGAGTCCAACCCTTCACGCACCAGCGGCGCGTAGAGCTGCCAGGAATGGCACATGCCATCCCAAACCCGCAGTTCGGCCTGCACACCTGCATCGCGCAGCCTCCGCGCGATGGTGACGGAATCGTCGCGAAGCATCTCCCGCGATCCGACATGAACGAGCACCGGCGGCAAACCGGAAAGCTCCGCGAATAAAGGTGTCACCGCCGGGTCGCGCAAACTCTGGCCTGGCAAATAGGCGCTGAGGAACAGATCGACCAGCTCCTTGGAGAGAATCGGATCATCGGAGACGCTGTGATGTGTCCCACCATCCCCCGCAAAATCCAGGGCAGGTGACATCAGGGCCAGGGCGGCGGGGCTTTGCCCTCCTCCGTTGCGTGCCCTGACGGCCGTGGACAAAGCAAGATTGCCACCCGCACTGTCCCCCGACAGGGCAATTGCCTCGTATCCTTCCGCCAAGGCCCAATGAAATGCGGACAGAGCATCGTCATGGGCGGCGGGAAACGCGTGTTCCGGCGCAAGACGGTAATCCGCGGCCAGAACCGCGATGTTCGCGGCGCGGGCGAGATTGGCCGCCACCGTCCGGTGGGTCCGAGCGGACCCCAGCACGAAGCCACCGCCATGATAATAAATGATCAGCCTGCCGGGCACGGCATCGGCCGGCAGGATGAGATCCCCGCCCACCGGCCCCGCCTCAACGCGCCGGATCTCCAGCCCCTCTGGAACCGGCAGGGCGGCATGCGCGACGTTGAACCAATCCCGCAATTCCAAGGGACCGCCTTGCGGTGGAGGATTTGCCGCCATCACTGCCAAAAGAGCATCAAGTTCAACCAACGACATGCCGCGCCTCCTCACATCTTGTACGGCTCAAGCGGGCTCTGGATGGGCACGGAGGGATCCTCCGCATGCTCGAAGGTGCGGTAATCCAGCTTATATTTGCCAGACGTCGCCTTCAGCCATTGCGCGCCGATGAGATTGGTGGTGGCGACATTGGGCACCGGACCGTTGACGAAATCGATCCGGCCCATCACCGTGGTCGTCTGCAACCGGCTCATCGCCTTCGCCACCGCGGATTTGTCCTTTGGATTGCCAGCGGATTTCAACGTGGCCACCATGGCGTCGAACAATGCCAGGGAAGGCCCGAGCTGTTGCTGCCATTGCCGCCCGGTCGTGGCCTGGTAGGTGCTGGCGAGCTGCGCCGAGCTGAGCCCGGTGAGCGCCGAACCATATGGAAAGGCCGGATGCCAGTAGGCGCCGGCATTGATCCGGTAGCCCAGCGGGCCCAGCGCCTCCATCTGCGAGGGAAACAGACCGGTTTTGGCGACGGTGACGATCTTCATCTGCCGGGTCAGCCCCTGCTGCGCCGCCTGGCGCCAGAAGCTGGTGAAATCCGGCGGGATCGGGAAGGTGCAAAATACCTCGCAGCCGGCCTTCTTGAACATCGCGATCTGTGCGGAATAATCGGTGGTGCCGTCCTGGTAGCCGCCAGGATCGACCATATCGAACCCGGCCTTGGCGAGGTCGGGCAAGAGATGCGCGCGGATGGCATTCCCGTCCGCATCGTTGGGGCACAGCACCGCCACCCGCTTGTTGCTGGCCACATCATTATTCCAGCTGGAGATGTAGAGATCCCGGAACTGCGCGGTGCCGAAGCAGAAATGGTAGGTCCATTTGAACGGCGAAGGCTGGCCCGGCTTGGCGCCGCGCCCGAAATACCAGGACTCCCAGGGCACGATGGTGGACAGGCACGGCACGCCCGCCGCCTCGCACGCATCGGCCACCGGATTGACCACTTCCGGCGTCGAGGTGGTCAGCATCAGATCGATCTGCTGGCCATTGATCAGATCCTTGGCGAGCTGGCTGGCCCGGGCGGGATCGGACTGGGTGTCGCGGTCGAAAATCGTGACCTCGTAGGTGGTGCCGTTCAGCGTCAGCCCGTTCGCGAATGCCTTGCGGACCAGCCCGAGAATGAACGGATCGCCCTCGCCGAAGCCGGCCAGCGGCCCGGTGCGCGGGCTGATGAAGCCGATGCGCAGCGTATTCGCCGCCGCCGCCCGCGCCGGGCGCCAGCCGGCGCCAAGCCCCAGCGCAACGCCGGCACCGGCGCCGACGAGCAGCCGGCGCGACAGCCCGTCACGGGTGTTTGAATCGTGAACGCTCATGGTGTTTCCCCGTTCTTTGCTGTTGGCATCTCAGAAGGCATGGATGTAGCGCAGAATGACATTGAAGCCGTTGGTGGTGTTCTTCTTCACCACCGGCAGATAGACATTCAGGAAGCCAATATTGTTCTGGTTGAACATGTAGGTCGCCCCCGGCCCCATCGAGAGGCTTTCCGTCTCGGTGCCTTTCTGGGTCACGCCATTCACCTGGTCGTCGGTGAATTGCTTGAAGTAATAGCCGTTGAGCCCGACATTGAGCTTCGGCAGCACCTCGTAGGAGGCGGTGAAGTTCACCCAGCCCGCATCACCCGCCTGGGTGGTGGTGCCGGCCGGCAGCGGCGCGCTGGAGGCCGGCTGGGAGTTGGTGAAATTATGCAGATAGTTGAACCGCGCCGACAATTCGGTTTTGGCGGTCGGCAGCACTGTCACCGACCAGTAGGGATTGATCGACCAGAAGCCCGAGCTGGGATTGATGTCCTTCGAGGTGTCATACGACCCGCTGGGCGAGATCACGTCGAATTCCATGCGCTGCGCGAAAACCGGGCGGCCGCCGCGAATGACCGGCGGAAACGCGATGAACGGACCCCAGGTGATGTCGCCAACCCCCATGCCCCGATTGGCGACCAGCCGGACCGGGCTGTCATGCGCGAAGGAGGCATTGAGATCGACCAGCGGCACGATCGCCATCGCCCCAGCACCCCGCCAAACAGATGATAAGGCGACACATAGATGAACTGGTTGAGCGAGACGATCGCGGTGATGCTGGTGTTCTTGAACACCGGAATCGCGTTGCCATTGGTGTCGTTGATGGCGTTGAAATGCTGGATCTGGAAATATTGCTGGTAGATCAGACCAGGCGTGTATTTACCCAGCGCATCGAAGAAACTGGTGCCGCCGAGATTGATGCCCGACGGCTCGTTGACCGTCACCGCCTGGGCGGGCTTCAGCGCCGCACCGCAGGCCAGCGCCAGGGCCAGAACCGCGGATGAAACAGCCTTGAATTTTCTTGTTTTCATTGAACGCTCCCATATTGGATACGCCTTTGCGGCGTTGATTTTAAGGAACCGATGGAGCGGCCCAAGCATTAGTTATGTTATATTACATACCTTTTAGAGATACCGCACAGCATTCACGGCATTCCAAGCCTCCCTCCCCTTGCCTCTTGCCTCTTGCCGCCACGTTGAATCCGGCGCTGCGAAGCTTATCGCATTCTGGCCTCGGCCACGCTGTTCCAGGGGAGACATGGAGATTTGTCCGAAAGGGACAGGCTCTCAAGACTCAATCTTGGCGGCACAGGCCGGGTTTAGTGGTTCGTCTGCCGATACGCACTGGGGCTGCAGCCGAAACGCTCTCGAAATGCCCTGCTGAAATGCGAAAAATTATTGAATCCATAAGCGAATGCGATTTCGCCGACAGCAAGATGGCGTTGCGCCGTGGCGCGCAGCGCCTGGGCACAGCGCTCCAGGCGAGACTGCCAGATAAAATCCGACAAGGAGATGTCGCTCCCGGCAAAGGCGCGATGCAGATGCCGCTTCGAGCACCCGAACTGCTCGGCCAGGGTCTGCACCGAAAGCTCCGGATCGGCGATATGGGTACGGATATAATGCTTCACCTGAAATTCCAGCGTCTGGGCGGCGGAAACGCTAGCGCGCTCCTGCGCGGCGCCGGCGATGGCAAGGCGCAGCAGATTGGTCGCCACCTCCCCAAGCCCCGCCGCTTCGCTGGCGTTGGCCCGCGCGCCCTCGGCCAGAATGCTGTTGATGTAATTCGGAAAAATTCTTCCTACGGCCGACACTTGGCCGAAATCATGCACCCCGAAACAATCCAGTTGGGCAGCGGGTAAATGCAACTCTGCCTTCGGCACCAGAATCACGAATTGGTGGACCTCGGTCAGATTCACCACCCGATAGGGCCGCGCCGTATCGTAAAATGTCCATCCCGCCCCGTCGAGCACCACCTCCCGCCCAGCCTGGGCGAACAGGCTGCGTCCGGATAATTGGACAGCGACTTTTACGAATTCACGTGGACCGTTATTGGCACTGCGCGCCTCCCGCACCACCGCCACAGAGGAGGACGAAAGCTCGCAAAGCTTGACTTGCCCCGCTTCCTGGAAGCGGGCACGTCCAAAAAACGGTGCGTCGTCAATGATGTTGGATTTCAACCCCCCATCATTTGCCAAAGCGCATGATCCCAAACGGGCATCTGACTCGCGCCAACAGCCTCGATCCATGTCCCCGGCGTCGTTTCACATGACATGCCGTTTCATCCCAATGCCCGCAGCAGCTGTTTTAGTTTTGATTTTAACGGTCAGAATAGAGCGATCGGCGGAACGCCGTCAAGAATTTCGGGTCAGATCGATTTAATATATATCATATCATACCGGCCTCATGCCCAGGGCTCCGCCCGTGTCAGCGACATCATCGGCAGACAACACCACCTGACCGGCGCCAAAGCGCGTGGGCGATCCCTATACGATACAGGTTCAGATCGACGCGCCAACACAAAAGCTAGAGCATTGGCAAGCCGACATAATTCTCCGCCAGACTCCGCTGCGCCGCCTCGGATTGGCGGATATAATCCAGCTCCGCCATTTGCAGCCGCCGGGAAAATCCATCCATCTCCGGAAAGCGATGCGTCACCGACGTAAACCACCAGGAAAAGCGCTCCGCCTTCCACACCCGCGCCAAGGCGCGCGCGGAATAGCCCTCAATCCCGCCAGCCTTGCCGGACTTGAAAAATTCAACAAGCGCCTCTGCCAGAAACGTGACATCGGAGGCGGCCAGGTTCATCCCCTTGGCGCCGGTCGGCGGGACGATATGGGCGGCATCCCCGGCCAGAAACAAACGTCCCCAGCGCATCGGCTCGGCAACAAAAGAGCGCAGCGGCGCAATGGATTTCTCAAAAGCGGCCCCGCGCGTCACCTTCGCCGCCAGCTGCGGGCCAAGCCGCAGGCAGAGCTCATCCCAGAACCGTTCATCCGGCCAATCCTCGAGCTTCTCCTCCAATCCGCACTGCACGTAATAGCGGCTGCGGGTCGGCGAGCGCATCGAGGCCAGGGCGAAGCCGCGCTCGTGATTGGCATAGACCAGCTCTTCATCCGCCGGCGGCACATCGGCGAGGAAGCCGAGCCAGCCAAACGGATAGACACGCTCGAACTGGCGCAGCACCGTGGCGGGAATCGCCGCCCGGCTGACGCCATGAAACCCGTCGCACCCGGCCACGAAGCGGCAGGCGAGCTGCTTCGCCTCCCCCTGCGCGGTCCAGGTCACAATTGGCTCATCCCCATCCAGCCCATGCAGCGCCACATCCTCGGCATTCCAGACGATCTCGACCCGCGTGCCGGCGCGGCATCGAACAGATCTTTCATCACCTCCTGCTGGCCATAAACAACAACATGCCGCCCGCCGGTGAGTGCTGCCAGATCGATGTGGAACAACTCTCCATCCAGCGCCAGATTGGTGCCGCCATGCACCAGCCCCTCACGCTCCATCCGCGCATTCAGCCCAAGCCTGCGCAACAGATCAACCGTCACCTGCTCGAGCACGCCAGCCCGCACGCGCGCCTCGACATAAGCCCGGTCGCGCCGCTCCAGCACCACCGCGCTTATCCCCTCCTGGGACAGCAGATGCGCGAGCAACATGCCGGCAGGGCCAGCGCCGATGATTGCGATGTCAGTTTTCATGGTCAGGATGTTCCCCAAACGCCAGGATAACGGCGCGTTGTATATGTTACATCACATAATAATCAGCCGCGCCGCGCCGCCCATGGAGGCTACGCCAAAAAACTTGGATATTTCACCAAGTCCAGGCTAAGTGGCGCCATGCAGGATTCCAGCGCGGTACCGAGCTTCTATTTATATGGCGAATCCCACCGCGCCGCCGCCCCCGGCTTCGTGCACGCGGAAGCGCTGGATGACCGCTCCCGCCCTCGGACTGGACAATCCGCCCGCATGCGCATCGCGAGCTGGCACAGCTGATTTTCATCAGCAAGGGTGGCGGCGACATGCGCGCAGAGGCCCGCACGCTGCGCTTTCAGGCGCCGAGCCTGCTGGTGGTGCCCGCCGGACTCGTCCATGGGTTCACCTGGGTGGCGGAAACCGCCGGGGTGGTGATCACCATGGCCAGCACCTACCTCGCCGGCCTCACCGCGCGCGATGCGGATGCCAGCGCCCTGTTCGCCAACGCCGCTTCACTGGCGCTGCCGCCGGGCGCGGCAGCGTCCTTGCAGCGCCACACACGGGATTTGATGCGTGAACTAGGCTGGTCCGCCCCCGGACATAAAACCGCGGTGGATGCGGCAATGCTGGCGATTTTGCTGGCCGGCATCCGCGCCTGCGCGCAGGCCGGCGCACCGGCGCCGCGCGCCGGGCACTACGCCGGGCTGGTCGCCAGGCTGCGGGCGCGCATCGAAGAGCGCTTCAGGCTGCGCGAACCGGTCCCCGCCTACGCGGCGGCTTTGGGCGTCTCCGTCACCGCCTTGGGCAACGCCTGCACACGCATCGCCGGCGCCGCCCCGGGCACCTTGCTGGATGAACGCGCAATGCTGGAAGCCCGGCGTGCGCTGCTTTATTCAAACCTGTCCGTCGCCGAGATCGGCTATGCGCTGGGCTTTGCCGATCCCGGACATTTTTCCCGGTTTTTCACGCGCCATGCCGGCCAGTCCCCGCGCGCCTTCCGGGCGGCGGCGCAGTGAGGCGGCGCTCAGGTCTGGTCGGGCCGCGCGGAGAGCAGATCACGTAGGCCAGGCTTCAGGATCTTGCCGGTGCCGGTGCGCGGCAGCGCCGCGAGGAAGCTGACATATTTCGGAATCTTGTAGCGCGCCAGACGCGTATTGAGAAAGGCGAGGATCTCTTGCGCATCCGGCCCGGGCTCGGCCACCACCACCGCCAGATGCCCCACCTCGCCCCAGCGCGAATCCGGCACGCCGATGACCGCCGCCTCGCGGATCCCCGGCATCCCCGCCAGTACCGCCTCGATCTCCACCGGATAAACATTCTCGCCGCCGGAGATGAACATGTCTTTCTTGCGGTCGACCAGGAAAAAGAACCCGTCCTCATCCTGGCGGGCGATATCGCCGGTGCGAAACCAGCCCTCGGCGGTGAAGGCCTTGGCGGTCTCGTCCGGCGCGCGCCAGTAGGCGGTGAAGATGTTTTCGCCCTTCAGCAGCAACTCCCCGGCCATGCCCGGCGCTACATCATCGCCATTGGCATCGACGATACGCGTCTGGATGGAGGGCGGGATCAGCCCCGCGGCACCCGCCTTCTGGTCGATCAGCGGAATATGAACCGGCATGCAGGAGACCGTCCCGGCCTCGCTCATGCCAAACCCATCGGCAATGGCGATGCCATCCCGCAGCCAGGCGCGTATGTCGGCGGCCGGGTGCGGCGCGCCGCCGGAAAAAATACCGGTGAGGGTGCGCAGGCGTTGCGGGTCGAAGCCCGGCTCGGCGCGCAGCATCTTCGCCATTTGCGGCACACAAAAATAATGCGTGATCTTCAAGTCAGGATCGGAGAGCCGGGCCAATGTGCGGGCGGCGTCAAAGCCCTCGCTGATCAGCACCGCGCCGCCGCGCATGAAGGCGGGACGCAGATTGGTGATGATCCCCATGACATGAAACATCGGCGTTTCCGCCAGCATCATGCTCGCATGGGTGACACGGGCCAGCAGGCCGAAATTCACCGCGGTCTGGGTGATGTTGCGTTCGCTCAGCAACACGCCCTTGGGCCGGCCGGAGGTGCCGGAGGTGTAGAGAATGAGGCTGGGCGCGGCACGGTCGAACGGCACCGGCGCCAGCGCCGCAGCCTGTTCAATCTCGCTACGCAGCGCGGGCAACAAGGTCTGCCGCACCGCAGCGCCGAGCGGGTCCAGAAACTCGGCATCGCCAACCAGCAAGGCGGGATCGCAATCATCGAGCAGCCGGCGCTGCTCGGGCAATGCCAGGCGCCAGTTCAGCGGCACGAAAATCGCGCCGATGCGCGCGCAGGCGAGGTGCAGCAGCGCCTGCTCGGCACAATTGCGCCCCAGCGCCGCGATGCGCTCCCCCGGCTTGATGCCGTAATGCGACACCAACAGCCCGGCGGTCTGGGCAATCGCCGCGTCCCATTGCGCATAGTTCCATTTGCGGCCGCTGGCGAATTCCAGCACCGCCAGCGCTTCCGGCTGCAGCCCTGCCTGCAGGCCGGGATCGTCCACGATATTGACCATTGCGGTTCCTCCCCTGGTAGGCGCGCTCAGTCTTTCAAACGATAGGCGCCAAGCCCAGGCTTGTAGGTTTTTTCATCGATGAACTGCCGGATCCCCTCTTTTCGTCCATCATTATCATAGGAGTTCGCCGCTTCCTGGGCACGCACCAGATAATCCTCGGCATTCTCATAGGTCATCTCCCCTACCCGGCGCACGGCATCCTTTGTCGCCTTCAGCGCCACGGGGTTCTTCTTCAGCAGCACGTTGGCAACCTCGGTCACGCGCTGGCGCAGGCCAGAGAGCGGCAGCGCCTCATTCACCAGCCCCCAGGCGGCGGCGGTTTTGCCATCCACCATCTCGCCCATCATGGCGTGGTACATGGCGTTGCGGAAAGAGAGCAGCTCCACCGCCACCTTGGTGGCCCCACCGCCGGGCAGAATACCCCAATTGATCTCGGAGAGGCCAAACTGCGCCTCTTCTGCCGCAAAGGCGAGGTCGCAGGCGAAGAGCGGACCGTAGCCGCCGCCAAAACACCAGCCATTCACCATCGCGATGGTCGGCTTCTGGTACCAGCGCAGCCGCCGCCACCAGCCATAGGATTCACGCTGCGCCTTGCGCGTGGCACCCAGCCCTGCGCCTCCGTCTCCCGGAAATATTCCTTCAAATCCATGCCCGCGGACCAGGCCGTGCCCTCGCCGGTGAGCACCAGCACCCCGACATCCTCGCGGAATTCCAATTCGTCGAGCACCTCCATCATCCGCCGGTTCAGCCCCGGGCTCATGCAATTGCGCTTCTCCGGACGGTTGAATTTCACCCAGGCGATGCGGTTTTCAACCGTGAACGCGACGGTATCGGTCTCAGACATTTTCATTCCCCTTCAAAAGCAAGGCCCGCGGCAAAGCCGGCGCGCCTCATCTGCTTCCGGTTTTAATGCTATATATCATAACATACAAGCCCCGACGACGCCGCGCCGGAGCTGGATAAGATTGCGCCAGCCTCAGGGCGCGGGCATAGTCGCGCCATGGCGCTGAAACTGAAATCCCCCGCCCCTGCCCGGTTGAAAACGCGGCCCCAGCAATCCCCTGGAACAGCTTCTGGGCTACCAGCTGCGCCGCGCCTCCCAGGCGATGATGGCGGATCTCGGCACCGAGCTGGCGGATCTGGACCTCAAGGTCACGGAAATGTCGGTGCTGATGGTGATCGAGGAGAATCAGGACATTACCCAGAGCGAAATCGGCCGGGTGCTGGCCATCCAGCGCGCCAACATGGTGCCGCTGACCACGCAGCTGGAACGCCGTGGGCTGCTGCGCAAGGGGGTGACCACGGGAAGGGCACAAGCGCTGCGCCTGACGCCCGCCGGGCGGGCGCTGATGCGCGAATGCCGCAAGCGCGTGGCCCGGCATGAGGCACGCTTGCTGGCCGGTATCGGCAAAACCCAGCGCGAGGCGCTGTTGCGGCACTTAAGGATGGTGTGGGAGGGTTAACACTATCTGGGGTTCGGTTGACGCGCCAGACAGCGCCACATCATGCGCCGCGCCTCAACCAGCGTCTTGCAGCGCCGTCTCCAGCCGGTGATAGCGGCGCTGGTGATAGACCAGCCCGGTGGCCTGGGGACATAGTTTGACCGCCCTCACATCGCAGAACAATACGCGATGCGTCCCAATTTCGACGACACTGGAAATCACCCCATCAAAGGCGGCGGTGGCGCTCTCCAGCACCGGCGCGCCCGTTTCCAGGCGCACCCAGCCGGCCTGGGCGAAGCGCTCCGCCATGCTCAGCCCCTGCTGACCGGAAAACCAGCGCGAGAGCGGCTCGCCATCCGCATTGAGCACATTCACGCATAACGGCCCACCCTGCTGAAACGCCCCGAGAGCCGGCTGTTTTTATTCATGCAGACCAGCAGCGTCGCCGGCGTGTCGGTCACGCTGCACACGGCCGAGGCGGTAAAGCCCATATCGCCCTCCGGCGCGCGGGTGGTGATGATGTTCACCGCGGCGCCGAGCCGGGCCATCGCATCCCTGAACAAGGTGGTGTCGATTGTCATCGGGCGGGCCTTTCCAAAACTCAACGCATCACGAACGGATCAGGCAATGGCGCATCCGAGAGATTGATCCAGACCGATTTGGTTCTGGTATAATCCAGGATCGATTCGACCCCGCCCTCGCGCCCCAGCCCGCTTTCCTTGTAGCCGCCAAAGGGCACCAGCGGCGAGATGACCCGGTAGGTATTCACCCACACCACCCCGGCCCGGATGGCGCGGGCCAGCCGGTGCGCACGCGCGAGATTTTGCGTGAACACACCGCTGGCCAGGGCGAATTTCGAATCATTCGCCAACGCCAGTGCCTCGTCTTCGGTATCAAACGCCATCACGCTGAGCACCGGGGCGAAAAACTCCTCGCCCCAGCAGGGCGGCTTGGGCGTATCGCAGAGCAGGATCGTCGGGCGCAGATAAAAGCCCGCCTCGAACCCCGCCGGCACATCGCCACCGGTGATCAGCACCGCGCCCTGGTCCTGGCTGTCCTTGATCAGCGCCAAGGCCCGGTCGCGCTGGCGCGCGGTGGCCAGCGGGCCCATCTGCGTGGCCGCGTCGGCCGGGTTGCCGATGACGATCTGCTCCGCCCGCGCCTTCAATCTTTCCAGCAGCGCCGGCAGCAGCGGGCGCTGCACCAGCATCCGCGAGCCGGCCACGCAGCTCTGCCCGCTGGCCGCGAAAATCCCGGCGATGACCGCGCTGACCACATTATCGGGATCGGCATCCGCGAAGGCCAGCACCGGCGATTTGCCGCCCAGCTCAAGCGTCGTCGCGGCCAGGTTGGCGGCGGAATTGCGGACGATATGCCGCGCCGTCTCCGGCCCGCCGGTGAAGGCGATGCGCGCGACCAGCGGATGCGTGGTGAGCGCCTGGCCACATTGCGCGCCGGTGCCGGTGATGATGTTCACCACCCCCGGCGGGAAGCCGGCCTCATGCACCACACGGGCGAATTCCAGCAGCGGTGCGGCGCCATCCTCGGCGGCCTTCAGCACCATTGTACAGCCCGCTGCCAGGGCCGGGCCCAGCTTCACCGCCGCCAGGAAAAGCTGCGAATTCCAGGGCACCATGGCGGCCACCACCCCCACCGGCTCGCGGCGCAGCGTCACCTCCATCTCCGGCTTGTCCACCGGCACGTGCAGCCCCATCACCTTGTCGGCCAGCCCGCCATAGAAGCGGAAATATTCGGCGATATAGGCGATCTGGCCGCCGGTCTCGCGGATGATCTTGCCGGTATCCCGGGTTTCCAGCGCGGCCAGGCGCGGTGCCGCCTCGGCCAGCAGATCCCCCAGCCGGGAGAGCAGCTTGCCGCGCGCCGTGGCGGTGAGCCCGGCCCAGGCGGGGGCGCGCAAAGCGGCATCGGCGGCGCGCACGGCGCTGTCCACATCCTGCGCGCTGGCGGCGGGCATCAGCGCCCAGGGCGCGCCGGTGGCCGGGTCCAGGCTTTCGAAATGCGCCGCCGCATCCTCGAACCGCCCGTCGATATAAAGCTGAAACCGCTTCAGTTCAGGCATATTCAGGGGCTTTCTGGAAATGCGGCATCACCTCTTCGATGAAGCGCCGCAGCGAGGCCTGCTTGCGCGCAAAGCTCATGCCGCTATCGATCCACAGGCTGAACTGGTCATAGCCCAGCGCCTCATAGGCTTTCAGCCTTGCCACCACCTCGTCGGCGGTGCCGATGACAAAGCTCTTGCGCACAATCTCTGGGGCGTATTGCGGCATCGCGGCCATCTCCTCGGGCGTCAGCGCCTCCATCATGCCGCGCGTCACCGGCTTTTTGTTCTGGAACCAGGCGCCGAAATAGCAATAAAACCGGCTCAGCTCCTCGGCCCCTTGCGCGGCGTCTTCCTCGTCGGCGGCGACATAAGTATGCTGCAGCAGCATGATCTGCGGGCGCTTGACCTGCGGATTGGCGTCGCAGGCGGCGTTGAAGCGCTGCATCAGACTCTCCACCTCCGCATCGCCGCTGGCCAGCGGCGTGACCTGCACATTGCAGCCCGTGCGGACCGCGAATTCATGCGAGTTCGGGTCACGCGCCGCCACCCAGATCGGCGGCCCGCCCGGCTGCAGCGGCTGCGGCACCGCGCTGGTTTTCGGAAACTGCCAATATTCGCCGTGATGTTCGTAATCGCCCTGGAACAGCTTCTGCACCGCGGGCACCAGCTCGCGCATGCGCAAGCCTGCCTCCATCGGTGTCAGCCCCGGCTGCAGCCGCTCATACTCGAAGCTGTAGGCCCCGCGCGCGATGCCAAGCTCCAGCCGGCCACGGGTGATCAGATCGGTCATCGCCGTCTCCCCGCCAACTTGATCGGGTGCCAGAACGGCGCGATCACCGAGCTGGTGCCCAGCCGGATCTTCGTCGTCTTCGGCGCCAGATAGGCGATCTGCAGGAACGGGTTGGGCGCGATGGTGAATTCCATGCCGTGATGCTCGCCGATCCAGGCGGCCTTCATGCCGCCGGCTTCGGCCTGCGTCACCAGCGCCTCCAGCTCGTCCAGCAGCTCAATCTGGCTCTGCCCCGCAGAGAGGCGTTCCATATGCACAAACAGCGAGAATTTCATAATGTCGCTCCGTCGTAAAGCTATTGCGCGGCCTGCAACAGCACGGTTTCATCGAGAAAACGGCCAAGAACGTCATTCACAACCCCGGGTGCGGCCAGGCTCATCATGTGGCGCTGGCCGGGCAGCGCCACGGCCCGCCCTTGCGGGGCAGAGTCTGCCATGCGGCGGGACATAGCGGGCGAGGAATTCTCATCCTCCTCGCCGGTCAGGAACAAGGCCGGCATCGCCAGGCTCCCCAGCCGGCCTTCATGCGCGGCATCGGCGCGGGCAAACAGCCCATAGGCGCGGGCATAGCCGACCGGATCCACCGTCGCCAGCGCGGCGCCGACCCAGGCGGCGGTTTCCAACTGCTCGGGCGGCACCGGCGCGCCGAACCAGCGATCAATCGCCGCCTGCCGCCAGCCCAGCTCTCCGGCCCCGGCCCGCAAGGCGGCGGCGCGCGCGGCCACGGCGCTGCGCTGTGCCGGCGTGCGGCAATAGACCGCATTCATCGGCACCACCGCCCGCACCCGTTCAGGATGCGCCAGCGCGAATTCCAGCGCGACCAGAGCGCCCATCGAGTGGCCAACGAGGCTGACACGCGCCAGCCCCAGCCCATCGAGCAGCGCCAGGAGCTGTGCCGCATAATCCTCGAGCGTGGGCGCCTGCGGCGGCAACGCGCTGCTGCCATGGCCCAGCGTGTCATAGGCCACGACATCCCAGCGCGACGCGAAGGCGGCCATCTGCGGCGCCCAGAAGCCGGCATGCATGCCCACCCCATGGATCAGCACCAGCGCCGGGCCGGCGCCCGCCCGGCAATAGCCGGTGCCGCCCAGCCGGCCGAGATGATAGCCCTCAGCCATTCAGGTCGCCCAGCTCGGCCAGATCCTTGTACCGATCGCCGATGCGATGGTGCGGGCGCCCGCCGATGGAGGCGCCGAGTGCCACCAGGATTTCATCCGGGCCTGGCGCATCGTCGATGCTGAACTGCACGGTGAGATAATGCGAGCGCATCCCCTCATCATGTTTGTGCATCAGCGGAATCTGGATCGAGGCGCCCGGCCCGCCACGGGTGTTGGTGAAGGCGAGATAGGATTTCGCCCCGACGGCGCGGCGGTAGTGATTGCCAAAGCGCAGCGTATGGATCAGCGCCGAGGCATGTTCAACCTCCCCCGCACTGCCGACGATGGCGCATTTGCCATAGCCTTCCACCGCCTCGCCCGAGCCGGCCAGGCGCAGGATTTCGGCGGTCAGCATCTCGCCCAGCACCGGCCCGATGGCGCGGATTTCCGGCGAGAGATCCTCCACGAAGCCCCGCCCGGCCCAGGGATTGGCGAGCACCGCGGCGGTGCCGAACAGCTTGAACGGCCCAGGCGCGGCGCGCCCGCCCTCGATGCGGATATCTTCGGTGTAGGTGACGAGCTTGCGCAGGGACAGCGTCATGGCGAACTCCTTATTGTCTTATGGTATACCATAAGATTGACAAGAGCGGGCTGTAAAGAGGAAACTGGCATTGCGGGTCGTTTTTGACTCACGACATGATAAACAAAGCCACGGGAAACAGGTCTTCTTCCATGCCGGACAGCCAACCAGACGCATTGCTGATCGACCGCCCCGCGAAAACCTTGCGGCAATTGGCGCTTGAGAAAATGCGCGAAGCCATCCTCACGATGAAATTCCGCCCCGGCGAGCGGCTGGTGGAACGCGCCTTGTGCGAGCGGCTGGGGGTCAGCCGCTCGGTCGTGCGCGAGGTGCTGCGGCATCTGGAATCCGAAGGGCTGGTCGAGACCATTCCCAATCACGGCCCGGCCGTGGCGGCCCCGGAGCCGGCGAAGATCGCGCAGATCTATGAGCTGCGCTCGATGCTGGAGGCGCTGGCCGCGCGCCACTGCGCCGCCCGCGCCACCCCGGCCGACCTCGCCGCCCTGCGCACGGCGCTGGAGGCGGTGCGCGCCGGCTACGGCGCCGGCGAGCCCTTCACCGTGCTGGCCGCCACCGCGCGGTTTTACGAGGCGATGTTCCGCGCCGCCGGACGGCAGGTGGCGTGGGAGCTGCTGGTGGCGTTGAATGGGCGGATCACCCATCTGCGCGCTCGCACCATCTCGACCTCGGGGCGGGAGCGCGACGGGATGGCGGAGATGCAGGCGATCCTGGACGCCATTATCGCGCGCGATCCGGACGCGGCGGCGGCGGCTTCGGTGCGGCATCTGCAAAACGCCCTGCAGCTGGCCCTGAAGCAGGGCCCCGCCGAAAGCCAGAGCCCAAACTGACCCGCCGCAACGCACAAAAAATCGCCAGACCGCTCCTTTTCGCAAAGACCCTTCATAGGCCTCACCCAGTTTGGCGATAAATACGGCAAGCCGGGCGCGTTTTCCTCTTTACAGCGTCTTTCCGTCGCTCTTATGGTATACCATAAGATAAACACACCGAGGCCCGCTCCGATGTTCTACGAGATGCGTACCTACAGGCTAAAGACCGGCATGGTTCCGGCCTATCTGAAACTGGTCGAGGAGGAGGGCATCGCCATCCAGAGCGCGCATCTGGGCGGGCTGGCGGGCTATTTCTTCACCGAGATCGGCCCGCAGAACGAGATCGTGCATATCTGGGCCTATCCCAGCCTGGATGAGCGCGACCGCCGCCGCGCCGCGCTCATCCGCGATCCGCGCTGGCTGGCGTTTCTTCCCAAAATCCAGGCCCTGATCGAGACGATGGAGACGAAAATCCTGCGTCCCGCGCCCTTCTCGCCGCTGCCTGGCAACCCGCTCAACAAGGAGGTCTGATGATGCGACGCTTAGGCTTGGGGCTTTGTCTGGCATTGGGCGGCATCGCCGCCGCGCAGGCGCAGAGCAGCATGGTGTTCACCAGCTGGGGCGGCACCACCCAGCAGGCCCAGCAGAAAGACTGGGCCGACCCGTTCACCAAGACCACCGGCATCAAGGTGCTGCAGGACGGGCCCACCGATTACGGCAAGTTCAAGGCGATGGTGGAGAGCGGCAATGTCTCCTGGGACGTGGTCGATGTCGAAGGTGATTTCGCGCAGGCAGCCGCCAAGGCCGGGCTGCTCGCCCCGATCGATCTGCCCGCGGCGGATGCCGCCCAGCTCGACCCGCGCTTCAACAGCCCCGACGCCGTCGGCTCTTTCTATTATTCCTTCGTCATCGCCTACAACAAATCGAAATTCAAAGGCGACGCGCCAAAGACCATGGCGGATCTGTTCGACACCGCGAAATTTCCCGGCAAGCGCTGCTTCTATAAATGGTCCTTCGCCGGCGTGCTCGAAGCCGCCTTGCTGGCCGACGGGGTGAAGCCGGACCAGCTCTACCCGCTGGACCTCGACCGCGCCTTCAAGAAGCTCGACAGCATCAAGAGCGACATCGTCTGGTGGAGCACCGGCGCGCAATCCCAGCAGCAGCTGGCCTCCGGCCAATGCCCGATCAGCCTGATGTGGAATGGCCGGGTGCAGGCGCTGCAGGATAGCGGCGTGCCGGTTGCGATGAGCTGGGACGACAACCTCACCACTGGCGACATGCTGGTGATCCCCAAGGGCGCGCCGCATCTGGCGGCCGCGCAAAAATTCATCGCCTACGCCACCAGCGCCAAGGCGCAGGCCGCCTTTGCCACCGATACCGGCTATGCCCCGGTGAATAAAGGTGCCGCCGCGCTGATGGGCCCGAAAGCCCTGGCCGCGCTGCCAGGCGCTCATGCCGCCAGCCATGTGGATCTGAACATGGCCTATTGGGCCGCGCATCGCGATGACATCGCCAACCGCTGGTATGCATGGCAGACCAAATAAGCCTGAGCAGAGCGGCGCCCGCCGCTTCGCGTGAAGCAAGGCGCCGCCGCGCCAGGGGCTTTGCCCCGGCGGCGCCGGTTCTCGCCTTCCTGCTGCTCTGTTTCGCGCTGCCGGTGCTGGCGCTGCTGCTGCGCTCGATCCTGGAGCCGCATCCCGGGCTGCAGAATTACGCCGCGCTGCTCGCCACCGGCACCTACGCGAATGTGCTCGAAAATACTTTTCTCATCTCCTTCATCGTCACCGCTATCACCGCTGTGGTCGGGCTGCCTCTGGCCTGGTTCATCACCGTGGCCCCGCGCCGTCTCGGCCGGCTGGTCTTTGGCATCGTCATCCTCTCGATGTGGACCAATCTGCTGGCGCGCACCTATGCCTGGATGGTGCTGCTGCAGGATACCGGGCCGATCAATAATTTCCTGATCTGGACCGGGCTCATCAAAAATCCTCTGCCGCTTTACGGCAGCATGGCGGGGTGGTGATCGGCATGGTCTATATCATGCTGCCCTTCATGGTGATTTCCCTGCGCGGGCCGCTGGCCGCGCTCGACCCGGCGATGTTCCAGGCCGCCTCCTTGTGCGGCGCCGCGCGGCTGCAAAGCTTCACCCGCATCTTTCTGCCGCTGCTGCTGCCGGGGCTGGGGGCGGGCGGGCTGATCATCTTCGTGATGTCGCTCGGCTATTACATCACCCCTCCCTGCTCGGCGGCGCGCAGGACATGATGCTGGCGGAACTCATCGCCCAGCAGGTGCAAACGCTGCTCAATTGGGGGCTGGCCGGCGCCGCCTCCTTCGTGCTGCTGGTGGTCACCCTGGCGCTCTATGCCGTGCAGGCGCGCTACCTCGCCCCGCATGGCCGGAAAGGGCACTGATCGATGTTGATGGAGTTCTCACAGCTCGGCTGGTGGCGCGTCGTGCTCTCGGCGGTGGCCGGGCTGGCGGCGTTGTTCCTGCTCGCCCCTCTGGGGCTGCTGATCGCGCTGTCTTTCGACAGCTCGCAATGGCTGCAATTCCCGCCCCCGGGCTGGACGCTGCAATGGTACGCGCAGGTCTTCGCCGACCCGAACTGGCTGGCCTCGCTGCTCACCTCGCTTGAGCTGGGGGCGGTCGTCACCCTCGCCTCGGTGCTGCTGGGGCTGCTCGCGGGCTTCGCCATCGCGCGCGGGCGCTTCCCCGGACGCGAGACCCTGCGCGGCTTTTTCCTCACCCCGATGATCATGCCCTCGATCGTGCTGGGCATCGCGCTCTATGCGGTGTTTCTGCGGCTACATCTGGCCGGCACGTTTTTGGGCTTCGTGCTGGCGCATCTGGTGCTGGCCCTGCCCTTCTCCATCGTCGCCATCACCGGCGCGTTGGAAGCGACCGACAAATCCCTGGAGGACGCCGCCATGCTGTGCGGCGCCGGGCTGTGGGAGGCGCGGGCGCGGGTGATTTTGCCCGCCATCCGCCATGGCATTTTCTCCGCCGCCATCTTCTCCTTCCTCACCTCCTGGGATGAGGTGGTGGTGGCGATTTTCATGGCCAGCCCCGGCCTGCAAACCCTGCCGGTGCGCATGCTGGGCGAGGTGCGGCAGAATCTCTCGCCGGATATCGCCGTGGTCTCCTCCCTGCTCGTGCTCGGCACGTTGCTGCTGATGGGATTGGCGGCCATTTTCAACAAGGATGCAAAGCGATGAGCGCCTATCTTGAGCTGCGCAACCTGCGCAAGGAGTTCGGCGATTTCGTCGCCATCGACAATATTTCGCTGCGCATCGAGAAGGGCGAGTTCATCACCTTCCTCGGCCCGTCCGGCTCGGGCAAGAGCACCACGCTCTACGCCATCGCCGGCTTCGTCGAGCCCAATGCCGGCGATGTGCTGCTCAATGGCCGCTCGCTGGTCGGGGTGGCCCCAATCATCGCGATATCGGCATGGTGTTTCAGCGCTATACGCTGTTCCCGCATCTCAGTGTCGCGGAAAACATCGCCTTCCCGCTGCGTGTGCGCCGCCGGCCAAAGGCCGAGATCGAGGCGAAGGTGGCGCAGATGCTGGAGCTCGTGCATCTCACCCCGATGCGCGCGCGCAAGCCCGCCCAGCTCTCCGGCGGCCAGCAACAACGCGTCGCCCTGGCCCGCGCGCTGGCCTATGATCCGCAGATCTTGCTGATGGACGAGCCGCTCTCCGCCCTCGACAAGAAACTCCGCGAGGATATTCAAGGCGAGATCAAACGCATCCATGCCGAAACCGGGGTGACCATCATTTACGTCACCCACGATCAGGAGGAAGCGCTGCGTCTGTCGGACCGGATCGTGCTGTTCAACCATGGCGGCATCGAGCAGGTCGGCACCGGCGAGGATCTCTATGACCGCCCGCGCAGCAGCTTCGCCGCCGGGTTCATCGGCAATTCGAACCTGATCGAGATCCGCCTGGATGCCGGCGCCGCCCATCTGCCCGATGGCACCAGCCTGCGGCATTTCAATCACCCGGATCAGGGCGCCAAACGCCTGATGGTGCGGCCGGAGGATATGCATCTCGCCGCGGAGGGGATTGCCGGGCAGGTGACGGAGCGGATTTATCTCGGCGATGTCATCGCCTACACGGTGCGGACAGGCTGGGGGCAGGATCTATCCATCCGCGCCCAGCGCCGGGCGGCGCAGCACCAGGCCTATATTGGCGAGACGGTGAAAATCGACTTCAACCGTGAACAGGCCTACATCATTCCCGAGTAGGCCACGGACCCTGTGCACCTATGGCTTGATATAGCTGCCGAACAGCACCTCGTAACCTACATCGAACCCGTTCGCCGTGCGCGCCAATGCCCGCCGCATCACCGAGGCTGGCACCGGGCGATGCCCGGCACGCGGCGTCTGCGCACCGATCGCTTTCAAAGCCCGCAGAAAATCCCTGCCACTTGCATGATGCTCGACAAACATCTCCGCCTCGATTTGCGCCCGCCACGGAAACGCACGCGCCTCGGATAATCATGCAAGCCACCCGCCTCGCCCAGCACCGCCCGCCATTCCGCGAACGTCCCTGCCCCCAGCGTGGCAAAGCGCATTTCGCCACCTCGGGCCAGCATCGCCGCCAGCCGCTCCAAAGATGCCGGCAAATCCTCAAACCATTGCATCGCCAGGCTGGAGACGATCAGCTCGAAGCACCCCAACCCCGCATCCGGCGCCTGCCCATCCATCCGCAGAAACCGCCCGCGCCCTCCCAGGCGCGCTTCGCAAACCGCCAGCATTTCAGCGGAAATATCCGTCAGCACCAACTCCGCCTGCGGAAACAGCCGCGCCAGATGCGCGCTCAACCCGCCCGTCCCGCAGCCGATTTCCAGAATCCGCCGTGGCGCCCCGCCCAGCCTTGCCGCCAGTGCCGCCGCCACACGCGGCTGCACCTGCGCGATCTCGTCATAACGCGTCGCCGCCTTGGCGAAATGCCGCGCGATCAGGCTCACAGCAACCGCCCGATCGCATCCGCCAGCGCATCGATCTCGCTTTGCGTATGCAGCGCGCACAAGGCCAGCCGCAAGCGCGACGTGCCGGCCGGCACCGTCGGCGGGCGGATCGCCACCGTCGCAAACCCATCCCGTTCCAAAGCTGCCGCCAGCGCCAGGGCTTTCGCCTCCTCGCCCAGAATCAACGGCACGATCTGGGTGAAACTCTCGCCCGTATCCAGCCCCATCGCCCGCAGCCGCGCGCGCAGATGCGCTGCCAGCCCGTGCAAATGTGCCCGCTCAGCCGCCATTTGCGGGATCAAATCCAGCGCCGCGTTCATCGCCCCCAGCACCGCCGGCGGCAGGGCGGTGGCATAAATCACCCCCCCGCAGCGATTGACCAGATACTCCCGCAGCATCGCCGAGCCCGCCACATAGGCGCCGAACCCGCCCAGCCCCTTGCTGAACGTGCCCATCGCCAGACCGTTTTTCAGACCATGCGCCAGCCCGAAGCCGGTCTCGCCCAGCACGCCGGTCGCATGCGCCTCGTCGATATAAAGAAACGCCCCGAATTTTTCCGCCAGCGCCTGCAGGGCGGCCATATCCGGCCCATCCCCATCCATGGAAAACACCGACTCGGTGATGATGAAGCGCGGCCGGTCCAATTCCGCATCCCGCGCCAACAGCTCTTCCAGATGCGCCAGATCGTTATGCCGGAACCTGATCTGCTTTACCCCGGCCGCGATGCAACCTTGGATCAGGCTGGCATGGTTCAGCCGGTCCGCATAAACCAGCGGTGCCGCGCCCAGTGTTTTCGCATCCAGCAACGCCGGCAACAAGGTCAGGTTCGCCTGCGCGCCGGAGACGAACACCAAGGCCGCCTGCGCCCCCTTCCCCGCCGCCAGCTTGGCCTCGATCTCTTCCAGCGGCGCCAGATTCCCCGCCACCAGCCGCGAGGCCCCGGCCCCGGCGCCGAAACGCTGGGCATAATCCCGCGCCGTCTCGATCAGCGCCGGATGATGCGCCAGGCCGAGATAGTCATTCGAGGAAAAATCGATCAGCGCCGGCCCGTCGCCATAGCGCAGCCGCGCGTTGGGCAGTTTCACCACCGGGCGCAAGCGGCGCCTGCGTCCCGCCACGGCCGCCTCGTCCAGCGCCCGGCCCCATAGCTCGTCGAACTCAAACATCGGGCCGGGTCTAGCCCAAAAGGCCTGGGGAGCGAAATCTAGCCTCAGGACGATGGTCCTGGGCATCCGCCCCTTTTTTGTAAAAAAGGGGCGGCCCCAAAAAACTTTTGCAAGTTTAAGGCTTTGAATTAGACGGCGAAATCCAGCCCGATATCCAGCACCCTGGCGCTATGCGTCAGCCAGCCAGCGGAGATCAGATCCACCCCGGCCTCGGCAATCGCCGGGGCGGTCTGGGCATTGATCCGCCCGGACGCCTCCGCCACCGCCCGCCCGGCGATCATCGCCACCGCCTCGCGCAACACATCCGGCCCCATATTATCCAGCAAAATCGCATCCGGCCCGAACCGCAGCGCCTCTTCCAGCTGTACCAGATTATCCACCTCGATCTCGATCTTCACCAGATGCCCGGCATAGGCCTTGGCCGCCTGCATCGCTGGCTCCACCCCGCCGGCAATGGCGATATGGTTGTCCTTGATCAAAATCGCATCATCCAGCCCGAAGCGATGATTCGCCCCGCCCCGGCCCGCACCGCATATTTCTCGGCAAAGCGCAGCCCCGGCGTGGTCTTGCGGGTGCAGGAAATCCTGGCCTTGGTATGGGCGATGGCCCGCGCTATGCCGTTGGTCGCACTGGCAATGCCCGAGAGATGCCCGAGGAAATTCAGCGCCACCCGCTCCCCGCTCAGCAGCGCCCGGGCATTGCCGGAAATCCGCGCAATCTCCACCCCCGGCGCCAGCGCCGCGCCATCCTGCAGCACGGGCTGAAAGCTGATCTCGGGATCGATCAGATGAAAGGCAATGCGGGCGAAATCCAGCCCGCCAGCACCCCCTCCTCGCGCGCATTCAACACCAGAGCGGCTTGCGCATCCGGCGGGATCACGCCCTCCGAGGTCACATCCCCGGCCCGGCCCAGATCCTCCAGCAGCGCCGCCCGCACAGCGGGTTCGATCATGATATCGGGAAGTTTCGTCACACTCATCATCAAGCCGCCTGAGACAAAGGTTGGTCGATGCGCGCATGCGCCCCGACGGAATGTTTACGCGCCCGCGCCGCCTGCACGATGGCCAGCGACAGCTCGGCGGCGGGATTACCGGCCATTGCCGCCAGCGCCGCCTCGGCCCGCGCCAGCCCGGCTTCCGAGCGCATTACCCCGCAATCGGCGGACATGATTTCGCGCACAGCTTCAGCGTCAGGTGCCGGCGGGGCCGCCATGTCCGGCAGCGACCGCAATGGGCGCGCTGTCATCCCGGCCATCACCCGGCCCGCCTGCGCCCCGCAGATCGCCGCCTCCAGCAGCGAGTTACTGGCCAGCCGGTTGGCGCCATGCAATCCGGTGCAGGCCACCTCACCGGCGGCGAACAGCCCATCCACATCGCTGCGGCCATCCGCATCCACCGCGACACCGCCCATATGATAATGCGCCGCCGGGCGCACCGGGATAGGGTCACGCGCCGGATCAATCCCCGCCGCCAAGCAGGCTGCCTGGATGGTCGGGAAATGGTTCGCGAAATCCGCCAAGGGCCGCGCATCCAGAAACACTTTATGCCCTGCCGCCAGATGCCCGAACACGCCCCGCGCCACCACGTCACGCGGTGCCAGATCCCGCCCATTCATGAAATAGGCCCCGGTTTCGTCGATAAACCGCGCCCCTTCGCCGCGCACGGCTTCCGAGACCAGCGGGCAGGGAAAGCTCTCGCTCGCCAACGCCGTCGGGTGGAACTGCACGAATTCCAGATGTTTCAGCCCCGCCCCGGCCGCCTTCGCCAGCATCAACCCCTGGCCGATGGCGCCCACCGGGTTGGTGGAATAGCGAAACAGCCCGCCAATCCCCCCGTCGCCAACAACACCCGGTCCGTCGCCAGATTGAACAGGCGCGTACCCTGGCGCAGCTGCACACCCTCGACCCCGGCCTCGCCGACGAAAATCCGCGTCGCCACCGCCTGGAGCAGCGTGATCGAGGGCGTCTGCGCCATTTTTTCGATCAGCGCGCGCATGATCGTCGCCCCGGTCTGGTCGCCGCCGCCATGCAGGATGCGATGGCGGGAATGCGCCGCCTCCAGCCCCAGCGAGAGTGCTCCATCCGGCCTGCGGTCAAACGCCACGCCATAGCCCAGCAGCGTTTCCACCAGAGCCGGCCCGGCGCCGACAATCCTCTCCACCGCCGCGCGGTCGCACAAGCCCGCCCCGGCAGCCAGCGTATCCTGGATATGGAGCGCGACATCGTCATCCGCCCCCACCGCAGCCGCCATGCCGCCCTGGGAGAGCCAGCTCGCCGCCCCCTCACCCAGGGGGCGCGGATTGATCAGCGTCACCGGCGCCGGGGCGGCTGCCAGCGCCGCCATCAGCCCCGCCACGCCGCCGCCGATGATGGTGATCATTTGACCGCCAGCATCCGCTCGACCGAACGCCGCGCCGCCTCGAAATGCTCGGCCGGGATGGTCACTTCGGTCCGCATCTCCTCCAGCGCCGTGCGGATATTGCGCAACGTGATCTTCTTCATATGCGGGCAGAGATTGCAGGGGCGGACAAACTCCGTCTCCGGCGCACCCTGGGCGATATTATCGCTCATCGAGCATTCGGTGATCAGCGCCACCCGGGCGGGTTTCTTCTCGCGAACGAAATCCGCCATCACCGCGGTCGAGCCGGAGAAATCCGCCACATCCACCACTTCAGGCGGGCATTCCGGATGCGCCAGCACCACCACGCCGGGATGCTGGGCCCGCAGCGCATGGATATCCTCCGGGGTGAAGCGCTCATGCACCTCGCAATGGCCCTTCCAGGCGATGATCTTCACCCCGGTTTCCTTGGCGACGTTCTGCGCCAGAAACTCATCCGGGAGCATGATCACTTCCGGCACGCCCAGCGATTCCACCACCTTCTTGGCATTACCCGAGGTGCAGCAGATATCGGAGGCGGCCTTCACCTCGGCGGTGGAGTTCACATAGGTCACCACCGGGCGGCCAGGATAGCGGGCGCGCATCAGCGCCACATCGGCAGCGGTAATGCTGTCGGCCAGCGAACAGCCGGCCTCGCTGTCGGGGATCAGCACGATCTTGTTCGGGTTCATCAGCTTGGCGGTCTCGGCCATGAAATGCACGCCGGCCAGCACAATCACATCCGCATCCACAGTCTGCGCCTCGCGCGCCAGCGCCAGGCTGTCGCCGACAATATCCGCCACGCCGTGGAAAATCTCCGGCGTCTGGTAGTTATGCGCCAGGATGACGGCGTTGCGGGCTTTTTTCAGCTCCAGAATGGCCTTTGCATCCTCCTCCATCGCGGCCCATTCGAAGGGCGGGATCACGCGGGAGACACGGTTATAAAGCTGGTCCAGCGGCATGGCGGCTCTCCATTTATACTCAATATGAGTATAATCATTGAGCCGCTTATACTCAGAGTGAGAATAAGCTTCAAGTCAATTTTCTTACAGGCCCGGCGGCAGATCCCGCAGGGCAGCCATGTGTGGTGGGATTAATATTCGCAAAAGTTTTTGGTGCAGCTTTTTTTCAAAAAGCTGCGAAAAACGCCTGGGGCGGTGACGACGGCGTTGCCCAAACCAAGCCTCTTCGCCGCTTTTTTGAAAAAAAGCGGCACCAAAAAACTTTTGCACATTTTCAGGCTTTTAACGCACCAGCGGCAGCTTCGTCCCGACAACCCCCGCTCCGCCAGCACCTCCGCCCGGAAGCGGAACAGCTTCGCCGGCCGCCCCGCCAGTCCCGAGGCCAGCTCACCAGTTTCCTCCACCAGATTCTGCGTCTCGATCAGCCGGCGGAAATTCGGCTTATGCAGGCTCTGCCCGGCCAGCGCCTCCATGCTCTGCTGCAAATCCAGCAGCGTGAACTCCTTCGGCAACAGCTCGAACACCACCGGCCGGTATTTGATCTTGGCGCGCAGCCTGGCAATCGCCGTGGCCAGAATCCGGCGATGGTCATGCGTCATCTCCAGCCCGGTGCCGGGGAGAACATGCGCCTGGGTCTTGCGCATCGCCTCGGGCAGCAGCCCGGCCTCCCACAGCAATTCGTAGCGCTGCAAAACCAGCTCCTCGTTCCAGCCCTCGCCTGCGGGAAACAGCCAGGCCAGCCTGGCCCGGCGCGTCGGCTCTTCCCCCGCCCAGCCCTCCAGCGCCGCTCGCAAAGGCGCCAAAGCCGGCGGCCCCTTGCGGGCATCCTCCCAGGGGAAATACTCATACCATCCCCGCCATTGCGCGCCGGGATAAGACGCCCCCACTTCGCGGGTCAGCCCCAGATACGAAATCGAAACGCTACGATCATCACCCCGCGCTGGTCCGCGAAGGTATAAAGCTGCTCCACATAGCCGAGCGGATGATGGGTCTGCGCCTCGACCCAGGCGCGCAAGCCGGCCTGCAGGCTGCGATGGCCGGTCTGCAGCGGGCCGGAGGGCAGCGCGAACCCATCCTCGATGGTCAGCACACGCGGCTCCCCGCCGGTCACGGCGACCAGCACCGCGATCAGATCCGCCTGAACCGCGCTACCTGGCATGGTCAGAACAGAAAATAGCGTTGCGCCATCGGCAGCACTTCGGCGGGCTCGCAGACCAGCAGCTCGCCATCCGCCCGCACCTCATAGGTCTCGGGATCGACCTCCAGATGCGGGGTGGCATCGTTATGGATCATCGACGCCTTGCCGATGCCGCCACGCACATTCTCAACCGGCGCCAGCGGGCGGGAAAGCTTCAGCCGCCCGCCAATGTCATCGGCCAGAGCCGCCTGCGAGACGAAGAGCAGCGAGGATTCAATCCCCGCCCGGCCATAGGCGCCGAACATCGGCCGGTAATGCACCGGCTGCGGGGTGGGGATGGAGGCGTTCGGGTCGCCCATCTGCGCCATCGCAATCGAGCCGCCCTTCAGCACCATATCCGGCTTGATGCCGAAAAAGGCCGGGCTCCACAGCACCAGATCCGCCAGCTTGCCGGTCTCGATAGAGCCGACATGCCGGGAGAGCCCCTGCGCGATGGCCGGGTTGATCGTATATTTGGCGATATAGCGCTTGATCCGGGCATTATCGGCCGCCCCGTCCCCGGCCAGAGACCCGCGCTGGATTTTCATTTTATGCGCGGTCTGCCAGGTGCGGATGATCACCTCGCCGACACGGCCCATCGCCTGGCTGTCGGAGGAGAACATCGAGAGCACGCCGAGATCATGCAGAATATCTTCCGCCGCGATGGTCTCCTTGCGGATGCGGCTTTCAGCGAAGGCGATATCCTCGGGGATCGAGCCATCCAGATGATGGCAGACCATCAGCATGTCCAGATGCTCATCCAGCGTGTTCACCGTGTAGGGCCGGGTCGGGTTGGTGGAGCTGGGCAGCACGTTGGGCAGGGCCGCCACGCGGATGATATCCGGCGCATGGCCACCGCCGGCCCCCTCGGTATGGAAAGCATGGATGGTGCGGCCCTTGAAGGCGGCGATGGTGTCCTCGACAAAGCCGCTTTCATTCAGCGTGTCCGAATGCAGCATCACCTGCACGTCGAACCGGTCGGCCACACTGAGGCAGTTATCGATGGCGGCCGGGGTGGTGCCCCAATCCTCATGCAGTTTCAGCGATGACGCCCCGGCGCGGATCATCTCCTCCAGCGCCTCCGGCCGGCTGGCATTGCCCTTGCCGGTGAAGGCGATGTTCATCGGAAACGCCTCCGCCGCCTGCAGCATGCGGGCCAGATGAAACGGCCCCGGCGTGCAGGTGGTGGCGGCGGTGCCAGTGGCGGGGCCTGTGCCGCCGCCGACCATGGTCGTCACCCCGCTGCTCAGCGCTTCCTCGATCTGCTGCGGGCAGATGAAATGAATATGCGCATCGATGCCGCCGGCAGTGAGGATCTTGCCCTCCCCGCGATCACCTCAGTCCCCGGCCCGATAATGATATCCACCCCGGCTGCACATCCGGATTGCCGGCCTTGCCGATCTTGCCGATGCGCCCGCCGACGATGGCGACATCCGCCTTCACGATGCCCCAATGGTCGATGATCAGCGCATTGGTGATGACGGTATCCACCGCCCCTTGCGCGTTGGTGATCTGGGACTGGCCCATGCCATCGCGGATCACCTTGCCGCCGCCGAATTTCACCTCCTCGCCATAGAGGGTGAAATCCTTCTCCACCTCGGCGAACAGCTCCGTATCGGCCAGCCGCACCCGGTCGCCCACGGTGGGGCCGAACATATCCGCATAAGCGGCGCGCGTGATTTTCGCCATTACTCAGCGCTCCCCATGGTCAGGCCACGAAAGCCGTAGATTTTGCGCGCGCCACGGAAGGGCACCAAAGTCACTTCCCGGCTCTGGCCGGGCTCGAAACGGATGGCCGTGCCAGCCGCGATATCAAGCCGCTTGCCCTGTGCCGCCGCGCGCTCAAACACCAGCCCGGCATTGGTCTCGGCGAAATGATAATGCGATCCCACCTGGATCGGCCGGTCGCCCTTATTGGCCACGAGAATGACGGTCTTTTCCAGCCCCTCATTCAGCTCGATCTCGCCTTCGGGCGTAAAAATCTCGCCCGGGATCATCGGATCGGCTCGTGCACGGTGACGAGCTTGGTGCCGTCCGGGAAGGTGGCCTCCACCTGCACGTCATGGATCATCTCCGCCACCCCTTCCATCACCTGGTCGCGGGAGACCACATGCGCCCCCGCCTCCATCAGATCCGCCACCCGCCGGCCATCGCGCGCGCCCTCGACCACGAAATCCGTGATCAGCGCCACCGCCTCGGGATAATTCAGCTTCACCCCGCGCTCGAGGCGCTTGCGCGCGACGATGGCGGCCATCGCCACCAGCAATTTGTCTTTTTCTCGCGGTGTCAGAATCACAATCTTGCCCCTCAGCTTTGCCAGACGCGCGGCAGCCCAAATTCGCTTAATATCGCCAGCGCCGCAACCACGCGGCGACGCAGCGTGATCGCATCCGGCGCCAGGATGCGGGCCAGCAGCAGATCATCATGCAGGCTCACCCCCGCGCCGGGCAGTGCCGCGCGCAAGCCGGGCAGTTTCGCCGCAAGGTCCGGCCCGATGGCGAACAGGCTGGCCATCGCCCGCGCCCCGCCGGCCAGCCCCGGCTGGTCGAGCTGGGCGAACAAATCCCCCTCCAGCCGCGCCACATCGCGCCAGAGAGTCTTGCCGGCGCGGGTGATGGCGATGCGATCTTTCAGGCAGCCGGAACGCAACGCCTCGCCCATCGCCAGCCGCCCGAAGAGCAGGCTCTCCACCCCGACCAGCGTGGCGCCGGGGGCGATGTCGATGTCCAGATGTCTGTCCAGGGAAAACCCGTCGAACAGGATGGTTTCCTGCGGCAGGTAGAACAGCCGGGCGTCAGGGGCGAGGGTCAGTCGGGTGCTGATACGCGCCGGGGCCTCGCCCAGCGCCCGATATATGCGCTCCGCCGCCTGCGAGGCGAAGATGCAGCACGCACCCGCACCGAGATCCAGATGCGTTTCCACCGCGTCGCCGCTGGCGATGCCCCCGGAAATATTGATCGCCACCAGCTCGGGGATCGGCCCGCTCTGCAGCAGCCGGGCTTTCAGGCAGCCTTGCTGGTAGAAGCTGCGCAGCCGGGTGCGCCCGTTCTGCGCCGTCAGCGCCAGATCGAGCCGGCCCGACGCGCGTTGGTGCGGGGCGGCGCGCAGCGCGTCGCGGGCGGAGATGTGGGTCATTGGCCCAGCATGACCAAGGCCTTAGCCCGGGACAAGGGGCAAATGACTTAGCGGCGGTGGGAGAAATTATAAACGTTTTTTGGTGCCGCTTTTTTTCAAAAAAGCGGCGAAAAATTTTGGGGTGTTGGCAACGCCGTTGCCAACACCCAAACGTTTGTGGGAGGCTTTTTGTAAAAAGCCCCCCCAAAAAAACTTTTGCAAACTTCAGGCTAAGTCCTGCCCATAAATACAAAGGGAGGCTAAAAGCCTCCCCTTTGCGGCGCCGCGCCAACACCCCCAGGCGATGTTGCGAGCTCGGGCGCCACCGCCCCAACAGCTTTTATCCGTATCGGCTGTGGGAGCGGGTCTCAGAAGCGCAAGGCGAGCTCCGCCTGCACGGATTGGGTGTGATCACTGGCGGCCAGCGCGGCCTCGTAGCGTAGGCTGAGCTGCCAGGCCCGCGCCCGATGGTGAGCCCGGCGCCAAGCTGGGCACTGACCGGGGAGAGATGCGTGGCGCTGGTGGAGGTCAGGCTGCCATCAGCGGCGACAAGGCTGGTCGAGGCGCCAGGATTGGTGGCATTCACCGTCACCCCCAGCAGTGCCCGCGGCACAATCTCCACCCCGCTGGCGGTCAGGAAGCGTTTCGCCACGCTCATCCGCAGATAGGGCGCGACATAAGTGCCGGAGGCGCTCTTGGTCTGCACCGCGAATCCCTGGGTGGCGGCCGTTTCAGAGAGGGCGCCGAGGCTGATATGGGTGATGCGCAGCCCGATGGCGGGTCGCAGGACCAGCCCATTCAGTTCGATGGGCAGCGCCGCCTGCAAGCCGCCCGAGATCAGCCCGCCGGTGCCTTTGCCGATGGCATAGCCCGCGCCGGTCGGCCGGGTGGAGCGATCCGTCAGCAGCCCGCCGGAGAGCGCGCCGTTGATCTCGACCCGGCCGAAGCTGAAGCCGCCATAAAGCCCCAGCCGCACGGCCTGCATCGAGGCCTTGCCGGATTGCTTGTCCAGCAGATCCTGCTGGTCATAGCCCATCGCGAAACCGATCCTGCCATTGGCCAGTTTCCGGTCCAGCCCAGCCAGAACCCCGCCACCCTGGGCGGAATAGGCGCTGGTGGAAAGATCCGTGGCGCTGGCCTGCACCCAACCACCCAGCCGGCACATCCCGGCTGCCAACGCGGTGGCGAGATTGCCCGCCTCACCGGAGGCTTGCGGCACCTGGATGGAGCAGGACTGGCCGGTGCCGGACGCGGGCGGGGCCAGCAGGGTCTGGGTCAGCGCGTCGCCGGATAGCGCCTCATCCTGCGCCGCATTGGCGAAGAGGCTGGCATCCTGGGGGGCGACCACAACGCTCTGCGCCAGGCTGAGCAGCGGCACGGTCTGGGTGGTGGTGGAGGTAGTCGTCACCGTGGCGGCGCTGGCGAGCGCACTGGGGGCCAGGCTCTGCGCCGTGCTGACCAGGAGCGGGCTGGCCGCCGGGCTGCTCGTCAGGGTGCGGGCATGCTGGGCCGAATCGGTGCTGACGATGCTGGTGAAATCCCCGCTCACCCCACCGGCGGCGTTCAGGAAGGCGTAGGTCCCCGGCGCGTAGGTGCCGGGCGAGAGCACATAGGCCAGCGTGCCGCCAAGCTGGGCATGGCCGGTGACGATGAGCTGATTCATCCCGGTTGGGGTGACGACAACCCGCAGCGTGCCGGTCGCCCCTTGGGTAAAATTGCCCTGGATGGTCAGAGGCGTGCCGACCAGCCCGGCGGTCAGCGTGCCGTTATTCGTCACCTGCCCCACCGCCCAGTTGCCGGTGACGGTCCAGGCCGCGTTCGGGCCACCGTCAGGCTGCCGGCCCCGAAATTCACGATCGGGCTGGAAAGATCGCCATGCCCGGCGAGGGTGATGGCACTGGCGGTGCCGGTGCCATCAATGGCGCCGTTGATCTGGGCCCCGGTGCCGAGCGTCAGGCTGGAGGCGCCGTTATGCAAGGCGATGGCGCTGCCCCCGGTGCCGGTGACCATACCCGTCTCGTCGATGGTGACCGCGCCGCCGACCAGAATGCCGATGCCGCCGGTGATGCTGCCCTGATTATTGATGACACTGCCCGCCGTCGCCGAAACCCCGACAACGCCCCCGGTGATCTGTCCGGCCGCCGCATTGGTCAGGCCGCCCGCCGCGCCGAGCTTCACCCCGACGACGCCGCCATTGATGTTGCCCGCATTGTCGAGGCTGGCGCCGTTGGTGAGCTGCACGCCGGTCTGGCCGCCATGGATCAGCCCGGTATTGGTGATCTCGCCGCCATGGCCGATATCGATCAACCCGACCGTGCCGCCGGCAAGGCTGCCGCTATTGGTCACAGCGCTGTCGCCCATCAGATAGACCCCGAAGGCGGGCCCGGTGATCAGCCCGGCATTATTGATGCTGGAGCCGCTGCCATTGGCATAAACCCCGGCGCTGGCGCCCAGAATGCGGCCGCTGGCCTGGTTGGTGAGGGTGCCTCCGGCAAAGAGCGAGACCGCATCGCCAGTGCCGGCGGAAATCCGCCCGCTATTGGAGACACTGCCCGCCGCGCCACCGGTATAGACGCCGATATGGCCGCCGAAGATGGAACCGCTATTGGCCACGCTGCCCCCCTGGTTGAGGCTGACACCGTCAATGCCGCCGCCAATGGCGCCGCTGTTGATCACACTCACCCCGGCGCCGTTGCCCTGTACCGCATAGCCCGGCGCATCGATGATGGCGCTGTTGATCAGGGCGCCATTGCCGGGCAGCGCAATGCCGATGGCGGTGCTGGAAAGCAGATTGGTGGTGTTGTCGATGGCGCTTGGTTGCTGGGTCTGCGCCATCGTCGGCTGGGCGAGCGAAATGGCGGCAGGCAGAGCCAAAACCGGGGCGCAAACGGTCAGCGGCGCCTTGCGCGCGAGCCTCCTCAGGGTGGTCATGGGATAGGGGTCTTTCAACAAGCCCCCATTTTGCGGGCATGGCTGTTTAATTACGGATAAGTCATTTTTAGAGAGAAAACGTGAAAGAAAAGTTAATCGCCCGCAATGTTGATTTGCTTTTCTTTAATCAGCCCCGCAGGCCGAAATGCCCACAAACCCTTGCCTCCCGCGCCGGGGCGGCGTAAGCCCCGGCCTCACGATCATTCAAAGTTCAATCCGCAGGGCAGTATTATGAAGCAGCAGGCTAACCTCATCCGCGCCGGCCAGGTCATCGAGCACGATGGCGCGCGCTGGACCGTGCTGAAGCAGCAAATCATCACCCCCGGCAAAGGCGGCGCCTTCATCCAGGTGGAAATGCGCAATCTCAAGACCGGCAATAAAACCAACGAACGCTGGCGCACCGCCGATACCGTCGAACGGCTGACCACCGAAGACCGGGACTATACCTACTCCTACACCGACGGTGACAACCTCGTGCTGATGGACCCCGAAACCTTCGAACAATTCATGGTCCCCACCGCCATCCTCGGCGATAGCGCCCCTTCCTGCAGGATAACATGGCCGTCTCCGTCGCCCTCGTCGAAGGCGACCCGGTCGGCATCACCCTGCCGCCCCACGTCACCCTCGAAATCGTCGAGGCCGACCCGGTCGTCAAAGGCCAAACCGCCTCCTCCTCCTACAAGCCCGCGAAACTCTCCAACGGCGTCAAAACCCTCGTCCCACCCTTCATCGAAGCCGGCGAACGCGTCGTCGTGCGCACCGAAGACGGTAGCTACGTGGAACGCGCCAAGGGGTAAGCAAGGCCAGGGGCTCCGCCCCTGGACCCGCTGGGGCCGTCGCACCGGAGGTGCGCCGGATCTGAAACCGGCGGCCCTTTGGGCCGCCGGCCCCAGCCCCCCATTAGTTTAGGTTCCGGGTGGGAGGGGTAACTCGCCGCCCGGTTTTTCTGTTTTATGGCCCTTGTCCGGGGCGGCGAGTTACCCTCCCACCCGGAACCCAAGTAGCGGGGTCTGGGCCTCAGGCCCAGCGGGGGTCCAGGGGCGGCGCCCCCTGGGTTGCCCATCTCTAGGAGCGTATTTCCATGATGCCACGTCTTTCGGCGCATATGACGGTGATGCACAACGCTGCGAACAAGGCGGCGAAGCGTTTGTTGCGTGATTTCATGGAGGTTGAGAATCTCCAGGTTTCGGTGAAGGGGCCGGGGGATTTTGTCAGCCAGGCGGACATGCGGGCGGAGCAGACGCTGCGTGAGGAGCTGGAGAAGGCGCGCCCTGGCTATGCGTTTCTGATGGAAGAGAGCGGGGCCTCGGGGTCGGAGAAATGGTCCTGGCGCTGGGTGGTTGATCCGCTGGATGGAACCACGAACTTTCTGCATGGCATTCCGCATTGGGCGATTTCGATCGCGCTGGAAAAGCGGCTGCCGGATGGCGGCAGCGAGATCGCCGCGGCGGTGGTGTATTGCCCGGTGAATGGCGAGATGTTCTGGGCCGAGAAGGGGGTGGGCGCGTATCTCAATGATAAGCGTCTGCGGGTTTCGGCGCGCCGGGAGTTGCATACGGCGTTGTTCGCGACGGGGATTCCGTTTGCCGCCACGTCGGCGAAGAACCGCCTGGCCTTTGCGCGCACGCTGGGGGCGTTGATGCCGGCGACGGCGGGTGTGCGCCGGTTTGGTTCGGCGGCTTTGGATCTCGCCTGGGTCGCGGCCGGGCGGTATGATGGCTATTGGGAAATGGGCATCAAGCCGTGGGATATTGCGGCGGGCATGCTGATTGTGCGTGAGGCCGGCGGTTATGCGACCGATGGCGAGGGCAAGGATCTGGTGGATGACGTGGTGGTGGCGGCGAACCCGCATCTGCACGGCAAGCTGCTGGAGCTGGTGCAGGACGGGCTTTCCGCCAGGAAGGGTTAAGGCTAGTTTGCCAGATGTGAAGATTTCAGTCTGGCTGTGCGGCCTCCTCCTCGTTGCTCCGGCCTACGCGCACGCGCAGGTTACGGTGAATCCAGCGGCCCTGCGGCAATTGCAGGGGCTGCCCGAACCCGCGCCAGTGGCGGTGCCGGCGGCCAAGCCGGCAATGGAGCGGCCGCATAAGAACTATAAGCGGCATACCGAAAACCGTGCGGCGGTGAAGCCGGTGCCGGCGGTGGCCAAGCCGGCCCCGGCGCCCAAACCGGCCCCGCCGGCGCCGCAGCCGGTGGTGGCGAAGCCTGTAGCGCCCCCTGCCCCGCCGAAGCCGTCGATTCCCAGTTTGGCGACCCTTGATTTCGCGCCCGGCAGCGCCGCCTTGCCGGCGAATGCGCAGGCAGTGCTCAAGCCCTTCTGTGCGGCCAGCACGCCGGTGCCGGTGATCGCGCATGCGCCGCGTGACCCGAACGATGCCTCCGGCGCGATGCGGCTTTCTCTGGCGCGGGCCTTTGCGATTCGTGATGCGCTGACCGCTTGCGGGGTGAATGCGGCGAATGTGATCCCGCGCGCGGCGGGTCCGGCGAAGAGCGGGGACAGCAATCAGGCCGAGATCGGCGCGGGGGCGAAGCCATGACCAGACCGACCAATTATCTGATCCGGATGATTTTGTTCTGCATCATCGTCTATGGCGGGGCGGCAGCGCTCTCGCCGGTGCTGGCGCGGTTTTTCATGGCCAATCCGGTGATCAATTCGGTGATCCTGCTGGTCGAGATCTTCGGTGTGTTCTGGAATATCCGGCAGGTGCAACGGCTCTATCCGGAGGCGGCCTGGGTGGAGGAGTTCCGGCGCAACCGGCAGAAGCTGGTGGAGGCGCCGGCGCCGACGCTGCTGGCGCCGATGGCGCGGATGCTGCAAGGGCGCGCGGATGGCGAGCGGCGGCTGACCCTCTCCGGCCAGTCCATGCGCACGATTTTGGATGGGATTTCCACCCGGCTCGACGAATCCCGGGAATTGTCGCGCTACATCACCGGGGTGATGATCTTCCTGGGTCTGCTCGGCACCTTCTGGGGCTGCTGCATACGGTGTCCTCCGTGGCCGAGGTGATCAATGGCATGAACCTGACCACCGGCGGCGATGTGAACGCGATGTTCGCGCAGCTGAAAACCGGGCTGGCGAAGCCGCTGGCGGGATGGGCACCGCCTTCTCGGCCTCGATGTTCGGCCTTTCGGGCGCGCTGATCCTGGGGTTTCTGGACCTCACCGCCGGCCAGGCGCAGAACCGGTTTTTCAATGAGCTGGAGGAATGGCTGGCCTCGCTGACCAGGCTGGGCACGGGCATCCTCTCCGGCGATGGCGAGGGCAGCGTGCCGGGCTATGTGCAGGCGCTGCTGGAGCAGACGGCGGAGAATATGGACCAGCTGCAGCGTGTGCTGGCGCGTGGCGAGGAAAGCCGCGAGCAGGGCAACCAGGCGCTGCGGGCTCTGGGCGAGCGCATGGGGGATCTGGACGAGACGCTGCGGGTGCAGCAGCAGCTGATGGAGAAGCTGGCGCGCAACCAACTCAGCCTCACCCCGATCCTGACCAAGATGGCGGAGGAGCGCGAAAACGCCACCGACCCGCTGCGCGCGCATCTGCGCAATATCGAGCTGCTGCTCAACCGCTTCATCACCGAGACCGACCAGGGCCGGGCGCAGAGCCTGGGTGAGTTGCGCGCCGATCTGCGGCTGCTGACACGGACGCTGGCCAACCGGCTGGATGAGCCGCGAACCAACCGGCTGGACGAGCCGCGCGGATGAGCCGGCGGCGCGGCGGCGGCAATAACGGGCTGGAGGCCTGGCCGGGCTATGTGGACGCGCTCTCCACATTGCTCATGGTCACCATCTTCGTGTTGCTGGTGTTCGTGCTGGCGGAGGCGTTTCTCTCCTCCGCACTGAACGGCTCGGACAATACGATCAGCCGGCTGAAGGAGCAGATCGCCGAGCTGACCCAGAGCCTGTCGATGGAGACGGCGAAGGACAGCACGCTCGCCCAGGAGCTGGCGGCGCTGAATGCGCAGCTGGCGGCCGCACAGAGTGCGAATGCGGCGCTGAGCCAGCAGGCGACGCAGGATAAGAGCACGATTTCCGGGCTGCAAAGCGCTGAGGGCGCGTTGCAGGCGCAGCTTTCGGACGCGCAGGCGCAGCTGGCGGCGGCGAGCGGGCGGCTGGCCAACCTGCAAGGCGGCGGCGATACCGCCTCCAAGCTCGCGGATGCGCAGAAACTGAACAAGCAGGATGCGGCGCAGATCGCGCTCCTGAACCAGCAGATGGCGGCCTTGCGGACGCAGCTGGCGGCGTTGCAGCAGGCGCTGGACGCGGCCCAGGCGGCGGATGCGAAGGATAAGGTGCAGATCACCGATCTCGGCAAGCAGCTGAATGAGGCACTGGCCCGCAAGGTGGAGGAGTTGCAGCAATATCAGAGCGTGTTCTTCAAGACGCTGAGCCAGAGTCTGCAGGGCGAGAAGAACATCAAGGTGGTCGGCGACCGCTTCGTGTTTGAGAGCGACGTGCTGTTTCCGGTGGATGAGGCGACAATCACCCCGGCCGGCAAGGCGGAGATCGCGCAGGTGGCGAATGCGGTGAAGAAGATCGCCACGAAGATCCCGGATAATGTGAACTGGGTGCTCTCGGTGGATGGCTATGCGGATGCGCAGCCGATCAAAGGCGGGCCGTATAAGTCGAATTTTGACCTCTCGGCGGCGCGCGCACTGGCGGTTCTGGATCTGCTGATTGCCGACGGGGTGCCGGCGAACCGGCTGGTGACCTCCGGCATGGGCGCCAACAACCCGATTGCCACCGGCAACACGCCGGCGGATTACGCGCAGAACCGGCGGATCGAGTTCCGGCTGACCACGCCCTGATGGAGATGGGGGCGCGCAAGGCGGCGCTGCGGGCGGAGCTTCTGGGGCTACGCGCGGCGCAGGACCCGGCGCTGGGGGCAGCGCTTTGCGCGCATGTGCTGGCGAGCGGGATCATCCCGCCGGATGCGGTGGTCGGCGGCTTCATGCCGATGCGCGGCGAGATCGATATCCTGCCGCTGCTGCACGCGCTGGCGGCGCGCGGCCAGGCCTTGGCGCTGCCGGAAACGCTGCCTTTGGGTCAGCCCTTGGTGTTTCGCGCCTGGATTCCGGGGACGAAGATGCTGCCGGGGCGGTTTCGCACCACTTACCCGGATGCGGTTGAGATTGTGCCGGATTTTCTGCTGATCCCGCTGCTGGGGTTTGATGCCCGGGGACACCGGCTGGGCTATGGCGGTGGGTATTATGACCGGACCTTGGCCGCATTGCCGGGGGCATTCCGGCTCGGCTGCGCCTATGCGATGCAGGAGGTCGCGACGCTGCCGGTGGAGGCGACGGATTTGCCGCTGCATGCCGTGGCGACCGAAACCGGGATCAAAAAATTTTAAAAAGTTTTTTGGGGGTGTGGGGAGTTTTTCCAAAAACTCCCCACCAACGCCCGGGGTTCTGGCAACGCCGTCGCCAAGGCTTCGACATTTACCCCTGCACGTCCGCGGCCGTCTGCCCGTTCGGGGTCTGCCCGCCCGGGGTCAGATGGTCGATAATGCCCGGCAAATGCTGGGCGAGCATGGCGCTGACCTGGCTGGTGTCGAGGCCATATTTATCCGCCAGACCCTGCAGCACCGGCTGGCCGAGCACGCGCTGGATGCTGTCCTGGTCCAGCGGCAAATTCTGTCCATTGCCGATCCAGGAGCCGACATGTTCGCCAAAGCCGGTCTGGGCGAAGCGATCGACCAGACCGTCAACGCCGTCGATCCCGTGCTGGGACAGTTCATTCATCAGCGGGCCGGCAAGCTGGTTGCTCTGCAGGGACTGAAACTCGGTGAACAGGCCGGAGAGGTTTCCGAACAGCGACATGGCGGGCTCCTTTTAAACAGGGCCCCAGCCTAGCCTGGGCGCCGGAAAAAAGCATCCCGAATGCGCAATGGATTCACCAAACCGTTATATTCGTGAGGAATTGCAAAAGTTTTTCCGCTTGCGGCCAGGGCGGCGCGCGCCCAGCGTCAGGGGACAACAACCGGAAAGGAGCCCGAAATGTCCACATTGCTCGGCCAGGAGGCGCTGAAGACCCTGCCCGCGAAATGGGCGCTGGCGCAGGATGGCAAATCCATCACCCAGGACTTCAAGTTCAAGAGCTTCGCCGAGGCCTTCTCGTTCATGACGCATGTGGCGCTGCTGGCGGAGAAGGCGGATCACCACCCGGATTGGTCGAACAGCTATAACAAGGTTTCGATCAGCCTGAGCAGCCATGATGCGGGCGGGGTGACGGAGAAGGATATCGGGCTGGCGAAGGCGATCAGTGAGTTTGTCTGGTTGCCGCAGTAACGCCTTGAAAGAGGTGGGGGAGTTTTTGAAAAAACTCCCCCACACCCCCTCAAAAACTTTCGCAATCTTATTTACCGGGTTTCACTGGCACCCAGCGCGGGCCGGGATCGCCGCCGCTGCCATCCGCGCCGGTGACCATGAATATGGCCGGCATCTGGCCCAGACCCTGCACCTGTTTGCGTAAACCCGCCGCCGTGGCGACGACGACGCCATTCACCTGCTCGATGACATCGCCCGCGACGATCCCGGCTTTTTCCGCCGGCCCCTTGGCGGAGAGCACGGAGACGCCCGTTGCCGCCGGCGGGCCGGCCAGCCCCAGCCCATATTGCGGCAGATCCACCGGGGCGGCCGGTTTCGCATCGGCCTGGGCGATGCTCTCATCCTGCTTGGGCGGCGGCGCCTGGATCACCAGGCTGGCCTGGCCCGGCTTGCCGTCGCGCACATAATCCACGGTCACGCTCTGCCCGGTCTGAAATTCGGCGATGCGGATGGTCAGGGCCTGGGGATCGTCGACCGCGGCGGCGCTGATGGCGGTGATCACGTCGCCGGGCTGCAGCTTGCCGGCGGCGGGGGAATGCGGGTCCACCGCGCCGACCAGCACGCCCTTGGTGGAAGAAAGCTTCAAGGCCGTCTGGATCTGCGGGGTCAGCTCCTCCACCGCCACGCCGAGCCAGCCGCGCTGCATTTTGCCGTCATGGGCCAGCGCCTCGGCCACCGGCTCGGCCATCGCCGAGGGGATGGAGAAGCCGATGCCATCCGAAGTGCCGGAAGGCGAATAGATCGCGGAATTCACCCCGATCACCTGGCCCTGCAGATTGAACAGCGGCCCGCCGGAATTGCCCTTGTTGATGGCGGCATCGGTCTGGATGAAATCATCGAATTTGGTGTCGCCGATCTGCCGGTGTAGGGCGCTGATGATGCCGGCGGTGTTGGAATTGGGCATGCCGAACGGGTTGCCGATGGCCAGCACCCAATCTCCCACCCGCATCTGCGCGGAATTGCCGAACGGCACATAGGGCAGCGGATGCCCGGCATTGATTTTCAGCACCGCGAGATCAGCATCCTTATCCACGCCGGCGATGATGGCGGGATAGACCGTGCCGTCCGGGAAGGTGACGGTGACGTTGCTGGCCCCATTCACCACGTGATGATTGGTGAGAATATAGCCGGCGGGGTCGAAGACGAAGCCGGAGCCCAGCGATTCGATGGTTTTGGGCGGCGGCACCACCCCGCCATCGGCGGCGTTCTTGGTGTCGGCGGCGGGGTGGAAGCCGGTATTGCCGTCGCCGCCATCGCTGCCATCGCCGTTATTGTCGCCATTATCGCCCGCGGCGGGCGGGGTGGCGGAGACCGGCGCCATCGAGGCGATGGAGACCACGGCGGGGCCGACCTTGGCCGCCAGATCCGCCAGCGGCGGCGGCAGCGCCTGGGCGTCATTCGGCGCCAGGCTGGGCGGGGCGGCATGCGCGGCCATGCCGGCGAGCAGAAACAAGGCAGGGAGCGGACGCGCCAGAAACTTCATGCGGCCAAGAGTGGCGGCGGCGGACGATCTTCGCAAGAGGGGCGACAGCGACTATCTCTAGGACATGACCGAAGCAGAGATTCGCGCGGCCCTCGCGCCCTTTAAAATCGAAAACCGCATCGACGGTGTGCATGTTCAGGACGGGCTGGTGCAGGTGAGCCTGCGTGCCGCCCGCCAGGAAGCGGCGGGGCTGGAAGGGCTGCGCCGCGAGATCGAGGCGAGGCTGAAAGGGCTGCAAGGGGTGAAATCCGCGACCGTGGTGCTCACCGCGCATGCGGCCCCCTCTCCGTCTTCGCCCCCCGCGCCCGCCACCGAGCCGCCTTTGCTGCCGGAGGTGAAGCATGTGGTGGCCGTGGCCTCGGGCAAAGGCGGGGTGGGCAAATCCACCGTCGCGGTCAATCTGGCGGTGTCACTGGCCCAGCGCGGGCTGAAGGTGGGGCTGCTAGATGCCGATATTTACGGCCCCTCCTTGCCGAAAATGCTGGGTCTGGCGACCAAGCCGCAGGTGCGTGACGGGCGCATCCAGACGCTGGACGCCTGGGGGGTGAAGTCGATGTCCATCGGCTATCTGGTGCCCGAGGACAAGGCGATGATCTGGCGCGGCCCGATGGTGATGGGGGCGCTGAACCAGATGCTGGGTCAGGTCGATTGGGGGGCTTTGGATATTCTGGTGGTGGACATGCCGCCCGGCACCGGCGATGCGCAGCTGACCTTGGCGCAGAAGGCCAAGCCCTCGGGGCGGTGATCGTCTCCACCCCGCAGGACCTTGCGCTGCTGGATGCGCGCCGTGGCGTGCAGATGTTCGAGCAGGTCGGCATCAAGGTGCTGGGCGTGGTGGAGAACATGTCCTTCTTCTGCTGCCCCGCCTGCGGGCATCGGGCGGAGATTTTCGGCCATGGCGGGGCGGAGCGCGAGGCGGAGCGGATCGGCGTGCCGTTCCTGGGCGAGATTCCGCTGGAGATCGCGGTGCGCGAGGCCGGGGACGAGGGCAAGCCGGTGGTGGCGCATGATGAGAACGGCAAGGTGGCTGTGGCGTTCCGGCAGCTGGCGGCCAGCGTGAGCAAGGCGCTGGGGCTGTAACTTGGCCGAGATCGGCTTCTATCACCTCACCCGGACGGGGCTGGCGCAGGCGCTGCCGGCGCTGCTCGGGCGCACGCTGGCGGCCGGCGAGACGGCGCTGGTGGCCTGCCCGGATGAGACGATGATGGCCGCGCTGGATGATGCGCTGTGGCAGGCGCAGAACCCGGACTGGCTGCCGCACGGCACCGCGCAGTCCCCCTACCCGGAGCTGCAGCCGATCTTCCTGACCACGGACATGCAGAACCCGGCCGGAGCGCGGTTTCTGTTTCGCGTCGGCGGGGTGGAAGCGCCGGTGGAGGGGTTTGCCCGGGCGTTCGATCTGTTCGATGGCAATGACGAGGCGCAGGTACTGGCCGCGCGCGCCCGCTGGAAGGCGGAGAAGGCGGCAGGGCATGTGCTGGCTTACTGGAAGCAGGAAGAGTCCGGCTGGGTGAAAGCCGGATAAAAGTTTTTGGGGCCGCCCCTTTTTTGAAAAAAGGGGCGGAAAACGTCTGGGGTGTTGGCAGCGCCTGTGCCCACCCCCCCCAACGTTTCGCGGCCCTTTTTGAAAAAAGGGCCGCCCTCCAAAAACTTTTGCGCTTTAGTCCTTTACGATGGGCCTGACGTCGCCGTCTTCAAGCAGATCCAGCATGTCGGTGGCGTGGTCTTCCTCATCCGCCAGTATCTCTTCCAGCAACGAACGGGTGGATGGATCCCCGCCTCGCTGAAATATTTGATCAGATCACGATAATGCTCGATCGCCACGCGCTCGGCGACGAGATTGCCTTTCACCATTTCGGTCAGCGTCTCGGCATGGCCATATTCCGTGGCCGAGCGTGAGGCCAGGCCCTCCGGATTGAAATTCGGCGTGCCGCCGAGCTGATCGATCCGCTCGGCGAGGCGCTCCATATGCTCGCGCTCCTCCGCCGCGTGCTCGGCAAATTCCTCGCCGACGCTCTTGGAGGTGATGCCGGACACGGAGATCGAGTTCATCGTGTAGCGCAACACACAGACGATTTCCGTCGCCAGCGCGCCTTGCAGAAGTTCGATGGCGCGCGCGGGGTTTTTATAATCCGGCGTCACCGCGCCATCCGCGATGGATTTTTGCGCCTGGGCGCGCAGCACGTTCATGTCACGTAGGAAATAATTGCCGCTCTCTTGGGTCTTGGCCATGATTGATCTCCGAAACTATCGGACATCCACTTGGCCCTGACGCTGCCCGGATGAAACCAGCGCAATGTGACGGGCGGCTTGAAACCTGTTCATGTCGGCAGCCGCGCGCCATATACCGGGCACAGCCATTGGCGCAGATGCGGCCAGAGCTCGTGATCCTGCAGCCAGGTCAGGTCCTTGTCCGAAACCTCCCGCAACTTGGCTTGCGCGGCCTTGCCGAGATGCAGGCGGATCCCCTTCAGCGTGTGCGCCGGTGCCGCGATATAAAGCTGGTCATAGAGCGCCACCTGCTGGTTCAGCTCGGTCGCCACCCAGATCGGCAATATTTCGCGGGCGCGGGCATGGGCGTCCTCACGCGCGCCGGGGGTGCCCCCCTGCGGCGCGGCGCGCGCGCTTGAATGCAGGCTGTCATCCTCCGGTTCGGGCCGCACGAACCGCGCATGTTCGGCGTCGGCCAGGACGATCAGCGTGTTCAAATGAGTAGGCATGGCCACTCCCCTTATTGCGTTAAACCAGCAATAGCGTCGCCAGAATCGCCGCGTCCTTGATCCTGGTCAAAAAAATCCGAAGGCGGAACGATTGATAAAGCCGCCAACCTATGGTTGCATCATACCTACAGGCCCATGACCACCCAGAAGATGAAGAGGCTCGACATGCTCCCACCCCGCTCGCTTGCCGACCGCCGATGAAAACCGCCCTGATCACCGGCATCTCCGGGCAGGACGGCGCCTATCTGGCGCAGCTGCTGCTGGAGAAGGGCTATCATGTCGCCGGCATGGCGCGGCGCTGTTCAAACCCTGACCAGGCGCGTGCGCGGTTGCGTTGGCTGGGCATCGCGGACGAAGTGGAGATTCTGGACGGGGATCTGACCGATCTCTCCAGCCTGTTGCGGCTGCTGACCCGGGTGCGGCCCGATGAGGTGTATAATCTCGGCGCGCAAAGCTTTGTCGCGCTCTCCTGGCAGCAACCGATTCTCACCGGCGAGGTGACCGGCATGGGGGTGTTCAACCTGCTGGAGGCGATCCGGCTCTCCAACCTCCCGGTGCGGTTCTACCAGGCCTCATCCTCGGAAATGTTCGGCAAGGCGCAGGCGCCGCTGCAGAGCGAGACCACCCCGTTCTATCCGCGCAGCCCCTACGCGGTGGCGAAGCTGGCCGGGCACTGGATTACCGTGAATTACCGGGAAAGCTTCGGGTTGCACGCCTCTTCCGGCATTTTATTCAACCATGAGAGCCCATTGCGTGGCATGGAATTCGTTACCCGAAAGATTACAAATGCCGTGGCAGGGATCAAGCTGGGCTTGAATCAAGGGCTTGAGCTAGGCAATCTTGAAGCGACACGGGACTGGGGACATGCCCGTGATTATGTGAAAGCGATGTGGCTGATGATGCAGCAGGACAGTCCGGGAGATTATGTCATTGCAACCGGACGTAGCGTGAGCATCCGATCATTCTGCGAGATCGCCTTTCGCCATGCCGGGCTCGATTACCGGGATCATGTACGGGTGAATCCCGCTTTTTTCCGCCCGGCGGAAGTGGATTGCCTGCGCGGCGACGCGGCCAAGGCGCATCTCACCCTGGGCTGGGTGCCGCAGGTCGGGCTGGAGGCGCTGGCCGCCGAGATGGTGGAGGCCGATCTGCACCGTCTGTCGCGCGCCGCATGACCAGGCTGCTGATCACCGGCGCCAGCGGTTTCGCCGGACGGCATCTACTGGCGCATCTGCGCCAAGAGGCACCGCATCTGGAATTACTCGCCCCCTCGCTCGACATTACCGACCAGAAGGCCATCGAGGCGCTGATCGCAACCGCGCAGCCGGATATTTTGCTGCATCTGGCTGGCATTTCCTCGCCCCGCCATGCCGCCGCCAACCCGGAGCGCAGCTTCACGGTGAATGTTCTGGGCAGCCTCAATCTGGCAGAGGCGGTGCTGGCGCATGCGCCCGCCTGCCGCTTCATCTTCGTCTCCAGCACGGAAGTCTATGGCCGCGCCTTCATCGATGGCGAGGCGGTGACGGAGGCGACGGTGCCCGAGCCGGTCGGCCCCTACGCGCTGAGCAAGGCCAATGCCGAGGAGGCCCTGGCCGCGCTGCCGGGGCTGAAGCTGCTGCGCCTGCGCGTGGCCAACCATACCGGGCCGGGGCAGCTGCCGGATTTCGTGGTGCCGGCCTTCGCGCGGCAGATCGCGCGGATCGAGGCGCGGCTGCAGCCGCCGGTGCTGAAGACGGGAAATCTCGATAGCTGGCGAGATTTCCTGGATGTTCACGATATTTGCACGGCCTATAATGCAGCCTGCGCCTTGCCCGACTTCGCGCCCAAGGAGGTGCTGAACATCGCCAGCGGCAAGCCGCAGCGCATCGGCACGCTGCTGGACATGCTGCTGAGCATGGCGCGCGTGGAAATCTCCGTGCAGCCGGATGCGGCGCGCCAGCGGCAGGGCGAGATCCGCTATACCCTGATCGACGCCAGCCGGGCCAAGGCGCGGCTGAACTGGGCGCCGCGGCGCGCCATGCGCGAAACCCTCGCCGCGACGCTGGCCTATTGGCGCGCGGAGGCGGCCAAGGAAGCTGGCTAGAGCAATATGTGTTTAGGTTGACGCGCCAGCGTCAAGATAAACACATGGAATTGCTCGCTAAAACAAAACTTAAAGCATCGAGCTAAAAGCTTGATGCTTTAAGCCGCGGCCCTTTGTCCGAAAGGGCCGCGAAGGTTCGGGGGCTTGGTGGCGCCCGTGCCAAAACCTCGAGGTTTTTGACGCTTTTTTGGGGCTTGTTGAGATTTAAGGATTCCCCTGACCACGTCTTTTGTGATTCACGCTTTTCATGGAAGAGCGTTTTGTCCTGACTGACGCCCAATGGGCGAAGATTGAGCCGCACTGCCTTGGGAAAGTGGGTGATCCCGGGCGGAGCGGTTTGAATAACCGCTTATTTGTTGAAGGTGTTTTGTGGATTGCGCGCACGGGCAGCCCGTGGCGTGATCTGCCGCCGTGGTTTGGTAAATGGAACACGGTGTTCAAGCGTTACCGTGACTGGGTAAAAGCTGGTGTTTTTCAGAAGCTTTTCGAGGCCTTATCGGATGAGCCGGACATGGAATACGCGATGATCGACGGCACGGTTGTAAAGGTCCATCGCCATGGCCAAGGCGCAAAAGGGGGACCAAAAGCCAGGCCATAGGGCGCAGCGTCACCGGATGGGCGACCAAAATCGTCGCTTTAACAGACGCGCTCGGCAATCTGGTCCGCTTCGTCATTATCCCCGGTCAGCATTTTGACACTGTCGGCGTCGCCCCGCTCATCCAGCAGGCGGACTTTGCCGCTTTGCTTGCCGACAAGGCATTTGACGTAGAGTGGATCCGTGAGGCTCTGGAAAAGCAAAAGGCAGAGGCCGTCATTCCCCAACGGAAAAACCGTATCGTCAAACGCGATTATGACAAAACGACCTATAAGGCCCGCCATCTCATCGAAAACTTTTTCGCCAAACTCAAGGAGTTCAAGCGTATCGCCATGCGCAGCGACAAGACAGACCAATCCTTCAAAGCAATGATCTATCTCGCCGCTGCAACAATCAATTCACGATGAATGTCAACAAGCCCTGAAAAAAAGCGGCATCAAAAAACTTTTACGTTTTTACAGGGGGTTTTTACTTCCCCGTCCAGCTCGGCTTGCGCTTCTCGATGAAGGCGGCCATGCCTTCCTGCTTGTCCTGGCTCGCCGCCAGGCCGAAGAACATCCGCCGCTCGAAGCGCACCCCTTCCGACAGGCTGGTCTCGAACGCGGCATTGACCAGCTCCTTGTTCGCTTTCACCGCCAGCGGGCCGAGCCCGGCGATGGTCGTTGCCTGGGCCAGCGCGGTTTCGATCAGCTTCGCCGCCGGGACGATCTCGGCCACCAGCCCCGCGCGCTCGGCTTCCTCGGCCCCCATCATCCGGCCTGTAAGGCACATCTGCATCGCCTTCGCCTTGCCGACGGCGCGGGTGAGGCGCTGCGAACCGCCCATGCCCGGCGCGGTGCCGAGCGTGATCTCCGGCTGGCCGAATTTCGCGGTATCGGCGGCCAGGATGTAATCCGCCATCATCGCCAGCTCGCAGCCCCCGCCGAGCGCGTAACCCGAGACGGCGGCGATCCAGGGCTTGGAGGTGGCGCGCAGCATGCGGTCATAGCCGGCGAATTTGTCCGGCCCGTACATGTCGGCGAAGCCCTGGGTCTGCATCTCCTTGATGTCCGCCCCGGCGGCAAAGGCCTTCTCCGAGCCGGTGAGCACCAGGCAGCCTTGCCCCGCATCCGCCTCGAACGCGGCGAAGGCGGCTTCGAGATCCGCCAGAACCTGGGCGTTGAGCGCGTTCAGCGCTTTCGGCCGGTTCAGGGTGACCAGCGTCACCGCGCCATGCTGTTCGACGATCAGCGTCTCATAAGCCATGATTTTGGCATCCTTCCTTGTGGTGCGGCCAGATTAGCATGGTTACGAAAAATCCGGCGCACGCTTGGCCAGAAAGGCCGCAATGCCCTCCTGCCCTTCCGCGCCGCGCAGGGCGGTGGCAATGGCGCGGGCTTCCCATTCCATCTGCTCCTCCAGCCCGGTGGAAAGGCTGCGCGCCAGCAGCGCCCTGGTGCCGGCCAGCGCCGCGCCCGGCCCTGGGCCAGCGTCCGCGCCACCGTCAGCGCCTCGGCCTGCGGGTCATCGGCGACGCGGGTGATCAGCCCGATGGCGGCGGCTTCCTGGGCGCCCACGCGGCGATTGGTGAGCGCCAGCTCCTGGGCCCGGCGCAGCCCGACCAGACGTGGCAGCAACCAGCTCGCCCCCAGATCCGGCGTCAGCCCGATGGCGGTATAGGCGACTGTGAAATGCGCGGCGGGCGCGGCGATGACGATATCCCCCAGCATGGCGAGCGACAGCCCCGCCCCTGCCGCCGGACCATTCACCGCCACGACCAGCGGCTTGCCCATGCGCGCCAGGCGGGAGACGGCGCCATGCAGGATGGTGGTCATTTCCTTGGCCAGATGCGAGACCCGCGCCCCCGCCGCGGCGAAGCCGTGAATATCGCCGCCGCCGCAAAACAACGGACCATTGCCGGTGAGCAGCACGGCGCGGATGGAGGCATCCTCATCGCACTCGATGGCGGCGTCGAACAGAGCGCGGGACATCTCCGGGTTCAGCGTATTGGCCGCGTCTGGGCGGTTGAGGGTGATGCGGGCAAGCCCGCTTTCGCGGGTGAAAAGCAACGGCGGCGGCGGGTTCATGAACAAACCTCTTGGTACATTATTTACTAACGCGTAGGTTCCATGCTTCATTGCCCCCGTCAAGATGAAGCCTGGATGTGATGGATAAGAGCGCGCCCGCGATCCCCCTTTCCGCAATGCGCGCGAGCGTGAGCAGGAGCGTGCGGCCAAGCGCGATGCTGTGCTGCGGGCGGCGGTGCGGATGTTCAATGAGCGCGGCTACCACACCACCTCGCTCGACGATGTCGCCGCCAGCCTCGGCATCTCCAAGCCGCTGATCTATCATTATCTGGGGGCGAAGGAGCAGGTGCTGTTCGAGTGTCTGCGGCTTGGAATCAGCCGGCTGCGCGAGGCGGTGCGGCAGGCCGAGGCGCTGCAAGGCAATGGGCTTGAGCGGCTGAAGCTTTTCCTGTGCATCTATGCGCAGGTGATCATGGATGATTTCGGGCGCTGCGTGATCCGCACCGGGGACGAGGTGCTGGCGCCGGAGAGCCGGGCGCAGTTCCGCGCGCTGAAACGCGAGATCGACGAGGCGCTGCGGCGGTTTCTGCAAGCGGCGTCCGATGATGGCTCGGCGCGGATCAGCGATGTGAAGCTGACCGCCTTTGGCCTGGCCGGCGCGCTGAACTGGACGGCGCGCTGGCAGGAGGCCGAAGGCGATCTGCCGCCGGAGCCGCTCGCCGCGAAGCTGGTGGATATCCTGCTTCGCGGGATTGAGCCGAGAGGATAGTTACTCCTTGATGCCGTAGGCGGCGTCGTAGATTTTATGCGTGTAGGCACCTTCCGGCAGTTTGGTGATCACCGGATCGGTCTTGTCCGCCATCAGCACGCTCACCGTACGCTGGTAGGCGGCTGGGTCGAGATAGCCGTCCTTGTCCTTGCCGTCGGTGAGCAGCGTGGCGACGGAGCCCATCATCCTGGTCTGATGCGCCGCATCCAGCACCCCGGCGGTGTCGTTATCCATCACGATTTTTACCGCTTCGGCCTGGTGGGCGGCGGCATAATCCCAACCCTGCATCGTGGCTTTTACGAATTTGGCCAGGTCGGCCGCCTTCTGCGGGTTAGCCAGCTCGGCATCGGTGGTGTAGAGCCCGTCTTCGAGCATCGCCACGCCTTCATTCTGATACTTGAAGACGACGAGCTGGTCCGGCTTCATCCCGGCTTCGATCAGCTGCCAATATTCATTATAATTCATCGTCGAAATGCAGGCGGCCTGCTTCTGCAGCAGCGGCTGCACGTTGAAGCCTTGTTTGAGAACCTTGACATCCGGGTTGGCGCCGGAGGTGGTGTAGCCGAGCTTGCCCATCCAGGCGAGGAAGGGATATTGGTTGCCGGCAAACCAGACACCCAAAATTTTGCCTTTGAAATCCTTCGGTGAGGTGACGCCGCTATCCTTGCGGCAGGTGAGTTCGAGGCCGGATTTCTGAAAAACCTGGGCGATGTTGACGAGCGGCACGCCCTTCTCACGCGCGGCCAGTGCGTCCGGCATCCAGTCCACGATCACATCGGCACCGCCGGCGGCGATGACCTGGGAGGGGTTGATGTCCGGTCCGCCGGGCTTGATGGTCACGTCCAGCCCGGCATCCTTGTAAAACCCCTTGGCCTGGGCGACGTAATAGCCGGCGAACTGGGCCTGCGTGACCCATTTCAGCTGCAATGTCAGATGATCCGCGGCCGAGGCGGCGGATGCGAAACCAAGCGACGGGGCCAGCGCCAACATCCAGGCCAGGGTCTTCTTCATGATCTTCAGCCTCTCCTATAGGGTTTTTCAGTTCGGGTTGCGGTAGGATGGATGCCAGAAGGTCACCGCCCGCTCCAGCAGCGCCAGGGCGGCGAAAGAGAGCGAGCCGGTGAGCGCGACGATGAGGATGGCGGCCCAGACGATGTCCAGATTGAGGCTGGCGGCTTCTGTCGAAATGCGAAAGCCAAGGCCAAGGATCGGCGAGCCGAAAAACTCCGCGACCACCGCGCCGATGAGCGCCAGAGTGGAGTTCAGCTTCAGCGCTGCGAAAATATGCGGCAGGGCAGCGGGCAGGCGCAGCTTGAGTAGCGTGACCGGGTAGGAGGCGGCGTAGCTCAGCAGCAGTTCCCGCTCCAGCACGCCGGCTTCACCCAGCCCAGCCGTGGTGTTGACCAGCATGGGAAAGATCGTCATCGCCGCGACCACCGCCGCCTTGGATTGCCAGCCAAAGCCGAACCACATCACCGCGATCGGCGCGATGCCGATGATCGGCATGGCGGAGACGAGGTTTCCCAACGGCATCAGGCCGCGCTTGAGGAAATCCGAACGGTCGATGGCCAGGGCCAGCAGGAATCCGCCTACGCAGCCGATAATGTAGCCGGGCAGCACGGAGCGCAGCACGGTTTGCACGAAATCCGCCGCCAGCATGCCGGCATTGGCGCTAAGGGCGGTGAAGATGGCGCTGGGGGCGGGGAGCAAAATCGCCGGAACGGCAAAGCCCTTCACCAGCGCCTGCCAGAGCCAGAGCAGCCAAAGGCCGAAGATGGCAGGGGTGGCGAGGCGCGCGGCGAGGCTCTCCCGGCGCACGCTGGCGGCCATGGCGAGGAGCGCGACGATGCTGAAGATGATGGAAAGCAGGAGATATTTCACAACCTGCCCCCGCGCTGCCAACGCAAACCGGCCTCCAGCAGCGAGATCGCGCCCAGGATGAGGGCGGAAAGCAAGGAAGCCGCCAGCAGCGCGGACCAGACCATCAGCGTCTGGCCGTAATAACTGCCGGCGAGCAGGCGCGAGCCAAGCCCGGCCTGCGCGCCGGTCGGCAATTCCGCGACGATGGCCCCCATCACCGCCAGCGCCGCGGAGACGCGCAGAGAGGGAAACAGGAAGGCGACGGAGGCTGGCAGGCGCAGCTTGGAGAAGATCTCGGACTCGCGCGCCGAGTAGGTTTGCAGCAACTCGAACTGGATTGTCTCCGGCGCGCGCATGCCTTTCACCAGCCCGACGACGATGGGAAAGAATGCCAGGTAGGCGGCGATGGCAACTTTCGGGACCAGGCCAGAGAGGCCGAGATTGCCGAGCACCACCACCACCATCGGCGCGATGGCGAGCACCGGCACAGTCTGGCTGGCGATGACCCAGGGCATCAAGGAGCGGTCCAGCGCTTTCACATGCACGATCAGCGTGGCGATGACGCCGCCGATCACGAGCGCCACGGCGAGGCCCAGCAGCGCCTCCTCCGCCGTAACCCCGGCATGGTAGAGCAGGTTACGCGGCGAGGAAAGCGGCCAGCCAAAGATGCTGTCACCAAGCGCGCCGATCACCTGGTCCGGACGCGGCAGGAGATTTGTGCCAACCAAGGCCGAGGCCGCGTACCAAAGGATGATGGCGGCGAGCGCAACAGTGGCGACCGGCAGCACGGATCTAGTCATAGGAATGCCCCGCCCGCAGCGCTGCACGCACGCGGTGCGCGACATCGGCGAAGACCGCACTATCGCGCAAGGCAAGATCACGGGTGCGTGGGAGATCGCTCTCAATGATTTCAACGATCCGGCCCGGGCGCGGCGACATGACGACGATGCGGGTGGAGAGAAACACCGCCTCATCGATGGAATGGGTGACAAAGCCGCAGGTGAGGCCTGTCGTGCGCCAGAGGTCCTGGAGATGCAGGTTGAGGCCATCGCGGGTGATCTCGTCGAGCGCGCCGAAGGGCTCGTCCATCAGCAACAAGGAGGGCTCAAAGGAGAGTGCTCTGGCGATGGAAGCGCGTTGCTGCATGCCGCCGGAGAGTTGCCAGGGAAATTTTTTCGCAAAGCCTGTCAGCCCGACCAGATCAAGATAGCGCGCGGCGCGTTCCTGCCTCTCGCGCTTTGGTAGCCCCATGATTTCCAGAGGCAGCATCACATTGCGTTCGATATTACGCCAGGCATAGAGAGCCGGCGCCTGGAATACATAGCCGTAGGCGCGCGCGCGCCTGGCCTCGGCGGCGCTGACGCCATTCACCTTCAATTCGCCACTGGTCGGCTGCACGAGATCAGCGATGGCGCGCAGCAGCGTGGTCTTGCCGCAGCCGGAAGGGCCGATGAAGGAGACGAAATCACCTGGCGCGATGTCCAGGCTGATCCTCTCAAGTGCGACCGTGCCTTTGAACTCAACGCGCAGATCACGCGCCGAAACAGCCGGGAGCTTCATCGAGCCCTCTTGGTTCATGCCGGGTGTTTCTGCGCCAGGCGCGCATCTGTCGCCAGTACGGCCTGCAGCAGCACATCCGCGCCGGCGGCGACATGCGCGGGCTCTGCGCTCTCCGCCTCGTTATGGCTGATGCCTTTCTCACAAGGCACGAAAATCATCGTCGTCGGCGCGATTTTGGCGATGTAGGCGGAATCATGTCCGGCACCGGAGACGATGCGGCGCGCGGAAAGGCCGAGATCAGTGGTGGCGCGCTCGACGGCGGCGATGCAGTCAGAATCGAAATGCACAGCAGGGGAATCCCATATACATTCGAAGGTGAAGCTGATGCCGGTGCCGAGAAGGATTTTCTCGAATGCGTCCTTCACCTCTTTTTCCATTTTCGCCACAACCTCATCGTTGGGGTGGCGAAAATCAATGCTGAAGAAAACTTCACCTGGAATGACGTTGCGGGAATTCGGCCGCGCCTCGATGAGGCCGACGGTGGAGACCGCGTCCGGCCCGTGCGCCAGGGCGATGGCCTGAACCACCTGGATCATCTTGGAGGCAGCGACCAGCGCATCCTGGCGCATGCGCATGGGCGTGGTGCCGGCATGGCAATCCATGCCCGTTACCGTCACGCCGTACCAGCGCATCCCCTGCACGCCGGTGACGATGCCGATGGATTTACCTTCATCTTCCAGGATCGGCCCCTGTTCGATATGCAGCTCGAAATGCGCGGCGAGCTTGTGGGCGCCGCAGGCTTCCGCGCCGACGAAGCCGATACGCTTGAGCTCATCGCCGAAGCGTAGGCCCTCACAATCCTCGCGCTCGTAGGCGTAGTCCTTCGAGAATACGCCGGCGAAGACGCCGGAGGAGAGCATGGCCGGGGCAAAGCGCGCGCCTTCCTCGTTGGTCCAGTCAATCAGCTCGATCGGGGCGTTGGTCTCGATGCCCGCATCGTTGAGGCTACGCAGCACTTCCAGCCCGGCGAGCACGCCAATGATGCCGTCAAACTTGCCGCCGGTCGGCTGGGTGTCGAGATGGCTGCCGATGGCGATCGGCGGCAGGCTGTTATCCTTACCCGGCCGGCGGGCGAAGATGTTGCCCATATCGTCATAGGAAACGTCGCAGCCCGCGGCGGTGCATTTATCGATCAGCCAGTGGCGGACCTGGGCGTCGAGGTCCGTCAGCGTCAGGCGTTTGACGCCGCCTTTTTCCGTGCCGCCGATTTTCGCGGTCTCGATGATGGTCTCCCAGAGACGGGCGGCATCCACGCGTAGGTTGGTGTTCATTGGGCTGGCTCCGCCACGCGCATCGGGTTATTCGGATGCTGCTTCCAGGTGAGATGCGTTGCCGTCGCCTGCGGGACCATGGTGATGCAGCCGCTCACCGGGCACACATGCGAACAAAGATTGCAGCCGACACATTCATCATCGATCACCTCGTAAATCCTCTTCTCGCCGGTCTCTTGCAGCTTGATTGCCTGATGAGCCGTATCCTCGCAAGCGATATGGCACAGCCCGCAGCCGATGCAGGCGGTGGGGTCGATGCTGGCGATGGTTTTCCAGGCCAGGTTCAGGTCGTTCCAATGCACGAAATTCTTCACCGCGCGGCCGGTGACATCTTCGATGCACGCATAGCCTTTCTCATCCATCCAGTTGGAGAGACCGCTGATCATGTCTTCGACGATACGAAACCCGTAATGCATGGCGGCGGTGCAAACCTGCACACTGCCCGCCCCAGAGCCAGGAACTCCGCCGCGTCGCGCCAGCTTGAGATGCCGCCAATGCCGGAGATAGGCAGGCCCTTGAGGGAGCGAGCAATTTCACCGACCATGCGCAGCGCGATGGGCTTCACCGCCGGGCCGCAATAGCCGCCATGGGTGCCGAGGCCATCAACGGCGGGTTCCGGCACCATATTGTCGAGATCCACCCCGGTGATGGAAGTGATGGTGTTGATGAGGCTGACAGCATCCGCACCGCCACGCCGGGCGGCTTCGGCGGGTTTGAGAATATCCGTGATGTTGGGCGTGAGTTTCACGATCACCGGCATCCGGCTATATTGTTTGCACCAGCGCGTGACCATCTCGACATAATCCGGCACCTGGCCGACGGCAGCGCCCATGCCGCGCTCGCTCATGCCGTGCGGACAGCCAAAATTCAGTTCGATGCCGTCAGCGCCCGTGGCTTCCACCAGCGGCAGGATGCGCTTCCAACTCTCCTCCTCACACGGCACCATCAGGCTGACCACGACGGCGCGGTCCGGCCAGTTGCGTTTCACCGTGCGGATTTCGTCGAGATTGAGGTGCAGAGGACGATCCGTAATCAACTCGATATTATTCATGCCCATCAGACGCTGGCCGTTATAGCCAATGGCGCCATAGCGGGAACTGACATTCACCACCGGCGGATCCTCGCCCAGCGTTTTCCACACCACCCCGCCCCAGCCGGCCTTGAAGGCGCGCTCGACATTATAGGCTTTGTCGGTGGGTGGGGCGGAGGCGAGCCAGAACGGATTGGGTGCCTTGATGCCGGCGAAATCGATGTGCAGATCAGCCATTGAGTTCGCCTTTCATGTAGGCGTTGATGCTTTGCGCGGCGCGCTTGCCATCGGCCACGGCCTGGACGGTGAGATCCTGGCCGGGGATGCAGTCCCCGCCTGCGAAAACCCCGGGCAGCGAGGTTTGCAGATCTTCATTCACCACGATGCGGCCGGCGCGGATTGCGGGCAAGGCTTCGTCTTCCGAAATCTCCAGGCTCTGGCCGACGGCTTTCAGAACCATGTCGGCGCGTAAGATATAGCCATCCTCGCCCAGGACCAACCTGCCATCGTCCAGCTTGGTGCGGGCAAAGCGGATGCGTTGCACCGCCCCCTGCCCTTCCAGCGCCACGGGCGCCGCCCAATGGCGGAAATCCACCCCGTTCACCAGGGCCCAATCCTGCTCCACGGCGGTGGCCGGCATATCCTCGCGGCCACGGCGATAGACCAGACTCACCTGCTCCGCGCCGAGCCTCTTGGCTTGCACGGCAGCGTCGATAGCGGTATTGCCACCGCCGATCACCACCACATGGCGGCCGACCGGCACGTCCGATTTGTCGCTGGATTGGCGAAGATTTTCGATGAAACGCACGGCATCCATCACGCCTTGCAGTTCCTCGCCGGGAATGGCGAGCGCCTTCACGCCGGACTGGCCGATGGCGAGACACACCGCATCATAATCCCGGCGCAGCGTGCCGAGATCGAGTTCCCGCCCCAGCGCCTGGTTGGGAATGATCTCGATACCGCCGATGGAGATGATGAACGCGACTTCGCGGGCGGCGAAGTCGTCCGCCATCTTGTAGGCAGCGATGCCGTATTCATTGAGCCCGCCGGGCTTGGGCTTGGCATCAAAAATGGCGACAGCATGGCCTTGTTTGGCCAGCTCATGCGCGCAGGCGAGGCCGGCCGGGCCAGCGCCGAGGATGGCGACGCGTTTGCCCGTGGACGGCGCGCGGGTGAAAGGATGCTGACCGCTCGCCGCCGCGCGGGCCATGGCGGCATCTGTGGCGACGCGTTGCAGCGCGCCGATCTCCACCGGCTTATGCTGCTGGGCGGTGCGCACGCAGGCGCCCTCGCAAAGAATTTCCGTCGGGCAGACCCGCGCGCAGGCGCCGCCGAGAATGTTCGCTTCTAGAATTTTGCGTCCAGCGCCTGCGAGATTGTCGGTGGCGATGGCGCGGATGAAGCCGGGAATGTCGATGCTGGTCGGGCATGCGGCGATGCAGGGCGCGTCGTAGCAGAAATAACAGCGCGCGGCTTCGATAGCGGCTTCGTCGCGGCTCAGCAGCGGGTGCGCATCGGCGAAACATTCCGCCAGGCGCGCTACAGGCACGCGCGACGCGGCAATATCGCCACCGCCCAAATTATAAACAGAGTCTCCGGTGGCGCTCATGAAAGCTCCCGATTGGATCGCAAATCCAGCTTGACCAAAGCTGATTAAACAGTCAAGTTGTTTATCAAGATAGCGAAACAGAAATATATCCGCGAAAATCAGGATAAATTTTATGCAGTTGACGCATAAACCCGCAAAACCGCGCCAGGCCCGCAGCGAACAGGCGGAGCAGCGTATTCTCGCCGCCGCCGAGCAGGTTTTTGCAACGGCCGGGTTTGGCGGCGCCACCATGTCCGCGCTGGCGGCGGCGGCGGGGCTGCCTTCGGCCAACCTGCATTATCATTTCGGCACCAAGGAAGGGCTTTATAAGGCGGTGCTGCAGAATATCATGCGGCTCTGGCTGGAGGCGGCAGAGGGCATCACCGCCTCCGCCGCCCCGCCCAGGCCTTGAGCGCCTACATCAAAGCGAAACTCGCCTACTCGCGCACGCGCCCCTACGCCTCGAAAGTGTTCGCCAATGAGGTGCTGCATGGGGCGGTGCATCTGCAGTCCTATCTGGGCGAGGAGCTGCGGCTGGTGGTGGCGCGGAAAACCCAGGTGCTGCAAGGCTGGATGGAAAAAGGCCAGATGGAGCCCGTTGATGCGCGGCACCTGTTTTTCCTGCTCTGGGCGATGACCCAGACCTACGCCGATTTCGACACTCAAATCCGCACCGTGCTCGGGCGTGAGGCGCTGCTGGAGGAGGATTTCGCGATTGCCGAAGACCTGATCCTGCGCCTCACCTTACGCGGCTGCGGGCTGGAGTTTCCCCTCAAGGAGCACAGAGCATGAGCCTACTCATTCGCGGCGGCACGGTTCTCACCGCCGAGCATCAGCACCGGGCCGACGTGCTGTGCGCGGACGGCAAGATCATCGCCATCGGCGAAAGGCTGGACGCCCCCGTAGGCACGGAGATTGTCGAGGCCGGGGAAGCCTACGTGATTCCGGGCGGGATCGACCCGCACACCCATATGGAGCTGCCCTTCATGGGCACCACCGCCTCTGATGATTTTTACACCGGCACCGCGGCGGGGCTGGCGGGCGGGACGACGATGATTATCGATTTCGCCATTCCCGGCCCCAACGATTCACCGCTGGAGATTTTCAAGACCTCGCGGCGCTGGGCGGAGAAATCCTGTTCGGATTACGGCTTTCACGTCGCCATCACCTCATGGTCCGCGCGCGTGGCCGAGGAGATGGGCATTCTGGCGCGCGAGCATGGGGTAAACAGCTTCAAGCATTTCATGGCCTATAAGGGCGCCATCATGGCGGATGACCATGTGCTGCTGAACAGCTTCGCCCGGGCGCTGGAGCTGGGCGCGATTCCGACCGTGCATGCCGAGAATGGCGAGGCGGTGTATCATCTGCAGCGGGCTTTGCTGGCGCAGGGATTACCGGGCCGGAGGGGCATCCGCTCTCGCGCCCGCCGGCGGTGGAGGGCGAAGCGGCGGAGCGGGCGATTGCGATTGCGAATGTGCTCGGCGTGCCGGTTTATATCGTGCATGTCTCGACGGCGGAGGCGACGAATGCCATCGCCCGGGCGCGGGCGGCGGGGCAGCGTGTCTATGGTGAGGTGCTCGCACAGCATCTGGTGGTGGATGAGAGTGTCTACCAAAACCCGGATTGGGATTTTGCCGCCGCGCATGTGATGAGCCCGCCCTTCCGGCCCAAGCATCATCAAAAAGCGTTGTGGGCGGGGCTGGCGTCCGGGCAGTTGCAGACCACGGCGACGGATCATTGCTGTTTCCGCGCCGCGCAGAAGGCGGCGGGGCGGGAGAACTTCACCGCCATTCCCAACGGCACTGGCGGCATCGAGGACCGGATGAGCGTGCTCTGGCACCACGGTGTCGGCAGCGGGCGGATTACGCCCCAGGAATTCGTGCGCATCACCTCCACCAACACGGCGCAGATTTTCAACATCTATCCGCGCAAGGGCGCGGTTGCGGTGGGGGCGGATGCGGATCTGGTGGTGTGGGATCCGAAGGCGCGCCGGGTGATCTCGGCGAGGACCCAGCATCAACAGGTGGATGTGAATATGTATGAGGGGATGGAGGTGACCGGGCTGGCGCGCCACACCATCGCGGCGGGGAAGCTTGTGTATAGCGAGGGGGATTTGCGGGCTGAGCGCGGGGCCGGGCGCTATATCGAACGGCCTTGCTATACGCCGGTGCTGCGGGCGCAGGAGATCCGCAACCGGCTTGCCGCGCCGCAGGCCGTTCTGCGGGAGCCGGCGGTGGCGGTGACGCCTTAAAGCGAAAGACGTGGGGCGTTTTTGAAAAAGCTCCCCACATCGCCAAAAAACTTTTGCTCGCTTTTAGCCGATGCCTTTCATCAGCACCGCCTGGCGCAGCTTCCAGGTCAGTGTCAGCGCGCCCAGCACAATCAGCAACCCGAGCAGGAACACCGTCGGATAGCCCAGTTGCGCCGCCACCAGCCCGGCCAGTGGGCCGGTGAGGCCCATCGCGATATCCATGAACACGGTATAGATGCCAATCGCCGCCCCGCGGCTGCCGGCGGCGACCGGGTGCAGCGCCTCCACCGCCAAGGCTGGAAACACCAGCGAGAACCCGAACCCGGCCAACGATGCGCCAAGCAGCGCGATCAGCGGCGCCGGGGCCAGCCAGATCAGCGCCAGCCCCGCCGCCTCCACCATGAATGAGACCAGAGCCGCGCGAAACCCACCGAACCGGCCGATCGCCCCGGCCAGGACAATGCGCACCAGCACGAAGCTGACCCCGAAGGCGGTGAGCGCCAACGACGCCCCCTCCCAGCCATGGGCGACATAATAGAGCGCCATGAACGCGACGATGATGCCAAAACCAAAAGAGCCGCCGGCCAGCGCCAGCCCGTAAGGGGTCATCTGCCGGACCACGCGCCAGGCGCTCATCCGCACCGCGCCCACCAGCGGTGGCACAGCCGGGATCCTGCCGGTGAAATAGAGGCCGACCAGAGGCAGCACCACCGCCACCGCGCCGAGCAGATGCAGCCCGCCCCAGCCCGCCAGCAGCACGCCCAGAGGCGCGCCCGCCGCGATGCCGCCATAGGAGGAGACGCCGTTCCAGGAGATCACCTCGGCGGTGGCGGCGCTGCCGACCCGGCCGATATTCCAGGTGACGCAGCCCGTGCCGGTGCCGCTCTCGGCAATGCCCAGCAGCAGCCGGCTTGCCCCCAGCCAGAGCAGAATCACCAGCGGCGTGTGGCAGAAGCTGGCGATGAGGATGCAAAGCCCGTTCAGCGCGCCAAAGACCAGACCAAAGATGACGATGGTTTTTGCGCCACGCGTGTCCGAAATCCGCCCGGCCAATGAGCGGCTGACCAGTGTGGCGGCATATTGCAGGCTGATGATGGCCCCGGCCAGGGCGGCGCTATAGCCCAATTTGAAATGCACCAGGCTCGGAAACACCGCCAGCGGCAGGCCGATCAGCAGATAATTGATGCCGTTGAGCAGGGCGACGGGCAGAATGCGCAGGGTGCGCTGGCCTTTGGTCAGGCTATCCGGGTGCGGCTTGGGGGCGGTCATGGCGCGGCTTTATTAGGCGGTTTGGACCAACCCGTACATTCCGCCGGCCATGCGGCGGGCACAACCTCACCCCGCGAATTGCGCCTCCAGAGCCGCCCAATCCAAGGCCCAGCTGGGGGCGGGCGGCCCGTACGCCGCCGCGTCAGGGCGCAGCCCGGCCAGCACCGGGCCCGGCGGCACCAGCTTGCCGGCTTTCACGAAGCCGGCGCGCATCGCCGCCTTGCAGGCGATGCCCTCCGGCCCGATGAAAACCTGCTCCACATACATCCAGCGCTCATCCCAGCCGAGCAGACGCGTCTCCAGCGTGAAGCGCGCGAAAGGGGCGAGCGGGCGGCGAAAGCGCAAGGCGGAGCCCCCAGCACCACCCCCAGGCGCTGCGCGCGCATCGCCCGCCACACGCCTGAGCGCAGGATCAGATCCGTGCGGCCGAGATCCATCAGCGCCAGATAGCGGGAATTGGTGAGATGCAGGTTGAGATCGAGATCCAGCGGCCAGACCCGGAAGCACACCCGCGAGACCTCCTCCAGCCCAGCGCCTTGCCGCGCCAGGCGCCAAGGATGACGCATAGCAGCCGGAAGATCAGATTCATGACGCGGCCTTGGCCTGTGCCACAGCGGCCTGCTCCTCCGCCACCAGATCCTTGCGCGAGAGCTTGCCGACCACGGTTTTCGGCAGGCTGGCACGGAATTCGATGCGCTTGGGCCGTTCCACCGGGGAGAGATGATCCTCGAGGAAGGACTGCAGCTCTGCCTCGGTGAGGCTGGCCCCTTCATGCAGCGTCACATAGGCTTTCGGCACCTGGCCGCGCCTGGCGTCCGGAATGCCGATCACCACCGCCTCATGCACAGCCGGATGCCGGTAGAGCGCCTCCTCCACCATCCGCGGATAGACGTTATAGCCGCCGGAGATGATCAGATCCTTGATCCTATCGACCAGGAAGATATAGCCATCCGCGTCGATATAGCCTACATCGCCGGTGCGCAGCGCGCCCTCCACCATCACCTTCGCGGTCTCGTCCGGGCGGTTCCAATAGCCCAGCATCACTTGTGGGCCGCGCACGCAAACCTCCCCCAGCTCACCAGGCGGCAGCACGCGGGAGGGATCGTCCAGCCCACGGATTTCGACAATGGTTCCCTCCACCGGCAGGCCGATGGAGCCATCGCGCACCGCGCCGAAGATATTGCAGGCGACCACCGGCGAGGCCTCGGAAAGCCCGTAGCCCTCGACCAGCTGACAGCCGGTCAGCGCCTCGAACTGGGTGCGGATTTCCGCCGGCAGCGGCGCCGCGCCGGAGACGCAGAAGCGGATGGAGGCCAGCTCCCATTTCTCCTTCGCCGCCGCCTCGTTGATATTGGCATAGATGGTCGGCACGCCGGGAAGAAGAGCGGGCGGGTGCGTGCCAGCGTCTTGCGCAGCAAGGCTTTGTCATAGCGCGGCAACAGGATCATGGTGAGGCCGAGCAGCACCGAAAGATTCATCGCCACCGTCATCGCCAGCACATGGAAAAGCGGCACCAGCGTGAGCATGCCAGCACCGGCCTCGATCTCGGGCAGGCGGCGATCCACCTGGGCGCAATTGGCGGAGAGATTGGCGTGGCTCAGCATCGCCGCTTTCGGGATGCCGGTGGTGCCGCCGGTATATTGCAGCACCGCGATGTCGGTCTGGGGATCGCACGGCACCGGGCGCGGCGCCCCGCGCCCGCCCCAAGTTCTGCAAACCGCACCACCCGCGCATCCGCCGGCAGCCGTGCCAGGCTCTTGCGCCGCGTCAGCCAGAAGCCGCAGCGTTTGACGACATCCAGGCTCTCCAGCATCGAGCCGACGATGAGATGGTCCAGCCCGCCATCGGCGACGATGGGGGCGAATTTGTTATACAGCTCCGCGACATCGAGCGTCACGGCGATCCGCGCGCCGCTATCTTTCAGAAAATGCCGCAGCTCGCGCTCGACATAAAGCGGGCTGAGATTCACCACGATGCCGCCCGCCTGCAGGATGGCGAAATAGCAGATGACATAATAAGGCGTGTTCGGCAGGCAGAGCGCCACGCGCGTGCCCTTCTCCACCCCCAGCCGCTGAAACCCGGCGGCGGCGCGCGCCACCAGCCGGCCAAGCTCGGCATAGCTCGTGCGCTTGCCCAGGAAATCCAAAGCGGTGATCTGCGGCCATTGCGCCACGGCGCGCTCCAGCAGCGCGTGCACCGGCACCGCCGGGATGCTGCCGTGACGGCTATCGAATTGCAGCATGCTCAGCCTCCCGCGCAGGGGGTGGGCGGAGCCGGCAGACGGGTCCAGGTTTCGGAGCGGCCGAGCAGCGGGATGCCGACATAGCCGCGCACATGCAGCGTGCCGTCGGCGGCCAGATGCATCACCGATTTATAGGTTTTGCCGTTTTCGGGATCGTAGATCCAGCCGCCTTTCCAACTGCCCGGCCCATCCGGGGTGAAGCGGCCGAGAATCGGCAGGCCGCAGAGCGGGCGGTTTTGCAGCGCCGCATTGCTGTTGTGAATATCGGTCTTGGGCTTGCCCTGCGCATCCAGCGGCGCGCGCAGCCATTCGATTTTGCCACAGAGATCAGCACCGCACGGCGCGATCTCGATTCCGGCCTTGCCGGTCTGGTCCAGCCACCAGCCTTGCGGCGAGGGCTGCGCGCTGGCCGGGGCGCCCAACAGCGCCCCGGCGGCGAGCGCCGGAAGAAAAATCGCCAGGCGGCGGAAAGTGAATGCTTGCATTTCCATCCCTTTTTGGTATTTAACATACACAATACGTCAGGTAACGACTCTATTCAACAATAAAGACGCGGCGTGACGGCAAAGACGCACACGGGACCTGGCCCTAGAAAGAAAGCTGAGGAGGAAAGCGGTATCATGAAAAAAACAACAGCGATCAGGCCTTATCTTCTGGCGGCGAGCGCCTTGTGCGCCCTCGCCGCGGCGCCCACGGCGCGGGCCTCCGGCTTTGGCCTGCGTGAGGGCTCCGCCGACTGGCTGGGCAACGCCTTTGTCGGCGGCGAGGCGAAAGCCTATGACGCCTCCACCGCCTGGACCAACCCGGCCGGCATGGCGCTGCTGAACCAGGACGAGATTGACGGCAATGTCAGCTATATCGGCCCGTCCGCCAGCTTCAGCGGCTATAACACCGACCCGTTGACCGGCGGCACGGTGCGCGGCGTGCAGGGCGGCAATGCCGTCACCCCGGCGGCCTCGGGCGCGATGTTCGGCGTGCTGGTGCTGGGGCCGGATTGGCGGGTGGGCTTCTCCGTCACCAACCCGTATGGCGAGCGCACCTCCTACCCCACCAATTTCGTCGGCCGCTATCAGAGTCTGGTCTCCAGCATCACCGGCATCGATTTCAGCCCGTCGATTTCCTATAAGGTGAACAACCATTTCTCCATCGGCGGCGGGCCGGTGTTCGAATATTTCCATGCCCGCCTCACCCAGGCGCTGAACGTGCCGGTGCTGAGTGCCGCCACCGGGCAGGATCCCTTCGCCGATGTGCATGGCAGCGATCTCGGCGTCGGCTATAATATCGGTATGATGTATCAGCTCGATGACGCGACGCGCATCGGCGTGGATTACCATTCGCGCATCCGCCACAACATCACCGGCACCCAGAGCATCTCCACCCCGCCGATCTATTCCGCGCTGAGCCCGGCGACGGTGGCGCTGCTGGGGGCGGAAAACAGCCGTGCCACCACCTCCATCACCCTGCCGGATTCGATCGGGGTTGGCATCTATCACCAGGTGAATGACCGGCTGGCGCTGATGGGCAGCCTGCAATGGACGCATTGGGCGCTGTTCAACAGCCTCCATGTCACCCCACCAACGGCGCGCCGGGCACGGTGATCAACGAGAACTGGCATAATACCTGGTTCGCCGGCATCGGCGCGAATTATCAGCTCAGCGAACGGCTGATGCTGCAGGCGGGCTTTGCCTTCGACCAGTCGCCGGTGACGGACAGCAACCGCACCTCGCGCGTGCCCGATGCCAACCATTACGATATCGGCGTCGGCGCGCAATATAAGCTGACCCCGGCGACGACCTTCCAGCTCGCTTATGGCCATGTCTTCACCCCGGGCGGCAGCGTCAACACCACCGCGTCAAGCTCGCTGCCCACCCCAGCGGCACGCTGGTCGGCAATTACAGCGCCTCGGATAATTCCGTGACCGCTGGCGTGACGATGAAGTTCTGAGTTTCACCGGGCGGCAAAACGCCGCCCGGGCGCAACCGAGACAAAATGACGACCGGCCCTTCCAGGTGTCCGGCGTGATGGAGGCCCATGTCGCACCAGGATCCGCTCTATACCGTCACGCAACTCGGCGCCGAGCTTGGGATCACCGTGCGCACGCTGCATTTCTACGAGGCGCAGGGGCTGCTCACGCCGCGGCGCATCGGCAATAACCGCGTCTATTCCCAGCGCGACCGGGCCCGCATGATCCTGATCCTGCGCGGCAAGCGGCTGGGTTTCTCGATCAAGGAGATCAAGGAATATATCGAGCTTTACGATGTCGATCCGACCCAGGGCCAGCAAACCAAGCAGCTGCTGAAGGCCGTGCATCATCGCATCCAGAAGCTTGAGGATCAGCGCGTGGCGCTGGAACAGACATTGAATGAGCTGCGCGGCATCGAGCTGCAATGCCAGACGGTGCTGGAGAGGCTGGGGACGATCCAGGCCCCGCCGCCGGCGCCGAAAACCGAACCCAAATCAGGCGTGGCCAGGAAACCGGCCCGCGCCGCCAAAACGATCGGGAGATCAAATTGACCCAAGCCGTCATCGCGGGCTACGCCCGCTCGCCCTTTACCCTGGCTGCCAAAGGCGCGCTGGCGCGCGTGCGGCCGGACGATCTCGCCGCCGAGACCATTGCCGGTCTGGTGGCACGGCTCTCGCTGAATACGGCGGATCTGGAAGCCGTGATTCTCGGCTGCGCCTTCCCGGAAGGCGAGCAGGGGCTGAACCTGGCGCGGCTGGTGGGTTTGAATGCCGGCCTGCCGCAATCGGTCGGCGGCTATACGGTCAATCATTTCTGCGGCTCCTCGATGCAGGCGATCCATATCGCCGCCGGGCATATCGCTGCCGGGGCGGGCGAGGCCTTCATCGCCGCCGGGGTGGAGAGCATGAGCCGGGTGCCGATGGGCGGCTATAACCCGCTGCCCAACCCTGGCCTCTATGCCAAGCTGCCCGCCGCCTATATGGGCATGGGCGAGACCGCCGAGAATGTCGCGGCGAAATGGAATATTTCGCGGGCTGAGCAGGAAGCCTTCGCGGTGGAGAGCCAGAAGCGCGCCGCCGCCGCCATCGCCGAAGGGCGGTTGCGCGAGGAGATCGTGCCGATCACCTCCAAGGCCGGCATGGTGGAGCGGGATGGCTGCCCGCGGCCGGAGACCAGCGCCGAGACCCTGGCCGGGCTCAAACCAGCCTTCAGCACCGAGGGCAGTGTCACCGCCGGCACCTCCTCGCCGCTGACCGATGGCGCCTCCGCCGTGCTGGTGTGCAGCGCGGATTACGCCGCCAAGCATGGGCTGAAGCCGCTGGCGCGCATTCTCGCCAGCGCCACCGCTGGCTGCGCGCCGGAGATCATGGGCATCGGCCCTGTCGCGGCCTCGAAAAAAGCGCTGGCGCGGGCGGGGATTTCCGTGAGCGATCTCGATGTGGTGGAGCTGAATGAGGCCTTCGCCTCGCAGTCTCTGGCCTGTATCCGGGATCTCGGGCTGGATGCGGCGAAAGTGAATATCGATGGCGGCGCCATCGCCCTTGGCCATCCGCTGGGCGCCACCGGGGCGCGCATCACCGGCAAGGCGGCATCATTGCTCGTGCGCACTGGCGGGCGTTATGCGCTGGCGACGCAATGCATCGGCGGCGGCCAGGGCATCGCCACCGTGCTGGAGCGCGTGTGATGGAGAGCATCCGCAAGGCCGCAATCATCGGCGCCGGAACCATGGGGGCGGCGATTGCCGCGCAATTCGCCAATGCCGGCGTGCCGGTATTGCTGTTGGATATCGTGAAAGAGGGCACACCCAACCGCAACGCGCTGGCCGAAGGCGCCATTGCGAAAATGTTGAAGACGGATCCGGCGCCGTTCATGTCCAGCCGCGCCGCGAAGCTGGTGACGCCGGGCAATCTGGAGGATGATCTGGCGCAGCTTGCGAGCTGCGACTGGATCGTCGAGGCGATCATCGAGCGGCTGGATCTGAAGCAGGCGCTCTATAAGAAAATCGACGCGGTGCGCAAACCGGGAAGTGCTGTCTCCTCCAACACCTCCACCATTCCGCTGGCCAAACTCACCGAGGGGATGCCAGAGAGTTTCAAGCGCGACTTCCTGATCACGCATTTCTTCAACCCGCCGCGCTATATGCGGTTGCTGGAGCTGGTGAGCGGGCCTGAGACGGATGCGAAGCTGGCGCAGGCCGTGGCGCGTTTTGCCGATCTGATGCTGGGCAAGAGCGTGGTGAGCGCGAAAGATTCACCGGGCTTCATCGCCAACCGGCTCGGCGTGTTCTGGCTGCAGACCGGCGTGGTCGAGGCGATGGAGCTGGGGCTGACCGTGGAGGAGGCCGACGCGATCATGAGCCGGCCCTTCGGGATTCCGAAGACCGGTGTGTTCGGCTTGATCGATCTGGTCGGGCTGGATCTGATGCCGCATATCAATGCCAGCCTCGCCGGCAGCCTGCCAAAGAGCGACGCCTTTCACGCCACCAACAAGGATATTCCGCTGATCAAGACGATGATCGCGGAGGGCAATATCGGCCGCAAGGGCAAAGGCGGGTTCTACCGCAAAGGCGCGAAGGGGCGCGAGGCGATCGACCTCGCCAGCGGCGCCTACCGGCCGGTGCGCAAGGCGGCGACGCCGGACGGGCGGGATCTGCGCAAGCTGCTGGAAAATTCGGCCTATGCCTGGCGGGTGATGGGGCCGACGCTCGCCTACGCGGCGTCGCTGCTGCCGGAGGCGGCCGATGATGTGCACGCCATCGATGAGGCGATGCGGCTGGGCTATAACTGGAAGCTGGGGCCGTTCGAGCTGATCGACAAGATCGGCGCGGATTGGCTGGCGGAGAAGCTGGCCAAGGATGGCATGAAGCTGCCGGCTTTGCTGGATGCCGCGCGCGGCCAGAGCTTTTACAAGCTGGATGGCGCCAAACGGCTGTATCTCGGGCTGGATGATGCCTACCATGAGCTGCACCGCCCCGAAGGCGTGCTGATGCTCGAAGACATCAAGCGCGCGACGAAGCCGCTGCTGAAGAACGCCTCGGCCAGCCTGTGGGATATTGGCAATGGCGTGCTATGCTTCGAGCTGACCTCGAAGAGCAATAGCTGGGATGCGCAGAATCTCGAACTGCTCGGCAAGGCGATCGAGCTGGTGCCGCAGAACCACAAGGCGCTGGTGATCTATAATGAAGGCGCGCATTTCTCTGTCGGCGCCAATCTGGGGCTGGCGTTGTTTGCCGCCAACATCGCCGCCTGGGGCGAGATTGAGAAACTCGTGGCCAGTGGCCAAAAGACTTTCAAGGCGCTGAAATACGCCCCCTTCCCCAGCGTGGCCGCACCGTTCGGCATGGCGCTGGGGGCGGCTGCGAGATCGTGCTGCATGCCTCGGCGGTGCAGGCGCATGCGGAGACCTATATAGGACTGGTGGAATGCGGCGTCGGGCTGGTGCCGGCCTGGGGCGGCTGCACGGAAATGCTGGCGCGCTATCAGGGCGCCAAGACCATGCCGAAAGGCCCGATGCCGGCGGCGGCCAAGGTGTTCGAGATGGTCTCCACCGCCACGGTCAGCAAATCCGCTGCCAATGCCAAGGAGCTTCTGTTCCTACGCGAGGGCGACGGCATCACCATGAACCGCTACCGGCTGCTGGCCGATGCCAAGGCCAAGGCGTTGACACTGGTGGAAGCCTACGCCGCGCCGGAGCCGCCAACCTACCAGCTCCCCGGCGAGGATGGGCGTGTCGGCTTTGGCATGGCGGTGAAGGAATTCCGCAAGAAGGGCCTGGCCACACCGTATGACGAGGTGGTGGCGGGCGAGCTTGCCACCGTGCTCAGCGGCGGCGAGGCGGACATCATCGACCGGCCGAGCGAGGCCGATATTCTGGCGCTGGAACGCGGCGCCTTCACCCGGTTGATCCGCAAGGACGGCACGCTGGCGCGCATCGAAACGATGCTCACCACCGGCAAGCCGCTGCGCAACTAAGGAGACGAGCCATGCAAACTTACACCGCCCCGCTGCGGGACATGCGCTTTGTGCTGCACGAGCTGCACCCCGCCCCTGCCCTGCCCGGCCATGAGGAATTCACGCCCGAGCTGCTGGACACCGTGCTGGAGGAAGCCGGAAAATTCTGTTCCGAAGTGCTGCTGCCGCTCAACGCCTCCGGCGATGAGGAAGGCTGCCATTATGAAAACGGCGTGGTGCGCACGCCGAAGGGGTTCAAGGAAGCCTACGCCGCCTTCAACGAGGCCGGCTGGGGCGCGCTGAACGCCGACCCGGCCTATGGCGGCCAGGGCCTGCCGGAGACGGTGGCGAAGCTGGTGGAGGAGATGATCTGCGCCTGCAATATCTCCTTCGGCCTCTATCCCGGCCTCACCCATGGCGCCTATCTGGCGATGAAGAGCCATGCCTCGGATGAGCTGAAGGATTTCTACCTGCCGAAGATGGTTTCGGGCGAATGGGCGGGCACGATGTGCCTGACCGAGCCGCATTGCGGCACCGATCTCGGGCTGCTGCGCACGAAAGCCATCCCGCAGGAGGATGGCAGCTACAGCCTGACGGGATCGAAAATCTTCATCTCCGCCGGCGAGCATGATATGGCGGAGAACATCATCCATCTGGTGCTGGCCAGGCTGCCGGATGCGCCTTCCGGGGTGAAGGGCATCTCGCTGTTTCTGGTGCCGAAATTCCTGCCGGATGAAAACGGCAAGCCGGGGGCGCGCAACGGCGTCTCCTGCGCCGCCATCGAGCATAAGATGGGCATCAAGGCCTCCGCCACCTGCCAGATGAATTTCGACGATGCCAAAGGCTGGCTCGTCGGCGCCCCACATAAGGGCATGCAGGCGATGTTCGTGATGATGAATTCCGAACGTCTCTCGGTCGGCACGCAAGGTCTGGGGATTGGCGAGGCCGCCTACCAGGGCGCGGTCGCCTACGCGAAGGACAGGTTGCAGGGCCGCTCCCTCGCAGGGGCGAAATATCCCGAGAAGGCGGCCGACCCGATCATCGTGCATCCGGACATCCGCCGCAATCTGATGACCATGCGCGCCTATAATGAAGGCTGCCGGGCGCTGGGCGTCTGGGTGGCCGGGGTCATGGATATCGCCGAGCGTTCGGGCGATGAAAAAGCCAAGGCGGAGGCTGAGGAATTCATCGCGGTCATGACGCCGATCGTGAAGGCGCTGTTTACCGATCTCGGCTTCGAAAGCGCCAATCTGGCAGTGCAGACCTATGGCGGCCATGGCTATATCCGCGACCATGGCATGGAGCAGCTGGTGCGGGATTCGCGTATCGCGATGATCTATGAAGGCACCAACGGCATCCAGGCGCTGGATCTGGTGGGGCGCAAGATGCCGGCGAATATGGGCCGCGGCCTGCGCCGCTTCTTCCATCCGGTGCAGGAATTCATTGATGAAAACCAGAATGATCCGGGCATTGGCAAGCTGGTGCAGGGCTTTGCCCGCGGCTTCGGGGCGTTGCAGCTCGCCACCTCCTTCATCGCCGAAAAGGCGCTGAAGGATCCTGAGGAAGCCGGGGCGGCGGCCACCGAATATCTGCGCCTGTTCGGGCTGGTGGCGTTGGGCTTCATGTGGCTGCGCAGCGCCAAGATCGCCACCGGCAAGCTGGCCGATGCCGGGGCGGATGCCGGTTTCTACAAGACCAAGCTGGTGACGGCGCGGTTTTTCATCGAGCGCATCCTGCCGCAAGTTGGCGCCCTGCTGGCCTCCATCAAATCCGGTAAGGCCGCGATGATGGCGCTGGAGGATGAAGCCTTCTAAAGCACGCACAAAATTTCTGGCTAAACCATAAATAGAGCGAGCGGGTGCAGGCCCGTCTCGCTCTATTTCGTCTCGTCTGACTGGCGGGCGACCACCGCGTTGGCTTCGCGGATCGCCCGTCCTTCATCGCCTGTGCGCTCCAATGTCTCATTCGCGATCTTTACCCAGAGGGCGCGCAGCGTTTCGCTATTGGCCTTATGGGTATGGCGTTCGGCGTCTTTCGCGGTCCAGGGCATCTGCTCCTCCTGACATTTCGCTTGCCCCTACAGGTAGGCGTGCGGCCGGCTCATGCAAGCGAAGGCGGCAAAATCGCTCTCCCGCGCCCCTGCGCGCATGAAAAAACCCCGGCGGGCCTTCGCCCGCCGGGGTTTGATCGACCGGAAATGTCCGGGGTTACTGCAGCAGCGTCGGCTGGGTGGCGGCGGCCGCGCTGTTGGGCATCACCATGGTGCGCTGATCCAGAGACTGGAACATCCACACGGTCAGGCCAACGGTGATGATGAACAGCGGCACGGTGAGGATCAGCGAGACGCTCTTCCAGATCTGCGCCCGGGAAATATCCAGCCCGTAGAACAGCACCGCCTGGGAGAGCAGCGCCAGCGCCGCCAGACCGCCGACGACCTCGACATAGGTTTCATAGCCCATGTCGTGACGCAGCGTGACGATGAGGGCCGCCCCCATCAGCGCCACTGTGCTGATGAAGCCGGCGATATAGCGCATCGCACCGCCCATGCGGACTTCCGGATGCGCCAGCGGATCGGAATGAGAACCAGCCATCTGATCAGGCTCCAATCATATAGACATAGATGTAAACGCAAACCCAGACGGTGGCCTGGAACTGCCAGAACATGCGCAGGTTCAAAAGCCGCGCCACCACCATCTCATTGAAGCCGTCGCGCGGGATCTGCACCAGCATTACCAGCATCCAGAGCAGCCCGAACAGCATGTGGATGGCATGGGTCAGGATCAGCACGAAATAGGCCGAGAGATAGCCCGAGCGGTCCATGCCGTTGCCCTGGGCGGTCAGCGTCGCCAGATCGTTGAAGCCAAAACCCAGGAACACCACCGCCAGCACCATCGCGGCGACGATGCCGAGCATGACACCGGCGCGGTTGCCGGTTTTCAGCGCCACGGTGGCAAGGCTGTAGGCGGTGACGGAGCCGAGGATGGCGATGGTCTGCCAGAAGCCCTCGACCGGGTTGACGATCTGGGTGGCGATCGGCCCGCCGGCGGCGTTCATCGGGGTGTCGAGCACCGCATAGGCGGCGAACAACGCCGTGAACAGCAGCGCGTCGCTGAGCATATAGAGCCAGAAGCCCAGCGTACGGGCGGAAATCTGGCTATGCCCCGCAAAGCCGGGCGCGAAGAGGCGCGTATTCGCGTCAGGTGCCGCTTGGTGGGCCATTAATGCGCCTCCACGTGAGAATAATGGTGGTGGGAACGGTCCGGCTGTTCGGAGACAACCGAGCCCAGAGCGAGGTCACGCTCCATCGCCGCGATCTCTTCCGGCTGCAGATGATAGCCCTCATTCTTGTAGAAGGAGCGGATGATCACGCAGACGATCAGCGCCGTCAGCGAAATCGCCGCCAGCCACCAGATGCGCCAGATCATCGCGAAGCCCCAGACCGCGGCCAGCATGCCGATGACGAACGGCATCCCGGTATTGCTCGGCATATGGATGGCCTCGAAATGTTCGGGCTGCGCCTTGTCCAGCCCGTGCTTGCGGCGCCAGGCCAGCTCGTCGCGGGTGTTCACCTGCGGCGTCACCGCGAAATTATAGAACGGCACCGGCGAGGGGGTGAGCCATTCCAGCGTGCGCGAGGTGCCCCAGGCATCCGCGCCGGCCGCGTTCTTCTTGCGGTTGACGATGGAGAAGACCAGCATCAGCGCGAAGCAGGCCAGCGAGATCACATACAGGATCATGCCGATTTCCTCGACCACCAGCATCGGCTTCCAGGCCGTGTTGAAGGTCCAGTCCAGACGGCGGGTTTCGCCCTCGAAGCCCAGCGCGAACATCGCGGTGAAGACGATGAGCGTGGCGATGGAGAAGGTCCAGAAGAAGGCCTTGCCCCAGCTCTCATCGAGCCTGAAACCGAACACTTTCGGGAACCAGTAGGAGACGCCAGCGAAGGCGGCGGCGACGACCAGCAGCACCATGCAGTGGAAATGCGCGATGACGAACACCGAGTCATGCACCGTATAGTTCACCGCCGGGATCGCCAGCATCATGCCGGTGAGGCCGCCGGCCAGCAGCAGGAACAGCCCGAACATCGCCCACAGCATCGGCACCGTATAGGTGATGCGGGCGCGATACATGGTGAAGGCCCAGTTGAACACCTTCACGCCGGTGGGGATGCCGACCAGCATGGTGGCGACGGAGAAGAAGCCGTTAATGTCCGGCCCCGCCCCCATGGTGAAGAAGTGATGCAGCCACACCACCCAGGATACGCCGGCGATGGCGAAGGAGGCCGCGACCATGGTGACATAGCCAAAGAGCGGCTTCTCGCAGAAGGTCGGCACGACCTCGGAGAGGATGCCGAACACCGGCAGAATCAGGAAGTACACCTCCGGATGGCCCCAGAGCCAGAACAGGTTGGTATACAGCATCAGGTTGCCGCCCATGCCGGCGGTGAAGAAATGCGTGCCCAGATAACGGTCCGCACCCAGCAGCGCCAACGCAACACCCAACACCGGGAAGGCGGTGAGGCCGATGATGTTGGTGGAGAGCGTCGTCCAGCTGAAAATCGGCATGCGGAACCAGGTCATCCCCGGGGCGCGCATTTCCACGATGGTGACGATCATATTGATCGCGTTCAGCGTGGTGCCGACAGAGGAGATCTGAATCGCCCACATCCAGTAATCGACACCGGTGGAGGGGGAATAGGGCAGCTCGGTCAGCGGGATCAGACCGACCCAGCCGGCGGCCGAGAAGTCACCCACGAACAGCGAGAGCATGACCAGCCCGGCGGCCCCGGCGGTGAGCCAGAGCGACAGCGCGTTCATGTAAGGGAAGGCCATGTCGCGCGCGCCCAGCTGCAACGGCACCACGATATTCTGGAAGCCGGTGAGGATGGGGGTGGCGGCGAACAGGATCATGATGGTCCCGTGCGCGGAATAGACCTGGTCGAAATGGAAGGGCGGCAGGAAGCCGTGCTGTGCGCCCATATAGCCAGGGGCATTCGGGCCGTTGGCCAGCACCTGCTGGGTGCGGATCAGCAAACCGTCGGCGAAGCCGCGGAAGAGCATGACCAGGCCGATGACGATATACATCACGCCGATCTTCTTATGATCGACCGTGGTCAGCCATTCGCGCCAGAAATACCCGACTTTCTTGAAGTAGAGCACCGCGCCGATGACCACGATGGCGGCCAGCATGGCGCCCGCGAAGGTATATTGCAGGATGGGGATATTATACGGGATCTGATCCAGCGTGAGGCGGCCGAAGAGCGGCGACCAAGGACCGGGAACGTGTACTTGCATGATCTAACCTTCCTTCGCGCTACTTCTCGGTCTCGTTGGAGGCGATGCTCTTGGTGAGAGCGGCCGAGACGGGATAGACCACGCCGGCCTGCGCCGCGGCCACGACCTTGTCGAAGAGTTGCGGATCGGGGTTGGAGAAATAGGAGATCTTGGCGCCGATATTGGCGTGCGGCTGGGCCAGTTTCTGGAAAGTGGCATAGCTCAGCTGATCCGGGCTGGCGGCCGCTTTCTGCACCCAGGCGGTGAAATCAGCCGGGGAGACGATCTTGGTGTCGAACTGCATCCAGGAGAAGCCGGCACCGGAGAAATCGGCGGCGAAGCCGGTCCATTGGCCGAGCTTGGGCGCGTCGAACGTGTCCTTGGTGCGCATGCCCGGCATCACCGCGATCATCGGCAGCAGCTGCGGCACATAGATGTCGTTTGAGACGGAGGCGGAGGTCAGGTTGAACTTCACCACGGCACCCTGCGGGACGACCAGCTGGTCGATGGTGGCGATCTTCTGCTGCGGATAGACGAAAATCCACTGCCAGTCGGTGGCGATGACATCGACATGCAGGACATTCTGCGGGTCCGCGGCGATCTGCTTCTGCAGCAACCCGGGGTTGTACGGCTCGATCGCGTACAAGGTTTTCACCGTGTACCAGCCAAGCCCGCCGACGATGAGCAGCGGCACGCCCCACACCAGCAATTCCAGCGCCGTGTTGTGCGACCAATCCGGGTCGTGCTTGGCGTTGGCGCCGGCGCGATAGCGCCAGCCGAACCAGACAATCACCAGCAGCACCGGCAGAATGACCAGCATCATCACGACCGTATCGACGATCGTGGCGTGCCATTCCTGGGTGGCGATCAGATTCTCCGGGTGGAACAGCAGGTAGTCTCCGCTCGAGGCGCAGGCGGCCAGCGCCAGCATGGGGAGCAGAGCGAGATAGGGTTTCAGTCTCAAGGCTGCCTCGCGTCTAAGATTTCCACCTCCCGCACCAGCGCAAACCGGCCCGGACGGCACTTCACGTTCAACCGCGCGGCATATTCACGCCGCGCGGTTGAACATAGACAGCCTTTATATTGATTGGTCGCAAACGGAAAGCCATTGTCACATTTTGACATGACATATCAGAAATCTGACATGACAGGCTTCAACACCTATTCGCGACGCCTTATATGCCGGAAGCGTGCCTTTTGCGCCTCAACCGTTGCGAATCATCCGCCGATAGAGATGCCAGGCGCTATGTCCGAGGATGGGAATCGTCACCGCTAGGCCGATCAGCCCAGGAATCGCCCCGATCAGCAGCAAACCGGCAATAAGAAGCCCCCAAATCAGCGTTACCGCGGGATTGGCAAGAGCCGCCCTCACCGAGACTGACACTGCCTCGGCAACCCCAATTTCATGGTCAAGCGCCAGCTGAAAGGAAACCAGCGCCGTGGCCAGTGCCACCACCCCGAACACCGCGCCGACCAACACCCCGATCAGAATCATCTCATGGCCGGGGGCGGTAGCGAAAGTCCCGTGCAGGAAGCTCCCGGTTCCGGGAGCGCTACCCAGCGTTGTGTGGTAAATCACACCGGCAACCGCGATCCAGACCGCGAACAGCCCGATCAACAGCAAGGCCAGGCGCTTGATGACGCTCCCACGCGGCGACTCGAAGATCGCCCCGGCGGCATCCACGGTCGCGACTCCGTCGCGCTCACGCTGCCGGCTCAGCGCGCCGAACCAGATCGTCGCCACCGGACCAACCAGCGCCATGCCGCTCGCGACAGGGAAGAGCAGCGGCAAAAAATGCCGGTCGATCAAGGCAATGGCGATAAACAACGCCGCCAGCGGATAGATGACGACCATCACCAGCACATCGGTCCGGCAGGCCAGCCAGTCCTGCACACCCTCGCGCAAGGCGGCACGCAGATCGCCAAAGCCGATCTTCTGCACCGTTACCGGGCTGGTATCGGCTTCCGGATGGGTCGTCGTGGGGTAAGGCTGTCCACCGGGATAGTCTGTATCATGCACGGCCTTAATCAGCGTAGCAGCCATCGGTCTTCTCCCAATTTTTGCCCATTTCGGGTCTTGCCCCTTTTGGGCGGGCAAATTTTCTTCTTCTTTTGATTTAAGACCGTTTTGGCGTTTTCAACCAGAAAAATCGTAACCGCGTCTCCAGAATTCCGAAGCTTCTATCCGGCCCGCGCATGGGCGGTGGCGGCGGCGAACAGTTCGGCATCCGGATGCTGGCCGGTATAGAGGACGAATTGCTCCAGCGCCTGCAGCGCCACGATCTGAGCGCCGGTGACCACGGATTTGCCCAGTTGCCGAGCGGCATGGACCAAGGGCGTCTCGGCCGGCACCGCCACCACATCCATCACCGCCAAGGCGCGCTCGATCATCGGCTCCGGGAAGGCGTAATGCCCCTCCTCCGGCCCGCCCGCCATGCCGATGGGGTGGCGTTGAGCAGATAATCCGCCTCCACCCCGTCCGTGCTGGCCGCCCATTCATAGGAGCAACCTTGCGCCAGCGCCCTGCCCTGCGCCTCATTGCGGGCGATGATGATGCCGTTTTCATAGCCTGAGAGCTTCAGCGCATAGGCGACCGCCTTGGCCATGCCGCCACTGCCGCGCAGCGCCACCCGCGCGCTGGGGGCAGACCGGCCTGGCGCAACAGATCCCGCACCGCGATGAAATCCGTGTTATAAGCCACCAGCCTTCCATGCTCATTGACGATGGTGTTGACCGACTGGATCGCCGCCGCCGAGGGGGTGAGCTCATCCAGCAGCGGGATGCAGGCTTCCTTATACGGCATGGAGACGCCGCAGCCGCGGATTTTCAGGGCGCGCAGGCCACGAATGGCGCCTTCCAGATCCTCCGTGGTGCAGGCTTTGTAAATATAATTCAGCCCCAAATTCTGGTAGAGATAATTATGGAAGCGTGTGCCGAAATTGCTGGGCCGCGCCGCGAGCGAAATGCAGATAATGGTATCCTTGTCTATGCTCATCGGCCTGCCCTCCTGGTTGGCGCAGAGTAGCATAAAAGTCAGGCATCAAAACCATGCCTGGACGCGATGGGGTGCCAGAGCGCAGTTTGCCGTTCCGCAGAAGCGTTGAAGGAGCTTGTGATGCGTCGCCTCTCTCTCGTCCCGGTCTTTCTCGGCCTCGCCGGCGCTGCGCAGGCCGCCCTGCCCGCCCCCGCCTACAACCCGCCCGATACCGCCAGCAGCGAAACCGCCATTCTCTCCGGCGGCTGCTTCTGGGGGTGCAGGGCGTGTTCGAGCATGTGAAGGGTGTCAGCCAGGCGCTGTCGGGCTATACCGGCGGGCAGAAAGCCACGGCGGATTACGAGACGGTGAGCACTGGCAGCACCGGCCACGCGGAATCGGTGAAGATCACCTTCAACCCGCGGGTGATTTCCTATGGCCAGATCCTGCAGATCTATTTCGCCGTCACCACCGACCCGACCGAGCTGAACTACCAGGGCCCGGACCATGGCACCCAATATCGCGGGGAGATCTGGACGACCTCGCCGCAGCAGAAGGAGATCGCCACACGCTATATCGCGCAGCTTGGCGCGGATCATGCCTTCCCGGCGCCGATCGTCACCCGCGTGGATGCGGCGATGCCGTTCTATCCGGCCGAGGGCTATCATCAGGATTTCCTGATCCGCCATCCGGATAATCCCTATATCGTCTTCAACGACATCCCGAAGGTGGAAGCGCTGAAGGCGCAATTCCCGGCTTTGTATGAAACCGATCCGGTGACGGTTCTGAAAGGCAACACATGATCCGCCGTATGTTCCTGCTGGCCGGCGCCAGCGCCCTGGCGCTGGGCGCGAAGGCCCGCGCCGCCTACCGGGTGACGCACACGGACGCCGAATGGCGCCGGCTGCTCACCCCGGCGCAATATGAGATTTTGCGCCAGCAAGGCACCGAGCCGCCCTTTAGCTCGGCGCTGCTGAACGAGCATCGCAAAGGCATTTTCCATTGCGCCGGCTGCGCGCTGCCGCTGTTCTCCTCCGCCACCAAATATGACAGCGGCACCGGCTGGCCCAGCTTTTACGCGCCGCTGCCGCATGCGGTGGATGAGCAGAACGATACCAGCTTCGGCATGGACCGCACCGAGGTGCATTGCAGCCAATGCGGCGGGCATCTGGGGCATGTGTTCCCGGATGGGCCGCGCCCGACCGGGTTGCGCTACTGCATGAACGGGCTGGCGTTGGGGTTTACGCCGGCGTGAGGGCGTCGTGGGGGCTTTTTGAAAAAAGCCCACACACCCCCAAAACTTTTGCGACTTATGCTTTGAGTTTCGCGGCCTCTGCCGCCAGCTTGGTGATGGCGGCCCAATCCTTCGCCGCCACCAGCTCCTTCTTCACCATCCAGGAGCCGCCGACGCAGAGCACGTTGGGCAGCTTCAGATAGCGCGGGGCGATCTCCGGGGTGATGCCGCCGGTCGGGCAGAATTGCAGCTGCGGCAGCGGCGAGGCGATGGAGGAGAGGAATGGCGCCCCGCCCGCCGCCTCGGCCGGAAAGAATTTCGCAAACCGATAGCCGCGCTCGATCAGCACCATCGCCTCCGAGGCGCTGGCGATGCCGGGCAGCGGCGCCAGATCCGCATCCTCCGCCGCATCCAGAAGTTTGCGCGTCGCCCCTGGCGAGACGGCGAATTGCGCGCCGGCCTTCGCCGCCTGCTTGTAATGCTTGGCGGTGAGCACGGTGCCGACCCCGGCCACCGCCCCCTCAACCTCATTCGCCACAGCGCGGATCGCCTCCAACGCTACAGGCGTGCGCAGCGTGATTTCGATCGCCTTCAGCCCGCCTTGCACCAAAGCGCGGGCCAGCGGCACCGCATCCGCGACATCATCGATGATCACCACCGGGATCACCGGGGCGAGCTTCATGATGGTTTCCAAACCCTCCTGGATCATGCGTGCGACTCCTCGTAGGCGAAAATGCTAGCGCCAAGATCGGCGCGGCTGACCAGATGGCGGAAGGGGGCGAACAGCTCCCGCCCGGTGCCGTGATGGCTGTCATCGAGATCCGCCAGCGCCTCTGCGCGCGCCTCCCATTCAGCCGCATCCACCAGCGCGCTCAACGTGCCGGCCTTGGCATCGACGCGGACGATGTCGCCATCCTTCAGCTTGGCGAGCGGGCCGCCGGCCAGCGCCTCCGGTGTGGCGTGGATGGCGGAGAGCACCTTGCCCGAGGCGCCGGACATTCGGCCATCGGTGACCAGCGCCACCTTGAAGCCCTTATCCTGCAACACCCCAAGCGGCGGCATCAGCTTGTGCAATTCCGGCATGCCATTCGCCTTCGGCCCCTGGAAGCGCACCACCACGACAACATCCTTGTTCAGCTCCCCAGCCTTGAACGCCGCCTGCACCGCCTCCTGGCTGTGGAACACCCGGCAGGGGGCCTCCAGCACATGCCGTTCCTCCGCCACCGCGGAGGTTTTCACCACCGCCTGGCCGAGATTGCCGCTGAGCAGCTTCAGCCCGCCGGTCGGCTGGAACGGGTTGGCGGCCGGGCGCAGCACTTTCTCATCCCCGCTGGATGCAGGCGCCTCGCGCCAGTTGAGCTTGCCGTCTTCCAGATAGGGCTCGTTGATGTAGGCGGAGAGCCCCTTGCCCATGATGGTGTCCACATCCTCATGCAGCAGCCCGGCCTCGATCAGCTCGCGGATCAAAAACCCGGTGCCGCCGGCGGCGTGGAAATGATTCACATCGGCCTGGCCATTGGGATAGATGCGGCACAGCAAAGGCGTCACCGCCGCCAGATCCGAAAGATCCTGCCAGGTGATGGTGATCCCCGCCGCCGCCGCCATCGGCAGCAGATGGATGGTATGGTTGGTCGACCCACCGGTGGCGTGCAGCGCGACGATCGCATTCACGAAGCTGCGCTCATCGATCATCCGGCCCACCGGCTGGAAATTCTCGCCCAGTGCCGTTTGGCTCATCACACGCTGCACCGCGAAATCCGTCAGCGCGTCGCGCAAAGGCGTGCCGGGATTCACGAAGGCCGCGCCTGGCACATGCAGCCCCATGATCTCGACCAGCATCTGGTTGGTGTTGGCGGTGCCGTAGAAGGTGCAGGTGCCCGGCGCGTGGTAGGCTTCGCCTTCCGCCTTCAGCAGCGCCGCGCGGTCGATCTTGCCTTCCGCATAAAGCTGGCGGATCTTGGCTTTTTCGGAATTGGGCAGGCCGGAGGGCATCGGTCCGGCGGGGATCAGCACCGAGGGCAGATGCCCGAAGCTCAGCATGCCGATCACCAGCCCGGGCACGATCTTATCGCAAATCCCCAGGAAACAAGCGGCATCGAAGGTGTTGTGGGAGAGCGCCACGCCGGTTGCCAGCGCGATCACGTCCCGCGAGAACAGCGACAGCTCCATGCCGGCCTCGCCCTGCGTCACCCCATCGCACATGGCCGGCACGCCGCCCGCCACCATCGCCACGCCACCAACCTTGCGCGCCGCCTCGCGGATCTGCTCCGGGTAGGTTTCGTAGGGGCGATGCGCCGAGAGCATGTCGTTATAAGCGGTGACGATGGCGAGGCTGCCGCCATCGCCGTCGCGCAGCACGGCCTTGTCGCCCGCGCCGCAGCCGGCGAAGCCGTGCGCCTGGTTGGCGCAACCCAAGGCATGGCGCTTGGGCTTGTGGCTGGCGGCCTGCGCCACGCGCTGTAGGTAGCGCGAGCGCGACCCACGGCTGCGCTCGATGATCCGGGCCGTGACCTCGGCAATGACAGGGTGAAGCATGTTACGCACTCCAATAAATCTGCGGATCATGACGCAAGGCGGCGCGGATGGGCATCTCCTCATCCGGCCCGCCGGCCAAGGCCTGTTCCAGAACCTCGCGCTTGCGCGCGCCTTCAATATGTAGGGCCAGCAGATCCGCCTGGGCCAGAACCGGTAGCGTCAAGGTAACACGCGGCTCGCCGGCGCCCGGCGCCTGCATCGTCTCCACCTTCTGCCCGTTGGAAGGGGCCAGGGCGGCGGCCAGATTGTCGCCGCCGGGGAAGAAGGAGGCCGTATGCCCATCCTCTCCCATACCTAAGATCGCCGCCGCCAGGGACAAGGGCAAGGCAGCCAGCTCCGCCTCCAGCGCCTTCAGCCCGGCCGCCGGCGTCGGCGCACCGTTATAAAGCGGCAGGAACCGGGCCTGGGCGGCGCGGTTCTGCAGCAGCGCCCGGCGCACCATGGCGGCGTTGGAGCGGGGGCTGTCCTCGGGCACCCAGCGCTCATCCACCAAAGTGACCACCACCCGCGACCAATCCAGCTCCACCTGGCTCAGCGCCGCGAAAAAGGCGCCGGGCGTGCTGCCGCCGGAGACGGCCAGCACCGCTTCCACCTGCAATTGCAAGCGGTTGCGCAAAGCCTGCGCGGTATCCTCAGCCAGCTTTTCCGCCAAAGCATCGCGGGTGGAGAAAATCAGCATCAGGGCGCACCATCCGCCCAGTGCGCCGTCACGGCGCACCATCCGCCCAGGTACGCCCATCGCGCTCGATCAGCGCGATCGCCGCGCTCGGCCCCCAGGTCCCGGCGGTGTAGGGCTTCGGCGCATCCGGGGCGATGCTCCAGGCCTCCAGGATCGGGTCGACCCAGGCCCAGGCGGCCTCCACCTCGTCGCGGCGCATGAACAAGGTCTGGTTGCCACGCACCACATCCAGCACCAGCCGCTCATAGGCATCCGGATTGCGGACATTGAACGTCGAAGCAAAACTCATATCCAGCGAGACCGGGCGCAGACGCATTCCCCCGGGCCGGGATCCTTGATCATCAGCCAGAGCTTCACGCCCTCATCCGGCTGCAGCCGGATGACCAGCCGATTCGCCATCACCGGCCCCGCCGCCTTGCCGAACACTGAATGCGGCACCGGGCGGAAGGTGATGACGATTTCCGAAACACGCTCCGCCAGCCGCTTGCCGGTGCGCAGATAAAACGGCACCCCCGCCCAGCGCCAATTCTCGATCTCGGCTTTCAGCGCCACGAAGGTCTCGGTCTGGCTGGAAGGCTGGCCCAGCTCCTCCAGATAGCCGGGCACCGGCCCACCGGCGGAGGCGCCAGCGCGATACTGGCCGCGCACCCAATCCTGCGACTCCATCGGCTTGAGCGCCCGCAGCACTTTCAGCTTCTCGTCGCGCACTGCATCGGCGGCGAGATGGGCGGGCGGCTCCATCGCCACCAGGCAGAGCAGCTGCAGAATATGGTTCTGCACCATGTCGCGCAGCGCCCCGGCGGTGTCGTAATAGCCGGCCCGGCCCTCAACGCCGAGCGACTCCGCCACGGTGATCTGCACATGGTCGATATGGGCGGCATTCCACAGCGGCTCGAACAGCCCGTTGGCGAAACGCAGCGCCATCAGGTTCTGCACCGTCTCCTTGCCGAGATAATGATCGATACGATAGACGCGGTCTTCCGGGAACACCTGGGCAATCGCCTGGTTCACCGCATGCGCGCTCTCGCCATCCTTGCCCACCGGCTTTTCCACCACCACCCGGGCATTCTCACCGGCCAGGTTGAAGCGCCCCAGCCGCTCGCAGATCGGCCCGAACAAAGCCGGACCGGTGGCGAGGTAGAACACGATCACCCGGTCCTGATAAGGCTTCAGCGCGGTGGCGAGCTCCGCCCAGCCTTCATCGCCGGTGGCATCCGCCGCGATGTAATGAATGCGCTTCAAGAACCGCTCGACAATCTCCGCCGGGCGCTCGCTGGCGGGCACATGCTCCTCCACCGCCGCCTTCGCCTGGGCGACGAATTCGTCATCGCTGAGCTGCCCGCGCGAGACGCCGAAAATCTCCGCCGCATCCGGCAGCTGGCCATCCGCATCGCGCTGGAACATGGCGGGGATCAATTTGCGGCGGGAGAGATCACCCGTGGCGCCAAACACGACGAGAACAAACGGCTCAACTGGGATCACACGGCTGGTCATACTCTCTCCTTCCGAAGATGCGCCCGGCATCTTCCCCTAGTTTGTCTTAAATGGCGGCCGCGACAAGGGGCCACGCGGCGCGTCATGCCTGACTGCCCGGGCGCAGCATGGCAACGTGCGGCTCTTCCAGAAAATGTTGCAACGCGATCGCAATGCCGCCCATCGGCACCGCGAATTCGCCGAGCGTGGAGACGCTGATCGCGATCTCGCCACCGATTTCGCGCAGCGCATTCGCCTCGAACACCGGTTGCGCGGCGGGCAGCAGATACTCCGCCAGCACCGCCATCGCCCCACCCAGCACGATGCGTCCAGGCGCGAAAATATTGGCGAGATTGGCCAGCCCCAGCCCGAGATGCTGGCCACATTCAGCCAGCACCGCGCGCACCCCGGCCTCGCCGCGCAAGGCGGCCTCGCGCACCGCGGCGATGTCCGGGAAGTTCAATTTGGCATCGCGCAAGCGCTCGAAAATCGCGCGCTCAGATATATAGGCCTCAAAGCAACCGAAACCGCCGCAGGCGCAAGGGCGGCCATTGGGCACCAGCTTCATATGCCCGACCTCACCCGCCATGCCGCGCGGACCACGATAGATCGCCCCACCCAGATACAACCCGCCACCCACGCCGGAGCGGCCGGAGAGATAGATGAAATCCGCATCCGGCGCGCCTTGCCCGAACAGATGCTCCGCCGCGGCGGCCGCCTTGATGTCGTTCTCCAACTGCACCGGCACCGCGAGAGATGCGGCCAGCGCCGCGCCGAAATCGACATCATGCCAATCCAGATTCGGCGCCAGCGCCAATTTGCCATCCAGCCCGACCAGGCCTGGCACACCCACCCCGACCCCGGCCAGCGCCTTGCGCGGGTAGCCCGTTTGTTTCAGCAGCGTGGCGATACCGGATTTGATCGAACCGATAACCATTTCCTGATCCTTACTGCCAGGAACATGCAGATTGGCCAGAATGGTGCCGGCGAAACTGCACAGCACCAGCTCGCTTTCATCAACATCCACCGCGACTCCCGCCAACACGCCGGTTTTCTCATTGATGCTGAGCTGGCTGTTGGGCCGCCCGGAGCGCCCGGTGCGTTCGCCCTGGGTGCGCTCGACCAGCCCGTCCTGTTCCAGAGAGGCCAGGATGATGGAGATGGTGGCAAGGTCAATGCCTGTGTCTTTTGACAGACCTTGCGGTGAAATAGAGGGGTTTTTGCGAATCCCGTGAAACACGCGCGCCGCGTTGATCTTGCGGATGATGTTGGAATTGATCCGACGTGTGTTCATGGCGCCACAGCCTTAGCGTAACCGCAACGGCCCGGCAATTTTTATTTGACAGCGCCCCGGAGCCTTCATATTCCTATTTTATTCGGGGCTAAAATAATTCTCCCGAAAACAAAGCAGAACGCCTGTGGGAAGAGGAACGACATAGATCAAAAAACAGACTTCTTGAACATGCGTGTTCAGGCTACAACACACGCGCATCTCGTTGCGGCGCCATGTTGCGGTGCAGCCTGAACGCAGAAGAGCCGAAAATCATCAGAACAACAGGAGGAGGACGGAATGTCCAAACTGATCAAGAGCCTCGCAGGCATGAAAAATTCCTGCAGCAAAGCCGCGTTTTTCGCCGCCGGCATGCTGCCACTGGCCGGGCTGGCGATGCCGGCGCACGCGCAGAGCCTGCAGGATGCGCTGCGGCAGACCACGATTTCCGGCATGGCCGGCGTGTATGACTTCACCTACGCTAACAAGGGGGAAGTCGGGAAGAACACACAGAACGCCTTCGCCGTCGGCGGCAATCTCAATCTGCACACCGGCGCCTTCGAGGGCTTCAGCGTCGGGCTGGGCGGCTATACCGGCCAGTCTCTCGGTCTCTATTCGCGCAACCCGAATCATGATGACAGCTCCGAGCTGACCAGCCATACCCATAGCGAACAATCGCTGCGCGAGGCCTTCCTGCAGTACGAGAATCGCTATCTGGAAGTGCGCGGCGGCCGGCAATTCATCAACACCCCGTTCGCCAATCAGGATCTCTACACCTTCAACCCGCGCGCCTTCATGGGCTTCGCCGGTGTCGCCAACGTGATTGGCGGCAATAACGGCGCCGCCGATGCCGGACCGCTGAGCCTGAACACCGACACCGCGACCCTGTCGGTCATGGCGACGCGCATGTTCAACTATAATTCGCGTTATAGCAGCGACTTTGTCAGCGGTGACCGCTATCTCACCCACACCAACGGCTTCATCGCCTTCGGTGCGAAGTTCCAGAACCGTTACGACAATGTCGATTACACGGCGCAGGGCTGGTACTATAATTTCTACGGCCAGGCGCAGATGTTCTACGGCCAGGCGGATTTCGTGACGCCGATGAACGCGAATTCCAACCTGTTCGGCTCCGCGCAGATGGTCAGCGAAGGCAATTCCGGCTCCGGCTTCAACCCGGCCGGCGTGACCTATAATGTCGACGCGCATGTCTATGGCGGCAAGCTCGGCATGACCTTCGGTGACGACAAGATCGCGGTGATCGGCGATTACAGCCCGTCCTCCTACGGCTCCTTCCACCATGGCGGAATGGTCCATCCTTACAACGATCTGTCCGGCACGATCTTCACCGATACGATGCAGAACGGTATCGAGGATATGGGGCCGGGTTATGCCTACGGTATCACCGGCACGATCAAGGCGATGGGCGGCAAGCTCGAAATCGACCCGACCTATGTCGAGTATAACGCCGATTACGGCTTCGGCGGCAGCACCTACAGCTATGGCGGTGCCTATGGCTTCCCGGCGGGCGTCGCGCCGATCCACAATGAAGCGATCCATGTCATCGATGCCGGCTTCAGCTACAATCTTTCGGATGTGCTGAAGGGTCTCTCGGTGGCGTGGGATACGGATGCGGCCTTCGCGCAGAACGATAGCTCGCAGACCAACGCGCATTACGACAATCCGTATTTCAGCAGCCGCTTTTATCTGAAATACGCCTTCTGATCGCGATGCCGCTCCACGCCACCGGCGCTGGGGCGGCATTGTTCGGCAGGCTGCGGAGAGGTCCCGGCCCGTCCGGACCGATTGGAAACACCACAGAGGCCATGCCCGGTTTTGCCCAGGCTGGCCTCTTTTTATTTGGGGAATGACATGACGGCAGACATACATCCCGAGCGAATCCTGGCTCTGGATATTGGCGGTACCGGGCTGAAGGCAGCGTTGTTGAACCATGCCGGAGAGATGCTGGCACCAGCCGCGCGCTGCCCGACACCGCCCGGCGCCAGCCCCACGCAATTGCTGGAAACCGTGGCGACGCTGATCGCGCCGCTTGGCGAATTCGATTTTATTTCCATCGGTTTTCCGGGCGCCATCAAGCACAATATCGTTCTCACGGCGCCTAATCTCGGCACCAAAAACTGGCATGGCACGGATCTCGCCGCCCTCGCCACCGCACGCTTCAACCGCCCGGCAAGGCTGGCGAATGACGCGACGATGCATGGGCTGGGCATCATCGCCGGTGAGGGAATTGAGGTGGTGCTGACTTTGGGCACCGGCATGGGCTTTGCCTTGTTCCGCGATTTCGTGCCGGCACCGCAGATCGAGCTGGGCCGGCATGTTGCTGGTGAGGAGCCGAGCTATGACGATTTCGTCGGCGATGCGGCGCTGAAGCGTGTCGGCGAGATGCGCTGGAAAGCGCGCGTGCAGGAAACGATCGGGCGGATCCATAGCCTGGTGAATTTTGATGTGCTCTATCTCGGCGGCGGCAATGCCAGGCTGTTCAGCCTGCAGGAACTGCCCGAAGGCGTCATCCTCGCGCGCAACGAGGCAGGGCTGACCGGCGGAGCGAAGCTCTGGAATGCGGAAGTCGGGCGGGCGTTGCAGTGACGCCAAGAAACAGCCTGACAGATGCATGATTTTTTAGAGCATCAAGCTTTCAGCTTGATGCTCTTTTTTTATCGCACGCTTTGATCTGCACATCCTGACGCTGGCGCGTCAGCGTACATTCATATGGCTCTTGTGCCGCTCAAGGGGCTGCGCCTCTAAAAGCTCTCACCCATGCCACGGTGAATTACACCCAGGCCGTCGCCAAAAAATCTCCATGAAAAAAGGGGCCGCAAGGCCCCTTTCTTTTGGTCGGGAATGTCGCGCTCAGGCGCGGCCGGAGCGCATCCGGCGCTGGCGCAGGATCGTATCGATGGTGATGGCGGCGAGAAGAATCACACCCTCCACCCCGAAGCGCACGGAAGAGGGCGCGCCGATCAGATCCATGCCGTTGGTGACGGAGGCGATCACCAGCGCGCCGAAGAAGGCGCCATAGACCGAGCCACGCCCGCCAAACAGGCTGGTGCCGCCGATCACCGCCGCGGCAACGGCGTTCAGCATGATGTCGGAATCACCCACCGTGGCGGAGGCCACGCCAAGCCGCGCCGCATCCAGCAAGCCGCCCAGCCCGACCAGCGCGCCGGCCAAGGTGAAGGCCGCGAGCTGCACGAAGCGAACATTGATGCCAGAACGCCGCGCCGCCTCAACATTGCCGCCCACCGCGTAAAGATGCCGGCCGAAGCGCATGGATTTGGTGAGGAAGGCGCAGGCGAACAGAGCCGCGAGGAAGATCACCAGCAGCACCGGCACACCCTGATAGGCGCAGAGCAACCCGATGCCGATGACCAGCACCACCAGCATGAAGGCCAGCTTGGCGAAGAACAGGCTATGCGCCTCCCCTGCCCACGCCGGCGCCGGTCCGTATGGCGGCGCAGCGAGACAATGGCAAACAGCGCAAACAAGGCCAGCGAAATAATCCAGCTCCACAGCGCGGGCACATCCAGCGTGCCGACAGCGGTGGAGAGATCATCAGAAAGCGGCACGGAACCGCCATGCTGGGTCAGCATCGCCAGCACCAAGCCTTCTGCGATCATCGCCCCGCCGAGCGAGACCACGAAGCTCGGCACGCCGACGCGCGAAACCAGAATGCCCTGCAAGAAGCCGATCACCACCGAAGCGCCGATGGCGAGAAACACGCAGGGCCAGACCGGAAGGTTGAAGAACACCGTGCCGACGGAGAAGACCGAGGCGGCGACCACGCTGCTCCAGCCGATCGAAAGATCGATCATCCCGAGCAGGATCACCAGCGTTTCCGCCAGCGCCAACGTGCCCGTCACCACAATCTGCGCCGAGAGATTGCTGAGATTGCGGGGGTGAGGAAATGCGGGTTGAGAATTTCGAAGACGATCCAGATCGCGATCAGCGCCGCGATCACCGGCATCATGCCAAGATCGGTGGAGCTTACGAGTCTCTGCGTCCAGCCGGGTGCCTTGGTGTTGTTCTGTGCTGTTGTCATTTGGTTCACCGCGCTCATGTTCAGGCCATGCCCCCGATGGTGGTGCGCGAGCCGGTAATGCAGCCCACCACTTCCTCCGGAGTCAGGTCGGATTTGCGTTCTTCCATCACGGTCTGGCCCAGGCGCAGCACCACCACGCTATCGGCCACTTCGAAGACGTTTTGCATATTATGCGTGATCAGGATCACGCCGAAGCCTTGCTCGGCCAGGTCGCGCACCAGGCGGAGAACTTCCGCCGTCTGCGCCACGCCAAGGGCAGCCGTCGGCTCGTCCATGATGACGATTTTCTTGCCCCAGAGCACGGCGCGCGCAATGGCGACCGCCTGGCGCTGGCCGCCGGAGAGTGCTGCCACCGGCGTATCCAAAGCCGGCAGATTGACCCGCAAGGTTTTCAGAACCTTCCTGGCCTCTTCTTCCATGTCCACATCGCGCAGCATGCCGAACGGCCCGCTCACCCGCTCACGGCCCAGGAACAAATTGGCGCAGATGCCGAGATTATCGCACAGCGCCAGATCCTGATACACGGTCTGGATGCCAAGCCCGGTCGCATCGGCGGGGCGGCGGATCTGCACCTCCTGGCCTTCGAGCATGATGCTGCCACTATCGGCCGGCGCCACGCCGGCGATCGCCTTGATGGTGGTGGATTTGCCCGCGCCGTTATCGCCCAGCAACGCAGTAACCTCGCCGCGCCGCACGGTGAAACTCACATCGCGCAACGCCGTGACGGCCCCGTATTTCTTGTGCAGGCCTTTCACGCTCAACAAATCATGCGAGCTGGCTGAATTCATGGAAGTCTCCGAAAAAATATGGAGATGAAACGCAACGCGTTTCATCTCCTTGAGTTATAGTCTGGTTATTTCTGGCAGAGTGGCGCCTTGGCGGCGTCGCCGACGCAGATCGAAGGCAGCGTCGCGTAGCCGGACTTGATCACCGTGTCCTTCATATTGTCGGCGGTGACGACGAGCGGGGTGAGCAGAACCGACGGCACGTTGATCTTGCCGTTATTGACCTTCCCGTTCACCAGCCCAGCCGGCGCCTTGCCATCGGCGGCGATGCCAACCGCGAACTGCGCCGCGGCCGCGGCTTCCTGCGGCACATATTTGAACACGGTCATCGACTGCAGACCTTCAAGGATGTAGGTCAGGCCGCCATTCGTCGCATCCTGACCGGTCACCGGAATCTTGCCGGCGAGGCCCACCGCCTGCAGCGCGCGGATGGCGCCCGAAGCCGTGCCGTCATTCGCGGCAAGCACGCCATCGACGTTGTTGCCAAGCCGGGTCAGCGCCTGCTGGGTCTCCTGGAAGGCATTCTCCGGGCTCCAGCTCGGCGTCATCACCGAGTAGGCGATCTTCAACTTGCCAGCCTTAACCAGCGGGTTCAGAACATTCAGCGCACCGCGCTTGAATTCCAGACCGTTCGAATCGGTCGGCGCGCCGTTGATCATGATGATCGAGCCGCCCGGCTTCACATGGTCGGCGATATACTGGCCCTGCAGCTCGCCAACCCGCAGATTGTCGAACGAGACATAGCCGGCCGGCTTGGAATCCTGGATCAGACGATCATAGGAGATCACCGGCACATGGTTGCGCGCCGCGTAGGCCACGATGGCCGCACCCGCCTTGCCGTCCACCGGGTCCACCACCAGCACGTTGGCGCCGTTGGTGATCGCGGACTGCGCCTGGTTGAGCTGCGAATCCGGGTTGGAGTTGGCGTTGGTGACGATCAGCGTGGTGTTGGGGTCAGCCTGCTTCACCAGCTTGGTGAATTCCGGGCGATCCATCTGCTCATAACGCGGCGAGGAATTTTCCGGCAGCAGGAAGCCGATGGTGATTTTCTTGGTGCTCATCTGGCTCACCTGCGGCGGCGTAATGGTCTGCGCCATGGCCGGCAGCGCGCCGGCGAGCATCATGGTCAGCGCCGTGGCACCGTAAAGCTTGGTGGATTTCATTCGATTTTCTCCCTTTGTGAACTGTTTCTCGATTTCGGCTGGAGCGTATGGCATCCTTGCGCGGCCACATCGACATTCCACCCGAATTATTTTTACCCTCGTATAAACATACGTAAAGACGCCCTTTGCCCCTGTCAAGCTGAATGATCGCAGCGTGCGCGCGCAATTTTCCGCAGCGCAGCATCTGTCGGAACAGCACCGTCCCCTTGACCCGCCTGCACCGCGTTTTTATCAAATCCACATGAAAGAAGCGGATGTTTACGCGCCCCGCGGCGCCGCGCACAGCGCATGAGGCTGCTCAACGTCGCTGATGCGCGGGCCGAGGCGCAGCGCCGCCTGCCGAAAATCTTCTTCGATTATATCGATGGCGGCGCGGCATCCGAGGCGACGATGCGCGCCAACGAGGCGGATTTCGCCCGCTATGAGCTGGAGCAGCGCGCCCTGAGCGGCATCACCGCGCCCAGGCTGGGCACGACATTCCTCGGCCAGAAGCAGGCTTTGCCCTTCATGCTTGGGCCGGTCGGGTTCCTCGGGCTCTATGCACGCGATGGCGAGATCCAGGCTGCCCGCGCCGCCGCCAAGGCGGGAATCGGCTTTTGCCTGTCCAGCTTCTCCCTCGCCTCCATCACCCGGCTGGCCAGGCAGGTGCAGGCGCAGCCGATGTTCCAGCTCTATATGCTGAAGGACCGCAGCCTGGCGCTGGACATGATGGGGGCGGCGCGGGGAGCGGGGGTGGAGACTTTGTTTCTCACCGTGGATTGCGCCATCACCGGCATCCGCGAGCGCGATGCCCGCAACGGCTTCCGCGCCCTCACCCGCCTCACCCCATCCTTGGCGCTGAAACTGCTGGAGCGGCCGGGCTGGTGCTGGGACATGCTGCGCCAGGGCCGCCCGCAAGTGGAGGCGCTGGCCGGGCGCAAGGCGTTCGGACGCAACGTGCTGGCCCAGGCCGCCGCCCTCTCCGCGCGGATCGACCCGACTTTGTCCTGGAAGGATCTGGACTGGGTGCGCACCCAATGGCCGGGGCGGATCGTGCTGAAGGGCATCATGCACCCCGAGGACGCGCATTGGGCCCGCGAGACCGGGATGGACGGCATCACTGTCTCCAACCATGGCGGCCGGCAGCTCGATGGCGCCAGTTCCACCATCTCCCGCCTGGCCGAGATCGTCGCCGCCGCCGGCGGGATCGAGGTGACAATCGATGGTGGCTTCCGGCGCGGCGCGGATATTTTGAAGGCGATCGCGCAGGGGGCCTCCGGGGTGATGCTGGGCCGCGCTACCGCCTTCGCGCTGGCCGCCGATGGCGAGCGCGGGGTTTCCACCATCATCGCCGCACTGGCGCGCGAGATCGAGGTGGCGATGGCGCTGATGGGCTGCCCGGATATCGACACGCTGCGCGCCGAGGGACCGCGCTTCCTGAAGGTGAAATAATGCAGCTTTTCCCCGCGACACAACGCATGGCCACGCAATGGAAGAATGGCGGCGGCATCACCTGGCCGGTGGCCGAGGCGCCGGGCAAGGACAGGGAGTTTGGCTGGCGCCTCAGCCTCGCCGATGTCGCGCAGGCAGGGCCGTTCTCGGTGTTTCCCGGCATCTCCCGGCTGATGGGGATATTGGAAGGGCGGCTCCTGCTGGAGGTGCAGGGCTATCCCGTGGCCCTACTGCGCCCGGATGGCCCGGCCCACGCCTTTCCTGGCGAAGTGCCGGCCTTCGGCACGCCGCAAGGCAAGATGGTACGGGATGTGAACCTGATGTTCGACCCGGACTGCTTCACCGCGACCTTGGCGTTTCAGCCTACCCCCCTCACCCTGCCCGCATCCCCCGCCCTGCATCTGGTTCTGGCCCTGGCCCGCTGAGGCTGAACGGCACCAGCCTGGCGCCGCTGGACGCCGCCCTGCTGCCCCCGGGCGCTACGCTCGCGGCCGAGGGCGGCGCGTTTTGGCTGGCAAGGCTGATAAAACACGGCTGAGCCGTGCGGATCAGGGCCGGCCCAACCGCGCCGCAGGCCGCCTCAGCGGCCAGAAACAAGCCGCACCCCAGAGCAGCAAGCCAAAGCCGGCGACAAGGCAGGCCAGTCCGATATGCGGGGGCTTATAATAGAAACGGATGACGTGCTGCCCAGCCGCCAGCCCCACCGTCTGGAAGACAGCCAATTGCCCGATTGCGGCGGGCTTGCCATCGACAAGCACATGCCAGCCGCTTGCATACATTTCCCGCCTGATCAGCGTGTCCGGCCGCGCGCAATCGGCGCGCATGGCCCTCCTGGTCTCGATTTCGATCTTGCATTGCCCAGCCAGTGTTCCGGCATATCGCGCGGGCGCGGCGAATTCCAGAACATCCGCGGTTATTCCCTGATAGGCCAGCCCCTTGAGGGGCGGCTGCCAGGGCGCGGCGAGGCGGAGGGCGGGCACATCCTGTCCGCCTCGTCGCCCCGTCCATACCACAAACGCGTTGTCACCGGCGCGGCGCAGAATATCATAGGTCAGCGCCCGGCCATGCGTGATAAGCGGCGGGTCAAACACGAATAATGTCGGCGTATTATCCTTGGCATTGGCGAGCGACACGTCGCTTTGCCGGCAATTGTCAGCCCCGGCGCAAATCCGCAGCGTCAGCACGCCGCGCGCCGTATCGCTGTAGGTTCCCAACTTCAACGAGGCTTCGCCAATCTCCCCAAAGCCCAGATCGTCATCAATCTCGCCACTCATGTCCTGGCCTTGGCGCAAGGGGTTGGCCGTCGTCGCCGCTGCCTCCGGCACCATCGCGAAGCTATGGGGCGCGAACGCCAGCGCATCGCCGACGACGAGATATTTCACGCCAAGGGACGGGAAAGCCGCCAGATGCGGCAGAATATCACGCGGCGGGCCGGACATGTCGAAACTGTTCAGGTCCGCCCGCGGGTCGAGAACCTCATGCGCGAAAGACGTCCAAAGCGCCGGGGCGGGCAAGGCGTTGTAATTGACGCTGGCGATGCCATAGCGGTCTGGAAAATTCAGCCCGAACGGCCCCGTGCTGGCCATTCTCTGCAGACCGGTAGTCTGCTTCAGGAAGCCGATCAGCCCCGTATCCAGATGGCCTTTGCTCAGCCCTGAGAGCTGCGGCAGGACAAAATTGCAAACCGGCAGACAGAGCGCGCCGGCGATGATGGCCGAGCGCCGCGCCGGCCGGTTCAGCCCGGCCAGAACCGCAAGCGTGAGAATGACAGCCAAAAGGAAAAACCCAGCGCTTGCACAGCCGCCGCGGGGCGGGCGTGATACCAATGCGTAAGCAACGGCAAACCGGGCAGAATGGCGCCGGCACAAAGCAGCCCCACCACCACCCGACCAGCCCCAGGCGCCAGCGGGAAAGACGCTTCTGGCGCAGCGTATCATCCAGGGCAAAAGCGGCCAGCAGGATCAGCGCGAGATCGACGGCAGGGCCGCTATAACGTGTGGCATCCATGACCGAAACGCCGGGTACATGGTTGAACAGCCAGCGCACCGGGAGGACACCGAGATACCGGGCCTCCCACACCACCACCCATCCCGCGAGGATCAGCCGAAACCCATAGAACCTTGCCGCACGGCCGCGAACCAGCCCGGCCAGCGCCAACGCCAGAACCGGCAGCGTCACCCATTCCGGCAGACGCGTCAGGTTATATGAGCCCAGTTGCGACGGCGTCAGCGCCGTGGGCACCGGAACCCCATAAACCCGAGCGCCTGCGGAAAGAGCTGCAACGGCAACATCTGCAACGGCATATGCACCAGCGCGAACACGCCGTCATGCAGCCCGACATAGGCCTTCGCCGTGTACATCGCGGCGGGGATCAGCAACGGCGCGCTCAGGCAAATCGCGACGAGAAGCCCGGCACAGAGCTTGAGCGTGAAGCGCAGCCGCTGCGGCCAGGCCAAGCCGAACCAGCGCCAGATGGCCCAGAGCCCGGCGAGCATGCCATCAAAATAGGCGACCTCAGGATTGCCAGCATAAAATGAATAGGCACAGGCGATGACGATCAGCGACCACCCGCCCCGCCGCTCGCCGGCACTCGCCACCGCCGCCCGCTCGATTCCCAGCAGCAGCAGCGGGAGGAAGGGCAGCGGCGCGATTGGCGCGCTGGGGCAGAGAAAAAACTCCGGCGTAAATTCAAACAGAGCCGCGCCCAGAAACGCCGCCCGTCGCGCCAGCCCAATCTCGGCCAGAAACCCGTACAGAAACACGCCACACATGGCTTGCAAAACGATACGCAGCCACAACCATCCGGCCTTGAAATGCAGCAGGAAAACAAAGGGCAGGAAAAAGGCTTCGGTTTGCATTTCCGCCGCGAGCGGCATGCCGACACCAGCATAAGGATTCCACCAGGGAATGATGCCGTGCAGCCAGTCCGATGCCGCGAGAAACCCAAGCGGCTGGGTGATATAAGCCGCGGACGGGTCGATCCACCCGGGCGGCCCAGCATACACACCGCCCCGCAACCCCACGCCGATCAACGATAATTGCAATGTGGGATCGGCGTTGAACCATATCGACGCCGCATTGCCGAACAAGGGCAACAGAACCAGCAGCAGAATCAGGGTGCGGTGGCGAAAGGCTTGCGTCGGCAGCGTCTTCATCCCAGCGTAATTATGGCATATCTCCATACCAAAAACCCGCCCGGAATCAAAAAAGCCCCTTCGGCGAAGGGGCTTTTTTCGTCAGGTCAGCTCTCAGAACGCCAGATTGGTCGCCTGCATCACCAGCGGCAGCGCACGCACCGCCTGCAGCACCGCTTCCGGCGTCTCGCCATCGGTGGAGACCAGGCAGATCGCGTCCTCGCCCTCGGCCGCGCGGCCGAGATGGAAGGTGGCGATGTTCACCCCGCCTCCGCCAGCGTGGTGCCGAAGCGGCCGATGAAGCCCGGCTTGTCCTTGTTGGTCACATACAGCATGTGCGGGGCGAAATCCGCCTCCACCTTGATGCCCTTGATCTCGACCAAACGCGGCTTGCCATTGCCGATCAGCGTGCCGGCGACCGAGCGCGTGCCCTTCTCGGTGGTCACGGTGATGCGCAGCAGCGTCTGGTAATCGCCGGTGCGGTCATGCGAGGCCTCGGAAACCTCGATGCCATGATCGCGCGCCAGCACCGGGGCATTGACCATGTTCACCCCGTCCATCACCGGCGTCAGCAGCCCGGCCAGGGCCGTGGCGTTCAGCGGGCGGTGGTTGAGCAGCGAAGCCGCGCCCTCATACTCGATCAGGATGCGCTGGATGGTGCCGTCCTGCGCCTGCGTCATCTGCCCGGCAAAGCCGCCCAGCAGGCGGGCCAGCTCCATATAGGGGCGCAGCCGCGGCGCCTCCTCGGCGGTGACACTCGGCATGTTCAGCGCGTTGGTGACGGAGCCGGTCAGCAGGAAGTCCGAGATCTGCTCGGCCACCTGCAGCGCCACATTCTCCTGCGCCTCGGAGGTGGAGGCGCCCAGATGCGGGGTGCACACCACGTTCTCCAGCTCGAAGAGCGGGTTTTCCTTGGCCGGCTCAATTTCGAACACATCCAGCCCGGCGGCGGCGACATGGCCGGATTTCAGCGCCTCATACAGCGCCTTCTCATCCACCAGGCCCCACGCGCGCAATTGATGATGCGCACGCCCTTCTTCATCTTCGCGATCGCCTCGGCGGAGATCAGATTGCGCGTCGCCTCGATCAGCGGCGTGTGCAGGGTGATGAAATCGGCCTTGGCGAAGATCGTCTCCAGATCCGCCTTCTCCACGCCCAGCTCCACCGCGCGCGCTTCCGTCAGGAACGGATCATAGGCCAGCACCTTCATCTTCAAGCCAACCGCGCGGTCCGCCACGATCGAGCCGATATTGCCGCAGCCGATCAGCCCCAGGATCTTGCCGGTGACTTCCACGCCCATGAAGCGGTTCTTCTCCCACTTCCCGGCCTTGGTCGAAATCGTCGCCTCGGGGAGCTGCCGGGCGGTCGCGAAGATCATCGCAATCGCATGCTCGGCCGTGGTGATGGCGTTGCCGTTCGGGGTGTTCATCACCACCACGCCGCGCGAGGTGGCGGATTTCACGTCCACATTATCGACGCCGATGCCGGCCCGGCCCACGACCTTCAGATTGGTCGCCACATCCAGCACTTCCTTCGTCACCTTGGTGGCGGAGCGGATGGCCAGCCCGTCATACTGGCCGATAATCTCACGCAGCTCCGCCGGGGTGAGGCCGGTCTTCACGTCAACCTCGACGCCGCGGTTTTTGAAAATCTCGATGGCGGCGGGGGACAGTTTGTCCGAGATCAGAACCTTGACCATGTGATGGGATTCCTAAGAGGATTTTTCGCCGCTTTTTGAAAAAAGCGGCACCAAAAACTTTTGCTCGCTGGGGCCTGGGGCGTGGCGCTGCCAACGCCTCAGGACAAAATTAAGCTTGGGCGACCGTGTCGATGGCGTAGTCGATCCAGGGCAGCAAGGACTGGATGTCGGACGTCTCAACCGTGGCACCACCCCAGATGCGCAGGCCCGGCGGCGCGTCGCGATACGCACCAGCATCCAGCGCCACGTTTTCCTTCTCCAGCAGGCTCGCCACCGCCTTCGCGGCCTTGGCCTGGCCTTCCGCATCCAGCGCCTTGAACCAGGGCGCGTCGATGACCAGGCAGATCGAGGTGCAGGAGCGCACCGCCGAATCTTCCGCCAGGAAGCGCACCCGCTCATTGCCCTCAACCCAATCGGCAATCGCCTTCAAATTCGCTTCGGAGCGCGCAATCAGCCCCTGCAGACCGCCAACGCCCTGCGCCCAGCGCAGACCATCCAGCGCGTCTTCCACGCACAGCATCGACGGGGTGTTGATCGTCTCGCCGACAAACACGCCCTCGGTCAGCTTGCCCTTGGAGGTCAGGCGGAAAATCTTCGGCAGCGGCCAGGACGGTGTGTAGCTGGTCAGCCGCTCCACCGCGCGCGGCGAGAGGGCGAGCATGCCGTGGCCTGCCTCACCGCCCAGCACCTTCTGCCAGGACCAGGTGACGACATCGAGCTTGGCCCAGGGCAGATCCATCGCGAAAGCGGCGGACGTGCTGTCCGCGATCACCAGACCCTCGCGGTCATCCGGGATGAAATCGCCATTCGGGAAGCGCACGCCCGAGGTGGTGCCGTTCCAGGCCAGAACCACGTCATGGCTGAAATCGATCTGCGCCACATCCGGCAGCTGGCCGTAATCGGCCTTGATCACGCGGGCATCGGCCAGCTTCAGCTGCTTCAGCACGTCGGTCGCCCAGGCCTCGGAGAAGCTTTCATGCGCCAGCACATCCACCGGACGCGCCCCCAGCAGGGACCACAGTGCCATCTCCACCGCCCCGGTATCGGAGGCCGGCACGATGCCCAGCCGCCAGCCTTCCGGCATGCCCAGGATGGATTTGGAAAGGGTGATCACCTCCGCGAGCCGGGCTTTCGGCTCCTTCGCGCGGTGCGAACGGCCGAGCAGCGCGCCTTCCAGGGCCGCCAGCGAAAAGCCGGGGCGCTTGGCGCAGGGGCCGGAGGAGAAATTCGGGTTGTTCGGACGCAGCGCGGGCTTGGCGGCCGGAGAAAAATCTGCCATTAAAACTCTCCCTTACAGAAGAAAAGCGCCCCGGTGGGGGGGCGTGACCCGAGGAGGCCTGTACTGCGTTTCTTTCGCCGCCGCAAGAGCCGCCTGCCGCATCCCCCGCCGGCATTGATGCAACTTTATTGACGAAAGCCGACCCTAGACCATGATCGAGCTGGATCAGATCGACCGTTCCATCCTGCGGCTGCTGGCCTCGGATGCCTCCCTCTCGCTCAACGAGATCGCCGACAAGGTGGGGCTCACCGCGACGCCTTGCTGGAAGCGAATCAAGCGCATGGAGGAAAACGGCATCATCAAATCCCGCGTCGCGATCCTCGACGCCGACAAGCTCGGCCTGCCGGTCTCGGTCTTCGTCTCGGTGGAAACCAGCGACCACTCTGCCGCCTGGCTGGATAAATTTCATCAGGCTGTCAAAAATATTCCGGAGATCGTCGGGGCGTGGCGGATGAGCGGCGATGTGGATTATCTGCTGCACGTCGTGGTGCCGGACATCGCCGCGTATGATTCCTTCTACCGCAAGCTGATCGAGATGGTGCCGCTGCGAAATGTTTCGAGCCGCTTTGCGATGGAGCGGATGAAGGAAGGGGCGTTGCCGATTTAGGGCTTATTTGGCTTTTGTACGCAAATGATTTTTAAAATCATCTTTGCACGCTGCTAGAATACGGTCAGCTATCGACAACAACACCAAAACTGCGATTACGTTGCCGAAAATCAAAACCACCTCCGAATTGATAAAACCAATAATTTTAGGAAACCAAGTTGCATTTCCAAACACACCGAGGAAATCAAGACCTGCGCCAAAGCTTCCGAAAACCAAACCAATCATTGAAACGCACATAATTCGTCTACGAATTCTACTGTTGATCTTTTTTTGTTTTTGTTCGCAACAAATCAATTCATCAAAATATTTCAAATTCAATTCGTAAATTGCTGCTCCGGTGGCAAAAAAAACTCCTGCCAAAATCAAACATGCCGCCGAAAAAAACATCCCAACGCGTAAACCTGAATCGTGCACACAGCTAAGGACCTGCAAAAGAGAGGAAAAGCAGAGGCCAGCAGCCCCAAATAAACTGCCCTGTTCAGCTCGATCTCTTGCTTTGTCTGCGGCAGCGAATCATCAGAACACATAAAAACCCACCTAATTGAATGACTCTTGAACTGCCGTTTCGTTTACGAAAAACAAAAAAACAACTTATAGTTGGATGCCTAATGCGCCTTCCCCAATTCTTGCCCACGCCCGTCTCCACCACCAGCGGCACGGACAGCGTCGCCGCCCCCTGCATCACCTCTTTCACCAGCGCCGCCGCCTTCTCCGCCTCATCATCCGGCGTCTCGAACAGCAATTCGTCATGCACCTGCAGCAGCAGCTTGGTTGAAAGCCCCGCATCCGCCAGCGCCTTCGGCAACCTTACCATGGCGCGCTTGATGATGTCCGAGGCCCCGCCTTGCAGCGGCGCGTTGATCGCCTGGCGTTCCGCATAGGCCCGCAGCGCCGGGATTTTGTCCTTGATCCTCGGCACCCAGCAGCGCCGGCCGAACGGCGTCAGCACATAGCCGTCCGTGCGCGCCTGCTCCTTCGTCGCATCCATATAGGCGCGGATTTCCGGGTAGCGTTTGAAATAGGCATCGATATAGCTCTTGGCCTCGCCTGCGGAAATGCCAAGCTGCCGCGCCAGCCCAAACGCCGAAATCCCGTAAATGATGCCGAAATTAATCGCCTTGGCGCGCCGCCTGGTCGCCCCATCCATCTCCACCATCGGCACGCCGAACACTTCGGAAGCGGTGCGGGCGTGAATATCCTCGCCCGTCTCAAAGCTTTGCTTCAGCGCCGGAATATCCGCCACATGCGCCAGAAGCCGCAGCTCGATCTGCGAATAATCCGCCGAGATCAGGCTGTGCCCCGGTGCGGCGATAAACGCCTTGCGGATGCGCGCCCCTTCCTCGGTGCGGATCGGGATATTCTGCAAATTCGGATCGGTGGAGGAGAGCCGCCGGTGGTGGTCGCCGCCATCTGGAAATTCGTATGCACACGACCGGTTTTTTCGTCGATCTGCCCGACCAGCGCATCCGCGTAGGTGGATTTCAGCTTGGAGAGCTGGCGCCACTCCATCACACGCTGCGCGATCTCATGGCCCTGCTCGGCCAGCCCTTCGAGCACGGACGAATCCGTGCCCCAGGCGCCGTTCTTGCCTTTCTTGCCGCCGGTAAGCCCCATCTCCTCAAACAGCACCTCACCCAGCTGCTTCGGGCTGCCGACATTGAATTCATGCCCGGCGAGCTGATGGATCTGCGCCTCGAACACGCCCATCCGCTCACCAAACTCGATGGACATGGCGGAGAGATCCGCTTTGTCCACCAGCACGCCCTCGGCTTCCATCTGTGCCAGCACCGGCACCAGCTTCTTCTCCAGCAGCTCGTACAGAGCCAGCGATTTATGTACCCGCAGCGCCGGCTTCAGCTGGCTCCAGAGCCGCAGCGTCACATCCGCCGCCTCCGCCCCCAGAGCGGTCGCCTTCTCCACCGGCGCCTCGGCGAAATTCAGCCGCCCGCGCCCGGTGCCGGTGACATCATCGGCGGTTTTCACGCTATGGGAGAGATGCACCCGCGCCAGCGTCGCCAGATCATGCGCGAAATTCCCCGCATCCTGGGCGTAGGAAATCAGCATCGCGTCATCGAACGGGGCAGGCGCGGTCAACCCGGCCCGCGCCAGCGCCTCCAGCGCGAATTTCGCATCATGGAAAATCTTCAGCACGGCCGGGTCGGCAAACAAGGCGTTCAGCGCGCCCGCCGCCTCGTCCCATGCCGGCTGCGGCTCGGCATCCAGCGTCACATGATGGCGCAGCGGCAGATACACGCCCTGCCCCGCCGCCACCGCCAGCCCCAGCCCGACCAGCCTGCCATGCAGCCCGGAGGGATCATCCGTCTGCACCGAAAGCCCGATCACCCCGCCTTTATGCGCGGCTTCGATGATCTCTCGCAGCGCTTCGATCTTGTAAACCGGCTGATACGGCCCGAAGGGGGCAGCACTCTGCTCAACCTCCACCATTTCCTCCGCATGCCCCTCTTCAAGGCCGAGCCTTGTGCGGATGGAGCGGAAATTATTCTCAACCAGGAAGGCGCGCAGCACCGCGGCGTCCCAGGCTTTCACCCCCAGCTCGTCCACCGGCAGCGGCAGCGGCGCATCGTCGCGCAAAATCACCAGCTCGCGCGAAATCCTTGCCGCCTGCGCATGCTCAATCAGCGCATCCCGCCGCTTCGAGGGCTTCATCGAGGGGGCGGCCTCCAGCACGGCTTCGAGCGTGCCATACTCGCCAATCAGCGCCGCCGCCCCCTTCGGGCCAATCCCCGGCACACCGGGCACGTTATCCACCGAGTCGCCGATCAGCGCCTGCACCTCGATCACCTTGTCCGGCGTCACCCCGAATTTCTTCTCAACCTCTTCGAGGCCGATCGGCGTGTTCTTCATCGGGTCCAGCATTTCCACGCCGGGGCGCAGCAGCTGCATCAGATCCTTGTCCGAGGAGACGATCACCGCCTCCCCGCCCGCCTCAAGTGCTGCCTTGGCATAGGCGGCGATCAGATCATCCGCCTCCCAATCCTCCAGCTCGATCGAGGGCACGCCAAACGCCTTGGTCGCCTCGCGGATCAGCGCGAATTGTGGCACCAACTCCGGCGGCGGCTCGGGCCGGTGGGCCTTGTACTGGTCGTAGAGCCGGTTGCGGAAGGTATGCCGCCCGGCATCGAAAATCACCGCCAGATGCGTCCCGGCATGGTTTTTCAGCAGCCGCTCCAGCATGTTGCAGAAGCCGAACACCGCGTTCACATGCACGCCATCGGCGCGCTGCATGTCAGGGATGGCGTGAAAGGCCCGGAAGATGAAACCCGAGCCGTCGACGAGGACGAGTTTCAATGGCTCTCGCCCGCGCCGTCACCATCGAGGATGAAGATGCGCGAGCAATAAGGGCAGGCGACTTGCTCGCCCGGGATCTGCAGGTAGACTTTGGGGTGGCCCAGCGGGCCAACGCCGCCATCGCAGGAGACGGACCGGGTTTTCACATGAAGAATTTCAGAATGATTGATCGAATCCGTCTGTACGCTCATGGCTCCGCTCTCCGGTGCAAAGATATAACCGCCCCCCTCTTAGCTTCATTCCGCGCCATACCCAAGCTGGGGCTTTGGCGGCGGCCAGATAAGACGAAGGGGCTTTTTGTAAAAAGCCCCTTCAACCCCAAAAACTTTTTTTAGCCGCGCTTGGGCAGCGGCCGGGGGCGACCCGTCGAGTCGATCGCCACGAACCGGAACACCGCCTTGGTCACGCGCTCGTCATTCTCCTCGGCGCGCTCCCGCCGCCAGGCCTCGACCGAGATATTCATCGAGGTCCGGCCGGTGGACAGCAGCTCACAATAAACGCTCACCTCATCGCCGATCTTCACCGGGCGGATGAAGCTCATCGCCTCCACCGCCACGGTCACGCAGCGGCCATGGGCGGTGCGCTGGGCCAGATTACCGGCCGCGAGATCCATCTGGCTCATCAGCCAGCCGCCGAAAATATCGCCATTGGCGTTGGCATCCGCCGGCATGGCGATGGTGCGGATCATCGGCATGATCGCCGGCGGCTGCTCGCGGTCGGACATTAGAGGCTTTTCTCGATCCAGGCCTTGAGCACGGATTTCGGCGCCGCCCCCACCTGCTGGGCCGCCACCTGGCCGTCCTTGAAGATCAGCAAAGTCGGGATGCCGCGCACGCCATACTGGGTCGGTGTCATCGGATTCTCATCGATGTTCACCTTCACCACTTCCAGCTTGCCGCCATATTCCTCGGCCAGCGCCTCCAGCGAGGGGGCGATGGACCGGCACGGGCCGCACCATTCGGCCCAGAAATCCACCAGAACCGGGGTGCTGGATTTCAGCACATCGGTCGAAAACGTTGCGTCGGTTACAGCCTTGGTCATGATACACCTGTCAAAAACAGAATTTTTCGTAACATGGCGGTGATTGCCATGCCGATCAACCCAACCCCACCTGGTCGAGCCTGTCCTCCGGCACCGCCATGGTTGCGGCCCGCGCGGTCCAGACCAGCAGGCAGCGCACGGGGCGTCCAGGGTGGATCTGGCGCAGCACAGCGCGATAGGCGGCGAGCTGGGCGAGATATTTTTCCGGGATTCCGGATGGGTCCGAGGGGGGATTTCTGTCGGTCTTATAGTCGGCGATGAGGATCTCCTCCGGGCCGATGAAAACCCGGTCCGCGATGCCCGCCACTTCCCGCCCGCCAACGACGCCCGCCAGCTCCATTTCCGCCACCGAACCAGGGCCGAATAGCGGCGCCAGCGCCGGCTCATGCAGAATTTTCAGGACGGAGGCGCAAATTTCCGCCGCCTCCGGGGCCAATTCCGGCTGCGCCGTGAGATAGGCCAAAGCCGCCGCCTCCCGTGCCGGCACCGCCACGCCGGGCAGATGCTGCAGCAACGCATGCACCGCCACCCCGCGCGCCATGGCGGCGGCGCGGCGTGAGGCCGGGCTTTGCGGCCCGGCCAGCGGGCTGATGGCGAGGGCAGCGCGCGAGGTTTCATCCGCCACCCGGCTGGGGACGATTCGCTGCGGGCCTGGCGCTTCCTTCGGCGCGGGGGCGGCCTGCCAGTCCGGCGCGCGCCCTGCCCAGGCGGGCAGCGACGCCTGCAACTTGCTGCGCATCTGCGAGGCGCCATCCGGTGCTGCGGTCTGCGGGCAGTCATGCAGCAGCACGCCGTCCTCATCGCGCGCCTCCAGCCGTTCAAAGCCCTGCCTCACCGCCTCGTACCAGCACTCCGCCGGCAATGCCCGCCGCCCGGCAGCCCCGCAGATCAGCAATTCATCCTCGGCCCGGGTCAGCGCCACATAGAGCAGGCGGTTATATTCATCGAGCTGGGCACGGCGCAGCGCCGCCTGCTTATTGGCCAGCACCGCCGGGCGCAGCGCCGCGCGCGGGCAGAGCACCGGCAGCCGGTAGGCTGCCTGTGGCACATCCAGCCAGAACAAACTGCCCTCGGCCTGCGGCAGGCCGGTGGTGTCGGGCATGATCACGATCGGCGCCTGCAAGCCCTTGGCGCCATGCACGGTCATGATCCGCACCTCGTCGCTCCCGGCCTCGGATTCGCGCTTGATCGCGGTTTCGCTCGCCCGCAGCGCCTGCACGAACAACTGCAGACTGCCCGGCTCGGCGATGGAGAATTGCAGCGCCTCGGCCAGGAACTCATCCAGCGGCTCCGCCGCCTCGGCGCCGAAGCGCGCCAGCAGCCGCGCCCGCCCGCCCAGCGCCCCCAGCGCCTCAGAAAGCAGCGCGAAGGGCGTGTCAAAATCCGCGCGGGCGCGCAGCGCCTCGAAATAGGCTTTCGGCGCCTGCCACTCCGCGCGCTCATCGGCCCGGGCATAGAGCGCGCCCAAGAGCGAGCCGGGGCGGCCCAGCGCCAGCTCCATCAGGCTGTCATCGGACAGGCCGCCCAAAGGCGAGACCAGGAATTGCGCGAAGGCGAGATCATCCTCGGGCAGCAGCAGCGCGTCGCACAAAGCCAGCATGTCGGCCACCGCCGGCTGCTGCGGCAGCACCATCCGGTCCAGCCCCGCCACCTCGATGCCGCGCGCCTTCAGCTCCGAGGTCACGGCGCCGACAATCGCCCCGCGCGAGCGCACCAGAATCAGAAAATCCCCAGGCCGCGCCAGCCGGTCTTTCGCCGGCAGAGGCTGGGTCAGCCGCATCTCGATATAGGACGCCAATTGCCGCGCCAGCGCCGCGACAGCGGATTCAGCGCTCTGATACTCATCCAGCACCTGCCAGTCCGGCGCCGCCTGCGCCTCTTCGGCGACACTCAGCGGCCAGAGCGCCACCTCGCCGGCCTGGCCCAGCCTGGCCACGCCATGGCGCAGCCGCTCACCCGGCGCCACCACGCCCTGCCGGGCAAAGCCCTCGGCAAACACGGCATCGGTCAGTTCCAGCACCGGCGCGGTGGAGCGGAAGGAGACCGAGAGCGCCCCATCCAGCCAGCCCTGCCCCGCCTGCTGCGCCGCCTGCCGGAATTTTCCCCGGTTGGCATCGAAGCTTTTCAGATCCGCGCCCTGGAAGGAGAAGATCGACTGCTTCGGGTCCCCCACCGCGAAAATGCTGCGCCGCGCCTCCCGCGCGCCTTCACCGGCGAAAAACTCGGCGGCGATGGCGTTGGCGATGTCCCATTGCGCCGGGGCGGTATCCTGCACCTCGTCCAGCAGCAGATGCTCGATGCCGCCATCCAGCTTGTACAGCACCCAGGCCGCACCAGGATCAATCAGCAGCTCCGAGGTCTGCGCGATGAGATCGCCATAGGACAGCTCAGAGGCCAGACGCTTTCCCGCCCGCTCCGCCAGACCCACCGGGGCGAGAATATCGAGCAGCGCTTCATTGATGCGCAGCAGCCGGATCAGCTTCAGCCGGTCCAGCAAACCCAGCACACGCTCGGCCTCTCTCTGGAATTCGGCCTTGATCCGCTCTTCCTCGGCGGCGAGCTTTTTGCCGCAAAACCCTTTCAGCGTGCGTGGCTCACCGGCGGTGGTAAGGCAGATGCCAGCCCAGACCTCACGCGTCGCGATGCGCTCAGGCCGCGGCAAAGCCAGCCAATCCAGCCCCGGCCAGGCCCATTTCTGGCCGCTGGCATTGCCGCGTGAGGCCACATCGTTGAGGGCGTCGCGCAGCACGCTTTCCCGCGGCGGCGAAACCAGGGCCGTCAGCAGCGCATCTTCATCCTCATCCTGCGCGCCCAGCGCCGCCTGCAGCAGCGCCGCGCGTGCCGGGGCCGACGCGTCCAGAAACGCCTTTTCCGCCCCCTGCACGAATTTGCCGCTGAGATCGGCAAAGCGCAGCTCGTCGATCTCCGCCGCCAGCACCTCCACCGCCGCCCGCGCCGCGGGGCTGGCCAGCACCTGCTCGCGCGCCTCGCGCAGCCGCAAGCCCGCCGCCTCGTCATCCGCGACGGTGAAATGCGGCGAGAGCCGCGCCTCCAGCGGGAAGCGCCGCAATAGCGATTGGCAAAAGGCGTGGATCGTCTCGATCCGCATTCCCCCTGGCAGATCCAACACTTCCGCGAACAGCCGCCGGGCGCGGGCGAGTGTGGCCGCATCCGCCGCCACATCCAGCGCCTGCAGCGCGGCGCGCAGTTTCTCCTGCGGCAGCGCCACCCATTCGCCCAAGCGGCGATTGAGCCGGATGCGCATCTCCGCCGCCGCCGCCTTGGTGTAGGTGAGGCAGAGAATGCGCTCCGGCGGCGTGCCCGCCAGCATCAGCCGCAACAGCCGGTCGGTCAGCAGCTTGGTCTTGCCGCTGCCGGCGGAGGCGGCGACGAAAGCGGAAATCGCCGGGTTGGAGGCGCGCAGCTGCTCCTGGTTGGCCTGCTCAATCGCCCCCATTCTCATCCTCCCCGCCCCATTCGGCGCGGCGCGACAGGCCGGCATAATCATCGAACCGGTTTTCCCGCTCCGGATGCGGGGCGGCGAGAAAGGCCGTGTCCGGGTCCGCGAATTTCGCCAACAGAGCGGGCAGCTCACCGGCCCGCTCGACCACCTCGCGCAGCGCCTCAGGCGTTTTCAGCACGGCACTCTGCGCCCCGGCCGCCGCGCGGCCGGAGAGTGCGACATAAAGCAGCTCCACCGCCTCACCCTCAAATTCCGGACCAAAGCCGCCGCGCCGCGCCATCGCCGCCTCCAGCGGCAGCTGCGGGGCGATGCCGGCTTTCACCTGCTTCTCGGAGGGCACATTGCCGGTCTTGTAGTCGATGATCCTGATCCCGCCTTGCGCATCGCGCTCGATCCGGTCGGCGCGGCCCTTCAGCGTGAAGCCGCCCGGCATCCGCCATTCGCCCGGCAGCTCCAGCGCCTGCGCGGCGGGCGGGCCATGTTCGGCGAGGCGGGCGCGCTCCTCCGCCACCAGCCATTCGGCGATCCGCCCCAGCCGCGCCCCCCACCATTGCGCCAGCGCGGCGCGCGGGCGTTGCTGGCGCATCGCCACCTCCAGCGCATGGCGCAGCCGCAGCGGGGCATCCGGCGCGGTGATGTCGCCAGCTTTGAAAAACGCCGCCAGACCTGCATGCACCACATCGCCGAACTGGCTGGCATCGCTCTCCTCATCCAGCGCTTCCAACGGGGCGAGCTTCAGAATCTTGCGGGAATAGATCGCGTAAGGATCGACCATCAGCGTCGCGATATCGGAGATGGAATAGGTCTTTGGCCGGGCATGGGCGGGCGGGCGCGGCTGCGGCTTCGCCCGGCGGATGCGCTCCACCGGCAGATCGAGCTGCCCGGCCCACAGCCCGGCCTCATGCGCGGGCAGGCTCTGCCCCTGCCCGGCCAGCATCGCGGCCAGACGGGTCAGCCAGCGCGCCGGCACCGCCGGAGCGCGCTCACGCCGGTTGGGCGCGGCCAGCACCACCTGCTTGCACGCACAAGCCAAAGAGAAAAACCCATGCGCCGCCTGGCCGATCTTACGTTCCGGGCTGGGCAGCCCGGCGGCGCGGCGCATCGGCCGGGAGAGCCAGGGGCCGGGCTCTTCCGGCGATGGCCATACACCCTCCACCAGCCCGCCCAGCACCGCCACATCCACGCTTTGCAACGCCGCCTCCTGGATGCCCCAGATGGCGATGCGCGGATGCCCGTCCTTCGCCCGGGGCTTGCGCACGCTCTGCCCGGCGATCAGCGCGTCAAGCAGCTCCGGCAGATCGGCCGGGTCCATCTCCGGCATCTCCGCCAGCGCCACCAGACTCTCGGAGAGCAGGGAGGAGAGCGCATTGCCGGCCTCGCCCAGCCAGAGCCGGGCCGGGCCGGGCTCCTCCGGCGTCGCCGCCAGCGCCTCCCCGGCCTCGATCAAGGCGGTGAGCGCTGCCACCGGCGAAACCGCCACCGGCAGCGCCAGAGGGGCCAGCAACGCTTCCAGCCGGGTGAGGAAATCCCGCTCCGCCTGATGCTCGTCCTTCAGCCGGAAGCGCAACCCCTCCAGCCCCGGCGGCGGGCGCGGGCCGCGCAGGGCCTGGCGCTCCAGCTTGCGGGCCATGCTGCGGAACGCCAGCGGGGCGATGCCGCCGGTGGCGAGCGGATGTTTCAGCAGCGCCAGGAGCGGCAGCGGCGCGTAGCCCTCCCGCGCGGCGCGGGCGAGCAGGCGCAGATACACCGCCGGCGGGGTGGCGGAGAGCGGCTCCCCAGCGCTGTCATCGGCGGTGATGCCAAAGCGCTTCAGCGCCGCCCCCACCCGCGCCGCCAGCGCCCGGTCCGGGGTGATCAACGCCGCGCTCTGGCCCTGGATCTGCAAGGCCTCGCGCAGGATCATCGCAATCGCCACCGCATTCTGCGCCTCATCCCCGGTCTCCAGCCGGGAGAGCCCGGCCAGATCCAGCGTTGCCGGCTCCTGCCAGGCGGAGAGCGCGGCGGCGGGCAGCAAGGCGCGCGAGAGCAGCGCCCCGCGCCCGCCTGGCATTGCCCCCGGCAGTGCCTCAACCTCCTCCACCCGCGCCCCGATATCGGCCAGCAGCCGGGCGATGCCGCCCTGGGCGTGCGAATCTTCCACCCCCTCCCAGGCAGCGGGTGCCAGATGCGGATCGAACCCCGGCAGGATCAACCGCCCCTGCGGCAGCTTCGCCACCATCTCGGCCATGCGGGCGATGGCGGGCGTGCCTTCCGCCGCGACCATCCAGACCGGCCCGGCCGGCGGGTTTTCGCCCCAGGCCTTCGCCTGCGCCTCGATCAGCAACGCCAGACGCTTCGCCGGGTTCATCACCCCCTCGGCCTCCAGAATGGCCGGCCAGGCATGGGTGACGATGGTGAGGAATTCCAGCGTCTTCTGCCAATGTTCCGCGAATTCCGCCGGGGCCAGCCCGGGCAGGGCGGCGGCGAGATCCACCCCGGCATGGTCGGCCTCATCCAGCAGCGTCGCGAATTCCGCCGCCAGCGCCCAGGCGGCGGGGAGTTTCTGCGGCGCCCCGCTCTCCTGCGGCTTCTGCAGAATCAGCCGCGCCAGCAGCGCCTGCCGCCGCGCGGGGGCGATGGCGGGGGCAGCGAAAACCCAGCCGAAAGCAGCAGCCCCGCCTCATCGATATTGCCCAGCGCGACGATGCGCGGCAGCAGCAGCGCCTTGCCCGCATTGGCCTCCAGAAACGCCGCCCCCAGCGCCTGCGCCGCGCGCCGGCTGGGCAGGATGATCAGCCCCTCATGCGCGCCGCCTTCCGCCAGCCAGAGCCGGGCCAGAGACGGCAGAAACGCGGCCTCCGGCGCAAAGGCGCCGATCCGCAAGCTCACGTGGAATTACCCACTTCCCGCGCCGCCAGCAGCTCCTCGGCGCGGAGTATATCTTCCGGCGTGGTCATATGCAGCCAGACCCCGTCATGCACGATGGCATTCAGCCGCCCCGCCGCCAGCGCCTCGTCCCAGAGCCGGTTCATCGAAAACCGCTCGACCTTGTCGCTGTGCAGCAGCGCCGTGGTGGCGATCTGGATGCCGGAATAGAGATAAGGTGCCACCTCCCGCTCCTCGCGCCGGCGCAGCCCGGCCTCACGGTCCCAGACGAAATCGCCAAAGCGGGTCTCGGCGATGGTCCCGGCCGAGCGGGCCAGCAACAGCATCGCATCCTCCCGCCTGGGATCGAACGCGGCGGCCAGACGCGGCAGCGCCGCCGAAGGGCCGTCCACCCAATAGGAATCGCCATTGAGAATATAGAAGGGCGCATCCGGCAGCAGCGCTTCGGCGGCCATCGCCGCCAGCGCCCCGCCGGTCTCCAGCAGGCTCTCCTCGCGCCGCACGATCACCCCCTCATAGCGATCGAAAAACGCCTCGATCTGCTCGGCCAGATGAAACGCGTTCACGATCACCTTGCGCACCCCGGCATCGCGCAGCCGGGCCATGGTGTGGGCAAGGATCGGCTGCCCGGCGAGGTTCAGCAGCGGCTTCGGGATGGAATCGCTGAGCGGGCGCATCCGCTCGCCCAGCCCCGCACATAAAATCACGGCCGTATCAGGTCGCATCGAAACCTCTCACATCCCCTGCAATCTCAACCATCCGCCCGTCGCCATCCAGCGAAAACCGCAGGTGCCAGGCGCCGGGCGGGGTCAGCTCACCCAGCCGCTCCGGCCATTCCACCAGAGCGATGCCCTCCAGCGCCTCGTCCCAGCCCAGCTCCTCAAGCCCCCCGGACCATCCAGCCGCCAGAGATCATAATGCCAGATCTGGGTGCCGTCCGGGGCGTCGTATGTTTGCACCAGCGTGAAGGTTGGGCTGGGCACGGTCAGCCGCGCATCCCCAGCCGGGCGCGGATGAAGGCGCGCGCGAAGCTGGATTTGCCCGCCCCCAGCGGGCCTTCCAGCAGCAGCACGTCCCCGGCGCGCGCGACCGCGGCCAGCTTCTCCCCCAGGCTCTGCGTCTCCGACTCGTCCTTCAGCTTCAGGCGCATAAGAGACCGTTTCAAAAGTCACTCTGGTGAGTCGTCAAGTGGTGGGTTTCGAGCACCGGCGCGCAGCGTACATTAAGTACGTGAGCACCGGCGCGCAGAAACACGCCGCTTGCCGGCCGCCAGAGTGGCTTTGGAAATGGTCTCTGCATTGTTTTGCCGGGACCGGCTTGATTGGAAAAGGGGCCGGGGCAAAGCAGAGCGCATGGAACGGATTTCTGCCGATGTGGCGATCATAGGCGCTGGCCCGGCCGGCATGTTCGCGGTGTTCGAATGCGGGATGTTGAAAATGTCCTGCGTGCTGATCGACGCGCTGGACGAGCTGGGCGGCCAATGCGTCGCCCTCTACCCGGAAAAGCCGATCTACGACATTCCCGCCCATCCCGGCATCGAGGGCGGCGCGCTGATCGCCAAGCTGGAAGAGCAGATCGCGCCATTCAACTGCGCGAAGCTGCTGGGAAGGCAGGTGACCGGCCTCTCCGGGGCGGCGGGGGATTTCACCCTGGCCACCAGCGCCGGCGATGAGGTGAAGGCCAAAGCCGTGATCCTGGCCGCCGGCGCCGGCGCCTTCGGCCCCAACCGCCCGCCGCTGGACGGGCTGGAGGCGTATGAGGCCAGCGGGGCCGTGCGCTATTATGTGAAGAAGCGCGAGGATTTGCGCGGCAAGCGCGTGGTCATCGCCGGCGGCGGCGACTCGGCGGTGGATTGGGCGCTGGCCCTGCAAGGCATCGCCGCCAGCATCGCCGTGGTGCATCGCCGCCCGAAATTCCGCGCCGCCCCGGAGAGCACCGCCCAGCTCGATGCGCTGGCCACTGAAGGCAAGGTCGAGATGGTGATCCCCTACCAGCTCCACGCGTTGCACGGCGCGGGCGGCGCGCTGGAGGCGGTGGAAGTCGCCGACCTGGACGGCGCCACCAAGCATCTGCCCGCCGACGTGCTGCTGCCCTTCTTCGGGCTGGCGATGGAGCTGGGGCCGATCAATGACTGGGGCCTGGGTCTGGAAAAAAGCCATGTCGCGGTGACGCCCTACAACATGCAAACCTCCCTGCCCGGCGTGTTCGCGGTGGGCGATATCTGCACCTATCCCGGCAAGCTGAAGCTGATCCTGCAAGGCTTCGCCGAAGGGGCAATGGCGGCGCATGCGATCTACCCGATCGTGAACCCAGACACGGCTTTGCATTTCGAATACTCCACCACCAAAGGCGTGCCGGGTTGATCGCAGCCGGGCGCAGCCTGCTGCATGCGCGCCCGCTCCTGGTTTGCTGTCTATTGGCCCTGGCCCTGCGCTTGCCTCTGGCGATCTGGGGCCAGAATTTCATCTCGCCCGATGAAATCGCGCAATATCTCGGCGAGGCGCATCGGCTGGTCTATGGCCAGGGGCCGGTACCCTGGGAATATCAGGTCGGCTTGCGCTCCTGGCTGCTGCCGGGCCTGCTCGCCGGGCCGATGGAAATGGCGAAGCTGGCCGGGCTTTCGCCTTATGCGGGCGTAGTGCTGGTGCGCGTGCTGCTCTGCTTCGCCTCGCTCAGCCTGGTCTGGAGCGGCTTCGTCTGGGGGCGGATGGCGCAGGGCTTACGCGGCGGGTTGATCGCCGGGGGCTGGCCGCCCTCTGGCCGGATCTCTGGCTGATGGCCCCGCACCCGCTGGAAGAGGTGCTGGCCGCCTATTGCCTGGTCCCCGCCGCCTGCCTCGCCTGCCTGCCCGCACCACGTCTCATCTGCTCATCGCGGGTTTTTTGCTCGGGCTGAGCTTCGCCTTGCGCGAACCGCTCGCCCCGGCCATCGCCATCATCGGCATCGCGCTATGCGGCCAAAGCTTGAACGGTTGGGTACTTGGGCTGGGGGCGGCTTCGCTTCCCGTGTTTCTGGTCGGCGGGCTGGACTGGCTGAGCTGGGGCCAGCCTTTCCGCTCCTTCTGGCTCAATATCGCGCTCAACCTCGCCCTGGGGCGCAGCGCCAGTGGCTTATTCACCCCATCGCCACCGCTGCTCTACATTGCCGGGCTGGGGCTGGACTGGCTGTGGGCGCTGCCGCTGCTGCTCTGGCTGGCCTGGCGCGGGCCCGGCTCGCCCCCGCCGCGGGCCTGGCGGCGGTGGCACTGATCCTGGAACATAGCCTGATCTCCCATAAGGAGTTCCGCTACATCTTCCCGGCCATCGCCCTGCTGGTGCCGCTGGCTGGCATCGGCCTGGCGGGGCTGCGGCGCGGATATATTTCCCTGTTCATCGCCACCCTGCTTCTAAGCGGCCCGCTGCTCAGCCCCTTCTTCGGCCAATCCCTCAGTGCCGAACGCCACGCCTTCGCGCTTTATGAGGCCCTCGCCGCACGCCATCCCCGGCTGATCGCGGTGGAATATGCCGACACGCATTTCATGCCGCTGGCGCCGCTCTTCGCCGCCACCGCCTTCACCGACGCGCAAGGCGCGGCGCAGGCCGATGCCATCGTCACCGCCGCAAGCTCAACCCGTGTACCCTCCGGCTTCACCCGCTTGCTTTGCGTCACGCGCGACCCTGGCGCTGCCGGACCAACCAATCCGCGTATCTGCGCCTGGACCCGCACCGAGACCACGCTGCCCGTCTCTGGCGATGTACCACCCTTGCAGCTCGCTTTCCCCGCCGCCGCCCAGCCCTTCCGGATCCGGCCGCCATGAGATCACGCCTCGCCGCCCATCCGCTCGGCTGCGTCCTGGCCCTGGCGCTGGCGCTGCGCTTGCCTCTGGCGATCTGGGGCCAGGATATCGTCGCCCCGGACGAGATCATCCAATATTTCGGCCAGGCGCATCGGCTGGTCTATGGGCACGGGCCGGTGCCTTGGGAATTCCAGGTGGGCATGCGCTCCTGGCTGCTTCCCGGCCTGCTGGCGGGGCCGATCTGGCTGGTGAAAGCCCTCGGCGGCGCCCCCATCACCGGGCTCATCCTCGACAAGATCCTGCTCTGCCTCGCCTCGCTCAGCCTGGTCGGCTGCGCCTATGGCTGGGGCCGGATGTTCCATGGCGCGCGCGGCGGCTGGATCGCCGGCGGCCTCGCCGCCCTCTGGCCGGATCTCTGGCTGATGGCGCCGCACCCGCTGGAGGAATCGCTGAGCGCCTACGCGCTGGTGCCGGCCTGTTATTTCGCCACCCGCGCCCGCCAGAGCGAGGCGCGCGCGCACAGTCTCGCCGCCGGCGCGCTGCTGGGCTTGAGCTTCGTGCTGCGCGAACAGCTCGCCCCGGCGATCGCGCTGATCGGGCTGATGCTGTGCGGGCGCAGCCCCCGGCGCTGGGCGTTGGCGCTCGCCGCCGCTGGCCTGCCGGTGCTTCTCGCCGGGGGCTGGATTGGCTCACCTGGGGCCAGCCTTTCCGCTCCTTCTGGCTCAACATCTATCTCAACGCCGTGCTCGGCGTCGCTTCCGGGAGTTTCGGCGGCGAGCCGGTCAGCTTCTATGCGCTGCATCTGCTGGAGGATTGGCTCTGGGCCATCATCCCCATCGCCTGGCTGGCCCGGCGCGGGGCGCGCCGGCTGCCGATGCTGGCTCTGGCGGCGATGGTGATCCTGGTCGAACATAATCTGCTCGGCCATAAGGAATTGCGCTTCATCTTCCCGGCCATCGCGCTGATCGTGCCACTGGTGGGCGTCGGACTGGCGGAGCGGCCGCTGTCCCGGAAGCTGGTGCTGGCGCTGCTCTCCGGCCTGCTGCTCTCGCCGGTGACCGCCTACGCGCTGCTGGAAGATAGCAGCGCCACCAGCCTCTACAGCGCCCTCGCGGCGCGGCATCCCTGCCTGGTCGCGGTCGGCATCGTCAACAGCCATTTCGTGCCGATGACGCCGCTCTTCACCAGCACCGATTTCACAAGCATGCAGGAGGCGGCCCGCGCCGATGCGATCATAGCCCCTGAGGACACCCCCATCCCGCCCGGCTTCACCCGCGATCGCTGCGTTGTACGCGACCGTTTCTTTCCCGGCAAACACCCGCTGATGATCTGCGCCTGGACCCGCGGCCAAGGCTGGTGCGGCCAGGCCGGCCCGGCCCCGCCGCCGCCAGGCTTCGTCTATCCGCCCGCCGCGCGTGGGTTTATCATCACGGGGCGTTAACCAGGATCGCCCATAGCCCATATCCGAAATGCCATCGGCACGTATATGCCGCGCCGCAACACAAGGCTATAAGGCCGCCATCCAGAAAACAGGAGCCAAGACATGACCGCAACCGGTTCGACCACCCCGAAGACCAAAGTCACAGCTTTGCCGGGGGACGGCATCGGCCCCGAGGTCATGGACGCCACCATCCGCATCCTGGAGGCCGCCAACGCCCCGATCGAATGGGACTTCGCCGAGGCCGGCGCCAAGGCGTTCGAGCGCGGCGTGGTCACCGGCGTGCCGCGTGAAACGCTGGACTCCATCGGCGCCAACAAGCTGGCGCTGAAATCCCCGCTGGAAACCCCCATCGGCTATGGCGGCAAATCCGCCAACGTGACGATGCGCAAATATTTCGAGCTCTACGCCAATATCCGCCCGGTGCGCGAGCTGCCCGGCATCCAGACCCCGTTCTCCGGCCGCGGCATCGACATGGTGATCGTGCGTGAAAACGTCGAGGACGTTTACGCCGGCATCGAGCATATGCAGACCAGCACCGTCGCCCAGTGCCTGAAGCTGATGACCGCCGCCGGCTGCGAGCGCATCATCCGCGCCGCCTACGGCGTGGCGCTGTCCGAAGAGCGCAAGGAAGTCACCGTCGCCCACAAGGCCAACATCATGAAGCTCACCGAGGGCATGATGAAGCGCATGGGCGAGAAGGTGGCGCGCGAATATCCCGGCATCAAGGCCAGCCAGGTGATCATCGATAACTGCGCCCACCAGCTGGTCATCCGCCCGGAGACTTACGACGTCATCGTCACCTCCAACATGAATGGCGACATCATCTCGGACCTCGCGGCCGGTCTGGTCGGCGGTCTGGGCATCGCCCCTTCCTCCAATCTCGGCGACCAGGTGGCGATGTTCGAAGCCGTGCACGGCTCCGCCCCGGACATCGCCGGCAAGGACATGGCGAACCCGACCGCCCTGCTCTCCGCCTCTATCATGCTGCTGCGCCATATCGGCGCCTTCGATGTCGCCGAGAAAGTCGAGCAGGCCTTGTTCGTCACCCTGGCCGAGGGCCGCAACCTCACCGGGGACCTCGCCCCGCGCGGCCACGGCGTCGGCACCAAGGCCTATACGGATCAGGTCATCGCCAATCTCGGCCGCACCTCCGCGATGAAGTCCCGCACCTACAAGAAGCTGGAACTCACCGCCTGGCCGAAGCTGACCGCGCATATGGAGCCCTCCACCCGCGAGCTGGTCGGCATCGACGTGTTCCTGGAAACCGACCAGGACGCCGAGACGCTGGGCAAGACGCTGGAGCAGATTTCCGAATACAGCCCCTTCACCCTCACCGGCATTTCCAACCGTGGCGTCACCGTCTATCCGCCGACGGGCGGCCAGACCTTCCTGGTCGACCATTTCGCCGCCCGCTTCATGCTGAAGCACCCGATCTCGCTGGCCGGCAATACCGGCGAGGGCCAGCCGGAGATCTCCTATCTGGTGCAGCGCATCGGCGCGAAATTCTCCTGGATGCATATCGAGAAGCTGCAGCGTTTTGACGGCAAGGACGCGTTTGAGCGCCCGCAGGGCGAGGGCTAAAAGTTTTTTGGGTGCCGCCTTTTTTTCAAAAATGGCGGCAAAAACGTCTGGGGCGGTGGCAACGCCAGTGCCCTCCCCGAACGCTGTGGGGACTTTTTGAAAAAAGTCCCCACAACCCCAAAAACTTTTGAAAATTTAAAAAAGAGATTCAAAAAAGGACCACCAAGACAAAAGGCCGGACGCCCCTCAGGGCGATCCGGCCTTTTGTCACTCAATCCGATTTTTTCAGATCAGCTGCGTCGTCAGCAGATCTTCCATATCGCTGGTATGGGCTTCCTCATCCGCCATGATCTCATTGAGGAGCGCCTGGGTCTTCGGATCATGCCCGGCGAAATGCCCGGACAGCTCCCGGTACAGCTCGATCACGCATTGCTCGGCGGCCAGATTCTCCGCGAACAGACGCGGCAGGCAGCCCTTGGCGGCTTCCGGCGCCATGTGGCGCGTCGCCAGCCCGGCGGCGTAGTAATCCGGCTTGCCGCCCAGCTCGGTGATCCTCGCCGCCAGCCGCGTCATATGGTCGCGCTCATCCGCCGCCTGGGCCGCGCATTCGGTGGCCACCCACTCATTCTCCAGCCCGTCGGCGGAAATCGCGATCAAGCTGTAGCGCAGCACGCAGGCGATCTCGGCCGACATCGCCGCCTGCAACAGCCCCACCGGCTCCGCCCCGCTGGCCATCATCGCCTGCGCGGTGGCGCGCAAACGCTGAACGTCGGCAAGAAAATGGTTATCTCCGGTCGCCTGCTCGTACATGCGCTACCCTTTTCGCACGATAATTGAGAATAATTCTCAATTCATACTTTATACGTAAACCCTGCCCTCCGCCCGATCAAGCAGGATCGATGCCCTGGCGCGCCGAATTCATGTCCGGCCTGTCTTCACGACATGATTTTTTACCCCGCGCCGCCGGCTCGGCCCTGTTTAACTGCCGCCCGGCTGCGCTAGAAGAGAGGCATGAACGACCACACCCCAACAGCCTGCGCGCCTGGCCCGACGCACGCGGCCGCTTCGGCGAATTTGGCGGCCGCTATGTCGCCGAAACCCTGATGCCGCTGATCCTGGAACTGGAGAGCGCCTACCGCGCCTCAAAATCCGACCCGGAATTCCAGAAAGAGCTGGATTACTACCTGACGCATTATGTGGGGCGGCCGAGCCCGCTCTGGCATGCGCAGCGTTTGAGCGCGCATCTGGGCGGTGCGAAAATCTATTTCAAGCGCGAAGAGCTGAACCATACCGGCGCGCACAAGATCAATAATTGCGTCGGCCAGATTCTGCTGGCCAGGCGCATGGGCAAGACCCGCATCATCGCCGAAACCGGGGCCGGCCAGCACGGTGTCGCCACCGCCACGGTCTGCGCCCTGTTCGGCCTGCCCTGCACGGTTTACATGGGCGCCACCGACGTCGAGCGCCAGCAGCCCAACGTGTTCCGCATGAAGCTGCTGGGCGCCGAGGTGGTGCCGGTGAAATCCGGCGCCGGCACGCTGAAGGACGCGATGAACGATGCGCTGCGCGACTGGGTCGCGAATGTGCACGACACTTTCTACATCATCGGCACCGCCGCCGGCCCGCACCCCTACCCGGAGCTGGTGCGCGACTTCCAGACCATCATCGGCACCGAGGCCCGCGAGCAGCTGATGCAGGCCGAAGGCCGCCTGCCGGATATCGCCATCGCCTCGGTCGGCGGCGGCTCGAATGCCATCGGCCTGTTCCATACCTTCCTGGACGAGCCCAATGTGCGCCTCATCGGCGTCGAGGCCGCCGGCAAGGGCATGCATAGCCACGAGCACGCCGCCAGCCTGAATATGGGCCGCCCCGGCGTGCTGCACGGCAACCGCACCTATCTGCTGCAGGATGATGACGGGCAGATCCAGGAGGCCCACTCCATCTCCGCCGGGTTGGATTATCCGGGCATCGGCCCGGAACATAGCTGGCTGCACGACATCAAGCGCGTCGAATATGTCGGCATCACCGATAGCGAGGCGCTGGACGCCTTCCAGCTCTGCGCCCGCACCGAGGGCATCATCCCCGCCCTCGAATGCGCCCACGCTTTGGCCCATATCTCCAAGATCGCCCCGGAGATGGGCAAGGAGCAGATCATCCTGCTCAACCTTTCCGGCCGTGGGGATAAGGATATCTTCACCGTCGCCAAACATCTGGGAACAAGCCTATGAGCCGCATCGCCGGTGTATTCGCGGGTCTGCGCAAAGAAGGCCGCGGCGCCCTGATCCCCTTCGTCGAGGCGTTCGACCCTGACCGCGCGACCAGCCTGGCGCTGCTCCAGGGCATGGCCGCCAATGGCGCGGACATCATCGAGATCGGCATGCCCTTCACCGACCCGATGGCCGATGGCCCGACCATCCAGGCCGCCGGGCTGCGCGGGCTGAAGGCCGGGGCGACGCTGAGAGGCGTGCTGGGCCTGGTGCGCGAGTTCCGCGCCACCGATAGCTACACCCCGCTGGTGCTGATGGGCTATCTCAACCCCATCCTCTCCTACGGCGTGCCGCAATTCTGCGTCGATGCCGCGCAGGCCGGGGTGGACGGGCTGATCATCGTCGATCTGCCGCCCGAGGAAGCCGACCTGATCCTGGACGATGCCAAGGCCAACGCGCTGGATATCATCCGCCTGATCGCCCCCACCACCTCCGATGCGCGGCTGAAGCAGGTGCTCGAAGGCTCGTCGGGCTTTGTCTATTACGTCTCGATCACCGGCATCACCGGCACCCGCACCGCCTCGGCCGCGGATCTGGCGCGCGATATCCCCCGCCTGCGCGCCGCCACCGACCTGCCGATCGCGGTGGGCTTTGGCGTGCGCACGCCCGAGCAGGCCGCCACCGTGGTGGCGCATGCGGATGCCGCGATCGTCGCCTCGGCGCTGATCGACACGCTGTGCAAGGAGAGCAAGGAGGCCGTGCTGCGCGATGTGCGGGCCCTGGCCGACGGTGTTCGGGGCGTGCGCAAACAGGCGGCGTAGAGCGAGATGGGTTTACACCCGCTCGCTCTCTTTATGTTCTGACGCGCGATATGGGCTTAGACTGACGCGCCAGCGTCAAGATAAACACATGAAATTGCTTGTTAAAACATAACTTAGAGCCTCACGCAAAAAGCGTGAGGCTCTAAACATATATCGCTCTGTGTCAGGCTTTTGTCACCCGGAAAAGGGCTGAAGCCTTCCTCGCGCGCTTATTGCGCCGGCCCGGGATAAGGCGGCGGGGGCGGGTTGGGCGGCGGCTGGTTCAGGTCATAGGGCTGGCCGTTCGGGCCACCGCCCCCGCCATACATCACGCAGCCAGACAGCCCGGCCAGCACCAATAGTGGCAACAGCATTTTGCGCATGGTTCCTCTCCCAGAGCAGCACCCCGTTAGAGCAATATGTGTTTAGGTTGACGCGCCAGCGTCAAGATAAACACATGAAATTGCTCGCTAAAACAAAACCTAGAGCATCAAGCTAAAAGCTTGATACTCTAGTGATTGGTCAAGCCAAAGAAAGAATTCCCGTGGGCGCCGCCGCCTTGCGGCCCGCCGCCATGATCCCCGCCCGGGCCGCCGCCACCGGGTCCACCGCCATGCCCGGGGCCGCCGCCGTGATCACCGCCATGATCGCCACCCGGACCGCCCGGCGGGCCTCCGGGCCGACCGCCAGGGCCGCCATGCCCATCGCCATCCTGGCCGCCACCATGCCAGCCGCCCGGCGGAGGACGCCCATCCGGCCCGCCATGCCAGCCACCATCATGGTCGCGATCGCCGCCATGCCAGCCGCCATCATGATCGCCGCCGCCGATGAAGACGCCGCCGCCGGACACATAACCGGGCTGGCCGTAATAATAGCCACCCGGTTGGTAATAGCCGCCGGACGAATAATAACCGCCATCCGGACGGCCGTACCCATAACCGCCAGGACTCTCGACGCAGCCTGTAAGGGATGCCAGCGACCCGGCCACCAGAAAGGGAACAAGAATGCGTTTCATGACGCTTATATAGTGCGCCGGATCATGACTTCATGATGGCGAGATTAAGAGCGTTTACCCCAGGCGAAAAAATCCGGGTTTTCCCAGCCCGGCTTGCCATAGCGCAGCGCCGTCCCGTCGCGCGTCAGCACCGCCCGCCAGCCGCCTCCAGCACCGCCTGCGGCGCCGCCGTGTCCCATTCCATCGTCCGCCCCAGCCGCGGGTAGAAATCCGCCACCCCTTCGGCCAGGCGCAGGAATTTCAGCGCCGAGCCGATATTCACCAGCTCCGCCACCCGGTAATCCGCCAGGCAGGCTTTCAGCTCCGGCGCGTCCTGGTAATGGCGCGAGGCGAACACGCTCAGCCCCTCCTCTGGCGGGCGCCGGGCCTGGATGCGCGCCTCCGCCCCGCCTTGCCGCCGCCACGCCCCCTGCCCGACCAGCCCGAAATGCAGCTCGTTCAAGGCCGGCGAGGCCACCGCCCCCAGCACCGGCGCGCCGCCCACGATCAGCCCGATACAGACCGCGAACTCATCCCGCCCGGCGGCGAATTCGCGGGTGCCATCCAGCGGGTCCACCAGCCAGTACATCATCTCTGTCGCGGTGATCCGCCCGGCCGCCACCTCCTCTTCCGCCACCACCGGGATCGCCGGCACCGCGGCCCGCAAGCCCTGGGTGATCAGCGCCTCCGCCTGGCGGTCGGCGATCGTCACCGGGGTCTCGTCGCCCTTGGTCTCCACCTCGAACCCGGCGGCGCGGATGGCGCGGATGGCGGCAGCGGCCTCGTCGGCCAGGCGCACGGCAAGCGAAAGAAGATCCTGCATGCGCTGAAGCTTAGCCCCTCCCCCCGGCTGGCCAAGATACGCGGCGGTGATATGGTTGCGGCAGTTTGAAGACGGAAGGTAGTCGCATGGTCGAGATCTTGTTCGCGAAATCCGCATTGCCGAAAGACGGGGTGCTGGTGCTCCCCCTGGCGGAGGACGCGCCTCTGCGCGAGGACGCCGCCGCCCTGAATGAGCGCCATGACGGCGCGTTGGCGAAGGCGATCGAGGCCGCCAGCTTCAAGGGCAAGGCCGGGCAGAGCCTCAATCTCTACCATATCGGCGGCTATAAGCGCGTGCTGCTGCTGGGCACCGGCAAGGCCGATGCGCCGCGCCGGGCCGAGCTGCTGGGGGCGGCGCTTGCCACCAGCCTGAGCCAGGAGAGCGAGGCCAGCCTCGTCACCGCCGGCTTCAGCGCCGACGAGGCCGCGCAGATCGCCCTGGGGGTCAGCCTGCGCGCCTACCGGTTCGACAAATACCGCACCACCGAAAAGGAAGAGGCCAAGCCGAAGCTGAAAAAGCTGAAACTGCTCTGCGCCGCGCCGAAGGAGGCCGAAGCCGCCTGGAGCAGCGCCAAGGCGCTGGCGAACGGCGTGGATTTCGCCCGCGACCTGGTCTCCGAGCCGGCCAACATCCTTTACCCGGCGGAATTCGCCGAGCGGCTGGAAGGGCTGAAGAAGCTCGGCCTCAAGATCGAGGTTTACGGCCAGAAGGAGCTGGAGAAGCTGGGCTTCGGCACCATGCTCGCGGTCTCCCAGGGCTCGGTGCGCGAGCCGCGCATGGTGGTGATGCAATGGCTCGGCGCCTCCGGCGGCGACGAGAAAAAGGCGAAGAAGCCGAAAGAGCCTTTGGTCTTCGTCGGCAAGGGCGTGACCTTCGATACCGGCGGCATCTCTCTGAAGCCCGCCACCGGCATGGAGGACATGAAATGGGACATGGCCGGCGCCGGCGCCGTCTCCGGGCTGATGGCGGCCTTGGCCGGGCGCAAGGCCAAGGTGGATGCGATCGGTCTGGTCGGGCTGGTCGAGAACATGCCCTCCGGCTCGGCCACCCGTCCGGGTGACGTGGTGAAGAGCTATGCCGGCAAAACCGTCGAGATTCTCAACACCGATGCCGAAGGCCGGCTGGTGCTGGCGGATGTGCTCTATTACGCGCAGGAGCGTTTCGCGCCGAAATTCATGGTCAATCTGGCGACGCTGACCGGCGCCATCATCGTCGGGCTCGGCCATGAATATGCAGGGCTGTTCTCCAACAGCGACGAGCTGGTGGAAAAACTCGTCGCCTCCGGCGAGATCGTCGGCGAGAAGCTCTGGCGCATGCCGCTGGCCAAGGAAGGCGAGGCCTATGACAAGGAGCTCGATTCCGCCATTGCCGATGTGAAGAATATCGGCGGCGGCCGCGCTGGCGGCTCCATCACCGCCGCGCAATTCCTGCAGCGCTTCGTCAACAACACACCCTGGGCGCATCTGGACATCGCCGGCATGGCCTGGGCGACCAAGGATGCCGGCGTCAACCCGAAAGGCGCCACGGCCTTCGGCGTGCGCCTGCTCGACCATTTCGCCCGCGGCTTCGAAGCATGAGCGAACTGCTCATCGAGACCATCCTGGGCGACAAGAACGACCCTGCCCTGGCCAGGAAACTTCACGATCTCGGCCATCATGGCGGGCATGTCGAAACTTTGGTGGTCACGCAAGAGGACCTGCCCGCCGGCGCTTCCACGCGCACACGGATCACGGCACGCCCTGCTTCATCGCGCTGCCCCGCGATGTCAGCCTGACTGACGGCGCGGTATTGCATCTGAGCGACCACAAGGCCGTGGTGCTGAAGGTCGGCGCGCAGGACTGGCTGCGGCTGCAGCCGCAAAATGGCGGCGGGCTGGAGCTGGGCTACATGGCCGGCAATCTGCACTGGCGGGTGCGTTTCGATGAAGGCTGCCTGCTGGTCGCCATCGACCATCCCCGCGAAACCTACCTGGCCCGGCTGCAGGAGCTGGAACATGCCGGCAAGGTGAAGGTGCTGGAGTGAGCGACGCGCTGTCCCTCCTGCGCGGGCTGCAATTCGCTGACGGGCAATTCCCCTCCGGCGGCTTCGCCTTCTCCTGGGGGGTGGAAAGCCTGGCGGCGGACGGTCTGCTCACCCGGGCGGACTGGCCATCCTTCCTGGAGGGCCAGATGCAGCTTCGCTGGGCCACGCAGGACCGGCCGCTGACCGCCCATGCCTACCTGAACGCGAACAACCAAGACGCGCTCAGGAACCTTGACGAGCTTACCGAAGCCCTCAGCCTCGCCTCCGCCGCGCGCGAGGGCTCGCGCCGCGCCGGCGCGGCGTTGCTGTCCACCCATGTCCGCCTCGGCACGCCGGGTGCTGCCGCCTACCGGGACCGGGTGAATGCAAGCGAGGTGCCGGGGCATCTGCCGGTGGTGATGGGCATCGTGCTCGCAGGTGCCGGGCTGGATCTGCCCACCGCTCTGGCCGTCTCCGCCCATTCCAGCGCCCAGGCGCTGGGCTCGGCGGCGGTGCGGCTCGGGCTGATCGGCGCGCTGGATGCGCAGATGGCGTTGCAAAAACTGCAGCCGCGTCTGGCGGAATGGGTGGCGCTGCCTTTGCCGAAGCTGGATGAGATTGGGGGATTCACGCCCTTGGCGGATATTGCGATGATGCGGCACCCGACCCAGCCGCAGCAGTTGTTTTCGAATTAGGCTTCGCCGATTTTTTGAAAAAAAGCGGCACCAAAAAACTTTGATCCTGGAGTTCGGGCATGAATCTGTCGCCGACTGAGCTGGAACGGCTTACCATTTTCACCGCCGCCGAACATGCGCGGCGGCTGAAAGCCCGTGGCGTCAAGCTCTCGCACCCGGAGGCCGTCGCCCTCATCGCCGATGAGATGCTGCTCGCCGCGCGCTGCGGCCAGGATTATGCGCGGATCGTCGATATGGCCGCCAACCTGCTCACGCCGGAGGATGTCGAACCCGGCGTGCCGAGCCTCACCGAATTCATCGCCGTCGAGGCCAATTTTCCCGAAGGCACCAAGCTCGTCATCGTCTTCCGCCCGATCGCCGATGGCCAGGAAAACCAGGGCGTGGAGATCCCCGGCGAGATCATCCCCGAAGAGGGCGAGATCGAACTCAATGCCGGGCGCGAACGCATCGAGATCGAGGTGCTGAACACCGGCGATCGCGACATCCAGGTCCGCTCCCACGCGCATTTTTTCGAAGCCAACCCGGCTTTGGATTTCGACCGCAACGCCGCCTTCGGCTTCCGGCTGGATGTGCCTTCAGGTGCCGGCATCCGCTTCGAGCCAGGCATTTCCAAAAGAATTACCCTCGTCGCCATGGCCGGGGCGCGCCTCATCCATGGTCAGGCCGGGTTGACCAATGGTCGGCTGGACGATCCGGAGATTGCGCGCGCCGCACACGAAGCCGCCCGCGCGCGCGGCTATAAGGGAGCCTGAGCCATGGTGAAAATGACCCGCGCCGACTACGCCGCCACCTTCGGCCCCACCAAGGGCGACATGGTGCGCCTCGGCGATACCGGCCTGCTCGCGCAGATCGAGCATGATTACACCAGCTACGGCGACGAGCTGACCACCGGCGCCGGCAAGGCCATGCGCGACGGCGAAGGCTTCCAGACCATCGGCACCCGCGCCGCCGGCGCGCTGGATGCGGTGGTACAGAACGCCACCATCCTCGACCCGGTGCTGGGCATCATCAAGGCCGATATCGGCATCCGCGATGGCCGGATCGTCGGCATCGGCAAGGCCGGCAATCCGGATATCATGGATGGCGTGCATCCGGATCTGCGCACCGGCCCCAACACCGCCGTGCACCACGCCGAAGCCTACATCATCACCCCCGGCGCCATCGAGAGCCACGCGCATTTCCTCTGCCCGCAGCAATCGGACCATGCGCTGGCCGGCGGCACCACCACCATCATCGGCATGTCGCCCGGCCCGTATTTCGATGTCTCCTGCTCCGGCCCGGAAATTCTCGGCCAGATCATCCAGGCGGCGGAATTCTCGCCGCTGAATTTCGGCTTCCTCGGGCGCGGCTGTTCGGACCCTGGGGCGGTGGAAGAATCCGTCTCCGGCGGCGCGCTGGGAGTGAAAATCCACGAGGATTTCGGTGCTTCCGGTGCGGTCATCGATGGCTGCCTGATCGCCGCCAACCGGCATGATTTTTCCGTCTGCCTGCATACCGACACGATCAATGAATATGGCTTCTGCGAGGATACGATCCGCGCGATCAATGGCCGCTCCATCCATATGTTCCACACCGAGGGGGCGGGCGGCGGCCACGCGCCGGATCTACTGCGCGTGAACGGCCTCGCCAACGTGCTGCCCGGCTCCACCAACCCCACCAACCCCTTCACCGCCTACGCGCTGAATGAAGGGCTGCCGATGACCATCCTCGCCCATGCGATGAACTGGCGCCTGCCCGAGGACCTCGCCTTCGCCGAATCACGCGTGCGCCCGCAAACCATGGCGGCGGAGGATCTGCTGCATGACATGGGCGCGATCTCGATCTTCTCGACCGATAGCCAGGGCATGGGCCGGCTGGCCGAAAACCAGGCCAAATGCTGGCAACTCGCCAGCGTGATGAAACGCCGCCAGGGCCGTCTGCCGGAAGAAAAAACCGCCCGCGCCGATAATAAGCGCATCAAGCGCTACCTCGCCAAACTCACCATCAACCCCGCCATCGCCGCGGGGATCGATGGTTATGTAGGCTCCATCCAGCCGGGCCGGATGGCGGATCTCGTCTTCTGGCCGCGTGCCAGCTTCGGCATCAAGCCGCGCGTGGTGATGAAGAGCGGCTTCATCGTCTGGGCCACATGCGGCGATGCGAATGGCAGCATGATGGATAGCGAGCCCAACATTCAACGCCCGATGTGGGGCAGCCTCGGGCTCTCCCCGCAAAAACTCGGCGCCACCTTCGTCTCCAAACTCGCCATCGAAGCCGGGCGCGCGGAAAAGCTCGGCGTGCAGAAACCCTTCCTGCCCATCGCCAACACCAACGGGCTCGGCAAAAAGGATATGCTGCATAACGACGCCTTGCCGAACATCGAGGTGGACAGCGAAACCTTCGAAGTCCGCGCGGATGGCCGCCTGCTCGCCGGTCCGCCCGCCGCGCAGGTGCCGCTCAACCGCGCCTACATGCTGCGGTGAGGTGAGCCCCCAACTCCGCCTGCGCTTCGCCCCCGGCGCGGATGGCCGCACCCGCCTGACCCAGCGCCTCGCTGCCTACCCGTACGCGATCACCGCGCCCCACGCCCGCACCGGGGCGCTGGCGCGGCTCACGCTGCAATCCATCTCCGGCGGCATCCATGGCGGCGAAACGCTGGCGCAGCACATCACCCTCGCCCCCGGTGCGCGCGCGCATCTGCTGCAGCCCGCCGCCACCGCCGTGCGCCGCCAGGGCGATGCCGCACCCGCCCGCCAAAGCATCCGGCTGGAGATCGGCGCCGATGCCAGCCTGATCTATGAAACCCGGCCGCTGATCATGCTCCCCGGCGCGGCGCTGATTCAGGCATGGGACATCACCCTCGCCCAAGGTGCCAAGCTGCTGCTGGCGGACGGCTTCCTCACCCACAACCCGCAAGGCGGCGCGGCGGACTGGCAGCTCACCACCAGCCTGCGCGCCCACAGCGCCGAGGGCCGCCTGCTCGCCGCCGAGCATATGGCCCCGCGCGCCAGCCCGCTGGCCTGCGCCAAGCTCTGGGGCTTCGGGATCGATTTCTCTGGCCTGCCTCTGCCGCCAGGTGCCGGCCGCAGCACACTGGCGCATGGGGCCGGCCACGTCATCGCGCTGGCCGGCGCGCCGGCCGGGCCGCTTTGCGCCGCGCTGGAGGTGCTGGTCGGGCAAGTGACGGCGGAGTTGAGGGCTTTTTGAAAAAAGCCCCACCTCCCAAAAACTTTCATCAATTTTACAGCTTGGAGCCAGCACGGCGCGGCTACATACGGACTATGCGCTTTGCCTTGGTTCTTGTTTGTATCGCCGCCCCCGCCTCTGCTTTGCCAGTCTGCAAGCCGAACCAGCTCTCGCTCGGTTTCGACGCCGAAAACGGCAATTTCAACGGCATGTCCCATTCCGGCACCTTGCTGGTGCTCCGCAATCTCGGCCCCGCCCCCTGCCAGCTGCCAGCCTTCCCGACCCTTGCCCTGGAAACCGCCAAGGGCGAGGCGCTGCCGCTCCAGCCCACCCGCCAGGGCAGCGCCGCGCCAGTCCGCCTGGCCGCCGGGGCGGAGGCGACAGCCGGGCTGCGCTGGGTCTCCTCGCCGGTCTATTCGCATAATCGCTGTCTGAAGCCGGCACAGCTGCGCCTCTCCTGGTCGGGCGGAAGCTTGCGCCAGGCCTTCACCGGCACGCTCTGCGGCCCCGGCAACGCGCCCGCCCGCCTCACCCAGCCGCCGCTGGCGCTGGACCCGCCGCCACCCGGCTAAATCATGGGCCGCAAGGCGATCCGCTTGCCCGCCCCGGCGATACTGGCAATCCGCCCGCCTTCGGCGCCAGAGAGCATCACCATGTCGCCCTCCGCCATCAGATCCGCCGCATCGGCAAAAAACCCGGGCTTGCCCGCCTCCGCCAGATTGTCGTTCCCGGCCTTGTAGTGCCAGAGCGTGAAGCCGTTCGCATAAGCCAGCACCGAGAGGTTGCGCAGCGTGAATGACATTGGATTTTCCTTTCGCCTTACCTGAGGTTGAGTTACGAAAGGTTTATATTCCTACACACAGAACATAACAAGAACAAAATAGGTTTTCGTCCCATTTTTTTCGTGAAAATTCCGACAAAATTCCTATTTTCTCTTTCCGCTCGTTACGAACGCGCGTAAATCTCTGATCTTAAAAGATTGACCAGGCTCCCATGCGGCATGATGAAATCTGGCGGGCGATCGACACTTTGGCGGCGGAGCGCGGGCTCTCCCCTCCGCCCTGGCGCGCCAGGCCGGGCTCGACGCAACCAGCTTCAACCCCTCCAAGCGCCGCACCGCGGACGGCAAGCTGCGCTGGCCCTCCACCGAGAGTATCGCCAAAATCCTGGACGCCACCGGCGCCAAGCTGGAGCATTTCTCCGCTCTGGTGAACGGCGCGCGCGCCATCCCGGAGGCACGCGCCAAAGGCCGCTCGCGCCTGCCGCTGATCGGCATGGCGCAAGCGGGCGCGGAAGGGTTTTTCGATGATGGCGGCTATCCCGCCGGGGCCGGCTGGGATGAGGTGGAACTCCCCACCGTCGCCGATGTGCACGCCTACGCGCTCAGCATCAGCGGCGAGTCGATGCTGCCGGTCTACCGGCCGGGCGATACCATCATCGTCTCCCCGGCCGCTCCCGTGCGCCAGGGCGACCGCGTGGTGGTCCGCACCCAGGATGAGGCGGTGATGGCGAAGCTGCTTCTGCGCCGCACCGCGGGGCAGATCGAGCTGGGCTCGCTCAATCCGGATTACCCGGACCTGCGTTTTTCCGCGCGCGCGGTTTTATGGATGCACCGGATCGTCTGGGCCAGCCAGTAGGCTCAGGCCGGGTCGATTTCAAAAGCCCTCAGCGCCAGTCATCGTCGTCCCCGCCCCACCAGCCGCCGACGACAACCGGCGCCGGCGCCACGGCCACCGGCGGCGCGGCGTAATACCCGGAACTGTAATACCCGTCGGACGGATAATAGACGCAGCCGGCAAGCGCCGCCCCCGCCAGCATCACCAGCGCCGTACGCCGCACCACGGCCGCGAACGACCGACCATTGAACTCTGCCATTGTTAAATCCTCGCCATATATTCAGACGTGTTTTCAACTTGGACGAAGGCTGTGACGAATTTGCGTCGCGATTGCGGCGGTCTTCACATAGTTGTGTAAGACAATGCAACGCGGCGCTGAATTTCGTGACATGTCCCTCTTGTTTTTATTCTGCACTGGATTATGCACGCGGCTGTAACCATAACCCCTCAGGGATTTACAAACATGGCTTCTCTGTCTTCCAAGTTCTCTCGCACCCTGGCGTTCGCCTCCGCCCTGACCCTGGCCGTGTCCGGCACCGCCTTCGCGCAGACCGCGCCGGCGACCTCCGCCCCGGCTGCGTCCGCCCCGGCCGCGACCATGTCCGCCCCGGCCGCTTCCGCCCACAAGGCGAAGAAGTCCCCCACAAGAAAGTGGTCTCCAAGAAGAAGATGAAGGCCAAGAAGGCCTCCACCACCACCAAGTCCTAATCGACTTGCCCGTCTAGGCGGGGCCTGCAAGGATGCGGCATGGATGATCCATTGCCGCATCTTTCAAAAGCCGACCCCCGCCTGGGCGATCTTATAAAGCGGCTCGGCAAGCTGCCACGGGTCAATCCCGAACATAAAGAGCTCTATCACGCGCTCTTCTCCGCCATCGCGCATCAGCAGCTCCACGCCAAGGCGGCACAATCCATTCTCGGTCGGCTCCGCTCCGCCTGCGGCGAAACCCTCCCCGATTCCGCAACGCTGCTCGCCCTTCCTGACTCCACGCTGCGCGCCTGCGGATTCTCTGGCTCCAAGGTGGCGGCGCTGCGCGATGTCGCCGCCAAGGCCGCCGACGGCACCATCCCCTCCCACCGCGTCGCGAAAACCCTCACCGACGAAGAGCTGATCGCGCGCCTCATCACCATCCGCGGCGTCGGCCGCTGGACGGTGGAGATGATTCTCATTTTCACCCTGGAGCGGCCTGACATTTTTCCCGTCGATGATTTCGGCGTGCGCGAAGGCTACCGCATCCTGCACGGGTTGGACGCCCAGCCAAAGCCGAAAGCCTTCATCGAAATCGGCAAGGCCTACGCACCGCACCGCACGCTGGCGGCGCGCTATCTCTGGCGCGCGGCGGATGAGCTGAAGAAGCCGGGGACGATTCTGTCCAACGCCTGAAAAACAGAGCGGGGTTTTGGCAAGCACGTGCCAAAACCCCGAAGGTTTTGCAGCCTTTTTGAAAAAAGGCTGCACCCAAAAACTTTTATGACTTATCCCAATTGCGTCGCGACATCGCCGCGCCGCCATCGGGATGGGTTTACTTCGGCAGGTGCTTCGCGATGTAGGGCGGCAGCCAGAAGCTCGCCACATGCACTTGCGGGCTCCAATACGCGCTCTTGCCGGCAATATCCCCGGCCGCCTCGGCGCGCTTGGCAATCTCGTCCACGCTCACCTCAGTCTGCGCCGGATTCTTGCCCGCCCAGCCCAGCGTCATATAGCCGCCAACATAGGTCGGCACCGCCGCCACATAAGCCGACACAAACGGGAAGAATTTCTTGCGCCGCACCGAGGTCTCATACAGCTCATCCGCCTGCATGAAGGGCACGCCGCACTGATTCACGATCAGCCCGTCATCCCGCAAAATCCGCGCCGCGTTCTCATAGAACGCGTCAGTGAACAGAACCTCACCCACGCCGATTGGATCGGTCGAGTCCACAATAATCACATCGAAAGACCCCGTCGGCGCCTTCTTCACATAATCAATGCCGTCGCCGACAATCACCTGCCCGCGCGGGTTGGTCCACGCATCGCCGCCAATGCCCGGCAGGAACTCTTTGGAAAGGCGAATCACCTCCCCATCAATCTCCGCCATCACCGCGCGCTCAACGCCCTTGTGCATCAGCACATGCTTCAGCACACCGCCATCACCCGCGCCGATAATCAGCACGTCCTTGGCATTCCCATGCGCCAGCAACGGCACATGCGTCAGCATCTCCTGATACACAAACTCATCGCGCTCAGTGATCTGAATCACGCCATCCAGCGTCAAAACCCGGCCATGACTCGTGGTCTCGAAAACCCCGATATCCTGAAACTCACTCTTCACCCGTGCCAACTCACGCACAGTCTTAAAGCGCTGCCCCCAATCCGGATACAACGTCTCATTCAACCAGGTCTCGGCCATCAAAGCGCTCCTTGTTCGTGTCAGTACCCAAGGGGGGCGCCGCCCCCCTTGACCCCCTGCTGGGGCCTGAGGCCCCAGACCCCCGCTACTGAGCGTACCGGGAGGGAGGGGTCACTCGCCCGCAAAGGACCAGGATTTCAAGCATAGCACTGGGAGGGCGAGTGACCCCTCCCTCCCGGTACGCTTAACTAATGGGGGTTTGGGGGCGTCGGCCCGAAGGGCCGCCTATCAGATAAGCGGCGCGCCTCTGGCGCGACGGCCCCAACGGGGGGCCAGGGGGCAGAGCCCCCTGGGATCCTTACGCGATCAAGCCGCGCTTTTGCTCGTTGATCTGTATGTGCGACGGCGTGAAGGCTTCCTTGAGGAAGGGGATCAGCTTGTAGGGGTCGCAGCAGCCGCACATGAACACGTCCAGAGCGGCGAAGTTACGTTCCGGCCAGCTATGGATGGAGATGTGGCTTTCGGCCAGCACGACGACGCCGGAGACGCCGCCATTCGGCTCGAAATGGTGGAAATGGTGGTGCAGGATGGTGGCGCCGGCGGCGCGCGCGCCGTCGCACAGCGTCTGGTCGATCAGCTGCGGGCTATCCAGGTTGGAAGCGCCCCAAAGATCGATGATCAGGTGCATGCCGGCGTACTTCACGCCGTCTTTTTCGACGTAATAGTCCTTCTGTGCCTCGTCGGAGACCGTGGAAATCATCTGGTTTTCGCTCGGAGACTCCGAGACCATCCCCAGTTGGGCAAGTGCGTTCATTGCGAACCCCCTAACTAGTAGACAGCCTGTAGAACATGACACCGCGTCATGCCCCCTGGGCCAGTGGGGGCGGCTTATGAGGCCATCCCCCCTGGATGCAAGTGATATTTTGCCCCCAGACCCCAAAAAATTTAACCCCTGCCCCGCGTTGGCGGAGCAGGGGGTTTTCGTGAAAGACGCAAGCAGGAAACAAAGAAGTTTCCGTTACTCCGCCGCCTCCTGATAAGCCTCCAACGGTGCGCAGGAGCAGACCAGGTTGCGGTCGCCATAGACGTTATCCACCCGCTTCACCGGCGGCCAGTATTTCTGCGCCGCCACGTAGGACAGCGGGAAGGCGGCCACCTGCCGGGAATAGCCATGCGCCCACTCTTCCGCCATCAGCTCGGCGGCGGTGTGCGGGGCGTTCTTCAGCGGGTTGTCATCCTTCGGCCAGGTGCCGGAGGCGATCAGCGCGATCTCCCCGGCGATGCTCAGCATCGCGTCGCAGAACCGGTCCAGCTCCGCCTTGTCCTCGCTTTCGGTCGGCTCGATCATCAGCGTCCCGGCGACGGGCCAGGACATGGTCGGCGCGTGGAAGCCGTAATCGGCGAGGCGCTTGGCGATATCCTCCACCTGCACGCCGGAGGTGGCGGCAAAGCCACGGCAATCGACGATGCATTCATGCGCGACGCGCCCCTGCTCGCCCCGATACAGAATCGGGTAGGCCTGGGAGAGTCGCGTGGCGATGTAATTGGCGTTCAGGATCGCCGCGCGCGTCGCCTGGGTGATGCCCTCCGGCCCCATCAGCCGGATATAAGCGTAGGGGATGGGCAGGATCAGCGCCGAGCCGAACGGTGCCGCGCAAACCGGCCCGAAGCCCGTTTCCGGCCCCGCATCCGCGCGCAGCGGATGGGTGGGCAGATGCGGCGCCAGATGTGCCGCCACCCCAATCGGCCCCACGCCGGGCCCGCCGCCGCCATGCGGGATGCAGAAGGTCTTGTGCAGGTTGAGATGGCAAACATCGGCGCCGATATTGGCCGGGCTGGTCAGCCCCACCTGCGCGTTCATATTGGCGCCATCCATATAGACCTGCCCGCCCACCTCATGCACCGCCTGCACGATGTCGCGGATCGCGGTCTCGAACACGCCATGGGTGCTGGGATAGGTGATCATCAGCGCCGCGATGCGCGGGCCGTAGGCGACAATCTTCGCCTGCATATCGGCCAGTTCGACATTGCCCTGCTTGTCGCAGGCGGTCACCACGACCTTATAGCCCGCCATCGTCGCGGAGGCCGGGTTGGTGCCGTGCGCCGAGGCAGGGATCAGGCAGATATCCCGCGCCCCTCGCCGCGCGCCTCATGATAGGCGCGAATCGCGAGCAGCCCGGCATATTCACCCTGCGCCCCGGAATTGGGCTGCAGCGACACCGCCGCGAAGCCCGTCACCTCGCACAGCAACGCCGCCAGCTCGTCGATGAGCTGCTTGAAGCCCAGCGTCTGCGCGGCCAGCGCGAAAGGATGCAGGCTGGCGAATTCCGGCCAGGTGATCGCCGCCATCTCCACCGCGGCGTTGAGCTTCATCGTGCAGGAGCCAAGCGGGATCATCGAGCGGTTGAGCGCGACATCCTTATCCTCCAGCCGCTTCAGATAACGCAGCATGGCGTGCTCGGAATGATGCGCGCTGAACACCTCCTCAGTGCAGAACCGGCTCTTGCGCTCCAGCTCTGCCGGAATCGAGACCGCCGCCTCCCCCAGCGTGCCGCCGAACAGCCCGGCCAGCGCCTCCAGCGCAGAGCGGGTAACGGTTTCATCCAGCGCGATGCCGATGCCGGTTGCATCGATGCGGCGCAGATTGAACCCGGCCGCCTCGGCCTTCTCCATCAGCGCCTGCGCCTGCGCGCCGGCCTCGATCGCCAGCGTGTCGAAATACGCCGTGTGGCGCAGCGAGAAGCCAGCCTTGGCCACCACATCCGCCAGCAGCCGCGCCTGCAGGTTGACCCGCCGCGCAATCGCCTTCAACCCCTCCGGCCCATGCCAAGCGGCATAGAACCCGGCCATCACCGCCAGCAGCACCTGGGCGGTGCAGATATTGCTGGTCGCTTTCTCGCGGCGGATATGCTGCTCGCGGGTCTGCAAGGCCAGGCGCATCGCCGGCCGCCCGGCGGCATCCATCGAAACCCCCACCAGCCGCCCCGGCATGGCGCGCTTGAACGCGTCGCGGGTGGCGAAATAGCCGGCATGCGGGCCGCCAAAGCCCATCGGCACGCCAAAGCGCTGGGCGGAGCCGACGGTGATATCCGCCCCCATCTCGCCCGGCGGGGTCAGCAGCGTCAGCGCCAGCAGATCGGCGCAGACGATGCTCATCGCCCCGGCCGCCTTGCCCGCCGCAATCTCGCCAGAGAGGTCGCGCACCTGCCCGGTGGACCCCGGATAATTCAGCACCAGCGCGAACGGCTTCGCCGCGCTGATCGCCGCCGCATCACCCGGCGCCACATCGACAATCTCCCAGCCCAGCGGCCAGGCGCGGGTGGCGATCACGGCGCGGGTCTGCGGATGCACATCCTTCGCCACCGCGATCACGTTGCTGCCGGCCTTGTGCAAGGAGAAGGCCATCGCCACGCCCTCGGCGGCGGCGGTGGCCTCGTCCAGCAGCGAGGCATTGGCGATATCCAGCCCGGTCAGCGAGGCGATCATGGTCTGGAAGTTCAAAATCGCTTCCAGCCGCCCCTGGCTGATCTCCGCCTGATAGGGCGTATAGGCCGTGTACCAGCCCGGATTCTCCAGCACATTGCGCTGGATCACCGGCGGGGTGACGGTGCCGTGATAGCCCATGCCGATCAGCGAATGCTTCACCACATTGCGGCTGGCGATCTGGCGCAGCCGCTCCAGCAGCGCCGCCTCATCCTCGGCGGCGGGCAGCGCCAGCGCGGCATTGGTGCGGATGCTCTCCGGAATCGTCTGGGCGATCAGCCCTTCCAGGCTCGGCGCGCCCACGGCCTTCAGCATCGCGGCAATCTGCGCCTCGTTGGGGCCGATATGCCGGCCCACGAAACTATCCGGCCGCTCCAGCGCGGCCAGTTCGGTCAATGCGTTCACGAAAGCGTCCCCAGAAATTCGTCATAGCCGGCGCGGTCCATCAGCTCGGTCAGCGCCGCAGGGTCCTGCAGGCGCAGCTTGAAGAACCAGCCCTCGCCCTCGGCGGCGCTGTTCACCTTCGCCGGCTCATCGACGATGCTCTGATTGACCTCCGCCACCGTGCCGGAGAGCGGCGCATACACGTCGGAGGCCGCCTTCACGCTCTCCACCACCGCGCAGGCCTCGCCCTTGCCGACCGAGCGCCCCGGCTCCGGCAGCTCGACGAACACGATATCGCCCAGCGCCGCCTGGGCGTGGTCGGTGATGCCGATCGTGGCCAGCCCATCCGCCCCGACGGCGACCCACTCATGATCCTTGGAATAGAAAATCTGCGACATGAGCCTTACCTTTCAGCGGACATAGTTATGAGGAACGAAGGGCAGGTCCGTGACCTGCCCGGGAAGCGGCTTGTCACGCACGATCAGATCGAGCGCGGTGCCGGTTTCAGCCGCATCGGCGCGGACATAGCCGAGCGCGATCGGGGCATTCAGTGTGGGGGAAAACACCCCGGAGGTGACATGGCCGAGGCTCTGCCCGTCCTTGCCCCGGATCTCGGCCCCGGCACGGGCGGGCGCGCGGCCCTCCAGCCTTATGCCGACCAGACGCCGCGCCGGCCCCTTGGCCTGCACCGCCGCCAGCGCGGCGGCACCCAGGAAATCCGCATGCGCCAGCCGCTTCTTCGAGAGCGCGAAGCCGAGCCCGGCGGAAACCGGGTCGGTCGTCTCATCGATATCATTGCCATAGAGCGGCAGCCCGGCTTCCAGCCGCAGCGAATCCCGCGCCCCGAGTCCCGCCAGCACCGCGCCGCGCGCCAGCAGCTTTTCCGCCAGCGCCTCGCCATTCTCGCCGGCACAGCCAATCTCGAATCCGTCCTCGCCGGTATAGCCGGAGCGGGTGATGATGCAGTCGATCCCCTCGACCACCAGCGCCGCCACATCCATGAATTTCAGCCCGGCCGCCTCGGGCAGCACATCCTTGGCTTTCGGGCCCTGCAGGGCGAGCAGCGCGCGGTCGAACCTGGTATGGACATCGAGTCCATTGCCACGCAGATGCGCCACATCCGCCGCCTTGCGCCCGGCATTCAGCACCAGCTGGATATGCGCGCCGAGATTGGCCATCATCAAATCATCGAGAATGCCACCCGCCTCATTCAGCAGCAGCGTATAACGCTGCCGCCCCGGCTTCAGCCCGGCGACGTCGCCCGGCACGAAGCGGGCCAGCCCGGCCACGTCGGCAATCTCCGCCTGCCCCATATGCGAAACATCGAACAAGGCCGCACCCGTGCGGCAGGCCATATGTTCGGCGATGATACCCTGATATTGCAACGGCATATCATAGCCGGCGAATTCCACCATGCGCGCGCCGCGCCGGCGATGCAAAGCGTCCAAAGGAGTCTGGGCCAAAAGAAAAATCCCCCAAAAGTCAGTTCACCCGGCGCGCGGCGCGCCCCGGAAAATCTGACCCCCCTCTGTCCTGTGACCTGAGAGATTCGGGTGGTGAAACCCTTGACCCCGTCGGTGCGGCGGGGGCTCCCGCCGGCTTTCCAGAGTGTCCTTCCCCGCAAAACGGCGACCGATCCGCAGCCCTTTTGCCTGAGCGGTTCCGGGGCCGGTTGCGCCTTCGGCGGCGGGGCAAGCCCCGCTCTCTCCTGCGTCCGCGTAAGGACGCTTCCCTTTTGCCCGAGGGTACGTATTTTGCAAAGCTGAATCTGCCCCTTACGCGCAAAAACCAGATCGAGGCCCCGCATGCTAGACGCCAACCAGACCGCCCCCGCCCTCGCGGTGGAGAACATCCATAAATCCTTCGGATCGGTGGAGGTGCTCAAGGGCGTGTCCCTGTCGGCGCGCGACCAGGATGTGATCGCCATTCTCGGCTCCTCCGGATCGGGCAAGAGTACCTTCCTGCGCTGCATCAACATGCTGGAAATGCCCGACCAGGGCAGTGTCGCGATCAAGGGCGAGACCATCGCGATGACCCAGGGCAAGGGCGGCCGCGCCTGTGCCGACCCGAAACAGCTGGAGCGGCTGCGCGCCCGGCTCTCCATGGTGTTCCAGCAATTCAATCTCTGGGGCCATATGAACGTGCTGCAGAACGTCATGGAAGCGCCGGTGCATGTGCTCAAGCAAGACAAGAAGACCGCCCGCGCCAAGGCCGAGGCGATGCTGGAGAAGGTCGGGCTCTCCGCCAAGCTGGACGCCTTCCCCGCCCAGCTCTCCGGCGGCCAGCAGCAGCGCGTCGCCATCGCCCGGGCGCTGGCGATGGAGCCTGACGTGCTGCTGTTCGATGAGCCGACCTCGGCTCTGGACCCGGAGCTGGTCGGCGAGGTGCTGAAAGTGATGCGCGATTTGGCCAAGGAAGGCCGCACCATGCTCGTCGTCACCCATGAGATGGGCTTCGCCCGCGAGGTCGCAAGCCGGGTGATGTTCCTGCATAAAGGCCAGACCGAGGAGGAAGGCGCGCCACACGAGATGTTCGCCGCGCCCAAGACCGAGCGCTTCCGGCAATTTCTGTCGAGCACATTGAAACATTGATAGAATTGATGGGATTGCGCGAAGCCCCTGCCTCTCCCACATGAGAGTTCCATAACGGCCGGATCTCGCTTGCTCCCTATGCTCTCCATCAAATCTCCGCCCTCTTCCCAAGCGCAGGCCGCCGTTTTGCTTGTGGAAGACGAGCCGGTGATCCGGCTGCTGCTGGCGGAAGCGCTGCGCAATGAGGGCCTGCGCGTCATCGAGGCGAGCAACGCCGACGATGCCTGGACCTATCTGCAAGCCGGCGGCGATGCGGATCTGGTGTTTTCGGACATCACCATGCCGGGCTCGATCAACGGGCTGGAGCTGATGCGCCGCATCGCCACCGCCTATCCGGAACTCAAACGCATCATCACCTCCGCCAATCCGGGCCGGGAGAATGTTTCGGCGCTGGGCCTGTTCCTGGCCAAGCCCTACCGGCTGGAGACGGCGGCGAAGGCGACATTGGACCTGCTGGGACGGGAGGCGAAATGAGCGAGACGGAAGAGCTGTTACGGGTTCTGCTGGTGGAACCCGATGTGCTGGTGCGCCATACGGTGGCGGAATATCTGCGCGAATGCGGCTATCACGTCGCCGAGGCGGCCGGGCTGGAGGAGGCGCGGCATCTGCTGGACTCCGGCAAGGTGCTGGTGGATGTGCTGTTCTCCCGCGGCGAGGTCGGCTTTGCCGCGGCGCGCCTGGCCCGCGAGGCCTTCCCGGATCTCGACGTGGTGCTGAGCGCCGGCCTGGCCAGCACCGCCGCCAAAGCGCATGATCTGTGCGAGATGGGGCCGGAAGAAAACCCGCCTTACGATCATCAATATCTGCTGGAGCAGATCAAGCGGCTCACCGCCCGGCGGCACGGCCAGTAAGCGCGTTCGCGCTGAAAAGCTGATGCGCCCGGCAGCCGGCTTTACCGTGCCGGGGCGTTGTTAAATAAAGCTTTGCCTCCCTATCTTAGAGGTAGAGCAACACGACCCTGACTGGAATCATTCAGGGTCGTAAAGTGGCTCGTCGAAACAAAGAGCTAGAGCGCGCCGACCGTTTACGGTCAGCCTGAAAGCGCTCTAGGTTGCATTACCTTCGATTCAGGGACGAGCATGGCAGACGACCCGTATAAAATTCTCGGTGTGAAGAAAGAGGCCAGCGCGGACGAAATCCGTTCCGCCTATCGGAAGCTGGCGAAGAAGCACCATCCGGATCTCAACCCCGGCAACAAGGCGGCGGAGGAGACCTTCAAATCCATCTCCGGCGCCTATGACCTGCTCAGCGACGCCGAGAAGCGCGGCAAATATGATCGCGGCGAGATCGACGCCTCGGGGGCCGAGCGTCCCCAGGCGCAGAGCTGGCGCCAATATGCCGAGGCCGGGCCGGGCGAGCGCTACGCCTATTCCGGTGCCGGCGGTGGCGCGGATTTCGAGGATCTGTTCGGCAACATCTTCAACCAGCGCCCGCGCGGCCCGGCCAAGGGGCGGGATCGGCAATATAGCCTGGAGGTTGGCTTCCTGGAGGCGGTAAGCGGCGCCACAAGGCGCATCACCTTGCCCGATGGCGGCACGCTGGATGTGAAAATTCCCCCGGCACCGAGGAAGGGGATATTCTGCGCCTGCGTGGCAAGGGCGATCCCGGCGCCAAAGGCGGGCCGGATGGCGATGCGCTGATCGAAATCCATATCGCGCCGCATAAATTCTACCGCCGCCTGGGCCGCAATATCCATATGGAAGTGCCGGTCTCGATGAAGGAGGCGGTGCTGGGGGCGAAGATCACCCTGCCCACCCCGGCCGGCGATGTGGCGATGACGATCCGCCCCGGCACCGAGAGCGGCACCGAAATGCGGCTGCGCGGGCGCGGCGTGCCGGCGCATGGCAAGCACGAGGCGGGGGATCTGCATGTGAAGCTGAACGTGGTCATCGGCCCGGCCGATGCGGCGTTGAAGACATTCCTGGAAGGCTGGGAGCAGCCCGGCTTCAACCCAAGGGAGGGGCTGAAATGATGGATTTCGAGTCTCTGCATATTTCCGGGCTGGACGAGGCGGAACTGGGCGGCTGGATCGAGGCCGCCTGGGTCCGCGCGCGCGGCGCGCAGGGGCATGGCAGTTCGAGGCGGTGGATGTAGCGCGGATCAGGCTGATCCAGACGCTGCGCCATGATCTGGAGATTGGCGAGGCGGCGATGCCGGTGGTGCTGTCGCTGCTGGACCAGCTCTACGAGTTGCGGCGCAACGCGGCGAAGCTGAACGCGGCGCTGGCGAGCCTGCCGCCGGAGGCGCGCGAGGCGATTCTGGATAAACTAAATAAATAAAAGTTTTTGGTGTCGCTTTTTTCAGGGCTTGTTGACATTCATCGTGAATTGATTGTTGCAGCGGCGAGATAGATCATTGCTTTGAAGGATTGGTCTGTCTTGTCGCTGCGCATGGCGATACGCTTGAACTCCTTGAGTTTGGCGAAAAAGTTTTCGATGAGATGGCGGGCCTTATAGGTCGTTTTGTCATAATCGCGTTTGACGATACGGTTTTTCCGTTGGGGAATGACGGCCTCTGCCTTTTGCTTTTCCAGAGCCTCACGGATCCACTCTACGTCAAATGCCTTGTCGGCAAGCAAAGCGGCAAAGTCCGCCTGCTGGATGAGCGGGGCGACGCCGACAGTGTCAAAATGCTGACCGGGGATAATGACGAAGCGGACCAGATTGCCGAGCGCGTCTGTTAAAGCGACGATTTTGGTCGCCCATCCGGTGACGCTGCGCCCTATGGCCTGGCTTTTGGTCCCCCTTTTGCGCCTTGGCCATGGCGATGGACCTTTACAACCGTGCCGTCGATCATCGCGTATTCCATGTCCGGCTCATCCGATAAGGCCTCGAAAAGCTTCTGAAAAACACCAGCTTTTACCCAGTCACGGTAACGCTTGAACACCGTGTTCCATTTACCAAACCACGGCGGCAGATCACGCCACGGGCTGCCCGTGCGCGCAATCCACAAAACACCTTCAACAAATAAGCGGTTATTCAAACCGCTCCGCCGGGATCACCCACTTTCCCAAGGCAGTGCGGCTCAATCTTCGCCCATTGGGCGTCAGTCAGGACAAAACGCTCTTCCATGAAAAGCGTGAATCACAAAAGACGTGGTCAGGGGAATCCTTAAATCTCAACAAGCCCCAAAAAGCGACAAAAACGTTCGGGGCGTTGACTACGTCGTCGTCAAAACCCCAAACGTTTCTCTTTGGATTTGGGCGGCCCGATTCAGACTACGCGGCTGCGCCGCTCCGTCATCGGGACGCCAAAAACTTTTTACACCGAAAAATACTTCGCGTGGCTGTTCAACACCACAATCGCGCTGGTGCTCTGTTCCGGATGCAGCTGATGCTCGTCCGACAGCGAAATCCCAATCCGCTCCGCCCCCAGCAGCCGCAGAAGCTGCTCCTGGTCCTCCAGCTTCGGGCAGGCCGGGTAGCCGAAGCTGTAGCGCGAGCCGCGATAGCCCTGCCCCAGCATCTTCTCCATCTCCCGGTCATCCTCCGCCGCGAAGCCCAGCTCGGCGCGGATGCGCTTATGGGTGTATTCCGCCAGCGCCTCCGCCATCTCCACCGAAACGCCGTGCAGATAGAGGTAATCCTGGTAGCGGTTGCCCTCGAACCATTCCCGCGCCACCTCGGACGCCTTCTGCCCCATGGTCACCGCCTGCAGCCCGATCACGCCGCGCCCATCCTCCACGTCCGGGAAGAAATCCGCGATGCATTCGCCATCCAGCCTGGGCTGGCGCGGCAGCGCGAAGCGGGCAACTTCGGTGGTGCCGTCCTCATCGAACAGGATCAGATCATTCCCCTGCCCCGCCGCCTTCCAATAGCCATACACGGCCTGCGGGTGCAGGATGCGCTCCGCCTCGCAGAGATCGAGCATGCGCTTCATCACCGGCCGCAGCTCCTGGCGCGCCCAGCCCATGAAATCCTCCAGGCTCTTGCCCTGCTTGCGAAAGCCCCATTGGAACTGGAACAAAGAGCGTTCATTCAGGAACGGCACCACCGCCTTCGGCGCGGCCTCCAAAACCTTCGCCCCCAGAAGGGCGGCACCACATCCGGCTGGTCCGCGTTCAAACGCCGGCGGCGGGCCTGCACCTCCTTCACATCCACCGGCGCGAAGGCGCTCGCCTCCGCCTGGCCCAGCGTGCGCTTGGTGTTGCGGGCCTTGCCGGCGCGCTTGGCCTGGATCGCGGCGAGGTAATCGTCGAAATCATTCCCCGTCACCTTGTCCATCAGATGCAGCCCGTCGAACGCATCGCGCGCATAGGCGACACGGCCGGAGGCGTAGGAAGCGGCGCAATCCTCCTCGACATAATTGCGGGTCAGCGCCGCGCCGCCCAGCATCACCGGAATATCCAGCCCCTGGCGGGACATCTCTTCCAGATTCTCGCGCATCACCACCGTGGATTTCACCAGCAGGCCGGACATGCCGATGGCATGGGCCTTATGTTCCTTCGCCGCCGCCACCATCTCCGCCAGCGGCACCTTGATGCCGAGATTGACGACCTTGTAGCCGTTATTGGTGAGGATGATGTCGACCAGGTTCTTGCCGATGTCATGCACATCGCCCTTCACCGTGGCGAGCACGATGATGCCGCGCTCCTCACCCTCGACGCGCTCCATCATCGGCTCCAGATAAGCCACCGCCGCCTTCATCGTCTCGGCCGATTGCAGCACGAACGGCAGCTGCATCTTGCCGGCGCCGAACAGCTCGCCCACCACCTTCATGCCATCCAGCAGGATGTTGTTGATGATCTCCAGCGGCTTGTGGGTTTTCAGCGCCTCGTCCAGATCCTCGGTCAGCCCCTTGCGGTCGCCATCGACGATGCGGTCCTTCAGCCGCCCTTCCGGGGTCTCGGCGCGCTTCTTCTTGGTGGCGTCCGCCGCCTTGCGGTCCGCGAACATCTCCAGCAGCTTCTGCAACGGGTCATAGCCTTCTTCGCGGCGGTCGAAGATCAGATCCTCGCACACCTTCACCTCCGCCGGGTCGATCAGATGCAGCGGCCGGATTTTTGAGACATGCACGATCGCCCCGGTCATGCCGGCCTTCACCGCATGGTCCAGGAACACCGAATTCAGCACCGCCCGCGCGGCGGGGTTGAGGCCGAAGGAGATGTTGGAGAGGCCGAGGATGATCTGGATGTCCGGGAACTTATCCCGGATCAGCTTGATGCCTTCCAGCGTCCATTGCCCCAGCTTGCGGTCATCCTCATTGCCGGTGGCGATGGTGAAGGTCAGCGGGTCGATCATCAGATCGGATTGCGGCAGCCCGTACTGGTCGCAGGCAAAGGCCACCAGCCGCTCGGCGATGCGCAGCTTGTCGGCCGGCTCCTTGGCCATGCCGACCTCATCGATGGTCAGCGCGATCATCGCCGCGCCAAACTTCTTCGCGAGCTTCAGGCGCTCACGCGCATGCCCCTCGCCATCCTCGAAATTGATCGAGTTGATGATCGGCTTGCCGCCATGCAGCTTCAGCGCCGCCTCGATCACCGGCGTCTCGGTGGAATCGATCACCAAAGGCGCGTTCACCGAGGAGGTGAAGCGGGTGATCACCTGGTTCATCTCGGCGATCTCGTCGCGCCCGACGAAGGCGGTGCAGATATCCAGCGCGTTGGAGGCTTCCGCCACCTGCTCACGGCCCATGGCGACACAGCCATCCCAGTCGCCGCTTTCCTGCAGCTCGCGCCATTTCTTCGAGCCATTGGCGTTGCAGCGCTCGCCGATGGAGAAATAGGCGTTCTCCTGGCGCAACGGCACCGCGCCATAGAGGCTGGCGACGGACGGCACCCAGTGGAATTTGCGCGCGATTGGCGCCGGGCGCGGATTGCCCAGCTTCCTCAGCATCCCGTCCAGCGCCTGGATATGCGGGATGGAGGTGCCACAGCACCCGCCGATCAGGTTCACCCCGTCCTCGACCACGAAACGCTCCACCCAGCTCGCCATCTCGGCCCCGCTCAGCGGGTAATGGGTCTGGCCATCCACCAGCTCGGGCAGGCCGGCATTCGGCTGCACGGAAATCTTGCCGGGCCAGCTCTGGGAGAGATAGCGCACATGCTCGGCCATCTCCTGCGGGCCGGTGGCGCAGTTCAGCCCCATCAGCGGCACATCCAGCGCGTGGATGACGGTGGCCGCGGCGGCGATGTCCGGCCCCACCAGCAGCGTGCCGGTGGTCTCCACCGTCACCTGCACAAAAATCGGCGTATCCTTCCCGGCCTCACGAATGGCGCGCTTGGCGCCGTTCACCGCGGCTTTGATCTGCAGCGTGTCCTGGCAGGTCTCGATCAGCAGCGCATCCACCCCGCCGGCCAGCAGCCCGACGCATTGGGCGTAGAGCGCCTCCTCCAGCGGGTCATAGGCGATATTGCCCAGGCTCGGCAGCTTCGTCCCCGGCCCGATCGAGCCGACCACCCAGCGCTGCCGGCCATCGGCGAAGCTCTCCGCCGCCTCGCGCGCCAGCTCCCCGGCGATTTTGTTGATCTCGAAGGCGCGGTCCTGCAGCTCGAACTCCGCCAGCGTGATCGGCGAGCCACCGAAGGAATTGGTCTGCACCATGTCCGAGCCGGCCTCGAAATAGCCGCGATGGATCTCGCGCACGAGATCCGGCCGGGACAGGTTCAGCACTTCCGTACAGTTTTCCTTGTCCCAGAAATCCTTCTCGATATCGAGGGTCAGCGCCTGCACGCGCGAGCCCATGCCGCCATCGCAGAGCAGAACGTTACGGGAGAGGGCTTCGAGCAGATGTGGACGCTTTGACATGCTTGCCAAATAGCCCCCCGCACCCCCATTTCCAAGTCATGGAAAAGGATGGCCGCATTCCGGTTTATATAGGGGGCACGCCCGGCCCGCTTGACGCGGTGCTGGTGGAGGATGGCCACGCCATGCCGCCGGCCGGCCACGCCATACGTTTCACCGCCCCGCGCTTTGGCCACCAGCCCGGCTGCTTCTGCTGCACGGCGCGCGGCCCGGCGGCGAATGCCTTCTCCGCCCTGTACCGGGACCGGGCGATGGGGGCGGCACCTTATTTCGAGCGTGTGGTGATTCTGGCCTCGTTGCAGGGGGAGGCGGATATCAAGGCGGCGCTGGAGCAGGATGCGGTGACGAAAGCGCGGTTTCGGCTGGGATGAGACAAAAGCCCGGACGCCCCGCGAGGGGCGGTCCGGGCTTTTGTCTGAAGGGGGATTTTTGCAAAAATCCCCCTTAAACCCCTAAAAACTTTTACGCCGTGTGGAAGCCGCCGGCGAGCCAGATGATCAGCAGCACGATGATGATCAGACCCAGCACCCCGCCCGACCCGCGGCCGCCATAAGAGCGATGCGCATAATACCCGCCACCGCCGCCGAACAGCAGCACCAGCAGAATGATGATCAGAATCAAACCCATGAAAAACCTCCGATAATGAAGCCAAGCTGAACAGGACATGGGGATGAGCCACGCCGGGGCCGCATGAGACGTTCATGAAATCCCCGAAACCCCACCCAAGCCCCGGAAAAAGCTGGGCTGCCCTTCGGCTGGCGAATTGTCCGGCGCGCCGGTTGGGTCTAAGAGCCGGGGCGCAAGGTATTTATCAGCGCTTGGAGAGGGAAAAATGGCCGAAGCTTTCGACGTTATCGTGATCGGGTCCGGGCCGGGCGGCTATGTCTGCGCCATTCGCGCGGCGCAGCTCGGCTTCAAGGTGGCCTGCGTCGAGAAGCGCGCCACGCTGGGCGGCACCTGCCTGAATATCGGCTGCATCCCCTCCAAGGCGCTGCTGCAATCCTCCGAGAATTTCCACGAGGCGGCGCATGGCTTCGCCGATCACGGCATCCAGATCGAAGGCATCAAGCTCGATCTCGCCCGCATGCAGGCCCGCAAGGGCGAGGTGGTGAGCGCCAACACCAAGGGTATCGAGTTCCTGTTCAAGAAGAACAAGGTCACCTGGATCAAGGGTGCCGCCAAGTTCACCGCCAAGAACGAGATCGAGGTCGAGGGCAAGGGCTATACCGCCAAGCATATCGTCATCGCCACCGGCTCCGATTCCACCCCGCTGAAGGGCGTCGAGGTCGATGAGAAGCGCATCGTCACCTCCACCGGCGCGCTGGAGCTGGACAAGGTGCCCGGCCATCTGGTCGTCATCGGCGGCGGCGTGATCGGGCTGGAGATGGGCTCGGTCTGGCGCCGTCTGGGCGCGGAAGTCACCGTCATCGAGTTCCTGGAGAAGATCACGCCCACCATGGATGGCGAGATCTCCAAGAGCTTCCAGCAGATCCTGACCAAGCAGGGCTTCAAGTTCGAGCTGGGCCAGAAGGTCACCTCCGCCAAGGTCGAGGGCGAAAAAGTCACCCTCAGCGTCGAGCCGGCCAAGGGCGGCGAGGCCAAGACCATCACCGCCGACGTGGTGCTGCTGGCCATCGGCCGCTACGCCTACACCGCCGGGCTGAACCTGGAAGCCGCCGGGGTTGAGACCGACGAGCGCGGCCGGGTGAAGATCGGCAAGCATTTCGAAACCAACGTGCCGGGCGTGTACGCGATCGGCGACGTCGTCGCCGGCGCGATGCTGGCCCACAAGGCCGAGGAAGAGGGTGTGGCTTTGGCCGAGATCCTGGCCGGCCAGCATGGCCATGTGAATTACGGCGCCATCCCGAGCGTCGTCTATACCTGGCCGGAAGTCGCCTCCGTTGGGCAAACTGAGGAAGAGCTGAAAGCCGCCGGTGTCGCCTATAAGGTCGGCAAATTCCCGTTCATGGCCAATGGCCGCGCCCGCGCCATGGGCGCCACCGAGGGCTTCGTGAAGCTGCTGGCCGACAAGACCACCGACCAGCTGCTCGGCGCCCACATCATCGGGCCGGATGCGGGCGGGCTGATCGCCGAATGCACCATGGGCATCGAATTCGGCGCCTCCGCCGAGGACGTGGCCCGCACCTGCCACGCCCACCCGACCCTGGCCGAAGTGGTGAAGGAAGCCGCCCTGGCCGTGGACGGCCGGCCGATCCATATCTGATCGCGCCATGATCCGTCTCGGCGTCAACATTGACCATGTCGCCACGTTGCGGAACGCGCGTGGCGGCAACCATCCTGATCCGCTGACGGTGGCCAAGGCGCTGGTCGGCTCGGGCATGGATGGCATCACCATCCATCTGCGCGAGGACAGGCGCCATATCCGCGATGCCGATGCCGAGGCGATCTGCGCCTGGGCCGGCAAGCCGGTGAATTTCGAGATGGCGGCGACGAACGAGATGGTCGCCATCGCCACCCGGCTGAAGCCGCATGGGTGCTGCATCGTGCCCGAGCGCCGGGCCGAGATCACCACCGAGGGCGGGCTGGACGTGTTCAATCAGCGCGAGGCGCTGCGCCCCGCCATCGCCCGGCTGAAGGATGCGGGCATCCGCGTCTCCTTGTTCGTGGACCCGGACGAGGCGCAGATCCACGCCGCCGCCGAGGTTGGCGCGCAGGTGGTGGAGTTGCATACCGGCGCCTATGCCAATGGCAAATTGGGCGAGCTGGACCGGCTGCGCGAGGCGGCGACGCTGAGCACCAAGGCCGGGCTGGAATGCCATGCCGGCCATGGGCTGACCTTCGCCAATGTCTCGCCCGTCGCCGCCCTGCCGGAAGTGACCGAGCTCAATATCGGCCATTTCCTGATGGGTGAGGCATTGCTGATCGGCCTGCCGGCGGCCATCGCCGAAATGAAGCGGCTGATGATCGAAGCCCGCATTAAATAAAAGTTTTTTGGGGCGGCTTTTTTACAAAAAAGCCGCGAAAACGTTGGGGGCTTTGGCACGCAGTTGCCAGAACCCCAAACATTTTGCGGCCCTTTTTGAAAAAAGGGCCGCCCCCAAAAACTTTTGCAACCTTGGCGTCGGGGGTTGCAATCTCCGCAGGTTTGCATTCGGACGCGGGGGCAACACATTAACTTCATGACCGCGAATAAAGAAATCGTCGCCGGGGATATCGGCGGCACCAATGCGCGCTTCTGCCTGGCGCGGATCGAACAAGGCCGGGTGGTGGCGTTGGGTGAAACCGTGCAGATCCAGACCCGCGATGTCGGCGGCTTCGCCGAAGCCTGGTCGATCTTCGCCCGCGAAACCGGCAGGGCCCTGCCGCGCGAGGCCGCCATCGCCATCGCCTGCCCGGTGCAGGGCGAGGTGCTGAAACTCACCAACACCCATTGGAGCATCCGCCCGGCGGCGCTGAAAGCCCAGCTCGGGCTGGAGCGGCTGGACTTCATCAATGATTTCGGCGCCGTCGGCCATAGCCTGTCGCAGCTGCAGGAGCCTGATTACGTGCATCTCGCCGGCCCGCCCGGCCCGCTGCCGGCCCAGGGGATAATCACCATCGTCGGCCCCGGCACCGGGCTGGGCGTCGCCCAGGTGCTGCGCACCGCCACCCATACCCATGTGCTGGAATGCGAAGGCGGCCATATCAGCTTCGCACCCTTGGACGAGTTCGAGGACGAGCTGCTGGCCAGGCTGCGCGCCCGGCATGGGCGGGTCTCGGCCGAACGCGTCGTCTCCGGCCCGGGCCTGCGCGCCATTCATGAAACCCTGGCCGCCGCCCGCAACCTGCCCGCCCATCCGGGTCCGGACGCCGCCCTTTGGCAAAGCGGCATCGATGGGGTAGATGAAATCGCCATGGAGGCGATTTCACGCTTCGGCGCGGCGCTGGGCGCGGTCGCCGGGGACTATGCGCTGGCCCATGGCGCCAGCGCGGTTGTAATCGCTGGCGGAATTATTCCAAGGTTGTTACATATTCTGCCCAGAACAGGCTTTGTGCATCGTTTCTTGGATAAGGGGCGCTTTCAACCTCTAATGGCACGAATTCCGGTCAAGCTGATCGTGCACGCCTGCCCGGGTTTGCTCGGAGCCGCCTCCACCGCCGCCTAAATGCCGCACCACAGAGTTGTTCAATGATTTGTGATGCAACGTAAGAGTTGTTTTTTTTAAGTGGATCATGCTAACTGACCTAACCTGATAAGATAATTGTATCAATTTTTCTACAAACAGGATACGCAGTCATGGATATCGGCATTGGTGGCAAAAGCCCATTCACTTGCGAGACGATGCATAATCCAGGCTTCATGATCCGACGTCTGCACCAGATCTACGTCGCCCTGTTCGCCGATGAGACGATGGGGCTGGAGATCACCCCGGTGCAGCTCAGCGTGCTGCGCGCGATTTCCAAGCAGGCCGGGCGGGACCAGTCCGCCATCGCCGAGGAAATCGGGGTCGATCGCGCCACCTTGGCCAGCGTTGCCGCGCGGCTGGAAAGCGGCGGGTTGATCCGCCGGGCGATCAGCCGGCGCGACCAGCGCCAGAAGCTGCTGCACCTCACCGCCAAGGGCAAGGCCGCCCTCACCCGCATGCAGGCCCCGATGGCGCGCGCCAATGAACGCATTCTGGCCCCTTTGGACGAGGCGGAGCAGGAATTATTCCTCTCGCTGCTGGCCAATCTGGTCGATGGCGGCAATGAACATGCCCGCGCCAAGCTGAAGCTGCAATTCGGCCGGGATTTGAGTTCCGGGCCAAACTAAAAAAACCTTCACCCGCGCCCCGATGTATCCGGCTCTGTCCGCGCTTAAGTGTTGCGGCTAACACGCATCGCCGGAGGGGCTGTGGCTGAAGACAATCAATTGCAGCATCTCGACGATGGCGAGCTGCGTCTGGCCGAACGCCATTCCGTGCCGGATGCGTTTCTCATCCATGAAATCATCCGCCATGAGGGCGAGGAAGAGCTGGCCCGCAAGCCCGGCGCGTTGGCCCTCTCGGGCCTGGCGGCCGGGCTCTCGATGGGGTTTTCCTTCCTCACCCAGGCGCTGCTCACCGCCGACCTGCCGGACACACCCTGGCGGCATACCCTGGCCAGCTTCGGCTATGCGGTGGGCTTCATCATCGTGGTCCTCGCCCGCCAGCAGCTTTTCACCGAAAGCACCCTCACCGCCATCCTGCCGCTGATCACCAGGCGCGACCGCGCGACGCTGCTGGGCGTGCTCAAGCTCTGGGGGTGGTGCTCACCGCCAATATCGCCGGCACCTGGATTTTCGCCGTGCTGGTGCACGCGCCGGGGCTGTTTCCACCCGCCGTCACCCCGGCCTTGCAGGAGATGGCGCAGGCGGCGATCCATCCGGGCTTCGCCGCCACCTTCGTGCGCGCCTTCTTCGCCGGCTGGCTGATCGCGTTGATGGTCTGGATTCTGCCCAGCGCCTCCACCTCGCGCCCGCTGATCGTGCTGCTGATCACCTATGTGGTGGCGCTCGCCCAGCTCTCCCACATCATCGCCGGCTCAGCCGAGGCCGCTTATGGCGTGCTCGCCGGCAGCGCCACGCTCTATGACTACGCGGCGCATTTCTTCGCCCCCACCATTCTGGGCAACATCACCGGCGGGATCGTGATGGTCTCGGTGCTCAATCACGGCGCCATCAAGCCGGAGATCGAGGAGCGTCTGGGCGAGGGCGAGCGCCAGGAGCGGCGCCACGCCAATCTCAGGGCGACTTCGCGGGCGGGCAAGCCGAAGGCGGGACGCTGAGGCTGGTCAGCTTGCCGCTCATCACGAAATCCCCGAAATCCAGCACCAGCCCGGTTGCCACACCGTTCTCGTAATAGCGCATCGAGGTCCGGAAATCCGGCGTCTCATCCTGGTTCTTGCGCTCGAAAAAGCCGATATCGACATCGGTGCTGGCGAATTTATCCAGATCCGGCCAGGGCGCCTTCTCCGCCCCATGGTGGCCGAGCACGGTAATAAAGGTGGCCTGGGCACCATCGGGCGAGGTGCCATCGAACAGCAAGGGCGAGATGAATTGCTTGCCCGCCCGCCCGGCCGCCAGCAGCGCCTCGGTATGCTGCATCGGGAACAAGGTGCCCGGCGGCAATTTCACCTCTTTCTTGGTCGGCGCGGTATAATCGATCACGCCGCTGTCATCCGGCCCGGTATGGGTAGCGGTGCCGGCGCTGTCGATCTTCTCCTTGCCGTCATTATCGCTCTCGCGCAGGGTGAAGCTCAGGGTTTTGCCGTCCTTGCTCTCCCAGGTGATGTAGTCGCTCACCGATTTGGTCAGCGAGCCATCAACATTGCGGATGATCAGCGTCATATGCTGCGTCGTCGCCCAGCCGGTGCAGCCATCCACCACGTTGAAATTCATCTGCCCGGTGGCGCCGGTGATGTCATGGGTGCGCAGCTTGGAGAGGCTCAGCTTATAAACGGCGTGCTGGCCGGTGAGCTGGCTGGCGAGATCAGGGGCGGCGGCCAGAGATGGCAGCGGGGCCAGGGCGGCCAGCAGGGCGAGGGCGGAGAGCTTCATGGCGTGCAGGATACAAGTGCGGCGCGCGCCGTCAAACCTTGCGCGCCCGCCCCCTGCCCTTGCGCATCGCCGGATCATAGCCGCCACCGCCCGGCCCCAGCGGCACCGGGCCCTTCGGCTTGGCCGGCGCCCGGCTGGAGAGCGGCGGCGGTTCCAGCCCCAGCATCAGCGCCTCCAGCCGCTTCACCTCATCGCGCAGCCGCGCCGCCTCCTCGAATTCCAGATCCGCGGCCGCGGCGCGCATCCGGGTTTCCAAGGCCGCGATGGAGCTGGCCAGATCCTTGCCGACAAACTCGTCCGCCTTCACATCCTTCACCGGCGCCACGGTGACGTAATCCTGCTCGAACACCGAATGGATCACCTCGCCGATATTCTTGCGCACCGATTGCGGGGTGATGCCATGCGCCTCATTCCAGGCCATCTGCTTGGCCCGCCGCCGCTCGGTCTCGTCGATCGCCTGTTTCAGCGAGCGGGTCATGGTGTCGGCATAGAGAATGACCCGGCCATCGACATTGCGCGCCGCCCGGCCGATGGTCTGCACCAGCGAGGTGACGGAGCGCAGGAAGCCTTCCTTGTCCGCATCCAGAATCGCCACCAGCATACATTCCGGAATATCCAGCCCCTCGCGCAGCAGATTGATGCCGATCAGAACATCATAGGCGCCAAGCCGAAGATCGCGGATGATCTCGATGCGCTCCAGCGTATCCACATCCGAATGCAGATAGCGCACCCGCACACCCTGCTCGGTGAGATATTCGGTGAGATCCTCGGCCATGCGCTTGGTCAGCGTCGTCACCAGCACCCGCCCGCCCTGCTTGGTGACAAGCCTGATTTCGCCCAGCAGATCGTCCACCTGATGCTCGACCGGGCGGATCTCGGTGACCGGATCGACCAGCCCGGTCGGGCGGATCACCTGTTCGGCGAACACGCCCTGGGTGCGCTCCATCTCCCAGGGGCCGGGGGTGGCGGAGATGAACAAGGATTGCGGGCGGAAACGCTCCCACTCCTCGAATTTCAGCGGCCGGTTATCGATGCAGCTCGGCAGCCGGAAGCCATATTCGGAGAGGGTGAATTTGCGCGCATAATCGCCTTTATACATGCCGCCGATCTGCGGCACCGTCACATGGCTCTCATCGACAAACAGCAAGGCGTTCTCAGGCAGATATTCAAACAAGGTCGGCGGCGGCTCACCAGCGTTGCGCCCCGAGAGATAGCGGGAATAATTCTCGATGCCCTTGCAGGCGCCGGTGGTTTCCATCATCTCGATATCGAAGGTGGTGCGCTGCTGCAGCCGCTCCGCTTCCAGCAGCTTGCCTTCGGCGGTGAATTTCGCCAGCTGCTCCTTCAGCTCGATCTTGATCTTGGCAATCGCCTGGTTCAGCGTCGGGCGCGGCGTGACGTAATGCGAATTCGCATAGACCGAGATATTTTCCAGCGCCGCGCTCTGCTCGCCGGTCAGCGGATCGAATTCCGAAATCTTCTCGATCTCATCGCCAAACAACGTCACCCGCCAGGCGCGGTCCTCATATTGGGAGGGGAAAATATCCACCGTCTCGCCGCGCACCCTAAAGGAACCACGGGCAAAGGCCATGTCATTGCGGCGATATTGCAGATCCACCAGCGCCTTCACCAGCGTATCACGGTCGATCCGCCCGCCGGTCTCCAGCCGCACCACCATCTTCGAGTAGGTTTCGACCGAGCCGATACCATAGATGCAGGAAACGGAGGCGACGATGATGACATCGCCGCGCTCCAGCAGCGCCTGGGTGGCAGCATGGCGCATGCGGTCGATCGTCTCGTTGATCGCGCTGTCTTTCTCGATATAGGTGTCCGAGCGCGGCACATAGGCTTCGGGCTGGTAGTAATCGTAATAGGAGACGAAATATTCCACCGCGTTATCGGGGAAGAAGCTCTTCATCTCGGCATAAAGCTGGGCCGCCAGCGTCTTGTTTGGGGCCAGCACCAGAGCCGGGCGCTGCGCCGCCTCGATCACCTTGGCCATGGTGAAGGTCTTGCCGGAGCCGGTCACCCCCAGCAGCACCTGGTCACGCTCCTGCGCGCCCAGCCCCTCGACGAGCTGGGCGATGGCGGTGGGCTGATCGCCGGCGGGCTGGTAGTCTGAGACCACGCGCAGCTTCTTCTGCAGCGGCCGGGGCGCCTGTTTTTGCGGAATGAAGGTCAGGGACATGTGGGCAATATGGCCCCTGGCTCAGCCTTGGAAAAGCCCGGACCTGAAGTCGCAAAAGTTTTTGGGGTGTGGCCCTTTTTTTAAAAAGCGCCACAAAACGTTTGGGGTGGTGACGATGGCGCTGCACACGCCCCGGCCTCTTCGCCGCTTTTTTGAAAAAAAGCGGCACCAAAAAACTTTTGGTTAATTTGAGCGGCCCGATTCAGACTACGCGGCTGCGCCGCTCCGTCATCGGGAAAAACCTTTGAAAGAGCGGCCCGATTCAGACTACGCGGCTGCGCCGCTCCGTCATCGGGACGCTATTTCTTCTCCAACAGCGCCTTCATCTCCGTCATCGCCTCGGAAAACCGCGTATTCAGCTTGCTCATCGCCTCGGCGTTGGATTTCTGAATCAAATCCCCCAGCTCCTTGGTATTCGCCACGGCGTTCTCATACGCCTTCTTCAACAGCTCGGCCTGCTTGGCGGCACGCACCGCCGGGGCTGGTTGCCGGCGAGTTCCTTCAAGGTCGAGGTCAGGCCGGACATCGTCTCCTGCATGATCTCCATATGCCGGCGCGCCACCAGCTGCGCGCCTTCCAGCGCCACCCGGTTGGCCTCGGTCAGCGCGTCCAGATTGCGCTTATGCGCGGCCAGCACCGCCTCCACATCCGGCATCGCGGGGATCTTCATATCCCCCATCAGCTTCTTGATATCGAACTCGGGCATGAAAGGCGCGGTGCCAGCTTTTGTCGTCTTCTCAACCATTGTTCGTCTCCTTGATTATGGTTTCATCCCCCGCCTTGGCTCCTCAGAGCGGCGCGGGCAGCTCAGGCTCCGGCGCCGCCTTGGGCGCCGGTTCGGTGGAAAAGCGCGTGGCGAAGCGCTCGGCACGGGCCAAAGCGCTATCCACCGCCGCCATGGTGGCGGTCAGATCAAGGCTCTCATCCGCAGCCCAGGCGCGCAGCCCATAAAGCCACACCGCCAGCAGGCCGCGTTTTTTCACCGCCCCGGTGAGGCCGGTGGCATCCACCCCCGCCCCTTCCAGCAGCCAGCCCATGGAGGCGATGTTCATCTCCGCCAGCGCCACCGCCAGCGGCGGGCAGGACGGCAGCGCCTTCATCAGCGCCAGCACGCCAGGCCGCCGCGCCTGCAGAAAATCGAACCGGCGCAGCAGACTATCGAACAGCCGGTCGCGCACGCTGCCCTCCTGCAGCGCATGGCTCAACGCCGCCGCATCCGCGAGGCGACCAAATTTTTTCAGGATTGTCCCGGTGCAGGGAAACAGCGCCCGGGCGCGCACCAGATCCAGCCCGGCATGGCGCGCCGCGGCGGCGGGAGAGACATGCCGCCAGCCCGCCTGCGCCCCCAGGGCGAAAGCGGCATCGATAAGGGCGGCTTCGAAATCCTGTTCGCTCATGCCCGAAACTTAGTCGCGCCCCGTAAGATTTTCCAGGAAAATTAAGTGATTGGCCGCAAGCTTTTCATATATCGCGCGGTGAGGCCGAGATAATGCGGCACCGTCTCATCCCAGCGCGCCCGCTCGGCATCGCTCATCACCCGCACCAGCCGCGCCGGCGTGCCGGTCCACAGCTCCTGCCGCCCGATGCGCTTGCCCGGCCCCAGCAAGGCCCGCGCACCGAGCAGCCCGCCTTCCTCCACCACCGCGCCATCCAGCACCGTCGCCCCCATGCCGATGAAGGCGCGGTTTTCCAGCGTACAGGCATGGATGATGGCGCCATGGCCGATGGTCACATCATCGCCGATGATCGCGGGATGGTCGTCATGGTCCACATGCACGATGGTCCCATCCTGCACATTGGAGCGCGCGCCGACGATCACCGGGTTGGTATCGCCGCGCAGCACCGCGTTGAACCAGATATTCGCCCCCGGCCCGATCCGCACATCGCCGATCAGCACCGCCGTCGGCGCCACCCAGGCGGTCGGGTCGATCCGCGGCGCCAGATTGCCCAGCGCGTAAAGCAACCCGCCCGGGCGCTGCGCCTCGCTCACGCCGCCAGACCCAGCATCAGCTTCAAATTCTGCACCGCCGCCCCCGAGGCGCCCTTGCCGAGATTATCCAGCCGGGCAATCGCCACCGCCTGCCCCGCCGCCTCATTGCCGGCGACGAAGATTTCGAGGCGATTGCTGCCGTTCAACGCTTCCGGGTCGAGATTGCCGGTGGCAAGCCCGCGCTGCACGATGATATTTTCCGCCCCGGCATAGAAATCCGCATAAGCCTCGGACAGCTGCGCGGCACTGCCGGGCCGGGCCAGCTGGTCCAGATGCAAAGGCAGGCTCACCAGCATGCCCTGGTGGTAATGGCCCACGGCGGGGGTGAAAATCGGCGCCCGGGTCAGCCCGGTATAGGCCATGATCTCGGGAATATGCTTGTGCTTGAGCCCCAGCGCGTACAGCTCATAGGCCGGGCCGCCCTTGGCCTCGTGGTCCGCGATCATCCCCTTGCCGCCGCCCGAATAGCCGGAAACGGCGTTGATCGAAACCGGTGCATCCGCCGCCAGCAGCCCCAGCCCCAGCAGCGGCCGCAGCAGCGCGATCGCCCCGGTGGCGTAGCAGCCGGGATTGGCGACGCGCTGCGCCTTCGCGATCTTCTCCGCCTGATCCGGCCAGGCCTCGGCAAAGCCATAAACCCAACCCGGCGCAATCCGGTGGGCGGTGCTGGCATCCAGAATCCGCGCCCCCTGCGGGGCGATGGCCACCGCCTCGCGCGCCGCATCATCCGGCAGGCAGAGCACGGTCAGATCCGCATTGCCCATGGCCTCGGCGCGGGCCTCCGGGTCCTTTCGGCGCGCATCCGCCAGGGTGACGAGAGAAAAGCCCCCATCCGCCTCAAGGCGCTGGGCGATGCCAAGCCCGGTGGTCCCGGCCTGGCCGTCAATGAAGATGCGTGCGGTCATGCCCTACTCTTATCATGCCCTGCCCAGCGTGCTAGGGCAGCGCAGCCTTTCAACAGGGAAACCAGATATGTCCGAACAAGCCGGCCTGCCGCCGCAACCGCTGATCCTCAACATCCAGTATACCAAGGATCTCTCCTTCGAGGTGCCCGGCGCGCCCGCCATCTTCACCCAGCTGCGCGCCCAGCCGCATGTGAACCTGAATCTGGACGTGCAGGTGCGCCGCATCGAGGAAGAGCAGACCATTTTCGAGGTCGCGCTGGCGATCCGCGCCGAGGGCACCACCGAGGCGCCGAAATCCGCCGGTGGCACCCAGGAGAAGCCGCCCGTCGTGTTCATCGCCGAGCTGTCCTATGCCGGCGTGTTCACCCTCAACGGCATTCCGGAAGAGCAGCAGGAGCCGATTCTGCTGGTCGAGTGCCCGCGTTTGCTCTTCCCCTTCGCCCGCAACATCCTGGCCGACGTGACCCGCGATGGCGGCTTCCCGCCGGTGCTGCTCGGGCCGATCGACTTTGTCGGCCTCTGGCACCAGCGCCGCACCGCCGCCGCCGCCGCCGCCAACGGCGCGCCGAACTGAGACGCTAAAATCGTGGGGTGTTTTTAAAGAACACCCCACGCCCGCGCCGGCCTTCCAGCGCCGCGCACAAGCCTGAACGATTTGGTTGCAGAGCTTTATTCCCGCCAAACCATCTCGAATTAAGTCCAAGATTAGTTGTATCCTGGCTCCAGGACATAAAGAACGGCGACAAAATCAATGAGCCCGATAAGCCAAGATGACGGAATGCGCCCCTATCTCCCACCCCGGCGGGCGATAAATTTCTGCAGCGCCGGGCTGGGGGGCGGTTTATTCGTCGCCCCGCTGGTGATGATATTTGATATTCTATATCTGTGGTTCGGCGATGCTTGGCAAAGCGTTTTCATGCCAGATGGCTTGCCCATCGGGCCGGTTATTTTCGCGGTCATCCTGTCGGCGTTCGCCGTAACCTTTGTCCGAAAAATCTATGTCTATAAAACCATAAAATGGGTCCGCCGCTTCCGCCGGCTAGCTTTTATATCCTCGCTTTTCACGCTTTTACTGCTGGTATGGAATGTCATCGAGCTTGTGCTCGCCCCTAACCAGGATGTTTTTTCGTGGTATTTGATGTTTGTAATTGCCCTGTGCATTGCGCTGGGATTGTGCGGGCTACTGTTATGGACCATCCACAAATACCGCTGGTATCATCCTGACTCAAAACCTGAGGAATGGGAATTGCCCGAGGCAGTATTATGCCAGGAATGAGGAAGGCAAGCCGGTTTTAAGGAAAAGCCATGACGGACGGTACAGAGCGGTTCACGTTTGGCCCCTATCTCAGCGCAGCCATGGCGCGCCACCATCTGCGCATGTTTCAGTCCTTGGCGTTTCCTGGCCAAGGCAGCGAGGCTTGGGGCTTCGTATGGAGCGAGAACGGGCAGGCCTGCGTGTTGCAGCCGCCGACCTACGACAAAGATGGCGACGCCCTGGCCCTGGCCTATGAATGGACCGGCGCTGTTCCCCTTCACTCCAAACCCCAACATGACAAGACGCCAGCACGTTCTGTAAAAACCATTCTGGAGGAATTCTATACAAATTCAGTGCAGAATCTTAAAACATTTGCAGTCACCGATGTCGTCAATCCCGTCATATCCAGCGTTAACGCTGTGCATAATGTCATTGTTGATCACCCTATAGCGTTTGACACGATGAATACTGCCCTCGATGCCTATGGGACGATCAGCGGTTTTTTGGGCGGCCTCGTCCTTTTCGGCGTTGGTGGTGCGACATCGGCGACCGGCGTCGGCGTACCACTCGGCGCTGCGGAGATTGCCGCAGGTGCCACAGGTTTCGCGGCAAGCGGTGCATCTTTAGCTCTATTCCGAGCGGATGGTTACCACCTCTGGCTCGAAGTTTTCTCCGACGACAAAGCCGTCAAACGCTGGGAGGGCACGGAATATTATAAAAACACCGAACGCGTCGCTCCGCTGGTGGCGATCATTGATCCTCTGCGCGAAGGCACCAAGGCTCTAGGGGCGATGCGCGAACTACGCCCTTTGAGTACGGAGACCGCAACCGGGGCCAAATTGGCTGCCAACACGGCAGCCGCCGCCACCGAAGCCACGGATGCTGCGGCCCGGATTGATAAGCTCGCCGGCAATGCGCAAAAAATTCTCGACCCCAACTCGAACGCCCTGGCACAGATCAAGCAGCAACAGGTCCTCCGCCAGGCGAATGCGGCTGCCGCGGCGGCACGTGCCAAGGAGGCGGCGGCAGACCTGGCACGGCTACAGAAGAAGGCCGATGAGCTGCAGAAAGAAGTGCGCGACTATTTCACTCTGAAAGTCCATTTTAAAGAAGCCACGTTGACACGCGATGCCGCGCTCAATGGCTGGTCAATGGGCAATTACGCATTCAACAACCCGTTTTCTGAACATTTCGGCGAACATATCGGGAATCAGACTAAAGCAGGCCCTTTACAGGCGCTGGTCCCCGCTGGCTTGTCCGGGTCAGAAATGCTCGGTTTCATGCACCACATCTATGCCGCCGTGATTGCCTTGGGTGGACGAAAGCCCAAGCCTCACTGACGGGTCCGCTACACAGATATGCAGCCGCGAAGAGAGCTGGTATCGATTCCACCATTATGCTGTCTCCTGACTCCAGAACCTAAAGAACGGCGACAAAAGCAATGAGCGCGACAAGCCAAGACGATGGAATGCGGCCTTATCTCCCGCCCCGACGGGCGATAAATTTCTGCAGTGCCGGGCTGGGGGGCGGTTTGTTTATCGCCCCAACCATACTGATTACTGATATATTACATCATTGGTTTGGCGACGATTGGCTGAACGTTTTCATGCCAAATGGTTTGCCCATCGGTCCGGTTATTATCGCGGTCATCCTGGCGGCGTTCGGCGTAACATTTGTCCGAAAAATCTATGTCTATAAAACCATAAAATGGGTCCGCCGCTTCCGCCGGCTGGCTTTTATATCCTCGCTTTTCACGCTTTTACTGCTGCTATGGAATGTCTTCGAGCTTGTATGCGCCCCCAACCAGGATATTTTTTCATGGTATTTGACGGCCGTCATTCCATTATGCGTTGCGCTGGGATTGTGCGGGCTACTGTTATGGACCAACCACAAATATCGCTGGTACCATCCCGACTCAAAGCCTGAGGAATGGGAACTGCCTGAGGCGCTCTTGAACCAGGACATATAAGGCGGCGCGCCCTTTCGCAGGGCACACCGCTAGCGGCCAGAACCGTGGCATTTCAGGCCTGAGTGACCCCATGTCTTTCGTCCGGCTTTCCAGAACGCGCCAGATCCTGCAGGAAGTCCAGCACATCCTTGGTGTTCCAGTCCGCGCCGCCATCCAGCCTTGCCACTGCCTTGCCTGCCGGATTGATCACCAAAGTCACGGGAATCCCGTCCGTATTCATCAAATCCAGATCATCCCCATCGGGATTGACCAGCATCGGCAAATTGCGGATGCCGTGCAGGGCAAAATAAGCCTGCACCGCCGGCAGGCCATCCACATCGATCGAGATCGGCAGAATCAAGCCGCCAAATTTCGCCAGCTTCGGCGCCAGCGCCGCGAAGGTCGGCAGCTCCGCCTTGCAGGGGCCGCACCAGGTCGCCCAGAGATTGACCAGCAGCACATGCCCCTTGAAATCCGCCAGGCTCAGGCTCTTGCCCTTGTCGTCCTGGAATTTCAGCGCCGGCGGGGCCACCGGCGCGAAGCGCGTCCAGCCCAGCGCCGCATCCGGCATATCCGCGCCGGCGGTTTGCGCCATTGCGCGATTGCCCCAGGCCGCGCCCAGGGCTAAGGCAGGGCCAGCGGCGATGAGTGATCGGCGCAACAGTAAAGGGCGTTTGGGTTTGACCGACAAAGACAGCACTCCGAACAAAGGTCAGCTTCAGTGGGGCGGGCGTTTCGCCGCCGGTCCCGCCGAGGTGATGCAGGCCATTAATGCCTCGATCAGCTTCGATGCCAAGCTCTGGCGCCAGGATATTGCCGGCAGCCAGGCCCATGCCGCGATGCTGGCCAAGCAGGGCATTATCACGGCGCAGGACCAGAGCGCCATCGCCGCCGGGCTGGAGGCAATCGGCGCCGAGATCGAAGCCGGTGCGTTCGAATTCTCCGAAAAGCTGGAAGATATCCATACCAATATCGAAGTCCGGCTGACCGCGCGCATCGGCGAGGCCGCACGCCGGCTGCACACCGCCCGCAGCCGCAACGACCAGGTGGCGACCGATTTCCGCCTCTGGGTGCGCGATGCGATGGATGGCGTGCTGGGCCAGATCCATGGGCTGATGCAGGCTTTGGCCACCCGCGCCGCCGAGTATGCGGATACCGTGATGCCCGGCTTCACCCATCTGCAGACCGCCCAGCCGGTTACCTTTGGTCACCATTTGCTCGCTTATGTCGAGATGCTGGCGCGCGACGCGGCGCGGCTGCGCGATGCCCGCGCCCGGCTGAATGAATGTCCGCTGGGCGCCGCCGCCCTGGCCGGCACCTCCTTCCCGATCGACCGCCACGCCACCGCCGCCGCCCTGGGCTTCGACCGGCCGACGGCGAATTCGCTGGATTCCGTCTCGGACCGCGATTTCGCCCTGGAATTCCTCTCCGCTTTGTCGATCTGCGCGATGCATCTCTCCCGCTTCTCGGAAGAGATCATCATCTGGTGCTCCTCGCCCTATAGACTGATCGAGCTCTCGGATGCCTTCACCACCGGCTCCTCGATCATGCCGCAGAAGCGCAACCCGGACGCCGCCGAGCTGGCCAAGGCCAAGACCGGCCGCATCTTCGGCGCGCTGACCGGGCTGCTGACGGTGATGAAAGGCCTGCCGATGGCCTATGCCAAGGATATGCAGGAGGACAAGGAGCCGGTGTTCGAGGCGGTGGCGGCGATCTCGCTGAGCCTGGCGGCGATGGATGGCATGGTGCGCGACCTGCAAGCCAACAAGCCCCGCATGGAAGCCCTCGCCGGCTCCGGCTTCTCCACCGCGACCGACCTGGCCGACTGGCTGGTGCGGGTGCTGAAAATGCCCTTCCGGGACGCGCATCACGTTACCGGGCAGCTGGTCCGGCTGGCGGAATCGAAGCGCTGCGATTTGCCGGAGCTGAGCCTGGCGGAGATGCAGTCGGTCGAGCCGCGGATCAGTGCCGAGATTTTCGAGGTGCTGACGGTGCAGGCCTCCGTCGCCTCGCGGACGTCTTATGGCGGTACCGCGCCCGCCAATGTCGCCAAACAGGCCGCACTCTGGCTGGAGAAACTGGCATGAAATATGTGTTCATCCTGCTCGCCATGTCGGCCCTGGCCGGCTGCGGCCGTCGCGGCGCGCCCGTGCCTCCCGGCCCGGCGCAGGACATCACCTACCCCCACAGCTACCCGCCGCCGCAATAAAGAGGTCCGCCATGGCCGACATGAATTTCACCGGGCCGGAACCGCGGCTTGAGGATCTGCTCGCCGCCCGCAAGCAGCTGACCATGCACGCCCAGGACGGGCTGTGCCTCGAAGGCGTGCCGCTGAACGCCATCGCCGACACTTTCGGCACCCCCAGCTGGGTCTATGGCGCCGCCACCATGCGGGCGCGTTTCGCAGCGCTACGAGACGCGTTCGCGGCCGAGGGCGTGCCGATGCACATCCATTACGCAGTGAAGGCGAATGACCATCTCGCCGTGCTCAGCCTGTTCCGTGAACAAGGGGCCGGGGCGGATGTGGTCTCCATCGGCGAGTTCATGCGCGCCACCAAGGCCGGGATCGCGGCCCGGAATGTGGTCTATTCCGGCGTCGGCAAGTCGGCGGCGGAGCTGGAGACGGCGCTGGGCGCCGGGGTCGGGCAGATCAATGTCGAAAGCGGCGAGGAGATCGAGATGATCTCCGCCATCGCCAGCCGGCGCGGGGTTGTGGCCAGCATCGCGCTGCGGATGAACCCGGATGTGGATGCCGGCACCCATGCCAAGATCACCACCGGCCTCGCGGAAAACAAATTCGGCATCGCGGCGGCGGATATTCCGGCCCTCTATGCCCGCGCGGCGGGGTTGCCGGGGGTGCGGCCGGTCGGCATTGCCATGCATATCGGCAGCCAGATCCTCTCCACCGAGCCTTATCGTCTGGCTTACGAGAAAGGCGCGGCGATGATCCGCGCCTTGCGCGAGGCCGGGCAGAGTGTGGAGGTGTTCGATATCGGCGGTGGCCTGGGCATTGGCTATCAGGACGAGCCGGGGCTCTCCCCCCACGCCTTCGCCGCCACGGTGAAGCAGGTGACACAAGGGCTAGGGGTGCGGCTGATGATGGAGCCGGGGCGCTATCTGGTCGGCCCGGCCGGGGTGCTGCTGGGTAGCGTGATCCTGGAAAAACAGGCTGGCAAGCGCTTCCTGGTGCTGGACGCGGCGATGAACGACCTCGCCCGCCCCGCCATGTATGATGCCTGGCACGGCATCCTGCCGCTGGACGCGGCCGCTTATCGTAGCGCTACGATTCCGGCCGACGTGGTCGGGCCGATCTGCGAGAGTGCGGATCAATTCGCCACCGACCGCCTGCTGCCGGAGATCAAGCCAGGCGGGCGGGTGGCGCTGCTGGATGCCGGGGCCTATGGCGCGGTGATGAGCAGCGCCTATAATTCTCGCCCCCGCGCCGCCGCCGTGCTGGTGGATGGCGGGCGTTTCCATCTGATCACCCCGCGCCAGCAGATCGAAGCGCTATGGGCCGAGGAAATCATCCCCGGCTGAGGCGCATCTTCACGATCTCGACCGGCGCGCTACCGCCGGGATGGGTGTAAAGGGCGTGCTCCAGCGCCTCAAACCCGTGTTTTTCATAGAACGGAGCAGCGTTGAGGGTGGCGTTGAGGTGGATTTCGCCCGGCCCGGCCAAAGCCAGCCCCGCTTGCAGCAGGCGGGCGCCCAGCCCCCGCCCTGCGGCTTCGGGGCGCACGAACAGGCGCAAGATTTCGCCAGGCGCGGCCTCAACGAAGCCTTGGGCGTGGTCTTCGATGATGACGCCGCCTTGCGCGATCACCGCCTCGTACTGCGCGGCGTCCCGCCCGGCCATCCAGCCTGCAATCTGGGCTTCGCTGTAATGCCCGGCCGCCAGCCCGGCGATCGCAGCGGCGGTGATGTCATAGAGCGCCTGGCCTTCACCGAGGCGGGCGGGGCGCAGTTCAGGCAAGGCCGAGTTCGGCGCGCAGGGCGTGGGTCAGGCTGGCGGCGACGAGGCGGTGGGACTGGGCAATGTGATTGAACAGCTCGGCATCGCTCATCACCCCGCCTTCGACCCGCAGCCAGGTGCCACGGCGCAGATAAGGCGCGCGGGTGGCCAGGCCCTGCTCGCGCAAAAGCTGGAAGGCCAAGGGCGTGGCCTTGAACACATAGCCATCCTCACCCGGAAAGCCGCCGCCGATGGCGAACACCTTCGGCCCCAGCTTGTGCACATGGCTCTCGCCCCATTGCACCACCATGCGGCTGCCGGGAAGCTTGGCGCAAAACCGGTCGAAGGCGGCGAGGCGGCTCACAATTCGACGATCTTGATCCGCTTGCCCTGGGTAGAGATGGCGATCTGACCGCGGATCAGGCGCAAAGCCGTCTCCCCGAACATCTCGCGGCGCCAGCCTTCCAGCACCGGGTTGGGGGCGGTTTCATCCAAGGCCAGCGCCTCGATATCGTCGCTGCCGGCGACCAGCCGGGCGGCGACATTATTCTTCTCCGCCGCCGCCGCCAGCAGCACTTTCAGCAGCGCCACCAGCGCCGGGGAGGCTTTCGCACTCTCGCGCTGGCGCTCGGCCTTCGGCAGCTCGGACTCCGGCCAGCCTTTGGCCTCCTTGATCGCGGCCAGCAGCGAGGCGCCGGATTTGCCATTGGCAAAGCCCGCCGAAATGCCGCGCGCCTTGGAGAGCGCCTCGGCATCGTCCGGCGCCAGCGAGGCGATTTCGGGCACCTGCTCGTCCTTCAAAAGCCGGCCGCGCGGGATGTTGATGCGCTGCGCCTCGCGCTCGCGCCACGCCGCAATGGCCTTGGCCAAGCCGAGCTGGCGGCGGTTATTGGAGCGGATTTTCAGCCGCTCCCAGGCACGCTCTGGATCCACCCGATAGGTCTCGGGCTGCGTCAGCACCGCCATCTCCTCGGCCACCCACTCCAGCCGCCCCTCGGCCGCCAGCTTGGCGCTGAGCTTTTCATAGACATCGCGCAGATGGGTGACATCGGCGGCGGCATAATTGATCTGGGATTTCGAGAGCGGGCGGGCCGACCAGTCCGAGAAGCGGTGGGCCTTGTCGATGTGCGCGCCGGTCAAGGCATTGACCAGGCTGTCATAGCCGACCTGATCGCCGAAGCCGGCGACCATCGCGGCCACCTGGGTATCGAAGAGCGGCACCGGCACGGCGCCGAAGAGCTGCAGGAAAATCTCCACATCCTGGCGGCAGGCATGGAAGACCTTGACCACACTCTCTTTCGCCAGCAGCCGGCCCAGGGGGCAAGGTCCATGCCCGGGGCCTGCGCGTCCACCACCGCGGTATCCTCGGCGCCGCCCAGCTGCACCAGGCAAAGCTCCGGGTAGTAGGTCTTTTCGCGCATGAATTCGGTGTCGACCGTCACGAAGGCTTCGGTCTCAAGACGGGCGCACAAAGCCTCCAAAGCCTCTGACGTGGCGATGAATTCGATCTTGTTTTCGTTCATGTCCCTCCCATAGCGCCGAGGCCGCTTGACAGGAAGCAGGGCAAGGGCTCTTTCGCGCCCCATGGAACAGATTCACGCCTATCGCACCCACAATTGCGCCGCCCTGCGGGCCGCGAATATCGGCCAAACCGCCCGGCTTTCCGGCTGGGTCCACGCCAAGCGAGACCATGGCGGGTTGCTGTTCATCGATCTGCGGGATCATTACGGGCTGACGCAATGCGTGTTCCCCGCCGGCTCGGCCGGGTTCGCGGCGGCGGAAGCGGCGCGCGTCGAGTCGGTGATCACCGTCACCGGCGAGGTTGTGGCGCGTGCGGAAGGCACCACCAACGCCAAGCTGCCAACCGGCGATATCGAGCTGCGGGTGGCGCGCCTGGAGGTTCAGGGCCCGGCCGATGTGCTGCCGATGCAGGTGGCCGGCGGTGAGAATTATCCGGATGAGCTGCGGCTGAAATATCGCTTCCTGGATCTGCGCCGCGAGCAGGTGCACAAGAATATCGTGCTGCGCTCGGGGGTGATTTCCAGCTTCCGCCGGCGGATGATCGAGGCCGGCTTCACCGAGTTCCAGACCCCGATCCTCACCGCCTCCTCGCCCGAGGGCGCGCGCGACTTCCTCGTGCCGGCGCGCAACCATCCCGGCAAGTTCTACGCGCTGCCGCAGGCCCCGCAGCAATTCAAGCAGCTGCTGATGGTGGCCGGGTTCGACCGCTATTTCCAGATCGCGCCGTGCTTCCGTGACGAGGCGAGCCGGGCGGACCGTTCGCCGGGCGAGTTCTACCAGCTCGATTTCGAGATGAGCTTCGTCACCCAGGAGGACGTGTTCAACACCATCGAGCCGATCCTGCATGGGGTGTTCGATGAGTTCGCGGCCGGGCGCGATGTCGGCAAGCCGCCCTTCGAGCGCATCCCCTATGATGTGTCGATGCTGAAATATGGCTCGGACAAGCCGGATCTGCGCAACCCGATCATCATTTCCGATGTCACCGAGGCGTTCCGCGGCTCCTCCTTCGGGCTGTTCGCGAAGATCGTCGAGGGGGGCGGCATCGTGCGCGCGATTCCGGCGCCGGGGGCGGGCGGCAATCCGCGCTCCTTCTTCGATAAGCTGAATGAATGGGCGCGCGCCGAGGGCGCTGGGGGCTTGGGTTACATCACCTGGAACGAGGCCGGGGCGCAGGGGCCGATTGCCAAGAACCTGGCACCGGAGCGGGCCGAGGCGATCCGCGAGGCGTGCGGGCTGAAGGCGGGCGATGCGGTATTCTTTGCCGCTGGCAAGGCAGAGGCAGCGGCGAAGTTTGCCGGTTCCGTGCGCACCAAGCTCGGCAATGATCTCGGGCTGATCAAGGCGGGTGAGTTCAAATTCTGCTGGATCGTCGATTTCCCGATGTTCGAGTATGATGAAGAGCTGAAGCAGGTGGTGTTCTCGCACAACCCGTTCTCGATGCCGCAGGGCGGCATGGAGGCGCTGGAGACCCAGGACCCGCTGACGATCAAGGCGTTCCAGTATGATATCGTGTGCAATGGCATCGAGCTGTCCTCGGGCGCGATCCGTAATCATCGTCCGGACATCATGCTGAAGGCGTTTGAGATTGCCGGGTATGGGCCGGAAGAGGTGGAGGCGCGGTTTGGCGGCATGCTGAACGCGTTCCGCTATGGCGCGCCGCCGCATGGCGGTTCGGCGCCGGGGATCGACCGGATTGTGATGCTGCTGGCGGATGAGCCGAATATCCGCGAGGTGATCGCCTTCCCGCTGAACCAGCAGGGCGAGGATCTGATGATGGGCGCGCCCGCGCCGATCCCGGCGAACCGGCTCAAGGAGCTATCCATCGCGCTGGCCCTGCCGCCCAAGGTCGTAAAAAACTAAAAGTTTTTGGGGGTGCGGGGACTTTTTCCAAAAAGTCCCCACCTCTTAAAGCCGCCTTCCCTGCCGGGGAGGCGGCTTTTTTCATTGCATCTCCACGTCACTTTTCCGTCGCCAGCCTAACCATTGCGTGATATAAGACGCGCAAAGGTAAGACAAAACGGGAGACACGACCATGAGGAAAACCAGGCTTCTGGCCGGTGTGGCAGCGCTTAGCCTGATGGCGGCGCCGGCGGCGAAGGCGGGCAATCTCTATGTGTTTGGCGACAGCCTTTCGGATGACGGCAATCTTTACAAACTCACCGGGCTGCCGCCGGCCCCTTATTATCAAGGCCGGTTTTCCAACGGGCCGGTCTGGGTGGAATATCTGCCGGGGCTGACCGGGCTCGGATTTTCCTCAGCCAATGACTATGCCTATGGCGGGGCGTTTACCGGGGCGCTGACCATCGGCACCACCAATGCCGGGACCAATCTGGAAGCGGCGGCGCTGCCGGGGATCAGCACCGAGATCGCTTCGTTCACGGCGGCGGGGGCAGTTTCGGGGCGAATGATGTGGTCACACTCTGGGGCGGGGCGAATAATTACTTCGCCTATGCGGCGGCGGTGCAGGCCAACCCGGCGGCCGCCACCGCGCTGGTGACGCAGGGTGTCACCACGACGATCACGCAGCTCACCCAGGACACCACAGCGCTGATCAATCTCGGCGCCAGGATGCTGATTGTGCCCAACCTGCCGGATCTGGGGCTGACGCCGAATTTCAACACCACCGCGCAAGGCGTGGCGCTGGGGATGCGTTCTCGCAGGCGCATGATGCGGCGCTGCCGACCGAGATGCAGCTGCTGCATCAGGGCACCGGGGCGAATATCATCGTGCTGAATACCGAGGCGCTGCTGAATAGGGTGGTGGCGGATCCGTCTCTGTATGGCTTCAGCAATGTCACCAATGCCTGCCTTTACACGGTGAGCTGTGTCACCGGCAGCATTGCGACGCAGAATAGCTATCTGTTCTGGGATAATGTGCACCCGACCACCCATGCGCAGCAGATCATCGCCGAATATGCGGCCGCCTCGCTGCAAGGCTTTGAGAGCCTGACGGTGCCGGCACGGGTGAATGCGAATGCCGCGGAGAGTTTCGCGGGGCTGCTGAATGCGCGGCTGGATGCGTTGCAGAACGGCGCCAGCGGCGCCTCCTATGACATTAACGGGGTGAATGGCGGCACCGCCGATCCGGCGCATAAGGTGGCGATGTTCCTCTCCGTCACCGGCCAGTTCGGCACCCGCAAGACCGAGGGGTTTGATAGCGGCTATAATTATCGCAGCGCGGTGACGGCGCTGGGGGTGGATATGCGGGTGAATGAGCATCTCACCGCCGGCGTCTCGCTCGCCTATAACAACACCCATGCGAATGTGAGCGGCGGCGGCACGGTGCAGGATAACGGCGTGGATGTCGGGCTGTATGCGCTGGCGACCTCCGGCGACGCCTATGCCAAGCTCTATGCCGCCTGGGACCATGACAATGACAAAACCCAGCGCAACGGGGTGATTGGCGGCATCACCGGCAAACCTTCGGGCACCAGCTGGAGTGCGGGCGGCGCGGTGGGGCTGAAATTCCATCCGACGACGACGATCGCGGTGGGGCCGGAATTCGGTCTGGGCTACACCCAGAGCGGGTTGGGCAATTATACCGAGACCGGCGATGCGCTGCTGACCCAGAGCGTGAATTCGCAAAGCTATAAGCAGCTGGTCGCCAGTGCCGGCGGCACGATTGCGACCAGCGTCAGCCTGGGCGGCGTGGCGCTTGCCCCGCATGCCGGGGCGGCGGCTGAGTTTCTGCTGGCCGGGCCGAACCAGCGCTTCAGCTCCGCCTTCACCGATGTGCCCGGCGTGACGCTGACCAACAGCTACCCGCACCAGACGGGCAGCTGGGGCTTGTTCAACCTGGGTGTGAGTGCGACATTCACCCAGCGTTTCAGCGCCAGCCTGGAGGCGGCCACCACCGCCTTCAAGAGCGACGGAAATGACACGCAGGTCACCGGCAACGTCCTCTGGCGGTTCTGAGCAGCGCGCCGGGCGAAGCCGCAAGGGCTTGGCCCGGCGAAAAATTTAAGACTCGTTTTGCAGAGGCGGCTGTCATAGAAGCTTCACGTGACTGTCATCGTACTGTCACGTATCGCGCCTATGGAATGGCCTTATGGAAATAGCGAGTCACAACATGTCCTCCGATGCCCAGCTCCCCCATACCCTGCAGCAGGTCCCGGGGGCTGAGCCGCGTGTCTCCATCCGCAATTTGAATTTCTATTACGGCGCGACGCACGCGTTGAAGAATGTCTCGATCGATTTCCCGGATCGCCAGGCGACGGCGATGATCGGCCCCTCGGGCTGCGGCAAATCGACGCTGCTGCGCGTTCTCAACCGCATGTACGACCTTTATCCCGGCCAGCGCGCCGAGGGTGAGGTGCTGATGGGCGGGGATAATCTGATCGCCCCTGGCGTGGATATGAACAAGCTGCGCCGGCGCGTCGGCATGGTGTTCCAGAAACCGACCCCGTTTCCGAAATCCATTTACGAGAACGTGCTGTTTGGCGTGCGGCTGCATGAGCGCCTGTCCAAGGCCGAGGCGGATGAGCGGGTGGAATGGGCGCTGACCCGCGCCGCCCTCTGGGGCGAGGTGAAGGATCGGCTGCAAAGCTCCGCCATCGGCCTTTCCGGCGGCCAGCAGCAGCGTCTGTGCATTGCCCGCTCCATCGCGGTGCGCCCGGAGGTGCTGCTGCTCGATGAGCCGACCTCAGCGCTCGATCCGATCAGCACGCTGAAGATCGAGGAGCTGGTGGATGAGCTGAAGCGCGATTTCTGCATCGTCATCGTCACCCATAATATGCAGCAGGCCGGGCGCTGCGCGGATCAGGTGGCGTTCTTCTATCTGGGTGAGCTGGTGGAAGTTGGCTCCTCCAGCCAGATCTTCACCGCCCCGCGCGAGCGCAAGACCCAGGAATATATCACCGGCCGGTTCGGCTAAGGAGACAGACGATGGCCGACCAACCCAAACACATGATTTCCAGCTTCGAGGCGGATCTGAAGAAGCTGCGCGACGCCATCGCCACCATGGGCGGGCTGGTCGAGCGCGCGGTGGCGGATGCTTCCAGCGCGCTGATCGGCCATGACGCCGAGCTGGCGGCGCGGGTGATCGAGGGCGATGCGAAGATCGACGCCGAGCAGCACCGGATCGAGCAGTTCGCCGTGCAACTGCTGGCGCTGCGCCAGCCGGTGGCGGATGATCTGCGCCAGGTGATCCAGGCGCTGAAGATCGTGAACGATCTTGAGCGGGTCGGCGATTACGCCGCCAACATCGCCAAGCGCTCGATCGTCATCAACCAGGTCGCCAGCGGTTTCTCGCTCGCGGGGCTGGGGCAGATGTCCAACCTGGTGCAGCAGAATCTGAAAGCCAGCATCGACACGGTGGGCGAGAGCGACCCGCAGAAGGCGATTGCGGTGTGGCGGGCGGACCAGTCCGTGGATGATCTCTACAACACCATCTTCCGCGAGCTGATCACCTACATGATGGAGGATGCGCGCAATATTTCCGCCTGCACGCATCTGATGTTCATCGCGAAAAACCTGGAGCGCATCGGCGACCATACCACCAACATGGCCGAACTGACCTATTACGCCATCACCGGCACCAACCTGCCGGATTTCCGCCCCAAGGGCGATGTCACCTCCACCTACATGCCGGCCGCCAACTGACCACATGTCCGAGAGCAATAAGCCGTATGTGCTGATCGTCGAGGATGAGGCGCCGCTGGTCACGCTGCTGCGCTATAATCTGGAAAAACAGGGCTTCCGGGTTGAGGATGCCGGCGATGGCGGTGAGGCGCTGACGCGCATCACCGAGGCGCCGCCTGATCTTTTGCTGCTGGACTGGATGCTGCCGACGATGTCGGGCATCGAGCTGTGCCGCCAGCTGCGCCGCCGCCCGGCAACGCGCACGCTGCCGATCATCATGCTCACCGCCCGCGCGGAGGAGCAGGATGCGGTGCGCGGGCTGGATACCGGGGCGGATGATTACATCACCAAGCCGTTCTCGACCGAGGCGCTGATTGCCCGCATTCGCGCGCTGCTGCGCCGGGCGGGCGCGGTGCCGCAGAAGAACAAGCTGGCCTTTCATGATATTTCGCTGGACCCGGCCTCGCATCGCGTGCTGCGCAATGGCCGCACGTTGCATCTGGGGCCGACGGAGTTCCGGTTGCTGGAGTTTTTCCTGCGCCATCCGAAGCGTGTGTTTTCGCGCGAGGATGTGCTGAATGCGGTGTGGGGGCGCGACATTCATGTCGAGCCGCGCACGGTGGATGTGCATATTCGCCGGCTGCGCAAGGCGATCAACGGGCCGGGCGAGATCGATATCGTGCGCACGGTGCGCGCGGCGGGGTATGCGCTCGACCTGGAGGAAGTGGAGTAAAAGTTTTTTGGCGGAGGCGGCCAAGGTTCCGCCGCTGCGCAGCAGCGGCGGAATGCCGCCGGAGGTGCCGCTTTTTTTCAAAAAAGCGGCGTTAAGACAAAAGGCCGGACGCCCCCTCTGGGGGCGATCCGGCTTTTTGTCACGTAGGGAACTTTTTGAAAAAAGTTCCCTACAACCCTCAAAAACTTTTGAAACTTTTTATTTTAGGATTTCAGGCGCTGCGGGTGATCCCGCCACGCCGCGCCAGCCCCTCGACCCGCGCCAGCAGCTCCGAAAACGCGAAGGGCTTCGCCAGATAATCATCCCGCCGGCGCGCAAGCCCGCCACCTTGTTGGTCGGCTCGCCCAGTCCTGAGAGAATCAGCACCGGGGTTTCGATCTTCTGCGCCCGCAAATGCGACAGCAGCACCAGACCGTCCTCTTTCTCCGGCAACATACGGTCCAGAATGATCACGTCGAAGCTCTCCCGCGCCGCACGCTCGCGGCCGGCCTGGGCGGATTCGGCGTGAATCACATTATGCCCAGCCTCACGCATGCCTTTGAGCACGAAGGAGACGACGTTCTTGTCGTCCTCGATCAGTAAAATCCGCAACTCATGCCCCTTTACGCCAGTGCCCCAAAGAATTGATCTTTGCCACCGAATATCGGGAGCATGACGCACAATTCAAGTTTTTCCGGCTTCAGGCTAAGCCACCCGTCCCGGCACGGCAATGCCAAAGGCCGATTGAAAAGCCCTCGCGGCTTTGCAACCAGCTTCAGCGAAAGCGCATCGGGTCGATCTCCGGGATCACCACCCCGGCCGGCCCCGGGTCCTCATGCCGGACCATGGCGGCGATCAGCGCCGAGGCCGCCGGCGCGGTCTGGATGCCATAGCCGCCCTGCCCCACCGCCCAGAAAAACCCCTCCACTGCCTTGTCATAGCCAAAGGCCAGCGAGCGGTCAGGGGTGAAGGTGCGCAGGCCCGCCCAGCTATGCTCGATGCGCTTCACCGGAATATCCAGCGCCTGCTGCATGCGGTCGATGCCGATGGCGATGTCCAGCTCGTCCGGCTGCACGTCATGCGGCACATCCGGGGTTTCATCGCAGGGTGTGACCATCAGCTTGGATCGCGCCTCCGGCCTGGCATACCAATCATGGGCGGCGGACTGCACCAGCGGCCAGTGCGCGACCTGGTGCGGGCCAGGGTCGATGATGGCGGCGGTGCGCCGGCAGGGGACGAGGCCGAGCGGGGCGAGGCCGGCGATCTTGCCCACCTCATCGCCCCAGGCGCCGGCGGCATTCACCACGATGGGGGCGGTGATGGTCAGCCCGCCGGAGGTCTCCACCGCCCAGAGGCCGCTCTTGCGCGCGATCCGCCCGGCGCGGTTGCGAAGCAGCAGCTGCCCCCACCCTGGCGCATCCGGCGCAGATAATATTGGTGCAGCCCGGCCACATCCATGTCGAACCCGTCCGACTCCAGCCCGGCGCGGCTGGCATAGCCCTCGATCAGGGCCGGGCAGAGTTCCTTGGCCTTTGACAGCGGGATTTCCTCGATGCCGAGATCCTGGGCGATCAGCTCATCCAGCTGCTGGCCCTGTGCGGGCGGGGCGAGATAGAGGATGGCGCGGTCCACCGCCAGCCGGTCAGTGCCGATATCCGCCGGCGGGGCTTTGTAGAAGTTCCGCGACAGGCCGGTGAGCACGCGCACCGCGGGGGGGCCGTAATTGCGGATCCAGATCGCCGCCGAGCGGCCGGTGGTGTGAAAGCCCGCCTGTTCCTCCGCCTCCACCAGCGCCACCTTATGGGTGACGATGAGATTGGCGGCGATGGAGGCGCCGACCATGCCGGCGCCGATGACGATGACATCGAAATCCTGGCTCATGCCGCGAAGAATTCCTGCAGCGCGGCGATCACCTGCTCGGGCTTGTCCGCATGCAGCCAGTGCGCGGCGCCGGGGACGCGGGTAATCTCGGCGCGGGGGAAACGCTGGCGGATGGCCGGGTCGTATTCCGGGCGGACATAGTCCGACTCCGCCCCGCACAGGAACAGAGCCGGGCCGTCATAGGGGGCGGCACCCGGCGGATCGTCCCAGCGGAACAGGTTGCTCATATTGGCGCCGATCTCCTCCAGCCCAACGCGCCAGCGCGGGGCGCTGCCGAGGACGAGGTTATTGAGCAGGAAGGCGCGCATCGGCGGGGCTTTGACGCTGGCGGCCAGCGCCTGGTCGGCCTCGCCGCGGGAGAGGCCAGGGGTGAGCGGGATGGCCCGCATCGCCTCGACGAAGCCTGAATAATCATGCTCGTAGCTCACCGGGGCGATATCCATCACCGCCAGGCGCTCGACCAGATCGGGCGATTGCAGGGCGAGCATCATCGCCGTCTTGCCGCCCATGGAATGGCCGCAGAGCCGCACCCGGGAGAGGCCGAGGCTGGAGAGCGTCTCCGCCACGTCCCGCGCCATGACGGCGTAATTCATCTCAGGCCCGCGCGGGCTGTCGCCATGGTTGCGCAGATCCAGCGCAAAGACGCGGTAATGCGCGGAAAAGGCCCGGGTGAGCACGCCGAGATTGCGGGCGGCGCCGAACAGGCCATGCAGCAACACCAGCGGCGGGCCGTCGCCGGCCTCGGAAACGTTTAATTTCATGGGCATCATCTTTGGCGCATCGGGAAGAAATCACAAGCGCGGCTGACTGAGGCCGTTTGAAAAGCCACTCTGGCGGCCGCCAGGCGGTGATTTGCTGCGCTCCGGTGCTCACGTACCTTAAGTACGCTCCGCTCCGGTGCTCACAAATCACCGCCTGGCGACTCGCCATAGAGACTTTTGAAACGACCTCAGAAATGGGCTATGACGAGCCATGCTGCAATTCCTGGTTGTGGTTTATGCGTTGCCGCTCGTGCTGCTGGCCCTGATGCGGCCGCGGGTGGGGCTGGTGCTGTGGGTGCTGGCGCTGGCCACCGCGCCGGATGGCTGGCTGAGTGGCGCCACCGGCAGCCTGGAAGCGACGGCGGGGCTGCTCAAGCTCTACGGGCTGCTGGTGCTGGCCGGGGCACTCTGGCGCTACGGGCCGCGGCGGGATGTGGGCAATCCGTCCCTGGCGTTTCTGCTGATGTTCTGCGTCGGGCTGATCCATGGGCTGCATCCGGGACTGAGCCTGGAGGCCTCGGCGCGGTCGCTGGTCGGCTCCGCCGCGCCGTTTCTGTTCGGCTTTGTCCGCCAGGATGAGGGGTTCAGCCGCGCCGCCTGCAGGGCGGTGATGATCGCCCCGCTCTGCGCCGTGGGGTGGCGGCGATGCTGGCGCTGGCGGGGCTGGACCGGTTTTATACGCTGGAGCTGGGGCGCTGCGGCTGGGCGGGGATGGGCAGCCGCCCTTTCTGGCCGGGGCGGCGCTGGTGGGGCTGTATGCCGGGGTGCTGGAGCTGGCGGCGCGGCCGCGCCGGGCCGTGGCGCTGCTGACCGGGGTCAATTTCACCATCATCCTGCTCACCGGGGCGCGCTCGCCGCTGGCTTTGGGGGGGCTCACGCTGGCGGCGCTGCTGGCCCAGCGCGGCTGCCTGCGGGCCCTTGCCTTGGCGGGGGCGCTGCTGGCGCTGCTGGCGCTCTGTTTCAGCCAGCTGGAGTTTCTGCGGGTGGTGGACATGACCCATCTTGGCCTGGCGGACAACCTGTCCAACCGCACGTTGGTCTGGCCGTATTTCTGGAATGCGATCACCCACTCGCCCTGGGTGGGCTGGGGGTGGGGGCGGGCAAGATCATCATTCCGCTCAGCGCGCCGCTGGCCCGGCTGATCGGCACCAATGCCGCGCATGATGAATATCTGCGCATCGGCACCGAGGGCGGGGTGCTGGGGTTGGGGCTGCTGCTGGGGCTGATGCTGCTCTGGGTCGCGCGCGGCACGGCGCTTCTGCCGGCCCGGCAGGCCTGGCTGATGCGGTTGATTTTCATTGCATTCGCCGTGCAATCCCTGACCGACAATACCCTGATCGCGGGACCGCCTCGGCGTTCTTCTTGTGGGTAAGCGCCATCTTCGCAAACGCACAAAACGGGTCTACAGGGGCAGCATGCTCACACGCCGCACTGCCATCGCCCTGCCCGCCGCCCTGCCCCTCGCCCTCGCCGGGGCTGCTCCGGCCCTGGCGGCAACGCCCCCCTCGCCTTCGTCCTGAACTCCGCCGCCGGCTCGATCAGCCTGATCGACATGGCGAGCCGGCAGGTGGTCGGGACCGAGCCGGCTTATCGCGAGCCCAGCCATTGGTGCCTGACCCCCGACCGCCGCCAGCTTTTCATCTGCGACGCCTCGGGCAATGCGATTTTCATCTTCGACCCGATCACCGGCGCGCCGCTGGGCCGCAAGCGCATCGCCGACCCGTATCAGCTCGGCTACACGCCGGATAACAAATATCTGATGGTCAACGCCCTGCGGCTGGATTTCGTGGATGTTTATGACGGCGCCACGCTGCGGCTGGTGAAGCGCTTCAAGCCCGGGCGCTGGCCCAGCCATCTGGATTTCTCGCCGGACAGCCGCTGGTCCTTCAACTCGATGCAGAATTCCAACACGCTGGTCTCCTTCGACCTCACCAGCATGACCCAGCGTTGGGCGGTGACGGTGGGCGAGACACCAGCAGGCGTGCTCTGGCATCGCGGCAAAGTGCTGTGCTGCATCATGGGCGGGCGCGGCTTTGTCGAGGTCGATCCGGTGAGTGGGCAGATCACCCGGCGCGTCGTCACCGGCGATGGCGCGCATAACATCTTCCTGGATACCAAAAAGCAGATCCTCTACGTCTCCAATCGGGGCCCGGGCGGACCGGCCTCACCGCTTTGGACCCGGTCAGCTTCCAGATAATGCGCCAGTATGAAATCCCCGGCGGGCCGGACGATATCGGCATCGACCCGGAGGGGAATATCTGGATCTGCCTGCGTTACGCGGAATCGGTGGCGATCCTCGACCCGGTGAGCGGCCATTACAGCTCCATCCCGGTCGGACGCTCGCCGCATGGCATCTTCCTCAACACCATGCTGCGCCAGCCAGGGCGGATCACCGCCGAGCGGATCTGAGGGCCGTCATTTAAGCCTTTGTAACAACGGGCTTTGCCCTCTCGCTTTTTGCGGCGGGCGGGCGCTATAAAGGCTGGTTGCCGCCAGTCCTGCATGGGGTTTGGGTATGGGTCTCGATCGTCTCTTCTCCAACATCGCCGGGTATATGGACCAGTATCTGGTGCTGCCGGTGCTGTTCCGGCTGCACTGGATGGCTTGGGACGATCTCGCCTTCGATTGGTGCCTGATCTGCGTCTATGGGATGTTCGCGGTGCTGGTGACCTACGCGGTCTGCCTGCCGCTGGAGGCCTGGCGGCCGGTCGAGCGCTGGCCGGACAACAAGGCGGTGCTGGTGGATGTGTTTTACACCTTCCTCAACCGCGTCGGCGTCACCCCCATCGTCACCTTCGTGCTGTTCTATCAGGTGCAGACCTGGTCCACCGGGCTGCTGGTCGAGCATGGCTTCATCCCACCGACCCTGGACAGCCTGGTGCCGGGCCTGTTCGGGCATCCGCTGGTGACGTTCCTGGTCTATGCGCTGATCCTGGATTGCGCCGATTACTGGCGCCACCGGCTCTCCCATTCCTTCCGCTGGTGGTACGCGCTGCACGCGCTGCACCATGCGCAGACTCAGATGAGCTTCTGGTCCGATGACCGCAACCATCTGCTGGATGATGTGATCAGCTTTTTCTGGTTCTTCGCCATCGGGCTGCTCATCGGCATCCCGCCGCTGCAATTCCCGCTGCTGCTGATGGCGATGAAATTCATCGAAAGCCTCAGCCACGCCAATATCCGCGCCTCCTTCGGGCCGCTGGAATGGCTGTTCGTCTCGCCGCGCTTTCACCGCTTCCATCACGGGCTGCGCGCCGCCGGGCGGCATAGCTGCAATTACGCCTCGGTATTCCCGGTCTGGGACATCATCTTCCGCACCGCCGATTTCCGCGATGAATATCTGCCCACCGGCGATGCCCGCGCGCCGGCGGCCTTGGTGAGCGGCTCCTACCTCGCCCAGCAGGCGACCGGGCTGAAATTATTCTGGCAGGCCCTGGGAAAGAGCTGGGCAAGCCTTGGCATTGGCCGCGCCGCGTCATAAGCAGCCAGCATGGAACAGAAAGTCAAAAAGGTCGTCCTGGCTTATTCCGGCGGGCTGGACACCTCGGTCATTCTTCGCTGGCTGCAGAACACCTATAAGTGCGAGGTGGTGACCTTCACCGCCGATCTCGGCCAGGGCGAGGAGCTGGAGCCGGCCCGCAAGAAGGCGGAGATGTTCGGCATCAAGGAGATCTTCATCGAGGATCTGCGCGAGACCTTCGTGAAGGATTTCGTGTTCCCGATGTTCCGCGCCAATGCGCTGTATGAGGGCCAGTATCTGCTGGGCACCTCCATCGCCCGGCCGCTGATCGCGCAGCGCCAGATCGAGATCGCCGAGATGGTCGGGGCCGATGCCGTCGCCCATGGCGCCACCGGCAAGGGCAATGACCAGGTCCGCTTCGAGCTGGGCTATTACGCGCTGAACCCGAATATCCGCGTCATCGCCCCCTGGCGCGAATGGGAGCTGACCAGCCGCACCAAGCTGCTGGAATATGCCGAGACCAACCAGATCCCCATTGCCAAGGATAAGCGCGGCGAGGCCCCGTTCTCGGTGGATGCCAACCTGCTGCACTCCTCTTCCGAAGGCAAGGTGCTGGAAGACCCGGCGGTGGGGCCGGATGAGATCGTGTATCAGCGCACCATCTCGCCGGAGGCAGCGCCCGATCAGGTCACCGAAATCAGCATCGAGTTCAAGCACGGTGACGCGGTGGGGATCAATGGCGAGGCGCTCTCGCCGGCCACCATCCTCACCCGCCTGAACGAATACGGCAAAGCCAACGGTATCGGCCGGCTGGATCTGGTGGAGAACCGCTTCGTCGGCATGAAGTCCCGCGGCGTGTACGAGACTCCGGGCGGCACCATCCTGCTCGCCGCGCATCGCGGCATCGAGAGCATCACGCTGGACCGCGAGGCCGGGCACCTGAAGGACAGCATCATGCCGCGCTATGCGGAGCTGATCTATAACGGCTTCTGGTTCTCGCCGGAGCGGCGGATGCTGCAGGCGCTGATCGACACCAGCCAGGCCTCCGTGACCGGCACGGTGCGGCTGAAGCTCTATAAGGGCAATGTGATCGTCACCGGGCGTGAGAGCCCGAACTCGCTCTACAATACCCGCATGGTGACGTTCGAGGACGATGCCGGGCGTATAACCAGCAGGATGCGGCGGGCTTCATCAAGCTCAATGCGCTGCGGCTGCGGCTGGGGGCGTCGATCGGGCGCCGCGGCGGCGGATTGTAAGAAAGAGCTGGGGGATTTTTGTAAAAATCCCCCAGACCCCTTAAAAACTTTTGCTCTTTTATTCCGGTGCCATTTCGCCGCTGCCGCCCAGCTCGGCGGGGAAGTCTTTCAGCTTGGGCAGGCCGTCTTTCATCGGCAGCACCGTCTCGGCGTAGTTCACATGCACGCCGGGCTTGAAATCCAGCGCCGGCAACGTCGCCGCGAACACATCCACCAGCCCGAATCCCGGATGCGCCGTCATCAGATGGCCACCGCATTTGCGGCAATATTGCCGATGGCTGGCCTCGGTTTTGGCGTAGGTGGCCACCTCGCTCCCGCCCTTGGTGACTTTCACCGCCTCGGGCTTCCAGAGCGTGAACGCATTCACCGGCCCGCCAGACCAGGAGCGGCAGGAGCGGCAATGGCAATAGCCCATCGCCTCCGGATCACCGCTCACGGTCAGCTCCACCGCCCCGCAAAAACACGCACCTTGATAGATCTGGCTCATTTTTCCTCGCCTTGTTGCTTTTGGATGGCTCAGCATGGCGCGCCGCGCTGGGCCGTCAAACCCTGTCCCGGAATGGATCAAAGCCCGGCCTGAAGCGAAGTTCAGTAAATGTTCTATACACATTACGGAATCACAATATTTCCTCCATAAATCACGAACAAACGGCGAACAATTTATTAACGACCATGTTGCTAATTTGTTCTCGCCATGTCAGGATGCGATTCAACGATTCCCTCTGGCAAGGTCAGGAAAACACGCTATGGTTGCATCCACCGCAAGCAAAAAAGCTCGTTTGACAGAAATCGAGTCGATGTTGGACGCTCCGGAGGCACCTTTCATGGCGACAGTGACGACGATGGCAAAACCCGATCTCGAAAAGAACAAGGCGCTCGACGCCGCGATGGCGCAGATTGAGCGCGCCTTCGGCAAAGGCTCGATCATGCGCATGGGCGCCAAGGGCGGCAATGAGGCGATCGAGGTGATCTCCTCGGGCTCGCTCGGGCTGGACCTGGCGCTGGGCATTGGCGGCCTGCCGCGCGGCCGCGTGATCGAGATCTATGGCCCGGAAAGCTCCGGCAAGACCACCCTGGCGCTGCATGCCGTGGCCGAGGCGCAGAAGCGCGGCGGTGTCTGCGCCTTCGTGGATGCCGAGCACGCGCTGGACCCGATCTATGCCCGCAAGCTCGGCGTGGATGTGGATAATCTGCTGATCTCGCAGCCCGATACCGGCGAGCAGGGGCTGGAAATCGCCGATACGCTGGTGCGCTCCGGCTCGATCGATGTGCTGGTGATCGACTCCGTCGCCGCGCTGGTGCCGCGGGCGGAGCTGGAAGGCGAGATGGGCGACAGCCATGTCGGCCTGCATGCCCGCCTGATGAGCCAGGCGCTGCGCAAGATCACCGGCTCGGTGGCGCGCTCCAACACCACCTTGATCTTCCTGAACCAGATCCGCCTGAAAATCGGCGTGATGTTCGGCAATCCGGAGACGACCACGGGTGGCAATGCGCTGAAATTCTACTCCTCCATCCGCATGGAAATTCGCCGCACCGGCTCGATCAAGGAGCGCGACGAGGTGACGGGCAACCATGTCCGGGTGAAGGTGGTGAAGAACAAGCTGGCCCCGCCCTTCCGGCAGGTGGAGTTCGACATCATGTTCGGCGAGGGGATTTCCAAATCCGGCGAGCTGGTGGATCTCGGCGTGAAGGCCGGGTGGTGGAGAAATCCGGCGCCTGGTTCTCGTATGACAGCCAGCGCATCGGCCAGGGGCGGGAGAATGCCAAGCAGTTCCTGCGCGATAACCCGAAAGTGGCGGAGAGCATCGAGAAGAAGATCCGCGATCAGTCTTCGACGCTGGGCGAGGCTTTGATGGCCGCCGATGGCGGGGAAGAAGCCGGGGAAGACTGACAAAAGTTTTTGGGGGTTTAAGGGGACTTTTTTCAAAAAGTCCCCTTTCTGACGAAGGCCGGACGCCCCTTAAGGGCGATCCGGCCTTCGTCTTTTCGCCGCTTTTTTGAAAAAAAGCGGCACCAAAAAACTTTTGCTCCTTTTGGCCCGCGCGCCGAAGGCGGGCGGGCTTGGCGAAAACCCGTCCGCCTTGTAATCCAGCCCACATGGTCACCAGCAACGATATCCGCGCCACCTTCCTGAATTATTTCGGCCGCAATGGCCACCAGATCGTGCCCTCGGCCCCTCTGGTGCCGCGTAACGACCCCACCCTGCTCTTCACCAATGCGGGCATGGTACCGTTCAAGAATGTCTTCACCGGCCAGGAAAAGCGCCCTTATAACCGCGCCACCTCCTCGCAGAAATGCGTGCGCGCCGGCGGCAAGCATAATGATCTGGACAATGTGGGCTACACCGCCCGCCACCACACCTTCTTTGAAATGCTGGGGAATTTCTCCTTCGGCGATTATTTCAAGGAACAGGCGATCTTCCATGCCTGGACGCTGCTGACCAAGGATTTCGGGCTCAACAAGGACAAGCTGCTGGTCACCGTCTATCACGACGATGACGAGGCCGCCGGACTGTGGGCGAAGATCGCCGGGCTGCCGGATCAGCGCATCATCCGCATCCCCACCGATGATAATTTCTGGCGCATGGGCGATACCGGCCCCTGCGGCCCCTGCTCCGAGATCTTCTATGATCACGGCCCCTCGATCCAAGGCGGCCCGCCCGGCTCCCCGGATGAGGATGGCGACCGGTTCATCGAGATCTGGAACCTCGTCTTCATGCAATATGAGGAAGGCCCGCCGGGTACGCGCACGCCCCTGCCCCGCCCCTCCATCGATACCGGCATGGGCCTTGAGCGCTTCGCCGCCATCCTGCAGGGCAAGCACGATAATTACGACACGGACACGCTGCGCGCGCTGATCCTCGCCTCCGCCGAGGAAACCGGCCAGGACCCGGACGGCGCCTTCCGCATCAGCCATCGCGTGGTGGCGGATCATCTGCGCTCCTCCTCCTTCCTGATCGCCGATGGCGTGCTGCCCTCCAATGAAGGCCGCGGCTATGTGCTGCGCCGGATCATGCGCCGCGCGATGCGTCATGCGCACATGATGGGCGCCAAGGAGCCGTTGATGTACCGGCTGGTGCCGGCGCTGACCCGCCAGATGGGCCAGGCCTTCCCGGAGCTGAACCAGGCCGAGGCGCTGATCACCGAGACGCTGCAGCTGGAGGAAAACCGTTTCCGCGCGCTGCTGGACCGCGGCATCTCGCTGCTGAAGAGCGAGAGCGAGGGGCTGGCCCAAGGCGCCGCCCTGCCCGGCGCCGTCGCCTTCAAGCTCTATGACACTTACGGCTTCCCGCTGGATCTGACCCAGGACGCTTTGCGCGAAGAGGGCAAGAGCGTGGATGTGGACGGCTTCAACGAGGCCATGGCCGAGCAGAAGGCCCGCGCCCGCGCCGCCTGGGCCGGCTCCGGCGACGCCGCCACCGAGACAATCTGGTTCGAGCTGAACGAGACGCTCGGCGGCACAGAATTCCTCGGCTATTCCACCGAGACCGCCGAGGGCAGCATCACCGCTCTGGTGGTGGACGGCCAGCCGACCGACGAGGCGCTACCGGAGCAGACCGCCTATATCCTGCTCAACCAGACCCCGTTCTACGCCGAGAGCGGCGGCCAGGTGGGCGATACCGGCTATATCACCGGCCCGGATAATCTGCGCATCCGCATCACCGACACCCAGAAGAAGCTGGGCGCGCTTTATGTGCATATCGGTGTGGTGGAGGCGGGCACGGCCCGTGTCGGCCAGGCGGTGGTGGCCAGCGTGGACCATGAGCGCCGCGGCGCCATCCGCGCCCACCATTCCGCCACCCATCTGCTGCATGAGGCGATGCGCCGGGCGCTTGGGCCCCACGTGACCCAGAAAGGCTCGCTGAACGCGCCGGACCGGCTGCGCTTCGACATCTCCCAGCCCCGCCCGATCACGGCCGAGGAGCTGGTGCAGGTGGAGCGCGAGGTGAATGCGCATATCCGCGAGAATGCCGAAGTCACCACCCGGCTGATGACGCCCGATGAGGCGGTAAAGCTGGGGGCGATGGCTTTGTTCGGCGAGAAATATGGCGACGAGGTTCGCGTCGTGTCCATGGGCGGGCCGGCTGAGGGCAAATCCGCCTGGTCGATCGAGCTGTGCGGCGGCACCCATGTCAGCCGCACCGGCGATATCGGGCTGTTCCGCATCGTCTCCGAGGGCGCGGTCTCGGCCGGCATTCGCCGCATCGAGGCGCTGGCCGGGGAAGCGGCGATTGCCGCGATCGAGGCGGAGTCCAAGCTGCTGGCCGAGGCTGCGGCCTCGATCAAGGCGCCGCCCGCCGAGCTGCCGGGGCGCATCGCCCAGCTCCAGGACGACAAGAAGCGGCTGGAGCGCCAGGTGGCGGAGCTGCAGAAGAAGCTGGTGCTGGCCACCGCCTCGGAAGCTGAAGAGATTAACGGGGTGAAGGCGATCCTGCGCAATGTCGGCGATGTCGCGGCCAAGGAGCTGCGGCCGATCGCCACCGACCTGCTGAAGGGGCTGGGCTCGGGCGTGGTGGCGCTGGTCTCCACCGCCGAGCAGAAGACCGCCATCGTGGTCGCGGTGTCGGATGATCTGCCGCAGAGCGCGGTGGAGCTGGTGCGCGCGGCGGCGACGGCGGCGGGCGGCCAGGGCGGCGGCGGCAACAAGGCCGTGGCCCAGGCGGGCGCGCCAAGTGCCGGCCAGGCCGGCGCGGCGCTGGCGGCGATCAAGTCGGCGCTTTAAGATTTGCAAAAGTTTTTGGGGTGAAGCCCTTTTTTCAAAAAGGGCTTCGAAACGTTTTGGGGCGTTGGCGACTTGGTTGCCAACGCCCCAAATTTTTTCGCCGCTTTTTTTCAAAAAAGCGGCACCAAAAAATTTTTGATTTTTATCGCTGTGGTGGCTCCCAGCGCGGGATGGTGAGATAGGCAAGACGCTTAGCCTCGCGCCTTCCTCTGGCCACGGAATCCAGGATCAACCCGCAGGCGAACGAGAGCATGGCCAGCAGTACAACGCCCAGCGAAAGCACCGCCGTCGGCAAACGCGGCACGAACCCTGTCTGGAAATAAGTCACCAGTACCGGCAGCGCCAGCAGCAGCCCGAACACCAGCAATGCCAGCCCTGCGATGCAGAAGAATTGCAGCGGCCGCTCTTCCTTCACCAACTTGATAATGGTGCTGAGGATACGAAACCCATCCGAATAGGTGCGCAGCTTGGAGACGGAGCCCGGCGGGCGCTCGCGATAGTGCGTCGGCACCTCGGCCAGGGGCATCAGCATGTCCAGCGCATGGATGGTGAATTCCGTCTCGGTCTCAAAGCCCGAGGCCAGAGCCGGGAAGGTTTTCACGAATCGGCGTGAGAAGACGCGGTAGCCGGAGAGCATGTCCTGGATGCGGTCGCCAAAGACGAAGCGGACCAGACCAGTGAGGACGAGGTTTCCGGTGCGATGGCCGCGGCGATATGCGCCGATCGGCCCCTCGCCGGCCACCTCAATGCGCTGGCCATTGACCATGTCCAGTTGCTCATCCAGCAGCCGGCGCACCATGTCAGGTGCTGCGGTGGGATCGTAAGTGGCATCGCCATCGACGAGAACATAGGCGTCGGCATCTATATCCGCGAACATGCGGCGCACGACATGGCCCTTGCCCTGCAAGGGCTCGCTGCGCACAGTTGCCCCGCCGCCGCGGCGACCTCGCGCGTGCGGTCGCTGGAGTTGTTGTCATAGACATAGATCCGCGCGGAAGGCAGCGCGGCGGCGAAACCGGTGACGACATCGGCGATCGCAGCTTCCTCGTTATAGCATGGCACGAGGACCGCGATTTTCGGCTGTATGACAGACAAAATTTCAGTGGACATAATAAAATTGCGCCAGTTTCAGGGGGACATAACCAATGTCGAGAAGCCCGAGCAGGAAAATGGGGAACATCGGCACGGCTTCGGGCAGCCAGGCCCCCAAGGCTGGAATGGCCAGCGGCAGGAACGGCAATAACAACAGCACGTAGCGGCCTTGCAAACCCTCAATGAAGTCCTGTCCGACTTGAGTCCAGCTGAAATAGAAAGATAGGATTACCAACCAAGCCGTAATGACGAACAAGCCCAGAACCGCAATATTATTCAGCAACGCCATCGGAATTGGGCTCATGATCGAACGACGGGTGAACAGGAGGCTGACCAGGGCCAAAACGCCAGCGCTCCACCAACACTCATAGAACCAGTCCGGAAAGCATAGATTTTTGTATCCCAGCTTACCGATAACCTCCTGTAACAAGCCGAAGCCAAAAATATGCAGGGTATGCAGCGGCAACGTGATGAAACGTGCCTTGTCAGCCAGCATGATATGCAGATTAGCAGTGGCGTCAGTCTGGCTAAACATCGTGCCAGCGGGACCTGTGAATAAAATGCCCGGATGGTAAGATGGCTTGATAACCGGAACACTTACAAACAGAATGACAATCACCGCCCAAACAATCACCGGCAGGCTCGCGACAATCACCGTCCCGGCACGACGCCAGAAACCCGGCCGGGCTAAAGGAAGCGCAAAGATGGCGAGCATCGGCAGATAAGGCGGCTTGGCCAGCAACACAACGACGAAAGAGGCGAAGGCCACGGCCCGGCCAAATTCCGTCTCCCGCGTCAGTCCCGCGCAGGCAAGGCAGCTGAGCGCGATCAGAATTCCGTCCTGATCAAACGTACCCCCCAGAAACAAGCTTATGGGAAAGAGCAAAATCGCCAGCAGCACTGGCCGCCCAAAATTAGCCAGCGCCAGGGCCGCCGCACCGATCAACACATAAGCTAACGCCGTCGCGAGGCGGCCGAGCGTAACGGCATTGAACGGCGACAGCCCGATGGCCTTGCCAATGCCCAGCCCAACGGCGCCAGGAATATAGGCGAGTGGAAAATAGGCCGCCGTATTGGGAATATTAATGAAAACACGCTGATGCTGCCATTGAACCTGATGGAGCGCGCTCAGATTGTTGGCGGCACTGACAGCATGACCATAAATCTGGGTATAGTTCCCCCAAGCGACAGCGCTCAGACCGGCGTTGATTTTAGTGCCCACAACCTTGATTGGCGCCTCTGCTCCCGGCTCCTCAACAGTTTTATGTATCAGCAATATGTTCCCATGTAGCAGGCTGTCCGCACGGGCAATATGAGAGGTTTCATCCGGCGATTGTCCCATCGGCGTCAATAGCGCCGACATGACCAGAACGGGAAACGCACAGAACAGAAATAAAAGCACCGGCCAGATATCGCGCCTGGCGGCACTCACGCTCATGCGTCTCATCATCGTCCTTAATCCCTATCGCTCCTCACCTTAAAAAATCGCCATCAAAAGCACCACCGGCGCTGACATATTTTTTTGCGATTTGCGATCTAAAATCTTAAACTGGATGAAGACCTTGCGCGCGGCGCGGTCACCGATGCCCGAGCGCGACGATCCAGCCGGTGGTGCCGGGCCAGATTTTGAACATGTTCCAGTGCCGGACCTGCCAAGCCTTGGCCTGCGGGCCCCAGGCCGGGCCGTTGGCGAAATTGGCGGTGCCGGTGCGGTCATTGGTCACGCCGACCACCAGCACCAGCAGCAAGGCGAAAAACGCCACGGCGCGGCGGGCCCAGCTGGTGGCGCAGACCGCGCCGGTCAGGATCAGCCCGGTGAGCACCAGCGGGATGAAGGCGTAGCGCCCGCCCCAGCCCGCCCCATGCTGTCGGTAAAGTCCGGCGAGAGCGCTTTATCGAACGAGACGAACAGGATGACGATCTGCGCCGCCAGCAACAGCGCCAGCGTGGCGCGGCCAAAGCGCGCCCCCGCCACCAGCCAGCCCAGCAGCGCGTAGAACAGGACGAGGATCAGCACCGGTGGCCATAGCAGCGCCTGGGCCTGGTGCAGGGCAAGGAAGCAGCGGCCGATGACAGCGGCGCCATGCATGCCGGTGAAGGCCATGACCGGCCCGTGCAGCGCGATCACCGCCAGCAGCGTCGCCAGCGAATCCTGCCCGCTGCGCGCCGGCACCGGATGGGTGAGATAAATGCCGAGCTGCAGGCCGAACCCGGCCAGCAGGATCAGGCTGAACAGCAGCATCACCCGGCTGCGGGTGAGCACGCCGCGCAGCAGGAACAAAGGCAGCAGGAAGCTGGTGGCGGGACCGGAGAGCACGCCGACGGCAAGCAGCAGCGCATCGAGCACGAACAGGCGTTTGGTTTTCGGCGGGGCGGCGAGGATCAGCGCCGCCGCCAGACCGAGATGGAACTGGCTGGTGATGGTATTCAGCCAGACCTCGGCGGTGCCGGGCGGCACCGCGCAGAGCAGCACCGCCGAAGCGCAAGCCAGCCGGCTGCGCCGCCAGGGAAAGTCGTGCGTGAGGATGATGAACGGGGCCAGTGCCTGCACCAGCAGCGCCAGCAGTACCGTCACCAGCGGCGCATGGTCGAGCCCGCCCAGCTGCAGCCCCAGCCAGGTGCCGAAACCCGCGATGAAGTTGATATAGCCGGTATGGATGGCGAACCAGGCCCGGTACCAAGGCCAGTTCCAGCTATTGGCGAAATAAACCACGCCCTCTTCCGCCCAGAAGCGCCCGCCTTGCGCCAGGATCTGCGGCATCCGCACCAGCACCACGAGCGCGAAGCCCAGCAGCATCAGGGTGATGAAGCCGGCGCGGGGGCGCCATGGGGGTTGCGTGCTGGTCTGCTCCATCCGGCCATCTTGCATGGCCTGTCTCTGCCGTGTCGGGAGTCGGCTTGTCAAACCGCGTCGCCCCAAAAAAAACGGCGCCCAAAGGCGCCGTTTTCTGGTCTGGGCGAGAGGCTTTAAGCGCTCTCGGTCAAAAACTCCGCGCTTACGCGCTCTCTGTAAAGACTTCCGCGCTTACGCGCTCTTGGCCATGATCTCGTCGGCGACGTTGCGCGGCACCGGATCATAGTGATGGAACTGCATGGTGAAGGAGGCGCGGCCCTTGGTCATCGAACGCAGGTTCGAGATGTAGCCGAACATTTCCTTCAGCGGCACATGCGCGCGCACGATCACGGTGGAGCCGGAGGCTTCCTGGTTCTGGATCATGCCGCGGCGACGGTTGAGATCGCCCACCACGTCGCCGACATGGTCGTTCGGGGTGGTGACTTCCACGTCCATGATCGGCTCCAGGATCACCGGGCCGGCCTTCTTCATGCCTTCACGGAAACAGGCCTTGGCGGCGATTTCGAACGCCAGGGCGCTCGAGTCGACGTCATGGTACTTGCCGTCCACCAGCGAGAAGGAGAAATCCACGGTCGGGAAGCCGGCCAGAACGCCGGTATCGGCCTGGTTCTTGATGCCCTTTTCCACGGCCGGGATGTATTCCTTCGGAATCGCACCGCCGACGACCTTGTTCTCGAACTCGATGCCTTCGTTACGCTCACGCGGGGCGAACACGATCTTGACCTCGGCGTACTGGCCCGACCCACCGGACTGCTTCTTGTGGGTGTAGGTCTCGGTGTGCTCCTTCGTGATCGTCTCGCGGAAGGCCACCTGCGGCGCGCCGATATTCGCATCCACGCCATATTCGCGCTTCAAACGGTCGACGATGATCTCCAGATGCAGCTCGCCCATGCCCGACAGGATGGTCTGGCCGGTTTCCTGGTCGGTCTTCAGGCGCAGCGAGGGATCCTCGGAGGCCAGCTTCTGCAGGCCGATGGTCATCTTCTCGATGCCTTCCTTGGTCTTCGGCTCGACGGAGATGTCGATCACCGGGACCGGGAACGCCATGCGCTCCAGCACCACCGGGTCCTCGGACGCGGCCAGCGTGTCGCCGGTGCCGGTGTCCTTCAGCCCCACGAAGGCCGCGATGTCGCCGGCGGACACCTCGGTGATTTCCTGGCGCTTATCGGCGTGCATCTTGTACATGCGGCCGATACGCTCTTTGTGGCCCTTGGTGGTGTTCTGCACCGAATCGCCGCTCTTCAGCGTGCCGGCATAGACGCGCACGAAGGTCAGCGAGCCGTATTTGTCGTTGATGATCTTGAAGGCGAGGCCGGCGAACGGGGCGTTCGGGTCGGCCTTGATGCGGCGCGCGTTCGGATCCTCTTCCTGGCCCTCTTCCGGGGCAACCTTGATGCCCGGAACGTCCACGGGGGACGGCAGGTAATCCAGCACGCCGTCCAGCAGCGGCTGCACGCCCTTGTTCTTGAAGGCGGTGCCGCACATGACCGGGCGGAAGGCGCCGGTGATGGTGCCGGTCTTGATCGCGCGCTTCAGGGTCTCGACGGAAACGTCGCCCTTCTCGAAATATTCTTCCATGCCGGCATCGTCCACCGCCAGCGCGGTGTCGAGCAGGACCTGGCGGGCCTCCTTGGCCTTCTCCAGCATGTCGGCCGGGATTTCCTCATCATGGAACTTGGCACCCAGCTCGCCGCCTTCCCAGATGATCGCCTTCATCTCGACCAGATCGACCACGCCGAGGAAGTTTTCCTCGATGCCGATGGGCAGCTGCAGCGGCAGCGCCACGATGTCCAGCTTCTCCTTCAGCGTGTCGAAGGCGCGATAGAAATCGGCGCCGGTCCGGTCCAGCTTGTTGATGAAGATCAGGCGCGGCACGTTGTAACGGTCAGCCAGACGCCAGTTGGTCTCGGATTGCGGCTGCACGCCGGCCACGCCCTCGATGATGAAGATGGCGCCGTCGAGCACGCGCAGGGAGCGGTTCACCTCGATGTTGAAATCGATGTGGCCGGGCGTGTCGATGATGTTGATGGCGTGCTCTTTCCACTCGCAGGTCACCGCGGCGGAGGTGATGGTGATGCCGCGCTCACGCTCCTGGGCCATATAATCGGTGGTGGTGTTGCCGTCATGGACTTCACCGATCTTGTGCGACACGCCGGTGTAGTAAAGGATGCGCTCCGTGGTGGTGGTCTTGCCCGCGTCGATATGCGCGGTGATCCCGATATTCCGGATCTTACTCAGGTCTGTCTCAGCCATCGATGCCTCCACGGGCGGATAAAATGTCAAACAAGTACGGCGCCGCCTGGATCAGGCCGCGCTGTTCGCCCGGCTTTTGAGCCAGAGCGGGGCATTTGGCAACCCCGATTGCAGGGGGATTATGACGCTTTTCGCCGCATCCACGCCTTTTCAATCGCTTGGAGCGTGTTACAGCTTGCGGACCGATAATCCGAGAGGTTCCCATGGCCTTCGCCTGCACCCTTCCCGCCACCTCAACCGTGCAACAGGACGATGCGCAGCTGCGGATCACACGCTGGGCTTTCGAGCCGGGGGCGGTGACGGGCTGGCACAGCCATGGCTGGCCCTATTACGTGGTGATGCTGACCGACGCGCTGATGGAGGTGCATGACGGCGCCACGGTTCACAGCATCCCGCGCAAGGCGGGCGACGCGTATGTCCGGGATGCCGGGGTGCAGCACGATGTGCGCAATGGCGGGCCGGGCCCGATGGCCTTCGTGGAGATCGAGATAAAGAAACTCTCCCCGGCCTTGGCCGCCCTGGAAAACTAGGGCCGGCGCGCCCTTATGCTGTTCATGAAATCCTTCCGCCTCTACCAGATCCTGCGCGCCCGGCCCTATTTCACCGCCTGCTACGCCATCGGCCTGCTGAGCTGGGTGCTGATGTTCGCGGTGACCAACCCGGCGATCCGTGCGGTGGCGGCCTGGGATATCGGCAGCCTGCTCTATCTCGTCACCACCCTGCTGGTCTTCACCCTCACGCAAGAGCGCGACATCAGCGAGGACGCGAAAGCCCATCAGGAAGGCGAATGGACCGTGTTCAGCCTCACCGTGCTGGGCGCGGTGATGAGCTTCGTCTCCCTCTTCCTGTTCTCCCACGCCGCCAACCAGAAGGCACATTTCACCGGCGCGTATCTCGGCTTCGTCGTGGTCACGCTGACACTTTCATGGGCGGTCACGCAGCTCACCTTCGCCTATCGCTACGCGCATGAATATTATTCCTACGATCTGGGCGGCGAGACCGTGGATGGCGGCATCGAATTCCCCAAGGACGAGCGGCCGGATTACCTGGATTTTGTGTATTTCTCCTTCGTGCTGGGGATGACGTTTCAGGTCTCGGACTGCAACATCACCTCGAAGAAGCTGCGCCGGCTGGCGACCTTGCAGGGGCTGATCGGGTTTCTGTTCAATACGGTGATTCTGGCGCTGTCGGTGAATATCGCGGCGTCGCTGCTTTGAAGGGTGGTTTTATTTAGGGGCTGCCCCAGATCGTCATTCATCTGGCCATTATGTCGATCCTTCAAGGCGTTGAAGGCATAAGCCTGAAAGATATCTGGGACAGCCCCTTTATTTATCGAAGCAGCGCGTTCGCCAGCTCATCCCAACTTGCCTCGTCCGGGGTCAGCAGCAGGCCGCCATCGGTTTGCGACGGGCGGTAGGGTGAACCGTCGAAATGCCGCGCATGGCCGCCGGCCTCACGGTGCAGCAGCACCCCGGCCGCATGGTCCCAGGGCATCAGCTTGCGGAACATCTGCACATGGCAATGCCCGCCCGAGAGCATGCGATATTGATGCGCGGCGCAGCGATAATCCGTCACCGCCGCCAGCCGGTCCAGCCGGTGCAGCACGTGGCTGCGCAAGGGCTCGGGCATGAACCGCCAGGACATCGAGCCGACCATCTGGTCCACCGGCACCGGGGCGGCCACCTGCAGCCGGCGGCGGGTGCCGTCGGCCGCGATCAGGTACGACCCCTGGCCCTTCACCGCCACAGCGCAGTCATCGCCGAACGGGTCGAAAATGAAGCCGGCGAGGATCTCATCCGCCTCCACCAACGCCGCCATCACCCCGAATAAAGGCAGTTCGGCGGCGAAATTCGCGGTGCCGTCGATCGGGTCGAGAATCCAGACCCGCCCCGGCTGGGCCAGCCGCTCCAGCGAGGCGGCACCGGAGGAGACCGCCTCCTCGCCGATCACGTCATCGCCAGGGAATAGTTTATTCAGCCCGGCCTTCAGCGCCCGCTCCGCCGCTTCGTCGGCGACCGTCACCGGGTCCAGCGGGCCGGTCTTGGTGCGGACATCCTCAGAGGAGAGCTTCTTGAAGCGGGGGAGGATTTCCGTTCGCGCCACATGCCGGAGCAGATCGATGACGGATTGAACCTCGGCTGGCTTCATAATGCTTCGAACCTCGCTTTATCGACGGCGGAGAGCCGCACCTGCAATGTCACATGGTGCTCGTCATCCTCACGCGCCACCACCTCGCCATGGCGATAGAGCCAGGCCAGACGCGCGCCATCTTCAACCGGCACCTGCAGCTCGACCAGCTGTTCGGCGGCGGCGAGCCTGGCATCGATGGTCTGCAGCAGCCGGTCCAGCCCCTCGCCGGTCAAGGCCGAGACGGCGATGCCCTCGCCCTGCACGACATTGGCAATGCCGCCCAGCGCGTCGGCCTTGTTCAGCACCTCCAGCGTATGGGAAGGCCAGCCCTCGTCCAGCGTGCCTTCCTTGGCCATGCGGGTGAGCACGGCGCGCACGTCGCGGGCCTGGGCCTCGGTGTCGGGGTGGGAAATGTCGCGCACATGCAGCAGCAGATCCGCCTCCGCCACCTCTTCCAGCGTGGCGCGGAAGGCGGCGACCAGCTCGGTCGGCAGCTCGGAGATGAAGCCCACAGTGTCCGAGAGGATGATGTTGCGCCCGGAAGGCAGCACCAGCCCGCGCATGGTCGGGTCCAGCGTCGCGAAAAGCTGGTCCTCGGCCATCACGGTGGCGCCGGTGAGCGCGTTGAACAAGGTGGATTTGCCGGCATTGGTGTAGCCCACCAGCGCCACCACCGGATACGGCACCTTCTTGCGCGCGCCGCGATGCAGGCCGCGGGTGCGGCGCACCTCCTCCAGCTCCGCCTTCAGCTTGACGATGCGATCACCGATCAGGCGTCGATCCGCCTCGATCTGGGTTTCACCGGGGCCGCCGAGGAAGCCGAAGCCGCCGCGCTGGCGCTCCAGATGGGTCCAGGAGCGCACCAGGCGGGAGCGCTGATACTCCAGATGCGCCAGCTCCACCTGCAGCGACCCTTCACGGGTGCGCGCACGGGCACCGAAAATATCCAGGATCAGCCCGGTCCGGTCGATGACCTTGGTGCCGAAGGCTTTTTCCAGATTGCGCTGCTGCACGGGGGTAAGGGCGGCATCCACCACCGCCACATCCACCTGCGCCCCGCGCAGGGCGGTGGCGGCCAGCTCCACCTGGCCCTTGCCGAGCAAGGTGGCCGGGGTGAGGGAGCGGAGCTGGAAGATCTGCTCATGCACGATCACCAGCCCGATGGAGGCGGCAAGCCCACCGCTTCCGCGAGGCGGGCCTCGGCGGAGCGGATCTGACCGGCGGCGAAGGCCGCCTGCCGGTCCCAGGGCAGCAAAATCGCCGCCCGGCTTGGCGGGGGCGCGGTCTCTTGCATCACGATATCCGGAGGATCAGCCTTCGGACTCGGGGTCGTATTGCGGCTCGGGGTTGCGGCTCAGGCGCAACGTACTGGCGCTGGCGGAGCCAGCCTCGCCAGGGGCCGCAGCGCCACCTTCGGCGCGGCCGGCATCGAACAGCATGATCGGCGCGCCCGGCATCACCGTGCTGATCGCGTGCTTATAGACCAGCTGGGTATGGCCATCACGGCGCAGCAGCACCGAGAAATTATCGAACCAGGTGATCACGCCCTGCAGCTTCACGCCATTGACCAGGAACACCGTGACCGGCGTCTTGCTCTTGCGGACATGGTTCAGGAACACGTCCTGCACATTCTGAGATTTTTCGTTCGCCACGATGGCATCCCTTTATTTTTGTCGCCCACTTTATCGGACGAGTGATTGAATCCACAACAAAAAGTTTAAACCTGCGAAGGCGTGGCGCGTCCGCATGGTGTCTGAATATAGCGGATTTGTGCAACGCGGCAACCGCCCCGAGCCCCAACTTGCCAGCATGGGGGTTTTCCCGCAAAGCATGCGTCAGACTGGAGCACCGCCATAAAATGGAAGCTGACGGCAAAACCCCGAACCTTCCCGCCGAGCCGACCCAGGCCAGACGCTTCGGCAAAACCAGGGCCGCGCAGTTGAGCGCGACGCTGGAGGATTATGCCGAGCTGATCGATGATCTGCAGAGCGGCGGCGCCCCGGCGCGGCCGACGGACATCGCCAGGCGGCTGGGCATTTCGCATGCGAGCGTGATCAAGACCATCGGCCGGCTGAAACGCGAGGGGCTGGCGACCTCCCTGCCCTATCGCGGCGTGTTGTTGACGCCGGAGGGCCAAAATCTGGCGGCGCGCAGCCGGGAGCGGCATCAGCTGGTGGTGGCGCTGCTGCTGGCGCTGGGGGTGCCGCGCGAGGCGGCGGAGGAGGATGCCGAGGGGATCGAGCACCATATCTCCCCGGCGACGCTGGCGGCGTTCCGAAAATTTCTAAGTAAATAAAAGTTTTTGGTGCCGCTTTTTTCAAAAAGCGGCGAAAACGCCCGGGTTTTGGCAACGGCGTCGTCAACGCCCCAACGTTTTGCGGCCCTTTTTAAAAAAAGGGCCGCCCCCAAAAACGTTTAGAACCTGGTCGAAATCGCGATCGACCCGTACTGGAAGGCCGGCGCCGAGCCGTGGAATTCCGGCGTCTCGAAGGTCTCCACCGCCGAAAGCCGCACGCCGCGATAGATCACCGCCAGCCCCACTTCGAGATCACCCTGCAGATGGGTCAGCCCCACCCCGCGGCTGGAGCGGAAATCATTGCCCTGGACCAGCATGTCATGCGCCACGAAGCGCCCCAGCGCGCCGCCGAATACGTACCAGACGAAGGGGCGCGTGGGGTATAGGCATCGGTGCCGGAAAGCTGCGGGCCGATCAGCGCCGGGCCGAAATCCGAATCCAGCCCCTGGCCGAAACGCACGATGCCGCCGGTCTGGGCATAGATCTCGGTATTGCCGACCTGCGCGGTAAGCTGGGGCAGCACCTGCACGCCGATGCCACCATAATTCGCCAGATCCATCCGCCAGATCCGCCCGGCGGAAAAATCCAGCGTCGGCTCGTCATGCAGCTGGTAATGCCAGCCTTTATTGGTGGTATCGCCGATGATGCTGTGGAAGCCGTTCTGCACGGTCTGCGCCAGCGAGGCCGGGCCGACGATGCCGATCGCCGCCCCAGCATCGAGCGGGTGGTCGTGGTGTCCTGGATCAGCGTCAGCTTCGCCGAAAGCTGCCCGGCATAAGGGCGGTCATGCGGGTTGGGGTTGTAGAGCTGGGTGTTGGTCGGGGTGAAGATGACCTGCTGCAGATCTATCTCCAGGCGCTGGCTGCCCTGGCCGAACACGCCCTGGCCAAGATTGGAGAGAAAGCCCGGCACCGCGCCGGTGGGGCCGACATAGCCCAGACGCTCGCCGGAGGTGTAAAGCTCATCCGTGCCGGGGATGGAGGCGGCGTCGTTTTCGAGCTGGATGGTGACGATGCTGTGCGGATCAGCCGGCGGAACATCCGCGCGCGCCTGGGGCGCGTAACTCAACCACGCCGCCGCGCCCAACGCGATGGCAGAAGACGCAATCACAGATCTTTTCACGTTTCGTCGACCCTTTTTCTGAGGCGGCAGGTACAGCCTGTTACAAGCTGTAGCGCAGCCGTGAAAAAAGGAAACCCTTTCAACGCTCCCGGGCGGTGCACAGGGCGAGGTCGATCAGCCGTTCCAGCACCTCGCTCTCCTGCGCCCGGCGATGGCGTGTTCGCCATCCAGCATGAAGCAGGGCACGCCGTTGATGCCGAGCCGGTGCGCGTGCAGATTTTCCGCATGCACATATTCGGTGCCCTCGCCGGATTCCAGGAACAGCCGCACCTGGCGCGCCCCCATGCCGGACTGCACCGCCAGCGCGCTCAGCACCTCATGCTGGCCGATATCCAGCCCCTCGACGAAATGCGCCGCGAAAATACCGGCCACCAGCGCATCCGCGGCCCCAACCCGCGCCGCCTCGCGCACCAGCCGATGCGCATCCACGCTGTTGGGGGTGCGGCGGATGGCGGGGAAATTGAACGCAATCCCCTCCGCCGCGCCCAGCTCGGCGATCGAGGCATAGAGCCGGCGCGCCCGGTCCTCCGCGCCGAATTTGCGGATCATGTAATCGGCGCGGGACATGCCGCCGCGCGGCATGTCGGGGTTGAGCAGGAAGGGCCGCCAGTTGAGGGTGACATCGAGTTCCGGCCGGCGGGCCAGCAGATAGGTCAGACGCTTCACGCCGAGATAACACCAGGGACAGACGAAATCGAAGACGATTTCGATCACCAGCCGTGCGGGCAATGGCGTCAGACTATTCATTTCTCGTCTCATACGCCGATTTCGCGGCCAAGACGAGAGGGAATGGCCGCCCCGCCCGAGAGGATGCCCGCGGATCAGGACCGGCGCGGACGGTTGTAAAAATGACATTGCGGATTGGCGCTGAGCGCTTCACCCCCATATCGGCGGACATGGCTTTACCACATAAAGCGCCGCGGGACCGGCGCGCCGCGCTCAGCGCCTTGACCGCGCCGGCGCATGCCAGGCTGGACGAGGCGATGCGCGGGCCGGCTTTTTCGCCACGCCTGTTCTGTATGCGCGTTATCTGCAGATCACTCATCAGGCCCGCCGCGCGTTGGAAGCAGCACTGGCGCCGCTGCGCCTGCTTCCGGCCGATGCGTATGAGTTGACAGCGTCGCTGGAGGCGGACCTCGCGGATCTCGGCACCGCGCCGCTTGGCGCCACGCCGCCCGTGGGCTTTGCGCGCGGCAGCGGCTGGGGCTGTCTTTATGTGCTGCAGGGCTCCAATCTCGGCGCTTTGCAGCTGCGCGGCTGGGCCCAGGCGCTGGGGTTCGATGGCGCGCACGGCGCACGGCATCTGGCCTTGCAGGCGCAGCGCGCCCGGCATTGGCGCGGCTTTGTCGCGCGGCTGAACGCCCAGAGTTTCAGCCCGGCCGAGGAGCAGGAGTGCGCGGCCGGGCCTTGGCGGCGTTTGCGCATTTCACCGCCGCGATGCCAGGGCTTGCGCGGCCCCAGCATCAAACCCTCGATCCGGCATGAGCGGCGCGTTGCGCCCTCCTTGTTTGGCGGCCGAGAATCCCCTAATTCCGGGCCATGAGCGAAGAAGACAAGATCATGCATGAGGATGCCGCCCCGCAGGACGAGGCGCTGCTGGAAGCCCCTGATCAGCGCATCGCGCAGCTGGAGCAGGAGCTTTCCGAGATGCGCGACAAATGGCTGCGCGCCGAGGCGGAAATGGCCAATCTGCGCGCCCGCACCAAACGCGAGGTCGAGGATGCGCGGCTCTATGCCGTGCAGAAATTCGCCCGCGACGTGGTCGAGGCGGCGGAGAATCTGAAGCGCGGCATCGACAGCCTGCCGAAGAAGACCGAGGACGAGCCGGAGCTGATCACCAAGATGCGTGATGGCTTCGAGGGCATCGAGCGCGCTTTCGCCGGCATTCTGGAGCGCAACGGCATCACCCGCACCGACCCGACCGGCGCGGTGTTCGACGCCAATCTGCACCAAGCGATGGCCGAGCAGGAAAGTGCGGACCATCCGGCAGGCACCGTGCTGCAGGCCTGGAGCCAGACCTGGCTGCTGAATGGCCGCCTGCTGCGCCCGGCGATGGTCGTGGTCTCCAAGGCCCCGGCGCAGGGCTGAATCTACGGCGCCGCCGGCTTCGTGGCCGGCGGCGCACCACTCCCCAGCCCGAACACACCCCGCAGGAATCCAGGCGTGAGCGCGGAGAGCGGATTCACATGGATCTGCGGGTTGCTCATCTTCCCCTGCACATGGGCGCGAACGGCGAACAAGCCGCCGCCCTTCTCCGCCGAGAACAGATGCCCCAGAACCGGGATTTTCCCCGGCAGCGCGTTGAGCGCGTAGGCGGGCACGATCGTGGTCTGCAGATCGCAAATGCCGGTATTGCCGTCCACGCTGCCGCTGGCGGTGAAGCCCAGCGATTCCGAATAGGCATCCGCCCCGTTCAGCCGCAGCACGCCGCCCTCCAGGGTGAAGGGGATGGTCGCGTGGTCGATCAGCAGCCCCGGGCCAGACATCGCCTCCGCCACCCCATATAAGGTCGCCGCCTGCATCAGCTTGATGAAGCCCGGCGCATTCACCAGCCGGGCCTGGGCCAGCTTCAGCGTGCCCTGCGCCGGGCCGCCGCCGAATTGCGCCCGCAGATCCAGCGCGCCGCCCTGCATGCCGTCATACACCCCAACACGCGCAGCAGCGCCCCGGCATCCTGGCCCTGCAGGGCCAGGGCGCGGCGCGGGCCGGCGAGCGGGGTGATCTGCGCGCTCATCCCATCGGCACTGGCGCTGGCCTGCGACAGATCCTGCCCCTGGCCGCTGGCGGTGAGGCTGACATTCCGCAGACCCGGTGCCGGCGGCTTGGTGATATAAAGATGCTGGAAGGCGAGCCTGGCCTGCCAGAGCGGGCCGGAGGGCGCGGGTTGCGGCGGTGCCGCCGGGGCGGGCTGGTCGGGCTGCGTCTGCGCGTCGGCGCCGTGGCGCAGATCCAGCGTCTCGCCGCTGGCCTCGATTTGCCAGGGCTGGCCGGGGCGGGCGGGCGCAATCACGCTGCCTTGCGCCTGCGACCGGCCGATATCCGCCTGGGTCAGGGTGAACACCCGCCCCTGGCTGTGGCCGCGCACGAACAGCCCCGGCGCTTCCATCATAAAATCCTGAATCGCGCCGAGATCACCATTCTCCAGGCTGAAACGCGCCGCCAGCCGCCCCGCCCCGCCGGGCTGCTTGACCCAGCCGAGCAAGGGCAAAGCCAGGCCGATGCGGGTAAGGTCGGCCTCCAGCGCCGCCTCCTGGGTGCCATCCGCCGGGCCGCTGAGGCTGAAGCGGAAGGGCGCGCTGCCTTGCGTGGCGGAGGTGAAGCCACTCGGCGTATCCAGCCCGAAAGCGTGCCAGAGGGCGGGCCCGGCCTCGCCCTGCAGATCCAGCGTCTCCGCCCCGTCCGGCTTGGAGACATCCTGGGTCAGCGTCAGGCTGGCCGGGGCGCCGGCGAGCTGCGCCGTGGCGTCCGCCCGCAGCGTCTCGCCATCGGTGGCGATCCTCACCGCGCCATCGGTAAAGTAGATGCCGGGAATGGGGTGGCCATTTTCACGTCGCTGAGCTGGGTGGCGACGTTGATCTGCACATCCCGCGCGGTGACATTCTTGGCCAGCGGGATCATCGCCGCCAGCGTGCCGGCGAGCGTGCCGGTGGCGCCCTTGATGTCAGGCGGGGTGTGGGCGAGCAGGTTGAGCGGCGGCGCCCCAGAATGCCAAGCACGTTCTGCACCGGCCCCGCCAGATTCAGACTGAGGAAGCCGAACTGATCCTTGGCCGTGAGATCGGTGATCACCATGCTGCCGCTTTGCAGCCCGACCCCGCCGGCCGCGCCGCCGCCGGCATCGATGAGGATGGTATCCATCCCCGGCATGGTGAACACACCGTCCAGATGCTCCAGCGGCACCGCGCCGGGCAGGAAATGCAGGGTCAGATCGCTGGCCTGAAACCCGCCCTGCACGTTCTCGATTTTGAAATGCGAGAGATCGCCATGGGCGGCCATGTCGATGCTGAATTGCGCGTCATGGGCGCTGCCGGCGGTGATGTTTCGCATCACCCAGACCCGCGCATCCGGGCGGCGATCGGCGGCCAGTAGGCCGCCAGATCCTGGGCCTGCACGCTGTCCAGCGCTACGTTGAGCCGGCCGAGCCAGAGCCCATCGCGGTGCGCGCGGAAGCTGAAGTACAGGCGCGGCGCGCTCTGGCCTTGCGGGGCGAGCTGGGCCACGCCGTCGCTCACCTGCACCGCGCCATCGGGCAAGACCGCGAGGGTAAAGCTGGCATCGCTGAGCGCCACCCTGTTCACCCCGGTGCCGATCCGCCCGGCGCCGATGCGCGCATGCACCGCCCCGTGGGAGAGGGTGAAGCCGCGCCCGGGCCAGAGATCCGCATGCCAGGAGACCGGGACATTGCCGCCGGGGAAGGTGGCGCCGGCGCCGTTCAGCGCGATCGGGTCGCGCCCGCCGAACAGATCCGCCACCGGCAGGGTCAGATCGGCCGCGGGAATATCCGCCAGCGCCCCGCCTGAATCGCTGCCCACCTTGATATCCGCCAGACGCAGCACCAGCGGCACCGCCCCGCCTTTGTGATAGCCGGCCCAGGCCAGCTCGGCGGTGCCGATACGCACCTCAACCCCTTCGCCGGAGAGCCGCGTGGCGATGCGCGAGGCGATTTGCGGGATCTCCAGCGGCCCTGCGCCAGCCGGAACCCCAACAGCCCGAACAAGGCCAGCGCCAGCAGCACAACCAGCGCGACGATGCGGCCGAGCTGGTGGATCGCCTCTATGATAATCCAGGCCGCTTGACCTCTGCGGAACTTCATCCTGTTCTGCTTGCCAGATGCCCGGCGATCTTCACAAGCCATCCTTCCCCAAACCGGCCGATCAAGCGGCGGCGGCGCGGCTGCGCGCGGATTTCGCGGCCCTTGGCCCGCGCGAGGCCAAGCTGGCGCGGAGCGACTCGGGGGCGGCGCTGCTGGCGGCGCTGGGCGGCAACGCGCCCTTCCTGGCCGAGCTCGCCTGCCGTGAATCCGCGACGCTCTGCGCCTGCCTGGAAGCTGGCCCCACCCCGCAGGCGAAAGCGGTGCTGGCCGGGCTGGCTTCATTGCCGCCGGATCTGCCCCGCGCCCAGCTCAGCGACGCGCTGCGCCGGGCCAAAAGGCAGATGGCGCTGAGCATCGCCATCGCGGATCTGGGCGGGCTCTGGACGCTGGAGCAGGTCACCGCGGCGCTCTCGGACCTCGCCGAGACCGCCTTGCGCGCCGCCATCCGGCATCTTTTGTACGAGCTGCACGCGGCGGAAGAGATCGCCCTGCCCGACCCGGCGGCACCGGACCAGGGCAGCGGCTTCGTCGCGCTGGCGCTGGGCAAGCTCGGCGCGCGGGAGCTGAATTACTCCTCCGACATCGATCTGGTGCTGCTCTACGATCCGGAAAGCCCGGTCTATGGCGAGGACTCGCAGCCGATGATGGCGCGGCTGGCGCGCGACCTCACCGCTTTGCTCGCGGCGCGCGATGCCGAGGGCTATGTCTTCCGGGTCGATCTGCGGCTGCGGCCCGACCCAGGGGCGACGCCGCCGGTCGTCGCCCTGGCCACCGCCCTCTCTTATTACGAGAGCCATGGCCGCACCTGGGAGCGCGCCGCCTTCTCCAAAGCGCGGCCCGTCGCCGGGGATCTGGCGCTGGGGCAGCAATTTCTGGCCGCCATCCGCCCCTTCATCTGGCGCAAATATCTGGATTTCGCGGCGATCTCGGATATTCACGAGATGAAGCGCCAGATCGACGCGCAGCACCCGGCCGAGGGCTTGCGCGGCTTCGATGTGAAGCTGGGCCAGGGCGGCATCCGCGAGATCGAGTTCATCGTGCAGACGCTGGGGCTGGTCTGGGGCGGGCAGGACCCGGCCTTGCGCATCCCGGCGACCTTGGAGGCGCTGCCCGCCATGGCCCGGGCCGGCCATCTGCCGGAGCGCGCGGCCAGGCAGCTGGCGGCGGATTACCGGGAGCTGCGGCGGGTCGAGCACCGGCTGCAAATGGTGGCGGACCGCCAGACCCATGCGCTGCCCGCCAGCGAGGCCGGGCTGGAGGCGTTCTGCATCTTCCTGGCGGCGCCGCGCTTCCGGCAGAGTTTCCCCAAGCTGCTCGCCCGCGTGCATGCGCATTTCCTGGATTTCTTCGATGCCGGCACCCAGGCCCTGCAGGACGGGCTGAATCCCGGCCCCGAGGGAGCGCCGGCGCCCGCCTTCACCGCCCGGCTGGAGGCGCTGGGCTTCAAGGATATCAAGCATATCGCCGCCCGGCTGCGCGACTGGGGCTCGGGCGATATGCCGGCCTTGCGCTCGCCACGGGCGCGCGAGCTGCTGGACGGGCTGGTCGCCCCGCTGCTGGCAGCCCTGGGCGCGCAGCCGGAGCCGGACAAGGCCTTCGCCCAGTTCGACACGCTGCTGAGCCGCCAGCGCGCCGGGGTGCAGCTGCTCTCTTTGTTCACCCGCAATCCTGGCCTGCTCAAGCGCCTGGCCGCCGTGCTCGGCGCCGCCCCGGCGCTCTCGGACTATCTCACCGAGGACCCGCAGGCGCTGGACGGGCTGCTCGCCCCGGAAGCCCGCTTTGCCGCGCCGCGCCCGGTGCTGCGCCGGCTGCTGGCCGAGGCGGAGGATCTGGAACAGGCCGCCGCCGCCACGCGGCGCTTCGTCCGGCAGGAGGAATTCCACCTCTCGGTGGCGACATTGGAAGGCCGGCTGGACGCGAATGAGGCCGGGCGCACCCGCAGCGCTTTGGCGGAGGCCGCGCTCTCGCAGCTGCTGCCCTTGGTCATCGCCGCGCAGAAGCAGCGCCAGCCCGCCCCGCGCGGCGCCAAGGTGGCGGTGCTGGCGCTGGGCAAGGCCGGTGCCGGGGAGATGCTGGCGGGCTCCGATCTCGATCTGATGCTGATCTATGATCACGCCCCGATGGCGATCCCGCCGACGCAATGGTTCTCGCGCCTCTCCCAGGCTTTTGTGGCGGCGTTGACGGCGCAGGGGCCGGGCGGGCCGGTCTATCATGTGGATATGCGGCTGCGCCCCTCGGGCAATGCCGGGCCGGTCGCGGTCTCGCTGGCGTCCTTCCGCAGCTATCACGCCAAGGAGAGCTGGACCTGGGAGCGCCTGGCCCTCACCCGGGCGCGGGTGATGGCGGCCACGCCGGGCTTCGCCGCCACAGTGCGCGAGGCGGTGCTGGGGCACTCTGCCGGCCGGAGCCGCGGGCGCGCATTCTGGCCGATACCGCCGCGATGCAGGCGCGGCTGGCCGCCGAGATGAAGCCGCGCGGGCCCTTTGATGTGCGCGCCATTCCCGGCGGGATGATGGAGGTCGGCTTCATCGCCCAGGCGCTGCAGCTGATCCATGGCGGCAGCGAGCCGGCTTTGTTCCAGCCCAATACCGAGGCGGCGCTGAAAGGGCTGGCCGCCGCCGGGCTGCTGCGGCAGAGCGACGCCGAGGCGCTGATCGCGGCGGACCGGCTGTGGCGAACGATCCAGGGTATCAACCGCATCACCGGCCTGCCGCTGAGCGCCGCCGCCCCGCCCGGCGCCATGCTGGAGCCGCTGCTGCGCGCCACATTCTTTGCCGATCTCGCGGCGTTGCAGGCGGGCATGCGCGAAGCCGCCGCCCAGGCACACCAGATTTTCACCCAGACATTCACCGAAGGAGCCTGATGATGAGCCTGATGACAAGCTTGGCCGAAGGCCAAGACGCGCCGGATTTCACCCTGCCCGCCACCAATGGCCGAACTGTTTCGCGCGATGGGCTGAAGGGCCAGCCCTTCCTGCTCTATTTCTACCCCCGCGCCGACACGCCCGGCTGCACCAAGGAGGCCTGCGCCTTCCAGAGCGGGCTGCCGGATTTCTCCAGGCTCGGCGTGACCATCATCGGAATCTCCAAGGACAGCATGAAGGCGCTGGAGAAATTCGCCGCCAAATATAAGCTGGAATTCCCCCTCGCCTCGGACCCGGAGGGCAGCGTGATCGAGGCCTATGGCGCCTGGCAGGAGAAATCCATGTACGGCAAAACCTATATGGGCATCGAACGCTCGACCGTGCTGGTCGATTCGGCGGGCAAAATCGCCAGGATCTGGCCGAAGGTGAAGGTGGACGGGCATGCCGAGGCTGTTCTGGCGGCGGTGCAGGCGCTGAAATGACCAAAAATAGTAAATTTCCGCGTATCGAACGCGGAAATTTACCATTCATTCAATCTCGCAACCCATCCTGATTTCGCAACAAACAAGGTTGTGGAATGATGGTAGCGACAACGCAGATTCGCCAGCCGCCTGAGCTGCGGGACAGCGCCTCGGCACGGCTGGATCCCGCGCCACGATTCTGGCGCAATATGGCTTGAGCGACGACACGCCCGATCCGGCGTTTGACGAGCTGGCCTGCCTGGCCGGCTATATCGGTGAGTGCGCGGCGGCGCTGATCTGTTTCTTCACCGCCGAGGATCAATGGATCAAAGGGCGCTGGGCGCGGCGCGGCGCGGGGTGCCGGTTGCAGCCCCCCGCCACCCCGCTCTACGATATTTCGCTGCACCAGCCAGGCGAAATCCTGACCGGCTTAGCGGTGGACGGGGCCGCGCAGCTGTTCGCGCCGATGAAGCTGAAATTGCAGGCGGCGCTGCCGCTTTGCGCCCCGGATGGCGAGGTGCTGGGGGCCATCCTGCTGGCGGACCGGCAGCCGTTGAAGCTGCCCCCCGGCAAAGCCGGGCGCTGAAGCTGCTGGCCGCGCAAATCGTCGAGCAGCTGGAGCTGCGCCGCACCTTGCTGGGGCTGTCGCAGGCCAATGGCTGGCTGGCGCAGCAGGCGGTCACGGATTTTCTCACCGCCACCCCAACCGCCGCGCGCTGGATAAGCGCCTGGACATGGAAATCGCCCGCGCCGGGCGCACCGGGGATCCGCTTTGCCTGCTGCTGTTGGATATCGACCATTTCAAGGCGGTGAATGATGAGTTCGGCCACCAGGCCGGGGATACCACCTTGCAGGAGGTGGCGCGCATCTTGCAAGCCGGGCTGCGGCCTTATGATTTCCTGGCCCGCTATGGCGGGGAGGAATTCGCGGTGCTGCTGCCCGCGACCAATCTGGCGGATGCGCTGGTGGTGGCCGAGCGGCTGCGCGCCACCATCGCCGGTACCGGCTTCACCTATGGCCGGCTGACCATCTCCCTCGGCGTCTCCCGGCTGGACCCCGCCTCCGGCGCCCAGGCCTTGATGATGGCCGCGGATAACGGGCTCTACCGCGCCAAGGCGGCGGGGCGAAACCGGGTGCTGGTCGGCAAGCTCAACCCGGACGACCCGTCAGGCTCGGCCCGGTTGTAGAGCAACATCCGATCAAACGGACTCGTTTGATCGGATAAAGTTGATCGCTCGCACAAAAAGCTAGAGCGTATTCCCTGCACCAACGGGAATGGAATACGCTCTAGCCGCCTCAGCGCTGGGTTTTGGCACAGTAGAAGGTAGAGCGGCCGGATTGGGTGATCTGGCTGATGCCGCCGCAGGCCGGCAGGCCGGGGCAGTGTTCGCAGGGCTCGCCGGCACGGCCATAGACCTTCCAGCCATGCTGGAAATAGCCAAGCTCGCCGCTCGGCTGCACATAATCGCGCAAGGATGAGCCGCCGGCGGCAATCGCCTCAATCAGCGTCGCCCGCACCTGCTCGGCCAGCTTGTCCATACGCGGCCGGGAAATCTTGCCCGCCGCGCGGGTGGGGGAGATGCCGGCGCGGAACAAAGCCTCGCTGGCGTAGATATTGCCGATGCCCGCCACCACTTTCTGGTCCAGCAGAAACGCCTTGATCGGCGCGCTGCGGCCCTTGGCCAGCCCGGCCATGTAGGCCCGGAGAATTCATTGCCCAGCGGCTCCGGCCCCATTCCGGCCAGCAGCCTGTGGCTGTCCTCATCCGCTGTGCGCACCAGATCCAGCGCCCCGAAGCGGCGCGGATCGACAAAGCCGACGCGCCCGCCCGCTTCCGTCTCGATGGTCAGATGCTCATGCAGCGCCTCCTGCCTGTCCAGCAGCATCCGGCCGGACATGCCGAGATGGATCAGCACCGACCAGCCATTATCGAGGCGCATCAGCATGAACTTGCCCCGCCGCCGGAAGCCCAGCACCAGCGCCCCGGTGAGCAGGCGCGGCAGCTCTGGCGGCACCGGCCAGCGTATATCGGCGCGGCGCAGAATGGCGTGGGAAATGCGCCGTCCGGTCAGATGACCGTCCAGACCGCGCATCACGGTTTCGACCTCGGGGAGTTCCGGCATGGCAAAACGAGGCTATATAGGCGCTCATGACCCAGAACAATGCCGACGACATCGCCGATTTCGGTTTCCGCTCCGTCCCGCGCGAGGAGAAGAGCACGCTGGTGCGTGAAGTGTTCGATTCCGTGGCGGGCAAATACGACATCATGAATGATCTGATGTCGCTTGGCATCCACCGGCTCTGGAAGCGCGAATTCCTCACCGCCCTGGACCCGCGCCCCTATCACAAGCTGCTGGACCTGGCGGCGGGCACCGGGGACATCACCTTTGGCTGGCTCAAGCGCGGCGGCGGGCCGGTGGTGATGTCGGACATCAACGAATCGATGCTCAATGTCGGGCGTGACCGCGCCACCGCCAACGGCCATCTGGCCGATATCGAATTCCTGGTGACCGATGCCGAGGCGATCAAGCTGCCGGATTCGAGCTTTGACCGAATCTCCATGGCCTTTGGCCTGCGCAACTGCACCAACAAGGACAAGGTGATCGCCGAGGCGCAGCGCCTGCTGCGGCCGGGCGGGCGCTTCATGGTGCTGGAATTCTCCCAGCTGCAGATCGCCGGGCTGGAGAAGCTCTATGATGCCTGGTCCTTCCAGGCGCTGCCGAAAATCGGCGGCATCATCGCCAAGGATAGTGCCAGCTACCAATATCTGGCCGAGAGCATCCGCATGTTCCCCAAGCAGGAGGAGCTGAAGCGCATGTTCGAGGCGGCGGGGTTTGAGCGCGTCACCTACCGCAACCTCTCGGGCGGCATCGCCGCCATCCATGCTGGCTGGAAGCTGTGAAACGCATCCTGCTCATCGTCTCAGGCGGGATTGCCGCCTATAAGACGCTGGAGCTGGTGCGGCTGGCCAGCAAGGCCGGGCTGGGGGTGACGGCGGTGCTGACCAAGGCGGGGGCTGAGTTTGTCACCCCGCTTTCCTTGCAGGCGCTGACCGGCGAGAAGATTTATCAGGATCTGTTTTCGCTGACCGATGACAGCGAGATGGGCCATATCGAGCTCTCCCGCGCCGCCGATCTGGTGGTGGTGGCCCCGGCCAGTGCGGATATCCTCGCCAAAATGACCGCCGGGCTGGCGGATGATCTGGCCAGCACGCTGCTGCTCGCCACGGATAAGCGCGTGCTCGTCGCCCCGGCGATGAATGTGCGCATGTGGCAGCACCCGGCCACCGAAACCAACATCGCGACGCTGAAAGCGCGCGGCGTGCTGGTGGTGGCGCCCGATGAGGGTCCGATGGCCTGCGGCGAATACGGTCCCGGCCGGCTGGCCGAGCCGCCGGTGATCCTCGCTGGCATTCTGGCGGCGCTGCAGGACGGCCCGTTGAAGGGCAAGCACGCCATCGTCACCTCCGGCCCGACCCATGAGCCGATCGACCCGGTGCGCTATATCGCCAACCGCTCCTCCGGCAAGCAGGGCCATGCCATTGCCCAGGCGCTGGTGGCGTTGGGGGCGCGGGTGACGCTGATCTCCGGCCCGGTGGCGCTGCCGGACCCGTTCGGGGTGGAGCTGGTGAAGGTGGAAACCGCCCGGCAGATGCAGGCGGCTGTGCAGGCTGCTTTGCCGGCGGATATCGCCGTGTGCGCGGCCGCCGTCGGCGATTGGCGGCCGCAGACCGAGGCGGAGCAAAAACTGAAAAAGGACGGCTCGGGTGCCACCGCGCTGAGCCTCACCGAAAACCCGGATATTCTCGCCGGGCTGTCCGCCCCCTCGCCCACCCGCCCGAAGCTCGTCATCGGCTTCGCGGCGGAGACGGAGAGGCTGGCCGAACATGCCGCCGCCAAGCGCGCCCGCAAGGGCTGCGACTGGCTGGTGGCGAATAATGTCGGCGGCACCGGCATCATGGGCGGGGACGAGAACGAGGTGCTGCTGCTGACCGCAGACGGCGCAGAGCCCTGGGCCAGGATGAACAAACAGGCGGTCGCTGAAAAACTCGCCGCGAAGATTGGAGCCCATTTCGAATGAATGAAGTGACCGTGAGCATCAAGCGCCTCGCCCATGGCGAGGGGCTGGAACTGCCCGCCTATGCCACCAAGGGGGCGGCGGGCATGGATCTGCAGGCGGCGGTGAGCGCGCCGGTGAGCATTCCGCCGGGCGGGCGCGCTTTGATCCCCACCGGCTTCAGCATCGCTTTGCCGCCCGGCTATGAGCTGCAGATCCGCCCGCGCTCCGGCCTGGCTTTGAAGAACGGCATCACCTTGCCGAACAGCCCCGGCACCATCGATGAGGATTATCGCGGTGAGGTCGGTGTCATCGTGCTGAACATGGGCGATGCGGCCTTTGAGGTGACGCGCGGCATGCGCATCGCCCAGGCGGTGCTGGCGCCGGTGGTGCGCGTGGCGTGGGCGGAAGTGGCGGAGCTGGACGAAACCGCCCGCGGCGCTGGCGGCTTCGGCTCCACAGGAACCAAATAACCCCAAGATAAAGTTGCAAAAAATTTTTGGGGCTCGACCCTCTTTTGCAAAAAAGGGTCGAAAACACGTGGGGATGTTTTTGAAAAAACACCCCCACACCCCCAAAAACTTTTGCTCTTGTGGGGCCTGCGGCTTGTCACCAAAGCGCAATGCTTTCCATAGGTGACAAAGTGCCGCCGCATGGCTAAGGGGGCTTAACTCCTCTTAAACCGAAGCCAGGCGGCCCGATGAAGAATTACACCCCTCCTGCCCTGGCTGGGCATCGCATGCCGAACCGCTTCGACGGCGCGGCCATGCTGATGGTCATGGGGCTGCTGATCGCGCTGGTCGAGGTCGGGCGCAGCACCATCGCCACCCCGATCGCGCAGATCCAGAACACGCCGATCCATCTCGACCCGGCCTGGCTGCCTTATTACGCGCTGCGCTCCACCGCGCGCATGTTCGCGGCTCTGTTCTTCTCGCTGGTCTTCACCTTCACCTACGCCACGCTGGCGGCGAAATCCCGCCGCGCCGGCCAGGTGCTGATCCCGATCCTGGATATTCTGCAGTCCGTGCCGATCCTGGGCTTCCTCACCTTCACCACCGTGTTCTTCCTGCATCTCTTCCCCGGCCAGGTGATGGGGGCGGAGCTGGCCTCGGTGTTCGTGATCTTCACCAGCCAGGCCTGGAACATGGCCTTCAGCTTCTACCAGTCCCTGACCACCCTGCCGGCGGATCTGCAGGAAGCCTCGCGCTCCTTCCGCCTCTCCCCCTGGCAGCGTTTCTGGAAGCTGGACGTGCCGTTCGCCATGCCCGGGCTGGTCTGGAACACCATGCTGTCAATGTCCGGCGGCTGGTTCTTCGTCGTCGCGTCCGAGGCGGTGACGGTCGGCAACACCCAGTTCACCCTGCCCGGCATCGGCTCCTATGTGGCGGTGGCGCTGGCGAAGGAGGATCTGCACGCGATCATCTACGCCATCATCGCCATGCTGGTGGTGATTTTGCTGTATGACCAGCTGATCTTCCGCCCACTGGTGGCCTGGTCCGGCAAGTTCCGCTTCGAGACCACGGCCGCCGTCTCCGGCCCTGAGCCCTGGATGCTGAAGCTGCTGCGCCGCACTGCTTTGTTCCGGGCCATCGGCGAGGTGATCGGCGGGGCCTTCGGGCGGGTGTTCCGGCTGCGCCTCTCTCTGCGCCAGCCCGGCCAGGTGGATGAAACCAGCGAGCCTTCGCGCATCGTCGACGGCATCTGGTATCTGCTGATCGCCGCCATCGCGGTCTATGCCGCCTGGCAGATCGTCGCCTATGTCTCCGGCACGCTGCATTGGCGCGATCTCGGCACGGCGCTGCTGATGGGCATCTATACCGCCATCCGCGTCGCGGTGCTGATGGCGATCGCCTCGCTGGTCTGGGTGCCGATCGGCGTGTGGCTCGGGTTGCGGCCGAAGGCGACGCGCATCGCCCAGCCGGTGGCGCAGTTCCTCGCCGCCTTCCCGGCCAATCTGCTGTTCCCGCCCTTCGTGCTGTTCATCGTGATGTTCCATCTGAACGCTGATATCTGGCTCACACCTTTGATGCTGATCGGCACGCAATGGTATCTGCTGTTCAACGTCATCGCCGGTGCCGCCGCCTTTCCAGGAGACATGAAGGAGGCTGTGGCCAATTTCAACATTCACGGCCTGCTCTGGTGGCGCAAGGTGATGATCCCGGGCATCCTGCCTTATTACATCACCGGGGCGATCACCGCCTCCGGCGGCGCCTGGAATGCCTCCATCGTCGCCGAGGTGGCGAGCTGGGGCACCCACACCCTCACCGCCCATGGGCTGGGCGCCTATATCGCCCAGGCCACCAATAATGGCGACACGCCGCGCGTCGTGCTCGGCGTGGTGGTGATGTCCTGCTTCGTCATTCTCTTCAACCGCATCCTCTGGCGGCCGCTTTACGCGTACGCCGTCCGCCGCACCACGCTGGGGTAAACGCCATGGACCAGACCAACATCCCGCTCGTCTCCGTGCGCAATTGCCGGCAGGCCTACCATAAGGAGGCCAGCGCCGATCTGGTGGTGCTGGATAATGTCGATCTCACCCTGCATGAAGGCGAGATCGTGGCGCTGCTGGGCCGTTCCGGCTCGGGCAAATCGACGCTGCTGCGCATCGTCGCCGGACTGTTGAAGCCGACCTCCGGCGAGGTGAACTGGCGCGGCAAGCCGCTCACCGGCCCCGCCCCCGGTGTCGCCATGGTGTTCCAGAGCTTTGCTTTGTTCCCCTGGCTGACCGTGCAGGAAAATGTCGAGCTGGGGCTAGAAGCGCTGCGGGTGAAGAAGGATGACCGCGAGGAGCGCTCCGAAGAGGCGATCGATCTGATCGGGCTGGGCGGCTATGACGGCGCCTATCCGAAGGAGCTCTCGGGCGGCATGCGCCAGCGCGTCGGCCTGGCCCGCGCCCTGGTCGTGCATCCCGATCTGCTGCTGATGGATGAGCCCTTCTCGGCGCTGGACGTGCTGACCGCCGAGACGCTGCGCACCGACCTCATCGATCTCTGGATGGACGGCAAGCTGCCGGTGAAATCCATTTTGATCGTGACGCATAATATCGAGGAGGCGGTGCTGATGGCGGACCGCATCCTGGTGTTCTCCTCCAATCCGGGCCGCGTCGCGCATGAGCTGAAAGTGCCCTTCGCGCATCCGCGCAACCGCTTCGACCCCGCCTTCCGCGAGATGGTGGACGATATTTACGGCATCATGACCCGCCGCAAGGCGCCGGAAGTGCACACCGCCACCGCCGCCGCACCCAACCCGTTCGCGCATGTGCTGCATCCGGTGGGCACCAACCTCATCGCCGGTCTGCTGGAGACGCTGAAGAGCGAGCCTTATAATGGCCGCGCCGATCTTCCCGCCCTGGCCGCCGCCTTGCAGTTCGAGGTCGATGAGCTGCTGCCGCTGGGCGAGACGCTGAGCATGCTGGGTTTCGCGGAGCTGGAGGAAGGCGACATCATCATCACCGAAACCGGCCGGCGCTTCGCCGATGCGGAGACGGAGGACCGCAAGGAGATCTTCGCCGAGGCGCTGCGCACGCATGTGCCGCTGATCGGCGCGATCCGCGGGGTGATCGACCAGCGCTCCAACCACCGCGCCGCCGCGGTGCGCTTCCGCGACCAGCTGGAGGATCACATGTCTCCGGAATATGCGGAAGAGACGCTGCGCACGGTGATTTCCTGGGCCGTTACGCGGAAATCTTCGAATATGACGAAGAGGCGCAGCAATTCGGCCTTGAGGAAGAGGACGAAGAAGAAACCGAGGATTAAGAGCAAAAGTTTTTGGTACCGCTTTTTTCAAAAAGCGTCGAAAAACGTTTGGGGTTTTGGCAGCCTCGTTACCAACACCCAGAATTTTCGTGGCCCTTTTTGAAAAAAGGGCCACACCCCAAAAACTTTTTATTTTTGAATAAATTTCAGCAAATCTTCGTTGAAAGCCTCCGCCTGGATCTGCGCCAGCCCATGGCTGCCGCCGGCATAGATCTTCAGCTCCGCGCCTTTGACAAAATTCACGCTGCGCAGCGCGGAATTGCCGATCGGCACGATCTGGTCGTCATCGCCATGCGCGATCAGCGTCGGCACGTCGATCGCCTTCAGATCCTCGGTGAAATCCGTCTCGGAGAATTGCTTGATGCAATCGAGCAGCGCCTTGATCCCGCCCTGCATCCCCGCCAGCCAGAACGCCTCGCGCACGCCTTGCGAAACCTGCGCGCCCTCGCGGTTGGCGTTGTAGAACGGGATGGTCAGATCCTTGAAGAATTGTGAGCGGTCGCGGCGCACGCCGGCGCGGATGCCGTCGAACACCTCCATCGGCACCCCTCGGGATTGGCCGCGCCCTTCAGCATCACCGGCGGCACCGCGCCGAGCAGCACGGCCTTGGCCACCCGCTTGGTGCCATGCCGGCCGATATAGCGCGCCACCTCACCGCCGCCAGTGGAATGGCCGACATGGATGGCCTCCTGCAGATCCAGCGCCGCGGTCAGCGCCGCCAGGTCGTCGGCATAGGTGTCCATGTCATTGCCGGTCCAGGTCTGTTCGGAACGGCCATGGCCACGCCGGTCATGCGCGATCACGCGGTAGCCGCGCTCGCCCAGGAAATTCATCTGCGCATCCCAGGCATCGGCACTCAGCGGCCAGCCATGGCTGAACACCACCGGCTGCCCCTTGCCCCAATCCTTGTAGAAAATCTGCGTGCCATCTTTGGCGGTGATCATGCTCATTTAAGTATCTCCGTTTTATACGTCACGATTAAATCGTACACGACTATTTATCAGGCGCTATTTCACAAGTCAATCGTGCACGATATAATCGGCGAAGTTTTTTTGGAGATCCCGCCATGGACGGTGGACAACAAGGCCAACCGGGCTTCAGCGCCCGTCTCGATGATTTTCTCTGCTTCTCGATCTACGCGGCCGAGCATGCCTTCAGCCGCGCCTATAAGCCGCTTCTGGCCGAGATCGGCCTGACCTATCCGCAATATCTGGCGATGACGCTGTTATGGGGGGAGGACGACCAGACCGTCGGCCAGCTCAGCCAGCGCCTGTCGCTGGAATCCAGCACCCTCACCCCGCTCTTGAAGCGGCTGGAGGCGGATGGGCTGCTCTCACGCCATCGCGATACCAAGGATGAGCGCGTGGTGCGGGTGAAGCTGACCCCGGCCGGCGATAAGCTGCGGCAAAAAGCGCAAACCATCCCCGCCTGCATTTTGCAGGCGACGGGGATGAGTCTGGAGGAGCTGGGGGCCTTGCGCGAGCAGATCCTGGCGCTGACCAAGCGGCTGCAAACAGCCGCCGGCGGCGATTAGCGTTTGATCAAGGACCAGTAGACCGGCTTGCGCCCAGCGGCGATGGCCTTTTCCTTGTAGCGCGTATGCGGCCAGCCTTCGGGGTGGATATCCACCCGGCTGACCGTGAACAGCTCCTGCCCGGCCAGCACCTCGTCCGTCCAGCCCTGATAGGTCGGATCGTCGGAGGCGATGCGCCATTCCCCGCCCTGGCGCAGCGCCCGGGCAATTTCAAGCACCATGTCCGGATGCACGAAGCGGCGCTTGGCGTGGCGGGCCTTCGGCCAGGGGTCAGGGAACATCAGGAACAGCTTGGAAAGCGCGCCATCCTCGAAGCCGCGCAGCAGCGGGCGGGCATCCTCGGTATAGAGCCGCAGATTGGGCAGCGGGGTGGGATCGCCCGCCCCATCCGGGGCGATGCGCGAGAGCAGCGAGCAAATGCCGTTATCGAAGACTTCGGCGGCGATATAGCCGACCTCCGGATTGGCACAGGCCAGCTCATAAGCATGCTCGCCGCCGCCGAAACCGACTTCCAGCCAGATCTCGCGCGGGGTGATGGAAAAGGGCGCGGCGGGCCAGGCGGTTTGCGGCAGGAAATGCTCCAGCAGCCATTCCTGGCGGGGGCGCAGCTTCTTGCCGTGGGCGCGGCCATAGAGCCGGTCGGGTTGGGGTTTCAGGGCGGTCATGGTCAGGCTCTTTGCCTGCGCACGAGCGCCACGCCAAGCCCCGCCACCGCCATGCCCACCCAGGCCAAGGCCGGCATCGCCTCGCCCAGCAGCCCCCAGGCCATCAGCCCGGAGACCGGCGGCACCAGATAGAACAGGGCCGAAACCTGCGAGGCGGCACCAAAGCGCAGCATGGCGATATAGAGCGAGATCGCGATCAGCGAATTGCCGATGACCAGATAGGCCATGCTGGCGATGAAGGGCGTGGTGAGATGCAGGCTGAAATGCAGCAGCGCGAAAGGCAGCGTGGTGACCAGGCCGACCACATATTGCACGATATTCGCCGCCACCGGATGCATGCCGGTGGAAAAGCGCTTCTCATAGAGGGTGGCCGCCACCATGCCGAGCAGCGCGCCGATGGAGAAGATCACCCCCAGCGGCGAAATATGCCCGGTTTCGCCATAGCCGAGAATGGTGATGGCGGCGCCGCAGAAGCCCAGCCCCAGCCCGGCCCAGCCCTTGGCGCCGATGCGCTCGCGCACCAGCAAGGGGCGAGCACGCCGACCAGCAGCGGCTGCAGCGAGACCACCAGCGCCACCACCCCGGCCGAGGTGCCGCGCGCGAAGGCGGCGTAGCACATGCCGAAATAGATGGTCTGGATGCAGAACCCGACCACCGCCACATGCAGCAGGGCGATGCGCCGTTTGGGCAGCGCCGGGCGCAGCCAGAGCGCGACCGGCACCAGCACCGCCAGCGCCAGCGCATAACGCACCGCCAGGAAGGTGAAGGGGGCGGCGTACTGGATGCCGGTCTTGGAGACCGGAAACCCGGCCGACCACAGCATCAGGAACAGGAACGGTGCGGCGCGCAGCCAGCCCGGCGGGGCGTCTTCGGGTTCATGGAGCCTCAAAAAGCAAACGGCCCGGGGACAAGCCCCAGGCCAAAAGTCGCAAAAGTTTTTGGGGGTATGGGGGCTTTTTTCAAAAAGCCCCCATTCTTCCCTTAAACCCTTCCTTACCGCCCGAAGGCGCTCTTCAGCGCCGGCACCAGGTCGGTCTTCTCCCAGGTGAAGGTGCCCAGCTCGTCATCCGGGGTCCGGCCGAAATGGCCGAAGGCGGAGGTCGGCACATAGATCGGGCGGTTGAGCTGCAGATGCTCGCGGATGCCGCGCGGGGTCAGGTTGACCAGCTCGCGCAGGGTCTTCGCCACCTTGTCCTCGTCGACATCCTTGCCGGTGCCGTGCAGATCGACATAGAGCGACAGCGGCTGCGACACGCCGATGGCGTAGGAGAGCTGCAGCGTGCAGCGCTCAGCCAGGCCCGCGGCGACCACGTTCTTCGCCAGATAGCGCGAGACGTAAGCGGCGGAGCGGTCAACCTTCGTCGGGTCCTTGCCGGAGAAGGCGCCGCCGCCATGCGGGGCCGCGCCGCCATAGGTGTCGACGATGATCTTGCGCCCGGTCAGGCCGCAATCGCCATCCGGACCGCCGATCTCGAAGATGCCGGTCGGGTTGACGTAGAATTCCTTCTCCTCCGGCATCCAGCCCTCAGGCAGCGCGGCCTTGACGATCGGGCGGAGCATCTCCTTGACCATCTCCGGGCTGTAGCCCGGCTCATGCTGGATGGAGACAACCACGGAGGTGGCGCCCACCGGCTTGCCGTCCACATATTTCAGCGTCACCTGGCTCTTGGCATCCGGCAGCAGGCCCTTCACCTGGCTGTCGGCGGCGCGGCGCAGCTCGGAGATGCGGCGCAGGATCAGGTGGGAGTAATAGATCGGGGCCGGCATCAGCGCCTTGGTCTCGGAGCTGGCATAGCCGAACATGATGCCCTGGTCGCCCGCCCCCTCATCCTTGTTGCCGGCGGCATCCACGCCAACCGCGATATGCGCGGACTGGGCGTGCAGATGCACGGAGATCTCGGCATTCTTCCAGGAGAACCCCTCCTGGTCATAGCCGATATCATGCACCGCCAGGCGGGCGAGATGGGCCAGATATTCCTTGGTGATATTGTCCGGCCCGCGCACTTCGCCGGCCAGGATGATGCGGTTGGTGGTCACCAGCGTTTCGCAGGCCACGCGCGCGTAAGGGTCGGCCGCCAGATAGGCGTCAACGACGGTATCGGAAATCCGGTCGGCAACCTTGTCCGGATGACCCTCGGACACGGACTCAGAGGTGAACAGAAACTCTCCGCGATCGCGCATGTAAAACCCCCGTATGACTTGGTGTTGCAGACCGGTCAGTCGGCAACGGCGGGGTCCGGATGGCGCATCGGGCGGCTGGGGTCAATATGCCGTGCCGGCGCTGCCCTCGGCGCTTTTGCCGCATCGCGCCATCCGCCCGCACCGCATGTGCGCGGCGATTTCGCAAAACCCGGAAAAGCGGGCGGGATTTTTGAAAAACCCCGGCCGCCGGAGAAAATTCCGGCCTTTGGCTAAACTGTCTAAAGTTTCAAGAAATCCTTCATGCCATACAGCCCTGCCGGCTGCGCATGCACCCAGAGCGCCGCACGCACCGCGCCGGAGGCGAAGACCTTGCGGTCGAAGGCATGGTGGGTGAGGCTGATCTGCTCATCCCCGGCGGTGAAGCTCAGCGTGTGCGAGCCGATGATCTGGCCGCCGCGCAAGGTCGCGAAGCCGATCTCACCATCCTGGCGCGGGCCGGTATGGCCATCGCGGCCGGAGACGATGACATCCGCCAGCGCCACGCCGCGCCCGGCCGCCACCGCATGGCCGATGGCCAGGGCCGTGCCGGAGGGCGCATCCACCTTCTGGCGGTGATGCATCTCGAGGATCTCGGCGTCATACTGGCTGGCGGGCAGCGCATGGCCGAGCTTTTCCGCCAGCAGCAGCAGCAGATTGACGCCGGTGCAGAAATTCGCGGCGGCGATCACCGGGATCGTCTTCGCCGCCGCCGCGATCGCCGCCTCGTCCGCCTGATTGTAGCCGGTGGTGCCCAGCACCCAGGGGGTCTCGGTCTGCGCCAGGGCCTTGGCGTGGTCCTGCACCGTGCTGGCATGGGTGAAATCGATCACCACGTCCGACTCCCGCGCCAGCGCGGTGATGTCGGCGAAATGCGAGGCGCCCGGCGGGGCCATGCCGGAGCGGCTGGTGCCACCGGAGAGGGTGGCGGCGGCAGCGGCCTCCTGCGCCAGATAGATCCCCATGCGGCCGGAAATACCGGCGATGCCAATGCGTATGCTCATGGCGTTTGCATAGCCGGTTCCCGCCCAAATAAAAATCGCGGGAAACACGCAGATTTGTTGCGCCCTAAGATTGTCGAATGCTGGCGGTTTCGGATAGAACAAACATTGTCGCTTAAATTCAGGCTTTTACGAATGACGCCGGGAGAGTTTCCAAGAATGGGTTCGAAGACGAGACCAATCCCGGCTAGCGCAGCATTCCTGGCCTTTTTTGGCCTCTCCGCCTGTGCCGTGCCGCCTGCCCAGCCGCCCGCCCCACCCCGGTGGCCGCCGCGCCGCAGCCTGTGCCCGACGCCACCGCCATCGTGCCGCCGGCCCCGAACCCGAACGCCTCGCCCTCCAACGCCGCCGGCTCCGCCGACGCGCTGGCCGCGATGGGCGATGCCTATTACACCGGCCATGGCGTGCCGCAGGATTACGCCACCGCCGCCAGCTGGTATGGCCGCGCCGCACCTCTGGGCAATGAGGATGCGCAATATCGCCTGGCGGTGATGTACCAGACTGGCACCGGCGTGGCTGCCGATGCCCAGGCCGCCGATTACTGGTTCGCCAAGGCCGCCAATCAGGGCAATCCCGATGCCGCGCTGGCACTCGGCAACGCCTATACCAACGGCACCGGCGTGCCCAAGGACGATGCCAAGGCCAGCGAATGGTTCGCCAAGGCCGCCGATGCCGGCAATGCCGAGGCGCAGAACAGCCTGGGCTATAATTACAATGCCGGGCTGGGCGTGAAGCAGGATTACACCAAGGCGGCGCAATATTTCACCGAAGCCGCGCAGCAGGGCAATGTGAAGGCGCAGTTCAATCTCGGCAATTACTACGCCCATGGCTATGGCGTGCCGCAGAGCGATGTTCTGGCCGCACAATGGTGGCAGAAAGCCGCCGAACGCAACAATGCCGACGCCCAGGACGCGCTCGGCAACGCCTATGCCTATGGCGCCGGGGTGCCGGCCAATCCCGGCAAGGCCGCCTATTGGTGGCAGCGCGCCGCCGCGCAAGGCAACAAGCAAGCCCAGTTCAGCCTGAGCCAGGCTCTCTCGACGGGGAGCGGAGTGAAACGCGATGCACAGAAATCTGCCTACTGGTTGCTGCTCGCCACGGCGCCCTAATTTGCTGCGCCTGGGCCTGGCCGCCGCTTCCTGCCTGATGCTTGGCGCCTGTGCGACGCCGCGGCAGACCAGCCAGTTCGCCCCAGGCAATGACACGCTCAACGTCGCCGATGCCGCCATCGCCGGCGGCAACCCGCAGATGGCGCTGAAAATCGCGCAATCCACCCTGGCGCAGAACCCGCACGATGAGCAGGCACTCTATCACGAGGGCGCGGCCTATTATGCGATGGATCGCTGCGAGGATTCCATCGCCGCTTACAGGCTGGCGCTGGGGCAGAACCCGCATTCCTCCGAAGCCCAGACCGGGATCGGACGCTGCCTGATCCGCCGCAACGCGCCGGAGGCGGAGCGCGCCTTCGCCGCCGCGGTGGCGGATGACCCGCAAAATGCCAACGCGCAGAGCGATCTCGGTGTGGCCCGGGCGCTGAGCGGCAATGCCGCCGGGGCGGTGGCGCCGTTGCAGCAGGCGCTGCTGCTCGCCCCGGGAACATCGCCACCGAGGTCAATCTCGGCATGGCGCTGGCGCTGTCCGGCAACAGCGCCGATGCGCTGCAATATCTGGGGCCGCTGGCGATCTCCGATAACGCCACCCGAAAATCCGCGCCGATTACGCGCTGGCTTTGGTCGGCAGCGGCCGCGCGGAGGAGGCGCGGCAGGTGCTGGCCAATGATCTCTCGCCGGATCAAGCGCGAAGCGCGGTTGCCGCCTATCAGCAATTGCTGAACGCCCCGACCGGCCAGGCCAGCCTGGCACCGGCCGACCAGACCGCCGCCCTGGCCCCCGCCGCGCCGCCGCAGATATCCCCGCAGACGGCGCCGGTGCCGCAGACCGTGGCGCTGCCCGTTCCCGCGCCAGCGCCGCGCCCGCTCCGCCCCGCCGCGCCGAACCCGCCGGCGACGATCATCGCCCAGGCGCCCAGCGCCTCAATCACCCACGCGCCCAGCGCCTCAATCGCCCAGGCGCCCAGCGCCACCATCAACCAGGCGCCCGCCGCCGCGCCGGAAACACCGGTCATCACCCCGGCCGTCGCCCGCTTCCCGGCCGGCAGCCTGCCCTGGGCCCGGCCGGCCGCGACCGAGGTGGCGGAGCCGGTGGCACCCCCCGCCGCCCCGGCCAAGCCGAAAACCGTGCATAAGCCGGAGCATCATCGTCAGCAGGTGGCGCATCGGGTGACGCACCGTGCCGCGCCGCGTGCCAGACCACATGCCAGGCCAGAAAAGCACGCCCCTGCCCCGGTGATGTCGTCCAGCGGCGCGATGCCAGAACTCGCACCCGGCACCGAGATTTTGCGGTAAAGCAATCTTCGCCTGATCTGCACTGGAAGGTTCAAATCAGGCATTTGAAATTGCCCGCAAGGAAAAAACTGCAGGTATAAGTGGGGGGCGATGGCGCCTTCGCCGTCGCCCCCATGTCTCGCCGCGATCCTGATCCAGGCGAGGCGGCGCCAAACGCCTTGGCTTACATGCCGCCCGGATAATTCGGCCCGCCCGCGCCTTCCGGCACCACCCAGTTGATATTCTGGGTCGGGTCCTTGATGTCGCAGGTTTTGCAATGCACGCAGTTCTGCGCGTTGATCTGCAGCTGCGGCGCATTCGCCTCCACGCCGACGATCTCATACACCCCCGCCGGGCAATAACGCGTCTCCGGGCTGGCATATTCATTGTAATTGACGCTGATCGCCTTCGCCGGATCCAGCAGGGTCAGATGCGCCGGCTGGTTTTCCTCATGATTGGTGTTGGAGAGAAACACCGAGGAAAGACGATCGAAGGTCAGCTTGCCATCGGGCTTGGGGTAGTCGATCGGCGTGCAATCCTTGGCCTTTTTCAGCTGGCTGTAATCGGCATGGTTCTTCAGCGTCCAGGGCGCCTTGCCCTTGAACACATAGGTTTCCAGCGCCGCATTGATCAGCCCGCCATACAGCCCGAACTTGGCGAAACCCGGGCGGATATTGCGCACCTGGTGCAGCTCCGGCCAGACCCAGCTCGCCTCCAGCTTCTGCGGGTAGGCGCTCAGCGTATCCGGCTTGTCCGCCGCGAAGGCTTCCACGATCGCTTCCGCCGCGACCATGCCGGATTTCATCGCCGTATGCGTTCCCTTGATCTTCGGCACATTCAGCGTCCCCGCCGCACAGCCGATCATCACCCCGCCGGGGAACGCCAGCTTCGGCAGCGACTGGAAGCCGCCTTCATTGATCGCGCGCGCGCCATAGGAAATCCGCTTGGCGCCTTCAAAGGTCGGCGCGATCGCCGGATGTGTCTTGAAGCGCTGGAATTCCTGGAAGGGCGAGAGATAGGGATTCTTGTAGTCCAGCCCAATGACAAACCCGACCGCGACCAGATTCTCACCAAAATGATAGAGGAAGGAGCCGCCATAGGTGGCATTGTCCAGCGGCCAGCCGATGGAATGCCGGGTCAGGCCCTTGCGGAATTTTTCCGGCTTCACCTCCCACAATTCCTTGATCCCCAGCCCGTAGGTCTGCGGGTCCACGCCCTCGCGAAGATTGAAGCTTTTCTCAAGCTGTTTGCTCAGCGAGCCGCGGCAGCCCTCGGCGAAAACCGTGTAGGTGGCGCGCAGCTCCATGCCGCGGGCATAATTGTCAGTCGGCTCACCATCCTTGCCGATGCCCATATCCCCAGTGGCGACACCGACGACGCGGCCATTCTCGATCAGCGTCTCGGCGGCGGCGAAACCGGGATAGATTTCCACCCCCAGCTCCTCGGCCTGCTGCCCCAGCCAGCGCACCACATTGCCGAGCGAGACGATGTAATTGCCCTCATTATGCATCTGCGGCGGGGTCGGCAGCTTGCGCGCCCGTCGGGGGTCAGCATCAGGAATTCATCCGCGCTCACCGGCGTCGCCAGCGGGATCAGCCCGGGATCGACATCCGGGATCAGCTCCTTCAGCGCACGCGGCTCCAGCACCGCGCCGGAGAGGATATGCGCGCCGATCTCGGAGCCCTTCTCGACGACGCAGACGGACATCTCGGGGTTGAGCTGTTTCAGCCGGATCGCGCAGGACAGACCGCCAGGGCCAGCCCCACGACCACCACATCGAATTCCATAGCCTCACGCGGCAGCGCCTCGTCCGACATGATCGCGTCCTTTTTTGTAAATCAGTTCCGCCCGTCTACTGAAAAATCTACCGGCGAGTAAAGGGGCAGACAAGGGTGGCGGGCCAGGCGTCCCCAAGATAATGAATTGGACATGGAGTTGCTTGAGGCGCTGAGGCTGCAATGGGAGTGGGGGGCGGATGAGGCGTTGCTGGACGCCCCGCAGATCCGCGCCCACGCCCCGCGCCCGCCGCCGCGCCCGCCGCCGCGCCCGCCCCCTGCCCCAGCGCCGGGCGCCGCGCCCCGCCACCACCGCCCCGCTGCTGGCCGGGCCGGAGGATGCCGCGCGCCTCGCCGCCGGCTGCGACAGCCTGGAGGCGCTGGAAGCGGCGATGCGCGGCTTCGCCGGCTGCGCCCTGCGCGAGACCGCCACCCAGCTGGTCTTCGCCGATGGCGCGCCCGATGCCCGGCTGATCCTGATCGGCGAAGCTCCGGGGGCGGAGGAGGACCGTATCGGCCGCCCTTCGTCGGCGCCGCCGGGCAGCTGTTGGATAAGATGCTGGGCTCGATCGGGCTGGACCGCACCCAGGTGCGGATCATCAACGCCGTGCCCTGGCGGCCGCCGGGCAACCGCACCCCGACCGAATCGGAAATCGCGCTCTGCCTGCCCTTCCTGCACCGGCAAATCGCGCTGATCGGCCCGTCTCTGCTGTTCAGCCTGGGGGCGGTGGCGGCGAAAGCCATGCTCGGCCCCAGGCGCAGGGCGGAATCACCCGGCTTCGCGGCAAATGGCAGCAAGTGAGCATCGAGGGCCTGCCCGCGCCGCTGCGACTCCTGCCCAGCTATCACCCGGCCTATCTGCTGCGCACCCCCATCGCCAAACGCGCCGCCTGGCACGACCTTCTGAGCCTGCGAGACCAGCTTCAGACGCATAACTGATCCCCGTTTATTAACAAGCTGCTCTGGCAACGATCTCTGGAAAACCAATGGCGAGTATGGCAAAAATGTGGTGAAACGGTGGGGCTGCCTTAATTGAGCGGCCCGTCCTCGCGTTTAAGGCTTGCGTCACCCTTTCTTCATGTGTACCTCCCTCGCTCATGCGAGGAGCCATCAAAACGCTCTCCCGCCTGAACGTGACGCGCGCGGCGCTTGCTGGCGTGTCCGTTTTTGCTTTCACCTGTGCGTTGCATGCGCAGGCGTTCGCGAAGTCCTCTGATTTGGGACAAGGCCAGGGATCGACGACGCCCCCCACACAGCCGGCAGCCGGCACCAACGGGGAATCTGTAGCTTATGCCGTGCCGCGAAACACGCCTCCGGGCGGGGTCGAGGTGGCATTGCCGCAACCGCTTTCCCCAGCGATGTGGCTTTTTATCAACGCGCCCTCTCTCTGCAGAAGGCGGGGGATTTCGCCGCGTCCGACAAGATGCTGGCGCGTGTGGCCGATGACGGGCTGGTCGGCACGGTGCTGGCCATCCGCTATCTCAGCAGCAACTACATCACCAAGCCGGCCGAACTCACCGCCTGGTGGGCGAAATACAGCCACGGCCCGGACGCTCCGGCGATCTACGGGCTGATGCAGCATAAGCTGGCGCGCGCGGCGCTGCCGGCCGAACCGCATCTTTCCCTGCTGCCCGAGCAAACCCTCACCGCCGGCGCCGCCGCAAGGCCGGCTCTGGCCCCGGATGCGGCCAGCTGGCGCCGTGGCTTCGAGGCCGGGCTCTCCGCCTGGAAGGCCAACCATATCCAGGCCGCCGCCGATGATTTCCGCAAGAGCGCCGGCTTGTCCGGTATTTCGGACGATGACCGCGCCGCCAGCGCCTTCTGGGCCGCCCGCGCGGCGCTGCGCCTGCAGCAGCCGGACCAGTATCTGGACTGGCTGCACCAGGCGAGCTGGAGCGCCGACACGTTCTACGGCATGCTGGCCGGACGGCTGCTCGGCCAGGGCTTCGGCCCCACCGGCATCTCCGCGACGCTGACCGAAGCCGACGCCACCGCCGTCGATTCGCTGCCGGACGGGCATCTCGCCTTCGAGCTGCTGCAGCTCGGCCTCAACGACCAGGCCGAGACCGCCCTACGCGCCCTCTGGCCGCAGATGCAGGCCACGCCCGGCCTCAGCCGCTCCGTGATGGCCGTGGCGGCGCGGGCGGGCATGGTGGATGTCACCATCGCCATCGCCAGCACCATGCCGAGCCCGGTGGACGAGATCGCCGGCGCCCGGCTGCCGCTGCCCGCCATGCACCCGCAAGGCGGCTTCAGCGTCGATCCGGCGCTGATCTACGCCCTCGCCCGCACCGAATCCGGCTTTGACGCGCACGCCACCTCCCCGGTGGGGGCGCGCGGGCTGATGCAGCTGATGCCGCAGACCGCCGCCACCATGCGCGCCGCCGAAGGCGTGACCGGCTCGATCAACGATCCCTCCGCCAATCTGGCGCTGGGCCAGGCCTATCTGAAATATCTCGGCAGCCAGCCGGGGATTCAGGATAATCTGCTGGCCATCCTCGCCAGCTATAATGCCGGGCCGGGCGCGGCCTCGGCCTGGTACAGCGCGATCAAGGATGATTCTGATCCGCTGCTGTTCATCGAGACCATCCCGAACGACCAGACCCGCCGCTTCGTGCGGCAGGTGCTGGCCGATAGCTGGCTGTACTCGGAAGAGATCGGGCTGAAGCCGCGCAGCCTCAACGTGCTGGCGGAGGGTGATTTCCCGACGCTGCAGGATTTCAGCCCGGCCCCGCAAGCGGTGCAGACCGCCGACGCGCAATGAGCCGCATCGACGAAAGCCGGGCCTTCCTGCCGGTGCGCATCGCCATCGCCACGATTTCGGACACCCGCACCGCCGAAAACGACACTTCCGGCGACGCTCTGGCGGCACGGGTGACGGCGGCCGGCCACGAGCTGGCAGCCCGCGCCATCATCAAGGATGATGCCGGGCTGATCGAGACGGCGCTGCGCGGCTGGATCGCGGATCCGGCGGTGGATGTCGTCATCACCACCGGCGGCACCGGTGTCACCGGCCGGGATGTCACCCCGGAAGCCTTCGAGCGCGTGCTGGAGAAAAAGATCGAGGGCTTCGGCGAGCTGTTTCGCATGCTCTCCTACGCCAAGATCGGCACCTCCACGATGCAGTCCCGCGCCCTGGGCGGGGTGGCCAACGGCACCTACCTCTTCGCCCTGCCCGGCTCCACCGGGGCGGTGAAGGATGGCTGGGACGATATTCTGCGCTTCCAGCTGGATTCACGGCACCGCCCCTGCAATCTGGTCGAGCTGATGCCCCGGCTGAAGGAACATTTCAAAGCCTGACCCTGAAAGCCGCCTCGTGCGGCTTTGCTTTTCGCGATCGGTGCCCGGGCTTCAAGCCGCCTGCAATTGCAGCGCCAACATGTCCCGGTAGAGGCCAGGGCGGCTGGCCAGATCGTCCGGCGCGCCCTGATCCAGGATCACCCCCTCCTGCATCACCACAATCCGGTCGAAATCCCGCAAGGTGGAGAGCCTGTGCGCCACCGCGATGACGGTGCGCCCCTGCGCCAGCCGGGCCAGGGCCATCTGCACCGTCGCCTCGGATTCCGAATCCAGCGCCGAGGTCGCCTCATCCAGCAGCAGAATCGGGCTGTCGCGCAGAAAGGCGCGGGCGATGGCCAGGCGCTGGCGCTGGCCGCCGGAAAGCCGCAGGCCGCGCTCACCCACCATCGTCTCATAGCCATCGGGCAGCGCATCGATGAAATCCTCCGCATAGGCGGCGCGGGCGGCGGCGCGCACTTCCGCCACACTCGCCTCCGGCTTGCCGTAGCGGATATTCTCCAGCACCGAGCGATGGAACATCTGCACATCCTGCGAGACCACCGAAATCGCCCCGGCCAGGCTCAGCGTCTTCAAGGCGGCGACATTGCGGCCATCCACCAAAATTTCGCCGCTGGACGGGTCATATTGGCGCTGCAGCAGCGCCAGCAGGCTGGATTTGCCCGAGCCCGATTTGCCCACCAGCCCGACATGCTCGCCGGCCTTGATCTCCAGATCGATGCCGCGCAGCACCGGCGCCGCCTCGCCATAGCCGAAGCTGACATTGCGGAAACTCACCGCCCCGCGCGGTGCCTCCAGCTCGGCCGCACTGGTCGGCTCGGGCATGTCATGCGGGATCAGCAGCGCCCGCAGCGCCTCAGCCAGCCGCGCCCAATCCTGCACCATATCCACCAGCGCCACCGCGAGGTCGCGGGTGCCGTGCAGAACGGTAAAGCCCAGGCTGACCACCAGCACCACGTCACCGGCACTGGCCTGCCCCGCCTGCCAGCGCGCGATGACCCAATAGAGCAGCCCGGCGGTGAGCACCGCCGTGGTCAGCGCATGGGCGAGGCGGATTTTTTCCAGATAGCGCAGGCTGCGCTGGCGGGCACGCATCTCGCCGTCCACCTCACGCTCGAACTGCCGCGCCTCGCGCAGCGTGGCGCCAAAAGCCCGCACCACGCCAGCATTATTGATCACATCCACAATCTGGCCATCCACTGCGGCGGCGGCCTCGGCGTAATCGCTGTTGAGATGCCGGCCTTTCCAGGCCATGCGCCCCAGCACCGCGCCGAGGGACAGGGAAACTGCAATCAAGGCCAGCCCCATGGCGGGGACGACAAAGCCGATCATGATCACCGAGCCCAGCACCGCGATCAAAGGCGGCAGCACATTCCAGGTGATCACGCTCTCGATGCGAAACACCGCATTGCCGGTGGCGGAAATCCGCCCGGCCAACATGCCGGCACGCCGGCTGACAAAGAATCCGGTGGAATGGCCGAGCACGTGGTTGAACAGGAATTTTCTTAAATCTCCTGTGACATCCAAGAAAGTTTTTGCGGAGACCCAGCCGCCCAGGCGCCAGGAAAGATTATCCACCGCGATCAGCCCGGCCAGAGCCGCAAACGCGCCCCATACCGCCTGGGTCTGATGCCGCGCCATCACATCGACCAGATTTTTCACCGCATATTGCGAGGCCACGGAACAGCCGACACCGGCAAGGACCGAGGCCAGCACAACAAGATGCGCAAACGAGTGGCGCGAGACTGCGCGCAGCAGAAAGCGCCCTGGCTGCCGCTCCTTGGGCGTTAAAAAATCTTTAGGATTTTCCATCATCTGATTCATGGCTTCCGACATATGCCAGCAGATTGTGCCTTATTGATGACACATCAAGCTGGATTATGCGCTGCAGCATTTCTCCATTGCCGAAGAAAGGGCCGAAAGAATGCGTATTGCGCAGATTGCGCCTCTGCATGAGGCGGTGCCGCCGAAACTCTATGGTGGCACCGAGCGCGTTGTCTCCTTCCTCACGGAAGAGCTGGTTGCCATGGGCCATGACGTGACCCTGTTCGCCAGCGGCGATTCCTTCACCGATGCGAAGCTGGAAGCGGTATGGCCGCAGGCGCTGCGCCTGGACAAATCCTTGCGCGACCGGATGGCGCCGCAATTCCTGCTTTTGGAAAAAGTCTATGAGCGTGCAGCCGATTTCGACGTGCTGCATTTTCATATCGACTATATGCCGGCCTCCTTGTTCGCGCGGCAGACCACGCCGTTTGTAACGACTTTGCATGGAAGGCTGGATCTACCGGAATTGAAGCCGGTCTATGCTGGCCTGCCGGCGCAGAATCTGGTTTCAATCTCGGACTCCCAGGCAACACCGCTCAGGCAAGCAAATTTCATCGCCACCGTGCATCACGGCCTGCCGCTGAATTTGCTGAAACCGCTGGACCGGCCACGCGATTATGCCGCCTTCCTCGGCCGCATCTGCCCGGAGAAGCGCGCCGACCGCGCCATTCGCATCGCCCAGGCCGCCGGGATTCCGCTGAAGCTCGCCGCCAAGGTGGATGCCGTGGATGCCGATTACCACGCCGAGGTGATCGCCCGATGCTGGGCAAAGATGCCGAGCTGATCGGCGAGATTGGTGACCGCGATAAATCCGCCTTCCTCTCCGGCGCCAAGGCCTTGCTGATGCCGATCGACTGGCCGGAGCCGTTCGGGCTGGTGATGATCGAGGCGATGGCCTGCGGCACCCCGGTGATCGCTTACGGCCAAGGCTCGGTGCCGGAGATCATCGAACATGGCGTCACCGGCTTCATCGTTAATAACGAGGACGAGGCGGCGCAGGCGCTGAAGGCGGCCGATCAGCTCGACCGCGCGCGCATCCGCCGCCGCTTCGAAGCCCGCTTCTCCGCCCGCCGCATGGCGCAGGATTATGTGAATGTCTATGAAAATCTGATCCTCGCGCGCCGGCCGAAACTGCGTCTGGTGCAGTAACCGCAAAGAAGTGGGGGCTTTTTGAAAAAAGCCCCCACCCCTGCGGCGCCATTCCATCGCCGCTGCGCAGCGATGGAACCTTGGGCGCCTGCGCCCCCAAAAACTTTTGCGAACTTGGGGCTATGCCGTTTCGACCTTATAGCCCAGAATCTCGATCGCCGGGCGCAAAATATCCAGCGCTGGCTTGAGATGTTTCAGGTAGGGCCGGTAGCGGTAGCGCGAGCGGTCATACAGCTTCTCCGTCACCTGCGCGTAGGAGGCGGTGCGGGCGTAACGCGTATTGCGCTCAAACGCCAAACAGCGCGGATCGAACTCAACGCCGATGAAGTCCAGGATTTTGCGCACCTGCGCCTCCTGGTCCACCACCATCTCCTCATAGCGCACCGGCAGATAGCGCATCTGCAAATTCGCTTTATAATGCTCGATCAGATTGAAGATCAGCATATAATGCCGGGCCGCGCTCTCCAGCTCGGCGGCGCAGCAATAGCCGTGGGTGAGATAGTTGGAATAGACCGACAAAACCACATCCAGCGGATGCCGGATCACATGCACCAGCGGCGCTTGCGGGAAGAGCAGCGAGATCAGCCCCATATGGGTCTCGTTCAGCGGCATCTTATCCGTGAAAAACCCTGCCTTGTCCTTGAATATCCCGCCTTGGCGGCGCGGCGCAGATAATAATCGCGCAGCTCCTCCAGCCCGTCGCGCTGGTCGCCCATCCACAGTTCGGCCAAAGCCTCTGGATAATTCAGCGGGCTTGCCAAAATGCGCGGCATGATCTGGGTGATGTCGTTGATGAAGGGCAGCTCATCGCCGGCGGCGATCTGTGGATGCACGGAAAGCGTCTGCTCGATCAAGGTCGTGCCCGAGCGGGGGAAGCCGAGAATGAACACCGGCTGCGGCATATCCAAACGCGCCTGCGCCACCGGCAATGTCGCCAGCCGCCGGGCGGAGAAGAATCCCTGCAGCCGCGCCACCAGATCGCCCGCCTGCGCCGCCATATAAGGCCGCGCGCCGAAGGCCAAAGCGCGTTTCTTGCCTTCATCGAAACAGGCGAAGGCCTCGTCATGCAGCCCCATGCGCTCCAGCAGCCGGCCTTTTTCAGAAAGCTCGGACGGCCCCAGCAGGCCGCCGCCCTGCTCCAGCGCGTTCAGCAGCGCCAGCGCCGCCTCATGCTGGCCCAGCCGCGCCAGCACGGTGGCGCGGGTCAGCCGCATCGAGGGTGTGCCGGGAAACAGCCGCTCAGCCTCGTCCAATATTTCCAGCGCCCGCTCGAATTTGCGGTCCGCCTCCTCCATCTTGGCATAGCCGAGATAGGTCTGCTGCACCGGCGGCGGAGAGGCGATGGCGCGCTGATACAGCGCCCGCGCCTCATCGATGCGGCCCTGCGCTTTCAGATTCCAGGCGAGATTGGCCCATGTCACCGGCTCATCGCGCGCGGTCAGCGCCAGCACCTGGCGGTAATGATATTCCCCCACTTGTGGCCGGTTGGCCTCGGTCAGCACCAGCCCCATCAGATTATGCGCCTGGGGGTTTTGCGGGGCGATGCGGATGGTGTTGCGGGCATGGCCTTCAGCCTCGGCCAGGGCGCCTTGCGCCAGCAGCAGCAAGGTGAGGTCGTTGGTGGCCCAGAAATGATTCGGATTCAACGCCACCGCCCGGCGCAGCAGCGCCTCGGCCGCCTTGCTGCGCCCGAGCTGGCGGCAAAGCCGGGCGTGGAGCAGCAGCGCATCCTCGCGCCCCGGAGCGAGTTCCAGAACCTGCAACGCCGCCTGCTCCGCCGCGGCGACGTCGCCGGCGGCAAAATGCGCCTCCGCCTGCGCCATCAAAGGCGAGAGCACGGCATGAGCCGAAGCGGGGGCCAGATCGGCAAAATCCAGGGCGCAGCAGCGCACCCGCCGCAGCCCGGAGCCGCAGTCACAAGGCGTTAGATCCGTCATGCCAACGAGAGTAATAGAGCCTCTCGCCGGCGGCTAGATCATGCCCCCGTCCAAGGGGGCGGGTCGCTGGCCGGGAATGTCTCTTCCCCGGCCTCGTCGATCACCTCGTCCACATCCTTGCCCGCGCGCGGCCAGCGGAAATGCAGCAGGCAGCGCTCACCCTGGGCGTCGGTGATTTCCAGATTTTCCACCCGCCCGTCCTGCGCCTGGGCGTAGGCGCTCGCGGGCGCGTGGATGATATGCTCCAACCCCTGCATCGAAATCACGATGATATCGTTGTGATGGTCGAAGGTGATGCCGTTCACCTTCATCCCTTCCGCCTCCAGCTGGCTGCCCAGCTGCAGCGAGGAAATCCGCAGCTCCACATCGGCCTGCGGCAAGCTCTTGGAAAGCTGATCGAAATAAGCGCCCCATCCGGCGCGGCTTAGCTGTTCTGTCACCATGGTCGTCCCCTTTGCAGTTTGCGTGAGTGACGTTGGGTCAGAGTCTTCACATGGTATCGCCGATGAACGCTGTCCAGGTCAAAAAAACGCCCGGCCGAAGCCGGGCGCTTGCATTCGCCGCAGCCTCTTGGGCTCAGTTGCTCTTGCCGGCGCGGGCCTTGCTCACCTCGTCCGCGCTCACGGCGGGCGCGGCATTGCCCCAGCTATTGCGGACATAGGTGGCCACATCCGCGATCTGCTGATCGCTCAGCAGCCAGCCGAAAGACGGCATCGCCGGGGCAGTCGGCGCGGTGGGGATGCCGACACCATGCCCGCCATGCAGCACAATGCCGATCAGGGTCGCCGGCTTGTCGGCCTGCACCACCGGGCTCTTCACCAGAGCCGGGAAGATGCCCGCCTTGCCCATGCCGCTCCCGGTATGGCAGGCGGCGCATTCATCATTATAGATCTTCGCACCGGCCAGCATCGCCGGATCATTGGCCGCCACCGGGCCGGGGCGGTGCCGCCCGCCCCCGCCTGGGATTTGATATAGACGGCCATCGCCTTCACATCCGCATCCGTCAGCTGCGAGGTGGAGTTCTTCACCGCCTCCGCCATCGGGCCGGAGGCGACGGCGTATTGATTATGGCCGGTCTTCAGATAATCGGCGATATCCTGCACGCTCCAGCTGCCGATGCCGTTCCAGGAGGCGGTGATGTTCGGCGCATTCATGCCGTCCACGATAGAACCCTGGAATTCATGGCCGGTCTCATCGCCGCCCAGCGCGTTTTTCGGCGTATGGCAGGCGGCGCAATGCTCCAGCCCCTGCACCAGATAGGCGCCCCGGTTCCATGCGGCGGACTGGCTGGCATCCGGCTTGAAATCCCCCTTATCGGGGAAGAATAGCAGGTTCCAGCCGATCATCGCGGCGCGGATATTATAGGGGAAGGGCAGCTGATCGGAGACGACCTTATGGTCCACCGGCTGCAGGGTGTTCAGATAGGCGCGGATCGCCAAAATCTGATCATCCGGCACCTTGTTGTAATAGACATAGGGCATCGCCGGGTAGAGATGGCCGCTATGCCCGATCCCCTGCTTCAGCGCCTTGATGAAGTCGGCATCGGACATGTTGCCAATGCCGGTGGCCTTATCCGGGGTGATGTTCGGCGCGATGATCTTGCCGAACGGCGTTTGAATGGCGAGGCCGCCGGCCATCGGCTGGCCGCCAGGGGCGGTGTGGCAGGCCGCGCAATCGCCGGCCGTCGCCAGGTACTTGCCCTGGGCGATGGTCTGCGCGTCGCTTGGCGCGCTCTGCGCCATGGCCAAGCCGGACATCGCGGTGAAACCCAGACCCGCCGCCGCCCGGGTGAGGAAACGCATCTTGCTCATTCTCTCTCTCCTCAGACGTGCAGCAGAGCGCCGGGGCTCTTGATATACTGGTTCACGATCCCGTCGGCGCCGAGATAGGCCTGCGCGCCGACCGTGCCGGTCGGGTTGTAACCATGATTCTGCGGGAACAAGGCGGCCCCGAAGACGAACACGTTCGGCACGTCCCAGCTCTGGCCGTATTTATTGACCACGCTGGTGGAGGGGTCATCACCCATCACCGCGCCGCCGGTATTATGCGTGGACTGGTACACGGTCACCGTATAATTGCCCTTGCGCGGCGCGGCATGGGTGGAAACCGCCCCCATCGCCTTGGCGATCTGCTCCAGCTTCGCGGTGATATAGGCGGACATCTTCAACTCGTTCTGCTTCCAGTCGAAGGTCATGCGCAGCAGCGGGCTGCCATACGGGTCCTTGTAGGTCGGGTCGAGATCCAGATAGCAATCCTTGTAGGAATAAGAGCTGCCCTGGGCGCCCAACCCGTACACGGTCTGGTAGCTCTCCTTCGCCGCCTTCTTCCAGCCCGCACCCCAGCTCGGCTGGCCCGGCATCATCGAAAGCTGCTGGATCGGCCGGCCGCCAGTGACGGTGGCCCCCATATTGCCACCGCCGATGAAGCCGAGGCCGGCATGGTCGAAATTATCGCCGTTGAAATCATCGATGACCATGCCGATGGCGCCGCCAGCGATGAACTTGTTCAGATGGGTGCCCTCGGGCAGCTGCAGCGCCACGCCGGAATCGCACTGATAGGCGTAATTGCGGCCGACCGTGCCCTTGCCGGTCTTGGGATCGTAGATCGTGCCGATGCCCGAGACCATCAGCAGATGCACGGCGTTAAAGGAGAAGTTGCAGACCAGCACCATATCGGCCGGCTGGTACACCTCCTCGCCCTTGGCATCGACATACGTAACGCCGGTGGCCTTCTTGCCGGTATTGTCGAGATTGATGCGGGTGACGTTGCACTTGGTCCGCGCCTCGAAAGTTTTGCGCAGCATCAGCGCCGGCAGCACGCAGGTCTGCGGGCTGGATTTGGAGTAGTTGCCGCAGCCGAAGCGCTCGCAGAAGCCGCAATAGGAGCACTGGCCCATCGTCACGCCGAGCGGGTTGGTATAGCTCTCGGAGAGATTGCCCGAGGGCACATGGAACGGGTGATAGCCCAGGCTCTCGGCCGCCTTGGCGAACAGGCTGGGGCCATAGGTGGGCGTGGTCGGCCTGGTCGGGTATTCGCTGGAGCGCGCGCCCTCGAACGGGTTGCCGCCGGGCTGGATCTGGCCGTTCAGATTCCCGGCCTTGCCGGAAATGCCCGCCAGCTTCTCAAACTTGTCGTAATAGGGCTCCATCTCCTCATAAGTGACGCCCCAATCCTGGATGGTCATGTCATCCGGGATCGCCTTGGCGCCGTAGCGCTGGGTCACGTGCGAGCGCAGCTTGAAATCGGTCGGCAGGAAGCGATAGGTCATCCCGTTCCAGTGCACACCGGCCCCGCCGACGCCATTACCGGGCAGGAAGGAGACGAACTGGCGCACCGGCAGCGCGGTCTGGCTCATATTATTGCGCAGCGTCACCGTGCCCTGGGCTGGACGCTGGAACAGGTCCAGCCGCACGCCATAGCGCAGCTCATCCGGCGCCCAGGCGGGGGGGAAATCGGTCGCGGTGTCGCGCCATTCGCCGCGCTCGATGGCGACGACGTCGAGACCGGCACCGGTCAGTTCATAAGCGAGGATCGAGCCGGTCCAACCGAGTCCGACGATCGCCACATCCTTGCGGGGAAGCGTTTTTACCATGTTTCAGTTCCTCGGGGCTCAGGACCAGTCGGGGTGGGTTTTGATGCCGATCGGCGGCAGCGGATAAGGCTGGTTATATTTGGTCACCCAGTCGCGATAATCATAACGCGCGCCAGGGAAGCCGATCATGCGCCAGCCGGCCATGTCCTTGTTGCCGCCATAGACCGGGTCGGCGAAGAAGCCTTCCTTGGTGTTCTGCCAGAGCATCTGGAAGAACGCCTTGGAGCTGACCTTGTCGAGCTGCAGGGTGCCTTTCTCCATCTGGCCGATCAGCTTGTCCTGCTCGTCCGGTGGGATCTGCGCGAAGCCCTTGCCGGCATAGGCGCCATGGCAATAGGTTTCGAGGGCGGCGATGCTCTTGCGGTAGCGCTGCGCCGGGGTCACCGGGCTCTGGACGCCCTGGCCCGGATAGCCCTCCTGGAAGGGCGGGCTCATATAGAACCAGCTGTCATTGCCGAACGGGCCGGAGAGCTGCCGGTCAATATACACGGTGATGCCCACATCCTTGCCACCCGGGGAGAGGTCGTCGGCGGGGATCAAGCGATCGACCAGCGCGTCGATAACGGCGACTTCTTCCGGGGTGAAATAGGTCCAACCGGCGGGATCGACCGGCTTGGGCGACCCGTTTGCGTTGGCACTCCAGGGCAGAGCGCCGGAATAGGCCTGCGCGCAGCCGATGGTCGGCACGGCGGCCATCAGCGAAACCGACGCAAGCAGGAAACGCCGCCTGGCGATGACGGACTGGTTCAAAGCGAGCACTCCATATTTTTATAGCAGCAAGATCGCGCGCCCCTTACATTAGGTAAGGTTGACACACCTACATAAGCCGGGATCCCGACGGCATGAAAGCCCGGCAGCGAAATGTAACGCAGTGTATTTTTGCAAACAGGCTCAGTCTTTTTTGTGGCTTGACATTAACGTCCGCCGCGTCGCTTCGGTTTGTCCAAAGTCACAACTTTATTTTAAAGGCTGTCCCAGAACTTCATTCGTCTGGCCATTAAGTCGATCCCGAGTCTCTTCGCCTTTTGCCCGTAGCGTTGAAGGTACAAGCCTGAAAGTTTTCCGGGACAGCCCCTTATTTTATAGCAGCGCCCTGCGGCGCGCGGGCCAGAGGGCGGGGCCGAACTGCGCCAGGGCCAGCGCGCCGAACAATAAAGCACAGCCGGCCCAGCCGGTTTCGCTCAGCCGCTCATGCAGCAGCAGGGCCGCGAACAAAGCCGCGAACAGCGATTCCGACATCAGCATCACCGCCGCATCGGTGGCGCCGGTATGGCGCTGGCAGAGCGCCTGCAACAGAAAGGCGACGCCGCCGGAGATGATGCCGCCATAGAGCAGCTGCGGCAGGCAAGCATATATGGCCGCCAGATGCAGCGGCGACATCACCGCCCCTGCCCCGCTCCCCAGCAGCACGCAGGCGGCGGATTGCGCCAGGGCGGCGGCGACCGGCCGGCCGGTATGGCGGGCCACATGCTGCAGCAGCACGATCTGGGCGGCGAAGCCGAAGGCCGAGACGATGATCAGCGCATCGCCGAACCCCAGCCCGCTGATCCGGCCGCCCAGGCACCAGGTTCCGGCCAGCGCCAGCAGCGCCGCGCCCCAGACGGTGGGATGCGCGGCGCGGCGCAGCACAACCATCTCCAGCACCGGCACGAAAATCACATAGAGCCCGGTGAGGAAGCCGGCATGGGTGACGCTGGTAAAGGAGAGCGCCCATTGCTGCAGGAAGGAGGAGATGGCGAAGATCGCCGCCAGCGCCACCAGCCCCATCACCCCGCGCAGTTTCTGGCGGGCGCGCCGCGCCTCCCACAGGCCCAGCGGCAACACGGTCAGGAAGGCCAACGCGAAGCGCAGCCCGGTGAACCAGCCCGGATTGAGCCAGGCCCCCGCCTCGGATTGCGCGACGAAGGCCCCGCCCCAGAGGCAGGCGGCGGTGAGCAGGAGCAGATTGGCAAGCAGGCGTGACATGCCGCCCTTCTTCCAGCCAAATCGTTTCAGGACAAGACAGGCTTTACGCGCCCCCGCCCCGCGCCTAAAGCCAGCGCATGACCAAAATAACCTGCCCGCAATGCAGCCTGGAGGAGACGCATCTCTCCGGCGAGACCCATATTTGTGACGTGTGCGGGTTCGAATGGCCCGCCGAGATCACCGAGGCGGCGGAGGTGATCCGCGATGCCAACGGCACCGTGCTGGCGGCTGGCGATAGCGTGGTGCTGATCAAGGATCTGAAGGTGAAGGGTTCCTCCACCGGGCTGAAGGTGGGCACGAAGCTGAAAAATATCCGGCTGCATAGCGGCGATCATGCGATCGAAGCCGGGGATTATTTCATCAAGCAGGAATTCGTGCGGAAGGCCTGAAGGCCTCCCCCAAAAAAATTGCAGAAGTTTTTTGGTGCCGCTTTTTTTCAAAAAAGCGGCAACAACGTTCGGGGTGGTGGCACCTTCGTTGCCACCCCCCAAACGTTCATGGGGCTTTTTGAAAAAAGCCCCCATCCCTCCGGCGCCTTTCCAACGCTGCTGCGCAGCGTCGGAACCTTTGGCGCCTACGCCCCCAAAAACTTTTGCTCACAAAAAACGGCGCCTCGCGGCGCCGTTTTTCGTCTCAATGTACCTCTTCCGGGGCCTTCTCGTCGTCCCCGTCGCCCTCGGCTTCGGGCTTCGGCAGCGCCAGGGCCGGGGCCTCGGAGATGTCGAAGGCGAGCTTGCCGTCCTTCACGCTCACCTTCACCGCCCCGCCCTTCACCAGCTTGCCGAACAGCAGCTCCTCGGCCAGCGGCTTCTTGATCTGCTCCTGGATCACCCGGCCCAGCGGCCGCGCGCCATAAAGCGGCTCGTAGCCCTGCTCGGCCAGCAGCTCCTTGGCGGCCGAAGACAGCTCGATGGTCACGTTGCGGTCCGCCAGCTGGGCTTCCAGCTGCATCACGAACTTCTCCACCACGCGGCCGACAATCTCCGGCGTCAGCGCCGCGAAGGGGATGATCGCATCCAGACGGTTGCGGAATTCCGGGGTGAAGAGCTTCTTCACCGCTTCCTCATCCTCGCCGATCCGGGTCTGCTTGCCAAAGCCGATGCCCGGCTTCTGCATATCCGCCGCACCCGCATTGGTGGTCATGATCAGGATGACGTTGCGGAAATCCACCTGCTTGCCGTTATGGTCGGTCAGCTTCCCGTGATCCATGATCTGCAACAGGATGTTGAACAGATCCGGATGCGCCTTCTCGATCTCATCGAGCAGCAGCACGCAATGCGGGTGCTGGTCGATCGCATCGGTCAGCATGCCGCCCTGGTCGAACCCGACATAGCCCGGCGGCGCGCCGATCAGGCGCGACACGGAATGCCGCTCCATGTACTCGGACATGTCGAACCGGGTCAGCTCAATGCCCAGCGTGCTCGCCAGCTGCCGCGCCACCTCGGTCTTGCCCACCCGGTCGGGCCGGAGAACAGGTAATTGCCAATCGGCTTCTCCGGGTCGCGCAGCCCGGCCCGGGAGAGCTTCATCGCGGCGGAAAGCGCCTCGATGGCGGCATCCTGGCCGAACACCATGCCCTTCAGATCGCGCTCCAGATGCCGCAGCACCTCCTTGTCGTCATTGGAGACGGACTTGGCCGGAATCCGGGCAATCTTGGAGACCATCTCCTCGACATCCTTCAGAGTCACGGTCTTGCGGCGCTTATTCTCCGGCAGCAGCATCCGCGCCGCCCCCGCCTCGTCGATCACGTCGATCGCCTTATCCGGCAGCTTGCGGTCGTTGATGTACTTCGCGGAAAGCTCCACTGCGGCGCGGATCGCGTCATCGGTGTAGCGGACCTTGTGATGCTTCTCATACGCGACCTTCAGCCCGCGCAGGATCTTCACCGCATCCTCAACCGAGGGCTCGTTCACGTCGATCTTCTGGAAGCGCCGCACCAGCGCGCGGTCCTTCTCGAAATAGTTGCGGAACTCCTTATAGGTGGTGGAGCCGATGCAGCGCAGCGTGCCCTGGGCCAGAGCCGGTTTGAGCAGGTTGGAGGCATCCATCGCCCCGCCGGAGGTGGCCCCGGCGCCGATCACGGTATGGATCTCGTCGATGAACAGGATGGCGCCGGGATTGGCCTCCATCTCAGTCACCACCGCCTTCAGCCTCTCCTCGAAATCACCCCGGTAGCGGGTGCCAGCCAACAACGCGCCCATATCCAGCGCGAAGATGGTGGCGTTCAGCAGCACTTCCGGCACATCTTCATCGATGATGCGCTTGGCCAGCCCTTCCGCGATCGCGGTCTTGCCCACGCCTGGATCGCCCACATAAAGCGGGTTGTTCTTGGTGCGCCGGCACAGGATCTGGATCGTCCGCTCGATCTCGTGCTCACGCCCGATCAGCGGATCGATCTTGCCTTCCTTGGCCTTCTTGTTGAGGTTGACGCAGTAGGTGGAAAGCGCGTCCTGGCCGCGCTTGGCGCTGCCCTTCTCCTCGCGCTCACCCGACTCGTTGGACTCGGAGGAGCCGGTGGGCGGGCGCGGGGCGGATTTGCCCGGGCTCTTGGCGATGCCGTGGGAGATGAAATTCACCGCGTCCAGCCGGGTCATGTCCTGCAGCTGCAGGAAATACACCGCATGGCTCTCGCGCTCGGAGAAGAGCGCGACCAGCACGTTCGCCCCGGTCACCTCATCGCGGCCGGAGGATTGCACATGGATGGCGGCGCGCTGCACCACGCGCTGGAAACCGGCGGTCGGCTTCGGATCGCCGCCGCGATCGGTCGCCAGGCCGGCGAGATCCTTATCCAGGAACTCGGTGAGGTCCTTCTTGATCTTGTCCAGATCCACCCCGCAGGCGCGCAATACCGTCACCGCATCCGCGTCGTCCACGAGGCCGAGGAGCAGATGCTCCAGCGTGGCATATTCGTGTTTCCGGTCGGCGGCCAAGGACAGGGCCCGGTGGAGAGTCTGTTCTAGGTTGCGAGACAGCATGGCTAAACCGTTCTTTCACCCCGATCCACGGGGTCTTAGGTCCGGACATTCACTCTGCCTGTCCGGCTGGCATTGGGTGACTGCAATTCCCGTTTACGCTGTTTTGCAGGGTACAGATTAACATGGGAATGTCATCGTAAATTAAAACGTCACTCTTTCTCAATCGTGCACTGCAGCGGATGCTGGTTCTGGCGCGCCAGATCCATCACCTGGGTCACCTTGGTCTCGGCGACCTCATAGGTATAGACCCCGCACACCCCCACCCGCGGCGATGCACGTGCAGCATAATCTGCGTCGCCTGGTCGCGCGACTTCTGAAAGAATCGCTCCAGCACATGCACGACGAACTCCATCGGCGTGTAATCGTCGTTCAGCATCAGAACCTTGTACATGGTCGGCTTGCGGGTTTTCGGCCGTGGCTTCGCCACGACGCTGGCCCCGGCCCCTCGGTTCCTTTGCGTTTGTCGTTCTCACTCATCAATCACTTACCTTCAGCAAATGCCCGCCGGTGCCACCCAGCCAGACCGCGGGACGCCCTACGCGCGGCATTCGGACCCATCCTGGTTCCAAGCATATCGAAACCACACGCCGCTATGAAAGAGCGTTTTTCCTCAATGTGAAAAACATGGGGTGCTTAACGGCCGCTTTCAGCCCAGGGCGAGATCATGTGACGATACGTTTTTAAACAAAAAAACCGGCCCTAAGGCCGGTTTTTCCCCAAACAGCGCCGCCCAGAGACGGCGGCGACGGGCTTAGTGGAACTTGCCGAAGGTCTCAACCGCGATGGTCAGGCGGGCGGTGAGCGGGGCCATCGCCTGCTCGGCCAGCTTCACGGTGACATCGGCCAGCTTGTTGCTCTCGGACACCGCCTTCTCGACGCTCGCCTTGGCGAAGCCGGTCTGCAGGTCGACAGCTTCCTTGACGGACTTCACGCCCATCAGGGACTTGGAGAACGCGACATTCTCTTCCAGCGTGGCCTTGGAGGCGGCGGCCAGGTGCTTGGAGATGTCCTGGAACCCGGCGGCGTAGATCTGCGAGGCCTTGACGAAGGCTTCCAGGTTGCCCTGGCCGAAAGCCAGCATTTCTTCGGAGGTCTTCACGGCTTTCTCCACGTTTTCCTTGATCTTGGCCTGAGAGGTCTCAAAGCCCTTGGTGGCCTTCTCCATGTTCTCGCGCAGCGCGGACATGGATTTCTCGAACGACTTCACGGAGGCGTCAGCAGCGCCCTCCATGGAGGCGACGGTTGCATCGGCGGCGGCGGCAGTCTTGGTCTTGGTGGCGCTCATCTGGGTTCGGCTCCCGTTAGAATGACGATGTCTGCACAGCTCCAACCGGCGAGCATATTGGCGTTCTTTGCCGCAGTGCAGCAACGGCGTTTTAGCGAAACGAAAACACAACCGTCAAGTGTTTTTTGTGCGGCGCACAATTGTTTGAGGGTGAAATTATTGTCAGAATTTTAATGTTCCGGCCCGCAGTCCCGGCGCCCGCGCCCGGCGCTCCCGGCCGGCGCTGAGACTCACACGGTAAGCCATTCAATTTTTTGTTCTTTCATCGAGAAGATCAGCGTTTATCGCTGGACAGCTCCCTGGCGCCGCGATTAAAACCTTTTCAGAGTCAATCACGGGATGGCGAGGCATGCAGGGTATGAGCAGGAAGCGCGTGGCCATGTGGGCGGTGGCGGGCCTTGGATTGGCCGGCACCTTCTTGCCGGCGGCGGCTTCGGCGCATGAACTGCACAAGCTCAAGCACCATGTGCTGAACCATCATTACGTGCATCATTATGTGCGCCCCGCCGTGCCGGCGCGCAATGTCGCCGACAGCAGCGGCTTCGGCCCGACCTCGCCGGGCATCAGCTCCATTCTCATCGATGCGCGCACCGGCCAGGTGATCTCCGCCAGCGACGCCGATACGCCGCGCTATCCCGCCTCGCTCACCAAGCTGATGACGCTGGATCTCGCCTTCCAGGCGTTGAATGCCGGGCGGATGTCGCTCGACACGCAGATCCCGGTCTCCGAACATGCCGCCTCGGTTGAGCCGGTGAAGCTCGGCCTGCGCCCCGGCAGCACCATTTCCGTGCGCGATGCGATTCTGGCGATGACCACCATGTCCGCCAACGATGCCGCCACCGCTCTGGGTGAATATCTCGGCGGCGGCTCCGAGGCGCGCTGCGCCCAGATGATGACGCTGCGCGCCCACGCGCTGGGCATGGCGCAGACGCAGTTCGCCAACGCCTCCGGCCTGCCCAACCCGAACCAGGTGACCACGGCCCGCGACCTCGCCATGCTGGCGCGCGACATCGTCGAGAATTATCCGCAGTTCCAGACCTTCTTCGAGGTCACCTCGTTCGATTTCCACGGCCGCAAGGTGTTCAGCAATAACGGCATGCTGAAAAGCTATGCCGGCGCCACCGGCATGAAGACCGGCTATACCGATCTCGCCCGGCATAACCTGGTCACCAGCGCCGCGCGCGGCGGCAAGCAGCTGATCGGCGTGGTGCTGCACGAGCCAAGCTGGCCGACCTCTTATCATCAGATGACCGCGATGCTGGATTCGGGCTTTGGCGGTCATGTCGACATGACCCGCGCGATGGTCGCCGCCGCCAGCAACCCGGCGCCTGCGCATATGCAGGCGGCGAAGGTCGAGCGCGTCGCCAGCCGCACCCCCACCCGCGCGGCCCCGCTGCCGGACTCCACCCGGCAGCCCACCGCCACCAAACACTGGGTGGCGCAGCTGGGCCTCTATAAATATGAGAGCAATGCCCGCGTGGCGGCGATGAAGGCGCGCCAGCTGCACGGCCACGGCATCGCGCAGATCCAGCATGTCCGGCGGGACGGCAAGGCGCTCTGGCTGGCCCAGCTCACCGGCCTGACCTATGACGGCGCCCACGATACCTGCCGCGCGATGAAGGCCCATGGCGGGCTGTGTAATGTGCTGCCGCCGCAGGCCGACCATCTGGCGATGCTGAGCGGGCCGGACGGCACCTGACCTACCATCCAGGCCGGTTGCGTCCGGCGAAGAAACAGGGCTAAGGGGCGGGACGATGCCCCTGCCAAGCTTCACCGTCCTGCTGGCCGCCGCCGCGGGCCTCAAATCCCTCCAGGCCGCGACGATCATTTCCGGCACCTTCATCCTGGAAGATGCGGCGACCTTGCTGGCCGCCATGCAGGTGGCCTCCGGCGGCCTCTCTCTGCCGCTGGCGCTGGGCTCGCTCTATGCTGGCATCGTGCTGGGGGATCTCGGGCTCTACGGGCTGGGGCGGCTCTCCGCCACGCATCGCTGGGCGCAGCGCCTGGTGCCGCAGCAAAGGCGGGATCTCGGGCATGATTGGGTGAAAACCAAAGTGGTGCCGCTGGTGCTGGTCAGCCGCTTCGTGCCGGGCCTGCGCCTGCCCACCTATACCACTTTGGGCTTCCTGCGCGCCCCGTTCCTGCCCTTCGCGCTCGCCGCCATCGTCGCCACGCTGGTCTGGACCAGCCTGCTGTTTTACATCTCGCTGCGCCTGGGCGCGCTGATGGCGCATTATCTCGGGATTTGGCGCTGGGCCGGGCTTGGGGTATTCCTGGTCATCATCATCCTTGTCGGCCGCCTGGCGACGAGGCTCTACAACAAAAGGACACCGCAATGAGCGGAGCATCGCTGGCCGGGTCTCTCGGCAAGCTGAAGCAAGGCGGGCGGAAAAGCCCGGTTTCCTTCTTCGAGTTCTGGCCGGACTGGCTGTTCTATGCGCCGGTGGTGGCGTTCTGGGCGCTCAATGCCATCCGCTATCGCAGCATCACCCTGCCCTCGCTCGCCAACCCGCTGATCAATGCCGGCGGCATTTGCGGCGAGTCGAAAAACCAGATCCTCAGCCTCGCCGGTCCCAAGGCCCGGGCCTGGGTGGCGGATTACGCCCCTTTCACCGTCAGCGGCCATGAGGATGCGGATGACCTGCCCCGCGCCAGGCTGGCGATGGCGGAGGCCGGGCTCAGCTACCCGGTGGTGGCCAAGCCGGACATGAGCTGCAACGGCGTCGGCGTCCGGGTGGTGCGCGATGATGCGCAGCTGGCCGATTATCTGCGCCCCTTCCCGCGTGGCGCCGCGCTGCAGTTGCAAAGCCTCGTCAACTATGAAGGCGAGGCCGGGATTTTCTATATCCGCCGCCCCGGCGAGACGAATGGCCGTATCACCTCGGTGACGCTGAAATATCCCCTGTGGTGATCGGCGACGGGCGGCGCAGCGTGAAAGAGCTGATCGCGGCGGATGAGCGGCTGAACGCGATCTCCGCCCTGCTGCTGCGCAAGCTCGGCGCACGCGCCGCCTGCGTGCCGGCGCCGAATGAGCGGGTCGGGCTGGTCTTCGTCGGCAATCATTGCCGCGGTTCCACCTTCAAGGACGGCCTCTCCATCGTCACCCGGCGCTGAGCGCGCGGATCGACGAGATCATGCGCGACATGCCGGAGGTTTATTTCTCCCGCATCGATCTGCGCTTCGACAGCCTTGAGGCGCTGTGCGAGGGGCGGGAGTTCCGCATCATCGAATTCAACGGCGCCGGCTCCGAGGCGACCCATATCTGGGACCCGGAGATGACGCTGAAACAGGCCTATCGGGACCAGTTCTTCCATTATGGCGAGTCTTTTCGCATCGGCGCGCAGGTGCGCGCGCAGGGCCGCCGGCCGATCGGCCCGTGGAAGCTGCTGGCGCTGTGGCAGCAGCAGAAACGGCTGATGCGCGCCTATCCGAGCAACGATTAAGAGCAAAAGTTTTTGGGAGGCGGCCCTTTTTTCAAAAGGGCCGCGAAACGTTTGGGGTGTTGACGGCGTCGGTGCCACCACCCCAGACGTTTTCGCCGCTTTTTTAAAAAAAAGCGGCACCAAAAAACTTTTGCTACCTGTGCGGCTCCGCCGCCATTTCGCCCGCCGCGACAAAAGCACCGCCCGGCCCGGCACGTTCCGGCATCCCCGCCATTTCCAACCTTCGGCGCGGCAGGCTGCCCGGATATTCCCGCACCAGCCAGGTCACCATCGCCTCGCGCACATCGCAGCGCAGATCCCACAGCACCCCGGCATTGCGCGCGCTCACCAGCAGCCGCAGCTCTACCATCGCATTGGGCAGATCCGTCATCTGCACCACCGCCACCTTGCGGTCCCAGCGCGGATTGGCCTCCACCACCTCGCGCAATTTCTGCCGCACCTGCTCCAGCGGCACGCTGTAATCCACATACAGCATCACCGTGCCCATCAGATCCGCCGAGGAATGCGTCCAGTTCTGAAACGGCTGCTCGATGAAATAAGATAGCGGCACGATCAGCCGCCGCAAATCCCAGATGCGAATGACGACATAGGTGGCACCGATCCGCTCGATCCAGCCCCACTCCCCTGCACCACCACCGAATCCTCCAGCCGGATCGGCTGCGTCAGCCCGATCTGAATGCCGGCCAGCAGATTGGAGAGCAACGGCCGCGCCGCCAGCCCCACCACCAACCCCGCCGCCCCGGCCGAGGCAAACAATGACACGCCATATTGCCGCACCGCGCTGCTGGTCATCAGCGCCAGCGACACGGTCAGCAGCACCAGCAGCGTGCGCACCGCCGTGCGCAGAATGCCGACCTGGGTGATCTGCTTGCGCGCCACCAGGTTATTGCTGTCATCCTCGAAATGGATGCGTTTGATATAGAGATCGGCGAACAGCTCCACCGTATTCATCAGCGTCCAGCCGAGCACCAGCACGAAGGCGGCAACCAGCAGATGGCCCAGAATGGAGGAGGGATTATCCGGCAAGGGTGCCAGCGGCAGCACCGCGCTCACCGCCAGCAGCACCAGCAGCGCGCAGGTCGGCCCCTTGGAGCGCGCCATCAGCATCTGCGGGACATTGCCGAACCGCCCGGCAATGCGCGAGAGCCGGGCAAATACCCAGCGACAGAGCGACATCGCCACCAAAGCGGCCAGCACCAGCATCGCCGTCCCCACAACCGGGTCCGGGATGACGTTATAGAGCCAGAGCACGAGTGTCCGCGCGTGATCGATCATGGAGGGCTTCAATCCTGGTTGATCATGGTCGGATGAACCCGATCTAGCCCGAAAAACCTTAGGTTAAACCCCAAGGCACATGACCATTTCTTTATTTACATGAACGAAACAGGGTCCACATCCACATCCAGCTTCACCTGGCGGGGCAAGGGCACCTGCGCCAGCCAGGCCCGCAGCAAAGGCTGCACCGCGATATCGCGCCTGGTGCGCAGCAACAGCCGCCGCCGGTGCCGCCCGCGCAGCAACGCGATCGGCGCCGGGGCCGGGCCCAGCATTTGCACCCCCTCCCCTTGCGGCGCCACCCTGGCCAAGGCCCGCGCCGCCTGGTCGGCGATGCGCTCATCCTCGGCGCTCACAATCAACGCCGCCAGCCGCCCGAAAGGCGGCCAATGGCCAGGCCGGCGCAGCGCCGCCTCCTGCTCCAGAAAAGCCGTCAGATCCCCGGATAATAGAGCTTCGATCACCGGATGCGAGGGATCATAGCTCTGCAACAGCACGCGCCCCGGCGCCTCGGCCCGCCCGGCGCGCCCGGCGACCTGATGCAGCATCTGCACCGTATGCTCCCCGGCCCTTAAATCCCCACCCGCCAGCCCCAGATCCGCATCCACCACCCCACCAGGGTCAGATGCGGAAAATGCCAGCCCTTGGCGACCATCTGGGTGCCGATGATGATGCCGACCTCGCGCTTGGAAATCTTTTCCGCGGCCTCTGCCGCCTGGGCCGGGCCGGCGATCACGTCCGAGGCCATGGTCAGCGCCGCGACATCCGGAAACAGCTCCGCCACCTCCTCGGCGATCCGCTCCACGCCGGGGCCGATCGGCACGAAGCTGTGCTCAGCCTCGCAAGTGGGGCATTTGGCCGGGCGCTGCAGGCTGTAGCCGCAATGATGGCAGGAAAGCCGGGGCGAGGCCTTATGCTCGACCAGCCAGGCCGAACAATGCGGGCAGGAGAGCCGGTGGCCGCAGGTGCGGCAGAGGGTGAGCGGCGCATAGCCGCGCCGGTTGAGGAACAGCATCGCCTGCTCCTCGCGCGCCAGCGTCTCGCGCATCGCCGCCACCAGCAAGGGCGAGAGGAATTTGCCGCGCTCGGGCGGCGCCTCGCGCATGTCCAGGGCTTCCATGCGCGGCATCGTCGCCCCGCCATGGCGGGCGGGCAGATCCAGCTTGCGATAGCGCCCCTGGGCGGCGTTCTCGGCTGTCTCCAGGCTCGGCGTGGCGCTCACCAGCAGCACCGGGGCGGCGCAGAATTTGCCCCTTACCACCGCCATGTCCCGGGCGTGATACATCACCCCGTCCTCCTGCTTGAAGGAGGTCTCGTGCTCCTCATCCACCACGATCAGCCCGAGATCGGCAAAGGGCAGAAACAAGGCCGAGCGCGCGCCGACCACCACATCCGCCCGCCCCTGCGCCACCGCGCGGTAGGTCTCGCGCCGCTGCGCCGGGGTCAGCTCCGAATGCCAGACCGCCGGGCGGGCGCCAAACCGCGCCTCGAAACGCGCCAGCATCTGCACCGAGAGCGCGATTTCCGGCAGCAGCACCAGCACCTGCTTGCCCAGCCGCAACGCCGCCGCCACGGCTTCGAGATAAACCTCGGTCTTGCCGGACCCGGTGACGCCATCCAGCAGTGTCACCGAAAACGCTGCCTCCGCGACCGTTGATCGCAGTGCCACGGCGGCGGCCTCCTGGATCGCCGAGAGCGAAGGGCCGGGCCGGGCGGCATCCGCGCCGCCAAAGGCGAAGCTCTTGGCGCGTTTCGGGGGCGCCTCCAGCAGCTTCTCCTTCAGCGTCAGCGCCAGCACATCGCCTCGGGGCGCCAGCGTATAGCCCCCACCCAATCGATGAATGTGCGCAGATCCTCCGGCAGTTTTGGGAAGTCCAGCACCTCCGCCACCGGCCGGATTTTCACCGCCTCGTCCGGCGGCTCATCCCACACCGCCCCCACCACCATCCGCCGCCCCAAAGGCACGCGCACCAGCGTGCCCGGCGCCAAGGACGCCTGCGCCTCATAAGTAAAGGCCTTATCGAATTTATAGGGGAGCAGGACGCTGACGCGGCTTGTGGGTGAAGGTTGCTCCATGCTGTATGCTCTTAACCAGAGTCTAAGTTCACCGGAAAGCCACACATGAAATTCTTTGTCGACACCGCCGAAATCGCTGAAATCCGCGAGCTGGCCACCACCGGCCTGCTCGATGGCGTCACCACCAACCCGTCGCTGATCGCCAAATCCGGCCGCAAGATCCTCGATGTCATCGCCGAAATCTGCGAGGTCGTCCCCGGCCCGGTGAGCGCCGAGGTGGCCGCCACCGAATATAAGCAGATGCTGGCCGAGGCCGAGGTGCTGAAGAAGATCGCCCCGAATGTCTGCATCAAAGTGCCGCTGACCCAGGACGGCTTGAAAGCCTGCTACGCCCTCTCCCAGGAAGGTGTGATGGTCAATGTCACGCTCTGCTTCTCCGCCGCCCAGGCGCTGCTCGCCGCCAAGGCCGGCGCCAGCTTCATCTCCCCCTTCATCGGGCGGCTGGATGATATCGGCCAGAACGGCATGGAGCTGATCGCCGACATCGTGACCATCTATGACAACTACCCGAACCTGAAGACCGAGGTGCTGGCCGCCTCCATCCGCAACCCGATCCATCTGATCGAGGCGGCGAAGATGGGGGCCGATGTCGCCACCATCCCGCCCTCCGTCATCAAGCAGCTCTACGCCCACCCGCTGACCGACAAGGGCCTGGCTGGCTTCCTGAAGGATTGGGCGGCCACCGGGCAGAGCATTGTCTGACGACTTACTGACCGCATTCTGTTCCTGGCTCGGCGCTGAGCGCCGGGCCGGGGCGAAGACGGTCGAAACCTATGCCCGCGATGTGCGGGCATTTTTGTCTTTCATCGCCGAGCATCGTGGCGAACCGCCCACCCCCGCCCGCCTTGGCGCCCTGCGCGCCGCGGATTTCCGCGCCTTCCTCGCCCGCGCCGCGCAGGAAGGGGACATCAACGCCACCCGTGCCCGCAAACTCTCCGCTTTGCGCACCTTCTATCGCTATCTGCACAGGCATCACGGGGTGGAGACGGTGCAGCTCTCCCTGCTCGCCCGCCCGAAGCCGAAGCCGCCTCTGCCCAAGGCGCTCTCCCCCGAACAGGCGCTCAGCGTCACCCATGATATCGGCGAAGCCACCGACACCGCCTTCGAACAGGCGCGCGACGAAGCGCTGATGGCGCTGCTCTACGGGGCGGGCCTGCGCATCGCCGAGGCGCTGGCGCTGAATATCGGCGATCTGCCGGCCGCCGATGATGCGTTGCGCGTCACCGGCAAGGGCCAGAAGCAGCGCATCGTGCCGCTGCTGCCGGCGGTGCGCGCCGCCATCGCCGGCTGGCTGAAGCTGCACCCCAATCCAGGGCGGGCTGAGCCGCTCTTCATCGGCGTGCGCGGCGGCCGGCTGAACGCCTCCATCGCGCAGAAAAATCTGCGCAATTTCCGCCGCCTGAACGGGCTGCCCGAGCACGCCACCCCGCACGCGCTGCGCCACAGCTTCGCCACCCATCTTCTGGCCGGCGGGGCGGATCTGCGGGCGATCCAGGAGCTGCTCGGCCATGCCAGCCTGTCCACCACGCAACGCTATACGGATGTCGAGACCAGCCAGCTGATGGATATCTGGCGTAAAGCGCACCCGAGGGCCTGAACATGAAACCCTGTTGGCTTGCTCTGTCGCTGCTGCTCTTCGCCGCCCCCGCCGCGGCGCAGCCTTGTTGCGGCGCCATCACCAAGCAAGGCGCACAGCTGAGCGGGTTTCTCGATGCCTCGCATGTCGATCAGCTCTGGCTGCCGCATCAGCATGTGCTGTGGCGCAGCGGCAAGCCAAACCCGCTCTTTCCCGGCTATTCCAAGGGCACGCATTGCAGCGCCTACGCCGCCGCGATGGCGATGCGGCTGCACGTGCCCCTGCTGCATCCGCCTGAACATGGCCAGCGCGACCTCGCCAACGCCCAGTATGAATGGCTGCAAACCCAGGGTCCGGCGCAAGGCTGGCAGAGCGTGGATTTCATCAAGGCGCAGAGCCTCGCCAACCAGGGCTGGCTGGTGCTGGCGGTGTTCGAAAACCCAGACACCGCCAGGCCCGGCCATATCGCGGTGATCCGCCCCAGCGGCAAAAGCCAGGCGGCACTGGCGCAGGAGGGGCCGCAGGAAGCCCAGGCCGGCGAGCAGAACGATACCGACACGGATATCGCCCAGGGCTTTGCCCATCATCGCGGCGCCTGGGTGCCGGGGGGTGGCGGTAGCGTGCGTTTCTTCGCTCACCCGATAGGCTGGGCGCGGATCGCCGCCGCCGCACCGCCCTGAGGCGAAACCCCGCCATCTTGCAGGCCGAAAAGCTTTATGACATTTTAATCCTACATCACCGATAGGAATTTAAATGTTTCAGACTGCCTATGTCGTCTCCGGCGCCTTTGTCGGGTTTCTGGTGGGGCTCACCGGGGTCGGCGGCGGCTCGTTGATGACGCCGCTGCTGGTGCTGTTCTTCGGCCTGCATCCGAGCACGGCGGTGGGCACGGATCTGCTGTTCGCCGCCGCCACCAAATGCGCCGGCACCGCCGTGCATAGCGGCGGCAAGAGCGTGGATTGGCGCATTGTCGGGCGGCTGGCCACCGGCTCGATTCCGGCCACCGTGCTCAGCCTGGGGGTGATCGCCTGGCTCGGTGCCGCCAGCAAGGATGTCTCCGCCGCGATTTCCTATATTCTGGGCATCGCCTTGCTGCTCAGCGCCGTCTCGCTGCTGTTCAAGGAGAAGATCGTCAAGGCCATCGCCAGGCGGCACCCGGAATTCGGCGACGGCGAATCGCGCCGGCTGACCATCATTGTCGGCTTCGTGCTGGGGATTCTGGTGGCGTTTTCCTCGGTCGGCGCCGGGGCGCTGGGGACGATCGCGCTGATCATCCTCTATCCGCGCCTGCCGATGGTGCGCATCGTCGGTTCGGACATCGCCCATGCGGTGCCGCTGACGCTGCTGGCCGGGCTTGGCCATCTGGCGCTGGGGACAATCAATGTCCATCTGCTGGGCGCGCTGCTGATGGGCTCCATCCCGGGCATCATCCTCGGCAGCCTGCTGGCGAAATTCGCGCCGGACAAGCTGCTGAAACTCTGCCTGGGCCTCATCCTCGCCCTGGTCGGGGCGAAGATGCTGTTCAAATAAACGCGAAATTTTCGGGCGGCGCCTGCCCGCAAACCCCTCAGCCTTGTTTCACCGCCTCAACAAAGGCCCGGATCAACCCCGGGTCCTTCTCGCCCGGCGCCCGCTCCACGCCCGAGGACACATCCGCCCCCGGCGCCCCGGTGATCGCCAGCGCCCGCGCCACGTTCGCGGGGTTCAGCCCCCCGGCCAGCAGCCAGGGCTTCGCCGGCCGGAATTTCGCCAGCAGCTCCCAATCCGCCTGCACGGCATTGCCGCCCGGGCGCGTCGCCCCCGGTGGCGGCTTCGCCTCGACGATATAGCCATCGGCGGTGTCGTCATGCGCCGGAAACTCGGCCTCACGCTCCACCCCCAGCGCGTGCCAAACCGGCCGGCCAAAGCGCAGACGCAGCGCCTGCACCTGTTCCTTCGTGCCATGCACCTGCAGAATATCCAGCGAGATATCCCGCAGCACGTCCTCCACCTCATCCAGGCCCGGATTGACGAACAGCCCGACGCGTTGCGGCCCGCCCGCATGGCGCAGCGACAATTCCTGCGCCTCGACGCTGGTCACGTAACGCGGCGAAGGGGCGAAAAATACGAACCCGACGAAATCCGCCCCAGCCTGCACGGCGGCGTCAAACCCCGCCGCATCCTTCAGCCCGCAGATCTTGACCAGCCGGCTCATGCGATGCTGGCGGCAATCTCGGCCGCCGCCGCGCCAGGATCCGCCGCCCCGGTGATCGGCCGGCCGACGACGATGTAATCCGCCCCCGCCGCCACCGCCTCCCGCGGCGTCATCACCCGCGCCTGGTCGCCCAGCGCCGCACCTTCCGGGCGAATGCCGGGCACCACCAAAATCGGCGCTGACCCGAGCGCATCGCGCAAAATCGAAACCTCATGTGGCGAACAGACCAGCCCATCCGCTCCGGCGGACAAAGCCAGCCGCGCCAGCCGCAGCACCTGCTTCGCTGTCCCGCCGGAAATACCGGTCTCGGCCAAGCCTTCGGAATCGAAGCTCGTTAGCACCGTCACCGCGATCACCTTCGGCCTGGTCGGCCCTATCTCCCCGCCGCCTTCGCCGCCGCCTCGATCATCCTGGTGCCGCCACCGGCATGAATGGTGATCAGCTTCGGTCCCAACGGCAACAACGCGCGCACACCGCCCGCCACCGTATTGGGAATATCGTGCAGCTTCAGATCCAGGAACACATCCGCGCCCTGCGCCGCCGCCTGATAGCCGTCCACGCCATGGCGCAGGAAAAATTCCAGCCCCAGCTTCACCATGCCGCAATGCGGCGCCACATCGCGCACCAGCGCCTGGGCGCGCACCAAATCCGGCGTATCGATCGCCGCGATCAAACGACCCGTCATGTTCATCTCACCTGATTATCGTCGGCTGCGTCACCGGCACCGCCGGCGCCGGCGGGGTCAGCTCCACCACACGCTTCTCGGCCTGGCGCGCCCGGCGCCGCCAATGCAACTGGCGCGGCAGCGCCACCAGCAGCCCGACAAAAAACCCGATGGCCAGCGCCACCACCGCCACCGGCCCCAGCCAGGCGGAGGCGGAGCCAAACGGCCAGAACCCGATCTGCACCGGCACCCGGTTGGAGAGCACGAAAATCACCAGCGCCAGGATGACCAGGAAGCCGATGATGAATTTGATGGATTTCAGCTCTTTACTCCACTCGTCTTCTTCGCCGCGGCGGGGGCGGCGGGTTTGTTGATCCGCTCGCGCAACTCCTTGCCGGCCTTGAAGAACGGCACGGATTTCTGCGCCACATCCACCGTCTCCCCGGTGCGCGGATTGCGCCCGGCGCGGGCCTGGCGGCGCTTCACGGTAAAGGCGCCAAAGCCGCGCAGCTCTACCCGCTCCCCGCGCGAAAGTGCGGCCGTCATCTCGTTGAACAAGGCCGAGACGATCTTCTCCACATCCGCGACGGTCAAATGCGGGTTGTCTTCCGCCAATCCAGCGATCAATTCCGAACGTGTCATGAGGTCCCCCAACGCTCAACGATGCCAGGATGTAACAGGCAGGTCAACAATTTCATAGGGTTCGGACGACAAACCGGCTTGTTATCGCCAATTTCATCTTCGCTATAGAGTCTTCGCGACAAAGCAGGGGAAGGTGGAGCCACCCTGGCCGTTGGCGTTTGCATCCTCCCAAGGCCTGCAAGTGCAGGTGGGTGCCAGATATCCGGACCAGGGCCCGGACAGAGCCAGCTCCCGAGGGAAGTGCTTAACGGCCCAGGGGATGTCTTGCCTGACGCACCGGGCAGCTCCGCGAACAGATTTAGGCAAGACCCGCGCGCCCCGCAATCACCTTGAGGGCGCTATTTTCGAAAAATCAGAGATCCAGCAGGTCGGAGGCGATTTCCTCGGCCCGCGCCGCCACCCGGCGCAGCCGCGCCCGGCGCTCGCCATCGGCCCGCGGCGTCGCCGCCACCGGCGCGCTGGCCGGCGGGTTGGTTTTCACATCATGCAGCTCGTCGGCCAGCAGCAGCGCGGCCAGCATCAGCAGCCGCGCCTCCCCGGCCTGGCCACCGATCGCCTTGATATGGGTGATGCGCTGCTCGATCTCGGCGGCCATCTTGCCGAGATGCTCCTCCTGCCCGTCCTCACAGCCGACCTGATAGGCATAGCCATTGATGCGGATGGTGACCTGCGCCATGGGCTTATTCCTCCGTGGGGGTCTGAGGCGGGGTGAGGCCGCCGCGCAGCCGCAGGATCACCTGGTCCAGCGCGCTGGCCAGGGCCTCGCGGTCAAGCTCCTCCTCCTGCGGGGCAGGATCCTGGGGCGCAGGATCGCGGGGCACAGGCAGGGCGGCTTTACCGTTGCGGGTCACGGATGCGATCTTGCGCAGCGCGTCCTCGATACGGTTCAGGATTTCGTCTTCAGATTCCGACTCAGACATGCCAGCCATTCAACCCGAGCGCGCCGTGCGCGGTCAAGGAGAACCCCGCAGATGAATGATGAACTCTCACCCTTGCCCCGGCGGTGATGGTGCACGGGCTCTCAGCCGCGCGGATGGCCCTGGCCCCCGGCCTGGCGGTGACCCTGCTTTCCGCCCCCGGCGCCGCCCTCATTATGGGGGCGGCCTGGTGGTGCGCCCTGCTCCGCGACTCGGGCCATGCTGGCCCTTCCCTGCTGGATTGCGCGGATGCGCCCGGCCGCGCCGCCGAGGCGCTGGCGCTGGGCTGCCAGGGGCTCATTCTCGCCCCTGCCCCGCCTGGCCCGAGATCGCCACCCAGGCCCGGCGCAACGGCGCGATTCTCCTCGCCACCGCCCCCGCCTATCTGGAGCTGAGGTTAAAGCCCTGCGAAAAACGGCTGATCTCCTGGCTCGGCGGATGACAGCGCGTTGTTCTTGGGTTACATCGCCGCCAGTTTCCCCAAGGAGGACTGGTTCAGATGGCGATGACCGAAACCGTTAAAAAAATTCTCTCTCACTATGAGAGCGACAATCCCGGCACCAAGACAAACCTCGCCCGCATCCTGATGCAGGGCAAGCTGGGCGGCACCGGCAAGCTGGTCATCCTGCCGGTCGATCAGGGCTTCGAGCACGGCCCGGCCCGTTCCTTCGCGCCGAATCCGGCCGCCTATGACCCGTATTACCACTACCAGCTGGCCATCGATGCCGGGCTCTCCGCCTATGCCGCCCCGCTCGGCATGCTGGAAGTCGGCGCGTCCGAGTTCGCCGGGCAGATCCCGACCATCCTGAAGGTCAATTCCTCCAACTCGCTCGCCACCGACAAGAACCAGGGCCTCACCGGCTCGGTCTCCGACGCGCTGCGCCTGGGCTGCTCGGCCATCGGCTTCACCATCTATCCGGGCTCCGAATTCGCCTTCGACCTGATCGAGGAAATCCGCGAGATGGCCGAAGAGGCGAAATCCGCCGGCCTCGCCGTCGTCGTCTGGTCCTATCCGCGCGGCCCGATGCTCGACAAGGCCGGCGAGACCGCCCTGGATATCTGCGCCTATGCCGCCCACATGGCCGCCCTCATCGGCGCCCACATCATCAAGGTGAAGCCGCCGACGGATGTGATCTCGCTGGAAGCCGCGAAGAAATCCTATGCCGGGTTCGATGCCTCCACCATGGCCAAGCGCGTCAAGCACGTGGTCGATAGCTGCTTCGCCGGCAAGCGCATCGTCGTGTTCTCGGGCGGCGAGGCCAAGAGCCTGGACGCGCTGTACGAGGAAATCCGTGGCCTGCGCGATGGCGGCGCCAACGGCTCCATCATCGGCCGCAACACCTTCCAGCGCCCGCGCGAGGAAGCCCTGGCGCTGCTGCAGAAGATTATCGATATTTATTTGAATAAGGCCTAAGGCAAAGGGGCTTTGCCCCTTTGAACCCCAGCAGGGGCCTCGCGCCGGAGGCGCGCCTCATACAAAGCGGCGCCCCTTTGGGGCGACGCCCCTGCACCCCGCTGGGGCCGAGAGGCCCCAGACCCCACGACTTTGGGCAACCCATGCGGCCACGCCCGGGACCCAGGTCGCAAAAGTTTTTGGGTGCAGCCTTTTTCCAAAAAGGCTGCTCTTTCTTTATCAAGAGTTCTTCATGCCCGATTGCCGCCTCTACCTCATCACCCCGCCCATCCTGCCCGAGAATTTCGAGCGCCTCCTCGCCGAAGCCCTGGATGCCGGCGACGTCGCGGCCCTGCAATTGCGCCTGAAGGACGTGCCGGAAGCCGAGCTGCTGCGCGTCATCGACCGCCTGCGCCCCATCGCGCAAAGCCGGAACGTCGCCTTCCTGCTCAATGACAATCCGGCCCTGGCGGTAAAATCCGGCTGCGACGGCGCCCATGTCGGCCAGACCGACATGCCCGCCAAACAGGCCCGCAAAATCCTGGGCGACCTCACCCTGGGCGTCACCTGTCACAATTCCCGCCATCTGGCGATGGAAGCCGGCGAGGCCGGGGCCGACTACGTCGCCTTCGGCGCCTTCTTCCCCACCACCACCAAGGAACCGCCGGAAATGGCGGAAATCGAAACGCTGAAGCTCTGGGCGGAGACGATGGAAATCCCATGTGTGGCCATCGGCGGCATCACCGCCGAAAACTGCGCCCCCTGGTGGAAGTCCGCGCTGAATTCGTCGCTGTCTCGGGTGCTGTGTGGAACCACAAGGACGGTGCGGCCGCCGGCGTCAAAGCCATGCTGCGCGCCATCGAGGCCGCGACGCCGCCGGAGGCGTAAAAAAGACGTGGAGTGTTTTTGAACTCCCTCGCACGCCCAAAAACTTTGACAACTATATGCTTGGCTAAGCAGTCTTTCCTTCGTAACCTTGAGCCAACTCTCAGTCGGACATCGACAGGCTTTTCCAGAAAAGACCAAACGAGCAACCATGACAGACTGGTCAACTATTTCTGCGCAAGAAAAAGCTGAGATCTTACGCAGCTTAACATCAGTTGGTCCGAAAAAGGCTGTCGGTTACTTACCTTTGTACACGATAAGAGACATCCTTCGCCTTCAACCCGAGCAGGTGGCTCGGGAAGCAGAAGATGATGGTCTGAGAGCGCTTATCATTGACACAGCCCGCATAAAAAGCGGTGCCCTCTATGTTTATCACCAGGACACTTTGTCTCGTCTACTTCTTAAATTCGAAGAAATCGTCGTCGCCGCGAATGCTCCTATCGACCCAGACAAATTCATTGAGCTCATTGCCCACCACCAGTTCGAGCCGAACCACCCTCTTTATCGGATCATTGCATCGGCGTTCAACGACAACTCGTTTCCGATAAGCACTTAGCCAAGCATATAGGCGCCCAACCTTTTATCCCTGGTTAGCGGCAATCATTCCCACGCAGCGTATAATTCTCCACCTTGCCGCCCTGCAGCGCGAAGGTCGCCTCACAGCTGTAAATCTGCACATCCGCAGGCAGGCCGCCATACGCCCCCCAGCCCGGTCCCCAGCCCCATCCGCCCCAGACCGGCCCCATCGGAATGCTCTGCGCGTCATACCGTAGCGTGTAGGCCAGATAGGTGATATCCCCCACCTTGATCTGCCGCTGCGGCACGCCGAACTGCGCCACCAGCGTCGCTTCCGGCGCGCCGATATAGCTCGCCAACCGCGTATCCAGGCTCGGCCCCGTCGCACAACCGGCCAGCCCCAAACCCAAAGCCAGAGCATAAATCGGACGCATCGAAAAACTCTCCTTCAGAGCCTCTTATATAAGTGCCGCGGGCAGCCATAAAACATCGGCAATGCGCCTGGCATTGGTCGCCAGCATCGCCAGCCGGTCGAACCCCAGCGCAATCCCGGCACAGGCCGGCAACTGCCCCACCGCCTGCAGAAATTCCTCATCCAGCGCCCAGTCCGGCCCATACAGGGCATGCCGCCGCGCCCGGTCCTCGATAAACCTTGCCCGCTGTTCCGCCGCATCCGTCAGCTCGACAAACGCATTCGCCAGCTCGATGCCGCAGACATACAGCTCAAACCGCTCCGCCACCCGTTCATCCTGCGGGCATCGACGCGCCAGCGCCGCCTGGGCGGCGGGCCAATGGGTGAGAAACGTCGCCCGCCCCCGCCCCAGATGCGGCTCGATCTTCTCCAGCAACAGCCGGAAAAACAGATCCTCCCACTCCTCACCCTCCCGCAGCGCCACCCCCGCCTGCGCCGCCAGCGCCCTTGCATCCCCCGCCGTGCCCAGAACATCCGCGCCGGCATAGCGCGCAAACGCCTCCGCCACGCTCAGATACTCGGGCTCATCCAGCACGGTGGTGATCCCCCGGCAGCTCACCGCCGGCGGCAGCGTCGCCTGCAACAGTGCAAACGTCTCCGCCATCAGCGCGCCCATATCCGCATGCAGCGCGTACCATTCCAGCATGGTGAATTCCGGCGCATGGGTGTCGGACCATGGCTCATCGCGCCACACCCGCGCCATCTGAAAAATCGGCCCCGAGCCGCCAGCCAACAGCTTCTTCATCGCGAATTCCGGCGAGGTGTTCAGCCATTCCGCCCCGGCCTGGCGGGCGCGAAGATGCACCTCCTCCCCTGGTGCCGCCACGGCATAAGGTGTTTCCACCTCACTATAGCCGCGCGCGGTGAAGAAGGCGCGCACGCCCGAAGCCAGAAGATTGCGCCGGCGCAGAAGCGCCATGCGGTCGGGCAGGGTCTGCCAGGGTTGAGAGCTCATGCCCGCCGGTTTACACGCTCCCGATGCCGGACGGAATTTCCTCCCCCAAACAACGCACGCTGCGCACCCCGCAAGAGCTGGTGCAGGCTGGGCTGCTGCCGCCCGAGGCCCTGGCGGACGCACAGGCCGTCGCCACCCGCTACGCCATCGCCGTGCCCCCCGCTTTGGCCGCGCGCATCGAAACCCCGCACGATCCGCTGGGCCTGCAATTCATCCCGGACGCGGCGGAGCTGATCACCGCCCCGCATGAGGATGCCGACCCGATCGCCGACGAAGCCCTCTCCCCTATCCCCGGCATCGTCCACCGCTACCCGGACCGGGCTTTGCTGAAGCCGCTGCTGGCCTGCCCGGTCTATTGCCGCTTCTGCTTCCGCCGCGAGCAGGTCGGCCCGGATGGCGGCCTGCTCTCCGCCGATGAACTGGACGCCGCCTATACCTACATCGCCGAGCACCCCGCCATCCGCGAAATCATCCTCACCGGCGGCGATCCGCTGATCCTCTCCCGCGCCGCCTCGGCGACATTCTGCGCCGCCTGCAGGCGATCCCCCATGTCGAGCTGCTGCGCATCCATAGCCGGGTGCCGGTGGCCGACCCGTCTCTGCTCAGTGACGCGCTGCTGGCCGCCCTGGACATCGAAACCCCGCTCTACATCGCCGTGCACGCCAATCACGCCCGGGAATTCTACCCCGAGGCCAATACCGGCCTGCGGCGCCTCTCCCGGCTGGGCATCCCGCTACTGGGCCAGAGCGTGCTGCTGAAGGGCGTGAATGACAGTGAGGACGCGCTGGCGGCGCTGTTCCGCGCCATGCTCCGCGCCCGGGTGAAGCCTTACTACCTGCACCAGCTCGACCCCGCCCCGGCACCGCGCGCTTTCATGTGGAACCGGCGCGTGGGCGGGAGATTTTGGCGGCGCTGCGGGGCCGGATCAGCGGGACGGCGTTTCCGACCTATATTCTCGATCGGCCTGGGGGCTGGGGAAGATTCCGCTTTAGGCGTTGCGCCGCCCGTGCCACCGCCCGGGCGTTTGTGGGAACTTTTTGAAAAAAGTTCCCACACCCTCAAAAACTTTTGCCCTTTAAATCGGAAATTACCGATCTAAATATCGACAGATGACGATGCAGAGCCCGCCCGCACTGGATGAAATCCTGAAAGCCCTCGCCAACCCGGCGCGGCTCTCCATCCTGCGCGGGCTGCGCGACCCGGCAAAGCATTTTCCCGGCCAGGACCACCCGTATGAATGGGGCGTCTGCGCCCAGAAAATCGAATCCGCCTGCACCCTGTCGCAATCCACCGTCTCCGGCCATCTCGCCATCCTGCACCAGGCCGGCCTCATCACCGCGAAAAAATGCGGCCAATTCGTGTTCTACCAACGCGATGAAGCCGCCATCGCGGAATTTCTCACGCTGCTGAAGGCGCAGCTATGAGCGCGCTTTTCCTCTCAACCTGAAACAAGGACGAACCATGCCCAATTTGTTTGACCCGCTGAAGCTCGGCGAACTCACCCTGCGCAACCGCATCATCATGGCCCCCTCACCCGCTGCCGCGCCTCCGAAGGCCGCGTGCCGAACGCGCTGATGGCCGAATATTACGCCCAGCGCGCCGATGCCGGGCTGATCATCACCGAAGCCACCTCCGTCACCCCGATGGGTGTCGGCTACCCGGACACACCCGGCCTGTGGAGCCAGGAGCAGGTGGAAGGCTGGAAGCTCATCACCAAGGCGGTGCATGACAAAGGCGGGCTGATCTTCGCCCAGCTCTGGCATGTCGGCCGCATCTCCGCCCCGCTCTATCTGAATGGCGAGCTGCCGGTGGCCCCCTCGGCCATCGCCGCCCAGGGCCATGTCAGCCTGGTGCGCCCGCTGCAGGATTACGTCACCCCGCGCGCGCTGGAGCTCAGCGAAATCCCCGGCATCATCGAATGCTACCGCAAGGCGGCGATGAACGCGCAGATGGCCGGGTTTGACGGTGTCGAGATCCACGGCGCCAACGGCTATCTGCTCGACCAGTTCCTGCAGGATTCCACCAATCAGCGCACCGACGAATATGGCGGCTCCATCCAGAACCGCGCCCGGCTGCTGCTGGAAGTGGTGGACGCCGCCGCCTCCGTGTTCGGCCCGGAGCTGGTGGGCGTGCATCTCGCCCCGCGCATGGACAGCCATTCGATGGGCGATTCCGACCGTCTCGGCACCTTCACCTATGTCGCCCGCGAGCTGCGCGAAAAGAACATCGCCTTCATCTGCGCGCGCGAGCACCAGGCGGAAGACTGGATCGGCCCGCAGCTGAAGAAAGCCTTCGGCGGCGTCTATATCGCCAATGAGGGCTTCACCAAGGAGAGCGCCGAGGCCGCGCTGGCCGATGGCGTTTGCGATGCCGTCGCCTGGGGCAAGGCCTTCATCGCCAACCCGGACCTGGTCACCCGCCTCAAGCAGAACGCGCCGCTGAACGAGCTGGATACCAGCACGATGTATGGCCAGGGCCCGAAAGGCTATACCGACTACCCGGCCCTCGAGACCGTCGCCTGACCCCACCAGCCCCGCTTCGGCGGGGCTGTTTTTTTGGCCCATCAATAAGCCTCAGCGGCGGCCGTCAGCCTGAGGCAGAGCCCGATCAGGCCGATACTGACCAGCATCGCCAGCGCGCCGATGCCAAAGAGCAGCTCATAGCTGCCGGTGAGATGGAACAGGTTGGAGAACAGCGCCGCCACACCGGCCTGCATCACCGCATAGGCCATCGTCGCCAACCCCCAATCGGCGGAGAGCCGGGCCGGCGGCACCATGCCGGCAATCGCCCCCGCCACCAGCATCACCGAACCAAGTGCGATGGCGCCCACCACCAGGGCGGAGACCGCCAGCGCCAGCTGCGCGTGCAGCAGCAGCGGCAGCGCCACGCCGCAGCCCATCAGCACATAGCCGGCCCCCAATGTCGGCAGAAAGCCGAACCGGTCGGCCACCCGCCCCAGGATCAGCGGCCCCAACATCGCCGCCACCCCCAGGCAGGCGGCCAGCTCCGCCCCGCCGCCACGCCGCGCCCAAGCCCCAAAGCCGCGAAGCTGGAGAGGAACAGCATATGCGGCACGAAGCCCAAGGCCGAGAGCGCATAGGCGGCGATCATCAGCAGCACCACACGCGGCGGCAGCCCGTTCGCGGCATGGCGCGGCGGCGGGGTGATCCGCGCTGGCGGCATCATCAGCGCCACCGCCAAGGTCGCCGCGACACTGACAACGCCCAGCACGATCCAGGTGCAGACCAGCCCGCGCGCCAGCAGCAGCGGCAGCAGAATGGCGCTGAAGGCCGTGCCCGCCCCCATCCCGGCGAAGGTGATGCCCGAGACCTTGCCGCGAGCCCGGGCCGGCGCCCGGCCGACCACGGCGGCGGCCATCAGCACCATCAAAATCCCGCCGGTGATGCCAGAGAGCAGCCGCCAGGCCCCGAACCAGAGCCAGCCCCAGTTCAGCGCCGAGGCCAGGATGGACAAGGCGGTCAGCCCCATGAAGCCCAGCACCGCCGGCTTCGCCGCGAAGGGGCGCCGCCAGACCCGCATCACCGCCGCGCCGATGAAATAGCCGGCCAGATTCGCCGCCCCCAGCCAGAAGGCGGCGGCCGCGCTGTACCAATGCGCCTTCGCCAGCGCTGGGACGATCGGCGCGAAGCCGAACCGGGCCACGCCGATGCTGACGAACATGGCCAGAAGACCGCAGAAGGCGGCCCGGTTGATCGGGAAGGTTTCGGGCGTTTCCATGGTTAAAGTCAGATAGCCTGACCCGCCCTTTCGCGCAGCCCCGCCAGGGTCTTGGCGCCCATGCTTGGCCCCCATGGTATTCCGGGGGCACCCTTGGTATAGACCGGCTCCGTTAATTTCGAAGGTTGTTCCGCCATGGCCCGCCGCCGCCAGCTCTATGAGGGCAAAGCAAAGATCCTGTTCGAGGGCCCCGAGCCCGGCACCCTCGTGCAATATTTCAAGGATGACGCCACCGCGTTCAATGCCCAGAAGAAGGGCACGATCACCGGCAAGGGCGTGCTGAACAACCGGATCAGCGAATTCCTGATGACGAAGCTGGCGGAGATCAACGTCCCCACCCACTTCATCCGCCGCCTGAACATGCGCGAGCAGCTGATCAAGGAAGTCGAGATCATCCCGATCGAGGTGGTGGTGCGCAACATCGCCGCCGGCTCCATCGCCCAGCGCCTGGGCATCCCGGAAGGTACGCGCCTGCCGCGCTCGATCGTCGAGTATTATTATAAGAACGATTCGCTGAACGACCCGATGGTGGCCGAGGAGCATATCACCGCCTTCGGCTGGGCGACCCCGCCGGACATGGACGACATCGTCCACCTCACTTTGCGCATCAATGATTTCCTCACCGGACTGTTCCTCGGCGTCGGCATCACCTTGGTGGATTTCAAACTGGAATTCGGCCGTCTCTACGAGAATGACGAGATGCGCGTGGTCCTGGCCGACGAGATCAGCCCGGATAATTGCCGCCTCTGGGATGCCAAGACCAACGAGAAGATGGACAAGGACCGCTTCCGCCGCGACCTCGGCAAGATCGAGGAAGCCTATCAGGAAGTCGCCCGCCGCCTGGGCATCCTCCCCGAAGCCGGCTCCCGGGACATGAAGGGCCCGGAGACGATGCAGTAACAAGCGCATCCGAACAATTAGCGCTTATTGATAAAAAGGTTTTGTGATAGATGAAGGCCATTGTCACCATCATGCTGAAAAACGGCGTGCTTGACCCGCAGGGCAAGGCCATTGGCCATGCGCTGAATAATCTGGGCTTTGACCAGGTGGGTGAGGTGCGCATGGGCAAGATCATCGAGCTGGAGCTGACCGAAACGGACGCCGCCAAGGCTAAGACCCAGGCCGAGGATATGGCCCGCAAGCTGCTGGCCAATACCGTGATCGAGAGCTTCAAGGTCGAAATCGCGGCCTGATTCGGGCAGGGCGCTTTACTTACGCGCCCTGGCTCTGCACTTAAAGGGGCATGTCTGCCCCTTTTTTCATATCCGCGCGGTGCGGCTGATGCCGCGGCTGCGGGCTGGCCTGGCAGCGTTGCGGCGGTTGCTGCTGCGGCTCTACCGCAGGATGCGGCTGGATCTCTGGTTCCCGCAGATCCCGCTGGGGCTGGCGGTGGGGCGGCGGGGATGATCGCGCTGCAGCCGGCGATCCGGCGCTACCTGTCCGAATATCTGCATCTGCAGCTCTCCGGCCTGTTCGATGCGCTGCATCCGCTGGATGCCAAGGTGCCGGCGCTGATCCTGCAGGGCGTGCCCAGCACCATCATCGGGGTGTTGCAGATTTTCGTGGCGGTCGGGTTGCTGCTGCGCTCGCGCCTGGCCTGGATCGCGGCGCTGCTGATGGCGCTGGCGCAGGGGGCGCTGGCCATCGGCTATAGCCATGAGGCCTGGTATTCGCCGCCGGTGCTGTATATCGGCACGGTTTTCATCATCCTCTCCGCCGCCGGGCGCAGTTTTCAGCGCTCCTCGCTGGCCGCCGGCACGCTGTTCGCCGTCGCCGCGACGCTGCTGCTGATCACCTATGGCGTGCTGGGTTCGCTGATCTTGGGCCAGGGCTTCGCGCCGCCGATCCTGGATATCCAGCAGGCCGCCTATTTCACCATCGTCACCATGTCCACCGTCGGCTATGGCGATATTCTGCCCAAGAGCGACGAGGCCAGGCTGTTTGTGATGTCGCTGATCGTGGTGGGCATCACCGTCTTCGTCACCTCGCTCAGCGCCGTGGTCGGGCCGCTGGTGCAGGGACGGCTGAGCCGCATCATCGACCCACATCAGAGGAAGCGCATGAAACGGGTGAATCATTACATCATCGCCGGCTCGGGCGCGCTGGCGCATAACACCGCGCGGGAATTGCTGGCGCGGGATAAAGCCGTGGTTGTCATCACCGATGAAGATGAGGATTTCGGCGCGGCCGAGATGGTGCATGGCGACGCTACCGAGCTGGACGTGCTGCGCCGCGCCGGGGCGGAGACGGCGCATGCGGTGCTCGCCCTGTCGCCGGACGATGCGGAGAATGCGTTCGTGATTCTGGCGCTGCGCGAGATGGGGTGCGAGGCGAAGAAGGTTGCGGCGGTGAGCAGCCGGAAGAATCTGGAGCGGGTGCGCCGGGTGCAGCCAGATATGATTTTGGCGCCGAACGTGTTTGGCGGCGAGGTGCTGGCGATGGCGCTGACGGAGGAGAAGATTGACGGCAACACGCTGGTGGAGCGTCTGCTGGATGTGGGCGCGCGGCCTGCCTAAAACAAACCTTTGAAAAATTTATAAAAGTTTTTTGGGGCCGCCCCCTTTTTTCAAAAAAGGGGCGGAAACGTTCGGGTGGTGGCAACGTCGTTGCCGCCACCCCAGACGTTCGTGGGGACTTTTTTCAAAAAGTCCCCACACCCCCAAAAACTTTTGGCATTTTATTTAAGGGGTCTTTGCACGGGCGCCCTGAGCCAAACCGCCTTGCTTGGCCGCGCCAGTTCCGGCATTAGCCCCCCATGCAAGCCGCCATCCTTCTGTTCCCGGCATCAACCGGGAACGCGACATGATCCTGGCCGTGCGCCAGAGCTTTGGCCGTGAACCGGCGATCGTCTGGCACAAGGACACGGAGCTGCCCGCCGGCACCGACCTCGTGATCCTGCCCGGCGGCTTCTCCTTCGGGGATTATCTGCGCTGCGGCGCGATGGCGGCGCAAAGCCCGATCATGCGCGCGGTGAAGGCCCATGCCGAGCGCGGCGGCTATGTTCTGGGCGTCTGCAACGGCTTCCAGATCATCACCGAGGCCGGGCTGCTGCCCGGCGCGCTGCTGCGCAATGCCGGGCTTCGCTTCCTCTCCATGGACACCATGCTGAAGGTCGAGCGCGCCGATACCGTGTTCACCTCGAAATGGGACAAAGGGGCGGTGTTCCGCGCGCCGATGGCGCATGGCGATGGCAATTACACCGCAGATGAGGCGACGCTCGACCGGCTGGAAGGCGAAAACCTCGTCGCCTTCCGCTATGCGGACCAAAACCGCAACGGCTCGGCACGCAGCATCGCGGGGATTTTCTCCCCGAACCTGCGGGTGCTGGGGCTGATGCCCCACCCGGAAAACCTCGTCGACCCGCTGATGGGCGGCATCGACGGCAAACCCCTCTTTGACTCCCTGGCGGCCGCATGACTGAAATTAATGAAACGCTCGCCAAATCCTTCGGGCTCAATGCCGAGGAATGGGGCAAGGTGCTGGAGATCATGGGCCGCACCCCCACCCTCACCGAGCTTGGCATCTTCTCGGTGATGTGGTCCGAGCATTGCTCCTATAAATCTTCCCGGGTCTGGCTGAAGGAACTGCCGACCAAGGCGCCCTGGGTCATTCACGGCCCCGGCGAGAATGCCGGCGTGATCGATATCGGCGAAGGGCTGGCGGCCATCTTCAAGATGGAGTCGCATAACCATCCCAGCTTCATCGAGCCCTATCAGGGTGCGGCGACCGGTGTGGGCGGCATTCTGCGTGACGTGTTCACCATGGGCGCGCGGCCGATCGCCAACCTCAACGCGCTGCGCTTCGGCGACCCGGCCTTGCCGGTGACCAAGCGCGTGGTGGATGGCGTGGTGCGCGGCATTGGCGGCTATGGCAATTGCGTCGGCGTGCCGACCGTGGGCGGCGAGGTGAATTTCCACCCGGCCTATAACGGCAACCCGCTGGTGAATGCGATGACCGTCGGCATCGCGCATCAGGACAAGATTTTCCTCTCCGCCGCCGCAGGTGTCGGCAATCCGGTGGTCTATGTCGGCTCCAAGACCGGGCGTGACGGCATCCATGGCGCCACCATGGCCTCCACCGAGTTCGACGCCGCCTCCGAGGATAAGCGCCCGACCGTGCAGGTCGGCGATCCGTTCACCGAGAAGCTTCTGATCGAGGCCTGCCTGGAGCTGATGCAGACGGATGCCATCGTCGCCATCCAGGACATGGGTGCGGCCGGCCTCACCTCCTCCTCCGTGGAGATGGCAGGCAAAGGTGGCGTCGGCATCGAGCTGAATCTGGACGATGTGCCGCAGCGCGAAACCGGCATGAGCGCCTATGAGATGATGCTCTCCGAGAGCCAGGAGCGCATGCTGCTGGTGCTCAAGCCCGAGCGCTCGGACATGGCCCGCGCCATCATCGAGAAATGGGATCTGGATTACGCCGTCATCGGCCATATCACCGATACCGGGCGCATCGTGGTCAAGCATCAGGGCGTGGTCGAGGCGGATATTCTGCTGGCACCTTTGGCCGACGAGGCCCCGCTCTATCGCCGCCCGATCGCGGAAACCCCCAAGCCCGCGAAGCTGGCGCCGATTGAGGCGCATGCGCCACTGGACCAGGCGCTGCTGAAGCTGATCGGCTCGCCGGATCTGTGCTCGCGCCGCTGGATTTTCGACCAGTATGACAGCTCCGTCGGCGGGCAGACAGTGAAGCGCCCGGCCCAGGCCGATGCCGCCATCGTCCGGCTGGAGGGCTCCAAGCGCGCCCTGGCCATCACCACCGACGTGACCCCGCGCTATTGCGTGGCGGATGCGGAAATGGGCGGCGCCCAGGCGGTGGCCGAGGCCTGGCGCAACATCACCGCGACCGGCGCGAAGCCGCTGGCGGTGACCGACAACATGAATTTCGGCAATCCGGAAAAGCCCGAGATCATGGGCCAGTTCGCCAGCGCCATCAAAGGCATGGCGGCGGCCTGCACGGCGCTGGATTTCCCGGTCGTCTCCGGCAATGTCTCGCTTTATAACGAGACCGAGGGCCGCCCGATCCTGCCCACGCCGGCCATCGGCGCGGTCGGCGTGATCGAGGATGCGGCTTTGGCGGTGGGCTATGGGCTCAGCCCCGACCTCACCTTGCTGGTCATCGGCGAGACCAAGGGCGAGCTGGGGCGCTCGCTCTATCTGCGTGAAATTCTCGGCCGCGAGGAAGGCGCGCCGCCGCCGGTGGATCTGGCGGTGGAGCGGCGCAATGGCGATTTCGTGCGCGGGCAGATCCTCGCCGGCGCCGTGGCCGCCTGCCATGACGTCTCCGATGGCGGGCTGCTCGTCACCGTGGCGGAAATGGCGCTGGCCGGGGATTGCGGCGCGGCGCTGACCGGCGCCGGGGCGGCCGAATATTGGTATGGCGAGGACCAGGGCCGCTATGTGCTGGCCGTGCGCGATGCGAGCGCGGTGCTGGCCGCCGCCGCCGCCGCCGGTATTCCGGCCCAGCATATCGGCGCGTCGTCGGAAGAGAAAAAATTGACTCTGCCGGATGGCCTTGCCATATCTCTGCCTCAATTGCGCGATGCCCATGAGGGGTTCTTCCCTCGCTGGTTCGCCTGAAAAAGGGTTTTAATAGATGGCCATGCCCGCGGGTGAGATCGAAGCTTTGATCAAGGCCGCCTTCCCTGACGCCACGATCCGGATCGAGGATCTGGCGGGAGATAACGACCATTATGCCGCCTATGTGGTGTCGGAAGCGTTCCGGGGCGTGCCCCGGGTGCGCCAGCACCAGATGGTTTACGCCGCCCTGCAAGGGCGCATGGGCGGTGAACTTCATGCCCTGGCGCTGCAGACAGCGGCCCCGGAATAAGGACCAAATACCCCATGGATAACCCCGTTTTTTCCACCATCCAGGCGCAGATCGACAGCGCTCCGGTCATGTTGTTCATGAAGGGCACCCCGCTCTTCCCGCAATGCGGCTTCTCCGCCCGCGTCGTGCAGATCCTGAAGCATGCCGGCGTCGCCTTCTCTTCGGTGAATGTGCTGGAAGACCCCGAGATCCGCGACGGGATCAAGCAATTCTCCAACTGGCCGACCATCCCGCAGCTTTATGTGAAGGGTGAGTTCATCGGCGGCTGCGACATCGTCACCGAGATGTATCAGAGCGGCGAGCTGCAGACCCTGCTCACCGAAAAGGGTGTCACCCAGAACGCGGCCTGACCGCGTGACGCAAGGGCAGGTGATCGCCATCCGTGACCGCGCCCGCCCTTGATCGTTTTCGTCACTGACGAACTGCCCAGACCAGGCGCCGCCGGGCATCTGGCGCTCAATTATGAAATTCTGGACTGGCTGCGGGCCGAGGGCGGGATGTGACCATCCTGCTCACCGGCGCGCGGCTGGCTTCGCCGTTGGCCTGGCTGGACGGGATGCGGGTGGACGGCCCAGGGCTGCGCCGCTATGGCCGGCTGGCATGGCCCGCCACCCTGCCCGGGCTGGCCCAGGCCACCGCCCGGCTGGGGCTACGCGCCCTGCCGAGGCGGCTGGCCCAGACTTTGCGGGCGCGGCGCAACCGGGCCGATGCGGTGCTGGGCAGCTTCGCCAGTGCGGCGGATCTGCGCTGGTGTGCCGCCGCCATCGCCCGGCTGCAACCCGAGGCGGTGCTGATCGACACCATCTTCCGGGCCGCTTTGCTGGCAGCCCCCGAGCTGCGGCAGGTGAACAACCTGCTGATTACCCATGACCTGTTCCATCGCCGTGCCGAGGCGCTAAGACTGGCCGGCTACAAGGTGCGCCCGGAGGGGCTGACCCGGCAGCGCGAAACCGAGCTGCTGGCCCGCGCCCGGCATATCACCGCGATCCAGCCCGAGGAGGCGGCGATTTTGCGCCAGATGTGCCCCGGCGCCGATATCCTCACCGCGCCGATGCCGGCCCTGCCCTGCCCGCCCCCGGCCGGACAAATGCGGCTGCCGGGCCGGCTGGTGTTCATCGGCAGCGACACTTTGCCCAATCTGGACGGGCTGCGCTGGTTTCTGAGCGAGATCTGGCCGGGGCTACGGGGCCAGGGGATCACGCTGGACCTGATCGGCGATTGCGGGCCGGCGCTGCGGGCGCTGCCCGAGGGGGTGAAGGCGCTGGGGCGGGTGGCGAAGCTCGCCCCGCTGCTGCACCGGGCGGCGCTCGCCATCGCGCCGTTGCGGGCCGGGTCGGGGCTGAAGATCAAGATGCTGGATTATGCCCGGCACGGGCTGGTCACCATCGCCACCCCGGCGGCGCTGGAGGGGTTCGCGCGGGACGATGCCGCGCCCTTCATCCCGGCCACCGGCGCGGCGGATTTCGCCGTGGCGATCCTGCGCCATATCGCCCCGCCGCCCCCGCCCGAGCCGGCCCTGGCCTATGTGGCGGGGCATTACGGCCGGGCACGCACCTTCGCCGGCTTGCGAGAGGCGTTAATTTCGGCCTGAATCCTGGGTTTTGTTAGGGGGATGTTAAGAGAGGCCGGGCAAATTGGCGCCATGCGCCTCCTGCACCGCCCAGCCCGCCCCTCTCGCCCCCGCGTGGCGCCATGACCGCGACACGCCAAGAATCGGATCATGCCGCCGAGGCTGAGCTGCGGGCGGAACGGGAGCTGAAGCAGCATAATGCCCGCCACCGCATCACCGAGCGGCGGCGCGTCATCCAGAAGCTGCGCCAGGCCTTGGCCACCAACAGGCTGGCGCTGCATTTCCAGCCGATCATCGCGCTGGCATCCGGGCGGGCCTGCGCGGCGGAGGTACAGCTGCGGCTGGACCATTCGCGGCGCGGGCTGATCCCGGCGGGCATTTGCTGCCGCTGGCCGAGCAATCGGACATGATCATCGATCTCGGCGCCTGGATGCTGCGCCAGGTCTGCGTGCAGGCGGCCCAGATGCCGCGGGATTTCACCCTCTCTTTGGCCTTGTGTCTGCGGCATCTGCGCTCCGGCCAGCTGGTGAAGCATGTGCTGGAGGCGTTGCAGCACGCCCAGGCTGAACCCTGCCAGCTGGAATTGCTGATCACCGAGGAGATGTTGCTGGATGCCAATGAGGATACGGTCTTCGCGCTGCGGGCCCTGCAGGGTCTGGGGCTGCGGCTGGCGCTGGACCATTTCGGCACCGGCTATGCCTCGCTCGCCCCGCTGCGCAAGCTGAATTTCTCCACCTTGCGGCTGGACCGCTCGCTGGTGCGCGATATCGAGGCGGATGGCGCGGCCGGCATCGTGCAGGCGGCGGTGGAGGCGGGGCACGCGCTGGGCTGCCAGGTGCTGGCGGACGGGGTGGAAAGCCAGACCCAGTATGATCTGTTGCGCCGGCTGCGGGCGGATCTGGCGCAGGGCAGTTTTTTCAGCGCCGCCATGGATGGCGCAGCGCTCGGCAGCCTGCTGGCACGGCGCTGAAGCCTGGCCGCTCGGCTGGCGGCACTCACCCGCTGACACGCAACTTTGCAAATCGCAATATGCTGCACCTTGATGCCTCCGCCGCTTGCGGCATAACTCTGTTCCCATGACCGCCGATCCCGCCGAACAGGCCATTCTCGACACGCTCGCCCAGCGCGGGTTGGACAAATCCATCTGCCCCACCGAGGCGGCGCGCGCGCTGGCGGGCCATCCGCAGGATGAAAGCTGGCGCCGCTCGCTGGCGCCGGTGAAGCTGGCGGCGCAGCGCCTGGCGCGGGCCGGGCGGATCGAGATTCTCCGCAAGGGCAAGCCAGTCGATCCCGAGACGCTGCATGGCGTGATCCGCCTGCGCCTGACCCGTCCGGAGGGCTGACTTTGCGCCATGCGATGACGAATTTCCTCACCGGCTTCGCCGAGGGCGTCAGCCTGGCCAAGCCCTATTTCAAATCCGAGCAGAAATGGGTGGCCTGGGGCTGCTGGGCGCTGTGGTGGGGCTGAATCTGCTGCTGGTCGGGCTCAATGTGATCCTGACCTACTGGAATAATGATTTCTTCAACGCCATCCAGGCCTATGATTCGAAGATCGTCGTCGCCCTTCTCTACATGCCGGTGATACGGGTGCCGGGCAAAGGCGCCATGCCGGGCTTTCTCGAGCTGGTGGTGATCTATGTGCTGATCGCGGTCTACGCCACCTATCTCAGCCAGATGCTGCAGATCAAATGGCGGCAATGGCTGACCACCCATTATGTCGAAAACTGGCTGCAGGACCGGGCCTATTACAATATCTCGCTCTCCCACGCGCCCAGCTCGATCATCGACAACCCGGATCAGCGCATTTCCGAGGATTTGAATAATTTCACCACCAGCACGCTCTCGCTCGGCATCGATTTCATCACCAATGTGGTGACTCTGTTCAGCTTCGTGTTCGTGCTCTACAGCATCTCCGGCTCGATCACGCTGCTGGGCGTCACCATTCCCGGCTATATGCTGTGGGTGGCCATTCTGTACGCGCTGGTCGGCACCGGGCTGACCCATCTGATCGGCCGCAAGCTGGTGCCTTTGGCCTTCAACCAGCAGAAGCTGGAAGCGGATTTCCGTTACCGGCTGGTGCGCATCCGCGAGCATCCCGAGGCGATCGCGCTCTCCCATGGCGAGGCGCAGGAAGAGGGCGAACTGGTCGGCAGCTTTCAGTTCGTGCGGGATAATTTCTGGGCGATCATGCGCCGGACCAAGGCGCTGAATTTCTTCACCATCTCCTTCAATCAGGTGGCAAGTATCTTCCCGCTGGTGGTGATCCTGCCGCGCTATTTCGCCAAGAAGATCGGGCTGGGCGGGTTGAGCCAGATCCCGATGGTGTTCGGCCAGGTGCAGGGGGCACTCTCCTGGTTCGTCACCTCCTATTCCGGGCTTGTCGCCTGGCGCGCCACCGTCTCGCGTCTCTATGGCTTCCGCGAGGCGATGGAGACGGCGCGCGCCATGGCCGCCGGCGGACCGCGCTTGCAGGCGGGTGGCGAGGGTCTGGCGCTGCGCGATTTGACGCTGACCCTGCCCGATGGCCGCAAGCTGCTGGACCGTGCCAGCCTGACCTTGCCGCCGGGCGAGCTGGTGACGATTTCCGGCGCCTCCGGGACCGGTAAATCCACTTTGTTCCGGGCGCTGGCCGGGATCTGGCCCTATGGCCAGGGCGAGGTGACGCTGCCGCAGGGCAAGCTGCTGTTCCTGCCGCAAAAACCCTATTTCCCGCTGGGCACGTTGCGGCGCAATCTCGCTTATCCGGGGCCGGAAGCGGGGCTGGATGATGAAGCGGCGCGTGAGGCGCTGGCGGCGATGGGGCTGGGGCATCTGGCCGAGCGACTGGATGAGGCGGCGAATTGGGGGCTCGCACTTTCGGGGGGCGAACAGCAACGTTTGGCGCTGGCGCGGGCGATTCTGGCCAAGCCGGACTGGCTGTTTCTGGACGAGGCGACCTCGGCCCTGGATGTGGGGCTGGCGGGGAGATCCGCGGCGCGCTGCGGGCGCGTCTGCCGGGGACGACGATTGTGGCGATTACCCACCACGAACAAGGGCCGCGCCAGGTACGCTTCGCGCAAGCCCAGCTATCGCCTAATTTTTAAAAGTTTTTGGGGTGCAGCCCTTTTTTCAAAAAGGGCTGCAAAACGTCTGGGGCAGTGGCAACGCCGGTGCCACCGCCCCAAACGTTTGTGGGGACTTTTTGAAAAAAGTCCCCACACCCCCAAAAACTTTTGCTCTTTAAGCCAGTTTCAGGCCCGGCTGGCGGGCAGCGATGCGGGCACGGATCTGCGCCAGCCCCTCCCCCTCCAGGCAAAGCGGCGCGAAACTCTCCAGCTCGCGCCGGCGCTGCATCTCCGCCGGCAGCACCGCCATCGTCTTGTCCGCATTGTCGAACATGCTCCGATGGCCGGTATCCAGGAAGGATTCCACCGCGCAGCCCTCGGCAAACAAGGCGCCATGCGCCGTCAGCTCGATATGATAATAAACCACCCGCGAAACACTCTGATCCTGACGGATGGAATTCCAGTTGATCAGCATTTTCGCCGGCACCAGCACCCCTTCCAGATACAAGGCATGATCCGGCGAGAGGCAGAGGCGCCGGGATGGCACCCCCTCCTCCAGCGCGCCGGGCTCGATGATGACCGGGCGCAGCGCCTCTGGCCTTGCCGCCCCCTCCAGCGTCACCGCCCGCCGGCCGATCCAGATAATCTCCTCCTCGCCGCCCTCGGGCGTGATGACGCAATCCCCCACCCGCAGCGCCTCCACCCGTACCTCGCCGCGCGTGGTCAGGATCAGCGTGCCTTCGGCAAAGCAGGGATTCACCACCTGCTCGGCCGTGATCACCGCATCGATGAACGGGTTGTTGAGATTGCTGGCCGGATTCGCGCGCGGGGCGAAGGCGATATCCAGGCTCGCCTGATTGGCGACGCTGCCGAACAGGCCCAGCGCGATCTCGTCCAGAACCAGCTTCTCATTGGCATCCAGCGTGAACGCGTTTTCGGCGACCATCCCCACCGTGCCATTGTCGATCGTGGCATGGTAGCCGCTGAGTGCGGCCAAGGTGGCCTGATAGCCGAAGCTGGCATTGTCGGTGCCGGCGACGTCCAGAGTGCTGAACAGGCTGTCGATCGACTGGATGACGATCTCATCCCCGGCGATGCCGGCATAAGCGCCGGGACGCATATTGGCGACGGTGCCGCCGCCGAAACTCGCCACGGTCATGATGGTGCCGTTGATATCCGCCGTGCCGGCCACCAGCCCGGCGCGGGTGAAGAGCAGCACGCCATCGACCGTGCCGGTATTCTCGAAGGTCAGGTTGGTCGCGACGACGTAAGGCGAGGTGACCGTGAGGGTCTCGCCCGTGGTGATCAGCGAATTATAGCTCGAGTTCGACATGCTGCATCCCGTGTTCGCGCGCCAGAAGGCCGGTTTTTGACGGCCTATACCCAAGATTGTAGCGGAACCGGTTAATTACGCAATAAAATCGAAACCCCGCGCGACGATGAGACATTCATGAAAACCCCGCAAGCCAGCGGTGATGCGGGCGTCACCTCCTTATATCCGGATCACGATTTATGTCCGTCGAGGAGTTATTCATGCGCGCCTTGCTCATCATTCTGCTCATCCTGCTGCTGCTGGGCGGCGGCTTTGGCCTGCATGGCGGGCTGTTCGTCGGCACCGGCGGGATTTACTATGGCGGCGGCTTCGGGCTGCTGCTGATCGTGATCCTGGTGCTGCTGATTTTGTAACGCGACGCCGATTTCGCAGCGCTACGATGATATTCGAAGCGCTGCGATTCAGGCCGCGATGAAGCCGCCGCCCAGGATGCGCGAACCTTCATAGAACACCGCCGCCTGGCCGGGGCGGCAATCGCCGGCTCGTCCAGCTCCAGCACGGCCCCGCTGCCATCCGGGCGGATGCTGGCCGGGTGCAAACTGTCGCGGGCGCGCAGCTTCACCGAGGCGCGCAATGCGCCCGGCGCGGTCAGCCAGTTCACGTCCCGCAATTTGACGATGCGGCTCTGGCTGCCGCGCGGGCCGACGATGATGCGCCTGGTGCCGGGCTCAATGGCTTTCACCACCATATGGGCGGCCTTGTCCGGCAGGCGCTTGGCCTGGCCGATCGTGTAGCGGGCGATGCCCTGATGGGTACCCAGCACGCGGCCATCCTCGGCCACCACCTCGCCCTCGGACAGCGCGTCCGGGCGGAATTTTTCCACGATCTTGTCGTAGCTGCCGGTGGGGACGAAGCAGATATCCTGGCTGTCGGCCTTCTCGGCGACGGCGAGGCCCATTTCGGCGGCGATTTCGCGCACCTGCGCCTTGGAGGCGTAGCCGCCGAGCGGGAAGCGGCAGAATTCCAGCTGCGCCTGGGTGGTGGCGAAGAGGAACCAGCTCTGGTCGCGGGTTTCATCCACCGCCTTGTGCATTTCCGCGCCGTTAGGGCCGTCCAAACGGCGGACATAATGGCCGGTGGCCAACGCGTCGGCGCCGAGATCCTTGGCCATGTCCAGCAGATCGCCGAATTTCAGATGCTGGTTGCAGGCGATGCACGGCACCGGGGTCTGGCCATCCGCATAGGAATCCGCGAAGGCGGCCATAACGCTCTGCTTGAAGCGGGTTTCGCTGTCGATCACGTAATGGGCGATGCCGAGTCTATCCGCGACGCGCTTGGCATCGCTGATATCCTGCCCGGCACAGCACGCGCCCTTGCGCCCCACCGCCGCCCCATGGTCGTAGAGCTGCAGCGTGACGCCGATCACCTCGTGCCCCTCGCGCGCCATCAGCCCGGCCACGACCGAGCTATCGACGCCGCCGGACATGGCGACCACGACTTTCATATTAGCTCTTTTTGGAGCGCGGCCGCCCCACCATCCCCGCGCTCATTTGCCGGCATTCCGGGTGGCGGAAGGGAGCTTGACCACCAAGCCGTCCAGCGCCTCGGACATCACGATCTGGCAGCCCAGGCGCGAGGTCTTTTCCAAACCGAAGGCGAGGTCCAGCATATCTTCCTCGTCCTCGGACGGGCCTTTCAGCTTCCCGAACCAGTCCGGGTCCACGATCACGTGGCAGGTCGAGCAGGCGAGCGAGCCCTCGCAGGCGCCTTCGATGTCGACGCCATGCTTATGCGCCACTTCCAGCACCGACAGCCCGACCGGGGCCTCGACCTCGCGGCTGCTGCCGTCTCGCTCGATGAAAGTCATTTTCGGCATGAAATATCCTTGAATTCGCTTCGGCGGTGCTTACGCCGATTGGGCGGTTTTCCGCAAGGCGCGGCGTGCCATGGGCTCATAGGCCGCCTGGAAGGCGCGCACCATTTCAACATCGGCATTCCAGGGCAGAGAGACGCGGATGGCTTGGCCGGCGAGATCCCCCTGCCCCATCGCCAGCAGCACATGGCTGGCGGTGACCTTGCCCGAGGAGCAGGCGGAGCCGGCGGAGACGCAGATGCCCGCCATGTCCAGCCCGATCAGCTGGGTTTCGGCGCGCACGCCGGGCAGAGCGAGGCAGATGGTGTTGGGCAGGCGCGGCGCCCCGGCGCCGATGGCAACCGCCCCCGCCGCCAGGGCGGCCTGTTCGATCTCATCGCGCCAGCCGGCGATCTGCGCGGCGTCGTACGGGGCGCCCAAAGCAGCGGCGAGGCCGGCGATGGCGGGCAGCGCCGGGGTGCCGCCGCGCCTTCCCAGCTCCTGGCCGCCGCCTTTGATCAGCGCCCGGATTTCCAGATTTTCCCGCACCACCAGCGCCCCCGCCCCGGGCGGGCCGCCGAATTTATGGCCGGAAAGGGCGAGGCTGGCGGCCCCCAGGGCCAGCCAGCCCTGGTTGCAGCGGCCAATGGCCTGCACCGCATCCACATGCAGCAGCGCCCCGGCCTCGGCGCAAAGGGCGGCGGCGGCGGCGATGTCGTGCAGCACGCCGGTCTCGTTATTCGCCGCCATCAGGCAGACCAGGGCGCCGGGATGGGCGGCGAGCAGGGATTTCAGCGCGGCGAGATCCATCTGGCCGTCCGGCTGCACCGGGATGATTTCGGCGTGGGGGGCGGCGGCGCGGATGGCGTCATGCTCAGTGGCGCCGATCAGGATCGGGCGGTCGCGGCCCAGCGCGTGGAGGGCCAGGGCGTTGGCCTCCGTCGCGCCGGCGCAGAAGATCACGTCCGCCGGGCGGGCGGCGCAGAATGAAGCCACCCGCTCGCGGGCTTCTTCCAGGATTTTGCGCGCGGCGCGGCCGGCCTGGTGCACGGAGGCGGGGTTGCCGCCGGTCTCCATCGCCGCCAGCGCCGCGGCGCGGGCCTGCGGGCGCAGCGGCTCGGTGGCATTCGCGTCAAGATAGATCATCTTACCGGTTTACAGCCGCTCATCCTGCCGCTCGTGCACCTGCAGCCGAGCTTCCAGCGCCGTCAGCTCAGTGCGCAGCAGCTCGATTTCATGAAACAGCGGGTCGATGCAGGGATCGCAGGGCGTGCCATAGGCGTCGAAACGCGGCTTGCGGGCCTCGCGCTCCACCGGCCGGGCGGGGATGCCCACAACCGTGGTGCCCGCCGGCACCGGGGCCACGACCACCGCGTTGGCGCCGATGCGCGCCCCCTCCCCCACTGTGATCGCGCCCAGCACCTTCGCACCGGCGCCGATGATGACATTATTGCCGATGGTCGGGTGGCGCTTGCCTTGCGCGCTGCTGGTGCCGCCTAGCGTAACCTGATGATAAATATAGACATCATCGCCGATTTCGGCGGTCTCGCCGATCACCACCCCCATGCCGTGATCGATCACCAGGCGCTGGCCGATGGTCGCCCCCGGATGGATTTCGATGCCGGTGAGGAAGCGTCCGAGATGCGAGAGCCAGCGCCCGAGCGTGATGAAACCCGCCCTCCAGACCGCGTGGGCGAGCCGATGCATCACCACCGCATGCAATCCAGGATAGCAGAGCCAAACCTCCAGCATGGAGCGCGCGGCGGGGTCGCGCTCGCGGTAGGCTCGGGCAGTCTCGCGCAAAAACATGAAAGGCATGCGAATTTCCGTGGATAAACAGCCGGGAAGCAGTCTATATTGAAAAGCCTGAGACGATTTTAGATGTTGAGAGACATCCGTAACCTTAGTCACGACCTTGAAGGAGCATTTAGGTATCAAAGCCTTCCTGGTCAATTAATACGGTTAGCAGGGAGAGTTATTTTCCGCGCAGCGGACAAGCTGTAGAAAATCCTGTCCACACTCTGTGCCACCCCTGGTGCGTCACGCTTTTCTTTACGGTTTCCAGCCGGGGAAGGCTTCGAGGATCGGGGCTGCCAAACGATGAAAGACGAGTTCGAGTATGCCTGAAGTGATGTTTGCTGGCCCGGAGGGCCGTCTAGAGGGTCGTTATCACCATGCGAAAGAGCGTGGCGCCCCGCTGGCCCTGGTTCTGCACCCCCACCCGCTGCATGGCGGCACCATGAATAACCGCATCACCTATACGATGTACCAGGTGTTCCAGCGCCTGGGCTTCTCCGTGATGCGCTTCAATTTCCGTGGCGTTGGCCGCAGCCAGAGCAAGTTTGATGGCGGCATGGGCGAGATCAACGATGCCGCGGCGGCTTTGGACTGGATGCAGGCGTTGAACCCTGGCCATGGCGGGCTGTGGATCTCCGGCTATTCCTTCGGCGCCTTCGTCGGCATGCAGCTGCTGATGCGCCGCCCGGAAGTCTCCGGCTGGGTCTCGGTGGCGCTGCCGGCCGCCGGCTATGATTTCGGCTTCCTCGCCCCCTGCCCCACTGGCGGGCTGATCATCCATGGCGACGCGGATGAGCTGGTGCCGGAGAATTCCGTGCGCAAGCTGGTCGATAAGCTGAACCAGCAGAAAGGTGTGGCCATCGATTACCGCGTGTTCGAGGGCGCTGACCATGTCTTCGCCAACCATGCGGAGAAGGTGAGCGAGGCGGTGGAAGGCTATGTCAGCCAGTCCTTGGCGCGCAAGCAGATGGCGCTGGCGGCGGACTGAACCGCTCCTTTTGCCCAACAAAAACCGCCGAGACAAAAAACCGCCCTTTCGGGCGGTTTTTTTATGCGCGCGTGGCTGCGGTTCAGGCGGCGGCCCTTTCGGCCATTTGCTGCACGCTCTCCTCCGGGATCAGACTGCCAATGGCGAGGATGGAGATGATGCGGTTATCCATCATCACCAGCCCCTGGATGAATTCGCGCGGCATCTCGCTGCCAGTATCGGGGGTGCGCTGGCGCATTTCATCGGTGACGGTGATGATATCGCACACCGCATCCACCAGCAGCCCGGCGGCGCGGCCCTGATGCTCCACCACCACCACCACGGAGGCTGCCCCGGCTCCGCGGCGGAGAGGCCGAGCCGTTCCGCCAGATCCACCACCACCAGCACACTGCCGCGCAGATTGATCATGCCTTTGATGAAATGCGGCGCGTAAGGCAGGTGGGTGGAGGCGATCCAGCCGCGGATTTCCCGGATGGAACGGATATCGAACGCGAATTCCTGCGCGCCTAAGCGGACGGAGAGGAACTCCGCGCGATGCTCATTGGCTTTATATTCGGCCTGATGGGACATGATCTCTCGCTTGCGTTGGCTCGGGTTTGGAGGTTTTCGGGTTTTTGACCGGCCACCCGCCGGCAATTTCAGCCTAGGGCGAACGGGTTAAAATTTGGTGGACGGGGTTTAGAACAGCTCCAGCTCGCCCGAGAGATGGCCCTGATCCAGCGGCACGGGCGCGCCTTTCAGCCGGTATTGCAGCTCGGCCAGCCGGATCGAGGAGAGCGCGTTGCGCGAATCCACCGCCAGATCATCAGGCAGCATCGCGCTGATATCGAGAATATAGCCCGAAAGTGCCGCCAGCCGCTGGGAGAGCAGGTCCAGGGACTGCACATCGCGGTGACATTCAGGGTCCAGCGCCAGGCGGCGCACGGCCGGGCTGAGGCTGAGCTGAAAACTATCGGTAAAATGCCCAAGCTCCCGAAATTCCTCACCGATGGCGGTAAGGATGGAGCGCAGGGGGGTATGGTGGTCAGCGGCTTGGGAATTAAAATTCGTCATCATACCACTCCTATGCTTCAGCTTTGCGTCTCCCCCGGCGCTGTGCAGGCCTGCCGGGGTGACCGATCCGTTCAGAACAATTCCACCTGTCCAGCGCCGGAGCGCAGAACCGGTTGGCGCGTGGTTTCTTCGCGCATGATCGATTCCGTCTCCTTCTGCAGCAGCGCCTGGCGGGCGCGCCCGCCAACCGGCCAGAACTGGATGCGCCGCCCATGCACGCCGCGCAGGCTGCCCCCGACCAGCTCGATGCCCTCCTCGCGCAGAAACGCCTCGGCAAAGCTGGCATTGAGGGCGCCGATATCGGTCAGCCCCTTGATCATCGCCGCACCGCCAAACAGCTTCGCCTTCATGCGGGGCTTATGGGCGCCCATGCGCAAAAGATCGTTGATCAGCAGCTCCATCAGATTGACGCCGTAGCGCTGCGCGTCGCTACGCGGTGCCGGGGTGCGGGCATTGGCATCGCCGGGCAGAAGGAAATGGTTCATGCCCCCGACCTTTGCCGCCGGATCCCAGATGCAGGCCGCGATGCAGGAGCCGAGAATGGTGGTCAGCACCGCGTTGGGGTCGTTATCCACATGATGAAAGCCCTGAACGATATTGATCCGCTTCTCCCGCCCGGCGGGCGAGGAGAGATTGGAGAGACTCATGCGACGGAGCTCCTTTGCCGGGTATTGGTCAGGGCAAGGATCTGCCCGCCGATTTTGTCGAGCGGGCATTGCTTGGCCACCGCCCCCAGCTCATAGGCCACACGCGGCATGCCATAGACGACGCAGCTCGCCGCATCCTGCCCCAGCGTCTCGGCGCCGGCCCGGCGCATCGCCAGCAGCCCCTCCGCCCCGTCATTGCCGAGGCCGGTGAGGATCACCCCGACCGCCTGCGCCCCGGCTTGCTTCGCGACGGAATTGAACATCACATCCACCGAGGGGCGATGGCCATTGACCTTGTCCGCCTGGCTGAGCTGCAAGGTGAACTGGCTGCGCCCGGAGATTTCCATATGGTGATCGCCAGGGCAGAGATAGATATGGCCTGTCTCCAGCCGCATACCCGGTTCCGCCTCGCGGGCCTGCGGGCGGCATAATTTATCCAGCCTGGCGGCGAAGCTGCGGGTGAAGCTGGGCGGCATGTGCTGGCTGACCAAAGTGGGCGGGCAATTGGCCGGGAATTTCGAAAAAATCTCGATCAACGCCTCGACCCCGCCGGTGGAGGAGCCGATCGCGACGATCTTGCCGTCCGGATCGTAATTCTGCACCGGGCTGAACGCGGCTTCGCGCAAGGGCCGGCGCCGCCGCCCCGATTGCGCCGCCGCCTTCACCTTTTCCGCCAGCAGCCGGAAACTATCCGGCGCGTAGGAGGAGGGCTTGGCCACGCAATCAAAGGCACCGATTTCCAGGGCACGCAGATTCACATCCGCCCCGGCCTGGGTAAGGGTGGAGACCATCACCACCGGTGTCGGCCGCAACCGCATGATTTTATCCAGGAAGGAAATACCGTCCATGTTCGGCATTTCGATATCCAGCGTGATCACATCCGGGGCGAGCTGCTTGATCATTTGCCGCGCCTCCAGCGGATCACCCGCCTGGCCGACAACTTCGATCTGCGGGTCCGATCGCAGCGTTGCGGTGATGAGGCCGCGCATGGTGGCGGAATCATCCACGACGATGACACGAATACTCATGTCCTGGCGCCTCCAGCGCGTTTGCGGTAGATGGTCACGCCATCACTGACCAGAAGCTGCTCCGCCGCGCCCGAAACACGTTCGGAATGACCGATATAGAGCGCGCCTGCATCTTCCAGTAATGGCGTGAAGCGCGACCAGATCCGTTCCTGAGTCGGGTTATCGAAATAGATCACGACATTGCGGCAGAAAATAATCTGGAACTTGCCTTTCATCGGCCATTGGCCAATGAGATTCAGCGGCTTGAAGCTGATGAGTTGGCGCAGCTCGGGGGCGGCCTGATAATGCTCCCTGCCATTGCTCACCGGTTTGAACCAGGCTTGCCGCAAAGCCGGCGGCACCGGTTCCAGCTGGGAGTCCTCGTAAATGCCCGCCATGGCGGTGGCGAGAACATTCTGGTCGATATCAGAGGCCAGGATGCGGATATCGAAACGCGGCGCGTCCGGCATCTCCTGCAGCAGGGTCAGCGCCATCGAATAGGGCTCCGGCCCGGAGGAGCAAGCGGCCGACCAAAGCCGGATTTTCTCGCCCGCCCGGGCACGCCGGATCAACCCGGGCAGCATCTTCGTGCGCATATGCTCGAAATGATGCGGTTCGCGGAAAAACCGCGTCACATTGGTGGTCAAGGCGGCGACCAGCTCGCGCCGTTCCTGTTTACCCTCCGGCGCCTCCACCAGCGCGCAATATTCCGCGAAGCCGGGCAGGCCGAGCTTGCGCACGCGCTTGGCGAGGCGGGAATAGACCAGATTGGCCTTCGCGGTGGAGAGGGTGATGCCGGTTTCCTGCATCATCAGCCGGGAGATCAGCTCCAGATCGGCCGCGGTAAAGCGAAATTCGCTGTTCTCCACCAAAACTTTGGCTGTGGCGGTGAGCTGGGCCATCAGGCCGCCTCCAGCTCATCCGCCGGCAGCACGTCGTCCAGCGTGATCAGGCTCACCATGCGCCCATCCATTGGCAACAAGCCCTTGACGAAGCCTTTCACCAGATCCGATGTCACATCCGGCACCGTCTGGATGAGATTATCGTTAGCGGTGAGAATATCCGAGACCGCATCGACGAGAATTCCGATCTGGCGCTGCGCCAGCTGGACCACGATGATGACATTGCGCGCCGTCGGCTCCGTGCCCGGCATGCCGAGCCGGGTGGCGAGATCGACAATCGGCAGCACCGCGCCGCGCAGATTGATGACGCCCTTCACATAACGCGGCGCGCGCGGCAGGGTGGTGGCCGCGGTCCAGCCGCGAATTTCGCGCACCATCATCACATTGATGCAGAATTCCTGCCGGCCAACACGAAAGGCAATCAATTCGCGCCCTTCGCCCAGACGCTCCAAAACATCGCTCATGCCGCCCTCCCGCTCAATTCAAGCGCCTTCATCTCGGCGGAATTGCGATTCATGTCGGCGCCGGCATTCACCACCACCGCATCCACATCGACAATCAACGCCACCCGCCCATCTCCCATCACCGTCGCCGCGGCGACGCCGGGCACGGCGCGATAATTGGCCTCCAGACTCTTGATGACGACCTGGCGCTGGCCGTGGATCGCATCCACCATCAGCACCGCGCGCGCGCCGCCCTCGCCTTCCACCAACAGCGCCACGCTCTGTTCCGGGTCGGCATGTTTCGTGCTGTAGCCAAGGCAAAACGCGACATCGACCACCGGCACATAGCCGCCGCGCAGGGCCAGCATGTTGAGATCCCCATCCAGCGGGAACACATCCTTGGCACGGGGCTTCAGCGTTTCCATGATGGCGCCGAGCGGGATGATCAGCGTGTTGCCCTGGGCGGAAACGACCATGCCATCCAGCACCGCCAGAGTCAGCGGCAGCGAGAGGGTAAAGGTCGAGCCCTGGCCGGGCCGGGAGGAAATCGAAATCCTGCCGCCCAACGCCTGGATGGATTGGCGCACCACATCCATGCCGACGCCGCGGCCGGAAATATCGGAAACTTTCGCCGCCGTGGAAAACCCTGGCAGGAAGATGAGATTATCGATCTCTTCATCGCTGAGCTGGGCATCCGCGGTGATCACGCCATTTTCGATCGCCTTCTGGCGCACGCGGGCGCGGTTGATGCCACCGCCATCATCGGCGACTTCCAGCACGATGCGCCCGGAACGATGCACGGCGGTCAGCCGTACCGTGCCCTCGGCCGGCTTGCCGGCGGCAAGCCGCGCCTCTGTGGGTTCCAGCCCATGATCGATGGCGTTGCGGATCATATGGGTCAGCGGATCGGCGATGCGTTCGATGACGGTTTTATCAACCTCCGTCGCCTCGCCTTCGGTGACCAGCTTGACCTGCTTGTTGGTCATCGCCGCCACTTCGCGCACCAGGCGCGGCATGCGCTGGAACACCGAGCGCACCGGCTGGGCGCGGATGGCCATCACGCTATCCTGGATTTCACGGGTCAGATGCTCAAGCTCTTCCAACGCCATGGCCACGCCGGAGGAGCGCGCGATGCCGGCTTCCAGCACTCGCTGGCTCAGCATCGCCTCATTGATGACAAGCTCGCCGACCAGATCGATCATGCGATCCACCCGGTCGAGATCGACACGGATGGTGGCGCCGACGGCATTCGCGGCCTCGGCCTTGGCGGCCATGGCCTGCACCGCCGGGTTGGCGGGGCCAGGTTCGGGCGGCGCGGCGGGTTTGGGGGCGGGGGAGCCGCGCGGGGGGCGCGGCTTCTGGCACGGCCGGGGCGCGGGCTCCTCCGGCGCCTCATCCTGCGGCTCGGAAGGCGGGAAGAATTCGAAGCAGAAGCCGTTATCGCCGGTGATCACCGTGCCGGGTGCGAAGCCGGATTCATCCGTGGCCGGGGCGGTGGCGCCTTCTGGCCCGGCATCGTGCCGGGTGATGCTGAGCCGGCAATCATCCTCGACAAATTCAAAGAGATCGGCAATTTCTTCCTTGCTGCAATCGCTGTTCAGAAGAATGCGCCAGGAGAGATAGGCACCTTCCGGGTCCAGCTCTTGCAGTTCCGGCAGTTCGCTGTCATCCAGCGTCACCTGCGTTTCGCCCAACCTTTTCAGCTCGCGCAACAGCAAGGCGGCTTCATTGGCCTTGGCATAAAGCGCCGGGTGCGGGGTGAACAATATCTCCCAATGCCCGGCGGCTTCCGGCGCTGGGCTGCTGGGGGGCGTGGATGCGGACTCCGGCGCGGCGCCGGCCTGGTCGATCTGGTTGAATTCCCCGTCACGGCGGCGATGCGGGCTTCGTCCACGCTGCCGCCATCACGCGCGGCGCGGACGAGATCCGCCAGAATATCCGCCGCGCGCAGGAACACCGCGACCACCGGCGGCGAGGCTACCAGCAGGCCGGAGCGGACCTTGTCCAGCGCGGTCTCGAACACATGCGCAAAGCGCACCAGCGCGTCGAGCGCGAAAATGCCCGCCCCGCCCTTCATCGAATGCACGGCGCGGAATACGGCATTCACCGTTTCGGCTTCGGCGGTGCCATTCTCCATGGCGATCAGCCCGGTTTCCAGTTCTGCGAGCTGCTCCTCGCATTCCTGGAAAAACGTATCTCGGATTGCGGCTAACGGGTCTTCCATGCGGCCCTCCTTGAGGCTCAGGCGGCGACGCGGCGGATCGCATCCACCAGCTTCTCGGGTCGAAGGGCTTCACGATCCAGCCGGTGGCGCCGGCCTCACGCGCGCGGTTCTTCTTTTCGATATCCACCTCGGTGGTGAGCACCAGCACCGGGGTGGCGCGGCGGGCCTCGTCTTGGCGCACGGCCTGGATGAAGCCGAACCCGTCCATGCGCGGCATATTGATATCGGTCACGATGACATCCGGGGATTCGGAGGCCAGAATCTCCAGCCCGTGCAGCCCGTCCTCCGCCTGGATGACGCGGAATCCCGCCGCCACCAGGGAATGTCGCAACATGTCCCGCATCGCGCGGGAATCATCGACGGTCAAAATGGTCATGCTCATGGTTTCGGTTCCCCGCAAATATCGTTGGCCTGGTGCGTCAGATCGTCAGGTTTCAGCCCCATCAGCTCCAGCGAGGTGATGAGATCCTCGGACGGGCTATGCAGAGTCAGGCTATGGTCCTCCGCCGCCCAGGCGAGGCGGGCGGCCAGCAGCACCTGCAGGCATTGCCCGCCTAGACGCTGCACCTGGGCGCCGTTGAGGCAGACATCCTGGCCGCGCCGTTGCAGGAACATCTCCTGCAAGGCGGGGGCGGCCACCAGATCCATCACCGCCGGCAATTCGATCTCGTCTGTCATGGTCTCGACCTTCGCTGCCAATCATTCATGTTTGGTTACGGGGACTGGATCAGAATTCGTCCCAATCATCCGCGCCGGCGGGTTGCGGCTGCATCGGCGCGGCTGCGGGCGCGCTGGCCCGGGGCGCCGGGGCGGTGTGCTTGGGCGCCGGGCGGGCCGCCTTCGGCTTGGCCGGCGCCGGGCGGGCATGCGCGGCGGGCGCGCTGGCCGGCACATCGCCGATCTTGAACTGGTTCACCAGCCGGGCCAGCTCGTCCGCCTCGGCGGCGAGGGAGTGGCTGGCGGCGGTGCTTTCCTCGACCATCGCGGCATTTTGCTGCGTCACCTGGTCCATCTGGTTGACCGCGCTGTTCACCTCGGCCAGGCCTGTCGCCTGTTCCTGGGCGGAGCCGGCGATATCGGTCACCAACACATTCAGCCGCGCCACCTGTTCGACGATGCGGGTAAGCGCCTGGCCGGTTTCATTCACCAGCCGCACCCCGACCTGAACCTGCGCGCCGGAGGCGTTGATCAGGGTCTTGATCTCCTTCGCCGCATCGGCCGAGCGCTGGGCCAGGGCCCGCACCTCGGTGGCGACCACGGCGAAGCCCCGCCCGGCATCGCCGGCACGCGCCGCCTCGACCCCGGCATTCAGCGCCAGCAGATTGGTCTGGAAGGCGATTTCGTCGATGACGCCGATGATGTTGGAAATCTTCTTGGAGGATTCCTCGATCCCGCCCATCGCGGTGACGGTCTCGCCGACCACCAGCCCGGAGCGCTCGGCATCCAGTTTCGCCTCGTTCACCACACCGCGGGCCTCGTTGGCGCCTTCGGAGGATTTACGCACGGTGGCGGTGATCTCTTCCAGCGCCGCGGCGGTTTCTTCCAGGCTGGCGGCCTGCTGCTCGGTGCGGCGGGCGAGGTCGTCCGAGCTTTGGGTGATCTCGCCGGCGCTGGCGCGCACGCCCTGGGCGTTGGCGGCAATCTGCTGCATGGTCTGCTGCAGCGTCGCCACCGCCTTGTTGAAATCGGTCCGCAGTTTTTCATATTCGTCGGAGAATTGCTGATCGATCCGGAACATCAGGTCGCCCACGGAGAGGCGCTCCAGCCCATCGGCCAGGCTTTCCACCACCTTCGCCAGCATCGCGGCGGCCTGTTCGCGGGCGGCGGCGGCCTGGGCGCGTTCGGCCTCGGCGGTGGCGGCGGTGCGGCGCGCCTCTTCCTCGACACGCTGCTTCTCCAGCCCGGCCTGCTTGAAGACCATGACGGCGCCGGCCATCTGCCCGACCTCGTCCTTGCGGCCCATCTCCGGCACCTCGGCCGCGAGATCCCCACCGGAGAGGCGCGCCATCGCGTCACGCAGGCGGGTCAGCGGGTTGGAGACCCAGGCGGCGATGGCGAAATAGGAGCCGATGGCCACGGCGGCGAGGGCCAGCACGATGCCGATGAGCGACGTCCACATCGTATAAGCGGCGCCGCGCTGCACAGCGTCCAGCTGCGTGGTTGCCAGCTGCGTCAGTTGATCGCGTTCCGCCCGCAAGTCCTGGGCCAAAGGCGGGAAGACGCTGGCGCAATTCTGGTTGAATTCTGTCTGCGCCGCCTCGTTACCTGCCAGCGTGGTGGAGGCATTGCCCATCTGCTCCGCTTTGGCGCAGCTGGCATCAAAGGCGGCATCGCCACGTTGGCGCAGCTGGTTCAGAGCATCGGCCTGCGCCGGAACCAGGTTAGCGGCCTGGGTCATGGAATTGTCGAAGACCGCGCGTGCGTCGGTGATTTCCTTGCTGGCCTGCGCGTCGACGTCAGCGCCCAACGTGATCAGCAGCCATTCCAGCGCGGCGTGCTGGCGCTGCAAGGCGCCGTTGGCATTGGCGACATCCAAAGCCGCCTGCATGCTCGTGGCGTTGATCTGCCCGCCCCGGTCGGCGACCGTGCGGATCTGCGTGGCGACGAAGCCGGTGGCGATAAGGGCGACCAGCCCCAACACGCCGAGCACGGCAAGGAATTTAACGATGATCGGCTGGTTCTTCATATCGGCCCCTCGGGAATGGAACGGCCGGGACCTCCGCCCCGGCGGCACCCGCGAAGGGCGCTTGGGGCGGTGATAATGAATGAAACTTAAGGTTCGGTTGCCGACCTTTGGCGCCCGGGGCGACGTGTCAGCCCAGCGCCTCGCCGACCAGCACCAGAACCGGGCCGCTGGGCGCGGCGCGCGCCACCGCGCCGGCGAGGCTGGCCAATGTCGCGCGCAGCACGCGCTGCGCCGGCAGGCTGGCGGATTCCACCGCAAGCGCCGGCAGCTCCGGGGCCATGCCGGCATCCAGCAATTTCTCGACGAGGCCGGGCAGATGCTTGCTGCCCATATAGATGGCGAAGCTGCCACCGGCGCGCGCCAAAGCGCCCCAATCATGCGCCGGCAACCCGGCATCCGCGCCGTGGCCGGTGATGATGTGCAAAGAGCGGGCGATGCGGCGCTGGGTGAGGGAGAGCTCCAGCCCGGCGGCGGCGGCGGAGGCGGCGGTGATGCCGGGCACCACCTCGAAGCTGAAGCCGGCGGCGCGCAGCGCCTCCATCTCCTCGGTCAGGCGGCCGAAAATCACCGGGTCGCCGCCTTTCAGCCGCACCACCTTCCGGCCGGTTTGGGCATATTCCACCAGCAGCCGGCAGATTTCCGCCTGCGGGGCGGAGGCGCGGCCGCAGCGTTTGCCGACATCGACCAGCTCGGCATCCGGATTGATCAGCGCCAATATGCCGGGGCCGACCAGGCTGTCATGCAGCACCACCTCCGCCTCGCGCAGCAGCCGGGCGGTTTTCATCGTCAGCAAATCGGGATCGCCCGGGCCGGCGCCGGCCAGGAATATGCGTGTCATGTCGGGGCTCTCATCGGAGAGCCGCTCTTCGGACATCGGGCGCGGGCTGGCAAGGGGGTTGCCGGTCTTTGCCAAAAAACCAAGGTTTTTGCAGCTTTTTGAAAAAAGCTGCACCAAAAACTTTTACTTTTTTAGGGGATTTTTTAGGCGACCAGCTCGGCTTGCGGCTCGGGTTTGCGCGGCGGCGGCAGCTTGATCGCGCCGATGACCGAGCGCACCTCGTTGCGTGCCGCGATGTGGGAGAGGCCCAAAGCGATGCCGATATTGGCTTCCTTCACATCCATCAGCGTCAGCCCTTGCAGGTACAGCTCACGGAAGATCACGCGCTCGCCAAAGCCCTTCAGCGTGCGAAAGCCGATGCGCTTGGCCAGGGTTTCCAGCGTCTCGCCGACATCGCGCTTGTTGCGCGCCTCCACCGCCGCCAGGCGGTTGCGCATCACGATCCAGTCGATCTTGCCCTTGTCGCGGTTGAAGCGGGTTTTGCGGGCTTCCCAGACCATCTCGGAATAGATGCTGGGCTTGATGATGTCGTGATTATCCGCATCCACCTTCGCCAGCATGGAGAAATCCACGAAGCTGTCATTGATCGGGGTGATCAGCGTGTCCGCGAAGGAATGGCCGTAGCGGGAGAGGTAGTTGTCGGTGCCCGGGCAGTCGACGACGATGATCTCGGCGCCGGCCTCGACCAGAGAGGCCACGCCTTCGTCGAAATTATTGCGTTCTTCTTCCTCGATCTCGGCGCGGGTATCGGCTTCCGAGCGCGGCACCGGGCGGAATTCGGGCAGCGGCAGCGCAATGCCCTTGGCCTCGACGAAGGCCTGGCGCGCGGCCAGCGTGCCGGCCAGCGTGCCCTGGCGGGCGTCGAGATCCATGGCGCCGACCTTATAGCCGTCGCGCAGCAGCGAGACGATGACATGCACCGAGGTGGTGGACTTGCCGCACCCGCCTTTCTCGTTGCCGAGCACGATGAAATACGGTTTTCTCGCCGCCTGCTCCGTCATGCCTCTGCTCCTTCACGCCGCTGAACCGGCCCGCAGGATAGCCGAGTCCCGCGAGTCGCCCCAATGATTCATGCGGCGTGTTTAGCGCCCGTATGCGGCAGGAACGCGGCGGCGAGGCCGATCAAAGGCAGAAAGGCACAGATTTCATAAACCTTCACGATGCCGATGGCGTCCGCCAGCGTGCCCAGCACCGCCGCCCCGATGCCGCCCATGCCGAAGGCGAGGCCGAAGAACAGGCCGGAGACGGCGCCGATCCGCCCGGGCATCAGCTCCTGCGCATAGACGACGATGGAGGAGAAGGCGGAGGAGAGCACCAGCCCGATGATGACGCTGAGCAGCAGGGTAAGATTGAGCCCGACATAAGGCAGCGCCAGCGCGAAGGGGGCGACACCCAGGATCGAGCCCCAGATGACGAGCTTGCGGCCGATTTTGTCACCCACCGGGCCGCCGATGACAGTGCCGATGGCGGCGGCCGCCATGAAGATGAACAGATCCACCTGCGCTTCCTGCACCCCCAGATGAAAGCGCTGCATCAGATAGAAGATATAATAAGAGGTGAAGCTGGCGATGTAGAAGAATTTCGAGAACATCAGCGCCAGCAGCACGACCAGGGCGGTGATCACCTGCTGGCGGGGCAGCGCCGGGGCGCTGGCGGCGCGGCGTGGCGCGCGTTTGGCATGGCCCTGGGTACGGTACCATTGGCCAAGGCCGGTGAGCAGCACGATCGCCCCGAGCGCCACCAGGGCGAACCAGGCCAGGCTGGCGCGGCCATGCGGCAGGATGATGAAGGCGGCGAGCAGCGGGCCGATCGACTGGCCGAAATTGCCGCCGACCTGGAACACTGATTGCGCCAGCCCATGCCGCCCGCCCGAGGCCAGGCGCGCGATGCGCGAGGCTTCCGGGTGGAAGATGGAGGAGCCGACGCCCATCAGGCTCGCCCCAGCAGCAGAATGCCATAGCCGGGCGCGTAGGCCAGGGTGAGCAGGCCGGACATCGAGAAGGCCATGCCGACCGGGAGCGAAAAGGGTAGCGGCTTTTTGTCCGTGAACAGCCCGACGAGCGGCTGCAGCAGCGAGGCGGTGATCTGGTAGGTCAGCGTCAACGCGCCGATCTGGCCGAAATTCAGGTTGAAGCCGCCTTTCAGGATCGGGTAGATCGCCGGCAGCAGCGATTGCACCAGATCATTCAGAAAATGGCAGACACTGACCGCGCCCAGCACCGTGCTGGCGGTGCCGGCTGGGCGCTGCGGCGCGCTGATGACGTCACTCATAGCTTTGCATCCCGTGCCGCTCGCGTTTCGCGGCGACATATTATTGCGTGTGAGAGGGATGAGACTTAAGGGAAGGATGGCAGGCCCACAACCGCAGGCGGGCCGAAAATTTACGCGAGTGGGCCATGGTCTGGAATAGCCGGGTTGAACTTCTTGACGATGTCGCGCGGCCCTTGCTGGCGCTGGGCACAAATTATGTCGATGGGTTTGCCATTCCCATGCACCGGCACCGGCGCCACCAGCTTTTGTTCGGCGCGGCGGGGACGGTGATTGTCACCACCAAGGGCGGGAGTTGGATGATCCCGCCGCAGCAGGGCATCTGGTTGCCGGCGGGCACCGACCATGCGGTGCGGATGCTGGGCCAGGTGCAGATTCGCAGCCTGTATCTGGAGCCGGAGGCGATCACCTCCATGCCGGCCGATTGCCAGGTGATGGCGATCCCGCCTTTCGTGCAGGGGCTGATGCGCGAGGCGCTGGAGCTGCCGGCGGAGTATGACCAGGATAGCCGGGCCGGGGCGTTGATGAGTCTGCTGCTGCATGAGCTGCGGCACCTGCCCGCCCTGCCCTTGGGTTTGCCGATGCCGGTGCGCCACCCGGCTTTGCTGGCGCGCTGCCAGGGATTTCTGAGCGCGCCGACGCCGCATGCGACGATCGAGGACTGGGCGGCGGCGTTGGGGGTGAGCCGGCGCAGCTTCACCCGGCTGTTTCGCCACGAGACGGGTTTGAGCTTCGCCGCCTGGCGCCAGCAGGCCTGCCTGCATGCCGCCCTGCCCCGGCTGGCCGCCGGGCAGAGTGTCACCAGCGTGGCGCTGGAGCTGGGCTATGACAATCCGGCCGCCTTCACCGCCATGTTCAAGCGCTGCCTGGGGGTGCCGCCACGCCATTATCTGGCGAGGGGGGCGGGGTGATCAGGCCTGGTTCACTTTCGCCGCGAAGGTGATGAATGCCTCCAGCATTTTCGCCAGGAAGGCGCGGGTAGGTTCGTCAGTGAGTTTGCCGTCCTGGAATTTCGCGCCGGCGCCGCCGATGAAAACCTCCGGCTGGCCGAGCAGATGCAGGTTGAGCACGCCCAAAGTCTGGCGCAGCGGGTACTGGCCGCGGGCGGTGCCCAGCGCGCCCGGGGAAACGCCGATGATGGCGGCGGGCTTGCCGGCCCAGACATTGCCGCCGCGCGAGCCCCAGTCGATGGCGTTTTTCAGCGGCGCGGGGATGGAGGCGTTATATTCCGGGGTGGCGAAGAGGATGGCATCGGCGCCGCGGATCTCCTGGCGCAGGCGCTCGACTTCCGGGGGAAAAGTGCCGTCTTTTTCGAGGTCCTGGTTCATCAGCGGCAGATCGCCAATTTCGGCGATGCCGAGGTGATGCTCCGGCAGCAATTCGGCTGCGGCGTGCAGGGCGCTGGTGTTCCAGGAACCGGTGCGCAGGCTGCCGGAAATGCCGAGAATTTTCATGAGGACCTCATCCTTTATGACGCTGAGATTGGAAAATATTTCAAAAGTTTTTGGGGTGCAGCCCTTTTTTCAAAAAGGGCTGCAAAACGTCTGGGGTGGTGGCAACGGCGTTGCACACGCCCCAACCTCTTCGCCGCTTTTTTGAAAAAAAGCGGCACAAAAAATTTTGCAAATAAAAAAGCCGCCCTGTTGGGCGGCTTTTCCAAGTCATTTGCCGGTAAGGAGACGTTCCACCAGCTGCTTCACCGAGGGGATGAAGCCGTTGGAATAGAACGGGTCCGAGCCGAAGCGATGGGCGTTATGGCCGGCGAACATCAGGTTGTTATCCATCGCCGCCTCGTCACCCTCCGCCGCGTGGGCGATGTTCTGCAGCGTCTTCTGGATGCAGAAGCTGCGCGGGTCGGCCTTCTTGCCGTTATCGAAGGTCGGCTCATGCTGGGACCAGTTGGAGAAGCGGCACTGGCTGAGGCAGCCCATGCAGGCCACCTGGTCCTCATGGATTTCCGCCGCCTTCTCCGGGGCGACGAAGATCAGCGTCGAATCCGGGGTGCGCAGCGCCTCGGTGAAGCCCTCATCCTCCCAGGCCTTGGCGCGGGCATAATCAGGTGCGGTGAGATAGACCGGCCGCTTGCGCGCGCCGACACCATATTCCACCACATGCTCACCCACCGCCTCGGGGCTGTAGGCCACCTGACGGTCGCTGCGGGCGCGCAGCTCGCGCATGAAATCATTATTCACGGCGGAGGAGTAGAATCCGGTCGGCGAGAAGCGGTTGAGGAAGACATCACCGGGCTTCAGCTTGAACAGGCGCTCCTTCCAGCTCTGCGGGATCGGGCTTTCCTTGGTCAGCAGCGGGCGGGTGCCGAACTGGAAGGCGATCGGCCCGATTTCGGGATTATTGATGTAATCCTTCCACTCATCCAGGGCCCAGACGCCGCCGGCCATGATGATCGGGGTTTCGTGCAGGCCGAAATCGCGCATCACCTTGCGCAGCGCGACCAGGCGGGGATAGGGGCTCTCGGGCTTCTCCGGGTCCTCGGAGTTGGAAAGGCCGTTATGGCCGCCTGCCAGCCAGGGATCCTCATAGACCACCCCGCCCAGAAGATCCGCCGCCTTGGAGTAGGCGCGCTTCCACAGCGCCGCGAAGGCGCGGCCGGAGGAGACAATGGGGTAGTAATGCACGTTGAATTTGGCGGCGATGTCCGACAGCCGGTAGGGCATGCCCGCGCCGCAGGTGATGCCGCTGACGATGCCCTTGGTGCGCTCCAGAATGCCGTTGATGACGCGCTCCGCCCCGCCCATCTCCCACAGGATATTGGCGTGGATGCGGCCCTTGCCGCCGGAAATCTCCCAGGCGCGCCGGGCCTGCTCCACCCCGCCATCGATGGCGAACTGGATCAACTCCTCATGCCGGTCCCGGCGGGTGCGGCCCTTATAGATCTGCGGGATGATGCGGCCCTGGTCGTCAAAACTATCGGCATTCACGGCGGAGAAGGTGCCAACGCCGCCGGCCAGCGCCCAATGCCCGGCGCTGATGCCGTTGGACGCGGAAACGCCCTTGCCGCCCTCGACCAGGGGAAGAATATCCATGCCACCCATACGGATGGGGTTAATCACCGTCATCGCTTTGAAAACCTCACAGCCGGGGCGTGCTCTTGCCGGAACACCATATACATCACTCCTTATTACCAGATTGACACACCACGTGAAGTGGTTTTGCGAGTTTGGTCCCACGCGCGGAAGCATAATATAAGCCCGCCCATGGATTTGAATTTCTCGGAAGCGGAAATCCAGCGCTATTCGCGGCATATCTTGCTGCGCGAGCTGGGCGGCACCGGCCAGGCCAGGTTGAAGGCGGCGAAGGTGCTCATCGTCGGCGCTGGCGGGCTGGGCTCGCCCTTGGGGCTGTATCTGGCGGCGGCGGGGATCGGCACGATCGGGCTGGTCGACCCGGATGTGGTCGAGCTCTCCAACCTGCAGCGCCAGGTGGCGCACGGCGTGGCGGATCTCGGCCGGGCCAAGGTGGAGAGTGCCGCCGAGTCGCTGGCGCGGATCAACCCGCTGGTGCGGGTCGTGCAGCACCGGGAAAAGCTCGATGCACGGAATGTCGGCCGGCTGCTCGGGGATTACGACCTGATCTGCGATGGCACGGATAATTTCACCAGCCGGTTTCTGGTGGCCGATGCCTGCGTGGCGGCGAAGAAGACCCTGGTCTCCGCTGCGGTGCTGCGGTTTGAGGGGCAGATTTCAACCTTCAAGCCGCATACAGGCGGGCCCTGCTATCGCTGCCTCTATCCTGAGCCGCCGCCCGAGGGGCTGGTGCCGCCCTGCTCCGAGGCCGGGGTGCTGGGCGCGGTGACCGGGGTGATGGGCACGCTGCAGGCAACCGAGGTGATCAAGGAGATCACCTTCATCGGCCAATCGCTTTCCGGCTTCTTGCTGGTATGGGACGCGCTGGCGGCGGAATTCCGCAAGGTAAAACTGAGAAAGGACCCGGAATGCCCCGTTTGCGGCTGATCGTGCTGCTGTTGGCCCCGCTGCTCTGCGCCGCCGCCCGGACCCCGGCAATGGGCCAGGGCCGGCCAAGGGCAGCAATACCGGGCTGCCGGTGCCGCGCTTTGTCTCGCTGCGCTCGGACGAGGTGAATGTGCGCGCCGGGCCGGGCTTTCAATATCCGGTGAACTGGGTCTATCAGCGCGCCGGGCTGCCGGTGGAAATCATCGGCGAATTCAATGTCTGGCGGCAGATCCTGGCGCCGGATGGCGGCACCGGCTGGGTACATGAGGCGACCATCCGCGCCAAGCGCGGCTTCTATATCACCGCCGACAAGGCCGCCTTGCGCAGCGGGCCCAGCGCCGGGGCGGGTGTGGTCGCCTATCTCGCCCAGGGCGTGTCCGGGGCGTTGCTGCGCTGCACGCCCACCAGCGATTACTGCAAGGCTGCCACCAAATATGAGACCGGCTACCTGGCCCGCAGCGATTTCTGGGGCGCCTTTCCGGGCGAGGATGTGAAGCCCTGAGCTGGCGAGTTTGAGTTTTCCACAGAAAAGGACTCGTGAAAACGTCACAAGAGATTGCTACGCCCTCTCGCAACCTCTACTGTATCTAGTAGTTACAGCATGGAGGCCCACAAAATGGAGTGGACAGACGACAGCATTGCGCGGCTGCGGAGTTTGTGGGCCGAGGGTTTGTCGACCGCGGAGATCGGCCGGCGGCTGAATATTTCCAAGAATGCCGTGGTCGGCAAGGCGCACCGGCTCAATCTGCCGGCTCGCCCTCGCCGATCCGCCGCTCCACCGGCGAGACCGCGCCGCGCCCGGTGGCGCCCAAGCGCACCCAGGGCCCGACCTTGCCGCCGCTTTCCGCCTCGGTGAGCCAGCCTGTGCCGGTGCTGCGCGCGATCATGCCAGCGCCGAAACCGCAGCAGCCCCGCGCCACCCCGTGCTGCTGGCCAATCGGCGAGCCCGGCAAACCGAGTTTTCACTTTTGTAATGCCGCGGCGGTTTCCGGAAAGCCCTATTGCGAGGACCACGCCGCCATCGCCTATGTCCGCGTGCGCGACAAACGCGAAGACGTGGCCTGACTCCTTGCGAACGTTACGCCGCCGGCATCTTGCCGGCGGCGTTGTCGTTTCAAAAATCCGCTGCAATGCAGCAAAAACTTTGGAATTGATCGATCCTGGCAAATGCGCTTAAATTCTGTTTCGTCCGGAGCGATCCGGCGAAATGACCCAAGCCCAAAAGAACGGGCAAATAAAACTGGGCAAAGAAAGGCGCCACATGGAAACGATGCAAGACACCCAATCCTCGTCGCAGGCTGAGTCTCAGACCGGCGTGGTGAGATGGTTCAACCCCGGCAAAGGCTATGGCTTCATTGCCCCGGATGAGGGCGGGAACGATATTTTCGTTCATATCAGTGCCGTGCAGCATGCCGGCCTGCGCAAGCTGAATGAGGGCGAGCGGGTGCGCTTCGTTCTGCAGCAGCGCGAGGGCCGCGTTGCCGCCATCGGGATCGAACGGCTGCACTGAAGAAGGGGCGGGGTAACCCGCCCATCCTTGCGCTGATCTCTCGCGACCCGGGTGCGCTGGCAGGAGCGCGCCCGGTTTGATCTCTGGGCAGCATCTTTACGCGCTGCGCCGCGCCTTTGCCGCGATGACAGGCCCCCGCCCCGGCGCTAGCATGCCGGCATGACATATTCCCCTTTACAATTCCTCGACCATCCCTCTGGCCTGGCGCATGTGCCTGGCCCGTCTCTGCCCTTGTACGCGGTACGCCCGGAGGGGCTGGGTGCATGCCTGGCCGCCCTTCCGGAGGCCGCCGCGCAGGCCAGGCTGCTTGGCTTCACCGGCGAGGCCGGGCGCGTGCTGCTTTACGCGGATGCGCAAGGCGCGCTGGCCGGGGCCTTGCTCGGGCTGGGCAACGCGCCGGAGAGCATCGGCTTCGGCGCCGCCGCCGCCGCCCTGCCCGCCGGCAGCCTGTGGCATATCGAGCCCGGCGGGTTCGATCCTGAGCGGGCGGAGCGGGCTTTTCTGCTGGGGGCCTATCGCTACCAGACGCAGCGCGCCCGCCAGGCCGATTTCGCCCAGCTGGCCCCCCAGCGCGCCCAGGCGCAGCCACGCGCGCGCATCCTGGCCGGCAGCATGATGCTGGCGCGCGAGCTGATCAACACACCGCCCAACCTGCTCGGGCCCACCGAGCTGGCGCAGGCGGCGCTGGACGTGGCGCAGCATTTCGGCGCCCATGCGGAAGCGATCACCGGTGCGGCGCTGGAGGCCAACTACCCGACCGTGGCGGCGGTGGGTGCCGGTTCGGCGCGCGCGCCAGCGGTGGTGGTGCTGCGCTGGCAGGGCAGCCAGGCGGGGACGGAGGCGAAGCTGGTCTCGCTCTGCGGCAAGGGGGTTTGTTTCGATACTGGCGGCTACAACCTCAAGCCCGGCGGCTCGATGCGGCTGATGCGCAAGGATATGGGCGGGGCGGCGATCATGCTCGGGCTGGCCAGCGCGATCATGGCGCTGGATCTGCCGATCCGGCTGGAGTTGCGGCTGGGCTGCGTGGAGAACAGCGTCTCCGGCCATGCCATGCGCCCCTCCGATATTCTGCGCACCCGTGCGGGGATCAGCGTCGAAGTCGGCGATACGGATGCGGAAGGACGGCTGGTATTGTGCGACCTGCTGCATGAAGCCTGCGGGGCGCAACCGCACTGGCTGATCGACGCCGCCACCCTCACCGGGGCGGCGCGCGTGGCGCTGGGGCCGGATCTGCCGGCGCTGTTCAGCAATGACGACGCACTGGCCCAGACGATTCTTGAATCTGGACTCATCGAGAACGATCCGCTCTGGCGCCTGCCGCTGCACGCGCCTTATGCCGCCTGGCTGGAGATCCCTTATGCGGATTTGTGCAACATCTCTTCAAAGCCGATGGCCGGCGCGATAACCGCCGCATTGTTCCTGCAACATTTCATTTCAAAAAACACGCATTGGGCGCACATCGACACTTATGCGTGGAACGATGCAACCAGACCGGGAAAGCCCGAAGGCGGAGAGGCGCAAACTCTGCAGGCCTTGCTTGCGGCAATCGAGGGGCTGAGCCGTCCCCACGCCATGTGACGTCCGAAAAATGCAGCGGCCGGGTCTTATTTTTGATCCCGGTCGCGAATCGATAAAATAGGATGCGCACAAACAAGTTTACATATTGTCTTATCAAAACGTAAAATTTCAGCAATAAAGCGCGAATATTTATTTTTCGCAAAATCAACAAACTTCGTTACAAAACAAATCGTTCGTCCGCAGAGGGATCATTTCGCCTTTTCAGTATGTTAGTGATACGGACAAAGAATTTTTCGTAATCATATTGAAGAGATTTTGTATTTACCTATACTATTGTGTACTAACGGTTCAGTCTAGAAACGGCTTCGGCGAAATCTTCCGTCTGAAACGGTTTTTATGAGCCTGTTTCCATGGAGTTATAAAATGGCATCCGCTCAACTGTCTTCCGATCAGCTCGTGGGCATTCTACGAGACACGGTCGTGTCCTTGGTTCGCCGTGACGGCGTGGATCTTTCCGCGCGTCAGCTCGGCGTGTTTCTCACCTGCTACCTGAATGAAGGCGGCCATACCGTGCGCGGCCTCGCGCAGGAGCTGAACGTCTCCAAGCCGGCGATCACCCGCGCGCTCGACCGGCTGACCGAGCTCGATTTCGTTCGCCGCAAGGTCGACCCGTCCGACCGCCGCTCGGTGCTGGTGCAGCGCACCGTCAAGGGGGCTGCTTTTCTGCGTGAGACGCGCCATATTATGACCGATGCTTTCTCTGCGAACAAAACCGAGGCCGCCAGCCGCCGCGCGGCGAGCTGATTGTCCCTCCCGCCGCCAAGCCCTTGGGCTGGCGGCTGCCTGTTCAGGGTTGCTGCTCGGGTGGCCATTGGCCGCCCAGGCAGCGCCCTTGGCGCTCACCGCGGCGGATAAGACCCTTATCGCCCAGATCGAGGCCTATCTGAACGCCCAGAAGGGGCTGACCGCCAACTTCCTGCAAGTTGCGGCGGACGGCGCGACGCGCACTGGCAAGGCCTGGTTGCAGCGCCCCGGCAAGATGCGCTTCGCCTATGACCCACCGGACCCGCAACTGCTCGTCGCCGGCTTTGGCCTGCTGGTCTATCACGACCCCGCCCTCGGGCAGACCACCAATATCCCGCTCAGCGCCACCCCGCTTGGCATTCTGCTGGCCCCGCATGTCAATCTTGAATCCGCGGGGTGTATGTCACCGCCATCAACCGCCAGCCGGGCCAGGTGAATATTTCCCTGGTCCGCAAGGGCAAGGAAGCCGCCGGCACGCTGACCTTGAGTTTCGCGACCGACCCGCTTGAGCTGCAATCCTGGATCGTCACCGATGCGCAGGGCAAACAGACCAGCGTGCATCTCTATGATATCGCGCCGGGCGGACCGTTTCCGGATTCGCTCTTCCAATATAATCCGTCCTCCGGGCCCAGCACGGTCGGGGATAGGCAGGCGGTGAAAAGCCTGTAGAGATCACCCATGACCCTCACCATCGCCACCTGGAACATCAATTCCCTGCGGCTGCGCCAGGCGCATCTGCACCAGCTCGTCGGCCAATTGCAACCTGACGTGATCTGCCTGCAGGAAACCAAGGTTCCTGAGGAGCTGTTTCCAGAGGCGATCGCGGCGGAGATTGGATTTCCGCATGTGCTGAAGCGCGGCATGAAAAGTTACAATGGCGTCGCCATATTTTCGCGCCTGCCGTTGATGCTTGCGGAAAACACGCCGGATTGGTGCAATAAAAGTGATTGCCGGCATCTCTCGGCCAGCATCGCCACCCCAAGCGGGCCGCTAACAATCCATAATTTCTACGTTCCCGCCGGTGGCGATGTGCCGGACCGCGCGGCGAACGAGAAATTCGCCCACAAACTTGATTTTCTGGCAGAAACCACCGGGCATTTTTCGGCCTATCCGCCGCAACGCGCGATTTTGGTCGGCGATCTCAACATCGCGCCGCTCGAACATGATGTTTGGAGCCATAAGCAGCTACTGGACGTTGTTAGTCACACCCCGGTTGAGGTGGCGGCCCTGAATGGCTGGCGGGCGCAGGGTTTCTACGATGCGATCCGGCATTTCGTGCCGGAGGACCAGAAATTATATACCTGGTGGTCCTATCGCAACCGCGATTGGGACGCCTCCAACCGCGGCCGCCGGCTGGATCATGTATGGGTGACGCCGGATCTGAAACCGGCCTTGAGCCGCCACCAGATTCTGCGCGAGGCCCGCAGCTGGGCGCAGCCCTCTGACCATGTGCCGGTGGCGCTGACCTTGGATCTGGACCGGATCTGAGGCCCGCCCGGCGGGTTGATTCACGCGGCGCGCGGCCCAACATACAAGGGCAATCCCTGCGATAAAGCTCGCATGGCTCCCTGGATGAATCCGCGCATGCGGTTTCATTAAAAATCCGTCATAGGCGGCAGGCCGTTTGCACAGCGCTTGGCGCCACCGGTTTCGCGGGACGGTAAAGGAGTGTTTGACATGAAAGGCTTCATGCCGCCGCCGGCCATCATGATGGTGGCGCTGCTGCTCGGGATCGGCATTGCCGCGCTGACCGGCTAGCAGTTTGCTGAAAAACTCCTGGCGGCCGGGATTATGATGTGATTCACTTTGGCTGGCAGGTTTTGTGAGGCGTGGGGTGCGGGGTTCTTTTCGAGATCAGGGCGGGATGTTTTCGTATGTTTCACCAGAAACACGGGTTCCGGCGACCCATCCGTTGCGAGCGATCCGTGCTTTGGTGCGGGATGTTCTGCATGAGATGAGCCGCAGCTTTGCCTGGCTGTATTCCAGGGAAGGCCGGCCCTCGGTGCCGCCTGAACAATTGCTGAGCGCGCTGCTGATCCAGGTGCTGTACGGGATTCGCTCGGAACGGCAGTTGATGGAGCAACTGGATTATAATCTCCTGTACCGCTGGTTTGTGGGCTTATCCCCGGATGATCCGGTCTGGAACCCGACCACGTTTAGCAAGAACCGCGAGCGCCTGCAGAACGGCGATATATTCCAGAAATTCATGAGCCGGCTGCTGAACCACCCGCGGGTGACGCCGCTACTATCGGATGAGCATTTCTCGGTGGACGGCACGCTGATCGAGGCGTGGGCGTCGCAGAAGAGCTTCCGGCCGAAGGATGGCAGCGACGATGATGGTTCGGATTTCCACGGTCAGAAGCGTAAGAACGATACCCATGCCAGCACCACCGACCCGGAAAGCCGGCTGTACCGCAAGGCCGCTGGGCGGGAGGCAAAGCTTTCGTATATGGGGCACGCGCTGATGGACAACCGGCACGGCTTGGCGGTGGGTGGCCGAGTGACCCAGGCCACAGGCACGGCTGAGCGTGAAGCCTCGGAAGCGATGTTGAAAGCCAAAGCCAAGTCGGCCGCCGGGCGGATCACCGTAGGCGAAGACAAGGCTTACGATACCGCCGATCATGTCGCCAATCTGCGCGACGCCGGCGTGACACCGCATGTCACACAAAACAACGGTGAGACCAAAACCGGCAGGCACCGCCGCAGCGCGATTGACGGACGCACCACGCGCCATCCCGGTTATGCGATGTCGCAGACCCGCCGGGCGATGATCGAGTGCATATTCGGCTGGGGCAAGCAGCACGGCACGATGCGCAAGACCAAGCTGCGCGGCGTTGCGCGGGTCGCCGGCACCTTCATGCTCAACCTGATCGCCTATAATCTGGTACGCATTCCAAAAATGGTGGCAATATAAGGGACGAGTCTGTCCGCTGGACGAAAAAAGTCCAGAAACCGGCAAGAAACTTCAATCACTTGAACCAAAATCCAGGCCCCAAAGCTAAATCAGAAAAAATAAAACCAAGTTTCGGGGTTTTTCAGCAAACTGCTAGAGCGTAAACTGGTTGGATTGACGCGCTAGCGTCAAGATAAACACCTGAAATGGCTCGCTCAATCAAAGGCTAGCGCCTCAAGCGAAAAGCTGAGGCGCTAGATCCCCAGATCGGGCTGGTGGCCTGCCAGCCTTCGCCGGTATGGTCACAAAAGATCGGGAGGGCGTGCGCGGTGCGCCCTTCCTTGGGCAGCCCCATGAGTTCGCGCATGGCCCGGAACACGCCGCCATGCGCCACCAGCAGCACCGGCCCCTGCTGCGTTTTCAAGATTCGCGTTAATACCGTCTCGACGCGCCGGGTGAGCGCAGCGAAGCTCTCCGCCCGTCCGGCGTGGCGCGGCCTTCCAGCCAGTCCGGAAACCAGGGCAGCAAGGGCTCACCTTCCATGCTGCCGAAGGCGACCTCGCGCAGATCCGGCTCGATGCTGAGCGGCAGGCGCAGGAATTCATTGATGATCTCCGCCGTCTGGCGGGCGCGCTGCAGGGGCGAGGCGATGATGGCGGTGATCTCCTGCCCCGCCAGCAACGGGCCGGCGCGCTCCGCCTGGGCGCGGCCAGTGGCATTCAAGCCAGCATCGATGCCCGCCCCTGGGCGAGCCGGGCGGCATTCAGGTCGGTTTCGCCATGGCGAAGGAACCAGAAGGGCCGCGCCGGCAAGGCCATGTTCAGCTCAACCCCTCGCTGGCCAGAGCGCGCTGCACGGCCGGGCGGGCGCGCATGCGTTCCAGATGCGATGCCAGTGCCGGCGGCAGCGTCATCTTGGCGCGCTGCACCCCCCAATGGGTCAAATAGAACAAGGCCGCATCGGCGATCGAGAGATCCCCCAGCAGATAGGCCTTGGCGCCAAGGCTCTGCGCCAGCTGCTTGAAGCCGGCCTCCACAATCTCGCGCCCGGTGCGCTGCACGGCGGGTTCATCCGCCGTGGTCGGGGTGAAATTCGCCGGGCGGAAGATGCGGGTGAAGCCGCGCATATGCACGGTGGCGACCATGTAATCCAGCAATTCCAGCGCCTTCACTTCGCCTTCCAGGGTGGTGGGCAGCAGATGCGCTTCAGGATTGGTCTTCGCCAGATACCAGGCCACGGCCGGCCATTCGGTGATCACGCTGCCATCCTCCAGCGCCAGAGCCGGCACCTTGGATTTCGGGTTCAGTGAAATGAAGGGCTCCTTATATTGCGCCCCGGAGGCGAGATCGACCTTCACCAGCTCGAACGGCTTGCCGATTTCCTCGAGGATCACATGGATGCCAAGCGAGCAGGCATTCGGGGAATAAAAGAGTTTCATGATGGCTCCCAGCAAATCGCGGCCCTGTGGCCGCCGCCGGGGGAGTTTAGGGCAATAAAAAACCGCGTCCAGCCTGGGCCGGACGCGGTTTTTTAGGTCGAGACGTGGGGGCTCAGTCGAACAGCGAGGAGACCGAGCTTTCGGTGGAGATGCGGCGCATCGCCTCGGCCAGCAGTTGGGCGACGGAAAGCTGGCGGATATTATGCGCCAGACGCACCGCCTCGGTCGCCATGATCGAGTCGGTGATGGTCAGCATCTCGATCGGCGAGGCGGCGATGCGCGCCACGGCGCCGCCGGAGAGCACGCCATGCGTCACGTACACCTCGACCGATTTGGCGCCATTGGCCAGCAGCGCCTCGGCGGCGTTGCAGAGCGTGCCACCGGAATCGACGATATCATCGACCAGGATGCAATCGCGCCCCTCAACCTCGCCGATGATGTTCATCACCTCGGAGACGCCGGCGCGCTCGCGGCGCTTATCGATGATGGCGAGATCGGTATTCAGCCGGCGGGCGATGATGCGCGCGCGCAGCACGCCGCCAACATCCGGGGAGACGATCATCGGGGTGCGGCCGGCGAAACGCTCCTCGATATCGCGGGAGAAGAGCGGGGCGGCGGGGAGGTTATCGACCGGGATGTCGAAGAAGCCCTGGATCTGGCCGGCATGCAGATCCATGGTCAGCACGCGGCTGGCGCCGGCTTCGGTGATCAGATTGGCGACCAGCTTGGCGGAGATCGGCGTGCGCGGACCGGATTTGCGGTCCTGGCGGGCATAGCCGAAATACGGGATCACCGGGGTGATGCGCCGGGCGGAGCCGCGGCGCAGCGCATCGCAGGTGATCAGCAATTCCATCAGATTGTCATTGGTCGGGTAAGAGGTGGATTGAATGACGAAGACATCCTCACCCCGAACATTCTCATGGATTTCGACGAACACTTCCATGTCCGCGAAGCGCCGGACGGAGGCTTTCGCCAGCGGCAGGTTCAAACCGGCGGCGACAGCCTCGGCCAGGGGGCGGTTGCTGTTGCAGGCTACGATCTTCATGCGCGGTGATCCCCGAATTCAACTCGCGCGCGGTGTAGCAACCAGGGGCCTTAAAGTAAATTAAGCCGAGAGCGCGCGGGAGCGATCCGTGGCGGCCTGGATGGCTTCCCTGAATATTTTTGGCAGAGCGTCATCCGCGCGCAACAGTTTCAGCGCCTCGGCGGTGGTGCCGCCGGGGAGGTTACAGCCACACGTAGCGCTTCCGGGGTTTCGGCGGAGGCGGCGAGCAGGCTGGCGGAGCCGATCACGGTCTGGCGGGCCATGATGCGGGCGAGATCGGGCGAAAGCCCCTGATCCAGCCCGGCCTGCTCCAGCAATTCGGTCAATAAAAAGACATAGGCCGGGCCGCCGCCGGAAATCGCGGTGACGGCATCCAGCGCGCCCTCATCCTCAACCCAGGCGACCTGGCCGACGGCTTCCAGCAGCCTGGTGGTGAGATCGCGCTGCGCAAGCGAGACGCCGGGGCCGGGAAAGGCCACGGTGATGCCCTGGCGCACCGCCGCCGGGGTGTTGGGCATGGCCCGGACCACAGCCTTGGCGCCGCCGAGCAATGAAGCCACGCCCTGGGCGGTTTTGCCGGCCATGATGGAGATGAAGAGCGCGGTTTCGGCGAATTTCGCATAAGCGGGCAGCGCGGCGGCCGCCATTTGCGGCTTCACCGCAAGAATAACCGCTTCCGGCGCGAAATCCGCCGGGAGCTGGGCGGCATCGGCCAGCACGGTCACGTCCGGCCCGGCCAGGGTTTTGGCGCCCTCGGAAGGGTCGATGACGAAAGCGCGGGAGAGGCCCTGCTCACGCCAACCGGCGAGCATGGCGCTGCCCATGCGGCCACCGCCGATGAGCAGAAGGGAGGGAAGAGCGGTCATATAACCGCTCTAACCCATTGAAGGACGGTTTGGAATGTAGGGGTTACGCCTCGCCGACACATTCCAGCATGGCCGCCTCCAGCGCCTCATCCGCGCTCTTGCCGCCCCAGATCACGAACTGGAAGGCGGGGAAGAAGCGTTCGCACTCGCTGATGGCGATGTCGATCAGGTCCTCGATCGATTCCGAGGCGGCGCTGGGGGCGCCGCGCAGCAGCATGGCGTGGCGATAGACCGGCATGCCGGTCTCCTCATCCATGCCGAAATGGCCGATCCAGAGCCGCTCATTGGCCTTGGCCAGCAGCTCATAAAGGCCGGTGCGCTGCTTCGGCGGGGCCTTCATGTCAAAGGCGGCGGAGACATGCATGACGGAAATCTCATCCGACCAGCAGAAATACAGCCCGTAATCGCACCATTTGCCCTGGGCCTCGGCGGCGAGGTCGGACTCGGAGCGGCGGTCGAAGATCCATTCATTTGCTGAGATGACCTGTTCAACGAGGTCGAGCGGGTTGGCAACGTTGGTTACGTCGTCATCATTGGCGTAGGCCAGAGCGGTCATGCAAGGAACCTCCTTGTCACCATGAAAACCGGGTGAGACGATACTGGCAAAAGAGCCTGGACTGACAAAAGAGCTTGGCGTCCCGCGCAGAGTTTCTCCCCACGACTCGGATTTTATGGGGTTTTGTGCGCCGCGTACATTAATATTCCGTCCTTAAAGATTGTTTCGTCTGGCTGTCACCCATCCGCCGCAATGGATTATTATGCTAGAGACCCCCATATGACAGGCCGGATGCCTCAAGGACTCCTGATATGAGCAAATTCTCTTTTCCCCTGTTGGCGCTGGCCAGCGGGTTGATGCTGGCCCCTGCCCTGCCCGCGTTCGCGCAGGACGCGAGCCCGCGCCAGATCCAGACGATGATCGATAACGGCCAGAGCGGCCAGGCGATCAGCCAGCTGAAATCCGTGCTGAACACGCACCCGGATAGCGGCACCGCCTGGTATCTGCTGGCCGAGGCGCAGGATGCGCGCGGCAATGAAAACGCCGCCGCCCAGGCGCTGGCCAAGGCCGACCAGTACGCGCCGGGCCTGCCTTTTGCCAATGCGGCAAAGGTTTCGGCGCTGCGGGCGCATATCAATAACGGCTTATCCTCAGCCCAAGCGGGGGAGAGGCATCATGGAGGTGTCAGCATGGTGATGTTGGTGATTGGCGGGTTGATCCTGCTGTTCGTGGTACTGCGCCTGGTCTCCGGGTTCCGCCGGCAGCAGGTGTACCGCCCGTTCCCGGGCAATCCGAACATGCCGTATAATAATTATCCGCAAGGTGGCCCCGGCCCTTATGGCCCCGGCGGCGGCTATGGTCCGGCGGGCGGCATGGGCGGCGGGCTTGGCAGCTCCATCGTTTCCGGGCTGGCGGCCGGTGCGGGGTTTGCGGCCGGTGAGCGGATTGTGGATGGCATGATGGGCGGGCATGAGGCCCAGGCCGCGCCGCCGCAACAGGATTTCGGCCAGAGCCAGGATGACGGGCTGATGGGCAATCCCGGCTGGGATGATGGCGGCAGCAGCGACGATGATTTGAATAATAACAGCTGGTAGAAAGAAAAAAACGGCCTTTTTGAAAAAAGGCCGCTTCTTTCATAGCTATGAAACCAACGCTGCATGAGACGCCAAGGCTTCCCATGCAGCCATATCGACGACCTAAGGTCGCAGAAGTTTTTTGGTCCCGCTTTTTTTCAAAAAAGCGGGTTTTTCTTACCCAATCCTGCGCATCATCGGCCCGTAATACCGGCCGGTGCCGCCCAGCTCTGCCTCGATGCGGATCAGCTGGTTATACTTCGCCATACGGTCCGAACGGGCGAGCGAGCCGGTCTTGATCTGGCCGCAATTGGTGGCGACCGCGAGGTCCGCGATGGTGGCGTCCTCGGTCTCGCCGGAGCGGTGGGACATGACGGCGGTGTAGCCGGCGCGGTGGGCGATTTCGACCGCCTCCAGCGTCTCGGTCAGGGTGCCGATCTGGTTGACCTTGACCAGGATAGAGTTGCCGACGCCAGCGGCGATGCCGCGGGTCAGGCGCTCCGGGTTGGTCACGAACAGATCGTCACCGACCAGCTGCAGCTTGCCGCCGAGACGCTCGGTGAGCAGCTTCCAGCCCTCCCAATCATCCTCGGAGCAGCCATCCTCGATCGAGGCGATCGGGTAGCGGGTGCAGAGATCGGCCAGGTAATCGACGAACTGGCCGGCATCGAGTTTCTTGCCCTCGCCTTCGAGGTCGTAAATGCCGTTCTTGAAGAATTCGGTGGAGGCGCAATCCATCGCGAAGGTGATGTCCTCGCCCAGCTTGTAGCCGGCCTTCTCGACGGATTTGGCGATGAAGCCCAGCGCCTCGTCGGCGGATTTCAGGTTCGGCGCGAAGCCGCCCTCATCGCCGACATTGGTGTTGTGGCCGGCATCGTGCAGCTGCTTCTTCAGCGTGTGGAAAATCTCGGCGCCGATGCGCACCGCTTCCGCGATGGAAGAGGCGCCGACCGGCTGGATCATGAATTCCTGGATGTCGATCGGGTTGTCGGCATGCTGACCGCCATTGACGATGTTCATCATCGGCACCGGCAAAGTGCGGGCGGAGACACCACCGATATAGCGATAGAGCGGCAGGCCGTTATCGACCGCGGCGGCCTTGGCCAGCGCCAGCGAGACGCCGAGGATGGCGTTGGCGCCGAGCCGGGCCTTGTTCGGGGTGCCGTCCAGATCGATCAGGATATTATCGATGCCGACCTGGTCTTCGGCATCCAGCCCGCCGATGGCGTCCAGGATCTCGCCCTCGACGGCGGCGACGGCCTTGAGCACGCCCTTGCCGTTATAGCGGGACTTGTCGCCATCGCGCAGCTCGACGGCCTCATGCGCGCCGGTGGAGGCGCCGGAGGGCACGGCGGCGCGGCCAAAGGCGCCGGATTCCAGCAGCACATCGACCTCGACGGTCGGGTTGCCACGGCTATCGAGAATTTCGCGGGCGACAATGTCGGCAATGGCGGTCATGGACGGCTCCTCTGGTTTGCCCTGGCGAGGTAAACCAGCCCTTGCCACGATGCAAGAAGGCGAAGCGGACCGGAAAACGCGCTGATTTAAGCCGCGGTGAGCTGCAGCGGCGCTTCCAGCGCGCCGGTGGCGAGACGGTAATTCGCCTGATCCGCATAAACCGCCCGCAGCAGCTGGTTGTTCAGCGCATGCCCGGTGCGGCTGCCGATGAACCGCCCGGAGATCGGCGCGCCGGCGAGATAGAGATCGCCGATCACGTCCAGCAGCTTGTGGCGGACGAACTCATCCGCGTAACGCAGACCTTCGGGGTTCATGATCTTGTCGTCATCCACCACCACCGCATTGGCGAGCGAGCCGCCCCGGGCGAGCCCGGCCTGGCGCAGCGCCTCGATCTCACCGCGCTGGGTGAAGGTGCGGGCCCGGGCGATCTCATCGGCGAAGCCGGCGGTGGAGAGGTTGAAATGATAGGCCTGGGCGCCGATGGCGCGGGCGGCGAATTCGATGGAGAGGGAGATATCGAACCCGGTGCCGCCATCAGCGTGCGGGCGCAGCTCGGCGAAGGCGCCGTTCTGCTCGACCCGCACCGGGCGCAGAATTTCCAGCACCGGGCGGGCGCCGCCATGCTCGATGACGCCGGCGCTCTCGATCAGGAACAGGAAGGGGCGGCGGAGCCGTCGAACACCGGCAATTCCGGGGCGTCCACCTCGACGATGAGGTCATCCACCCCGGCGGCGGCCAAGGCCGCCATCAGATGCTCGATGGTGCCGATTTTGGCATCGCCGCGCGAAATCAGGGTGCAGAGGCGGGTGTCGGTGACATTGTCGAACTTCGCGGCGACATCGACACCGAGATCGGTCCGGCGGAAGACGATGCCGGTATTCAGCGCCGCCGGGCGCAGCGTGAGGCGCACATCCGCGCCGCTATGCAGCCCGCGCCCCACCGCCGAAATCGGCGCCTTCAGGGTGCAGCGGGCGGCAGCGTCGCGCTGGATCATGCTGTATCTGTCACGCAAAGACGACATTGAAATCCTGTCCATTAACCAGGCTCTAAATTACGCGTCTCGCTGCATTGCAGCCAATAAATCATTATTTCTGATTATTTCGCCATAACCATCTGATTTTAAATGAAGTTACAGAGCGCAACAAAGGATTGTGGCACGCCGCCTCAGATTGTTTTCGGCTTGTTCACGGGCCGCGCTCAGGCTCTGGTTGCGTAACGAACGCGCGCCGCACCGGTCATAAAAAAAACCCCGGGCGTTTTGCCCGGAGGTTTTTCGGCGGGGAGAGAGGGCCGCCTGGCCGGCTTGCGCCTTACTGGTTGCGGCGCAGGAAGGCGGGAATTTCCAGGCCGACCTCATCCATCTGCGCCGGGCGCACAGCGGCGCGGGGCTGTTCCTGCTCGTCGGCGCGCATCGCCGGTTCCTGGCGGTGCTGCGGCTGCGGTGCCGGGGCGGGCGCCTTGCTGGCGCCGAACCCGAACACGGATTTGAAGATGGAGGTGGGCTTGGGCGGCTCCGGGGCCCGCACCGGCGCCGGGCGGGGCCATGGCGGGGCGCATCGGGGCTGCCGGGCGCGGTGCCGGCGCCGGTTCCATATGCGCCTCGACATGCGCCGGGGCGACTTCATGCGGGCGCTGCTCGACGAAGGCCTTGGAGACCAGCGGCGCGGCCGGCGGCTCCGGCACGTAGCCCGCCGGGCGGCCGGAGCCCTGCTGGGCTGCATGCTGCGAGGCGACCGCCTGCACGAAATTATTATTTTCGGCGCTGCCGTTGACGACTTTCAAATTCGGCATGGCAACCGGGGCGGAATCGATGCCGGTGGCGACCACCGAGACGCGCACCTTGCCGGACATGGTCTCATCCAGAGACATGCCGAACATGATGTTGGCGTCGGTATCGACCTCCTCGCTGACGCGATTGGCCGCCTGGTCGATTTCGAACAAAGTGACATCGGAGCCGCCGGTGATGTTGATCAGCAGGCCGCGCGCGCCGCGCATGTTGGTGTCTTCGAGCAGCGGGTTGCTGATCGCAGCCTCGGCGGCGCGGATCGCGCGGTCCTCGCCCTCGGCCTCGCCGGTGCCCATCATCGCCTTGCCCATCTCGCGCATCACGGAGCGAACATCGGCGAAGTCCAGATTGACGATGCCGGGCATCACCATCAGATCGGTGACGCCACGCACGCCCATGTACAGGACGTTATCGGCCATCTCGAAGGCTTCTTTCCAGCCGGTGCGCTCATTCGCGACCTTGAAGAGATTCTGGTTCGGGATGACGATCAGCGTGTCCACATAGGCCTGCATCTCGATGATGCCTTCCTCGGCGGAACGCATGCGGCGCTTGCCCTCGAACGCGAACGGCTTGGTGACGACGCCGACGGTGAGGATGTCCCGCTCGCGCGCCATGCGTGCGATCACGGGTGCCGCGCCGGTGCCGGTGCCACCACCCATGCCGGCGGTGATGAACACCATATGGGTGTTCTCAAGATGCCGGGCCAGCTCATCAGCGGCTTCGTCAGCGGAGAGCTTGCCGATATCCGGCCGGCCGCCAGCGCCGTTGCCCTGGGTGAGGTGCGGGCCGAGCTGGATGCGCTTTTCCGCCAGCGAGCGCTGCAGCTGCTGCGCATCGGTGTTGGCGACAACGAATTCCACGCCGGGGAGATTCATCTGAATCATGTTGTTGACGGCATTACAGCCGCCGCCGCCGACGCCGAACACGGTGATCCGGGGTGTGAAATCCGTATGTGTGGGCTTATCGACTGACAAATGTAGGACCATGACTCTCTCTCCTCGAACAATACCGCTAAAGACCGCGTCGATTCTCTGTCAAACGCGATTTTTCAAAAAATCGACGAAGCTGCCGAACCAACCGGCACTGCGCTGGGCTTCAAAATTAATGTCCTGCAGGGCTGGCCATCGCCGGTGGCGAAGGCGAGCAGGCCGACAAGGGTGGCGAAATTCGGCGCGCCGGCCGCATCGGCCAGGCCGATGACGCTGGCCGGATGCCCCTGACGCACCGGGCGTTCCAGAATTTGCGAGGCCAGATCACGCACCCCGCCAAGCTGCGAGGCGCCGCCGGTGAGCACGACGCGGCCATTGCCGGCGCGGCCGAGACCGGCGGTCTCGAGTCGGTCCTTCACCAGCTCGAAAATCTCCTCGAGTCGCGGCTTGATGCAGGAGATCAGATGCGAGCGCGGCACCTGCGCGATCTGATGTTCCGTCTCGCCAACGGAGGGCACCGGCAGCAATTCGCGCGCATCGTCCGGCGAAGGATGGCAATTGCCGTGCAGCGCCTTGAGACGTTCGGCATGGGCGAGCGGGGTGGAAAGCCCCATCGCGATATCGGCGGTGACGTGATTGCCGCCGACCGGGATCTGCGCGGTATGCACCACCTGGCCTTCGAAGAACACCGCCATGGTGGTGGTGCCGCCGCCCATATCGATGATGGTGGCGCCAAGCTCGCGCTCATCGCGCACCAAAGCCGCCAGCCCCGCCGCGTAGGGGGCGGAGACCAGGGCGGCAATATCCAGCTCGCAGCGCGAGAGACAGGCTTGCAGCGTGCGCAGCGCGGTGGAGCTGGCATCCACCACATGCAGCTGCGCGGTGAGCGTGTCGCAGAACAGGCCGCGCGGATCGGTCACACCGGGGGTTTCGTCGGCGGAGAAATTCAGCGGCAGCGCATGGATGGTGACACGGCCTTCGGTGGAGGCGCGGGTGCGGGCCTCGCGCACCACGCGGCGAATATCATCGCTGTTCACCGCGCGGCCATCGACCGGCCATTGCACGTTGAACAAACGCGATTCCGGCTGGCCGCAGGAGAGATTGACATAGACGGATTTCAGCCGCTGATCCGCCATATCCTCGGCGGCGCCGACGGCGGCGCGGATGGTGCGCTCGGCCTGGTCGAGATCGACAATGCCGCCAGCCTTGATGCCCCGGCTCTGCTGCCAGCCAAAGCCCAGAGCGCGCATCCGGCCATCCGCCTCGGCCCGGCCGATCAGGCAGGCGACCTTGGTGGAGCCGATATCCAGCACCCCGAACGGGCCGGATTTCACCGCCCGGCCGCGCGGCAAATCCTCAGGCAGGGCGGGCTTGTTTTCCAACCGGGCGGCGCGGCGCGTCATGTTGTTCATTGTCCCTCCTGGCGGGTGTCAGGTTTGTTCTTTTTCTTCGACCCGTCGGATGTCGGGGTGGCGTAGGGGCGCACGACCAGCCTGCCATCCTGGCGCAGATCGATCGCCTCCACCGGACGATCCAGCAGCTGCATGGAACTTTGCAGACCGGCGAGCTGGGAGAGCGCATCCGCCTCATGCTCGGCCGGCAGCTTCACCACCGTCTGGTTCTTCAGGATCAGGTTCCAGCGCAGCCCATCCACCCATTCCGCCGCGGCGACATGAGACAACACGCTGGGCACGGCTTGCAATTCCGGGATCAGCTTGGCGGCCTGCTGCGGCGCGCCGGGGCCGGAGAGCAGCAGCAGGCCGGGCTGGCGATGCTTGGCCGCCGCCGCATCCTGGTCCTGGATCACGTTGCCTTTCTTGTCGATGAGCTGGAACACCACCTTGCCGTTCTGCACGCTCTGCCAGATGGCGTAGACATCGCGCTCGGTGACATTCACCACCAGCGTGCCGGGCAGGATGCGCTCAACCGTGGCACTCTGCACCGGCCCCAGCGCCTGCACCCGTTGCTGGATGGCGGCGAGGGAAAAGCCGAAGGTGGGATCACCATCCGTCACCCCGATGGCCTGCTTCAGCGCGGCATGATCGGTGGTGACAGCGCCGTTCACCTGCACCGCGCCGATGCGAAACCCGATGCCGGCCAGCGCATCCGCGAGCAGGCCGGGCTGCACCACGCGCGCGGGTGCTACAGGCGGCGCTTGGGTGATTTCGGTCGGCGCCTCGGCGACGACGTGGTGCGGCGCGCTGGGGAGGCTGCGCACCAGTTCTGTTCCCACCACCAGCAGCGCGATGCCGCCCATGATCCACAGGCCCGGCTTCAGGCTGCGTTTCACCCGGCGGAAGAACAGCACGCGTGGGCTGAGCCTATCCTGCGGTGGCGCCTTCTTGCCGCGCGGGCTGTTGCGCCGCGGGCGCGGCGTGGGGGCCAAAGAGCGTTCCAGCGTTTCTACACGCGGCATGCGGCCCTCTCCACCAGCCAGCTGCACAGGGCCGGGAAATCCATGCCCTGATACGCTGCCTGTTCAGGTAGCAGTGAGGTCGCGGTCATGCCCGGCTGGGTGTTCACCTCCAGCAGGATCAGCCTACCTGTGTCTTCGTCGTAGCGCAGGTCCGCGCGCGAGGCGCCGCGGCAGCCCAGCGCCTTATGCGCCGCCACCGCGATCTCCTTGGCGGATTGCGCGATATTTTCGGGCACCTGCGCCGGCAGCACGTGGCGGGAGCCGCCGGCGGCGTATTTGGCGTGATAATCGTAAAATTTCTCAGTCGGCAGAATTTCGGTGACGACCAGCGCGCGGTCTTCCAGCACGCCGACGGTGAGTTCGCGACCGGGGATATATTCCTCCACCATCGCCGCACCGAAATTCCAGGCGGAGACGATTTCCGCGCGGCGATTATCACCGGCCTTGACGATGGAGACGCCGACGGAGGAGCCTTCATTCACCGGCTTCACCACGTAGGGGCGCGGCAGCGGGTCGTGTGCCAGCAGCTCCTCGATCTCGATGATCTTATGCGCGGCGATCGGCAGGCCGGCGGCGGCGAAGATCGCCTTGGCCGCGCCTTTATCCATCGCCAAAGCCGAGGCGCGTACACCGGAATGGGTGTAGGGCAGGCCGATATAATCCAGAATGCCCTGGATGGTGCCATCCTCGCCAAAGCGCCCGTGCAGCGCGTTGAAGACGACATCCGGGCGGGGCTTCAGCGCTTTCAGCAGCGCCTCAAGATCGTCCGAGACGATAATCTCCGTCACCTCGAACCCGGCCTGGCGCAGCGCGCCGGAGACCTGCGCGCCGGTGTTGAGCGACACTTCGCGCTCGGAGGACATGCCGCCCATCAAAACCGCAACACGCATCACGCCGGCACTCCAATTCGTTTGATTTCCCACCGCAGCGAAACGCCGGATTTCTCCAGCACGCGCTTGCGGACTTCCTCGCCCAGCCCTTCCAGCTCAGCCGCCGTGGCGCCGCCGAGATTGAGCAGGAAATTACAATGCAAGTCCGAGACCTGGGCTTGGCCGACGGTCAGCCCCCGGCACCCTGCCCCATCCACCAGCTCCCAGGCTTTCTGGCCGTCCGGGTTGGCGAAGGTGGAGCCGCCGGTGCGGGCGCGGACCGGCTGAGTGGCTTCGCGCTTGGTCTTGATCTCGGCCATGCGCGCCGCGATCAAGGCAGGCTCGCCGGGTTGGGCGCGCAGCCGGGCACGCACCACCACCGCATCTGCGGGCAAGTTGGAATGACGGTAGGTTAGCCCCAGCTCCTGCACGGCCAGGCGTTTCAGCTCGCCGGCGCGGGTGACGATCTCGACCCAGTCCAGCACCCCGGCCATGTCCCCGCCATAGGCGCCGGCATTCATCGCCACCGCACCGCCAATGGTGCCGGGAATGCCGGAGAGAAATTCCAGGCCGCTCAAGCCAGCTGATGCCGCGTGCTCGGAGACGGTGATATCCAAGGCCGCCGCGCCGGCGATGATGCCATCCGCCTCGATCTCAACCTCGCCGAAGCCGCGCGCCAGCTTGATGACGACGCCGTTGATGCCGCCATCCCGCACGATCAAATTGGAGGCGGCGCCGATCACGGTGATCGGCATTTCCAGCGGCAATTGCGCCATGAAATCGCACAGATCCTGGATATCCGCGGGGCGCAGCAGGAACTCCGCCGGGCCGCCGACGCGAAACCACGTCATCGGCGCCAGCGTTTCGTTTTCCTTCAGGCGCCCGCGTGTCGCCGGGATCGTGCTTGCCATCATCGCCTGGCCCCCGCCGCCTTGGCCTGGGCCTGCAGATCGTTGAGCTGATGCGGCAGAGCGGCCGCCCATTGGGTGATGCTGCCGGCACCGAGGCAGACCACGTAGTCGCCATGGCGGGCGATGGCGTGCACCATCTCGGGCAGATGCGCGGGGTCGGCCATCGCCACCACCGAGCGGTGGCCGCGCGCGCGCAGCCCTTCGACCAGAGCTTCCTTATCGACACCTTCGATCGGCTGTTCGCCGGCGGCGTAGACATCCGCGACGATGACTGTGCCGGCATCGTTCATGCAGGCGCAGAATTCCTCGAACAGGCTTTGCAGGCGCGAGAAACGATGCGGCTGCACCACGGCGACCACATCGCGCGCGCCGGCCTGGCGCGCGGCCTTCAGCACCGCGGCGATTTCCACCGGGTGATGGCCGTAATCATCGATCACGGTGATGCCGCCGGCCTCGCCGGTTTTGGTGAAGCGCCGCTTCACACCGGCGAAATTCGCCAAGGCGGCTCTGATGTTCTGCTCGTCCACCTCCATCTCCAGCGCCACGGTGATGGCGGCGAGGGCGTTCTGGACGTTGTGGTTGCCGAGCATCGGCAGCTTGAAGGGACCGGCGCGGCGGGCACGGCCGGTGATGCGGTCCGAGATGCGGACCTCGAAGGTGGCGCCGTCCTTGGACGAGATGATGCGCTCGGCGCGCACATCCGCCTGCGGCGAGAAACCGTAGGTGATGACACGATGATCGGACAGAGCCGGGATCATCTGCTGGACGGCGGGATGGTCGATGCAGAGCACCGCGAAGCCATAGAAGGGAATATTGGCAACGAATTGGCGGTAGCCGGCTTCCATCGCCTCTTTGCTGCCCCAATGGTCCAGATGTTCCGGGTCCATGTTGGTGACGATGGTGATGACGGCGGGCAGGCGCAGGAAGGAGCCGTCCGACTCATCGGCCTCCACCACCATCCAGTCGCCGGAGCCAAGGCGGGTGTTGGAGCCGTAGGCATTGATGATGCCGCCATTGATCACGGTCGGATCAAACCCCGCCCCTTCCAGCACGCAGGCAACCAGCGAGGTGGTGGTGGTTTTGCCATGGGTGCCGCCGATGGCGACCGCCCATTTCAGCCGCATCAGCTCCGCCAGCATTTCCGCGCGGCGCACCACCGGGATCAGCTTGGCGCGGGCGGCGAGGACTTCCGGGTTGTCCTTCGGCACGGCGGTTGAAATGACAACGACCTGGGCCTGGCCAAGGTTTTTCGCATCATGGCCCACGGCGACCTGGATGCCGCCGGCGCGCAGGCGCTGCACATTGGCGTTCTCCGAGAGGTCCGAGCCTTGCACCTGGTAGCCCAGCTCATGCAGCACCTCGGCGATGCCGGACATGCCGATGCCGCCAATGCCGACGAAATGGATCGGCCCGATGGAAAGCGGAAGCGCTCTCATGCCGCCATCCTTTCCTGCACCAGATCCGCCAGCCTGGCGGCCGCTTGCGGCTGCCCCAACTGCGCGGCGGCGTCCGCGGCCTTCACCAAACTCTCAGGATTCATCAGTAACGTCTCGATCTTTTCAGCCAGGATGGCGGGGGTGAGACCATTTTGGTCCAAACGCAAAGCGGCACCGAAGGCGGCCAGGGCGTCGGCATTGGCGCGCTGATGGTCGTCAATGGCGCCGGGCAGCGGGATGAAGATGGCGGGACGCCCGGCAACGGCGATTTCCGCGACGCTGGAGGCGCCGGCACGGGAGATGACGAGATGAGCACCCGCCAGCAAGGCGGCGACATCCGCGAAGAAGGGGGAGAGCTCGGCCTCGATGCCGGCGGCAACATAGGCGGCGCGCACGGTATCCAGATCATCCTTGCGGACTTGCTGGGTGACGTGCAGGCGGGCGCGCAGCGCCTCGGGGAGCATCGCCAGAGCTTCGGGGACCAGGGTGGAAAAGATTTTCGCGCCCAGAGAGCCGCCGAGCACCAGCAGGACGATCACCTCGCCAGGCGGCGCATAGCCCTGCCCGGCCAAAGCGGCCACCGCCGGGCGGACCGGGTTGCCGACCGCGATGGTTTCGATCCTGCCCGGCAGACGCGTGGTGTTGGCGAAATTCAAAGCCAAGATGTTGGCGAAGCGCGACAGGAAGCGGTTGGCGCGGCCGAGCACGCCATTCTGTTCATGCAGCACCACCAAAGGCTTTTTGCCGCCCAGCAAGGCGGCGGCGAGTACGGGCGGCACTGAAGGATAGCCCCGAAGGCCACCACCGCGCCGGGGCGCAGGCCGCTCATGATGGCGCGCGCCTGCACCACACCTTGCGCCAGCGCCAGCGAGGCTTTCGCCGCGCGCTGCACGCCGCGCCCAGCCAGCCCGGCGCCGGAGAGCACGTGGTTTTCGGTCTGCGCGAAGACCGGGGAGTTGAGCCCGCCGGAGCGCGCATCGGTCATCAGCACCACGCGCTCGCCGCGCGCGATCAGCTCCGCCGCCAGCGCTTCGGCCGGGAAAAAATGCCCGCCGGTGCCGCCGGCGGCGATGACGATGGGGGCCTTCATTGCGTGTCCCCCGCATGGCGTTTTCGGGTCAGCGCCAGCAGGAAGCCCATCTGGATGGAAATCGCCAAGGCCGAGGAGCCGCCATAGGAGATGAAAGGCAGCGTCATGCCCTTGGTCGGGATCAGCGAGAGCGAGGAGGCCATGTTGACGAAGGCCTGGAAGCCGAACCCGGCGATCAGCCCGCCGGCGGCCAGCACCACGAACAAATTCGGCTCACCCAGCAGCCGCACCAAAGCGCGCAGCACGATGGCGGCGAACACCGCGATGATGAAGGCGCAGAAAAACAGCCCGAACTCCTCGCCGGCGACGGCGAAGACGAAATCCGCGCGCGCATCCGGCAGGAAGTGCTTCACCTGGCCCTCACCCGGCCCGAGCCCGAACATGCCGCCATTGCCGAAGGCCATCAAAGCCGTCTGTGCCTGGCTGCCTTTCGGCGGGTCGATGAACATCATCACGCGGGTATGCACGTGGGTGATGAAGAAGAAGGCGTAAACCCCCGCCAGCGCCACCAGAACTCCCGCGCCGGCCACCCATTTCATCTCCATCCCGTCCAGATAGAACTGGGTGAAGACGATCATGGTGAACAGGAAAGTGGTGCCGATATCCGGCTGCATCTTCAAAAGTGCCGCGGTGGCGATGAACACCGCAATCGCCGCGCGCCGACCGGGAAAGCCCGGGGTGCGGCGGGATTCGGCGATGCACCAGCCAATGACGATGATGAAGGCCGGGCGCAGGAATTCCGAAGGCTGGATGGTGAAGCCCGGCAGCGAGAGCCAGCGCTTGGCGCCATCCACTTCCGTGCCGTGTAGCAAAGTGAAGGCGGTGAGCAGATAAAAGATGATGCCCATGCCAAGGGCCGCCAGCTTCACCTGGCGCAGCGAGAGCATCGAGAGGCCGACCATGGTGATGCCGCCAATGACCAGGAAGCCGATCTGCTTGATCATGTCCTGGGTATGCGGGTCCGAGAGATGCAGCGTGATGCTGGGCATTGCCGCCAGCGCCAGCACGTAGCCGATGCCCAGCAGCACGGCGAGCGCCATCATGGTGACGCGGTCCACACTCCACCACCAGCGGCCGACGATTGAGGTATCAGCGCGGGAGAGCGAGGGCATCAGGCTTCTCCTTTCGCCAGAGCGGTGAAACGCGCGCCACGCAGTTCGAAATTCGGGAACTGGTCGAAGCTGGCCGTGGCCGGGGAGAACAGCACGATGCCGCTGCCGGCCTTCGCCGTCGCGTAGGCGGCGGGCACGGCGCGGTCCAGCGTTTCGACAAATTCGTTGGGAATGCCGGCCGCGTTGAGCCGCGCCGCGAATTCCGGGCCGTCACGGCCGATCAGATAGGCTTTCTCGATGCGCGGGAAGAGCGGGGCGAGATCCTCGATGCCGCCTTCCTTGCCGATGCCGCCGGCGATCCAGACGAAGCGCTCATACACGCCCATGGCGCGGGCGGTGGCATCCGCATTGGTGGCCTTGCTGTCATTGATGAAGCGCACGCCGTCGCGTTCCGCGACCAGCTGGGCGCGGTGCGGCAGGCCGGGGAAGCTGATGATGCCTTCGGCGATCGCCGCCTGGGGCACGCCAAGACCCATCGCCAGGGCAGCGGCGGCCAAAGCGTTCTGGGCGTTATGTTCGCCGCGCAAGGCCGGCGCGCCGGTGTCCTGGCCCTTGCCGGAGATTTCCAGCAGCTTGGCCGGGCGGGTGCGCAGCCAGGCCGCCATCTCGCGGGAGGGCGCGTCGTCCATGCCGATCACCGCCAGGCAGGTTTCGTCCTGGCGCGCGAAAATCTCCCGCTTCGCGGCCGCGTAGCCTGCCATGTCGCCATGGCGGTCCAGATGGTCGGGCGAAAGATTGAGCATCACCGCAACATCGAAGCGCAGGCTGGCGAGTCTCTCCAACATATAGCTGGACATTTCGAGCACATAGACGCCGTCATCCGGCAGGATCGGCAGCGAGAGCGCCGCCGGGCCGAGATTGGCGCCGGCCTCGGTGGGAATGCCGGCGACGTGCAGGATATGCGCCAGCAGCGCGGTGGTGGTGGATTTGCCGTTGGTGCCGGTGATGCCGGCGAAACGCGCCTTGGAGCCAGAGGCGCGCACCGCCTGATAGAGCAGCTCGGCATCCGTCAAAACCGGGATGCCCTGGGCCAGCGCCCAGGCGGCTTGCGGGTGGGGTTTAGGCAGGCGGTGAGGAATACCCGGCGAGAGCACCAGCGCATCGAAGCGCCGGCCCGATTCGGAGGGTTGGCCAACCGCCAGCCCTTCGGCGGCAGCGGCCTGGCGCGCGGCCTCGCCATCGTCCCAGACCAGCACATCGGCGCCGAGATCGCGCAGACGCCGGGCCGCCGGCAGCCCTGCCCGCCCCAGCCCGACCACCGCGTAGGATTTGCCGGAGAAGAGGCTCATCGGATTTTCAAGGTGGCCAGACCCACCAGCCCGAGGATCATCGAGATGATCCAGAAGCGGATCACGATGGTCGGCTCCGCCCAGCCTTTCTTTTCGAAATGATGGTGCAGCGGCGCCATCAGGAACACCCGCTTGCCGGTGCGCTTATACCAGAACACCTGCACGATGACGGAGATGGTCTCGACCACGAACAGCCCGCCGACGATCGCCAGCACGATCTCATTCTTGGTCGCCACCGCCACCGCGCCCAGCGCGCCGCCCAGCGAGAGCGAGCCGGTATCGCCCATGAACACCGCCGCCGGCGGGGCGTTGAACCAGAGGAAGCCCATGCCGGCACCGATCAACGCCGAAAGAAAGACGGTGAGTTCACCCACGCCGGGGATGAAATGGATTTCCAGATAGCCGGCGAAGATGCGGTTGCCGACCAGATAGGCGATCAGCCCGAACACGGCGGCGGCGATCATCGTCGGCACGGTGGCCAGCCCGTCCAGCCCGTCGGTGAAATTCACCGCATTGGCGGAGCCCATCATCACCAGCAGCCCGAAGAGGGGGAACATGAAGCCGAGCGGGATCAGGAAATTCTTCAGGAAGGGCACGGCCACACCATCGGCGATGGCATGCGGCATCAGATGCGTCATCCAGAGCGCGGCGATCAGCCCGATCGCGGCCTCGCCCAGCAGCCGCACCCGGCCGGAGACGCCCTTGGTGTTGCGCTTGGTCAGCTTCAGGAAATCATCCGCGAAGCCGATGACGCCGTAGCCGAAGGTGACCATCAAGGTCGCCCAGACATAGCCATTGGAGAGATCCGCCCAGAGCAAAGTGGAGGCGCCCAGCGCCAGCAAAATCAGGGTGCCGCCCATGGTCGGCGTGCCCTTTTTCTCGATCAGATGCCGCTCCGGCCCGTCCGTGCGGATCGGCTGGCCGTGGCGTTGCATGGCGCGCAGCTGGCGGATCAAACGCGGGCCGAGCCAGAAGCTGATCACCAGAGCGGTCAGGCAGGCGCCGCCAGCCCGGAAGGAGATATAGCGGATCAGGTTGAAGGCATGGATATGCCCGGCGAGGGGAAGCAGAATCCAGTAAAGCATCAGCCGGGACTTTCCAGGGCAGAGATCACGTCACGCATGCGGCTGCCATGGCTGCCTTTCACCAACACCGTGTCACCATCGCGCAAGGCGGCTTTGACCAGGGGGCGAGGCTTGCCGCGTCAGGCGCACGCGCGCCCTGAATGGCCCGGGGCAGCGAGTCGAACAAAGCCCCGCAATGCGGGCCGGCGGTAAACACAATGTCAGCGGCCTCGCGTAGGGGGCGGCCAGGGCCAGATGCTCGGCCTCGGCGAAATCGCCCAACTCCAGAATATCCCCAGCACCGCCACATGCCGGCCCGGCTGCAGCTTCAGCACCGAGAAGGCAGCGCGCAGCGAGGCGCCGGAGGCGTTATAGCTCTCATCGATCAGCGCGATGCGCCGCCCATCCTCCAGCCTGATATCCCGCCTTGCGCCGCGCCCGGCGAAGGGGCGAAGCCATTGAGGGCGGCGGCGGCCATCTCCACATCCAGATCCAAAGCGGCGGCGGCGGTGAGCACGGCGAGCGCGTTGCTGGCCATGTGCCGGCCCGGGGCGCGCAGGTGGAAATAGACCTTGGTATCGAGGATTTCGGCGGCGATTTCGGAAGCTTCCGGGCCGTTCAGCACGTCCAGCAGCCGGGCCTCGGCACCGTTGAAGAGCAACGCGCAATGGCCGGCCGGCACCGCCTCGCGCAGCACCTGCAGATAGGCGCTCTCACCGGGGATCACCGCCTTGCCGGCGGCGCTGAGCGCGCCATAGATGCTGGCCTTTTCCTTGGCGATGGCGAGCTCCGAGCCCATCATGCCCAGATGCGCGCGGTCGACACAGGTGACGATGGCGACATCCGGCCGCACCAGGGCGGCCAGCGGCGCGATCTCGCCAGGATGGTTCATGCCGATTTCGAAAACGCCGAAATCCGCGTCATGCGGCATCCGCGCCAGGGTCAGCGGCACGCCGATATGGTTGTTGAAGCTGGCCTCGGCGGCATGCACCACGCCGAAAGCGGCCAAGGTGCGGCGGAGCATCTCCTTCACCGTGGTCTTGCCGACCGAGCCGGTGACGGCGACGAGCTTGGCCTCCGAGCGTTCACGCGCGGCCACACCCAGCTGTTCCAGCGCCTTCAGCACGTCCGGCACCAGAATATGCGGGCCCTCCACCGGGCGGGAGACCAGGGCGGCGGCGGCGCCTTTCGCGAAGGCGGCGGCGACGAAATCATGCCCGTCACGCTCGCCCTGCAGCGCCACGAACAGATCGCCGGGGCGCAGGGTGCGGGTGTCGATGGAGAGGCCGGTAATGTCGTAGCCGGCGCCGAACAGAACCTGCAGCTCCTCGGCGGTCCATAGCGCGCTCATGCCACCCCTCCCAGCGCGCGGATCACCGCGGCGTCGTCAAACGGGATCACCTCACCCTTCACGATCTGCCCCTGCTCATGGCCCTTGCCGGCCACCACCAGCACATCGCCCTCGGCCAAACCTTCCAGTGCGGCCCCGATGGCGGCGTGGCGGTCGCCGATCTCCTTTGCGTCAGGGCAGGCGGCCAGGATGGCGCGGCGGATGGCGGCGGGGTCCTCGCTGCGGGGGTTGTCGTCGGTGACGATGACCACATCCGCGCCGCGCGCGGCTTCCGCGCCCATTAATGGCCGCTTGCCGGGGTCACGGTCGCCGCCGGCGCCGAAGACGATATGCAGCCTGCCGGTGGCGTGCGGGCGCAGAGCCGAGAGCACGCGGGCGATGGCATCCGGGGTGTGGGCGTAGTCAACATAAGCCGCCGCGCCGTTGGGCAGCACCAGCGCGCGTTCCAGCCGGCCGCGCACCCCGGTGAGCTGCGGCAGGTAGGAGAGCGCGTCGGCCACCCCCAGCGCCTCGGCCAGGGCGGCGGCCAGGGCGGCGTTATCCGCCTGGAAGCGGCCGGGCAGAGGCAGCGCCACCGCGCGTCCATTCATCGTGAAAGCCTGCCCGTCCGGGCGCGGCGAAACCGCCTCCACCGCGACGGTCTCGAAATTCTGGCCGTGGCGGCGGGCAGCATCGCGCAGGCTGGCCAGCATATCGGCATCCAGATCCGCCATCGCCCGCCCTGCCCCGCCGCGCTTCAGCAGCGCCTCGAACAGCCGCAGTTTGGCGGCGCCATAGGCCTGCATCGAGCCGTGATAATCCAGATGGTCGCGGGTGAGATTGGTGAAGCCGGCGGCGCAGAAGCGCAGACCGTCCAGCCGGTGCTGGTCCAGCCCGTGGCTGGAGGCTTCCATCGCCACATCATTCACCCCTTCGCGCGCCAGACCGGCCAGGGTGGCGGCGAGCGTCACCGGGTCCGGCGTGGTCAGGCTGCCGGCGGGCTCATGCCCCGGCGCGATCACCCCCAGCGTGCCCATCGACGCCGCCTTGCGCCCGGCCAAAGTGAGGATCTGGCGCAGGAAATCCACCGTGCTGGTCTTGCCGTTGGTGCCGGTGACGGCGACCAGCCGCTCCGGCAGCTTGCCGAAAAACTCCACCGCCAGCTCGGCCAGCTTGGCGCGCGGGTCCGGGGCGGTGATCAGCCGGCGCGGCGGCACGCCGGGGGGCCAGAGCGTGCCCTCGGGGCGAGCACCGCGATCGCGCCGCGCGCCACCGCCTCGGCGATGAAGCGCCGTCCATCCGCCTTCACCCCCGGCAACGCCGCGAACAGATAGCCCGGCTGCACCGCCCGGCTATCCGCTGTTATGCCGATCACACCCTGCATCTCAACCTTGCTCATATCCGGTGTCCCGCGCCGTCATATGGCTGCCCATCATCGGGGAGACCGGCGCCATCACCCCGTCATGCGTCTTGCGGCCCTTGGAGGCGGCGGGCTTGGCCTGCGCCCCTTGCGGCTCATCCTCCTTGGCGGCGGCGCTGTTGGCCTGGGGCGGCTTCTTGCCCATCAGCTCATAGGCGAAGGCATTCGCTCCCGGCGGCAGCGGATCGCCCGGCCCCAGCGCGCGCTGGCCCGGCGGCGGGGTCGGGTCCAGCGGCACGGTCAGCTTCGCCTCCAGCTGCGCCAGCTGGTCGCCGGTGGACGGCATGATGCCCAGCATCGGCCCCATCCGCGCGATGATCCGCGAGACGGTGGGGGCGGCGATGAAGCCGCCGGTGGTGAAGCCGAAGGTGGTCTTGTCCGGCTTGGGCTGCAGCACCAGCACATAGATCAGATATTGCGGATCCTGCATCGGGAACGCCGCCATGAAGGAGGCGTTGTTGGTGTGCAGCAGATAGCGCCCATTCGGCCCCACCACCTGCGCCGTGCCGGTCTTGCCGCCGATGATGTAGCCCGGCACCCCGGCATATTTGCCGGTGCCGAACAGCACCACATTGGTCATGATCTTGCGCATCAAGTCCGAGGTGCTCTGCTGCATAATGCGAACGCCCTGGGGCTGCGGCCCGTTCGGGTCCACCTTCAGCAGGGTCGGATCATAGCGGATGCCGCCATTGACGATGGGGATGGTGGCGGTGACCAGCTGCAGCGGCGAAATCGCGATGCCGGCGCCGAAGGACACGGTCATCGTCGCCGCCAGGCCCCAATTATCCTTCGACGGGAAAAGCGGCATCGGCGGGCCGGGGAGCTGGATGTCCAGCGGCTTGAAGAAGCCCTGCTTGGCGTACCAGGCCTGCTCGATCTTCGGCCCCAGAATGGTGGCGATGCGCGAGGCGCCGATATTGGAGGAGACGTTGATGATCTCCGGCAGCGCCATCCATTTATTCGTCGGCTCGAAATCGGTGATGTGGAAACGGCCGATCTTCAGCGGGTGGGTGGTGTCGAAATAATCCCACCAATGGATCAGCCCGCTATCCAGCGCCATCGAGGCGGTCTGCAGCTTGAACACCGAGCCCGGCTCGTAATTGCCATTGACGCAGCGGTTGAACTGGTTGTTGGGCTTGGCCGCGCCGTAATCATTGACGTCGTAATCCGGCAGGCTGACCATCGCCACCACTTCGCCGGTCTTCACGTTCATCACGATGGCGCAGGCGCCCGGGGACTGGAACTCCTTCACCGCCGAGGCCAGCTCGTCATGCACGATGCTCTCGATGCGGGCATCGATGGAGAGCTGCAGCGGCTGCGGGTCGGTGGTCAGGCGCTTATTGAAATATTCCTCGACGCCGGCCACACCGGAGCTGTCGATGCGCACCCCGCCCAGAATATGCGCGGCGAGATTGCCATCCGGATAATGCCGCTCCTCGCGGTTTTCGAAATACACGCCGGGAATGCCGAGCGAGTTCACCGCCAGCTCTTCCTGCGGGGTCAGCCGGCGGTCGAGATAGACGAATTCCTTGCGCTTCTCGGCGGGCACGCCATCGCCCAGCTGATGCGCGAGCCAGGCCTGGTTGGCGCCGGGCAGCGCGTTGGCCAGCACCGTGGCGGCGGCCTGCGGGTCGGGCACCTGCTGCGGGTCGGCGTAAAGCGAGGCGCCGGGGAGAGAGACGGCGAGGATGACGCCGTTGCGATCGACGATGTCGGCGCGCGAGGGCGGCGGCGGGGTCTCGGAGAGCTGCGGCGTCATCGCCGCGATCTGCGCGGCGCTGGGATGGATCGGCGCCACCACCGTCGCCCAGATCAGCTTCAGCCCGAGCAGGCTGAACAGGCCGATGAAGACGAAAGCGCCGATGACCAGCCGGCCCCGGGCGCGCTCCAGCGCGCCGCGCTGGTCGAGATCCGAGCCGGTGACGCGCACCTGCTCGGCGCGCGGCGAGTCGCCACGGCCCGAAGCCCCTTCCGGCGGGAAGGAGGCTCATCACCCGGCCGGAGGTTGAGGGTCAATTTTGGCTCCCGGTCTGCGCCATGCCGAGGAGGGAGCCACCGCCCAGCGGGGCGGTGGGCGCGGGTTCAGCCGGCTGTGCGGTGGCGCGCACCCGCACCACCTGTGCGCCCATCGGCAGGCTGGGGCGCGGGGCGGCAACCGGCTGACGCTCACGCGGCGCCGGGACGGCCGACGCGATCGCGCTGCCGCCGGGCTGATACAGCGACGAGGCGAGCGGCCGCGCCGCGGCTTCGCGCACCGGTGCGGCGAGGTGATGCGGCGGGGCCTCTTCCCGGGCGACGCGCGCCACCGGATGATGCGCCGGCGGATGCGCCCGCATATCGGCATGCGCCGGCGCCGTTTCGTGAGGCACGGCGATCTCGGCCACCCGCTCGGCCGGTTTCGCCGGCGCGGCGGGGGCGACGCTGTGCCCGGCCTGCGTTGCCGTGGCGACATGGCCCTGCACCTCGATCGCCGGGCCGTTCGGCGCCGGGATGGCGTCGCTCCCCGGCAAGGCCGGTACTTCGTCTTCCGGATTGCTGAAGGGCGCGGCGCTGCCAGGCGGCGGCAGCGTGCTGGCCAGGTCGGCCAGCGTGACCAGCTGCCCGGCTTCATCGGCTGCAACCCGGTAAATTGCGCCGCCAGCGCGGCGATGCGCGAAGGGTCCGCCTCCAGCGCCCACTGCGCCTGCAGCACGCGGATGCTCTGCTCGTCATGCCGGCTGGTTTCGGCCACCTGTTCGAGCTGGTTTTCCAGGGCCCGGCTCTGATGCTTGACCATGAACAGATAGGCGCCGGAGATCGCGAAGAGCAGGCCGGTCAGGAAGGTCAGGGGCCGAACGATCATGCGGCCAGCCTTTCCATGACGCGCAGCTTGGCGCTGCGCGCGCGCGGGTTGGCGCGAATTTCAGCCTCCCCGGGCAGGATGGGGGATTTCGTCACCAGGCGAAATTCCGGGGCGCTGACCTGGGCCAGCCCGGCGGGGTCGTGGCGCGAGGCGCCCGGCGTGCGGCCGGCACTCTGCGCGAAGAAATGCTTGACGATCCGGTCTTCCAGCGAATGGAAGCTGACCACCACCAGCCGCCCGCCCGGCGCCAGCAAGGCGGCCGATTGCGCCAGCGCCGCCTCGATATCGGACAGCTCCTCATTCACGGCGATGCGCAACGCCTGGAAGCTTCTGGTTGCCGGGTCGATCCCCGATTTATCCGGTCTCACAACGCTCCGTATCACGCCAGCCAAATCCGCCGTCGTCGTAAATTTCTGCGCCTTGCGCCGGTCCACGATTTGCTTCGCGATCCGGCGCGCGGCTTTTTCATCACCATATTTGTACAAAATATCGGCAAGATCGGATTCGGCGCAAAGATTCACGAGGTCCGCGGCGGACTGCCCGTCGCGGCTCATCCGCATATCCAGCGGCCCGTCCTGGCGAAATGAAAAGCCACGCGCCGGATCATCGATCTGGAACGAGGACAGGCCGAGATCGAACACCGCGCCATCCAGCCGGGCCACCCGCGCGCCGTCATCATCTCCGAAATTTCGCTGATGCGGCCGGGGATCAATTCAAACCGCCCGGCATGGGCGGCGGTCAGTTCCGCACCCCGCGGCAGTGCATCCGGATCGCGATCGACCCCGAACAGGCGGCATTTGGCACGCTCCAGGATCATCCGCGAATAGCCGCCGCCGCCGAAGGTGCCATCCAGATAGACGCCGTTTTCACGCGGCTGCAGCGCCTCGATCGCCTCGTCGCGCAGGACGGAAATATGTGAAAAATTGCTCATGACGGCGCCCCGAAGCTCAAACGCGGGGCGAGCGCGCGGGAGGCGTCGCGGAAGGCCTTGCCGGCCTGCGGTTCCCAGATCAGGAAATGATCGCCGCGGCCCATGAAGAACACCGCATCGGAGAGGTTTGCCTGCTCGGCGAGATAGCCGGTGATCAGCACCCGCCCCTGCGCATCCAGCTCGACCTCTTCCGCATCGGAGAAAATCTGCGTCTGCAGCCCGACCTGCTCGGGGCTCATCTCCGGCATCGCCGCGAGCTTCTCCTGGAAGCGCGCGTAATTCGGCAAAGGCCAGGCCTCGACACAGCCTTCGATGAAAGAGGGGCGCAGGATCAGGGTCATCTCCGGATGGTCCTTCCAGGCGGCACGGAACGACGCCGGGACGGATACCCGTCCCTTCGCGTCGCGCTTGTTCTCGTGGCTGCCAAAGAACTGCTTCATCGCCCCCGCGCCGCAACACCTTTCACCTCAAACCGAACCTTCAGGGCTCACCCCGAACCCTTTCGGCCTACCCGAAACGCACCACACTCCACCACTTCATGGGAAAACATGGGTTTCTTCACCACTAACATGCACGCGACTCCCCGTCAAAATAAAACCCCAGCGTGACAGCGAGGAAATGCGCCGCGAGACTCGGGGCGCGCTCCTGAAATCTTCTTCATTTGTTCGCTTTTCGTTCGCACTACATTGCGAAACGGAAATAAAGATCCAGACGGCCTGTAAGCCGGGTTCTGTCCACGCGCCAAAGCGCGCTGGACGGCCATTCCTCTGGGACGGGTGTTGCCACCCGCCTCAAGCAACCAACCCGGGCGGCAAGCCGGAAATGCTTCGCGCCCCTGCCAAGGCAGGACGCCGGCCGCCCCTATTCGGTTTTGCTCCCGGTGGGGTTTTCCCTGCCCTTTGCGTTACCGCAAAGGCGGTGCGCTCTTACCGCACCCTTTCACCCTTACCACGGCAAGCCGTGGCGGTTTGCTTTCTGTGGCACTGTCCCTGGGGTCACCCCCGCCGGCCGTTAGCCGGCACCGTCTTTCCGTGGAGCCCGGACTTTCCTCTGGCGGTTGCCCGCCAGCGGCCGTCCGGCCGTCTGGATCGGCGCGGTGCCTAGGGAGTTTCGGGGGCTGCGTCAACCAGCCGGCGTAAGGCAGCAGCCCGGCCGGTGGTGGGAGCATCCGGCGCGCCGGTGAGGTGCGCGGGCAGGAAATGGCGCTGAAAGGCGCGGATCACCGAGTCTTGCGGCAGGGTGATATCATAGCCGATGGCGGCGAGATCGGCCATCAGATCGCCGGGCGGGGCGTAATCGTCGGTCCAGATCCCCACCCCATGCGCGGCCAGCCAGGGCCAGTCGAACAGCTCGCCGGGGTCTTGTTTGCGGTTCGGGGCGATGTCGGAATGGGCGACGACATTGCGCGCCGGGATGGCGTGTCGGCGCAAAATGCCCTGGCAGAGCGCCAGCACCGCCTGCATCTGCGCCGGCGGGAAGGCGCGATAGCCCCATTCATGGCCGGGATTGACGATCTCGATGCCGATGGAGGCGCCGTTGAGCGCGCTTTTGCCGCGCCAGGAGGAGATGCCGGCATGCCAGGCGCGCATCGCCTCGGGCACCAGGTTGAAGATTGTGCCGTCCTCCTCGACCACGTAATGGGCGGAAACTTTCGCGCGCGGCGCCTTCAGCAGGTCGATGGCGGCGCGCCCGGTCGGCATCCCGGTATAATGCAGCACCAGATGCGAGACGGGTTCCTCCCGCGCATCGAAATTCGGCGAGGGCTCGAAGATCATCAGCCGGCCGGGCGGCGGGTGAGCAGCAGGCCGAGACCGAGGCAGATCATCGCCCCGCCCGCCGCCTGGCGCACCCGGATGACGGCATTGCCGCGCCCGGTGAAGAGCCGCTTCAGCCTTGCGGCGGCCAGCGCCATGATCGCGTCCGAGCCGGTGTAGAGCAGGATCGCCATCAGCCCGAGGGCGAGGAATTGCAGCGCCACATGCCCCGCCGACGGGGCGATGAATTGCGGCAGGAAGGCCAGGAAGAAGGCGGCGGTTTTGGGGTTCAGCGCGGAGACGGCCAGCCCGTCCCGCCAGGCCCGCGCCAGCCCGGCGCGGCCGCGGATGGGGGCGGTACTGGTCGCCGCGCCGGCCTTGCGGATGGTGCTGAGGCCGATCCAGATCAGATAGACCGCCCCGGCCAGTTTCAGGACGGTGAAAAGCTGCGCGCTGGCCAGCACCAAAGCCGAAAGCCCGGCCGCGCCCAGCGCCACCTGCACCACCCCGCCCGAGCCGGTGCCGAGGCTGGAGGCCAGCCCTTCCAGCGTGCCGCCGGCCAGCGAACGGCTGATCACGTAGGTCATGCCCGGCCCCGGCAAAATCGCCAGCATCAGGCAGGCCAGGAAAAACACGCCGAGATGCTGGAACATTTTGTCCTCTATGCCTGGGCGCGCTTGATCGCGTCATAGGCGGCGTTGATCCGCGCCACCTTCTGCGAGGCGGCCTCGATCATCGCCGGGGACGCGCCGCGCGCCGCCAGACTGTCAGGATGGGTCTCGCGCATCAGCTGTTTCCAGCGGGCGCGGATTTCATCGGCGCTGGCCTGCCGGCGCACGCCCAGCACCAGATACGGATCCTCGGACGGCGCCTGCGGCGGTGGGGTGCCCTGCCCGGCGCGCCGCGCCGCCGCCTCGCCCAGCCCGAAGGCGTAGGCGACGCGGGAGAGGAAATCCGCCTCCGCGCTGTTCACCGGGCCGTCGGCGCGGGCGATCTGATACAGCCCGGCCAGCACCTGCTCCAGCGGGGTCTTGTCATCGGCGAAGGCCTGGCCGAGCTGGGTGGCGTAGCTCTCGAAACCGGCGGCGCTCTCGCGGGCGCTGTCGAAGAGTTTCGCCACCTCGCCCATGCTGGCGGGGGAATCGCGAAGCTGGCCTTGAAGGCGTCGATTTCCAGCCGGCTCACCGGCCCGTCGCATTTGCACAGCTTGGCCGCCAGCACGGTGACGCCGATGGCGAAAACCTGGTCGCGCCGGCCCATCATCGCCGCCAGACGCAGCGGGTCGAACGGCATGGCGCGGCCGGCGAAGCCCTGGAGATTGGGGGTGAAGCCGTTCAGCTTGCCTTCATCCGCCGCGTGGCCCAGCGCCGCGCCGAACAAAGCCCCCACCGGGCCGCCCATGGCGAAGCCCGCCATGCCGCCGATAAACTTGCCCCAATAGCTCATATACCCCGCCTAGCACAGCGCCGCCCTTGAACCCAACCACACAATGGGACATTCACCATGGCGGGTTTAGGGGGCCAGAGCTCACTAAATGATAAATGAGAGACAGGTTCACAAGCTGACGTGACGCGCAAACATCTTCTTTGGGCCGGCCCGCTGGCGTTGCTGGTGGCGCTGGGGCCGCGTTGCTGGCGCTGCCCAGCTTTGTCGCGGCGCCGGCGCACCGGACGGCGGTGGAGGCCTTCGCCTCGCGCCTGACCGGGCGGGATGTGCATATCAGCGGCAAGCTCTCTCTGTCCTACTTCCCGCAGCCCGAGATCACCGCCACCGGCATCACCATTTCCGGGCCGGACAAGGAGGTGATCACCGCGCATGCGCTGTCGCTCGATCTGGCGCTGGCGCCGCTGCTGCAAGGCCAGCTCGCCGCCCGCACGCTGGATCTGGACACGCCCAACATCACCTTCCCCTGGCCGCTGCCCGGGGCATCAGCGCCATCGCCCCGCCGCCCTGGCTGGCGGCGCTGCACGCCCATATCAAGAATGGCCGGATCAATTTCGGCGCCGCCGATTTCACCGATGTCAATGCCGATCTGTTCACCGGGGCCGGCGGCAGCGTCAGCGTCTCGGGCAATGGCAAGCTGCAGACACATGATGTCTCGCTGAGCCTCGCCGTCGGCGAGACGGAGGCGGACGGCGCGGCGCAGATTACCCTGCGCGCCGCGCTGGGCGGGGCCAGCGCGCATTTCGCCGGGGCGTTGAACGCGCAGAGCGAGCTGGCCGGGCAGCTGAACCTGGCCCTGCCCGGCCATGCCAGCGTCAGCGCCCAGATCAGCGCCAACGCGAACGGCATCAGCGCCGAGGATATCAGCGCCAGCCAGGACAAGCTGGCGTTGCACGGCACCGCGCATCTGGCCTTCGCGCCGCTGGGGCTGCGGGCGGATCTGACCGGCCAGGGGCTGGATCTCGACCAGCTGACCAAGCTGTCGCCGCTCTGGCCCGGCGGGCTGGCGACCGAGCTGCATCTCGATGCCGCGAATGTGAGTCTGGCCGGCAGGAGCTTCCCGGCCTTGCGGGCGACACTGAAGACCAGCCCTGCCGGCAGTGCCGTCTCCGGCCTCACGCTGGGTCTGCCCGGCGGCGCCAGCCTCAGCGGCGATCTGACAATCTCGCCCAACCAGGATCTCTCCGGCAGGCTGAGCCTCGCCGCGCCGGACCTGACGGCGCTGGCAAGCGGGCTAGGGCTGCCGGCCGTGCCCGGCTGGACGAGCGCCAGCCTGCAGGCACAGCTGGGCGGCACGCGCGACGCGCCGGACCTCACCGACATCACCGGCACGCTGGGCGCGGACCATGTGAATGGCCGGGTGGTCCTCTCCGCCGGGCATGCCGCCTTCCGGCTCGCCTTCGACCAGCTCGACCTCGCATCGCTGGCGGCGTGGCTGGCGCAGCGCCCGCTGGGCGGCGGCGTCAGCGTCGCCGGCGAACTCACCGCCGCCCATGCGGTGGCGGGGCCGCTGAAGCTGAGCAATCTGTTCATCGACGCGGATATGGGCGCGCAGCTCGATATCCGCCGCGCCACCGCCTCGCTCTATGGCGGCATCGCCAATGGCAGCGTGACACTGGACCGCGACTTCAAGGTGACCTCCGCCCATGCGGTGCTGGACCTGCCCTCCGCCGCGCCCCTCGCCGCCTTGCTGCCGCAGGATGTGAAGCTGCCGGCTGAGCTGCTGCGCCCGCATCTCAGCCTGGTACTGGCCGCCGCCGGGCCGCCCAACGCGCTTTCGACCAGCGCCGTCGCTACGCTGGGGGATTTCACCCTCACCGCCGCACCGGTGATCGATCTCACCAAGCCCAGCGCCGCCGGCGCGCTCTCGCTGCGCCACCCGGACGCGATCGCGGCGCTGAAGCTGCTCGGGCTGAGGGGCGGCTGCTCGCGCATGGCGCCGCTGCCGGGCTATCCGTTCCAGGGTGGGAGCCTGCCTTGCAGCGCGGGGGTGAATGATCCTGGCCTCGCCTTCCCTGGCCCCGGCGCGCTGGCGCTGCGCGCGCGGTTTTCCGCCGCTCCCGGCAGCGCAGGGCTGAATGATTTCGTGCTCAGCGCCGGGCAGCTGAACGCTTCCGGCCAGATCATGCTGACCCAAGACAAATCCGGCGGCAAGCTCAGCGGCCAGATCGATGCCGGCACACTGGCCTTGCCGAAGCTGCCCGCCAGCCTGCAGATGCCGGGCAGCCTGCCGGTGAGCGGGCAGATCGCGCTGAAGGCGAACCAGGTGCTTTATGCCGGCACGCCGGTCTTTGGCGCCACCGCCGGCACGCTTTCCTTCGCACCGGATCAGGCGCGCCTGACGCTGGATGATGCCGCCATCGGCACTGGCAAGCTCTCCGGCAGCGCCACGCTGAAGCTCGACCCCAAGGCGCCGCCGGCGCTGAGCGCGAAATTCCTCGCGGACGGCATCGATGCCGGGGCGCTGGCCCTGCCGCAGAGCTTCCCGCTGACCCTGACCAGCGGCCAGCTGAGCGCCACCGCGAGCCTCACCGCCAGCGGCTATAGCGCGAAAACCTGGGCGGCGACGCTGGGCGGCAGCGCCACCATCACCGCCAGCAACGGCACGCTGAGCGGGCTCTCACTGCCGGACCTGGCCAGCGCGCTGAGCACGACACCCCGCCCGGCGCTGAGCAAGAGCCTGTCGGGCGGGACGACGCCGTTTGCCACCTTGTCTCTGGCGGCGACGATCGCGCAGGGCAATTGCACCCTGACCCAGGCGCAGCTCACCGCCCCCGCCGGCACGCTGGCGGCGAGCGGCACGATCGATCTGTTCGAATCGACGCTGGCGCTGAAGTTGGGCGCCACCCTGCGGTGAAGCCGCCGCTGACGCTGAGCGTTCGGCTCTCCGGCCCGTGGGGCAAGCCGGGGCGAGAATATGATCTGAAGGACGCCACCGGCTGGAAGCCGGGAAGCTAAGGCAAAGAAAAACCCCTTCCGCATCGCGGAAAGGGGTTCGGGTGTCGCAACGCCCCGGCCTCAGGTCGCAAAAGTTTTTCTTTGCCGCTTTTTTTCAAAAAAGCGGCAAAGAACCTGGGGGCAGTTTTACCCCCTCAAAAACTTTTGCGCTTAGAGCATCAAGCTTTTAGCTTGATGCTCTAACTTTTATTTATGCGAGCAATTTTACGTGTTTATCTTGACGCTCCCGCGTCAACCTAAACACATATTGCTCTAGGTCGTGTCTGCATTCATAGATTCCCTTTGTTTGTGATTTCTGATTCAAGGCTTGAGGAGGGTTCTTGCCTTGAGCAGACGGACACTGACGGACGAACAATGGAACCGCATTGAGGGTCACTTGCCTGGCCGTGTTGGCACCCCTGGCCGAAGCGGGGTGGACAACCGACTTTTTGTTGATGCGATCTTATGGATGGCTGGCAATGCGGCGCGTTGGCGAGATTTGCCGGAGATGTTTGGCAAATGGACGGCGGTACATGCGCGGTTCCGGCGTTGGTCTCATGCGGGCGTTTGGGAAGCGCTATTCAAAACCCTGGCGGATACGCCGGATTTTGAATACGTCCTGATTGATAGCACCATCTCGAAAGTCCATGCCGATGCGGCAGGGGCAAAAGGGGGGCTGAAGCTGCCGCCATTGGGCGTTCACGCGGCGGACTGACGACCAAGCTCCATGCCGCGGTCGATGCACTTGGCTTGCCGCTGCGCATCCACCCGACGCCGGGACATCACGGCGATTGCCCACAGGCGGAAGCCCTGCTGGATGGGTTGCAGGGTGTTGGTCATGTCATCGCTGACGCTGCCTACGACGCAGATCCCCTACGCGCTTTCATTGCCAATGATCTCGGTGCAACCGCTCAGATCAAGGCTAATCCCAGCCGCGCCATAAGCCCCCAATCGACTGGAGGCTCTACAAGGAGCGCCATCAGGTCGAGTGCTTCTTCAATAAACTCAAACGCTTCCGCAGAATCGCCCTCAGATGCGAAAAAACCATCAAAGCCTTCATGGGCTTCGTACATCTCGCTTGCGCCATGATTTGGCTACGATGAATGCAGACACGACCTAGCGCTCGTCGTCGCCGGCTTCGGTCTGCACGTCGATATCGGCGTCGATGTCGGAGGTGTCGTCCTCCATGTCGTCCGCATCTTCCAGGATGTCGTCATCGTCCGCGTCGTCGGGCACTTCCACATCCACGTCATCCCCGTCGATCGCCGGCTTGGCGACCTTCTTCTGCTCATCCGGCAGCGGCGCAGCGCGCTTCAGGCGCGGCTGCTCGGCCGGCTGTTCGGTGCCGCATTTCGGGCAAACGGCCGGCGCCTTGCCGAGATCGAAGAAGCGCGCGCCGCAGGACACGCAGGTATGTTTTTCGCCAAGCTCAGGTTTTGCCATGTCAAACCTCGGATGAAGGGGCCGTATCAATCAGGGGCGGGGCGATGCCATGCCATCGCTTCTATGTCAAACACCATCAGCCGTGCTAAGCGCGCGCGCATGGATCAGTCATCACCCCGTCCCCAAATCTCCCGCCGCCCGGCGGGCGCGCTCAATGGCCGCCTGCATGTTCCGGGCGATAAATCCATCAGCCACCGCGCTCTGATGTTCGGCGCGCTGGCCGTCGGCCAGACCCGCATCACCGGGCTGCTGGAAGGCGAGGACGTGCTGCGCACCGCCGCCGCGATGCGGGCCTTGGGCGCGGAAATCACCCGCGAGGGCGCCGACTGGCTGGTCAGCGGGCGCGGCATTGGCGGGCTGGTGGAACCGAAGGATGTACTGGACATGGGCAATTCCGGCACCGCGGCGCGGCTGCTGGCCGGCATCCTCGCCACCCATCCGCTCTACGCGGTGATGACTGGCGATGCCTCGCTGCGCACCCGGCCGATGAGCCGGGTGACCGTGCCGCTGGCGCAGACCGGGGCGCAGTTTTTCGCGCGTGAGGGCGGGCGGCTGCCGTTGACGATTCTCGGCGCGCGCGAGCCGATGCCCCTCACCTACCGGCTGCCGGTGGCTTCCGCCCAGGTGAAATCCGCCGTGCTGCTGGCCGGCTTGAACGCGCCGGGCTTCACCGAGGTGGAGGAGCCGGAGCCGACCCGCGACCATTCCGAAAACATGCTGCGGCATTTCGGCGCGGACGTGACCGTCACCCAGGCCGGGGCCGGCCGGCATATCCGGCTGAAGGGTCAGCCGGAGCTGCGCGCCGCCGATGTGGCGGTGCCGGGCGACCCCTCCTCCGCCGCCTTCCCTGTCGCCGCCGCCTTGCTGGTGCCGGGCAGCGCGGTGACCATCGCCAATGTTGGCCTCAACCCGCTGCGCACCGGGCTGTTCCTGACGCTGCGCGAGATGGGCGCGAAGCTGGTGGTCGAGAACCAGCGCCTGGAGGGCGGCGAGCCGGTGGGTGACCTCACCGCGCATTTCTCCGCGTTGCGCCCGGTGGATGTGCCGCCGGAGCGGGCACCGAGCATGATCGACGAGTACCCGGTGCTGGCGGTGCTGTGCGCCGCCGCCAACGGCACCTCGCGCCTGCGCGGCCTGGCCGAGCTGCGGGTGAAGGAGAGCGACCGCCTCGCCGCCACCGCCGCCCTGCTGCGGGTCAACGGGGTGAATGTCGAGATCGAAGGCGATGATCTGCTGGTGCACGGCACCGGAGAGATCCAAGGCGGCGGTCTGGTGGAGACGCATATGGACCATCGTCTGGCGATGTCCGCCCTGGTGATGGGCCAGGCGGCGCGCGAGGCGGTGCGGATCGACGATGCGAGTTTCATCGACACCTCCTTCCCCGCCTTCCTGAAGCTGATGCGCGGCCTGGGTGCTGAGATGGTGGCCGCGTGATCATCATCGCCATCGACGGCCCGGCGGCGGCGGGCAAGGGCACGCTGGCCAAGCGCCTCGCCGCGGCGCTGAAGCTGCCTTATCTGGATACCGGCCTGCTCTACCGCGCCACCGCCAAGCGGGTGCTGGAGAGCGGGGGCGACCCGACCAACGAGCTGGACGCCATCGCCGCCGCCTGGGAGCTGAGCGAGGCCGACACCGCGCGGGGCGATCTGCGCGATGCCGCCACGTCAAAGGCGGCCAGTCAGGTGGCGGGCATTCCGGCGGTGCGCGAGGCGCTGCTGGCCTATCAGCGCGCCTACGGCAACACCAGGGGCGCGGTGCTGGATGGGCGCGATATCGGCACGGTGATTTTCCCGCAGGCGGATGTGAAGCTCTATATCACCGCCAGCGTCGAGGCGCGGGCGAAGCGCCGGCATGCGGAGTTTCTGGCCAAGGGCGAGAGCGTGGCGCTGGAGCAGGTGATCGCGGATGTGGCGGCGCGGGATGCGGCGGATAGCAGCCGGGCGACGGCACCGCTGCTGCCGGCGGAGGATGCCGTGCATATCGACACGACGGAGCTGAACGCCGACGAGGCGTTTGCGGCGGCCTTGCGCGTCGTGCAGCAGAAAACCGGGATCAAAAAATAAAAAGTTTTTGGGGGCGTGGGGGCTTTTTTCAAAAAGCCCCACTTCTTTCTTGGGGTGTTTTTGAAAAAACACCCCAAACCCCAAAAACTTTTATAACTTTAGGCTGACGCCTTAGGCGCCGGCCTGGGTCACGAATTTGGTGACCAGATAAGGCTCCAGCCCTCGGCGCCGCCTTCGGAGCCATAGCCGGAATCCTTCACGCCACCGAACGGGGTTTCCGGCATGGCCAGGCCGTTATGGTTGATCGTCACCATGCCGGCTTCGATATCCGCGCCCAAAGCCGCCGCCTGACGGGTATTGCGGGTGAAGGCATAGGAGGCCAGGCCATAGTCCAGACGGTTCGCCTCGGCCACCACCTCGTCATAAGTGGCGAAGGGCATGAACGCCGCCAGCGGGCCGAACGGCTCCTCATTCATCACCTTGGCCTCCAGCGTGACATCGGTCAGCACCGTCGGCTCGAAGAAATAGCCCTTGTTGCCGGCGCGCTTGCCGCCAGTGCGCACCTTCGCGCCCTTGGAGACGGCGTCGGCGATGATGCTCTCCATCGCGCTCACACGGCGGTCATTGGCGAGCGGGCCCATCGTGGTGCCTTCATCCAGGCCGTTGCCGAGCTTGATCGCCTGCACCTTGCCGATGAACTTCTCCAGGAACGGCTCATAGGCACCCTGCTGGATCAGGAAGCGGGTCGGCGCCACGCAGACCTGGCCGGCATTGCGGAACTTGGCGGCGGCCAGCACCGTCGCGGCCTGGTCGAGATCCGCATCGTCGAACACGATCGCCGGGGCATGGCCGCCCAGCTCCATGGTCACGCGCTTCATATGCTTGCCGGCCAGAGCCGCCAGATGCTTGCCAACCGGGGTGGAGCCGGTGAAGGAGATTTTCCTCACGGTCGGGTGCGGGATCAGATGTTCGGAGATCTCCGCCGGCACGCCAAAGATGATCTGCACCACGCCGGTCGGCACGCCGGCATCCACATAGGCGCGCACCAGCTCGGCACAGCTGGCCGGGGTTTCCTCCGGGCCTTTCAGGATGAAGGCGCAGCCCGCCGCCAGCGCCGCGGAAATTTTGCGCACCGCCTGGCTGACCGGGAAATTCCACGGGGTGAAGCCGGCAACCACGCCCACCGGCTCACGCACGGAAAGCTGGTACACGCCCGGGGTGCGGGCGGGAATGACACGGCCATAGGCGCGGCGGCCTTCCTCGGCGAACCAGTCGATCACATCCGCCGAAACCGTCAGCTCGGTCTTGGCTTCCGCCAGCGGCTTGCCCTGCTCCTGGGTCATCAGCTTGGCGATTTCAGGCGTGCGCTCGCGCAGAATATCCGCCGTCTTGCGCAGAATTTTGCCGCGCTCGAACGCCGACATCTTGCGCCACACGGCAAAGCCCTTGGCCGCCCAGTCCAGCGCCTCGTCCAGATCCGCCTTGCTGGCATGGGCCAGCTTGCCGATCACCTCTTCGGTCGCCGGGTTCAGAATCTCGAGGGTCTTGTTGCCCTCCGCCGCGCGCCATTTGCCGCCAATATGCAGCAATACGTCCTGATACATTCTTGCTCCTCCGGAGTTGTAAACAAACCCGGACCGCATATGGCGGCCCGGGGCTTGGATGTCATCGCTGGATTTTGAAAACCTGCCTCCCGGCGCGGTTTTCCTGGTTCAAAGATCTGCTGAAAATAATCAAAAGTTTTTTGGGGCCGCCCTTTTTTTCAAAAAAGGGGCGGAAAGACGTGGGGAGTTTTTGAAAAAACTCCCCACACCCCCAAAAACTTTTGCCAGTTTTTCAGGGCATTATCTTCATTCCGCCTCTCAGTTTTCCTTCACCAGCTTGCGCATGATGTCGGTCATCTCATTGATCTGCTCGGCCGTGGCGGCAAAGGGCGGCGCCAGCACCAGGCTGTCACCGGCCGAGCGCAGCACCAGCCCCTGCTCGAAGGCCTTGCAGAGAATCTTGAAGCCGCGCTCGCCCGGCTTGCCCTGCGGCGCCAGCTCGACCGCGCCGAGCAGCCCGTAACCGCGCGTATCCACCACCCCCTCCATGCCCTTGAAGCTGCCGATCTGCTCCAGGAAGGCCGGGGCCAGGGATTTCACCCGGTCGAACGTGCCTTCCTCGCGATAGATCTTCAGCGTCGCCAGGCCGGCGGCGCAGGCGGCGGGATGGGCGGAATAGGTATAGCCGTGGAACAGCTCGATGCTGTTTTCCGGCGACGAATCGAAGATCGCCTGCTGCACCTCATCCTTCACCGCCACCGCCGCCATCGGGATGGAGCCGTTGGTCAGCGCCTTGGCCATGGTGATGATGTCCGGGGTGACGCCGAAGGTCTGCGAGGCAAAAGCCTCGCCGGTGCGCCCGAAGCCGGTGATCACCTCATCGAAGATCAGCAGGATGCCATGCTTGGTGCACAGCTCGCGCAGGCGTTTCAGGTAGCCCTTCGGCGGCACCAGAATGCCGGTGGAGCCGGCGATCGGCTCGACGATGCAGGCGGCGATGGTATCCGCCCCGTGCAGATTGACGAACCGCTCCAGATCGTCGGCGAGGTCGGCGCCATGCGTGCCCTCGCCCATCTCGAACATGTTTTCCTGAATACGGGTGTGGCGCAGATGCGAAACGCCGGGCAGACCGGTGCCGAAGGCCTTGCGGTTGGCGACCATGCCGCCGACCGACATGCCGCCCAGATTCACGCCATGATAGCCGCGCTCGCGGCCGATGAAGCGCACACGCTGCGCCTCGCCCGCGCACGGTGATAGGCCAGCGCCATTTTCAGCGCGGTATCCGCGGCCTCGGAGCCGGAGCCGGCGAAGAAGACGCGGTTGATGCCATCGGGGAGCAGTTGCGCCACCTCGGTGGCGAGGCGGAAGGCGGTCGGCACGCCATATTGGAAGGGTGGCGCGTAATCCAGCTCCTCCATCTGCTTGGCCACCGCCTCGCGAATCTCGCGCCGCCCATGGCCGAGCGGGATGCAATAGAGGCCCGAGGAGCCATCCAGCAGTTTTTCCCCACGCGTATTATAATAATAAACACCCTCGGCCCGGGCGATGAGGCGCGGCTGCTCCTGGAACTGCCGGTTCGCGGTGAAGGGCATCCAGTGATGGATAAGGGGGACGTTGCTTGGGCGGGTCGCGGCGCTCATTGCCAATCACTCCGGTAGATTTGCGGTCAGTTTACAATTTTAAACAGTCTTGCAAAGCGTTTTCTTCCGCCCCGGGGACCGCCAGGCATGAGAAAAAGACGCGGCGGCCATGCATTTGTAAGTTGTCGGCTTTGTTGCTGTGGTACAGATTAACAACGCACGGTTTTGTTACTTTTTTTACGTTGCACGCAGACTTAGAAAGCCAGAAACGAGGCTATATCTATTTGGAAAATCTTATTTCTGCGACAGACGCGTGGCAATGATCGATAGTTTAGCTGGCAGCCGCGCCGTGGCCACCCCAAAGGACGTGTCGCGGCTGATCGAGGCGGGGCATGTCTTGATCGTCGCCGGGGAGGAGGCAACCCTGTCCCAGCTGCCGGCGGGGCGATGGATCGGCGGGACGACCGCCTGGTTCCTGTTGCCGGACGGGGTGGGGCCCGCGCAGGGGCGGCTGATTTATACCGATCTCACCGGCATCGCCCGGCATGCCGCCTTGTTCGCCTTCGACGAGACGGAGCTGCCGCATCTCAGCACCTTCTATCCGCCGCATGGCTTCGCGGTGCTGCTGCTGCCCGGGCGCAGCGCCCTGCTGGAGCGCGTCGCCACCAGCATGCTGGATTGGGACGGCTTATATAACGCGCCGCTGACCGGCTGGGTGAGCGGCGTGGCATTGGAGGCGCTGGGGCAAAGCACACCGAAGATCTTCTGCGGCAATGGCACCCCGCATGATGACCGCGCGGCGCTGCTCTATGTCACCTTGCCGAACGAGCTTTATCCGGAGCTGAGCGTGATCAACCCGTTCGGCGTCGGCGCTGGCCCGGGCATCGTGTTTCCGGATCGCGGCTATGCCAGCGCCGGGCTGTGCCGGATCGGCGGCGAGACGATGCGGCTGCGCGCGTTTCTCGACCAGGCCGTGGCCGATCCGGGGTTGCCGCTGATCGCCGACCGGGATGGCGCCCTCGTCAATAACACCATTCTCAACCCCGGCGCGGCGCAGGAGGCGGTCGAGTTTCTCTGCCCGCTCGATCCCGGCCTGATGTACCGCTTCGCCGAGCCCTTGCCGGCCTATGAGGCCGCCTTTGCCCGCGCCGCGCGCGATCTCGATCTGGCCGGTGCCGTGCTGTCCGCCTTATGTATCGGCAGCCTGCGGCATCTGACCGCCGAGATGCGCCGCCACCTGCCGGCGGTCGCGCCGGTGACGTTCGGGCAGATCGGCTACACGGTTTTGACTCAGACACTGACCTGCCTGAATATCCACCGCCTCGATGAACCGGCGGCGCAATCCAAATGACAGACGAGACAGCCTATAAGATTTTGACCGCGCCGCAATTCGCGGCCTTGCAGGCGGGCCGCTTCGAGGGCGCACCGGTGGATGTGGCGGATGGCTATATCCATCTCTCCACGGCGGCGCAGCTGGATGAGACGCTGGCCAAGCATTTTGCCGGGCAGGATGGGCTGGTGATCGCCGCCGTGCCGCTGGCACCGCTGGGCGAAGCGCTGCGCTGGGAGGTTTCACGCGGCGGCGCGCTGTTTCCGCATTTCTATGGCCGGCTGGAGATGCGCCATGTCAGCGCCTCCACGGCGCTGAGCCGGGATGCGCAAGGACGGGCTTTGTTGCCTTGAAGCGTGGGGGCTTTTTGGAAAAAGCCCCACGCTTCAGGCCGGGCGCTTCATGTCGAAGCGGCTGTCCGGGCGGATTTCCGCGTAGGCGGAGGGGCCGCCGGCGCGCAGGATGATACCGGCATTGAAAGTGTCGAAGACGCCGTCCTTCAGCAGGCTCTGGTCGATATGCACGGCGACGACCTCGCCCAGCACCAGATAGGCGCCGCTGGGCACGCCATCAGCGCTTTTCAGCGTGACGATCTCGGAGAGTTTGCATTCGAAATTCACCATGGCGGCGGCGACCATCGGCGGCGCCACCAGTTTCGCCGGGGCTTTTTCCAGCTTCGCCAGAGTGAACTCATCGGTGCCGTAGGGCACAGCGGCGCAGCTTTCATTCATCTGCTCGGCCAGGGCACGGTTGGCGAGGTTCCAGACGAACTCGCCGGTTTCCTCGATATTGCGCAGGCTGTCCTTGCGGGTGGTGCTGGAGAAGCCGATGATCGGCGGGGTGTAGCAGAAAGCGTTGAAGAAGCTGTAGGGCGCGAGATTGACGCTGCCATCCGCACCCTTGGTGGAGACCCAGCCGATGGGGCGCGGCCCGATGATGGCATTGAACGGATCATGCGCCAGCCCATGGCCGGCCTTCGGTTCATAAAAATGCTTCACACGCCTCTCCCTTAAAAAAACCAAAAGTTTTTGGTGCAGCTTTTTTCAAAAAGCTGCGAAAAACGCCCGGGCGATGGCAACCACGCTGCCAACACCCCGAACGTAAGTGGGGCGTTTTTTACCCTCCGGCGCCGCCGAAATAATCACCTGCGCGTAGGCATAAGGATATTCATCCGTCAGCGACACGAAGATGCTGGGCTTCATCCCCGGCGGGGTCAGCGCCCGCAGCCGCGCCAGCGCGTCGCCATGCAGCTCCATCGTCGGCTGGCCGGAGGGCAGATTGACCACCCGCAGATCCGACATGAACACGCCGCGCGAAAACCCGGTGCCGAGCGCCTTGGCGCAGGCCTCCTTGGCGGCGAAGCGCTTGGCGTAGCTGGGGGCGCGGAAATGCGCCCGGCGTTCGCTACGCTTACGCTCCAGCTCAGAGAACACCCGTTGCGTGAAGCGCTCGCCATGCTTTTCCAGCACCTGCTCGATGCGGCGGATATCGCAGATATCCGAGCCCAGACCGATGATCATCAGTTGCGCGCCCGCTCCACCTGGGCGATGCCGGCGGCCGCCCGCAGCCCCGCCACCACCTGGTTGAGATGGCGGGTGTCGCGCACCTCGATATCCACCAGCGCCTCGAAGAAATCCTGCTGGCGATGCACGATTTTCAGATTGGAGATGGCCCCCTCCTGCTTCGCCACGGCGTTGGTGAGCGAGGCCAGCGCGCCGGGGCTGTTGCTGGCGATCACACTCACCCGGCCGGTGAAGTTGCGCGCCCGCGCCTCCATCCGGCTCAGCGCCTCCTCGTTCCAGTCGACATCGATGAAACGCTCAGGTGTGGCGTTGAATTGTTCGAGCTGCGCGCAATCCTTGGCATGGATGGTGATCGGCTTGCCGGTGGTGACGATGCCGACGATCTTGTCGCCCGGCAGCGGGTGGCAGCAGCCGGCATAATGTACATCCATTCCGGCGACGAGCCCGGTGATCGGGCTGCCGGCATCGCCGCGACTGGTGGTGCGCGGCGAACGGGCGGAAAGCGCGCCGCCCATGAAGGCCGGCATCATGCGCGGGGCGCGCACTTCCTTCAGCTCCGGATAGGCGGCGTGGACCACATCCTTCGGCCCGATCAGCCCCGTCGCCACCGCCACATAGAGATCATCGACGCTCGCCTGTTTCAACGTCTTCGCAACCGGCTCCAGCACTTTTTCGGAGCCGTCGACGCCGTCCTGGCGGAAGGCCTTCATCAGCAGGGATTTGCCGGAATCCCGATGCTGGTCGCGCATCTGCTGGGCGAGGAAGCGGCGGATGCGCGCGCGCGCCTTGCCGGTGGTGACGAAGCGCTCCCAGGCCGGGCTCGGCGTGCCGCCGCGCGCGGTGAGGATTTCCACCTGATCGCCATTCTGCAGCTCATAGCGCAGCGGCATCAGCTTGCCGTTGATGCGCGCGCCGACACAGCTATCGCCGATCTGGCTGTGCACCGCGTAGGCGAAATCGACCGAGGTGGCGCCGCGCGGCAGCTGGATCAGCTGGCCCTTCGGCGTGAAGCAGAACACCTGGTCCTGATAGAGCTCAAGCTTGGTGTTTTCGAGAAACTCATCCGGTGCGGCGGAGTTTTCGAGAATTTCCAGCAGGTCCTTGACCCAGCCGAACTGCTTGACGTCGGCGGCCGAGGCGTCGCTCTGTTTATAGAGCCAGTGCGCGGCGACACCGGCTTCCGCCACCGCCTGCATGTCCGGGGTGCGGATCTGGATTTCGATTTTCTGGTTGCGCGGCTGGCGCAGCGTCACCCCGGTATGCAGCGACTGGTAGCCATTGCTCTTCGGCGTGGAGATGTAATCCTTGAACCGCCCGGCGATCACCGGGTAGGCGGCATGGATAGCGCCGAGCGCCACATAGCATTCCGCGCGCGAAGGCACGATGATGCGAAACGCCATGATGTCCGAGAGCTGCTCGAAGCTGACATTCTGCCGCTTCATTTTCTGCCAGATGGAGAAAGGCGATTTCTCACGCCCGGAGAGTTCCACCACGCTCACCCCGGCCTCCTTGCAGACGCGGGTCAGCTCCTGGCGGACCTCCTCGATGACATCCGCCCCCTGCCCGCGCAGATAATTCAGGCGGGTCTGGATGGTGTCGTAGGCTTCCGGTTCGATCTCGGCGAAAGAGCGGTTCTGCAGCTCGGTCTTCACCGCCTCCATGCCGATGCGCTCGGCCAGGGGGGCGTAGATATCCATCGTCTCGCGGGCGATGCGCACACGCCGGTGTGCGGCAGAGACCGCGCCCAGCGTGCGCATATTATGCAGCCGGTCCGCGAGCTTGACGATGAGAACCCGGATATCCTTGCTCATCGCCAGCACCAGCTTGCGGAAATTCTCCGCCTGCTTGGTCCGGTCCGATTGCAGCTCCAGCCTTGTCAGCTTGGTGACGCCGTCCACCAAGGCGGCGATTTCCGCGCCGAAGCGCTTCTGCAGCTCCGCCAGCGTGATGCTGGTATCCTCCACCGTATCATGCAGCAAGGCGGTGATGATGGAGGCGGCGTCCAGCTTGTAGCTGGCGAGAATGCCCGCCACCGCCAGCGGGTGGGTGACATAGGGCTCGCCATTATCGCGCTTCTGGTCGGCATGGGCCAGTTCGGCGACGCCGTAGGCCTCGTCGATCAGCGCCGGGTCGGCCTTGGAATCATAAGCGGCGATCCGCGACAGCAATCCCGCGAGTTCGGGATGAAAGCTGGGCGACGCGCCGCTGAGCCCCTCAGGGGCGCGGACCAGGCTCAAACGCCAGCAGCCTGTCCGCAGCATGGTGTCAGCGGCGCGAGGACTTGCCGCCGAGCTCCGCCTCGATCGCGGCCTGGATATCCTCGGCGGACATGATGTCCTCGCCCTCGGCAGCCATGGCGGCGGCCTCTTCCTCGGCGGAGACATCCTGCAGGCCGAAGATGTTCTGATCGGTCGGGATCAGATCCATCACCTCTTCATCCACCGGCTCCGGCTCGGGCACGCGCGAGAGGGATTTGATCAGATCCTGCTCCAGATGCGGCAGCTCCACCGTCTCATCGGCGATCTCGCGCAGCGCCACCACCGGATTCTTGTCATTGTCCCGGTCAATGGTCAGCTGCTCGCCGCGGCTGATATTGCGGGCACGCTGCGCCGCGAGCAGAACCAGCTCAAAGCGGTTCGGCACCTTCAAAACGCAGTCTTCGACAGTTACGCGGGCCATACGGGGTACGCTCCAAGGCAGAAAATGAAAGAGTGCCTTACCGCAGGCGCGGCAGGGAGGCAAGGTCAATCGGATTATACGGACGGCTCGGCATGCCAGGGTTCGATCTGCTGCGGGGGAAGCTCGGCCAGCAAGGTGGTGACGCTGCGCTTGAACACAGGATGCCGCCAGGAGGAGTTCACATCCAGCAGCGGGCGCAGCACGAAGGCGCGCAGATGCATCCTCGGATGCGGCAATATCGGGTCCGGCGCGGTCCGGATCTGGCCAGCAATGTCAATGATATCAAGGTCCAAGGTGCGCGCCGCATTGGGCACCGAGCGCACCCGGCCGAATTGCGTCTCGATCTCCTGTAGCTGGCGCAGCAAAACCGCCGGGTCGGTCTCGCCGCTCATGCGGATCATGCCATTGCAATAATCCGGCTGGCTGGAAGCCGGAATCGCAGCGCTCCGATACCATGTCGATAAAGCCACGAACGACAAGCCGGGAAGTGCACGAACCGCCGCCGCCGCCGCCGTGCAGAGCTGCAAGGGCGAGCGCCCATCTTCGGCCGGAAGATTGGCGCCGATCGCGATCAGGATCATGGACTGACGAGGGTCAACGCGGCTAAACTCCCCAAATGGGCACTCGAATGGCGTGCTTTCCTAACATTTATACTATATTTGTGCACCCCCTATAACCCCGGCGAACGGGAAGGAATTTGATGTGAGATTTTCAGACCAGGAGCGGACGGCTTTATTCATCGATGGCGCCAATCTCTACGCGGCGACCCGTAGCCTCGGATTTGAGATCGACTACCGCAAATTGTTAGATTTCTTTGAAGGCAAGTCGAATTTGTTACGAGCCTATTATTACTCCGCCTTGCTTGAAACGGAAGAATATTCGCCCCTCAAACCTTTGACCGACTGGCTGGCCTATAATGGCTATGCGCTGGTGACCAAGCCGGCGAAGGAATTCACGGATGCGCTGGGCCGGCGGCGGATCAAGGGCAATATGGATATCGAGCTGGCGATCGACATGTTGGAGCTGGCGAGCTCGCTCGACCATGCGGTTTTGTTCTCCGGCGATTCGGATTTCCGCCGGCTGGTGGAGGCGGTGCAGCGCAAGGGCGTACGGGTGACGGTGGTCTCCTCCATCCGCACCAGTCCGCCAATGATCGCCGATGAGCTGCGCCGGCAGGCCGACCAGTTCATCGAATTGTCGGACATCGTGCAGCATTTCGCCCGCCGCCCGCAGGAGCCGCGCGCGCGGGGCGAGCGTGAGGACGAGCCGTGAGCGCGATGCAGCCGCATCTGCCGGGGCGCGACTGCCCGCTCTGCCCGCGTTTGGTCGCTTATCGGGAAGAGTATCGGGGGCTGCATCCGGACTGGTTCAACGCCCCGGTGCCGAGCTTTGGCCCGCTTGAGGCGCGGCTGCTGGTCGTCGGCCAGGCGCCGGGCGTGAATGGCGCCAACCGCACCGGCAGGCCTTTCACCGGCGATGTGGCGGGGCGGCTGCTCTACCCCGTGCTGGGCAAGTTCGGCTTCGCCAAGGGCGTGTTCCAGGAGCGACCGGATGACGGGATGAGCCTGGTGGATTGCCGGGTGACCAACGCGGTGCGCTGCGCCCCGCCCCAGCATAAGCTGGAAACCTCGGACAAAAACCATTGCCTGCCTTATCTCGCCGCCGAGATCGCGGCGATGCCGAAGCTGCGCGTGCTGCTGGCGATCGGCCAGAAGGCGCATGAATCGATCCTGCAAGGGCTGAAGCTGAAGCCGGGCGCCTATAAATTCCGCCATGGCGCGCAGCACGAGCTGCCCGGCGGGCTGGTGCTGGCGGACAGCTTCCACACCTCGCAATATAACGTGAATACCGGGCGCATCACCGAGGCGATGTTCGAGGAGATCGTCGCCGGCATCAGGGCTTTGCTGGGGCCGTAAAAATTAGGGCTGTCCCAGATCTTCATTCATCTGGCCATTATGTCGATCCCGAGTCTCTTCGCCTTTTGCCCGTGGCGTCAAGGGGTTTACTCGCCTTCGGCGACGCGCGGCGACGCCGCGCGCCCTTGACGCCACGGGCAAAAGGCGAAACCCTGCAATGATCGAAATAATGGTGATCCTTCAAGGCATTGAAGGTACAAGCCTGAAACTTATCTGGGACAGCCCACCAAACTTACCTATTTCTCAACAACCTGGCCTTGTCGCGCTGCCAGTCGCGCTCGGCGGCGGCGTGGCGCTTATCGGCCTTCTGCTTGCCCTCGGCGATGCCGATGGTCACTTTCGCCAGGCCGCGATCATTGAAGAACACGTCCAGCGGCACCAAAGTCTGGCGCTCGCGGGCGATGGCGTGGAAGAGCTGCTGGCGCTGATTGCGCTTGACCAGCAGCTTGCGCATCCCGCGCGTCTCGAAGCGCGACAGCACCCCGCCCTGATATTCAGGGATATACATGTTGAACAGATAAAGCTCGCCATCGCGCTCGCCGGCCCAGGCCTCGGTGAGCTGGGCGCGGCCGAGCCGCAGCGATTTCACCTCCACCCCGCGCAGCACGATCCCCGCCTCCAGCGTGGAGAGGATCTTGTAGTCATGCCGCGCCTTGCGGTTCTGCGCGGCGATGCCGTGCGAGATGAAGGGGTTCTTTTTCGCGTCCTTGCTCAAGCTCGTCTCAATTCAGCAGGCCAACATCCCGCATCGCCGCCTGCATGCGCTGCGCCGTAGCCTCAGAAACCGGGGCCAGCGGCAGGCGCACATGGTTGGCGCCATAGCCCAGCAGCGAGGCGGCATATTTCACCGGGCCGGGATTGCTCTCGGCGAACATCGCATCATGCAGCGGCACCAGCCGGTTCTGGATCTCCATCGCCGCCTTGAAATCGCCCTTGGCCCAGGCATCATGCATCTGCGCGCATAAACGCGGCGCCACATTGGCGGTCACCGAGATGCAGCCATGCCCGCCCGAGGCCATGAAGGCCAGGATGGTATGGTCCTCGCCGGAGAACTGCACGAAATCCGGGCCGCAGGCGCGCGCGGTGTGCAGCGGCCGGGTCAAATTGGCGGTGGCATCCTTCACCCCGACGATGTTCTTGATCTGCGCCAGCCGCGCCATCGTCTCCACCGACATGTCGATCACCGAACGGCCGGGGATGTTATAGATGAACACCGGCAGCGCCATCGACTCGGCGATGGCCTTGAAATGCTGGTACAGCCCTTCCTGGGTCGGCTTGTTGTAATAGGGGGTGACGACCAGGATCGCATCCGCCCCGGCCTGCTCGGCATGGCGGGCCAGGCCGATCGCCTCGGCGGTGGAATTGGACCCCGCGCCGGCCATCACCGGCACCCGGCCCTTGGCGGTTTTCACCGCCAGCTCGACCACGCGTTTATGCTCATCATGGCTCAGCGTCGGGGATTCGCCGGTGGTGCCGACGGGCACGATGCCGTCAGTGCCCTCGGCGATCTGCCACTCGATGAGGCGCATATAGGCCTCTTCGTCGATGCGCCCATCCTCGTGCATCGGAGTCACGAGGGCGGTGAATGAGCCGTGAAACATTGCTGGTCCTTGGAAGGCGTTTGGAGAAGGCGTTTTGTCCGTTCATTCACCTAATCGCCTCCGCGGGCCGGGGCAAGCGCGCTGCGGTAAGGTTTGGCCCGCGCTGCCAGCGCTGCTGGCGCGTCGTGCGGTCGCATTGGACCGCGAACGACGCGCCAGCTTTTTGTTTGAGCGCGCAACTTTATCCGCTCAAACGATACCGTTTGATCGGATGTTGCTCTAGAGAGGGCTCATGAAGTTTCTGGCCGTCTTGCCTCTGCTCCTGATGCCGGCCTGTGCGCTGGCGCAAACCGCCGCGAGCCCGCAGATCATGGAGGATGTCCATGCGGGCAATTTCTCCCAGGCGGACCAGCTGGCGGCCGCCACCGGCGACCCGCTGGTGGAAAAGCTGGTCACGTTCTTCCGCATGACCTCCTCGGGCGGCGCCAGCGCGGATGAGATCGCCGCCTTCATCAAGCAGAACCCGGACTGGCCCGAGCAAGGGCTGCTGGCGCTGCGCGAGCAACAGGCATCGGGGCTTTATCAGCCCGCCACGCCGGAGATGACACCGGATTTCATCACCCAGGTGGAGGCCTTGCACGCGGCCGGGCAGGACCAGCAGGCGGCTTCGCTCTGGCAGGCGCAGGGCAAGAGCGCCATGGCCGCCGCCGATGCCGGGCAGCAGCTGATGTTCTGGCCGGCGCAGAATAGCCTCGCCCGCGCTTTGCTGCAGGAGAACGACGCCAAGGACGCGTATCAGGTCGTCATCGCGGTCGATCCGCCGATTGCCGGCAGCACGGCGCGCGAGCAGATCGCCGACCGGGACTTCCTGGCCGGCTTCATCCTGCTGCGCTTCCTCAACCAGCCGCAGGAGGCCGCGACCTGGTTCCAGAACCTCGCCTCCTCCTCCACCGCTGTCATCACCCAGGCCCGGGCCTATTACTGGCTGGGTCGCAGCGAGAGCGGCGCGCAGGCGGCGCAGGATTACGCCCGTGCGGCGAATTACCCCACCACCTTCTACGGCCAGCTCGCCGCCCTGGCGCTGGGCGAGAGCCCGCAGCAGCTGGCGGCGCGGATCAAAGCCGTGCCGGAGCCGGGCTTTACCATGCAGGACGCGCTGGATTTCGGCCTGGGCGAGCTGCCCCGCGCCGGCGTGCTGCTGATGCAGATGGGCGATGCACATGACGCCGCCATCTTCCTCACCCGCGCCGGGCAGACGGCGGTGGATGACCGCAACCGCATGCTGGCGGCGCGGCTGGCGCTGGCGCTGGGCTTTCCGCAATCCTCCGTCGCCATCGCCCGGCTGGCGGGGATTTCCGGGCAGATGCTGGTGCGCGAGGGCTGGCCGATCCCCTATCAGCCGCCCGCCTCCGCCCTGCCGCCTGCCGTCTCGCTCGGCATCATGCGCCAGGAGAGCAGCTTCAACCCCAGCGTGGTCTCCGGCGCCGGTGCGGTGGGGCTGATGCAGCTGCTGCCCTCCACCGCCCGGCTCACCGGCCGGCGCTACGGCCTGCCCGCCGACAATCTGTTCGACCCCAGCCAGAATATGGCGCTGGGGCGGCCTATCTGAGCCAGGAGGTGAATAATTTCGGCACCTGCCTGCCGCTGGCCATCGCCGCCTATAATGCTGGGCCGGGCAATGTCGCCCGCTGGCTGGGCGAAAATGGCGACCCGGAGCTGGGCAGCAACCCGGGTGGAGCGAATATGCTGGACTGGCTGGAGCTGATCCCCTTCAACGAGACCCGCAATTACGTGCAGCGCGTCTCCGAGAATATCACCATCTATGGCGCGCTGCTGAATGGCGAGGCGGTCTCGCCGGTGGCGAAATGGCTGACGCAGAAATGAACCTCTCCCGCTTCGTGGCCTCGGGCTTCGGGTCCGGCCTGGCGCCGAAGGCACCGGGCACGTTCGGTTCGCTGGTGGGCCTCGCCATTGGCTGCGCGCTGCTCCAGGCCGGGCATCTGGCTTTGCTGGCCGGGATTATCGTGGCCATCGGCCTCGGGCTGCTGGCGATCGGGCGGATGCCGGAAGCCGCCAGCGATCCGGGCTGGATCGTCATCGACGAGATCGCCGGGCTGATGATCCCGCTGCTGGCGCTCTATGAGGTGACCATCTGGGGCGCGCTGATCGCGTTCGGGCTGTTCCGGCTGTTCGATATCTGGAAGCCCGGCCCGGTCGCCTGGGCGGATCGGCGCAAGGACGAGTACGGCATCATGGGCGACGACATCATCGCCGGGCTGATGGCCTGGCTGGTGATGCTGGCGCTGCATCTGGTCTCACCGCTATGAGCGCGGCCGCCTTGGTGGAACTCTACCGCGCCAAAAAGCTGCGCCTGGCCACGGCCGAGAGCTGCACTGGCGGGCTGGTGGCGGGGGCGATCACCGCCGTTCCGGGCTCCTCCGCGGTGTTCACCCACGGCTTCGTCACCTACGCCAATGCGGCGAAAACCCAGATGCTGGGGGTGCCGGAGGCGATGCTGGCCGCCAATGGCGCGGTCTCCGCGCCGGTCGCCCGGGCCATGGCGGAAGGCGCGCGGCGGCTGGCGGAGGCCGATTATGCCGTCTCCGTCACCGGCATCGCCGGGCCGGATGGCGGCAGCATCGAAAAGCCCGTTGGCACGGTGTGGTTCGGCATTGCCGGACGCAATGGCAGCATGGCCCACCATCAGCGCTTCCATGGCGAGCGCGACGAAATCCGCGCCCAGGCGGTGGCCTTCGCCATCAGCCTGCTGGCGCAGGCGGGTACGATTCAGCCTGCTGACGCAGGCGGGGACAATTCAGCCTGCTGACGCAGGCGGGGGAGATGAAGAATGAGCAAAACGCTTAGCGCCTGGGACAAGGCGAAGCGCGAACAGCGCAAAATGACCATGGTCACCGCCTATGACGTCACCGCCGCCAGGCTGGCCGAGGCCGCCGGGGTGGATGCGGTGCTGGTAGGCGATTCGCTGGGCATGATGGTCGGCGGCGAGGCGGATACGCTGCGCGTGACCCTGGAGCAGATGCTCTACCACACCGAAATCGTCGCCCGTGCCGCAACCAACACGCTGGTGATGGCGGACCTGCCTTTCGGCAGCTTCGAGGAAAGCCCAGCCCAGGCCTTCGCCGCCTCGGCGCGGCTGCTGAAAGCCGGCGCGCAGATCGTCAAACTCGAAGGCGGCGCGCCGATGGTCGAGACCGTCGCCTTCCTCTCGCGCCGTGCCGTGCCGGTCTGCGCCCATATCGGCCTCACCCCGCAGCATGTCCGCCAGATGGGCGGCTTCAAACGCCAGGGCAAAACCCCCGAAGCCGCCGCCCAGCTGCTGGAAGACGCCCTCGCCCTGGAAGATGCCGGCGCACGCATGGTGCTGATGGAAGCCATCCCGGCCGAACTCGCCGCCGAAATCACCGCCAAACTGCGCGTCCCCACCATCGGCATCGGCGCCGGACCCGGCACGGACGGCCAGGTGCTCGTCTTCCACGACATACTCGGCCTCACCCCCGGACGCGCCCCCGCCTTCGCCAAACGCTACCTGGACGGCGCCCAGCTCATCACCACCGCCCTGGCCGAATATGTCCGGGAGGTCCGGGAGTCCCAGTTTCCGGCTTGAGGGGGGGCCGGGTGCTCCCAGGGGGCTCTGCCCCCTGACCCCCGCCAAGGGCCGAGAGGCCCTTGGAACCCACCCGGTTCAAAAAAGAGGGGGCCTAAAGGCCCCCCTCTTTTTTGAACCGAATATGATGGGATCAAAGGGCCTCTCGGCCCTTTGCAGGGGGTCAAGGGGGACAGCGTCCCCCTTGAGTCACCCCCGGCCCCCAGCCCTTACGCCGGCACCGGCCCCAGACCGCCGACATCCGGCTTGGGCGTGGCGGTGGGCACGGAGCCGCGGCGGTTATCCGGAGCAGGCTCGTCGACGACTTTGCGTTCGATCTTTTCGCCGCGCAGGACCATCTGGATTTCGTCGCCCGAGAGGGTTTCGTATTCCAGCAGCCCCTGGGCGAGACGCTCCAGATCGCCCTGACGCTCGGTGAGGATGCGCTTGGCCTCGGCATAGGCGTGGTCGATGATGCGGCGGACCTCATCATCGATCTCGCGGGCCGTCGCCTCGGAAACGCTCTTACTGCCGCCAAAGCTCTGGCCGAGATAGCTCTCTTGGCCATCGGCATAGGAAACCATGCCGAGGGTCTCGGACATGCCCCATTCGGTGACCATGCGGCGCGTGGTATCCGTCGCCATCTTGATGTCGCCGGAGGCGCCGTTGGAGACCTTGTCGGCCCCAAAGGTCAGCTCCTCGGCGGCACGCCCGCCCATCGCCATGATCAGCTGTTGCAGCAGCTTGATCTTGGACATCGAATAGCGGTCGCCTTCCGGCAGGCTCATCACCATGCCCAAAGCGCGGCCGCGCGGGATGATGGTGGCCTTATGCACCGGGTCGCATTCCGGCAGAGTGATCGAGCAGATCGCATGGCCGCCCTCGTGATAGGCGGTCATCCGCTTCTCATCGTCGGACATGACGAGCGAGCGGCGCTCCGCCCCCATCATCACCTTGTCCTTGGCATGCTCGAACTCGGCCATGGCGACCACGCGTTTGCCGATGCGCGCCGCATGCAGCGCCGCCTCGTTCACCAGATTGGCGAGATCCGCACCGGAGAAGCCCGGCGTGCCACGGGCGATCACCTTGGCGTCCACGTCGGACGCCAGCGGCACCTTGCGCATATGCACTTTCAGGATCTTCTCGCGGCCGGCGACATCCGGGTTGGGCACCACCACCTGGCGGTCGAACCGGCCGGGGCGCAGCAGCGCCTGGTCCAGCACGTCCGGCCGGTTGGTGGCGGCGATCAGGATGACGCCTTCGTTGGACTCAAACCCGTCCATCTCCACCAGCATCTGGTTCAACGTCTGCTCGCGCTCATCGTTACCGCCGCCGAGGCCCGCACCGCGATGCCGGCCGACCGCGTCGATCTCATCGATGAAGATGATGCAAGGCGCGTTTTTCTTGCCCTGCTCGAACATGTCACGCACGCGCGAGGCGCCGACGCCGACGAACATCTCGACGAAGTCCGAACCGGAGATGGAGAAGAAGGGCACATTCGCCTCACCCGCGATGGCGCGGGCCAGCAGGGTTTTACCCGTACCGGGCGGGCCGACGAGCAGACAGCCTTTCGGGATCTTGCCGCCGAGGCGCTGGAATTTCTGCGGGTCGCGCAGGAAGTCCACGATCTCCTGCAGCTCGCCCTTGGCTTCGTCAATGCCGGCCACGTCCTCGAAGGTGATACGGCCCTGCTTCTCGGTGAGCAGGCGGGCGCGGGATTTGCCGAAGCCCATGGCCCGGCCGCCGCCAGACTGCATCTGCCGCATGAAGAAGATCCACACGCCAAGGATCAGCAGCATCGGCGCCCAGTTCAGCAGCGCGCGCAGCAAGGGGTTCATCGTGTCCCCTTCCGGCTTGGCCGAAACATCCACACCGGCATCGGTCAGTTTGGAGACCAGCGACTGGTCGGCCGGGGCATAGGTTTCGAAGCTCTTGCCGTCCTTGGTGGTGCCGGTGATGTCGTGCCCGGCGATGGTGACACTCTGCACCTGGTTGTTCTTCACCTCGTCCAGGAAGCTGGAATAGGCGATTTCGGACGCGTTGCTCTGCGTGCTGGAGGGCTGCAGCACATTGAACAGCACCACCAGGAACAGGGCCACCACCACCCATACAGCGATATTTCGACCCAGATTATTCATCTAGACTTTTCCAATTCTTTCAGTCAGTTCGTCCGCCCTGCACGAGGCACGGAGAGGTCTTCATGAGCTCAACGTGGTCATACTGCACCGGATTCCTAGACCAGCACAAATAAATCCTCGCTAAACAGCGCCGCGAAACGGGGCCTGGGTGGCCGGCAAAGGCGGCGAAAACCGCACCGGCGCCGGAAAGATCAGCCCGCCCGTGGCCGGGCGCAGCGCCGGCAGGCCGCGCAGCACCAGGGTTGGCAGGCCGTTAAACCCATGAAACGCCGCCGCTTGCGCGCCCAGCGCGCCGAACGATGCGGGGCGTTCGGGATCTTGCAACAAAGTGAAACGGCCATCCCATAGCGCATGGCTGCTCGCTGCAATCGGCGCGGCACAGGCGGCGGCCTCGCGCGCCAGCAGCCAGCCGGGGCCAAGCCGCCCGGCCGGGGCGATGCGCACGCCCCCCAATGTCGCTGGGCGCAGCTGCGCCGCCAGCCGCGCCAGCGCGTCGCGCCGGGGCGGGTAGCGCTTGCCGCCGAGCGTGCGCAGCAGCGCGCCCAGCGCGGAGGGCGGGGCGCTACCGGCATCCAGCAGCGCGAAGCCTTCCGGATACATCGCGGCATGGCGGGCGAGGAAGGCGGCATCCTCGGCCTCGCGCGCGGCGCGGGCGGCGGCGCCGTGAGGGTTCAGCCCCGCCGCGTCCTGGCGGATGCGCACGCGCTCGAACCGGCGGGAGAGGTTGGAGGGGTCCTCGACCCAGCCCATGCCCTGGTCGGTGAGATAGGCGCGCAAATGCTCTGGTTCGGTCCGCAGCAGCGGGCGCAGCAGCACCACGTCCCGCCGCGCCGTCCAGGCGGCCATGCCCTCCACCCCACCTTCGCCACGGGCGGCGCGCATCGCCACCGTCTCGCGCTGGTCGGCAGCGTGATGGCCAAGCGCCAGATACAAAAACCCCGCCTGCCGCGCTGCTTCGGCCAGGGCCGCGTGGCGGGCCTCCCGGGCGCGGGCCTGCAATCCCGGCCCCGGCGCCAGCGCCAGGGTGATGATCTTCGCGGCGATGCCGCGCTGGGCGAGGCGGCTTGCGGTCAGCTGAGCTTCCGCCGCTGAGCCAGCCCGCAGCCCGTGATCGAGGATCAGCGCCAGCACCGCGCCGCCCCGGGGGCGGCAATATTCATCGGCCAGCAAGACCAGGGCGGTGCTGTCCGCCCCGCCAGAGACGCCCAGCGCCAAACGCGGGGTGCTGTGCGGCAACAGCCGCGAAAGCGCCGCCGCGAAGACTTCGTTTAGGAGCAATGGGCGCGTTTGGCGACCGCGGCGACATCCGCCCGCATCCCGGCGGACTGGTTGGTGAACTGGCTGTTCAGCGAGGAGAGGGTGTCGCAGGCGGCGCCGTTCTGGTTGATCGCGGCCAGCGAGGAGGCCAGCCCCAGCAGCGCATGCGGCGCGTAGGTGCCGTTACGGTTCATGTTGTAGGTGCTGTCATAGGCGATGGCGGCGTTCTGCGGATCGCCCTTGGCGGCGTAGCTCTGCGCCACGAGATACTGGGCGCGATAGGCCTGCGGCGCGGATTTATCCTTCGCCACGATGCCCTGCGCCAGCCGCGCCGAGGCCGCGTAATCATGCTTGCCATAGGCATCCAGCGCGGCCTGCAGGGCGGCCTTCGGGTCGCTCGGCGCGGCGGCCTGCGGCGGAGGCGCGCTGGCCTGCGGCGCGGGGGCGCCGGGGGCTTGGCCGGGCTGCCCGCCCTGCCCGGCCGCGCCGCCATTCTGCAGCTGGAATTTCAGATCCCCGATATCCTTCTGGGTCTGCGCGTTCTGGGTATCCATCTCGTGCTTCAGCTCGGAGACCTGGCCATTGAGGGACTGCACCTGGGATTGCAGCGTCTGCACCTGGGTGAGTAGGCTCGCCACCAGCCCGCCATTGGCAGAATTGCCGGCATTGCCCGATGGCGGCGGCGCATTGCCGCCCCCAGCGCGGAGCCGCCATTGCCGCCCCCTTGCGCCTGCATCTGCTGGAGCTGTTGCTGCAGCTGCAGAATCTCGTTCTGCAGGGCGATGCCCTCCTGGCTCTGGATCAGCGGCTGGGCGGATGCGGCCAGCGGCAGGAAAAGCGGGGCAGCGAGAAGCAGGAAACGGGGGCGCATTGAGACTCCAGTCAGGCCGTGAATGGCCTCAAATATAGTCAGGGATAGGCGCAAAACAAAACCGGCGGCCAAGGGCCGCCGGTCTGTACCACAAGGCCCGGCCAGATGGCCGGACGCAGGCCGCAATTACTTGCAGTTCTGCGGGTTGAAGCCCTGCACGGAGGTGATGGCGTTACGGTTCTGCGCATAGGCGGACTCGTCATTGCCAGCGGCAACCGGGCAATCCTTGCCGTAGGAGATGGTCTGGATGCGCGAAGCGGACACGCCCTGAGCCACCAGATAGTCGCGCGCCGAGTTGGCGCGGCGCTGGCCGAGGGCCAGGTTGTAGGTCTCGGTGCCGCGCTCGTCGGCGTTACCCGCCACCAGCACGTTCACGGAGGGGTACTTGGCCAGCCAGGCGGCCTGCTTGCCCAGGGTCGCGTCGGCATCGCTGGACAGACCGGACTTGTTGAAGGCGAAGAACACGCGGTCGCCGACATTGGCAACCAGATCCTGCTCGGAGCCCGGAGCCGGACCGGTGGAGGAGGTCATGCCCGCGCCGGTGTTGGAGGCGGTGCTGGTCGGGTTGGAAGAGCAGGCTGCCAGCAGGGCCAGGCCGGCAAGAGCGCCCAGAGCTTTGATTTTCATGGTAGGAACCGATCCCTGTCCGAATTGAGTGAGCAAAAATAGCCGTTTGGTTGCGTAATCACGATGATTACGTCACCTTGCGGGCTGTACTCTTCCGCCCTGGGAAGGGTCAAGCGCCACGTTAAGCTAATTTGTTCATATCGCGGGGGTTTCCAGCACCCCGATGTTTTTCTTTACATCTGTTGATTATTTGTAACACCAGAGCAAGCCGTCTGGACTTGCGGCGCGGCGGCGACGGACAGCGCGCGGCTTGACATTTGACCCCGACCGGGCTCTGCCCTGGCCGCGAAAGAGTGAGGCATAATCAAGATGCAGAGCGATGATTTGAAGAGCTTGGTGGAAGCGGCGCTGCCCGCCATCGCGGCCGCGGATGCGGGCGCTTTGGAAGAGCTGCGGGTCTCCCTGCTCGGCAAAAACGGCAATGTGACATTGTTGCTAAAATCGCTGGGCGGGATGGATCCGGACGCGCGCAAACAGGCCGGCGCGGAAATCAATCTGGTAAAAACGCAGATCACCGATGCGCTTTTGGCGCGCAAAACCGTGCTGGATGCGGCTTCTTTGGACGCCAAGCTGGCGGCTGAGCGCATCGATGTCACCGCCCCGCCGCGCCCCGACTCCACTGGCGCCATCCACCCGATCAGCCGCACGATGGAAGAGCTGGCGGCGATCTTCGCGCCGATGGGCTTTGCCATCGCCGAAGGGCCGGACATCGAGACCGACTGGAATAATTTCTCCGCCCTCAACATCCCCGCCCATCACCCCGCCCGCGCGATGATGGACACGTTCTATCTGCAGGCGCCCGAAGGGCAGCGCCCGCCGGTGCTGCGCACCCACACCTCGCCGGTGCAGATCCGCACCATGCTGGACTGGGCCAAGGCCCACGGCCTGGCGGAAAACGCCCCGCCGATCCGCATCGTCGTCCCCGGCCGTACCTTCCGCGCCGACCATGACGCCACCCATTCGCCGATGTTCCATCAATGCGAGGGGCTGGTGATCGGCGAGGGCATCCATCTCGGCCATCTGAAAGGCGTGCTGAACGACATGCTGCGCGCCTATTTCGGCGTGCCGGAATTGCCGGTGCGGCTGCGCGCCTCCTACTTCCCCTTCACCGAGCCCTCGATGGAGGTCGATATCGGCTGGAGCCGCAAGACCGGCGAGATCGGCGGCGGCACGGATTGGCTGGAGATCGGCGGCTCGGGCATGGTGCATCCCAACGTGCTGGCGAATTGCGGCATCGATCCGCGCCGCTTCCAGGGCTTTGCCTTCGGCATGGGGCTGGAGCGCATCACCATGCTCAAGCATGGCATCAACGATCTGCGCCTGTTCTATGAGAGCGATGTGCGCTGGCTGCGCCATTACGGCGTCTCCCCGCTCTCCCCCGCCAGCCTGCACGAAGGATTGTGATCCGATGAAATTCTCTTTGTCCTGGCTGAAGAGCTGGCTGCAAACCGACGCCTCCTTGGATCAGATCCTGGCGACGCTGAACAAGATCGGCCTTGAGGTCGAGGGCGTGGAAAACAAGGCCGAGGCGCTGAAGCCCTTCGTGATCGCGGAAGTGATCGAAGCGGTGCAGCACCCGAATGCGGATCGTCTGCGCGCCTGCCGGGTGAATGCCGGCGGGGCGGAGCTGTCCGTCGTCTGCGGCGCGCCGAATGCGCGCACCGGCTTGAAAGTGGTGTTCGCCCCGGCCGGGGCGGTGGTGCCGGCCAGCGGCATGGTGCTGAAGGTGGGCGAGATCCGCGGCGTGAAATCCGAAGGCATGCTCACCAGCTTTCGCGAGCTGGGGCTGGGCGAGGAGCATGACGGCATCATCGAGCTGCCGGACGACGCGCCGGTCGGCGAAAATTATGCGCAATGGGCCGGGCTGGATGAGCCGGTGGTGGAAATCTCCATCACCCCCAATCGAGGCGATGCGCTCTCCATTCGCGGCATCGCCCGCGACCTCGCCGCTGCCGGGCTGGGCACGCTGAAGGAGTTTGCGCCGGCGCCGATCAAGGGCGAAGGGGCGTCTGCCATTCAGTGGGCGAACGAATTCCCTGAAGCCGCCCCTGGGTGCTGGGCCGCACCATCTCCGGCGTGAAGAACGGGCCGAGCCCGGACTGGCTGGTGAAGCGGCTGGAGAGCATCGGGCTGCGCCCGATCAACGCGCTGGTCGATATCACCAATTTCTTCACCTATGATCTCGGCCGCCCGCTGCATGTCTTCGACGTGAAGAAGATTAACGGTAGGGTATTGACCCTGCGCCGCGGCCAGGAGGGCGACACCTTCCCCGGCCTCGCCGGCAAGGCGGTGAAGGCCGGCCCTGAGGATTGCGTGATCGCCGATGGCAGCGGCGCGCAGTCGCTCGCCGGCATCACCGGCGGCGAGGGCACCGGCTGCGATGAAGGCACCACGGAGGTCTTCATCGAATGCGCCCTGTTCGACCATGTCAGGATCGCCCGCACCGGCCAGCGTACCGGCATCTTCTCCGATGCCCGGGCGCGGTTTGAGCGCGGGATCGACAGCCAGCTGCTGCCCGCTGGCCTGGATGCGGCCAGCGCCATGGTGATGGCGATTTGCGGCGGCAGCGCCAGCGAAATTTCCGAGGCCGGCGCCCGCCCGGCCTGGACCCGTCAGGCCAGCCTGCGTTTCGAGCGGCTGCGCAGCTTCGGCGGCTCGGACATCGAAGCTGCCGATGCGGTGGCCTCCCTGCAGCGCCTGGGCTTTGGCGTTGTCGCCCAGGATGCGCAGCGCGTCACCGTCGCGGTGCCGAGCTGGCGCAATGATGTCGCGCAGCCGCCATCGCTGGACCAGGCGCCCGGCCTGCCCGGCGGCACCGAGGCCGCCTTGGGTGCGGCTGAGATCGAGCCGGAGGTCGATCTGATCGAGGAGGTGCTGCGCCTGCAAGGGCTGGATGCGATCGCGCCGGTCTCGCTGCGTGCCGATACCCTCCTGCCCGCCCCCATCCTCACGCCCAAGCAATCGCGCACCTATCTGGCGCGCCGGGTGCTGGCGATGCGCGGGCTGCTGGAATGCGTCACCTTCAGCTTCGCCGACGCGGCCATCTGCGCGCTGTTCGGCGACGCGCCGGAGAGCCTGCGCCTGGCCAACCCAATCGCCGCGGACCTCAACCAGATGCGCCCCACCGCTCTGGTGACCTTGGCGCAGGCGGCGGCGCGCAACCTGGCGCGCGGCCAGGCGGATTTCGGCCTGTTCGAAACCGGCCCTTCCTATGCGGCGGATCTCTCCCAGGCGCTGGTCGCGGCGGGGTTGCGGGTCGGCGGCACGCCGCTCTCAGCGCTCACCCCGGCCCGGCCCTTCGATGCGATGGACGCCAAGGCCGATGCAATGGCCGTGCTCGCGGCGCTTGGCGTGCCGATGGAGGCCGTCACCACCCAGCCGGGCGGGCCCTCCTACTACCATCCGGGCCAGAGCGGCGCGCTGATGCAAGGGCCGAAAACCGTGCTGGCGCGCTTTGGCACGCTGCACCCGACCGTGACCAAGGCGCTGGACCTGCCGGCCAACGCGATCGCCTTCGAGATCTTCCTGGATGCGATCCCCGAGCCCAAGCGCCGCAAGAAATCCGCCCCGTCGCTGCCGGCCTTCCAGCCGCTGCGCCGGGATTTCGCCTTCCTTGTGGATGAGAGCGTCGGCGCCGAAGCGGTGCTGCGCGCCGCCAAGGGGGCGGAGCGCAATCTTGTCACCAATGCGGTGCTGTTCGACCGTTACCAGGGCAAGGGCGTGCCGGAGGGCAAAATCTCGCTCGCCATCGCGGTGACGCTGCAGCCGGCGGAGAAGAGCCTCACGGATGCCGAAATCGAGGCGGTCTGCGCCAAGATCGTCGCCGATGTGGCGAAGAAGACCGGCGCCACGCTGCGCGGCTGAACCAAAAACGGGGCGCTTACGAGCGCCCCGTTTTTTATCCCGTCTTGTTCGCTTCCCGCAGCGCGAACACCCGCAGCGCCGAGGCCAGCGGCCGCTCGCCGCCCCGCTCGGCGTCGATCAAGGTTACCAGCGCCGAGACCGCCATCCCCGGCGCGCCGCAACCTCCCCAGCACCGCCCAGAATTCCGGCTCCAGCGCCACGCTGGTGCGATGGCCGGAGAGCGAAAAACTACGCTTTTCGAGCATCGGCGAGGGTGTGCAGCAAGGCCGGCAGGAAGATGAAGGTGGAAACCAGCACCGCCGCCAAGCTGAGGAAGAGCAGATCCCCATGCTGGCGGTGCCGCGATCCGCCGAGGCGGCGAGCGAGCCGAAGGCGGTGGCGGTGGTCAGGGCCGAGAACAACACTGCCCGCGCCGTCGCCGAGGCCAGGAAATTGCGCATCCCCGAACGGAAATTCATCACGAAATAGACGTTGAAGGACACGCCCACCCCCAACAGCAGCGGCAGCGCGATGATGTTGGCATAGTTGATCGACATGCCCGCCATCCGCGCGAACAAGGCGGTGAGCAGCGCCGAGAGCGCCAGCGCCGCCAGCACCAGCAGGCTGTCGCGCAGATTGCGGAACACCGCCAGCAGGATCACCGCGATGGCGATGAAGGCCAAAATCGCCGCTTCCTTGAAGGAGCTGAGAATGGTGCCCGCGGTGGCGATGGTGGAGATCGCCGGGCCGCCGGCATTGGGCGCCGCCGCCAGCACCGCCTTGGAGAAGGCATAGAGCCCCTTGGTAGTCTGCGCCGCCGCCGTCGGGAAAGCTTCCACCCGCACCTGGCCGTCAGGCAGGAACCAGTCCGCCTTGATCGAAGCCGGCAGATTATCCTGGGTGATCGGCTTGGCCTGCAAGGCGCGGGTGAGGTTTTGCAGCTCCAGCGGCAGGAAGCGGGTGATGGCTTCATTCATCGCCATGATCCGCGCATCATCCTCGCCCTGCAGCTGCTTGAGCACCGACGCGATCCCCAAAAGCTCGCTGCCCTTCGGCAGTTTCGCCTGCACATTGGTAATGGCGGCGATGGTCTTGGCCATCGCGTCGCGGATCTCCTGCGCGGTGACCGGCTGCTTGGGCGGGGTGGCGGCGGCCAGCAAGGTGGGCGCCAGGATGGTCTGGGCCTGTGCGAGCATCGCCAGCTTCTGCGGCTGGTCCTGCGGCACGAAGGTGGCGCCGGAAATCGCCTGCGAGACCTCCTTCAACGTCCCGAGCTTGTCCGCCAAGGCCCGCGCCGCATCCAGGTTGGGGGCCAGCGCATCCGCATAGAACGGGTTGGTCTGCGGGTCCGCGAGCAGCGAACGGATGGTGCGCATGCTCTCGGTATTGGGGTCCTTGGTATCCAGCGGGTTGGCATCGAAGCGCAGCGTTACCGCCCCCACAACCCGGCCAGCGCCAGCGCCCCGAACAGGCCCAGCACCGCCCTGCGATGGCGGCGCAGGACATGGTCCGCCTTGGCCCCGCCCGGCAGCGCCACCGATTCCGTCTCAGGATGCGGGCGGAACAGCCGCAGCAGCGCCGGCAGGAAGCTGATGGTGCAGAAGAAGGCGATGAACATGCCCGCCCCGGCGATCTCGCCCAGCTCCGCGACGCCGACGAAGGGCGTGGGCGCGAAGGCGAGGAAGCCACAGGCGGTGGCGGTAGCGGCGAGCGCGATCTGCGCCCCGGCCAGGCGCGAGGTCTCGCGCAAGGCCGGCCCCAGCTCCGGCTCCATCAGCCGCACCGCGCGCAGCCGCACGCAATATTGAATGGCGAAATCCACCGCCAGCCCGATGAACAGGATCGCGAAGGCGACCGAGATCAGGTTGATCGTGCGCACCACGATGGCGGCGTAGCTCATGGTCAGCGCCAGCCCCATCACCAGCGTCAGCAAAATCGGCAGGATCAGCCGCCAGGAGCGCAGCGCCAGATAAAGCCAGAGCGCGATCAGCACCACGCTGATGATGCCGCCCAGCACCAGCCCATGGGTGAGCGAGGCGAATTGCTCGTCGGAGAGCGGGATCTGCCCGGTATAATTCACCGTCGCCCGCCCGGCCTTCACATCCGGCAGGGTCTTGGCGATCGCCATCAGCGCCTTGGTCGCCTCACCGCCCGGCTGCAGCGTGCCCTGTTGCAGTTTCGGATGCGCCAGCACGAATTCCGCGCCGCCCTGCCCCGGCGCGCCGGCCATGATCAGGCTTTGCCAGGAGAGCGGCACCGGCTTGCCATTCGCCGCCGCCTGCAAATTCGCCCGCACCCCGGCGATGGCCTGGTTATAGGGCGAGATATTCGCCCCGGCCTGCACCCCCTGGGTGATCAGCGCCAACCCATCCAGCAGCCCGCGCGCGGAGGGGTCCGCCGCCAGCTGGCCGAGGAAAGGCTGGGCCGCGACGATCTGGTTCAGCAGCTTGGCAAGCTGATCCGTGGGCAGCAGCAGCAGCCCTTCATCGGTGTAGAAGCGATCACCGGACGGGTAGCTCGAATCCTTGAAATGCGCGGTATCGGCTTGGAGTGCCGCATTCAGCGCGGTGGCGGTCTCCTTCGCCTCCTCCGGCGTATCGGCGCGCACCACCGCCACGATCAGATCGTTGAATTGCGGGAAATTCTTGTCCTCGGCGATCTGCGCCTGGCGCCAGGCCAGCGAGGCGGCGAAGAGATGATCGGTATCGGTATCGATGGCCAGATGCCGGGCCGTATAGCCCAGCCCCAGCCCGCCCAGCACCAGGAACAGCAGCACGCACAGCACGGCATGGCGGCTGGCCGTGGCGACGATGGAATTGATCAGCCTCACACTTATCCCCTGGCGAGCCGGGCGCTTGCGCAACGTCCCGGCCTTAGAATGCCAGACCGCGCATCACGATCTGACCGTAAAGATCAGCCAGCACCATCTGCAGCGCTTCCAGCAGCAAAATGGCGATGACCGGCGAAATATCGATATTCCCCATATAGGGAATGACTCGCCGGATGGGACGCAAAACAGGGTCCGTGATTCGGGTGAGGAAATCCCCCACCGTATAAACGAACTGATTGCGCGGATTCGCGATGCCGAACGCCACCAGCATGCTCAACACCGCCGCCGCGATAATCGCGAGAATGAGCAGGTGAATCAGTTCGGACGCCAGCCAGAAAATCGCGCCAACCATGGTTTTCCTCAAAAATTTCGGGTGCCAGAGACCTAGCGGGAGGAATGTGTCAAAGCAATGTTGACTTCCGCTTCCGAATGCGCGAAACGCCGCCCCCACGCGGTCATCGCATGACGGGACCGGGGCTGTAGCTCAGTTGGTAGAGCGCGTCGTTCGCAATGACGAGGTCAGGGGTTCGATTCCCCTCAGCTCCACCAGCCGCCCTTCCGACAAAAATTTAATCAGGGCGCCAGATGCGTTGCGCTGATTTGGTTACAAGCTTGTCATGTTTCGGTTTTTCGGGCACCGAGCGCGCAGGGCTGAATAATGGCCGAGCGGGCGCGCCTCCCGCCCCCGGATGAATAATCTTTCCGGTAGCCGTTTCTTCATCCAAACATTTTAATCGGATGTGCGGTTGCGAGAGCCTCGATGGAACATGTGGCATCTTACTTAGGGCTGGCTGGCGTTTGCGGTGGGATCGCCGTGGCGGCGTGGCGGCTGCACGGGCGGCGGCTGCGCCGCGCCGAGGCCGCGCGGGCCTTGGAAAGCCATATGGTGGAAGGCATTGCGGCGTTGCGGCAGAGCCTGCGGGAGGAACTGCCGGACGAGGATGAGGGCGGCCCGCTGATCGATGCCGAGCCGCTCTCTGGCGCCTTGACGCATCGGGCCGCGCCGCCAGTGCTGCACTGCGCGGCGTTCGGCCTGGGGTTCGGCGCCAAAATCGTGCTGGACGATCTCAGCTTCACGGTGCCGGCCCAGGGCGTCTGCGTGCTGATGGGGCCGCCCGGCACCGGCAAATCCACGCTGCTGCGCGCCCTCGCGGGGCTGTATGCGGAGAATGCGCTCTATAAAAACTGGGGAGAGGTCTTTTATCAGGGGTTGAAGCTGGGCGCGACGAAACCGCCCGTGCTGGTCGCGCCGCGGCTGGATCTGCTCCGGCGCAGCCTGCTGGAGAGCCTGCTGTTTCATCGCGACTCATCGCTGCCCGCCGCCGCGCGGCGCGGCTGGGCCGCGGGCTGGGTGCGCGAGATGGGCATGGAGGCGCTGATCCCGCTCTTCGACCAGCCGCTGCTGGAACTGCCGCCCGGATTGCGCCGCGCCACGATGATCCTGCGCGAAGCGGCGGCCGGGCCGAAATTGCTGATGCTCGACGAACCGACCAGCGCGATGAGCGACGCGGACGCCCAGATGCTGCTCGGGCTGCTGCGCCGTCTGGGCGCACGCGGCGCCTTGCTGGTGGTGCTGCAGAGCCAGAATCAAGCCCGCGAGATCGCCGACAGCCTGGTGCTGCTGGCCGGCGGTGATCGGCAGGTGGCGGGGCGGGTACGCGGACTCTATCACCGCCCTCCCCAGCCCGCCGGCGGCGGGCTGGAAGCAGGGGCGGCCCTGACTCTGTTCGGCACGGCGGCGCAGCCCAGCGCCACCGCGCCGCGCTGTTCCTCCCCGCCTCTGTCCGACGCGGGCTGAGGCCATCTGCGCTTGCGGGGGGCGGTGGCGAACCTCATATCATCTTCGCCGCCCCTTCCTGGCGCGGCCTTTTGGGGAGATGAGGCAGACCATGGCGCCCTCCATCTGCACGACCATCACCTCGCCCGTGATGGCGGCCGCGTGCCATCCCAGCGCGCCGCCGGTGACCTGGCATATGGTCCCGCTCTCGCCGATCGCGACGCAATGGGTGCTGGTGCTTTTAAGCGCGTTGCTGGCGACCTTGCTGGCGGACCGGCCGAAAAAATAACCGCCGTTCATTGCTGCTTCGGACGCAACGCAGTTGGCGAAAATAAGCGATTGTGCAGTGCGGCGTAAATCTCCCATTTGAAGGGGCGCCGGCATGCTGCTTGCCGGCGGGCTTTGCCGATCTGGGACGCTGCACATGAATCTTACCGCCTGTCCGGACGCCTTCGAGGCGTATTACGCTTCCACCTGTGATGCCACGGCCCTGCAGGCCGCGAGTGGCTTTCCGGCCAATCAGGTGCCGGCCGTCACCTGGCATGTCGTGCCGCTGTCCCCTCCGCGACCGAGCTGGTGCTGGTGCTGCTGACCATCCTGCTGGCGACGCTGCTGGTGAGCAAGCCGGAGAAATAAGCCGCAGGGCTTTCGCCGCCCCGCGATCCATGACAGCCTCCCGGGCTGAATCATTCAACTGGGATATTGCCATGAGCCTCGACTCTGTCCGCGCTTTTCTGGCGGACCACGCGCCTGACATCGAGATCCTGGAGCTTCCCGAAAGCACCGCGACGGTGGCGCTCGCCGCCGCCGGCCATGGCGTCGCCCCCGCGCAGATCGCCAAGACCCTGGCGTTGCGGGTGGGCGAGGAGATCGTGCTGCTGGTGGCGCGCGGCGATGCGCGGCTGGACAACAAGAAGGCCAAGACCGCCTTTGGCGGCAAGGTGAAGATGGTGCCGGTGGAGGAGGTGGCGGCGCTGACTGGCCATCCTGTCGGCGGGGTCTGCCCGTTCGGGCTGGCCAGCCCGCTGCGGGTCTATTGCGACATCTCGCTGCAGGCGTTTGAGGAGGTGCTGCCCGCCGCCGGCTCCACCCATAGCGCGCTGCGCATCAGCCCGGCGCGGATGGTGAAAATCACCCAGGCGGACTGGGTGGATGCCTGTCAAAAGCCGGAGGCGGCTTAAAAATCAAAAGTTTTTTGGTGCCGCTTTTTTACAAAAAAGCGGCGAAAACGTCCGGGCAGTGGCACCGCCGTTGCCAAAACCCGAACCTTTGTGGGGACTTTTTGAAAAAACTCACCACACCCCCAAAAACTTTTGATAATTTTAGCGCGCGGTCTCCAGAATTTTCACCAAAGTCGTCATCGCCGCATTCACCGGGGTGGGAATGCCATGCGCCGCCCCGCGCCGCACCACATGGCCGTTGAGATCATCGATCTCGGTCTTGCGCCCCCGGATTATGTCTTGCGCGGTCGAGGAGAGCTGCCCCTTCATCGCCTGCGCCGCTTCGATGCAGCGCTCGGCCTGGTCCGGCGCCAGCCGCACCCCGTCCGCCGCCGCCACCGCCACCGCCTCATCCACCAGGGCGCGGATCAGCGCATGCGCGCCCTCCACCGCGACGATATGCCCGTACGGCGCCCGGGTGACGGCGGAGACCGCATTATAGGCGCAGTTCAACACCAGCTTGGTCCACAGCACCGCCTCGACATCCTCGGCGATGTCGGTGGGGATTGCAGCCGCATTCAGCAAGGCCGCCAATTCCCGCGCCCCATGGCCCTGGCCCAGCTTCAGCTCGCCCCGGCCATGATGGCGAACATGGCCAGGCCCGGCCATTTCGGTGGCGACATAGACCGCCGCCGGCAACACGCCCCGTCCCAAGGCAGCTGTGAGACGCTGGGCATTGCCGACCCCGTTCTGCAAGCTGATCAGCATCGCCTCCGGTGCCAGATGCGGCGCCATCTCAGCGGCAACCTGGGCGGTATCGGCGGATTTCACGCAGACCAGCACCAGCCCGGCGCCCTGCACGCCCTGCGCCCCGGTGGCGGCCTGCAGCTTCACGTTTTCGGTGCCCGAGGCACGCTCCAGCAGCAGCCCCGGGCCTGGATGGCCTCCACATGCGCCGCGCGGCCGATCAGCACCACCTCATGCCCCGCCTTGGCCAGCAGCGCGCCGAAATAGCACCCCACCGCACCGGCCCCCATCACCGCGATCTTCATGGCAGCTTTCCTTCCTTTTCGCCCTGAGCGATGGCCAGAGCCCCGCCATTATGCTAGGCCCCGCCCCTGAACCCAAGGACGCTTATGACAGACCCGACCCGCAATGCTGGCTTCACTCTGCTCCACGCCGTACTGGCGAAGGGCCGGCCGCTCGATGCAGCGCTTGATTCGCTGCCGCGCATCGAGCCGCGCGACAAGGCCGCCGCGCACCGGCTGGCGGCCTGCGTGCTGCGCCATGTCGGCACGCTGGATGCGGTGCTGGAGCCTTATCTGCGCCGCGACCCGCCGCCGGAGCTGCGCATCATCCTGCGCATGGGCGCAGCCGCCTTCCTGTTTCTGGACACACCCGCCCATGCCGCCGTCGCAACCTCGGTCGAGCTGGCGCGCTCACGCAAGCTCACCCCCTTCGCTGGGCTGGTGAATGCGGTGCTGCGCAAGGTGGTGGCCACCGGCCCGGCGGCGCTGGAGGAGCTGGACATGCCGCGCCTGGACACTCCCGCCTGGGCCTGGGCGAGCTGGGGCAAGGAGGCGCGGGCGATTGCCGAGGCGCATGCGCATGAGGCGGCTTTGGACGTCTCCGCCCTGCCCGGCTTCGTGCCCGAGGGCGGCTTGGCCTTGCCCACCGGCTCCTACCGCTTTCCCGCCGGGACGCCGGTGATGGACATCCCGGGCTTCGCCGAGGGCAAAATCTGGGTGCAGGACGCCGCCGCCGCGCTGCCGGCCAAGCTGCTGGCCGCCCAGAAGGGCGAGCGCGTGCTGGATCTCTGCGCCGCCCCCGGCGGCAAAACCGCCCAACTCTGCGCCGCTGGCGCCGCGGTAACGGCGGTGGAGCGCGACAAATCCCGCATGGCGACGCTGTGCGGCAATCTGGAGCGGCTGCATCTTGCCGCCGAAACCGTGCTGGCCGATGCCACCAGCTGGCAGCCGCCTTCCCCCTTCTCCGCCATCCTGCTGGATGCCCCCTGCAGCGCCACCGGCACCGCCCGCCGCCATCCGGAGCTTCTGCATATCCGCAAGGCCCGCGACATCGACACCGTCACCGCCCTGCAGGACAAGCTGCTGGACGCGGCGGCCGCGATGCTCGCCCCTGGCGGACGGCTGATCTACGCCGTCTGTTCCTTGCAGCCGCAGGAAGGTACCGCGCGGGTGGACGCCGCCTGCGAACGGCTCGGGCTGAAGCGCGACCCGCTCAGCCTGCCCGAACTGCCCGAGGCGGTGACCGCGCAAGGCGATATCCGCACCCATCCCGGACTCTGGCCCGAACGCGGCGGCATGGACGGGTTCTTTATCGCCAGGCTGGTGCGTCCCTGACCTTCCAGGCCAGCGCGGCCCCGGCGAGGGCGACCAGCGGGAAGAGGAGCAGGTGGGTGAGCATCACTGAGATCACGCCTGTGTAGCCAGCCATCAGCCACAACAGGCAGGCCGCGAAACGCTGCCAACCTTTACAAACGACAACCAGCGCCCCATGGCAACCGAGAACGCCACGAGGTCGTACATGAAGCCATGGGGAACAATCCACACATTCAGGCAAACCGTAATAATAACCCTCGGCATTAACTTTAACCGACCTGGCGCCCAGCAATGCCAGATCAGACAGATCGCCAAAATAGAGGCCAAGCCTTGCACCACCAAGGCACTTCGATCAGCCAGCCCAAAGCTTCGCACCATGTCGTAAACCGTGATCGCGGCACCTGGAAAAACTTGCTTAATAGGGCGCGAAGCCCATAGCCATTCGTCATGCTGTGCGATGCCGAAAAACCACACCCAGCCGTGCAGCCCCCACAAGTATGTCGCCGCAACCGCCAGGAAAAACGCCACTGCCACAGCCCAGCCGATCATTCGCCAAGCCCGCAGCCGCAGCGCCGCAACCGACACACCTACGCCTAAATGAGGCTTGAGGCTCAACAGCCCGGCGCAGAAACCGGCAAGACGATTGCCGTGTCCTGCGAGCAGCAAAGCCGCAAGCAGCCAGGCGCCGGTCAGCGTGCCATTCTGGCCGTTGGTGAAGTCATGCAAAGCGGCCGGGCTGGCCAGACCAAGACTGATGATCTGCCAACTCAGCCCTGCCCTGCGCAACAGCAATGCGGCGACACAAACGCTGAAGAGCCGCCACACCCAAAACGCCTCCCCTAATGGCAACAAGGCAAATGGGGCAACGAGGAAACCCATTGTTGGCGGGTAGGGCCAAGCCTGGTCGATCGGCGACTGCGGGGAGAGGATATCGTTCTGGCAAACCTGCCGAAATGACTGCGAAAAATGAAAATGAAAACTTTGCGCCAGCTGCGAAATCAGGCCATTCCCGGCACACCAAAACAAACCAAAATCTTTCTGAGGCAGCTGATGCTCACCTCGCAAAACTTCCGTCTGGCCGTGCATTTGATATAAAAGCACCAGATGCGCTGCCAGAAATGCCAGATAAAGGCCAACGACCAGTGCTGCCGCTAGGACAAAGGAAAACCTGACCTGGGCCGTCGCCCCTGCCGCTGAAGACGAAGCTTGCATATCTTGCGCCTGCCACAGGGGCATCTTGGATATCAACCCCCGCTTGTGAATCCTCCACCCTGCCGGTTACAACAAAGCATCATGACCGCCTCCCCGACTCGACCGCTCATCGCCCCGTCCCTGCTCGCCGCCGATTTCGCTCGGCTGAAGGAGGAGGTGATCGCCGTCGAACAGGCCGGCGCGGACTGGCTGCATCTGGATGTGATGGACGGGCATTTCGTTCCCAACATCACCTTCGGCCCGCTGGTGGTCAAAGCGCTGCGACCGCACACCAAAATGCCGCTCGACGTGCATCTGATGATCGCCCCGGCGGACCCGTATATCACCGCCTTCGCCGAGGCCGGGGCGGATCATATCTCCGTGCATCCTGAATCCGGCCCGCATCTGCACCGCACGCTCCAGCATATCCGCGGCCTGGGCAAGAAATCCGGGGTGGTGCTGAACCCGGCCACGCCGATCGACGCGGTGGCGCATGTGCTTGATCTCACCGACATCATCATGGTGATGACGGTCAATCCCGGCTTTGGCGGGCAGGCCTTCATCGCCTCGCAGCTGCCGAAAATCGCAGCGCTACGACGCATGATCGACGAGAGCGGGCATGATATCGTGCTGCAGATCGATGGCGGCATCACGCCCAAGACCACGCCCGGCGTGCTCGCCGCCGGCGCCACCTGCCTGATCGCCGGCACCGCTGTTTACGGCGCTCCGGATTACGCCCAGGCGATCACCGAGATCCGCACCGCCCTGCCCGCTTTGCCGGCGCAGACCAGCATCAGCCAGGGCGGATGAGCGAAGGCCCCGCCAAGCCGGTTGGCCTCGGCCGCCAGGCCCGCACCTGGTTCACCAGGCTGCAAAATCTGCGCCCCGCCGGCGGGCCGGATGCGCCGGCGCTCTCGCTGCGCGACCCCTGGCCGGGGGATCCCGCGCGCGGCGCCCGGCTGGTCAAGGCGGAGCTGGAATTTGGCGGCGCGGTGCTGCCCCTCCATCACGATATTTTCAGCCATGCCCCCGGCTGCACCCGCCTGCTGCGCGCGCATCTGCATGGCTTCACCTGGCTGCGGGATCTGCGCGCCCTGGGCACCGATGCCGCCCGCTCCCGCGCCCGCGCGCTGGCCATGGATTACATGGACACGCCAAGCCCGAGCCGATTTCCTATGCGCCGGATGTGGTGGGCGCGCGGCTGGCCGCCTGGCTCGGCCATTATGATTTCTTCGCCGCCTCGGCCGATGACGCCTTTCGCCAGGCGCTGATGCACCGGCTGGTGCAGGATGCCCGCACCCTCTCCGCCGCTCTGCCGGCCGAATTTCTGGATGGCCGCGCCCTGACCGCGCTGAAAGGGCTGGCCGCCGCCTCCATCGCCATGCCCGAGCATGTGCAATATCTGCCCCGGGTGCAGAAAATCCTGCTGCCGGAGCTGGCGCGGCAATTCTACGCCGATGGCGGCCATATCGAACGCAGCCCGGCGGCGCATCTGCTGGCCTTGCAGGACCTCACCGAGATCCGCGCCTTGATGCAGGCAGGCTCCAAAACCCCACCGACCGAGCTGGTCACCGCCATCGAGCACGCCGCCGCCGCGCTGCGCGCCCTGCGCCATGGCGATGGCGGGCTGCCTTTGTTCAACGGCTCCCAGGAGGAGCTGGCGACATTGGTGGATCTGGTGCTAGCCCAGGCCGGGCGGGCGCGCGGCACGCTGGCGCATCTGAAAGCCTGCGGGCTATTCCGCCTCGCCGCCGGCAAGGCGGTTTTGTTCATGGATGCCGGCGTGCCCACCGCGCCGGGGCTGGACCGTTTCGCCCATGCCGGCACGCTGGGCTTTGAATATTCCTTCGGCAAGGACCGGCTGATCGTCAATTGCGGCGCCGCCCCGGCTTTGGCCAGCGACTGGGCCGGGGTGCTGCGCGGCACCGCCGCCCATTCCACCTTGATTATCGCCGACACCTCCTCCGCCGAGATCAAGGAGACCGGGCTCGGCCGGCGGCCCTTGAATGTGAATGTGCAGCGCCAGGAGGCCGGCGGCATCGGCTGGATCGAGGCCAATCACGATGGCTGGAGCAAGCCCTTCGGCGCCATCCATCATCGCCGCCTCGGCCTCTCCGAAAACGGCGAGGAATTGCAGGGCGAGGATCTGATCGAGGCGGAAACCCCGCAGCCTTTCGCCATCCGTTTCCATCTCCACCCCAACGTCACCGCCAGCCTGGTGCAGGATGACGAGACGGTGCTGCTGCGCACCCCCTCGGGCGCGGCTTCCGGCTGAAGGCCGAAGGCGCGGCGCCGAGGATCGAGGAGAGCGTGTATTTCGGCCAGGCCGAGCCGCGCCGCGCCGAGCAGATCGTGCTGCCGGGCCATCAGGATGGCCCGCAGCATATCAAATGGACCATTACCAAGGCCTGATCCCATGCGCATTCTGTTGACCGGCGGCGCCGGCTATATCGGCTCCCACACCGCCGCCGTGCTGGCCCAGCGCGGCCACGAGATCGTCATTCTGGATAATTTCGCCAATGCCGAGCGCGACGTGCCGGCCCGGCTCGCCCGCCTCACCGGCCAAGAGATGACGGTGATCGAGGCCGATATCCGCGACACCGCGGCGGTGAGCGCAGCGCTGAAGGCGCATCCGGTCGAGGCGGTGATCCATTTCGCCGCGCTGAAGGCGGTGGGCGAGAGCGAGGCCGACCCGCTGCTTTATTACGACATGAACATCATCGGCACGATCCGGCTGATGCAGGCGATGCAGGCGACCGGGGTGGCGCGGCTGGTATTTTCCTCCTCCGCCACGGTCTATGGCCAGCCGGACAGCTCGCCGATTCTGGAGGACGCGCCGACGCGGGTGGAGAACATCTATGGCCGCACCAAGCTGGTGATGGAGGATCTGATCCGCGATCTGGCCCGCACCGGCAAGCTCAAGGGGGCTGCCAATCTGCGCTATTTCAACCCGGTCGGCGCGCATCCCTCCGCGGTGATCGGTGAGACGCCGCGCGGCGTGCCGAATAATCTGATGCCTTACGTGACCCAGGTGGCCACCGGCGAGCGCGCCCGGCTCAATGTCTTCGGCAATGACTACCCCACCCGCGATGGCACCGGCGAGCGCGATTATATCCATGTGATGGATCTGGCGCTGGCGCATGCGCTGGCGGTGGAACATATCACCGCCCATGATGTCTCCGTCACCGTCAATCTCGGCACCGGCAACGGCACCACGGTACTGGAGCTGGTAAAGGCGTTCAAGGCGGCGACGGGCCGGGAGATCCCGGTGAACATCGCGCCGCGCCGCGCTGGCGATGTCGCCAGCTATTACGCCAACCCGGCGCTGGCCGAGAAGCTTTTTGGCTGGAAGGCAGAGCGCGGGGTGGAGGATATGTGCCGCGATAGCTGGCGCTGGCAGGCAGCGCGGGCCGGGATCAACGATATTTAGGCAACATCCGATCAAATGGTATCGTTTGATCAGATGTTGCTCTACATCCGCTGCATGCCCGACCAACGCCCCACCCTCGTCTTTCTGCTGATGGAAGACTGGTTCTTCGCCTCACATTTCTGGGCACGCGGCCTGGCCGCCAAGGCGGCGGGCTGGCGGGTGGTGCTGATCACCCGGGAAAACCAGTCCCGCGCCGAAATCGAGGCCTCGGGCATCGAATTCATCGCCGCCGATCTCGACCGCAAGCGCCTCAACCCGTTCAAGGAGCTGGCTTTTTCATTCTGGCTGGCGCGGCAATATCGGCGGCTGCAGCCGGATGTGGTGCATCATATCGCGCTGAAGCCGATCATTTTCGGCGGCATCGCCGCCCGTCTGGCGCGCGTACCCGCCGTGGTCAACGCGCCGATCGGGCTGGGTTTCGTATTCTCCTCGCAAAAGCTGCTGGCGAAAATTTTGAAGCCCCTGGTCTCGGCCGGGCTGCGCGCCACCATGAGCCCCAAACACGGCATCGCCATTTTCGAAAACCCGGACGATCTGAACGCGATGGTCGAGGGCCGGATGGTGGCCCGCGCGCGCACCGCGCTGATCCGGGGGCTGGCGTGGATATGACGCTGTTTGCCCCGATGACGGAAGCGGAAGGCCGGCCGCGCATTCTGCTGGCGGCGCGCCTGATCCGCGAGAAGGGCATTCCGGATTTCGTCGAGGCGGCGCGGCTGCTGAAGGGCCAGGCGGAATTCTGGCTGGCCGGCGCGCCGGACCTCTCCAACCCCAACCCGATCACCGAGGCCGAGCTGCGCGGCTGGGAGGCGCAAGGGCTGATCAAATGGCTCGGGCCGGTGAAGGACATGGCCGGGCTGCTGCGCGAGATTCATATTTTCACCCTGCCCTCGACCTATCGCGAAGGCCTGCCGAAGGCGCTGCTGGAGGCGATGTCCGCGGCGCGGCCCGCCGTGGCCACCGACATTCCCGGCTGCCGCGAGGCGGTGGTTGATCACGAGACCGGCTTTCTGGTGCCGCCGCATAATCCCCAGGCCCTGGCCGCCGCCCTGGCCCGGCTGATCGCCAGCCCCAGCCTGCGCGCCCGGCTGGGGGCAAATGGGCGGGCGCGCGTCGCCGCGCATTTTTCTGACGAAATCGTCTGCCAGAAGACGCTGGCGATCTATGACGGGTTGAAGGAGATACGGCGTTGAGGGGATTTCTCTATCGCGCGCTGGCCGTGCTGCTGGCGATTCTGGTGCTGATCGGGCTGTTTTTCTGGCTGGTGATGCCCCATGGCGGCGCGCGCCATCAGATCGGCGCGGTGAGCACAAATTTCCGCTGGTTCGGCCCCAATGACAAGGTGGTAGTGGAGCGCTTCGACGATCCGAAGATCCCCAATATTTCCTGCTATGCGGCCTCGGCACAGACCGGCGGCATTGCCGGCGGGGTGGGGCTGGCGAGCGATCCGAGCGAGTTTTCCCTCAATTGCATCGCCCATGGGCCGGTGAATTTGCCGGCGGACCTGCCGCGGCAAGAGCAGATCGGCGCGATCTCCGCCTCGCTGATCTTCAAGCATTTCATCCTGACGCGCATCCTCGACGATAAGAAAGATGCGGTGATCTATGTGCTGACCAGCACCAAGGTGCTGAAAGGCTCGCCGGCCAACGCCGTCTCCGCCGTGGTGGTGCAGGCGCAGCCGGGGGCGTAAACCCTACTGGCCGGGGGAGAGCTCGGCCAGATCGGTGTTGACCTTCTTCAGATCGCTCTGGGTCAGCCTGCCGCCGGAGAGGCTGGCGAGCTGGGAGAGGCTCATCGAGGAAAACAGCTCATAGCGCGGATCGCTGATCAGCCCCGGCATGTCGCGGTTCAGCACCGCCTTGCCGCGCGCATCCGCCGCGATCTTGTCGATCGGCGTCTGCACCGAAAATTGCGGCGCCGCCGGCTTGGCGGCCGCTCTCGGTGTCACCGGCGTGGGGACCTGCACCGATGCGTCGGTGACATGCGGCCCGGGTGCGGCCATCGCGCAGGCGCTGATCGCCGCGATCCCCGCCACCCCGGCGAAAACAAAACCCTGCCAACTCTGCCTGACCATGCTCAAATCCTCCTGAACCACAGCCTGACCGGGGCGCCGCCCCGGCCTGTTCACGTCATACAGCAAAACTTGATTACACTGCGACAAATTTGCCACAGGCGAGGGGCTTTAAATTTAGGACATGCCTGCGTTACCCCCAGCGCTTGCCTGCTTGCATCCGGTTTTGCCGCATGCGAAACCGCGCCGGCCCGCACGTGACTGGCGCTCAGATGGCTACCATCGGGGAGCGTGGGGGAGTTCGCCGCGCGCCTGGGCATTGCATCGTCGCCAATAACGGAGCCGCCTCGTGTCAGACATCGTCCCTATCCGCACCGCTTTGATTTCCGTCTCGGACAAGACCGGATTGGTCGAATTCGCCCAGAGCCTGGCGGCGACGGGGACCAAGATCCTCTCCACCGGCGGCTCGGCCAAGATGCTGCGCGAGGCCGGCGTGCCGGTCACCGAGGTTTCCGAACATACCGGCTTTCCCGAAATCCTGGATGGCCGGGTGAAGACGCTGGTGCCGCAGGTGCATGGCGGCATCCTGGGCCGCCGGCACGACCCCGCCCATATCGAGCAGATGGCCGCGCACGACATCGCGCCGATCGATCTGGTCGCGGTCAATCTCTACCCGTTCGAGGCGACGGTGGCGCGGGGAGCGGCGTTCGAGGATTGTATCGAAAATATCGATATTGGCGGCCCGGCGATGATCCGCTCCGCCGCCAAGAACCATGAAAGTGTCGCGGTGCTGACCGAGCCCGCGCATTACGCCAAGGTTCTGGAAGAGATCGCCGCGCATGGCGGCACCACTTTGGAGACACGCCGCAAACTGGCCGCCGGGGCCTATGCCCGCACCGCCGCCTATGATGCCGCCATTTCCGGCTGGTTCGCGGGGCAGCTGGGCGAGGAATATCCCGAGCGCTTCTCTTTCTCCGGCGAGAAGAAGCAGGCGCTGCGCTATGGCGAGAATCCGCACCAGTCGGCGGCGTTCTACACCTCCTCCCCGTCGCGCTTCGGGGTTGCCACCGCCACCCAGCACCAGGGCAAGGAACTGTCCTACAATAATTTCAACGACACCGACGCCGCCTTCGAGTGCGTGGCGGAATTCGACGCCCCCTCCATCGTCATCGTCAAGCACGCCAACCCGTGCGGGGTGGCGAGCGCGCAGAGCATGTCCGCCGCCTGGGATCTGGCCCTGGCCTGCGACCCGGTTTCGGCCTTTGGCGGCATCGTCGCGCTGAACCGCACGCTGGATGAGGAGACCGCCGCGAAGATCGCCACCATCTTCACCGAGGTGATCATCGCCCCGGAGGTGACCGAGGGCGCCAAGGCGCTGCTGGCCGCGAAGAAGAATCTCCGCCTGCTGACCACGGGCGGCGTGCCGAGCCCGACCGAGGCCGGTGTCACCTTCAAATCGCTCGCCGGCGGTTTCCTGCTGCAGAGCCGCGACGCCGGGCGGGTGGAGGCGGCGGACCTGAAGGTGGTCACCAAGCGCGCCCCCACCGCAGCCGAGCTGGAGGACATGCTGTTCGCCTTCCGCGTCGGCAAGCATGTGAAGTCCAACGCCATCGTCTATGCCAAGAACAAGGCCACCATCGGCGTCGGCGCCGGGCAGATGAACCGGGTGGATAGTGCCCGCATCGCTGCCTGGCGCGGCAAGGAGGCGAAGCTGGATTTCACCGGCTGCGCCGTGGCCTCCGATGCCTTCTTCCCCTTTGCCGACGGTCTGGAAGCGGCGATTGCCGCCGGGGCGAGCTGCGTGATCCAGCCGGGCGGCTCGATCCGCGATGCCGAGGTGATCGAGGCGGCTGACAAAGCCGGGATCGCCATGGTGTTCACAAATATGCGGCATTTCCGGCACTAATTCGTTATGATGAGGCTATGCTGATGACCCTGCCCTTCACTCTGCCGGACTGGATGCCGGGCTGGCTGTTCCTGGCCCTCGCCGTGCCGGCTTTGCTCTGGTTCCTGGCCTTCCTGATGGTGCCCTTCAATGTCTTCGGCCTGAAAGCCCGGCTGGAGACGATCGAGGGGGAGCTGGAGGATATGCGCGAGGAGCTGCGGGTGATGCAGATGCGCGCCAGCGGTGTCATCCAGACCCCGGTGCGCGCCATGGACAGCTATGACGACACCCCGAATTTCGCCCAGCTGAAACGCGCCCGCCAGGCCCCCGTGGAAGAGCCCCCTGCCCCCTCCCGCGCGCCGATTCCCAATAGCCGTGGCTTCGCGGACCGGGATTTCTCCGCCATCCGCGAGCCCCGCCCCGCCGCCCCGCAGCGGCCAAGGCGCAGCGAGCCGAGGCTGGATTAGAGCAATATGTGTTTAGATTGACGCGACAGCGTCACCCTAAACACATGAAACTGCTTGCCAAAACAAAACTTAGAGCACCAAGCTAAAGGATTGATGCTCTAAGCAAAAGCCGCCTGAGAGGGCGGCTTTTTTGCAGCTCTTTGAAAAAGCCGCCACGAAAAATGTCTGCAAACTTAGCCCCGGTGATGGCTGGATGATCGCCTGAAAACCATGTGGTATGAAAATACCACATGCCAATCTATTGACCTTTTCCCTGGGCTTGCTCATAAGCCCGCCACTATTCTTTGGGTGAGCATATGAAAACGACGATTTCCATCAAGCCCGCGGATGTCAAGAAGGACTGGATCCTGATTGACGCCGAAGGTCTGATCCTCGGCCGCCTGGCGGCCATTGTGGCCACGCGCCTGCGCGGCAAGCACAAAGCCACCTTCACCCCGCACGTTGATTGCGGCGATAACATCGTCATCGTCAACGCGGAGAAGGTGAAACTGACCGGCAAAAAGCTGGAAGACAGCATCTTCTACTACCACACCGGCTATGCTGGCGGCATCAAGGAGCGCTCCATCAAGGACCGTCTGGCCGGCAAGCATCCTGAGTCCGTGGTCGAGAAGGCGGTTGAGCGCATGATCACCCGTGGCCCGCTGCAGCGCCAGCAGATGAAGAACCTGTATGTCTATGCTGGTCCCGAGCACCCGCATGGCGCCCAGCAGCCGAAGGCGCTCGATGTCGGCGCGCTGAACTCCAAGAACAAGAGGGCTTGATTCCAATGTCCGAAACCAATGCTTTCGCCGGTCTGAAGGACCTCCAGGCCACCGCCGGCGCCGCCACCCCGGACGCCGCCCCCAGAAGCGTGAACCGAAGAAGGACGCGCAAGGCCGCTCCTACGCCACCGGCCGCCGCAAGAACGCCATCGCGCGCGTCTGGGTGAAGCCCGGCAAGGGCGATATCATCGTGAACGGCAAGACCGCCCCGGTCTATTTCGCCCGCCCGGTGCTGCGCATGCTGATCACCCAGCCCTTCCTGGTGGCTGACCGCTACAACCAGTTCGACGTGTATTGCACCGTCACCGGTGGCGGCCTCTCCGGCCAGGCCGGCGCCGTGCGCCACGGCATCTCCCGCGCGCTGACCTTGTTCGAGCCGGATCTGCGCCCGATCCTGAAGGCCGCCGGCTTCCTGACCCGCGACAGCCGCATGGTCGAGCGTAAGAAGTACGGCAAGCCGAAGGCCCGCCGCTCCTTCCAGTTCTCCAAGCGCTGATGCGCTTCGAAAAACCCGGCGAAAGCCGGGTTTTTTTATGGGCCGAATTTCTGTTCCTGTTCGCTGGCGTGCCGCTGCTCATCCTCATGCTGCGCCGGCCGGGGATTTTGTTTCTGGTGCTCTGGGGCGGTGGCCTGGCCTGCTGGCTGGCCAGTCGCGCTGTCCCGCGTGGCCGCGCCCAGGGGTGGCGTGAAATGCTGCGCCGCTTCGCGCTGTGCGGGGCCGCCCTCACCCTCGCCACCTGGCTTCTGGCCCCCGGCCTGTTTCTCTCGCTGCCGCTGCACCGCCCGCGCTTCTGGGCGCTGATCATGCTGCTCTACCCGCTGCTCTCAGTCTGGCCTCAGGAGATCATCTTCCGGCGCTTCCTGTTCGCCCGTTACGAGCCCATCTTCGGGCGCGCCACCGTGGCGGTTTCAGCCCTGGCTTTCGGCTATGCCCATATCATCTTCCTCAACGCCTGGGCGGTGCTGCTCACCCTCGCCGGCGGCTGGCTATTCGCCCGCTCTTACGCCGCCACACGCTCGCTCACATTCAGCGGCGTCGAGCATGCGCTCTATGGCTGTCTGGTTTTCACCATCGGGCTGGGGCAATATTTCTATACCGGTGCCGCCTGGCATCATTAGATGCCTCAGGCTAAAAGCTTGAGGCTCTAGCTGCGATAGCGGGCCAGCAGCGCCTCAAACTCCGCCACATGCTCATAATCCGGCATCAGCCGGACCAGCGCTTCATCCCGGCGCGTAGCCGGGTGGGTGTAGATTTCCGTGCGCCCCTCCGGGACCAGCGGCAGCAGCCGGGCGATGCGTTCGGCCGTCACATGCCCGGACCATTTCAGCCCGAACACCTGGTCCGGCACCTCCAGCCCACGCGCCTGGGCGCGCAGCAGCCGGGTCCAGGCATATAAAACACGGTCCCCGAAGGTGACGCGCTCGCCCAGCGCCGCCATCACCGCCGGCGGCTCGGCCGGCACCCGCAGCCGCTTCAGCCCGTAGCGCCGGCCGATCTCGATCATCAGCCGGGCGATGGTCGGGTGCAGCAGGAAATGCTTGTGCGCATCGGCATGGTGCAGGTCCAGCCCGGAGTCCGCAAAGGCCGCGAACTGCGCCTCGATCTCGGCGCGCAGCTCCCGCCTTGCCGCGGGCGAGAAGAAATAGCGCACGCCCAGAGCCGCCTGATTGGTGGAAAACCGCCCATCCGGGCCGGTGATGTGCGGCAGGCGGGCATGGCCGAGCAGCGAATCGCCATCCACCAGCACCAGATGCAGTCCGACTTTCAGCCCCGGCAGCATCCGCGCCCGGCGCACCGCATCCTCGGCGGCGGGGCGGCGACCATCAGGCTCGCCTGGCCCAGCACGCCCTCGCGATGCGCGCGCTCCACCGCCTCGTTGACGCTTTCGGTCAGGCCGAAATCATCGGCGGAGAAGATGATCTCGCGCATGGTTCAGCTATCGTTGCGCGGCGCCCAGGGGATGCGGGCGAAGGCGATGCCATCCTCGGCCAGCTCCTCGGCTTCCTCCTCGGAGCTTTCGCCATAAATCCCGCGCGGCGCAGCCTCGCCATAATGGATCCGCCGGGCTTCCTCGGCGAAATCCGCGCCGACATAGTCGCAGTTTTTCTCGACCTCCTCGCGCAGCTTCTGCAGCGCCGCGCGCACCGCATCCGGCAGCGCGCCGCCGGCGGTCTGCGGGCCGGGGGGGAGCGCATCGGCCGGCGGCGGCTCAGGCGAGACCACCAGCTCGCGCCCCTTGCGCGGGATCGAGGGGGCCATCAGCGCCCGGTTCACCTCGACACTGCCGCAGGACGGGCAGGCCACCAGCCCGCCAGCCGCCTGGCTCTCAAAGCCTTCGGAATCCCGGAACCAGCCATCGAACTCATGGCCGGCTTCACAGCGCAGCTGGTAATGGATCATGGCGTAAGCAGAGGCTCCAAATTGCCGGCGCGCTCCAACGCCAGCAGATCGTCGCAGCCGCCAATATGCTGGCCGGCGATGAAGATCTGCGGCACGGTGGTGCGCCCGCCGGAGCGGCTGATCGCCGCCTCGCGCGCCGGCGTGCCGTGCGGGGCGCTGATTTCCGTGAAGGCCGCCCCTTTGCGCTCCAGCAACGCCATGGCGCGCATGCAATAGGGGCAGTAAGGCTGGGTATAGATCTCGATTTCAGGCATTTGCCTCCCAATTAGCTTGCGGGCGGGCGAATGCAAGGTGAATCTCAGCGCCCCTTCATTGCAAACGCGGATCCGCGACGCGCGCCAGGGTCAGCACATCCACCCGCATGGCCCCGGCGGCGCGCAGCGCCAGGGCGCAATGATGCGCCGTCGCCCCTGTCGTCATCACATCATCCACCAGCAGGATGCGCTTGCCCGCCAGCCCGGCATAAGGGCGGACATGGATGGCGCCCTGCAGCGCCGCCTGGCGTTGCGCCGCGCCCATTCCCTCCAGCTTCGCCGTGGCCCGCGCCCGGCGCAGCACATCCAGGCTCACCGGCCGGCCGGTGAGCCTGGCCAGGGCGATCGCCAGCAGCGCCGCCTGATTATAGCGGCGCTGGCGCAGCCGGGCATTGTGCAGCGGCACCGGCAGCAGCAGATTGGCCGCTTGCAGCAGCTCCTCCCCGGCCCGGCGCATCAGCCTGGCCATGCCGGCGGCCACCTCGCTCTGGTCGCTATATTTCAGCGGCAGGATCATCCGCTTGGCGGTCTCGTCATAGCGCAGCGCGGCGCGGGCCTGGGTGAAGGCCGGCGGCGATGCCGCGCAGGCGGCGCAATGCAGGGTTTCCGCCGGCGACGCGGCAAGGCTCAACGGCACGCCGCAACAGGCGCAGAGCGGCGCGGTGATGAAATGCGCGGTCTTGAAACACTCCAGGCAAAGCTGCCCCTGCGCCTCCACCAGACGGTGGCAGGCGAGACAGGAAGGCGGCAGGACGCTATCCAGAACCCAGCGCAACAGGGGTTTCATGTGCAGAGCATTTTCGATTTCACCACAATGGTAAAGCATCGCGAGCGCGCCGCCGGCCGGTTGGGCAATATCGCCCCGGTGCTGGAGGATCTGACCGCGCGGCTGCTCGACCGGCTGGACGATACCACCATCCGCTTCGAGCGCGCACTGGATTTTGGCGGTCGCGGCGCCGTCGCCCCGGCGCTGGCGGCGCGCGGCATGCTGGTGGACAGCGCGGATGCCTCACCGCGCCTGGCGGCGCTGGCCGGCGGGCGGCCCTTGATCCTGCCTGGCCCCGATGATTTCGGCCTGGCGCCGGGAGCGTATGATCTGGTCGTGGCCCCGCTCTCGCTGCATTGGCTGGATGATCTGCCGGGCGCGCTGATCCAGCTGCGCCGGGCGCTGAAGCCGGGCGGGCTGCTGCTGGCCAGCCTGCCGGCTCTGGGTACGCTGCATGAGCTGCGCCTGGCGCTGTTGGAGGCGGAGGAGGCGCTGACCGGCAAGGTCAGCCCGCGCGTCTCACCCTTCCCAGAGCTGCGCGACTGCGCCGGGCTGCTGCAGCGCGCCGGCTTCAGCCATCCGGTGGCGGATCTGGAGGAGATCACCTTCCTGTACGCCGATCCCCTGGCGTTGCTGCATGAGCTGCGCGACGCCGGGGAGACCAACGCGCTGGCCGGGCGCAGCCGCGCCATCCCGCCGCGCACCCTGTTCGCGGCGGCGCTGGCGGCACTGCCCCAGCAGGAGGGGCGGCTGGCCGTGGCGCTGCGCCTGGCCATGCTTACCGGCTGGGCCTCATAACAGCCCCGCCTTGCGAAAGCTCAGCCAGCGTCCGTTGCCGACGATGACATGGTCGTGCAGCACCACGCTCAGCGCGCTGGCGGCCTTCTTGATCTCGCGGGTCATCGCGATGTCCTCCTCCGAGGGCGAGGGATCGCCGCTGGGATGATTATGCACCAGGATGATCGCGGTGGCGTTCACCTCCAGCGCGCGCTTCACCACCTCGCGCGGATAGACCGGAGTGTGGTTGACCGTGCCCTGCGCCTGCGGCTCGTCGGCCAGCAGCCGGTTGCGGTTATCCAGGAATAAGAGCCGGAACTGCTCGATCTTCTCGCGTGCCAGCACCGCCTGCAGATATTCCATCAACCGGTCCCAGTTGCTGAGCACCGGACGGTAGAGCACTTCCGCCTTCGCCAGGCGCTGGGAGGCGGCCTGCACCAGCTTCAACGCCGCCACCCCGGCCTCGCCCAGCCCCGCAATGCCCAGCAGATCCGGCACCGGGGCGGAGATGGCATTGGCGTAGGAGCCAAAGCGCGCCAGCAAAGCCCGGGCGATCGGCTTGGTGTCGCGCCGCGGCAGCGCCAGGAACAAGGTCATCTCAATCAGCTCGTGATCGGCCAGCGCCTCCGGCCCGCCGGTGAGAAAGCGCGCCCGCAGCCGGGCACGATGGCCATCGGTGCCAAGCGACATCGGCGCCGGGCGCAGCTCCGGCGTCAACGCCTCCAGCATCGACATTTCGGCAAATCCCGTCGGTGCACGCGTTCGTTTCATGCACGCAAAAATTGCCAGAACTTAAAAGTTTTTCAACCTTTTATTTAGTTCGATACCGGTTTGTGATCCTCGGCCAGCACCAGATACACCGCCGGCACCACGAACAGCGTGAACAAGGTGCCGATGGACAGGCCCCCGGCGATCACCATGCCCATCGCATAGCGCGAGGCAGCGCCGGCGCCATTTGCGAAGACCAGCGGCAGCACGCCGACCACCATCGCCGCCGTGGTCATCAAAATCGGCCGCAACCTTATATTGGCCGCATGCTCGATCGCCTCGCGCTTGCCCATGCCGGCCAGCCGCGCCTCGTTCGCCACCTCGGTCATCAGAATGCCGTGCTTGGAGACCAGCCCCATCAGCGTCACCAGCCCGACATCGGTATAGATATTCAGGCTCAGCCCGCCAATGCCGATATAGATGAAGATCAAGGCGCCAGCGATGGACATCGGCACCGAGACCAGGATGATCAGCGGGTCGCGGAAGGAGTTGAACAGAGCCGCCAGCGCCAGGAAGATGATGATCAGCGCGAAGGCAAAGGTGAAGATGAAGGCGCTGCTGGTCTGCACGAACTGGCGCATCAGCCCGCCATAATCCAGCGTGTCGTCCGGCGGCAGAATTTTCTTGGCCAGGCTTTGCAGCGTGTGCAGCGCATCCGCCTCGGCCACGCCCGGCGCCACCACCCCTTGCAAGGTCGCCGAATTCTGCTGCTGGAAATGATTGATCGTCTCCGGGATCACGCTGGTCTTGATCGTCGCGATCGAGGAGAGCGGGACATTGATGCCGCCGGAGGAGAGCACGTAATAATCGTTCAGATCGGCGACATTCAGCCGCGCGGTGCGCTGCGTCTGCGGGATCACCTTATAGGAGCGGCCATCGAGATCGAAATAATTCACATAGCCGCCGCCCAGCGCCTCACCCAAAGCGGCGCCGATCTGGCTCATATTCAGACCCAGCGCCGCCGCCTTGTCGCGGTCGATCACCACCTCCGCCTCCGGCTGGTCGATCTTCAGATCGCTCTGCAGGAAGATGAATTTGCCGCTGGCCAGCGCCGCCTGCAGCAGCTTCTGGGTGTCGGGATAGAGCACGTTGAAGTCGCTGGTGCTCTTCACCACGAACTGCACCGGCAGGCCCGAGGAGCCGGGCAACGGCGGCAGCGGGAAGGCGGCGACCTGCTGGCCGGCATCCACCTTGTTGGCATCCGCCTGCATCAGCGTCTGCAGCGTCGCGGCCGGGCGGCGCTCGCCCCAGGGCTTCAGCACCGTGCCGATGATGTTGGTGCCCGGCACGTCGATCTGAAAGCTGTGCGCGACGTCTGGATATTTCAGCAGCGAGGCGTTGAAATGGCTGTCCCACATGGCGCGCTGGCCGGTGGTGCTGTCCGGTGCCGAGGTGGAGCTGAACAGCACGATGCCCTGATCCTCCACCGGCGCCAGCTCGCTCTTCGCCCCGGCGGCGAGGAAATAGATGCTGCCGAGCACGATGGCCGCGAAGATCAGCGTCACCGGCACCGTCTCCAGGCTGGAATGCAGCATCCTGGTATAGGCGCGATGCACGCGGGCGAAGGCGGCATCGATGAAATTGATCAGCTTGCCTTCCCAGTTGGGCTGCTCGCGATCCACATGCTTGAGAAACCGCCCGCTCAGCATCGGCGTCAGGGTCAGCGCCACCACCGCCGAGATCGTCACCGAGCCCGCCAGCGTCAACGCGAATTCGGTGAACAGCGCCCCGGTCAGGCCGGACTGGAAGGCGATCGGCACATAGACCGCGATCAGCACCACCGTCATCGCCACGATCGGCCCGCCCAGCTCCGCCGCCGCGGCGCGCGCCGCCACCAGCGGGGTTTCACCGAGATCGAGATGGCGGTTGACGTTTTCCACGACGATGATCGCATCATCCACCACCAGCCCGATCGCCAGAACCAGCGCCAGCAACGTCAGCAGATTGATGGAGAAGCCGAACGCCGCCATCATCGCGAAGGCGCCGATCAGCGAGAGCGGGATCGCCACCACCGGGATCAGCACCGAGCGCGGCGAGCCGAGGAAGGCGAACACCACCAAAGTCACGATCAGCAGCGCCTCCAGCAGCGATTCCACCACTTCGCGGATGGAGGCATTCACGAACACCGTGCTGTCATAGACAATCGCGCCGGTCAGGCCGGTGGGCAGATTGGTCTGGATTTCCGGCATGATCTTGCGCACGCCGGAAATCACGTTGAGCAGATTGGCCTGCGGTGCCACCTTGATGCCGATATAGACGCCGAGCTTGTTATCAAAGGTCACATGCTGGTCGTAGCTATCCGCGCCCAGCTCCACCTTCGCCACATCCTTGAGCCGGATGATGGCGTTGTTCTGCTGCTTGAGAATGAGCTGGCCGAATTCGGCGGCGCTGTGCAGGCCGGTATTCGCGGTCAGCGTCACCTGCGTCATCGTGCCCTTGGTGTTGCCCAGGGCGGAGATGAAATCATTGGTGGAGAGCGCGGTCCAGACATCGCTGGGGGTGAGGCCGAAGGCGGCGAGCTTCTGCGGGTCCAGCCAGATGCGCATGGCATAATTCTGCCCGCCCAGAATCTCCGCCGTCTGCACGCCCTGCACCGCCTGCAGCTGCGGCTGCACGACGCGGGTAATATAGTCGGTGATCTGGTTGGCGTTCAGCACCGAGCTGCGAAAGCCGATATACATCGCATCGACCGACTGCCCCACCGCCAGCGTGATCACCGGCTGTTCGGTGCCGCTGGGCAGCTGGTTCAGCACCGAATTCACCCGCGCCGAAACCTCGGTCAGCGCCTGATCCGGATTATGGTTGAGCACCAGATTGATGGTGATGGTGGAGACGCTGATGCTGCTCGACGAGGTCATGTAGTCGATGCCATTGACCTGGGCGACGGCGTTTTCCAGCGGCGTGGTCACGAACCCCGCGATCGTATCCGGCGAGGCGCCGGGATAGGTCGTGGTGATGGTGATGGTGGCGTTCTCGGTCTCGGGGAATTGCTGCACCGGCAGCGTGCCCACCGCGCGCAAGCCCATGACCAGGATCAGCACGGACACGGCGATGGCCAGCACCGGCCGGGCGATGAAGAGATCGGTAAAGCGCTTCATCGCTTTTTCACTCGTTCGGCGGGTTCGGGTTGGGATCGTTGCTGGGCTGGATCGTGTTGTTCACCGCCACCGGCGAGCCATTATGCAGCTTCACCTGGCCGGCGGTGACAACTTCGTCGCCAGCCTTCACCCCATCCAGGATCTGCACCTGATCCCCGCGCGTCGCCCCCAGCGTCACGAACACCTGGTCAGCCACCAGCGCGTTGCCCTGGCCATGCTTCACCACATAGACGGTATCGCCATAAGAGCTGTAGGCGATGGCGGTCTGCGGCAGCGTCACTGCCTCCTTCGGCGCGCCGGTCTCCACCGAGACGCTGGCGAACATGCCCGGGCGCAGGCGCAGATCGTCATTCCGCAGCACGGCGCGCACGGCGATGGAGCGGGTGGCGGAATCCACCGTGGCGCCGATCGCGGCGATCTTCGCGGGGAAAGTCTGGCCCGGATAGGCGTCGATCTTCAGATTGACCACCTGCCCCACCTTCAGCGCCACCAGCGCCTGCTGCGGCAGGTAGAAATCCACGAAAAGCGAGCTCAGCTGCTCCAGCGTGACGATGGCGGTGCCGGGCTGCAGATACTGGCCCAGATTGACCTGGCGGATGCCCAGCCGGCCGGAGAAGGGGGCGCGGACGATCTTCTCATCCATGCTCGCCTGCTGCGCCGCCACCTGCGCCTGCGCGGCGGCGAGATTGGCGCGGTCCGTATCCACCGTGGATTGCGCCACCGCATTGGCGGCGAACTGCTTCAGGTCGCGGGCGTAATTGATCTCATCCAGCTTCGCCTGCGCCTGCAGCTGCGCCAGCACGGCGGGGTCGTTATTCGCGCGCAGCGTGAGCAGCACATCGCCCTTCTGCACATCCTGGCCGGATTCGAAATGGATGGTATCGACGATGCCGCCGACTTCGGCCGAGAGCGAGGCGCCATTGATGGCGGTCACCGTGCCGACGGACTGTATCGCCGGCTGCCAGGGTGTTTCCTGCGCCTGAATGGTCGCCACCGTCTGCACCTGATTGGCGAAGCCTTTCAGGAATTTGGCGATGAAGACCGCGCGCAGCGCCCCCCAGCCAAAGACCATGCCCAGAATAAGCACCACGATCAGCAGCATGATGATGGTGCGCTTCACGGGTCTGGCCGGCTTGCTCATTACGATGCTGTCCTTCATGGAATCACCCCGCAGCACTGGCTGGTCACGTCCTGGCGGTGCCACCAACCGCCGCCCAGCGCCTGGTACAGCGCCGCGGTATCGGCCAGGCGCGTGGCCTTGGCCTTCACCGCGGCGATGTCGGCGGTCTGGTAGGTCACCTCGGCATTCAGCACCGCGGTGAAGGGCTGGCCGCCCAATTTATACTGCGCCTGGGTCACTTGCAGGCTTTGCGCCGCGGCATCGCGCGCGGTCTGCGCGGCGGCCAGCGTGGCCGCGTCATATTGCAGCGCCGTCAGCGCATCCGCGACATTCTGGAAGGCGGAGATGACGGTGGATTGATATTGCGCACCGGCCCGCGCAGCGCCGCCAGCGCGCCCTTGCGCTGCGCCGCCAGCTGCCCGCCTTCGAAAATCGGCTGGGTCAGCCCGGAGACGAGGTTCCAAAGCAGAGTCTGCGGCGTGAACAAGGTGCCGGGGGTGAGGGATTCGTGCCCGATCTGCGCCGAGAGCGTGATCTGCGGCAGCATATTCGCATCCGCGACGCCGACATTGGCCGAGGCCTCATGCAGCTGCGCGGCGGCGGCCTGGATGTCCGGCCGCTGCGCGACGATGGCGCTGGGCAGGCTCACCGGCAGATCCGCCGGCAGGGTCAGATCATCCAGCGTGAAGCTCTGCAGATGGAAATTGCCCGGAAACTGCCCGGCATAGGCGGCGAGCTGGTTCTGCGCCTGGGCGAGCTGGGATTGCAGCGGCGGCAGGCTGGCCTGCTGCTGCGCCAGGGTGGATTGCTGCTGCAGCACCTGCGCCTGCGGCACCCCACCCAAGCGCGCCTGGGTCTGCAAAATCGTCAGCAGCTTCTGCTCATCGCCGATGACTTGCTGGGTCGCCTGGATCTGCCCGTTCAGCGAGGCCTCATTGACCGCGGCGGTGACGATATTGGAGGTCAGCGTCAGATAGGAGGCTTCCAGCTCCCAGCGCTGATATTCGGCGGTGGCGATGTAATTCTCGATCTGCCGGCGCTCGCCACCGAACACGTCCACCGAATAAGAAACCGAGAGCGAGGCGTTATAGAGCGTGTAGGGCCGCAGCTTGGCGCCGCTGCCGCCGCCGAAGGCGGCAAGCCCGGCGGAGGAGCCCTGGTCGCGCTGCGCGCCGAGGCTGGAGGAGATGCTGGGGATCAGGCTGCCCTGGGCGGCGCGCACGGTTTCCTGCGCCTGCACCAAGGTCTCCTGCGCTGCTTTCAGGCTGGGATTATTCGCCAGCGCCTGGGCGATCAGCGCATCCAGCGCCGGGGAGCGGAAGAGATGCCACCAATCGCCCGGGATATCAGCCCCGGGCCGGAAGGCCTGGGCGGCGCCATCGGCGCGGCTGGTGGCGGCGGGGAGAGGCTGCGGCGTCAAGGCCACATTCGGGGCGGCGGGCGGATGATAATTGGGGCCCACCGCGCAGCCGGCGAGCGCCGGCAGCAGCGCCAGAGCCAAGGCGGCTGAACTTACTCCGGAACGGAAACCAGCGGGTTTCATGCCAGCACGGGTACGTGGCTTTCCTCCCACCGTCAAGCTGATTTTTAACGGTATTATTTAAATATGAAAACTTGATGGTTTCCTTTGTGCCGCTCTATAGGTTATCCATGAGTCCCGCATTGCCGCCCGCCGAAACCTCCCACCCCCGTCGCCAGAACGGCTGGAGGCGCTGATTGCCGCGGCGGAACAGCTTTTCCTGAGCAAAGGCTACCACAACACCACCATGGCGGACATTGCGCGCCAGGCTGGCATGTCCAAGCGCACCGTCTATACGCTGGTGCCCTCCAAGGCGGATTTATTCGGCGAGCTGATGGCGCATCAGCGCCAGACCAGGCTGCAATTCCCGAGCCGCCGCCTGGCGCCAGCCTGGAGGACACGCTCTGCGCCACCCTGGCGGCGCTGGCGCAATTCCTGCTGGACCCGGTGCAGATTGCCATGACCCGGCTGCTGATCACCGAATTCAGCCATGATCCGGATTTCACCCAGAGCTTCCTCGCCGGGCGGATGCGCAAGGGCAAGACGCATCTGCAAGGCTGCCTGGTGGAGATCGCGATCACCCAAGGGGCGAGCCCGGAAATGGCGGCGGAGATGTCGGGCATGTTGTTTGGCATGGCGCTGGGGAATTCGTGTTCGGGGTGCTGTGCGGGCTGCGCACGGCGCCGGCGCCGAAAGTGCTGAACACCCGCATCCGCACGGCGGTGCGGATGTTCCTGGCCGGGGCAAAGGCGATCAAAGCCGAGGAAACATGAAAGTTTCGGGGCTGTCCCAGAAAACTTTCAGGCTTATGCTTTCAACGCCTTGAAGGATCAGCATTATTTCGATCATTGCAGGGTTTCGCCTTTTGCCCGTGTCGTCAAGGGCACGCGGCTTCGCCGCGCGTCGCCGAAGGCGAGTAAACCCTTGACGACACGGGCAAAAGGCGAAGAGACTCGGGATCGACATAATGGCCAGATGAATGAAGATCGGGGACAGCCCCAAATCTTTTCGCCTCAACCGCCGGTGACGGACATATGCCGCGCCACCGCCACCCGGCTGATGTCGAAATCATGCCCTTTCGGCTTCGCCGCGATGCCGCGCTCGATCGCCTGAATCAGCCCGGCATCATCCGCGCTGGCCCGCAGCGGCCGGCGCAGATCCACCGCATCCTCCTGGCCCAGGCACATATAAAGCGTGCCGGTGCAGGTCAGCCGCACCCGGTTGCAGCCCTCGCAGAAATTATGGCTGAGCGGGGTGATGAAGCCGATGCGCTGCCCGGTCTCCGCCACCCGCATATAGCGCGCCGGCCCGCCGGTCTGGTAATCGCTGGCGCTCAGGCTCCAGCGCCGCGCCAGATCCCGGCGCACCGCCGCCAGCGGCAGATGCGTTTCTTCCCGGTGCGTCACCTCGCCCATCGGCATGGTCTCGATCAGGCAGAGATCGAAACCATGGCGGCCGCACCATTCCAGCATGGCGTCGAACTCATCGTCATTCACGCCCTTCAGCGCCACCATGTTGATCTTCACCGCCAGCCCCGCCGCCTGCGCGGCTTCCAGCCCGGCCAGCACCTGACCCAGCCGGCCCCAGCGGGTGATGCGGGCGAATTTCGCCTCATCCAGCGTGTCCAGGCTGACATTGATCCGCCTCACCCGGCCTGCGCCAGCCCGGCCGCATGTTTGGCGAGCTGCGAGCCATTGGTGGTGAGCGTCAGCTCCTCCAGCCCCTGCCCCAGCCGGCTGCCCAGCCCCTCGATCAGGCTCATCACATTCCGGCGCACCAACGGCTCGCCGCCGGTCAGGCGCAGTTTTTTCACCCCCAGCCGGATGAAGGCGGCGCAAAGCCGTTCCATCTCTTCGAGCGTCAGCAGCTCATCCCTGGGCAGGAACTGCATATCCTCGGCCATGCAATAGGCGCAGCGGAAATCACAGCGGTCGGTCACCGAGACGCGGAGATAAGAGACAATACGGCCGAACGGATCGATCATGGCGCTCTATTTCGGACTGTTCCGGTCCGATTGCAATCACGCCGGATCGGCGAGGTCCAATATCACCCGGCCGGTATCCACCAGCACCTTGCCGGCATGCTCGAAATTCACCGTCACCCGGTTGCCGATGGCGCTCTGCACCTGCCCCAGCCCCCAATCCGGGCGCTGCGGATGGCGGACATACTGGCCCGGCTCGTACTCAGAGCGTTCCAAGGCAGGCCTCCACGAAATCCGCCATATGCGCCGGCGGCGGTGCGGTGGCCGCCACCCCCAGCCCCGGCAGAACCAGCTTGCGCGCCAGCAGGCACATCATGCCCTGCCCGTCGCCATAGACCGGATCACCCACCACCGCATGGCCCAGATGCGCGGCATGGGCGCGGATCTGATGGGTGCGGCCGGTATGCAGGATGAACTCCACCAGCGCCTTGCCATCATGCGTGCCCAGCACCCGCCAGCTGGTCCGCGCGCTGGCGCCTGCGGGCGAGACCACCATGCGCCAGCGCCGCTCCTGGGTTTCCTTCAGCAATGGCGCATTGATTTCCCCGGCTTCCTGCGCCGGCACCGAGCCGAGAATGCCCCAATAAAGCTTCTCCGCCTCGCCCGCCGCCAAGGCCGCCTGGGCCGCCAGCAGAAACTGCTTGCCGCGCGCCACCAGCAGGCAGCCCGCCGTATCCTGGTCCAGCCGGTGCGCCAGCCACGGCCCGGTATTGCCCCGGTGCCAGGCCGGGAAATGGTCCTCAACCGAGGCCCCGCCCGCGCGGCCGGGATAGACCGGCAGCCCCGCCGGCTTGTTCACCACCAGCGCCCGGTTATCCTGAAACAGCAGCTCCATCAGCGGCGCAGATGCTCTGGAATGGTGAAGCCCAGCCGGGTCGGGATATCCCACACCTCATCGCCCCGCCGATATTCCCGGAACCCCGCCGCCAGATAATTCGGCAGCGCCCGGGGATGGTCGGCATTGCAGGTATTCACCGTCATGCCGCGCAGGGCGGTCGCGCCCTCGAACACCGCATCCACCGCATGGTCCAGAAACGGCCGGCCCAGCCCGCGGCCGATAAAGCTTTGCCGCAGACCGAAATAATTCAGATTGATATAAGGCCAGTGGGCGGCATCCAGCTCATAGAACCCCGCCAGCTCGCCCCCCACCCGCAACAGATGCAGCGAGAGCGTGCTGGCGGCCAGATGCCGCTCCAGCATCGCATCCGGCATCACCCGGCGCAGCCACCAGAGCCAGGGCGTGCCGATTTCCTCGTACAAAGCCCGGTAGCTCGCCAGATCCAGCCGCTCGCGGGTGACGGCGACACCCTCCGGCAGCACAATTTTCGGCCGCGCCGGCCGGGCCATCATCCGCAGGAAGATGACAGTGACATGAGCGCGCTCGGTCGCCTCACCCGGGGCCGGCTTTGCGTAATCCAGGATCTCGGGCATGGCGTTGCCTCACGGGTTTTGGGGGCCGGGGGCGTGACGGCTTCGTCGTCTCCACCTCAGGCGTTTTTTGCAGCTTTTTGAAAAAAGCTGCACCAAAAACTTCTACTAGAGCAATATCGGATCAGATGCCTGCATCTGATCCGATTAAGTTGCTCGCAAAACAATCAGTCGTCCAGGAAGCTGCGCAGCTTGCGCGAGCGGCTGGGGTGCTTGAGCTTGCGCAGCGCCTTCGCCTCGATCTGGCGGATACGCTCGCGGGTGACGTTGAATTGCTGGCCGACCTCTTCCAGCGTGTGGTCGGTATTCATGCCGATGCCAAAACGCATGCGCAGCACGCGCTCCTCACGCGGCGTCAAGGAGGAGAGCACGCGCGTCGCCGCCTCGCGCAGATTGGCCTGCACGGCGGCATCCAGCGGGATGATCGCCGCCTTGTCCTCGATGAAATCGCCCAGATGGCTGTCTTCCTCGTCGCCGATCGGGGTTTCCAGCGAGATCGGCTCCTTGGCGATCTTCAGCACCTTGCGCACCTTCTCCAGCGGCATGCCGAGCTTCTCGGCCAGCTCCTCCGGGGTCGGCTCGCGGCCGATCTCGTGCAGCATCTGGCGCGAGGTGCGCACCAGCTTGTTGATCGTCTCGATCATATGCACCGGAATCCGGATGGTGCGGGCCTGATCGGCGATCGAGCGGGTGATCGCCTGGCGGATCCACCAGGTGGCGTAGGTGCTGAACTTATAGCCACGGCGATATTCGAACTTATCCACCGCCTTCATCAGCCCGATATTGCCCTCCTGGATCAGATCCAGGAACTGCAGGCCGCGATTGGTGTATTTCTTCGCAATCGAGATCACCAGGCGCAGATTGGCCTCGATCATCTCTTTCTTGGCGCGGGTGGAATCGCGCTCGCCGCGCGAAACCGTGGTGTAGACCCGGCGGAATTCCTCGATCGGCAGGCCCGCCTCGGCCGCGACCCGGCCGATCTGCGCGCGCAGCTCATTCGCCTGCGCGCCGTGCTTCTTGCCGAACTCTTTCCAGCCCTTGCCCGGCAGCTCCGCCACCGCCTCGACCCAGCCCGGATCCATCTCCCGGCCCGGTAATGCGCCAGGAACTCATCGCGCGGCACCTTGGTGCTCTCGGCCAGGCGCAAAAGCTGGCCCTCCAGCCCGTTCAGGCGCTGGTTCAGCACCTTCAGCTGCGCCACCAGCTCCTCAGTGCGATTATTATGCAGCCGCACCTGCTCGACCTTGGCGACCAGCTCGTCGCGCAGCTTCTCATAGGCCTTCTCGTTGCGGGCATTCACATCCCCGCCGGCGGTCAGGTTCTCGATGCGCTTGGTCTGCATCTTCGAGAGCTTGTCGTAGAGCTTCTCGATCTCGTCGAAATTCTGGAAAATCTCGGGCTTGAGTTTCTCTTCCAGGGCCGAGAGGGACATGCCTGCGCCCTCGCCCTCCTCGTCCTCGTCCAGCTCCTCATTGGCGTCGAAACTCGCCGCCGCCTCAACCGGCTCGGCGCCGGCCTGCATGGCTTCGAGGTCGATCACGTCGCGCAGCAGCACCCGGCCATTATTCAGCGCCTCATGCCAGGCGATGATGGCGCGGAAGGTCAGCGGGCTCTCGCAGAGCCCGCGGATCATCATGTCCCGCCCGGCCTCGATGCGCTTGGCGATGGCGATTTCGCCTTCGCGCGAGAGCAGCTCCACCGTGCCCATCTCGCGCAGATACATGCGCACCGGATCGTCGGTACGGCTGACCGAGGCCTCGGAGATATTCCCGACGGCTCGTCGTCGCTGTCCATCTCGTCCTTGGGCGCGGCGGCGGTCTCCGCCTCCTCGCTCTCCTCGGACTCGACCACCTGGATGCCCATTTCATTGAGCATCGCCATAATGTCTTCGATCTGCTCGGAGCTGTTCTGCTCCGCCGGCAGGACCGCGTTCAGCTCATCAAAGGTGATGTAGCCGCGCTCCTTGCCCTTGGCGATCAGGCGTTTGACGGCACCGGACTGGGTGTCGAGCACATTGGCATCCGCCTCTGCCTCGGGGGCGGCATTTTCCGTGGTGGCGGTCGGCTTGGTGGCCATGGTCAGGTCAGGTCTCCGGTCTAAGCGGCTCGTATATTTTACAAGTCATTTACTAGGCAACATGCGCGCCCAGAATGGTTCAGATTTCTTCAACCCCGGCCGCCCCCGTGCGGGCGCGGTCCAGCAGCTGCACATAGCGTATGAAGCGGTCGCTCGCGCTCTGGTCCTCAGGATGGGCCAGCCAGAAGGCCTGGGCTTCGTCACGCTGCCGACGCAACGAGTCGATGCTGAAATCCATCAATTCGTACAAACTCCACCAACTTCGTCCGGCTTCCGCCGGGCTTGCACCCTTGATGAGGCTCAATTCCGCCTTGGCCAGCGCCGCCAGTTCGGCGGCACGCGCAGCAAGGCCGAGCTTCCGGAGATGGGTGAGAAGCGATTCGGTGTCAAGGGTTTTGCCGGAGAGCACATAGGCGTGCAGCGCCTCCCGGAAGGGCTCATCCTCCGCCGGCAAGGCGATATTCGAGAACGGCTCCTCGAATTCCGGCAGCAAGGCCGGGTGGGCCAGCAGAATGGCCAGCATCAGCCGCGCCCGCCTGGCATTGGCGGCCTCGGCGTCGGGCGCGCTGCGCGGCGGGATCTTCACCGGTGGCGGCGGCGGGGCGAAGCGCCCGCCTTTGGCAAAGCCGCCAGGCTGGAAGCGCGGCGCCGGGGCGCGGCGGGTGGCGGCGAAAAACGCCTCTTTCAACGCGTTGCGATATTCCTCGGCCAGGAATTTATCCGGAATCGTGTTGGCTGCCCCCAGCAGGCGCTGGCGAAAGCGGGTGCGCCCTTCGGGGTGGCCATGTCCTGCCCGGCCTTCAGCATGTCGAACAGCACGGCCGAGAGCGGCTGCGCCTTGCCCAACTCCGCCTCGAAGCCAGCCCGGCCTGCGCGCTTGATCAGGCTGTCAGGGTCGTCCTTGGCCGGCAGGCGCAGCAATTTCAGGGTTTTGTCGGGTGTGAGCTGGGTCAGCGCCAGCTCGGCGGTTTTCAGCGCGGCGCGCTGGCCGGCGGCGTCGCCATCGAAACACAGCACCGGCGCCGGGGAGAGGCGCCAGATCTCTTCCAGATGCTCCTCGGTCAGCGCCGTACCCAGTGGCGCCACCGCCCCGCCAAACCCGGCCTGGGCCAAGGCGATGACATCCATATAGCCCTCGACCACGATCAAAACCGCGCCCTTGCGCACCGCCTCGCGCGCCAGATTGAGCCCGTAGAGCGAGCGGCGCTTGGAGAACAAGGCAGTTTCCGGGCCGTTCACATATTTCGGCTGGCCATCGCCCATGATCCGCCCGCCAAACGAGATCAGCGCCCCGCGCCGGTCGCGGATCGGGAACATCACCCGGCCGAAATACATATCCGTGGGGCCGCGCTCGCCTTGCTTCATCAGCCCGGCCTCGATCAGCTGGTCCGGCTTGATGTTCTGCCCGCGCAAGGCGGTGGCGAGCTGCCCTCGCCCCTCTCCGGAGAAGCCGAGCTGAAAGCGCCGGATGGTGTCGTCTGACAAGCCCCGCTCGCGCAGATAAGCCAGCGCCGCCCGCCCCTCCTGGCCCCAGAGCCAGAGCTGATATTCCTTGCAGGCGGCCTCCAGCACTTCCGAGAGGCTGGAGCGCCTGGCTTCGGCCTGGGCCGCCTGGGGGCTTTGCTTGGGCACCTCCAGCCCGGCCTGCCCGGCCAGATCCTCCACCGCCTCCATGAAGGAGGCGCCGGTGCTCTTCATGACGAAGCTGATGACATCCCCATGCTCGCCGCAGCCAAAGCAATGAAAATGGTCGTCATACACATAAAAGGACGGCGTCTTTTCCCCATGGAACGGGCAGCAGCCCTTGCGCTCGCGCCCGGAGCGGCTGAGCTTCACGCTCTTGCCGATCACGGTGGCGATCGGCAGCCGGGCGCGCAGCTCGTCGAGGAAATTCGCCGGGAGCGCCATTTAGCCGGCCAGCGCCGCCTTCACCGCCTGCGAGGCGACACCCATATCCAAAGCCGCGCCATGCTTGGCCTTCAGCGCGCCGACAACCTTGCCCATATCCTTGGCCGAGCTGGCGCCGGTGGCGGCGATCGCCTCGGCGATGGCGGCGTTCAGGGCGTCGCCCTCCAGCGTCTGCGGCAGAAATTCGGAAATCACCGCGATCTCCGCCTCTTCCTTCGCCGCCAGCTCCTCGCGCCCGCCCTGGCGATAAAGTGCGACCGAATCCCGGCGGGATTTGATCATCGAGCGCAGCATCGCCAGAATTTCATCATCCGGGATCTGCTCCACGCCTTTCGGCCGGGCGGCGATGTCGGTATCCTTCAGCTTGGCCTGGATCATGCGCAGCGCCGAGGTGCGCTCCGCATTGCGCGCCAGCATGGACGCCTTCACGGCGGCGGTCAGATCTTCGCGAATAGCCATTTCATACCCTCACTTGCTGGTCCGGAAAAAATTTCCGGACCGTCCTATTCCATAATTGAGATCGGAGCAAAATTCCGCTAAAGAGGCTGCCATGGCAATCTCCCTCGATGAAATCCTGCGCCGCCTCGGCGGCAGCGACGCCGCGGCCACGCTGACCGGCGTCTCCCCGAAGCCGTGCGCAAATGGCGGAGCAGCAACGCCATCCCGCCGCGCCATTGGCCCGCCATTATGGCGGCAACCGGGCTCACCTGGGAAGAGCTTTCGGCCGCACCGGAGAGCACTGAGGTGCCGCCGGGCGCCACCGCCGCCCTGGTGCTGGCGGACGGCACCGTGTTCTGGGGCCGTGGTTTTGGCGCGCGCACCACCAGCGCCCCCTCCGAGCTGTGCTTCTCCACCGGCCTCACCGGCTATCAGGAGACGATGACCGACCCCTCCTTTGCCGGGCAGATTGTCACCTTCACCTTCCCGCATATCGGCAATGTCGGCACCAACGCCGAGGATATGGAAGCGACCCAGATCTTCGCGCGCGGCATGGTGACGAAGGAGGATGTCACCTCCCCCTCCAATTACCGCTCCACCGCCCCGCTTAGCGCCTGGCTGAAAACCCAGGGCATCGCCGGCATTTCCGGCGTGGATACACGCGCGCTGACGCTGCGCATCCGCGATCTGGGCGCGCCGAATGCGGTGATCTCTTTCCCCGAGGACGGCAAGTTCGACCTGAAGGCCCTGGCGGCGCAGGCGGCGGGCTGGGCCGGGCTGGAAGGGCTGGATCTGGCCAAGGAGGTCTCCTGCACCCAGTCCTATGAATGGACCGGCGGCACCTGGGACTGGGCGAATGGTTTCGCCGAGACCAATGGCGGCAAGAAGGTCGTCGCCGTCGATTACGGCGCCAAGCGCAACATCCTGCGCTCGCTGGCCTCCGCCGGCTGCCAGGTGACCGTGGTGCCCGCCACCGCCACCGCCGAGGATATTCTGCGCCACCAGCCGGACGGCGTGTTCCTCTCCAACGGCCCCGGCGATCCGGCGGCGACCGCCGCCTACGCCGTGCCCGCCATCCAGGGCGTGATGCAGGCCGGCGTGCCGATTTTCGGCATCTGCCTCGGCCACCAGCTGCTGGCCACCGCCTTGGGCGCCAAAACCTACAAGCTGGAGCGCGGCCATCGCGGCGCCAACCAGCCGGTGAAGGATTTGCGCTCCGGCAAGGTGGAGATCACCTCGCAAAATCACGGCTTCGCGGTGGATGAAAAGAGCCTGCCGGCGGGCGTTGAAGTGACTCACGTCTCGCTGTTCGACGGCTCCAACGAAGGCATCGCCGCCCCGGCGAAGAAGGTGTTTTCCGTGCAGTACCATCCGGAAGCGAGCCCAGGGCCGAGCGACAGTGCTTATCTGTTCAAACGTTTTGTTGAGCTGATGGGCTAAGCCCAAAACATTAATGGGGGTCCGGGGCCTCAGGCCCCGGCGGGTGCAGGGCGGAGCCCTGCGACTTCTTTTCAGGATTTTTCCAATGCCCAAACGCACAGACATCAAGTCCATCATGATCATCGGCGCCGGGCCGATTGTCATCGGCCAGGCCTGCGAGTTCGATTATTCCGGCGCCCAGGCCTGCAAGGCGCTGCGCGAGGAGGGCTACCGGGTGATCCTGGTCAACTCCAACCCGGCGACGATCATGACCGATCCGTCTCTGGCGGATGCGACCTATATCGAGCCGATCACCCCGGAGATGGTGGAAAAGATCATCGCCAAGGAGAAGCCTGACGCGCTGCTGCCGACCATGGGCGGGCAGACCGCACTCAACACCGCGATGGCGCTGGCCAAGTCCGGCGCGCTGGAGCGTCTGGGGGTGGAGCTGATCGGCGCCAATGCCGAGGTGATCGACCGCGCCGAGGACCGTTTGAAATTCCGCGACGCCATGGCCGAAATCGGCGTCATGGGCCCGAAGTCCGCCATCGCCCATACCCGCGAGGAAGCGGCCGCAGCCCTTGAGCAGGTCGGGCTGCCGGCGGTCATCCGCCCCTCCTTCACGCTGGGCGGCACCGGCGGCGGCATCGCCTATAACCGCGAGGAATTCTTCGAAATCTGCATGGGCGGCATCGAGGCCTCGCCGACCAATGAGGTGCTGGTCGAGGAATCCGTGCTGGGCTGGAAAGAATATGAGATGGAGGTCGTCCGCGACAAGGCGGATAACTGCATCATCATCTGCGCCATCGAGAATATCGACCCGATGGGCGTGCATACTGGTGATTCCGTCACCGTCGCCCCGGCGCTGACGCTCACCGACAAGGAATATCAGATCATGCGCGATGCGAGCATCGCCTGTCTGCGCCGCATCGGCGTCGAGACCGGCGGCTCCAACGTGCAGTTCGGCATCAACCCGGAAGATGGCCGCATGGTGGTCATCGAGATGAACCCGCGCGTCTCGCGCTCCTCGGCCCTCGCCTCCAAGGCCACCGGCTTTCCCATCGCCAAAATCGCGGCCAAGCTCGCGGTCGGCTATACGCTGGATGAGCTGCAGAACGACATCACCAAGGCCACCCCGGCCAGCTTCGAGCCGGTGATCGACTATGTCGTCATCAAGATCCCCCGCTTCACCTTCGAGAAATTCCCCGGCACCCCGGCGCTGCTGAGCACCTCGATGAAATCCGTCGGCGAGGCGATGGCGATCGGCCGCAATTTCCAGGAGGCGCTGCAGAAGGGTCTGCGCTCGCTGGAAACCGGCCTCTCCGGGCTGGATGAGATGGCAGCACCCGGCGATGGCGGCATGGATGCCTTCCGCGCCGCCCTCTCCACCCCGCGCCCGGACCGGCTGCTGGTCGCGGCCCAGGCGCTGCGCGCCGGGATGAGCCTGGAAGACGTCAACGCCGCCACCAAGTTCGACCCGTGGTTCCTGGAGCAGATGCAGGGCATCATCGCCGCCGAAAACGAGGTGAAGGCCAATGGCCTGCCCAAGGATGCGTTCGGTTTCCGCCGCCTGAAGGCGATGGGCTTTGCCGATAAGCGCCTGGCCCAGCTCTGCGGCCAGAAGGAGGCCGCCGTCACCGCCGCGCGGCTGAAGCTGAACGTCACCCCGGCCTATAAGCGCATCGATACCTGTGCCGGCGAATTCGCCTCCGCCACCTCCTATATGTACTCCACCTATGAGGGCAGCTACGGCACCCCGCTGGACGAGGCGGATGTCTCCGACAAGCGCAAGGTGGTGATCCTGGGCGGCGGGCCGAACCGCATCGGCCAGGGCATCGAGTTCGATTATTGCTGCGTCCATGCCGCCTACGCCCTGCGCGAGGCCGGCTATGAGACGATCATGGTCAATTGCAACCCGGAGACCGTCTCCACCGATTACGACACCTCGGACCGGCTCTATTTCGAGCCGCTTTTCGCCGAGGACGTGATCTCCCTGCTGCGCAAGGAGCAGGAAAAGGGCACGCTGTTGGGCTGCATCGTGCAATATGGCGGCCAGACCCCGCTGAAGCTCTCGCAGGCGCTGGAGCTTGCCGGGATTCCCATCCTGGGCACCTCCGCCGATGCGATCGATCTCGCCGAGGACCGCGAACGTTTCGCCGCCCTGCTGCAGAAGCTCGGGCTGCGCCAGCCCGATAACGGCATCGCCCGCTCCGCCGAACAGGCCGAGGCGATTGCCGAGCGCATCGGCTTTCCCATCATCATCCGCCCCTCTTACGTGCTGGGCGGCCGGGCGATGGAGATCGTTTACGACCGCCACGGCCTGGCCCGCTATATGCGCGAGATGATCCGCCCCTCGGCGGAAAACCCGGTGCTGATCGACCGCTATCTGAACGAGGCGCTGGAAGTGGATGTGGACTGCATCTGCGACGGCACGGATGTTTATGTGGCCGGGGTGATGGAGCATATCGAGGAAGCCGGCATCCATTCCGGCGACAGCGCCTGCTCGCTGCCGCCCTACTCGCTCTCGCCGGCCATCGTCGCCGAGCTGCGGGCGGAGACGGTGGCTTTGGCCAAGGCGCTGAACGTGGTCGGGCTCATGAACGTGCAATACGCCATCCAGAACGACACCATCTATGTGCTGGAAGTGAACCCGCGCGCCTCGCGCACCGTGCCCTTCGTCGCCAAGGCGACCGGCGTGCCGGTGGCGAAGATCGGCGCGCTGGTGATGGCGGGTGAGAAACTCGCTGACTTCAAGTTGGATGACAGCCTGCAGCCGCGCCATGTCGCGGTGAAGGAGGCGGTGTTCCCCTTCGCCCGCTTCCCGAATATCGACACGCTGCTCGGGCCGGAGATGAAATCCACCGGCGAGGTGATGGGGCTGGACACCAATTTCGCCCGCGCCTTCGCCAAGGCGCAGCTGGGGGCGGGGGTGAAGCTGCCGCTTTCCGGCACCGCCTTCGTCTCGGTCAAGGATGTGGACAAACCCGCCTTCCTGCCGGTGGCCCGCCGGCTGACGGAGCTGGGCTTCACCCTGCTCGCCACCGGGGGCACCGCCAAGGTGCTGACCGAGGCGGGGATTCCGGTGAAAAAGGTGAATAAGGTGCTGGAAGGCCGCCCGCATTGCGTGGATGCCATCCTCTCCGGCGATGTGCAGCTGATCATCAACACCGCCTCCGGCGCGCAATCGGTGGCGGACAGTTTCGATATCCGCCGCTCCGCCCTCACCCATGGCGTGCCCAACTTCACCACCATCGCCGGCGCGCGGGCGGCGGCGCATGCCATCGCCGCCCTGATCGGCGGCACTCTTGAAGTTGCGCCGCTTCAGTCGTACTTTCCCCAATCCTTCTGATGGAGCGCCGGCGGGCGACCGCCGGCGTCCGTCTTTTTGACCTCTAACCACCCGAGGGCGCGTCCGCGCCCTTGAGGAGATGCAGTGCAGAAATTTCCCATGACCGCGAGCGGCCTGGTGGCCCTCGAAGACGAATTGCGGAACCTGAAGGCCGTTGAGCGTCCGGCGATCATTCGCGCCATCGCCGAGGCGCGCGCCCATGGCGACCTCTCCGAGAACGCCGAATATCACGCCGCGCGCGAACGCCAATCCTTCATCGAAGGCCGCATCGCGGAGCTGGAGGAGATCACCTCCGCCGCCGAAGTGATCGACCCGACCTCGCTCTCCGGCGACACGGTGAAATTCGGCGCCACCATCCTGCTCGTGGATGAGGACACCGATGCCGAGGTCTCCTACCAGATCGTCGGCGTGCATGAGGCCGACATCAAGCAGGCCCGCCTCTCCGTCACCTCGCCGCTGGCCAAGGCGTTGATTTCCAAGCGCGTCGGCGACACCGTGGCGGTGCCCGCCCCGGGCGGCGACCGCTCCTACGAAATCCTGAAAATCAGCTACGTCTGAGATGATCACTTACGATGATGTCCTGGCCGCCGCCGCGCGGATTCAGGGGCGGTGTTGCGCTCGCCGTTTTTGCGGATGGACGGGCTCTCCCGCCTGACCGGGGCTGAGTTGTATGTGAAGCTCGACCATCTGCAGGCCACCGGCGCCTTCAAGGAGCGCGGCGCGGCCAACCGCATCGCGCTGCTCACCGCAGATGAGCGCCAGCGCGGCGTCGTCGCCATGTCGGCTGGCAACCATGCCCAGGCGGTGGCGCGCCATGCCGCCCTGGCCGGCATCAAGGCCACCATCGTGATGCCCCGCCACACCCCGGCCACCAAGGTCACCCGCACCGCCAGCTGGGGCGCGCATGTGGTGCTGCATGGCGAGACCCTGGCCGAAGCCGCGGCCGAGGCGCGCCGGCTGGAGGCCGAGGAAGGGCTGTTTTTCATCCACCCTTATGACGATCCTGCGGTAATGGCCGGCCAGGGCACCATGGCCCTGGAAATGCTGCAGGACGTGCCGGATCTGGACGCCATCGTCGTTGCCACCGGCGGCGGCGGTCTGGTCGCCGGCTCTGTCACCGTCGCCCGGCATCTGCGCCCGGACTGTCAGGTGTATGGCGTCGAGGTCGAGCATTACGCCGCCTTCGCCCAGGCGCTGGCGGGCCAGGAGATCAAGGTCGGCGGCCCGACTATCGCCGAGGGCATCGCCGTGCGCGATATCGGCCAGCGCCCGCTGGCGGTGCTGAAAGCGCTGCAGGTGCCGGTGCTGGTCGTCTCCGAACATGCGGTGGAGAGCGCCATCGACAGTTTCGCGGAAAACGCCAAGCAGGTCACCGAGGGTGCGGGCGCTGTCGGCCTCGCCGCGGTGATGAGCTTCCCGAGCATTTCCGCGGCAAGAAGGTCGGCATCTCAATCTGCGGCGCGAATATCGATCCGCGCATCCTGGCCAACACGTTGATGCGCTGCCTGCTGCGCGATGGCCGGCTGCTGCGCCTGGTGCTGGAGATGCCGGACCGGCCCGGCATGCTGGCTGAGGTCTCGCGGCGCATCGGCGATCTCGGCGGGAATATTCTGGAAGTCGCGCATCACCGCCTGTTCTCCAGCCCTTCGGTGCAGGATGCGCAGCTGGAAGTGATGATCGAGGCGCGCGACGCGGCGCATGGCGAGGCGATCGAGGCGTCGCTGGCGGAATTGTTCGTGCTGCGTAGGTTATAAAAGTTTTTTGGTGCCGCTTTTTTACAAAAATGCGGCGAAAAAATTTGGGGTGATGGCAACAACGTTGCCATCACCCCAAATTTTTGTGGGGACTTTTTGAAAAAAGTCCCCACCCCTCCGGCGCCTTTCCAGCGCTGCTATCGCAGCGCCGGAACCTTGGGCGACTACGCCCTCCAAAAACTTTTATTCCTTATCCTTCGGCTCGAACGGCAGCGGCACGCGGTTGCGGGCCTGGCGCTCGATCATCCAGCCAGGATATTCCGGCGGCAGCGCGCTCACCTCGGCCAGCTTATCCAGCTCATGTTCGGTCAACATCAAATCGGCCGCCGCCAGATTATCCTCCAGCTGCTGCGTGTTTTTCGCGCCGATGATCACGCTGGTCACGTGTTTCTGCGCCAGCAGCCAGGCCAGCGCCACCCGCGCCACCGAAACCGCATTCGCGTCACCAATCTCGCGCATCACCTCGATGCAGCGATCCGCCCGGTCCTTGTCCACCGGCGGGAAATCGAAGGAGAGCCGGCGGGAATCATTCTCCTTCTCGCCGCCCGGCCCGTATTTGCCCGAAAGATAGCCCCCGCCAGCGGCGACCAGACCATCAGCCCCAGCCCTTCCTCATTCAGCAGCGGCACGATCTCGCGCTCCAGATCCCGCCCGGCAATGGAATAATAAGCCTGCAGCGTCTCGAACCGCGCAAAGCCACGCCGCTCGGACACGCCCAGCGCCTTGGCGATCTTCCAGGCCGACCAGTTGGACACGCCGACATAACGCACCAGCCCCTGGCTCACCAGATCATCCAGCGCCCGCAGCGTCTCCTCGATCGGGGTGATCGGGTCATTGGCGTGGATCTGGTAGAGATCGAGATAATCCAGCTGCAGCCGCTCCAGGCTCTGCTTCACCCCATCCATGATATGCCCGCGCGAGGCCCCGCGCTCATTCACCCCGGCCCCATCTCGCCATAAACCTTGCTGGCAATCACCACGTCCGACCGCTTGGTGCCGAGATTCTTCAAGGCCTGCCCGAGCAGACGCTCCGACTCGCCAAAGGAATAGACATCCGCCGTGTCGATGAAATTGACCCCGGCCGACAGCGCGGTGCCGACGATGCCATCCACCTCCTCCTGGCGCAGCGCGCCGATGGCTTTCCAGAACCCGGCATTCTCATTGCCGCCGAAGGTCATGGTGCCGAGGCAGATTTCAGACACGTAAAGGCCGGTACGGCCCAGCTGCTTGTATTTCATCCGGTTAATCTCCTGAACGGCGCGCATATGGGGAGGCAGGTGCGCGGGCGCAACCGGCCAGCCTTGTGTTTGTCAGCCTCCGACCACAGAGACGAGACGCGCTGGCGCAGCCCCAGGCGTTTCTGTTTCGAAATCGACTTTATGCGGCTGGATCAGGATTTCCGCGCAGATATGGCTCAGCGCGGCCCGCGCCGCAATTCCGAGATAATCCCGTGCAGCGTATTCAACTCCTGGCGCGTCACCTCGCCACGGGTGAAGAAATGCCGCAGATTGCGCACCATGCCGGGGCGCTTCTGCTCATTGCGCAAGAACCCGCACTCATCACAGGCGCGCACCAGATGCGCCATGAAATTATCCAGCTCCCCCTTGGTCGCGGGCGCGGTTTCATTCACCTGCAGCTCACGCGGCGGCTGCTCGGGGCTGCGCGCCAGCCACCATTCATAGCCCATCACCATCACCGCCTGGGCGAGGTTGAGGGACATGAAATCCGGGTTGAGATCGTAGCGGATCAAGCTGTCCGCATGGGCGATATCGTCATTATCCAGCCCGGTGCGCTCCGGCCCGAACAAGATGCCGGCCTTCAGCCCCCGCGCCCCGATGGCAACGATCTCATTCGCCCCGCCGCGCGCGGTGAGCACCGGCTTGATGATATGGCGCGGGCGCGGGCAGGTGGCGAAGACGCGGTGCAGATCCGCCACCGCCTCGCTTACACTCTCGAACACCTGAACGTTATCCAGGATGCGATGCGCGCCCGAGCCCGTGATCCAGGCGCGCGGCAGCGGCCAGCCATCGCGCGGGGCGACGATGCGCAAATGGAACAGCCCGCCATTGCCCATCGCCCGCGCCACCGCGCCGATATTCTCGGCCATCTGCGGACGCACCAGAATCACCACCGGCGACGGCTCGATGGGGCTCAGCTCCGCCCCGCCGCTACGCCCGGTCATCAGGCCTTCCTGAGTGTGTAAGTATTCTTCGGCCCGTCCTCGATGATCACGCCATGTTCGCTGAGCAGCAGATCGCGGATGCGGTCGGACTCAGCGAAATCCTTGGCGATGCGCGCCAGCACGCGCTGCGCCACCAGCCCCTCGATAGCGCTTTCATCGATACCACCCCGGAACCATTCATCCGGGCTCAGCGCGAACAGCCCGAGCAGCTCGCCCGCCGCCTTCAACGCCACCGCCCCGACCTCATTCCCGGCAAAGGCCAGATCCGCATATTTATGTAGGGCAGCGATGGCGCCAGGCGTGTTCAGATCATCCAGCAGCGCGTCCCAGACCAGATGCAGCGGCACTTTGCGCTCACGGGCGTTCGGGTGGAGCTGGATGGCGCGGTAGAACCGGTCCAGCTCCTTGCGCGCTTCAACCAGGGCAGCATCGGAGAAATCCAGCGTCGAGCGGTAATGGCTGCGCATCAACAGAAACCGCACCGCCTCGCCCGGCGCCTTTTCCAGAACCTCATGCAGGACGAGGAAATTGCCGAGCGACTTGCTCATCTTCTCGCCATTCACCAGCAGCATGCGGTTATGCACCCACACATTGGCGAAGGTCGAACCAGGGAAGGCGCAGCAGCTCTGGGCGATCTCGTTCTCATGATGCGGGAAGATCAGATCATCGCCGCCGCCGTGAATGTCGAAAGTCTCGCCCAGATGCTTCCAGGACATCGCCGAGCACTCAATATGCCAGCCCGGCCGCCCGAAGCCCCAGGGGCTCTCCCAGCCCGGCAGATCCGGGGTGGAGGGCTTCCAGAGCACGAAATCCCCCGCCTCGCGCTTATAGGGCGCCACATCCACCCGCGCCCCGGCGATCAGCTCATCAGGCGTGCGGCCGGAGAATTTGCCGTAATTCAGGTCGGAGGCGACGGAAAACAGCACATGCCCCTCCGCCTCATAAGCATGGCCATTCTGGATCAGCTTCTCGATGATCATGATGATCTCGGCCATGTGTTCCGTCGCGCGGGGCTCGATATCGGGGGGAGCGCATTCAGCGCCGCCATATCCTCATGATACCAGCGGATCGGCCCCTCCGTGACCTCGGCAATGGAAACCCCACGCTCCTTGGCGCGGAGATTGATCTTGTCGTCCACGTCCGTGATGTTCCGGACATAGGTTACCTTGGGATAGATCCGGCGCAGCAGCCGGATCAGCACGTCGAAAATCACCACATTGCGGGCATTGCCGATATGGGCGCGGTCATAGACCGTCGGGCCGCACAGATAGGCCCGCACATTGGCCGGGTCGATCGGCATGAAGGGCTCTTTGGCGCGCGTGCGGGTATTATAGAGGCTGAGATGCGACATGATGCGGCTCTTTTGGCGGGTTTTGCCGCCAAATCAAGCCGCATTGATTTTTTCTCCCCCGGGGTCTCTGATGACGGCCATGGAAAAGATCCTGCACGCGGTCGATACCGCCCTGCCCGCCTCGCTGGAGCGGCTGTTCGCCTTCCTGCGCATCCCCTCCATCAGCGCCCAGCCGGCCCATGCCGGAGATTGCCGCAAAGCCGCCGAATGGGCGCGCGAAACCCTGGCCGGCATGGGCTTCGAGGCGAGGCTGTCGGAGACCAGGGGCCATCCCGGCGTCATCGCGCACAACTTTTCCGCCGGGCCGGATGCCCCGCATGTGCTGTTCTATGGCCATTACGATGTGCAGCCCGCTGACCCGCTGGAGCTGTGGAATTCCGACCCGTTCGACCCGCAGCTGGTCGAAGGCCCGCGCGGCCCGCGCATCGTCGCGCGCGGGGCGGTGGACGATAAGGGCCAGGTGGTCAGCTTCCTGGAAGCGGTGCGCGCGCATCTGGCGGTCAACGGCAAGCTGCCGGTGCGCCTGACCGTGCTGCTGGAGGGCGAGGAGGAAAATGGCAGCCCCTCTCTGGCCGAGCTGCTGACCAATGAGCGCGACAATCTGCGCGCCGATTTCGTGCTGGTCGCCGACACCAATATGTGGAATTTCGAAACCCCCGCCATCACCGCCAGCCTGCGCGGCCTGGCGGCGATCGATGTGCGGCTGCATGGCCCTCGCGAGATCTGCATTCCGGCCTGTTCGGCGGCATCGCCCTGAACCCGATCTTCGCCCTCACCCATATTCTGGGCCAGTTGAAGGACGATCAGGGCCGCATCCAGCTGCCGGGCTTCTACGACAATATCGCCCCCGTCTCCGCCGCACAGGAAGCCGCCTGGGCCGGACTGGGCTTCGATGTGAATGCCTTCCTCGGCGATGTCGGGCTGCACCAGCCGGCGGGCGAGGCCGACCAAATTCCCCTGGCCCAGCTCTGGGCCCGGCCGACAGCGGAGCTGAACGGCATTTATGGCGGCTATCAGGGCGATGGCAGCAAAACGGTGATCCCCGCCCACGCCACCGCCAAGCTCACCTTCCGCCTGGTCGCCGGCCAGGACCCGGTGAAGGTGCTCGATGCTTTCGAACGCTTCGTCACGGACCGCCTGCCCAAAGATGCACGGGCAGAGTTCACCCGGGGCGGCGCCGCCCCCGGCTACAGCCTAGACCCGAACGCCCCCTTCCTGAAAGCCGCCCAGGCGGCGCTGCAGGCCGAATATGGCATCCAACCCGCCCTGATCGGCTCCGGCGCTTCGATCCCGGTGGTGGAAGCCTTCAAAACCATCCTCGGGCTGGACACGCTGCTCGCCGGCTTCGGGCTGGATGATGATTGCATCCATTCACCGAACGAGAAATTCGAGCTGGCCTGCTTCCATCGCGGCACCCGCGCCCATGCCAGGCTGCTCGCCGCCTTCGCCGGCTGAACGCATCGCGCCTTGGCCCTGAAGCGGCTCCAGAGCGTATTCCGTTCACGTTGGTGCACGGAACACGCTATAAAGCATCAAGCTTTTAGCTTGATGCTCTATGTTTTATTTTAGCGAGCAATTTCATGTGTTTATCTTGACGCTGGCGCGTCAACCTAAACACATATTGCTCTCGCTTTTTGTTCGAGCCAGCAACTTTATCCGACCAAACGAGTCCGTTTGATCGGATATTGCTCTGCCCCGGCGCGCGAGCCGCTTCAGTTCAGCCGGATCGCATCCTCGATGATCTCAATGCCGCCCGGCACAACCAAGGCCGCATCGAAGCGCATCGCCTCCCGCGCCCAGCCAGGGTTGTTCGCCAAAGCAATCGAGGCCGCCTGGATCAGCCGCGCCTGCTGCCGGGCCGAGAGCGCGTAAGCCGCCTCGGACAGGCTGGGCCGCGCCTTCACCTCGACAAAGATCAGACAACCTGCATCCGCGGCGACGATATCGATCTCCCCGCCGGCGGTCTTCAGCCGCATCGCCAAAATCTCATAGCCCCGCCGGCGCAACATCGCCGCGACCTCATCCTCCGCCCGCCGCCCCTGCGTTTCGGCCGCGCGCCGTCCCGCCCGCCCGCGCGCATGGGCAGGAAAAACCGGAACAAGCGGGCAAATCTGGTCCGTCTGCAGTCTCATATCCGCAGTACACCACAAATTAATTAATTTTTTCCTAATTTCCGCCCTCTCAGGGCTGCCGCCACGTCCCGCGCGGCTGCCGGGCGAACTGTTCCGCCATGGCGATGCCCAGCGCCAGCAGCACTGGCCCCAGAAAGATACCCAGCGCGCCGAAGGCCAGCGCGCCGCCGAGCACGCCGATCAATGTCACCGCATAAGGCAGCGCCGCGCCACGGGCGATCAGCCAGGGCCGCAGCACGGAATCCGCCCCGCCGACGACGACGAAACAATAAATCGCCAGCAAAATCCCCGCGACAGGATGCCCGGCCGCGATCATATACAAGCAAAGCGGCACATAAACGAGCACCGCCCCGGCCGGGACAATCGAGATCAGCCCCGCGAACACCGCCAGCACCAGCGCCTGCGGCGCCCGCGCCACCTCGAACCCGATCGCGTATAATATTCCCTGAAACGCCGCCGTGCCCAGAATCCCGAACACCACGCCCCGCACGGTCGCCGCCACCAGCGTAATCAGCTCGGTCAACATCACCGGCTCAATTACCCGCACCAGCACCAGCCGGATCCGCTCGATCATCTGCGCGCCCGAGACAAAGAACAGAAAGGTGAACAGCAGCGCCACCACGGTTTCCACGAGCCCATGGGTGACATGAAACAGCAGCTGGATCCCGGTATGCGCCACCGTGCCGATCACCGGCCGCGCGGAGCTGACCACCCCGCCGAGATCGTCCGCGGAATTATTCCAGAAATCCGCCAGGAAACCGCCAATGACCGGAATTTTCTGCATGAAGGGCGGCGCCGGCGGCAGACCGTTCTGCAGGGCATCCGCCACCCAGCCCTGGCTGACACGCGCCTCTTTCGCCGCCACCATGGCCAGATGCACCAGCGGCACCAGCAGCAGCACCGCCACCACCAGCGTAATCAACCCTGCCGTGAGAACCGGCCTGACATACACGCAGCCTTTCGTGTAGATCGGCCAAAGGCAGAAGACCAGGATCCCCGCCCACAGCATCGCCGGCAGAAAAGGCAGCAAGATCAAGGCACAGCCAAGCCCCAGCGCAATCGCCAGGGCAAGCAGGATCAGCCGGTCATGTCTCATGGGATCTGTGTGCCGGGCTTCCGGAAAACGCGCAAGCCTGCGGGAACTGGGACGAATCTCACAGCCAAAAAAGCGTCTTCACATTTCGGAATTTGTACCGGTTAGGAAAATATCCGCTACTCGGTCTTGATTTATGAGATTTTTTCCAGGAAGTTGGGAAGGTACAGCGCCTGTTGGGGATGGCACGTCATGATGCGTTTCAATGAAATCGGCCAGCAATTGCGGGCCTATCGAATGGAATCCGGCCTGAAGGCGGAGGAGATTTCCGCCCGGCTCGGCGTCTCCCGCGCCGCCCTCTACCGTTATGAAAAAGGCGAGGTCATCAAGCTCGATACCGTCAACCGTCTGGCGGAATTGCTGAAAATCTCGCCGCTGACGCTGCTTGGCATCGGCGTCGAATATTATTCCAAGCCGGTCGGCTATACTGAGCGGCTGCGCCAGATCGAGGAAACCGCCGACCAGATCCTGCAGGTCTTCGGCGCGGTCTGCTACTTGATTACCTCCGATCATTTCGACGCGATTCTCTCCCAGATGCTCGACGAGCACGCCGAATCGATGGGGGCCGACAAGCACGCCGCCCGCGCCGCCGCCGAGCAGCTGATGGGCGTGCTGATCGCCCGCAAGCAAATGTACCAGGCCCGCAAGCCCTCGATCATCGGCATCTTCACCAATGCGGCGATCCAGAAATTCCTGGCCGAGGGCATCGCCCCGGCGGCGCGCGTCTCCGACCGGCTGCGTGTGCTGGCGCGCGAAGCGGCGATCCGGGAGATGGAGCTGATGGCCAATCTGATGGAAAGCGAGCCGATCGGCCTGCAGCTCGGGCTGATGGCGCAGGGCGAGCCGAATGGCCCGTTCGTGCTGCTGCGCTCGCGTGAGCGCGCCTCGCTCGCCATCAACCCGTTCCCGGCGGACGCACCGCCCAACCTGCAATCGGGGGTGGCGATGATCACCAGCGCCGAGGATGCCGTGGCCGCGCATCAGCGCGTCTCCGAGCTGACCTGGCGCGAGGCGGTGAAGGGCGCGACCGCGGCCGCACGGGTGCGTGAGCTGATCGCCGCGGTGCGCGGCTGATGAGCCCGCTGCTGCGGCCCGCAGAGCTGCTGGCCGCGCTCGGCCAGCCGGATCTGGCCATTCTGGATGCGACCTATTTCCTGCCGACTGAAGGCCAGGACGGCGCCGCGAATTTCCGCCAGGCGCATCTCCCCGGCGCCCGATTTTTCGATATCGACGCGGTGGCCGATCACGCCTCAGGCCTACCTCACATGCTCCCCACGCCGGAGGCATTCGCCACGGCGATGCAGGATCTCGGCATCAGCAACACCACCCGCATCATCGTCTATGACCAGCGCGGCATTTTCTCCGCCCCGCGCCTGTGGTGGATGCTGCGCGTCTTCGGCCACGACAATGTGCAGGTGCTGGATGGCGGGCTGCCGGGCTGGATCGCCGCCGGCGGCATCACCGAAACCGGCGCGCCCGGCCCCGCCCTGGCCGGCCAGTTCATCCCGGCGTTCCGGCCGCAGATGGTGCGCAGCCTCGCCGATATGCGCGCCAATCTCGAAACCAACGCGGCCTTGATGCTGGATGCCCGGGCCGGGGCGCGCTTTCGCGCCGAGGTGCCGGAGCCACGTGCCGGCATGCGCGGCGGCCATATCCCCGGCGCGCGCTCCTTGCCCTTTGGCGATCTGCTGGAAAACGGCCAATACCGGTCCCCGGAGGCGTTGCGCGCGATTTTCGCCAAGGCCGGGGTGGACGGCACCAAACCGCTCATCGCCTCCTGCGGCTCGGGTGTCACCGCCTGCGTGCTGGCCCTCGGGCTGGTGCAAGCCGGGCTGCCGGAAGCCGCGATTTATGACGGCTCCTGGTCCGAATGGGGCGGGCAGTCCGACACGCCGATCGAGGTCTGAATGGCACGCAAGATCGAAACCGCCCTGGTCCAGGCCGGCCGCGCCCCGGTGCGCCACTATGGCTTCGTCAACCCGCCGCTGAAGCGCGGCTCCACCGTGCTGCATAAGAGCATCGCGGCGAAAAAAGAGGTCGGCCAGCGCGCCGCCTTCGAGCCGGTGGAAAATTACGGGGTGATGGGCAGCGACACCCATTTCGCCCTGGAAGCCGCCCTGGCCGAGATCGAGGGCGGCACCCGCGCCCAGGTCACCGCCAGCGGCCTCTCCGCCATCACCGTGCCGCTGCTGGCCTATCTGAAAACCGGCGAACATATTCTGGTGCCGGATTCCGTCTACGGCCCCACCCGCAGCTTCTGCGATTCGCTGCTGAAGCGCTTCGGGGTGGAGACCACCTACTACGACCCGATGATCACCCCGGCGGCGCTGGAGGCCCTGTTCCAGACCAATACCCGGGTGCTGTTCACCGAAAGCCCCGGCAGCCATACGTTCGAGGTGCAGGACATCCCGGCTTTGGCCAAGGTCGCCCACGCGCACGGCGCCAAGGTGTTTCTCGACAATACCTGGGGGCTGCTGCATTTCGCCCCGTTCGAGCACGGGGTGGATGTCTCCATCCACGCGCTGACCAAATATGTCGGCGGCCATTCGGACATTATTCTCGGCGGCGTCGTGGTCAATTCGGAAGAGGATTGGCGCTGGCTGCGTCTGGGCTCGCTGGAGCTGGGCAATTACGCCAGCCCGGATGATTGCTGGCTGGCGCTGCGCGGCCTGCGCACGCTGCATCTGCGGCTGAAGGCGGCGGAAACGGCCGGGCTGGAGATCGCCAACTGGTTCGCGGCCCGCCCGGAGGTGGCCCGCGTGCTGCATCCGGCCCTGCCCTCCTGCCCCGGCCATGAGATTTTCAAGCGCGACTTCACCGGCGCCTGCGGCCTGTTCGGCGTCGTCTTCCAGCCCGCCTATTCCGCCGAGGATGTGGTGCGGATGATCGACGCGCTGACCATGTTCGGCATCGGCGCCAGCTGGGGCGGGTTTGAGAGCCTGGTGCTGCCCACCACCGGCACCATCCGCCGCTCCGCCGGCACCGGCAGGTTCGAGGGTGAGGCGGCGCGCTTCCAGATCGGGCTGGAGAGCGTCGAGGATCTGATTGCCGATCTCGAACAAGGCCTGGCGGCGCTCAGACGCACATGAGCCCGCTGCCGCCTCTGCTGTCAGGGTTTCTCGGCACGGCGGGCTGGCCTTTATCATCGGGCTGGAGTTGCACGCCTACCGGCGGCGCGGCGCCGGGCCTTGGCGCCGGAAGCCGAAGGCTTTGGCACCACCCGCACCATCACCCTCATCGCGGTGCTGGGCTTCGTGCTCTGGGTGATCGCCCCGGTGGCGCCGTTCTGCGTTGGGCTTGCGGTGCTGGGGCTGGCGCTGCTGCTGGATTACCGCAAGCGCGTGCAAGGCGGCGATGGCTCGCTGGTGCCCAGCGTGGTCGGGCTCATCGCCTACAGCCTGGGGCCGCTGGCGCTCACCGCCCCGTTGGCGCTGCTGGCCGCGCTTGCCGTGCTGGTGCTGCTGGCACTGGGCGAACAGGCGCGCATCCGCCGCTTCTCGGATGCCTTCCCCCGGAAGAAGGCGTCACGCTGGCGAAATTCCTGGTGCTGGCCGGGCTGATCTACCCGCTGCTGCCGGCCACCGACCTGCCTTATCTGCCCGGCATCGGCTGGACCAAGATCTGGATGGCGGTGCTGGTGATCTCCGGGATCTCCTATCTCGGCTATCTGGCGCATCGCTATCTGGTGCCGCGCGCCGGCACGCTGCTCACCGGGCTGCTGGGCGGGCTCTATTCCTCCACCGCCGCCACGCTGGTGCTGGCGCGCGGGCTGCGCGCCACGCCGGAGGATGCCGGCTTTGCCCCCGCGGCCGTTATTCTCGCCACCGCGATGATGTATGCGCGGCTGCTGGCCTTGATCGCGCTGCTCGGCCATGTGCAGGCGGCCCTGGCGCTGGCGCTGCCCTTTGGCGGGCTGTTCGCCGCCTCGCTGGCGCTGGCCGGGGTGCTGGCCTGGCGGGCGCGCGGCGCCAGCACGCAAGCCCATCCGGCGGTGAGCGCCAACCCGCTGGATCTGCCGGTGGCATTTCTCTTCGCCGGGCTGTTCGTGCTGTTCGCCTTCATCACCCAGCTGGTCACCACGCGCTTTGGCGCCTCAGGGCTGCATGTGCTGAGCTTCGCGGTCGGGTTTTCGGATATCGACCCGTTCATCCTCTCACTGCTGGACGGCAAATTCGCGGTCAGCCCGCAAGCGGTGACGGCGGCCATCCTGATTGCCAGCGCCAGCAATAATCTGCTGAAGGCGGCCTACGCGCTGGGGTTTTCCCGCAACCGCGCGATGCTGCCCGCCGCTCTGTGGCTATGCGCGGCGGCGGCGATCTCGTTTGGACTCGCTTTGTCATAAAAGTTTTTCGGTGCCGCTTTTTTTCAAAAAAGCGGCGAAACCGTTCGGGGCGGTCGCACTGGCGTCGTCACCACCCCAAACCTTTTGCAGCCCTTTTTGAAAAAAGGGCTGCACCCCAAAAACTTTTTAAATCACCACTTCCCCATGCCAGACCTGCGGCGGCTTCTCGAAGCAGGCGCTGACATTGGCCCGCCACTGAGTGAACGCCTCCGTGGCCCGGAACGCCTCATGCGCCGCCACACTCTCCCACTGCACCAGCAGCACGAAACGCGTCGGCTCCTCCACCAGGCGCTGCACGCTCATGCCATGGCAGCCCTTTGAAGCCAGGAAGAGCGGCTTGCTCTTCTGCGCCCCCGCGATGAAATCTTGCTCCATCCCGGGCTTGACCAGAATATCCGCGAATTCAGTGACCATCTCTCAGCCTCCCACCGTCTTCGAGCGCTGCTCGCCCAGCCCCTCCACGCCCAGCCGCAGGCTCTGGCCCGGCCGCAGGAAGATCGGGTTGGGTTTCTGGCCCATCCCCACGCCCGCCGGGGTGCCGGTGGCGATGATATCGCCCGGATACAGCGTGATGAACTGCGAGACGTAGGACACCAGCGTCTTCACCCCGAAGATCATGTTCGCGGTGGTCCCGTCCTGCATCATCCGCCCGTCCACCTCGCAGAACAGCTTCAGCTTCTGCGGGTCGGCGACCTCATCCTTGGTCACCAGCCAGGGGCCGACCGGGCCGAAATGATCCGCCCCCTTGCCCTTGTCCCAGCTGCCGCCGCGCTCGGTCTGCCAGTGCCGCTCGCTGACATCATTCACCACCGCATAGCCGGCGACATAATCCAGCGCCGCCGCCTCTGAGACGCGCGACGCCTTGGCGCCGATCACCACCCCCAGCTCAATTTCCCAGTCAGTCTTCTCGGAGCCGGGTGGGATGATCACATCATCATACGGCCCGCAGAAAGCGGAGAGGGATTTCAGGAACACGATCGGCTCCTTCGGCGCCTTGGCGCCGGTCTCGGCGGCATGGTCGGCATAATTCAGCCCGATACAGACAAAATTCCGCGGCCGCGGAATGCAGGCGCCGATGCGATGTTCCGCCTTCAGAATCGGCAGCGTCTCCGGCTCCAGCTTCTGCAATTGTGCCAGCCAGTCCAGCGTCATCTCCTCGCCGGTGACATGGATCAGCGCGTCCTCCAACGTGCGGATCTGCCCCTGCCCGTCGAGAATACCCCATTTCTCCTGGCCTTCATCCCCATAGCGCAGCAATTTCATTCGTTTATCCTTTCTTTCAGCCGTCAGCGTTCAACACAAAGCTGGGTGGCGAACATGCGGCGTGTCAAGACACTGGTTTCATACTAACCATGCGCGAACAGATCTGGAGGGGTCGCCAATACCATGCCGATGTTCATTCTTCACGCCAAGGACCGCCCGGATGCCTTGGATCTCCGGCTGGAGCATTACGCCGCCCATCGGGCTTTCCTGGAGGAGCAGGACGAAATCGGCAAGGTCAGCGTCATCATGTCCGGCCCGCTGCAGACCGACGATGGCGAGCAGATGATCGGCTCGCTGCTGCTGCTGGAGGCGGAGAACCGCGAGGCGATCGACAAATTCGTGCAGGATGATCCGTTCACCCGTGAAAATGTGTGGGGTGAGGTGAGCGTGACCCGCTTTTATCGCCGCCGCTCCCGGGCCGGGACCTGCCCATGCCCTGAGGCGGGCTTGCATTATATTTCATTAAAAAAGGCCGGTCTCCATAAGAGACCGGCCTTTAGCATCTGATTCGATGCCTACGTTTCTTGGCTCCCTAAACTTGGCGGCTGGCATTGACTGCCCCGTTCAGCAATCTGCTCCGTTTCGGAGCATTTTGATGACGGTTATGTGCCACGGCGGCTTTCATGGCGGAAAAAAGGCAGGCTGACAACCCCTGAGATGCTGTTTTTTGCAGGATAACAGCGTTAACAAGAATTTTCTTTCATGCCGCTCTCCGGTAACAAATCAGCCAAGAAGCGCACGCAGAGCCTGCACCGCCGCGCGCACCTCCTCGGCCGCCTGGGTGGTGGCACCGGCTTCGGTCACGCCCAGCCCGTCGGCAAAAGCGTTGGCGTAGCCGGCGCGGTTGGCCAGCGCCACCGGCAACAGGGTCAGCCGCCGCGCCGCGATCTCCGCCTCCAGCCGCTTGCGCAATTTCGAGGCGGCGGGGGCGCGGTTGAACAAAAGTGCAGCCGGGCGTCGCTCTTCCGCCGCCAGCTTCAACGTCCCCTCCGCCGCCCAGAGATCGGGCGGGGCCGGGTTCATCGGCACCAGCACCAGATCCGCGCCGCGAATCGCCCGCCTGGCATCGCTGTCGATCACTGGCGGGGTATCCACCAGCACGTAATCATGGCTGGATTTGAGCTTCTCCAGCTCATTCGCCAGCCGCCAGCCGGACACGGCGATCACCTCCAGGCCGGGATTGGCCTTCGCCGCGCCCTCCCGCAGCCGGCCCCAGGCGGTCAGGCTGCCTTGCGGATCGATATCCAGCAGCGCCACCCGCCCTTGCTCGGCCAGGGCGGCGCCGAACTGTGCCGCGATCATGGTCTTGCCGGCACCGCCTTTTTGCTGTGCAACCGCGATAATCTGTCCCATCTAAAGCCTCCTGCCTCAGGTGGAGTAAATGGCATATTCGTTTGAACGGCCAGAGAATTTTGCGGGTGCGTTGCTGACCCCGGCGGAGATGGGCGCGGCCGACGCCCAGGCTGGAGACGGCGCGGCGCTGATGCAGGCGGCCGGGCGGGCGGTGGCGCGCGCCATCCTGCAACGCATCCGCCCCACGCGCACGCTGGTGCTGGCCGGGCCGGGCAGGAATGGCGGTGATGGCCATGTCGCCGCCTCCTATTTGGCGCGGGCCGGCTGGCATGTGCGGGTCAAATCCCCCGGCGAGGCGACGCTGGACAATGTCGCCCGCGCCGGGCTGGTCATCGATGCCTTGTTCGGCGCCGGGTTGTCGCGGGATCTGGATGCGCATTGCACCGCCCTGCTGCGCACCGCGAAACGGCTGGTCGCCATCGATGTGCCGTCCGGGCTGGACGGCGCCACCGGCCAGGTGCGCGGCTTCGCGCCGCAGGCCGAATTCACCGTCACCTTCGTGCGCAAGAAGCCTGGCCATCTGCTCTATCCGGGGCGCGGCCTGTGCGGGGAGGTGCTGTTGCGCGATATCGGCATGCCGGACGAGATCATTGCCGGCCTCGCGCCACGCTGCTGGGAGAACAGCCCGGCCCTGTTCACCCTGCCTCCGCGCGCGCCCACCGGCCATAAATATGGCAGCGGCGAGGTCACCCTCCTCTCCGGGACCCTGCCGGGGGCGGCGCGGCTGGCGGCGATGGCGGCGCGCCGGGCCGGGGCCGGCATGGTCAGCATCGCCGCGCCCGATGCCGCCGCCCTGCCCGAAGCCGGCATCATGCTGCGGCGGGAGCCTTTGGCAGAGCTGTTACAGGATCAGCGCCGGCAAAACTGGGTGGTCGGGCCGGGGCTTGGCATCGACGCCGCCGGCCCCGCCCTGGCGGCGCTGCTGGCGGCGGGGGACAGGCACATCGTCGCGGATGCGGACGCGCTGACCGCCTGCGCCGGGGCGCCGGAGCGTCTGCGCGGTGTCACCGTCATCACCCCGCATGAGGGCGAGTTCACCCGCCTGTTCGGCCCCATCGGCCCGGACAGGCTGGGCGCCGCCCGCGCCGCCGCCGCGCGCATCGGCGCGGTTCTGGTGCTGAAAGGGCCGGATACGATCATCGCCGCCCCGGATGGCGAGGCCGTCATCAACGCCAACGCCCCGCCTTGGCTCGCCACCGGCGGCACAGGCGACGTGCTGGCCGGGCTGATCGCCGCCCTGCTGGCGCGCGGCATGGCCCCCTTCGCCGCCGCCTGCGCCGGGGTCTGGCTGCATGGCGCGGCCGCCACCAAGATCGGGCCGGGCCTGCTGGCGGAGGATCTGCCGGACCAGCTCGGCCCGCTGGCGCAAGGATGACTTCACCCCGCGCCCGGCCACCGCCGACGCGCCCATTGGCAAAGGCTGAGCCGGCAGGCCGGTTGACCGAAAATAGGTCAAAGTCTACGACATAATCTCGCCGCAATGGAGAAAAATTTTATCACAAAATCCATTTGCCCTGGCCTGGAATTGCCCTTTTCCACCCCAATACTCCTGTCATCGAAAGGAGACGCAGTCATGCGCTTTAGTAAAACTTTCCTCTCCGGCGTCGCCGCGCTGGCCCTGCTGGCCGGCCCGGCCCTGGCCCAGCCCGACCATGGCGGCCCGGATGGCGGCCAGCCGCATGGCGCCCCGCAAGGCGAGAATCACGGCGGTCCGCAGGGTGGCAATCACGGCGCGCCGCAGGGTGGAGACCATGGCGGGCCGCAGGGCGGCCAGCATAACGGGTCCGGCTTCTTCGGCCTGCAGGGGGAGAATCACGGCGCCCCGCAAGGCGGCGACCACCGCCCGCCCGCCGACCACCGCCCGCAAGGCGCCGAATATCATGGCGGCCCGCAATACCGCCACGGCCCCAGCGGCCCGGATGGTCACTGGGCGCGGGGCGACCATTTCAACGGCGCGCGCCGGGTAGTGCCGCATGACGAGTGGGACCGCTACCATCTGCATCGCCCGCCGCCGGGCTATGAGTGGGTGAATTATAACGGCCAGTTCCTGATGATCGCGATCAGCAGCGGCATCATCGCCAGCATCATCGCCGGCTCGGCTTATTAAAGCCGTCGCCCCTGCCATAACCCCGCCCGCAAGGGCGGGGTTATGCATTCCATGTTGACGCAAAAGGCATTATAATGCCGGTATGAATGAGATGCGGCCGCTCGGGCACAGCACGGGAACCTTGGAAACATTGGCGGCCATCGAGCGCAAGCTGCTCTGGCTGTCCTCCTGGATCATCCATAACGCCAACCATATCCGCCCCAACCTCACCGCCGAGAAGGTCGGCGGGCATCAGGCCAGCTGCGCCTCCGTCACCTCGATCATGACGGCTTTGTATTTCGATGCGCTGCGCCCGCAGGACCGCGTCGCCGTCAAACCCCACGCCTCGCCGGTGCTGCATGCGGTGAATTACCTGCTCGGCCGGCAGAGCCGCGAAAAGCTGGAGCTGTTTCGCCAGTTCGGCGGCGCCCAGGCCTATCCGTCGCGGGCCATGGATGGCGCCGAGATCGATTTCTCCACCGGCTCGGTCGGGCTCGGCGTCGCCATCACCAGCTTCTCGGCTTTGATCCAGGATTACGTGCAGGCGCATGAGATGCTGCCCGCAGGCGCCAAACGCGCCCGCAATGTCGCCGTCGCCGGTGATGCGGAGCTGGACGAGGGCAATATCTACGAGGCCCTGCTGGAGGGCTGGAAGCATGACGTCCGCGATGTCTGGTGGGTGGTGGATTGCAACCGCCAGAGCCTGGACTCGGTGATGCCCGACCGCCTCTTCGGCCGCTTTGAAGGCCTGTTCCGCGACATGGGCTGGCGCGTGGTGACGCTGCGTTATGGCCGCGCCTTGCAGGAGGTGTTCACCCGCCCCGGCGGCAGCGCCCTGCGCGCCTGGCTGGATGACTGCCCCAACTCCGTCTACTCGGCGCTGACCTTCCAGGGCGGCCCGGCCTGGCGCGAGGCGCTGCTGCGCGATATCGGCCGCAGCCGCCCGCTGCGCGCCCTCATCGACCCGCTGGACGATGCCGCGCTGGCGGCGCTGATGACCAACCTGGCCGGGCATGATCTCGGCACCCTCACCGGTGCCTTCTCCCAGGCCGCCAGTTCCGACCAGCCGACCCTCTTCCTCGCCCACACCATCAAGGGCAACGGCCTGCCGCTGGCCGGGCATAAGGACAACCATGCCGGGCTGATGACGCCCGAGCAGATGGACGAATTCCGCGCCGCCATGAGGATCCGCCCCGGCCATGAATGGGACCGGCTGGAAGGGCTGGAAAACCCGCACCGGATCGAGCGCTTCATCAACGAAGCGCCCTACGCGCAGCCGCTCTCCCCCGCCGGGCGTCGGCTCACCGCCCCAGCCGTGCCGGTGCCCGCCACCCTGCCCGGCCCGCGCACCGCCGGGCGCAAAATGAGCACCCAGGCCGGGTTCGGCGAAATCCTCTCCGAAATCGGCCGCGCCCAGGGCGAGAGCAAGGCGCTCTCGCAGGCCATCGTCACCTCCAGCCCGGATGTGGCCACCTCCACCAACCTCACCTCCTGGATCAATCGCCGCTCGATGTTCGCCCGCAAGGCGCAGGAGGATGTGTTCCGCAAGAGCAAGGTCGCCTCGATGGTCCGCAAGGACATGCATCCCGGCGGCCAGCATATCGAGCTGGGCATTGCCGAGCAGAGCCTGTTCCTGCTGCTGGGCGCCGCCGGGCTGGCGCAGGATCTCTACGGCACCAGGCTGCTGCCGGTGGGCACGGTGTACGATCCGTTCGTCAATCGCGGCCATGATGCGCTCTATTATGCCTGTTACCAGGATGCGCGCTTCCTGCTGGTCTCCACCCCGTCCGGAATCACGCTGGCAGCGGAAGGCGGGCAGCACCAGGCCACCAACACTCCGCTGCTGGGCATCGTGCAGGACAAGCTGGCCACCTTCGAGCCGGCCTATTGCGACGAGCTGCGCATCATGATGCGCCATGCCTTCGAATATATGCAGAAACCGGACGGCTCGGCGGTCTGGCTGCGCCTCTCCAATTTCGCCCTGCCGCAGCCCACGCGTACGCTGAATGAGGCGCATGTGATCGCCGGCGCGCATTGGATCACCCCGCCCGCCCCGGGTGCGTCCATCGCCATCGCCTATCAGGGCCCGATGGCGGCGGAGGCGGAAAAAGCCTTCGCCCTGCTGCGGGAGGATGTGCCGGAGGCCGGGCTGCTCGCCATCACCAGCCCGAACCGGCTCTATGCCGGCTGGCGCGCCGCCCAGCGCCAGCGCCGCGCGGGGAGAAGGCGACATCGCATATCGAGGATATTCTCGCCCCTCTGGCCCCCGGCTCGGCGCTGGTGACAGTGCTGGATGGGCACCCGGCGGCGCATAGCTGGCTGGGCGCGGTGCGTGGCCAGCGGGTGATGGCGCTGGGGCCGGACCATTTCGGCCAGTCCGGCACGGTGGCGGAGCTGTACCGGGAATATGAGATGGACGCCGACGCCATCCTGGATGCCTGCGCCGAAGCACTGAGCTAAGTTCCAAAATTTTTTGGGGGGCGGCCCTTTTTTCAAAAAGGGCCGCGAAACGCCTGGGGTGTTGGCACTGGCGTTGCCACCACCCGAACGTTCGTGGGAACTTTTTGAAAAAAGTTCCCACACCCTCAAAAACTTCCGCTAATTTTCCTGCTTCGCCAACACCCGCGACAGGCTGCACCCCGCCGCCACATAGGCGGTGAACGCCGCCAGCGCCAAACAAGTCTGCGTCGGCATCGGATGCGCCAGCCCCAGAGTCAACGCCACCAGCATGCCCCCAATCGTCTGCCCGAACAGCCGCGCCACCGAGATCATCCCCGAGGCCCCGCTGATCCGCTGTTTCGGCGCCGTCATCAGCATCGCCTTGTTGTTCGGCGGCTGCAGCATCGAGAACCCGGTGCCGGCCAGGTAAATCCGCCACATGATGTTGAGGTCGCTCGGGTCATGCGGCAGCAACCGCAGCAGCAGAAACCCGGTACCGCAAATCACCATCCCCAGCGTCGAGAGCATCGCCGCCGGATACCGATCCGTCAGCCGCCCGATGATCGGCGCCGAAAGCACGATCGCCACCGGCCAGGAGGTGATCACCAGCCCCGTCTCCGCCGGGCCGCGATGCAGCACATCGGTCAGGTTGAAGGGCATCGAGATCATGAAGAAATTCGAGGCCACGAAGGACAGAAACCCGGTGACGAAGGCAATCGAAAAGCCGCTGCGCGCCAGCAGATCCACCGGCAGCAGCGGGTTGGCGCGGGTCAGCTGCAGCCGCACCAGCAGCGCCATCGCCACCGCCCCGACCAGGATCAGCCCCAGCCCCTGCGCGGCGCCCCCGCCCTGGGCGAAATTATCGCCGCCCATGACGATGCCCGAAAGCCCGAGCGCCAGCAGCACCACGCTCAGCAGATCCAGCCGCGCCGGCGTTTGCGGGGTGCGCGGCAGCGAGGTGATCGCGAAATAGAACGCCAGCGCCCCCAGCGGCAGATTGATCAGGAACAGCCATTTCCAGCTCGCGAAGGACAGCACGAGGGCGGCCAGAGACGGCCCCAGCGCCACGCCGAGCGCGATGGTCAGGCCGTTCAAGGCAATGCCCCGCCCGAGCAGATTGGCGGGGTAGATATAGCGGATCAATGCGGCATTCACGCCCAGAATACAGGCCGCCCCCACGCCCTGCACCGCGCGCGCCAGCGCCAATTCCGGCAGGGTCTGCGACATCGCGCATAATAATGACGCGGCCGAAAACACCAACAATCCCAGCACGCACATGCGCGCATGGCCAAAGCGCTCCCCCAGGCTCGCCACCGGCAGCAGCGCGATCAAATTCGCCAGCTGGTAGGCATTCACAATCCAGATCGCCGCGGAATTGCTGGTATGGACGTCATGCGCGATGGTGGGCATCGCGATATTCACCACCGTATAATCCACCGCGGACAGCAAAACCGCCATGGCAACAGCGATCATCGCCCGCATACGCGCGTGCTTGGGAAGGCCGTCAGGCAAAGGCGGCGCGGCTTGCTGGGCCAGTGTTGCGGACATATTTCCCGCTTACTGGGCAAGCCGCCTGAAAAACAGGGTTTTTCTTCGGGAGGCTGCCATGCGGGCGCTAGGCCTGGCGCCTAATCCTCAGGTATCTCCGCGTGCCAAATCTCGATGAACCCGGCCTGGTAGCAACCGGCCGAAAACGCGTTATGCAGATTTTCCAGCTCCGGCTCGATATCTTCCTCCAGGCTGGCATCCACCATCGCCCAATAGAAGCGCGCCAGAACCCGCGCCTGCTCGGCACTCTCCACCCGCCCGGCGGTCAAAATCGCCGCCGCCGCCGCATCGCCCAGCGTGCGGGCATAGTCCAGCGCCAATTGCCGGTCAGCCTCAAAGCGAAACGGGATCAAAGTGCCACCTGCGCATCCCGGATCACCGCCATCCGATCGCCGAGCCTGATCAGCTTATCGCGCAGTTCCTCCACCCGCATGGTCGCGGTCACGCATAACAGATAATGCTGCGGGTCCTTCTCATCTGCCACGAATTCCAGCCCGTCCGGCAGATCCATCTCGGACAGCACCCAGTACACCGAAATCTGCTTGCCCGGATTGCGCTTGGATTTCAGCCTGTGGATACCTTTAAGATGCTGCCAATGCGCGGAGAAGGAGAGCCCATGGCAGCGCGAGGGTAAAATCCATTTCCCATCGCCAGAAAACATATAATCATCGCGCTGAATGCCGCAGATCAACTGCCGGCTGGAGGAGCTTTCCGTATACAGTGTCGGATGCTCCCCAGCCGTAATCGGCCGGGCGAACCATTTTTCCAAGCGGGCAAGATACTCACGCAGATCCTGCAAGGTTCTGTACTGGTCCATGCCCGCCTCCCGTTTATTGGTTAAACCGCCTCGCTGATCTTGATCGCCGCCTTGCAGCCGGCCTTGATCAGCCCGGTCAGCAATTTATAGGCCGGCGCCTGCTCGGCGCCGTGCTCCAGCCCGATATCGCGATGCTCCAGCTCTTCCAGCCGGAAGCGCTCGATCGTCTCCGCCAGCTCCTGCTCGCCTTCGGGCAGCGCATCGCGCTGGGCGGCGTAATGCTCGTCGATGGTCTCCTCCACCGCCACGGTGCAGGCCATCGCCGCCTTCTCGCCCAGCGCCGCGGTCAACGCGCCCAGCGCGAAGCCGGCCACACGCCAGATCGGCAGCATCGCCGTCGGGCGGGAGCGCCGCGCGGCGATCAGCCCTTCGAAGGTCTGCTTATGCACCGTCTCCTGCTCCAGCATGTGGCGCAGCAGATCACCCTTCGGCCCGCGCCCCAGCACCGCCAGCTGCCCGGCATAGATGCGCTCGGCGCCATATTCGCCGGCATGGTCCACACGTACAAACCGCTTGATCGTCTCGTCCATCACCGCCTCCGCTTCGGCCGCCCCCCGCCATGCTAAAAAACAGCACGGTCAGGATGATGGCGGCACAGAAATCCATCTGCGCCATCGAGATCGGGACCCCGGCCAGCAGATGCACCGGCCGGTCACACGGCACCGCCGGCGTCATCGGCAGCGCCGCCCCCGGGGTGAGCATGCCATTGCACTCCGGCAAGGGCGATGGCCACCAGCCGAACTCCACGCCGACATGCAGCCCGGCAATGAAAATATCCGCCAGCATCGCCAGCCCGGCCAGCCCCAGCAGCACCCGGCCGAACCGCCCGCCGAACAGCAGCGCCAGCAGCCCCAGCAGGATGACGATGCGGTAGGGCCAGCGCTCCATCAGGCACAGCTCGCACGGCACCAGATGCAGCCCATATTGGGCGAAATACGCGACACCGAGAGCGGCGGCCGCCAGGAGGGCCGTAATCAATCCAGCCAGACGAACATTCATGCCCGCCTTTTGCTCCCTTTCGCGCCCGCCGCCAAGCTTCACCACGCCCGTGGCTTTTGCCGGCTAGAGCGCGCTGACCGTAAACGGCCAGCGCGCTCTAGCCCTTTGTTTTGGCGAGCAACTTTATGACCCTGAATGAGTCCAATCAGGGTCATGTTGCTCTACAAAATGAATCGCGACAGATCGCCCTTGCTGGCCAGCGGCGCCACTTTCTCATTCACATAGGCGGCATCGATGGTGATCGCCTCGCCGGAACGGTCGGTGGCGGTGAAGGAAATCTCCTCCAGCATCCGCTCGATCACCGTCGCCAGCCGCCGCGCGCCGATATTCTCGACCCGCTCATTGATGTCGAAAGCGAGCGAGGCGATCTCATCCACCGCGTCATCCGCGAAGGTGAGATCCACCTTCTCAGTGCCCAACAACGCCACCGACTGCTTCAGCAGCGAATGCTCGGTATCGGTGAGGATGCGCTTGAAATCATCGCGCGAGAGCGAGCTCAGCTCGACGCGGATCGGCAGCCGCCCCTGCAATTCCGGCAGCAGGTCCGAGGGCTTGGCGACATGGAAGGCGCCCGAGGCGATGAACAGGATATAATCCGTCTTCACCGGCCCGTATTTGGTCGAGACCGTGGTGCCCTCGATCAACGGCAGCAGATCGCGCTGCACGCCTTCGCGCGAGACATCGCCGCCCTTGAAGCCGCTATCGGAGCGCGCGCAGATCTTGTCGATCTCATCGAGGAACACGATGCCGTTCTGCTCGGCATGCATCAGCGCATCCTTGGTCAGCTGTTCGGTATCCAGGAGCTTGTCCGCCTCCTCGCGCTGCAAGGCACGGCGCGCATCCGGCACCAGCATCTTTTTCTTCTGCGCTTGGCGACCGAACATGCCCTTCATCATGTCTCCAAGATTGATCGCCCCGCCCGGCGGCATGCCGGGCATGTCCATCATGCCGATCGGCGTGCCCGGCGCCTCGGAAATCGACACCTCGATCTCCTTATCCTCCAGCTCGCCGGCGCGCAGCATGCGGCGGAATTTCACCCGCGTATCGGCCGACGCCCCTTCGCCGACGAGCGCTGTAATCAGCCGCTCCTCCGCGTTGAGTTCCGCCTTGGCTTCCACGCCCTTACGGTTCTGCTCGCGCAGCATGGTGATGGAAGCTTCCACCAAATCGCGCACGATGCTCTCCACGTCCCGGCCGACATAGCCGACCTCGGTGAATTTGGTGGCTTCCACTTTCAGAAACGGCGCCTGGGCCAGCTTGGCGAGGCGCCTAGCGATCTCGGTCTTGCCGCAGCCGGTCGGGCCGATCATCAGGATGTTTTTCGGCACCACCTCATCGCGCATCTCCTCCGGCAGCTGCTGGCGGCGCCAGCGATTGCGCAAGGCGATGGCCACGGCGCGCTTGGCGTCGTTCTGGCCGATGATGAAGCGGTCGAGCTCGGAGACGATCTCGCGGGGGAATAAACAGGAATGTCCATTTAAATCGTTTCAACAACCAGGTTTTCGTTGGTGTAGATGCAGATATCGGCGGCGATCTTCATCGCCCGGCGGGCGATCTCCTCGGCGGAGAGATCATCCACCGTCATCAGCGCGCGCGCGGCCGAGAGGGCGTAATTGCCGCCGGAGCCGATGGCGATGATGCCATCGGAGGGCTCCAGCACATCGCCATTGCCGGTGAGGGTAAAGCCCCTCTCCTTGTCGGCGACGATCAACATCGCCTCCAGCCGGCGCAGATAGCGGTCCGTCCGCCAATCCTTCGCCAGCTCCACGCAGGCGCGCTCCAACTGGTTGGGAAACCGTTCCAACTTCGCTTCGAGCCGTTCCAGAAGGGTGAAGGCGTCAGCCGTGGCCCCGGCGAAGCCGGCGATCACGCTGCCATTGCCAATCCGCCGCACCTTGCGCGCGTTTCCCTTTACAACGGTGTTGCCGAGCGATACCTGCCCGTCCCCGGCCACGACAACCTGGCCATTGCGGCGAACGGACAAAATGGTGGTGCCATGCCAGCCCACCGAATCGTTATGCTCTGTCATGGCACAAGAGATGGCACCCGCCCCGGCGCCCGGCAAGGGGCGCGGTTTTTACGCAAAACACGCGGCAGACTGCCCAAAACCTGCCTGTCCGCAAAAGCTTTGTGCACTATATTACAAAATATTCGTGACTTCCCCTTTGTCCTTCGGCAAAAAAGTGCTAACGCGCGGCGATGGCTTCCGAATTGAACCAGACCCCATGACGCCGATCGACGAGTCCGAAATTCTCCCTGGCCTTGGCAAGCGCGTGAAATTGCTGCGCGCCCGCAGGGGCATGACGCGCCGGGTTCTGGCCGGCGAGGCGGATGTATCCGAGCGGCATCTGGCCAATCTGGAATCGGGCACCGGAAATGTCTCGATTCTGGTGCTGGCGCAAGTCGCCCAGGCGCTGGATTGCTCCCTGGCCGAGCTGCTGGGGGACGAGACCACCTCCTCCCCGGAATGGCTCTCCATCCGCCGGCTGCTGCATGGGCGCGAGCCGAGCGAGATCGCCCGCGCCTTGCAGGGTTTGAGCGACATGTTCGGCAATAGCCGCCCGCATGGTGGCGCCACACGGCATCACCGCATCGCGCTGGTGGGCTTGCGCGGCGCCGGCAAATCCACGCTCGGGCAGATGGTGGCGGCCAAGCTCGGCTATCCGTTCGTCGAGCTGCGGCTGGAAATCACCCGGCTGGCCGGCTGTGCCCCTGCGGAAATCCAGGCCCTCTACGGCTCCAACGCCTATCGCCGCTATGAGCGCCAGGCGCTGGAGGATACGCTGCAAACCTACCCGTCCTGCGTCATCGCCACCGCCGGCGGGCTGGTGAGCGACAATGCCACCTTCGATCTGCTGCTGAATAACTGCCTCACCGTCTGGCTGCAGGCCACGCCTGAGGATCATTTCACCCGCGTGCTGGCCCAGGGCGATCTGCGCCAGCTGCCCGGCAACCGCAACGGCGTCGAGGATATCCGGCTGACGCTGGAAAGCCGTGTCGGCTTCTACGCCAAGTCCGACCTCGCCTTTAACACCTCGGGCAAGACGCTGGATGAAGCCTTTGACGGTCTGATGGGGATGCTGCGCCAGCATGCCTGGGCGGCCGAGGCCGTCTAGACCGCCTATCGCGCACGCGGCTTTGACCATGCAGAGCCCGCCCAACCCGTTTTACGATCCAGACTGGCCGGCACTGGCGCGGGCCGCGCAACAGGCGCTGGCCACGGCACGCGCCGCCGAGGCGCAGGCGCCGCTGGGCAGCCCCGCCCATCACCTCGCCCTCGCCGCGCTGGACGCGGCCCGCCAGGACGCCCAGCGCGCCCAGCGCGCCGCCTTCCCCTCATCGCCGACTATGCCGCCTGGCGCTTCTCGAACCTGCCCGACGCCAAGGACGGGTTTTCCGTGCTGCCCGACCCGGCCAGTTTCGAGAGCCTGGCGGCGGTGGATCAGGCCTGCGTCAGGCTGCTGCGCCAGCGCCAGGAGGGGCGGATGTCAGCGCCATTCTGCTGCGCGACGGCCAGCCCACCACCCTCGCGGCCTTTGCCGACCCGGCCGGGCTGCTCTCCAGCTGGCGGCAATTCGGCAGCAACGGGCCGGAGGCCTTGGTCAGCGCCTGCGAGCTGGGCGAGGCCATTCATCTCTGCATCGCGCATCGCTGGGGCGGCATCGGCCCCAACTCCAATGCCCGCTATCTGCACGCCGCCAGCCAGCTGGCGCAGGAGACGATCCTGCTGCGCCTGCCGGCGGCGGCGATCCTGTTCCGGGATGAGGGCTACCGCCTCGCCGCCAACCGCGAGACGCTGCGCGCCGCCAACCGCATCGCGGCGCGGCTGGTGTTCTACCGCCATCTGCTGCCCGGCGCCGGGCAGCGCGAGGAATTCGCCCGGGTGACTCTGGTCTGGAACGGGGCGCGCTGCATCGAGCCGGATTGGGAGGCGGAGATCTATGGCAGCCTGCCGCTGCCGTTGCGCGCCGCCCTGTTCGCCGCCCCCGCCCCGGCGCCGCGCCTGCCCGGCGGCTGAGCGAGAGAATCGGCGCGGAGCGGCCCTGTGATGCTGGCCAACCGGCGTCTCCCCTTGACCGGCACCGCCCGCCCCGCAAATCCTGCGTCATGGCTGTTCCGAAACTCTATCTCGCCGGGCCGGACGTGTTCCTGCCCCATGCCGCCGCGATGGCGCAGGCCAAGCGCGATCTCTGCGCCGCCCATGGGCTGGAGGGAATCGCCCCCTTCAACCCAAATCTCGACCTCAACCGCCCCGCCGCCGAGCTCTGGCGGGCGATCTACGCCGATGATCTGCGGATGATGCGCGAAAGCGATGCGATCCTCGCCAACCTCACCCCGTTTCGCGGCGCCTCGGCGGATGCCGGCACGCTGGTCGAGCTGGGCTGGTTTCTCGGCCAGGGCAAGCCGGTCTTCGGCTATTCCAACTCGGCGCAAAACTTCGCCACCCGCGCCGGGGCGCAGATCGAGGCGGTGGGCGACGCCCTGCCCGGGCTGATCATCGAGGATTTCGGCTGCGCCGATAATCTGATGATCGAGGGCAGCCTGAGCCTGCCGCTCACTTTGCCCGCGGACGGGCTCGGCCGTCCCTTCGATTCGCTGGAAATTTTCGAAATCTGCCTGGCCCGCGTCGCGGACTGGTTCCGGCGCATCTAGATAAAAATTAGCGCCCCCATTGCGCTAAGCGTTCAAACTATACCCGCCGCCATCGGTGACCAGCAGCTTGGCATTCTGCGGGTCCGCCTCGATCTTCTGACGCAGCCGGTAGACATGCGTCTCCAGCGTATGGGTCGAGACGCCCTCATTATAGCCCCAGACCACCTCCAGCAGCGTCTGCCGCGGCACCGGCTTGCCGGCGCGGTAGAGATGCTTGAGAATCGCCGCCTCCTTGTCGGTGAGGCGGATTTTGCCCCCTTGGCATCCAGCAGCTGGCGCGCGGCGGGGCGGAAGCTGTAGGGGCCAAGCTTGATCTCGGCATCCTCGGAATTCTCGAAACTGCGCATATGCGCGCGCAGCCGCGCCAGCAGCTCATTCAGCCGGAAGGGCTTGGCGAGATAATCATTGGCGCCGGACTCCATCCCCTGCACCACATCCTCTTCCTCGACCGAGGCGGTGAGCATGAGAATCGGCGCCTTGAGGCCACGGGCGCGCAGGCGCTTGCAGAATTCCCGCCCGTCCCCGTCCGGCAGCCCGACATCGAGCAGCAGCGCATCATAGCGTTTGCCATTGGCGAGCCGGGTCTCCGCTTCGGCGAGGCTTCCCGCCTCTTCGGGCGCGAATTCGCCATTGACCTGCAATTGCTCGGCAAGCGCTGTGCGCAGCGCCACGTCGTCGTCAACCAGCAGGATCGGTCGCGGGTCCGCCATGTTCGACTCCCTTGATATCTGAACAAATTCTAGCCCGTTTTCGCCTACCTGTCAGCCTCTCTGGCCAGATCCGCGGCGGCTCACTATTTTAAACAAATGAATTCGCCGTTGCGTTCCGTTCAAGCCCCTCTCGGCACCCCCCGCACCCGGGCGGTGCACCGCGCCATCGCCGATGCCAGACGCGGCGTGCCGGTGGTGCTGGCCGCGCGCAAGCCGCTGATCATCGCCCCGGCGGAGACGGTGGGCGCGGAAGGGCTGCGGCTGATCGATCTTCTCTCCACCGGCCCGGCTTCCCTGCTGCTCGCCCCCTCCCGCGCCGCCGCGGTGCTGCAACATGATGTGCCGGAAACCGCTCCCGCCATCGCGCTGGAGCTGGCCCGGCCGCTGATCGACGCCGAGACGCTGAAACGCGCCGCCGACCCGACGATGGAACAGATCCTGCCCCGCTTCTCCACCATCGAAGCCCCGGACGAAGCCGCCGCCGCCCTGGCGCTGGGCAAGCTCGCCCGCCTGCTGCCGGCGATGGTTGTGGCCCCGGTGCGCCCCGGCTGGGCCACCCGCCGCGAAGGCGCGGATTTGCTCACCGTCCCCGCCGCCGATCTGCTGGCCTATCCGCTGGAGCTGGCCTCCACCTTGATGAAGGTGGCCGAGGTCTCGGTGCCGCTGGACGCGGCGCGCGACGCCAGGCTGGTCGCCTTCCGGGCGCTGGACCAGGGCATCGAGCACATGGCCATCCTGGTCGGCACGCCAGAGACGCAGGACGCCCCGCTGGTGCGGCTGCATTCGGAATGTTTCACCGGCGATCTCTTGGGATCATTGCGCTGCGATTGCGGCCCGCAGCTGCAAGGGGCGATTGCCCGCATGGGCCAGGAGGGCAACGGCGCGGTGCTGTATCTGGCCCAGGAAGGGCGCGGCATCGGGCTGATCAACAAGCTGCGCGCCTACACGCTGCAGGATCAGGGGCTGGACACGCTGGATGCCAACCGGGCCCTGGGCTGGCAGGCGGATGAGCGCAATTTCCACATCGCCGCCGCCATGCTGGAGGCTTTGGGGATCGAGAAGATCCGCCTGCTGACCAACAACCCGGAAAAGGTCGAAAGCCTCGCCGCCTGCGGCATCAAGATCGTCGAACGCGTCCCGCACCAGTTCGAGGCCAACGGGGTGAATGATTCCTACCTGGAGACGAAAGCCAGGCGCTTCGGCCATCTGCTTGGTTGAGTTCATCCTGCAAGGCGAGACGCTGCGCGGCGCCGGGCTGACCCTGCGCGCCGCCCATGGGCGCGGCGGCATCACCGCCCAGAAACGCGAAGGCGATGGCGCCACCCCCACCGGGCTGCTGAAACTGGTGCGGGTGCTCTACCGCGCCGACCGCCTGCCCCCGCCGCGCTGCGCTGTGCCGCTGGAGCCGCTCTCCCCGTCCGATGGCTGGTGCGACGACCCGGCGGACAAAGCCTATAACCAGCCCGTCCGCCTGCCCTTCGGCCCGAGCCACGAGGCGCTGTGGCGTGAGGATGCGGTCTACGACATCATCGGCGTGCTCGACTGGAACCTCGCCCCCATCCTGCCGGGCCGCGGCTCCGCCATCTTCTTCCACATCGCCACGCCAGACTACGCCCCGACGGCGGGCTGCGTCGCGCTCAACCAGCGCGACATGAAGATCGCCCTGGCGGCGGGGTTGAGCGCGATCCGCGTGCCCGGTTGAAGCTTCAGCCCTGCTTGGAGCGCTGGAACGAGAAAATCAGAATGGTGAGGCTCAGCCCCAACGACACCAGATCCAGCAGCAGCGCCACCAGATCTGCCGCGATGCCGGGATCATGCCGCATGGCGACCATCCAGATCGAGCGCGCGACATGGGCCAGGAAGGAAATCAACACCCACCAGCCCGAATGGCCGGCATCGTGCAGCCGGCGTACCTGCAGGCTGATGGCGGGAAGGATCATCAGCCCAAAAAGCGCCGCGAACAGCTCCGCCACCAGCTTCAAGCCCGAGCCGTCATGCACTCCAATCGCCATGACGCCGAAAATACCCAGCCCCATCAGCAACAGAAGGATCCAGAGCTGAAACCACCAATAGGCCGGGCGCGTCGCCCTGCCGGAAAAATTGAAATAATTCGCGTAACCGGCCTTGATGGCGCCAACAAACCCATAACAACCTCGAATTATTAACGGTTTGGCAATGCTTCACCGAAACCCGCTATTCGCGCAAGGGGCGGCGGCTTTTCCAAAGCCCTTATCGACGCGCCCCCCCAAAATGCCCTAAAGACCCGCCATGACCGGCACACCTCTCGACCTGATCCGTAATTTCTCCATCATCGCCCATATCGACCATGGCAAATCCACCCTGGCCGACCGGCTGATCCAGCATTGCGGCGGCCTCACCGCGCGCGAGATGACCGAGCAGGTGCTCGATAATATGGAGATCGAGAAAGAGCGCGGCATCACCATCAAGGCGCAGACCGTGCGCCTCGAATACCCGGCCTCGGACGGCAAGACCTATGTGCTCAACCTGATGGACACGCCCGGCCATGTCGATTTCGCCTATGAGGTCAGCCGCTCGCTGGCCGCCTGCGAGGGCTCGCTGCTGGTGGTCGACGCCTCCCAGGGCGTGGAGGCGCAGACGCTCGCCAATGTCTACCAGGCGCTGGATGCCAATCACGAGATCGTCCCGGTGCTCAACAAGGTCGATCTACCGGCCGCCGACGTGCCGAAGGTGAAGCAGCAGATCGAGGATGTGATCGGCATCGACGCTTCGGAAGCGGTGGAAATCTCCGCCAAGACCGGCCTCAATATCGAAGGCGTGCTGGAGGCACTGGTCGCCAAGCTGCCGCCGCCGCAGGGCCAGGAAGATGCGCCGCTGCAGGCGCTGCTGGTCGATTCATGGTACGACCAATATCTCGGCGTCGTCATTCTGGTGCGCATCAAGAACGGCGTGCTGCGCCGGGGCCAGAAGATCCGCATGATGTCCACCGGCGCCGTGCATCCGGTCGAGCAGCTCGGCGTGTTCACGCCCAAGATGCGCGCGGTCGAGGCGCTCGGGCCGGGCGAGATGGGCTATATCACCGCCGCCATCAAGACCGTCGCGGATTGCAATGTCGGCGACACCATCACCGATGATCGCCGCCCGGCCAGCGAGGCCCTGCCCGGCTTCAAACCCTCCATCCCGGTGGTGTGGTGCGGGCTGTTCCCGGTGGATGCCGACGATTTCGAGAAATTGCGCGAGAGCCTGGCGAAGCTGCGCCTCAACGATGCCAGCTTCCATTACGAGGCCGAGACCAGCGCGGCGTTGGGCTTTGGCTTCCGCTGCGGCTTCCTCGGCCTGCTGCATCTGGAAATCATCCAGGAGCGCCTCTCCCGCGAGTTCGACCTCAACCTGATCGCCACCGCCCCTTCGGTGGTCTATCACGTGTTCAAGACCAATGGTGAGATGGAGCCGCTGCACAACCCGGCCGACATGCCGGACGGCTCGATCATCGACCATATCGAGGAGCCCTGGATCAAGGCGACGATCATGGTGCCGGATGATTATCTCGGGTCCATCCTCACCCTCTGCTCCGAACGCCGCGGCCAGCAGCTCGACCTCACTTATGTCGGCAACCGCGCCATGGCGGTCTATAAGCTGCCGCTGAACGAGGTGGTGTTCGATTTCTATGACCGGCTGAAATCCGTAAGCCGCGGCTATGCCAGCTTCGATTATTCGCTGGAGGATTACGCCGAGTCGGATCTGGTGAAGATCTCCATCCTGGTGAATGCCGAGCCGGTGGACGCGCTCTCCTTCATCGCCCATCGCTCCCAGGCGGAGAGCCGGGGCCGCTCCATCTGCGGCAAGCTGAAGGAGCTGATCCCCAAGCAGCTGTTCAAGATCGCCATCCAGGCCGCGATTGGCGGGCGGGTGATCGCGCGCGAGACCATCTCCGCCCTCTCCAAGGACGTGACGGCGAAATGCTATGGCGGCGATATCAGCCGCAAGCGCAAACTGTTGGAGAAGCAGAAAGAGGGCAAGAAGCGCATGCGCCAGTTCGGCAAGGTGGAAATCCCGCAGAGCGCCTTCCTGGCGGCCCTCAAGATGGACGCCTAAACCACTGTTTTCAAAATGTTTTTGCTAAAAAACGCCACCCGGCTCCGGCGGGGTGGCGTTTTTTTCGCCCATCCCCCCGCCCCCCTTGGCAGGCGGGGTGAGTTTGGGTAGAGAGTGCCCCACCGCGCGCTGGACAGATGGCCGAGCGGCTTAAGGCGCACGCTTGGAAAGCGTGTGTACGTTAATAGCGTACCCAGGGTTCGAATCCCTGTCTGTCCGCCACTCTCGTTTCAGAAACAGACTGCGTCCTTCATCGCCCGTTGCGCTGGACAAGCCATTCGCGATTGCCCACAACCAAAGCGTGACCGATATGATCCCGCTCATCTCCCTCGTCGTCCCCTGCTACAACGAAAGCGAGGCCATCGCCCCGTTCGCGGCCACGATCATCCCTTTGCTGGAGGCCATCCCGGAGACGCAATGGGAGATCATCTGCGTCGATGACGGCAGCAAGGACGACACGCTGGCCCAGCTCATCGCCCTGGCCCAGCGCGACCCTCGCGTCCGCGTCATCGAACTCTCCCGCAATTTCGGCAAGGAGGCGGCGATGACCGCGGGGCTGGATGCGGCGCGGGGCGATGCCGTGATCCCCTTCGATGCCGACATGCAGGACCCGCCGGAGCTGATCCCCGAAATGCTCGCCGCCTGGCGGGCCGGCGCCGAGGTGGTGCTGGCCAGGCGCGTCGACCGCTCGACCGACAGCGCGATGAAGCGCCAGACCGCCTTGGCCTTCTACAAGCTCCACAACGCCCTCTCCCACACCAAAATCCCCGAGAATGTCGGGATTTCCGGCTGATGGACCGCGTCGTCGTCGAGGCGCTGAAAACCCTGCCCGAGCGCCAGCGTTTCATGAAAGGGCTGTTCGCCTGGGTCGGGTTTCGCACCGTCACCATCGACTATGTCCGCCGCCCCCGCAGCGCCGGGCAGAGCAAATTCTCCGGCTTCAAATTATGGAATTTCGCGCTGGAGGGCTTCACCAGCTTCTCCACCGCGCCGTTGAAAATCTGGACCTATCTCGGCATCGCCGGGGCGCTGCTGGCGCTGCTCTATGGGGTGCTGATCCTGCTGCGCACGCTGCTGCTGGGCAATCCGGTGCCGGGCTATGCCTCGCTCTTCGTGGCAATCACCTTCTTTGGCTCGGTACAGCTGATCTCGATCGGCCTGCTCGGCGAATATATCGGCCGCATCTATATGGAGGCCAAGCAACGCCCGACCTACATCATCCGCAAACGCCACGGGGATTGATCAGACGCTCTCCCCCAGCCGCAGCGCGCAGCCTTCGGCGACCGCCAGGCTCTCGATCTGGATGGTGACATGGCCGATGCCAAAGCGCGCCTTCGCCTCCTGGGCGATGCGCGCCAGCAGCGCCTCCTCATTGCCACCCTCCTCGCGCACCAGATGCGCGGTCAGCGCCACATCCGTCGTGCTCAGCCCCCAGATATGCAAATCGTGCAGCGCCGCGATATCGGGTAGGCCGCGCAGATAAGCCTCCACCGCATGGTGATCGACGGAGGCGGGCACGGCATCGAGCGAGAGATTCACCGAATCGCGCAGCAGCGACCAGGTGGCGATGACGATGACAGCGCTGACCGCGAGGCTGACCACCGGGTCCACCCAGGCCCAGCCGGTGAACAGAATCACCACACCCGCCGCCACCGTGCCCGCCGCCACCAGCGCGTCGCCCAGCATATGCAGGAAGGCGCCGCGGACATTGAGATCCCCCTTGCGCCCGGCCATGAACAGCAAGGCGGTGCCGCCATTGATGAGAATCCCCAACGCCGCGACGATGATGATCACCATCCCGGCCGGCTGCTGCGGGGCGAACAGCCGCAGCACCGCCTCCCAGGCGATGGCGCCGGTGACCACGAGCAGCAGCACAGCATTGCCCAGCGCGGTGAGGATGGAAGAGCGGCGCAGCCCGTACGTATAGCGCGCCGAGGGCTGGCGCTTCGCCAGCCAGGTCGCCGCCCAGGCCCCGGCCAGCCCCAGCACGTCCGAAAGATTATGCCCGGCATCGGCGAGCAGCGCCATCGAATGGCCGGCGACACCATAGACCGCCTCGCCGATCACATAAGCCAGATTCAGGGCGAGGCCGATGGCGAAGGCGCGGCCGAAATCAGCCGGGGCGTGGCTGTGCCCGGCATGGCCATGGCCCGCATGGTTGTGGCCGGCATGGTCGTGGCCGTGCTCATGCATATGGTCGTGATCGTCATGGTCATGCATCACGCGCGCTCCGCTAAAGATTTCTTCTGATCTAACGCAAAGCCTTTCCCACCGGAACCGGCCTCACCCCAGCCCGGCAAGGCACGCCCCCAGCCGTAACGCCGCCGCACGCAAATCCTCCGGCTCAAACCCGGCAAAGCCCAGCAGCAGCCCCTGCTCCGGGGCGCCTCGTGGAAATATGGGGAGAGCGAGACCACCGCCAGCCCGGCCTCGCGCGCCGCCGCCTCCACCGCCCGGTCCGACAGCCCAGCCAGACGCGGCCCGAAGCGGACGATGAAATGCATGCCCGAAGGCTCGATCGCCGGCACCAGCCAATCCGGCACCAAAGGCGCCAGCGCCTCGCGCAACGCGCTCTGGCGCTGGGCGTAGAGCCGGCGCATGCGGCGCAGATGGGTGGCGAATTCGCCGCTTTGCATGAAGCGCGCCAAGGCTGGCTGCGGCACCAGCGAGGCCTGGGTGCCGGCCCGGCCGATGACCTCATGCAGCCGCGTCAGAAACGGCGCGGGCACCAGCATGTAGCCGAGCCGGATGCCCGGCGAGAGCAGTTTGGAAAAACTGCCGATATAGAGCGTGCGCGCGCCGCGATCGAGGCTGGCCAAGGCCGGCAGCGGCTGGCCGGTGAAGCGGAATTCGCTGTCATAATCATCCTCGATCACCAGCGCCCCGGCGCGCTGCGCCCAGTCCAGCAGCGCCAGCCGCCGTGCCGCGGGCAGCGTCATCCCCAGCGGATATTGCCGCGAGGGTGTCACCACCACCCCGGCCGCATCCGGGCGCAGCAAAGCCGGGTTCAGCCCTTGCGCATCCACAGCCACGGCCACGCAACGCAGCCCCGCCGCCGCCAGCCGGGCGCGCACCGGGGCGTGGCCGGGTTCCTCCACATGCACGATGCTACCCGGCGCCAGCAGCCGCCCGGCCAGCCCCAGCGCCTCGGTGGCGCCGGAGGTGACGATGATCTGCCCGGCCGAACAGAAAATGCCGCGCCAGGCGCCGAGATGCGCGGCGATGGCCTCGCGCAAAGGCGGCCAGCCGAACCGGTCCGGCACGCCCAGCAGGCCCGCTTCCGGCTGGCGCCAGGCGGCCTCCAGATGCCGCGCCCAGGCGGCGTGCGGAAACTGGCGCATATCCGGCTGGCCGGGATGAAAGGGCAGCACCGGGCGCGCGCCGGACGCGGCCGGGCCATCCCCCGCCTGCGCCAGCGGCGGGGCCAGATGCGGCAAATCCCGCGCCACGAACAGCCCGGCCCCCTGGCGGCCTTGCAGATAGCCCTCGGCGGTGAGCTGGTCCAAGGCGGTGAGCACGGTGGCACGGGAGATGGACAGCTCCTGCGCCAGCTTGCGGCTGGGCGGCAGCCGCGCCCCCGGCGGCGCCCCGGCCAGAATCAGCCGCCGCAGCGCCTCGGCCAGCTGCACATGCAACGCCTCACCGCCGCGCGCCAGGGCCAGGCCGAGCAAGGCGGCATCAAAATTGGCCTGGTCTTGAATGTTTAAATTGGTCATTTCAAACAGACCAATATCGCGCCACTCTGCCCCTCATCAAGTCCCATCAGAGAGCATCATGACCGAAGACCTTCTGCAAACCGACCGTACCCGCCTGCGCCGTTCGCATCAGCGCGGCTCTTTCGACCGCGCTGTGGTGAACGCGATCCTGGACGCGCAACCCATGTGCAGCGTCGGCTATGTGATCGACGGCAAGCCCTACGTGACCCCCACCCTGCAATGGCGCGAGGGCGATCACGTCTATTGGCACGCCTCCTCCGCCAGCCGCGCCCTGCGCGCCGCCAGCGGGCAAGAGGTGTGCCTGAACGTGGCGATTCTGGATGGCTATGTGATGGCGCGCTCGGGCTTTCATCACTCGGTGAATTCGCGCTCGGTGATGCTATTCGGCACCGCGCATCTGGTACCCGATGAGGAAAAGCAAGCCAAACTCAGCGCGTTTATCGATGGGCTCTGGCCCGGCCGGGCCGCGATGCTGCGCCCGAACAGCGCGCAGGAGCTCAAGGCAACCTCGATCCTGGCGCTGAAGATCGAGGAAGGCAGTGCCAAAATCCGCACTGGCGGGCCGAAGGATGAAGAGGAGGATTATGCGCTGCCGATCTGGGCCGGGGTGATTCCGGTGACGACCCAGATCGGCACGCCGATCGACGATGCGCGTCTGACGGCCGGGATCGCGCCGCCGGCGCATCTCACGGCGATGGCGCGAAAATTTTAAAAGTTTTTTGGTGCCGCTTTTTTTCAAAAAAGCGGCGAAAACGTCTGGGGTGGTGGCACTGGCGTTGCCAATGCCCCGAACGTTTGTGGGACTTTTTGAAAAAAGTCCCCACACCCCCAAAAACTTTTGCAATTTTTTTAGAGCACCATCCCGCCGGAAATCTCAATCCGCTGCCCATTCACCCAACGAGTCTCCTCCCCCAGCAGCGCCGCCACCGCCGGGCCGATATCCTCTGGCTCGCCCACCCGCCCCAAAGCGGCATAAGACGCCACACGCTGGTTCATCTCCGGATTATCCCGCACCACACCGCCATTGAAATCCGTGGCAATCGCCCCCGGCGCCACCGTGTTCGCGGTAATGCCCCGCGCCCCCAGCTCCACCGCCAGATAGCGCGTCAGCACCTCCACTCCGCCCTTCATCGCCGCGTAGGCGGAGGCGCCGGGGAAGCTGAATCGCGCCAGCCCGGAGGAAATATTGACGATACGGCCACCATCTTCCAGCAACGGCAGCAGCGTCTGCGTCAGGAAAAACACCCCTTTCAGATGCACGTTGAAGAGTTTATCAAACGCCTCCTCACTGGTTTGCGCGAACGGCGCATGATGGCCAAAGCCGGCATTATTCACCAGATGGTCGAAGCGCTCCCGCCCCCACACCTCCCGCAGCGCCTGCCGCACCGCCACCGCAAACCCCGCGAAACTTTTCACATCCCCGGCATCCAGCGGCAAAAACACCGCCTTGCCGCCCTTGGCCTCGATCGCGTCCTTCACCTCATCGGCCTGCGCCTTGTTGCTGTGATAGGTGCCGATCACATTTTCCCCGCGCTCTGCCAGCGCCAGCGCCATGCTGCGCCCCAGCCCGCGGCTGGCCCCTGTGATCAAGGCGATTTTTCCTGTGCTCATCTCAAACACTCCTGTGAGTTTCAGTGAGGCTGAGATGCGCCTTTCCGCCCCGCAAATAATCAGGCAAAATCCGGCAACATCATCCGAGGATCACGAACAATGGACAGATTCGACCATATGCGGGTCTTCGTGCGGATCCTGGAGCGCGGCAGCTTCGTGCGCGCCGCCGAGGATCTCTCCCTGCCCGCCTCCACCGTCACCGACGCGCTGAAGCAGCTCGAAGCCCGGCTGGGCACCCGGCTGCTCCAGCGCACCACCCGCCAGGTCCGCGCCACCCCGGATGGCGAGGCCTATTACCGGCGCTGCCTTTCCATCCTCGCCGATATGGAGGACGCCGAAAGCGCCTTCAGCAGCGCCAAGCCGCGCGGCTTTCTGCATGTCGAGGCGCAGGGCAGCCAGGTGCGCCGCATCATCCTGCCCGGCCTGCCCGCCTTCCTGGACCGCTACCCGGAATTGGAACTCTATGTCAGCGAGGGCGACCGCTTTGTGGATCTGATCCGCGAAGGGGTGGATTGCGCCCTGCGCGCCGGCCAGCCGGCCGAGAGCGATCTGATCGCCCGCCGCCTGGCGCTGATGCCGGAAGGCACCTTCGCCTCCCCGGCCTATCTCGCCCGCCACGGCACGCCGCCAAGCTGGGACCAGCTCGCCGGGCATAAAATGGTCGGCTTCCGCTCCTCGGCCACCGGCGGGGTGCTGCCGCTGGAATTTCGCGTCGGCAAGGCGGTGAAAACCGTCTCACTTCCCTGCGTGCTCTCGGTCAACGGCGCGGAGAGCTACAAGGAAGCCGCTTTGCAAGGGCTGGGGCTGATCCAGGTGCCGCATTACGGGGTGGAGGCGGAGCTGCGCGACGGCCGGCTGGTGGAGGTTCTGGCGCACACCCCGCCCACGCCGCTCCCGCTCTACGTGCTCTATCCGCGCAACCGCCAGCTCTCGCTGCGGGTGCGGGTGTTCATTGACTGGGTGGCCGGCGAATATGCCCGGCATCTGCCGGCAAGCTGACAGGCCCCGCCACCCCCGCTATAGATGTTTGAAAATGCCGAGGAGCGCTTCCGTCTTGCCGATGCAGACCAAATCCCGCACGCCAGACCGGTCCCCGCCCGCATGAGCGCGCAGGAGGCCGCGCGCATCGCCGCCCGGCTGGACCGGCTGCCGCTCTGCGAGGCGATCTGGCATCCGGTGCTCTATATCTCGCTGGGCGGCGTGTTCGAGTTCTACAGCGTCTTCCTCACCGCCTATATCGCGCCGCGCATGGTCGATGCCGGGCTGTTCACCCCGGCCAGCCTCGGCCCCTTCGCGGCGCTGCGCGACATCGCGGTCTCGGGCGCTGGCACCTTCGTCTTCTGCACCTTCGCCGGGCTCTGGGCCGGGGCGGTGCTGGGCGCGCCGCTGGTCGATTATTGCGGCCGCAAGCGCGTGTTTTTCTGGTCGCTGCTCTGGTACAGCGCCTGCACCGCGATCATGGCCTGCCAGCAGAGCGGCGCCGCCCTCAATCTCTGGCGCTTCATCGCCGGCATCGGCTTCGGGGCCGAGCTGGTGGCGATGGATACCTATATCGCCGAGCTGATCCCCGGCTTCGCCCGCGGCCGCGCCTTCGCCCTCAACCAGACCATCACCTTCACCATCGTCCCCTTCGCCGCGCTGCTCGCCTGGCTGACGCCAACGCAGATCCTGCCCGCTCTGCCGGGCTGGCGGCTGGTGATGCTGGTCGGCGCGGCGGGGGCGCTGGTCGCCTGGCCGCTCTGGCGGCTGCTGCCAGAGAGCCCGCGCTGGCTGGCGCTGAAAGGCCGCACGGCGCAGGCCGAGGCGGTGATGCAGGAGCTGGAAACCGCCGCCCAGCGTGCCGCCCCGCTGCCCGCCCCGGCGATTGCGCAGCCCGAGGCCGAAGGGCGCGGCACGCTCTGGGAGATGTTCACCCCGCGCTATATCGAGCGCACGCTGATGCTGAGCCTGTTCAACATCGCCCAGGTGGTCGGCTTCTACGGCTTCGCCGCCTGGGTGCCGGCATTGCTGATCGCGCGCGGCATCACCATCGTCGATAGTTTCGAATATTCCTTCATCATCGCGCTGGCCAACCCGTTCGGCCCGGCTTTGGGGCTGATGCTGGCGGACCGGCTGGAGCGGCGCACCCAGATCGTGCTCGGGCTCGGGCTGATGGCGCTGTTCATGGCCGCCTTTTCCATCGCCCGGGCGCCGTTCCTGCTGATCCTGATCGGGGTGATGTTCACCCTGGCGGCCAATCTGATGTCCTATGCCTATCATGGCTATCAGGCGGAGCTTTACCCCACGCGCATACGCGGCCGCGCCATCGGCTTCACCTATGGCTGGAGCCGGATGGCCGCCGCCTTCGCCGGGCTGGCGGTGGGGTATTTCCTCTATGCTGGCGGGGTGCCGGCGGTGGCCTTGTTCATCGGCGTCGCCATGCTGGTCGGCATGGTGATGATCACCGTGTTCGGGCCGGACAGCGCGGGCTTGCCGCTGGAGGAGATCAACCATTGAGCCCGCGCCCCGCCCGGCTGCTGATCGTCGAGGATGACGAGGAGATGCGCGCCGATCTGGAAACCGCCCTGCGCGCCGAGGGCTATGCGGTGGAGAGTGCGGCCGATGGCAGGCAGGGGCTGGAGCGCGCCGCCACTGGCGGCTTCGACGCGCTGGTGCTCGACCGCATGCTGCCGCATCTGGACGGCATCGCCATCATCACCGGGCTGCGCGCCATGGGCATCGCCACCCCGGCTTTGTTCCTCACCGCGCTGAGCCGGGTGGATGAGCGCGTCGAGGGGCTGCGCGCCGGCGGCGATGATTATCTGGTCAAACCCTTCGCCATCGCCGAACTCACCGCCCGGCTGGAGGTGCTGCTGCGCCGCCGCGCGGCCCAGGCCAAGCAGTCGCTGCTGCGGGTCGGCACGCTCGAACTCAACCGGCTCACCCAGAAGGCCAGCCGGGACGGCAAGACCATCCTGCTGAAACCCCGCGAATTCCGGCTGCTGGAATATCTGATGCTGAATGCCGGCAAGGTGGTCACCCGCGCGATGCTGCTGGAAGCGGTGTGGGACTTCCATTTCGAACCCCAGACCCTGGTGGTGGAATCCCATATCAGCCGCGTGCGCGCCAAGATCGACCAGGGCTTCCCCACCGAGATGATCCAGACCGTGCGCGGCCTCGGCTACCGGCTCGCGGATGATTCGCAGGATTAAACGCGCCCGGCTGGTGCGCATGGCGAGCTTCCGCCTCGCCGTGCTCGGCACGCTGCTCTCCACCTTGGCGGCCATGCTGGCCTTCGCGCTGATCTATAACGCCACCGCCAGCGCCGCCCGCCATAATCTGGCGCCGGCCCTCACCCAGGCCCGCGCCGCGCTGCTGGCCCAAGCCGCCAGCGCGGACGCGCGGACGGAACAAAATGGCAGCGCGGACGCGCTGACGGAAAACGATGGCAGCGCGGACGCGCTGCAAGGCCCCGTAACCCGGGCGGCCCAGGCGCCGGGCACGTTATTCTACGCCCTGTTCGCGCCGGATGGCCGCGAACTGGCCGGCAATCTGCCCCTGCGCGCGGCGGCGCCCGGTTGGCGGGTGCTCAACCGCTGGGCCGGGGACCAGCTGCCGGACGGCATGCAGGAAATCATCGGCCTGGAGACGGCGCTGGCACAGGGCGGCAGCCTCTTCATCGGCGCCGATGCCTCCGCCCTCGCCGCCCTCAACCGGCGCATCGCCTATATCTTCGCCAGCGTCTTCGGCATCGCGCTCGGGCTCGGGCTGCTGATCAGCCTGGTCATCGCCTTGTTCAGCCTGCAACGCGTGCAGGCGATCAGCCGCACCAGCCGCGAGATCATCGCCGGCGACCTCTCCCGCCGGGTCAAGCTCTACGGCCATGACGACGAGCTGGACGTGCTGACCGCGGAGGTGAACACCATGCTCGCCACGGTGGAAGGGCTGGTGCTGAATGCCCGCCACGTCACCAACGCCATCGCGCATGATCTGCGCTCGCCGCTGGCCCGGCTGCGCAACTTCCTGAAAACCGCGCCGCCGGACGCCGCCGCCCTGGCCGAGGCCACGGCACGGACCGAGGAGATACTGAAACTCTTCGCCGCCATGCTGCAGATTGCCGAGGTGGAAGCCGGCGCGGTGCGCGGGCGCTTCACGCTGGTCGATCTCACCGCCCTCTGCCTGGGCCTGGCCGAAACCTATGAGAATGTGGCCGAGGATCTCGGCCAGGATTTCCGCGCCGAGATCGCCCCTGGCCTGGCGCTGCGCGGCGATGCCAAGCTGCTCGCCCAGATGCTGGTCAACGGCATCGAAAACGCGCTGCGCCATTGCCCGCCCGGCACCGCCATCCGCTTCCGCGCCCAGCCGCAAGGCGGCTGGATCGAAATCACCATCAGCGATCGCGGCCCGGCATCCCGGCCGCCTTGCGCGAGGCCGCCTTCGGCCCCTTCGTGCGGCTGGCCCCGCAGACGCCGGGCACCGGGCTGGGACTCAGCCTGGTGCGGGCGGTGGCGCGGCTGCATGAGGGCGAGGCGGCGCTGCTGGACCATGAACCCGGCCTGATCCTGCGGCTGCGCCTGCCGGCGCCATTCTAGAGCCCAGAATAAAAATTGTTCTCCATCAAAAGCGCACAGAGCGCAAAACGGTCATGTCATTGGGATTGCTTAAATTAACCTGCCGTAATATGTCTCATTCTCTGGACAACCCCCAAGCTGACAATGCCGCCCGCCAACCTGTTCCTCATCCTGGACATCATGACCTGGGTCGGCGCCCTGCTGCTGCTGGGAGTCAGCACCATCATGCGCTCGGCGACACTGCGCTACTGGGGCGGCGCCTATCTGGCCGGCGCCATCGGCATCGCCGGCGTGGTGGTCGGGGTGAAATACTGGCCCTGGGCGGCCTATGGGCTGGGGCCGGCCCTGGTGCTGACCGGCTATTGGCTGATGTGGATGGGGCTGCGCCAGCTGCGCCCCGGGCGCCCGCTCGTGCTCTGGCCAGTGCTGGTCGCCGCCTGCTGGTGCGTGGTCAGCGACTGGCGGATCTTCGCTCATAATGAGCTGCTGCGCTTCGCCGTGTTCAGCCCGGCCGGCTTCCTCTGCATGGTGGCGATCGCGCATGAAAGCCTGCGCATTCCGGCCCGGGTGGAGGTGCGCTGGCTGCTGGCCGGGCTGGCCCTGCTGCATGCCGCCTTCTATGCCGCGCGCAGCCTCTGCGCCCTGCTGTTCCCGAGCCCGGATACCACCCAGCTCTGGCTCTACATCACCCCGACCGAGGCGATCCTGTATGAGTTCTCCGACGCCTTCCTGATCCTGTTCGCGGTGCTGGCCACACGTCAGGACACGCTGCGCACCCAGGCCCATACCGACCATCTCACCGGGCTGTTGAACCGGCGGCGGTTTTTCGAGCTGGCCCAGCGCGTGCTACAGGACCGGCCCTGCGCGGTGCTGGTGTTCGATGTCGATTATTTCAAAACCGTCAACGACACCCATGGCCATGCCGGCGGCGACGAGGTGCTGCGCGTGCTGGGCGAGGTCTGCCGCGCGCATCTGCGCAAGGGCGATCTGATCGGCCGGGTCGGCGGCGATGAATTCGCGATGCTGATCCGCGACGATGAGGACGCGGCCCGCCGCATCGCCGCCCGCATCCGCGAGGCCTTCACCAGCGCCTGCCAGGCGCGCGGCTATGTCACCGGCGTCACCTTCGGGTGATCACGGGAGAGGCCGCGCCGATCGAAACCCTGCTCGCCGCCGCCGATGCCGAGCTCTACATCGCCAAACGCCAGCGCAGCCTGCAATCCCTGCCCGCCCCGGCCAGCATCACCTACCGGCATGGCTGAGGCATTTCGCCGGGCGGCGCTGCGCGCGCAGCCGGCGGCGCGCGGAAAGACGTGGGGGCTTTTTGAAAAAAGCCCCCACACCCCAAAAACTTTTTCAATTTTGGGCTATAGCATATCCAACGGCACAGCACGCTTCGGCGGCGCGAAGGCCTTGTCGATGGCGGCCAGATCCTCTGCGGTCAGCTGCAGCCTCAGCGCGCCCAGATTTTCCTCGATCCGTGCCGCATGGCCGGTTTTGGGAATGCTCACCACCCCCTCCTGGCGCAAGCCCCAGGCCAGCGCCACCTGCCCGGGCGTTGCCCCATGCGCCGCCGCCACCGCCTTCACCGCCGCACTCTCCAGCACCTTGTTGTGCTGCCCCAGCGGCGTGTAGGCCATCACCGGAATCCCCCGCCCCTGGCACCAGGGCAGCAGATCGAACTCGATCCCCCGCGTTTGCGGATTATACAGCACCTGATTCGCCGCACAGCCCGCGGGCAGGCCCCGCATATCCTCAAGGTCGAAATTCGAAACACCCCAGGCGCGGATCTTGCCCTGCGCGCGCAGCGCAGCGAACGCCTCGATCGTCTCCTCCACCGGCACGCTGCCGATCCAGTGCAGCAGATAGAGATCGAGATACTCCGTCCCCAACCGCTTCAGGCTGGCCTCGCAGGCGCGGATCGTGCCCGCCTTGCTGGCATGGGACGGGGCGACCTTGCTGACCAGCAGCAGCCGCTCACGCTCGCCCCGTACCGCCTCGCCCAGCAGCGTCTCGGCGGCGCCATCGCCATAAATCTCGGCGGTGTCGAACAGCGTGATGCCCTGGGCGATGGCCGCCTTCAGCGCCGCCAACTCCTCGCTCCGGCGCGCCGGGCTCTCGCCCATGCGCCAGGTGCCCAGCCCCATCGCCGGCAATTCCAGCCCGCCGGCCTGTTTCATGCTGCGCATCGCGGCTCCTCCTTGGCTTGCGTGATCCGCCTCAGCTTGGGGCCGCCCGCGCCGGTTTCAAGCCTCGGCCGGGCTCTCCGCCACGCTCCGGGCGGGGGCTTGCGCCAGCATCTTCATCGCCATCGCCAGCGCGCCCTCACGGCTCTTCGCCGCGCCGACGAAGCGGCGCACATGCACGAACACCGCATCCTCCACCCCGCAAACCGCCGCCAGCGCCTCGCCCTGCAACCCGGCCCATGCCTCGGGGAAGGGCAGGCGCTGCGCGAAGGACCCGGGCTCCGGCGGCATCGTGTCGATCATCCAATTGCCGTTGGAAGCCGGCGAGATGCAGAACAGAATCGGCAGCTCATGCGCGAAGGCGGCACTCTTCCAGGGCATGCCGGTCTCCAGCACCAGCAAACGCGGCTCCGGCCCGGCCTGATAGGCGGCCAGCACGCGGGCATCGGCCTCCATGCGGCTGCGCTTGCCCTCCACCTTCAGCGCCAGCACCCCGGCGGCGAAATCCGCCGCGCGCAGAAACGCCGCATCCCCGGCGGTGGCGCCATTCGCCTCGTCACTGTCCCAGCTCGGGTTGTAATCGCCGATCAGCGCCGCCAGCCCCAGACTGTCACGCAGCACCGGCCCGCTCATCGAGACGCCATTATCGATCTCGTCGATCCGCTTCACCAGCCCCTCATTCAGCTCTTCTGCGATCGCAGCGGCAAAGCCCTGCGCCGCGTCCGGCAGCAAAGCCGCCACCGCGCGCGCGCCGTAAACCTGCCAGAGCAGCCCGGCGGCGGAATAGGGCGTGCCATCCTCGCGCTGCGGTGCGCCGATCTGGTGATGGTCGAAGCGCTGCGCCTGCGGGTCGTAAACGCTGCCGACATCGAACACGATATCCCCGCTCTCGATCAGCTCGGGCTTGCGTGTGCGCAGCAGAACATGGTCCTCGCCGGGGCGCGACAGCCCCAAAGCCAGGCGCAGCACGGCATAGCCGAACACCTCGTCGCAATGGAACTTGCCGCTATGGGTGACAAGGCGCGGCAATTGAGCAGGGATCATCGAGGCATTCCAGTCTGGCAGGGTCAAAATCCCCCCTGCCCTACAAAGCATGGCCGCCCCCGTCCAGCTTTGCGGCCGGCAAACCCGGCCCAATTTTTCGCCAGCCCGCCCAATGCTTCACCATTTTCAAACCAGGATAGACTCTGGTTTATTTCCACCGAAGCCATGGATAGGAAAATCGTTCTGCCCCTCTCCCCTGGCCCTGTGTAGCATCCGGGCTTTGCAGCAGAAGGCGAGTTGAGGTGATGGCTGACGAAACGATCGAGGTGCTGGTGATCGGCGCCGGCCAGGCCGGCATCGCGGCGGCGGAGCATCTGGGCGCGGCTGGCATCCCCTATCTGGTGCTGGAGCGCGCGCGCATCGCCGAGCGCTGGCGCAGTGCGCGCTGGGATTCGCTGGTCGCCAACGGCCCCGCCTGGCATGACCGGTTTCCGAACATGGCATTCCCCCATCGCGGCCCGGACGCCTTTGTGCCGAAAGAGGAAGTCGCCGATTATTTCGAGGCCTATGCCAAACAGATCGACGCCAATCTGCGCTGCGGCGTCGAGGTGCAGGCGGTGCGCCGCAACCCTGAAGGCCCGGGCTTCATCGCGCAGACCAGCCAGGGGCGCATCGGCGCGCGCGCGATCATCGTCGCCACCGGGGCATTCCAGACCCCGGTCCATCCGGCGCTCATTCCCGCGCAGCCCGGCCTCACCCAGCTCCATTCCAGCGCCTATCGCAACCCCGCCCAGCTCGCCCCCGGCGCGGTGCTGGTGGTCGGCTGCGGCTCCTCGGGCACGCAGATCGCCGATGAGCTGCAGCGCGCCGGGCGCCGGGTCTATCTCTCCGTCGGCGCGCATGACCGCCCGCCCCGGCGCTATCGCGGCCGGGATTTCTGCTGGTGGCTGGGGGTGCTGAATAAATGGGACGCCGAAGCCCCGCCCAGCACCGCGCATGTGACCATCGCGGTCAGCGGCGCGCGCGGCGGCGAGACCGTCGATTTCCGCCGCCTGGCCCAGCGCGGCATCACCCTGCTCGGCCTCACCGAAGCCCATGCGGACGGCAAGCTGCGCTTCGCCGATAATCTCAAGTGTAATCTCGACAAGGGCGACGCCAATTATCTCGCTTTGCTGGCAGAGGCCGACGCCTATATCGCCCGCAACCATCTCGATCTGCCGCCGGAAGAAGACGCCAAAATCATCCCCCCCGATCCGGATTGCGTCACCCATCCGATCCGCGAACTTGATCTGGCCCAGGCCGGCATCACCAGCATCATCTGGGCCACCGGCTTCAGGGCGGATTATAGCTGGCTGCAGCTGGATAGCTTCAACGCCAACGGCACCCCCAACCATGCGCGCGGCGTGGCGGCGGAGCCGGGGCTGTATTTCCTCGGCCTGCCCTGGCAGTCCCGCCGCGGCTCCTCCTTCATCTGGGGCGTCTGGCACGATGCGAAATTCGTCACCGACCATATCGCCAAGCAACGCGCCTATCTCGCCTATGAGGGCATGGCGCTGCCGGCGCTGAATGGCTGACCGCGTTGCCAGCCCGACCGCCCCTGCCCTATTCTGCCCCTGGATGGCGACAAGGCGGACAGAATGGCGGCGGCACCCTATCGGCTGAGCCTGCGGATCTACCTCCCCAACGGGCTGCGGCTCGGCCCGGGCAAGATCGCGCTGCTGCAGGCGGTGGCGGCGCAAGGCTCGATCAGCGCCGCCGCCCGCGCCCAGCGCATCTCTTATAAACGCGCCTGGGATCTGCTGGAGGAGATGAACCGGCTGCTGGAAGCGCCGGTGATCGAGACCATGCAAGGCGGCAAAACCGGCGGCGGCGCCCGCCTCACCGCAACCGGCATCGCCTTGCTGGCGCATTACCAGGCGGTGCTGGACGCGGCGGAAACCCAGGGCAGCGCCGCACTCAAAGCGATCGCGGCGCTGGGGCAGATGCCGGAAGATGCGCCGGCGCACTGAGAGAGGCGGCATATTTTTCCGTCGGCTGGTCCAGCCGCTTAAATGACGGAGAAAAATTAATCCTTCCGCAAGCTCGATCGTCGAAGCTCTGGCCGGTTAATTGTTAGGGACGGGTGGCGCAGAATGTCGACGTTTAATTTTTTCAGCGGCGCGGGCGCGGCAGCCACGCTGGCCGCTTTGTCCGCCTCGCTGGGCATCATCGAGTTCGATACCAGCGGCAAAATACTGAACGCCAACGAAAATTTCTGCAAGGCCATCGGTTACGAATTGGCCGAGATCAAGGGCAAACATCACCGGATATTTATCGATCCCGCCTATGCGCAGAGCCAGGACTATAATGAATTCTGGGCGAAGCTCCGGCGCGGCACCTATGAGGCCGGTGAATATAAGCGCATCGGCAAGCAAGGCCGCGAAGTATGGCTGCAAGCCTCTTATAATCCGGTTAAAAACCGGCGCGGCGCCGTCGTCAAAATCGTCAAGCAGGCGACCGACATCACCGCCGAGAAGCTGAAAAACGCCGAAACAAAAAATATATTTGAGGCGATTTCCCGGGCCTAGGCGATGATCGAGTTCACCGTCGATGGACAGATCATCACCGCCAACGATCATTTCCTGAAGGCCATCGGCTACCAGCTGGCTGAGATTAAAGGCCGCAAGCACAGTATGCTGGTCGATCCTGATTATGCGCAATCCGCGGATTATCGGGCGTTCTGGAAAAAACTGGCGGCGGGCGAATATATCGCCGCGGAGTTCAAGCGCATCGGCAAGGGCGGCAAGGAGGTTTGGCTCCAGGCTTCTTACAACCCGATCTTCGATCTCAACGGCAAGGTGGTCAAGGTGATCAAATTCGCCACCGATATCACCGGGCGCGAACGTGCCGTCCAAGGCATCGCGGCCGGCTTGAAGGAATTGTCTGCCAATAATCTCACCTACCGGATCAATGATCTGTTCATCCAGGAATTCGAACCGGTTCGCCTCGATTTCAATGCGTCGCTGGACAAGCTGGACGCGACGATGCGCGCGATTTCCACGAACACACAGGCGGTCCGCAACGGCTCGTCCGAAATCTCCACCGCCTCGGATGATCTCGCCCGGCGCACCGAGCAACAGGCCGCCAGCCTCGAAGAGACCGCCGCGGCGCTGGATCAGATCACCACGACCGTCAGCGAGGCCGCGGGAAGTGCCAAGGCGGCGCGCGACATTGTGGAGAAGGCTCAGGCCGACGCGGAGCGCTCCCGGACGGTGGTGACCGAGACCGTAAGCGCCATGGCGGGAATCGAAACCTCCTCCAAACAGATCAGCAATATCATCGGCGTCATCGACGAGATTGCGTTCCAGACCAATCTGCTGGCCCTGAATGCGGGGGTCGAGGCGGCGCGCGCCGGCGATGCCGGGCGGGGCTTCGCCGTGGTCGCCACCGAGGTGCGCGCCCTGGCCCAGCGCTCCGCTGATGCGGCGAAGGAAATCAAGGCATTGATTTCCACCTCCGGCCAGCAAGTGGAAACCGGGGTGCGGCTGGTGAACGAGACCGGCAACGCGTTGGAGAGTATCGCCAAACAGGTCTCGAGGCTGAACGGCTTGATCGTCAACATCGCCGCCTCGGCGCAAGAACAGTCCTCCGGGCTCGGCCAGGTCAACAGCGCCATCAACGATCTGGATCAGGTGACCCAGAAAAACGCCGCGATGGTGGAAGAGACAAGCGCCGCCAGCCATAGCCTAACGCAGGAAGCCGAGACGCTGGCCAAGCTCATAGGCCAGTTCCGGATCGGCGATGCGGCGGCGAGGGCGCGGCCTGCCGGCGGCTGGGCGCCAGCAAGAGGCAGAGCCGAGCAAGCCATGTCCGGCAGCTTCGCCGCCTTGGCCTCTTAGAACCTGTTCCGTTCACATTGACGCGCGGAACACGTTTCGCTTTTTTGAAAAATTAAAGCGCTTTTTGGGGACCGCCTTTTTCAAAAAAGCAGCGATGATGTGGGGGCTTTTTGTAACCCCCCACACCCCCAAAAACTTTTATCAGTTTTGCAGCGGATTTTTAAAAGGGCTTGGCAAAAAATCCCTTAACCTACCGACGCGCCATAAATCCGCTCCAGCCACTCCCTTGCCGGGATCGGCCGGGTGAACAGATAGCCTTGCATGCGCGCGCAGCCATGGCGGCGCAGGAAGCTCACCTGCGCGGGCGTCTCCACCCCTTCCGCCACCACATCCAGCCCCAGCCGGCGTCCCATCGCCAAAATCACCTCGACAATGGCGACAGAGGACGCATCCTCCGGCACCTGGCCGACAAACCCCTTATCGATCTTGATCTCATGGATCGGCAATTGCTGCAGATAATGCAGGCTGGAATAGCCGGTGCCGAAATCATCCACTGAAAACCGCACCCCGTGCGCCGCTAAGCTGCGCATGATCGCGCCGATCTCCAGCACATCCTTCACCAGCAGATTTTCGGTGATCTCCAGCGTCAGCCGGTCGGGCGCGATGCCGGAACTCTCGATCGCATCCAGCACATGGCTGACAAAAGCCGGGTCGCGGAATTGCCGGGGGCTGACATTCACCGAAAGCCGGGTCAGCGGACGATACGCCTTCACCCGTGCCAGCAGGCTGCAGGATTCACGCAACACCCAGCGCCCCAGCGGCACGATCAGGCCGGAGCTTTCGGCGACGCTGATGAACTGCGCCGGCGAGATGATCCGCCCATCCTGGCCGCGCAGGCGGATCAGCGCCTCGGTGCTCACCGCCAGCCCATCCTCATCCACCTGGTCCTGCAGCCAGATCTCGAAGCGCCCGGCCTTCAGCGCGCCGCGGATCTCATCCTCCACCGCATGCCGCGCCATCAGCGATTGATACATCGCCGGCTGGAACATCACCACCTCGGTATCGCTGGTCTTGGCCTGATACATCGCCGTGTCCGCCTCGCGGATCAGCGCATCCAGCGTATCGTCGGGCTTGGGGAAGATGGTGAAGCCGATGCTGGCCCCCAGATGATATTCCCGCTCGCCCAGCATGAAAGGCTGGCTGGCCAGCGCATCCTTGATCTTGCGCGCGACGATTCCGGCATGCTGGGCCGCCGCCTCGCCGGTGGCGCCGGCCTCGGTCAGCAGCACCACGAATTCATCGCCGCCGACGCGCGCCACCGTGTCGCGGGCGCGCAGCACCAGCTTCAGCCGCACCGCCACCTCGCGGATCACCTCATCCCCGGCGGCATGGCCGAGCATGTCATTGATCACCTTGAATCGGTCGAGATCGATGAACAGCAGCGCGCCCTGGCTGCCATTGCGCCGCATCTCGGCCAGCGCCTCGCCCAGCCGCTCATTCAGCAACCGGCGGTTCGGCAGCTCGGTCAGCGGGTCGAGATGGGCGAGCTGGTAGATCTTCTCTTCCGCCGTGCGCCGCTCGGTGATGTCGATCCAGGCGCCGACGATGCGGAAATGCGCCGCCCCTTCCACCCGGCGCAGCGTCATCTCATCGCGGATCCAGCGATAGCTGCCATCGCGATGGCGGATCTGGTAGCGAAGGGTGCACTGGCCTTTTTCCAGCACACACCGCATGGCATCCACCAGCTGGGCGCGATCCTCCGGATGAAGCCGGCTGCGCCACCAATCCTGGCTGCAGGCATCGGCCGGCGCAAAGCCCAGCATGTCCTGAATATTCGGGCTCACCCCCAGCGGCGTCACCTCCTCGCCGGTCACCGCCAGCTCGTAGAGCACCACGCCGCTGGCTTGCAGCAGCCGCTCCAGCCGGGTCTCGCTCTCCGAGCGGGCGATGAGGGCGACATCGCGCTCCTGCCGGGTCTTGATCGCCTCCAGCGCCTTGCCGAGATTGGCGGTCAGCTCGCTGAGCAGAATCTGCTCCTCGTCGCCGAAGGCCATCGGCGTCGCGGAATAGAGCACGAACACGCCATCGGGGGCGCCTCCGGCGGCCCGAAGGGCAGCGCGATGACGGCGCGAAACCCGTTCGCCAGCGCCTGCTCGCGCCAGGGCGCGAAGCTCGGTTCGCGGGCGACATCGTGCACCACGGCCATCCGGGCGTCACGCAGGGCACGCCCGGCTGGGCCTTGCCCGGCAGGCACGTCCGCCCAGGAAAGATTGAGCCGGGCGGTATAAGCCTCGCCCGCGCCATGATGCGCGGCGACCTGGATGCGTCGTGCCTGATCCTGCCGCGCCAGCCCGATCCAGGCGCCCTGATACCCGCCAACCTCCACCCCCAGCCGGCAGGCGGCGGCGAACAAGGCACGCGGACGCTTGGCCTGCTCGAAGGTCTCGGTGGAGGCGTGAATGGTGCGCAGCGCCCGGTTGGCGCGGGCCAGCGCATCCTCGCGCTGGCGCCCCAGCAGCAAGGGCGTCAGCCGGGTGATGAATTCCAGGATCAGCCCATGCATCCCGGCCGGCACATCCGGCCGCTCGAAGCCCAGCACCAGGCCAAAGCGCCACGCCGCGAGGTCGAACGGATGCATGATCTGCCGCCGCAGGCCAGCGGCCACCAGCTCCTCCAGCCGGGGATAATGGTGCAGATCATCCGCCAGGCTCAGCGGCCCGGTATCCGCCACCTGGCCCTGCGCCAGCTGGCTGCCAAAGCTGAACAGGCTGAATGGCATGCGCCCGAACCAGCCGGACATCTCCGACGCCGCCAGGCCACTTTCCGGCTGAAAATAGGATTTCACATATTCGATCTGCGCCGCCGCCGGATGCAGCGCCATCAGCATGCAGATCGCCGCCCCCATCCGCTCGGCGCAATAAGCCAGCGCCTGGTCCAGGGCCGCGTCGAAATCCGGCGCCCCGGCGATGCCCGAGGCCAGGCAGTTCCAGAAGGCCGTGTCCGCCGAGGCGGCAATCTGCTCGCGCTGCAGCCGGCGCACCTCCAGCTCGGTGATCACCGCGCCCGCGAGGTCGCGCAGGAAGCGACGCTCCGCCGCGGCGAACGCGCGCCCCGGCGTGGCATCGCGCACGCACAGCATGCCGATGCGATGCCCCTGCGGCGTGATGACCGGAATGCCGGCATAAAAGCGGAAGGGCAGAGACGGGCCGGCATCCTGGATCACAAAGCCGTCTTCCTGGCGGATGGCGTCCTGGCACAGGGCCAGCTCCTCAGCCGTCCAACCTGGCGCCTCCGGGCCGCCGCCGCTCCAGACGCGCTGACCATCCTGGAAGCGCAGCATCCCGGCCTGCACGCCAAGCCCTTCCGCCGCGAGCCGGGCGAAGCGCTCGAACGGCGCCGGCGCATCCCTCACCGCATAGCGCGCCAAAGCCGCGAGCTGGCGCTGCTCCAGCTCCACGCCGGAAACGCGAGCTTGCCAGAATTCATGCAAATCGATCATGCCGACCAAAGGACTAACATGACGGCCGAATTGTTAAAAACACGTCCAGGTCGGGAGTCTCCCATACTCATTTCGGCATCTTGCGCGTCAGGAATGTTTAAAATTTTACGTCTTGTCCAGCCCCTCTGTTTCAGGCCGGGATAAGGCCCCAGCCGCGCCGCCCCCAACCGGCCAGGACAATCGGCCCAAATCTTGCTTTTTGCCATCCCTAACGCTAGGACAGCGTCACAGCCACAGGCGCGCGGGGACCCTCCATTCCCGCCCCGCCGCTGCCATTTGGCATTTCCGCAGACGGCTTCTGCACAAATCGCATCTGAAGATGTGCATCGTTTGGAAAGGACAAAGAATGACATTCGCCACGCCCGTCGAGGCCGTGATCTTCGATATGGACGGGCTTCTGCTCGATACCGAATCCCTCGCCATGGCCGCCCTGGTCTCTGCCGGTCAGGCGCTGGGCTACGACATGAAAGACGAATTCTGCTATCTGATGATCGGTGCGCCGGCGGATAAATGCCGCGCTCTGGTCACGGAAACATATGGCGCGGATTTCCCGCTGGAGCGCTATTTCGCGACCCAGGAACAGCATCTGCGCGAACTGGTCGATGCCGGAAAAATGCAGCTGAAAAGCGGCGTGATTGAAATTCTCGACGAGCTGGACCGGCAGGGCATCAAGCGCGCCATCGCCACCTCCTCCTCGCGGCTGCGCACCGACCATCATCTGCAGCTGGCCGGCATCGCGCATCGCTTTCAACAAATCGTCACGCGCGACGATGTCACCCGCGGCAAGCCCCATCCGGACCCGTATCTGAAGGCCGCCTCACTGCTCGGCGTGACGCCGGATCGCTGTCTGGCGCTGGAAGATTCCTATAACGGCGTGCGCGCCGCGGTGGCCGCGAAGATGCGCGTGATCATGATCCCGGATCTGCTGCCCGCCACCGATGAGATGCGCAATGTCGCGCATCGCATCGTGACCTCGCTGCACGATGCCGTTACCCATCTGCAGGAGCTGCGCCAGGCCGCGTAAGGCCGTGCAGCCTAGAGCCTCAAGCTTTTAGCTTGCGGCTCTAGGCTTTTGATATTGGCGAGCAATTTCATGTGTTAATCTTGAGGCTGCCGCGTCAAGATTAACACATATTGCTCTAACATAAAAAACCCGGCCATCTGGCCGGGTTTTTTATGCGTGGATCAATGTGTGATGTTTTCGTGACGCAGTCGCAGCCGCAGCGCCTCGCGCACCGAGAGCACCCGCAGATCCCGCAAGGCGGTTGCCAGCTCATCGACCAACGCCTCATCGCCCGCCGCGCCGGCGCCGAAAATATCTTCCTGGCCGAGGAACAGCCGCGCCTGCGCCTGTGGCTGCGCGCTCTCCTGCGCCGCCAGCGCCTCCTTGCGCGGATCGGTGATCACCAGCCCCGTGCCATGCCCTGGCGCTGGGTGAACCAGCTGATCCAGCCGGCGATGGCCAGCACGGTCAGCGGTGCGGGGCGCCCCGCCGCGCGGTTTTCCAGCAGCGGGCGGAACAGCCTGGTCGCCATCTTGGTCGAGCCATTGCGGCCGATGCGTGAAACATCGTGCCGGATCGCGGGGTTGCGCAGCCGCGTCATTAAAACCGAGGCGTAATCATGCAACTTCGCTGCCGGCATCGCCAGCGTCGCGCCTTGCTCGGCCTGCATGAATTGCGCCGCCGCCGCCGCGAACGCCGCATCGGCCATCGCATCGGCAATGGTCTTGTAGCCGGCGATCCCGCCGAGATAGGCCAGCATCATATGCACGCCGTTGAGCATGCGCAGCTTCGCCAGCTCATAGGGGGCGACATCGCTGACGAACTGCGCCCCCGCCGCTTCCCAGAGCGGACGCGGCCCGGCGAAATCCTCGATCACCCATTGCAGGAACGGTTCCATCGAAACCGGCGCCGCATCCGCAAAGCCGGTGAGTTTCAGCGCATCCTCACGGTCCGCCGCACTCGCGGTCGGAACGATCCGGTCCACCATCGTGTTCGGGAAGCGGACATTGCGCGCGATCCAGTCGGCCAGCCGGCCGCTACGCAGGCTGGCGAAATTCACCACCGCGTCGCGCAGGGTGCGGCCATTCTCGGAAATATTATCGCAGCTGATGATCACCGGCGGACGCCCGCCCTCGGCATAGATCCGCTCCAGACCAAGGGCGATGGCGCCGACGGCACTGCGCGGGCGCAACGGCTTCAGCAGATCATGCTGAATATCCTTATGGCTGTCCATCAGCCGGCCGCTGCTCGGCTCCAGCAGATAGCCGGTCGGCGTGATCGTCAGCGTGACGATTTTCGTCCGTGGATCCGCGATGCGCGCGGGCAGGCCGAACGGATCGGTCGGGGCGTGCACGATATCGCGCAGCACGCCGACGATTTCCGCCTTGGTGCCGGCCTCGCTGCGTTCCAGCGCGGTATAGAGCCCATCCTGCGGGCGCAACTGCTCGGGCACGGTGGCGCGGGTCATGCTCGCGGCGGCAATGCCCCAGCCCAGCCCTGCATCCCCTTGCGCCTCAATGGCGCGCTGCGTCGCCAGCGCCTGGTGCGCGCGATGAAACGCGCCACAGCCTAAATGCAAAATGCCGCATTCAAGCGCCATCGGATCGAAATCAGGCAGACGCGCACGATGATTCACCGCGTCCAGGCGATCGAGGCGAAGCCGTCGCGGCTCCGGCAATTTTGATCGTATTGTGATATTTTCATCAAATCTATCGAGCAACAAATGCGGCCATCCTCTGCTAGCAGTTTGCTGAAAAACTCCTGGCGGCCGGGATTATGATGTGATTCACTTTGGCTGGCAGGTTTTGTGAGGCGTGGGGTGCGGGGTTCTTTTCGAGATCAGGGCGGGATGTTTTCGTATGTTTCACCAGAAACACGGGTTCCGGCGACCCATCCGTTGCGAGCGATCCGTGCTTTGGTGCGGGATGTTCTGCATGAGATGAGCCGCAGCTTTGCCTGGCTGTATTCCAGGGAAGGCCGGCCCTCGGTGCCGCCTGAACAATTGCTGAGCGCGCTGCTGATCCAGGTGCTGTACGGGATTCGCTCGGAACGGCAGTTGATGGAGCAACTGGATTATAATCTCCTGTACCGCTGGTTTGTGGGCTTATCCCGGATGATCCGGTCTGGAACCCGACCACGTTTAGCAAGAACCGCGAGCGCCTGCAGAACGGCGATATATTCCAGAAATTCATGAGCCGGCTGCTGAACCACCCGCGGGTGACGCCGCTACTATCGGATGAGCATTTCTCGGTGGACGGCACGCTGATCGAGGCGTGGGCGTCGCAGAAGAGCTTCCGGCCGAAGGATGGCAGCGACGATGATGGTTCGGATTTCCACGGTCAGAAGCGTAAGAACGATACCCATGCCAGCACCACCGACCCGGAAAGCCGGCTGTACCGCAAGGCCGCTGGGCGGGAGGCAAAGCTTTCGTATATGGGGCACGCGCTGATGGACAACCGGCACGGCTTGGCGGTGGGTGGCCGAGTGACCCAGGCCACAGGCACGGCTGAGCGTGAAGCCTCGGAAGCGATGTTGAAAGCCAAAGCCAAGTCGGCCGCCGGGCGGATCACCGTAGGCGAAGACAAGGCTTACGATACCGCCGATCATGTCGCCAATCTGCGCGACGCCGGCGTGACACCGCATGTCACACAAAACAACGGTGAGACCAAAACCGGCAGGCACCGCCGCAGCGCGATTGACGGACGCACCACGCGCCATCCCGGTTATGCGATGTCGCAGACCCGCCGGGCGATGATCGAGTGCATATTCGGCTGGGGCAAGCAGCACGGCACGATGCGCAAGACCAAGCTGCGCGGCGTTGCGCGGGTCGCCGGCACCTTCATGCTCAACCTGATCGCCTATAATCTGGTACGCATTCCAAAAATGGTGGCAATATAAGGGACGAGTCTGTCCGCTGGACGAAAAAAGTCCAGAAACCGGCAAGAAACTTCAATCACTTGAACCAAAATCCAGGCCCCAAAGCTAAATCAGAAAAAATAAAACCAAGTTTCGGGGTTTTTCAGCAAACTGCTAGGCGTCAGGAGATATTCCGCTTCAAAGAAGCAAAACACGAAATCTCAAGGATTTTAGATGATCATCACCCGTGAGGTCCACCCAGAACGGCCATCGCGCCTTCGTTTTGTCAAAATCAGACGCTGCGAATTTCCATTCTTCCTTTCACAGCGGCGCATATTTTGTAACGTTTACGTAAATGAAAACGCCGTAACATTTGGTCAAAAATGGGGTTTGGCGATTCGCATTTGCCGCGGTGCGGCATCTCGGTTGCCCTTCGTAACAGAATGTCAAACAGCCCCCATGCTATAACGCCCCCGATGGAACAGCTCGCGATGCACGCCTTGGTGCGCTTCGGCTATGGCGGCGGCCCGCAAACCCCGCCCCCGGCGGATGCGCCGGCCTGGCTGCACGCGCAGATCACCGGGCCGGACCCGGCTCTGGCCGCCGGCGCCTTCGCCAGCCTGCCCACCGGCCAGGCGGCTTTGGACGTTTTGCGCGAGGATGCGATGCTGCGCCGCCAGGCGCTCGCCGCGCAAGCCGCCGGCACCGCCCCCGCCGCCAAGCCCGCCTTCAAACCGCGCAGCCACCAGCTTTACCTGGATGACGCGCTGGCGCAGATCGATTTCGCCGCCACCACGGATGCGCCCTTCCGTGAGCGTCTGGTCTGGTTCTGGGCCAATCATTTCAGCGTCTCGATCCTGCAGGGCAACACCGCGCCGCTGGTCGGCCCCTTCATCCGCGAGGCGATCCGCCCGCATGTCAGCGGCCATTTCGCCGAGATGGTGCTGGCGGTGGAGCGCCATCCGGCGATGCTGCTCTATCTCGACAACCAGCAATCCATCGGCCCCAACAGCCCCGCCGGGCAACGCAGCGGCAAGGGGTTGAACGAAAATCTCGGCCGCGAATGCATGGAGCTGCACACGGTCGGGCTGGAGGCGGGCTACAGCCAGGCGGATGTCACCAGCATGGCCAAGCTGCTCACCGGCTGGTCGGTCGCCACCACCGCGGAAGGCGGCGGGGATGAGCTGACCGGCTATAAATTCCGCCCCAACGCGCATGAGCCCGGGCCGCAAATTGTGATGGGTCAGCACTTCCCGGAAGGCGAGGAAGGCGGCATCGCAGCGCTGCGATTCCTGGCCACCTATCATACCGCCTATCACCGCATCGCCACCGGCCTCGCCACCCATTTCATCTCTGACAATCCCCCGCCCAGGCCGTGGCGGCCCTCACCCAGTCCCTGGCGCGCTCGGGCGGGCATCTGCCCAGCGCCTATGCCACGCTGATCGGGCTGGGGCTGCAGGCGCCGAAGCTGGCTAAGGTAAAAACCCCGTTCGACTATACCATCTCCTTGCTGCGCGCCGCCCCGCCGCCGCAGCCGCCAAGGCCGGGCGCGGTGCTCTATATGCTGGCCCAGCTCGGCCAGCCGCTCTGGGCCGCCCCCTTGCCGAATGGCTGGCCAGATAATGCCGGCGCCTGGGCAGACCCGGATCTGATGCTGGGCCGGGTGGATGCCGCCTATACCTATGCCGGGCTGCTCGCCGGGGCCAACCCGCAGGCCATCGCCGCAACCGCGCTGGGAGGCTTGCAGAAGCCCGCCACCGGCCAGGCCATGGCCCAGGCCGGCTCCCCGCGCGAGGCTCTGGCCATGCTCTTCACCAGCCCGGAGTTTCTGCGGCGATGATCCCGCATCTCCCCCTCTCCCGCCGCGCCGCCCTGCTCGGCCTCACCGCCACCGCCTTTGCCGGGCAGACCCGCCTGGCCCTGGCCAGCGCGCCGACGGAGCAGCGCTTCATCGTCGTGCTGCTGCGCGGCGCCTTGGACGGCATGGCCGCCCTGCCGCCTTATGGCGACGCCAACTTGGCCGGGTTGCGCGCCGCGCTGATCCGCCCGCCATCGGCCAGCCAGGCGGCATGCTGGATCTTGGCGGGTTTTACGGCATGCACCCGGCGCTGCCCCATCTGCACGGCATGTACCAGGACGGGGAGGCGCTGCCGGTGCATGCCATCGCCGGCCCCTACCGCACCCGCAGCCATTTCGAGGCCCAGGACCTGCTGCAGCTGGGCACTGAGACCAATTCCATCAGCTCCGGCTGGCTGAACCGGCTGCTGCTGGAGCTGCCGGCCCCGCAAGGCCCGGTCGCCAAAGGGCTGGCGGTGGGGCTGGCGATGCCGCTGCTGCTGGAAGGGCGCGCCCCCGTGGGGGCCTACGCGCCGCTCGGCCTCGCCGCCGCCCCGCCGGACCTGGTGCAGAAGGCCCTGGCGCTGAACGCGCCGGACCATGTGCTCGGCCCCGCTCTGGCCCAGGGCGTGCGGGAGATGCGGTTTGATGCCCGCATCCAGCAGGCCGAAGCCATGGAAATGTCTGACGATCAGGCGCCGATGGCGAAGGGGGCGAAGCGCGTCTACGGCTTCCCGCTGCTGGCGCAGAAGGCCGGGCAGATGCTGGCTGCCCCAGGTGGCCCGCGCATCGCCGCCTTCGAGCTGGAAGGCTGGGACACGCATGGCAATCAGGTGAATGCGCTGAAGGGGGCGCTGGTCAATCTGGATACCGGGCTCGCCATGCTGAAACAATCGCTCGGGCCCGCCTGGGGCAGCACGGTGATCCTGGTCGCCACCGAATTCGGCCGCACCGCCGCGATGAACGGCACCAAGGGCACGGACCATGGCACCGCGACGGTGGCGTTTCTCATCGGCGGGCGGGTGGAGGGCGGCAAGGTGCGCGCCACCTGGCCGGGGCTGGGCCAAGGGCAGCTGTTCGAGAACCGCGATCTGGCGCCGACGGCGGATATACGCGCCTTGGCCAAGGGCGCGCTGGCGGCGCAGTTCGGGCTGCAAGGTGCGGCGCTGGAGCGCATCTTTCCCGGCAGCCTGGAGGCGCCGCCGATGGCGGGGCTGCTGCGGGCCTGAGTTTCAAAAGTTTTTTGGTGCCGCTTTTTTTTAAAAAAGCGGCGAAAACGTTTGGGGTGGTGACGACGATTTTGCCAACACCCCCAGCGTTTGTGGGGCTTTTTGAAAAAAGCCCCCACACCCCCAAAAACTTTTATAACTTATTCAAATCTTTTGCAGGGCTGCCAGCACCTCAGCCCGCCCTGGCAAATCCGCCCCGGCGCGCTGGCAGGTCAGCGCCCCGGTCACAATCGCCTGCCGCAAAGCCGCCTCCGGCAAAATCTCCAGCCCCGCCCGGCTCAACTGCCCGGCCGCCGCCAGCCCCTCCAGCAGCCCGGCCTGGAACGCATCCCCAGCCCCCACCGCATCCACCATCTTAATCGCCGGGGCCGGCAGCGCCATCTCGCCCGCCTTGGTAAAGGCCACCGCGCCTTGCTCGCTGCGCGTCACCACCACCAGAGCCGGGCGCTGCGCCAGCCAGCCGCGCGCCAGCGCCAGCGGGTCCTGCCCGGATAAAGCAGCCCCAGATCCTCCTGCGAGACCTTCACCATATCCGCCACCAGCAGCCACTCGGCCAGGCTGGCGCGCCAGACGCCCATATCCGGCTCCACCGTCGGCCGCACATTCGGATCATAGGAAATCACCCTCTGCCCCGCCTGGGCGCGGGCAAAGCCCAGCAGCGTGGCGCCGCAAGGCTGCACCACCAGCGAGAAGGAGCCGAAATGCAGCGCGCGCACCTGCGCGGGCAGGTCCGGCAGATCCGCCGGCTCCAACAGCCGGTCCGCCATGCCGGCGCCATAAAAGGCGTAATGCGGCGAGCCCTGCGCATCGAGCTCCACCAGGCTCAACGTGGTCAGCGCCGCCTTGTCCGGGGAGAAGCGCATCTCCACCCCCTCGCCCGCCAGCGCGGCGCGCAGGCTCTGGCCCATCGGCCCGCTGGAGAAGCCGCCGAAAAACCCCACCTTCGCCCCAGCCGCGCCAGCCCGAGCGCCACATTATAGGGTGAGCCGCCGCGATAGGCCTGCATCTGCAAGGCCGCCCCGGCCTCGCCACGCGGGAAAATATCGTACAAAGCTTCACCACAGACCAGAAACATCGTCTCTCCTTACCATCACGCGGCCGCCGGGCCGGAGCCCAGCAGCGGCTTCGCCTCGGCGCTGAATTTGCGCGCCAGAACCTCGTTATTCGGCGCGAAATGGGCATAAAACGGCAGCAGCGCGGCGCCGATGGCCGGCCCATCCGGCCCCAGCCCGCCCTGGCGCAGCTTCGGCATCATCAACCCGCTCGGCACCAGCCGCGCCAGCGCCGCGTCCACCAGCGCCACGATCCGCGCCAGCGGCGCCGGCGGCAAAATCCCGTCAATCACGATCGCCTCGACATCCACCACCGAGAGCGCGCCGATGATCGCCTGCGCCAGCGCCGCCGCGCAATCATCCTCCCACTGCCCCAGCCAGGGCTGCGCCGCCTCGCCCAGACCGGCGAGATCGCCGATCCGGTCGATCGCCACCCCGTTTGCCCGCAAATGCCGCAGCAGCACATAGATCGAGGCGCGATGCTGCAGCAGTTCGAACGGCCCGGCGGGCGCTGCCGCCCCCGGCAGGGTGGAGGCGGAGACGGGGAAGGTGTTGAAGGCGGCGGCATTGCCATTCGGCCCGGTTTCCAGATTGCCGCCCAGCACCAGCCCGCCGCCGATGATGGTGCCGAGATAGAGATAGATGAAATTGCGCTCCGCCATCCCCTGGCCGCGCACCAGCTGGGCGGTGGCGGCGGCGGAGGCGTCATTCTCGAAAAACACTTCGCGCCTTGTCTGCGCCATCAGGAAACGGGGGAAGTTGAAATCCCGCCAGCCTTGCGCCAGCGCGGCGGGGAAGCCCAGCTCCTCCTGCCAGTTATCCAGGAAATAGGGCATGGTGACGCCCACCCCAGCAGCCGGGCGCGCTGGCGCGGGGCGAGGGAGGCTTCCAGCGTGGCGATGGCCTCCAGCGCCAGGTTGGGGACGGTCTCCGGCGCGGGGTAGGGATATTCATGCTCGACCTGGCGCAGCACCTTGCCGGAGAGATCCACCAGCACCGCCTGGATCGCCCGCCGCCCGACATGCAGCCCAATGGAAAAGGCCCGCTCGGGATTGGCCTCGTACAGCACCGAGGGCTGGCCGATCTGCCCGGTGCGCTTGCCCGCCTGCACCAGATACCCCGCCTTGTGCAGCGCATCGACAATCCCCGCCACAGCTTGCGGGGTGAGGTTGGCGCCACGCGCGATCTCGGCCTTCGAGGCCTGGCCGAGCCGGCGGATCGCCTCCAGCACCACCCGCTCGTTGTAATGGCGGATCTGCATGGCATTGCTGCCCTGGCGGGAGGGGGCGGCCATCACAGCCCCGATGCCGCGAAGGCAGCGCGAAAGCGCTGATAGCGGGCCTTATTCAACCCGGCCTCAGGGCTGAACACCTCGCGCACGGCCGGCGCGCGGCAGATTTCCGCCTCCTCGCCGCCATCGGCCAGCCAGGCCAGACGCGCCGCCCCCAGCGCCCCCGCCGCCGCGCCGCCCTCGGCCAGCTGCAAGGGCAAGCCCAAAATATCGGCCAGCATCTGGTTCCAGAGCCCGCTGCGGCTGCCACCGCCGACCAGCAGCAACCCCTGCGCCCCGGCCCCTTCGCCCAGCGCCAGCAACCCGTCCCGCAGCCCGAACGCCACCCCTTCCAGCACCGCGTAACCCAGCGCGGCGGCGCCGTGATCCTGCCCCAGCCCGAGGAAAGCGCCACGCGTCGTAGCGCTATTATGCGGGGTCCGCTCGCCGGTCAGATACGGCAGAAATAAAGGTGCAGCCTCGCGATCCTGCGGCCGCAGCGCTGCGATTTCGGCCAGCAGCGCGGCCTCGTTCGGCTGGCCGGTCAGGCGCGTCACCCAGCGCAAGCTGGCGGCGGCGGACAGCATCACCGACATCTGGTGCCAGCGCCCCGGCAGCGCATGGCAGAAAGCATGGATGCAGGACGCCGCATTCGGCGCGAACCCGTCGGTGGCGCGGAAAATCACCCCGAAGTGCCGAGCGAGAGAAACCCCTGCCCCGGCCGCACAATGCCCATGCCAACAGCACTCGCGGCATTATCGCCCGCCCCGCCGGCCACCAGCACATCCGCCCCCATGCCCCAGCGCGCCGCGAGATCAGGCCGCAGCCGGCCGGCGACATCGCTGCCCTCGGCCAGGCCCGGCATCTGCTTGCGGCGCATCCCCGAAGCGGCCAGCAGCTCGTCCGACCAGTCCCGCCGGCCCACATCCAGCCAGAAGGTGCCGGACGCGTCCGACATGTCCGAGATCGCGTCCCCAGTCAGGCAGAGCCGCAGATAATCCTTGGGCAGCAGCACCAGCGCGATGCGTGCGAACAGATCCGGCTCGTGCCGCGCCATCCAGAGCAGTTTCGGCGCGGTGAAGCCGGGCATGGTGCGGTTGCCGGTAAGCGCCGGGGCGTCCGGGCAGGCTTCGTCCAGCGAAGCGCATTCAGCGAAGCTGCGGCCATCATTCCACAGAATTGCCGGGCGCAGCGGGCGGTGTGCGGCATCCAGCGCCACCGCGCCATGCATCTGGCCCGAGAGGCCGATGCCGCGCACCGCGCGCATCGCCGCCGGTTCGCGTTCGGCCAGCTCGTCCAGCGCCGAGAGCAACGCCGCCTCCCAGTCCGCCGGGTCCTGCTCGGACCAGAGCGGGCGCGGGGTGGAGATTCTCAAGCCCCGCTCCGCCTGCGCCAGCACGCGATGATCCGGCGCCAGCAGCAGCGCCTTCAGCGCCGAGGTGCCGAGATCCAGCCCGAGATACATTACCGGCTGGCGCGCCAGGCAACGGCGCGCTCATACGCGCGGCCAATAGCGGCTTCCAGCCGCGCATCCCCGGCCAGATCGCCGAACAGCACAATGTCGCGGCAGAAGGCCAGCAGCGGCAACGGCCCTTCCAGCATGGCGCGCACGCTGGCCTCATCCATCGCCTGGTCCTGATATTCAAAGGGCAGCTTGCCCGCCGCCCAATCCTGCAGGAACAGGAAGAACAAAGCCGGGATCATCGCCACACTCTCGATCCCCGCCGCGGCGGCGAAGCGCTGGCGGATGGTCGGCGTCACCCAGCCGGGGATTTTCGAATAGCCATCGGCGGCGACGCGCTGGTTGGTGTCACGGATATAGGCGTTGGAGAAGCGCTCCAACACCTTGTCGCGATAGGCGGCGAGGTTGATCGGGCTCGGCTCCAGCACCGGCAGCACGTCGTTGGTGACGTAATCATAGGCGAAGCCGCGCACCTGGGGATCCAGCGTGCCTTCATGGATGAACAGATAGCCCGCCAGCGTGCCGGCCCAGGCGATGGTGGAATGCTGGGCATTGAGCAGGCGGATTTTCGCCTCCTCATAAGGCTGCACCGAAGCCACCAGCTCCGCGCCGGCCTTTTCCCAGGCCGGGCGACCGGCGGCGAAATCATCCTCGATCACCCATTGGATGAAATCCTCGCCCATCACCGGGCATTGGTCATTCCCGCCACAGGCGGCGCGCACGCGCTCGGCGACATCCGGCAGCGGGCGCGGGGTGATGCGGTCCACCATGCAGGCCGGGGTGGTGGTGTGGGTTTTCAGCCAGGAGAGCAGTTGCTCATCGCCGCGCCGGTAGAGGAATTCCGCGAAGCCCTCATGAAAGCGCTCGCCATTGCTGCGCAGATTATCGCAGGAGAGCAGCGTCACCTTGCCCGCATCGGCGCGCATGCGCGCATGCAGGATGGCGGCGAGCGCGCCATAGATGGTCAGCATCGTCCCCTGCTCAAGATCGCTGACCAGATCGGCGAAATTCAGATCCAGCTTGTGCTGCGGGGTGAGGTAATAGCCGGCCTCGGTGACGGTGAAGGAGATGATCTTCACCTCCGGCCGGGCGCCATAGGCGATGAGGCCGGCCAGCCCCTCCTCCCACGGGATGACATGGCGGATGGATCGGATTTCCTGGTAGGCGCGCACGCCCGCCGGGGTCACGGTCTCGACATGATAGACGCCGTTCTGCGCGATCAGCGCGGCTTCCACCGCCTGCATGTCGGCGCGGATATTGGCCCCGGCCAGCACCCAGCTTTCATCGCCGAGATCGTGCAGCGCCTGGAGATAGACGGCCTGATGCGCCCGGTGGAACGAGCCCAGACCGAGATGCAGAATGACAGAAGGATGGGGCATGGGGGTGTCTTTCAGGTGCCCGGAAGGGCGATGGCTTGACCTTGTTCATCGAACAGCGATGCGGCGTGGCCGCGTAGCGCGAAATGCAGCGTCTCGCCAAGCCGCACCGGCGCATCTGAGGAGAGTTTTACCGTCAAAGGCTGCGCCGCGCCGATATCGGCATAAGCGATGGTCTCATTGCCCAGATGCTCCACCACCTCCACCTTGCCCGCCAGCCCGCCTTCCGGCGCCAGCTCGATATGCTCCGGCCGCAGCCCCAGCGTCACCTTCGCCCCCGGCGCCAGGCGCGCCGGCACCGCGAAGCCCGAACCGCCTTCCAGCTTCAACATGCTGGCGGAGCCATCCGTCTGCACCACCTCAGCGCCGATCAAATTCATCTTCGGCGAGCCGATGAAGCCGGCGACGAAAAGATTGGCCGGGTTGTGATACAGCTCCAGCGGCGTGCCCACCTGCTCGATCCGCCCGGCATTGAACACCACGATGCGATCCGCCAGCGTCATCGCCTCGATCTGGTCGTGGGTGACATAGATCATCGTGCTCTTGAGATCGTTATGCAGCTTGGCGATCTCGATGCGGGTCTGCACCCGCAGCGCCGCATCCAGGTTGGAGAGCGGCTCATCGAACAAAAAGGCTTTCGGCTGGCGCACGATGGCGCGGCCGATGGCGACACGCTGGCGCTGGCCGCCGGAGAGATTGGCGGGCTTGCGATCCAGCAGCGCATCCAGCTGCAAGGTTTTCGCCGCCACCGCGACGCGCGCATCGCGCTCGGATTTCGGCACCCCGGCCAGGCGCAGCGCGAAGGCCATATTGTCCGCGACATTCATATGCGGATAGAGCGCGTAGCTCTGGAACACCATGGCGAGGCCGCGCTTGTCCGGCGGCACCTGGTTCACCCGCACCCCGTCGATCAGCAGCTCGCCGCCGCTGATCTCCTCCAGCCCCGCGATCATCCGCAAGAGCGTGGATTTGCCGCAGCCCGAGGGGCCGACAAAGACGACGAATTCGCGGTCGTTGATGGTGAGGTCAACACCCTTGATGACCTCGACATTGCCGTAGGCTTTGCGAAGATTTTTAAGTTCGAGCGTGCACATCAGCAGAACATCCTATTTCACCGCGCCGAAGGTCAGGCCGCGGACGAGCTGGCGCTGGGTGAGCCAGCCGAAGATCAGAATCGGCGCCACCGCCAGCGTCGAGGCCGCCGAGAGCTTCGCCCAGAACAGCCCCTCAGGGGCGGAGAAGGTGGCGATGAAGGCGGTGAGCGGGGCGGCGTTGGAGGAGGTGAGGTTGAGGCTCCAGAAGGCCTCGTTCCAGGTCAGGATGATCGAGAGCAAGGCGGTGGAGGCAATGCCGGGCCCGGCCAGCGGCAGCAGCACGATGCGCAATTGCGCCAGCGGCCCGGCCCCGTCCATGCGCGAGGCCTCGATGATGTCGCCTGGAATTTCCTTGAAGAATGTATAGAGCATCCAAACGATGATCGGCAGGTTGGAGAGCATCATCACCAGCACCAACCCGGTGAGTGTGTCGAGCAGGCCGCTTTTCTGGCAGATCAGATAGATCGGCATCAGCACCCCCACCGCCGGCATCATCTTGGTGGAGAGCATCCAGAGCAGCAGATCCTTGGTCCAGCGATTGGGAAAAAACGCCATTGCGTAGGCGCCGGGCATCGCGATCAACAGCCCCAGCACGGTCGCCCCAGCGCGATGCCGACGGAATTGCCGAGCGCGCCGAGATAATCGCCCTCGTGAATGACATGGGTAAAATTGGAGAGGATCGGGTGGAAGATCAGCAGCGGCGGGGAATGCACCGCGTCGATCTCGCTCTTGAACCCGGTCAGCACCATCCAGGCGACGGGGAAGAACATCAGCAACGCCGCCCCCAGCCCAGCACGAAGACGATCAGTTTTTGCAAAGGTGAAGCTTTCATCTCTGGCTTTCCTTACAGATCGACATTGCGCGCGACGCTGCGGATGAGGAACAGCGCGACGATATTGGCGAGGATGACGGCGATGACACCGCCCGCCGAGGCGCCACCGACATCGAACGCCACCAGCGCCTTCTGATAGATCAGATAGGTGAGCGTGGTGGTGGCGTTGCCCGGCCCGCCGGAGGTGGTGACGAAGATTTCCGCGAACACCGCCAGCAGATAGATCGTCTCCATCATCATCACGATGGTGATCGGCCGGGAGAGATGCGGCAGGATCACGTAGCGCAGAATCTGCGGGCCGCGCGCCCCATCCATCTTCGCCGCCTCGATCTGCTGGCGGTCCAGAGACTGCATGGCGGTGAGCAGGATCAGCGTCGCGAACGGCACCCATTCCCAGGAGACGATCATCACCTCGCCGGCCATCGGCGCATGGGTGAACCAGTCCAGCGGGGTGAAGCCCAGGCTGCGGGCGATATAGGCGAAGACGCCGTTCACAGGGTCCATCAGCAGATTTTTCCAGATCAGCGCGGCGACGGTCGGCATCACGAAAAACGGCCCGATGACCAGCAGCCGGGCGATGGCGCGGCCGGGAAATTCCTGGTCATAGAGCACCGCGAAAGCGACCCCCAGCACCAGCGTGATCACCAGCACGGCGGCGACCATCACCAGCTCATTCAGGATGGAGGCGACAAAGGCCGGGCTTTCGACCAGGAATTTGTAATTGCTCCAGCCGGCGAAGCCGCTGATCGTCGGGTCGACGAGATTATAGCGCTGGAAGGAGAACCACAGCGTCATCGCCAGCGGCACCAGCGCCCAGAGCAGCAGCACGCCCACCGCGGGGGTGAGCAGCGGCCAGGTGCGCATCAGCTTGGCGCGATGCTGCGTTTTGGGTTTTGCGTTGGCCATGTCCGGGTCTTCCCTTGCGAGGCGGGCGGCGCGCGGCCGCCCGCATTGGCTTTTACTTCAGATAGCCGGCCTGCTGCATGGCGCTGGTGGTGCTATCCTGCGCGGATTGCAGCGCCGCCTGCACGCTGGTGCTGCCACTCAGCGCCCCGGCGATATCCTGGCCGACCGTGGTGCCGATCTGCTGGAAGGGCGGGATGGTGACGAACTGGATGCCGGTATAGGGCACCGGCAGCAGCGTCGGGTGCTGCGGGTCAACACTCTGCACCGCCGCCAGCACCTGCTTGGCGAAGGGCGCCGCGGCCAGGTAATCCGGGTTCTGGTAGGTGGACATGCGCGTGCCCGGCGGGGCCAGCACCCAGCCATCGGTCTTGCCGACCAGATCGATATATTGCTTGGAGGTCGCCCAGGCGATGAATTCCTTCGCCACCTTCTCCTTCTTCGAGGAGCTGGGCACGGCGAGCGACCATATCCACTGCCAGGAGGCGCCCTTATCCGTCACCGCGATCGGCGCCTTGGCGAAACCGACCTTGCCGGCGACCTGCGACTGCTTCGGATCCTCCAGCATACCGGCGGCAACCGTGCTATCCACCCAGATCGCGCAATGGCCGGTGGCGAACAGCGCCTCCACCTCGTTGAAGCCATCGGAGGCGGCACCCGGAGGGCCATCCTTCTGCATCAACTTCACGTAATAATTGATCGCGTCTTCCCAGGGCTTGGTGGTGAGCTGGGGTTTCCAGTTCATATCGAACCAGCGGCCGCCATTGCTGTTCACCAGCGTGCCGAGGAAGGCCATGTTCTCACCCCAGCCCGGCTTGCCGCGCAGGCAGATGCCGTATTGCTGCTTGGATTTATCGGTGAGCTTGTCCGCGAACTGCTCGATCTGCGCGTAGGTCGGCTGGTCCGGCATGGTCAGCCCGGCCTTCTCGAACAGATCCTTGCGGTACATGGTGAAGGAGGCCTCGGAATAGAACGGCACCGCATACATGTTGCCATTCACGGTCAGCGCGCTGCGCACCGGGCCCAGCAGGTCGTTATAATCATACGAGGCCGGGAAATCATTCAGCTTGTCCAGCCAGCCGCGCTTGGCCCAGATCGGGGTCTCATAGGCGCCGATGGTGACGACATCGAACTGGCCGCCATGGGTGGCGATGTCCGTGGTCACGCGCTGGCGCAGCACATTCTCTTCCAGCACCACCCATTTCACATGGTTGCCGGTCTCTTTCTCCCAGACTTTGCTGAGCTTCTGCATCACCACCATGTCGTTATTATTGACGGTGGCGACGGTGATGGTGGTCGCCAGCGCGCTGGTGCCGGAGGCGGCCAGCAGCGCCGCCGAGAGGGCAGCGGTGATCTTCAAACGCATGAAAGTCTCCTCCAAGAGAGCGATGTTATTTGTTTGGATGACAAGGCCGGCAAAAAAGCAGGGGTGGGGCTTGGGTCCTCGACTAATTAAATCACTTTGGTTTAATTAGTCGGGCGTCAGCGCCTCTGTCAATAATCTTTACGCTCTGGCTACGGACAGCTGTTGCGGCGGCAAGGCGGCGGCAAGGGCCTGCTCGCACGGCGCGTCCAGCTTGAAGCTCAGCAGCGCATCCGCCCTTGTGTGGCCGAGATTCACCGCGGCGATCGGCTTGCCCGCCCGCGATGCCGCCAGGGCGAAGCGAAAGCCGGAATAGACCATGAGGGTGGAGCCGATAATCAGCATCGCATCCGCCTGGGCGAGATGGGTGAGTGCCGCCTGCACCCGGTTCGCCGGCACGGTTTCGCCGTAAAACACCACATCCGGCTTCAGGATGCCGCCGCAGTCCGGGCAGGGCGGCACAAGGAAGCTGGCAAAGGGCGCGCCTTCCAGCGCGGCATCGCCATCCGGGGCCTGGGCGGCGTCCAGCCGCGCCCAGGCCGGGTTCAGCCGCTCCAGCTCGCTTTGCAGCGCGGCGCGTTTCCAGAGCCGCGCGCAGCCCATGCAGCGCACCCGGTCCAGCCGCCCGTGCAGATCGATCACATTGCGGCTGCCGGCGGCCTGATGCAGCCGGTCGACATTCTGGGTGACGAGCTGCGTCACCCTGCCCTGCGCCTCCAGCCGGGCCAAGGCGCGATGCGCCTCGTTGGGCAAGGCCTGGCCGAAGCTGCGCCAGCCGATCAGGCTGCGGGCCCAGTAACGCTGGCGCACCAGCGCGCTGCCCATGAAGGCCTGGTAGGTCACCGGCGGCGGGCGCTTCCACCGCCCATCGCGGTCCCGGTAATCCGGGATGCCGGAATTCGTGCTGCAGCCCGCCCCGGTGATGATGAACAGACGCGGATGCCGGGCGATGAACGCGTCCAACGGCGCAAAAGAGGACATGGCTTAACTATTCCCATGGCCTTTTGCATCGCAAGGCGCCGCGCGTCCGGCGCGGCCGCCCTCAGATCGTGGTTAAAATCCCGATCTCGATCGCCGCGGCGATGGCCGCCGCGCCGGCGCGGCCGTGCTGGTCATGGGCCTGGGCGAAGGCGATCATCGCCGCGTCGGGGGGATGGGTCCGCAAATGCGCCTCCACCGCGCGGGTGACGTGGTCGGTGAAATCCTCATCCGCGCTGAACGGCGCCAGCCCGCGCGCCAGCTCCGCGGCGATGGAACGGATCATCGTCTCATAAGCGTCTTGCATAAGGCTGTTTACCCGTGGAGCCCCGGCCAGGGGAAGCGGCCAGCCTCAGACCATCTTCAGCAGCGTCGCACCGCTGCGCCAGAGCATATAGGCGGCGACGACGAAGATCAGCCCGGCGAAGACGCTGGTGAGCTGGCCGCGATTGCCGGCGAGCCGCCGGGCCGCCTTCGCCCCGGCGAAGCCGCCCAGAATCCCGCCGAGGATGAAGATGATCGCCAGCCCCCAATCCACCATGCCGGAGGCGGCGTAATTCACCGCCGTGGTCAGCCCGAAGGCCGCCACCGCCACCAGCGAGGTGCCGACGGCATTGAGCATCGGCATATGGGTGGAGGCAACCAGCCCGGGGACGATGAGAAACCCGCCGCCAATACCGAAAAACCCTGAAAACACGCCGGTGCCCAGGCCGAAGCCCAGCACCTTCGGCGCGTTCTCGCGGTTGCATTGGGCGCCGGGAATGCCCTGGTCGTGGCGGCCGCGCAGCATCACGATGCCGATTAGCACCATCAGCAGCGCGAACAGGAAGAGCAGCTTCTGCCCATCGATCGCCTTGCCCAGCGAGGAGCCGGCAAACGCCCCGGCGATCCCCGCCACCGCATACATACCGCCGCAGCGCCATTTCACCGTCTGGGCGCGGGCATGGTTGGCCAGGCCGGTGAGCGCATTCGCCGCCACCGCCAGGGCGCTGGTGCCGATCGCCACATGCGCGTTCGGCACGCCGACCAGATAGACCATCAACGGCACCGCCAGAATCGAGCCGCCGCCGCCGACCAGCCCGAGCGTGAAGCCGACCACGCCGCCACTGCCCGCCCCCAACGCATATTGCAGCATATCGAGTGACATCGCCCCGCCCCCTCAGTTCTGCACGGCGCTGAGCGGCTTGGGGGCGGCCAGCCATTCCCTTCCCTTCAGCATGTCGTGCCAATACAGCGTCGGCAAAATGCGGTCCTTCAGGAACCAGGCGGCGCGGGTGGGCCTGGTGCCGTCCACCACCCAGCGCGGGAAGGTCGGCGTCACCTTGCCGCCATAGCTGAACTCGGCCAGCACGATGCGCCCGCGCTCCACCGTCAGCGGGCAGCTGCCATAGCCGAGATAGGCGCCCGCCATTGGCTTGCCGGCGAGCTGGGCCAGTACATTCACCGCCACCACCGGCGCCTGCTGGCGCACCGCCGCGGCGGTTTTGGCATTCGGCGCGGCGCAGCCATCACCCAGCGCAAACACGTTGGGGAAATCCGGATGCTGCAGCGTCGCCTCATTCACCGCGACGAAACCGCTCGGCCCCGCCAGCTTGCTGCTGCGCACGCAATCCGGCGCCACTTGCGGGGGGACGGCATGCAGCATGTCGAATTCACGCTCGATGGTCTCCACCCCGTCCGGCGTCTTGCGCTCGAACCGGGCCAGGCGCGCGCCCCCATCCACCGCCACCAGCCTGCTTTCGAAATTCAATTCGATGCCGTAGCGCTGCACATAGCTCATCAGCGCCGGCACATAGGCGGGCACACCGAACAGCACCGCTCCGGCATTGTGGAATTCCACCTGGATGCCGGAGAGATGCCCGGCCTTCAGCCAGCGATCGCAGCTCAGATACATCGCCTTCTGCGGCGCCCCGGCGCATTTGATCGGCATTGGCGGCTGGGTGAACAGCGCCCGGCCGGATTTCAGCTCGGCCGAGAGCCGGTTGGTGTAGGGCGCCAGGTCGAACCGGTAATTCGAGGTGACACCATTGCAGCCCAGCGCCTCCTGCAGGCCGGGGATCTGCTCCCAGGCCAGGCGCAGCCCGGGAGAGACGACCAGCGTGCGATAAGCGACATCGCTGCCATCGCCGAGGATCACCCGGTTCTCCTCCGGCGCGAAGCCGGAGACGCTGGCGCGCAGCCATTGCACGGCTTTGGGCATCACCTGCGCCATCGGCCGGCAGGTGGCCTGGGGCTGGAACACGCCTGCGCCCACCAGCGTCCAGCCCGGCTGGTAATAATGCACATCCATCGGCTCGATGACGGCGATGGAGAGGCCGCTTTTGCGCTTCAGCAGGCTGGCGGCGGTGGCGATGCCGCCGGAGCCGCCGCCGACGATGACGACATCATAAATCTTGGCGCTGCACGGGCTGGGGGCGGCCTGCTGCCGGGAGACGGCGAGATAGAGCGTCTCCGCCCGCGCGCCGGAGCGGCAATAGCCCAGCACCGGCCCAGGCAGGCTGGCCAGGGCCCGCGCCATCTTGCCGACATCCTCGGCGCCGACCGCGCGCGAGGCCACCGGCACAAACGCGAAGCCGAGCCCGGCCTGGGCGCAGGCCGCCTCGATCTCGGCGGCGCTGGGCTGGTTGGCATCCTCGCCATCCGGGCGGGTGCAGATGACGGTTTTGAAGCCCTGATCCGCCACCGCTTGCAGCTCTTGCGGCTGCAGCTGCGGGGTTACGGAAAAATCCGCAGTAACCGGCCTGATCTCCATCGTCTCAACGCCCCTTGCTGCCCGGCATGTTGGCCCGCCGGTTCATGGTCAGTTTGAAAATTCCCATGCCCGCGACCATCGCCAGCACGAACAGGCCAGCCCGCGCCGGGGCGAAAGCGAGATCCGCCAGGCCCGGCCCGGGCAAAGCCCGGCAATGCCCCAGCCAATGCCGAACAAGGCGGCGCCGCCCAGCAGCTTCGCATCCAGCCCGGAAGTGCCGGGCAGGCTGAAGGCAGGGGCTGCCAGCGGCGCGCGCAATTTGCGCTGCACCCGCCAGGCCAGCGCCATCGGCAGCAAGGCGCCGCCCATCACGAAAGCCAGAGTCGGGTTCCAGGCGCCGAAAATATCCAGGAAGCCGCGCACCTTGGCCGGATCGCACATGCCCGAGAGCGCCAGCCCGGCGCCGAACAGCAGCCCGGCGAACAGGGCGAGAGAGATCTGCCTCATGACAACCCCACCAGACGCATGACCGCCACGGTGACGATACCGCTGCCCATGAAACAAAATGTCGCGGCGAGGGAGCGCAGGGAGAGGCGCGACATGCCGCACACCCCATGCCCGCTGGTGCAGCCCGAGCCCAGCCTGGTGCCAAACCCGACCACCAGCCCGGCCACCAGCAGCGCCCCGGCTGAGGGAAAGCGCAAAACCGGCGCTCCGAACACCGCGCTCAGCGCCAACGCCCCCAGCGGCAGGCCGAGAATGAAGGCCCAGGCCACCCGGCGGACGCGCCGGCATCAGCCAGCCCCACCGCGCGGGCGCTCAGCCCGCTCACCCCGGCGATCCGCCCCAGCCCCAGCAGCATCAACGCAGCCGCGCCGCCGATCATCAGCCCGCCCAGCAGGCCAAACAGCCAGACCTGCGGCATCACACGGAATCCAGCGGGATTTTGAGATAGCGTACGCCGTTCTCTTCCGGCGGCGGCAGATGCCCGCCACGCATATTCACCTGCACCGAGGGCAGGATCAGCCGCGGCATCGCCAGCGTCGCGTCCCGCGCCTCGCGCATTTTCACGAACTCATCCTCGGAAATCCCGTCGCGCACATGGATGTTACCGACCCGCTCGGCACCCACGCTGGTCTCCCAGGCATAGGCGTCGCGCCCCGGCGCCTTGTAGTCATGGCAGAGGAATACACGGGTCCGCTCGGGCAGCGCCAGCAGCCGGCGGATGGAGCGGAAAAGCTGGCGCGCATCGCCACCGGGAAAATCGGCGCGGGCGGTGCCGTAATCGGGCATGAACAAGGTATCGCCGCAGAAGATCGCATCGCCGATCACATAGGCCAGATCCGCCGGGGTGTGGCCGGGCACATGCAGCACCATCGCCTCCAGCCCGCCGATCCTGAAGCTGTCGCCATCCTTGAACAGCTGGTCGAAATCCGAGCCGTCGCGCTGAAATTCCGTGCCGGCATTGAATAACTTGCCGAAAATAGTCTGCACCGCGACGATCTCGGCGCCGATGGCGAGCTTGCCGCCGAGCTTGCCCTGCAGATAGGGCGCGGCGGAGAGATGATCCGCATGGGCGTGGGTTTCCAGCAGCCATTCGACGCTGAGCCCTTCCGCCTGGACATAGGCGATGATGGCGTCCGCCGAGGCAAAGGAGGTGCGCCCGGCGGCGGGGTCGTAATCCAGCACGCTGTCGATGATCGCGGCACGCCTGGTCGCCGGGTCATGCACCACATAGCTCACCGTGAAGGTGGGCTCGTCGAAAAACGCCTTCACCGGCACCGATCCGGCCGGGTGGGCGGCGATCAAGGCGCAGGCGCGATCGAAGGCAGGGTCTGACATTTGGATTGCCTTTAATTATAACTTACGTTAAATACGTAATTATGAAACTGACCTTGTGTCAAGTGAAACTTGCGGCAATCTGGCAGGATGAGGCTGATGATCGATGAATGACACCCCCTGCAAGCCGCCCCCGCCCGTTGCGGCTCGGCGATCCCGCCCGGATTTCGTCGCCCGCACCACCCAGGGCGAGGTCAGGCTCTCCGGCTTTCGCAAACGCTGGCTGCTGTTCTTCTCGCATCCGGCGGATTTCACCCCGGTCTGCACCACCGAATTCGTGGGGTTAGCCAAGGCCGCCGACCGCTTCGCGGCGATGAACTGCGCCCTGCTCGGGCTTTCGGTGGATAGTTTGTTCTCCCACCTGGCTTGGTTGCGGGCGATCCAGGAGGCGTTTGGCGTCACCGTGCCCTTCCCGCTGGTCGAGGATCCGAGCATGGCGGTCGGCCGCGCCTATGGCATGCTGGACGAGACCACGCCGGACAGCGCCAGCGTGCGCGCCAGCTATTTCATCGACCCGAACGGCATCATCCGGGCGATGACCTGGTATCCGCATAATGTCGGCCGCTCGGTGGAGGAGACGCTGCGCCTGCTCGCCGCGCTGCAGGCGACGCATGACGACAAGGCGATGGCGCCGGAAGGCTGGCGCCCCGGCGAGGCGCTGCTGGCCCCGCCCGCCGCCTCGCTGGCCGGCATCGAGGCCGGGCCGGACTGGTTCTGCCATAAGGTGAGAGGATGAGCCCGTTGCATCAGGACCGCGCCCGGGCCGAAGCGGCGGCTGATCTGCTGAAGGTTTATGCGCAGCCGCAGCGTCTGATGATCCTGTCGCTGCTGCTGGAGGGCGAGCGCACGGTCAGCGAGATTGACGCCGCCACCGCCATCGGCCAGCCGGCCTTGAGCCAGCAGCTGGCGGAGCTGCGCCGCAAGGAGCTGGTGCGCACCCGGCGCCAGGGCACGCAGATTTTCTACGCGCTGGCGGATGCGAAAACCGAACTCTGCGTGACCTGCATGCAGGCGATGCTGGGCGGGGACGCGCAGAGCGCGCTGCGCCTGCAGGCCGGGCAAGCCCCGGCGCCGGCGCAAACCCAACCCAGCGCGTCGCCCGCCGGCACGGCGCGCTTCGCCCGGATCATTCCCGCTTAAAGCATCAAGCTTTTAGCTTGATGCTCTAGGTTTTGTTTTAGCGCGCAATTTCATGTGTTTATCTTGATGCTCCCGCGTCAACCTAGCAGTTTGCTGAAAAACTCCTGGCGGCCGGGATTATGATGTGATTCACTTTGGCTGGCAGGTTTTGTGAGGCGTGGGGTGCGGGGTTCTTTTCGAGATCAGGGCGGGATGTTTTCGTATGTTTCACCAGAAACACGGGTTCCGGCGACCCATCCGTTGCGAGCGATCCGTGCTTTGGTGCGGGATGTTCTGCATGAGATGAGCCGCAGCTTTGCCTGGCTGTATTCCAGGGAAGGCCGGCCCTCGGTGCCGCCTGAACAATTGCTGAGCGCGCTGCTGATCCAGGTGCTGTACGGGATTCGCTCGGAACGGCAGTTGATGGAGCAACTGGATTATAATCTCCTGTACCGCTGGTTTGTGGGCTTATCCCCGGATGATCCGGTCTGGAACCCGACCACGTTTAGCAAGAACCGCGAGCGCCTGCAGAACGGCGATATATTCCAGAAATTCATGAGCCGGCTGCTGAACCACCCGCGGGTGACGCCGCTACTATCGGATGAGCATTTCTCGGTGGACGGCACGCTGATCGAGGCGTGGGCGTCGCAGAAGAGCTTCCGGCCGAAGGATGGCAGCGACGATGATGGTTCGGATTTCCACGGTCAGAAGCGTAAGAACGATACCCATGCCAGCACCACCGACCCGGAAAGCCGGCTGTACCGCAAGGCCGCTGGGCGGGAGGCAAAGCTTTCGTATATGGGGCACGCGCTGATGGACAACCGGCACGGCTTGGCGGTGGGTGGCCGAGTGACCCAGGCCACAGGCACGGCTGAGCGTGAAGCCTCGGAAGCGATGTTGAAAGCCAAAGCCAAGTCGGCCGCCGGGCGGATCACCGTAGGCGAAGACAAGGCTTACGATACCGCCGATCATGTCGCCAATCTGCGCGACGCCGGCGTGACACCGCATGTCACACAAAACAACGGTGAGACCAAAACCGGCAGGCACCGCCGCAGCGCGATTGACGGACGCACCACGCGCCATCCCGGTTATGCGATGTCGCAGACCCGCCGGGCGATGATCGAGTGCATATTCGGCTGGGGCAAGCAGCACGGCACGATGCGCAAGACCAAGCTGCGCGGCGTTGCGCGGGTCGCCGGCACCTTCATGCTCAACCTGATCGCCTATAATCTGGTACGCATTCCAAAAATGGTGGCAATATAAGGGACGAGTCTGTCCGCTGGACGAAAAAAGTCCAGAAACCGGCAAGAAACTTCAATCACTTGAACCAAAATCCAGGCCCCAAAGCTAAATCAGAAAAAATAAAACCAAGTTTCGGGGTTTTTCAGCAAACTGCTAAACACATATTGCTCTAACAGTTTGCTGAAAAACTCCTGGCGGCCGGGATTATGATGTGATTCACTTTGGCTGGCAGGTTTTGTGAGGCGTGGGGTGCGGGTTCTTTTCGAGATCAGGGCGGGATGTTTTCGTATGTTTCACCAGAAACACGGGTTCCGGCGACCCATCCGTTGCGAGCGATCCGTGCTTTGGTGCGGGATGTTCTGCATGAGATGAGCCGCAGCTTTGCCTGGCTGTATTCCAGGGAAGGCCGGCCCTCGGTGCCGCCTGAACAATTGCTGAGCGCGCTGCTGATCCAGGTGCTGTACGGGATTCGCTCGGAACGGCAGTTGATGGAGCAACTGGATTATAATCTCCTGTACCGCTGGTTTGTGGGCTTATCCCCGGATGATCCGGTCTGGAACCCGACCACGTTTAGCAAGAACCGCGAGCGCCTGCAGAACGGCGATATATTCCAGAAATTCATGAGCCGGCTGCTGAACCACCCGCGGGTGACGCCGCTACTATCGGATGAGCATTTCTCGGTGGACGGCACGCTGATCGAGGCGTGGGCGTCGCAGAAGAGCTTCCGGCCGAAGGATGGCAGCGACGATGATGGTTCGGATTTCCACGGTCAGAAGCGTAAGAACGATACCCATGCCAGCACCACCGACCCGGAAAGCCGGCTGTACCGCAAGGCCGCTGGGCGGGAGGCAAAGCTTTCGTATATGGGGCACGCGCTGATGGACAACCGGCACGGCTTGGCGGTGGGTGGCCGAGTGACCCAGGCCACAGGCACGGCTGAGCGTGAAGCCTCGGAAGCGATGTTGAAAGCCAAAGCCAAGTCGGCCGCCGGGCGGATCACCGTAGGCGAAGACAAGGCTTACGATACCGCCGATCATGTCGCCAATCTGCGCGACGCCGGCGTGACACCGCATGTCACACAAAACAACGGTGAGACCAAAACCGGCAGGCACCGCCGCAGCGCGATTGACGGACGCACCACGCGCCATCCCGGTTATGCGATGTCGCAGACCCGCCGGGCGATGATCGAGTGCATATTCGGCTGGGGCAAGCAGCACGGCACGATGCGCAAGACCAAGCTGCGCGGCGTTGCGCGGGTCGCCGGCACCTTCATGCTCAACCTGATCGCCTATAATCTGGTACGCATTCCAAAAATGGTGGCAATATAAGGGACGAGTCTGTCCGCTGGACGAAAAAAGTCCAGAAACCGGCAAGAAACTTCAATCACTTGAACCAAAATCCAGGCCCCAAAGCTAAATCAGAAAAAATAAAACCAAGTTTCGGGGTTTTTCAGCAAACTGCTAAGTTTCAGGCCGGCATGGCGGCCAGCAGCTTGTCCAGCGTCACCGGATAGTCGCGCACCCGAACCCCGGTGGCGTTATACACAGCATTGGCCACCGCCGCGGCGGCGCCGCACAGCCCCAGCTCGCCCACCCCCTTGGCCTTCATCGGCGAGGAGATCGGATCAGGCTCGTCCAGGAATACCACCTCCTGATGCGGAATATCCGCATGTACCGGAACCTCATAGCCGGCAAGGTCATGGTTGGCGAAATAGCCGCGCTGATGGTCGACCGCCAGCTCCTCCATTAGCGCCGCGCCAACCCCCATGGTCATCGCGCCGATCACCTGGCTGCGGGCGGATTTGGGGTTGAGGATGCGCCCGGCATCGCAGACCGCCAGCATCCGCCGCACCCGGATTTCCGCCGTCGCCGCATCCACCGACACCTCGGCGAAATGCGCGGCGAAGGTGGATTGCTGGTAGCGCTCCGCCAGATCGCCATATTCGATGCCATCCTCGGCCACCAGCTCGCCCTGCCGGGCGGCGTCGGCCAGGGCGACGCGATGGCCGCCCGACTGCACCGCGCCATCGGCGAACACCGCATCCGCGTCATTCACCCCCAGCCGCGCGACGATCTGCTGGCGCAACGCAACGCAGGCGGCGTATACGCCAGAGGTCGCGTTGTTCGCCCCCATTGCCCGCCGGAGCCGGCGGAGACGGGGGAGTCGGAATCCCCCAGCCGCACCTCCACCTGCGCCATCGGCACGCCCAGCATCTCGGCGGCGGTCTGGGCGATGATGGTGTAGCTGCCGGTGCCGATATCGGTCATGTCGGTCTCGACGATCAGCCGGCAATCGCGGGTCAGCCGCACCCGGGCGGCGGATTTGGTCAGCAGATTATTGCGGATGCCGGCGGCGACACCGAGCCCGATGAAGGCGCCGCCCTCCCGGCGCTGGCCGGGCTTGGCCTGACGTTGCGCCCAGCCGAAACGCTGCGCGCCGCGCTTCAGGCACTCGACCAGATGGCGCTGCGAAAACGGCCGCTCAGGGTTTTCCGGGTCGAGCTGGGTGTCGTTGAGGATCCGGAACTGCACCGGGTCCATGCCCAGCCGTTCCGCCATCTCGTCCATCGCCACCTCCAGCGCCATCAGCCCGGAGGCCTCGCCGGGGGCGCGCATGGCATTGCCCTCGGGCAGATCCAGCCGCGCCAGCCGGGTGCGGGTGAGCCGCCCTGGGGCGGCGTAGAGCAGCCGGGTCTGATGCACGGCGGTCTCGGTGGCGCCGTCCGGCAGATTGCCGGACCAGCTTTCATGCGCGATCGCCAGCAGCCTGCCATCCGGCGCGGCGCCCAGGCGGATGCGCTGGCGCGTCGCCGGGCGGTGGGTGGTGTTGTTGAAGATCATCGGGCGGGTCAGCGCCACCTTCACCGGCCGGCCGACCTCCCGCGCCGCCAGCGCCGCCAGGATGCAATCCGCGCGCAGGAATAATTTGCCGCCGAAGCCGCCGCCGACATAAGGCGAATCGAGCCGCACCTTCTCCGGCGGCAGCCCCAGCGTTTCCGCCACATCCGCCTTGCCCCAGGCGATCATCTGGTTCGAGGTCCAGATCGTCACCGCGCCATCCTTCCAGGCGGCGATGCTGGCATGCGGCTCCATCATCGCGTGCGACTGGTCGGGGGTGGTGTAGGTCTCATCCAGCGTCACCGGGGCCTGCGCATAGTCACGCGCGAAATCGCCGAATGCGCTGTCGGGATCACCGGATTCAGGTTTGACGGCGCGCTCCTGCGCCGCCGCCAAATCGAACTGGCCCGGCTGCGCCTCATAATCCGGGCGGATCAGCAGCGCCGCGGCGCGCGCCATCTCGAAACTCTCCGCCACCACGATGGCGATGGCCTGGTCGTAATGCTCGATCTCCGGGCCGCCGAGCAGCCGCGCGGTATTGCGCTTGCCCTTGCCGAGCTTGCCGGCATTGGCAGAGGTGACGATGCCCAGCACGCCGGGGGCGGCGCGCGCGGCGTCCAGATCCATCGCCTTGATGCGGCCCTTGGCGATGCCGGCGCCGATGATATAGCCATAGGCCTGATCGGGCACGACGCCGTGACGCTCATAGGCGTAAGGCGCGCTGCCGGTGACTTTCAGCTGGCCCTCGATGCGGTCCAGCGGCTGGCCGATGAAACACTGCCGGTCGATCGGGTTGGTTGTGGCGGGGGCGTCGAATTTCATGACATCATCTCCTTCCCCTGCATCTCCCGCGCCTGCGCCAGCGCGGCGGTGATGGTCCGGGCCAGAAGGGGCTGTTTGAAGGCATTGTCCGGACGGGGCCGCGCCCCCTCCAGCAAGGCGGCAGAGACCTCTGCGCCGCCTTGCGGCAGCGCCGCATCCGCCGCCTCCACCCGCCAGGGGCGCGGGGCGATGCCGCCGGCGGCCAGGCGCCCGCTGCCATCCGGCTGGATCACCGCCGCCACCGATACCAAGGCAAAGGCGTAGGAGGCACGGTCCCGCACCTTGCGGTAGATCTGCGCCCCGCCCAGAGGCGGCGGCAGGATCACCGCCTGGATCAGCTCGCCGGGGCGCAGATCATGCTCGATCTGCGGCGTCTCACCCGGCAGCCGGTAGAAATCCTGCAAGGCGATACGCCGGCTGGCGCCATCCGCGCCAATCGTCTCGACCACCGCATCCAGCGCCATCATCGCCACCGCCATGTCGCTCGGATGGGTGGCGATGCAGGATTCGCTGGTGCCGACCAGCCCGAGCTGGCGCGCCACCCCGCCCATGGCCGCGCAGCCGCTGCCGGGCGCGCGCTTGTTGCAGGGCTGGCGCGGATCGTAAAAATACACGCAGCGTGTGCGCTGCAGCAGATTTCCCGCCGTCGTCGCCTTGTTGCGCAACTGCCCGGAAGCGCCGGCGAGCAAGGCGCGGGAGAGCAGCGCATAATCGCGCCGCACCCGCGCATCCGCCGCCAGATCCGTGTTGCGCACCAGCGCACCGATGCGCAAGCCGCCCTCTGGCGTCGGCTCGATGCTGTCCAGCCCGAGCCCGTTGACGTCGATCAGATGCGCCGGGGTTTCGATCTGCAATTTCATCAGATCCAGAAGATTGGTGCCGCCGGCGATGAATTTCGCATTCGGCGTGGCCGCCGCCTCGGCTGCCGCTTCCGCCGGGCTGCTGGCGCGGCTATAGGTGAAGGCCTTCATGCCGGCTCTCCGGCGATCTCGCGCATCGCCTCCATGATGTTGGAATAGGCGCCGCAGCGGCAGATATTGCCGCTCATCCGCTCGCGCAGCTCAGCTTCGGACAGGGTCGGCGCCTCTGTCAGGCTGGGGCTGACATGGCTGGGAATGCCCGCCTGCAGCTCCGCCAGCACGGCCACCGCCGAGCAGATCTGCCCTGGCGTGCAATAGCCGCACTGAAACCCGTCATGATGCAGAAAGGCCGCCTGCATCGGGTGCAGCTCACCCGGCTGGCCCAGACCTTCGATGGTGGTGATCTCGTCGCCTTCATGCATCACCGCCAGGCTGAGGCATGAATTGATCCGCCGGCCTTGCACCAGCACCGTGCAGGCGCCGCATTGGCCGTGATCGCAGCCTTTCTTGCTGCCGGTGAGCTGCAGATGCTCACGCAGCGCATCCAGCAGGCTGGTGCGTGTATCCAGCCGCAAACGGCGCGCTTCGCCGTTCACGGAAAAGCTCACCTCCATCATCGTTGGGCTATCCTGCATGTCCGTCTCCTTTCTGGTTGCGGCCCGGACCGGACCGGCCCCCGCCAGCGCGCCGCCGCCGAGCAGCACAGCGCGTCTTGAAATGTCGAATTTGTCGTCGCCGATCATGACGCCGCCGCCAGCAGGGACGGGGCAGACACCGCGCAGGCCGCCTGGTGGCGCGCGGCGATCTCGCCCAAAGCGGAGAGGGCGAGCAGCTCAGGCTCGCGCACCGCCGGGATCAGCCCGATCGGCCCGGTGAGCCGCGCCAGCGCGGCGGGCGCCACGCCCTGCGCCGCCAGCCCTTGCAGCCGGCGCGCCTGGGTGGCGCGGCTGCCCATGGCGCCAATGTAAAACGCGTCGCTGGCCAGGGCCGCCTGTAACAGCCCCGCCTCCCATTCATGGTCGTGAAACAGCAGCACGATGGCGCTGTGCCGATCCGCCCGCAGCGCGGGCGGGTGGCGGCGATCCGTCCAGAGCAGGACCTCCGCCCCCAGCGCCGCGGCGGCGTCGAGCATCTCCTGGCGCGGGCTGAGCAGGCAGAGCCCGGCCCCGAAAGCCGCCCCCAGCCGTGCCAGCGCCAGCGCCTCCGCCCCCTGCCCGGCAATGACCAGCCGCAAGGCCGGGCGCAGCGCCACCTGGAACGCTGGCCCCGCCCAGCCGGTGCCGGCATCGCCTTCGATGAGAGCCAGGCCGCCTTCGGGGGCGAGGCGGAGCGTGACCTCCTGGCGGGCCTGCAAGGCCGCGTGGGCCTGACGCAGCGGGGCGAAATCCGCCAGCGGCGTGATCAGAACATCCATCCCGCCGCCGCAGGGCAGGCGCAGATCCATCATCCGCGAGCCCTGGCCGATGCGAATGCTCTCTGGCCGGCCGCTTGCGATCACCCGCCGCGCCTCGCCGATGATCGCCGCCTCGACACAACCGCCGGAGAGCGTGCCGAAGGCCGCGCCATCCGCCCGCACCGCCATCTGCGCGCCAACCGCCCGCGCGCCGCCGCCGAAGGTCGCGGTGACGCTGAGCAAGGCAACGCTGCCAGGTTGTGCCTCCAGCAGAAACCGGAGCAGGGACAAAGTCTCGGGCATGGATCTCTTTTGATGGGCAAACACAGGGGCTGCTCTGCCGCCGGCGCGCCGCGTCAGAGAGGTGAAGCTCACATGGTGCGGCTGACCGCCTGGCACCAGGGGCAGCCGCACGTCGCGGAAAAATCCTGTCTCAATCTGGATGATTTGTTAATTCGAGGAAGGCCTGGCGGCGGCGCGGTGGCAAAGCCTAGACACATGGCATGGCTCGCTAAAACAAAATTTAGAGCGTCAAGCTAAAAACTTGATGCTCTAAGGAGAGCGCCGATTTCGCCTGGTTGAACCGCGCGGTTTCGCAAATCCGCCGGCCCGAGAGCAAGATGACCCTGACCGGACTCAGTCAGGATCAGAAAGTTGCCTGCCAAAACCAAAAAACTTAGGGCGCGCTGCCGCGCGGCTTGGGTTTGGCGCATCGGGCGTTGGGCCCGATGCGCCAAGGGGGCTACATCAGCGGCACGCTCAATGTCAGCACGACCTTGCCGGCCTCGCCGACATTGCGGGCATAGACGTCATGGGTGAAGAACATGTTCATCTTGTAGCCCTTGCCCTGATAGGCGACATCCGCCCCCAGCGCGAAGGATTCCGGGGACCCGCCATTGAGCGCCGCGGGGCCGGAATCCGCTGTGATCTGCTTGTAAAAATACGAGACCGGCCCGATCGACCAGGGGCCGAAGCCGCGCATCGCGGTGAAGTCCCAATCCATCGTCGTGCCATTGGTGTAATGCGTGGCGCTGTTCTCGAAATTCTTGTCCAGCGTCGCGTGCACCGTGAACTGGTAGGGGGCGGGCAGCCAGCTGACGGACATGTCCGGCTCGATCGTCCAGTGATTCTGCCCGGTATTTACCTTGGCCGTGTCGCTGTACTGGCCGTTGGGCGGGTAGAAGCCGAAATCGGCATCGAAGAAGACATGATGGCCGAGATCCCAGCTCAAGGACAGCGGCGTGAACTCGGTATCGACCAGGCCGGTGCGGTTGAAGGTCTTGCCGCCGGCGGCCCGCGGGGTGGTGAGGCTGACATTCAGCCAGCCGATCGAGCGGATGAACATGCCATAGCGGGCGCCGAAGATCCGGATGTCGGGAATGTAGGCGAACGAGCCGGTGGCGCCCCAGATATTGGCATGGGCACCGGTGAAATGGCCGTCCCCGTTCACCGGGCGGGACTGGGTGTAGCTCGGCTTGAAGGTGAGATACACGCCAGGCGGCGGCAGCAGGCCCGTCGGCTGGCCGAGCGTATTGCCCACCGGATATTCCGGATTGCTGCCGACCATCGCTGCCTCGGCGGGCAGCGACATCGCGGCCAGGCCAATGCCGGCCAGCAAGAAACGAAATCCTGTCTTCATTGGAAACCTCCCTTGTTATGTTGGATTTGAGATATTCGTTGGATCAGGGCTTGGCGCGGGCGAATGAGGAAGGCTCAAACACGGCGCCGGTATCGCGGGCCTGCCGATAGGCGGCGAAGCGCGCCGCACTGGCTTCGGGAAACAGCAGCAGGAAGCTGGCCAGCCCGCCGGCGAGCAGAATCACCCCGCCCAGCCCGAAGGCGATGGCAAAGCCCAGCGGCGCATTGCCCGGGTAGGCGCCGATGATCCAGCCATTGATGAAGGTGGAAAAGAACGCGGAGATGGAGGTGGCGGAGATGATCACCACCACCAGCCGGGCGCGCTGACGGGACGGCGCGATCGCGGCGAGGATCACCGGCCCGAAAATCGTCGTCAGGCTCGGCACGGAAAAGGCGATGGCCAGGAAGCAGGTCTGCATCACACCGGCGGGGCTTTGCACCGCCACGAGCAAGGCGGCGCCACTCACCAGCATGGCGAGGCCCGAACTCCAGCCCAGGCAGATGCGGGCACTCCAGCCGCGCTGGCGCATCGTCTGCGTCAGCCAGGAGCCGAGGATGAGCACCGGAGACTGGATCACGTAGATGGCGGAGATGATCCAGCCGGCCTTCAGCGGCGCATAGCCCAGCCCCAGCCGCAGGAAAGGCGGCAGCCAGACCGCGGCCATGCCGATGACCCAATAGCCGAAAAAGGCGATGAGCATGACGCCGATGACCGTGCGGTCCAGCCAGAGCAGGCGAAACGGCAACGGGGTTTCATGCGCCACCGGCGCGGCGTGCTGGCCGGCCAGCGGGCCCTCGCGCCCGATCAGCGCGAACAGCACCATCCAGACCAGGCTCAGCACCCCGCACACCAGGAAGCAGGAGCGCCAGCCGGCATGCACGACAAACCAGCTGAGCAGCGGCCCGCCGATGAGAAAGCCGGCGCTGATGCCTTGCAGAATGAAGGCGGAGGGAAGGTTGCGGCGATGGTCCGGGAACCATTCATAGGCGGCGGTCATCGCCGTGGCCAACGCAGCGCCCTCGCCAATGCCCAGCAGCAACCGGCAGGCGATGATGATTGGCAGGGAGTGGGTGAAGGCGACCGGCAGCTGGCTCGCCGTCCAGATCCCCGCGAGGGCCAGCAATATATATTTCGACCGGTAGCGCCCGACGAAGACCGAGCCGATCACCGTGCCGCCAACCGCGAAAAATAGAAAGAACGCCGCGCCGATCAAGCCGAACTGCTTGGGGGTGAGGCTGAATTCATGCATCATCGGCACGCCCGAGACGCCGAAGGCCAGCTTGTCGAAGAAGTTCAGCGTCTGAAACACGAACAGCAGCGCCACGATCAGATAGGCGCGCGTCGGGATTGCCGGCATTTGCCCGGCCTCGCTTGGACCATTCATTTTTAGTCTCCCCATTATTTTTGGACGTGCCGCCGCGCTGGCGGTTTGCTGGCGCGGCGGCTAGATCATCAAACCTCCTGCGCGACCGGATTGCGCAGGATGCCGAGCCGGTCGATCTCGACCTCGACGACATCGCCGGGCTTCATCCAGAGTGGCGGGTTGCGCTTGGCGCCGACACCGCCCGGCGTGCCGCTGACGATCACGTCGCCCGCCTCAAGCCGGGTGAATTGCGAGCAATATTCGATCTGCGTGGCGATATCGAAGATCATCTGCTCAATCCGCGCCTCCTGCACCACCTCGCCGTTGAGGCGCGTCTGCAGGCGCAGCGCCGCCAGCGGCCCCAGCTCATCGGGGGTCATCATCCACGGGCCGAAGGCGCCGGTATCGGGAAAATTCTTGCCCGGGGTGAACTGCATCGTATGGCGCTGGAAATCGCGCACGCTGCCATCATTATAGCAGGCATAGCCGGCGATATGCGCCATCGCCGCGGCACGGGGAATATAGCGGCCGGGCGTGCCGATGATGACGGCGAGCTCGCCCTCGTAATCGAGATCATTGGAGAGTTTCGGCCGCAGGATCGGCGCCATATGGCCGATCTGGCTGTTGGCGAAGCGGGCGAAGATGGTGGGATGCGCAACCTCCGGCCGCCCGGTCTCCTGGCGGTGCATCTCATAGTTCAGGCCGACGCAAAGAATCTTGTCCGGGTTGGGGATCACCGGCAGGAAGCGCAGCGCCTCCAGCTTCGTGGCCTGCGCCTGGGCGCGGGCTTGCGCCACCCCGTCCAGCCCGCCGGCGATGGCGGATTTGAGGTCGGCATAACGCGCCCGCAGGACGCTGCCGACATCGAGGAACATCTCTCCCTCGATCACGCCCCAATGCGGGGCATTGGCGATTTCAACTGTGGCAAGCTTCATGTTTCACTTCCTGGTGGATGGGTTCGGCGCAGGCGAGCTGCGCCCGGCAGGTGGCGAGCAGCGCCGGCAGCGCCTGGGCGTTCGCGGCCGTGCCAAAGACGTAATGATCGGGACGCACCAGCACGGCCTGGGCCTGATGGCGGTCGAACCAGGCGGCCATGACGCCGTCCTGTTCCTCAAGCGCGTCCGGCAGCGCCGCCCCGCCGGGGCGATGGCGTACAGGCCGATCTCGTCCGCCGGCGTCAGCAGGGCGGCAAGATCCGGCACCCGCAGCACGCGGCCATCCAGGATCAGCCGCCAGCCGGTGCCGGTCAGCCTGTCGAGCAGCGCGGCGCCGCCCGCCTGGCGGATCAGCGGCTGCACGAACAACAGCCCGCGCCCTGGGTTGCCCGGCGGCGCGAGCAGCCCGGTCTCCAGCGGCGGCACAATATCCTGGCGCGTGACATGCGGCGGGACGCCGCCGCCCTGCGCCAGCAAATCTTCATCGCGCGCCGCCGCCCGCGCCGGGTCGCGCTCGCAGATCATCTGGCCGATCGCCTTGATCTTGCCGGTCAATGTCTCGACATGAAGGCGCCGCTCCGCCTCATAGCTGTCGAGCAGCGCCAGCGGCGATTGCCCGCGCAGCACGCGCTCCAGCTTCCAAACCAGATTGGTGACATCGCGCAGCCCCTGGCACATGCCCTGGCCGATGAAAGGCGGTTGCTGGTGCGCGGCATCCCCGGCGATGAGCACGCGCCCGCGCCGCCAGCTTTGCGCCACCAGCGCATGGAAGCGGTAAGCGGCGGCGCGCCACAGCTCGCCCTCGCTGGGCGCCATGAAGCCGGCCAGCAGCCGCCAGACCTGCTCCGGCGCCGCCATCTCGCGCGGGTTTTCGCCCGGCAGCAGCATGATCTCCCAGCGCCGGTGATTGCCCGGCCCGATGATGTAGGTGGTCGGCCGCGCCGGGTCGCAGAACTGCGCCGAGCATTGCGGCAGCTTGGCCAGCGCCGCGTCGCCGCAGCGTATATCCACCACCAGCCAGGGCTCATCGAAAATCAGGTCGCGCAGCGCCATATCGGCCAGCTGGCGCACGGTACTGGAGGCGCCATCGCAGCCGAGCAGGAATTTGCCGCGGATCTGGCGCTGCATGCCGTCTTCCGCGCGCAGCGTGGCAAGGATCTCTTCGCCGCGCTCCTCGAAGCCGATCAGCTCCGCGCCGGTGACGATGCTGACATTGGCGAAACCCGCCGCATGCGCGCGCAGCGCCGCCTCCACCGGCGGCTGGGTGAAGACCATGCTGGGCGTGTAGCCCAGCGGATAAGGCGGCTGCACCATGTCGATGGTGCGGATCAACTGGCCTTGCGCGCCGAAATGCTGCGAGGCGGTGAAGGGCGCGACATAAGGCCGCACCGCGTCCGCCACCCCCATATTGTCGAAATGCCTGAAAATTTCATGATCGAGCGCGATCGCGCGGGGCTTGTCATAAACCTCCGTCTGCCGTTCGACCACCAGCACGCGAAAGCCATGCGCCCCCAGCAGCCCGGCCGCCGTCGCCCCGGAGGGCCGAAGCCGGCAATCACAACATCGAAGAGCTCATCTGCGTAGGTCACGACTTCACCTTTGTCTCGTTAATTCCAGGCGCATCGGCGAAGCCGATGGCGAGTTGCGCGGCCTTGCAGGCGGCGGTCTTGGGCGGGGCGACGCCCCAATGATCGGTACGGCCGGGCGGCCAGACCCAGTCCTGCGGGCCCCGGAAGCGGTAGCTCTCATCCACCTGCAGCACCTCGGCGGTGTATTCGACCACGACATCATCCGGCCCGACGAAATAGGCGAAGACATTATCGCCCGGCCCGTGCCGCCCCGGCCCCCAGCCGATGCCACAGCCATGATCGACCACATGCCCGGCACCGCGCATCACCGATTCCAGATCCGGCAGCAGGAAGGCGACATGGTTGAGCCCGTTCACCGGCGCCTGCGCGAGCACGATGGCGTGGTGGTCGCTGTTGCAGCTGAGGAAGGCCATGGCCTGGGAGCGGTCGGTCAGGCGAAAGCCCAGAACCTCCTGCCAGAAGCGCGACAAATCCTCGATCGCGGCGCTGTTGATGTTCACATGCGCCAGGCGCAGCGGCCGGTTGGGGCGGATGGCGCCTTCGCGGCGCGCATCGCCATGCAGAAATTCCAGCGTGCAGCCTTGCGGTTCGCGGACGATGAAATGGGTGCCGCCGGCTGGGCCATGGTCCGGTCCGGGCGGTTGCAGGATGGTGCAGCCGGCTTGCACGCAAGCCTCGTACAGCCGGGGCAGATCCGCCACGGCGCGCACCCGGAAGCTGACGACATCCAAGGACGCACGCGCGCCGGCGCGCAGTTCCAGCACATAGGCATCATCGCCGCTGGCGGCCAGATAGGCGCGGCCGGGCGCCTGCGCCACCAGCTCCAGCTGCCAGGTTTGGGTATAGAAGGCGCGGGCCGTCTCCAGATCCGGTGTGGAAAGTGCGACGCTGCGGAGCGCGGCGACGGGGTAATCAGGCGGCATCTTGCACCTCATCGATGGCCAGGAAAGCGAGCGCGTTGCGCTGAATCAGGCGCTGGCGCACATCCGCGTCGGGACATGCGGCGTTGACCTGATCGCACGGCGCCGCCTCGCTGAAATTGAACGGATAATCGGTACCGAGCATGACCCGCTCGGCCCCGAACAACGTGACCAGCCGGGATAGCCAGTCCGGCTCGAACACCAGGGAATCCACGTAAAGCCGGCGCGCGGTGATGGACGGGCATTCCTCCAGCGCCTCGCGCAGGGCCGGAAACACCTCATAGCCACGCCGCAGCCGCGGCAGCAGCGCGGCGAAGCTGCCGCCGCCATGGCTGAAACCCAGCCGCAGATCCGGGCAGTCCCGGACCAGGCCGCCGGTGATCGCGGACGCCAGGGCCAGCCCGACATCCGTGGGATAGCCGAGCACCTGCTGCAAGGGCGCGGGGCCCACCAGCCGGGCCATGCCCGCCGGGCGCACCGCATGCACGAACACCGCCGCCCCCAGCCGCGCGGCCTCGGTGAAGAAGGGCCGCAGCCGTGGATCGCCGATCGGCGTTTCGTTGATATTGCTGCCGATCTCGACGCCGCGAAACCCGGGAATGGCCATGATCCGGCGCAGCTCCTCGACCGCCAGATCGAGATCCGGCAAGGGCACCGCCGCCAGCCCGACAAAGCGCCCCTGCCCTTCGCCAAGCAGCGCCGCGATCATATCATTGACATGGCGGGTCAGCGCCGCCCCGGCCTGGGCCGGGAGCCAATAGCTGAACAGCTCCGGCATCGGCGAGAGCGCCTGCACGGCGATGCCCATGCGGTCCATATCCTCAAGCCGGCGGCGCGCCTCCCAGCACGCGGCGGAGACGGTGCGATAGGGCTTGGCGTCGATGATCACCGTGCCGTGGCCGCAGCCATCCTGGCGCAGGCTGGGCCAGCCGGCCTGCGCCCCCGCCGGCGCGGCCGGAAAGCTGGCGGGCACGACATGGCAATGCACATCCACCCCCGCGCAGCCACAGGCTTTGATTGACCAGGCTTTTGCCATTTCCCCCTCATTCATTCGCCCGACAAAATACACAAAACAATCTTCCGCGCAAATAATTTATAAATTTTTTTGTTTGAGACCTTTGTGTATAAACAACAGCATGATTGACCCAGCCAAAGAGCCCCCCGACAACGCCACGACGCTGGCCACCAGCATCTATGAGCGGCTGAAGAATGATATTCTGGCCGCGCGGCTTGAGCCGGGGCAAAAACTCTCCTTGCGCTTCCTGATGGACCAGTACGGCACCGGGCAGACCCCGCTGCGCGAGGCGCTGAACCGGCTGGTCATCGAGGAGCTGGTGATCGGCCGCGAGCAACGCGGCTTTTCGGTGACGCCGATCAGTCTGGAGGAGTTGAACGAGCTGACCCGCACGCGCTGCTGGGTGGAAGGGCTGGCGCTGCGCGAGTCGATGCAGAACGCCACCCCGGCCTGGGAGGAAGCGCTGTTGGTGGCGCATCACCGCCTCGCCCGCACACCGCGCTCGCTCAACCCCGAGCAATTCGAGGATAATCCGGCCTGGGAGGTGCTGCACCGGGCGTTTCACGATCGGCTGATCGAAAACTGCGCCTCGCGGCCCTTGATCGGCTTCTGCATGCAGCTGGCCGACCGGCTCTATCGCTACCGGACGATCTCCATCCGCAAGGTGTTCCGGGTGCGCAAGGTCAGCGCCGAGCATGACGCGATCTTGCAGGCCGTGCTGGACCATAACCAGGAGCAGGCGGTTTCGTTACTACAGGCACATTATATGCGCACCGCCACCGTCATCGAGGCGGATCTGCGCACCGCCGCCTTGTCACTCGCCGGATAGGCGGCGCCGCTTGCGCATGATGCGGCCGTGTATCGTAAAGGGCATTCCGTTAAGGAATCGGCGTTTAGGTTAACGCGCCTGCGTCACCTTAAACGCATGAAATTGCTCGCCAAAACATGAATAGAGCGAGGGGGGGTGTAAACCCGTCTCGCTCTACCCCCGGAACTCGACCCGTACGATAAGTCCTGGGTGGTTATCCAGCAGGGTAATCTGAGCACCGTGCAATTTTGCGATCGCCCGGACCAGGGGCAAACCCAGCCCGTGGCCGGGCGTGTTCCGGCTTTGATCGAGTCGCACAAACCGGCGAAATACGCGGTCTCTATCCTCTTCCGGAATGCCTGGCCCCTGATCCGCGATCTCCAGGCGAAACAAGCTTTTTTTATCCGACGACAGGGTGACATTGATGATCCCCCCGCGGGACCATAGCGGATGGCATTTTCGACCAGATTGACGATCAGTTGCGTCAGCAAGGCGGAATCGCCGCTGATGCATAAATTTTCCTCCGCCGCGCAGCGCAGAGTCTGGCCGGCATCGATGGCGACGGCACTGAATTCGTCGCAGATATTCGTCACCAGCGCGCTCAAATCCAATGCTGTGAAGCCGCCCTGCAAGGAGCCAGCCTCCACCTCCGCGAGGCGCAATAGCGAAACGAACACCGAGATGATAAGCGTTGTCTGGGACAGCGCCGCCTCAAGGCCCGAGGATAAAACAGGGTCTTTCCGAACCGCATCGAGCTTCAATAGATGCTTGATCCATTCATGCAACCGGACCAGGGGCGAGCGCAGATCATGCGCGATATCATTTGTCACCTGGCGGGCATTTTCAACCAGATGCTCGATCGTCTCAAGCATGCGGTTCAGCTCTTCGGTGAGCACATCCAACTCATCGTCAATGCCGTAGGCTTCGATGCGCCGGGATAAATCGCCGGTCATGATATCCACGCTGGCATCGCTGATCGCCTGGACGCGCTTCAGACTATGCCCGGCGATCAGCAGGCTCGCCAACAGGCCAATTCCGATCAGGGCGCTGAACACGACCGCGAAAATGACGGCGACCCGCTTATTCAATGCCGCGAAGACGCTGGCATCCTCGCCAATGAACAAAAATCCACCATTTGGCAGATCGCGGCCAATCCCGTCGATCCGCTGCACCCCCTGCGGCATTTGTGGATCGGTCAGCCGGGTGATCGTGCTCCATTCCGTAGGCTCGGGTGGCATGGTGATATTGGCGAACAACACCTTTCCGCGTGCATCGAGCAGGGCATAGAAGGTGTGGCTCGGCGCGTGCGCCACCGTCTGCCTGAGTTCCTGCTCCAGTGGCAGCCGATCTGAAATGGCATCGGAAAGAACATCCGCCCGGTCGCCCGCAATAATCGGCGCGAGCTCCTCCTTGGAGGCGATCCGGGTGGCGTTATAGATCAACGCAAAAACAATAATCGCGGCGATCGTTGAAAACAACGTTCCCAGAACGGCGAGCCGAAAGCCCGCCATCCGAAAGAGGTTGGTCCTGACCCTCGGCTCTGTCACGTATCGGTGCCCGCACTGATACGATATCCGGCACCACGAACGGTCTGGATCAATTCCCGCGAAAATCCACGGTCAATTTTCAGCCGGATCCGGCAGATATGCGATTCGACCAATGTGGTTTGCGGTAAAAAATGATAATCCCAGACGTCTTCGAGAAGCATCGTCCGGGTGACAACCTGGTCCGCATGCAGCATCAAATATTCGAGCAGCCGGAATTCGCGTGGCTTCAGCGAAATCTCGCAAGCGCCACGGCGCGCGGAATGTGTGAGCCGGTCCAGGACAAGATCGCCAACACGAAGCTGGCTGGGATCCGTCTTGATATCACGCCGCCGTCTGACCGCCTCGATCCTTGCTTGTAGTTCCGCCATTTCGAACGGCTTCACGACATAATCATCCGCGCCCGCCCGCAAGCCGCGCACCCGCTCATCCACACGTCCCAAGGCGGTCAGGAGGATCACCGGGGTACTGATCTGCATGGACCGAAGCGCTTGAACCACACTCAACCCGTCAAGATAAGGCAGCATTCGGTCGATAATCAGCACATCGAAGGGACTTGTCGTGGCCAGCATCAGGCCGTCGCGGCCATCGCCGGAGACCGCGACGTCATGACCTTCATCGACCAAGGCTTCCTTCAGAAAACCGCTCATGGTCGCATCATCTTCGATCAAGAGAATCTGCATCAGTGACTGATCGCCTCCAAAGATTGGGCCAATGTACGCGGTCCGAAGGCAAAAACCATGATAATCGAAATCGCCATCGTCACGCCGATGAACACCGCGATGGCGGGCACGCCGCCGTCGCTGAGAAAATAACCGACAGCGAGACCCGCGAATGCCGCGGACAGGCGGCTCCAGGAATACACGAACCCCACCGCCTGACCGCGCATACGCGTGGGAAAAAGTTCGGCTTGATATGTGTGGAAGGCGCTCGACATCGCGTTGGAGGCCAGCGTGAAGGCGATCCCAAAGCCGATAATTTCAAACGGGCGGCCAGACAATGCGAAGCCTACCATGAAGGCGCCCATCAAACACAGCGCGATGACAATCTGGGTCGAGCGTTGGATGCGGTCGGCGACCAACATTACCAAGATGGGACCAAAGGGATTGGCCAGGGCGATCAGCATCGAATATTCCAGACTATTGGTGATGCTGATCCCTCTTGCCATCAATAAAGTCGGCACCCAGGCCGCAAACCCATAAAACCCAACGACTTGACCAATATTAAAAATCGCCATCATCAGCGAGCGCTCAGCATAGCGTGGCGAGAACAGCTCAACAAACCGGCCGGTCGCGGCTTTTTCGGGACAACCGGGACTGGTGCCGCCAACGTCCCGACAACCTTGAGAGCGGCGCTTTCGAGCTGCGTGATCACCGCCTCCGCCTGGCTTTCACGCCCCTTCAGCGCCAGCCAGCGCGGGCTTTCCGGCAACACGCGCCCAAGCCAAAGCGCCACGGGCGCGCCGAGGGCACCGATTAACACGACAACGCGCCATCCTTCCAAACCGCCAAAATGACGATGCACCAATATCAAGGACAGGAAGGCGACGACGGGAACGATTGAAAATGTAATGGTCTGATTGAGGGCGAACGCCCTACCCCGGAATTTGGCCGGCACCAACTCCGCCAAATAAGCGTCCATGACAACGAGCTGCAGGCCAAACCCCAACCCCGCGGCAAAACGCCAGATATTCAGCCATAATCCCGTATGCTGTAGGGCCATGATCGCCGAGCACAGCAAATACCACAGAATGGCACCGGTAAAGACCGACCGCCGCCCCAGCCAATCGGCCAGAGGTGAGAGGCAAAGCGAACCAACCCAGAGCCCGATAAAAAGCGAAAACACATAGCTGGCACCTCCAGCTATGGAAATACTGCGAAGTGCGGCGAGAGGCCCCAGGCTGGACGCGGAAAACAGGCCACTCGCGCGCATTGCTGGCATGAGATAGCCTGTCTGAAAGACCATATAAAACTCGAAAATGCCGCCGATCGAAATCAATGCCACCAGGCGCCACATGGCTCCCGTCGCGGGAAGCCTGTCGAGCCGCGCGGCGATTCGTGCCGCAGCTGCGGTAGACATCGTTAATTTCCTCCGTCACATATTATGTTTTTTCCATAATCCGACGTATTGGAAATTTGAGCAATAGAAAACAGCGAAAGAGGCGCGGTTTTAATGCGCCTCTTCCTTTGAGTGTTTTACTTCGCGTCACCCAACATCTTGTTGGCGGCGACAACGAAAGTCGGATCCCAGGTCGCCGAGAGATCGACAGGCCCGGTGATCTTCCCCGCGAGCTTCTCGACGTCGAGCACCTTCTCCGGACCACCCTGCGGCATCATGCCATCGGGGAGGAATTGCCCCTTATCCTGGGTCAGCGCCGTGATATATTGTGCTTTGGTCGATAGCGGGCTGGAGACGAAATCCGTCGGCATTTTATCGGCGATCTGTTCGGCGCTATGCGTGTCGATCCAATGCATGGTTGCGACGAGCGCATTGACCACCGCCTGCGTTTCCTTCGGATGCGCCTTGACCCACTCGGCGCGCGCCAGCACGGAGGCCGCCGGCCACGCGCCACCCAGCCATTTTTCCGCACCCGCCGTGGTTGCCAGATCAATCGCCGGATAGCCGACATTCATCGTTTCAATGGCGTTGACGGTCGGCTGCGTGGTCATCGCGCAGGCGACGCGGTTATGCTTCAGCGCGCTGATCAATGTTTCGCCGGCGCCAACACCCACGCGCGAAAAATCCTTCGTGGTGAGATGATAGCGCGCCGCAAGATAGAGCGTCAGATCATCCGTGCCCGACCCAAGATCGGTGACACCGATGGCCTTGCCTTTCCAATCCGCCGGCGAGGAAATATCCGTGCCCTTGGCGCAGAGAATACGCTCGCCAGGCGCGCCGCTCAGCTGCGCCACGTCCACGACATCCTTGCCGTGCAGCTGGAAATCGATGGTATGAACATACCAGGCGCCGGCAAAATCGACCTGACCGGAAACCATCGCGTCCTCGGCGCCGATGCCACCCTCCTGCTCGGTGGAGAGCACCATATTCACGCCATATTTTTTGAAATATCCAAGATCCTGCGCGAGCTGGTAGGGAAGGTAGATCTGCTTGTCGATCCCGCCGATCATCATGGTCACGGTCGGCAGTTTCGCGTCCTGGGCCTTCGCGGCCGGCGCGTGGACCGCCACGGCCGCCAGCGCTGTCGCGGCCAACATCACATTGCGCATCGTCTTATTGAACATTTGTCGTTTCCTTTGGTTATATTTAGATCGAGTTTCTTGCACCGTCATTGGCGCTGGCGGGACGCCAAGCCAGTAGACGTTTTTCGGCCAGCCCCATCAAGCCTTCGGCGCTGATCGCGATGACGCCGATGACGAGCATCGCGCCGAACACACCGTTGGTATCGAAATTATTCTGGGCCGTGGAGATCACCAGCCCCAGCCCATGCTGCGCGCCGAGGAATTCGCCGACAATCGCACCGATGATGGAAAATCCAAGCGCGACGTGAAGGCTGGCGATAATCCAGGATGTCGCGGAGGGCACCACAACATGACGGACCAGGTCAAGCCTTGAGGCCCCCAGGATGCGGGCATGCGCGACGAGATTACGGTCTACACTTTTCACCCCCTGATATGCGTTGAAGAACACCACAAAGAACACCAGAACCGCCGCGAGCATCACTTTCGATGGCAGCCCCAGACCGAGCCAGATCACAAAGATCGAGCCGAGCACGATACGCGGCAGCGCATTCACCATCTTGATGTAGGGCGTCATGATATCCGACAGCAGCGGAATTTCACCCAGCAACACACCGAAAAACACGCCCGCCAGCACGCCGAAGACAAAGCCGAGGATCGATTCCTCCATTGTCACCCAGATCTGGTACCAGAACGACCCATAGGCCGTGCCGTTGACGAACCAGTCGCCCAGCCGCTTGACGATCCCGATCGGCGAGCCGAAAAAGAACGGATCGACGATTTTGAGATCGGTCAGGATCTGCCATAAGCCCAGGAAGATCACCAGGGTGCCGATCCGCCCCAACAGCACCAGGTTGCGATAGCGTTGCGCGCGCTGTTTCGCGAGCAGCGCCAGATCAATGTCGCGTCCGCCGTTCATCATGCTGTCTCCCTTTTGGCCGCGGCCATCGCATATGAGCGCTCGACTTCCTCGCGCAGCGAATTCCAGATCAACTTGTACAATTCCAAAAACCTCGGCTGAAAGCGGATATCCTGGATGGCGCCGCGCGGGCGCGGCAAGTCGATCTCGAACACGTCCTTCACCGTCGCCGGGCCGACCGTCATCACCACGACCTGATCGGCAATGGCGATCGCCTCTTCCAGATCATGCGTGACGAACATCACCGAGGGCTTGCTCTGCTCCCAGAGATTCATCAGCTCGTTGGTCATGATCGCTCGCGTCTGCACGTCCAGCGCTGAAAATGGTTCGTCCATCATCAGCAGCGAGGGATCGTTAATCAGCGTCGCCGCGAGCTGCACGCGCTTGCGCATGCCGCCGGAGAGCTGATGCGGATAATGATTTTCAAAACCGGTGAGGCCGACCGTGGCCAACCATTCCCTCGCCTTCTCCATCGCCTGTGCCTTTGGTATGCCATTCATCAGCGGACCAAAGGCGACATTCGCGATCACGGATTTCCAGGGCAGCAACGCATCGTTCTGAAACACGAAGCCAACGCCAGGCGTGATGCCCATAACTGGCCGGCCGGCTACGTGAATGGTGCCCGCGCTCAACGTATCCAGCCCGGAGGTCAGCGTCAGCGTGGTTGATTTTCCGCAACCCGTGGGCCCCACGATGGCGCAGAACTTTCCCGCGCCAATCTTGATGTTGACATCCCGGATGGCGGTCATCGCCTGTCCCGTCGGCGTCACGAAACGTTTCGTGACGCCTTCCAGGACGATGTCTCCGCCACTCGTCGAATTACTTACCATGGAAAAATCCCGCCTTCATGTTGCGGGCGTTCCGGTTTCTTCAGAAATGCCATGTACCACCAAACAGGATTTTCTCGGCATTTTTCGGCGGAACGCCAGTGGATTTCTGGAACTGCTTCTGCCCCAGAAGGAACTCAATACCAATATCGGCACTTGGCACAGCCCGCCAAAGAATATTCGCCGAGACCGTCTTTGTGGCCACGGCGTTTGCCGTGTCGGCCGGCAAGAACGCCGCCAGATTTTGATGGTTGTAGCCAATCGCCACGGTCGAGCGCAATGTCGGCATCCAGAAATGCTGGTAATACAGGGTGAAGCCCTGATCATCCTGAAGCTTTGTGCCAAGCGTCTTCGGCGTGCCCGTTGTACCGTTATTCACCGCCAGCACGGAGGCAACATTGGCGCCGAAATCGTCAGGAATATAGCGGCCGATGGAGCCCGTCCAATATTGGCCACCGATATTATCTTTGCCGAAGACCTTGTTCAAAGCACCGAGATTGACCGTCGAACCGATGATGGCAGCACCGGTCATGTGACTGGTCCGGTCGCCAAATCCGTCTGAGTAGGCTATGTCACGCAAGATGCCAGAGAGCTGCACATGCACGAGATCGTTGGTATATTGATATCGTATGCTGAAATCGGGCATCGGTTCGGTCGGCGAGGCGACCTCGATATTGTCCCGCGTATCCTGATAGCCCGACTGCGGATTCTCTGCCGCAAAGCTGAGGATATTCTGCTTATTGACAGGCCAGGTGTAGCGGATCTGCTCAGTGCGCTCGGCCGGCAAACCCGCAGGCCCGGCGAAATCCATGGTCTCTGGCGTGTCGTTATTATCGATGAAGTTGGAGTTGAGCATACCCAGCGTCACCGGACCGATCGTACCAAAGGCGTAAACGATACGTGCGGAGTAAGAATTGTTCTGCAGCGCCTGATTATAATCGCCACCGGCGACATAACCATAAAAATCCAGAGCGAAATTCGTGGTGACCGGGCCGAACCGGCTGGGTGTGCTGCTCTGCACGACCAGCCGCGAGACCTTGCTGTTATACTGGAAATCCCCCTGCGTCGCCCGCCGCGCCGGGCTGTTCGGCAGCAGATTACCGATCGAGAATTTTGGTCCCAGATTCTGCGTGGCATTATATTCTGCCTGCAGATTTACGAAACCGCCAACATGAATCGAGGTATCCGTGCCGGGGATCAGGAACGAACCGGGCAGGACGCCCTTGGTGACATATTGATCATTGACCACGCCACGCTGCTCCGCCCTGGTGGGCGATACCGCCTGCAAGGCGACCTGGGCCGCCTTGTTATGCTGAATGACCAACGCCTCATCACGCTCCTGGCGCGAGGCCAGTTGCGCGGCGGCGGCGCGCTGGCGGGCCTGCTCCGCGCGCTCCTGCGCCTCATGCGTTTGAACCGTCTGCAATTTGCTTGAGAGCGCCTTCAATTGTGCCGATAGCTGGTCGATCTGCGCCTGCATGTCGGTGACCGACTGCGCATGCGCGGCCATCGGAAACCAGACAGCCAAAATAGCGGCGGAACTCATTAATCCGCGCCTCACACCAAGCTTCATAGATGATCCTCCCATTATATTTTTTCACGCGGTCTTGGACTTCGCGTATGCCGAATAGGGGCCGGGAGCATTCCCCTTTCATGGCGGTTAGTTTGTAAAAATTTAATGTTGGATGTCGACAGGGCAAACCCCCCCCCGGCGTGGGCGGGCCGGGGGCGGGCCGGGCGTTCCCGCTCAGCTGTGCAAGGTCTTGAGATAAGAAATGATATCAAGAGCTTGTGCCTGAGTTATCTTGCCGGCCCAGGCCGGCATCGGCTGGTCCAGCCGCTTGCCATCCTCGTCACGTGCTTGCAAAATCGCACGTAACATTAATTTCGTGCTGTGGTGATAGGTGGTCTCCAGCCCCGGCGCGCGCAGATCGGCGGAGACGGCGTCACCGAAATGCACGCCGCCCGCGCCGCTGGCGAGGTGACAGCCGCTGCAATTGCGCATGTAAAGCGCCTTGCCGGCGGCGGCGCTGCCTTGCTGCGCCAGCGCCGCGCCGGATGTCAGGAACAAGGCCGAGAGCGCCAATAACGATGTTCTGAACAAGCGAACCTCCATATATTTATGTTGTATTCAAACCGGCCTCGTTATGCCGCGAACCGGGCGGACGCGCCAGCGTCGCGGCCATGATTAAACCGTGGCACCTCATCTTCGCCCTAAAACTTTGGCAAAGATGGCGCGCTTGCAAGGGAATAAACCAAATCGAGAGGCAGACCAATATCACCCCGGCAAATTCAGCTTCACCTGCAGCACATCGAACCGGTCTGTAGAGCGTATTCCGTTCACGTTGATGCACGGGATACGCTCTAGCAGTTTGCTGAAAAACTCCTGGCGGCCGGGATTATGATGTGATTCACTTTGGCTGGCAGGTTTTGTGAGGCGTGGGGTGCGGGGTTCTTTTCGAGATCAGGGCGGGATGTTTTCGTATGTTTCACCAGAAACACGGGTTCCGGCGACCCATCCGTTGCGAGCGATCCGTGCTTTGGTGCGGGATGTTCTGCATGAGATGAGCCGCAGCTTTGCCTGGCTGTATTCCAGGGAAGGCCGGCCCTCGGTGCCGCCTGAACAATTGCTGAGCGCGCTGCTGATCCAGGTGCTGTACGGGATTCGCTCGGAACGGCAGTTGATGGAGCAACTGGATTATAATCTCCTGTACCGCTGGTTTGTGGGCTTATCCCCGGATGATCCGGTCTGGAACCCGACCACGTTTAGCAAGAACCGCGAGCGCCTGCAGAACGGCGATATATTCCAGAAATTCATGAGCCGGCTGCTGAACCACCCGCGGGTGACGCCGCTACTATCGGATGAGCATTTCTCGGTGGACGGCACGCTGATCGAGGCGTGGGCGTCGCAGAAGAGCTTCCGGCCGAAGGATGGCAGCGACGATGATGGTTCGGATTTCCACGGTCAGAAGCGTAAGAACGATACCCATGCCAGCACCACCGACCCGGAAAGCCGGCTGTACCGCAAGGCCGCTGGGCGGGAGGCAAAGCTTTCGTATATGGGGCACGCGCTGATGGACAACCGGCACGGCTTGGCGGTGGGTGGCCGAGTGACCCAGGCCACAGGCACGGCTGAGCGTGAAGCCTCGGAAGCGATGTTGAAAGCCAAAGCCAAGTCGGCCGCCGGGCGGATCACCGTAGGCGAAGACAAGGCTTACGATACCGCCGATCATGTCGCCAATCTGCGCGACGCCGGCGTGACACCGCATGTCACACAAAACAACGGTGAGACCAAAACCGGCAGGCACCGCCGCAGCGCGATTGACGGACGCACCACGCGCCATCCCGGTTATGCGATGTCGCAGACCCGCCGGGCGATGATCGAGTGCATATTCGGCTGGGGCAAGCAGCACGGCACGATGCGCAAGACCAAGCTGCGCGGCGTTGCGCGGGTCGCCGGCACCTTCATGCTCAACCTGATCGCCTATAATCTGGTACGCATTCCAAAAATGGTGGCAATATAAGGGACGAGTCTGTCCGCTGGACGAAAAAAGTCCAGAAACCGGCAAGAAACTTCAATCACTTGAACCAAAATCCAGGCCCCAAAGCTAAATCAGAAAAAATAAAACCAAGTTTCGGGGTTTTTCAGCAAACTGCTAGCTTTTTGTTCGAGCGAGCAACTTTATCCGATCAAACGAGTCCGTTTGATCGGATGTTGCTCTAGCGTCTCCTTCCCGCTCAAGCCACGCAACCCGGCCGATACGGGCAGAGCCCAGCGAGTCTGAGCGCAGCTTCTGGCCAGTCTTAGAGGCTGTAGCTCGAGCGAAGCGTTCGAGGCGCGGTGGGGCGGCCTGATATGTATCTGTCGAAACAAGAGCGGCCGCGCGTCCAGCATGCACGCCGGCTGGCTGGAGGCAAAGCGTGCCCCTTGATCTGAATCAATGGTCGCCCCGCGGAAAGATGTATTTAGAACGCACCTTTAAGGGTGGAATGATTTTTCGAGGAGCAGGCGATGTTTTGTTTTCAATGCGAGCAGACGGCGCGCCAGGACGGGCAGGCGGGTTGTGCCAGCGCCAAGGGCGTGTGCGGCAAGGATGAGACCACGGCGGATCTGCAGGATCTGCTGATCTACCAGCTGAAAGGGCTGGGCGAGCTGAGCAGCCGGCTGCACCGGCGGGGCACGCCGGACCAGGATGCGGACAGCTTCATCCTCTATGCTTTGTTCACCACCCTCACCAACGTGAATTTCGACCGCACGGTCTTCGTCAAGCTGATCGCCGAGGCGGCGCGCCGGCGCGATGGGCTGCGCGGCGCCCTGGAGGCGGCCGGAGAGCCGCTCACCGGCCTCAGTGCGGCGGCGCATTTCGCCCCGGCGGCGGATCTGGCCGGGTTGCTGGCGCAGGCCAACATCGCCTCGGTGCGAGCCGGGTTGGAGCTGGTCGGCGAGGATGTGATCGGGCTGCGCGCGCTGCTGCTCTACGGGCTGAAAGGCGTGGCCGCTTACGCCCACCATGCCGAGGTGCTGGGCGAACAGCGCGCCGAAATCTATGCCGGCATCGCCCATGCGCTGGATGTGCTGGCGCATGACCCGGCCGATATCGGCCTGCTGCTGGAAGAGGCGCTGGCGCTGGGCCAGCTGAACCTGACCGTGATGGAGGCGCTGGACGCCGCCAATACCGGCAGCTTCGGCCAGCCGACGCCGACAAGGGTGCGCACCAGCCCGGTGGCCGGCAAGGCGATCCTGGTCTCCGGCCATGATCTGCGGGATCTGCACAAGATCCTGGAGGCCACCCAGGGCACCGGCATCAATATTTACACCCATGGCGAGATGCTGCCCGCCCATGGCTATCCGAAGCTGCACGCCTACCCGCATCTGGCCGGGAATTACGGCGGCGCCTGGCAGAACCAGCAGCAGGAATTTTCCGACTTCCCCGGCCCGATCGTGATGACCTCGAACTGCCTGATCGAGCCGCGCCCCGCCTACCGCAACCGCATCTTCACCGCCGGGCCAGTGGGCTGGCCGGGGCTGCGCCATATCCAGCATGATGATTACGCCCAGGTGATCCAGGCCGCGCAGGCGATGCCGGGCCTCGCCGAAACCGCGCCGGAGACCAGCATCCTGGTCGGTTTCGCGCGTGAGGCGGTGCTGGGGCGGCGCAGACCGTGATCGACGCGGTGAAAGCCGGCGCGATCAAGCATTTCTTCCTGATCGGCGGCTGCGACGGTGCCGCCCCGGGCGCAATTACTATACCGACTTCGCCGACCACGCCCCGGACGATACCGTGCTGCTGACGCTGGGCTGCGGCAAATACCGCTTCAACAGCCATGAGTTCGGTAATATCGGCCCGCTGCCGCGGCTGCTGGATGTCGGCCAGTGCAACGACACCTACTCCGCCATCCAGATCGCCAGCGCCCTGGCGGAGGCGTTTGGCTGCGGGTGAATGATCTGCCGCTGACATTGGTGGTCTCCTGGTTCGAGCAGAAGGCGGCGGCGGTGCTGCTGACGCTGCTGGCGCTGGGGCTGCGCAATCTGCGGCTGGGGCCGAGCCTGCCCGCCTTCCTGACGCCGGCATTGCTGAACGTGCTGGTGGAAAAATTCGGCGTGCAGCCGATCACCACGGCCGAGGCGGATATCGCGGCGGCGCTGGCCCGCGCGGCCTGAACCGCTAGGCTGGCCGGGTATTTCCCCGGCCAGCCTGTTTCCAGGGACAAGACGATGAAGCTCACTTTGCAGACCCGCGACGCGGTAAGCCTCCAAATCGATGCCGCTCCCGGGCAGAGCGTGCTGGCGGCGGCGGAAGCCGCCGGCCTCTACCCGCCCGCCATGTGCCGGGACGGGCAATGCGGCCAATGCGCCGCGCATGTGCGCGCGGGCAGCTATGAGATGGGCCCGCACAGCGCCGCCGCGCTGCCGGCCGGGCCGGGTGGCGTGCTGCTCTGCCGCTGCCTGCCAACGGCCGACCTCGTCGTGGCGCTGCCCTATGACGATGCCCAGCTGCCCCGCCAGAGCGTGCCGGTGCGCGCGGCGGTGGTTGAGGCGCTGCACCCGTGCGGGGCGGCGGCGGTGAGCCTGGTGCTGCGGCTGGTGCCCGATGCGGCAAGCGGCCAGGCGGCGGATTTTCTGCCCGGGCAATATATGGAGCTGTGCCTGCCCGGCGGCACGGTCAGCCGGGCCTATTCGCTGGCCAATCTGCCGAACTGGGACGGGGAGCTGGAATTCCTGATCCGGCTGGTGCCGGGCGGCGCCTTTTCCGGCTGGCTGGCCACTACGGCAAAGCCGGGTGACCGTCTGGAGCTGCGCGGGCCGCTCGGCCATTTCACCCTGGACGAGGCCAGCCCGCGCCCGCGCTGGATGGTCGGCGGCGGCTGCGGTTTCGCGCCTTTGCTCTCGATGCTGCGGCAGATGGCATCCTTCCAGGATGCCACGCCGGTGAAGCTGATCTACGGGGTGAACCGCGCGGCGGAGGCAGTGCCGGAGGCGCTGCTGGCGGAATTGCGCGCGGACCTGCCGCAGCTGGAAACAATCCTCGCCGTCTGGCAGCCGGAGCCGGGCTGCACGGCCTTCCAGGGCAGCAGCGCCGAGGCTCTGGCGGTGGCGCTGAAGACGGCGGCAACGCCGCCGGATCTTTATGTCTGCGGCCCGCCAAAGATGCTGGACGCGGTGCTGGCGGTGGCGCGCGCGGCCGGTCTGCCGCCCGCGCAAATTTTCGCCGAGCGGCTTTAACCGGCCCGGCGGCGAGGGGTATAGTGCAAGGATGCATCTCACCCGGTTCACCGATTACGGCTTGCGGACGCTGATCTACCTGGCCATGCGGCCCGACCGGCTGGCGCAGATCAGCGACATTGCCGCCGCCTACCGGGTTTCGGAAAACCATATGACGAAAGTGGTGCACCGGCTGGGCCAGGCCGGGCTGATCGAGACGATACGCGGCCGCCAGGGCGGGATGCGGCTGGCGCATCCGCCGGCACAGATCCGTATTGGCGATGTGGTGCGCAAGCTGGAGCCGGATTTCGCCCTGGTGGAATGCCAGGGCGATGGCAGCTGCGCGATCCGCGGCGCCTGTGGGCTGGAGAGCGTGCTGGACGAGGCGCTGGCGGCGATGCTGGCGGTGCTGGAGCGCTACACGCTGGAGGATGTCATCGCCGGCAACATGGCCTCGCTGCGCCGGCGCCTGGGCCTGGCGCTGCCGGGCGAAGGGGCGCCGGGCCGGGTGACGTAAAAGCGGTCACGAAGAATGACATGCGAGGTTTTCAGTGAGTCTATGGAGGCTTTCAGGCGTTCCAGCGCATTTGTCGTGTGGATGATTTATGATCGCCACATCGAAGGCAAAACACGGGAACACCTCGCAACGGCGTCGCCTTGCTCACAACAGGGAGAAAAATCGGCGGTACCTACAATGTCTCCAGCCAGGCCGTAAGTGCTGGAATCAGCCTGTCCGCCCGCTGAAAGCCGTTCGTTACGAGTGCATAGCCACTCTGATCTCCCGTCCCGGAGATAAGTGTGGGAAAACCTCGTATGCCCGCTTGCTGCGCCAGGGCGAAATCCTGCATGGTTTCCGCCGCCACGGCAGCGTCATTGAACAGCGTTTTAAAGCCGAGCTCGTCCATGCCCAGTTCCATCGCCAGGTCGGTCAGCACCTCGGCCGCCGTCACGTCGCGGTTTTCGGCGTAAAAGGCGCGTTGAATCCGCGCCAGCGCGGCGAGCCCGCTGGTCATGCCCTGCTGGCGAAAAACCACCACGGCGCGGCTGGCGGGCTCGGTGTCGTACACGAAGCCCTCGCGCTCGAAAAAGCTGAAATCAAATGGCTGACCGGAAGCCTCGCCCACATGCTCCCAATGCGCGCGGATCTCGGCGCGGTCTGACGCCGTCATGGCGTTTATATTGCCAGGACGCAACCCGCCCAGAACCAGGCGCACCGGCAGGGCATCGCCGAACCGACGCGTGATGGCCTCGATCACCGGCGAAAACCCCCAGCACCAGGAGCACATCGGGTCAGCGAAATAAACCAGATGCGGGCCGGTCATGAGGGGGCAAGCCCGAGCAGCGCCGGCAGCGCGGCCAGGCTGGTGACCTCATGCGCCGGGGCGCCGGGCAGGCGCTCGCGGCGCTGGCCGTAGCGGTTGCACCAGACCACGTGCAGGCCGAAATCCGCCGCCGCATGCGCATCCCAGCCATTGGAGGATTGGAAGCTGATCTCCGCCGCCATCAACCCCAGCCTGTCCAACGCATATTGATAGACCCGCCGGTCGGTTTTGTAGGTTTGCAGCGGATGGACGGAGAGCACCTCGTCGAACAGCCCGTCCAGCCCCGAACTGACCAGGGAGGATGCCAGCATTGCCGGGGTGCCGTTGGAGAGAATGGCGGTTTTCACCCCGGCCCGGCGCAGAGCGCGCAGCATGTCTGGCACCTCGGGGAAGGCGTGCAGCGTCTCGAACAGCCCCATCAGCGCCGCATGACGCTGCGGGCTGGCGAGACCCAGGCTCTCCAAAGCGAATTCCAACGCCTCGGCGGTAACCTGGCGGAAATCCGCGTAGCGCCCCTGCAGGGCGCGCAGCCAGGTATATTGCAGCTGCTTGTCGCGCCAGAGCGCGCTCAAGGGGGCGCGCTGCTCGGGCGGAACCTGGTCGCAGCGCGCCGTGGCGGAGGCCAGGTCGAACAAGGTTCCGTAGGCGTCGAAGACACAAGCTTTAATCGCCATGTCAGCCCCTCCTTCAAGCCGCGGCGGGCATGGCGAGAGCCAGCCCTTCATAGGCATTGAGCATGCGCGTGAACCAGCCCGACAGAGCGGATTCGGCGCTGGTCACGTCATGTCCGCCGCAGACGCGCTGCCATTGCAGCGCGGCGAAGACGACATGGTCAGCATAGGCCGGGCCCTCACCGGCGAGATAAGGCTGCTGGCCGAGCGTGGCCGCCAGCGGCCGCAGCGCCTGGCGCAGCGCGCTCAGATGCGCCTCACGTTCCGCCGCCAGATCCGCCAGGCTGCACCCGAAGAAAGCCTCGCGCGTGGTCTTGAAATAATCCTGGTCCTTGGGATGCAGCATGGCGTGGATCTCCGGCAGAATCAGCCGTGCGATCGCCGGATGCAGCACGGTCTCGGTCCAGTCATTGACGAAGGGGGTCAGGGCCTTGCCGGCCACGCCGTTGAAAAGCGAGGGACGATCCGGATAGGTCGCCTCGAGATATTCGGCGATCGCCCAGCTATCCACCACGCAGCGCCCCGCATCGACGAGCACAGGCACCTTGCCCTGGCCGGAAAAAGCAATCTCCTGCTTCTCGGTGAAGCGCCAGGCGATGGTTTCGACAGGCAGGTTTTTATGCGCCAGGGCCAAGCGCACGCGCCAACAATTCGGACTGAAGCGGATGCTCTCATCCTTGGCGGCGAGGTCGTAAAGCTTGATCGTGGCGGTCATTATTTGCTCTCCGTGAGGTTGGTCGCGGTCTGGCCGAACAGGATGGCGCGCGCCTCCTCGCTCACCACCGGCGCGGTGTTGATCTTCTCCGCCAGCGCGTAGGCGCGCTGCACCGCCGGACGCTCGCCCACCAGCGCGAACCAGCGCGCCAGATGCGGGAAATCCTCCAGCGTCTGCTTCTGATTTTTGTGGAGCTTGATCCAGGGATGGCAGGCCATGTCGGCGATGGAGTAATCCCCGGCAATGTAATCGCGCCCGGCCAGGCGCTTGTTGAGCACGCCATAGAGACGGTTGGTCTCGTTCACATAGCGGTCGATGGCATATTGAATTTGCACCGGCGCGTATTGCACGAAATGGTGGTTCTGGCCGGCCATCGGCCCAAGCCCGCCCATCTGCCAATAGAGCCATTGCAGCACTTCGAAGCGCGGGCGGGGCGCGCGGGGTAGAAATTGTCCGGATTTATCGGCCAGATATTCCAAAATCGCGCCGGATTCGAAAATGCTGAGCGGCCCGGCGCCGTCCTCGGGCGTATGGTCAACCATGGCAGGCATGCGGTTATTGGGGGAAATCGCCAGAAATTCAGGCGCGAATTGTTCACCCTTGCTGATATTCACCGGCACGATCTTGTAAGGCAGACCGGTCTCCTCGAGAAAGATTGTGACCTTATGGCCATTTGGCGTGGTCCAGTAATAAAGATCGATCACTTGCATCAAGCTCCTGGTTTAAGGGTTAGTCCGAGCGGGGCCAGGTTGGCCTCAACCAGCCGGCGCAGGCGCACCGGGTCCGGGTCCAACCGGGCGAGAACACGCAACGCCAGCACGGCGCCAAACAGCCCTTCGGCCGCGCGGCTTGGCTCGGTGCCCGGCGGGAGCAGCCCGGCCAGCACGGCACGCTCAATCTGGGCGCGCAGGAAGGCTTCCACCTCGCCGAGCCGTTCGCGAACCAAGCCGCGTGTGGCGGTGTCCGCCGCACCGTCCAGCGCGGTGTTGATGAGCAGACAGCCAGACGGCGTTTCGGTCGAGCAAGAGAGGGCGATTAGCGCCGCGAACAACCCGGCGATGGCGTCACGAGGGTCGGGCAAGGCGGCCAAGCCCGGCAAGAGCTGACCGCTCAGCCCGGTATCGGCATAGCGGCGCAAGACTTCACGAAACAATCCAGACTTATCACCGAAGCGGTTATAAAGTGCCGCCGTGGATAATTTGGTGGCGTTCGTCAGATCCCGCAGGGAGGTGGCGGCGTAGCCTTGACGCCAGAATACGTCACGGGCGCGGTCGAGCAGGGCGTCATCATCGAGTGTACGGGGGCGTGCCATCGATCAGATAATAATAGATCGATCGGTTTATAACAAGATCGCTGCCGTTTACAAAACAGCCCCCAAGGCCATCCCACCACAGGATCTTCACCAGATCGCCGCGTTTGCCGCGGAACACATAGAGCGTGCCGTTATGCGGATCGAGGCTCAGCATGGTCTGCACCTGCGCCGCTAGAGCCTCAAGCTTTTAGCTTGAGGTGCGCCCATTGCGGCGCGGGCATGACGCTGCGGACCGGCAAAGGCTATCGCTATTACACCTGCGCCGGACGCGCCCAGAAGGGGCCTACGCGCTGCGGAGGCTGCACCGTCTCGATGCCCAAGCTCGACCACGCGGTGATCGACACGCTGTCCGAGCGCATCTTCGCATCTGACAGGCTTGCCAACCTCGTCTCTGCTTATCTCGACAAGGCCAAGGCCGACGCCCAGCAGCAGCGCAGCCAGCTCGGCCAGATCAAGGCCGACCTGACCGAGACGGACGGCGCCATCAAGCGCCTGCTGCGCATGGTCGAAGACGGGCTGATGGAGGTCGACGATCCCGCGCTGCGCGAACGCATGACCGCGCTGAAAGCCAAACGTAAAACCCTCACCGCGCAGCTTGACCAGGCGTCCGCCCTGCAACCGACCAACCGCCCGCAGCTTACAGAGGCCAAACTCCAGCGCCTCAGCGAAACCGTCCGCGCCACTTTGCACAAAGCACAGCCGGACCTGCGCAAGGCCTACATCAAATTATTCGTGGACAAGGTTGTCGTCAGCAAACAGGCGATTGAACTCACCGGGCCGAAATCTCTGCTTGTGCGGGCTGCTCTTGCTGACCTGCCAAACACGCCGAACGAAGTTATTACTTTTGTTCGGGAATGGCGTCCCCAAGGGGATTCGAACCCCTGTTACCGCCGTGAGAGGGCGGTGTCCTAGGCCTCTAGACGATGGGGACTAAAGGTGGAGCGCCTGATAAGGCCCTCTTCGTCCCGCGTCAAGCCGGCGCGGCGTCGGTGATGAAAAAACCTGCCGAGACCCTGCCCTGCCAGGATTCCGCCCGCAAATGTCCCGCCAGATGCAGCGGCGCGCCGCCGACGCGGCTCAGCGCCTCGGCCAGCGGGCCGTCCTTGGCGCGGAACAGCAGCGCCTTCATCCGCCCACCGCCCTCGCCTTCCAGCATCACCCGGATGGTGTTGCCGTCCTTGCCGATGCGGTCGGTCTTCACCACCCGCGCGCGCGGCAGCACGAAGAGCGGCTCCTCATTGCCGGTGCCAAACGGCCCCAGCCGGGCCACCATCTGCGCCAGCGCCGCATCCGCCCCGGCCAGCCCCAGCACGCCATCCAGCAGCAGCTCGGCACTCGGCGGCAACAAAGCCGCGCTGGCCAGCCGGTCGTTCAGGAAGCCGTGGAAGGTGGAGAGGGCGGTCTCCGGGGCGGAGAAGCCCGCCGCCATCGCATGGCCGCCACCGGTCGCCAGAATCCCGCTCTGCCGCGCCGCGATCACCGCCGCGCCGAGATCGATCCCCGGCACTGACCGCCCGGAGCCCTTGGCGATGCCATCGGCGATGCCCGCCACCAAAGCCGGCCGGTTGAAGCGCTCCTTCACCCGCCCCGCGACGATGCCGACCACGCCCGGGTGCCAGCCTTCCTGCGCCAGCAGGATGATGCCGTGCCCGCCCGCCACCTGCGCCTCGGCGCGGCTCATCGCGTCGCTCGTCACCCCGGCCTCGACGGTCTGGCGCTGCTTGTTCACCGCATCCAGCGCCTGGGCCAGTTCGGTGGCGAGCTCGGTATCCTCGGCCAGCAGCAGCCGCAGCCCCATATCCGCCTCGGCAATACGCCCGGAGGCGTTGATCCGCGGCCCCAGCGCGAAGCCGCAATGCATCGCCGTCGGCGCCTCGTTCAGCTTTGCCACCTCCAGCAGCGCCGCCAGGCCGGGGCGGGCGCGCCTGGCCATCACCTTCAGCCCCTGCACCACAAAGGCGCGGTTGAGCCCGCTCAGCGGCATCACGTCGCAAATCGTCGCCAGCGCCACCAGGTCGAGCATCTCGCGCAGATCCGGTTCCGCTCTATCGGCGAAGAAGCCGCGCCGGCGCAGCGTGCGCAGCAGCGCCACGGCGCTGAGAAAGGCCACGGCGGCGGCACAGATATGGCGCAGCTCGGAGGGGCAATCCAGCCGGTTCGGGTTCACCGTGGCGCAGACCGGCGGCGGCGGGCCCTCTGATTTATGATGGTCCAGCACGATGATGTCGGCGGCATTATGCAGTGGCGCGAAGGCGGCATGCGCCGCGGTGCCGCAATCCACACACACGATCAGGCTCGCCCCGCGCTCCACCATCGCCCGCAGCGCATCGCTGTTCGGGCCATAGCCCTCGGTCAGCCGGTCCGGCACGTGATAGGTCACCGCGCAGCCGAGCTGGCGCAGCAGCGTCACCATCAGGGCCGCCGAACAGGCGCCATCGACATCGTAATCGCCAAATACGCCGACCATCTCGACCTTGAGCACCGCATCGGCCAGCCGCCCGGCGGCGACATCCATGTCGATCAGGCTGGACGGGTCCGGCAGCATCGCCCGCAGCGTCGGGTCCAGGAAGGTGGGGGCGTGGTCCACGGTGACACCGCGCGAGGCCAGCAACCGCCCCATCAGCTCAGGGATGCCCAGCTGCTGCGCCAGCCCCTCGCCCTGGCGCTCCGCCTGGCCTGGCCGCCAGATCCAGCTTTTGCCGCTCAGACTCTGGGTGATGCCGAAAACATGCGCGTCCATCCGCCGGTTCAGCCAGAATGCGCGAGTCGATGCAAGCGTTCAGCGGATCAGCTGGTAATGCACGGTGTAGCGCACCGTCACATGGTCATCCTTCGCATCCGGCGGGAAAGGCGGCAGGGTATTGTCCCTGAACAGCTGCTCCCAGGCCTGGTCCAGGAACGGCGAGCCGGCGGAATCCAACAGCTTCAGCCCGGTCACATGGCCCTGGCGGTCGACGGTGAATTCCACCGTGGCGGTGCCTTCCTGGTTCTGCTCAATCGCGGCTTGCGGATAATAAGCGTGCTCCTGCACCCATTTGGTCAGCGCCGCATCCCAATCCGCCCCGGCATTGCCCTTCACCGAGAAATCCGAGGCGGTGGCCGCCTGCGCGTCGGAGGTCGGCATGTTCAGTTTCAGACCGCGCGGCGCGGGTGGCGCGGCGGGGCGGCCGGTGACGGATTGCCGTAATTCATCCCGTCCAGCAGCACATATTTCTGCGCCGGCGCGGCGCGGTGCGGGCGCGCCGCATGGGCCGGACGCGGCGGTGGAGTTGGCAGGGGCGGCGGGCTGGGCAGCGCCGTGAGCGGCACATCCGGCACCTGCACTTCCGTCGCGTCCGGATTGGGCGCGGGCTGGGCCGGGGCGGCGGGCGGCGGCGGGGCGGTTTGGGCGCCTGCGCCGGCTGCGGCGGGCCGTGCAGTGGGCTCTGCGGCGCGGTGGTCTGCGGGCCGGTGCCCTCGCTGTCGAACACCACAGACAGGCCGGGCGGGCTTTGCGGCTCCGGCGGGGGGCGCACCCGCACCAGCAGGGCCGCGGCAATCACCAGCGCATGCAAAAGCAGCGCCGCCCCCCAGGCCCATGGGTTGCGGCGCCATTTGCGAACCGGCGTGGCGAGATGCGCTCTCGCCAGCGTTACATCGTCAATCCCGACCCCGGCAGGCTCAGGGACGGTAATAATAATATCCCGGAGGGGCGGAGGTGGCGCGGCATAATAGGCGGGCGGCGCTGCGTAATAGGCCGGTGCGGCAGCTTGCTGGATCGTCTCGCCATGTCCCACCATGCACTGCGCGTAGGCTACATTATACCGGTGCTGCAGCGAATCCGCCGTCGCCTGGGTATTATTACCCGCCACGGCGGCGCCGCCAAGCAGCCCCGCCCCGGCGCCGATGGCCGCCCCCGCGCCGACATTGCCGGAGAGCGAGCCCAGCACCGCGCCAGCGCCGGCGCCAATGGCGGTGCCAAGCGCCGCGGTGGCGACGGAATTATTCTGCGAATTCTGCGCGGTTGCCCCGGCATAGGGCATCTGCGACTGGGCATAGGCCTGGCAGCTCGCCTGATCCGCCTGGAACTGCTCCCAGCTTTTGCCGGGGCCGGGCAGTGCCGTAATGGTAGGGCCGGTCGGCGTGGCCGCCGTGCAGGCCCCCAGAGCCAGCAGCGGCACCAAGGCCGCCACCGTGATTTTGTTCAACATCCGAAACTCCCTAACAAGGCTTTCAAACCACCCACTTATCTAATCCCTGGCCGGGTCTTCGCCAACGCGCCGGCCAAATGGATTACAATTCGTAGCGTGGCGAAATTGCCGGATTTATAGGGCAGAAATAGGACTAATTGCCCTCCGCGACACCTTTTAAGAAATCCTTCACCTTCGCGAAGAAGCCCTCATGCTCCGGGCTGCCAGCCTGATGGCTGGCGGATTCCTGGTCGAACTGCTCCAGCAGCTCGCGCTGGCGCTTGGTCAGGTTCTGCGGGGTTTCCACCGCCACCTGGATATACATATCGCCACGCTGGGTCGAGCGCAGCACCGAGAACCCCTTGGCGCGCAAGCGGAACTGGTCGCCGGACTGGGTGCCGGCCGGGATCTTCACCCGCGCGGCGCTGCCATCGATCGCCGGTACCTCGATCTCCCCGCCCAGGGCCGCCTGGGCCATGCGCAGCGGCACCCGGCAGAAAATATTCGCCCCGTCGCGCTGGAAGATCGCATGCGGGCGGATCGCGACATGCACATAGAGATCGCCCGGCTGGGCACCGCGCGGCCCGGCCTCGCCCTCGCCGGCCAGGCGGATGCGGGTGCCATCCTCCACCCCGGCGGGGATCTGCACCGCGAGCGTGCGCTCACGCGGCACCGTACCCGCACCGGAACATACCCGGCACGGGTTGCGCACGGTATGGCCGCTGCCGCCGCAGGTCGGGCAGGTGCGCTCGACCACGAAGAAGCCCTGCTGGGCGCGCACCCGGCCAGCCCCGCCGCAGGTGGCGCAGCTATCGGCGCTGGCATTCTTGTCGGCGGAGCCGGAGCCGTTACAGGCATCGCAGGCCATCCGGGTCGCCACGCGCACATTCGCCTTGGTGCCGGCGAAGGCTTCCGTGAGGTCGATGGTCACGGCGGCCTTGATGTCGGCGCCGGTCTGCGCGCGCTCAGCGCCGCGCCGGCCGCCACCGCCGAACATCTGTTCGAAAATATCGCCGAGCCCGCCCTCAAACCCACCGAAGCCGCCGCCAAAGCCGCCACCGCCGCCCATGCCGCCATTCTCGAAGGCGGAATGGCCGAAGCGGTCATAGGCGGCGCGCTTCTGATCGTCCTTCAGAACGTCATAGGCTTCGTTCAACTCCTTGAATTTCGCCTCCGCCGCCGTGTCGCCCGGGTTGCGGTCCGGGTGATATTGCATGGCGAGCTTGCGGTAGGCCTTTTTCAGCTCATCGGCGCTGGCGCCACGCGCGACCCCCAGCGTGGCGTAGTAATCCTGTTTGGCCATGGCGGCGCTTTATTCCCTAGCGGCTAGAGCATCAAGCTTTTAGCCTGACGCTCTAAGTTTTGTTTTAGCGAGCAATTTCATGTGTTTATCTTGACGCTGACGCGTCAACCTAAACATATATTGCTCTAGAAACGGAAAATCCCGGGGCCCTCGCCCCGGGATCTTTTTGTCAGCTCAAACCCGGTTTCAGGCGGATTTGTTCTTGTCGTTGACGTCCTCGAAATCGGCGTCCACGACCTTCTCGCCATTCGGCCCAGTGCTCTCGGCCCCCGGCTGCGCCGCGCCGGCGGCGGCCTCGGCCTTGTACATCGCCTCGCCGATCTTCATCGCCACCTGGGTCAGCTTCTCGGAGGCGGCCTTCACCGTCTCGGCGCTGCCGCTCTCCAGCGCGCTCTTGGCTTCGGCAATCGCGGCCTCCGCCTCGGTCTTGTCGGCCGGGGCGATCTTGTCGCCGCCATCCTTCAGGGTCTTCTCAACCTGGTTGATCAGCCCTTCGGTCTGGTTGCGCGCTTCCACCGCCTCGCGCCGCGCCTTGTCAGCCGCCGCGTTCTCCTCGGCATCCTTCACCATGCGCTCGATATCGGCATCGGACAGACCGCCAGAGGCCTGGATACGGATCTGCTGCTCCTTGCCGGTCGCCTTGTCCTTGGCGGAGACGGAGACGATGCCGTTGGCGTCGATATCGAAGGTCACCTCGATCTGCGGCACGCCGCGCGGCGCGGCGGGAATGCCCTGCAGGTCGAAATTGCCCAAGAGCTTGTTGTCCGCCGCCATCTCGCGCTCGCCCTGGAAGACCTTGATGGTCACGGCCGTCTGGCCGTCCTCGGCGGTGGAGAAGGTCTGGCTCTTCTTGGTCGGAATCGTGGTGTTGCGGTCGATCAGACGGGTGAACACGCCACCCAGCGTCTCGATGCCCAGCGAGAGCGGGGTCACGTCCAACAGCAGCACGTCCTTGACGTCGCCCTTCAGCACGCCGCCCTGGATGGCCGCGCCGATCGCCACGACCTCGTCGGGGTTCACATTGCGGGCCGGCTCCTTGCCGAAGAAGCTCTTCACCGTCTCGATGACCTTCGGCATGCGGGTCATACCGCCGACCAGGATCACCTCGGAGATCTCACCGGCGGTGACACCGGCATCCTTCAGCGCCGCGCGGCACGGGGCCAAGGTGCGCTCGATCAGATCCTCGACCAGGCTCTCCAGCTTCGCGCGGGTCAGCTTCAGCACCAGATGCTTCGGCCCGGTGGCGTCGGCGGTGATGAAGGGCAGGTTGATCTCGGTCTCCTTGGAGGAGGACAGCTCGATCTTCGCCTTCTCCGCAGCTTCCTTCAGGCGCTGCAGAGCCAGCTTGTCCTTACGCAGGTCAATGCCCTGGTCCTTCTGGAACTCGGACGCCAGATAATCGATGATGCGGGCGTCGAAATCCTCACCGCCGAGGAAGGTATCGCCGTTGGTGGATTTCACCTCGAACACGCCATCGCCCAGCTCGAGCACGGAGACGTCGAAGGTACCGCCACCAAGGTCATAGACCGCGATGGTGCCGGCGTTCTTCTTGTCCATGCCGTAGGCCAGGGCGGCCGCCGTCGGCTCGTTGATGATGCGCAGCACCTCAAGCCCGGCGATCTTGCCGGCATCCTTGGTCGCCTGGCGCTGGGCGTCGTTGAAGTAGGCCGGCACGGTGATGACGGCCTGGGTGACGGTCTCACCGAGATACGCCTCGGCGGTCTCCTTCATCTTGGTCAGGATGTAGGAGGAAATCTGGCTCGGCGAATATTTCTCGCCACGCGCCTCAACCCAAGCATCGCCATTATCGCCCTTGGCGATGGTATAGGGCACCAGCCCCTTATCCTTGGCCACGGTCGGGTCGTCATAACGGCGGCCAATCAGGCGCTTGACCGCGAACAGCGTGTTGGTCGGGTTGGTAACGGCCTGGCGCTTGGCGCTCTGGCCGACGAGACGCTCGCCCGAGTCAGAGAAGGCGACCATGGACGGCGTCGTGCGCGCGCCCTCGGCGTTCTCGATGACGCGGACATCCTTGCCCTCCAGCACCGCCACGCAAGAATTGGTGGTACCAAGGTCAATACCGATGACTTTGCTCATATATATGCTCCTTTGCAGCGGGTGGCGCCGGCCCGAAGCACCGGGGTCACCCCTTTGAGATGAGTTCTATCTATTCATTGAAACGCCCGGACACAAGAGCTTTGCGCTCATGTCCCGGGCGTGAAAAACGCGCCGAAAAATTAACTTTTGCCGGGGAAAACGGTGCTATACTGCCCGATTCCCCGGTTTTGGGCGTTACGCGCTCATCGCCTCCGGGGCGGTGCGGGCGCGCTTGGTCACCAGCTTGTTCAGCGCATGGATATAAGCCCGCACGGCGGCGACGATGGTGTCGGTATCCGCCCCCTGCCCGTCCACGCTCTTGCCCTCCTCGGTCAGGCGCACCGTGCAGCGGGCCTGGGCGTCGGTGCCCTCGGTGACGGCGCCGACCGAGAACAAGGCCAGCTCGGCGGTGTGCGGGAAAATGCTGCGCATGGCGTTGAAGGCGGCATCCACCGGCCCGTCGCCGCGTTCATCGGCGGCTTTCACCGCGCCGTCGATCTCCAGCTCCAGCTTGGCCCGCGCCGGCTCGCGCGAGCCGGCCCAGACCTCCAGCCCGATGAACTTGATCGTCTCATGGCTGCGCACGACCTCGTCATCCACCAGCGCGACGATGTCCTCGTCATACACAACCTTCTTGCGGTCGGCCAAAATCTTGAAGCGGGAGAAGGCGTCGTTCAGCGCGTTATCGCCGATGTCGCCATAACCCAGCGCGTTCAGCTTGTCGCGGAAGGCGGCACGGCCGGAATGCTTGCCCATCACCAGCGAGGTCTTCTGCCAGCCCACCGATTCCGGGGTCATGATCTCATAGGTGGCGGCATTCTTCAGCATCCCGTCTTGATGGATGCCGCTCTCATGCGCGAAGGCGTTGCGCCCGACGATCGCCTTGTTCGGCTGCACATCGAAGCCGGTGATCGTCGCCAGCAGCTTGGAGGTGCGCAGAATGCGCGGGGTCTCGATCTGGTGCTGGTAGGGCGCGGCATCCGGCCGGGTGCGGATGGCCATCACCACCTCTTCCAGCGCGGCATTGCCGGCGCGCTCGCCGATGCCGTTGATCGTGCATTCGATCTGCCGGGCCCCGCCCTTCACCGCCGCCAGCGTGTTGGCCACGGCCAGGCCCAGATCATTATGATTATGGGTGGACAAAATCACCTGGTCCGCCCCCGGCACCTTCTCGCGCACGGTGGAGAAGATCCGCACCATATCCTCCGGCACCGCATAGCCGACCGTATCGGGGATATTGATGGTGGTGGCGCCGGCCTTGATCGCCGCCTCCACGCAGCGCAGCAGGAATTCCATGTCGGTGCGGGTGCCGTCCTCGGCGGACCATTCCACGTCGTCGGTGAACTGGCGGGCCAGGGTCACGGATTTGGTCACATGCTCCAGCACCACCTCCGGCTCCATCTTCAGCTTGTACTTCATGTGCAAGGGCGAGGTGGAGATGAAGGTGTGGATGCGCTTGCGCTCGGCGTCGCGAATGGCCTCGCCGGCGCGGGTGATGTCATTGGGCGCGGAGCGGGACAGGCCGGTGATCACCGGGCCCTTCACCGTCTCGGCGATTTTCTGCACGCTCTCGAAATCGCCTGGCGAGGCGATCGGAAAGCCGGCCTCGATCACATCCACGCCCAACGAAGCCAATGCCTCCGCCATGCGGATCTTCTCGTCCAGATTCATCGAGAAGCCAGGGGATTGCTCGCCGTCGCGCAGCGTGGTGTCGAAAATAATGACGCGGTTTTCGTCGATCTTGCCAAAATTGGGGTGCGTAAAGCTCATAACTCTGCTCCGAATTTATCTGCCGTGGGCGGTGTTTCTGGCATTCCCCTGAGCGGCGGGCGCGGTCATCGGACACGCGCGAAAAATCACTTATCGCTCAGGGGCGGATAAGTCGAAGGAGCAGCCCAGCGAAGGTGGGGGCAGAAGCCATGCCCTCCGCTTAGACAAATTCCGGGACCAAGGCAAGCAACGTTTCTCTTATGCCCACTTGGCAACAACCCTGCCCCAATCCAGTATCGCCGCATGGATATTCCTGCGCACATCCAGGGCCTGATTTTCGATTGCGACGGCACGCTGGTGGACACCCCGCCCCTCTACGCCGCGGCCTGGATGGCGGCCTTGGCGGAATTCGGGGCCCGGCTGGAGCTGGAATGGTTCCGCCCCGCGCCGGCCTCTCCGAGGACCTGCTGCTGGACGATGTGGAGCGGCATTTCGGCACCACCCTGCCGCGCGAAGACGTGGCAAGGCTGACCCGCGCGCATGTGATGGACAATCTGCACAGCCTGCGGGAGATTCAGGCCGTCGCCAACATCGCCCGCGCCCAGGCCGGGCGGCTGCAACTGGCCGTCGCCTCCTCCGGCCCGGCGGAGATCGTGCAGGCCACGCTGGAGGCCACCGGGCTGCGGCCATTATTCAACCAGATCGTCACCATTGAGGATGTCGCCAACGCCAAGCCGGCGCCGGATCTGTTCCTGGAAGCCGCACGGCGCATGGGGCTGGCCCCCGCCACCTGCCTGGTGTTCGAGGATAGCGCCCAGGGGCTGCAGGCCGCCTTGCTGGCCGGGATGCCGGCGATCGACATCAACAAGCTGATGGCGGACACCGCCCCGCCGCCGGACGGGCTGAACCGCGTCTATCTGCGCAAGTATCTATAGAGCAAAAGTTTTTTGGTGCCGCTTTTTTACAAAAAAGCGGCGAAAAACGTTTGGGGCGTTGGCAACGGCGGTGCCAATACCCCAAACGTTCGTGGGAACTTTTTGGAAAAAGTTCCTACACCCTCAAAAACTTTTAGACCGTTTCCAGCTCCAGCCTGGCCAGATCTTCCAGCATGGTCGGCCCGGTCGGACTCCAGCCAAGCGTCTCCCGGGTCCAGGCGCTCGAAGCCGGCATGTCATGCCCGGCAAACATCGCCAGCCAGCCGAAATAGCCCTGCGCCTCGTCCGGGGTGATCGACTTCACCGGCAGCTTCAACTGCGTGCTCAGCACCCGCGCGATGTCGCGCATCGCCACCCCTTCCTCGGCCACGGCATGATACACCGCCCCCGGCCGCGCCGCCTCCAGCGCCAGCCGGTAGAGCCGCGCCACATCCACCCGCGCCGCCGCCGGCCAGCGATTCGTCCCCTCGCCGATGAGCGCCAGATAGCCATGCTGCAACGCCAGCTGAATATAATAGCTCACCAGCCCCTGCCGGCGCGGATCATGTACCTGCGGCAGCCGCATGATCGCCCCCGCCCCGCCCTGGTCCGCCAGCGCCCGCGCCGCCTCTTCGGAAGCCGCGCGCGGCACGCTCGCATCCGGCCGCGCGTCTTCCGTCGCCACCGCCCCCGCCTCGTTGCGGGCAATGCCGGTGCCGGAGGTGACGATCAGCGGCTTTTTGCTCCCCGCCAGCCCCGCCCCAAGGGCTGCGACAACATGCCGGTCATCCTCGCAATTCGCCATGAAGGTGGAGAAATCATGGTTGAAGGCCAGATGCGCCACGCCATCAGACTCAGCCGCCGCTTTGGTCAGCAATTTGTAATCCTTCATGTCGCCGTGCAGGGCGGTGGCCCCGGTCGCTTCCAGCGCGGCGCGCTTGGCCTCGTCACGATACAGCCCGGTCACCTCATGCCCGGCCAGTATCAGCTCTTTCACCAAAGCGGAGCCGATAAACCCCGTGGCGCCCGTTACAAAAACACGCATGCTCAAATCCTTCCATTTTGCCTCTGGCGGAAGATTTGGCCAGCGCGCTATGGTAGAAAAGACGTGAGTTTATCCTATTATAATGTCTCCTAGCCTCGCCCCCGCCAACGTGCTCGGCACCTATCTGAAAGACCGCCGCGCCCGGCTGGACCCGGCGGCTTTGGGTCTGCCCGCCGCGCGCCGGCGCACCCCCGGCCTGCGCCGCGAGGAGGTGGCCCAGCGCGCCAATATCAGCCCGGCCTGGTACACTTGGCTGGAACAAGGCCGCGGCGGCGCCCCCTCGGCGGATGTGCTGGAGCGCATCGCCCGCGCCTTGATGCTCACCGATATCGAGCGCGAGCATCTCTTCCTGCTTGGCCTCGGCCGCCCGCCGGAGGTGAAATATCGCAGCAGCCCGATCACCCCGCGCCTGCAACGTGTGCTGGACGCGCTCTCCCCCACCCCGGCCGTGATCCGTACCGCGATCTGGGATGTCGCCGCCTGGAACCGCGCCGCCTGCGTGCTGCTGGCCGATTACGATTCGCTGCCGCCGGAGAACCGCAACATCTTGCGCCACATGTTCCTGGAGCCCCGCGCCCGCGCCGCCCAGCATGACTGGGAAACCGTCGCCCGCTTCGTGCTCGGCGCCTTCCGGGTGGATACCGCCCGCAGCGGCGCCGCCGCCGAAATCGCCCCGCTGGTCGAGGAGCTGTCCCGCAAAAGCCCGGATTTCGCCCGTCTGTGGCAGGAGCACGACCTCCACGGCGCCCCTGGCGAGGCGGTGAAGCATATCAAACACCCGCTGCTGGGCCCGCTCGCCTTCGAATATTCCGCCTTCGCGGTCGATGGCCGGCCGGATCTGACTATGGTCATCTACAACCCGCTGGAGGCGAAAGATCTCGCCCGCCTCGCCGCTTTGCTCGACAAACCCCAAGACAAACCGTGAACAGCCACCTATAACCGGGATGATGCCGCCCCTTCCCGCCTTGCCCGCATTGGCCGCCGGCCATGGCCGCGCCGTCCTGCTGGATGGTGACGGGGTGATCACCACCATCAAGCCCGGCAGCGTGGCGCGCCAGGTCGGCGCCTCCATCCCGCTCGCCATCCATGTGCCGGCCACCCTGCGACGCCTCGGCAACCCCGCCATCCAGCTGCTCGACCTGCTGGAACTCTTCGCCTTCGTGCACCCGGCGCAGAGCCTCGCCCCCACCCCGGCCGGGCTGGCGCGGGCGCTGGAAATCCCAGTGCCGACCTCGCTCGACTCCGCCGCCCAGGCGCTGCCGGAAATGGCCGAACTGCTGCTCACCCGTCTGGCCGCCGGCAAGGACACCCCGGCCAACCGCGACGCCCCTGGCCTTGCGGCCCGCATGGGCGCCGCCGGCTGGCTCTGGGCGCCCTATGTCCTGAATGCCCTCGGCCAGCCCGACGCCAAGCCGGACGGCATGGCCATGCGCCTCTGGAAACGCCTGCCGAAATGGGAGGAAGTCGCGCCGCGCCCGCCGCCGTCGAGCTTTCCCATCACCCCGGTCGAGGCCCGCGCGCGCCTCGCCTCCCTGCTCGGCCCGAGGCCGAGCAGCGCCCCGCCCAGGCGGATTTCTGCTCCGCCGCCACCGCCGCCTTTGCGCCAAGGGAGGTCGAGGGCAGCCCGCAAGTGGTCCTCGCCGAGGCCGGCACCGGCACCGGCAAGACCATGGGCTATCTCGCCCCGCCTCGCTCTGGGCCACCCGCAACAAGGGCGCGGTCTGGGTTTCCACCTATACCCGGCATCTGCAGCGCCAGATCGAGCAGGAGGCCCAACGCCTGCCCGCCGGCAGCAATGTCGTGCTGCGCAAGGGCCGGGAGAATTATCTCTGCCTGCTGAATTTCGAAGACGCGATGAACGCCGAAACCCGCGCCATCCCGCTCGGGCTCATCGCCCGCTGGGCCGCCGCGAGTGCCGATGGCGACCTGTTCGGCGGCGACCTGCCCGGCTGGTTCGCCGAGCTTTACGGCCAGGGGCTGCTGGCCTCCATCGCCGACCGGCGCGGCGAATGCATCCATGCCGCCTGCCCGCATTTTTCCACCTGCGTCATCGAGCGCGTCATCCGCAATGCCCGCCAGGCGGATCTGGTCATCGCCAACCATGCGCTGGTGATGGCGCAATCCGTCTGGGGCGGGCTGGATGATGACAGCGTGCCGACCCGCTACGTGTTCGACGAAGGCCACCATATTTTCGATGCCGCCGACAGCGCCTTTGCCATCGAGCTCTCCGGCACCGCGATGGCGGAGCTGCGCCGCTGGCTGCTGGGAGCGGAGGGCACGCGCTCACGCGCCCGGGGCCTGGCCAAGCGGCTGGAGGATATGGCGGCGGTGGACGAGCCCACCCACAAAGCCATCCTGCAGGCGGTGCATCTGGCCAAATGCCTGCCCGCGCCGATGTTCTCCGTGCGCCTCGACCCGGAACTCGCCGCCGACGACAATCCGGCCGAAGCCCTGCTGCGCGCCCTGCGCGCCCAGTCCCGCGCCCGCGCCACCGAGGCCGACCTCAACGCCCCCTTCGGCTTCGAGACCGATCTGCACCCGCTGAATGAGGACGCGCTGCCCGCCGCCCGCAAACTCTCCAAAGCCATGGCGCAGCTGCGCGCGCCCCTGGTGGCCTTGCGCGCGCGCATGCTGGAACGGCTGGAGACCGAGCCGGACCTCGAAGAGGCGATGCGCCAGCGGCTGGAGAGCACCGCCCGCAGCCTGAAGCGCCGCGCCATCGACCCGCTCTCCGGCTGGGGCCGCATCCTGGATGGCATGGAGGCCGAGCCCGCCCCCGGCGAGCGCCCGGCGCGCATCGAATTCCTGCGGCTGGACCGCGAGGCCGGCACGGACAAGGACATCGCCCTGCTATCGCATCTGCTGGACCCGACGGAAGCCTTCACCCAATCCATCGCCGCCCCGGCGCATGGGCTGCTGATCACCTCCGCCACGTTGCGCGACGGCACGGATATGGAAGAGGCCTGGGAAAATGCCGAGGCCCGCACCGGCGCGGCGCACCTCGCCGCGCCGGCCATCCGCGCCGCCTTCGACAGCCCCTTCGATTATGGCGAGCGCACCCGCGTCGTGCTGGTCTCGGACGTCAACACCCAGGATCTCGGCCAGCTCGCCGGCGCCTACAAGGCCTTGTTCGAGGCCGCTGGCGGCGGCGGCCTCGGGCTGTTCACCGCGATCTCACGCCTGCGCGCCGTGCACGCCAAAATCGCAGCCCCGCTCGAGGAGAAAAACATCCCGCTCTACGCCCAGCATGTCGATGCGATGGATAACGCGACGTTAGTGGATATCTTCCGCGCCGAGGAACATTCCTGCCTGCTCGGCACCGATGCGATGCGCGACGGCGTCGACATCCCCGGCAATTCCCTGCGGCTGGTGGTGTTCGAGCGCACCCCCTGGCCGCGCCCGGACATTCTCCACCGCACCCGCCGCACCCATCTGAGCCACGGCGCGCCGAAGGATTACGACGACGCGATCGTGCGCCTGCGCCTGCGCCAGGCCTTCGGCCGCCTGATCCGCCGCGCCGACGACCGCGGCGTCTTCGTCCTGCTCGACCGCGCCTTCCCCTCAAGATTGCTCACGGCCTTTCCGGAACAGGCGCGGATCATACGGTCCTCACTGTCGGAAGCGGTGACGGGGATTGGGCGGTTTTTGCGGGAGGAGGTTTGAGGGGGGAGTGGTCCGGAAGGGGAATGGCGGGTTCAAAGTGTGATTTCAAGGAAAGCTGACATACGTAGCCGAAGGGTAGAAGGCACGTCACGACCCACCGCCGACATCCACCATACTGGCCAATAACACAAATTGTGTTACAATCTCTACGTCAGAAATCATCAGTGAGAGCTCGTTATGGCTTATGTAAATCCTTCGACACAGTCCATCAAGACCTGCTTTCAGAGCCATTATTCTCTACCGTATTTTCAGCGTGAGTATAAATGGGAGTCTAAGCATTTCGTTGAGTTGCTTAACGATATACAGAACGCTTTTGTCCTGAGCTACGACTCTTCACACGGGCGGAAGGAAGTATCAAACTATTCCCCGTATTTCCTTGGGTCGATAATCACTTCAACCGCCGTGAACGCTAAAAAGCCACTAATCGATGGGCAGCAAAGACTAACGGCCACATTTTTGCTTTTGGCCTATCTCGAAAGATATCGAAGAGATCAGAACATTCCCGACGCCTTGGATTTGTCGACACTTCTAGGCAATGTCAATTACGGGGAGATGGATTACTCAGTTGAGTTTTCAGCCACTCGCCGCGCCATTTTCGACAAATACCTAGACAAAACGAAGTCACTAGCCGAGGCCATGGCGAACGCTGAGGAAGTACCCAACATTGACGATGGCGACAAAAAACTCTTGGAAGCTCTCCGAGCGACGGGAGACCTCCTAAATGACATTGTCCGAGGAGCTATCGCCTACTTCATTGATTACGTCGTTGAGCGAGTTTTATTGATCGACATCTCGGTGGATAGTGAATCTGAAGCCCACCGAGTATTCGTCACAATGAACGACCGTGGGCTACGGCTAGGGCCAATCGACCTGCTCAAAGGTCAAATTCTATCAAAGATTACATCGCCAGAAGACAGCTACTCGTGCCACACAGTCTGGATCGACACCATCAACAAACTTCGGGACATTGACCCAGAGGAGGATTCACTTTTCTTCCGAAATCTGTTTCGTGCTAAATGGGCTAAAACCATACGAGGCAAGGCTAAAGGAGACCCGGCGGGTGATTTCGATCAGATAGGCGATGCGTATCACCGCTGGTTCGAGGAACATACGGTTACCCTTGGGCTTGCGACGGCCGACGATTATGTCCGGTTTGCGCGCGACGATATTACGCGTTTTTCCGAAATTTACAGATTTATCAAACGGGCAGAAGAGGACATCACGAACGGTTTCGAATGTGTCTACTATAATGCTGCGCGACGCTACGGATTCCAATCTATGGTTCTACTCGCATCCGTAGAGGTCAACGATAACACTACGGAATGGAAAAGAAAGATTTCTCTTGCAAGCAAACTGATCGATATTTTGCTTACATCTCGGACTATTGAAGGAAAAGACAACAACTACGATAACTTGAAAGACATATCATTTCAGCTTGCAAAGGATCTTCGCGGAAAGAATGTTTCTGACCTTTTGGCTTACGTGCAATCCGAATGGGGAAAGTATTTTTCTGTGCTAGCGAACCTAGGTCATTTGAAGTATCAAAAAGCTGATCGATCGGATATCCTCTTTATCCTGGCACGTATAGCATCGTATCTCGAACAAGAATTTTCGTTGACAAACAAAGTTGGATTCCCAACATACTGGCAACGCGACCGAGGTGCCAGAACGTTTGACATTGAGCACCTGTTGAAGGAGGCTTTTGATAGCGCAGCCCTCCCGCCGAGTCATGGCTTCGCTGATGCGACAGACTATAGCAACTCTCGAAACCTCATCGGCGCGCTCACATTGCTCCCTCGGTCTCGCAATCGTTCGCTCCAGGATAAACCTTACCGAGAAAAGCTGGCCGCCTACGCGACAGAGGGCATTCTTGCACAAACCCTCTGTGAAAATCTTTATCAGAACAATCCAAACGTCGCTACTTACGTAGCCAAGCAACCGGGGCTAGGTTTGATCAGCTTTGCCGACTTCTCAAAACAAGATATTGCTCATCGGGCAAATTCATACACCGCAATTGCACAGCTCCTCTGGCAACCGCCAAATTAGCAAGCCGTAGATGGGTGGAGCGTAGCGTAGCCCATCGCTTTGTTCCAGCTCCCGGCCGTTTGATGGGTTACGCTACGCTCCACCCATCTACAAATGGCAGCTTTCGGGAAGGCGTCCGGCCCTCGGGAATGACCATAAAGGGCGCGTTGCCGCCAGCCCCCTACCCTCCCGCAACCGCTCCCGTCCCGCCAGCAGAACCTGCCCCAGCGCCGTCACCGCGTCGTTGCCGCCATAGGTGCCGCCCAGCAGCACGAACTCCACCGGCCCCAGCGAGGGCAGGCCACTGGCCGGCAGATCCTCCAGCCCGGGCGGGATCAGTTGGCCCGCCAGCGGCACCACCCCCAGCCCCGCCATCGCCGCCGCGCGCAGCCCGCTCAAACTGCCGCTGGTGCAGGCCACGCGCCAGGGGATGCGGTTGGCGTCCAGCACCCCCAAAGCGCGTTTGCGGGTCATGCTGGGCGGCGGATAGATCACCAGCGGCACCCGCGCCCCCGGCGCCAGCACCAGCCCCTTGCGCCCCACCCAGCGCAGCTCGTCCACCCAGGCGCGCTGGCCGCGCACATCCCCCTCCCGGCGCTTGGCCAGAATCAGATCCAGCTGCCCGGCATCGAAGCGCTCATATAAATCCTCGCTCAACCCCACCGTCAGTTCGAGATCCACCTGCTCATGCCGGTCCCGGAAATCCGCCAGCAGCTCCGGCAGGGCCGAGAACACGAAATCCTCCGAGGCGCCGAAGCGGATGCGCCCGCGCAGCGCCCCCTCGGCCAGATATTCGCCGATCCGCGCATTCGCCCCCAGCACCTGCCGGGCAAAGGGCTGCACCGCGTCGCCATCCGTGGTCAGCCGCACATGGTGGGTATCACGCGCCAGCAGCCGCCGGCCGGTCTGCGCCTCCAGCCGCGCGACGTGCTGGCTGACGGCGGACTGGCTGATCCCCAGCTGCCGGGCCGCGGCGGAAAACCCGCCCGCCTGGGCGACGGCGACGAAGCTGCGCAGCAGAACGGGATCGAGCAACAGGTCCATGAGTCTGCTTATAACGAATCACAATAACAAATATAACTGTTATTTCGTTTCAAAATCGCGCAAAGCATCGCCGCAGACAAGGAGTATTTTCCCATGAGCGGCACGGCGCGGCATTCCCTGAAACTGGCCCTGGTGACCATCCTGGTCGGAATCGCCGGCGGGATCGGCGGCGGCAGCATGGCGCTGCTGCTGCATGCCGTGCAGCATGTCACCTATGGCTACAGCTTGCGGATCTGGTCGGGCCGGAGAGTTTCCTCACCGCCGTCGCCGCCGTGCCGCCCTGGCACCGCGCCCTGGCCCTGCTCATCGCCGGGCTGGTGGCGGGGCTGGGCTGGTGGGCGGTGTATAATCGCGGCGCCAAGCTGGTCAGCATCAAAGCCGCCGCCAGCAGCGGCAAGCACATGCCTTACGGCAGCACCACGGGGCACGCGCTGCTGCAGATTATCACCGTCGCCATGGGCTCGCCCCTGGGGCGGGAGGTGGCGCCGCGCGAAATCGCCGCGCTGCTGACCCAGCGCCTCACCGGCTGGGCCGGCATCACCGGGGAGGAGGCGAAAATCCTGCTCGGCTGTGGTGCTGGGGCGGGGCTGGCGGCGGTGTATAACGTGCCGCTGGGCGGCGCGGTGTTCGCGCTGGAGGTGCTGATCCTGCGGCTCGACCCGCGCTCCATTCTGATGGCGCTGGCCAGCTCCTGCATCGCCGCCATGCTCGCCTGGTCGGTGCTGGGCGATGTGCCGCAATATCACATCCCGGATTTCACCCTCTCCGCGCCGCTGCTGGTGCTGTGCGTGCTGGCCGCGCCGGTCATCGGGCTGGCCGGGCATGGCTTCGCCCGCCTCACCGCCGCCGCGCGCAAAAATATGCGCACGGATGGCCGCCTGATCCGCCGCTGCCTGGTGGTATTCACGCTGGTCGGCCTCGCCGCCATGGCGTTTCCGCAACTGCCCGGCAACGGCAAGGGGCCGATCCAGCTCGGGCTGGAGAGCGCGCTGCCGCTGCATCTGGCGCTGGCCTTGCTGGGGCTGAAGGTGGCGGCCATTGCCGGCGCCCTCTGGGCCGGTGCGGAAGGCGGGGTGCTGACACCAGGGCTGACCGTCGGCGCTTTGCTCTCCACCTTGCTCGTGCTGGGCTGGAACTTGGTGCTGCCGGCGGTGCCGGCCGGCGCCTTCGCCCTGGTCGGCGCTGCCGCCTTCCTCGGCGTCTCGATGGAGATGCCCTTCACCGCCGTGGCGCTGATGTTCGGCTTCACCCGCGTCGGGCAGGATTTTTTGGTGCCGCTGATCCTCACCGCCGCGCTGGCCAGCGCCACCAGCCGGGCCGTGCCCCTGGTCCAGACCGCCTTGGCCAACCGTCGCGCCCCCGCCCCGGAGGGCGAAACCGCGATTTAGGCCTGCCCAACCAGCGGCGCGGCGCCCTCATGCGTCAGGCCGCTGGCCTCCTTCAGCCCCACCCCGGTCAGCCCCCGGCGCAGCGCCTCGCGCATCAGCCAGGCCAGCATGTCCGCCGCCGCCTCGGCCGAAAGCCCGCCCTGGCCATGCACGTTGGAGATGCAGTTGCGCGCCGAATCCGGCGTGCCGCGCTTCGGATCGAAGGTGAGATAGACGCCCAGAGAATCGGACACTGTCAGCCCCGGCCGCTCGCCGATCAGCATCACCACCAGCCTCGCCCCCAAAGCCGCGCCGATATCATCGCCCAGCGCCACCCGCGCCTGGGTGGCAATGACCAAAGGCGCCAGCTTCATGCCGCCCAGCCGGGCCAGCAGCGCCTGGGCCACGGGCACCGCATTCTGCATCACGGCGGTGGCGGAAAGCCCATCGCCGATCACGATCACCGCGTCGTAATCGCCCTTGGGCAACGTCTCCAGGCACTCCGGCGCCAGCGCCCGGCCGAGATCCGGCCGACGCAGATAAATCTCCCGGTCCTTGGCGGCGCTGTGCACCTGCAGCGCCCCCGGCAGCGCGGCCTTCAGCGTCGCCACATCCAGCTTCGCGTGCACCGCATCGCGCGCCATGGCATGGGCGAACTGGAAGTCCAGCACATCGCCAATCTTCATCGCATCCCCCGCCCGGCCGAGGCCGATGCGCGCGCGCGTGGCCTGACGCAGCAGCACCCAGGGATCGTTTTCCTCAGGCGGCATTGCGGGCCTCCAGCAGGCGGCGCTGCGCCTTGTTCTGCGGCCCGGGCAGGCGCATCCGCCCATGCCGGTCCAGCATCTCCATCTTCTCCAGCCAATCCTCGAATTCCGGCGCCGGGCGGGCGCCGAAGCTGGAGCGCAGATAGAGAATATCGTGATAAGAGAGGCTCTGGTAATTCAGCATCACGTCATCCGCCCCCGGCACCGCGATGACGAAGGAGACGCCGGCCACGGTCAGCAGCGTCATCAGCGTGTCCATGTCGTCCTGGTCGGCCTCGGCATGGTTGGTGTAGCAAACGTCGCAGCCCATCGAGATGCCGAGCAGCTTGCCGCAGAAATGATCCTCCAGCCCGGCGCGGATGATCTGCTTGCCGTCATAGAGATATTCCGGGCCGATGAAGCCGACCACGGTATTCACCAGCAGCGGCGAGAATTCCCGCGCCACCGCATAGGCCCGCGCCTCGATGGTCTGCTGGTCCAGCCCGAAATGCGCCCCGGCGGACAAAGCCGCCCCCTGGCCGGTCTCGAAATACATCGTATCCTGGCCGATGGTGCCGCGCTTCAGCGATTGTGAGGCCTCATAAGCCTCGCGCAGAATGCCGAGATTGATGCCGAACCCGGCATTCGCCGCTTCCGAGCCGGCGATGGACTGGAACACCAGATCCACCGCGCCGCCGGCATTCATCACCTCGATCGAGTTGGTCACATGGGTGAGCACGCAGGTCTGGGTCGGGATTTCGTAGCGGGCGCGCAGCTCATCGAGCATGGAAAGCAGGGAGATGCAGTTCTGCACGCTGTCGGTCGCCGGGTTGATGCCGATGACGGCATCGCCGGTGCCGTAAAGCAGCCCGTCCAGCGTCGAGGCGGCGATGCCCTTCAGGTCATCCGTGGGATGGTTCGGCTGCAGCCGCGAGGAGAGCCGGCCCTCCAGCCCGATGGTGTTGCGGAAGGCTTTCACCACCCGGCATTTGCGCGCCACCGCGATCAGATCCTGGTTGCGCATCAGCTTGCTCGCCGCCGCCGCCATCTCCGGCATCAGCCCCGGCGCCAAAGCGGCCAGGGCGGCGGCATCCGCCTCGTAGGAGAGCAGCCAGTCCCGGAACTGCCCGACCGTCATATGCGCCACCGGCTTGAAGGCCGCCTGGTCATGCTTGTCGAAAATCAGCCGCGTGACCTCGTCGGTCTCATAGGGGATCAGCGGCTCTTCCAGGAACATCTTCAACGGCAGATCGGCCAGCACCGCCCGCGCGGCGACGCGCTCGGCATCCGAGGCCGCGGCCAGCCCGGCCAGCTCATCGCCCGAGCGTTTGGCCGAGGCCTTCGCCAGAACCGTTTTCAGATCCGGGAAACGAAAGCTTTCCCCGCGAAAGGCATGCGCAAAATGTCCCATGCCGCATATGCAACACCGGAATTTATTGCCGTGCAATATAAATTAGCGGGAGGAATGCCGGTTTTCAGTCCGCCATCATTGACTGGATCTTCTTCGCCAGCCCATCCAGCGAAAACGGCTTGGTGATGATCTCCATGCCTTCGGCCATGGCGCTGCCATTGCCGACCTCGATATTATGCGCATAGCCGGTCATGAACAGCACCTTCAGCCCGGGGCGGATCTGCTTGGCGGCATCGGCCAGCTGGCGGCCATTCTGGCCGGGCAGCGTCACGTCGGTCACCAACAGATTGATCGGCTGGGACGAGTTCAGCACCATCAAAGCGGAGGGCACGTCCTCCGCCTCGAATGTCCGGTACCCCTGCTCCTCAAGCGTCTCGACGACCAGCATGCGCACCATGGGCTCGTCATCCACCACGAGCACCGTATTGATAACTGGCGGGAGTGACCCGGCTTGACCCATCATGAACCCCTTTGCGCTTTTGTACCCGCCGGGCGGACTCCCGCAAAGCGCCGCCACCTAAGCGAAACCTAAAGAATCCGTTAGCCGGCGGGGTCAGCCAGGGGTGCGCGTTAGTTCATATAACGCCACCGCGCCGGCGGCGGAGACATTCAGGCTCTCCATGCCGCCCGGCATCGCCAGGGCGCAGATCTCATCGCAGGTTTCGCGGGTGAGCCGGCGCATGCCCTCGCCCTCGCTGCCCAGCACCAGCGCCACCCGCCGGCCGGCGAAGGCCTCGCCGCGCAGCCTGGTCTGGCTATGGCCGTCCAGCCCGACCACCCAGACATCGGCGTCCTTCAACGCCGTCAGCGTGCGGGAGATGTTGGTGATGCGCAGCAGCGGGATCGTCTCCAGCGCGCCGGAAGCGGCTTTCGCCAGGGCGCCGGTCTCTTCCGGGGCGTTGCGGTCCTGCGCCACCACCGCGCAGGCGCCGAAAGCCTGGGCCGTGCGCATCAGCGCGCCGACATTGCGCGGGTCGAAAATCTGGTCGAGTACCAGCACCGGGCCGGGGCGCAGCAGCGCCTCCTGCAAGGAGGGCGCCTCCAGCTGGTCGGCCAGCAAGGCGATGCCTTGATGCACGATGCCCGAACCCGGCTTGGCGGCGAGAATCTGGTCGATCCGCTCGCGCGGCGAAATCTCCGGCTGGATCGGCCAGGGCAGCGGCGCTTCCGCCGCCAGGCTGGCCTGCGCCTCCTCGGTGATCACCAGCCGGCGGAACAGACGCTCCGGGTTTTTCAGCGCCGCCGCCACCGCATGGGTGCCGTAGAGCCAGACCGCGCCGGATGGCGTGGAGGGGCCGCGCCGGGCCGCGCCGCGCTTTTGCGCCTCGCGCTGGACCTGGGTAGGGGGCTGGGGCTGGATTTGGGGCTGGGCTTGGGGCTGACGCTCGGCACGCAGCGGGGCCTCAGCGCGGCCCTCGGCCTCACGCCGTCCCTGCCCCTCATTGCGCTTCGGGCCTTCATGCCGCGCCGGGGCGTCATGGCGGGCAGGCGCGAAGCCGCGTCCCGCCCCCCCGGCACGCCCCGCCCCGCGCCCTGGCTCGGCCTGGCGGAACTGGCCGTCCTGACGGGGCTGCTCCTGGCGCGGCGCGCCCTGACGCGGCTCTTTTTTCCGCGAGTCGTCGGGACGCGATCCCCGCGCCTCGCCAGCTGAACGTTGACGGGGAGCGTTTTTTCCATGCGGGGGGCGTTTTTGAACCATGCCCCTCACTATCTCCACCCCCATGCGTTGACAACCGATGCCAACCGTTGCAAGACGCGCCCCACGTGGAAGGGTGCCCGAGTGGCTAAAGGGACGGACTGTAAATCCGTTGGCGTGCGCCTACGTTGGTTCGAATCCAACCCCTTCCACCACTTCCCTCAAAACGCGGATCACCAGCCTTGCGGCATTCATTCGCCGCCTTGCCCAAGCCAGGATCAGAGGCAGGATTTCGCCTGCATGGCGGTCTGCAGAGAGGCAAGCACGTCCGCGGCGATGGCCGGGTTGTCGAAGACTGACAGATCGACCGTCCCGCCCGTCCGCAGATGCCCGACTATCCAGTAGCTCGCCCCGCCGCGCACCGCATCCCGCTCCTCGACGCTCAGCGCGCGCACATCGCATAGCGCCACCGGCGTCGATCCGTCGCTGATCACACCACGATCCTGATTGACGGAGACCCTCAGGGCGACGTCCGGCGGCGCCAGAAACGCCCCGGTGCAGAGCACATTCAAAACGACCACCGCGACGGCCACGAGATAGGGCATGAAGGTCCCGCGCAGGACCCAGGCAACCAAAGTGAAATAGAGCGTGAACGCGACCGAGAAAATCACCGTTCCTAGGCCGGTCTGGTCCGCGCCGGCGATCGTCAGGACATGGCCCGGCCCGTGTTTCCAGAACAGGTCCAGATCACTGTCATTGCCGCCGGGATAAGGCGAATAGCCCGACGCCAGCAGCCGGTTCTGCACGCTTTGCGCGCGCTGCAAATACGCGGCGGCACAAACGAGACTGAACGGCACAAACGCCGCGATCATGGCGGGCTTCAGCCAGCCCCGCCCGCTCTTCACCGCCGCGACGGGCGGTGCCGCATTGGCTTGTGGCGGCGGCAGGTGCCGATTTTTATTGGACAAGGCTGCGCACCCAAATCTGAGATCGAAACAGATAGCCCGCGCAGTATGCCCCCGACATTACCGCGAGGAAATAGCGGGGGCCGGAGGCATCGATGAACGCCGCGCCGGCCTACATCAGCAGGCCACGGGCAAAATTTCCGAACCCGATCTCCGGCTGGCCGCCCAGGGCAGCCACCCGGCCGGGGACGCCGTGATCGAGCCATCCGAGCAGATGCACGCCAAACAGCGACAAGGCCCCCGCCGCCAAAACCAGCACCACCACCAGCCCGACCCATTCAAACGCCCGCACGCTGTTCTCCTTCATCGACGCGCGGGCGGTTCAAGCGCCGAATTGGGGCCAAAGCATGGAGCAAAAACGCGCCAATTATGGTCGCCAACCGGTGATCCGATCGCCCCGCCTTGCCGTAACAAATATATGACCCGGCTTTTTCCCGTCCTCGGCGACCAGCTCAGCCTGGGGCTCGCCAGCCTTGCCCAGTGCGACAAGGCCAAGGATGTCGTGTTGATGATGGAGGTGCGTGGCGAGGCCACAACCCCGCGCCATCACAAGATGAAAATCGCCTTCCTGTTTTCGGCGATGCGGCATTTCGCCGCGGCGCTGCGCGAGCAGGGCTATCGGGTCGATTATGTGGCGCTTCAGGATGAGGGCAATACCCACAGCTTCGAGGGCGAGCTGCGCCGCGCGCTGCACCGGCATAAGGCCGAGCGGATCATCGCCACCTGGCCTGGCGAATGGCGGGTGAAACAGATGCTGGAGGGGCTGGGCGCCGAGATCCTGGAAGATACACGCTTCCTCGCCCCGCTCAGCGTCTTTGCCGAGTGGGCGCAGGGCCGCACGCAATTGCGGATGGAATTCTTCTACCGGCTGCTGCGCCGCCGGCTGAATATCCTGATGGAGGGGGATGAGCCGGCCGGCGGGCGCTGGAATTTCGACAGCGAGAACCGCCACCCGCTGCCGCCCCAGAAGAAAATCCCGCTCACCTACACGCAAGCCCGGATGCGGTGACGCAGGAGGTTCTGGATCTGGTGGCGGCGGAATTTCCGGAGCATTTCGGCGAATTGAAGGGATTCTCCTACGCCGTCACCCGCGCCGGGGCGCAGGCGGCGCTGGCGCGCTTCATCACCCAGCGCCTGGCCAGCTTCGGCGATTACCAGGATGCGATGCGCCAGAACGAACCCTGGCTGTTTCACTCGCATCTCAGCCTCTATCTGAATTGCGGGCTGCTGCTGCCGGGCGAATGCATCGCCGCCGCCGAGCGCGCCTGGCGCGCCGGCGACGTGCCGCTGAACGCCGCCGAGGGCTTCATCCGCCAGATCCTCGGCTGGCGCGAATATGTGCGCGGGCTCTATTGGCTGAAAATGCCTGATTACGCGGCGCAGAACGCGCTCGGCGCCACCCGGCCCCTGCCCAGCTTCTACTGGGATGCCGGCACCGAGATGAACTGCCTGCGGCAATGTGTCCGCACCACCCGCGACCATGCTTATGCCCACCATATCCAGCGGCTGATGGTGCTGGGCAATTTCGCCCTGCTCGCCGGGCTCGACCCGGCGGAGGTGAATGAATGGTATCTGCTGGTCTATGCGGATGCCTATGAATGGGTGGAGATGCCCAATGTCACCGGCATGATCCTGTTCGCCGATGGCGGGCTGCTGGCCAGCAAGCCTTATGCGGCGGGCGGGGCCTATATCAACCGCATGTCGGATTATTGCGGCCATTGCAGCTTCAACGTGGCGCAGAAAACCGGCCCGGAGGCCTGCCCGTTCAATTATCTCTATTGGGCCTTCCTCGACCGCCACCGCGACAAGCTGGGCGGCAATGCCCGGCTGGGCCTGGCGTATAAGACCCTCAACACCATGCCCAGCCCGGCCTTGGCCGCGATCCGCGACAGCGCGCGTAGCTTTCTGGAGCGTCTCTGATCTAAAAAGCTGAAATGGCCCACGTCATCGTCGACCGCCTTGGGCAACGGCAGAAGACAGGATGCCTCCCCGCACCGGGGGATTGGCCTTATGCGGATGAGACCGCGTGCCTTTTACTGCCGGCGGTAGAAGCTGGTCTGTCCTGTCCGGCGTCAGGCCAAGAGCAGCAGGTTCAACTGGCCATCGGCCTCCTGATTATCGGAGCTCCAGAGATACAGCGATTTTCGGCCATTCTCTGTATAGAACTCAACGCCAGGGCGTGTTCTTGGAACTTGCGGGCCGAATTTGAATTTATAATTCGCACCATTGGTCGGATAGGCCGTCACGAAATGCAAATAATCCTTGCCGGAATCGCGGCCGCCATTATCCACGACCAGCACGACATGCTTAACTTGGCCAGAAGCATCCACTGCCCCGCCTGACTTCACACGGATATTGAAGTTTCCGCCTGGGCCGGAAACTGGGTTGGCGTGGATGGTCATGCGCGCCCCCATGGCCACATTCAGCAATTTCAACGCCGCCTGACCGAACGGCGAATTCAGGATCTTCGCCACCACGAAGGGCTGGTCGGAGACCGTGCGTATTTTCATCCGCCACGTCTGCCCGATCATCGCCGGGTCGAGATAAGTGCCCGTGGCGTTGGTCTGCTGGGAGATGATGAAAGCGGATTTGTTCTTCGCGATCAGGTCGCTATCGCTAATGCCGTGATGGTCCCGGAACGCATGGCCGACATTGCCGGGATTATACGGATGCGGTTTACGTTCGGAAATGGCGATCATCGTTTTGATCTCGGTAACGCTGTAGTCACGGTCATAGCGTGCCATCTTGGTTCCCCCTCGTGGACAGGGACGGTAAAATATCCATTCCAGCAACAACTTTAAAGTGAATTTTCGCGTACCCCGCCGGCCCGTGCAGATCCTTGGCCATTGCCCAGGGCGCTGACAGCCAGACATCCCACGCGTCCGGTGCGATCAGGATCACCGGCATGGCCTTGGGGTGGATTGGCGTCACCCCCTCGTTCGCGGCGGTGGTCAGGATACCATGGATCTCGGCTGCGAACTCTTCGAGGCGTGGCGCCAGCTGACAAAAGCGGTGGAGGATTTGTTCAACAACACCCCACCAAAAACTTTGGTTCTGTCCCAGATCTTCATTCATCTGACCATTATGTCGATCCCGAGTCTCTTCGCCTTTTGCCCGTGGCGTCAAGGGGTTTACTCGCCTTCGGCGACGCGCGGCGAAGCCGCGCGCCCTTGACGCCACGGGCAAAAGGCGAAACCCTGCAATGATCGAAATAATGCTGATCCTTCAAGGCGTTGAAGGTATAAGCTGGAAAGTTATCTGGGACAGCCCCAAACTGTCGCAATTCAGCGCGAAGAGGCCTGCCAGGCTTCGCTGCGCTGCTGTGCCGCTATCTCCTCCTGCCCTGCCAGTCGCTTCGCCGCCGCCGCGCAGATGAAAGAAAGCACGCAAATCCCGGCCAGGAAGGCCGCAATCGCCCAGGGCTGGCCGCCATCCGCCTTGATCAGCCAGGTGCCGATCAGCGGCATGAAGCCACCCGCGATCGCCGAGATCTGATAAGCCAGCGACAGCCCGGTATAGCGCGTGCCGGGGCTGAAGAGTTCCGTGAAAAAAGTGGCCTCGACAGCGAACATCAGCGTCGGTCCGAGATTATAGGCGAGGATGAAGGCCAGCCAGATGATGGCGACGGATTTGGTGCCCAGCAGCAGAAAGAACGGATAGCTGAACAAGGCCATGAACCCGGCCCCGGCCAGATAGACGCTGCGCCGCCCGAACCGGTCCGAGAGCCCGCCGAACAGCGGACACAGAAAAATGCCGATGAGCGAGGCCACCATCATCGCATGCAGCCCGGTCGAGCGGTTCATGCCCAGATCATTGACGATATAGGCAATGCCAAAGGCGTTGATGATGTTGGAGGAGATCGTCTCCGCCAGCCGCGCGCCGGTGGCCAGGGCGGTGTTGCCGGCATGGTTGCGCAAAAGCGCGCCCAGCGGCGTGCGCTGCGGCTTGCCCTTGGCCAGCATCGCCCGGAAATCCGGCGTCTCCATCAGGCTGACGCGGATGAACAGCCCGATGAAGGTGAACAGCCCGCTGATCAGAAACGGAATGCGCCAGCCCCATTGCAGGAACTGGTCCTTGGACAGCCCGCCCAGCAGCGCGAAAATCCCGGTGGCGAGCAGAATGCCCGCCGAGGCGGCGGATTGCGGCACCCCGCCCCAGAAGCCACGGCGGTTGGCCGGCGCGTGCTCGATCGTCATCAGCGCCGCGCCGGCATATTCGCCGCCCAGCCCGAAGCCCTGCACCAGCCGCAGCGCCAGCAGCAGCATCGGCGCGCCGATGCCGATCTGCGCATAAGTCGGCAGCACGCCGATCAGGAAGGTGCCGAGCCCGATGATCACCAATGTGGCGATCAGGCTGGCCTTGCGCCCGATCCGGTCGCCGATATGGCCGAAGACGATGCCCCCCAGCGGCCGCGCCAGGAAGCCGACGCCGAAAATCGCAAAGGAGCCCATGATGCCGTTCAGCTTGCCGGCATTGGAAAAGAAGATCGGCCCGAAGGCGATGGCCGCGGCGGTGCCGAAAATGAAGAAATCATACCATTCGAGCAGGGCGCCGATGAAGCTGGCAATCGCCACCTTGCCCATCGGGCTTCTCGGGGCAGCCTGGGTGCTGCTATTTGTCATTGTTGTTTCCTCCGGTTTTTGGATCGGGTGGTCAGCCCATGTCGATCAACACTTTCACGCTGTCGCGCTGGCCGGCTTGTTCATAGGCGTCCTTGGCTTCGGCCAGAGGTCGGATGGCGCTGATCAGCGCCCCGGCCGCGATCTCGCCCGCCGCCAGCGCGGCGATGGCAGCGTCGATATCGGCGGGCACATACATGCCGCTGCCCAGCACGTCGATTTCGAAACGCTGCAGCCGGGGCAACGGCAAAGCCCGGGCGGCATCAGCCACGCCGACCACCACCATCGTCCCGCCCCCGGCGGTGGCACGGCAGGCTTCATCCAGGGTCGCCTGCGCGGCCACGCAGTCGAACACCGCGCTATAGCCGCCAAGCCCGGAGAGCGCCTCGGGCGCGTGAGCGGCGTTGGCGCCGAGCCGCAGCGCCAGCGCGCGCTTGGCGGCGACGGGCTCGACAATGTCGATCGGCCCGGCCCCGGCCAGACGCGCCGCCAGCAGCACGCACAGCCCGATGGTGCCGCCGCCGATGATCAGCACCTTGTGCAGGTCCCGCGCCCGGCCGACGGCATGGATGCCCACGGCCAGCGGCTCCGCCAGCGCCGCCAGGGTCGGCGCCAGCCCGTCCGGCACCGCGTGTAATTGTGCCGCCGGGGCGTTGAGATAGGTGCTGCCCAAACCAGGCAGGCGAAAGCCCAGCACCTTCGCCGATTCGCAATGGTTGGGCCGGCCTGCCTGACAGGCACGGCAGATGCCGCAGGCCAGCAACGGGTTGACGACGACACGCTGGCCAGGGCGAAACCGCGTCACCGCCGCCCCCACCGCGACCACGCGCGCCACCACCTCATGCCCGGTCCGCACCGGCGGGCGCACCCAGGGGTGCTTGCCGTGCAGCACGTGCAGATCGGTGCCGCAGATGCCCAGATAATCCGGGCGCAGCAGCACCTCGTCCGGCCCGGGCGCGGGCGGGAAAGGGTGCGAGATCAGACTGACCTCGCCCAGCGCCGGGAACTCGATCGCCTGGATGCGGTTGGGCAGGGCGGTCATGGGGTCAGCCTTGCACCGCGCGGTCCGCGACCTCGCACAGGCGCTTCAGCCGGTCCGTCGCCTCGCCGGCCAGGGCGGCCTTGAGGTTCGGCTGGCCGATCACCGGCTTCCACACCGCGCGCCCGGCCAGGAAGCCGGAAGCGCCTTCCTTGCAGGCCAGCTCCACCGCACGGGGGAATTCATCCGGCTCGACGCCGGAGGAGAGCACCACCCAGGGGGATGAGATGGCTTTGGTCAGCGCGGCGCAGGCAGAGCGCAGCGCCGCCTCGCTGCCGCGGCCATGCAGCGGCACCTCGGCCTTGTAGAGATCCGCGCCCAGCCCGCCCAACTCCTTGGCGGCTTCGAGCACGCCTGCATTCCAGTCATAGGGCACAGCGCCGCGCGGCGGCTTCGCCACCGGCTCGATGATGCTGACCAGGCCGGCATCTTTGCATTGCGCAACGAAGCGGCGGGTCATTTCGATGCGGGTTTCCGCGGCTTCGTCCTGGCGCCAGATCACCAGCAGCTTCAGCGCCGTGGCGCCATCGGCCATGACTTCGGCCGCGACCACCGCCGGGTCGATCTCGACCTTGTCGACAAACGCATCCGGGCTCGGAATGAACAGATCCGCCGCCGCGATCAGCGCGCAGGAGGGGGCCACCGCCTTTTGTGCCACCGCCTGGTCCCAGACGAACTGCTTATCCAGCAAAATCGCCGAGGCGTGCGGGGTCAGGGCGCGGGTGACTTCGAGTTTGAAATCGGTGACCTGCTGGTCGCTCACCGGGCCGCTCTGATGCGCGGCCAGCATCGCGCGCAGCGCCTCGCGTTGGTCGATGGCGAGCATCGCGAAGGCGCCGGAGGGGCGGGCGAGGCTGGCGAGCCCGGCGCGGGGGCGGTCTTCAATCTGCTGCATGGGAAAGCTCCGTTATGTCGTTGGTCAAAGCGCGTTGCGCGGGCAAGGCGCGCATCACGGTATCGTGGTCGGGAATGGCGGACCGCCCATCGATGCCCCGGCAGGAGAGCGCGGCGGTGATGCCGGCATAGGCGGTGGCCTCGGCACAGCCCATGCCGCGCATCCAGCCCGCCACCAGGGCACCGTGGAACACATCCCCAGCGCCCAGCGTGGAGAGGCATGGCGCGGGCAGGAAGGCCGGCACATGCCAGAGCCGCTCCCTGGTGCGGTCCAGCGCGTAGGCGCCGGCGGCGCCGGCGGTCGCCACCACCCAATCCGCGCCGGCCGCGCGGCGCAGCAGCGTGGCTGGGTCGGCCGGGCCGAACATCGCCTCCAGCCGGGCAATGGTGGGCACGAACAGCCGGGCGGCGCGATGGTCGAGATCGGGGATCGGGTTGCCGGCATCGATGGAGAGCGGCGGCAACGCGGCGCCCAATGCGGCGAGCTTGCCATAGCCGATCTGGTCGGCATGGATCAGCGCCGCCTGGGTGATCATCCGCGCCTGGAGGCTGCCGGCCGTCAGGGTGAAATCCGGCGGCAAAGTGGGGCAGAGGGCGCGGGTGGCCTGGGTGCGGTCCGCCAACACCAAGGCAGCGCAGGAGGCGGTGTTGAGCACACGCACCACGCCGGAGACATCCACGGTTTCCGCCCGCAGCGCCGCCAGAATTCGGTCTCCATACACATCATCTCCGACCGCGCCGATAAAGCAGGCGGGCACGCCGAGTCTGGCGCAGGCAACGGCGGCGGTGGCGGCGGGCCCACCCCCGGCCTCGACGATGCACTCCGCGACCAGCCGCCCGTCCGGCGCCGGAAAGCCCGGTAGCAGAGCGATCATGTCCCAGGAGGCGAGGCCGACAAAGACAGCCGGCTTTACGGTTTGGGTTTCGATCAACATTCCCTCGGACACTTGTTATTTTTGAGTTTGGTAAATAATTACCAATTATGGTAGTAAATTATCTAAATCATGGATGGTTGTAAATGGTCTTGTTGGGGATTTAAGGATTGCTCATGTCCGAGAAAGCGGCGCAGGCGCCGTCATTGACCTATGGCGCCGCCGCCGGGCGGCTGGAGATGGTGTTCGCGCGCATCGCGCAGGCCGGGTTCATTTCCATTGCCGATCTGGCGGCCGCGTTGGGGGTTTCGCCAATGACGGCGCGGCGCGATGTGCAACGCCTGGCCCAGGCCGGGCGGGTGGCGGCGCTGCATGGCGGGGTGAAGCTGCTGGCGCCGCCGGCGCAAACCGGCTTTGCCCAGCGCCGCCAGGCCGCCGCCGCCGCCAAGCAGGCCATCGCCCGGGTCGCGGCGGGGCGGATCGGCCGGGAGGACAGCATCGCCATCGATGCCGGTACGACCACCTTGCATCTCCTCGAGCATCTGCCCGCGGATTTTACCGGTAGCATCGTCAGCCATTCTGTCCCGGTGATGGCGGCCTTGATGGAGCAGACGGGGTATCGGCTGGTGATGCTGGGCGGGGATTTGCTGCCGGACAGTGCCGCGCTGGTCGGCCCGCTTTCGGTGGAAGCCGCCTCAAGGCTGCGGGTGCGCAGCTTCTTTCTCGGTGCCGCCTCGGTGGATGCGCGCGGCGTGTATGTAAAGGCGGATATCGAACGCCCGACCAAACGGGCGTTGATGCAGGCGGCGGACCAGGTGGTGCTGCTGGCCGATCATTCGAAATTCAGCCTGTCGGAACCGGTGCTGCTCTGTGGGCTGGACGAGCTGGACGCGCTGGTGACAGATCGCCCGCCCCCTGCCGACGTTGCCGCCGCTCTGATTCGCGCCGAGGTAGCCCTAAGCTTGGCTGCTCCGGGTTAGAATAATGTGTGTTTAGATTGACGCGGCAGCATCACTCTATGTGCCAGGTCAGTGCCCCATCCACTTCCTTGGATTTACCCCAATAATGGAGGAAGTCAGGAATGGTGGACGGTAAAGAGGAATTATTCTGCATCAACTTTGCCTCGCTTGAATCTGACAGAGGCAGAGATTTTTGTGTCGAAAGCGACAACCAAGGGCATGACTTTTCATTCCAGCGATAATTAACAAGCCCCAGTCATTTTGATATCACATGCCGCCACAATTCCACGCTTCAACGCCGCAAGCCATACCTTATGCCGGAACTAAAACCCTTAACCAACATTTTCACTCAGACCGTAAGACTTCACGCCAGCAAGCTGTTTTAGCTGAGTCAGGGCGTCCCTCACCTTCTGGGCGTCGAGAGCAACAAAATCCGCGATGGTAGCGACACCAAGCCACTTCAGCTTCAGCGCAGACTGACCGCCGATGCCCCAAACTGTTTCGATTGGGGTATCGGCATAAAAAGCAGCCCACACCCCAGCACTGCGAAGCTCAAAGAGACCCTCCATTGAAGGCCGCTCCTTGGCAACCCTGTTCGCCAACTTGGCGATGGTCTTGGTGGCCCCAACCGATGCAGGTTGGAATCTTGGCCAGGCGCCGCACCTCGTCGCGGATGCGCCGGAAGTCCGGGTGCCGCAAGTGGCCGACAAATGATCACCTCGTAATGAATGGCGTTATTTACGCGCGCCAACAGCCCGCCTAGGTTGCGCTTGGTTCTATCGAGGGGCGAATGAATGGCCGGGAAGCCAGCGGCGCGATTGACGGACATGCACACCTGCCCGGCCAGCAACGGCCCCGTGCCGCATGTCGGCGGGCCCGTCTCCGGTCCCGGCTGCCCGACCGTGCTGGTCGGGGGCCTTCCCGCAGCGCGCGTCTCCGACATGGCGGTGTGCGTCGGCCCGCCGGATACGGTGGCGATGGGCTCCTCCACAGTGCTGATCGGCGGCATGCCGGCGGCGCGGATGGGCGACCAGATGTCACATGGCGGCGTCATCGCGCTGGGCTGCTTCACGGTGCTGATCGGCGAGAGCGGCGGCAGCGGTGGCGGCGGCAATGCCGGGGCGGTGGGCGCCGGGCCGGCTGCCCCGCCCTGCCCGCGCCAGGCCGCGGCGGCGGGCGCGCCCTTCATGAGCATGGGGTAGCATGGCGGCCGGTCTTGCCGACATTCTGGTGGAATGGCCGCGCCCAGTCTTCGCCGTGCTGGATGGCGCGAAGTACGATGACCTCCCCGCCCTGCTGCGGCAGGTGGACGTGGCAGCGCGCGCGCTGTTCCTAGAATATCGCGGCAATGCCGGGGTCGTGCGCGCCGGCCCGCACCTAGCGCTGCTGAACGAGCGGCGGCTGCGCAACCTGCTGCGCACCGAGGGCATCGAGGGTGCGGCCGTGTTCTGGCGGGTAGAGGAACCGGACGAGCCCGCCTTCTACCGGCATCTGCGCACGCTGAACCTGGTGGAGATTCCGGCCCCGCCGCCAGCCCAAGATGCTGCGCCGGACCCGTTCGCCACGGCGCAGCGGACGGTGATGTTCCGCCATTGGGACCCGGGCGTGCTGGCGATGATCCTGCCGGTGCTGACCCCAGCACAGCGCGCCCGGCTGTTCGGCCCGGCGGCGGCGCTGGCGATCGCGGCGCCGGAAGGGGCGTTGCAGGCCAAGCGCCGGGCGGACTGGCCGGCGCCCGCGCACGGGCGGCTGGTGCTGAGCGAGGCGCAGATGCAGGCCCTCTCCGGGGCGATGACGGCGCGCTCGCACCGGGCCATAGCCTCCTATCTGCGCGATGCCGCACCGGAGCAGACCAGGGACATGGACGAGGCCGGGCTGCTGGGCTTCGTGGCGCGGAGCGAGGCGCAGGGCCGCGCCTGGGGGTTGAAAACGGAGGCGGGGCTGGGGCGCTTCGCCTATCTGACCTTGGTCAGCCGTGGCGAGGTTTGGAACGCGCCCCCTGCCCTGGACTATCTCCGGAACGCGGCGGACGGCCCCGACAAGGCGATTGCGCGGCTGCTGGCGGCCATCGGTGAGCGGATGTTGCAAAGGGGCGCGGCATGAGCGCAACGGCCGGGGCGGCCTTTGTGGCGGCCCAATTCATTCCCGGCCTGGACGTCGCGGTCGACGCCGTGGCACTTGGCATCGCCGGCGCCGCGGCAGTGAGCGTCATTGGGGCCGAGATCTACCAACATGCGGGCCATCAGGCTGTCCAGGCGAATACCAAAGCCGATGAGCAGCTCAAGGACTCCGATGCTTCCGAGCCTTGCGTGGAATGTGATGAAGACCCTTGCGCTCACTTGCGCAAGGGCAATGGTGGAGGCAAATACAGGGGCGGCGCACATGGCGAAACCAAAGGGCCAAGTAAGGATGGGCTGGATTCTCACCATACGCCGGCGGCCCAGGCGAGCAAAGAGGGAGGCGGGCCTGCAAGGGATGATGGGCCGGCTATCCAGATGGAGCCCAAAGATCATCGCGATACGGCAAGTTATGGCGGAGGCGCAGGGCCGGAGGCATATCGAGAGAAGCAGGCGGAACTTATCAAGGAAGGAAAACTTCTTGATGCCACCAAAATGGATATTGAAGACGTCAAAAAAATTGCTGCGGCCTCCGGTGATCCGGCCAAGTATGATGAGGCGTTAAAAGAAATGCAGGCTTACGCGGAGTGCCTGCAAAATCAGATAGATAAGGGCAAGCCATGATGATCAAGGAAGGAGATAAGAATGCAATGGAAGATTGACCCCTATGAGGGGACTGGCCCGATAAAACTCGGTATGAAGCCAGAGCAGGTGCAAAAAGCATTTCGTCCATTTGAGAAAACGATAGAGCGATCTTCTGAATATTTTAATGCTTATTTTCCGGATCTCGAAACTCCAATTCTTGGATTTCGTAACGGTTTACTCGTAGACTTCGGTTTTGGTTGGAGAACGGAAGCCGTATATATTCTCGATACAGATTATTTTCATACAAAACCGAACGTGTTTTTGCAAAGCGTAAAGCGTCTCGATTCTGGACTCAAAAAGAGCAGAGGCGGGAATATCTTGTCATCGACATTTGGCATTTCCTTCGACCTCATCGATCTTGATGAAAGCGACAAGACGATATGGGCGTTTTCCCATGAGGAGTTCCTGCCTCTTTTTGAAAAAGCTCGCCCTTTTGAAGACTGACCTGCCCCCAAGAGTTCCCTCGCCGTGACGTGATGCTTCCGAGCCTTGCGTTGAATGTGATGAAGACCCGTGTGCGCATTTGCACAAGGGCAATGGTGGAGGCAAATACAGGGGCGGCGCGCATGGAGAAACCAAGGAGCCCAAAGGTGATGGGCTGGATTCTCATCATATGCCAGCCGCTCAGGCCAACGAGGCAGGAGGTGGGCCAGCGCGGGATGATGGACCGGCAATTCAGATGGAACCGGAGGACCACAAAGATACGATGAGCAATGGCTCCGGCGAAGACGCGAAACTCTATAGCAGTTTGCTGAAAAACCCCGAAACTTGGTTTTATTTTTTCTGATTTAGCTTTGGGGCCTGGATTTTGGTTCAAGTGATTGAAGTTTCTTGCCGGTTTCTGGACTTTTTTCGTCCAGCGGACAGACTCGTCCCTTATATTGCCACCATTTTTGGAATGCGTACCAGATTATAGGCGATCAGGTTGAGCATGAAGGTGCCGGCGACCCGCGCAACGCCGCGCAGCTTGGTCTTGCGCATCGTGCCGTGCTGCTTGCCCCAGCCGAATATGCACTCGATCATCGCCCGGCGGGTCTGCGACATCGCATAACCGGGATGGCGCGTGGTGCGTCCGTCAATCGCGCTGCGGCGGTGCCTGCCGGTTTTGGTCTCACCGTTGTTTTGTGTGACATGCGGTGTCACGCCGGCGTCGCGCAGATTGGCGACATGATCGGCGGTATCGTAAGCCTTGTCTTCGCCTACGGTGATCCGCCCGGCGGCCGACTTGGCTTTGGCTTTCAACATCGCTTCCGAGGCTTCACGCTCAGCCGTGCCTGTGGCCTGGGTCACTCGGCCACCCACCGCCAAGCCGTGCCGGTTGTCCATCAGCGCGTGCCCCATATACGAAAGCTTTGCCTCCCGCCCAGCGGCCTTGCGGTACAGCCGGCTTTCCGGGTCGGTGGTGCTGGCATGGGTATCGTTCTTACGCTTCTGACCGTGGAAATCCGAACCATCATCGTCGCTGCCATCCTTCGGCCGGAAGCTCTTCTGCGACGCCCACGCCTCGATCAGCGTGCCGTCCACCGAGAAATGCTCATCCGATAGTAGCGGCGTCACCCGCGGGTGGTTCAGCAGCCGGCTCATGAATTTCTGGAATATATCGCCGTTCTGCAGGCGCTCGCGGTTCTTGCTAAACGTGGTCGGGTTCCAGACCGGATCATCCGGGGATAAGCCCACAAACCAGCGGTACAGGAGATTATAATCCAGTTGCTCCATCAACTGCCGTTCCGAGCGAATCCCGTACAGCACCTGGATCAGCAGCGCGCTCAGCAATTGTTCAGGCGGCACCGAGGGCCGGCCTTCCCTGGAATACAGCCAGGCAAAGCTGCGGCTCATCTCATGCAGAACATCCCGCACCAAAGCACGGATCGCTCGCAACGGATGGGTCGCCGGAACCCGTGTTTCTGGTGAAACATACGAAAACATCCCGCCCTGATCTCGAAAAGAACCCCGCACCCCACGCCTCACAAAACCTGCCAGCCAAAGTGAATCACATCATAATCCCGGCCGCCAGGAGTTTTTCAGCAAACTGATAGAGCCAAGCAGGCGCAATTGGTCAGGGAAGGAAAGCTTCTGGATGCAGCCAAAATGGATATTGAGGATGTCAAAAAAATTGCCGCCGAATCTGGAGAACCCGAAAAATATGACCAAGCGTTGAAGGAAATGCAAGATTATGCAGAATGCCTGCAAAATCAAATCGACAAGAAAAAATCTTAATTTAAAACAGAAGGAATTGAAGATGCAGTGGATAATCGATCCGTATAGAGGAGCCGGTAAGATCCAATTTGGAATGAGCGTATCGGACATTGAGACGATATGCGGCAGCTTCAGGAAAAAGACCGAAAGGCCTTCTGGAATTCTGTCTTGCTCTTTCAAAGAGATCGAATATCCTACGTTGAATTTTCGGAGTGATGCCCTTGTTCATATGGACTTCGGGTGGAGAACGGAAGCCGTTTACGTCGGTGGATTAGATTATTTCCATGCTAATCCGGAAATATTTTTAGAGGAGATTCGAAAGCAAGATTCAGAGCTTTGGATCGATATAGAAAATTCTTTTTTGTCCCCCAAATATGGAATAGCGTTTGATCGAATTGGTCTTGAGGAAAGCGACAAAGTCATCGGTGCTTTTTCACGGATGGAGATGGAGTCAATGATCAAGAAGTTTGGCGTCAGGCAGTTTTGATTGTCCATTTTAGAACGCCTTTCAAAACCTCTGATGTAAAGCTCGCAGGCATATCAATGAGCAAGCCAATTTTGTGAGGGCGAGATGGATGTCTTGGCGGCGCTCGTAGCGGATTGTCAGCCGGCGGAAGCGATTGAGCCAGGCGAATGCCCGTTCGACAAGCCAGCGATGGCGCCCGAGCTTTTCCTTGCTCTCGACGCCTTTTCGCGCGATGCGGGGCAAGATGCTACGCCGGCGGCACGCCTTTCGGCAGCGTGGATAATCATAGCCTTTGTCGGCGTGGAGCTTCTTTGGCCGTTGAAGGGGACGGCCCGGCCTGCCGCGAATCGCGGGCATGGCATCGAGCATTGGTTCGAGCATGGTGCTGTCGTGGACATTTGCGCCGGTCAGTTTCACTGCGAGAGGAATGCCGAGCCGGTCGGTCACAAGATGCCGTTTCGTCCCCGGCTTGCCGCGATCCGTTGGATTTGGGCCCGTGGCAGAGCCCCTTTTTTTGCCGGAATCGAGGATGAATCCAGGCAGACCCGGCCGAAATCTATCCTGTTCGCGCCAAGCAGACGGCGCAGCACCTCATGGTGCAGCCGCTCCCAGACACCCGCCTCCTGCCAGTCGCGCAGACGCCGCCAACAGGTGACACCCTAGCCGCAGCCAAGCTCCGGCGGCAAATCCTCCCACGCGATACCGCTGCGCAAGACAAACAGAATGCCGCTGAGCGCGGCCCTATCGGAAATGCGGGGCCGGCCACCGCGGGGCTTGGCCATGGGCGACGGAAGCAGCTATTCAAAGGTCGGCCAGAGGCCTTCGGGAATCAGAACAGAGGACATTCCCCTCTATGAACCAGCCGTTTCGCGTCGCGCAAGAGTTTTGAAAGGCGTTCTAAATCCGGTGACCCGCAAAAATATGATGAAGCCATAAAAGAAATGCAGCGTTACGTGGAGTGCCTACAAAACCAGATCAACCAAAACCGCCCCTGAACTGACCGAAAGGAAAACTGATGAAGTGGACAATTTCTCCAGATGAAGGAGTTTATCAAGACGGACATCACGTCATTAAATTCGGCATGAATTCTCTACAGGCGGAACGTGCACTCTGTCCGTACGAAAGCAAAATCGAACGGTGGTCCGAATATTTTAACGCTTATTTTCCTAGCGTTGAAACACCGATTTTGGGATCCAAAAATGACAGCCTCATTGATATTGGCTTTGGCTGGCGAACCGAGGCTGTATTTGTTTGCGGAATGGATTATTTTCATACCCCCCCGATTTTTCCTGGAGGAAATCGGTCGGAACGACAAAGATCTGAAGACCGATGACGACTATGGGATCTTTTCCCCCAAATTTGGCATTGCGTTCGATCTTCTCGATTTAGCAGTTTGCTGAAAAACTCCTGGCGGCCGGGATTATGATGTGATTCACTTTGGCTGGCAGGTTTTGTGAGGCGTGGGGTGCGGGGTTCTTTTCGAGATCAGGGCGGGATGTTTTCGTATGTTTCACCAGAAACACGGGTTCCGGCGACCCATCCGTTGCGAGCGATCCGTGCTTTGGTGCGGGATGTTCTGCATGAGATGAGCCGCAGCTTTGCCTGGCTGTATTCCAGGGAAGGCCGGCCCTCGGTGCCGCCTGAACAATTGCTGAGCGCGCTGCTGATCCAGGTGCTGTACGGGATTCGCTCGGAACGGCAGTTGATGGAGCAACTGGATTATAATCTCCTGTACCGCTGGTTTGTGGGCTTATCCCGGATGATCCGGTCTGGAACCCGACCACGTTTAGCAAGAACCGCGAGCGCCTGCAGAACGGCGATATATTCCAGAAATTCATGAGCCGGCTGCTGAACCACCCGCGGGTGACGCCGCTACTATCGGATGAGCATTTCTCGGTGGACGGCACGCTGATCGAGGCGTGGGCGTCGCAGAAGAGCTTCCGGCCGAAGGATGGCAGCGACGATGATGGTTCGGATTTCCACGGTCAGAAGCGTAAGAACGATACCCATGCCAGCACCACCGACCCGGAAAGCCGGCTGTACCGCAAGGCCGCTGGGCGGGAGGCAAAGCTTTCGTATATGGGGCACGCGCTGATGGACAACCGGCACGGCTTGGCGGTGGGTGGCCGAGTGACCCAGGCCACAGGCACGGCTGAGCGTGAAGCCTCGGAAGCGATGTTGAAAGCCAAAGCCAAGTCGGCCGCCGGGCGGATCACCGTAGGCGAAGACAAGGCTTACGATACCGCCGATCATGTCGCCAATCTGCGCGACGCCGGCGTGACACCGCATGTCACACAAAACAACGGTGAGACCAAAACCGGCAGGCACCGCCGCAGCGCGATTGACGGACGCACCACGCGCCATCCCGGTTATGCGATGTCGCAGACCCGCCGGGCGATGATCGAGTGCATATTCGGCTGGGGCAAGCAGCACGGCACGATGCGCAAGACCAAGCTGCGCGGCGTTGCGCGGGTCGCCGGCACCTTCATGCTCAACCTGATCGCCTATAATCTGGTACGCATTCCAAAAATGGTGGCAATATAAGGGACGAGTCTGTCCGCTGGACGAAAAAAGTCCAGAAACCGGCAAGAAACTTCAATCACTTGAACCAAAATCCAGGCCCCAAAGCTAAATCAGAAAAAATAAAACCAAGTTTCGGGGTTTTTCAGCAAACTGCTAGACGAAAGTGACAAGACAATATGGGCGTATTCGCGTGAAAAGCTGGAGCGGATTTTGGTGAAATGCAAGCTTTTCACGGACTTCTGACTATTACATCGACAGCAGCAAGGGGTCCGCTATGAGCGGCCTGACAGAACGATGGCCCAAATCAATGAAGACTTTGCTTATTGCATCAACAAATTCGGCCCGCTCGTGAATCGGGTGCCCCTAATAAATACGACCAGGCCTGGAAAGAAAGGCAAGACTGTGCGGAGTGTTTGCAAAATCAAATCGACAAAGACAGTTAGGCGGGATTTAATATGATTTAGACGATTCTACCCTTTGAAGGCATAGAAACTGTTAAGTTTGGCGCCTGTGACCGGCCCAAATTCTGGGAGACCCGCCGGGCCAGGCATTTGCTGACCGGCAAGCTGTTCTGCGCCAGTTGCGGCGGGACGCTCAGCAACCTTGGCCGCGACTATCTCGCCTGTGGCGCCGCACGCAGACTCGGTACCTGTTCCAACATGGCCAGCGTGCGCCGCCCGCAGCTGGAGGCTTCGGTGATTAAGGCCCTGCACGCCAATTTGATGGAGCCTGAGGCGGTACGGGAGTTCGTCGCCGAATTCACCGCCGAGTGGAACCGGCTGGCCGCCGAGAGCAATGCCGACCGGGCGCATGACCAGAGCCGCCTGACCACGATCGAGCGCAAGATCGGCAAAATCATAGAGGCGGTGATGGACGGCTTCCGGACCGAGGAGCTGAAGCAGCAATTGGAGAAGCTGTCACAGCAGAAAGCGCAGCTGCAGGCCCGGCTGTCGGCGCCCGCCAGCACGGCACCGTCGATCCACCCGAACCTGGCGGAACTCTACCGCCAGCGGGTCGAGACGCTTCAGGCCGCATTGGCGTCTGCCGACGGCAACAACAGCGCGGTGCTGGAGGCACTACGGAACTTGATTGAGCGCGTGGATGTCGGCCTGGGAACGCAGGGTGAACCGGAGATTATTCTCACGGGCGCGCTGGCGGCGATGGTCCGCCTGGGCCTGCCGGCTCCCCAACAAAAACAACGCCTTCGGTGCGAAGCACTGAGGGCGTTCCTGACTTGTTCATGAGTTCGGTAAAACTGGTTGCGGGGGCACGATTTGAACGTGCGACCTTCAGGTTATGAGCCTGACGAGCTACACAACAAACTATTGTTTTATTTGTATTATTTTAATATATTTTGGATTATGTGATAAATAATGCGCTAAAATCGGCGAATTCGTTACGGTAAATTCTGAAAAATGTGCTAGCCGGCGCGCTGCTCGGCTATTCCAGCCAGTCTTCAGACCTTAACCCCAACACACGCTGGAATTCGCCAAGATTACCTGTGACGACGATCAAGCCTCTGCTGCGCGCATGGCCGGCGATCATCAGATCATATGGTCCGATCACATTACCCAGCCGCTCAAGATCGCCGCGTATCTCGGCGGTATGGGCCGCCGCCTCACTGTCGAAAGGCAGCACCGTCAGGCGCCCAGCAAAATGCTCGACCTCGCGGCGGATGCGCGGCGGATCGTTCGAACGCTCAGCGCCATAAAGCAATTCATAGAGAACCACATCCGAAAGGCATAAGGCTTCGGCATTAGCATTGAAGCGCGTCCTCACCTCCTGCGGCCGATCCCTGAGCACACGGATGCAGAGGTTGGTGTCCAGCATATAGCGCAACATCAGAAACGCTCGCGCTCCTGCGCCACCGGCTGCACACGCTCGCCCAGATCAATCCCCGGCGCGTCAAAGAAATCATCCCAAGCCGCTTCGGCGGGCGCGATGATCCGGCGCGGGCCGTCGGGAACGATGACCACCTCGTGCACTCCCTCGGAAAATGCCACCGCCTTCGGCAACCGCACAGCCTGCGAGCGGTTGGAGAGAAAGAGTGATGTTCGCGCGAGCATGAGAACCTCATATATATCCAAGGCGGATATACAACGTCAGCTCGCCTCATTTCAATCCTTTTTGAAAGCTCACCGCCCCTCAGTCCAACAGGCTCCAGAACGAGCTCTTGCGGCCATGCTCGCGCCGCAGTCGTGCCACGTAAGCATCGTGCGGTTCCAGGCGCCCAAACGTCTTGATCCCGGCGGACAGGCTGGCGCAGCTCAGCAAATGCCGGGCGGCGTGCTTATAGCGGCTGGACCGGTTCTGGATGAGCGCGAAGTCGATCATCGCCCGCAGCACCAGCACGGCCGCCAGATTATGTTTGCCCGCCAGTGCCTCGGCAGCGGGGGTGAGAACTTCATAATAATCGCCATCAAGCTCTCTGGCGCGGTCCAGCACCATCGCCGCCGCGCGGTTCAGGTCCGGCCATGAGATCAGGAAGCCAAGCGCCCGCGGAAAATGATCGTGTTTCTTGACCAGATCCAGTACCTTCTGCTCCGCCTCGACATCGTCGAAATCAGCCAGACGCTTCAGATAGTCCCGCAAATGCGCGGGCGATAGCGCGCGCTCAAAGCAGCGCCAGCGTGCGTCCTGGGCCTGCGTGGCGTGGCCCATCGCCTCCAGAACCGCGATGCGGGCATCCTCCCACTCGACCTCCAGCCGATCCTCCCGAGCGTGCGGGCGGGGTACGGCTGCCTCGATGGCGCTCCAGGCCTCCTCCAACCGCCCTGCCGCCAGCAGGCGCTGGGCGATCTTGGCGGCGATGACCGGCACCTTGCGGGTTTTAACATCGTACTGCGTGATGAAAGCGTCAACGTCTCCTTGGGCGTCGGCAATTTCCTGGAGGGCCAGCTTTACCGTGCTGACGCGGGAGCTTTCTTCCATCTCATCCTGATAAATTGGCCCGGAGGCGCCGTAGCCGATCCTGATCCGGTCTTTCGCCGCGGGTGTCTCCACCGGGCGGTTCGACAGATCAGTCATGAGCTGTTTCAGATGATCCCGCCCCGCCTGCCCAGCGCCTTGGCCAGGGCCACGATAAGCCCATCATATTGGCCGTAATCATTGGCCAGCAGCGCCGTGAAGCTTTGCACCGCCAGCACCTGGGGCGAGGGCTTGGCCAGCACGGCGATGGAGCCGAGATCCTCACAGGCCTGGTGAAAAACCGGGCTGATATGACCATTGCTGTCATCGCAACGCGAAAAGACCGGATTCGCCAGCTCCATGAAGCGCCAGAGCAGGTCGAGCGCTTCCGTCGGGTCACGCTGGGTGATGGCACCCGCAATGGCCGCGCGCTGGGTTTCAAGATCAGCCGCCAGGGGCTTGATGGCATGCCAATCGACGAAACTCCGCGCCCGGCCTATGGCGGCAAGGCGCTTGCGGACCTCCTTGCCCAGTTCGGCCGGGCTTTGCGCCCCCGCCAGCTCCATCCGCAACCTACGCTTCGCCGCGGCATCGCCGGTGCTGATCTCAATCAGCAGCGCGGCGAGACGTTCGGCCCCGAGCGCTTCCAGGTTTTTGGCGTTCAGCGTTGTCGTCTTGGCCATGCGGTGTCGGTCCTCTGTCACCTCGTCCTGGCTTGGTGGCATGTTTGGCTTTGGCCTGACAAGCCATGCCGGCACCACCTGACCTCACTCATCGTCCACGCTAAATCTCCCCATATACACCGTTTTTTTCGAATTCATCAGACATAGGCCGGTCTGACCCAGCCCGCCTGGCCGCCCTCATATGAATCCACCACCGCATCGACAAACGCCACGCCCCCTCAGCCCGTCCTCGCCAGTCGGCACCGCCTGGCCGATCAGCCCCGGCGCGCGCGCCTCGCGCCGCGCCCGAATCGCCTCGGCGAAGCCAGCATAAAGATTCGCAAACGCCTCGATATAGCCTTCGGGATGGCCGGGCGGGGTGCAGGTGCCCGTCCGAGCTTGATCGTCACCGGCCGCCCGTGCACGGAGCGTGCAGCAAGCTATTCAGCTCTTCCTGATGCCAGGTTTCGCCGAAAACCCGCAGCCGCAGCCCGTTGGAACAACCAACCGCCAGATTCGAGGACCATAACAGCCCCGCGCCCCGCCGTGATAGCGCAGCATCACATGCGCATTATAGTGCAAAATGCGGCCCTCCACCAAGGTCGCCACGTCGGCGCAGAGCGCCTCCAGCTTCAGCCCGGTGACGAAGCCCGCGAGATGATAGGCGTGGGTGCCGATATCGCCGACACTGCCGCCGCGGCCGGAGCGTTTGGGATCGCCCCGCCAACTGGCCTGCTGGTTGCCGCCCTGCTCGATCGCGGTGGCCATCCATTCCAGCGGATATTCCACCTGCAAGACGCGTAGTTTGCCAATCTCACCGGCGGCGACCATCGCACGCGCCGCATGAATCAGCGGGTAGCCGCTATAGGTGTAGGTGACGCCGAGAAAGCGGCCGGTGCGCGCGGCGATTTCCACCAACGCCACCGCATCCGCGGAGGTCGTGGTCAGCGGCTTTTCGCAGATCACGTCGAAACTGGCTGCAAGGAACGCCGCCGCGATCGGGAAATGCGTATGGTTGGAGGGACGCAGATCGCCACCACGTCGATGCGATCGATGCGCTGGACCTCGGCCGCGATCATCTCGCGGTAATCGCCATAGGCGCGGGCGGGCTCGATGAACAGGCCAGCGGCGAAGGCGCGGCCTTTCTGCGCATCGATATCGAAGGCGCCGGCGACCAGTTCAAACTGGTCGTCGAGCCGCGCCGCGAAGCGGTGGATGCCGCCGATGTAAGCGCCATCGCCGCCGCCGACCATCCCCAGCTGCAACCGCATCGCCTTGATTTCACCCGTCATATCATGGATCTTTCTTATCTTCTGCAGCGCTCTATGAGCTGCTGCCGGTTTGGTGGACACGAGGATAAGATCGTGACCCATGAACCGGAGGACGAATATGGCGAGACGAAAGTTTGGAGCTGAATTCAAAACCGAGGCTGTAAAGCTGGTTACGGAGCGGGGCGTATCAGTTGCTCAGGCGGCGCGTGACCTGGATCTGGCGGAGAGCGTGTTGCGGCGCTGGATGCGTGAATTGGCGGCGGCGCCTGCGACGGCGTTCCCTGGCCATGGCCAGCAACGGGCCGATCTGGCTGAGATTGCGGCCCTCAAGAAGGAGGTCGCCAAGCTCAAGGCGGAGCGTGACATCCTAAAAAAGGCCGCGGCATTCTTCGCGAGAGAGTCGACGTGAAGTTTGCCTTCATCGCGAAGCACCGGCATATCTGGCCGGTGAGCTGGCTGTGTGCGGCTCTTGAGGTGTCGCGTTCCGGCTTCCATGCCTGGCTCAAACGGCCTGCCTGTGACCGGGCTGTGTACGATGGGAAGCTGGCGTTGGCGATCGACACGAGCTTCAAGGCCAGTGACAGAACCTATGGTGCGCGCCGCGTGTGGCATGATGTGCTCGAAGAAGGCCTGGCCTGCGGCTTGCACCGGGTTGAGCGGCTGATGCGCGAGAACGGCTTCCGGGCGCGCCCGAAGCGCCGGGCCAAGCCGAAGGACGAGGGCGAGCGTGCGGTGATCGCCGATAATATCCTTGATCGGAAGTTTGCCGCCGCCCGGCCAAACCAGAAATGGCTGGCTGACTTCACCTATATCTGGACCGCCGAAGGCTGGCTGTATGTGGCCGTGGTTCTTGACCTCTTCTCCCGGCGCATCGTCGGCTGGTCGATGAAGGCGGAACGCGATGCGGCGCTGGTCATGGATGCGTTGATGATGGCCGTCTGGCGCCGCGGCAAGGCCGACGCGCTACTTCATCATTCAGATCAGGGCTCGCAATATACCAGCGAGCAATTCCAACGCTTGCTGGCTGATAATGGCATTACCTGCTCAATGAGCCGGGCCGGCAATGTCTGGGACAACTCGGCAATGGAGAGCTTCTTCTCTTCACTCAAAACCGAGCGCACGGCTGCCAAAACCTACCGCACCCGTGACCAGGCCCGGGCCGATGTGTTCGACTATATCGAGCGTTTCTATAACCCACGACGCAGGCATTCGAAATTGGGCTATCTCAGCCCCATGGAGTTCGAGGCCAAGGCCGTGCTAGCTTAACTCGCTGTCCACCAAACCGGCAGCAGCTCAGCTTCGTGCGGCTTGATCAAAGCCGCAACACACCGGATCACGGGCTGGGCCTCCCGCTGGTACGCGCGATCGCGAAGCTCCACGTTGCCGAGATCGCCCTGCTGGATCAGGAACCCGGCCCGATCGTGCGAGTGAGCTTCCTGGTTTGACCTGAGGCTGAGATCATGATTGTTCGATGACATTTCGTCGTCAATAAATAGTGGAATTCCGCCGCATGCCGGGCTGCTGGAGCCGCGCTGACGAGGCGCGCAGGCTTGACGATGATTTGCCCACCCGGCAGAGGCCAGCTGAACAGGCCGAGACCTGCTTTCCTTGGCGCGGCGACACGAAACGGCAGACCTTATGTTGAGACCTGACCCGCAGTAGGCTGGTTGTCTGATTCGGGGGCGCGCATGGCATCTCAAAAGATTCTGCTGATTGAGGACGATGCCGAGGCGGTGCGTATGGTCAAAACAGCGTTGCGGCGTGAGGGGCATTGAGTAACCGCAGTGGTGGACGGCCATGCCGGGCTGCTGCAGGCCAGTAGCAGCTTCTGGGACCTGCTGATCGTGAACCGGATGTTGCCGCGTATCGGCGGTCTTGCGCTGGTGAAGGCGCTGCGTGAGACATGCGTACAAACCCCGGTGCTGTTTCTCACGTCGTTGGACGGAATCGAGGATCGTGTCGAGGGCTTGCGGGCTGGCGGAGATGATTATCTGATCAAACCATTTTCCGTTGCCGAACTTTCGGCGCGGGTTGAGGCCGTAGTGCGCCGCTGCCGGCCGCCGGGGGGCGCGCAATATATGCAGCTTGAGGATCTATGCCTGGACAGCCTCGCCCGCCGCGCCACCCGCAGTCCGCAAATATTGTCGCTGACGCCGCGCGAATTCAAGATACTCGAATATATGAAGCGGTTTGCGGGCCAGGTGGTCACGATGTGTCAGTCGTCGAATGATTTGAGATAATTGGCTGCATGCTTTAACGGAGGTGTTGGCTCACCTGTTGGGTTAAAAGTTTAACATATTATCGGCGAACGGCGCTCCATTGAATGGTTTTTAGAGCCCGTACCAGCCGCCTTCAAAGCGGTGGAGCGCAATCAAAAGCGCCGAGTTTTAGCAGTTTGCTGAAAAACTCCTGGCGGCCGGGATTATGATGTGATTCACTTTGGCTGGCAGGTTTTGTGAGGCGTGGGGTGCGGGGTTCTTTTCGAGATCAGGGCGGGATGTTTTCGTATGTTTCACCAGAAACACGGGTTCCGGCGACCCATCCGTTGCGAGCGATCCGTGCTTTGGTGCGGGATGTTCTGCATGAGATGAGCCGCAGCTTTGCCTGGCTGTATTCCAGGGAAGGCCGGCCCTCGGTGCCGCCTGAACAATTGCTGAGCGCGCTGCTGATCCAGGTGCTGTACGGGATTCGCTCGGAACGGCAGTTGATGGAGCAACTGGATTATAATCTCCTGTACCGCTGGTTTGTGGGCTTATCCCGGATGATCCGGTCTGGAACCCGACCACGTTTAGCAAGAACCGCGAGCGCCTGCAGAACGGCGATATATTCCAGAAATTCATGAGCCGGCTGCTGAACCACCCGCGGGTGACGCCGCTACTATCGGATGAGCATTTCTCGGTGGACGGCACGCTGATCGAGGCGTGGGCGTCGCAGAAGAGCTTCCGGCCGAAGGATGGCAGCGACGATGATGGTTCGGATTTCCACGGTCAGAAGCGTAAGAACGATACCCATGCCAGCACCACCGACCCGGAAAGCCGGCTGTACCGCAAGGCCGCTGGGCGGGAGGCAAAGCTTTCGTATATGGGGCACGCGCTGATGGACAACCGGCACGGCTTGGCGGTGGGTGGCCGAGTGACCCAGGCCACAGGCACGGCTGAGCGTGAAGCCTCGGAAGCGATGTTGAAAGCCAAAGCCAAGTCGGCCGCCGGGCGGATCACCGTAGGCGAAGACAAGGCTTACGATACCGCCGATCATGTCGCCAATCTGCGCGACGCCGGCGTGACACCGCATGTCACACAAAACAACGGTGAGACCAAAACCGGCAGGCACCGCCGCAGCGCGATTGACGGACGCACCACGCGCCATCCCGGTTATGCGATGTCGCAGACCCGCCGGGCGATGATCGAGTGCATATTCGGCTGGGGCAAGCAGCACGGCACGATGCGCAAGACCAAGCTGCGCGGCGTTGCGCGGGTCGCCGGCACCTTCATGCTCAACCTGATCGCCTATAATCTGGTACGCATTCCAAAAATGGTGGCAATATAAGGGACGAGTCTGTCCGCTGGACGAAAAAAGTCCAGAAACCGGCAAGAAACTTCAATCACTTGAACCAAAATCCAGGCCCCAAAGCTAAATCAGAAAAAATAAAACCAAGTTTCGGGGTTTTTCAGCAAACTGCTAGAACGTATTGTCAAAATAGATTCATCCGCACCGGCACTTCGATCAGAATTTTCGCGGCCGGCGCATAGGGCCCCACGCCAATGCCCACCCCTATATTCACGCTCGTACGCTGCGAGAATGCATAGCCGAGACCGAAATTGAATGTCCCGAAATCGTAGGCCGATCCGGCGATCTTCCGCCCACCCGCAGATGCAGGAAACACGTGCTCTTCTTGATAGCTCAAAGACATCGAAGCCTTATCATTCAACGCGAATCCCAACCCGAACGTGGCGGCCAGGGCCATGCCGGGCGAGAGATTTATCGGTGCGCCAGGGCCGCCGCCGGTGTTGGGGATGGTGAATGTATGGCTGAAATTCTTGATGTATTGAATATTGGCGAACAGCACGCCAGGGGCCGTGGGATAGAAGACCGACAAGCTGGGTTCCAGCGCGTAAAAGCCGGTGCCAGTGGGCAGCTTCCTTGCGACGCCGTATAAAAGTTGGTCGTTGGTATTGATCGCGTTGTAGATCGGCACCTCGTATGGATTTTGTCCGGTTGCGGTCTTGAAGGTCAGATTACCGACGAAGACCGGCCAGCCATTATTGCCACTATTGAACTGGTAGGATGTCCCAAACTGAATATCGCCGATGCTGGCGGCGTTGGCACTGGCAGTCAGAGGGCGCGCATCGGCACCCGCCTGTTGCGCTATGGTACTACCCCAGCCCATCACAAATGGTACTTTCAGATTGATCTCCCATCGGCTCGTGAGTCCATAACGCAACGTCAGAGCGGGCATTAAATAGCGTTGATCCACGTGAGAAATGAAAATATTACCAAAGGTAATCCCGGGTATGATCGTGAACCCGTTAAGATTGAGCTGGTTCTGGGTCCAGTAATCATATTCCACGGAAGGATCGATCACCAGCTGACCCTTTGGTGTCAGCACGCCGCCCGTACCTGTAAGCACGGTGGAGGATTGCAGGATCACTTTAGTCTGTTCCTGCCGGCTTTGCTGCTGCTTCTCCTCCTGCTCGGCTCCCGCGGTTTCGGCGGGCGCTTGGTCTTGCGCGGCCGCTTCCTGCTCTGGCTGTTGCTTCTGCGGCTTGGTGGTTCCAGCAGCACGCAATTGCGCCATCTCCTGGTCAAGCAACTGCTGTTGCTGCTGCAGCTGCAAAGCCTGCTTTTCGAGCTGTTGCTCGACTTTCTGAAGCTTCGTCCGTTGCGCCGAGATGGATTCTTGAAGCACCGCGATATTATCCGCGGTAGACTGTGCTTTTCCGGGCTCCATCACCGCCATGCAAAACAATAAAGATAATGGCCAGACCGCTATACGGGGCTCGCCCGCGATCGAAAAAAATACCGGGGACGGCGATTTCTGATTCGGTTTTGCTAACAGCGCCGTATTTTCAGAACGGTGAAAGAATATTTTAGAGGTCGCCACCATGATAAGCCTCCTTATTTCTCTTATCACTATTTTAAGGAGCCTTCTAATCCAAACACCTGTTGAACGCCACACGCAATTGTCCGTTTTGAACATGAGAAAATTCGAAAATGATACGCTTAAGCATTACAGTTTTCGTAAACCCTTTACAGTTTCTTGGTTCTCTCCATCTTCCAACGCAGCCTGAGCTGCATCCACCAAAGCCCTGAAATTTCATGCCATATAAATCTTAAGCCGAAACGAGATAAGTTGGCACAGGACTTGCTGGATATGTAGCGTGACCGTGAAACCACATCGGCCATAAATTTTTTATAACGTTTCAACACGAACAGGAGAGCGACAATGCGTACATTTTTTCTTGCGAGCACCGCTGCCTTCCTTCTGACCGGCGGCCTGGCACTTGCCGGTACACCGACGGGTGGGCAGGGCGGCTGGCCCGGCGGCGGCTCCACCACGACCACAAATACCTCTGTGCCGGTCGTCAAGAACGCGAGCGCCCAAGACAGCAGTAGCGCGGCAACCACCGGCGGTACCGCCCTCAACGCCAATGGCAATACGGTCACCAGCAATTCGAACAACAGCTGGGACGTGACCAAGACCCTCCTGTCTGTCGGCAATGTGTCGCTGAGCGACACCAACACCAACACGCATATGAACGTCACTTTTGCCAGCTCCGGCAATACCGGAACGCTCAGCAATATCGACTTCTCCGGCGGTGGTAGCGGTGGGGAAGGCCATAAGGGCAGCGCGACAGCATTGATCTCCAGCGGCAATGCCTCAATGAGCTTCGCCAACAGCGGCAGCTCCGGCATCAGCACCGTGCAGCAGAATGCCGGAACGGCATCTCTGCAGCAGAATTCCGTGGCGCTGGGGTCTTACGTCGGCGGCGGCAGCACGGGCTTCAACGGCTTCTAATAGCCGGAGAAGGGCAGTGCGGTAACCTGTATGGCGTTCCACCCGCCATACGGGGCCGCACTGTTCGCCTTGTCCTCGGCAACAAAAAAAGCCTTTGTGCAGGAGAGCTCAATGACAAACAAGAAGGCAATAGCACTTTCGCTCGCACTTGGCAGTGCAGTCTTCGTCTTCGCTCACCAAGCGCGCGCCTCCGGTGCCAATAACGGCATTGACGCGAACAACAGCGGCGCCATGATCGCAAGCCTGCGCGCGAACGCGGTTTCACCGGCGCAGCTGGCAAACATGCGCGGCGGATCCGGCACCGTTGCTGCCATAAATATTGGAAATGATACTGGAAATAGCGCCAACAATTCTATTACCGGGTCAATTTCAAACATACAATCCGTTAACAGCAATACCGGGCTAACCACGGTTATTCAGAATACCGGCAACAACACGCTGCTGCAAAGTAGCATGACGGTAAACATAACCGTCCATTAGGAGCCATGCTGGGAGCTGACGATGCGATACTTGACACAGAGCGTCGGCCTTCTTGCCACAATGCTGGCATTGGCACCGACAAACGCACTCGCTGGGCAGATCCCCTTGAACGGACTGGCGACGGGTACGGGATCCGCCAACATCACTGTGCAAAGTTTCCAGGCCCGTAAGTTCAACACGACGATCCGGCAGCAATATGATTTTTCATGCGGCTCCGCAGCTCTGGCTACATTGCTACTCTACACCTATCACATCAAGGCGAGCGAAACCTCCGTTTTCACCGATATGTTCCTGAATGGCGACCGCAAAGCCATTCGGGAATCCGGCTTTTCCCTTCTTGATATGAAAGAGTACCTGTCCCGACGCAACATTCCCGCTGGCGGGTTCCGCGCGCCGTTGCATAAACTGGCCGAAATCAAAATTCCTGCCATCGTGCTGATCAACGAGCGCGGCTACAAACATTTTGTAGTACTGCGCGGGATACGCAATGGACAGGTGATGTTGGCTGATCCGGCGATCGGGCTGCGCAGCGTGTCCGTATCCAGCTTCAGACAGCAATGGTCGGGGATCTTCTTCATCATTCTCGCTCATCTGGAGCTTGCACGGGCGGGTTTTAACGACGGGCAGGATTGGTCCGGAGAGCCGAGCGCACCTCTTGACCTCAGTCACTTCATAATCAACTTGGCCACGCTGCAACAGGTCGGCATCCCCGACCTCGAAAAATTCTAGCGGCTCTGGCTAACGGGAGACGATCAATGTTTCCGATCAAAAACCAAACAACAGCCTGGCTCGCTGCGGCGGCTTTCGCACTGCTACCCGCCATGGCACATTCGGCTACGCCGGACAAGCAAGCAGTATCTTTGGCGCTGGGCCTTTCAGGGCATCAAATCGGTCCAAAAGAGCTTGGCTGCATCAGAGGCGGATTCGATCTAAATAAATTATTGTCAATCAGTTTCGCATTCAAGCAAGTTGAAACCATCGATGGCGTTGTCGTGAAAAGCATTATGGTTCCCGAAACGGATGTAACCGCCGCTACGAGTTCCACCAATGGTCACGCGAACACTGCCACAGCCACCGCCTCTACGCCGGTGAGCGTCTCTACACCATCTTTGACGGTGACGGATGCCAACGGCAATACGCAGACCATTACGCCCACCGTCGGCAATACTGTCAATTTGACAACCACCGGCAATAGCGGCCGAACCATAATCAATACCCAACTGGGCTCCGGTGGACTGTCCAACCAAACAACGAATACAGCCAACAATACCAGCATTAGCGTCGCGGCGACGATGAATATCGCGATTTCAGGCTTAAGCCGGTTCCTCACTCAACAACAATCTTTTGCAAATACACAAGCAGGACTGTATTATGCGGGTAACGCGTTCAAGTAAGGCTCCCGTCGGAAAAGCCCGCCCCCGGAAAAACGGACGGCCGGCGACCTGGCAAAGGATGTGAGATGGCTGATTTGCGGAGATTTGTGCAACATCGAACAATTTGCATGGCAAAGCCTATATTGTGGCGTCTGGTAGCTGCGTGCTTTTTGGCGCTGGCTCTTTGCCCCGGCTCTCTTCGCGCGCAGGATTCCACACCCCCCTTCGTCGATGTCGCCAACCTCACGCTCGTGCCGCTTTCCAATCAGTCAATCGCGACTGTTAAAGGAGGCTCTTTACAGGAGCCGGTATTCGGAAACTCAGCCTCTTCCAGCGGAACCATCACGCTGTGGGATGAGCTGAAGCCACATGCGGCAGAACAGAGTAATGTGAACGGCGCGTCAGTCATCACCATCAATGGCGTCACGAAATAGTGCGTATTTTAAAGGTGACTTTTTCTTAAGGAATATCTGAATAAGCTGGCGATTTCTATTCTCATGCGGCCTGGCGTTTCTGTTTGTAGTGAGCAGGCGTCCTTGGTTGGATGATTTTCTATTTTTTCTACCTTCGGACGAGGGGAACAGAGCCTCGGCGGGGTTATCTTGGCAATAGGCGCCGTCTGACCATGAACAGATTAACCAGGGCACAACTGGCGAACAGCCAGTCGACATTTTTGTTGATTCCAAGATAGCGGACCTTGGCGGAGCCGAACACGCGCTTCATCACGGCAAAATAATAGCGCACCTTGGCGCGGGTTTTGGATTTACGTGCGTTCCTGGCTTTGTCGGCCTCGTCGACGACGCCCTTGATCTTGCGGCGGCGGTTGGTGAAACCCTTGGCCCTGGGCGCGCAGCGGCGGATGGTATCACGCCGGCCGCGATAGGCTTGGTCGACCCAGACGCGCGCCTCATCTCCGTGCAGCTGGCCTTCCAGCATTGCAATGTCATCAGCATTCGCGGGTGGAGGGGCCGAAGGTTCCGACGGTGCGAAGCGCCGATGGAATGGCCCCGGAGGGGTGGCCGCCACTGCGTGGATCAGTTTGGTCTTGGAATCCACTCCGATTTGCACCTTCATGCCAAAATACCATTGGTTGCCCTTCCGGGTCTGGTGCATCTCGGGATCACACGCTTTCGCCTCGTTCTTTGTCGAGGACGGCGCGTGAATGATGGTCGCGTCGACAATCGTGCCGGTGGAAACCTTCAGCCCGAGCGTGGCTCTGCGCCCGGTGACTTAGCCGACCGCAATCGAGACAAAACCCAGAGCTATACCGTAAACGTATCAGGATTTTGACAATCAGGCCAAATAGGCAGCGATGATACCCGCCAGCACGATGCCGTCGAACGTGCCGGCGCCACCAATGCTAAGCATGCCGACCGGGAGTTTACGCAACTGCGGTAAGTGAAGCAGATCGGCACCAATCAATGGGCCGGCCACACCCGCTATGAAGGCTATGGGCGTTGCCTCCTGAGGCAGAAAAACTAGGGCGAGTCCAGCCGCGGCGAAGGCAGGCATCAGGCCAGGGAGCGTGATTCCGATTCCAGGAACAATGCGTGCGAGATCGTAGCAGATGAAAATATTTATTGAGGACACTCCAACAACAGCCCAGAAGCTTCCTGAATCGGCTGCCATCAGGCGCGTGAACTCGAACAATGCAAGCCCAACTGGAATCACGCAACCGCCGAGATTGACCGCAACCACGGTTTCGTTTGTAGCTTTTGTGAAACCAGAATGGAAGCCGAAAACGCCATGAGATACGAGCGGTTGAACGCAGATACGACGTCCAGAGTGAAATCTTAAAATCGGAATATTGATCGCACCGCCAAAAAGCATAAATAAAACAAGCAAAGATGCAGCATCAGCACTCAAATGAAGTTTGGCAAGACCGCTCATCATTATCTCGGTGAAAGCCAGAGGCATGAGCACCAGCAGCAGGATCGCAAGAGAGAAGGAAAACCACATAAGCAGAATCATCACGGTGTTCCGGAGACCAGATTGCGTATTCTTACGCGACGACGCGATATGCATACGGCGCTTTCGCGAAAACAAAACCGATGCGGATAACGCAAAAAATTTTCATCTCAATACCGTATCTTACGCTACGATATTTATCTTTCCCGCATAGTATTCCGGGACATCGCGTGACGCTTTAGCATGCGATAGAGCGTAACGCGCGAGACCTTCAGCACACGCGCGGTACGGCTTAAATTATACTGGCAGCGTGAAAGCGCGTCCTCCAGGGTTTTCCGTTCTTCGTCGGACCCGGGTTCGTAAGCGCGCCTGTCGCTTACAGACAGCGAAAACTGATGGTGTTTGGGCGAAGTTGGCCAAGGCTCTAAGGCCAGATCTGCCGCCGAGATCAAATTGCCATGCCCCATAACGATGCCGCGCCTTATGGCGGCGATCATCTCCCTGATATTACCTGGCCAGTGGTAGGTTTCGATCAATGCCTGAGCGTCGGCCGTGAAGCCTCTGGCGCCATGACCGAGTTCGACCGATAACGTGTCGAGAAAATACTTTGCAAGAAGCTGTAGATCGCCGTCCCTCTCGCGCAGAGAGGGTAGATGCAGGGGTAGAACATTTAATCTGTAGTATAGATCCTCGCGAAATTTTCCATTTTCGATCGCCTGCCGCAAATCGACATGGGTTGCGGAAATGATGCGGGCGCTAACGGAGATCGGCTGATGGCCGCCGACCCGCACGATCGTGCCTTCTTGCAGAAACCGCAGTAGATGGCCTTGCAAATCGAATGGCAGATCACCGATCTCGTCAAGGAATAAGGTGCCTTTGTCCGCCAGCTCAACAAGACCGATCTTGCGCGTGTTTGCCCCCGTGAAGGCACCTTTTTCATATCCGAATAGTTCCGAGGCGATAAGCGTAGCGGGCAGGGAGGCGCAATTGATGGCGACGAATCGTCCTTCACGAAAGGCAGAGCGCTGATGTATGGCGCGAGCGGCAAGTTCCTTGCCGGTGCCGCTCTCACCGGTAATGAGGATAGGTGCGCTGGTGGGAGCTTGGCGGCGGATCTTATCGAAAACATCACGCATCACCTGGCTGTCGCCGACCATGAACTCGTTGTCTGAGGACCGCGCGATAATGGTCTGGGCTGTCGACGTTTGATGGATGGCGGCCAGCGGAACCTCCATACGTGCGACGTTGTCGCCATTGCGATGGCCGGGCATTATAAGCTCCTCTCAACGTTGCATTATCTTCGAATTGACGCAGTCACCGATTTTGAACAGCACGAAGCAGGACAGGTTGCTCTATTTTTTTGCTCTGGCGAAATTTTTTCTTGTGGCTTTCTCGCAGATCAACCGCTGCAATTCCAGCTGCTCAAAGGCAAGCAGATTTCTTGTCATTGACTTGCGCGTCTCGTCAGCTTCCTGCGCCAATCTGCTTTGAAATCGCTTTATATTTTCCTCACAAACCCACATCTGTTGCTCGATCATGACGTCTCGCCTTCGTTTTGAATGTGCGAGCATCAGTTTGCGGATTGAAACGGCCAAATCCAGCTTCGGATTCCCCGTAGGTATTTATCCCAATCTTAAGCTTTGTATCGAAATATGTTTTACTCGGTGAAATTTCAGTGTAATGAATATTCAATAACGCCGGAACGCACCAAACTTCGCGGAGAGTTCACACGCAGAGGTTGCGCTGGTGACAGGCTTCATTGCCACTAAGGTATAAACATGATGTTTCCTATGGGTGGAAAAGCACAAAATAGGGCTGGACCTGAAGATAAGCCACCGCCCGATATCTCGCTGATAGAAAAGGTAAAGCCTCTCGACTGTGCCGGTACGGATAGCCAGGACAAAATTCTGCGTCAACAAATCCAGTTGCTTATCAATGCGCTGCCCGTCGCCACTCTCGCTCTTGACGCCGCGGCGCGTATACATAGCGTCAGTGCGTCACTTCTGTCCTTGTTTGGCTACAGCGCAGATGAGCTGATCGGTCAGCCGGTGACAGTGCTTGTGCCGCTTGAACTGCGCCAACGACATCAGGCGTTTCACGACAGATACATGACGGCTCCTGCCGGCCGGCCAATGGGTGCAAACCAGGACGTTTTTGGCCTCACCAAAGATGGAACAAGGCTGCCGCTGGATATCGGCCTTTGTCCAGTGGAGACAGTCGAGGGAGCGCTAATTCTGGCAACCATCCACGATTTGCGTGGCATAAAGCAGACCGAAGCCCAACTGGACAGGTTACGCGCCGAGTTGCAGGCCGAATTGGAAGGCATGCGCCAGCTTCACATGCTCGTTACGAAGCTCGCCGAAATATCAGAGCTGGACAAGGTCCTGGAGGAAGTCCTGGACGCGGTAATGGCCCTGCAGCACGCCGATTTCGGCAATATCCAGCTCCTCGATACGGAAAGCGCATGGCTCACCCTGGCCGTCCAGAAGGGGTTCCGTCCGCCGTTCCTCGCGCGGTTTGAGCGTGTTGGCTCGGCGGATGGGACGCCTTACGAGAGGGCGCTACGGGCCAAGACGCGGGTGGTCGTCCCAGACGTGTTGCTGGACGAGGCATGTGCGCCGTATCGTGCGGTCGCGGCGGCTGCGGGGTTCAGGGCGGTGCAATCCACCCCATCATGTTGCGAGGCGGCACTGTCAAAGGCGTGGTTTCCACCCATTTCCGCCATCCGCATGTCCCATCCGAACGCGAGCTGCGCATGACGGATCTGTATCTGCATCTTGGCGCGGAACTGATCGACCGTGCGCAGACCGACGCGGCCTTCGCCGCCGCCCGCAAGGTCGCCGAAGAGGCCAGTGCCGCCAAGACGCGCTTTCTCGCCGCCGCCGGGCATGATCTGCGTCAGCCTCTGCAAACCATCGGGCTGCTGAAATCCGTGCTGGAGCGGCAGGTGATAAACCCGCCGGCCTTCACCACTCTGGCCAAGCTGGACGACGCCGTAAGGCACATGCAAGATTTGGTGGAAAGCATGCTTGACGCCAGCCAGATCGAAAGCGGTACCTTACCGGTGGAGTTGGCGGATATCCGCCTCTGGCCCCTCCTCCTCAGTCTTGCAGACGATTTTGCGCCCGCCGCTGCCGCCAGGGGGATTGTGTTACGCTGTGTTCCGTGTTCGGCCACCATACGGGGAGACCGGCGGATGCTCGCGCGTATCCTCAGCAATCTGCTCAACAACGCATTGAAATATACAGACAAAGGCAAGGTTCTAATGGGCTGCCGACGGCGCGGCGCGCAGCTCAGGATCGAAATATGGGATACTGGCGCGGGTATCCGGGCCGGGCAGATTGGACGGATTTTCGACGAATTCACGAGGCTGCATCCGGCGGGTAACGAGCAGGCTGGCTTGGGGCTTGGCCTGCATATTGTAAAGCGCTTCTGCGCGCGGTTGGGCTATGAGACAGAGGTCCAATCAACCCCCGGGCGTGGCAGCATGTTTGCTCTGATTATCCTGCATCCGCATTTTTCCGGCGGCCGAGATCATGCTGGACATGAAAAGGATAAGCAAACTCCTTGGATCCTGCTTATCCAGGATGACCCGGCCCAGCGCGATGCATTGCAGACCCTGCTGAGCTTGGAGTCCTACCAAGTGCGAATTTTGCATGATATTGCCGCGCTTCCGGAGGACATCCTCTCTTTACCGCTGGATGTGCCGCTCGTCATTGTCGCCGATAAGGATCTGCCTGGCAAAGAAAGCGGTACGGATCTCGTGCGGCAAATACGTGCCTCATTGCTGCGGCAGATTCCGACCATCATGCTCTGTAGCAGGGCATGGGAGAATGGCAGTCCAGAGCTTGGAGACAACGACACGCAGTTCATCCTGAAGCCGGTGCAGCCCCACCGCCTGCTGGGTGCGATCGAGCAGGTGGTAAGCCGCATGGCGCCTGGCTGGCGGGCGGATGATAGCGTGCGGCGCTCCATGGCGCTTGCCCCGCCTGCCAGTAACGGTACGGCGGTTGCTGAGATTGCCGTCATTGACGACGAGGAGAGCATTTGCGGCGCCGTGCGCGACGTGCTGGAAGCTGGCGGATACGGTGTGGAAGCTTACAGCTCCGCGGAGGCTTTCCTGGCCGATCCGGCGCGCGCCAGGTTCAGGTGCATTATCATCGACGTCATCTTACCAGGGATGAGCGGAGCCGCCCTGCAGACGCTGCTGAAGACCGAAGCCGATCCTCCGCGGATCATTTTTCTCACAGGCAGCGTGGACCTGCCTTTGGCTGTGCAGGCCTTGCGTAACGGCGCTTCGGATTTCCTGCACAAGCCGGTAGACGGGCTGGCACTGCTCCAAAGTGTAATGACAGCGCTGAGACAGCAAAGCCGGGCGCGCATCGCTGCGCCCCCGGACCTCGCCGACCGGCTTGCTAGTCTGACGCCACGCGAGCGTGAGGTGATGGAGCGGGTGGTGCGTGGTGAACTCAACAAAAACATAGCGGTCGATCTGGGCATCAGCGAACGCACCACCGAGCATCATCGCCAGAGCGTCATGCGCAAGATGGGCACGAAATCTCTGGCAGCTCTGGTGCGCCTGATCGCCCATGCGTGATAGCTTGGGACGCGTCGAGGAGGAGGAGGAGGCTACGCCCGGTACGTCTGCCTTGGCAGATTTGAAAGCATGAATCGAGACAAGCTGAGTTGAACCTATTCGGAAAAGGCGTTGTTTGAGTTACTTTAAGCGTCATATAGGCTTCGATCAGACGCGGCATGCAATATGCCGTATATGTTTGCAGATGCTTCGATTGTCGTTGGATCCCATTCGACATCGCGGTTTGATTGCTTTTTTATAATGATTTTCGCTTTAAATTTTGACGAAGATCAATGCCCGTTGGCTCCATTTGGCCCATCCAGTTCATCCTTATTGGTGGCTTCGGCTCAACGGAAGGGTAGGCAACATGAGTGAGGGTACAATTCGACAGAGGGTTGTTGCGGAACTTGAATTCGAGCCACGAGTGAATGCCGCACATATCGGCGTTGCCGTCGCCGGCCATGTCGTCACACTGACCGGATATGTCGACAGTTATGCGGAACGGCGCGCAGCCGAACTTGCCGCACGACGGGTCAGGGGTGTTCATGGTATAGCTCAAGAGATCGAGGTCCGACTGCCTAGCGGAAAACGACTTGCGGATGATGAAATTGCCGGCAGAGCTATCAAAATCATCGCCTGGGACAGCTCCCTTCCCGAAGGCCAAATTCAGGTTAGGGTCCGTCAGGGATTGGTGGCATTGACCGGCAGGGTCAGCCATTACTTTCAAAAGACGGCGGCTGAGCGTGCCGTGCATAAGTTGAGTGGTGTGGTCGGCGTCATTAACCAAATCGATGTAATGCCCACAGTCATCGCGTCAAATGTCAAACAGACGATCGACGCCGCGTTGAATCGTAATGCGGAAATTGAAGCAAACAAGATCCAGCTTCAAGTCGAGGGAGCCAAGGTAACAGTCAGAGGAAAAGTGGATAGCTGGCACGAGCGCGATGTCATCTTGGCGGCCGTACGTTCTATTCAAGCGGTTCGTGAAATTGAGGACCATCTTGAATTTACTTGAGGCGGAGTTCCATCATGCGTAAATTTCGAGAAAGTGGAGATGAAAAAAGCATTAATCTGCTCATTGTTTTGCTTGATGGGAACAAGCGCGCTTCATTCGCTTGACAAAAACCAACGTACTACACACCGTACGGACGCTAACATCAGCGGAAGCGCATCGCCGGTCCGCAGAATTGCGTAGCGACCGGCCAGGGGCGAGTTTCCACAGTGATTCGACTGCCCATCATGCCATCACGCCGCGCCACGATCCTCACGAGCTTGAAAAGGAACGTTTTGCGCGTCTCATCGCGGATGAAATCAATGGTATGCAGGCAAAAGACTTCGATAGCCTTGTCATCGTTGCCCCTTCCCATATCCTGAGCGTGATGAAGAGAACGCTGCATCCATTGGTCCTTGCAAAGCTTCTTGGTGAAGTCGATAAGGATCTTGTAAAAACTCCAAACGACAAGTTATGGAAGCATCTGGAGGAACTCATGCCAACACTTAATCCGCGACCGCAGATTTGAATATTCGTTGGAACGACAGCGTGCCGAGTTGTTCAAGTCAAACCAATATATTCTCTGATTTATTTGAAATAGGCTTGTCATTCTGTCCTAGGCCAGCATTCGCCAGATAAAATTTTTTCCTTGCCTTTGGAACACTCCTACCACTCGTAAGTTCTAACTGCTGGGTGTGGGGTGATATGGGCCATACTTCATCGCAGTATGGGCCAGCACGCATGGGAATTGACGCAAGCCGGTTTCGAGATAAACGGAACACGAGCATAAAAGAGTGCGCATTGTACTGCTGACAATTCCAACAACGCGGACATCATCGAATATCCAGCCTCGCTCGAAGCGAAATTTCACCAGCAGCTGCACTAGCAGTTTGCTGAAAAACCCCGAAACTTGGTTTTATTTTTTCTGATTTAGCTTTGGGCCTGGATTTTGGTTCAAGTGATTGAAGTTTCTTGCCGGTTTCTGGACTTTTTTCGTCCAGCGGACAGACTCGTCCCTTATATTGCCACCATTTTTGGAATGCGTACCAGATTATAGGCGATCAGGTTGAGCATGAAGGTGCCGGCGACCCGCGCAACGCCGCGCAGCTTGGTCTTGCGCATCGTGCCGTGCTGCTTGCCCCAGCCGAATATGCACTCGATCATCGCCCGGCGGGTCTGCGACATCGCATAACCGGGATGGCGCGTGGTGCGTCCGTCAATCGCGCTGCGGCGGTGCCTGCCGGTTTTGGTCTCACCGTTGTTTTGTGTGACATGCGGTGTCACGCCGGCGTCGCGCAGATTGGCGACATGATCGGCGGTATCGTAAGCCTTGTCTTCGCCTACGGTGATCCGCCCGGCGGCCGACTTGGCTTTGGCTTTCAACATCGCTTCCGAGGCTTCACGCTCAGCCGTGCCTGTGGCCTGGGTCACTCGGCCACCCACCGCCAAGCCGTGCCGGTTGTCCATCAGCGCGTGCCCCATATACGAAAGCTTTGCCTCCCGCCCAGCGGCCTTGCGGTACAGCCGGCTTTCCGGGTCGGTGGTGCTGGCATGGGTATCGTTCTTACGCTTCTGACCGTGGAAATCCGAACCATCATCGTCGCTGCCATCCTTCGGCCGGAAGCTCTTCTGCGACGCCCACGCCTCGATCAGCGTGCCGTCCACCGAGAAATGCTCATCCGATAGTAGCGGCGTCACCCGCGGGTGGTTCAGCAGCCGGCTCATGAATTTCTGGAATATATCGCCGTTCTGCAGGCGCTCGCGGTTCTTGCTAAACGTGGTCGGGTTCCAGACCGGATCATCCGGGGATAAGCCCACAAACCAGCGGTACAGGAGATTATAATCCAGTTGCTCCATCAACTGCCGTTCCGAGCGAATCCCGTACAGCACCTGGATCAGCAGCGCGCTCAGCAATTGTTCAGGCGGCACCGAGGGCCGGCCTTCCCTGGAATACAGCCAGGCAAAGCTGCGGCTCATCTCATGCAGAACATCCCGCACCAAAGCACGGATCGCTCGCAACGGATGGGTCGCCGGAACCCGTGTTTCTGGTGAAACATACGAAAACATCCCGCCCTGATCTCGAAAAGAACCCCGCACCCCACGCCTCACAAAACCTGCCAGCCAAAGTGAATCACATCATAATCCCGGCCGCCAGGAGTTTTTCAGCAAACTGCTAGCTCCCGAAACGCTATTTCGGGCAGCGCGGTTATCATTCCGCTAGCCGACACGTCCTTGTAGATATGCCAATCTTACTTGATATGTCCCGGACATTTAAACGACAAGTGCCCGTCCTGCGCCAATACATCGAGCCGACATTCTTGATGAAGTCTATCCTGCTACAAAAAGGTTCGTCAAATTGTCGTCGCTCATTATACCAAGTGACTAACCTTACAAATCAATAACCGGTCAAGCGTCAGCGTCAGTCACGCCAAGGAGCCGTGCGATCGCCAGCACCCAGCACCGTCAAAACTGACCTATTGAAATCGACATTGCGCTTCATAATCTCGGCAGCGGTGGCGACCATGAGCCTGATCATATTGATCTCAAATTGACGGATGATTTGACTCCAACATGCAGCCTTGATTTCGCCAAAGCCGTTCGTCAAGGCTAGGTCGCCGATGTATTATCATCCGCCAACGCCAGTTGGGTAAAACCACCTAGCAGTTTGCTGAAAAACCCCGAAACTTGGTTTTATTTTTTCTGATTTAGCTTTGGGGCCTGGATTTTGGTTCAAGTGATTGAAGTTTCTTGCCGGTTTCTGGACTTTTTTCGTCCAGCGGACAGACTCGTCCCTTATATTGCCACCATTTTTGGAATGCGTACCAGATTATAGGCGATCAGGTTGAGCATGAAGGTGCCGGCGACCCGCGCAACGCCGCGCAGCTTGGTCTTGCGCATCGTGCCGTGCTGCTTGCCCCAGCCGAATATGCACTCGATCATCGCCCGGCGGGTCTGCGACATCGCATAACCGGGATGGCGCGTGGTGCGTCCGTCAATCGCGCTGCGGCGGTGCCTGCCGGTTTTGGTCTCACCGTTGTTTTGTGTGACATGCGGTGTCACGCCGGCGTCGCGCAGATTGGCGACATGATCGGCGGTATCGTAAGCCTTGTCTTCGCCTACGGTGATCCGCCCGGCGGCCGACTTGGCTTTGGCTTTCAACATCGCTTCCGAGGCTTCACGCTCAGCCGTGCCTGTGGCCTGGGTCACTCGGCCACCCACCGCCAAGCCGTGCCGGTTGTCCATCAGCGCGTGCCCCATATACGAAAGCTTTGCCTCCCGCCCAGCGGCCTTGCGGTACAGCCGGCTTTCCGGGTCGGTGGTGCTGGCATGGGTATCGTTCTTACGCTTCTGACCGTGGAAATCCGAACCATCATCGTCGCTGCCATCCTTCGGCCGGAAGCTCTTCTGCGACGCCCACGCCTCGATCAGCGTGCCGTCCACCGAGAAATGCTCATCCGATAGTAGCGGCGTCACCCGCGGGTGGTTCAGCAGCCGGCTCATGAATTTCTGGAATATATCGCCGTTCTGCAGGCGCTCGCGGTTCTTGCTAAACGTGGTCGGGTTCCAGACCGGATCATCCGGGGATAAGCCCACAAACCAGCGGTACAGGAGATTATAATCCAGTTGCTCCATCAACTGCCGTTCCGAGCGAATCCCGTACAGCACCTGGATCAGCAGCGCGCTCAGCAATTGTTCAGGCGGCACCGAGGGCCGGCCTTCCCTGGAATACAGCCAGGCAAAGCTGCGGCTCATCTCATGCAGAACATCCCGCACCAAAGCACGGATCGCTCGCAACGGATGGGTCGCCGGAACCCGTGTTTCTGGTGAAACATACGAAAACATCCCGCCCTGATCTCGAAAAGAACCCCGCACCCCACGCCTCACAAAACCTGCCAGCCAAAGTGAATCACATCATAATCCCGGCCGCCAGGAGTTTTTCAGCAAACTGCTAGAGGAAATCCGCTAGTTTCCCTTCATAGGGCGGCCGATTACTAACATATTCGGCCAATAGATATTTGATTTCGGGCAGTCAGTGTGAGGATCGAACAATGGAAAAACTGTACTGGTGTTCTGGTAAAGACGATACCTTGGTTGCGGAGATCTCCGAAATTACAATGAAAGTTAAAAGGACAAAAGATAATCTTTATGGGCGGTTTATTGTGTCGAGCCGTTCAGGAAGGATATTAGGGTCGGGTACGGTATCCGACATTGAAACAGCGAAGCATGCGGCGCGGAAAATGGCAGAGCGTTGCGCAAAATGGGATCGTCAGAAAAGGCTTCAAGCCGTGATGAAAGTCGCTTGAGTTGTAGGTTCTAAGAAAAGCTTAAGCAACACTAGCGACAGGTTTTCTCCTCTCATGCCAAAAAAGAATAAGTCGATATCAAAATCTACACCTCTTCGCATTCTAATCGCGGAGGACATGGCCAGCATAGCGCATCTTCTTTGCGACGTACTAAAAGAAACTGGCTACGATGTTGTCGGTCCCGTTGCGACGTGCGTGGATGCGGCAAAGCTAGTGGCGTCATCACAGCTTGACGCGGCGCTGCTCGATATTCACTTGACAGATGGTACCAGTTATTCATTGGCGGCGTCTCTCGTCGCACAGAATCTTCCCTTTGCTTTCATGAGCGGAGACGGAGCCGGTTATCTCCCACCCGAGTTTTGTGATCGACCAACGATCGGAAAGCCTATGAGCTTCGATGCTCTCCTGAAAATGGTGGAAATGCTATGTGCCTCGTCAATGGCTGGTAGCCCTGAAAGTAAAAAAATTGGAATATAGAATTTCTTCCTTATATGACGCGAGATGATTTTTGAAACATCATAGTCGTAATATCGAGATGCAACGGCTGACCCGTGGGCACAAATCATCTTCGCTGTTATATGAAGGGCGAATTTTCCGCTTTGACCGGAGTCAGGAGGAATGGACGTATCGACCGTGCGTAACTGGATCCGGGCGGCCGATGCGGCGCAGTTGATCAAAGTCAAGGCCGGTGATGAGCATCAACTGTAGCGTCCGGCTCTCGGAAAAGGAGTTACAACCATGATCGCGACCGCCGCAGACATCATGACACGCAGCGTCATCTCGACAGGCCCCAATACGGCCGTGTCCGACATTGCGACTCTTCTCGCTAAACATGGAATCAGCGCCATACCTGTCATTGATGTGCAGGGGCAATTGCTCGGCATGGTCAGTGAAGGCGATCTGATGAAACCCTTTCTCGCCAATTCCAATAACCGCCGGGAGTGGTGGCTGGAGTTACTTGCCGAAGGTGAGAGACTGGCACCCGAATATCTACAATATATTGCGCAAGACTGGCATACTGCAAAGGATGTCATGACAAAAGCCGTTGTCACGGCGACACCGGATACGACGACGCATGATTTAGCGGGACTGCTTGTCAAGCATCATATCAAGCGCGTGCCGATTATTGATGGCGCAAGCGTCGTTGGCATCGTTAGCCGCGCCGACATTGTGCATACCTTAGCGGACAGCGTCAGTTAACCTATCCAAGACGGTTAAATCTGTTGGCTTCGTCCTTGTTGATTTCCGCTGAGATCTGACCCTGGAATTCCACCGAGAATTGACCCGCCTCTTGGTTATGGTTTGGGTTTCAAGATGGGGTCAAGGCCTGATTTTTCTCCTTTCGTTTTTGGTTTTTCTGCACCGAGCTGTGCTTGAACCTGAAGCTGTCATTGCCGGTCTCGAGGATGTGGCAGTGGTGGGTGAGGCGATCGAGGAGGGCGGTGGTCATCTTGGCGTCGCCGAAGACGGCGGACCATTCGCTGAAGCTCAGATTAGTGGTGATAACGACGCTGGTACGCTCGTAGAGCCTGCTGAGCAGGTGGAACAGCAAGGCCCCGCCCGAGGCGCTGAAGGGCAGATAGCCGAGCTCATCGAGGATAACGAGATCGGCATGGATCAGGCGGCCGGTGATCTGGCCGCTCCGCCCCTGGGCTTTTTCCTGTTCCAGGGCGTTGACCAGTTCGACGGTTGAGAAGAAGCGGACACGCTTTTTGTGATGCTCGACGGCCTGCACGCCGAGTGCGGTGGCGATGTGGGTCTTGCCGGTGCCCGGCCCGCCGACGAGCACAACATTGTCCGCGGGCTCGATGAAGTCGCAGCGATGCAACTGCCTGACCAGGGCCTCATTGACCTCGCTGCTGGCGAAGTCGAAGCCGGCGAGGTCGCGGTAGGCCGGGAAGCGCGCCGCCTTGAGCTGGTAAGCCATGGAGCGGACCTCGCGCTCGGCGGTCTCGGCCTTCAGCAGTTGAGAGAGCACCGGGATGGCGGCCTCGAAGGCTGGCGCGCCCTGCTGCGCCAGTTCGTCGACCGCTTGTGCCATGCCGTGCATCTTCAGGCTGCGCAGCATGATGACAAGCGCGCCGGTGGCGGGATCATGACGCATGGCGGGTCTCCTTGGGTTGGCGCAAGCTGTCGTAGCGTTCGACATCGGCCCTGGGCTCATTGGCCAAGCTCAGCGCCTGCGGCGCGGTTACCGCTGGCGGGGTGGCGGGTGTGCCGTCGATCAGCCGGTGGAGCCGGTTGAGGATATGCGTCTTGGAGGGCACGCCATCCTCCAGAGCCAGTTCCACCGCCGCCAGCACCGCCTGCTCGTCATGGTGCAGCACCAGGGCCAGGATCTCCACCATCTCCCGGTCACCGCCGGGGCGGCGCAGAAGAGGCTGTTGCAGCTGTTTGAAGGCATCGGGCAATTCCAGGAAGGGCGCGCCGTTGCGCAAGGCGCCCGGCTTGCGCTGGATCACCGCCAGATAATGCCGCCAGTCATAGATGGTGCGCCCGGGGCCATTATGCGTCCGGTCGATGATGCGCGGATGCTCGCAGATGATCTGCCCTTGCGCCGCCACCACCAGCCTGTTGGGATAGACCCGCAGGCTGACCGGCCGGTTGGCGAAAGAGGCCGGTACGCTGTAGCGGTTACGCTCAAAATGGATCAGGCAGGTCGAGGAGACCCGCTTGGTGTGTTCCACGAACCCATCGAACGGCCGCCCCATCGGCATGAGGCTCTCGACCTCGCTCGCCCAGACATCGGCAATACTCCCCGGCTCGCCACCATGCGCGGTTTGCGCCCACAGCTCCCGGCAGCGCTGCTCCAGCCAATCATTGAGGGCGTCGAGGGTCTCAAATGGCGGCATGGACTGCCACAGCCGATGCCGGGCATCCTGGACGTTCTTCTCAACCTGCCCCTTCTCCCAACCTGCCGCACGATTGCAGAAATCAGGTTCAAAAAGATAATGGCTGGTCATCGCCTGGAAACGCAGATTGACGCTGCGCTCCTTGCCGCGGCCGACCTTGTCCACGGCAGTGCTCATATTGTCGTAAATGCCGCGCCGCGGCACACCGCCAAGCGCCCGGAAGGCGTGGGTATGCGCGTCAAACAGCATCTCATGTGTCTGCAGCAGATAGGCTCGGATGATGAAGGCGCGGCTGTATGACAGCTTGGTATGCGCCACCTGCAGCTTCAGGCGGACACCCCCGATGACCGCGAAATCCTCGCTCCAATCGAACTGGAACGCTTCGCCTGGCGCAAACGCCAACGGCACGAAAGTGCCACGCCCGGCGGTCTGCTGCAGACGCTGGCACTCCTCCTTCCAGGCCCGGGCAAAGGCCGATACACGGTTGTAGGAACCGTCATAGCCAAGGCTGACAAGGTCGCCGTACAGCTGCTTCACCGTCCGCCGCTGCTTGCGCGGCCGGCTCGCCTCACGTCGCAGCCATGCCGCCAGCTTCTCCGCGTACGGGTCCAGCTTGCTCGGCCGATCCGGCACCTGAAATCTCGGTTCCACCAGATCAGATCGAAGATATTTGCGGATCGTGTTCCGCGACACCCCAAGCCGCCGGGAAATCTCCCGGATCGGCACATGCTCACGCTTATGCCACCGGCGGATAATGCTCAAAAATGCCATGTCCAACACTCCGTTCGCCCCCGCCAGTTCCAGACGGGGAAACAGTCAAACATGGGTCAAATCTCAGTGGAAAAATCCGGCCTTCCAGGGGCAGATCTCAGCGGAAATCAACACGATGAGCAATTGAAGGCCGGCGACGGCTTTTCCCTCACCGGGTCGACGACCGAGTGCGGCGGCTCGATCCATTCCCTCGTGAAATACGATCTTCTCGGAAAGGTCGCCGAAAACACAGAGCTGACGCGCAAGACGGTAGCCGACATCCTCACGGCAATTCAGGCCAGCGTTTTCGGTCAGTTCAGGGAGAACCCCGAGCACTTCATCGCGGAGGCGTCGCGGATCATCGCCGAGCAGAAAGCAACGATGATCATCGAACGACTCGCCTATGACGGCTTGTCCGAGCGGTACGACGTGGACATCTTCACGGCCAACCAGACAGGGCAGGACTTCTCCAAGGCCAGCGCCAAGCTGAAGCACCATATCTATGACTATGTCGTCGCGGACTCGGATATTGAACGCAAATTCGCCGGTCAGCTGGATGCCAGCAGCGAGGTGGTGGTCTATGCTAAGCTTCCCCGTGGTTTCCTGATCCCGACTCCTGTCGGCGACTACAACCCTGACTGGGCAATTTCCTTTAAGGAAGGTAGCGTCAAGCACATCTACTTCGTCGCCGAGACCAAGGGCAGTATGTCCTCGATGAAGCTCCGCGAGATCGAGAACACCAAGATCGCTTGTGCCCGGAAGTTCTTCGACGAGATCGAACAGAGCGTCAGCGAGGATCGCGTCAAATACGATGTCGTTACCAGTTACGAGAAGCTCATGGACATCGTCGGGCACGCTGCTGGCTGACACCAGTCCAAAACTATCGGGGCGGCACGTGTCGGTATTGGCGCAGCTGACACGTCCCCCGGGAAATCACACCTCGCTGGCCGCCCTCAACGAAGCTGCGATATCGCCGATCGACCGGAACAGCATGAGCGCATTGTCTTTCGACGGCAAAAACCCCCGGCGCCGCCAGAACGCGGCGGCCTCATCATCAATGGCATTGACCATCAACGCCCGCCCGCCGATCAGCGCGGCCCCATTCACGCTGCGGGCCAGCGCATGGTTGAGCAACCCAATACCAATCCCCTGCCCCGCCCAGGCCGTGTCTGTGGCAAGCTGGCCGAGTAGAATACACGGCATCGGGCTCGGCGGCTGGCCGGTGCGGATGGCGCGTGGCAGGGTGGCTGGAACAACAGCGGTAGGGGCCAGGCCGTAGTAGCCCACCACTCGGCCCGCCACATGGACCACCATGACCACGGAGAATCCTTTCTGCTGGTTGGCCAGCGCCCGGTTCTTCAGCCAATGATCGAGCGAAGGCTTGCCGCAGGAGAAGTGGGATACATCATGCCCGGCATGCAGAAGCTCCGGTGCGGAGAGCAATACCTCCCCCATCAACGCGTCGTGGTATCTTTTTCCCACGGCGCCTTGCGGCGCAGAGAGGCCACCATTTCCGGCACGGGCGCCGCGGGGGCGGACACGGCTTGAACAAACGCCTCAAACCCTTCCGGGCTCATACGCACCAGCGTGCTTTCCATCAGCACCTCCTCGGCCGCCCGCACCGCGGCTTCCCGCACAAAATCCGTGCGCGAGCGCCCGCGCAAATCCGCCGCACGGTCGATAATCGCGATATCGCCTTCCGGCAAACGCATCGAGAGCGGATGGTCTTTACGCTTGGGCGAGGCGGTCATGGCGGTGGTTCTTGTCATGAGCGGAATATAGTTGATTGTAGCGCTTTATGCAATACAAATTAGCCTTTCTCTCACCACCCGCGCCGCCGCAATTGCCGGGGTTGATCCACCCACCCGGGCCCTCGCTCGGCCCGCTGGCCAAGCTCACGCCAGAATTCTACATGACTCTGGCGGCGGCTGAAGCTGGCAAGCATTTCCGCCACATCTGCGCCGATACGAGCCACTCGCCCCAGCACTGAACCGCTCCGGTTTTCCCGGAGGCTATTTGGTTTGAGTCACGCTGCCATGGACTGCTCTCGCAGCGCGGCGTAGTAGCGTTTCTCGGCTTCAGCCGGCGACATGTAGCCTATGGGCTCCATGATCCGGCGATGGTTGAACCAGTCGACCCATTTCAGCGTGGCGTACTCGATCTCCTCAAAGGATCGCCAAGAGCCCCGCCTGTGGATGACCTCAGCCTTGTACAGGCCGTTGATCGTCTCGGCCAGGGCATTGTCATAGCTGTCGCCGACGCTGCCGACGGAGGGTTCGATACCGGCATCGCGCAGGCGCTCGGTGTACTTGATGGACACGTATTGAGAGCCGCGGTCGCTGTGGTGAACGAGGCCCCCTACTGGCCGGCGCTGGTGCAGGGCCTGCTCAAGGGCATCGAGTACAAACCCGGTATGGGCGGTGCGGCTGGCCCGCCATCCGACAATGCGCCGGGCGAAGGTATCGATGACGAATGCCACGTACACAAAGCCGCTCCAGGTCGAGACATAGGTGAAGTCGCTGACCCATAGCCGGTTGGGGCATGGCGCGCGGAACTGGCGGTTCACCCGGTCCAGAGGGCATGGGGCCGCCTTGTTGCTCAGGGTGGTCTTGAGCTTTTTGCCGCGAATAACCCCTTGTAATCCAATCGCCCGCATCAGCCGCGCCACCGTGCAGCGGGCAACATCCCGGCCCTCGCGCCGTAGCTGGTGCCACACTTTGCGCACGCCGTAGACAGAGAAATTATCCCCGTACACGCGACAAATCTCCGCCTTCAAAACCTCATCTTGTCGTGATCGCGCCGAGCGCCGGGACGGATCGGCACGCCGCGCCACTTGCGCATGGTAGGTGGAAGGGGCGATCGGCAGTACCTTGCAGATCGGCTCGACCCCATACTCACCTCGGTGATCATCGATGAACGCGATCATGGCTTGAACCGGCGGTCGAGCTCCGCCTGCGCAAAATACGCACTCGCCTTGCGCAATATCTCGTTGGCCTGGCGCAGTTCCCTGACCTCCCGCTCCAGAGCCTTGATCCGCTCCCGATCCTCACTCGTCGGGCCGGCTCGTAGACCTTGATCACGCTCCGCCTGCCGAACCCAGTGCCGCAGCGTCTCCCCGTGCAGCCAATCTTCGCCGCTATCGAGGTCATCGCCGCCCATTCCGACGGGTACTCGCCTTTGTGCTCCAGCAGCAGTCGGACCGCACGCTCGCGAACCTCAGGCGAAAACTTGTTGCTCGTTCTGTTCGTCATGACACCATCCTCTCAAGAGTTGATGCCTCCGGCAAACATGGAGCGGTTCACACCTCACCATGACGCCGGAGTTTTGCCACCAAACCAGGCAGCCGCTTTTCAAATGCCTGCGCTATCCGGCGGCTCAACATCCGTTCCCGCAGCACTGATGGCCGCTCCAGACCGCTCCCGCGCGCTTCCGCCGCCTGGCGTACTCTCTGCGCCCCCCTGAACCGCCCCGCGCCGTAGCCCGGCTGACGCTCCAATAGCGCCAGCGCCGCTTGCTTCTCCGGCGCCTGTGGAAAATTGCGCACGATGTTGTTCCGCACATCACCGCGCCCGATCTCGCGCCGGTAGCCCAGCGGCCGCCGGACGATGATCTCGGCACGCTCCGTCCCTTCGGACGTCACGATAAAACTCTGGTCCCGGTGCCGGCTGCCTGAGGTATAGGCTCCGAATGCCGAGACCAGCTTCGTGCCAGCCGGCATCGCATGAATGTGCTCAGTAACTGCGCTCCCCTGCGCGGTGTTGGTGGTCAACGCATCGCCATAGGCCAGTTGAACTCTACCATTTGGCTCGCCCCGCAAGCTCTCCCACGCTACCAGCCCTTGCCTACCCGTGGTGGTCTTCAGGGTCAGTCCAGCCTCGTTAATGGCGGCGATCTCCAGCACCGTGCCATTGCGCCTGATATTCCCAACCGTACCAGCCTCCATGAACTTGGCATTCGTGCGCCGGAACAGGCGAACCCGGCCACCCACCGCAAGCGCCTTCTACCCTCTATATCCGCATGCGCTAGCATTCCTTGGCCTGTTGTAGCTGCATAAAATATTACCACATGAAGCCTACGAGATTAGAGACAGCGTTTGCACCAGCCATTGCGCTGACAAACGCACCAGCTTTTGCGCCAGCCTTTGAGTTGGCGAATGAGCTATGGATTGCGCTGACGATTGAGACATCCGGCCTGTCAAGATTCCGATTCGGAAGATTGCACGCCCTGTCAAAAATGGTGAAATTCTGCACTGCTATTTTTGAGAGCCGGTGCTCATGTCACTCAAGCGCAAGCCGACTGACACAGAAATCGAAACGCTGGCAGCGACAATCCGCCCGCTCTGGCGGTCAGGTGATGTTGTGCGCCCCTGGCTGCGCCAGCACCGCGATATGCTGCTGGCGCTGGTGCATGGCGAATGGTCCTGGGCCGCGATTGGCGCCGCGCTGAGCAAGGCCGGGATTACCTACCGCACTGGCGCGCCCTGGACGGCCAAAGCCCTGCGCAGCGAATTCTCGCGCGCACAGATGCCGCTGAAGGGCTACAGGCGTAGGTTGGGCCGCTCGGAAGACGCGGCGTCTGCGCCACCGCCCGTAGAGGCGCCGGTGACAATCGGAGCAGGGGTGGTTCCCCCAGCGGCAGTGCCCGCAGCACCTATCATGGCTCCATTACCGCCGGTGCCGGGGCCATCCGCTGCCCCCGTTTCAAACCCGCCTCGCTTCGGGTCCTTGAACCACCTCCGGTGCCGAGTGAGGCTGAACGCGCAGAGATCGAGCGTAACCGCTGCCTGACATTCGGGCCGCCTGAACCCAAGGAGTAGAGCCAATGTCCGATGACAAACCCCAGCCGGTTACCGCATCGAACGGCGGCAAGCCGTCCGGCGCCACACCCTATCGCCCGAACATGGCGAAATTCACCGGCGCGCGTTCCGATATCGTCAGCTTGGCGCCGCCTCAGGAAGCCGAGCCTGAGATCGGACAGGGAATCGACCTCACGGGCCAAGCCAAAATCATTTTTGCCGCCGGGCGGGGCAAGACGGGCAAAACCACCCTGCTCCGCTGGCTTACCGAGACCTCGATCCGCAATGGCGGCACGCCGATCCTGGCTGATGTCGACCCGAGCAATGCCACTTTCTCCGCCTATTTTGCCGATGTGGCCCGCCCGGAGACCGATAATCCCGCCGGGGTCACCGCCTGGCTGCAGGAGCTGATCGAATATTGCATCCATGAGCGCCAATCCGCCCTCGTTGATCTGGGCGGCGGTGATACCACCTTGCGGTCTCTTGCCGCCGAGATGCCGGGCCTCGCGGCGCATATCGAAGCCGCCGGCATGGCGCCAGTCATGTTCCACCTCACCGGTGCTCAGCCCGAGGATTTGCTTCCTGCACTCACCCTGGCCGCACGCGGTTTCACGCCAGCAGCGCAAGCGCTGGTGTTCAACGAATATAGCATTGAGCCGGGCGCAACCCGTGAGCGCGCCTTTGCCCGTCTCACCGCGTCGGATGCGTATGTCCGTCTGGCGGCAGATTGTGTGAAGCTCTGGATGCCCCGGCTGCACGCCGCCGAGGCCGTGGAAAGCCGGCAATGCAGCTTCGCCGCCGCGCGCGATGGCACCGTCACGCCATCTCTGGGGCTGTTCGATGCCGCCCGGGTCCGCGTTTGGCTGGACGCCATGGACCGCCGTTTCGCGGGGGTCAGATCATGGATCCCATAAGCCCCGCCGCGCGCCGGGAAGCCCTGCACGAACAGATCAGCGAGGCGCAGATGATCCTGCGCCGCGCCGCCGCGGCCGCCGCCCTGAAAAGCGATCCTCTGGCGGAGCAGCTCCAGGCCCTGGCCGTGTGCGTCGGCGCGCTGAGCGATCTGTACCAGGCCAGCGAAGCCACCCAGATCGATATCGCCAACACGCTGAAAACCCAGACCGGCGTAATCGCGGATGAAGCCATTTCCCGGGTCCACGCCTCGGGCATGGACATCGTCAACCAGCTCGCCCCGCAACTGGCCAACGCAGCTGACCGCACCATGCGCATGAAAATCACCACCCTGCGTATCCGCAGCATCGTGGGCCTGGGTCTGGCATTGGCGCTGGCCATCCTGGTGCCCAGCCTATTTACCTATGCCGCCGGGCTGAATGACGGCCGATTCCAGGCCGAAATCGCCGCTCACCTGATCTCCGCCGCCATGAAGGCCAGCCCAGCCGAGGCAATCGCCTGGGGGCAGCTGATGCAGGATAATGACGGCGTCACCGCCATGGCCGCCTGCCGCAAATCCATGCAGCAAGACGCCAGCGGGCGGCATTTTTGCTTTATGCCGGTGTGGACGGACCCGATATCCCCCGCCGTGCCTTCAGCCCCCGTTCAATAGCCTCCAGCGCCGCCGCCTGGGAACATTACCCTTGCCCATCCCCGCACACAGCCCTAAATATGACTACTGTAGTTCTAATTTGTTCGGAGGCCGCCATGCGGGAAATCCAACTTCGCGACGCCAAGGCCAGCCTATCGGCTGTGGTCGATGAGGCCCTACGCGGCGAACCCGCGATCATCACCCGCCACGGCAAGCCCGAGGCGGTCATTCTCAGCTTCGAGGAATGGCAGCGGCTCTCGCATGTGCCCTCTTTCGGCCAATTGCTGATGGCGGCACCTCTCGATGCGGACGATCTGCCGCCGCGCAATCCATCTCCGCTCCGTGATAGCGGCCTCTGATCCTTGTATCTCGTCGACACCAATGTCATCTCGGCGCGGGCGCCCTCGCGCGTCCCTCTGCCCGATTTGGCCGCCTGGATGGATGCCCACTCGGCCGATTTATTCCTCTCCACGGTCACAATCGCTGAGATCGAGGACGGCATCGCCAAGGCCAAGCGTGAGGGAGCAACCCGCAAAGCCCGTGACCTTACCGCCTGGCTGGAGACCGTGCTGCACCTTTATGCGGCCCGCATCCTGCCCTTCGACGTGGCCAGCGCCCGCCTCGCCGGCAGTCTATCAGACTGCGCCCGTGGTCAGGGTCATGCCCCGGGCTTCGCCGACATCATCATCGCCGCAACCGCCCAGCACCACGGGCTGACCATCCTGACCCGGAACCTGCGGCATTTTGAGCCGTTGGGCGTGGCGGTACATGATCCATTTATCCGCCTGCCCTGAGCACGGTCGTGGGCGGCGGGAATGTTCAGAAAGCCGCCATTCCGCCTCCGACGGCCACTTCCGGCGCGATTGCGCACTTTGCGGTCGTTCCTGGCCCTAGGATAGCTGCGCAACGCCGGACATTGCCGACTCGTCGGTTTCCACAGGAGCAATTTGCCAAAAGCGATCGTTTGAACAAGGGCCCCCTTGCATTTTCGATCGCTAACTTCGGCCGATCTGGCCAGATTTGTCTCGCCTCCGGAAATTCGTATATTAAGCTCAACAACCAGGGATGGCGAATAATGCGGCTATGGGTGGCTTTACTAGCAGTTTGCTGAAAAACCCCGAAACTTGGTTTTATTTTTTCTGATTTAGCTTTGGGGCCTGGATTTTGGTTCAAGTGATTGAAGTTTCTTGCCGGTTTCTGGACTTTTTTCGTCCAGCGGACAGACTCGTCCCTTATATTGCCACCATTTTTGGAATGCGTACCAGATTATAGGCGATCAGGTTGAGCATGAAGGTGCCGGCGACCCGCGCAACGCCGCGCAGCTTGGTCTTGCGCATCGTGCCGTGCTGCTTGCCCCAGCCGAATATGCACTCGATCATCGCCCGGCGGGTCTGCGACATCGCATAACCGGGATGGCGCGTGGTGCGTCCGTCAATCGCGCTGCGGCGGTGCCTGCCGGTTTTGGTCTCACCGTTGTTTTGTGTGACATGCGGTGTCACGCCGGCGTCGCGCAGATTGGCGACATGATCGGCGGTATCGTAAGCCTTGTCTTCGCCTACGGTGATCCGCCCGGCGGCCGACTTGGCTTTGGCTTTCAACATCGCTTCCGAGGCTTCACGCTCAGCCGTGCCTGTGGCCTGGGTCACTCGGCCACCCACCGCCAAGCCGTGCCGGTTGTCCATCAGCGCGTGCCCCATATACGAAAGCTTTGCCTCCCGCCCAGCGGCCTTGCGGTACAGCCGGCTTTCCGGGTCGGTGGTGCTGGCATGGGTATCGTTCTTACGCTTCTGACCGTGGAAATCCGAACCATCATCGTCGCTGCCATCCTTCGGCCGGAAGCTCTTCTGCGACGCCCACGCCTCGATCAGCGTGCCGTCCACCGAGAAATGCTCATCCGATAGTAGCGGCGTCACCCGCGGGTGGTTCAGCAGCCGGCTCATGAATTTCTGGAATATATCGCCGTTCTGCAGGCGCTCGCGGTTCTTGCTAAACGTGGTCGGGTTCCAGACCGGATCATCCGGGGATAAGCCCACAAACCAGCGGTACAGGAGATTATAATCCAGTTGCTCCATCAACTGCCGTTCCGAGCGAATCCCGTACAGCACCTGGATCAGCAGCGCGCTCAGCAATTGTTCAGGCGGCACCGAGGGCCGGCCTTCCCTGGAATACAGCCAGGCAAAGCTGCGGCTCATCTCATGCAGAACATCCCGCACCAAAGCACGGATCGCTCGCAACGGATGGGTCGCCGGAACCCGTGTTTCTGGTGAAACATACGAAAACATCCCGCCCTGATCTCGAAAAGAACCCCGCACCCCACGCCTCACAAAACCTGCCAGCCAAAGTGAATCACATCATAATCCCGGCCGCCAGGAGTTTTTCAGCAAACTGCTAGGCGTTTTGGCTATCTTCGGGTCTGCGGTTGGGGTTGGGGTTTGGTATCGCAAGCACCAGATCGAAATCGGCCATCGGGCATTCTTAGCCAAAGATTATACAACGGCGTATGCTGCTCTAAGCCCGTTTGACGGATGGCGCAGTCCTCAGGCCGAGACTGACTTGGGAGATCTCTATGTCAACGGCAACGGAGTGAATAAAGATTACAGCAAGGCATTTCAACTTTTCCAGGAAGCGGCTTACGTCGGTTATGCCCGTGGTGAAGCCAATTTGGGACTTTTGTATACCCGAGGCGATGGCGTGCCGGCCAACCAAGCCGATGCCATCCACTGGTTTCAGCTCGCTGCCGATCAGGGCCTACCTAGTGCCGAGTGGGAGATTGGGTTATTTTACGACACCGGAAATGGTGTGCAGCAAGACTACGTCCAGGCGAATATTTGGTACAAGAAGGCAGCCGACCAAGGCTATGCAGATGCCGAAACAAATCTCGGCGGAAATTATATGGGGGGCCATGGCGTTCACCAGGATTATACGAAAGCCTTTGCACTGCTCCAGAAGGCGGCCGATCAAGGCGTTTCCAATGCTCAATATGGGTTGGGAACGATGTACGAAAATGGCTGGGGTGTTCCACAGGATAGCGCGCAGGCGGTGAGTTTGTTTAAGGAAGCCGCAGCCCAGGGCAATGACAATGCCGAAGAAGAGATTGGCTACATGTATTACGCCGGCCAAGGCGTTCCGCAGGACTACGTAAAGGCCAGCAGATATTTCAAGCAAGCCGCTGACCAGGGAAATGCCGAAGCCGAATATAATTTGGGTGTAGATTACCTAAACGCTCAGGGTGTAACCGAGGACGATCCTAAGGCTGCAGCATTATTCATGAAGTCGGCCGAACAGAATTATGCGTCCGCCGAGGATGCGCTTGGTCAGTTGTACGACAACGGCAAGGGTGTGGAGCGCAGCACGGTCTTGTCCTACATGTACTTTAATCTTGCCGTAGCACAGGGAAACGACGGCTCCAAAGCTGAACGTGATCAGGTGGCGCAGAATATGACACTCGGACAGATTGCCGATGCTCAAGCAATGTCGAGCGAGTGGACGCCTGGTAGACCGCTACCAACCACAGCCAGCTATGAGGACTTGGCGCCAGACTATATCTTGGCATCGTCGTCAGATCATTCCGTATACCAAAATAGCCGTATATGGTTTTCTCGTGAATTTACCATTAGCGGAAAAAAATATTATGCGGTGTTCATGGTAACAAAGGGGGGAGATTATCACGCCGCAGCGGCAAGCATTAGCGTCGTCACTTTCGACATGTCGCAGGACTTACGGCAATCATTGTCGGGCATATATCGACAAAGTACTCAGGCAAACTTCGCCCAGCTCGGCTCTTATGGTGATGTCGAGCCTCTGAAAAAGCCCCACGCCTCATACACAGCGCTGGATCGCCTTGACGCGCCGGAGTTTGATCTCGGCAATAGGAAATATGCCACCCTCGTACATGACAGCTACGAAGGCATGGGCGAAGCCGAGCAGGGCTACGAGGTATTCGTTTTCGAACCCAGCCAGTATGGTGTTGGGTCATGGCTTAATGCAGGTTCGATTGCTACCGGCGACGACACCACGGCCAACTGCGATGGCGACCAACCTAGCAGTTTGCTGAAAAACTCCTGGCGGCCGGGATTATGATGTGATTCACTTTGGCTGGCAGGTTTTGTGAGGCGTGGGGTGCGGGGTTCTTTTCGAGATCAGGGCGGGATGTTTTCGTATGTTTCACCAGAAACACGGGTTCCGGCGACCCATCCGTTGCGAGCGATCCGTGCTTTGGTGCGGGATGTTCTGCATGAGATGAGCCGCAGCTTTGCCTGGCTGTATTCCAGGGAAGGCCGGCCCTCGGTGCCGCCTGAACAATTGCTGAGCGCGCTGCTGATCCAGGTGCTGTACGGGATTCGCTCGGAACGGCAGTTGATGGAGCAACTGGATTATAATCTCCTGTACCGCTGGTTTGTGGGCTTATCCCCGGATGATCCGGTCTGGAACCCGACCACGTTTAGCAAGAACCGCGAGCGCCTGCAGAACGGCGATATATTCCAGAAATTCATGAGCCGGCTGCTGAACCACCCGCGGGTGACGCCGCTACTATCGGATGAGCATTTCTCGGTGGACGGCACGCTGATCGAGGCGTGGGCGTCGCAGAAGAGCTTCCGGCCGAAGGATGGCAGCGACGATGATGGTTCGGATTTCCACGGTCAGAAGCGTAAGAACGATACCCATGCCAGCACCACCGACCCGGAAAGCCGGCTGTACCGCAAGGCCGCTGGGCGGGAGGCAAAGCTTTCGTATATGGGGCACGCGCTGATGGACAACCGGCACGGCTTGGCGGTGGGTGGCCGAGTGACCCAGGCCACAGGCACGGCTGAGCGTGAAGCCTCGGAAGCGATGTTGAAAGCCAAAGCCAAGTCGGCCGCCGGGCGGATCACCGTAGGCGAAGACAAGGCTTACGATACCGCCGATCATGTCGCCAATCTGCGCGACGCCGGCGTGACACCGCATGTCACACAAAACAACGGTGAGACCAAAACCGGCAGGCACCGCCGCAGCGCGATTGACGGACGCACCACGCGCCATCCCGGTTATGCGATGTCGCAGACCCGCCGGGCGATGATCGAGTGCATATTCGGCTGGGGCAAGCAGCACGGCACGATGCGCAAGACCAAGCTGCGCGGCGTTGCGCGGGTCGCCGGCACCTTCATGCTCAACCTGATCGCCTATAATCTGGTACGCATTCCAAAAATGGTGGCAATATAAGGGACGAGTCTGTCCGCTGGACGAAAAAAGTCCAGAAACCGGCAAGAAACTTCAATCACTTGAACCAAAATCCAGGCCCCAAAGCTAAATCAGAAAAAATAAAACCAAGTTTCGGGGTTTTTCAGCAAACTGTTAGTCCTGGTAGGATTCCCTGCTACTCTTGGACCAGCACGGTGGGAATATCCCCCGTGAAAAGCAATGGCTGGCCGGAATTCATCGTGCATCGTCATGGCAAGGTGTTGGATACGAACAATAAACTCATTCCAGCGCAAGAGCAGGTTTATAAATTTGAGGGCGAAAAATATACACTCGTGCCATCAAGTCCATGAGTTGTTGAACGGTGCTTAGGCAGATGATTTGAGGCAGTTGACCATCGCCTGCGGAATAGCTGTTCGTCATACTGACGAGTGATCGCGTCTGGTCCGGCATGTGCTACAATCGCTGCGATCCTACAAATTCTTTCCTCCGAGGGTGGGGGTGACTGGGGAATGGCTTTGCCGCTAAACTTAACCATGAGCCCATTTCAGAAATTGGTGTGGACGGGCGAAGTGCTGCGCACCGTGGATTGGCTCATCCCCGCATTTCAAACGGTAGCATTTACCGAAACTCTCGCGCGAGCGATTGAAATTTCGCCTGAGCACGAAAAGCTGGAAGTGCTCAGAGAAAGCGTGGCGGCTATATATAGTCCGCCATATTTGGCCGCCATGTATCTGCATAGGTATATCCAGGTTCCGCATATCAGTGAATTTGCGAACCGCATTGATGAGTCCTTCCGGGTTTTCTTTTCCGGATACAGATCAGCCGCAGTAACTCTGATGATACCCGTGCTGGAGGGCGTTCTCAGAAAGGTGGCTACCTCGGCGAATCGAAACGTCGGCCATGGAACGAAAGGGTTAATTGTCGAGCTGGAGAAACTTGTTGAGGAAGAAAAATCCTCTCCTGAGCGCTTCGATGAACGCCTTTTTATGTTCGAACTACTACTAGATTTTATGCGGGATAAATTTCTCAAAAATACCGACCTTTACACCGGCCACCAAAATTTCAACAGACATGGCATATTACATGGTGTGTTCGGAGATTTTGATGAGGATTTGAATTTTTTCCGAACCGTTATGCTGCTCGATTTTCTACTGCTCATACTGATTTATAGAAGATTAGCGTTCGTCTCGGTTTTCACTCCTGCGGCTACGGATGAATCACGAGCGCTTGCCGCAGAGTATAGCAATCTTCGGCCAGTTTCCGCGCCGAAGCTTGATTCAAGAGAAATTGTGGTCGTGAAGCTTTTGAAGCGCATAGGCTCACACATGATGGAAAATCCAGCGGACTACCCAGAATTTACTGAAGCGGTCCAGAAAAACGGGGCGGAATTTGCCGAAGCTCTTAGGAAAATGATGTTCCAATAATCAAGAATTATGTAACAGCTTGGGGTTACAGAGCCGGTCTAGCTATTTCTGGTGTACATATCAGGTGCGTGTCCGTTTTCTGCCTTCTTCGCCTCAAAGCCGATTGTCCGCTCCCGGCCCATCCTGCTTATAATCGGAAGCATTGATGGGAGCCTCGGAATGGAAGATGTCGGCAAGACAGCAGCCATTTTTTGAATCACTGCGAACAGATAAATCATTTACGACTGATACTGGGCGTGAATATTCGTAAAGTCTGTCAGAAGGGCGCTCCAGCATGGCCAATCCTCTCTAATAATTCAAAAGTTTTTGGTGCAGCTTTTTTCAAAAAGCTGCGTTTTTGTTTCGAAATTTTCTCCGTATGATATGAACATTTCCAAAAAGCTCCCGCCAATTTACACAACAAACCCCGCCCGGCATCGCCGGGCGGGGTTCATCGGGGTTCTTACTCCCCGTTTTGCTTGCGGCTGCGAGACCAGATAAGGGTGTAGCCTTCGCCGCTTTCATCGTCGAAGAGGTTGGCGTAGATCGGCGCGCTGAAGCTCGGATCATCCAGCTTGACCGAGATATAATCGCGCCCTTCGGCGGAACGCTTGGACCAGCCAGCACCTAGCTCAGCCCTTCCGCAGAAGATACGATGGCTGGGGGCGTTGTCGTTGCCACGGTTGGCTTCAGGCACGATACGCACGTTCTTCGTCTGCACGCTCAGGGTCACGATCTCGCCGTGGATTTCATTGCCCGCTTTCTTGAAGGTTCCGATGGTGGCCATGTCAAATCTCCTATGCTGTTTCGAGCCCGCGACCATCGCAGCCTCGATGGCGATCTATTGACCGGGGGCACGATCGGCCTGCACCGCATGCGGCCGTAGCGTCAGCGGAGGATGGCGGCTTCTGGCTTTTTTGGAGCGCAGCGTTCCGCGAGGAGGCAGCATCGCTGCCGGGGAAAAAAGCTAGAAGCCGCCATTGCAGGAAGGCGATCGTCCTTCGGTCAGATCAGCCACGGAGAGGCCGCGTGGCGCGGCTTGGGGCAGGCATTCAGGAGATGTCTGGCGACACTCGGGGCATTCATCAAAGCGGCGTCATCCATGGTGTGCGAGCGTAACCTGCCTTGCAGATTTCGCCGCGTCATCATGCCGTGTATAACCGGTTGCTCCGACGCCCCCTGCCTTCACATTGATGGACAAGCGGATTGGACGGCATATGGTCATGCACTTCGCCGTGGAGAGATCGTTCCGGTCAAGCGATGAGTCGAGACGCGCGCCTGACTCTGCCAATCAACGACAATCCGGCGCGAGGGCAACGCCTTTCACGTCAGGTTCCGCCAGCAAAACGGAACACATGCCACGATGAACCCCGCCCGGCGCTGCCAGGCGGGGTGTTGGCGGGAGCTTGTCCGATGAATAAGGTCGCCGGGTCGGGCAGCCTTATTCCGTCGTCGGGGATACGGCATGCGCGGGCTGAATTGTGGGGGCTATGCGCCCCGCTCCCAAAGCTCCACACCGGAATGCCGAGCTTCTTGGCTTTATCGGCGAGATTATCCTGGATGCCGGTGCCGGGAAACACCATGACACCAATCGGCAATGCCTCCAGCATGGCGTCATTCCGCCGGAACGGGGCGGCCTTGGCGTGCCGGGTCCAGTCGGGGCGGTAGGCAATCTGCGTTACCTTGCGCGCATCGGCCCAGGCAGCGGCGATGCGCTCAGCGCCCCTCGGGCTGCCGCCATGCAGCAGCACCATGTCCGGGTGCTTGGCATGCACGCGGTCGAGCTTGTCCCAGATCAGCATGTGGTCATTGCACTCCATCCCGCCGGTAAAGGCGATTTTTGGGCCGGCTGGCAGCAGTGGTGCGATCTGCGCCTGGCGCTTGGCGGTAATGAAGTCGCGACTGTCGATGAGGGAGGCGGTCAGCGCCCGGCGATTGACCATCGAGCCCGCGCGGGGCCGCCAGGCGGTGCGTGTGTGCCGTTCAAACTGCTCGGATGCCTGGTCGCGGAAGAATTCCAGGCAGTCCCGGCGTTCCAGCAATGTCTGTCCCTCCGCGGTCAGCCGTTCCAGTTCGACCGAGCGGATTTCTGAGCCATCCTGCTCCTTCTGGCTGCGCTTTTGCGCCTGCTCGTTATCGTCGAGCTGCCGTTCAATCCGCCCGGTGGCGCGGTGGAACAGATTAACCGTGGCCCAGAGCAATTCCTCGAGGTCAGGCTCCAAGCGCGTGTCACTCAAGGTGGCGGTGAAAGCATCGAAGATATCCGCGATTGCCCCGGCAATCAGCGGCGCTTCGGGCAAAGGCCGCGGGTCAGGCTCGTCCTGGCCGGGATGGTAGCCGTAGAGTTGCAGTTCGCTGAGGATATGCGCGGTCGGTGAGGATGCATGGGGTGGCTCATAGCCGGTATCGTCATGCTCGCGGGTCATGGGATGCTCCTGTTTGCCGGAAGCCCGCGCCCATCGCGGCCTTCCATGGCGATCCAGGCCGTGGGCGGCGGCGGCCTGCACCCGCAGGGCCGGAGCGTAAGCGGAGGATGGCGGCGGGGCCGCTATTTTGTCTCGCGATGCAAAGCCCCGGGGCGGCGGAAAATAGCGGCCTCGCCGCCATTGCGGGCCGCCGCCGCCCACGGCACAGAGCGCCCTCTCGGAAGGCCGCCGGCGCGGCCTCGTGGTAGGCAGGTGCATGAAGTGCCCAACGGGCGCGATGATCCCGGCGTTAGCGGGCCATCATCTCGTCATCCGCCAGACTAAATCTCAGCCGGACACCAAGAAGCGTTGCGCGTCCTCGGGCGCCAGTTGCACCCGCAGGTTTGCCCGCAATTCAGCGACGCCAAGTTCGCGGAGGTCATCGTTGAAATCGCCAAGGCGGGGCGAGAGCGTGATCGCCTCGACCCCGGCGGCAATAGCGCGTTCCGTCAAGCTTGCCATGGCACGGTCACCGGCCGCATCGGCGTCACGGGCGATATAGAGCCGGCGCAGCCCAGCGGGGAGCAGGAGGGCGGCCAGATGCCCGGCCGAGAGTGCGGCCGCCATCGGCATGGCGGACAGCACGCAGCGCAGGGACAGCACGGTCTCGATGCCTTCGCCAGCCATGAGCAAACCGTTCACCGGTTCGCACTCCAGCCCTGGCGCGGTGCCAAACCGCCCCGCATGGCCCAGCAGCAACCCCAGCGCCCGGCGTGGCGTTGCCAGTGGTGCCTTACCCAGCCGGATGGGATCAAGCGGGGCGCACCCGTCTGGATCAAGCCAGGTGCGCTGGATACCAGTGATACGGCCATCGAGGTCCGTGACCGCTGCGATCAGTGCTGGCCAAGGTTTGGGCTGTGCCTCCGGCGTCGCACGGTGGAAACAGCGCGGATGGAACCGCAAGGCATCGATTCCGATAAGTGCCTCTGGCGTGATGCCGCGCCGGTGCAAATAGGTTTCAGCAAGGGTGCCTGGGAGGGGCTGCGCCATGCCGAACAACCGCCTGGCGGCGCGTTGGGCTTGGGCGGCATCAGGGGCGGGATCACAGCCGTCGTCCGCCTGGGGCTCAGGGATGGCACAAGAGCCCGGTAAACTGGGCAGATGGCCCAGAGGGCGGCAGCAGTGTTCGTAACCCGCAGTATGATCATCCCCTGTCAGCCCCAAAAACCGCCTTGCCTCCTCGGCCACCTCCCGAAATTCCGTCAGGCCGCAGTTTTCCCGGATCAAATCCAGTAAATCGCCATGCGTGCCCTCAGCTGCGTCTTGCCAACGCCCGGCAGCCCCTTGCCCGTGACGCCGCCCGTAAGACGCACAAACAAGGACCGCCCCGGCGTGTTATGAACATCCCCCACCAGCCAATAACGCCCCTCGCGCCGCCCGGCTGGCAGATATAATACCGGCACACAGCCTCGGCTTGCCGCGCCAGCATCTGTGCCAGCTCGGCCACCGGCATGGAAAAATCAGGCTTGGGCATCGTTGCCCCTCCATCGCTACAGATTGCCTCCAATCCGGCTCCACCCTCGGCGTTGAGCCGAACAGCGCAGCCTATCGCCCAGCCCTGCCCGTGCGCTACTTCCGAATCGGAAGTGCGCGGGCGCCGTCCCCTCGCAACTCTTCCACTCGACCAAGGTCTATGCTATAGGTGACCATCTAACTGGTCAGGAATACCCCATGGGCAATGTCAGTCTCGCCGACGCAAAGGCACATCTCAGCGAGCTGGTCGAACGGGCCGCCGCCGGCGAGGCCGTGGGTATCACCCGCCGGGGCAAGCCGGTAGCGCAGATCGTCTCCGCCAATACGCCGCGCAAGCCGGTCAGTCTCAGTGCCTTGCAAGCCGTGACCAGCGCCATGCCGAAACAGGCGGAACCCGCGCGCGAGACAATCCGCAAAATGCGCGATGAGGCGCGCTATTGAGCCTGTATCTCGACACGTCGCTACTGGTTGCCGCCCTGACGAATGAAGCCGAGACCGAGCGCATGCAGGCCTGGCTGGCCGCGCAACAGGCTGGAGACCTCGCCATCAGCGACTGGGTAGTCACCGAATTCTCCTCGGCCTTGTCGGTCAAGCTGCGCACCGGCCAGTTGCAACCGGCGCATCGTGCCGATGCCCTAGCCATGTTCACACAATTGGCGGCCGAAAGTTTCTTGCACCTGGCTGTCGGCGGGCTGCAATTCCGCACCGCCGCCCGCTTCTCGGATCAATACACGCTGGGTTTACGCGCGGGCGATGCTCTGCATCTCGCCATCTGCGCGGATCACGGCGCCACCCTGTGCACGCTCGACCGCCGCCTCGGCGAGGCAGGCGCGGTACTCGGCGTAAAGACGATGCTGCTGTAACCCCCACGCAAAATGGGCCGTCCCCTGCCAGGTCCGGCCCATCCGCATTGGTCATGATTGGTCATGGATTGCCCAGAGCATCGGTCTATCCGCTCTCCTGCCCGTCGATGTCGGCAAGACAATCTGACAGAAACTCCGTGGTCGAGCAGGCTTTGATCGCATCGGCGGTGATGAACAGCGCCATGCCGCCAAACCCGTCGGCACGCATTTTTGAACAGGTAAACGCCGTTGTCACGGTGATGTAGCGCAGCTTGGTGGAACGCCGCACGATATCCTGGAGAATCACCTCCCAGGACACGCCGCTCATATCCAGTTCAACGGATGTATCATCCGCGGCAGCGTTTTTGAGTTTTTCTTCCACATAGGCGCGCACCTGGCTGTCACTGCTACGGGCCGTGTCCAGCGCCGCGCTGAGTTCGGCGCGATTGACCAAGATCAGATCCGAGGGTCCCTGCCAGGAATGGAAATAGGTTCCGCCGCCATCTGCGTCCGCATCGAACATATGCGAGAGCAACAACAACTCCAGGTTCGTCATGTCCGCGTTCGGGATGATCTCCGGGATCACGGTCGGTAAAAAATAATCCGCCATGTCGGCCTCCAAAAATGCAAAACCCGGCACGGGGCCGGGTTCTGTGTTGAACAAGATAGATGGTGAAAGCCGATGTTCAGGCGGCATCGGCTTCAAATGGATCGAGCAGTCTATGCAGCGCCATGGCCCGGCCCATCCAGGGTTCGGGGCGGATGGCTTTGATCCAATCCGCGAAGCCTGGTATGAAGCCAAGGTCTTCACGAACGTGCTGCTCGCCGATCAAACGCACAGGTACGACACGCCCCGTCGAGATCGTCATGACATGGCCGAAAAATCTCTCCGCCATAAAAATGCCCTCGGCATGATGGCGAAGTGCCCGGTGCCGAAAATCCGATGAGATCATCTTGCTCTCATCGAACCAAGAATGTAGCGACAAAAAATCTTCCGCCGTGCCGCCCCATTTTTTCGCGGAGGATAAAGCGTGATGGTAAGGATGTGCCATTGCCGCCTCCTCAAAATTCATGGGAATAATTTTCGGTGGCGGTATAACGCTCATTATAATCGAGCGTGATGCTGCCCGCCGTCACGTCGAACGTAAAATCGCCATAGGCTCCATCATTGTTCTCCCAGCCGCAATGCGTCTGCACGAGAAAATCATAGGATAGCGCCTCGATGGCTTCACGTACCGTGTGGGTCTGGCGCTCGATGTCCGGGCTATCCCAACCGGGCCGAAAAATCTCGATCCGCTCATCCGGCAATTCAACGGCAACATCGCCGCTCTGGGCCGTGATGTCTTCGATCTGGCCGCTATCCCCATAGCCGTCGAAATTCACGATCACGGCGGTGATGCTATGTTCCGCCAGAATGCCGAACAGCGTTTTTTTGTTGTCCGCGAGCACGGCGCTCGCACGCTCCCGATACGCACGTTCTTTTTGTTCCCATGAAGCCAAAAATGCATCGGGACTGGCAGGCGCTTGCTGGCCAGGTGTTGGATTGTGATTGTCTGACATGATCTGTCTCCAGAAATGCAAAACCCGGCACGAAGCCGGGTTTGAATTGAGGTTGGATGAGGAAATAGACCCGAGGCAGCCTTTGGGCCGCCTCGGGTTCTGGGATCACTCCGCCGCGATCTCGTGCGGCTCGAGCTGTTCATGGTCTTCGGCGGACGGAAGATCGGCTACCTCAGCCTCCTCGCCGGTCGCATCCGCGCTGGCGTCGGCGAAGGCACTATGCGTGGCTTCTGCAGCAGGATCTGCCGGCATCGCCATGGTCTCCATGCCTTTCGTGCGCAGTACCTCGGGCAGCCAGCCGGTACCCGCCAGCGCCTGCGCGGCGGCCTCGGCCATGTCGCCCTTCTTCAGACCCTCCAGTCGTTGCGCGGCCTGCTCGCCCTTGGCTTCGCTTACGGCCTCGAGGATGCGCGCTTTGGTCACCCGGCCGAGGTAATTCTCCACATTCGGCGCCCAGCCCGCAGCGGCCAGGTCGAGTGCCAGAATATCCGCCAGCCGCGCGGCATGCGCCAGCGCGCGGGGACGGCGGTTATAGGCATCGTGCATGCCGTTCAGCGTCAGCGCCACGCAATGCGCGAACAAAGCCTCCCGACTATCGCTGTCAAAATCGGTGAGGGCATCCCAAAGTTCGGCTGTATCCTCCGGCAATTGCGCCGCCCAAGTCTCGTGCCGCGCGTCGACCCGCTCGGCCAAGGGCGTGTCCGCCAAGCCCGGTGCCTGAGCGCCGAACATCACGCTCTTGGCCTCGATCTCCAGGCAGGAATCCGCGCCATAGCGGTAGAACAGCCGCAGGCACAGCGCGTGCAACAATGCCAAATAGGCAATGCCGGGCTCATTGCCCAACGCCTCGCGCAGCGCCAGCGTGCGATAAGCGGTCAGTTCGGTCAGCAACCGGTCCGGCAAAGGTTTCAGCCCGTCTTCCTCCTCCGTCTCCGCCTCGGGTTCCGCCACGTCGGAGTCAGCGCCAGCCACGGCATATTCATTCTGCCCCTGTGCATTGTCCTCCGCGACCAATTCGGCCTCATCCGCTTCTTCGACCACCACCGGCTCATCCCCGGGCCGCACATAGCCGCGCTCAACACGTAGCTTGCCGCTGCCATCGATGCTGACAAACGCCCCCGCCATAGCGATCTCGACGGAATCATATACCGGCGGGCGCTGGGTCAGCGCATCGATCTCCGCCTCGATCTCATTGAGCCGGGCATCGGCCTCATCGGAGAATTCATCTGCCGCGGCAGCTTTCTCTTCGATCCGCTCCGCCTCGGCCCGCAACGCCTCGACCTGGGCGATCTCATCTTCGGTGAGCGGACGGCGCGTGCCCGGAATGCGCCGCATGCCGTAGCTGTGGCCATACGGGAATTCGGGAGCCTGCTCGACCCATTTCCAGCCCTCAGCACGGATCGCATCGGCATCGCGCTCCAGTCTCTCCGCCACGACGCGAGCCAGCAGCCCGACATCCTGCAGCCAGCCGCCATCATCTTGCTGGAACAGATCGCGCATGATGGCACCGCCCGCCGCGACATATTCCTCGCCGGCATATTGCGCCCGCTTGTCCGAAGCGCGCACCGCGCCTTCGGTCAGCATCCGGCGTATCTGGTAGGGCTCTTTGTTGTAGGAACGTTGCACCGCCTCCCACACCTGCTCCTGGCGCTCGTGGTCGGGGCTGACGGAGAACGCCATCAGTTGCTCTAGCGTCATCTCATCCTCAGCATAAACCTCAAGCAGCCGAGGCGAGACGGCAGCCAGGCGCAGCCGCTGCTTCACCACCGAGACCGCAACAAAAAACACTGCCGCGATCTCCTCCTCGCTCTGCCCTTTCTCGCGCAGCGCCTGAAACGCCCGGAACTGATCCAGCGGATGCAGCGGGGCGCGCTGCACATTCTCCGCCAGGCTGTCTTCCTCGGCGATGCCCTCGGTGCGCACCACGCACGGGATAGGCGCGGTCCTGGCCAGACGCTTTTGCCGTACCAGCAATTCCAGCGCCCGGTAGCGCCGCCCGCCGGCGGGGATTTCAAACATGCCGGTCTCGGCACCCGCCTCATCCAGCACCGGCCGCACGGTGATGCTCTGCAGCAGCGTACGCCGGGCGATATCCGCCGCCAGCTCCTCGATCGAGACGCCCGCCTTCACCCGCCGGACATTGGCCTGACTCAGCACCAGCCGGTCAAACGGAATATCGCGCGAGGCGCTCAGCGTGATTTTCTGAACAGTTTTCGTGGTTTTACCCATGGGACAAACTCCATGACGGGCGGCCCGGAGCCACTCTCCGCGCCTATCACCCGTCACCAAGCGCCCAGCCGCCCTCTGCCTCTCAGCGCTGGACCCGGCTCAGGCTCAGCCGTTCAAGCCCGCCCGCCCCACAAAACAAGCCGTGGACCTGCTCCCCGGCCCACGGCTTGCACACACGCATATTTTAAACCTCACGCCAACGCACGCCGCTCAGGCCACCCGGTCGAGCAGCAGCTTGGCTTTGCCCTCCAGCTCCAGCCGGGCATCCTGATGCGGGCGCGTCCGCGCCAAAGCGGTGATGCCTTGCACGAAGTCGAACACGCTCTCCGGCGGGTGGCCTTCCTCTTCCAGCACGGTGGCGATGATCTTTGCCGTCTCGCCTTTGCTGAAGCCGCGCTTGCGCAAGAAACTCTCGCGCTCATCATCCTGGCGGGCGACAATCTGTTCCCGTGCCGCTTTAATCCCCGCCACGAACGGCGCCGGCGAGGAATTGGCAAAGCGCCGCAGCGCCGGTGCAGCCTCATGCGCAAAACGCTGGGTGGCGAATTTGCTGTGCCGGATGCTGATCTCCTGGAAGTCCTCCGCCCCCAGATGTTCCGGTTGGCGCACACCGCGCGCAGATAAAACGATGCGATACCCAACGTCTTCGAGCCCACCTCGGAATTCCAGCAATAGAATCCCCGAAAGAACAAATCCGGCTCACCATTCGCCAACCGTCCGGCCTCGATCGGATGCGTGTCATCGACCAGGAACAAAAACACGTCCCTGTCGCTGGCATAGAGCGTGGTGGTCTCCTTCGTCACATCCACAAACGGGTTATGCGTCATCGTCGCCCAGTCCAGCACGCCCGGAACTTTCCAGTTCGTATCGCCAGTGCCGTTGCCGGCAATCCGCATCACCGCCGAAACCAGCTCATGGTCCCAAATCCGCCCATAATCCGGCCCTGTGACCGCGCGCAGTTCCACCCGGCCGTCATCACTCTCCAGCGTCTTCACCAGCTCGGCGCGATGGTTGAGCAGCCCGTGCTGCAGATTGATCCCGGCCAGCGGGCCGGGCAGATCCCGCAAATACCCCGCCGGTGCGCCCACCAGCCCGCAAAGCTGCCCAAAACTCCAATGCGTCGGCACTACCGGCCGCTCCTGCCCCGGCACGATCAGCGCCAGGTTCTCACCGTCATCGCGCCGCGCATCCACCCGGATCGCCCGGCTCTCCACATTCCGCGCCTCCGCCCGCTCCGCCCGGGCACGGACCGCGCCATACAGCTCAGGCAGAGACAAAAGGCGCTCATCATCGGGCCGCGAAAACCATTCCGACGACACCCGCCCCAATCGCTCGCCCTGACTGACATCGACCTTAAAACCCGTCGCCCCAGCCCGGCCAGCGTTGGACCCTATAGCCGCAACTGCGGCAGACGCATTGATGTTCATGGCAAATCTCCATGACAGGCGCCGGAAGACACTCTCCCGACCCAAAACCCGTCATGAAAAATCCAGCCAAACTCTGGCTCTCGTTACGACCAGAAGGGTCGATACCGGGACAAATTCCTAACGCGACCAGACATTGGATGTCTCCGCCATGCGACCAACACAGTGTACAAGAGAGCTGACCAAAATACAGTTCCAGCGGCATAGGCAAAATATTGCTCATAGCGTCGGGTAAATTCCACGACGCTGGTTTCTTGACCTAATACTTTTAATTCCATATAAATGGAATTATGGAAAAAGTGGACGTTCTAGCCGCGCTGACCGCGCTGGCCCAGGAAACACGGCTCGATATATTCCGGCTTCTGGTGCAAACTGGGCCTGGCGGCATGCCTGCCGGGCAATTGGGCGAACAGCTCAACCTGCCGCCCGCCACGCTCTCCTTCCACCTCAAGGAATTACGCCATGCCGGGCTGGTCAGCTTTCAGCGGGAAAGCCGCTCGCTGATTTATTCAGCCGAGTTCACCAACATGAATGCGCTGCTCGCCTATTTGACCGAAAATTGTTGCCTGGGTGATGCCACCGCCTGTGGCGTGGGGGCATGCGATGGAACAAAGCTCGACAAACCAAAACGGCCGAGGCTGACATGACCCAACGCGCCTTCAACGTATTGTTTCTCTGCACGGGCAATTCCGCGCGCAGCATCATGGCTGAAGCGGTGTTGAACAAGTGGGGGGCGGGAAAATTTCATGCCTATAGCGCGGGCAGCCATCCCAAAGGTTTCGTGCAACCCATGGCTTGGACGCTGCTCAACTCCCTTGGCCTACCCGTTGAAGGGCTACGCAGCAAAAGCTGGGATGAGTTCGCCGCCGCCGATGCGCCGGAGATGGATTTCATATTCACCCTGTGCGACCAGGCGGCGGGCGAAACCTGCCCGGCATGGCCTGGACGGCCCATTACCGCGCATTGGGGCATGTCTGACCCGGCGGCCATTGACGGTTCAGAGGTCATCCGCATGCAAGCCTACCGCGAAGCGCTGCGGGCGCTGGAAAACCGGATCAAAATTTTCACTGTGCTGCCCTTTGCCAGCCTCGACCGGATGGCGCTGGCGCAGCGTGCCGGGGCCATTGGCCTCTTGAACACAGATAGCGCCACGGAGACCCCATGATGAGCGTGACGATTTACCATAACCCGGATTGCGGCACCTCGCGCAACGTGCTCGGGCTGATCCGCAATAGCGGTGTGGAACCGGCGATTATCGAATATCTGAAAACCCCGCCAAGCCGCGCGGTGTTGGCGGGGCTTGTCAGCCAGATGGGCGTGAAGCCGCGCGATGTGCTGCGCCGCAAAGGCACGCCCTATGATGAGTTGGGGTTGGATAATCCAGCTTTAACGGACGATCAGCTCCTCGACGCGATGATGGCGCACCCGATCCTCATCAACCGGCCAATTGTGGTGACGACGCTGGGCGTGAAACTCTGCCGCCCTTCGGAAACGGTGCTGGAGATTCTGCCCGATCCCCAGCGCGGGGCCTTTACGAAGGAAGACGGCGAAATCGTCGTGAGCGCGGCCACCACCATCACGCATAATCTGTAAGGAGCAAGCGGCATGACCTGGGAAAAAGCCGTTCTCATCCTCTGCACGGGCAATTCCTGCCGCTCGCAGATGGCGGAAGTGATCCTGCGCCAGGCATTGGGGGCGCTGTGCGCGTCCTCTCGGCGGGCACGCGCCCGCAGCCCAAGGTGGCAGACGGTGCCATCGCGGCACTGAAACTGGCCGGGCTGCCAACCGAAGGGCTCTACCCAAAAGACATTGACGCGGTGATGAACGACGAGATCGATCTCGTAGTGACCGTGTGCGACAATGCCAAGGAAACCTGCCCGGTCTTCCCCGCCCCGTACCGCGCCTGCACATCGCCTTCCACGACCCGCATGGCGAGCCTCTGGAAAGTTTCATCAAGGTTCGTGACGACATCAGCGCCCGGCTGGTGCCCGCCGTGAGCGCAGCGCTGAGCCTGTAAGGAGTCGCCATGTCAGTTCAATGTGACGTAACCGCCAAGGCGGCCGCCGGGGCGAAGATGAGCGTGTTCGAGCGGTTTCTCACCCTCTGGGTGTTTCTCTGCATCATTGCCGGAATTCTGGCCGGCCAGATGGCGCCGGGGTTGTTCCAGGCCGTGGGGCGCATGGAAATCGCCCAGGTCAATCTGCCGGTTGGCATTCTCATCTGGGTGATGATCATCCCGATGCTGGTGAAGGTGGATTTTGGCGCGCTGCACGAGGTGAGGCAGCATGTGCGCGGCATCGGCGTGACGCTGTTCGTGAACTGGCTGGTGAAGCCGTTTTCTATGGCGCTGCTGGCCTCTGTGTTCATCGGGCATCTGTTCCGCCCGCTGCTGCCGCCTGGGCAGATTGATAGTTACATCGCCGGGCTGATTCTGCTGGCCGCAGCCCCCTGCACGGCCATGGTGTTCGTCTGGAGCCGGCTTTCAAACGGCGATCCGTTGTTCACCCTCTCGCAGGTGGCGATGAATGACACCATCATGGTCTTCGCCTTCGCCCCCATCGTGGCGTTGCTGCTGGGCATTTCATCCATCTCCGTGCCCTGGAGCACGCTCATCACCTCGGTTGTGCTTTACATCATTATTCCGGTTGTCATCGCGCAAGTCTGGCGCAGGCATTTGCTGGGCGGGGGGCAGGCGGTGTTCGATGCCGCGATGAGCCGGATCGGCCCCTGGTCCATCCTCGCCTTGCTGCTCACACTGGTGCTGCTGTTCGCCTTTCAGGGAGAGGCGATTCTGCGCCAGCCGATGGTGATCGTGATGCTTGCCATCCCCATCCTCATCCAGGTGTTCTTCAACTCGGGCCTTGCCTACGTGCTCAACCGGCTGGTGGGCGAGAAACATAATATCGCCTGCCCCTCAGCACTCATCGGCGCGTCGAATTTTTTTGAACTGGCGGTGGCGGCGGCAATCAGCCTGTTCGGTTTCAACTCCGGCGCGGCGTTGGCAACGGTGGTGGGCGTGCTGATCGAGGTGCCGGTGATGCTGCTGGTGGTCAAGATCGTGACGGCATCAAAAGGATGGTACGAGCATGGTGCCGCCCATGGCTGATCTCGCCATGCCCAACATCGTCGAATCCTGCTTCGCGCCGGTTGACCCATCCCGCCTCCAAGGCGCGCCGCCTGTATCGCATAAGCCACGCATCCTGCTGCTTTACGGCTCGGTACGCCCACGCTCCTTCAGCCGGCTGGCGACAGGGAAGCCGCGCGGATTTTACAGCGTTTTGGTGCCGAGACACGCTGCTTCAACCCCTCGGGCCTGCCGCTGCCCGACGATGCCGAGGTCAGCCACCCCAAGGTGCAGGAATTGCGCGACTTGGTAAGTTGGAGCGAGGGCATGGTATGGTGCTCGCCCGAGCGCCACGGCGCCATGACCGCCATCATGAAGGCGCAGATCGACTGGATTCCCCTGGCGCTTGGCGCCGTACGCCCCACCCAGGGCAAAACCCTGGCTGTGATGCAGGTTTGCGGCGGTTCGCAGAGTTTTAACGCGGTCAACCAGCTTCGCATTCTGGGCCGCTGGATGCGCCTGATCACCATCCCCAACCAGTCATCGGTGGCGAAAGCCTTCGCGGAATTTGACGAGAATGACCGCATGAAACCCTCCGCCTATTATGACCGCATCGTGGATGTGATGGAGGAGTTGGTGAAATTCACTCTGCTGACACGCAACTGCGCCGATTACCTGGTGGACCGCTATAGCGAGCGCAAGGAAAACGCCGAGGAATTATCCCGGCGGGTCAATCAGCGGTCCATTTAAAACCAGCCAGACTTGAGGCTGACTGGCAGGCGCGTGGGCTGGCGGGGTGGCGGCTTACACCGCGCGCTTGCGGAACAGCCAGGCTGCGGCCAGCAGGCTGCAAAAACCCAGCGCCGCCATCGCCGCATAATCGGGCAAGAGTGCCGCAAAGCCGGGCTGCTCCAAAAAGCAGCGGCGGATGATGACGAGCGCATAGCGCATCGGGTTGATGAGCGTGAGCCATTGCACCGGCACCGGCATGTTGGCGATGGGCGTGGCAAAGCCGGACAGAATGATGGATGGCACCATGAACAAAAACGCCCCCAGCAATGCCTGCTGCTGCGTGGCCGCGAGGGACGAGATCATCAGCCCGATGCCGGTTACCGCGATGGTGAACAATACGAGACCGGCATAAAGCTGCAACAGCCCGCCCTGAAACGGCACGTGAAACCAGAACACCGTGGCGGCGATGATGACGCTGGCCTCGATGACGCCGATGATGAGGCCGGGAATGCTCTTGCCGAGCAGAATATCCATCTGGGTCAGCGGGGTCACGAGAATCTGGTCGAACGTGCCGGCCTCGCGCTCGCGCGCCACCGACAGGCCGACCACGAGCAAAGTCACAACCTGGGTCAGCAACGCCACGATGCCGGGGATGATGAACCAGTGCGAGTCGAGGTTTGGATTGTAAAGCGCGCGCGGCTCCAGCCGCGCGAGCGGTGCCGGGGCGCCATGCGCGGTGGCCCAGACCGAGCCTTCATCGGAAATGATGCTGTTGGCATAGCCCAGAATGAGCAGCGCGGTGTTGGAGTTGCGGCCATCGACGATGACCTGCACCGGGGCGGGCTGATGCGTGAACAGGTCGCGCGAGAAACGCGGGTCGATGTCGAGCACCATTTCCACCTGCCGGGACTCGATCAGCGGCTTGATGTCACGCGCGCTGTGCAATTGCGCCACTTGCTGAAAGGCGGGTGCCCCGGAAAACGCCGCCACTAGATCGCGCGAGGCCACGCTCTGGTCCTGGTCATATACCGCGAAAGGGACATGGTTCAGGTCGAAGCTGGCGGCATAGCCGAAGACGACGAGCTGGATGAGCGGCGGGCCGATGAGCACCATGCGGCTTTTGGCATCTCGCAGAATGGCGAGAAATTCTTTGATGATGAGGGCAAGCAGATGATAGGGCATTGGCTTAATCCAGCCGCTTGCGCGAAGCGCGCCGGGCCAGGCCCAGAAACAGCACGGCCATGATCAGCAGCGCGAACAAATTGGGCAGCACGACCGCCCACACCGTGCCCGCCAAAAACAAGGTTTGCAGCAAGGCAACGAAGTAACGCGCGGCGACGATGTGGGTGATGAGCTGGATCGCGCCGGGCATGGAGGAAATATCGAAGATGAAGCCTGACAGGATGAAGGCCGGCAAAAATGTGGTGATGATGGCGATCTGCCCCGCTACGAACTGGTTTTTCGCCACGGTGGAAATCAGCAGCCCCATGCCAAGCGCGGCCAGCATGAACAACGCGCTGGCCAGCGTGAGCACCAGAAGCGAACCATGCAGCGGCACACCGAACAGAAACACCGCGATGAGCACCGAAAGCGCCATGCCGCCCATGCCCAGCAGAAAATAGGGGATGATCTTCGAGAGCAGAATTTCAGCCACGCTCACAGGGGTGACCATCAGCGCCTCCATGGTGCCGCGCTCCCATTCCCGGGCGATCACCAGGGCGGTAAGCAGCGCGCCCGTGAGGGTCATGATCACCGCGATCAACCCCGGCACCAAATAGTCGCGGCTGCTGACCTCGGGGTTGAACCAGATGCGTGGCTGCACGCCAATGGGGAACGGGCTGGCGGCACCTGCTTGCATGGCTTGCTGGGCGAGCCAGTTCACCCAGCTCTGCTGCACGTAATTCTCGATCAGCCGGGCATTATTGGCGTTGATTCCATTGACAAACTCGCCAATCGCCGGGCTGTGTCCCGCCCGCATTTGCCGTGAAAAATCGCCCTGCATCCAGATAAAACCGTCGATCTGGCCATTGCTCAACGCCGTTTGCGCGGCGGCGGCGCTGGAAAAATCGCGCGGCGAGAAATAGGGTGATTGCCGGAATTGCGCGGTAAAACTCGCCGCCGCCGCGCTGGGCTGGTCCGTCACGATGCCCAGCCCCACATGCCGCGCGTCCAGTGAGACGCCATAGCCGAACAGCAGCAGCAGCATCGCGGGAAGAATGAAGGCGATGGCGAGCGAGGACGGGTCGCGCAAAATCTGCAAAGCCTCCTTGCGGATCAGCCCCGCCAGCCGCATAGCGCCGCCGCTCATGCCGCCGCCCCGCGGCGCGTATCAGCCTCAATTAGCGCGATGAAAGCATCTTCCATCGTCGGGTCCGGCGCGGCCGGACCACTCGCAGCCTGTTTCAGCTCCTCGCTGCTGCCGGCAGCAAGAATCCGCCCTGTGCCATGATGACCAGATGGTCGCAATACTCCGCCTCATCCATGAAATGCGTGGTGACGAGAACCGTCACGCCAGCCTCCGCCAGGGCGTTGATGCGTTGCCAGAATTCACGCCGCGCCAGCGGGTCGACACCGGAAGTCGGCTCATCGAGAAACAGAATGTCAGGCTCATGCATGAGGGCGCAGGCCAGGGCCAGACGCTGCTTGAAGCCCAGCGGCAAATCCCGCGCCGTGGCACCCTGCACCTGCCGCAGCTCGAATTCCTCCAGCGCCCAGCCGATGCGCGCCGCCTGCCGGGCGCCGCTCAGCCGGTAGGCGGCACTGAAGAAGCGTAGGTTTTGCAGCACCGATAAATCGCCATAAAGCGAGAATTTTTGCGCCATATAGCCCAGCCTGGCGCGCGCCGGGGCCGCGGCGCGGCGCAAATCAAACCCGGCCACGCGCAATGTGCCCTCACTAGCGGGCAGCAGGCCGCACAACATGCGGAAGGTGGTGGATTTACCGGCGCCATTGGCCCCCAGCAGGCCAAAAATCTCGCCGCGCCGTACCGTGAAGCTGATATCATCCACGGCGCGGAAAGCGCCAAAGAGCTTACTCAGATGCTCCACCTCGATCACCCGTGTGCCGGGTTCCGATGCGGCCGCGCGCGGAGCTGGCGCCGTTGCCGGGGTTGGCGCGGTTTGCTTCAACAAATCGACAAACCGGTCTTCAAAGCGCGGCGCCACTGGGACGATGCTGGCTTCCCCTAGCCTCGGCACACCGACAAAATCCGGCGCCCGCGCACTGGCCATCACCAGCCGCACCGCCTCGCCCTGGATCAGCGCGTCCGCTACGCCGGGCTGGGCGGCCAGGAGCGCCTGCGCGGCACGCTTTGAAAGTGCTGGCGTGCGCACAAGGAAGCTCCGCCCCGCCATGGCGGCGGTAAAGTTGCCGGGCTGGCCCTCGCCAATCAACCGCCCCTCATGCAACAGCAGCACCTCGTCGCAACGCTCCGCCTCGTCGAGATACGCGGTTGAAACCAGCACGCTCATGCCTGAGCCGCGCACGAGATGATCGACGATGTGCCATAATTCCCGCCGTGAAACAGGGTCCACCCCCACGGTCGGTTCGTCCAGCAGCAGCAGGCGTGGCGCGCGGATGAGTGTGCAGGCTAGGCCCAGCTTCTGCTTCATGCCGCCCGAGAGCTTTCCCGCCAGCCGGGAGGTGAAGCGGGCCATGCCGGTCATCTCCAGCAGGGTGGCGAACTGGGCGGCACGCTGAGCGCGGGGCACGCCCTGCAAATCGGCATAGAGGGTTAGGTTCTCGCTTACGGTTAAATCCTCATACAGCCCAAAACGCTGCGGCATGTAAGAGAGCATGCCCTGCACTGCCAATGGGCTTGCGCCCACGTCAACGCCAAACACACGGATGGCACCCGCATCGGCGCGCAATAATCCGGCGATGAGCCGCATCAGGGTTGTTTTCCCGGCGCCATCGGGGCCGATCAACCCGGTCACCAGCCCCGCCTTGGTGCGCGCCGAGATGCCGTCGAGCGCGGTGACCTGGCGTTTGTCCAGGCTAAACCGCTTGCTCAGCCCCGCGATTTCCAGCGCCAGCGGGTTAGTGGCTGGTGGCATGGCTGGTGCAGGCTTGCGGCCCGCGCGGCGCGTTGACCTGTATGCTCTGGTTCAGCGTGATGCTCACCGTGGCGGGCATGCCAAGCCGCAATTGCCCATGCGGGTCGCAAGCATAAACTCGTATCTGATAAACAAGCTCGGCCCGCAGATCAGGCGTCTCTACATTTTTAGGCGTGAATTCCGCTGTCGGCGAAATATACCCAACCCACCCCTCGTAAAGATTTCCGGGGTAGGAATCGGTGCTGATTTCGGCCGCCATGCCGAGCCTGATCTTGCCCATATCGCTCTCCGGCACATAGGCCCGTACCCAGATCGGGTTGATAAGCGCCAAGGTATAAACCGGCATGGCGGGTGAGGTCATGTCACCTGGCTCCTGCACGCGCTCTTCCACAACGGCATCGGCAGGGCGTAGAGTTTAGTGTCTTTATATTCCTGCGCGGCCAGCGCCGCGTTGGCTTGGGCAGCGTCATAAGCGGCCTGGGCCGCGGCTATATCCTCCGCGCGCGGCCCCTTCACCGCCAATATGTAAGCCTGTTTGGCTGCCTCATAGGTCTGTTTGGCGTTCTGGTATGCGGCGAGCGCGTCGTCACGCTGCTGGATGGTCGCGGCCCCGCCCGGCGCCAGCGTGGCGTAGCGGCTGTAATTGGCGGCATCGTTCCGGTATACCGCTTCCAGCGCGTCCATCTGCGCCTTGGCCTGGGCGACTTGCTCGGGGCGCGAGCCCGCCAGCAAAGCCGCCAGCACCTGCTTCTGGTTGGCGGCCTGGGCGGTAGCGGCGGTCAGCGCATCGGCGAAGCGGCTTTGGTCGAGGGTGGCAAGTAATTCGCCGGGGTGAACCCGATCCCCTTCCTGCACCAGCATCTGGCTGATCCGCCCGGAATCATAGAACGCCGCATCGACTTCACGGATATCGACATTGCCATATAAGGTCAAGCTGTTGCCCGCCGCCTCGCGGCCGCGCAGTACGAGCCATATCCCCCCGGCCATGAGCACCAGCGCCAGGCCCGCGCCAATGAGCCGCGCTTTTCTGGCCAGCTTCATATTTCATCTCCACCGCCGCGCCGCAGCGATTGCGTGGCACCAACAGCCCTCAAACGGCAAACCACCCGGCCACCTCTGCGCGGTCCGGCACGCTGCCTGCATGCACGAGTTTTTCGTCGATCATCACGGCTGGCGTCCGCATCACCCCATGGCGGGCGATCTCCGCTATGTCCTGGATTTTCTCGATCCGCGCCTGCACATTTTGCGCGGCCACAACCTCCTCCACGATTTGTTGGGTGGCCTTGCATTTGGCGCAACCACTGCCGAGAATTTTGATCGTTTTCATGAAATGACCTCCAAGATGAAAAACCGTGCAATCCTCACATGACTGCATTGAACACATAACCGACGATGATGATCCCAACCGTGACCACGCCGGCGAACAGGGCGATGAGCTTTGGCCGCATCACTTTCTTTAAAATCATGAATTCAGGAAAGGACAAGGCGGTAACAGACATCATGAAGACTAGCGTCGTGCCCAGCGCGGCCCCCTTGCCCAACAGCGCCTGCACCACGGGAATGATGCCTGCGGCATTGGAATACATCGGCACGCCGATCAGCACCGCCAGCGGCACCGACCACCAGGCGCTCCGTCCCATCAGATGCGCCATGAAATTCTGCGGGACATACCCATGAATCCAGGCGCCAACCCCAACGCCCGCGACAATATACGGCGCGACCTTCAAGACGATATCGCGCACATGCGACCAGCCCTGGGCAAAGCGCTCAGCCCAGCTGGGCACGGTTTCGGTGGCGGCGATCGCGGAAATTTCAAAGACCCAGGGTTCAACCAGCCCCACCGGATTGAACCGCCCTATGACCAGCCCAGCCGCGATGGCCACGGACAAGCCCAATCCCATGTAAAGCAGCGCGATCTTCCAGCCGAACAGGCCAAACAGCAAGGCCAGCGCCACCTCATTGACCATCGGCGATGACACAAGGAAGGAGAAGGTGACTCCAAGCGGCACACCGAATGTCAGGAAGCCGATGAACAGGGGCACCGCCGAGCACGAACAGAACGGTGTGACAATGCCCAACGCCGCCGCCAGCACATTGCCCACGCCATGGCGTTTGCCCGCCAGAATGGCGCGGGTCTTCTCGGGAGAAAAGAAGGTCTGAATGACACCGACGATGAACACGATCAGCGTCAGCAACATCAACACTTTCGGAACCTCGAACATGAAAAAACTCAATGCCGAGGCCAAATGTGAGTGAGGGTCGATCCCCAGCAGGGCAAAGAGATACGCCGCGAAACCATTCGCGGCAGTTTGCAACTGGCTGTAGAGGGCAAGCCAGCCCAGCACGAACAGCACCGGCACGGCCCAGGGCCGCCAAACGGGTCCATGCGGGGCTGGTGTTGGTGAGGACAAGGGGATGCTCATGATAAACTCCGCCGCGGTTCCGTAATCACCTCTGAAGACGCGAAACCAGGCAAAAGGACGCAAAAATAATTCACCCCCGCGCATCCTGCGGCACATGGCAACAAACCTGCCCTGTCTGTTTGTCAAAGCGCACCCCGCACTGGCCAACCAGAATCTCCCGCAGCTTGGCGCGGGCGCGCTGAACACGGGATTTGGCCGCCGGCAAGCTCAACCCGCGCAATGCCGCATAGTCGCGTTGCGTCATCCCGCGATCTCGCAATGCTCGAGGGCATCCCGGTCTTCCTGCGCAAGAGTCGCCAAGGCTTGGGGCAGACATTGTGCCAAGGCCTCCACGGGTGAAGTCTCTTGCGATAGGGCTGGCAAGTCATCGGGTACGGGCTCAAACACCCGGCCCCGACGGTGCCGATCCGCCACGACGTTGCGCGCGACCTGAAAGAACCACGCGCGCGGATGTTCGATCTGGCAAAATTGACCGCCCTGAAGCGCCGCTTTAAGGAAAACCTCGTGCAATACATCTTCGGTCGCGGGCGCGTCCGCCAGGCGGCGATGCAAAAAAGACCGTAATTCGTCCTTCTGCGCCTCCCAACTGCGCCACATGCACGGAGCAATCATGACCCCTTCCCCTCGAGACTTGGCGACTCACGCCGCAGGCCCGCAACTTATTGACGAACCTTAAAAACCATTTCACCCGACGATAACCACCACCATACAAAGACGCTAACCACCACCATACAAAAATGTCCTTGACGTCGATCAAGCATCACGTCCCTTCTGCTTCAAAGGCAAGCCCCGGTACCAACCCTGAGATTACCTTTGACCCCGGTCAATGCGCGTATCCGCCGGGATGCTAAATTCACCCCTGTCAGGCAGTGGGCCTGCCATACCTTTCGACCACGCCACGCTGTCCATTGGCCCGCGCTGATCAGGAGAAACTTCGATGCTGGACTATTCCATCCGCGCAGTACGCCGGGACCACCATGGCAGCCTCGCTACATGCAAGCAGGCCGAACTTGAGATGGATACCGATCCTGCGGGCGGATCCGATGCGTTCAACCCCGCCGAGCTGTTGCTCGCGGCCGTTGCCGCTTGCATGCTGAAGAACCTGGAACGCGTCGCACCAATGCTGACGTTCCGCTTCTCCAGCGCCGAGGTACGGGTTCATGCCGTGCGGGAGGATCACCCGCCCAGACTTACCCGTATCGACTACGAGATCGTGCTCGATACGGACGAACCGGACCGGAGGCTTGAGCTGATGCACGAGAACATCCGCAAATACGGCACCATCTTCAACACTATCGCCGCGGTGGTGGAACTCACGGGCACGCTGTCACGGCGCGCTCCAGCGGATTGACCCGGGCCAGTTCATATTGCCGCCACAGCTAACAGACTTCACGTGAAAAGAAAGGAATTCGGTGATGGCTCACAATGAAGTCGTGATTTGCGCGCCCCAGCGTTCTGCAATCGGCACGTTTGGCGGCAGCTTGAAAACCATGACAGCACCGGCGCTGGGCGCTGCCTGCATCAATGCCGTTCTCTCCCGCGCTGGCTTGGCCGTTGATGCAATCGGCACCGTGGTGATGGGCAACGTGATCCAGGCTGGAACCAAAATGAACCCCGCCCGCCAAGCTGCGATCGCCGCTGGCTTGCCAGTCACTGTTCCAGCACTGACCGTAAACCGTGTCTGCGGGTCCGGCGCGCAGGCAATCATCTCGGCCGCGCAAGAGGTGATGCTGGGACTCATCGACAGCGCCATCGCCGGTGGCATGGAAAACATGGACCTAGCGCCCTATCTACAACGCGAAGCGCGTTGGGGCTATCGCATGGGGCCTGGCGTGCTGGCCGATGCAATGCTGGAAGACGGCTTGAACGACGCCTTTTCCGGTCAGCATTCTGGCTGGCATACCGAAGACTTGGCAAACAAGTTTGAAATTAGCCGGGCGGCGCAGGACGCCTGGGCGTTGCGTTCACAAACCAGATTTGCCGCGGCGCAGGCCTCGGGCAAGTTCGCAAGTGAAATTGTGCCCATTGAACTCCCGTCTCGCAAGGAGTCAATCCATTTCGGGCACGACGAACATAACCGGCCGGATACCAGCGCTGAGAGTCTGGCGGCGTTAAAACCGGCATTCCGCAAGGACGGCACCATAACTGCCGGCAATGCCCCGGGCTGAACAGCGGTGCTGCCGCGATGATCGTCGCTGAGGCGGGCTGGGCAGCACGCCATGGGCTCGTACCGATGGCGCGGCTGGTATCATATGGCATCGGAGCGGTGGAACCTGGGTTCTTCGGCCTCGGCCCAGTACCCGCGGTTCAGCAGGCTCTGGATCGCGCCGGATGGCGTATCGGTGATCTGGACCGGATCGAGATCAACGAAGCCTTTGCCGCCATTGTGCTTGCGGTCATGCACAAACTTGGCCTCCCCGAGGACATTGTAAATGTCGAGGGCGGCGCCATCGCTCATGGCCACCCGATTGGGGCAACCGGCGCGGTGCTGACCACAAGATTATTGCACTCCATGGCGCGCGATGGGGTCAAACGCGGCATGGTGACGCTGTGCATCGGCGGCGGTCAGGGAGTAGCGCTTGCGTTAGAACGCATCGTTTAGCAGTTTGCTGAAAAACTCCTGGCGGCCGGGATTATGATGTGATTCACTTTGGCTGGCAGGTTTTGTGAGGCGTGGGGTGCGGGGTTCTTTTCGAGATCAGGGCGGGATGTTTTCGTATGTTTCACCAGAAACACGGGTTCCGGCGACCCATCCGTTGCGAGCGATCCGTGCTTTGGTGCGGGATGTTCTGCATGAGATGAGCCGCAGCTTTGCCTGGCTGTATTCCAGGGAAGGCCGGCCCTCGGTGCCGCCTGAACAATTGCTGAGCGCGCTGCTGATCCAGGTGCTGTACGGGATTCGCTCGGAACGGCAGTTGATGGAGCAACTGGATTATAATCTCCTGTACCGCTGGTTTGTGGGCTTATCCCCGGATGATCCGGTCTGGAACCCGACCACGTTTAGCAAGAACCGCGAGCGCCTGCAGAACGGCGATATATTCCAGAAATTCATGAGCCGGCTGCTGAACCACCCGCGGGTGACGCCGCTACTATCGGATGAGCATTTCTCGGTGGACGGCACGCTGATCGAGGCGTGGGCGTCGCAGAAGAGCTTCCGGCCGAAGGATGGCAGCGACGATGATGGTTCGGATTTCCACGGTCAGAAGCGTAAGAACGATACCCATGCCAGCACCACCGACCCGGAAAGCCGGCTGTACCGCAAGGCCGCTGGGCGGGAGGCAAAGCTTTCGTATATGGGGCACGCGCTGATGGACAACCGGCACGGCTTGGCGGTGGGTGGCCGAGTGACCCAGGCCACAGGCACGGCTGAGCGTGAAGCCTCGGAAGCGATGTTGAAAGCCAAAGCCAAGTCGGCCGCCGGGCGGATCACCGTAGGCGAAGACAAGGCTTACGATACCGCCGATCATGTCGCCAATCTGCGCGACGCCGGCGTGACACCGCATGTCACACAAAACAACGGTGAGACCAAAACCGGCAGGCACCGCCGCAGCGCGATTGACGGACGCACCACGCGCCATCCCGGTTATGCGATGTCGCAGACCCGCCGGGCGATGATCGAGTGCATATTCGGCTGGGGCAAGCAGCACGGCACGATGCGCAAGACCAAGCTGCGCGGCGTTGCGCGGGTCGCCGGCACCTTCATGCTCAACCTGATCGCCTATAATCTGGTACGCATTCCAAAAATGGTGGCAATATAAGGGACGAGTCTGTCCGCTGGACGAAAAAAGTCCAGAAACCGGCAAGAAACTTCAATCACTTGAACCAAAATCCAGGCCCCAAAGCTAAATCAGAAAAAATAAAACCAAGTTTCGGGGTTTTTCAGCAAACTGTTAGGGATAATCTTCGTTTTCAACGAGATGCATGCTGGAATTTACGAAACCAGTTTTAGTTTCTGGCCCTTCGGCCTGATTGCGCACCCGCAAGGGGGGCGCTTTTGGCGATCCGCCAAGCGGCTCGCTCTCTGGCCGGGCCTACGCCCGGCGCTTAACGAACATCAATCCGCGTCATCCAGTTCACCTGCCTTCCACGCGCCTTTCCGCGCACCGGTTGTCGTTTTCCTATTCCCGGCCCGCTTACGCATGACATTGATAGCGGTGGCATCGAGCGTGTTCTTCAGGTGGACCGCATAGTGCTTTTCGATCATCTCGACCGAGGTGCGGCAATTCTTGGCGACCTGATAAATATCCGCCCCTTCCATCAGCCGCATGCAGATATAGGTATGGCGCAAACTATAGGCGGTCCGGGCCTTGCCATCCCGGTCCAGCTTGAGCCCAGTCCGGGCCAGGAGATTATTGAACAGCTTGATGTGATTTCCCGGGAATACCAGATCCATCGCCGCCGGATATTCCGGCGCGGACGGGACAGGCGCGTCCCCGCCAGTCCTGCGCCGGTGCTGCCGCTCCCGGCGGGATTCCGCCTGCACCGGCTTGGCCCGCGCCCGCAGCCGCTGATAAACCCGCACCGCCCCCGGCATGCTCTTACAATGCCCGACGCCGCGCTTCCCGCGGACCTCAATCTCCAGCAGTTCCTGCTTGCCGTCCCCCTCGGCAATCGTCACATCCCGATGCTGCAGATTGAACGCCTCATCCGGGCGCAACCCGGTATTGGCCATGAACAGCACGAAGTCATAAACCTGCTCGGCGTTCCATTTAAGGTGCGAACGGAACGGCTCCTTCGCATAAGCCCGCGCCGCCTCGTAAAGCTGCTTGTACTCCTCCGGGCTGAACCAGGGCCGATGCGTAATCTTACCCTGCGTCCGGTAAGGCGGCGTCAGATCCGGCAGATGCTCCAGCCAGCCATGCCGGATGGCGGTCTTGAGCACCATGCGCAGGGTCACCACCTCATCATGCAGCGTACTGCGCGCCGGCGGCTTGGCCTTCGGCTTGTGCTGGCTTTTCGAATGCGGGTTCGGCGCTGCATAGCTCGTCATCCGGTGCACGCGGTATTCCTGCACCTTGCCGGGCGTCACCTTGTCCAACGGTAACGCCCCAAAGAACGGCAACAGATGCACCCGCAACCTGATCGCGTGGCTCTCGGTCCATTTCTCGGACCGCTCACCCTCGGTGATGACGCCATATTCCTTCAGGAACTGCTCGGCCGCCTTCCTGAAGGTCGGACGGTCATTTAATACACCCGCTTCGGCCTGGCCGTGTAATTTGAAGTACCAGCTCTCCGCCGCCTTGGCGGCCAGCTCCTGGCCTTCCTGCTTGGTACTGAACTGGCGCTGCTTACCGCCAACAGAGGCCCTGGCCTGCCAGAACCGGCTATTGTCGCGCTGGTAAATCTGGACCTTCCCGCCCAGCAAATCGATCGTCGGCATGTTGCCCCCTTCCGCGGTGTCGGCGTCCGCGTTGGTTGAGGATCAATGGCTACGATACGACCATAGGCTGTCAGGTTTAGGATTTCGAGTTAAAATGCCCTAATGCTGCATTAGGACCTAGATACGCAAACGGCCCCTTGTTCGGGGCCATTATGCATTGGAATTGTTGGATAATTTGGTTGCGGGACCTGGATTTGAACCAGGGACCTTCAGGTTATGAGCCTGACGAGCTACCGGGCTGCTCCACCCCGCGTCACCGAGTAAAAAACCGCCCTTGGTGTCCTTGGGCGGTTTTTTTATTTTTGTATTGATAGGCTGGAAGACCTGGCGGCGACCTACTCTCCCGTGCCTTAAGACACAGTACCATTGGCGCTGGGGATTTTCACGTCCGAGTTCGGGATGGGATCGGGTGTAGGCTCCCCGCCAGAGCCACCAGGTCGTCCAGCCTATCAATATATGCTGTCTGGTTGAGGTTTTGGTGTGTGTGATCTCGTTTGCTTTTCATATCAGCGTATCGTCCGGATGGATGATTGCTGCTTATGGGGTTGGTGAGACGATGTTGAACTCTATCGGGTGATTAGTACCGGTTAGCTTCGCACATTACTGCGCTTCCACACCCGGCCTATTAACGTGGTGGTCTACCACGACCCTCAGGGAGGCCTAGTTTTGAGGTAAGTTTCCCGCTTAGATGCTTTCAGCGGTTATCTTTTCCGTACTTAGCTACCCGGCTATGCCGCTGGCGCGACAACCGGTACACCAGAGGTACGTCCATCCCGGTCCTCTCGTACTAGGGACAGATCCTCTCAAGCCTCCAACACCCACGGCAGATAGGGACCGAACTGTCTCACGACGTTCTAAACCCAGCTCACGTACCACTTTAATCGGCGAACAGCCGAACCCTTGGGACCTGCTCCAGCCCAGGATGTGATGAGCCGACATCGAGGTGCCAAACCTCCCCGTCGATGTGGACTCTTGGGGGAGATCAGCCTGTTATCCCTAGAGTACCTTTTATCCGTTGAGCGATGGCCCTTCCATGCGGAACCACCGGATCACTATGGCCGACTTTCGTCTCTGCTCGAGCTGTCACTCTCGCAGTCAGGCGGGCTTATGCCATTGCACTCAACAGCCGATGTCCGACCGGCTTGAGCCCACCATCGCGCGCCTCCGTTACTTTTTGGGAGGCGACCGCCCCAGTCAAACTGCCCACCATGCAGGGTCCCGATCCCGGATAACGGGATTCGGTTAGATATCAGAAGAGTTCAGGGCGGTATTTCAAGGTTGGCTCCACCGAAGCTAGCGCCTCGGGTTCAATGCCTCCCGCCTATCCTACACAGCACTCTCCTAATACCACTGCAAAGTTGCAGTAAAGGTTCATAGGGTCTTTCCGTCTGACCGCGGGTACCCCGCATCTTCACGGGGAATTCAATTTCGCTGAGCCTACGCTGGAGACAGTGGGGAAGTCGTTACGCCATTCGTGCAGGTCGGAACTTACCCGACAAGGAATTTCGCTACCTTAGGACCGTTATAGTTACGGCCGCCGTTTACCGGGGCTTCAATTCAGTGCTTGCACACCTCCTCTTAACCTTCCGGCACCGGGCAGGCGTCAGACCGTATACGTCGTCTCTCGACTTCGCACAGCCCTGTGTTTTTACTAAACAGTCGCTACCCCTCTTTTGTGCCACCCAATCATGGTTGCCCACAATTGGGTCTCGCTTATCCCGAAGTTACGCGAGTAATTTGCCTAGTTCCTTCAGCATAGTTCTCTCAAGCGCCTTGGTATACTCTACCAGTCCACCTGTGTCGGTTTAGGGTACGGTCTATATGCTAGAGCTATTTCCTGGAATGCTTAAAAAGCCAGATCAATCCAATAAGACCTGACAACATCTCGCATTCGTCACTTCTAGCAGGCACAGGAATATTCACCTGTTTCCCATCGACTACGGCTTTCGCCCTCGCCTTAGGAGCCGGCTCACCCTGCGCGGATTAACCTTGCGCAGGAACCCTTGGACTTACGGCGACAGTGTTTCTCACACTGTTTGTCGCTACTCATGTCAGCATTCGCACTTCTGATACCTCCAGGACCGGTCACCCGTATCCCTTCGCAGGCCTACAGAACGCTCCGCTACCGCGTGATAAATCACGCCCACAGCTTCGGTATATGGCTTGAGCCCCGTTACATTTTCGGCGCAGGATTTCTATTAGACCAGTGAGCTATTACGCTTTCTTTAAAGGATGGCTGCTTCTAAGCCAACCTCCTGGTTGTTTTGGAATTCCCACATCCTTTCCCACTTAGCCATAATTTGGGGACCTTAGCTGGTGGTCTGGGCTGTTTCCCTCTCGACGATGGACCTTAGCACCCACCGTCTGTCTGCCGTACAAGTCTCCTGGGTATTCGGAGTTTGGTTAGGTTTGGTAAGTCTTTGGGACCCCTAGCCCATCCAGTGCTCTACCCCCAGGGCATACATACGACGATCTACCTCAATAGATTTCGCGGAGAACCAGCTATCTCCAAGTTTGATTGGCCTTTCACCCCTAGCCACAGCTCATCCCCGACTTTTTCAACAGGCGTGGGTTCGGCCCTCCAGTGGGTGTTACCCCACCTTCAGCCTGGCCATGGCTAGATCACTTGGTTTCGGGTCTTCTGCCCGCGACTGAATGCCCTATTCAGACTCGCTTTCGCTGCGCCTACGTCTAACGACTTAAGCTTGCCGCGAACAGAAACTCGCTGACCCATTATACAAAAGGTACGCCGTCACACCAAAAGGTGCTCCGACTGCTTGTAGGCATCCGGTTTCAGGTCTATTTCACTCCCCTTGTCGGGGTGCTTTTCACCTTTCCCTCACGGTACTTGTTCACTATCGGTCACCAGGGAGTATTTAGGCTTGGAGGATGGTCCCCCCATGTTCAGACAGGGTTTCACGTGCCCCGCCTTACTCAAGTCCTCAAATGTTGTCTTCGCATACGGGGCTATCACCCATATTGCCGGACTTTCCAGACCGTTCTGCTAACGTCATTTGAGGCACTGGCCTGCTCCGCGTTCGCTCGCCACTACTAGCGGAATCTCAATTGATGTCTTTTCCTCCAGGTACTGAGATGTTTCAGTTCCCCGGGTTTGCCTCTCTACCCTATGTATTCAGATAGAGATCTCCTTGCGGAGGGGTTTCCCCATTCGGATATCTTTGGATCAAAACCTGCTCGCGGTTCCCCAAAGCTTTACGCAGCGTGCCACGTCCTTCATCGCCTCCTGGTGCCAAGGCATCCACCGAATGCCCTTTTGTCGTTCAATTCGTTCTCACCACACGTCATCGCATTGAACACACAATAACGCGCTACCCACCATAAACAGGAACCATCCATCGGCGTTCCGGCTCACCCTCCGCTCTTTCAGCTCCACCGCTAGGTACGGCAAAAACCAAAATCGCTTCATCGAGCAAACCCAACGTCCAACAGCGTTTGACTGTTAGGCAGATGAGATCACACATGCACTGAACACTCGAACCATCTTGTGTCTCGCTTCCGGCTTTCACCGTCCACGGGTCAGACAACCCAACACAAGAAGCCCGGACCGATCCTCAAGGCCAAAGCCCAAAAACCAATGCGCGCATCCAGATGCACCAAAACCTATTCACCATGACAAAGAACAAATTCGTTCCCGACATTGCAGCTGGGAACAAACATCCAAGCCTCTTCGCCTTGACCTTTTCAGGAACAAGGTAAATCAGCTCGAAACTCGTGCTTACCTGTAACAGACATCCGCGCAAGGCCACTCAAGGCCCTACACCCAAAACCAACCAAAATCTGGTGGAGATGGACGGAATCGAACCGACGACCCCCTGCTTGCAAAGCAGGTGCTCTACCAATTGAGCTACATCCCCAGCAAGTTAAACTGGCCTGGCCGATTCAGACTTCGCAGCAAGCTGCTTCGTCATCGGCAGGCATGGCATCCTCACGAACACCACCACCAATCATGGTGGGCCAGGGAGGACTTGAACCTCCGACCCCACGCTTATCAAGCGTGTGCTCTAACCAACTGAGCTACTAGCCCGAGATCTAAAGTCCGCATCGGTTGATATCGACCCAAAGGCCGACATCGCCGCTGTTACAGGAAAGGGATACGTTGATGGCGCTTCATGACAACATCCGGACAGGATGTGTTGCCTAGATCATCCGATCCAGGTCTTTTTTTCAGGAAAATCCCAAATCAGTCAGCCAAAGCCAACCAATGCTCAGGATCATATCCTTGAAAGGAGGTGATCCAGCCGCAGGTTCCCCTACGGCTACCTTGTTACGACTTCACCCCAGTCTCTGACCCGACCGTGGTAGGCTACCTCCTTGCGGTTAGCGCACCTACTTAAGGTCAAACCAAATCCCATGGTGTGACGGGCGGTGTGTACAAGGCCCGGGAACGTATTCACCGTGGCATGCTGATCCACGATTACTAGCGATTCCACCTTCATGTACTCGAGTTGCAGAGTACAATCTGAACTGAGATGGCTTTTAGAGATCAGCACGGTATCACTACCTAGCTTCCCACTGTCACCACCATTGTAGCACGTGTGTAGCCCAGGACATAAGGGCCATGAGGACTTGACGTCATCCCCACCTTCCTCCGGCTTGTCACCGGCAGTTCCTCTAGAGTGCCCAACTAAATGATGGCAACTAAAGGCAAGGGTTGCGCTCGTTGCGGGACTTAACCCAACATCTCACGACACGAGCTGACGACAGCCATGCAGCACCTGTGCGGAAGGTCCCTTGCGGGAAAAGTACATCTCTGTACCGGTCCTCCCATGTCAAATCCTGGTAAGGTTCTGCGCGTTGCTTCGAATTAAACCACATGCTCCACCGCTTGTGCGGGCCCCCGTCAATTCCTTTGAGTTTCAACCTTGCGGCCGTACTCCCCAGGCGGTGTGCTTATCGCGTTAGCTACGACACTGAGAAACTAAGTTCCCCAACATCCAGCACACATCGTTTACAGCGTGGACTACCAGGGTATCTAATCCTGTTTGCTCCCCACGCTTTCGCGCCTCAGCGTCAGTTAAGGACCAGGTTGCCGCCTTCGCCACCGGTGTTCTTTCCAATATCTACGAATTTCACCTCTACACTGGAAATTCCACAACCCTCTTCCTCACTCTAGCTTGCACGTATCAAAAGCAGTCCCCAGGTTGAGCCCAGGAATTTCACTTCTGACTGTACATGCCGCCTACGCGCCCTTTACGCCCAGTCATTCCGAGCAACGCTAGCCCCTTCGTATTACCGCGGCTGCTGGCACGAAGTTAGCCGGGGCTTATTCTGCAGGTACCGTCATCATCGTCCCTGCCAAAAGTGCTTTACAATCCGAAGACCTTCTTCACACACGCGGCATTGCTGGATCAGGCTTGCGCCCATTGTCCAATATTCCCCACTGCTGCCTCCCGTAGGAGTTTGGGCCGTGTCTCAGTCCCAATGTGGCTGATCATCCTCTCAGACCAGCTACTGATCGTCGCCTTGGTAGGCCTTTACCCCACCAACAAGCTAATCAGACGCAGGCTCCTCCCAAGGCGACTTGCGCCTTTGACCCTCAGGTATCATGCGGTATTAGCAGCAGTTTCCCGCTGTTGTCCCCCACCCTGGGATAGATTCCTACGTGTTACTCACCCGTCCGCCGCTGCCATTGCTGACCGCGCGACTTGCATGTGTTAAGCATGCCGCCAGCGTTCGCTCTGAGCCAGGATCAAACTCTCAAGTTCATCCTACCCAGCGCCTAACCGGCACTAAATATAAATGAAAAAAGCCCTGCTCAAACATGTCGTCTCTCAGTCAAAGACCAAGAATATTCGAAGCGTTTCTGTACGTAATTTCAAAAGAAATACTCCAGCCACGCTTCCATAACGACAGAGGCAAAAACAGAAACTTAATCCCGCCCTCATATCATCACCCAGATGAACCAAATCACCCAGCAGAGATCAGTAAACCAATCCCCAGAAACGCCACCAGCGTATCCCTTCCCAGCCTATGCAATTGTCAAAGAGCTAGAGAGGAAAATCTCAACCTGCGAACCAAAAGGTTCGTAGCAAGGCCATCCAATCTACCCGTCCAAGCGCCTCAGATCAAGTCCGCAGCGCCCGTCGGTGGAGGGGCTTCTAACGCCGACACACCGCAACTGTCAACGCACATTCATCGT